>MIAG01000013.1:128582-148783 GCA_001829005.1 Sphingobacteriia bacterium RIFOXYC2_FULL_35_18 | reverse complement strand
AATATCTATCGAAAAATTTTAATCAGCTGACGAATTTCGCCTCAACACTTAAAAGTACGCACTCTAATAATTATAAAAAATTTTAACTCAATCATTTATTGTCGCGTTTTTAAGGGTAGCTATTCTAATGATACTTAACAAACTGCGGGGTGCTACTTAATTTTCCGCGGTTCATTTTCTTTATACTACCATTTAAGTTTATCTAATGGACTTCCTATTTTACCTATTGCAATTTTACTAACATGAGTATATAACATGGTAGTCCTAATACTATTATGACCTAAGAGCGTTTGAATTATTCTAATGTCTGTTCCTGCTTCCATCAAATGTGTTGCATAGCTATGCCTTAACATATGAACGCCACCTACTTTGTTGGTCACTTTTTGTTTGGCTACTTGTAAAACCTCTTGAACTGATCTTGCGCTATATGCTCCACCATTTTGTCCTTCAAATAAATATTCTTTTGGATGATATTCTTTATAATATTTTCTAAGCATTGTTAATAATACATTTGAAAGTGGAACCATTCGATCTTTCTTTCCCTTTGCACCCTGAATATGAATCATCATCCTTTTATTATCTATATTTTTTATTTTTAGTGATACAATTTCACTTACTCTCAAACCAGCTGAATAAGCAGCCATAATCATAGTTTTATGTTTTATATTTTGTATATTTTTGATGATTTCAACTACTTCTTCTTCCGCTAAAATTGATGGTAATTTAAAAGGCTTTTTGGGTCTTGGTAAATCATAAAACTCTTTTTCTCTTCCCAACACATGCTCAAAGTAAAATTTTATTGCATTAACTGCAGAGTGAACTTTTGTTTCACTGCAGCCCTTCTCTTTCAACAACCATAATAAGTAAGACTGTATATGTGCTTTACTTAAATTATTAATAGAATTATCTTTTAGTAATCTTAGTAATGATTGAAATTCAAATAAGTAATTCCTAATTGTATTATTACTATATCCCTTTAAAATCAGCATGTTTCTCATAGCTTCTAATGCCAATATATTTTCTATGCATAATGGATGGGATATTATTTTATTTGCCGTTACCGACCTGATGGGCTTTTCTATTGGCCCAACTAAGGCTTTCTTTTGTAATAAATATTGTCTTAGAATAGTCGTATCTAAATAAAAATGAATTGCAACTTGATTTTTAAAATTTTCAAAAGCAGTTCTCGTACAATCTATATAAAAAATTCGCTGATTATGGTTCCATTTAATTCCCTTAATTTTTTTAATTGTTGAATTAAATTGCAATGTATCTGGTCCGTATATTCCAATGCATTCTTTTCCTTGATAAAAAAATGGCTTCAATTCTACTTTATACATCCTTCTAAGTACACAATTCATGCATAGAATCAAAAGCGTATTTTCAGAATAGGTCTTCGTCTTTTAACGGTAAAGCGAAGCCACCTGACTCACAGGTCAAATTTATAAGACATGGATACCAATTACTATTCGGAACTTAAATTATATAGTAAAACATTGTCTTAATAAATATAATAAAAGTAATGAATATGATTTAAAAATAATATTATTATGAACACCATCCTGTCTAACTGTGAGTTCTAGTAGGGGGGAAGAGTAACAGTTTGCTTATTTGTGTGTAAGAATCAATGCTTCAATGTATTTTCTGCTTTTCATTCTTTTGATTGTAGCTTCTCTTGCTCTCGCTTCTTTTAGGTTTTCAAATTCTTCCAGATGTTTTAGTATCCAAGGGATACCAGGCTTGGTAGATTTATTCCTGCCTGAGTTATGCTGTGCTAAGCGAATAGTAAAGTTTTCACAAGAACCAGTGTAGTACTTGTCTAACTTTTAAGAGTAAATAATATAAACTGTATAGTGCATAAAAAAAGCCCCTATAAAAGGGGCTTTGAAGTGGAGAGTATCGGGGTCGAACCGACGACCTCTTGCATGCCATGCAAGCGCTCTAGCCAACTGAGCTAACCCCCCATAGGAGTGCAAATGTATAGGCTGATTGTATTATGGCAAAATATTACTTCTGAAAACCCTTTAGACCCCCAAATCTGACCATTCACCTCAAAATTGGGTCACAAATGGGTCACAAAAACCAAAAAGGAACAGTTAGCGTCATTAATTACAATGGGAGAATCAGGTTAAGATGGAGGTTTCAATCAAAAAGATATTCCTTAAACCTCGCCTCTTACAACAAGATTAACCTTTTACCTGCTCGAAAGATTGCACTTTTGATTGAACAGGATATTTCACTTGATAAATTCGACTTTACTTTAAATAGGTATAAATCCAATACTTCAAAATCAAATCCCACAGAAAAAAGTATAGTTGAATACTTCGAGGAATGGACAACCACCTATAAGCAAATGGATTGTGAAAAGCATACAAACTATAATTCTGTGAGAAATATGCTCAGAAAATGGGATAAGGTGGCACAAACAAACATTCATTTAAAGCTTAATGCAGAAACCTTTTGTGGTGCAACTTATAATAGGAGGCTTACCATGTTAAAGGATTTTGTAAAATGGCTTGTAAAGGCTCAAATTTGGACGTTTAATCCATTAGAGGATATTAATCCTAAGAAGTACAAAAAAGCCAAACAACCCAAGCGCAAGCCTTTTACAGAAGATGAAATCAGCAGTATTTTAAAAGCTTTTAGGAATGATACATATACGCCTAAATTTTCTGCCTATAAACACTCTCATTATTACCCTTTTATTTATTTTATTTTCAAAACTGGAGTAAGAAACGCAGAAGCCATAGGCTTAAGAGTTAGTAGTATAGATTTGAATAGCAAACAGATTCATATTAAAGAAGTTTTGGCAAGGTCATTAAAAGGAACAAGTGCAGCACTTAGAATCAGAAAGGAAACAAAAAATGGTAAAGAAAGAATATTGCCATTAACTCCTGATTTACTCTATATCCTTAATCCACTTTTAGATGGAAAGCAAAAAGATGACCTAGTATTTCAATCCCCAAATGGGTTGGCAATAGATGATAATAACTTTCAACCAAGGGTTTTCAAAAAGGTCTTAAAAGGGTTGAATATAGAAGAAAGGGTTTTATATGCTTGTAGACACACTTTTGGGAGCAGATGTATAGATTCAGGGATTACACCAGTTATGACTGCATTTCTAATGGGAAATAACCCTGAAACTGCATTAAGGAACTACACGCATCAGATAAATATTCCTAGCAGTTTGCCAGAGATTTAAATGTACAAATCTAGCTTCTACAGCTATAGTAAGTAATGTTTATGATATTAATAGGCAGAAAAGAACAATCAGTAGGGCAATCGCTTTGGATAATGGGTTTGTTTAGGCTTTATTAATAGCCAGTTTAAAATAGTCTGAAATAAGTTTTTTAACTTACTTATTAAAATTTAAATAAATATGGAAGCGATATTATTTTTATCGAGCATTTTGTCTTTAGTAATATTATTTGTAATTACTTATTCTGTTTATCAAACAAGTAAGTCTAATGAGAAGATAAAAATTTACCAGTATATGCAAACTAGGGTGTTGATTGAAATGGCAAGAAAAGAAGGAATTGTTATTAGTTCAGATGAATTGTATACTGATGCAAAGAATGCTTAGAATGAGTAATTTTTTCGAAAAATATAATTTAGAGTTTTAGTAGTTTAATTTTTAGAATAATGAGTGAACCTACAAAAGTCACCTATTTATTGGGTGCAGGTGCAAGTGCTAATGCATTGCCAATAATTAATGAACTTCCATCAAGATTGAAAGAATTTAGATTCTTACTATTTGAGAGGTGTGATAAAGGATATGATTCATTTATTAGTAGTGAAAAATTCCAGACTAATATTCAAAGTATTGCGAGAAAAATAATAGTTGAAATAGATTGGGTTTTAGAAGAGCTTATGCATCATTCGACAATCGATACTTTGGCAAAACGACTATATTTAATTAGCTCAAGACATCAAGACCTAATTAGATTAAAGAAAGTATTATATACTTATTTCCTATTTGAACAAGGTTATAATGATTCAGAAATTAGAAAGGGATTTCAAAAAGAAGTACCAGATAAGCGTTATGATAGTTTTATTGCTACATATATTTCTTCTGTTATTGATTCTTTGAAGATTCCTGGGAACATAAAAGTTGTTACTTGGAACTATGACATACAGTTTGACATTGCATTTTCAAAATATTTAACTGATTCTAACATTGATAATGTTAGTGCAAAAGTTCAAATATTACCAAGCTTATCAAATAGTGATGCTTTATTTGATTATGAAAAATTTGGAATTTTACACTTAAATGGAGTAATTAACAGTGTTTTTGAATGGCAAATTACTAATGACTTACGAGATGATTTTGATTCAAGGGAGATAGTAAAAACAGATTATCTGTCTAAGTTGTGTATTACATTTGCAAATCTTAATGAAGAAAAGTTACGATTTCTCACTTATTCTTGGGAAGACCCACAAGTATTTCCATATACAATTCAGGAAAAAAGTATTATTAAGTCTACAGCAATAGAAATTTTCAAAAGGACAGATATTTTAGTAATAATTGGTTACTCTTTCCCAGTATTCAATAGAGAAACAGATAGAGAATTAATGAAAAACTTAAACAAAAATGTAAGACATGTTTATATTCAAGATACAAAAGATAAGGTTGAGGACATAAAAAATATCTTTGTCAATTCTTTTGCAGGAGATATTGAATTACCTAAAAGTAAATTATCAAGGAGGGTTAGTACAGTTAACTATATTAATCAGTTTCATGTACCTCCAGAAATAATTATTTAGTTTGCAAAAAGGTATTAATTTATATTTTATTAAACATATTCTAAGCAAGTTTGATTTTTTCTGTTCCCATTCAAATAGTTTTTTAGGGTGGTATGTTCAAGATTTAAATCTAATGCAGCTTCGTAGCTACTGTTGTAAGTTCTCCCTGTACAATTATCAATAATCTGTTTGTAAGTTCTTTTGAGAAGCCCCATTCTGCTTGCATGTTGCATATTTTCCAATCTAGTACACCATTCTAGATTTTTTATTCTATTATCTGACTTAATGCAATTTAAGTGGTTTACTTCAGGTTTATTGAGGGGTTTGCAATGAACGCTTTTGCAAGTATAATATGTAGGAATGTAGTTGATTGTTTGCCATGTTTTGTTAATCGAACTTCTATATATCCACGATTATTTATTCTAGTTTTAGAGCCTTACCCTTTTGATAGTTAATCCTAATGATGTTACTTGCATTTTATCCATCCTCTTAATTACACCATTAAGTGATATTTCGTATTGCTCCTCGAAACCTACAACTGGTTTCCATACTTCTATAACTGTATTCATTGACTCATATTTTTATACGTCCATACCTGTAACGTGATTTGTTTTTTGATAGACACAAAAAGCCCTAAAGCGTTATAAAACACTTTGGAACATCTTGTTTAATAAGATTTTGCAATAAAGGGATTTCGTATTCGTAGGTCTTGCTCTATGCTTTACCCTGTGATGCTACTTTTCCCCACTGACCTGTTCTCTCAGGTAGTAGCACGATACTTTTAACCTTTATCTTTTTTCCTGTCAGCAATAACTACTTTCACGATGATAGGGGCGAACCTCACGCTACTTTACAAGCCAACTTTTGGCTTCCTCTATTTCCTTTTATGGTTGTTGAAAGCCTGAATTCTGGAATTTTTGATGTAAAAAGTACTTATCTGTAATGGACAAGTATCCTGTATTCTGGTAAAAAGTAGCTCTTTGCTACTCTGAGGATTTGTTCTTTCTTCTACAATTTTAATATAAATAAAATAAATAAACTAGTGAAGTTTGTTTAGGCATATCACCCCCTGCATTTAGAATTATATCATATACATAATAATTAAAAAGATTAATTATTTTCTTGAAGTTCATCAGTAGTTAAACTCATAAAATTAATTCAACTATATAGCAAGCTTTCGAATCTCTACTAAACAGAATAAACATTATATAGTTATTTCAAAAGAACAGTGTTTTAACCCATTATAAATAGGAATTTGTACTCTATGATTTTAATGTAAATAGTGCAGTTTGGAAAATGAATATACACCCAGATATAATTACTTTAAAATTATACCCCCTCTTTTTTTGATACCCCACTTCAAAAAGTACCCCCTACCTAATTTTTCTTTAAATGACTTTCTAGAGTACACTCCCCAAAAACCATGCTCAGCTTTGGGCAAACCTTGATATACCCCCTATACATGTCATGGAGGGAAACAAGGCTACTATACATTGAATAATCAGTGTATTTATTTATTCATCACTAAATACAAAGAAAGATGGTAACAGTTACAAACTATGCAGTTCGTAAAACAAAAGATGACAAGAGATTTATCACTCTAGAGTTATCTGGAAAAGTCGAGTTAGTTCAGTCCCAAGAAACTGGTAAATTTTATGCTACTCGTAGAAGGTGTTCAATCCCTTCAACCTTTGATGAGCATGTTGCAAAATCAATTATTGGTACTGAAATAGAAGGAGAAATTGTTCGTGTACAATCAGACCCTTATGAGTTTACCAATCCCCAAACAGGCGAAGTAATGTCATTAGCCTATAGTTGGGCATATCAACCAGTTGGAGAAACAGAAACCATTGGAGAAACAAGGGTTACTATCATGGATGAAGCTTAAACAAGACAGAGAAAGCAGGACTGAGAGGTTCTGCTTTTTTATTTTAAACATTTCAAATTAATAATTTATGCAGTTAATTACAGCTAGCAGAAAGAATGCTAAAATCAAAATGGCACTTCAGGGTCCAAGTGGCTCAGGGAAGACTTATTCCTCATTACTAATTGCTTTTGGTTTGTGCAATGATTGGAGTAAAATAGCAGTCATTGATACAGAGAACCATTCCTCAGAACTATACTCTCATTTGGGAAAGTATAATGTATTACATGTAGAAGAACCTTTTACACCTGAAAGGTATATTGAAGCAATCAAACTTTGTGAAAATGGGGGTATTGATGTCGTAATTATTGATAGCATCACTCATGAGTGGATGAATATCCTTGAGGCACACAGTAAGATGACTGGTAACAGTTATACCAATTGGAGTAAGCTTACCCCAAGGCACAATGCTTTTGTGAATTACATATTACAAAGCCAAGTACATATTATTGGTACAATTCGTTCTAAACAAGAATATGTATTATCTGAAAAGAATGGTAAGCAAGTACCTGAGAAAGTTGGATTAAAGGGAGTGACCAGGGATGGAATGGATTATGAGTTCACTTTAGTTTTTGAAATTGATATTAAGAACAATGCAATTGCTACTAAGGATAGAACATCCATTTTTAAAGGAACACCTGAGTTTGTAATTACTTCTAAAACTGGCAAAATGATACTGGATTGGTGTAATGAGGGAGATAAAGTATCAGAATCAAATAAGGAAGTATTCAAAAGAATAAATAGCTGCAAAAGTCTAGATGAATTATTACAGTTGTATTATCAGCAACCTGTAGACAACCCAACTATCCTTAGTGCGTTTACTGAGAAACGAACAGAACTAGAAAAACTTGCTACTCCATCCCAATTAACTGACCCTACAAATATCAAACCCAATGGAAAACTTAAAACTGCTCAATCATAGTGAGAGTGAGTATATCGAGCATGAATTGCTTTTACCTATTACCAATCTTCCTGTAGAAGTAAGTACAGATAATCCCTTTATACAAGCAAATACCACTCAAATCCCTTTTAGTGAGCTAAATGAACAGCATATAATTCCTGTTTTTATTAAGGATAATGAGCCAGTAATTAGTTGCCATGATTTTATTAGTGTCACTAGTGATGTGGTTCAGGATATATATGGGCATGAAACGATCCTAAGCCCCAATATCAGGGTTTCGCATCCAATAAAGGGACGAGTACCAGAAGCTAGAAATAAGCCTGCAAATGAACTGTTAGAGCATGAAAAGACCTTGTATTATGAAAGGATGGCTTTTATAATTGAAATTCCCACTATTTACGATGTAATTGATGGCAATAAACTATCATTAACAGTTGGTGGAGTAAAGTCTTACCATTTAGATAACCTCAATTCAAAAAAAGGCAGTGATGAGCATTTTAAAGTGTTCATAGGATTCAAGAATCAGGTATGTACCAATTTATGTGTTTGGTCTGATGGATTATATGCTGACTTAAAAGTCACTTCTATTGGTCAATTAAAAGCGCTTATTAGAACCCTTCTTGAAAAGTACAATCCTAATTTCCACTTAAGGCAAATGGAGCTATTAACAAAGTATCATTTAACAGAGCACCAGTTTGCAACACTAATTGGAAGATGTAGAATGTATCAACATTTATCATATTCCATGAAAAAGGATGTTATTCCTATGCTTCTAGGTGATTCCCAAATTGGAATGATTTGCAAAGACTATTATAGAGATAGTAGTTTCTGCAAAAATGAGGATGGTACTATTAACCTCTGGAAATTATACAATCTATTTACAGGTGCAAATAAGAGTACTTATATCGACAGTTTCCTAGACAGAGGTGTAAATGCTTATCATTTCATTGAGCAGTTACGTTTTGCCCTCCAAAACCAAACCAATAACTGGTATTTAAATTAGTAACTAGTCCTGTAGGTAAAAACTTACAGGACTATTATTTTATTAAAAATGAGTAATTCTTTAAGATTAAGATTTGTTACTGATAGCTGCTTATTAGTTGTAAAGAAAAATGGTAAAATGGTGGTTTTATATACCCCATTTAGGGTGTTAACAATTGTTCCTGTAGAAGGTCTTACTATCCATACCCAAGTTTATGTTGATGCTGTATTTCATCACCAACAATACAAATTGTGCTTTCTTATCAATGGGAAGCTTTACCCATACAATTATTTCCAAATTAATGTATCCTTTTAAAAAAAATTATGAATGCCTATAATATCGAAAATGTCGCTGAAATACAAGTAAGTTATAATCCAACTTGCTGTAATAATCCTTTAATATCACGAAGCCAAGATGCTTTTAATGTATTAAGGAAGTTTATACCCAATGAAACAATTGCACTACAAGAACATTTTCTTGTTATGTTTCTTAATAATTCAAATATGGTATTGGGTGTTTATATGCTATCTAAAGGTGGAATAACAAGTACTTCAGTAGACCCAAGATTGATATTAGCAACAGCATTAAAGGTTGCTGCAACTGGTATGATTTTATGCCATAATCATCCTTCAGGTAATTTGAAGCCCTCAGAAGCTGATAAAATGCTTACAAGAAAATTAACAAATGCAGCAGCATTTATGGATATTAAAATTGCAGACCATATTATTATTTCAGGAATAGGGGATGAGTATTTGAGTTTTGCTGAT
Organism: Sphingobacteriia bacterium RIFOXYC2_FULL_35_18; assembly: GCA_001829005.1. Taxonomy (GTDB): domain Bacteria; phylum Bacteroidota; class Bacteroidia; order Chitinophagales; family Chitinophagaceae; genus Sediminibacterium. The sequence continues at coordinate 139,466 of MIAG01000013.1, read as the reverse complement.
GAAGGACTAATTTGAAATTGAATCTTTTTTCTTAAATTCAATCCTAATAAATGAAAACGATATTTTTCTTACTTTTATTAATTGCACAAGCGTTTATTGTAATATTACCATATCAAGGTAAGTTGACTGACAATCGCAAGAAATTTCCAAAAAACTTTACTAGGTATGGATGGGTTTTAATTAGTTTAAGTGCATTTAATATTTTACTTACTATTTGGATATTTACCATAAGTGAGAGAGAGAATACACAAAATGCTTTAGACTTAAAAAAAGCTGTATTAGAAACTACAAATCTCGCTTCCTCAAACTATGAAAAAAAGCTCGATAGTAATAATCTAAAAACGATTGAATTACTGGCAAAATATGGATTAAAATATGATTCAGCTCAAAAGATAATATCGAAGCTAATCATTGATTCAAGTAGAAAAACAATTATTCAAAATGATGTCAATCCTACTTTGGATTTTGCCAATGACGTTGGGATTCAATTTGTTTCTAGAAGTAAGGATAGTTATGATTTCAACATTGTAACTTACAGTTTCGAATCATCAACTAAAAATTTAGATGCTAAACTTTTGGCAGTTATTAAATTAAAGAATGGTAATTTAAGTCTTATATCTCGTGGAATCATTTATGGGCACAAAAATATTGACGTACCCTTTAATACATTCTTTGAATATGGGTGCAAATTTCAGAGTAAACTAGATTTTGATGTTGTATATTTTATTCTCATTGGCACTTATTTTAATACTTCTGGAAATAAAAAATTTGAATTAAATTCTATTAGAGGATTTGATATGAATAGGAACAAATTAATTGCCCCTCTAAGTGATGATGAAGAAGAAATCAGAAAAATTATCAAAATGTAGAAAGAATTAAGATAGCAATTCTTATTGTATGACCTTCAAAGCATCCATTTTTATAGAATTACTAGCTATTTCATTTAAATGCTATCCAAATGTAAGTAAGCATTATTTTCAAATATATTATTGATTTTAGCTTCATTGCCTATTTCATGAGGGAATATAAAGTGGGTAATTCCTTTTCTTGTTATGAAAACACCAAAGTTCTTTTTTTCGTTACGTATTATTTGCTCATCTAGCATTTGTTTTGGAGTTGCACCAGGGAATTTACCATCTTCTGTAAAATAGATACGTCTAGCTCGAAGTTTTGATACTTCGTCTTTAAATTCACAGACTATGAATTTCTCCCCTGTTTCTTTTATCAAATTGAGTTTTCCATGTATCCCTTCTTTTGAATCTACAATTAGTATTCTTTTATTAATTGAAAGTCGAATATTTACTAGCATATCCCATTGATTTTACACTGATTTCCAACTTAGCTGTAATATTTAATTGCACTAAGTTGGTATTTTTATAAATTTAAAAATGGACCTAATATTAATTTTTCAAGTGAAGGTCTGGTTCCAATAATTTTGAAATTTAAAGGATTTTCTGAAACTATCAAATGAGCTTTTTCAGCTTTTTTTCTTCTAGTTTTAAAATGAAGTTTTGTTATTCTAACAGCATGTGTCTCAGAAGTAACTTTTACTTGAAGTCCAGATAGAACAAATATGTTTACCCATTTCTTCAATAAATCTTCTTTTGTGAATGATGATTTTAGAGGAATATGTTGACTTACTATGCGTTTATAGTTTTCTGTATGAGGAAGTGTAAGATAGAAGGCTGCAAACATTAAATTATTTAATCCTCTACTATCTCTTTCCCCAGCTTTTTTTTCAATGTGCTCTAACAGTTGCTTATTATCTATATACTTATATAATTGGCTAAATTGGTTTACGATATCTTTTTGGAGCATTGAAAGCTTTGTTAAATCAATTTTGGCAGAATCACTTGGGTCTTCATCTGCAGGTAGGTTTCTAAGAATTTCAATTATCTCTAAAATATCAGCCTGCCTGTTTATTGTGGCTATATCATTGAATTCGACAATTACATTTGAATAAATATCATTAACATCAACAATATGCCCTTCAGCTTTTAATGTATCAGGTAAAGTATCTTCTTTCTGATAAAGTCTATTTCTGACACTCATATTCTCATAAAATGCATCAATATTGAAATAGGATAATACAGGTTCATTTCTGTTGCTCTTTCGCACAAATTGATATCCTTCTGTTTGTGTATTAGATAGTATTAAGTCTCTAATTACATCTAGATTCCTCTTAAGAAGTGAATTACCCTCATAATTCCTTTTAATACATGAGAGTGCTGAAATTTCTTTATTACCTGTTTCAATTAACTCCTCAATAGTGTATGTTTTTATAGGTTTATTATTAGTGATGGTATTATATATTATTGTTTCTGATAATAAAGTTTCTCTGCACCTACCTGCGATTTGTTTTAACCTTTTCTCAGAAAGAGATTGGATGGCAGAATTACTTCCACTTATACTAACTAAGTGATAGTTTTCATCTAAATCAAATCCTGTGAAGTATGCTGAAGTGATAAAATTTATTTTACCAGGTAATTTGGATTCTTCTAACTCTGTATAATAACCCTGAACACTTTTCTTATTACTACTGCTGCAAAGTATTTTGATATTACTTTTCACTATTTTATGCTCAGTAGTTAAATGATGAGCTATATCATAGCAACCAGAAACTGAATTAAATGCTATGAGAATCTTATCATCAGGAAAATTCTTTAATAATTCCAGAGTCTTTACTACTGCTGCACCATTTAAATCACTAGAATAACTTACAGTAATATTTCTTTGTAATGGTGTATCATATTTAATATTTACAATTGATTCATTTTTTAATATTGGGTCTGAAAATGCTAATGGTGTAGCAGTAACCATTGCTCTAGATTTTTTAGGGAAAGCTTTGTAATAGTCAATACATCTCTCCATACTTGCTCTAAATGATGAATCCATCTGAAAAGAATCAATTTCATCAATTAGAATGAAATAATCAGTAAAAACAGATTCCCCAATAGCATTAATTACTTTGTAAAGACTATCAGCTACAACTATTATCTTTTTATACTTAATTTTAGGATTTGTAGCGTATTTATGTATGTCATTTGCTGTGATTCTTTTTGGAAATAGATTGGTTTCACTCCCAACATATAAAGCTTTATGTTTTGCTGCTTTACTTGCAGCTGTCACTTTTAATGGTTGAACTATAATAGAATTGCGATTGGTAATTAGTTCAAGATGAGTTGCACCCATTCCTGTTTCTTCTTTATATACTAATCCATTTGGTAATTCTCTGAATACATCACCAAGTTTGGTAATTCTATTATGTGCAGATGGATTATCTTTCTTTAAAATATATTCATGACCATTTAAGAGTTTCCTTCTCTTAGCAATTAAGGATTTGTCTTTAATCATATTTTATTTTTCAGAAAAAGGAAAATCAAGTAATTCTTGTGGCTTTACTCCCAATGCTTCAGCAATTAAAGACAGATAGGATATCGAAAAATTAACTTTTCCTAATTCGACTCTATTAATCTGTGAGTAATCTTTATCATTACACTTAAAGGCTAAATCCATTTGAGTTAGCCCTCTTTTCAAACGTAATTCCCTAACTCTACTGCCAATTTTCAATAGAAAATCATTATCCCTATAATATGGCTTCCTTGTCTTCTTTTTCACACACTAAAGGGAACAAATAAGGATAATTTGTCATAGGGATAATTATCCTTAATTTTAATAAAACAAAAATTTTGAAAATGGAATTATTTAGTGGTGCTTGGTGGGATAACTATAAAAGCATGATAAGCCATTCAAATGAAAATACAAAGGATGCCTATAAATATTTAAATCAAAAGTGGTTATTACATGTAATTAATAGAAATGTAACTAGAGATGAGTACAGGGAAATACTTGAGCAGAATAATATAAAACACACAGAGAATTATAAAGGATTTAAATTTCGTGAAATTCTTGAGATAACTGATGGAAATAAAGTAATAAAATTATTCCCAGATGTTTTAGTATTAATTGGAGAAGAAAATTTTAGTCAATCACTAACTTTTACCAGTGGGAATATTGAAGATGCCAAAATAATTCAAGAAATTTTTATACGTTCAGATTCATGGAAGATGGTAACTGCATCTTCTCGAAAGACTGAATTAAGCAATATAGATAAAACAATAAGTGTTTTTTTCTCTGAATCTTTTGGTGGAGAATTCTATGACAAAGAGGAATATGATATATATTTCAAATTTCATGAAGAAATGCCCCATTTAATTGAGGGAAGTGATAAATATTTAAATTCTATTATTCACTCTGAAAAAGCCATTGAGACAACTCCTGAAGACATTGGGGACTATCCATTTAAAATATTTTGGCTTCAAATGAACATTGTACATTGTTACATGAAATTAGAACAATGGGTAAAAGCATATTCTATAATTAGTAAATTAATTTTGCCTTCTCGTGATTACAAATATCATAGAGATATTAATAAGGCTGAAGTTCTTATTAAATTGGGAACTGTGGAATTTGCAGATTTACTTGTATATGAACTTATTCATGATATTTCTCCTAAAAATGGCGAAGATTATTTCAGATTATCTGAATTATATAACTTAAAACTGAAAATTGACATAATATTAAATAAGGATGAAGAATGTTTAAATGAGGATAGAGAAAAAATTAGTGAATGTCTTTGTTTAATGATAGAAAAATAGAAAAATTATGCTAAAATTTGATACACTAGAATCAAGTGGGGCAAATGCATCTTGCAAAAAATGTGATATTTCAACTTGGGTTACAAATTACATGGAAGGGACTGAAGAAGGGGAAGGAGTTACTTATTTGGGATTTCAATGTCAAACTTGTGGGAATATTGAAACTGTTAAAGCTAGAGAAACTGAAATAAATGGAGGATGTAGGGAATGTGGTGGCATATTAAGTAGAGAAGAACCAATTAAATGTCCTGCATGTTTAGGGAGTGGAAATATATCTGATAAGGTAAAAGCTAAAAAAAGGTTTTTACTTACTATTAAAAAAGGTGCAGATTATACAATACCACCTCTTGACAATAAAATAGGATTTACAAAAGAAATCATTTCATCACTATTAAGCCTCAATTTAATATTAGCTAATATAGATGCTGATGGGAAAGATATTGTACATACTGGTGAAGCAACTGTTGCAATAAAAATGCTTAATTTCTTTGAAATAGACCCTAGTACTACATTATTTGAATATGATATTTCCATGGAACTTGAGGATATCTTAAAGAACTTGAAGCAATTAAGGAAAGAGCAAATTGATTGGCTAATAGTTTGTCTTCATGAACTTATGGTTTATGATGAAGATTTGAATGAAATAGAATGGAATTTCATGAAAATCCTTTTAAAAAACTTTGGAATTGATGAAGAGTACTATTTCAATTGTCTTTTAGAAGCTACCAAAACTGATGGAACTTGGATAATCAGAGTTTCTGATTAAATAGTCAATATGAATACATTTCCCTTCATTAGTAAGAATGGCTTATGGCATTTAAATAGGCCTGAATTCTTTGGAAGAATTCAACACAAATTTATTCTTTAGAAAGGATGTAATGCTTATGATTAAATTAGAAAGGTTAGTAACCTCGAGGAGATATATCAAGTTGCATAACAAATACTTCCAGTTCTGGCCCCTTATAGGTCTCTTGGATATGTTCATTAAGGTATTCAGACAGGAACTTATCATCTGTCTTTTGAGAAAACTTTGCAAGGCCATTTTTATACTTTGAGAATTCTTTGCTATTGAGAAATTCCATTATTGCTACAAAAAGCTCATTATTGTACATAGCACTAACTTCCATCAAATTAAAACCTTTCTCCCAGATGTTGACTTGTATTGATGCTTGCTTTGTTTTTGTGTCATAAACCAAAACACACTCATGTGGTTTATATCCTTTTTTCAAGACCCATATCTTATAAACGTGATTAGTAAATTCATCAAATAATTCTAATAGCTTCGACATAGGATAAAGATAACTTACATTAAATTTTAAACGAAATTTCAAAGAATTTTTAATGCACATGGATATATTGCATTTTGTTTGTAGAAATGGCTTATGGCATTTAAATACAGAAGAGTATATTGATAAGTTTGATATTTATCATACTCCTTTAATTATTGTAGAAAGAGGCTTTGTTGAGATTCTAGATGAACTTTCAACTGGTATATTTAAATATTTGATTCTTGGTTTCCATTATCAACCCATATATCCATATGATGTTTTGATTATTCGAGAAGAAGCAAGTTATAAATGTGTTTCACTTTTAGGTCAGGATAAGGATTCATTTGTTTGGTTTCCTGATTACGTCTACAAGGCTATGGAGAATAATTATAACTCTGATAGGATTTATATAGAAATTGGTGCTGTATTTATTTCTTGATGTTTGAATTCTTAATTAATAAGCATGGATATAATTCCCTTCATAAATAGAAAAGGTTTATGGCATTTAGATAAACCTGAATACTTAAATATGGATATTATTGGCTATGCTCCATTAATTATTGTAGAAAGAGGCTGTGTTACGATACTCGATGAACTATCAACTGGAATGTTTACTTCTTTAAATCTTGAATTCCATTATAAGCCAATTCATCCACATGAAGTATTGCTGATTAAAGAAGGGGTAAGGTATAAATGCGTTTCATTACTTGGACGAGATTGGGATTTTTTTGTTTGGTTTCCCCATTATGTCCATAAGGCTATGGAGACAAACAATAGTCCTGATAGGATTTATATCAAAATTAGTTCAGTATTAATTTGACATTTTAAAAATATTTATTATATTCATACTACCCCAATTTATTCCTCCCCCAATTGTTTCGTTTGTAATTGTTTACTGACCTATAAACTTATGTATGGGATTCAGGTGGCATTGCCATAAAATCTGTAAAACAACAATATGGATTTCAAAAATCAAACTAAACAGTTAAAAGAAAAAGCTTTAAAATTATAGAATCTGTAAACAGGTACACTAACAAAGAATCTGAAAACTTATATATTTTTTCGATTAATCAATTAATACAATGAAAATGAATCTTAGTAAAATTAGCTTTGATATACTATTCAAGATTACTCTTTTAGTTTTTATTGCTTATTTTCTATTTATATTAACGAACATTACCAAACAATTGAAGGAAAATGCTGATATAGGTAGGTATCAATTTCATACAGAGCAGAGGTATATACTTGACACAAAAACTGGCACTGTAAAAAAATATTCAATACCTTGAAATTGCTTAAATAGTATTATGTAATTATTTGGACATGCCACTTTTCAAATTCGATAACATAAGTTTCCATTAACCTATGTCAGCACAATTTAATTCTTATACTTAGAATTTACAATGATTTTTCTATGAGAAAAGTTTATTTAATTTTATTTTTAATATTCTTAATATCCTGTAATGATTCAATGTTAGGTGAAATCGAGTATCGAAAGGACAATGTAGATTGTTATGGCAAAAACTTTGATGGTAGTAATTCATTGTCTTTGGACAAAAATTTAAAACTGAACCATGAAAACAAATCAGCTTATTTAGTCAACAAGTCTACTAATAAAGCCTTTGAGTTTACAGTAAAAGTTATTCAAACACTTGATGATACAATTTCAAGCCATAGAACATTTAAAGTTATGCTTGCACCTGGAGAAGAAAAATGGCTTGGATGTACCAAATATTTTGGAGATGTGAATTTTGCTAATGCAATAGTTGATACGACTATTCCTAAAGTAGTTAACAAAGTCTTTATACAATATTTCTGTAAAGGGCAGAGAAAATTGGAAAACACTATGGACTTAGATGATAAATAATTTGTTAACTCTACAAAATGCTAAAAAAGTTTGTAATTACTAGAAAGTTCTAAACTTAAGAATCTTCATTATCAATATAAAGTTTAAAGGATTACTTTTAAAGTCATACTATCCTAAATGTTAAACTATAGCCCAGTTAAAAATCTAATGGCTTAACTACCTAATCAAGTGCTAAACCAAAAATATTACACTTATTACTTGAACTTAGAAATTAATAGGATGAAAAAATTAAAATATTTACTTATTCTTTTGTTTATTGTTTCGTGTGGAGAGGATAAGTCAGAAGAAAAAACAGCACAAGAACAAATCGATGAAAGGGCCAAGATTATTTATGATTCAACACGAATACAAGAACGTAAATTATTTTTGGAAAAATATAATCCTAGTTCAATTTCAGATAGTACGTTTAAGTACACTTATCAACTACAGGAGTTAATTTCCAATACATATGGGTATTATAAAGTGAAAGGTAATATTGTTGATATTCTAATGAGGGAGGATGTTTATGTATTAAAAATTGTAGGAGATTTTTCTAATGAAATTGCATTTTTAGAATTGGATATGACTACAAATGTGTTTGAAAAAGTTAAAGAATCATTGGTTAAAAATAAAAATTTTATGAATGCAGAATTCATTTTTGAATTAATAGATTTTAATGTATCTACTGGGTTTAAAGCAAAGTCTGATGATTCTGAAGAATTTTCTTTTGATATTCGATATGATTTTATGTCAGTAACTTATTTCATTAAAGGAAATCTTGTAGATTTATTTCCATTAGACAAATAGGTATCTTTTTTTGTTATTTGACTTTATCTAATCGAGTGGTTTTGGATAAGCCAGTAATTGCAGCATACAATATCCAACCAGCGAATGTGATTTATTTTTAAAGTTTTATAATGTACACTTTTATCACCAATAATTTTATGAAAAAGTATATTTATTTATTCATTTTCGTGGTTCTACTTGAAGGAAGAATTGAATCTCAATCTTGTTTTGACTTACCTAAAAGGTTTTATTCGTATAGCCAAGCTATTAACGAAATTCAAAATGCAATATTCAAATTCAAAGACAAATTACCATATGGCAAAAGTTCATGGATTTCAAGTGCTTTCTTTTATTCATGCGATGGAGTAAATGGTTATATAGTTATTTCTACTGATAAGGATAAAGAATATATACATGAAAAAGTGCCTAGTCGCATTTGGACAGAGTTTAAAAATGCAATTTCCAGTGGTTCATATTATGTCAAAAATATTAAAGGAAGATACGAATTGATACTTTCGAGATAAACTTATATTAGCATATTAATTTATAGATTCAAGTGATGATGAATTCAATAGTTTAGGTAGAAAAAATTAAAAATATTTAAAATGACCAATGAAGAAATAAAAAATCAATTCCTTATTTTAAAAGATAATATGTATGGCAATTATGCAATTTATCATGAAAGAAGTACTTTCTTAATCCAACTTACAAAATTTGAAATACTTGATTTAGGAGTAAGGTTTAGAGCTAAATTGATAAAACCATTAGATAAGAAACAAGCAGAGAAAACTACACTTAATAATCACTACCTTTCTAATACTGAATTTACATTTGCTTCTGCGTATTTATTTCCTGGCCAAGAGAACAGCTCTATCCTAATGGGCAATAAACTCATGAGAGCATATTGCCCTTATATACTATGGCTAGACCCTGAATTAGTGAAATTTGTTATTGAGAATGATGAAGAGGTTACAGAAAAAGTTGCTGAGTATATTGTGTTTAATAAAGATTGGACTGTCTTGAAAAGATAACTTAAATTTATTTTCGTTTTGTAATAATTACCAATAAGGAGTTAGATTTAATACAATAAAATGAATTCAAATAAAATTAGAAATGAATTTAATACCTAAAATATTAGTCAATTAATATGGATTACTAAAACTTAATATTCTGGATAGCTGAAATTGCTTTAGGGTTTACAGATGAGGAGTTAAAACAAGGTAAAACAGATTCTGGTACATGGGGTGTCTTGAGTAAAGATGGTAAAAAGGTATTAATTGCGTATCCTTATGAAGTGGCTTTTAAGGATGGAACAAAATGGAAGCTAAATGAATGATATGACATTAAATAATTTATTGAAACTATATTATTGTTATGAATAATGAGATTAATTTCCTAAAAGTAAAATCTGCGTTAATGATGAAAGATGATTATGTCATCTCAAGAAATCCTGATGGAAGTTTTAATCCATCAGATGAATTTAGTAATATGATAGCTGATTCAGATGAAAGATTTAGGAGTGCTATTTTAACCTTTATTGACGAATCTATTTTAGGAGAATGGGCAGTTAGGTTCACCCCTTTCACAATCAAAAATTATGATGTAAGGATTTTCTGTGAAAATGAGTTTGATTTTGTTAAAATCCAAAATATTATACAAGAAAGATTACCATTCGAAAACTTCAATTCATTCTTGCACGTAGGTACTGTTAGTGATATTGGGAAATTATGGTAGTGGCTTTATAATGGAGGGTATATTAATTGCAAATTTTTGAAATTATTATTATTGAACTAGATGCGAGTTATTATTAGGTATTAAATAAATGAAAAGTAAGTAGCTTTTTTATTCATAATACTGAATTGAATTAAAGGTTAAAAGATAATCTTGCCACTAGTATTGTAGTATTTATATTTAAATATTGAATTCACATTTGGTTATTATTGCTCTAGAATATGCATTTTAGGGGCTACCAAAAATGCTACCAATTTCCTTATATTTGGTTTTAAAGAAAAAGTTTAAAATTTAGTTCACAAATACACATAGGAATTATTAAAGGAGCTTTAGACTTAAATGGTTTAATTGGTTTCTGGTCAGTCAGCTAATTCCTTAGAAGTTTGATTGACTGATTAATATTTTCGAGAAAACAATATTTTGGGTCAGGTTTGGGTCACAAATTACAGTCAAAAAAGATGGAAGTGCTGTATATAAAAGGTTTCAGAATAATTTCAATTTGCATGCCATGCAAGCGCTCTAGCCAACTGAGCTAACCCCCCATTTATTTTTATTTCAAAAGAACAATCAATTCTGTGAACCATGACCTTCCCGA
>MIAG01000013.1:36092-128574 GCA_001829005.1 Sphingobacteriia bacterium RIFOXYC2_FULL_35_18 | reverse complement strand
CCCATTTATTTTTATTTCAAAAGAACAATCAATTCTGTGAACCATGACCTTCCCGATTCCATCGGGACGCTCTAGCCAACTGAGCTAACCCCCCATGAGATTGCAAATGTATGTTTGAGGAGGCTAACATCAAAAATAAGTTTTAATCCCGCTTAGGGAAGCGCTAAAAGCTAAATTCTAACTAAAAGCGCTTAAATATCACAATAAAAAGCCCTATTTCTCGTTGTACTTGTCAGATAAGTTAAGTGAACACCATGAGAAATAGCCAACTATTCATAGTCCTCTACCTTTCAACTGCTATTGTGCTATCGGCATGTAAAAAGGAAGTAGACAAACCTGCAGATCAGCAGGAAACCACTGAAGATAATAGCCCGCCCATTGGGGGTGCTACGGCGGTGTTTAGAGACACTGTTTCGGTGAAAGATGGGGAAGTAACCATTACTTATGCAAAGTCTGATGCTTGCTATCCTAGTAATGAAATTTTTTCTTTTACTGCTTCTGCTGCCGGCATTCCTGCTGGGGCTAAGTATGTGTGGGAATTTGGAGACGGCAAATCACTTACAGGAACAACGGTAAGAAATATGTATCGTAATCCTGCAACTTATACCATTATTTTACAAATCAAGAATTCTGCAGATGTATTGATTCATAAAGCTTCTGTTTCAGTTAAAGCTTTGGGGCAACAAGTAACCCCGACTGCAATTTTTTCAAGTGCTTTGCCCGACATCAATTACTTAAACAACATGACTTTTACCAGTAGATCTACAGTTCCTACTGGTACAATTGTAGACCATTTATGGGATTGGGCCGATGGTACTACCAACAATAGTTCTAATTCTTTCATGCCAAAGAATTTTCCTAAAGTTCCAGAAGATAAAACCTATAATGTTAAGCTGATAGTTTCTGCTAATTCAGGTTGTAAAGACACGGCTTCTTTAAACGTATTCGTGCCTGCTTCCTATAATATTAGTGGGAACTTTACTGCTGAACAATTTGATGCTTGTACCAATGAGTATTTTGTTTTCACTCCAACGGCAACAGGTGTTCCCGCAGGTGCGGTGTACACATGGGATTTTGCCGATGCTACTGGTTTAGTTACGGGCAGCCCTGTTAAAAAGCAGTTTACTTATCAGAACGATTACGATGTTAAAATGACCATTACTTTAAAAGGTAAAATTATTTATCAAACCCATAAACCTGTTCGTGCATTTGGTCAAAACATTAAGCCCAAAGCCTTGATGTTAAAGAACGTAGTGAGTTCAACTTCTACCAAAGAAATATGGGCGTTCTATAGTCAGTCAAATATTCCGCACGGGTATTTAACTGGATACAGATGGGAAATGCCTTTTAACAGAGTAGATGATAATTTCAACACTATTGTAGAACAAGAATATACCAAAGCAGCAACGCCTACCAATTATTCTGTTCTTTTAATTGTAACTAGTAATACCGGTTGTAAAGACACAGCCGTTGCTAATATAACCGTACCGGCTAAATAGGCCTACCCAATGAAGCAGTTAAGTGTTTTGTTCCTTGTTGGCTTTATGGCAATCCTTCTTTTTTCTTGTAAAAAAGAGGCGGATATAGATTTGGATAAATTGGTGCAAGTAGACTCTGTTCAAATTACTAAAGGAGCAATTGTTACCGTTGCTCGCGATACCACAACAGTTACTTATGGAAATGTGGAAGCGAAGTTCAGCCAAACTTCTACCTGCTATCCTTCTAAAGAAGTATTCACTTTTACTGCATCAGGTGTTGGCTTGCCTGCAGGTGGTTATTATAGTTGGAGTTTTGGGGATGGGAATATCGCCAACGGCGCAACCACTACCCATTCTTACCAAGCCGCTGGTTCTTTTGTAGTAACTTTAATGGTGATGGCCAATGCCAACAATATGTTGGCTAAAGTGAGTTTTGGTGTAAAAGCCTTGGGTCAGCAAACCAAGCCAGAAGCCATTTTCACGACCAAGTTCGATTTTCCACAGAACATTAATTATGTCACATTCAATAGTGCCTCCTCCATTAATCAAGGAGATATTATTCAATTCAAATACAATTGGGGTGACGGAACCGAATACATTAGTTCAGTGGGTTTGGTTCGTCATGAGTTCCCCAAAAAAGTGAATGATACTACTTATGCTGTTAAGCTTACTGTACTATCTAATTTTGGTTGTACCGATGATACCACTGTTCAAGTAACTATTCCAGGTATGTATAGTATTAAAGGAAAGTTCAAAACAGTATCCATTGATGCATGTATCAATGAAAGAATTTTATTTACAGCGGAAGCAGAGAATGTGCCTACTGGGTCAGTGTATGAATGGGATTTTTCGGATGGTACAGGCCCTAGAACAGGTAATCCCATTCTTTACAAATACAAGCACCCCAATGATTATGATGTAATCATGACCATAAAATTAAATGGAAGAGAAATTTATAAGACCAATAAACTAGTGAACTCAAAAGGAGAGAACCCTAGGCCTAAAGCTGTTTTTGAAGAGACCCTTGTTTGGGATTATCCTACTTCGCAACGATGGTCGTTTAATAGTAAATCTACCATTCCTACCAGTACCATTGATTCTTATCAATGGAGTTTTGGAAATGGCAATACCAATAATGAATTCTACAGTTTCATCGAAACTAGCTACAATAAAGAGTCCACTAGCAAATCTTACACTGTTCAATTAATTGTAACAGGTAACGGTTGTGCGGATACTGCTAGAAAGACAATTACTATTCCGCCTAGATAATTGATTTCTTATTCAATTAAAACTGCTTAAAGTTTAAATCAAGAAATTGCTGAAATGAATCTTTATACGATTCGCTTATTGGAATAATTGCATCGCCAATTTTAACGGAAGACTTTTCTATACTTTCTAAATGCATTAATGAAATAATAAATGATTTATGTATGCGTATAAACTGATATGGCATTAATTGTTCTTCAAAGCTTTTTAAATTTTTTAAAACAAGAAATTTAGACTTTCCAACATGAATGGTTACATAATTCCCGGATCCTTCAATAAAAGAAATATCCATGATTCTTATTTTTTGCGATTTATTATCTGTCCGAACAAAAATGATATCTTGAATATCTGGGATTAATTTGGCAAGTTTTTTTTCTGATTCGCTTTTTATTAATACTCTTACTTTTTCTATTGATCGGTTGAACCTATTCAAAGAAAATGGTTTTAATAAATAATCTGCTACATCAAGTTCAAATCCTTGTAAAGCAAAATCAGGATATGCAGTCGTAAAAATAATTTTTAAATTTCGATTGATTTTTTTAGCAAGCTCTAGTCCATTCAGTTTGTTCATTTGAATATCTAGAAAGACACAATTGATTTCTTTATTTTGTTGAATATATTCAAGCCCTTTTAAAGGGTCTATAAAAGTTTTATGTAGTTTGAAATCATGGACAGATAAACTGTACTCGTTTATGATGCCAAGTGCATTTTCTTCGTCATCTATTGCTATTGAGTGTATCAATTGTTTAAATTAATTTCTAGTTTGGCGAAATAGCTTGAGTCTGTTAAATTATTTTCTAGTTTATGTTTTTTTGGATACAAAAGGGTTAGTCTTTTTATCAAATTAGGAATACCTATTCCACTACTGTCGTTTTTGGATATATTTTTCCCGATTTTATTTTTTACTGAATAGGTCAACTGGTTTTCATGAATGGCTAATTTTATTTCAATTGGTGATTCTATTTCTCCAGCATCCCCGTGCTTAAACGCATTTTCTACAAAAGTGATTAATAGCATTGGAGGAATTTGAATATTAGCAAATTCCTCTTTTCCTCCAATTTCCAAAATTATGTTGTCGTTAGGAAATCGAAGTTTATGTAATTGTATAAATTTCTCTAAACACTCATATTCTTTATCTAAGGTTACTAAATTTTCTTTTTCTGATAAGACATACCGAAGTAAATCTGAAAGTTGTAATAATGCATCTGCTGTTTTTGTTGATTTAATAAGTGATAAATAATATATATTATTTATGGTATTAAATAAAAAGTGTGGATTAAGTTGGTTTCGTAAAAGCGTTAATTCTGCTTGTGCTATTTCTTTTTCAAGTTTTAATGATTTTCGATCCTTATTTATCCAATCTCTAGCAAATGCATAACCAAGTCCTAATAGATAATAGGTTAGTGCTGAAATGAAATTTTGAAAATAATAATTTTGTAATTGAATGTTATTTGCTTCTTTTTTTACGCTTGGTCCTAACAAAAGGAATATTGGATTTGATAAAAATAGTCGTGATAAATTAAATAACTCTGTAAATACAAGAATTGAAAAAAGCGATAAAAGTATAAAATGAAGTCTTTGCTTATTTATTGCATAGCGTGGAAAAATCAAAAAGGCAGAAACACAAAATGTTGCACATTGAGTTAAATGTTGAAAGACTCTATATTTTCCAACATTATCATTTGGCCATATTTTTCCGAGCATTAAATAATATAGCAGCCAAAATAGCAAGAAGCTAATGATTACAACAATAATCTCAACAACTTTAGTATAAATATGCTTTTTCATCTTTTGACACCCTAAATTAAATATATTATTTGAAGAAAGACTGGCAATAAATTTCACATATATATATTGCCAACTCGTCATCCTTTTATAGGGTTTTGCATATTTAAAAATTCCTGTAATTGTAAATTCATTAATATGCTACTAGTTAATCACTTAAAGCATACTGCATGAGTAAACTTAAAAAATGGTGCATCTTAGTTTGGATGATCTTAATATCATTCACACTAAACGCTCAATTAAAAACTATTACAGGGGTATTAAAGCAAGAGACAGATGGCTCCCCAATTGTTGGTGCAACCATACGCATAAAGGGTACTAATATTGTTACAACTAGTGACGAAAAAGGTTTTTTTAGCCTTCAAGCGACTTCTCCTAATTTCATATTGCTAATTTCTTCAGTAGGGTATGAAGAAAAGGAAGTGCCTGTTTTAGAGTCTAGAGCACCAAAATTTATCCAATTAAAGCCTAAGACAACATCAATCGAAGATATTGTTGTAATTGGTTATGGTAAAGTTGATAGACGTAAATTAACAGGCTCTGTTGGAACCCTAAAACCTAATCTTGTTGGGAATAATCCTATTTCCATGGACAAGATATTACAAGGAAGAATTGCTGGAGTATTTGTTCAACCTTCTTCAGGTGCACCTGGCGCAGCCTCTTCAATTACTATTCGGGGCGTAACTACTTTAAGTGATGCTGGTAATGCTCCTTTAATTGTAATTGATGGAGTCCCTATGTATGGTCAAGATAGAAATACTAATTCTACTAACTATAGTTCAAGCAGTCAACCAGCATCTTTTACACAACCAATTACTGCAAATAATTATAGGCCCAATAACCAATTTGAACGAAATCCTTTAGCTAATATTAATCCAGATGATATTGAAAGCATAGAAGTGTTAAAAGATGCTTATGCAACATCCATTTATGGTAGTAGAGGTGCAGCAGGAGTAATTTTAATTACTACAAAGAAAGGGATGCTTGGTAAAGCTCGAGTTAATGTAAATTTTTCAACAGTTGCTCAAAATGCATTTAGATTACCTGAGTTAATGACGGGAGATCAGTATGCCCAATTCTATAGTGACTATTTTGACACATTAAATGCACGCAGACCAACAGCAGGATGGCCTCCACCTAATCGTGCATTTAAAAAAGGTTTCAATACAGATTGGTTAGATTTAATCAATAGAACTGGCATTGGCTATAATTTATCTACTTCTATTAGTGGCGGAACAGACAAAACACGTTATTTCATTAGTGGTGGATATGATAAAGAGTCCTCTTATATCGTTAACAATGATTTTGAAAGGTTTCAAGGAAGAATTAATGTAGAGTCTAATTTATCCAATAGTATAAAAATTGGTGTTTCTACTGCCATTAGCGCAACTTTAAACAATTCGCTCAATGCACAAAGAGCATATTACGATGCAGTGATAAAAGCACCTAATATTCCGGTTTTTGATTCAGTAGGCTTATATGCATGGCGAGCGGTGGTTTCTCCTACTAATATAATCAACGGTAGTGCTCCTTTGCGTGATATTAACCCAGTAGGCACAATTAATACAGGAAAAAATCATGTAAACGACTTGCGTTCTATTAGTAATGTTTTTGCTGAACTTAAATTGGCAAGCTGGTTAACTTATCGGTTAGATTTTGGGGTTGACTGGTATAATACAAAAGCTTATAGCAGAGAAATTGATAAACAAGGAACACTTCGTGGTTCCGCAACAGAAAGTAATATTAACAACTTTAAAACTGTTATTAATAATCTCTTAAATTTTAATAAGCGGTTTGGGGACCATACATTTAATGGAGTAGTAGGTCAAAGTTTTGAAAAATCAAAAGAAAGTGCCACAACCATTACTGCAACTAACTTTATGGACAATCGTGTCTTGAGTATCATTTCTGCTTCTAATCGATCTATAACTAATGCGCTTTCTCAAGAATGGACATTGGTTTCTTTTTTAGCCAGACTTGACTACGGTTACAAAGACAAATATTTAATAGGTATCACTAATAGAGTAGATGGTTCTTCAAGATTTAGTACGAATAATCGTTACGTAAGTTTCCCTTCTATTTCTGCAGGATGGGTTTTATCAAAGGAAAAGTTTTTGAAAAATATCCAGTGGATAAATGAATTAAAACTAAGAGGAAGTTGGGGTTTAACAGGTACAGATGGTGGTGCAGGCTATTATGGAAGTTTAGGTCAGTATTCCTTTACAACTACTGGAACTACTTATGCAGGAACAACTATAATAAGTGCCACAAGACCAGCAAATCCAGATTTGAAATGGCAACAAACTACTAATGTTGACTTTGGATTGGATGCCGGGTTGTTTCAAAATACGGTTAGAGTGAGTGCAGAGTATTATAAGCGGACCACTAAAAATCTTTTAGTGAATGGAGGCCTACCTGGTTTTGTTGGATTCACTTCACAACAGCAGAATATAGGTGAAATGGTAAACAGAGGTTTTGAGTTAACTATTACTTCTAGAAACATTGAGAAAAAAGATTTTTCTTGGACCAGTAGTTTCAATATTGCCCGAAATGAAAATATTATTACTAAACTAAACTTCGCAAATAAATTAGATGCTTCTCTTGCTGCTGAGCGAAGTGGTGGACGTTTCTGGACCGAAGGTGGTTCTGCAACTGCATTTAACTTAATGTATTGGGGTGGCGTAGATGCTGCAACAGGAAATCCGCTTTGGATTGGTTCCAATGACACCGTTTCTATGGTTCCATTTGAAATTTTGTACGCAGGAACTTCTAGAGATTATAATAGTCATCGTAGAAATATGGGGGATGCATTACCTAAGTTTTTTGGCGGATTTGATAATAGATTTCGGTACAAGAATTTTGAATTTTCTTTTTTCATGACTTTTGCAGTTGGTAATAAAATATTTAATGGAGCCAAAGCGTCTATGTATGCTTATAGCTCAGTAGATGCGCCCAATCTTTCTAAAGATGTTCTTAACTCTTGGAGAAAGCCAGGGGACATAACTGATATGCCAGCATTGATTAATAGATCTAATACAGCTTTTACTCCGGGTGGAAGTACTGCACAGTTTCAGGATTTTACTCTTGGTAGAAACTCTTCACGTTTTTTAGAAGATGGTTCATTTTTGAGACTAAGAAATCTTACAGTAGCTTATAATTTTGGAGAAAAACTACTTAAAAGAGCAAGAATTGATGGCGGCAGTATTAAAGTATTTGCTGAAGCTAATAATCTATTCTTGATTACTAAGTATACGGGTATTGATCCAGAAATAAGCGCTTATGGTTCTTCTGTATTGCAATCTGGATACGATGAAATTACTATGCCTAATCCTAGAACTTTTCGAGTTGGATTTAAAATTGGTTTATAAATTAAAAAATGAATTGTATGAAATTTTATAATAAAATATTTTATATCCTCTTTCTTGCTTCTTCTGCTTCTTCTTGCAATAAGCAGTTAGATTTACCACCTGAAAATATTCTTATTGAATCTCAAGTAGTGGGTAATGAAAATAGTGCTCAAGCATTGTTAGCCAGCACTTATTTTAAGTCTTATACAGCAATTAGGAATTATTATTACATGAGTGGCGATGTGGCAACGGGTATTTCAGTAACCTTAGCTACTAATGGATTTATTTCTTTGTGGAATGGCACATTAACCCCAACTTCTGGATTGGTACAAACTCTTTGGAATAATCATTATAGTGCTATAAATGAAACTAATATAATAATCAATTTGATTCCTAATGCAACCTTTAGTAGTGCCGTAAAGAGTAGATTAATAGCTGAAGCTAAGTTTGTAAGAGCCTTGAACTATTTTTTCTTGCTCAGAAATTTTGGGGAAGGTGCACTTACTGGTAATTTGTCTGGTGCTGGTTTGCCAATACAATTGGTAAACTATTCCAATTATGATCCAAGTAAAAATGTAGCTCGTTCTTCCACTTCGGATGTTTACAATCAGATTTTTAAAGATTTAGATGAAGCGGCAGAAAGCTTAATAGATTTAACTAATGCTACTCCACAAGTATTTAGAGGCAGAGCACAAAAAACAACTTGTTATGCACTTGCATCAAGAGTTGCATTGTATAAACGAGATTATGCTAAGGCTATTGATTATTCTACGAAAGCTTTATCCAATACTACCCAATATGTATTGGTTAGTTCACCCGCTTTGGTTTTTCCTGTAACTACTGCTACTTCTAATATTCCATTAAGTACAGAATTAATTTTTGCCTTTCCTGTAAGTTATAATTCGGATATAGCCGATAATAACCTAACTGGTTATTTTTCGAAAACTGCCATTTGGCCTGATCCAATCTTTTTAGCAACCTATGCCGCTAATGATATAAGAAGAAGTGCTGCAATGATAGTTGTAGGGAACCCTGCAGGACCAGTTACTAGATTTTGCCCCTCAAAATTTTCTAACCCATTTGGTAGAAACCATTTGCCAATAATAAGGGTTAGCGAAATATATTTAAATAAGGCAGAAGCGTTAGTACGATCAACGAACAGTATAAATGCTGAAGCTATCAGTTTGTTAAATGCAATCAGACAAAGGTCATTCCCAATAGGTTCAAAGCCTGCTCCATTTACTATTACAAGTTTTTCCTCTGTAAATGCTTTATTAACTGCAATATTACAAGAAAGAAGATGGGAACTTGCTTTTGAAGGTCATGATAAGTTTGACAAAATACGAACTGGTGTAGCTCCTAACACTTTTTTGACTAATCCCAATAAATGGATTTATCCAATACCAAGAAGAGAAATCGATTTGACAAGTGGTCAGATAACTCAAAATCCTGGGTATTAAATTTTTTGTTTCAAAAGACATAAGCAATTAAAAAAAGAAATTATGAAGAAGACGATATGCATATTATTGCTGTTTATAAATATTTCCGTTTTTGGGCAAGATTCAAATTTGGGAGTGAAGCTTAAAGGAAAAATCACCAACTCTATTTCAAATGAAGTAACTATTTACAAGTTTGATAAATCATTTGAATTAAGTATTCCTGTAGACAATCGCGGAAGTTTTTCAAGTAAGTTTACAATACAAGACCCTGGCATATATTCCATTAAGCAGAATAAGTCTTACACCACTTTATTTCTTAAGAATGGATATGATTTAACTTTGAGTATTGATTCAAAATCTTTTCCAACTTCTCTTAAATTTGAAGGAAATGGAGCAGTATTTAATACTTATCTTAAAGCTAAAAGCAAATTAGATGGAGATTTAGTAGGCGATACAAAAGTTTATTTTGTAGTACCTGTTGAAGATTTTCTGAAAAAAATTGCTTCTGATAGTACTCAATTGTATGAACAATTGCGTAATGCTAAACTTGAGCAAGAAGACGCTAAGCTAGCGCGTAAATTGATTTTATATGATTATTTGTTAAAACGAAATAATTATCGAAAGTTTTACGTGTATAACGCTAAAACAGAACCATTTATTCCTGAAAATTATTTAGATCCAATTAGAAATTTAGATATGAATGATGCGGATGCTTATAACAATTCTATGGATTACCGGTATCTTTTTATAGACAAGTGGAGATTATTAGAAGCTGAAGCAAGGAAAAAAGACTCCACTATCTCCATCATTGATTTTACCAGAGATTTTGCTAATAAAATTACTTATGAACCCATAAGAGACCAAGTGGTTAGAATGCTATTTAATAAAGTAGATGCTCGGAATCCATCTTTTGAGTCCGACTATCAAAAAATAAAACCACTAATTAGAGTTGAAAAAACAATCGCCGAAATTGAAAAAAGATTAGCTACAGCTAAATCAAATAAATCTGGTAACAAATTAGCAGATTTTAATTATGAAAATCATAAAGGGGGGCTTACTGGACTTGCTTCTTTAAAAGGGAAGTATGTTTATATTGATATTTGGGCAACATGGTGCGGACCTTGCATTAAAGAATTCCCTGAGTTAGACAAATTAATCAAAGATTATAAAGGGAATGATAAAATTGAATTTGTATGTATTTCAATAGATAGTAAGTCAGATTATCAAAAATGGCGTTCGTTTGTGACAGACAAGCAACTTGGTGGAATTCAGTTAATTGCAGATAAAGGGCTTGATTCAGATTTTATGCGTTTCTTAAATGTTAGTTTGATACCTAGAAATGTGTTAATTGACCCACAGGGAAATATTATTTCTAGTGCTGGGTTAAGACCTTCAAGTAAAACCACTCGCGAAACTTTGGCTAAATATGTAGGAGCTCCGATTATAAAGTCGGTCAAGAAATAAGCAGTAATTCTGATTTTATTAAAAGCAACTGTTACTTTATATAGTTTCAGTTGCTTTTTTATTTTCTTATATTTAGGTTCTGAGGCACACTTAAATCACTCTTTTATGCAAAAAAGTTTATTTTACGTTATTACCTTTTTCGTGTTAATTTCTTGCTCTTCTAATAAAAGTAAATTTACCGAAGGCGATGGCCTTGCTGCTTTCAATGCAGATTCTCTTAAAAAGCATATTTCAGTATTGGCTTCTGATGACTTTATGGGACGAATGCCTTTTACAGAAGGTGAAACCAAAACAGTAGCTTACCTGCAGGAACAATTTAAGCAAATGGGGCTAGAGCCTGGTAATGGGGATAGTTATATTCAAGAAGTGCCCATGGCCAATATTTTAGCAACTGCTGCACCTAGTATGCAAGTAAAATCTGCAAAAGGAACTTTCAATTTAAAAGCCTTTGATGATTATATTATTTGGACAGATAAAACCGATTCAAGCATCAGTTTAGACAATGCAGAATTGGTTTTTGCAGGATATGGCGTAGTGGCTCCTGAATATAATTGGAACGATTATGCAGGCTTAGATGTGAAGGGAAAAGTGGTAATGGTGATGGTGAACGATCCTGGTTTTTGGGTAGGAGATACTTCTCTCTTTAAAGGGAAGGCCATGACTTATTATGGTAGGTGGACTTATAAGTTTGAAGAAGCTGCAAGGCAGGGTGCTAAAGGTTGTTTAATTATACATAACACTGCTGCAGCAAGTTATCCGTTTAGTGTACAACAAAACAGTTTTAATACCACTCGATTGAAATTAGACAATCGCGGTAAGAATATTCCCAATTGTGATGTGATAGGTTGGGTGCCAGAAAAAATTTCACACCAATTATTTGCTGCTGCAGGTTATGACTCTAGTTTGTTGGTTAAAGCCAATCAACCTGGCTTTAAAGCGGTGCCGCTTGGTTTACAATTGAGTACTACCATGAAAGTGAAAGCCAGCTTCAATAAGTCGAGCAATGTGATTGCAAAAATCACAGGAACTAAACGACCCGATGAGGTAATTATTTACACTGCGCATTGGGACCATTTAGGTATTGGACGTCCAGATCAAACTGGGGATTCAATATACAATGGAGCTTTAGACAATGCATCAGGCACTGCGGGTTTATTAGAAATGGCGAGGGTATTCAAAAATATAAAAGCAAAGCCTGAACGTACGATTGTGTTTTTAGCAGTTACTGCAGAAGAGCAAGGGTTATTAGGTTCTGCTTACTATTCAGAAAATCCAATTTATCCAGTTAATAAAACGGCGGCCAATATCAATATGGATGGGCTCAATCGTTTTGGTAAAACCAAAGACATGGTGGTAGTTGGGCAGGGCCAATCGGAGTTAGAAGATTATTTAAAAGAAGCCATTGAAAAAACGGGTGGATACCTTTCATTTGATACGCATACTGAAGCGGGGTATTATTATAGATCTGATCACTTCAATTTTGCTAAAGTGGGCATTCCTGCCTTATTTGCCAACAATGGGGTAGATGTGGTTGGTAAAGGAAAGGAATATGGGGAGACTTTAGAAAATGAATATACCAGTAAAAATTATCACCAGCCTTCTGATAATTATGATGCAACAACTTGGACGGGTGATGGTGCCATTAACGATTTAAAATTATTGTTTACCATTGGCCGTAGAATGGGTTTTGAAACGAGTTTTCCAAAATGGAAAGAAGGTTCCGAATTTAAATTGATTAGAGAAAAAAGCAACAAATGATTACCCAAGCAGCCATAGAAAAAGCACATGAAAAAATCAAGCCATTTATTCATCATACGCCTGTATTAACCAATAGCAGTATAAATGAAATGGTAGGTGCGGAACTTTTTTTCAAGTGCGAAAATTTTCAAAAAATTGGGGCGTTTAAAATTAGGGGTGGAATGAACGCGGCCCTCAGTTTGAGCCCCGAACAGATTAATAAGGGGTTGGCTACTCATTCATCTGGCAATCATGCACAGGCTATTGCGTTTGCTGCAAAAACATTAGGTACCAAAGCATTCATAGTAATGCCCGAAAATTCTCCTTCAGTTAAAGTGAATGCAGTAAAAGGGTATGGCGCACAAGTTATTTTTTGTGCACCTAATCAAGCAGCTCGTGAAGAAGCCCTAAATAAAATTGTTGCGGAAACGGGTGCTGAGTTTATTCATCCTTATGATGATGATAGAGTAATCACTGGGCAAGCAACTTGTGTGAAAGAATTAATTACAACTGTTCCAACAATTGAAATTGTTTTTACACCTGTTGGTGGAGGCGGTTTATTGTCGGGCACTGCATTGGGTGCTCATTATTTTAAATCAACTATACAAGTATATGCCGGTGAGCCAGAAGGTGCCGCAGACGCTATCTTAAGTTTTAAGTCGGGTAAAGTAGAAAAAGCTCCCTATGTAAATACGATTGCTGATGGCTTATTAACTACTTTAAGTGAACGAACCCTTTCAATCATTCGCGCACATGTTACCGATATCTTTTTAGTAACGGAAGCGGAAATAAAAGCGGCTTTGCGATTGGTATATGAAAGAATGAAAATTGTGGTAGAACCCAGCTGTGTAGTGCCTTTAGCAGCAGTAATTAAACACAAAGAATTATTTAAAGGCAAGAAAATAGGCATTATTTTAACGGGGGGTAATGTAGACTTGAAAAAATTTGCTGATTGGTTTAATGATTAAATAGTATGCCTGAACAGAATACGCAATTTGATGCTATAGTTATAGGGTCCGGAATCAGTGGAGGATGGGCTGCAAAAGAATTATGTGAAAAAGGATTAAAAACGTTGGTGCTCGAGCGTGGTAGAAATGTGGTGCACAAAAAAGATTATCCCACCGCCAACTTTAATCCTTGGGACATGCCGCATAGAGGAAAAATTCCTCCCCCCGAAATGGACCTTGATCCTATTGTAAGCAATTGTTATGCTTATAAAGAAGACACCAAGCACTTTTTTGTAAAAGACAACGAACATCCATACATACAAGAGAAACCGTTTAGTTGGATTCGTGGCTACCAAGTAGGTGGTAAGTCTTTGTTATGGGCCCGGCAAACACAGCGATGGAGTAAATACGATTTTGAAGCGCCACTTAGAGATGGCTTTGCAGTAGACTGGCCAATTCGTTACAATGATATAGATGCATGGTACAGTTATGTAGAAAAATTTGCTGGTATTAGTGGTAATAAAGATGGATTAGAAGTATTGCCTGATGGTGAGTTTTTACCCGCATGGGAAATGAATTGTGTAGAGAAAATTCTACAAGAAAAAATCATGCAAGCTTACCCTGATAGGCATGTAATTCAAGGAAGGTGTGCACATTTAACTGAGCCCACTGCTGAACATTTAGCTCAAGGAAGAGGTCAATGCATGGCCAGAAAATTATGTGAGCGTGGATGCCCTTTTGGAGCTTATTTTAGTTCAAATAGTTCCACTATTCCAGCTGCTGAAAAAACGGGTAATATGCTGTTGAAAACCAATGCAGTGGTTGAATCAATTGTATACGATGATCAAACCCAAAAAGCTTCGGGGGTTAGGGTAGTAGATGCAATTACACATGAAGTAACAGTATACAATGCTAAAATTATTTTTGTTAATGCAGCTTGTTTAAATACCAATTTAATTTTACTCAACTCAAAAAGCACTCGTTTCCCCAATGGGTTAGGAAACGACAATGGTTTAATGGGCAAGTACATTGCATTTCACAATTACCGTGGTAATATCACTGCACAATTTAAAGGTCCATTAGATCAATATTATTATGGAAGAAGGCCTACCCAAGTGATGATGCCTAGTTTTAAAAATGTATTGAAGCAAGAGACTGATTTCTTAAGAGGCTATATGGTTCATTTTAGTGCATCAAGAGCGGGAAGGCCAATCGTGGATGGGGTAGGAGCAGCATATAAAGAAGCAATAACAGAACCAGGTGATTGGAGTATTTATATGATGATGCAGGGGGAAACCATACCCAAAGAAACCAATCATGTTTCATTAAGTGAATATGAACGAGACAATTGGGGTGTTCCGCAGTTGGTAGTATCAGTAGATTACGATGAAAACGACGAGAAATTACTCCAAGATTTTTTTAAAGAAGGGAAAGCCATGTTAGAAAAAGCGGGTTGTACAAAAATTAATACATGGGATAGTAAACAACCCCCTGGTTTAGATATTCATGAAATGGGTGGTGTAAGAATGGGTAAAGACCCTAATACTTCTTTACTGAATCAATTCAATCAATTGCACCAATGCAAAAATGTTTTTGTGACCGATGGAGCTTGTATGACTTCTACCGGAAACCAAAATCCTTCTCTTACTTTTATGGCACTCACAGCAAGGGCTGCTGATTACGCGGCTGAACAGGTAAAACTTGGCTTATTATAAAAGCCCAATTTTATTTTAATTTCCATAATTGTCCTTCGTAAAAAAAAGGTTTAAGTTGAATGTAGTATTTATCTGGGTCTGCAATAAAATCGTATACAAGGTTAAAGTGTTGATGCATATACCCATAAAATTTGGGCTTACTATAAAACCAACAAGTATATGAAGCAGGTACACCATAAAACTCAGGAGGTACATGTTGTATAGCTATTCTATCTCGGTCTTCATCATTAAAAGCGATATAGTCGATGTATAAATATTTTACCCCGCTCATTCGTATCTGATCTAATAACTCGTAAGTCTTTTCTATATATTGTATAACTCCAGAAAAAATGATGATATCAGGTTGATGGTGTTGTAAGCATTCTTCTAATGAATAATAAAAATGCAATCTTTCGTGTTCAAATTCTTTTCTACCTATCTCTACATAATTGGGTTGTTCAACAATGCACCAGTTCAAATTATGCACAGATTGTAGAAAATGCTTTTTATGATTATAAGTAGTACCTAAGGAACCACCAAAATCGAGCACAGTTAAATTGCTATTGTTTTCTGCAGCAACGTGTAAAAGGGTTGATAGCATAGCAAAATTCATCTTAGGATTATCGTACACAATCCCGTCTCGCTCATAAGCCACTTCACCATTCACTACTTTTTTGGTAGTTTCTCTAATTTTCTCAACAATGCTTTGCTCATCATAGCCTTTGGCTATTTTATTGGCTTCTGCAAAGTTTTCATAATCTCCCTTCCAACCATATTTAAAACTATACCAGTATAGGGTTCTGAATATAGGCGGTATAAATTGCTTTAGTAAATAATACATAACTGTGTAAAAATAACACAGCTAATCCTATATGAGAAATAAATTATATAACTGGTAGTTTTAATATCCAGCAACAGAGTCATCTCCTCTTCTGTCTGCGGCTGCTTCTCTAATTTTATTCGGTAATATTCTAATACCATCAGTTCTACCAATACTGCTTCTGTCTTTTAATATATAGCCCATTTTTTGCAATGCCTCTTTGGTTTTGGGATTGAAATTGGTTTCAATCACTACTTCATCAGGCAACCATTGGTGATGAAATTTCGGGAGGTCAATGGCATCTCCAATCTTCATGTTGAAATCTATGATATTCACCAATGCTTGGTAAACAGATGTTGGGATGGTTGTTCCACCTGGTGTGCCAATGACTACATACGGTTTTTTATTTTTTAATACCAATGTAGGGGTCATTGAACTCAACATCCTTTTACCTGGAACAATAGAATTGGCTTCTCCGCCAACAGCACCAAACATATTGGGTACACCGGGCTTTACACTAAAATCGTCCATTTCATTATTCAATAAAAAACCTGCACCACCCACAACAACTTTAGATCCATAACTACCATTTAAGGTGGTTGTTACAGAAACTACATTCCCTGCCGCATCCACTACACTTAAGTGGGTTGTTTCTTCGCTCTCTTTAATTATACCAGCATTGATTTCCTTACTACTGCCTGCTTTATCAGGGCTATAATCACTCATTCTTTGAGCTAAATAAACATCACTAATCATGGTCTTCACAGGAACCTTCCAAAAATCGGGATCTCCCATATGTTCAGCTCGGTCTGCAAATGCCCTTCGCTCTGCTTCAATCATTAGTTGAACAGATTGAATAGATTGAAATCCCATTTTAGAAACTGGATATTTTTCAATCATTTTCATCATTTGTGCCAATAAAATGCCTCCACTGCTAGGGGGAGCAAAGCTGACTACTTCGTGGCCTCTGTAATTGAACACAATTGGTTCTCTAAGTTTTGCAGTATAACTTTTTAAATCAGCATGTGAAATAATTCCTCTGCCTCTTTCCATTTCTTCTACAATCAAGTCGGCAGTTTTACCACCATAGAAACCCAATGCGCCTTCTTTTTGAATTCGCTCGAATGTTTGCGCCAACTCTTTTTGAATTAAAGTGTCGCCTACTCTCCAACGGTTGGGTCTATAAAAAGCGGTAGGTTGAGTACTAAATCTTGCAATGGCATCTTTTATACTATTAATACTGGCTGCTTCTTTTTCTGTTAATACAAATCCTTTGGCAGCAATATCAATGGCAGGTTGAATAAGCACCTCAAAGGGAAGTTTAGCATATGCATGTGAAGCAAATAGCCCTGCAATGGTACCGGGAATGCCAGAAGCCAAATGGCCATGTTGCGATAAATTGAGTTGGGCATTGCCGTTTTTATCTAAGTACATATCCCTAGAACCTTTTTCTGGAGCGGCTTCTCTATAGTCTATGCCTATCAACTCTCCATTCGTTTTTCTTGCTAATAAAAAACCACCCCCACCAATATTGCCAGCATTGGGGAATACAACCGCTAATACCAATTGAGTGGCTATAGCTGCATCAAATGCATTGCCTCCTTTTTTCATAATAGCTGCACCAACCATACTTGCAAGTGGATGGGCACTACTTACTGCGGCCTGTTTAAACTCGGCCCTTTTTACAACTGTATAATGATAAGGATCAATTTCTTTATTGGGACCTACAATGGAGGCAATTTGTTGTCCGTTTGTTTGGTGGATACTGCCCAACAAAACGAAACCTATTAAATATTTTCTCATACGGTAATTTACATTTTTTATCGGGTTTTCATTCCCTTTCTTCCTATTTTCATGGTTCATTAATGAACATATGAAGAAATTATTATTTGGACTTTTAAGTCTTGCCTTTTCATTGGCAACTATTGCTCAATCAGTACCCAGTCCAGAACAATTTCTGGGTTACAAAGTGGGCACCCGTTTTACGCGTCACCATCGTATTGTAGAGTATGTTAAAACAGTTGCAACTGCAAGGCCAGATATGGTTAAAGTAGAAAAATACGGGGAAACCAATGAAGGCAGAGAACTGATGTTGGCTTTTGTGAGTACACCCGAGAATATGCAACAATTAGATCAAATTCGCATCAATAATTTACGCATGGCTGGTTTGGCAAAAGACAAAGCAGCTCCTCAAACGGAGAAGGCGCCTGCCATTGTTTGGTTAAGTTATAATGTGCATGGCAATGAAGCTTCTTCTTCAGAAGCATTCTTGTTAACCATTCATGCTTTAACTGATCCAGCCAATGCACAAACCAAAGAGTGGTTAAAAAATACGGTAGTGGTTTTAGACCCTTGTATTAATCCAGATGGAAGAGATCGTTATATTAACTGGTATAATTCAGTTGTAGGAAAAAACTACAATGCCGATCCCGCTTCTAGAGAACATGCAGAACCATGGCCAGGTGGAAGAAGCAATCACTATAATTTTGATTTAAACAGAGACTGGGCTTGGCAAACACAAGTTGAAACCCAACAGCGTATTAAAAAGTACCAAGAGTGGATGCCACAAATTCATGTGGATTATCATGAGCAGGGATTTAATGAGCCTTATTATTTTGCACCTGCGGCAGAACCCATCCACGAAGTGATTACTCCTTGGCAGCGCGATTTTCAAGTAATGATTGGTCGTAACCATGCAAAGTATTTTGACCAAAATAATTGGTTGTTTTTTACCAAAGAAAGATTTGATTTATTGTATCCTTCTTATGGAGATACTTACCCGGTGTACAATGGTGCAATTGGTATGACTTACGAACAAGGTGGTATTAGAGCAGGTTTGGGTATTTTAAATGAAGACAACGATACCTTAACCTTGGTAGACCGAGCAGCCCATCATTTTACTACAGGCTTGTCTACTATTGAAATTGCTTCAAAAAATAAAAACAAATTATTAGCTGAGTTTCAACAATTTTTTGATGACAGTAGAGCAGGAAGAATTGGTGAATACAAAACCTATGTTTTTACTGCAAAGGATGAAAATAAAATGGCAGCATTAAAAAAATTGCTTAATCAAAATGGAATTGAATACGGTGTATTGAGTAGCAAAACATTTAGAGGCTTCAACTATTTTACAGGAAAAGAAGATGCCTTTACCGATGAAGGAAATCATATTGCAGTTAGTTCATTTCAACCAAGAGCAGTAATGGCTAAAGTATTATTAGAGCCAAGAACAGTAGTAACCGATTCCAATACTTATGATATTACCGCATGGGCTGCATCTTATGCTTATGGAATTAAAGGGTATGCAGTTAAGGAAAAATTAGCGGTAAACCCTGAATCAGCAGGCACTTCAGTTGCTTCAATCAATAGCAGCTATGGAGCATTGGTACCTTATACATCATTCAGTAGTGCAAAAGTATTGGCCTATTTGCTGAAGAATGGGGTGAAAGTACGTTTTGTTGAAAAACCTTTTACCTATAAAAATAAAAATTACGATAGGGGTACATTGGTGGTATTAAAAACCAGTAATCAACAAAATTGGTTAACGGTGTTAAACAATGCATGTGCGCAATTTAATGTTCAAGCCGATGCCGTAGAAACTGGCTTTATGGATAAAGGTTCAGACTTTGGCTCGCCAGATATAAAAAATATAGCAGCTACACCTAAAGTTGCTATGTTAACTGGTGAGCAGAGCTCTTCTTTAGCGGCAGGGGAAGTTTGGCATTATTTTGATAAAATTTTGGAGTACCCAATTACGCTGTTGAATGCAGTAGATATTGCCCGTTATAATTTAAAAAATTATGATGTGCTTATTATACCAGATGGAAATTATAGAGGCTTGGGCGAAAAAGCAACAGCAGACAAGTTGAAAGAGTTTGTTCGTGGCGGAGGAAAATTGATTGCTTTAGAAAACGCAATGGCGCTCATGAGCAGATCAGACTGGGGTATTAAATTAAAAGAAGCAAAGGCAGATAAGGCAGAAGATTCAGTGAAAAAATATGCCAATAGAGAAACTGATTACATCACTAACTCTATTCCAGGTGCTATTTATAAAGTTGACTTAGACAATACACATCCTTTGGCTTTTGGATACCCTGAATTTTATTATACGCTTAAGCAAGATGGCAATGTATATGAAATGATGAAAGATGGTTGGAACGTGGGTACTATTAAAAAAGATGCGTATGTAACTGGTTTTGCTGGAGCAAAATTAAAACCCAATTTAAAAGATGGGATGTTGTTTGGTGTGCAAGATATGGGTGCAGGAACAGTGGTATATATTGCTGAAGATCCATTATTTAGGAACTTCTGGGAGAATGGTTATTTGTTAATTGCGAATGCTGTTTTTTTAGCTGGTAAATAATTTATAGCTATTATAGTAAAAGGGTTAAGGAACGCCAATTGGCAGTATCCTTAACCCTTTTTTCTTTTGATTCAAATCGATGCTTTATATCCGAATATTCAGTGCGAACATAAAGTTTCTTCCAGCCATTGGGTAATAGAAATTTTCTGTGATAACCCCTCCTCCAGCAAAATAGCTAAAAGTATATCCATTTGGTTCATACTTTTTATTGTAAAGATTGTTCAGCTGAAAAATCAGTTGTACTTCTTTTAAAAATTTATTCTTGATGGTATAAATGGCTCTAAGGTCTTGCGTGTAAAATCCATTTATTTTTCTTTGTTCGTTTTGGGTGTTGTCTAAGTATTGTTTGCTTACCCATTTATTTAATACACTCAATTCAAGTTGTTGTATCGGTATAAAGTTGATTCCTAATGCAGCAACCAATGTAGGTGAAAAAGAAATGTCTTTATTACGGTGCTCAAAACTGAGTTGTCCACCATTATCATAATCGTCTATATATTCAGTAAAAGCGTTGATTTTATTTTTACTAAGGCTAATATTCCCGTTAATATTTAACCAATTTTTTACTGTAGCTGCTGCTTGTATTTCTATACCTGCTCTGTAGCTATTGGGTATATTGGTTCTGGTATAGGCTCCCACATCATTAATAGCACCTGTTAAAACCAATTGGTTATTGTACTTCATATAATAGGCAGTTAATCCCAAAGAATATTGGCTATTTTTTTGTTCAATTCCTAATTCCCAATCGTGTAAAGTTTCATGTGTAGGTTGATTTATTTGACTAGCCTGAAAATCGTCTCTATTCGGTTCTTTACGGGCAATAGCATAGCTGATATAACCACTCCAATTATTTTTGTTGTAGGCAATACCCGCTTTGGGGTTAAAGAATGTAAAAGATCTATTGATATTTAAAGTTGGGTTATCACTAAATCCATTCATGCTGTGTTTTACTGTTCTTAGTTGTAAGTCGGTAAAAAGCGATATGTTTTTTGCAATAGTATATTGCCATTTTGCATAGATATTGGCATCGTTTTTTGTTGCTGGTAAATCATAATATTTATATCCTGTAGGAACTGTTCCTACTTCTATAAATGGAATGGTTCCGAAATGACTTCCTTGGTAAACAGACCATCCTCCCCCTAAAGTAAATTCTTGTTTATTTTTCTTGTATTGTAATGAAATGATTTGTCCATAAAAATCATTATCCAGCCAACGTTGTCTTACTAAATTGGTTCTGGTAATGGTATTGCCAGCTAAGACAACATTCGGAAGCCCATATCTAGAAAATCGTTGATCTGCTTTATATTCCTCATAATAGCCATTTCCCTTAGTTAAAAAGAATGCAGTGTTAAATGACCAATAGTCGTTGATGGCAGTATTATAGAATAATTGATAATGTGTTTGGGTATAATTATCGGTTTGGTTTTCGTAAGGGCTACCTATTTTTTCGGTTCCTGCAGGATTATTCGTACGATCGGTTTTTAACAATGATTCTGCAACACCATACCATGCTTGATAGGTTTTTTCTTTTCCAGAAAATACATTTAATCTAAGCGATGATTTTTTGTTTAAGTAGGCTGCACTTATATAAAATGATTTTAAATCACTGTTGGCCCTGTCTATAAATCCATCACTAGTAATTTTGCTAATTCTGGCATCAATAGTAAAATGATTACCGATTAATCCTGTACCTGCTTTGATGGTATTCTTAATGGTATTAAAGGAACCAATACTATTGTTGAATTCTGTGTATGCTTTGCTGTTAAATTCATTGGTGCTCATATTGAGTGTTGCACCAAATGAACTAGCTCCGTTAGAGGATGTTCCTGCTCCCCGTTGAATTTGAATACTATTAACCGAAGAAGAAAAATCGGGAAGATTAACAAAAAATGTACCCATACTTTCTGCGTCATTATATGGGATGCCATTTAGTGTTACGTTTATTCTAGTGGCATCTGTTCCCCTGATTCTAATTCCAGTATAACCCACCCCATTTCCTGCGTCTGCATTAATTACTACTGCTGGTGTTTGGTTTAATAAAAATGGAATATCTGTGCCCAAATTTAATTTCGTAATAGCCGATTTATTTAAATTGGTTTTAGTAAAAGGGGAGCGGTCGCTTGCTCTGATGGCTTTTACTTCTAATGGTTGTAGAAATAATGGAAAGGGCTTTAATTCAAAAATATGTACTTTGTCAAAATTGGAAGGAATGGTAAAGCTGCCATTCTCAAACCCCATACTACTAATAGTAAAGCTCTCAGATTTAAGTACCGTTATTGTAAATAATCCTTGCTCATTGGCACTGATTTGCCGGTTGCCAATGCTGATGGTGGCTCCTGCAATGGGATTGCCATTGCCTTTTTCTACTACTTGACCTTTGAATGTGTTGGAACTTGTTTGTGCAGCAATCAGTAAGCTAAATAGCATGATTGCTGTTGTTCCCATAATTTTTTTCATTTTTTAAATGCTTTTAAAAATTAAATAATGGGAACAGGGAAATGCAATAGGAGAGGTATCCGAAAAATGTATCACCTTCCCTTCGCAGGAATTACCCTGTTCAGGTTCAACGGGTATTTCTCAGCCGAACAACTATTGCGTTCAGCACCCCGAGGACAGTACAAAAATAGTTCTTTCTTTTTTAAAGAGGGTGTAACTTTCTGCTTGTTCAACCGTTTTTATAAAAAATCTCACTATGAAGAAACAAATTCTACTCATTGTAAGCGCTTTCATTTTTGCAACAGGCTTTGCACAAGATGAAAAGAAATTGGTATTTGATGAAAATGCTCAAGAGCGTAAAGTTGGATATTTTAATAATATCGAAATATCTGGGGCTATTAATTTGTTCCTTTCTCAAGGAAAGGATCAAGCTGTGGCAGTTAGTACTAGTGAAGCAGATTTATTAGATAAAATTAAAACTGTTGTAAGGAACAATACTTTGTATATATCCCTTGATACCAAAGGAATGAGTTGGAAAAAATGGGGCAATAATCAAATTAAAGCCTATGTCACTTTTACCGATTTAATGAAGTTAGAAGCTTCAGGTGCTTGCAATATCAAATCGGCTGGCAAAATGAAATTAACTGATTTAAAAGTGGAGTTGTCTGGTGCAAGTGATTTTACTGGAGACCTTGAAATGGGCAGTATTCGCATAGATTTAAGTGGTGCTTCACAAGTAAATTTAAAAGGTACGGCCAATCAAGCAACTTATTTAGCCAGTGGTGCAAGTAGCATTAAAGCATTTGATTTTGCTGCAAACTTTTGTAAGATTGATGCAAGCGGTGCATCTTCTGTGCGGGTTCTTGCAAATAAAGAAATTAGCGCAGAAGCAAGTGGGGCAAGTAGTATACAATACAAAGGGGAAGCAATGATTAAAGATTTTAATAGTAGTGGTGCTTCTTCTGTTAAACGTAAAACCGACTAAAAGTTAAATAATATTTGGTTGCTAAGTTTCTAAAACCTACTTTTGCAACCCATTACATCGCGAGATAGAGCAGCGGTAGCTCGTCGGGCTCATAACCCGAAGGTCGGAGGTTCGATCCCTCCTCTCGCAACAGCTTAAAGGCCCTTATGGGGCCTTTTTTTATGGGGTTAAGTTATAATAAAAATAAACAGTTATTTGAACTGCCCTTTTTGGCAGCAAGGAGATTGCCTAAATAATGATTAAATTGAATTGGTGAAAGCAGGTTTTGTAAATATTTTTGGTAAGCCCAACGCGGGTAAAAGCACACTCTTAAATGCATTGATAGGAGAGAAGATGGCTATTGTGTCTCCCAAGGTTCAAACAACCAGACATCGTATTAAGGCCTTTTTAAATAAACCCGGAGAATACCAGATAATATTTTCGGACACTCCTGGTATTATTGATCCTAAGTATAAGTTGCACCAAAAAATGATGGATTCGGTTAAAGGTGCATTGGAAGACGCAGACTTAGCCTTATTGATGGTTGATGCGAATGATAACTTTGAAGAATGTGATGCTATTTTTTCTGCTTTAAAATTAAAAGTACCTGCCTTACTTATTTTAAATAAAATTGATATTGCAGGGAATGGAAAAATTGCAGAAGCTGAAGCATTTTTTTCAAATAAACCATATTGCAAACAATTGGTAAAAATAGGTGCACTTCAAAAATTGCACCTCAATAAATTATTAGCAGTAATTGTTGGGATGTTACCTGAAGGGGTTCCATTTTACAATGAAGACGATTTAAGTGATTTGCCTACTCGTTTTTTTGTTTCTGAAATGATTCGTGAAAAAATATATGAATTGTTTGCAGATGAAATACCTTACCATACTGCTGTGCTGGTAAACGAGTACAAAGACAAGGGGAATATCGTAAAAATTCAAGCCGATATTATTGTACATAGAGAAACACAAAAAGCAATCATAATTGGCGAGAAAGGATCAATGATTCGACAGATTGGCATTCATGCAAGAAAAGACATTGAAGCTTTTGTGCAGAAGAAAATATTTTTAGAGTTATTTGTAAAAGTGCGTCCTAAATGGCGCGACAATGACCTTCAATTAAAAGAATATGGTTATCAATAAATGATAACTGATTACCTCAATAAGAATTATACAAAATGAGTTACACCGTTGCAATTGTTGGAAGACCCAATGTAGGGAAGAGCACTTTCTTTAATCGTTTATTAGAACAGCGTAAAGCCATTGTAGACGATATAAGTGGAGTTACACGTGATCGCCAATATGGTGTTGCCGACTGGAATGGGAAATCTTTCAACCTTATAGACACAGGTGGATTTGTTCCACAAAGTGAAGACATTTTTGAAGTTGAAATTCGCAAGCAAGTTAAAATTGCCATTGACGAAGCCAATGCCATTATTTTTATGGTAGATGTTGCAACTGGTATTACTGACTTAGACGAAGCAATGGCCGATTTGTTGAGAAGAAGCAGCAAACCAGTATTTGTTGTAGTTAATAAAGTAGACAATGGAACAAGAGAGTTAGAAGCAACTGAGTTTTATAGTTTAGGTTTCGAGCACACTTTTTTTATTAGCAGTATTTCTGGAAGCGGAACAGGCGATTTGTTAGATGGAGTAGTTGCTAATATTACAGATGAAGAAGGCCAGGAAAGTACCATAGACAGTGAGCTTCCAAAGTTTGCTATTATTGGCCAGCCAAACGTAGGTAAATCTTCGTTGTTGAATGCGTTGGTTGGAGAGGAAAGAACGATTGTAAGCAATATAGCTGGAACAACTAGAGATACGATACATACTCATTATAAACTTTTTCAGAAAGAGTTTATGCTCATTGATACTGCAGGTATCAGAAAGAAGAGTAAAGAGAAAGATGATCTTGAGTTCTATTCAATTATTAGGGCCATCAAAGCAATGGATGAAGCAGATGTTTGCCTCTTAGTGATTGATGCACATAAAGGAATTACAGCACAAGACATTACCATATTTAGTTTAGCGGCAAGAAAGGGCAAGGGTATTGTAATGTTGGTGAATAAGTGGGACTTAATTGAGAAAGAAACCAATACCGCCCGCGATTACGAAAAATTACTCAAGCAAAAAATGGCTCCATTTAGTGATGTGCCCATTTTATTTATATCAGTAACAGAGAAAACTAGAATATTCAAGGCAATCGAAACTGGCTTAGCTGTTTTTGAAAACCGACACAGGAAAATAGCCACTTCTACATTGAATGAAGTGATGCTTAAAGCGGTTGAAAATTATCATGCTCCTGTAGTTCGTGGCCATTCTATAAAAATCAAGTTTGTGACCCAGTTGCCTACTCCGGTCCCTTCTTTTGCTTTTTTTACCAATTTCCCCGATGATATTAAAATGCCTTATAAAAATTACTTGGAAAACCAATTAAGGGCCAATTTCGATTTTAAAGGGGTTCCAATTCGCATTTTCTTCAGAAAAAAGTAAAAAAACTGGAATTTTCAGGAAATTTTAGGAAAATTTTGGCTTTAATACCCAAATTACCCTATTTTTGCGACCAAATAAAAAACCCAAAAACAAGTACAATGAAAAAAGTATTCGCAATTCTAGCTGTAGCAGGTTTAATGACTGCTTGTAACAACGCTGAAACAACTGAAGCAACTGCTGACACTGCTGCTGCAACTGTAGACACTGCTGCTGCAACTGTAGACACATCTGCTGCAATGGTTGACACAACTGCTGCTGCTGTTGATACAACCAAGAAATAAGTTAATACAAGTACTCGTTACTAATATTACTTCTTGCAAGAAGGTCCTCCCGATAATAATCGGGAGGATTTTTTTTGTGCCAGTTTGTACCAAATATTGGGTTGTTGAACAGATGGCATTAATATTGTTTTAATACTCCTTTTATTAATGGAAATTTTTCCTTTTCATTTTTGTGACAATTTGACCCTAGTAGAATATGGATAAGCGTAAATTAATTTTTAAGTCTGAAGATGAGACCGATTTTATGCCAATTATTCCCATCAATGAACAAGAGGGGGATCTAGACAATAATTTGGTCATTCCCGATGAATTACCCATTCTCCCCCTAAGGAATACGGTATTATTTCCTGGAGTAGTTTTGCCTATTACAGTTGGCAGAGATAAAAGCATCAAAGCGGTGAGCGATGTATATAAAACAGACAAGCTCATTGGTGTAATCGCTCAAAAAGACGCCAATATAGAAGAGCCTGAGCCAAAAGATCTTTGCAAAATCGGCACGGTAGCAAAAATTGTAAAGCTCATAAAAATGCCTGATGGTGGAACTACCATTATCATTCAAGGTAAAAAACGCTTTGAATGGCTGGAAATGTTGAGTGATGATCCATATTTCAAAGCCAGCATTCAATTATTTACAGAAGCGGATGCCCCAGATACAGAAGACTTCAAGGCTTATGTAAGTACCATTAAAGACTTGGCCGCGCAAATTATTCAACTCTCTCCCAATTTGCCAACTGAAGCTTCTATTATTCTAAAGAATATTGAGAACCCTGCTTTTCTAATCAATTTTGTAAGTAGTAATTTAAACAGTGATTTACTAGAGAAGCAACAACTTTTAGAAATCAATGACGTAAATGAAAGGGCCATAAAATTGGTTCATATTCTTCAACGCGAATTACAATTTGCAGAACTAAAAGATAAAGTAACCAATAAAACCAGAACGGAATTAGATAAACAGCAACGCGATTATTTTCTTCAGCAACAATTAAAAAGTATTAAAGAAGAATTGGGTGGCGATACCAATGAGAGAGAAATTGCTGAGATGAAGAAAAAGGCCGAGACAAAAAAATGGCCAGAAGCAGCAAAGAATGCATTTAAAACGGGCATTCAAAAGTTAGAAAGAATGCATGCGTCTACTCCTGATTATTCCGTGGTGTATAATCATTTAGACTTAATGTTAGATCTTCCATGGGATGAATATACCAATGATAATTACGATTTAAAGAATGCTAAAAAAGTTTTAGACATTGACCATTATGGAATGACAAAAATTAAGAGCAGGATTTTAGAATACTTGGCAGTTTTAAAATTAAAGGGCGATATGAAAAGTCCCATCCTTTGCTTTTTAGGCCCTCCAGGTATTGGTAAAACTTCATTGGGAAAATCAATTGCACATGCAATTGGGAGAAAGTATGTTCGATTAAGTTTGGGCGGATTACACGACGAAAGTGAAATTAGGGGGCACCGAAAAACCTATATAGGTGCGATGCCAGGTAGAATTTTACAAAATATTCGGAAGTGTAAAACCTCTAATCCAGTGATGATTTTAGATGAGATAGATAAGATTGGTTCAGATCATAGAGGAGATCCGTCTTCAGCATTATTAGAGGTATTAGACCCTGAACAGAACCATACTTTTTATGATAATTACTTAGAATTAGAATATGATTTAAGTAAAGTGCTTTTTATAGCTACTGCAAATAATCTACAAAATATACAACCTGCTTTAAGAGATCGCTTAGAAATCATCGATTTAAGTGGATACGCAATTGAAGAAAAAGTAGAAATTGCTAAACGTCATTTGGTGCCTAAGCAAAAAGAAGCCCATGGGTTGGCCAAAGTAAACTTTAAAATAAACGATAAAGTTTTAGAGAAAGTAATTGAGCAATATACTAGAGAGAGTGGGGTAAGAGAATTAGATCGTCAGCTTGCATCTATCATGCGTTTTCAAGCAAAGGAAATGGCATTAAAGGCAAAAGTAAAATTGAATTTAACAGCAGCTGATGTAGAAAAGATCCTGGGGCAACAACGATACAGCAATGAGATTTATAAAACAGCCAATATGGCTGGAGTGGTGGTAGGATTAGCTTGGACTTATGTTGGAGGAGATATTTTATTCATAGAAACCATTCTAAGCGATGGTAAAGGTGAGTTGAAATTGACTGGTAATTTGGGTAATGTAATGAAGGAAAGCGCAACAACAGCTTTAAGTTATATTCAAGCCAATTATAAAAAATTAGGTATCGATCCTGAATTGTTTAAGAACAAGAATATACATATTCATGTTCCTGAAGGAGCTGTTCCTAAAGATGGTCCTAGTGCAGGTATTACGATGTTAACTTCTATTACATCCGCATTTACTGGACGAAAAGTAAAGCCATTTTTAGCAATGACTGGTGAAATCACTTTACGTGGTCAAGTATTACCTGTTGGTGGAATTAAAGAGAAAGTATTGGCTGCAAAAAGAGCCGGTTTAAAAGAGATAGTGCTTTGTCACCTCAATCAAAAAGACGTGGCTGAAATTGACAGCAGCTTTATTAAGGGGTTACATTTTCATTATGTAAAAACCATGCAACAGGTTGTTGATTATGCGCTTGTATAGTTGTAGTTTTAATATGGAATGACAATTAAAAAATTTGTAATAAGCCTATTTTTTTTCGTTGCCACTGAGTCTTTAGCACAAACACTCGGTGGCAATACTGTTTATAATTTTCTGTCTCAACCTGGTTCTGCGCAAGTTTCCGCTTTAGGGGGAATCAATATCAGTAATCAAAGCAATGATGTTTCAATGGGTTTAAGTAATCCTGCTTTGTTAAGAAAAAGTATGAACCAACAAATAGCCACTTCTTTTAACGGATTTTTAGCGGGCATCAGTAATTATAGTGCAGTAGCCTCTTTTTTTCAGGAACGACATCAAATAAATTGGGGAGTTGGATTGCAATATTTGCACTATGGTAATATTACCCAGACTGATGCAGCTGGATCTATCTTAGGTACTTTCAAGCCCAATGATTTTGCCCTTCAGTTTTTGGTGAGTAAGCAGTACAATAACTATTTTCATGTAGGAGCAGCAGCCAAGTTTATTCAGAGTAATTATGGGTTATATCGTTCTTCTGGGATTGCCATTGATATTGGGCTAACTTATTCTGATACTGTCAATCAAATTCAAGCATCGGTTGCGATTAAAAATATGGGTACCCAATTAAGTACCTACGGTGGTGCAGCCAAAGAAGAATTGCCTTTTGATTTGCAAGCAGGTGTAAGTAAAAAATTGGCCAATGCCCCGCTTCAATTTTCTTTAACGGCCCATAATTTGCATCGATTAAATATATTGTATAACGATACAGCATTTAATGCATCGGAGGGAGATTTAAGGACTGCAGGATTTTTACAGAAAACATTTGCCCACCTAGTTTTTGCTACTCAAATTTATTTGAATGAGAAAGTTGAAATTAGCTTGGGGTATAATTTTTTAAGAAGACAAGATCTGAATATATTCAATACAACAAGCGGATTGAATGGACTTACTGCTGGTGCTGACTTCCTGCATAAAAAACTACATATTCGTTATGCAACAGGCTTTTACCAGCAGAAAGTATTTCATCAGTTTACCCTCAATTTCAACTTTGCAGGGAGTACACTTTAAGAAGCCATCTTTTTAATAAAGAGTTGATTTACTTAAAAATCAAATTTTATTCCTTGCGCTAATGGAAGTGTATTACCATAGTTGATGGTATTCGTTTGTCTGCGCATATAGGCTTTCCATGCATCGCTTCCACTTTCTCTACCACCACCTGTCTCTTTTTCACCTCCAAATGCACCTCCAATTTCTGCCCCACTCGTACCTATATTCACATTGGCAATACCACAATCGCTACCATTTGCAGAAAGGAATAATTCTGCTTCTCTCATGTTTAAAGTCATGATAGCTGATGACAATCCTTGTGGTACATTGTTTTGCATCGCAATTGCTTCCTCTAAGTGGCTGTATTTCATTACATATAAAATAGGGGCAAATGTCTCGTGTTGAACAATAGACAATTCATTGGTAACTGCTGCAATACATGGTTTTACATAACAACCGCTTTCGTAACCAGCTCCATTAACTACTCCACCTTCCACTATAAATTGACCACCTTGTGCTTTACATTGTTCTATAGCATGTAAATACATGTTCACTGCATCTTGATCAATCAATGGGCCTACATGATTATTGGCATCTAACGGATCTCCAATTTTTAATTGCTCATAAGCTTTTACTAGTTTGGCTGTAAATGCATCATAAACAGACTCGTGTATAATTAATCTTCTGGTACTGGTACAACGTTGTCCTGCAGTACCCACCGCTCCAAATACACAACCAATTAATGACATATCTAAGTCGGCATCCTTAGAAATAATAATGGCATTATTGCCACCTAATTCTAAAATACTTTTACCTAATCTTGCTGCTACTGCTGCACTTAATGCTTTACCCATTCTGGTAGAACCTGTTGCTGAAATCAATGGAATTCTGGTATCATTACTTAACCATTCACCTACTTCTCGACCACCTTGAATGAGGCAGTTTACACCTTCAGGAACATTGTTTGCAGCAAAAACTTTTGCAATAATATTTTGAACGGCCACTCCGCATAATGGTGCTTTCTCACTTGGCTTCCAAATAGTTGTATTTCCGCAAATCCAAGCTAAAGCTGCATTCCAACTGAATACTGCAACTGGAAAATTGAAAGCTGATATAATGCCCACAATACCCAATGGATGCCATTGTTCATACATTCTATGTTGTGGACGTTCACTATGCATGGTTAAACCATATAATTGACGTGAAAGACCAACTGCAAAATCACAGATATCTATCATTTCCTGAACTTCACCATATCCTTCTTGCAAGCTTTTGCCCATTTCGTAGCTCACCAATTTACCTAGGGGCTCTTTATTTGCTCTTAAAGCATCTCCAATTTGACGCACTATTTCTCCTCTTTTAGGAGCAGGCCAGTTTCTCCATAATTTAGCAGCAGCTAAACTCGTTTGAATTAACGACTCATAACTGTTTTTATCAACAGACGTTACAGAACCAATTTTCTTACCATCAACTGGTGAAAATGATTCAATATTCATTCCAGTTGCATTAATCCAAATGGTACCTGAAGAAACACCTTGGTTATGTTGTTGTAAACCCAACTGCTGCAAAAATTCCATGATATGTTATTTTGCTGCAAAGTTACATCCTAAATTGTAATTGAAGTGTATTAGCCAAGTTTTGAAACCGATAAAAGTTGCTCATAAACATTATTATAACTACTACCAATGGGCACTTCCTTCCCAGAAATCCAAATTTTAGATTTACTGAATTTTTCTATTTTATGAATAGGAACAATAAATGATCGATGTACCCTTAAAAAATCCCTAGCTGGTAGTTTATCGCTGATGCTTTTTAAAGTCATTAAGGTTAAAACAGGGGAGGGCTTAATATAAATTTTAATATAGTCGTCTAATGCTTCAATTAACTCAATATCTTTTAAATTGATTTTCATTATTTCGTAATTCACTTTTACGAAAATAGAATTGAGCTGAAGTTCTTGCGAGCTTAAAAATTCTAAATACTCTTTTGCTTTATAGCAGGCTTTTAAAAAACGGTCGTACTCAAACGGTTTCAACAGGTAATCCACTGCATCTACAGAAAATCCTTCTACTGCAAAATCTTTGTATGCAGTTGTGAAAATAACAATTGGCTTAACAGATAAACTTTTATAAAACTGAAGCCCATTGATATCAGGCATTTGAATATCTAAAAATAAAACATCAACTTTATTCTGCTGTAAATACAATCTCGCTTCATCGGTGTCTGTAAAAGTTTTTTCTAATGATAGAAATGATATTTTACTGCAATATTCTTTTACAACTTCTAACGCTAAAGGCTCATCATCTATGGCTATACATTTAATCATGAAAGGGTATTAATTTCAAGGTTAACAATATAATAGCCATTTTCAGTTAGGTGGCTTAATTGGTGCTTTTCTGGATATAATAATTCTAATCTCCTTTTTACATTGTTTATGCCAATACCTGTGTTTTCCATCATATTGTTTTCTGAATGAACAATATGATTTTTAGCATAAAAATAGATAGTATGCTCGGTTACCTTCAGGTTGATTTCAATGCTGCTTTGTTCTTTGGTACTAACGCCATATTTAAAAGCATTCTCTACAAATGGAATGAAAATTAGAGGGGCAACCAATAGGGGAGCAGTATTGCCTTCAATGTTAAAATTTACTTGAACCTTATCTGTTAATCTTACTTGTTGTAATTCTATATAGTTATGAATAAAAGCAACTTCATTTTCTAGGGGCACCAAGTTTCTTTCTGTTTCAGTAAGTATATACCGCATAATAGCAGAAAGCTTTAAAACGGCATGGGCGGTTTTATCACTTTTTACAATTGCTAATGAATAAATATTATTAAGTGTATTAAAGAAAAAATGTGGGTTTACTTGCGATTTTAAGAAAGAGAGCTCGGTGTTAATTCTTTCATGTTCTGTTTCTTTTCTATTTTGTTCTGTTTGTAGCCAACGTCTTACTACTTCTATGCATGCACCAAATGTGATTACTAGTAAAAATAAAACGGTATTAAAAAAATCAGCGTAAGGTCTTCTTCTTATTCTTCCAATTCTAGTACTCCTATTAATGCCTCTAGTGTTCTCAGTTACATTTAGTGGAATTTCTGGAGGATAAATCATCATCGCCAATGTACGTGGCACATAAAGAAAGAAAAGTAAACAACCTACCAAACTAAGAATATATAAAACCCATTTTTCTTTGATCAATAGTTTGGGTATTAATACCATGGTATTTAAATAATAGAACACCATGAGCATAATATTATTCAGTACAATTACGGTGAGCATATGATTGCTCATACTAAAATCT
Organism: Sphingobacteriia bacterium RIFOXYC2_FULL_35_18; assembly: GCA_001829005.1. Classification (GTDB taxonomy): domain Bacteria; phylum Bacteroidota; class Bacteroidia; order Chitinophagales; family Chitinophagaceae; genus Sediminibacterium. Next base: position 95,132 of record MIAG01000013.1, on the reverse strand, counting down.
CTTAGTCTGGGAAAAAATACTAGGTATGGGAGAAAGAAAAAGCAAAGCCAGGCAGCCAAATGTGCTACATATTGTATGGTCCTGTTTTTGTCTGAAATGGTTTTAATCATATTGTTTGGTACCTATAGGTATATCCAAATGTAGGGTGTATGGGCTTTATTTAATCAAAAATGGGCCGAAAATAGGCTTATCATCGGTGAATTTCAGCGTATAAATGTTGAACTAAACCGTCGGCAAGCCCAATTTTAGGAACATAAATCTCATCGGCATCAGCCCAACGCATCACATTAATATAAATTTGTAAAGCAGGAACAATAACGTCTGCACGGTCGTTTCTAAGTTTATAAATATTGATACGATCCTCTAAAGAGAAGTTGGAAATCTCTTTATAATAATCTTTTAGTAAGTCTAGACTTAGTGGTTTCCCATCTTTTTTCTTGCTCAATGAAAAAACTTTATTGATATTTCCTCCAGTTCCAATGGCAATAATTTTCTTGTAACCCTTGGTGGCCGATTTTATATAGTCTTTCATTTCATTCCATTTATAATCGTTTACCATATCTTTTAAAAGTCGGATGGTTCCAATATTAAATGAACGTTTAAAAGTTAATTTGCCATCTGTAAAAAAAGTGAGCTCGGTGCTACCACCACCAACATCAATATACATATAGCTATTGGCTACATCCATATTTTCAGCTATATGGTTTTCATATATTATTGAAGCTTCTAAATCACCACTGATGATTTCGATTCCTAATCCAGTTTCTAGTTTTACCTTCCTGATAATATCTGCAGAATTAGAAGCGTCCCTCATAGCACTTGTGGCACATGCAATCACTTCTTTTACATTATAAGCATTCAATAAATGACTATAGGCTTTCATAGTTTGAAGAATCATTCCCCTTTTCTCCTTGGAGATTTCTCCATTGGCAAATACATCAAAGCCTAACCGTAATGGAACCCGAACCAAATTCAGTTTATTGAACTGCGGTTTTCCATTTTTATCATTGCTTACTTCAACAATCAATAATCTTGCTGCGTTACTTCCTATATCAATTGCTGCTAGCCTCACTGGTGGTATTGTTTTTTCTGAACAAGTAATGATAGGTCTCAATTTGTGACCTAATTTTCTTTTTTCCTACGAAAGGTACATAGTTGTTGGCTAATTCACTGTTCAGAATTCTGGCCTTTACATTGTCTCTTAACTGAATGTGGATAATATCAATCAATTCCTGTTTGATGATAGGGTCTGTAATTGGAACCGCCGCTTCTACGCGGTGATTCAAGTTTCTTACCATCCAGTCTGCACTAGATATATACACTTTTTCTTTTCCTAGATTATGAAAAATCATTACCCTGGAATGTTCTAGATATTCATCTACAATGCTGATGGCTTTAACAGGCTGTTTAAATTTCTTTCGATCAATCTCCGCACAAAATATACCCCTAACAATCATTTCAATTTTAACCCCTGCAGCACCTGCAGCATATAATTTATCAATCAGGCTTGCATCACTCAACGAATTCACTTTTAAAATTATTCCAGCTGGTTTGCCTGCTTTTGCGTGTTTAATTTCTGAGTCAATAAGTGCATATAATTCATTGCGCATATTGGTTGGGCAAACCATTAAGGTTTTGCAAGACTTTAAAAGTAATGGTCCAGCTTTCCAGTTTTCTAAATATCTAAACATCTTATTGATGTCGTTCATGATATTTCTATTAGATGTAAGTAAGCAGTGGTCACCATATACTTTCGCGGTTTTTTCATTCAAGTTGCCGGTGCTTACAAACCCATAGTGGGTAGATCTTGTTCCTCTTTTTTTATTAATTACGCAAAGCTTTGCATGAATTTTCATTTTTGGAACTCCTAATAAAACTTTAACTCCTTCTTCTTCCAATATTTTTTTCCATTCTAAATTGGCTTCTTCATCAAATCGGGCTTTAAGTTCTAACATGACCACCACCTGTTTCCCATTTCGTGCAGCATTTATTAATGCATTGATGACTTTTGAGTTTGATGCCAAACGGTAAGCTGTAATTTTAATGGATAGTACTTCCGGATCCATCGCTGCTTCTCTTAGCAAATCGATAATGGGGTCAAAAGCATGGTAAGGAAAATGAAGCATTACGTCTTGCTTCAAAATAATATCGGTAACCCTTAAAGAAGTTTGTAAAGATTTAGGAATAAAAGAAGCCCTACGGGTACTCTTATTATTGAGTATATCTGGGAAATCCATAAAATGCCTAAAGTTGTGGATTCGGGCGCCAGGAATAATATTGCTTTTCCTATTTAGGCTAAGTCTTCTGATTAAATACTCTAATAATCCTGGGTCCATTTCTTTGTCGTAAACAAATCTGACTGGTTTACCCTTTCTTCTGCTTTTTATTCCTTTCTCAATTTTTTCTGCAAAGCTGGTACTAATGTCGTTGTCTAAATCTATCTCAGCGTCTTTAGTTACTTTAAATACATGCGCTTCAAAAATATCATAGCCAAAATAGGAGAAGATAACAGGGAGGTTAAATCGTATGACGTCTTCTAATAAAATAATGTTTTTCTCTTCTTTTCTAGAAGGTAATTGAATGAATCTTCCAACAGCTTTGGTGGGAATTTCTATTAGCGCATATTTTTGTTGATAAGCAGAATTCTTTTTGCGCATGACAACCCCTAAAAAAATACTCTTATCTCTTAAGTAAGGAAGCTGCGGTAGGGTTTCTATCATCAAAGGAATAATATTCGAGCGTACTTCTTCGTCAAAAAATTTTCTTACAAATTGCTGTTGCGTTTTAGTTAGTTGCGTTTCAGTAACAAGGGTAATTTTTTCTTTCTTTAATTCTTTTTGAATACCATCCCAAATGCGATTGAACTCATTTTGTTGTTGCAAAACGGTCATTTGTATTTGGTCTAGAATTTTTTGTGGATCTTCTTCCATATACATATTGAGTTTCTTTCTTTTTTCGGAAAACTCAATCATGCGTTTTAAGGTAGCTACCCGAACCCTAAAAAACTCGTCTGTATTATTTGAAAATATTCCTAAGAATCGAATACGTTCTCTCAAGGGAACTGTGGAATCGTTGGCTTCCTGCAATACGCGTGCATTAAAACTGAGCCAACTTATATCCCTCTGAATTAAATGATTTTTTGACATGGTCAAATATACTTTATACAATAAAAACCTTGTGTTAAGTCTTTGCTACAAACTACGAGTAAGACTTTTTAATATGCGCTATGATGCCTGTAGTAGAGAAGCCTTCCACAATTGGGTTAATGACTACTCTCCCTCCATTGGCAATGACTTCTTTTGAACCTACAATTTGATCAATGGTATAGTCTCCCCCTTTTACTATTACATCGGGAAGCAGTTCTTGAATTAATGCTAAAGGGGTGTCTTCTTCAAAAACTACCACCGCATCAACCACCGCTAAATTGCTGAGCATAATGCTTCTGCTTTTTTGATTATTAATTGGACGTTCTGGGCCTTTTAACCTCTTTACACTATCGTCGCTATTGACACCAATAATTAAAATATCTGCTTCTGATGCAGCTTGGTTTAAAGAGAAAATATGCCCCTCATGCAGAATATCAAAACAGCCATTGCTAAATGCAATCTTCTTATTGTTTACCCGCCATGCTGCTACTTGCTTTTTTAAGTTTTCGAGGGTAAATATTTTATTAGATATTGCGTTAGTTGCTTTCATGTGTTGTTTTTTTATTGAACCAAGGAAGTAGCCCCAAGCTGATGAAGCCAACAATTAATACAATGATGAATTGAGCAAACCACTGTAGGGTTCCGTTGGCAAAACCCAATTCAAATCCAACCCCATTCTTCTCTAAAACTTTCGCAATAAAGTAGGCATAAGCACCAATTCCACCTGGGGTAATAATCATTCCGATGCTGCCAAAGGCAAGTGCAGAAACAGCGGCTGCTATGCCCAAATTGCTGGTGCCTGCAGTTGCATAGAGTCCAATCCAGGTGCCTAAAATATAAAGCCCCCAGATGAGCACGCTGTAAATAATAAATAAGCCTTTTTGTTCTAATTGTCTGATGCTACTCAAGCCTTCCCAAACCCCTGCAATAATTTTGCTAAAAACTGATACAATCTTATTATGGGGTAATTTTTTAATGATGACAATAGTTCCTATTAAAATAAATAGCAATATAAATACAATGATACCGATTTTGAAAAAGGGGATAGCAGCTTGATCCGTTTTAAATAAAGGCCTTAATAGCTGACCAGCATATTCTCCCACTACATCAAATTGACTGATTAAGGCAATTACAAAAACCAATCCAAGCGAAATCACATCAAATGCCCTTTCTACTAGTATGGTCCCCACTAATTTGTCTGCAGGCACTTTTTCGTATTTGGCTAAAAGGGTACATTTAAGCAATTCTCCCAATCTGGGAACAGCTAAATTGGCTAAATATCCAACCATTACTGCAAAAAACACATTCGGTGTTCTGGGATTATAACCCATGGGTTTCATCAAGATTTTCCATCTTAATGATCGTATGAAATGACTAGCGGTAAGAATTAAAAAAACGGGGATCAATAACCAATAATTGGCATTTTGGAGGGATTTTTTGAAATCTCCCCACTTTTCTGGGGGTATTTGTTGCATACTCCACCAAACTAAAAACAGGCCTAAGCCTAGAAAAAACAAGTATTGAAGTATAGAAAACCACTTTTTTCTCATATTTCAAAGATACCATATTTGGCTTTCCTAAGTTAAAAATGGCAGGGGCAGGCTCCGTTTACCGATTTTAATAGTTGATTATCAATCTAAAACGAATACAGTAGTGTATTTCACGCTATATTTCGTAACTTTGCAAACTTATTCAGGGTCAGGTTCTAAAAAGAAGTGTTCATGTCTACAAAGAAAAGGATATTATTTATTGCCACTGAAATGTCTCCGTATTTGGAATTAACGGAGTTTGCAGAAGTAATAAATAAACTTGCTATTAAAAGCAACGACAGCGGTTTAGAAGTGAGATGCATCATGCCGCGTTTTGGGGTGATTAATGAGCGCAGACATAGATTACACGAAGTGGTAAGATTGTCTGGAATCAATGTAACCGTCGACAACGATGATCATCCATTACAAATTAAAGTGGCTTCTTTACCAAATGCAAGATTGCAAGTCTATTTTTTGGAAAATGAAGACTTTTTCAAGCGAAAGCAAATTTTTCATGACGACAATGAAACTTGGTTCGACGATAACGATTTAAGAACAGTATTTTTTTGTAAGGGGGCATTAGAAACTGTCAAAAAATTTGGATGGCCTCCTGATATTATTCACTGCAGTGGATGGATGAGTGGATTAATTCCTGCTTATATTAAGACCGCCTATAAAAAAGAGCCTGTTTTTGGGAATAGTAAAGTAGTATTTACCATTGGTCAAAATACCTTTGAGGAAAGCCTTGGTGCTGATTTCTTAAAGCGAGCTGTAATCAATGTAAATATAAAAGACAAAGACTTAGATGCTTTTAAAGACAGCAACAATACAGCTATGTTTAAAGGCGGTGCTCATTTTGCAGATGCCATTTCATTTGGTTCAGACATTATTGATAAAAAACTGACTGATGAATTCTCTAAAGTAAAGGGCAAAAAAGTAGTTCCATTTAAAGGATGGGATTCTGATTTAACAGAGTATTTAGAATTGTACAACGACCTTGCGGGTAAGTAAAACCAGAACATGTTAGCTAATTTTAGACTGCGTTTATCGCATATTTTTTTCTTACTTATTTTGTTTGTTTCAGCAGCATGTACCAGAATTACTACCACCGAATTAGGTGGTGGACTAATTCCTATTGTAGATGGCGTGAATACTTTTGACACCATCATGGAATTACAAACTGATACTTTTGAAGAAACCGATACTACCAGGGTATACAATTCTGATAATATGGTAATTGGTGCTATTACCAATGATCCACTATTTGGAAGAACTTCAGCTGAATTAAATTTCGAATTATATCCATCTTTCTATCCCTTTTCTGTGCCAGGATCTAAAGATAGCTTAGTCGTAGACTCTGCTGTGTTGATTTTGAGTTACAAAGGATTTTATGGAGACTCTACCCAACCGCTTCAGGTAAATGTACAAGAGATTAGTCCTGCAACTCCTTTAAGTCCATTTACTAGTTATCCGGTTAACCATCCTTCGGTGTATCCTATAAATACCATTGGGAATTTAGGTAATACCGCTACTATTGATATAAGAACCTTGGGTGATTCTGTTAACAATCGATATGAAAATAGCAACAATCAAATAAGAATCCCTCTAAGGTTAGATGTTGCAAGAAGATTTTTGAAAGATTACGATTCAACCAATGCCTACAGAAACGATAGTACATTTAAATCTTTCTTCAAAGGATTTTCGGTTAAAGTGCAATCGACCAATCCAGCCAATGCATTGCTATACATTAATTTATTAGATACCAATACCAAGCTTGCTCTGTATTATAATACCAGCAGTACTGGTGCTACTGTAAGAGATACTTCGGTTACTTATTTTAAGTTCAATTCTGCTGCAAGTGCTTATGCCAATTATATTGTAAGAAATACAGCTGGAGCAGAAATCAATAACCATATCACTACCACATCAAAACCAGATTCATTGGTTTATGTGCAAAGCTTTCCAGGTACTTATGTTCGAATTAGAATTCCCAATTTACAAGGCTTAAGTAATCGTATTATTCACCGTGCTGAGTTAGTAGCCGAGCAGGTTCCTGATGATAATAACATCCTAACACTAGATCGTTATTTTCAAGCTCCTCGTTTATTATTGTTAAGTGCTTATGATTCTGCAAAAAAGCAAAAACGGAATATTCCGAACGATTATTTAGTGAGTACACAAGGCCCAAACACGGTTGATTTTGGTGGATTTAGAACCTTTAAAACAGTCAACGGATACGATAGAGTAGCTGCTTACAATTTCATTATCAGCAGATATATTCAAGGAATTGTTACTAGAAAGGATTCATCTTTTACTTTAAGACTATCTGCACCATCCAATGATTCTTTAAACTTTACTCCTCCATATCCCAACAACTTAGTTTCTCAAATGTATTACCTCAATGCTGCTGTTGGTAATGAAGTTGCCAATGGTAGAGTTAGATTGGGTGGCGGAACGCATAGCAGATTTAGAATGCGTTTAAGGTTAGTATATTCAAGACTTTAATCATCTACAACCATTTAAAAACTATATTCAATGCCTTATTTATTTACTTCTGAGAGTGTTTCTGAAGGACATCCGGACAAGGTAGCGGATCAGATATCTGATGCGCTGATCGACAATTTTTTAGCGTTTGATCCACAGAGTAAAGTGGCTTGCGAAACCTTGGTAACCACTGGTCAGGTGGTATTAGCGGGTGAAGTAAAGTCTAAAGCTTATTTAGATGTTCAAGAGATTGCTCGTGGGGTAATTCGCAAGATTGGTTATACCAAGAGCGAATACATGTTCGAAGCAAATAGCTGTGGTATTTTATCTGCTATTCATGAGCAGAGTGCCGATATTAACCAAGGGGTAGACAAGAAGAAGAAAGAAGAGCAGGGTGCAGGTGACCAAGGAATGATGTTTGGTTATGCCAGCAACGAAACCGAAGACTATATGCCATTGGCACTAGACCTAGCGCACAAGATCTTGATTGAACTAGCTGCATTAAGAAGAGAGAACAAAGCCATCAAATACCTAAGACCTGATGCCAAGAGCCAGGTGACTTTGGAATACGACGACAACAATCAACCCGTAAGAATTGATGCGATTGTAGTATCTACACAGCACGATGATTTTGATTCGGAAGCCAAGATGTTGGCCAAGATTAAGAAAGACATCATTGAGATCTTGATTCCTAGAGTAAAAGCGAAGTACAAGAAATATGCGAAGCTATTTAACAAAGACATCAAATACCATATTAACCCAACCGGCAAGTTTGTAATTGGTGGTCCTCATGGAGACACTGGTTTAACAGGCCGTAAAATCATCGTCGATACCTATGGTGGTAAGGGTGCCCATGGTGGTGGTGCATTCAGTGGTAAGGATCCAAGCAAGGTAGACCGTTCTGCAGCTTATGCTACGCGTCATATTGCGAAGAACTTGGTAGCTGCTGGTGTGGCGGACGAAATATTGGTACAAGTGTCTTACGCGATTGGCGTGGCACAACCTACTTCTATCAACGTAAACACTTACGGTACTGCTAAAGTAAACTTGACCGATGGTCAAATTGCTAAAATAGTAGAAGGCTTATTCGATATGCGTCCTTACTTTATCGAGCAACGTTTAAAGCTGAGAAACCCTATCTACAGTGAAACTGCAGCCTATGGTCATATGGGTCGCAAGTCTGAAGTAGTTACCAAAACCTTCAAAACCCCAGACGGTAAAGAGAAGAAAGTAAAAGTGGAATTGTTTACTTGGGAGAAGTTAGACTACGTGTCTAAAGTGAAGAAAGCGTTTGGGTTGAAATAATCTTAGAAAGACTTTTAGTAATAAATCGTCAAAGGCTGTATGTAAATACAGCCTTTTTTTTTATATTCAAGGAATGAAAACCAGACTAATCGTATTTGGTTCGCTGGCAGCCTTGTTTTTCTTTATCCTACAAATCCAAGGTGCGAACCTAAAAACCGATGCCACTCCATTAGGTATAATTGATTTAGAATTTGCCGATACCGGCGAAAGATTGAATGCCGTTTTGTTTGGCTGGTCCAATGCAGACGTAAAAGCCAATATTTATATTGACTTTGTATTCATTCCTTTTTATGTATTGTTTTTTTCAACTGCAGCGTTGGCTTGTTCTGCAGCATGGACGAGTATTTCAATGAAGCATGCTGGAAAGTCTTTGTCTAAAGCGGTTTATGTGGTTGGAGTATTAGATTTAATAGAAAATAAAATAATGCTAGACAGTTTGGCTGGTAGCTTTTCAGACTTTACATTAATGTTAACCAATTGGTGTGCAGGAGCTAAATTTTTATTGCTCTTAGTGGTTATACTGTATATTGTAATCAGTATGCCATTTATCTTTTTTTATAAAAACAAATGATGGAATCCAACCCTTGGAAAATAAATGCCGAGAAACTTATTTACAATAACCCTTGGATAGCACTTACCGAATATGATGTTATCAATCCTAATGGAGGTAAGGGAATTTACGGAAAAGTTCATTTTAAAAATATTGCAGTTGGCGTTATTGTATTAGACGAGAACCTCCATACTTATTTAGTAGGTCAGTACCGCTTTACTTTGAATGCGTATAGCTGGGAAATGCCTGAGGGCGGTTGTTTGGTAGGATCTGAGCCGCTGGATAGCGCAAAGCGTGAGTTATTAGAGGAAACTGGCCTTATTGCCGAGGAATGGACTGAATTGATGCAGATGCATTTGTCTAATTCGGTAAGCGATGAATTAGCCATCATTTACTTGGCCAGGAAATTACACCAAGGTGAAGCAGAACCTGAAGAAACAGAACAATTGGTGGTTAGGAAAATTCCTTTTGATGAAATGGTTAAAATGGTAGACGAGGGCATCATTACAGACTCGATGACTGTAGCTGCAGTATATAAAGTTCAACTCTTATTGTTGCAGGGAAAATTGAATTAATACATTTGCAGATGGCATTGAAAAAAACATCCTTAATTATTGGCCGTCAGCCCTTGGTAGAAGCTTTACAATCTGGCAAAGCCATCGACAAAATTTTATTGCAGAAAAACGCAAGTGGAGAAGTGGTACACCAAATTCGTACTTTATCGCGTGAACACAATATTCCTATACAACTAGTTCCTATAGAAAAATTGAATGGACTAACTAAGGCCAATCATCAAGGTGTGATTGCCATTGTTGCATTGGTTCAATACTTAGATTTACAACAAGTAATAGATCATGTAGTATCTGAAGGTACCGTACCCTTGTTTTTGATGTTAGATGGAGTAACCGATGTGAGAAATATTGGAGCAATTGCTAGAACGGCTGTATGCTGTGGCGCGCAGGCAATCATCATTCCAGATAAAGGTGTAGGGGCATTAAATGAAGAAGCCATGAAAAGCAGTGCAGGTGCGTTAGAGAAAATTCATATTTGCAGAGTGGGTAGTTTGTTGAAAGCAGTAGACGATTTGCACTTAAATGGAATTGCAGTTTATACCAGTGAAATGAGGGCTGAAAAGAATGTCTACGATTTAGACTATACAATTCCATGTTGTGTAATTATGGGCGATGAAGGTAGAGGCGTTCAACCTTATTTGGCAAAAGCAGCAGATGCATTTTTTAAAATACCCATGGCAGCAAAATTTGATTCATTGAATGTTTCTGTGGCAACAGGAATGATTTTGTACGAAGGCATGAAACAAAGAATGGGAGTAAAATCTGTATCCAATTAATACCATGCAACTGAGCAATACAAATAAAATCATTTTGGTAGAATGTCCTAGGGATGCCATGCAGGGCTGGAAAAATTTCATACCAACCGAAAAAAAAATCACCTATCTCAATGCATTGCTAAAAGTTGGTTTTGATGTGTTGGATTGTGGAAGTTTTGTTTCAGCTAAAGCAATTCCACAAATGGCAGACACTGCTGAAGTTATTAATGCATTAGACCTAAGCAATAGTTCAACCAAATTATTAGTAATTGTAGCTAATCAACGAGGGGCAGAAGAAGCAGTTGCTTTTGAAAAAATAAGTTATTTAGGATTTCCTTTTTCAATTTCACCCAGCTTTCAGTTAAGAAATACCAATAGTACTTTAGAAGAAAGTTTTGAAAGGGTTAAAGCAATTCAGTCATTATGTGTGGCGCACCAAAAAGAATTGGTTATCTATTTGAGTATGGGTTTTGGAAATCCATATGGAGATCTTTACAATCAAGCTATTTTATTAAAATGGGCAGGTGAAATGGCTGCATTAGGAATTAAAACAATTTCATTAGCAGATACCGTAGGCTTAGCAAGCCCCGATCAAATAACCGATGCATTAACCATATTAATACCTCAATATCCACAAGTTCAATTTGGTGTGCATTTACACGCAAGTGCGGCTAATTGGGAACCAAAGTTAGCTGCTGCTATAAATGCTGGATGTAATAGGATAGATGGGGCTTTAAAAGGCATTGGTGGCTGCCCAATGGCACAAGATGATTTAGTTGGCAATATGGATACCGAAAATATTATTCAGTATTTGAAACAACAGCAGTTACTGAATCATATTAATACAATTCAATTGCAGGAATGCAGCAATATGGTTTCGACTGTTTTTCAATAGCGCTAATATGAAGTTTCATTACGAATTCCCCATTCAAAAAATACCTACTCCTTTAATGCATTACCATAAAGTGGTAATGATGGGATCTTGTTTTACTGAAAATATTGGAAACTTATTGAAGAGTCATGGTTTTCAGGTTTTAGAAAATCCGAATGGAATTTTATTTAATCCAATAAGTGTTGTAGAAGCAATTGATAGTTACATCAATCAAAAACAAATTGTGGAGTCCGATTTGTTTTTATTAAATGAAACCTGGCATAGCTGGAAACACCATAGTCGATTCTCTGGTACAACTCCTGCTGAAGCAGTTGATAAAATAAATGCATCTACAACAACTGCAGCTCGATTTTTGAAAACGGCTAACCATATCATGATTACTTTAGGATCTGCATGGGTTTATCGGTTAACTGATGTCGCAGATGGCATAGTAAAATCAGTTGCGGCTAATAATCATAAAGCTCCTGCTGCATGGTTTAATAGAGAATTACTTACTGCAACCCAAACTCAAGAAATACTGCAGCAAATGGTTAATCGCTTGCTTGAATTTAATCCTCATTTGCAAATCATTTTTACCATTAGTCCTGTGAGGCATTTGCGGGAAGGGGTTATAGACAATAATAGAAGTAAAGCAGTATTAATTCAAGCAGTTCATGATGTAACAAAGAACAATGATGCTGCTTATTATTTTCCTGCTTATGAATTGGTAATTGACGATTTACGCGATTATCGTTTTTATGCAGAAGACTTGGTACACCCCAATTATCAAGCTACCCAATATGTTTGGGAAAAATTTGTAGATGCTTGTATAGACAACAATGCGAGCATGCTGTTTAAATTAATAAAGGAAATTAAATTGGCTTATCAGCACAAACCATTTAACCCTGCAACCAATCAACACCAGCAGTTCTTAAAGAAGTATGCAAATGAAACAACTCTCTTAATAGAGCAGTATCCGCATATTGATTTAAAGGAAGAATTGAATTATTTTAATACGGGAATTAGAAATCTGCAATAGGAGGGTTAAGTAGTGCTTCTTGTAAAGGAATCAAAGTACATAAGCTGGCTAACTCTTTTCTTTTTAGAAAGTTTTCAATATCACTTTTGTGTAATAAACCTGTTATAATTAATATGGTTTTATTGCTATTGGCATTTAATTCTTTCCATATTTTTTTATTGATGGCATCGCTTCGTTCGTCCCAAAAATCTACATGAGCATTGTACCAGTTACTAAAAGGTTGTAATGACGGATAGTTCATGGTTATTCTTCTTATTGCATGTTTTTCTTTATAGATAATTGTTTGGATGGTATCGGTTAAGCTGGGGCTATTCATCCTTACTAGGGAACTATCTAATAAACCTAAGAATGCATTGTTGATATTGGTATAACTAGTAAAGTCTTCAGCATCTCCTGCATTTAAAAGTCCTTCGTTGTACACTCTCAATAAAGTTTCTTGATGCGATTTTTCCATTAACCTTGTATAGGAAATATAATTTTTTCTATTGGGGATATAAATATCAAAGGGAGCCAGGCAAACCGAATCTTTTAATTCTTTGAATTTTCTTGCAGCCCTGTATTCAATGGGATTATTCCAGACTCCTAAAAATTCTGCTGTTTTTGCCCCCCACACTTTATTTATGGTACAATTTTTAATAACCGAAGAATCAAACTCTAATAATATAATGTCTGGATTAATTCGCTTGATTATTTGTAACATACTCCCAACTGTTACCAGTTTATTTCCGTTGTGTTTGGTGCCCAAAATGATGACTCTATTGGGAGAAGGTTCTGCAATTACAGCATTAGTTGCAATCATAAAAAGAATGATTGTAACTAGTTTTATCCAATTAGAATAAGGTTTGTACGCCATGGGCAATTTTAAATTCATGTTGTAATAACCATTTTTTTCGCCACATGCCTCCAGAATATCCCGTTAAGGAACGATCACTCCCAATAACCCTATGACAAGGAACAATGATAGCAATTTTATTTTTCCCATTTGTGGTAGCTGCTGCCCTGATTACTTTTGGATCTCCTAATCTTTTCGCCAAATCTAAATAACTGATGGTCTTTCCATATTCAATATCCATTAGTTTATTCCAAACCCTAACTTGAAAATCGGTGCCATCTTGGTGTACGGGCAAATCAAATTGTTTTCTTTTCCCGTGAAAATATTCAATTAACTGTTCAGTACACTGGTGCATAATTTCGGTTATGCCTGGTTCGCCATGGGTAAACTGATCTTTGTTATCTACAAAGCTTAATTCACCAATATAATGATTGGTGCCTCCAATTTGTAAGAGTCCAATAGGACTTTCATAATAAGTATAATGTAGCTCGCCCATTTAACCGTTCCTTATATCGTGAATAAATATACAGAACTAAATGGTTTATTATCCAATTTTAAATCCATTACTCGTAGCCTTATCTGGTTGTAATAAGATTACTTGATTATTTTCATCATATACTCCTAAGACCAAGCATTCACTAAAAAAATGGGCAATTTTTTTAGGAGGAAAATTGACTACTGCTATAATTTGTTTGCCAATTAATTCTTCAGTAGTATAATGAAAAGTGATTTGTGCAGATGATTGTTTAATGCCTAATTCCCCAAAATCAATGATGAGTTGATAAGCAGGTTTAATAGCTTCAGGAAATGGCTTGGCTTCAAGGATGGTACCCGTTCTAATATCTATTTTTTCAAAATCTCGCCAGCTGATCATACTATGAATTCATCAATAAGCGCAACTAGTTGCATCAACTCTTGCTGTTTATATTCTTGATCTTCTTTACAAAAACATTTAGCTACTTCTCCAACTAAATGCTTAATAATTTGTGGATGCGTTTTAGGTCTAAAATAAGCTGGTTCTAAGGATGCTCCAATTCTTTTTAGATAGGTTTCAATATCAGTATGCGAGTATGCTTGGCCGTTGGTTGCATCAACAAAAAAGTGGATTTGTTCTCTATACTGGGCATCGGGTCCAGCCAATTCAAATTCTGAATTAAAGAAAGCAATGATTGATTGTTTGGGTATATTAATGACCCTCGCGTTAACTTCTAATTTTTCACAAATGATTTGATAGATAATGCTATTGGCAATAGCATTTCCTTTTTTTGCTTCTAATACTTTATGCAAAAAAAAGTCGTCGGGGTTTTCATATTTAAGTTCAATACCCTTTAAATGGTAATAATTATAAATGATGCTACTTAATACATTGGCCTGCTCTAATGGGGTAAGAAAACTATTCAATTCTAACCACACATTTCTTCTAATTTTTTCGATGTCTTGTAAAACAGGAGTAGTTTGTAAATCGGGATATTGAAATTTTGCTACCAATAAAGCACCAAATAATAAATCGGGGCATGGGCTATTCACCCATTCGGTAAAATCGTTTTGTAAATCGGTAAAATGTAGTCGATGAATAATCATCTCAATTCTTTCCTGAATTTCTTCATTGGGGGTTGTTTCCCATAAATGTTCCAGGTTCGGGATAACTGGTTTTCCATAGCCAACCAGTTTTTCTGTAACAGTTGTATAAACAACTTCATCTGGATCGTCTATGAGCGTGAACAGGGCATTTAATTCTTTGGTCTCCTGCATATTGAACTTAAATTCTCATCAAACTAAATTAATTTTTGCTGAATAATCAAGCATAAGTTATTCCCCTCTTGTGGATATATGTTTCATTTTATGCATAATAATTTGAACAGTTAGTCGTTCAATTGTCATTTCTGCCTTAAATTAGTAATATTAACACCATAACTGATTGTTAAGGTTTACCTTTGCCACTATTAATTTTTTTGAATGAGTACATTTACTATCCCCAAATTTCCTGCTGTAAAGCAATCCCTTCACTTAGAGTTGAAAAAAAGAGTACAAGCCTATTTTGATGAAAGAGGCATTGATGCAACTGGAACCCCTAAATTATTTACAAAGGCAATCATTATGGTTATTGCTTTTGTGATTGTTTACACCCACTTAGTATTTTTTACACCAGCTTGGTATTTTGCTGTTGCTGAATGTATCTTATTAGGAGGATTGGTTGCCGGAATCGGTTTTAATGTTATGCACGATGGTAGTCATGGAAGTTTTAGCACCAATCGTTGGGTAAATAAAATTGCTGCATCATCTATTAGTTTACTTGGAGCGAATCATTTTATGTGGAATATGAAACACAATATGATTCACCACAGTTTTACCAATATAGACGGTGTAGACGATGATATTGAAGTGGGTATTTTAATGCGCATGGCGCCTACTCAAAAAAGAATTGGTGCGCATAAATTCCAACATTTGTATTTCTGGGTACTGTATATGTTGTTGTATGTATTTTGGATTTTCTTTACCGACTACAAAAAATATTTTACGCAAAAAATTGGAAATGTTCCTTTGAAAAAAATGAGCCTTTCTGATCATATTGAATTCTGGGCGGTTAAAGTATACCATGCCGCAGTATTTATAGTAATACCAGTTGCCATTGTTGGTTGGGTAAATTGGGTAATCGGTTTTGTTATCATGACTTTTTTTGCCGGATTTGTGTTAAGTATTGTATTTCAATTGGCACATACTGTGGAGCATACTGAGTTCCCGGTTGCAGACATTGAAACCCATAAATTGCCGGATGAATTTGCTGCTCACCAAATTAAAACCACAGCAAATTTTGCAACTAAAAACAAATTGATTAGTTGGTTAGTAGGCGGATTGAACTTTCAAATTGAGCACCACTTATTCCCTAAAATTTCACACGTTCATTATCCTGCAATTAGTGAGATCGTGAAGTCTGTGTGTAAGGAATACCAGTTACAATATATTGAGTATCCAACTATGCGTAGAGCAGTTGTAGCTCACGTTCGTTTCTTGAGAGAAATGGGACGAGCTTAAAAAAAAACTCCGATCATTTGGTCGGAGTTTTTTTATGCAATTTCGGAGAAAGTTAGGATTATTTTTTTGCCGCTTTTTTGGGCGCTGCTTTCTTTGGAGCTGCTTTTTTAGTGGCTGCTTTTTTGGCTGGGGCTTTCTTAGTAGCCGCTTTTTTAGCTGAAACTTTTTTGGTAAATGCTCCTGGAACCTGTTCTTCTATTAAGCGTTTAACTTCTTCTAACTCAATATTGGCAATGGTTTCAGGGGTGTATTTATTTCCGTCGGCCTGCTTTCCTAACTTCAACATCTTCTTCTGAAAACGAATGAACGGGCCCCATCTGCCATTTTCTATGGCTATTTTTTCTGATGGCCATTGTTTAATAAAACGATTGGCTTCTTTTTCCATTTTCTTTTCAATCAATTCATTAATGTCTTGTTGACTTAAAGAATCAAAATTGTAAGCCCTTGGAATATTGATGAATAAATCGTTCCATTTAATGAAAGGTCCAAATCGCCCTTTTCCTTTTGTTACAGGGAGTTCATTGTAGTAGGCAACTGGAGCATCAGCTGCTTGTTTCTCTTTCAATAATTCAATAGCGCGATTCAAGTCCATTTCGTGTAAATCTTCTCCCTTAGGAATGGAAATGAATTGTTCTCCTAATTTAATATAAGGACCAAATCTTCCAATATTCACAGAAAGTTCAGCGCCTTCGTATTCTCCCAATGTTTTAGGCAATGAAAAGAGTTCCATTGCTTCTTCCATAGTAATGGTTTCAATGCTTTGAGATTGTTTTAGTTTTGCAAAACGAGCTTTGTCGTTTTCATCACTGGTATCGCCAATTTGAACCATTGGTCCATAACGCCCCATTCTAGCGATGACTCTTTTTCCAGAAACAGAATCAATGCCCAATTCTCTTTCTCCTTTAGCACGTTCCGCATTTTCTAGGGTATGTTCAATGGTTTCATGAAAGGGTTTATAGAAACCATCAATCATATTGCTCCATTTTAAATTGCCACCGGCAATTTCATCAAACTCTGCTTCAATTTTAGCCGTGAAACCAAAGTCCATTACTTTATTAAAGTGTTGCTTTAAAAAGTCTGTTACCACCATTCCTAAATCGGTAGGGAATAACTTACTTTTTTCGGCTCCTGTATTTTCTTGAATAATTTCTTTTTCAATTTGATTATCGGGTGTAAGCTTTAAAATGGCTGCTGCCCTTTTTATTCCTTCTTTATCACGCTTTTCTACATAGTTGCGTTTCATAATGGTTGAAATAGTAGGTGCATAGGTAGACGGACGTCCTATGCCTAGCTCTTCCAATTTTTTTACCAAAGAAGCTTCTGTATACCTGGCTGCTGGCTTAGTGAATTTTTCACTGGCATTCATGTATACAAAATTCAATTGCTCGTTAACTTTAATGGGGGGGAGCATGCCTTCGGTGCTTTCTTCATCTTCTTCGTCTTTGCCCTCCATGTACACTTTTAAAAACCCGTCGAACTGCATCACTTCACCACTAGCAGTGAGCAATTCTTTATTGGTACTTATTTCAATTTTAGCAGTAGTTTTTTCAAATGCTGCATCACTCATTTGAGAAGCGATGGTTCTTTTCCAAATAAGCTCGTACAATCGCTTACATTCATCGTCTTCTACTGTATGGTTACTCATATAAGTAGGTCGGATGGCTTCGTGTGCTTCTTGCGCATTTTCATTTTTGTTTTTGAATTTGCGTGGTTGGTGATATTTAGCACCGTAGCTATGATTAATTTCTTTACTGATATCTGCTAATGCTGTTTCACTTAAAGCAATACTATCGGTACGCATATAAGTGATCTTACCACTTTCATACAACTTCTGTGCAATCAACATGGTTTTGCTTACGCTGTATCCCATTTTACGAGATGCTTCTTGTTGTAGGGTAGAAGTGGTGAAAGGGGCTGCAGGCGTTCTTTTAGCTGGTTTTACTTGTATATCTTTTACGGTATATCCTGCGTTTTTACAAGTTTCAAGAAATGCTTCCGCTTCTTCCGTTGTATGTAATCTTCCAGGTCCTTCCGCTTTAAATTGAACAGGTTTGCCATTGATATCTGTTGCACTAAAAATGGCTTCAATTTTATAAGAACTCTCTGTAATAAATTGATTGATTTCGCGCTCTCTTTCTACAATTAATCTAACTGCAACGCTTTGAACCCTTCCCGCACTCAAGCTTCTTTGCATGCCAATCTTACGCCATAAAACGGGGCTCAGCTCAAATCCTACCAAACGATCTAAAACCCTTCTTGCTTGCTGGGCATTTACCAAGTTCATATTGATGAGCCTGGGGTTGTCTACCGCTTTTTTAATGGCTGGAGCAGTAATTTCATGGAAAACGATTCGCTTGGTTACTTTGGGATCTAAGCCCAATACTTCTGCTAAATGCCAACTAATGCTTTCTCCTTCACGGTCCTCATCCGATGCAAGCCATACTTCGTCTGCTTTTTTGGCCATTTGCTTCAATTCCTTAACAACTCTTTCCTTGTCGTCGGGTACTTTGTACCTAGGTAGATAGTGATTGTTTACATCTATGCCCATATCGTCCTTTTCAAGGTCTCTAATATGACCATAACAGCTTCTCACATCAAAATCCTTACCTAGAATTTTTTCAATGGTTTTTGCTTTTGCGGGCGACTCAACGATCAATAAATTTTTAGCCATGTACGAAATCCGGTCTACGGTTTTACTTCAATTATTAAGATCAAATGCATTGCAATATTAGGGTAAACCGTTAAATCACAAAAAATCTCCCTCTGAAGGGGATTGAATAAAGTGTAGAATTCGGTCTCTGGTGCTGGCTTCTTTATACACTTGATTATGGCCTAAACCCTTGGTAATAAAGAATTCTGTAGAGGGAATGGTTTCTGATAATAGGGGTGCTACGTCTTCAAAAGTACAGATGGCATCTGTTTCATCGTGAATCCATAAAACCCTTGCATCCAAGGTTCTGACTACCCTTGCTACAGAAAAATAACTGATGGGCTTACCTGCCAAAGCAGTTACATATTGGTCAAAAGCTTGCTTAACAGCAGGTTTAACAGGAATTTGTGTGAATAGATTTTCAATGGCCCTTTTCGTTTCAGTTGCAGGGGCAATTAGTACCAATTTTCTTTCTTTAGTATTGCTCATTGATTCCATGGCTAAAGATGCAGCCAAGCCACCCATTGAGTGGGCTATAATACCATACAATGGTCCAAATTGGGCTTCAATGGCTAAAATGGTGTCTCTATATATAAGTGCATTAATTCTTTTGCCATCACTGATGCCATGGCCAGGGGCATCGAAGGCCAATACTTCAAAACCTTCTTTTTTTAAGGATACGATGTATTGCTCAAATTTGTAAGAATAGCTGCTGAATCCATGTACAATCAAGACTTTTCTGGCTTGTGCCAACTCAGACTTCCAATGAAATCCTCTAACGGTAATTCCCCTTACTTCTACTGAAGCAGGCAATGATTGATGAAAAATAGGGGGTATTTTAGGGTTTTTCTTCGATTTAAAAGGGGTACTGAACAAGTCGAAAGCCTCGGCAGCTGCTTTTTCCGCAGAAACCATTCCGATGGTTCTAATTTTTGCTTTGTAGTATTTCAGCATGAGCCGCTGACTCAATTTCATCTTCATATTGCAAAGGTATTTAAATAAAATCTCTAAACTTTTTAGTAATAAATCGGTTAATACAAGTTTTAAAATACTTTTGCCACCCAAACAGTGATTATGTATACGATTAAAATTGATTTTGAACAGAAAGGACTAGAAAACATTGTCTTGACCAATATTGCACCCGATCAAAGCTTATTAGAAGTTTGTTTAGACAACGGGATTGAATTGCACCATAATTGTGGAGCTGTTTGTGCATGCAGTACTTGCCATTTATATGTGAATAGTGGCGCAGCGCATTTAGAAGAACTAAGCGATAGGGAAGAAGATTTCATTGATAGAGCAGTAAATCCTAGAATCAACTCTAGATTGGGCTGTCAGTGTGTGTTACAAGCAGGTTCTGGAGAAGTTAGTATTACTTTGCCAGATCAAACCCAGTTTTTGGGAGAATAATGAATTGATAAATTTTTAAAGAACTACCATGAGTCATTTTGAACCACCCATTAATTGGAACGACCACGAAGACATTGCGATGAAATTATACGAACGTTTTGGAGATGATTTTACTGAAGCCAAAATATATCGGATTCGTTTTACCGATTTATTAGAATGGGTTTTAGCTATTCCTCGATTTGAAGGTACCAAAGAACAGAGCACAGAAGGTCATTTAGAAATGATTCAAAGTGCCTGGGTATATGAGTGGAGAGACAACCAAAAATAATTATGCTGGAGCAATTCAACAATATCAATACATTCATTTTTGACGTGGATGGGGTTTTAACCGACGGTACATTATTAGTGATGCCGAATGGTTTGATGGCCCGAAGAATGAATATTAAAGATGGGTATGCATTGCAATTGGCTATTAAAAAAGGGTATCAGGTTATTGTTATTTCTGGTGGTAATTCACCTGAAGTAAAAGAGCGTTTGAATAAATTAGGGGTAGATGCAGTACATATGCAAGTAACCGATAAGCTGGGGTTACTCAAATCAATTCTGAATGAAACCAATACTGCTCAAAATAGTTGTCTATTTATGGGCGATGATATTCCTGATTTGGAATGCATGAAATGGGTGGGTCTTCCGGTTTGCCCTGCTGATGCTGTTTCCGAGATAAAGGAAGTTGCGCTGTATATCTCTGCAATACCAGGTGGAATGGGCTGTGCAAGAGATGTGATTGAAAAAGTAATGAAGCTAAGGGGTGATTGGAACGAAGACTTTACAGTGAGAGCGCAGTAGTAGTTATGATGCCGTAGTTGTTGAAAAAGGAGTCAATTTTTAATACCATTTCAATTCAACCTTTTGAATTTAATCGCTGCTTTTTTTCGTTTGGTAAGATGGCCCAATTTGGTGTTTATCATCATTACCCAATATTTATTTGAATGGTGTATTTATGCGCGCGTTTATCCTGTTGAATTTAATGCATCCAATCATTTTCAATTTTTATTGATTTTACTTGCCTCAGTGTTTATAGCAGCTGCAGGATATATTATTAATGATTATTTTGACCAGAATATAGACCAAATTAATAAGCCAGATAAAATGGTGGTGAATACCATTATCAACAGAAGGTGGGTTATTTTTTGGCATATGGTTTTGAGTTTAGCAGGACTATTCTTTACCATGTTGGCCCTGCCTATTCAAGTTTATTGGCATTTGGTATTAGGTAATTTATTGGCCATACTATTATTGTGGTTTTATTCTACCAATTTCAAAAAACAATTATTGATTGGAAATATTATCATCTCCCTGCTTACTGCATGGGTTATTCTGATCTTGTTTTTTGCAAAATTCCCCTTGTTGATTAATGAGCTTTTATTGGTAGATCACGATAAAATCAGGTTTTTCCGTTTATCTATTTTGTATGCTTCATTTGCATTTATCATTTCTCTTGTTAGAGAAGTGGTAAAAGACATGGAAGATATTGAAGGGGATCAAAAATACGGTTGTAGAACCATGCCTATTCTATGGGGGATTAGAGCAAGTAAGGTATTTGTTGCTGTATGGATGGTAGTGTTAGTTGCGGCCTTAATTATTTTGCAGATTTATGTATTAGGGCTTGGATGGTGGCATAGTGCATTGTATTGCGTTTTGTTGATTATTGTACCCTTGCTGGTAATACTAAAAAAATTGTATCATGCCAATAGTGCAAGCGACTATCATACAGTAAGTAGTTGGATTAAACTAGTCATGTTTACCGGAATTTTATCTATGCTTTTTTTTAGATTTTATTTATAATCAATATGATTAAAACACCTGTTATTCTTGCTTCTCAAAGTCCTAGAAGAAAAACATTGTTAGAATGGGCAGAAGTGCCTTTTAAAGTTGAAGTAGTGGCTACTGATGAAAGTTTTGATGCCAATATGGAAGCAGAAAAAATTCCGATTCATATTGCAAAAGCCAAAGCAATTGCAGTAAAAAATAAACTGAATGCATCAGGAGAACCCACCAATAATATTATTTTTTTAGCAGCGGATACAGTAGTTGTTTTAGAAAATGAAATCATCAATAAGCCGGCAAACAAAGCCGAAGCCATCGCAATGCTTCAAAAATTGTCGGGTCAGCATCATCGGGTAATTACAGGAGTAGTCATTTTATTAAATGACATAGAAGTTGCTTTTTCAGAAACTACCCACGTGCAATTTCATCCCTTAACCTTGCAGCAAATTGAATATTACGTAGACCATTATAAGCCCTATGACAAAGCAGGGGCATATGCCATACAAGAATGGATTGGGGTGATTGGAATTGCCTCCATTACGGGAGACTTTTACAATGTAATGGGACTGCCAGTGAGTAGGGTGGTAAAAGAATTGACCACCCTGGATCTGCTTGCAAGTTAAAGTAGCCCTATCTTGGCTTTTATTGGGCAGCAAATAAGGTTTTGCCAGTATCTTTTACCAGTTAAACTGAAGGTCTAGCTCTACGTCTGGATGTAATGTTCTTTCTACTGGGCAAGTTCTTGCAGTATTTTCGAGTATTGTTTTTTCTTTGTCGCTTAAGTGTTTAAGTGATGCAGGAAATTGAATATGAATAACGATTTTACCGATTCTTCTAGGGTCACTGTACATGACTTTAGTAACATCGGCCTTAGTGCCATCTAGTACAATATTATCCATTGATTGGGCTTTAATACCCATGGTGGTGATCATACAAGAGGCCAATGCAGTAGCCACTAAGTCGGTTGGAGAAAACCTTTCGCCCTTTCCCTTGTTATCGGTAGGTGCATCGGTTTCAATAGCAGATCCGCTTTGTAAATGGGTGGCTGTGGTTCTAAGGTCGCTGGTATAAATAATTTGTGAAGTCATTGCATCAATTTTGCTTTAAATTTACCTATAACAAACCAAATGGAAGTGAAGAAACTATTTTTTGTGGTTTTCCTATTGTCAGGAACAGGATTAATGGCTCAGAAAAAACAACCTTCTGAATCTGCTGTGCAGCGTGCGCAAAAGAAGGAAGAGCGCAGAGAAAAAATTAATCAACTTATTAAGCAAGAAGAAGAGGGGGCGCTGATATTTAATAAGCAAAATGCGTTTAGCATTAATTTGAATACAGACGGATGGGGATTGAAGTTCGAAAAAGGGAAGTATAAAACCATTACCAGTACCAACTTGATGTGGTTAGAATTTGGAGAAAGAAAACATCCCAAAGAAGAGCGTATTCCAACCTTGTCTTCTTCCGGTGGGTTTATTTTAATATCCAATTACATCTATGGAAAGCAGAATAATTTTTATTACCTCAACCTAGGTTTTGGGCAACAAAAATTAATTGGCGGAAAGGGAAATAAAAATGGAATTGCTGTTTCAGCTATTTATGGTGGCGGCATTACTGCCGGATTACTGAAGCCTTATTATTTAGAAGTGCAGAACCAACAAACAGGTTTGAGAGAGGAAATTAAATACGATGGAACCAATGAAGCTTTATTCTTAGACCCCAGTGCTATATTGGGGAAAGGCGGTTTGTTTAAAGGATTTGGTGAAATGAAATTTGTTCCAGGTGGACACGCTAAAGTGGCCCTCCGTTTTGACTATGGTAGATACAATGAATTGCTTTCTGCCATTGAAGTAGGTGTAAATGCTTCTTTTTATTCACAGAAAATGCCCATTATTTTACTAAATAAGGAAAAAAACTTCTTCTTCAATGCCTATGCTGCATTCACTTTCGGTAGAAGAAAGTAGTTAATTTTGTGCCCAATTATATTTCTCGAGCATGCAAGAATTACCTGTAGTACCCAAAATGCCTACCGATACCATCGTTACTGCTGATGCGCCCTTAAAAAAGCCCAACTGGCTTCGTGTAAAACTACCCATTGGAGAAAGTTATAAGCATGTTAGAGGCTTAGTAGATACCCATAAATTACATACTATTTGCGAGAGTGGCAATTGCCCCAATATGGGTGAATGCTGGGGAGAAGGAACGGCCACTTTTATGATTCTAGGTAATATATGTACCAGAAGTTGTGGATTTTGTGCAGTAGCTACCGGAAGGCCATTAGCTGTTGATTTTGATGAACCGCAAAGGGTTGCAGAAGCCATTCACTTAATGAAAGTGAAGCATGCGGTTATTACTAGTGTAGACAGAGATGAATTGAAAGATGGAGGCTCTATTATTTGGTACAATACCATTAAAGCAGTTAAAACACTTAATCCTACTACTACTTTAGAAACATTAATTCCTGATTTTAGGGGATTTAAAGACCAGATTCAACGCATCATTGAAGCTGCTCCAGAAGTAGTGAGCCATAATATGGAAACGGTGGAACGCATTACGAAGCAAGTAAGAATTCAAGCAAAATATAGAAGAAGTTTAGAAGTATTAGAAACCTTGAAGAAAGGAGGGATGCGCACTAAAACGGGGATGATGTTAGGGCTAGGTGAAACCAAAGAAGAGATTATTCAGTCAATGAAAGATTTAGTTGCCGTAGGAACCGATGTATTAACCTTAGGACAATACCTTCAACCCACTAAAAAACATTTACCTGTTCAACGATTTGTACATCCCGATGAGTTTGCCGAGCTAAGAGAAATAGGTTATAGCATTGGCTTTGATTATGTAGAAAGTGGTCCATTGGTACGATCATCTTACCATAGCGAGAAACATGTGATACCTGGATATGGCGTGAACAAATGGAAGTTGGAAAAAGCAGTTCATGCATAAGCTGCTGTTCTTATTAATTCTAGCACCGCTAGCGCTGCTAGGGCAAATGAATTGGATAAATGTAGATAGTGTATTTGGTCCATTGCCTAATAATGTTCATGTTTTCTACTCCAACGATTCCATCAATGGAAAGCCTAACAAAGCATTTTATTTAGTAGCCCCTTTAAACGAAAAGGCACTTGATTTTTCTGTTGCTATAGGAAATGGCAAGCGATATACTCCTACCGAATATCATCAACAAAATAATGCTCCCTTACTAGTAGTGAATACTACTTTTTTTGAATTTGTTCATAATCGCAATCTTAATGCAGTAGTGAATAATGGACAGCTCTTGGCTTATAATATTCATAGCACAGCATTAAGAGGAAAAGATACTTTCACCTATCGTCATTCTTTTGCTGGTGCCATTGGTATTAGCAAAAGAAGAAAGGCTGATATTGCTTGGTTGTTTACAGACAGCGCAGCTAAATATCCTTTGGCATCTCAATATGCAGTGCCTCATTTTAAAGACAGTATTCCTGTTTTAACGCGCGCTCAATTACCCACCACTGCAATATTTAAAAAATGGAAAATGCAAACTGCAGTTGCCGGAGGTCCTGTATTAATACAAGAGGGTCAAATCAAGATTTCTAATAACGAAGAACAACGTTTTGCTGGTAAACAAATCAACGACAAACATCCTAGAACTGCCATGGGTTATACTGCCGATGGACATATAGTAGTAATGGTAGTGGAAGGAAGAAATCCAGGCATTGCAGAAGGGGCGAATCTTACTCAATTAGCACAATTAATGCAATCGGTTGGCTGTGTTGAAGCGTTGAATTTAGATGGAGGCGGTAGCAGTACCATGCTGGTAAATGGAAAAGAAACAATCAAGCCCAGCGATAAAACCGGGCAACGCCCGGTTCCAGCTGTATTTATTATTTCATCTCCCATACAAGGGCAGAAGCGCCTAAAATAGCCGCATCCGATTCCTTTAAATGGCTTACCAATATTTTTACTTTATTTTCAAAAACCTTGATAAGGTTTGCTTCCATATGTTCACGCGTTGGCTTTAGAATAAAGTCTCCTGCCTTGGTTAATCCACCAAATAATACAATGGCTTCTGGGCTAGAGAACATGACAAAATTGGCCAATGCCATTCCTAATATTTTACCTGTGTAATCAAATATTTCTTTGGCCAATTCATCGCCTTCCAAAGCTGCTTCATGTACTTTTTTAGAATCAATTTTATCGGTAGGGATGGCTCTTAATAAGCTTGGCTTTGTACTTTTTTCTAAGAACTCTAAAGCGTTTAGTCTAACGCCTGTAGCGGATGCATAACTTTCTAAAGAGCCTCTCTTTCCTGTGCCTTCGTGATATCTTCCGTCTGGTATAATGATGGTATGGCCTAATTCTCCTGCAAATCCATCGTGTCCATAAATTAATTTTCCATTGGCCACAATGCCACTACCTACACCTGTGCCAAGGGTAATCATGATAAAGTCTTGCATGTCTTGTGCAGCACCATACATCATTTCTCCAAGGGCAGCAGCATTGGCATCATTGGTTAATACAACTGGTAATTTGAATTTATCTTCTACCATTTTGCCAAACGGAATAATGCCTTTCCAAGGTAAGTTGGCCGCATACTCAATGGTATTTTTATAATAGTTTCCATTGGGTGCACCAATGCCTATTCCTTTGATTCTTCCAGGTCCACCTGCTTGTTCAATTAGCGGAGCTATATTTTCATAAAGCTCATCAATATATGGCATCACTTCAAGGTGATTTCGGGTACTCATTTCACCAGAAAACAATAAGTTTCCTACTCTATCTACAATTCCATACTTGGTACCAGTACCACCAATATCTATTCCTACGGCCAATTGCTCCATGGCAGTAGAACCAGTTCTGTTGTCTTTTTTACTATTCATATATCGTTCTTTCAAATGATTAATGACCACCACCAACTTGGGCATCAAAATCTAAGCCCTGTGCTTTTAATACATTTTTCATTTTGATGGCTAAGTAAATTAAAAATGCAAAACATGCAGCAGCTAATAAATAAGATTGGTGCATGCCTATTGCAGAATTGTCTCCAATGGCACCTTGCAATGGTGGAATGATGGCACCACCTAAAATCATCATGATTAAAAATGCCGAGCCTTGGCTGGTGTACTTTCCTAATCCACCCACACCCAAAGAAAATATACAAGGCCACATTACAGAACAACAAAGACCACCTGCCATAAATGAATACACAGAAATCAATCCATTGGTAAATACACCAATTAACATTGCAGTAGTAGCCAACGCAGAAACCGCAATCAACGTTTTAACGGGCTTTTCTTGACCATAAAAAAAGGCTGCAATGGCTAACGCTATGTATACAGCATATCCAAACAAATCGGATACATCGCTGCCGTATAAATTGTTTACATATAACACTACACCAAATGCAAAGAAGGGAACAATAATGGTGGCAATGGTTTTACCCATGCCCTTTAAATTAAATACGCTGATGGCACCAGTCCATCTACCAATCATTAAGCTACCCCAATAAAGAGAAACATATTTAGAAATTTGACTTTCTTCTAAACCCGCTTCTGTTAAGTATCCTGGAATTCTTAACAAAGCCCCGAAGTTGTTGTCGATGGTCACTTCTACACCCACATAAACAAAAATACCAATCATACCATAAATCAGTTGTTGGTATTTCATTGCACCCCAACCAGTTGGATTTTTTACCGCTTGATTATTGGAATAGAATAAAATTCCTACCACTGAAATAAGCGATAACAATAACAAAGTTAATTTAGGTACTTCAGTAAACTGTCCAACAATAATGATAAGGCCAATTAGAAAAGTCATCATCAATAAAGAAGAAGCTGCTTTATTGGCTTTCTCAAATTTTTCATCGTTTTTGCCTTCAGGTAATTTTGAAAATGCAAAGAATAAAGCCACTGCCGCAAATACGCCCGCAACAATCAAATACAAAGTATTGATATTGGTGACAGTTACTTCTGTGTTGGCATTACCTACCGATCCAAACAAAAAGAAACTCACGATAATGGGCCCCAGTGTGGTTCCCAGCGAATTGACGCCACCTGCTAAATTCAAACGGTGTGAACCAGTAGATGGATCACCCAATGTAATGGCAAAAGGTTGTGCAGATGTTTGTTGCAACGAGAATCCTAATGCAACAATAAAAAATGAACCAAGAATGGCTGGAAAAGAATTGGCATTGGCAGAAGGTATAATCAACAACGCACCTACCACTGAAATGCCTAAACCATAAATGATCCCTTTTTTGTACCCTATTTTATTTAAAATATCATAACCAAAAAGATTAGATAAAATGAATAGAATCAACGACCCTATAAAATAGGCGCCATAAAATGCAGAACCAATTAATTGAGATTCAAATTGGTTTAAATTAAAATGATTTTTGGCAAATGGGATAAAAATGCTGTTAGATGCAGCAATAAAACCCCAGAAAAAAAATACAATTACCAGTGTAGCAAGTGCACCGGTGTTAGTTGGTTGTTTAGCTTGACTCATATCAATCGTTCGTTTTTAGAATAATGGAAAATAGGAATAATTGATTGAAGGAAAAATTTTAAAATGGTAATTTGATGGAATCGCTTTATTGGTTATCTTGAAAATTGAAGTTTTAATGTATTTCTATGGAAATTATACATGTTAGTGCCGAGTGTTATCCAGTTGCTAAAGCAGGTGGATTGGGCGATGTAGTTGGCGCTTTGCCAAAGTACCAATGCAAGTCGGGGGATATTGCCAAAGTGATTATGCCCATGTATAGAACCAAGTTCTTGTATGAAAATGATTGGACCGTCGATTTCAAAGGCAGTGCCAATTTAGGCAACTGGTATTTTGACTTCACCGTAATTAAAGAACCTACCAATAAATTGGGCTTCGACCTTTTTTTAATTGATATCAATGGGTTATTAGATCGACAGAAAATATATGGCTATGATGACGATGCGGAGCGTTTTACCGCTTTCCAAATAGCAGTGGTAAGTTGGATCAGTAGTTGGGAGCATCAGCCTGATGTAGTGCATTGTCACGATCACCATACGGCATTGATTCCGTTCATGATGAAATATTGTTACGACTTTCAACACTTGGCAGCTGTTTCAACGGTGGTAACCATCCACAATGGTCAGTACCAGGGTTGGATGGGGTGGGATAAAAGTCTCTATATACCTCGGTGGGATCTATGGAAGCGCGGAATGCTTGACTGGGCAGGTAGCATTAATCCCCTTGCATCTGGCGTAAAATGTGCCGATAAAGTAACCACGGTTAGTTGGAGTTATATGGATGAGCTAAGAGAAAATGCCAATGGATTAGAAGCTTTGTTCGAGTTTGAAAAAGGCAAATGTGTAGGCATTCTAAATGGTATAGACAATGAGGTTTGGAATCCATCAACCGACACTTATATAGAGAACCGCTTTACTGTTAAAACAGTAACCAAGGGCAAAGAGCAAAACAAAAAAATACTCTGCGACCAATTTGGTTTAGATATTACCAAACCGCTCTTTGTTTTTATTGGAAGATTAGTGGGCGAAAAAGCTGCAGATATTTTACCAGCTGCCATTAGAACAGCCATTCATCAAACCCAAGGGAATGCTTGTTTTTTAATTTTAGGTAGTGGTGAAACCAGCATTGAATGGGAACTGCAGCAAATGACCAATGAATACCAAGGCATTTACAATGCCTATATAGGATACAATGAACAATTGAGCCATTTAATTTATGCCGGTGCCGACTTCTTGTTGATGCCAAGTAGGGTAGAACCCTGTGGGCTTAATCAAATGTATGCCATGCGGTATGGAACAGTACCTGTAGTAAGAAGTACTGGTGGATTAAAAGATACAGTAACCGATATGGGAGATACCGATGGTTTTGGTATACGATTTAACAATGCCACCATTGATGATTTGGCTTATTCTATTGGAAGAGGCGTATCTGTTTATCAAGACAAAAAACATATGGAGTGGATGCGCAAGCATATGATGCAGATAGACCATAGTTGGGAGAGCACTGTGTCTGAGTATAGACAAGTTTACCAAAGTTTAAAATAAATAAGTTAATTTCAAATCAACATCAAATAAGCAATCAGTCATATGAAAACATTTTCGCAATCCGTTTTGGCAGTAATATTAGGGGGTGGAGCAGGTACGCGACTTTTTCCACTAACAGCTAGCAGGTCTAAGCCAGCCGTACCTATTGCAGGTAAATACAGATTAGTTGATATTCCCATTAGTAACTGTATCAACAGTGGCATCAACCGCATGTTTGTATTAACACAGTTTAATTCTGCTTCTTTAAATAAGCATATTAAAAACACGTACCACTTTAGTGCGTTCAGTACTGGCTTTGTAGATATTTTGGCGGCAGAGCAAACACCTGATAACCCAGGATGGTTTCAGGGAACAGCAGATGCGGTAAGACAATCGCTGAGACATATTTCTAATTTAGAGTATGATTATATTTTGATTTTGAGTGGTGATCAATTGTACCAAATGGATTTTGGTGATATGTTGAAGAATCATATCAGCAGTCAAACCGATATTTCAATAGCAACGATACCTGTAGACGATAGAGATGCACCTGAATTTGGTATTTTAAAAACCAATGAAGAAAATGTGATTACTTCTTTTATTGAGAAGCCTAAGAAAGATATTTTACCAGACTGGGTAAGTGATACTGGTGCCGATATGCAAGGGCAGGGAAGAAACTATTTAGCATCTATGGGTATTTATATTTTCAATAAAAAGATCCTAGATAAATTATTGAATGAAGCGCATCCTACTGCTACCGATTTTGGAAAAGAAATTATTCCAGACTCTATAGAAAATTACAAAGTATCGAGCTTTCAATACGATGGTTATTGGACCGATATTGGTAATATTTATTCTTTCTATGAAGCCAACCTTGCTTTAACACAAGAAGTACCTCTTTTTAACTTATTTGATAATAATAAAACAGTTTACAGTAGAGCAAGAATGTTGCCCCCGGCTAAAATCAGTGGCACTACTTTAGAGAAAACCATTATTGCAGAAGGCTCTATTATTCATGCGAGCCGAATAGAACAAAGTGTAGTAGGTATCCGTTCCAGAATTGGGCATGGTACCACCGTAGTAAGCACTTATATTATGGGTAATGATTATTATGAAACTCTTGAAGAGATGGAGCTAAATACCAGCAAGGGTCTCCCTAAAATTGGAATAGGAGAGCGTTGCTATATCAAAGACGCCATCATCGATAAAAACTGTAGAATAGGCAACGATGTAAGAATTAATGGCGGCAGTCATTTAGCCAATACCGATCATCCACTCTACACCGTTAAAGATGGTATTGTAGTGGTTAAAAAGACGGCGATATTGCCTGATGGGTTTGTGATTTAAATTTTCCCATAGTGATTAAATATTTCTAAAGCATCCTCAATTTGAGGATGTTTTTTATTGTATATTGAGATGTGTATTCAATACACAATCTTATACAATAAAACGATTGCTATGTCTACTAACCCTAAAGCGGTATTGCCTAAACTGAGTTTCTGGCAAATCTGGAATATGTGTTTCGGATTCTTTGGAATTCAGTTTGGTTGGAGTTTGCAAATGGGCAATATGAGTGCCATTTATGAATACTTAGGTGCTAGCCCTGAACAAATTCCTGGCCTATGGCTAGCTGCTCCTATGACGGGTTTAATTGTACAACCTATTATTGGTTATATGAGTGATAGAACCTGGCACCCTAAGCTAGGTAGAAGAAGACCTTATTTTTTGGTAGGGGCTATTTTAAGTTCATTGGCATTATTCATCATGCCCAATTCATCGGCTATTTGGATGGCTGCTGGTGTGCTCTGGATTTTAGATTCTTCTATCAATATTAGCATGGAACCCTTTCGTGCATTTGTTGCAGACAACTTAGATAAAAAGCAACAACCCATGGGCTTTGCTATGCAGAGTATGTTTATTGGATTGGCTTCTTTTGTTGCAGGTTATTTGCCACAAAAATTGGTACAATGGTTTGGGGTGTCTAGGGATAAAACAGCTGGTGGCATTCCTGAAAATATTATGTATTCTTTTTACATAGGGGGATCTGTTTTTTTATTGGCTGTTTTGTACACCGTTATTAAGAGCAAAGAATATCCTCCTGCTGATCCTGATTGGAAAAATAAATTGGATGCAGAGGGTAAAGGTTTTATGGGTGGTGTAAAAGAAATTTTTAGTTCTGTTACCAATATGCCCGATCAAATGAAACGATTGGCCTTGGTGAATTTTTTAACCTGGCCAGGATTATTTTTGATGTGGTTCTATTACAGTACTGGTGTTGCTTCGGATATTTTTGGAGGCAATACCACTACTTCCAGTGATGTGTATACCCAGGGTTTGGAATACGCTAATACCACATCTGCTATTTTAAATTTAGTCACTTTTGGATTTTCGTTTACCCTTCCTTTCTGGGTAAATAAATTGGGTAAAAAATATACGCATACCATTTGTTTGTTATTGGGTGGTGCAGGATTGATATCAGTGAACTACGTTACTGAGCCTTCTTACTTGTATTTATCGATGGGCTTGGTTGGTATTGCTTGGGCTTCTATTTTATCCATGCCTTATTCTATGTTAGCGGGTTGTATACCTCCACATAAAATGGGTATTTATATGGGCATCTTTAATTTCTTTATAGTACTTCCAGAAATTATTGCTTCCTTGTTTTTTGGAAATGTAATGGAAACAGTATTACACAATGATCGCTTATTGGCGGTACAAGTTGGGGGCGGTTTACTAATTGCTGCTGCAATTGTATGTGCCATTGTGGTTAAAGAAAATGAATAATTTCAAACGTTTCATATGTATCAAATTGTAAAAATAATTGGTTGCTTATTGTTGGCCTTTAACTTACAGGCTCAAAGCAATATTGAACTATATCCTACTAATTGGTTTGTTGGAATGAAATGGAATAAAGTACAGTTGATTGTTCGCAATACAACAACTGATTTCTCCAATGCAAAACTAAGTGTAAACTATGCAGGTGTTCAATTAATCAAAGTACATGCATTTGAAAATAAAAAATATATAGCCCTAGATTTAGTGATTAATCCTACCGCTAAACCAGGTAAAGTCAAGATTAAAATAGCTGATTCAGATAGTGCAATTTCAATTGCTTGGGAATTAAAACCAAGAAGAACAGGAATGGGAAAAACCTTTGCAAAAGGAGTGACTGCCAAAGACTTTATTTATTTATTAATGCCTGATCGATTTAGTAATGGCAATCGGTTGAATGATGTTGTTCCTGGCTATAAAGACAATTTAGTGAATCGGAAAGATCCCATCAAAAGACATGGTGGCGATTTAGAAGGGGTAGCAAATAATTTAGATTATTTGCAGGATCTAGGTGTAACCGCTATTTGGATGACTCCTGTACTAGAAAATGATATGCCTTTGCAAAGCGAGCAAGCAGGTATGATGGCTGGCTATCATGGGTATTGGTTTACCAATCATTATGCAATTGACAAAAGACTAGGGGGTGAAAATGCCTATAAAAAATTGATTGATGCCGCTCATGCAAAAGGCATTAAAATTATTCAGGATGCAGTGTACAACCATGTAGGAAATGAGCATTGGATGTACAAAGACGCTCCCGCTAAAGATTGGATTAATCAATGGCCTGCTTACACCAATACCAATCATAGAGACGAAGCCATTTTTGATTTAATGGGAAATGCTGCAGATAAAAAAGTGATGTTAGATGGTTGGTTTGTTCCGCATTTGCCAGATATTAATCAACGCAACCCATTTGTGGCTAATTTTTTAATTCAACATGCATTGTGGACAGTGGAAGAATTTGGTATTGACGGTTGGAGAGTGGATACTTATAAATATTGCGATGAACAATTCATGAACAATGTGAACACAGCCTTAGAAAAAGATTTTCCGACCATCAGCATTTTTGGCGAAGCGGTGGCCAATACCGTTGCTGGTAGTGCGTATTTTACCAAGAACAATATGCAAACTACTTTTAAGCATAATGCGCCTGGCACTACTGACTTTCCTTTGAGTTATGCTATGATGGATGCCATTAATAAACCATTTGGTTGGACAGAAGGTGTCAATAAATTATACATGACCCTGTCTCAAGATTTATTGTACCATGCACCTGAGAAAAATTGCATTTTTTTAGACAATCATGATATGGAAAGGTTTGTATCAATGATTGGATCAGACATGAATAAATACAAAATGGGAATGAATTTATTATTCACCCTAAGAGGTATTCCTCAGTTGTATTATGGAACCGAATTGTGGATGAAAAATTTTAAAGATCCGAATGATGGAATGGTTCGATTAGATTTTCCTGGGGGCTTTCCAAATGATGAAAAAGACAAACGAATGGCCAGCGGCCGTGATCAAACCGAAAATACTGCATTCAATTATGTAAAAACATTGGCCAATTTTAGAAAAACCAATACTGCTTTACAAACAGGTAAAATGATGCAGTGGCTTCCCAATGATGGGCTTTATGTTTACTTTCGGTATGACCAAGGTTCAACAGTAATGATTTTGATGAATACTTCCAATAAAAATAAATCGGTTT
Source organism: Sphingobacteriia bacterium RIFOXYC2_FULL_35_18 (assembly GCA_001829005.1). GTDB lineage: Bacteria > Bacteroidota > Bacteroidia > Chitinophagales > Chitinophagaceae > Sediminibacterium. The sequence goes on along the minus strand of MIAG01000013.1, from coordinate 60,646 downwards.
CTTTGGCCAATTATAGGGAAAGAACCAATGGATTCAAGGGTTTCAAAGATGTGGTGACCGGCGTATTGGGTGTGAATAAAATAGACCTTGCACCTATGGAGTCTAGGGTAGTTTTGTTAACCAAATAAATATAATATGTTTAACTTTGTGCAAAGCCGACTGAAGAGATGAAGAATAATGGACCCATTGAGACTAGTTGTGTGCATTGTAATGTGAGGCTAAACTCTGTTTTCAATGTATTAGACGAAGATCAAGTAAAGGATTTATGCATTCATAAATCTTGTGCCGTGTACAAGAAGGGACAATATGTGTTTACAGAGAATGGCTTACCTGCAGGATTATTTTGTATCAATAGCGGTAAAATCAAATTAACCACTACTGGTTACGATGGAAAAGAGCAAATTTTGCGATTGGTTAAATCGGGTGATATAGTAGGGTATAGGGCTCTTTTGTCTAATGAGCGCTATCATTGCTCTGCTGTTACATTGGAAGACGCTTCAATTTGCATTATCGATAAAAAGTATTTTTTTGATGCTATTGAGTCTTCACCTAAACTCATGTTTGAAGTAGTTAAGAAAATGAGCCAAGATTTAAAAGTGGCAGAAGATCATATTGTTTCTCTCTCTCAAAAAAATGTAAGAGAAAGAATGGCAGAAGCTTTGTTGTTCTTAAAAGCTACCTATGGTTTTGAAGAAGACAACCAAACCATTAATGTGAGTTTAAGCCGAGAAGAAATAGCCGATTATGTTGGAACTTCTACGGAAAGCTGTATCCGTTTATTATCAGAATTCAATAACGACAAACTGATTTCTTTGAAAGGTAAAAAAATCAGCATCGTTAATTTACAAAAACTGATTCAAACTGCCAATATAGAGGACTAAATAAATTATATGATTTATATCATATAATGCCACAGCAAAACTCATTCATTCCCTGTTGTTCTACATACATCTTTGTAGGGTAAAAATCTACAAATGTGTAAACACGCAGACCAAACAGAAGAATTCATTCACCATCTCTTGGAGAATGTTTATCCCTGCTTAGAATTAAAACTGCAAAACGCCATCCATTGCGTTTATTTAAAAGATTACGACGAAGAGCATAAAGACTATTTAATAGAATTGATGCAAAATCTCCGTAACGATTTTAGTTCCTTGGTTACCTGCGAACAAAAATTGGTATTCCCCTCTGTAATGAAAGTGTTTAATGCTAAATCGGCAAAAGAAGTGCCTTTGCCTAATTTGTTCGATTTAATGCAACTTACCCGAAGCAAGGAACATAAAATTATGTCTCATGTGCATAATTTGACCAGCTTATTAGACACCAATACATTTAAAAACGGGGCGATTAAACAGCACGATTTAGCCGATTCATTCAATAAAAATTTTGTAAAGGAAAAATACCGTTGGAATAAAATGATTGAAGACCGATTGAATGCTTGTAGTTGTTTTAGAGCAAATGTTTTTAGAGGATTAGGTCTTGATCCAAAAGAACAACAAAAAAAACAAGCCTAAACCACCAAATTTGTTCAAAATAAACTAACTTTTAACAACTATTTATAACTATGCAGCATAAGACCATCGAATCAACCAAATGCTTTCACTGCGGAGATTATTGCGCAGGGGAACCAGTGGTATTTGATGAAAAAGCTTTTTGTTGCAAAGGGTGTAGCTCTGTTTATCAGATTTTGAATAAAAGCAATCTTTGTGAGTATTACAATATTCATGATGCTTCAGGGGTAAAACTTCCTGAATTGCAAGATCAAGAGAAGTTTGGTTTTTTAGACAATGCAACCATTGCGGCTGCTTACATAGTTTTTTCTAAACCCAATCAAATAGCGGTTAAATTTTATTTGCCTCAAATTCATTGTAGCTCTTGCATTTGGTTATTAGAAAATTTGCAAAAAGTAAACGAGGGAATTCATTTTTCTACAGTTCATTTTCCAACCAAGGAAGTGACTGTTTATTTTAATCCGGATGCAATTACTATTAGAGCTATTGCAGAGTTATTGGCTTCCATTGGATACGAACCTTATATCACTTTAGACGATGGTCAAGGGTCTAAAAGGCAAGAAAAAATGGTGTCTCGTAGCGCTATGGTGAAAATTGGTATTGCAGGTTTTTGTTTTGCCAATATCATGATGTTGAGCTTTCCCGAGTATTTAGGATTGGAGACTATTACTGTAGATGGCTTAACAGCTAATTTGTTCCGATATGTTAATTTATTATTGGCTTTACCTGTATTACTTTATAGTGGGTCAGAATTTTTTATTAATTCTTGGTTTAGTGTAAAACAAAGAAGGCTCAATATAGATGCGCCCATTGCTTTAGCATTGGCAGTAACATTTAGTAGAAGTGTGTATGAAATTATTTCTGGAACTGGGGGTGGATATTTAGATAGTATGTCTGGTATTATTTTCTTTATGTTATTAGGAAGATCTTTTCAAACAAAAACTTTTGCTGACCTATCTTTTAATCGAGATTTTAAATCTTATTTCCCTGTTGCTGTTTGTTTAGTAGATAAAAATGGAACAGAGTCTTATATTCCTGTTCAGGAAGTTAAGATAGATGATACTATTCGCATTAGGAGCAATGAAGTGATTCCTGTTGATGGCATGCACTTATTAGGAAAGGGGGAGATTGATTATAGTTTCGTAACGGGTGAAAACGAACCCACTTCTGTAGCAATTGGAGACTTGGTATATGCAGGTGGTAAACAATTGAATGGTTCAATTGACTTATTAGTAGTAAAGCCTTTTTCTCAAAGTAATTTCACTCGTTTATGGAATAATGATGCGTTTAAGAAAACAGATAAAAATGTTTATTCATTCACTACTGTTATAAGTAATTATTTTTCTTTAGCCGTATTAACAGTTGCCTTTAGCAGTTTTGCATATTGGTATCCATCTAATATTGCCAATGCTTGGCAGGCAATGACTGCTGTATTAATTGTTGCTTGTCCTTGTGCTTTGTTAATTACGGCCACTTTTACAGAGGGCTTTGTCTTGAATATTTTTAGCAAGCACGGTCTATTCCTTAAAAATGCGCAAGTGTTACAAACTATTGCCACAATAGACCAGGTAGTTTTTGATAAAACAGGCACACTCACTTATCCGCATGCTTCTTCTGTTGAATACAGCGGCGAACCTATTTCAGTAAATCATTTGCAAATTATTGCATCAATGGCTGGGCAATCTTTACATCCATTGAGTAAAGCAATTACTCATAAAATTAAAGTTACACCATGCCATTTGGAACATATTAAAGAAGTAGCTGGTGCAGGAATTGAAGCATGGGAAAATGAAACCCACTATAAATTAGGTTCTTCTAGTTTTGTAGGCAATGAATCTGCAGTGCCAGTGGCTTCAGAAGTTTGGGTATCTATTGATAATAAAATATATGGCAAGTTTATTATTCAAAATATTTTAAGGGCACATGTAAATCGGCTTATTCATGAATTGCCTTACCCAGTATCTGTGTTAAGTGGAGACAATAATAATGCGGAACATTATTTAAAGCAACAACTACTGCGACCTATTTCTTATCATTTTAATCAATCACCTCAAGCTAAGTTGGCTTACATAGAATCATTACAGTTAAATGGTAAAGAAGTGATGATGGTAGGTGATGGCTTAAATGATGCAGGCGCTTTAAGTAAGAGTAATGTGGGTATTGCAGTAGTAGATAATACTATTCAATTTTCTCCTGCTAGTGATGCAATCATGTTATCTAATCAGTTGCCTTTATTGGATCAATACATTAAAGCGGCTAAATGGTCTAAAAATTTAATTAAAACCACTTTTGTAATATCCACTTTATATAATGTGGTGGGATTGTATTTTTCTGTAACCGCTCAAATGTCTCCCTTGGTAGCGGCCATCTTAATGCCATCCAGCACTTTCACCATTGTGATTTCTACTATGTTGGGTGCAGCACTTATTGAAAAGTTTTGTTTTAAACCTATTGCTGATCTTAAAAATATACATCAATGATTGTGATTGTTTTTTTACTCATCATTAGCCTCCTAGTTGCTTCAGGATTCCTGATTGCATTTATATGGGGTTCTAAAACAGGGCAGTTTGATGACCATTTTACGCCAGCGAATAAAATTTTATTTGATCAAACCAATCAACCAACAGAGAATAAATAAAACACCATGCAGTTAGAAAAATTCAGTTTCGACAATTCCATCGTCCGGAAATTCGCTTTTGCCACTGTTTTGTGGGCAATAGTAGGGATGCTGGTTGGGGTAATTATAGCTTTCCAGCTAGCTTACCCTGCACTCAATTTAGGTATATCCTATACTAGTTTTGGACGATTAAGACCATTGCATACCAATGCAGTCATTTTTGCATTTGTGGGCAACGGTATTTACACCGGTGTATATTATATGATGCCCCGGTTACTCAAAACCAGTATGTGGAGTAAAGCACTCGGATTAGTACATTTCTGGGGCTGGCAGTTAATCATTGTTGCAGCAGCAGTAACACTTCCTTTGGGTTTAACGCAAGGAAAGGAGTATGCTGAGCTAATTTGGCCTATTGATATTGCTATTACCCTTATTTGGGTTGTGTTTGGTATCAATATGTTTGCAACCATTTTAACCAGAAGAGAAAGACATTTATATGTTGCTATCTGGTTTATTATTGGTACTTGGGTAACTGTTGCTTTATTGCATATTGTAAACTCTTTTTCATTGCCTACTTCTATGACGCATAGTTATAGTTGGTATGCAGGGGTTCAAGATGCATTGGTACAATGGTGGTATGGTCATAATGCAGTTGCATTTTTCTTGACCACCCCTATGTTGGGTATCATGTATTATTTTGTTCCTAAAGCGGCCGGAAGACCAGTGTATTCTTATAAGTGGAGTATTATTCACTTCTGGGCCTTGATCTTTATCTATATCTGGGCAGGTCCTCACCACTTGTTGTATACTGCATTACCTGATTGGGCACAATCATTGGGAGTAGTATTTAGTATCATGCTGATTCTTCCAAGTTGGGGTGGTATGTTAAATGGAATTTTCACTTTACGTGGTGCTTGGGATAAGGTTAAAGAAGATCCCATTTTGAAAATGTTCATTGTAGCATTGACTTGTTATGGTATGAGCACTTTTGAAGGCCCAATGCTTTCACTTAAAAACGTGAATGGATTTGCACATTATACCGATTGGATTGTTGCACACGTTCACGTAGGAGCACTTGGATGGAATGGCTTCTTGATTTTTGGTATGTTATATTGGTTAGTTCCAAGAATATATAATACCAAATTGCATTCTGTTAAAATGGCCAATACCCATTTCTTAATTGGAACTGTAGGTATTTTACTTTACGCAATTCCTATGTATTGGGCAGCTATTTCTCAAGCATTGATGTGGAAACAATTTACTCCAGAAGGACAGTTGAAGTTCCAGTTTTTAGAAACAGTGACCCGCATCATTCCGATGTATATTTTAAGAGGATTGGGTGGTACCATCTATTTAACTGGGGTAATCATCATGGTAGTTAATTTAATCAGAACTGCAAAAGCTGGATCATTTGTTTCAGAAGAATATGGGGAAGCACCTGCACTAGCAGCACAACCATTACCAGAAGGAAAAGCTTACTGGCACTCAATCATAGAAAGAAGGCCAGTACAAATGTTGGTGATGAGTTTGATTGTTGTTTCTATTGGAGGCGCTATTGAAATCATTCCTACATTTATTGTGAAAGAGAATGTTCCTACCATCAGCACAGTTAAGCCATATACACCGCTTGAATTGCAGGGTAGAGATATTTATATCAGAGAAGGTTGTTACACTTGTCACTCACAAATGGTTCGTCCATTTAGAGATGAAGTAGCTCGATATGGCGATTATTCTAAAGCAGGAGAATCTGTGTACGATCATCCATTCCAGTGGGGTAGTAAGCGTACCGGTCCAGATTTGGCTCGTCAAGGAAATAAATATCCCAACAGCTGGCATTACAGACATATGAATGACCCTGAAGAAATTTCTCAAGGTTCTATTATGCCTCCATATCCTTGGTTATTAGACAATGATTTGGACATAAGTACAACTCCTGGTAAAATTAGGGCCATGCAAACTTTAGGCGTTCCTTATCCTGAAGGCTACGATCAAAAAGCAAACAACGATTTAAAAATGCAAGCAGATGAAATTGCTGCAGATTTAAATGCCAATAGAATCAAAGCAAAAAGTGGTAAAGAAATTATTGCATTGATTGCTTATTTGCAAAGATTGGGTGCAGACTTGAAGAAAGCGCCAGAGGCAGAAATTAAAACATTGCACTAAAATTCATCTGTATGAAATTTAAAAATTATGTAACCAGTATTGAAAACGTCAATATTTATCCAATGGTTTCATTGGTGATATTCACAGTGTTTTTTGGGGTGGTTACTTGGTATGTTATGTCTGCCAACAAAGAAAAAATGGAAAAGAATAGCCAAATTCCAATCAATGACTGATAAAAAATTGTATATGTTAACTAGTATATCTTATTTCAACAAACAAAAAGCATTGATGCAAAAATTGCTCCTGCTTTTACTTGCCAGCTTAGCTGCAAATATTATCTGGGCACAGGATGCTGCTAAAGAAGAAGCACCTGTTGCCAAAGAAGTATTTTATGATTCTACTGTTGCTTATGTATTAATCACAGTAATTGGCTTATTAGCCATGGTGATTTTTATGTTGGGCAATGTATTTATCTTAGCAATTAAAAATAAAGTAGAGCAAGAAAAACAAAGTGGTGCTTCAAAAGCTGCTGCTTTAACTGTTTTGTTTGTGTTGATTTCCGCTGGATCATTATTTGCTCAATCTGCCAATGTTCCTGCCGGAACAAAAACAGTAGTATCTGAAACCATCATACTAATGTTGGCATTTATAGTGGTATTAGAAATGATCATCATTGTTTATTTTGCCAATGGTATCAGAAGCTTTTTGAAGAAAGAAGCCATTCAAACTGCAGTTGCTGCTGGAGCTACACCTGTTGTTGAAAAAGAAAAAATCGCATGGTTTGATCGATTGTACAACAGAAATACCAATGAAGATATTGCTCGTTTAGATTTAGGGCATGATTACGATGGAATTAAGGAATTGGATAATGAAGTGCCTGTTTGGTGGAGATGGGGATTTGCACTTAGTTTAATTTTTGGTGTTGTTTATTTATACAATTATCATGTTGCTGGTACTAAACCATTACAACAAGCAGAATTAGCCATGGATATGGAACAGGCTGCTATTCAACAAGCTGCTTATCTAGAAAAATCTGCCAACAATGTAGATGAAAATACCGTAAAAATGATGGGTGCAGATGACATTGCAAAAGGGAAGGAATTATATATTAAACCTGGAGCTTGTGCAACCTGCCATGCTGAAAATGGAAGTGCCATAGTAAATGGTGCACCTGGAATTGGACCTAATTTAACCGATGATTATTGGTTGCACAAGGGAGATATCAAAGCCATATTTTATTCTATTAAATATGGTTGGCCAGAAAAAGGAATGAAGAGTTGGAAGGATGATTATTCACCCATTCAAATTGCACAGATAGCTAGTTATGTAAAATCTTTGCAGGGTACTAATCCACAACCAGCCAAAGAAAAACAAGGAGAATTGTTTGTTGAAGCAGGAGCAGCACCAGCTGCTGATTCAACAACAGCACCTGCAATGAAGTAGGTGGTATAAATGAATATTATGAGTGAGTCGAAGCAAGCAGATTTTAGGAGTTTACATTCTACAGTAGACAGTAAGGGAAAAAGAAATTGGGTGCATGCCCTTCAGCCCAAAGGCAAATTATACCAGTACAGAACTTATTTGAGTTATGTTTATGTTGTTTTGTTTTTTTCGATGCCATTTATTCGAATAGATGGCAATCCCTTGTTTCAGTTTAATATTCCGCAAGGAGAATTTACTTTTTTCGGCTCACTCTTTACTCCACAAGATTTTATCATGTTCGGGTTGGGCATGATTATCTTCATGCTCTTCATTGTCATCTTCACCTTGATTTATGGTCGTTTTTTTTGTGGATGGGTTTGTCCACAAACCATATTCATGGAAATGATTTTCAGAAAAATTGAGTACTTCATTGAAGGAGATGGTAATAAGCAAAAAATCAATAATGGGAAAAAATGGACTACTGAATTATATGTCAGAAAAACCATTAAGCATATTGTTTTTTTAGTGCTCAGTTTTGCTATTTCAAATACTTTTCTTGCCTATATAATAGGAACAGATCAACTGTTTAAAATCATCACAGATCCTTTGTCTGAACATATTGGCGGCTTTATTGCCATCATATTTTTCACCTTGGTTTTTTATACAGTTTATGCTTTCGTTAGAGAAATTGTGTGTACCGTTATTTGTCCTTATGGAAGATTACAAGGGGTTTTATTGGATAAAAATTCTATTGTAGTTGCTTATGATTATTTAAGGGGGGAACCTAGAAATAAAAAGAAAGCAACAGAAGGTGCAGGGGATTGTATTGATTGTGGTATGTGTGTAAATGTATGCCCTACTAATATAGATATCCGGAATGGTACCCAGTTAGAATGTGTAAACTGTACAGCTTGTATTGACGCTTGTAATATGATGATGAAGAAAGTGAACAAGCCAGAAAATCTGATCACTTTTGCGTCTGAAAATCAAATAGCATCTGGTAAGAAGTTCGAGTTTACTTATCGCATTAAAGCTTATTCAGGTGTATTGGTTATTTTAATGGTGTTATTAGGGATTTTAATTGTAACCAGAACTACTTTTGATGCAACCATTTTGCGTGTGCCAGGTCAAGGTATGCAAGAAAACAAAGACGGAACTATTAGCAACTTATTTAGAATTAAAGTAACCAATAAGAGCAATAGAGATCTTCCTTATAGATTGGTTGCAACAGATCCTGATGTGCAAATTGAACGAATTGGTCAAACCTTAGATACATTAAAGGGTAGACAATTGGCAGAAGAAACTTTTTTCATTAAAGTAGACAGCAACAAGATTAAGAACAGGAAAGAGGAATATGAAATAAAATTACTCAGTGGCGATAAAGTGATTACTACTAAGAAAGCCATATTTATTAGCGACCTTTAATACAAAAAAATGAATTGGGGATATAGAATTGTAGTGGCATTTGGATTGGGCGTAGCATTTATATTATTTCTGGTATGGAAAACCATGCAAGTTGATATTGAAATGGTAGAGTCTAATTATTACGAAAAAGAAATGGCTTTTAATGGTAAGCTACAAGCTACTGCCAATGCAAATGCGCTACCTACAAAAGTTAGTGTTGTGAAACAAGACCAGCAAATTATTTTAAAAATTGACTCAACTACAGCCGCTGCTATTACCAAGGCAGAAGTTCATTTTTATAATCCAGCATCAGAAAAATCGGATAGGAAATTGAACTTAGCCGCATCCAATAATGGGGTTTATGTTTTTCCGGTTGCACAATTCAATAAAGGAAAGTATATTGCTAAAATCAGTTTTACCAGTGCAGGTAAAAACTACTATGCCGAAGAAGTGATTTTTATTCCTTAATTATGGAAGTACTGCTGATATCTGCTTTTGTGCTGGGCTTTGGGGGCAGTGTTCATTGTATTGGTATGTGTGGTCCATTGGCATTGTCTTTGCCCTTCCAAGCTTTTAATGGTCTGTACAAATGGCTGGCCGTAATCTTCTATAATATTGGAAGAGTAAGTACTTATATTGGTATTGGTATTGCAGCTGGTTTATTGGGTAGGGGAGTAAATTGGTTTGGGGTTACCCAAATTGTTTCAATTGTGCTTGGCCTTGTTATTGTTTTTTCAGTTTTATTACCTAGACTATTTCCACAAACATCAATGCCTTTTTTAAATGGTTTTAAGCAATGGCAAATCAATGCCATGCAGAAAATTATGCAGAAACAATCTGTAGGATGGATGTATATTTTTGGTGTATTAAATGGGTTATTGCCCTGTGGATTGGTTTATACAGCTGTTGCTGCATCATTGGTTGCCCATAATATATATGAGTCAATGTTGTTTATGGGATTCTTTGGATTGGGCACCATACCTGCTATGATATTGTTGGTGGCAGCTGCACATAAATTACCCAACCAGCTACGTCAGCAATTTAGAAAATTGGTACCGGTGTTTACCTTTATCATTGGCTGTTTGTTGATACTCCGTGGACTAAATTTAGACATACCTTTTGTTAGTCCCTATTTAAATTCGGCTATACAAGGAACCGATGCTATTGATTGTTCGCACTAAACATTTTTAATGATCCATTCTAAATGATTATTACAATTGCGCAACCCACATTCTTCTAGCCCCATCTTTTCCCCAGTCTTTTAGTCCTTTTGACAATTCCGCAGTTAGTTGTGCCCGGGTTACTTGCTTTCCCTTTTGTTTTGGATTTAAATCTGCTGGAGTAGGTTCAGTCAATTCTACTTTAGTGGCAAACCAAGTTGTATATAATCTTGGAACAGCTAATCCCAATATCATACCTGGTAAGCCTCCAAAACTTTCTGGGCCCGCACTTACCGGAATTTGATCGGTATAAAAAGCTACTACATAAACAGAGTCGCAAATTTTAGTAACTGCTTTTCTGCATTCAAAGCCAGCAATTTCTCTGGTTTCATCGGCAATTTTCCATTCTAAATTTCTTATACTGTCTTTGATGACATAAGTATTCTCAAAAATTTCTTTTTGTGCACTAGTGTTTGCGTTTTGAAGGTCTTGAATAATTGCATCTGTATCAACAGGCTTAGAACCCCACATCATATAGCGATTGGTAGGGTTTTCTTTCGCTAGCTTATAAACAGATTTATTATTAGTAAACTTTAATTCATAAGTGTCTGAAACAAATTTGGGCATTTGCTTTAGCATTTCAGCAGTCCACAAATTTTCGGGCTCGTCTAAAATAGGTGCATGTTGGTTAATTTTCTTTTCGAACTCAATTTTACCTGAATTAATAAACTGTACCTGTGCATTCAATTGAACAGATACAAATAATATTGCGATGATTGCGATTGTCTTTTTCATATTAAAATCCTTGAGTAGGTTTACCGTTTTTACTAAAATTCCAGATTAAAGAAAATAAGAAATAGCGCTGAATGCTTTGATTTGTTGTTTCTGTAATAAAGTTGCTGCTAGCATTTCTGTTAATGCCCAAGTTTTGATTAAATAAATCGTTTACGGAAGCTTTTAACTCCCACTGGTCGTTTTTAGAAATAATTTTTCTTACAGAAGCATTAATAATATATACATCTCTTTGATCGGCAAATACAGCGGTCTTCTGATAAATATTTGCATCTATATTAACGTCTATATAGGTTTTAATTTTCTTTAGCTTGAACTGTAAGTTTCCGTAAGCTTCATAAGACCAGAATTGGGTAACAATATCGGGCCTAATAGAAGTAGTAGATTTATTCTGGTTGGCATTACCTTGAAACCAAAAATTGATCCATTTGTCGCCCCAATAACCAGCATTGATGCTATATGATGTAGCAATATTTTGGGTAGTATTATTGATTCCATTTACTCTGTTAGCAAATCGACTTTTTCTGGGGCCAATATCGAAATTTAAATTTAGGGATGGTATTATTTCAAAACCATATCCCACTCTTGCACTAAAATTATAATTCCCATCTACGTTTATGGCTTGGTTGATTCTTCTACCTTCTGAGTCTACAAAACTTGAATTAGAAATGGCATTTTCTGTTTTAGAATAGTTCACGTTAAAACTTACACTTCTGCTTTTCAATACTTTGTAATCGGAACCGCCTAAACTAAAACGATGAACAAAAGATTGTTTTAAGTTGGGGTTTCCAATGGTTAAATTCAACGGATCAATATTGTCTATAATTGGTTGTATTTGAGAAAGGGTAGGGTTTTGAGTAGAACCGTTATAGTTGAAATAGAATCGGCGTTGTTGTTTAGGCGTAAGATTTAGCGAAACAGCAGGTATGAAGTTGTTGAAAACTACATTGCGATTGGTTTGTTTTACCAAATCATTCAATCGATAATTAACTGTTCCTAAACCAGAACCAATAGAAAAATTGAATTTTTTAACACTGTACCGAATATTAACACTACCGTTATGCCCTGTTGTGTTAAAAATAAAATGGTTACTTAATGTGTCTACCAAATTATCGTATTTATTATTGGCGGTGTTTTTTGCAAAGGTATTACGCTCCGCATCGTTTCTACTAACACTTAATTTATAGTTCATCACTAAGAAAGTGTTTTTCCAAAGTGGCTCCGTATAATTGACAGTAGAATTGATGGTCGTAACAATTTGTTTATTCATCTTTTGCTGATCAATATTATCTCTACGAACAATATTTCCCAATGCATCATAAAAAATATTGTCGGCTGTTAAGAATCCATCATCTGCTCGGTCGTTATAGTTGATTTCATTATTTAAGGAAATGGTTCTGCCTATTTTTTTAAAACGTTTCCGATAAAAAATAGTAGAGTTCATGGTTTTATTTTCATCTACAGTGGAAGTAAGTCTATTACTCTGGTTTAGTAAAACACTATCACTGGTGATGGTTCGCCCAAAATAGTTAGAAGCATTGTTGCTATTTACAATGGAGCCTCTTGCAGTAATTTTTAAAGAACTACTTGAGTCTATTTGCCACTCATAAGTGCTGGTTAACTTATTTCTTTTTCTGCTGCTGAATTGATCTTGAACACTAGTGCTAATTAAATCTGCACCAGGTAGAATATTCTGGGTTTTATTAGAATTGATACCACTTACGTCCAATTGATTGTACTGGTAGGTATTATTAGAATTGTGCTTGTCTTTATTCCACTTATTGCTAAAATGAAATCCACCTGTTACCGATCTTGGGAAACCGTTACCATAACTGAATTCATCACCAGTAGACCAAATACTCATACCACCATCGTCGTTTATTTGGGTAGTAGTATTAGCATCGCCCCCATAGTTTCTGTTTTCGTCCCAATTCAACGATTCAAATTTGGTATTATCAGTAGTAAGGTATCCGGAGATTTTTCTTTTACCCTTGAATGAATTGGCCAATAATTTTCCATATCCATATTTGTCAAAATCACCACCAGCTTCGGCTTTACCGAAATAGCCTTTTTTCTTGTCTTCTTTTAAAGTAAGGTTTAGGGTCTTTATTTTTTGGCCATCATCAATCCCTGTAAAAACAGCCTGGTCACTTTTTTTATCGAAAGCTTGTACTTTCTCCACTGCATCTGCTCTTAAGTTCTTTGTAACAACCGCTGGGTCATCACTAAAAAACTCTTCCCCATCTACCAATACTTTTTGCACTCTTTCCCCTTGTGCAGTAATTTCTCCTTTGCTGTTTACTTGAATACCTGGCATTTTGCGCAACAATTCTTGTACATCGGCATTGGCACTTACTTTAAAACTGTCTGCTTTGTATTCTGTAGTGTCTCCCTTCATACGGATAGACCCAATGGTTTGTTTTACTATTACTTCTTGTAATAATGTGGCTTTGGTTATCACCGGAACTTTACCTAAATCGGTTACTGATCCCTCCGTTACCGAAATAATATCTACATAATCTGCGTAACTAGGATATGTGACCATCACAATATATTTACCCGCACTTATATTGGGTAAATTAAAGCTGCCCTCTTTATTGGTCCTGGTAAATTTTACCAAAACAGAGTCTTTTGCTCTTAATACAGATACTACTGCATTCGTTAAATTTTGTTTGTTTAAAGTGTCGGTTACTAAACCTTTCACAGATCCATTTTGCTGGGCAAAACTTGTTGAAATACCTGCTATTAAACATAGCAGTATTAGCGTTAGTCTGGTCATAAATGCAGTTGAATTCGTCTTTAGATGAATTTTGTTGTAAATTCCATAAATGTTCATGAACAATTTTTACCGTTCATACTTTTTTCAGTTAATAAAATCATAATATGTCCGGTATATCATCAAGAAACAAGAAAACGATAAAAGTTGTAAAGGCTGATAAAAAAAAATACGAAGACATTCATTTTGTTGATACACAACAAGCTGTGTGGAATTATTCATTGTTTACAGAAGAAGCTGTGCGGAATTTTCAAAATGGAACGCACTATAGTTTATATGAGTATTTTGGAAATAAGCAAATTGAAGTTTTAGAAACTAAAGGAACTTATTTTGCCGTATGGGCACCCAATGCCACATATATATCAGTAACAGGTTATTTTAATAATTGGGACAAAACAAGCCATCCACTCAAAGTAAGATTAGACAATTCAGGAATTTGGGAAGGCTTTATTCCGAATGTATTAGAAGGAGAAGCATATAAATACCATATACACGGATTCAATGGAATTAAATTAGACAAGGGAGATCCCTTTGCACATTTTTGGGAGAAGCGACCATTTACGGCATCCATTACTTGGCAAACCAATTATGAATGGAAGGACCATGAATGGATGAAAAATAGAAAGACCAAGAATTCATTAAAGAGTCCTTACAGTGTATATGAAGTGCACTTGGCCAGTTGGATGCGCCCAGATAAAAACGATGAAGAGTCTTACAATACATATGAGCAAATAGCAGAACGAATGGTTCCTTATGTGAAAGAAATGGGTTTCACGCATGTGGAGTTTATGCCTGTGATGGAACATCCATTTGATGGGAGTTGGGGTTATCAAGGCACGGGCTATTTTGCGCCTACATCGCGGTTTGGATCCCCGCAGGGATATGCTTATTTGGTAGACGCTTTTCACCAAGCAGGCATTGGTGTGATACTCGATTGGGTACCTTCTCATTTTCCATATGATGCACACGGATTGTTTATGTTTGATGGAACGCATACGTATGAATATGCAGACATGCGCAAAGGCTATCACCCCGATTGGAACTCCTATATTTTTAATTATAAAAGAGGAGAAGTAAAATCTTTTTTAATCAGCAGTGCGCGTTTTTGGTGTGATCAGTTTCATACCGATGGCATTCGCGTAGACGCAGTAAGTTCTATGTTAAGGTTAGATTATAGCCGCGGCCAAGGTCAGTGGGAGCCGAATGAATACGGAGGTAATGGAAATTTAGAAGCCATTGATTTTATCAGAGATTTGAATGAAACACTCTACAGAGACTTCCCAGATATTCAAACCATTGCAGAAGAAGCAACGGATTGGCCAAAGATTAGTAAACCTACTTTTGAAGGTGGGCTTGGATTTGGTATGAAATGGATGATGGGTTGGATGCATGATACCTTGGACTATTATAAAATGGATCCAATATTCAGGCAGTTTCATCAAGATAAATTCTCCTTTAGTATGATGTATTACTATGATGAGAATTTTATGTTGCCCTTAAGTCATGATGAAGTGGTGCATGGTAAGAGCCCCATGCTGTATAAAATGCCAGGAGATGAATGGCAAAAATTTGCCAACCTGCGGATACTCTATACGTATATGTTTACCCATCCAGGTGCCAAGTTATTATTCATGGGCAATGAATTTGGGGCAACCAATGAATGGAATTATAAGTCTGAATTACAATGGGATTTATTGCAACATCCCAGTCATGGCGGCATGAAATATTGTGTGCAACAACTGAATCAGTTATACCAAGCTGAACCTGCTTTGTACGAAAAACAGTTTGAACCAGGCGGATTTGAATGGGTTGATTTAAACCACCGCAGTGATTCGGTAATGGTGTACAAGCGCAAGGGCAAAAAAGAAAAAGATGATGTGATCGTGATTTTAAATGTAACACCTGTTGTAAGGCATGATTGGGAAATTTACGTGCATGGAAAAGGAAAATGGGCTGAAATATTTAATAGCGATAGTAAGGAGTTCTGGGGTACTGGCGACGTGTATAATCCAACCATTCAGAGCAAATTGGTAGACAAAGCTTCTAAATGTTACCAGTTAAAAGTGCATCTACCGGCATTAGGAGCTGTTGTATTGCGATAAAGAATGATGAACGGTTGTAACATTCTTTTTTGTATATCGTTTAACACAAAAAACAAATATGAAAAAGATACTACTGCTTGCTTCTATTATTCTTCTTTCAATGGGCGCTTATGCTCAAAAAACTGTTGCTGAATCCAATGCACAAAAAAGATCTGTAAAGTCTTTCCATAGTATTGACGTGTCTTCGGGCATTAAAGTGTTGCTTACTCAAGGTGATAAAGAAGAATTGGCTGTTGCCGCAGGCGATCCTGCTTATTTAGAATACATTGAAACTACAGTGAAAGACGGAGTACTAAAAATTACCCGTGACCAAGATTGGAAGTTTTGGAACCAATGGAAGAATTGGAAAGTAACCGTGTATTTATCCTATAAAGATTTGAAGTCTATCAAAGCTAATAGTGGTGCACATATTAGCGGATCTAATTTAAGTTTCAATAACCTAGACGTGAAAATGAGTAGTGGCGCATTTGCAGAATTGGAAGGCAGTACAACCGATTTAAGTGTAGATGCGAGTAGTGGTGCCATGTTCAAAGGATATGAATTAACAAGCACCAAATGCATGGCTGAAAGTTCTAGCGGAGGTGGTGTACAAGTAAATGTTTCAAAAGAGTTGAATGCAAAAGCCAGCAGTGGTGGTTCTATCCGTTACAAAGGCGAAGGCTTAATCCGCGATATTAAAGTGGGTAGCGGCGGAACGGTTAGAAGGTTTTAAGATAATTCATTAAGTTTTTAGGGGGTTTCGTGAAGTTTTTAGGGGGTTTCGTGAAATTACTTACCTATTTTCAAAAGACTTTTTTACATTAGGCATAAATTATTTGTATGTCTAATAATAAAATCAATATAAAGCAAGCTCTTCCAATCGCAATTATTTGCGGAATATTGGGAGGGCTTCTTTTTATTTATACTAAGAGCTTACCTATTAAGGGCTATTATTCTATTCTGACTTATGTAGCAGTTTTGATAGGTTCTATATTGGTGGTGCGATTCCAGAATAAGATGGAATTCAATTTTTTAAATATCGTTTCATTTGGAACCATTGTTTTTGTCTTAATGACTTATGTGAACACAATCAATATTTATTTTATTCAATATCCCGAAAGAGACTTCCTTACTTTAGATAACTTTTTGCGATTTTGGGCTATTCTTGCAGTTGGCTTATTATCTAGTACTCTATTGGCTTTGTTGTTTAGGGGGAAGAAGATTGTAAAATTATAATGGGAGCTGTATGCAGAATACGGTTCCCTTTCCTAGTTCACTGGATTGAACAAATAATTGACCGTTGTGGTATTGCTCTATGATGCGCTTGCTTAACGATAAGCCAATTCCCCAGCCTCGTTTTTTTGTAGTAAAGCCGGGCTGAAATACCTTTCTCCATTGACTATTCGGGATTCCCTTTCCACTGTCTTTTACTAGTATATTGAGTTGATTGTTTTCTTGACTCATTGTTATTTGAATACTGCCTTTGCCATCCATGGCATCGAGTGCATTCTTCAATAAATTTTCTAATACCCAATCAAAGAGTGTAGGGGAGAGTAAACATTGTAGATTTTCTACACTTTCACCGTTCAATTGAAAATGCACCTGCTCGCTGCTTCTTTTTTTCATGTAATCCATGGCCGTTTTTATTCGGTCATATGGATTACTTAATTCGGTTTTGGGAGTACTGCCTATTTTACCAAATCGATCGGTAATGAGTTGTAATCGATTAATGTCTTTGGCTATTTCATGGGCAATTTCTTTGCTGTCTGTTTTTTCTTTTAAGATTTCTAACCAACCTTCTAAACTACTCACGGGTGTGCCTAATTGATGGGCCGTTTCTTTTGCCATGGAAGCCCAGAGCTGGTTCTGGCCGCTTTTGTAGCGTGTGCGTAAAGAGTAAATTACAATCAACACAAACATAATCACCAACATCAATTGAACAATGGGGTACCATTTGGCTTCTCTTAATAATTTACTTTGTCCATAATAATAACGGATAGTAGTGGAGTCGCTTGCTTTTAATTTTACTTCAATAGGTGTTTTGCTGTATAGTTTAAATTCTTGTAGACGCTGCCCTAAATAATTGGTGTCTGCAGTTATTTTTGATTCATCAATATTTACATAGTTCCCAGTTGGTTGGTCCTGTTCATTGGTTTCTATGATGGGGATGCTTTTATTTTCTGTAATAATTTTTGAAGCTAAATTGATGGATACAGAATCTGTTGAATTAAGGATGGTTCTTTCTGCTTCTACCCATGACTCTACCGCTGCTCTTTCTTTATTGGCTATTTGTTGTGCAATGTATTGGGAGTAAACGATGGTGCCACTTACAATTAGAATGGCCATTAATAATATTGCGTTGGTAAAATTGAACCAGCTCTTTAACATGCTACTAAAATACACTTTTGATTGAGTAGTTTGCCACTATTGCCCAAAATGTGATTGGTTCCCAAAAAAGAAACCGCCCCATTTGTTTGGAGCGGTTCTTTATGATTGCTTGCTTAAACTAACTAACTAATTGGCTAACTGAATAGCCCACCTTTTTTCAAAGTCTTTACACCTTGGCCTATTTTAAATCCATTGTTGTAAATCTCAATTTTATAGTCTCCTTCTTTGTAAGCGTCTTTTTGTTTCCAATCAAAACTTACAGGGATCATTTTGTTTTGCTCATAGTTAACTGATACCTTATTTGTATAAGGACGGCTTCCATCTTCTCTGGTATTGAAATTGGCTCCCTCGGTGATTACTTTTCCATCAGGTGCAGTAACTACTACATAAAAGTCTTTGGTGCCTGAAGGAGTGATTCTATTTTCATCAATTACAAATGAAATTCTGATCAGGTCTGCGCGTTTTGCGGTAGTCGTTTCTTTTTCTTTACCAGTGCCCTTGATATTGATGGCGTTGATGCCAATATTAGATGCATGTAGGGTAGATGCTACATCCACTTTTTCTTCTAATTGTTTTTTCTCGGTTCTGGTTGTATTTAAATTGCTTTCAAGATTTTGCTTTTCAGAAGTTAATTGTGTTTTCTCTGTATTCAATTGCTCATTGGCATTGGTTAACTGTAGGTTCTCGCCCTTTAACTGTTGAATCTCTGCGAATAATCCATCAATTTTTCCATTTAATTCGCCAATCAATTGTTTGGCTTCAGCTAATTCCTTTGCTGTTGCGTTGCGCTTCTTTAAAATTGCACCAATATTGCCTTTTAGTTTTTGGATATCTGCATTTTTATTAGCTAAATCTCCTTGTAACTCAATATTGTCTTTGGTTAATGAGTCTGCTTTTGCAGATACATTCATGAATTCTTGCTGAATAGCTAATCTAGCACTGTCTACATTGCTGATTTTAGTTTCTAAACCAATAATGGTTTCTTTGGTTTGGCTCTTATCATAGAAAATATAGCCCCAGGTTAGTACCAATGCTGCTATTAGTATTCCGTAAATTGTTTTGCGGTTATCTGGTGCACCGCCATTGTTAACTGTACTCATAAAAATGGTTTTTTAAGATGTTGATTGCTTCTTCGCTCTTATTTTCCAAAATCGTGCCAAAACTTTATTCAAATCAAATTTTGTGTACAAAAAAGGGGTTTTCCATATGGAAAATCCTACGAGGTGCAGCATCTTTGCGGCATGTCTGCTGAGAAAATTTTATCTGATTGGAAAAATAATAGTTTCAAGCCCGTTTATTGGTTAGAGGGGGAGGAAGCCTATTTTATTGATACTTTGGTTGATTATGCCGAGAAAAAGATATTGACTGATGCAGAAGCAGAATTTAATTTAACCATTTTTTATGGTAAAGATGCCGACTGGACCGAAGTAGTGAATGCTTGTAAAAAATATCCCATTTTTGGGGACAAGCAAGTAGTTCTGTTGAAAGAAGCCCAGCAAATGAAAGACGTGGAGAAATTGCTCGGCTATATTGAACAGCCTTTAAGCTCCACTATTTTTATAGTAAGCCATAAAGAGAAAAAGCTAGACGGTCGTGGTAAATTGGCGGCTGCACTTAAAAAGTCTAAAGCAGAAGTATTCACTACTAAAAAACTATACGATAATCAATTGCCCGATTGGGCTGGTCAAATGGTGAAAAACCATGGCTTGACCATTTCTCCTAAAGCATTGGCTATACTTGTAGATCATATTGGTAATGATTTGAGTAGGATTGAAAATGAAATTGAGAAGCTAATGCTTAACCTTGGTACGAGAAAATCTATCACCGAAGACGACGTGGAAAATTTTATTGGGGTGAGTAAAGAGTTCAATGCTTTTGAGCTGCAGGCAGCTATTTCTCAGCGCGACCTTGCAAAAAGTATTCGCATCATTCAATATTTTGAATCGAATCCCAAAGCTGGTCCCATTCAATTGGTATTGCCTTCTGTGTTTAATTTCTTCAGCAAATTATATGTGTTGCTCTCTTTGAAAGATGCCAATGAAAGCAGCGCTGCGGCGGCGTTGGGTGTTTCTCCTTTTTTTATAAAAGATTATTACGCCGCCGCGCGCAAGTATGATTTCCCTTCTGTAGAAAGAGTGTTGCTTTTATTACACGAATACAATTTAAGAAGCTTGGGGGTGCACAATGGTTCGGCCAATGATGCGGGACTCATGAAAGAATTAGTTGTAAAAATAATGGCATAGCAACTGTACTTGCACAGTGTTCGAAAATGCTAATGAGAAGATAAAGCCTGCATCGCTTGTGTTCTGTCTGCATTCAACTGCGCTTTTAATTCGTCTAGCCCATTGAACTTGACTTCGCCGCGCAGAAATTTTTCTAAACGGATTACTAATTTCTTTCCGTAGATATCTCTATTGAAATCAAAAATATTTACTTCAATCACTCGCTTTTTGCCATCCACAGTTGGGCGAACCCCAATATTCATCATGCCCGTAAATGATTCTTCATCCATTGAAATGGAAACTGCGTATACGCCATTAGCAGGAATCAATTTTTCTTCGCTGCTGATATGCATATTGGCAGTAGGAAATCCAATGGTGCGACCAATCTTATTGCCTTCCACTACCAGGCCTTCAAAAAAATAAGGGTATCCTAAAAAATGATTGGCAGTATCAATATCATTGTTCAATAATGCTTCTCTAATGCGGGTTGAACTAATGACTACTTGATTCAGCATTTCCTCTGAAATTTCTTTCACTTCAAAACCGAGTTCGCGGCCATATTGTTCCAGCAAGTGATAATCACCCGTTCTGCCTTTACCAAATCGATGATCGTAACCAATAATAATAACGCTTGGCTGAAAATATTTGAACAAAAAGTCACGAATATAATCGTCGGCAGTTTGGTTAGAGAATTCATGGTCAAAAGGAATGACTACCAAATGATCTATCCCAGCTTTTTCTAATAATTGAATTTTTTCGGCTAATGTATTAATGAGTTTGATGTCTCCCGGAACCGAGGAAACAATTTTTCTAGGATGGGGATGAAAAGTGATAATCACCGTTTCGCCATTCACCTTTGCCGCTTCGGCTTTCATTTGAGCCAAAATCTGTTGGTGCCCTTGGTGCACGCCATCAAATGTACCAATGGTAATTACCGCATGGTTAAAATGGGGGAGCGAGGGGGCTAATTCACGATGTACCTTCATAATCAGGCGCAAAAGTAAGTACTCCAAGGCAAAGTTCCTTCCCTTTGCATACCCCCTTTTTGTACCTTTGCGCCAATTCTATACTTAATAAAAAGCGATACATGTCTTTATATGCTCAACGTGGGGTTTCTGCTCAAAAGGAAGAAGTGCACCAAGCCATTCAAAAATTAGATCAGGGTTTGTATGCCCATGCTTTTTGTAAAATTTATCCCGATTTTTTATGCAATGATCCAGCATGGGTAAACATTATGCACGCAGATGGAGCAGGCACCAAGAGTATTCTGGCTTATTTGTATTGGAAGGAAACCGGTGACCTGTCTGTTTGGAAAGGAATTGCCCAAGACGCAGTAGCCATGAATTTAGACGATTTGCTTTGTGTGGGTGTTACCGATCAACTCTTGTTTTCGAGCACCATAGATCGCAATAAATTGTTGATCAATGGAGATATATTAGAAGCCATCATTAATGGCACACAAGAATTTTTTGATACACTTAAAACCTATGGGGTTAATATTCATTATTTAGGAGGAGAAACGGCAGATGTAGGAGATGTGGTTAGAACCGTTGCAGTGAATGGTACTATGACTTCAAGGTGGCCTAAGAATAAATTAATCACCAATGATTTAATTGCGGAGGGTGATGTAATTGTTGGTTTTGCAAGTGCGGGTAAAGCCAACTATGAAACAGAATACAATAGTGGGTTAGGCAGCAATGGATTAACCAGTGCAAGACATGATGTGTTAGATAAAATGTATGCCCGCCAATATCCTGAATCCTTTGAGCCTAAGTTGCAAGACAAAGTGGTGTACATTGGTAAAAACAAAATGTCGGACACTATTAATATTGGCGGAAATTATATTTCTATTGGAAAGCTTTTATTGTCTCCAACTAGAACTTACGCGCCTTTAATGAGACAATTATTGGATGCGCATTTTGATCAAATACATGGAGTGATTCATTGCAGTGGCGGTGGCCAAACCAAGTGCATGAAATATTTGCCAAAGCCTTTGCATATTGTTAAAGACAATTTGTTTACCCCTCCTCCAGTGTTTGAATTAATCAGAGAGAATTCTGGTGCAGATTGGAGAGAAATGTACCAGGTATTTAATATGGGACATCGCTTAGAAATTTTCACCAATGAAGCAACTGCCAATAGCATGATTGAAACTGCGGCAAGCTTAGGCATTGAAGCGCAAATTGTAGGAAGGGTAGAAGCAGCAAATGCAGGCCATTCTTCCTTATTGTTAAAGGGTTCCTTTGGAGAAGTATCTTATCAATATTAACGATTGCTTATTGGCTGAGCACTTATATTTGTAATACTATATTATGTACAATATGTCTGAAACAGTAGTCTCTATAAAGAATGTAAATATATACCAAGGCAATAGCCTGATTTTACAAGACGTCAATTTTACCATTAATAAAGGAGAGTTTGTTTACTTGGTGGGTAAAACCGGAACAGGTAAGAGTAGTTTATTAAAAACTTTATATGGAGAATTAACGCTAACCGAAGGAGAAGCTTCTGTAGTAGGGTTTGATTTAAGAGGAATGGATTGGAAAAAAGTTCCTTTCTTGCGCAGAAACTTGGGCGTTGTTTTCCAAGACTTTCAACTCTTAACCGATCGTAATGTGCATGAGAACCTCAAGTTTGTATTGAAAGCAACGGGCTGGAAAGACGAACGTTTAATGGAGGAAAAAATAGCCGATGTATTAGAAAAAGTAGGGTTAAAAAGCAAGGGCTTTAAAATGCCCTTTGAAATGAGTGGTGGCGAACAACAAAGGGTAGAAATAGCCAGAGCACTGCTTAACTCCCCCAAACTCATATTGGCGGATGAGCCTACCGGAAATTTAGATCCAGAAACCAGTGATGAAATCATGCAATTGCTGTTTCAAATTGCCAAAGATTATGGCACTTCTGTGGTAATGGCTACCCATGATTTTATTGTAATCAATCGTTACCCAAGTAGGATGTTAAAAACAGAAAACGGAAGGGTAGCGGATAGTGCAACCAACTAACCCCAGATCCAACCAATTTGTTTTTTTGCATTGGCTTCGTTGTTGAATCGGGGCACTAAAATTTTGTTGCGTAGCCTTATTTCGTCTTCTGTAAAAGGCTGGTGATACAATTGCGCCACCAAGTCTTTAAATGCATTGGCCGTGGTTCCAATATGGCAGAGTGGTTCTAAGCCAGAATCGGCAATGGTGGCTTCATTTACTACCACATGCCTTCCATTAAACAACGCATTCAATAACTTTACTTTCATGCCCGTTTTTATATAAGAAGGCAGTAAATGAATATGTGCTTTGGCAATCATATCCTGCATTTCTTTTTCGGTGGGGTTACCCACTAAGCAAGAATATTTACTGGCGTAAGCTAGTTTTTGTAGTTTTTCGGAGGGATTTTTGCCGGCTATTACGAACGGGATTGCTAGATTTTTGAATACTTTCTCTAATAGCCAAGTGGCTGCTTTTTCATTGGCTTCTACACTTAAATCGCCATGGTACAAACAATAAGATCCAATGCCTTCTTCTGCACTTAACTTCCAATCGGGTATATATAAAGAGAGCTCTTCAATATTCTTACAACCAAATTCATGGCGATACACATCGTTGTCGGCTTCTTTTACCCCCCAAAAAGTGGCTTTTCCCGCTAAATTGGCTTCGTATTTTTTTAATAACCTAGACTCATTCCAATAATATGCTTTCTTTATAGGAGAGCTGGCATTTTTATACAAGTCTCGGTAGTATTGGTATTCTACATTGTGTAATCGAACAAAACAAGCCCTTTCTTTAAACCGATCATCTTGTAGTAAATACGTGCAATGTACTCCTTCCATGAATATGGGGTGATTGTCTTGGAGTAAATTCTGGTAGAGTTCTTCATTAATGCGGCTACTAACAATATAGGGCAGCTTGCTCGAAAAACCTTTATGCCCTTCGGTACGTTGGTAATAATGAACACTGGCACAATACTGATCCAATGCTTTTTGTTGACCCCTGCCATAGTCAAAACAATGAAAATGTACTTTGATCCCCTGCGCTTGAAAAGCAGGTAATTTATAAAACACATCACTAGCACCCCCATAATTAGC
>MIAG01000013.1:0-36073 GCA_001829005.1 Sphingobacteriia bacterium RIFOXYC2_FULL_35_18 | reverse complement strand
AATTAGAGACGGCTATAAAAGGAGATTAATTGATTGGACTCGTTCTCCCAGTTCAACACTTTTGTTGCTTTGGAGCATTCTTGTTGGAGTCTGTTGTAAAGAACATCATCTGATAGTAAATTGTTCAGAGCCGTTGCAATTGTGGAAGGTTTGGTGTCATTTACAAGAAAAGCAAATGGATGTTCTTTTACAATCTCGGCATACATTGGATAGTTCACACATACTTGGGGAATACCCGCAGCCATATAATCGAAGAAACGGTTGGCCAAAGAATAGTATTGATTAATTCCCTCTGGTTCAAATAGGGTAATCCCAATATGGGCCATTGGGGTCAGCATTTTTAATTCGGCAGGGGGTATGGGGGGATGGATAAAGACCTTTTGTTCCAGACCGTACTCCTGAATCAAAGCGATAGTTTGGGCTAAAAAGTTTCCTTGACCTACAATTAAGAGCGGAGCGTTCACCCATTGCATAGCTGGAATAAGCTGTTCAAAAGCCCTTCCGTGGTTCACAGCCCCTTGATATATGATAAATTTAAATTTAAACTGATTATTAATTAATTGTATCAGGTTATTTGAAGTGAAAGTATATAGTAATTGAACCTGTTTATTGGGTTCTTCTGCCAAAACGGCGCCTTTTTGAGTGGTATTTGTGTGCCTCGAAATTGGCTGGTTTTGGCCGGAAGGAAGGTTTCTAACTACTTCAAGTTTAATTTGAAGTCGTTCGTAAAATAGGTCGGCCAAGTGTTGGTTTACGGTATAACCCTGTTTAAAATGAGGGACCGCTGTACGTTCAATCCATTTCCAAACGGCTTGTACCAATGGTCTACTGCGAACCTCTTTCATTTCTGTAAAATACTCATGGGCATCATATACCCTTTTCTTGCGCCTGAGCCAGGTAGCTACCCATACTGGGAGAATGGTATCTAAATCAATTGCACATGCTATATCGTATGATAATGAGCATAATACAATCAGTAACTTAATATTAAATTCTAAATAAAATAAGGGTCCTTTTTGAAAAATACAGTTTAAGCGTTGTTGCTGGTAGGAGGCGCCATAAAGCGGTGGAATAGGCAGCTGAATAGATCCCCGCCTATTCACCCCTATAATCCTTACCCGATACCCATTGGCGGCCAAGCTGCTGCAAATTCGATGCATCCGCTGGTCGTAGCTGATATCGTTCGTAACGGTGAAAACAATGGACTGCATCAAACAAATATAACTTCAATATTAATTTGAAGTCTATTCACATTTTTGGTGGATAACTGGCTTGTTATTCACAATAGCCCTTCAGCCCTATAAATTCTTCTTCTTTTACCTTATGTTCGCAAGTACTAAACAACGATAACGTGAGATTAAAATCATTAGAAATCAAGGGGTTTAAAAGTTTTGCTGATAAAACAGTGGTAAGCTTTGACGAAGGCATAACGGGGATCATTGGTCCAAACGGTTGTGGAAAAAGCAATATCATCGATAGCATTCGTTGGGTAATTGGAGAGCAAAAGATTTCTGCTTTAAGAAGTGAGAATTTAGAAGCATTGGTTTTTAACGGAAGTAAAACCAGAAGTGCAAGTGGATTGGCTGAAGTGAGTTTAACTTTTGAGAACACCAAGAATTTACTGCCCACCGAATTTAGTACAGTAACAGTCACCAGAAGATTTTATAAAAATGGGGAGAGTGAATACAGACTAAACGATGTCACTTGTAGATTAAAGGATATTCATAATTTGTTTTTGGATACTGGGGTGAGTACAGACAGTTATGCCATTATTGAGTTGGGAATGGTAGACGATATCATCAAAGACAAAGAAAACAGCCGTAGAAGAATGTTAGAACAAGCGGCTGGAATTACCATTTACAAAACCCGTAAAAAAGAGGCTAAGAATAAATTGGATGCTACCGAGCAAGACTTGGCTCGTATTGAGGACCTTTTATTTGAAATCAATAACCAATTAAAAACCTTGGAAAGCCAGGCTCGAAAGGCGGAGAAGTTTTATGAAATAAAAAAAGAGTACAAAGAAGTAGCGGTTGAATTGGCTAAAGCTGCTTTGGAAGGATTCAATATTTCTTATCGCGAATTAACTGAACAACAAGAGTTAGAGTTAGATAAGAAAATGCAACTTGAGGCGGAAATTGCCACTGAAGAAGCGGCTATTGAGCAAGAGAAAGTTGCATTTATTACCCAAGAAAGGGCCCTTCA
The DNA here is from genome assembly GCA_001829005.1 of Sphingobacteriia bacterium RIFOXYC2_FULL_35_18. Lineage (GTDB taxonomy): Bacteria > Bacteroidota > Bacteroidia > Chitinophagales > Chitinophagaceae > Sediminibacterium. The sequence continues at coordinate 33,871 of MIAG01000013.1, read as the reverse complement.
AAGTATGCAACATGGGTTTAATGAATTACAACAAAACCTGCGTTCAACAGAGAATGATAAAAACTTAGCCAGCCAAAAACTTCAGTACCTTAAAGAAAAAGAAACCAACTTAAAGGATTTCTTAGAAAAAGCCGAAGGCCAATTAAAAACCATTGGGGATTCTATTGAATATTCTCAAATGCAAGTAGGTGAAGAGGAAGCAAATTTGGCGGTTTTACAAGATCGAGTTACCGAAGCAAAAGTAGAAGTGGAAACCAAACGCCAAACATTTGATGAAAAGCGTTCAGGAGTTGATGCGGTAAGAAATCAATACCAACAATACCAGCGCAATCAGTTTGATGCAGAGAAAAAAGTAGCTGTTGCAGATACTTCTATCCAGAATTTGCAACGTATGCAGTTGCAGTTAACCGATGAGCGTACGAATCGATTACAACAGTTAGCTCAATTACAAGCCGAAAGTGCAGAGAAGGAAGAGGCTTTAGAAATGAAGCGGGTAGACCTGGTTCAATTACAAGAACAGCACGAAAAAACCAAAGAGCAGATTTTTGAAACCCAGCAACAGTTAGAAGTGTTGAGAGGAGAACTGGCCGATGAGAACCGTAAATTAGACGCCAAGCGCAATGAATACAATTTGTTGAAAAGCTTGATTGATTCTATGGAAGGTTATCCAGAGAGCATCAAGTTCTTGCACAAGAACAATGACTGGAACCATGCAGCTCCTATTTTATCGGATATTATTTATGTAAAAGAAGAATATCGTACCGCTGTTGAAAATGTATTGGAGCCTTACCTGAACTATTATGTGGTGAATAATTTAGGGGAAGGATTAAAAGCTGTTCATTTATTAGACGATAACAAAAAAGGCAAAGCCAATTTCTTTTTACTAGACCAATTTGCCAATTTCCAAAATAATACCCACCAGCCAGCCAATACGCTAAAAGCATTGGATGTAATTGAAGTGGATGACCAATATTATAAACTAGCCGAATACTTATTGGGCAATGTATATATTGGGGAGAATGAAGAAGCCATCCATCACTCAAATGGAGCAGTTGTTCTAGAAAAAACGGGCAAATACGTTAAAGGAAAATATACCCTAACCGGAGGAAGCGTTGGATTATTTGAAGGTAAAAAAATTGGTCGTGCTAAAAACTTAGAAAAATTAGCAGAAGAAATTCAAGACCAAGAATCGGTGGTTAGTTTATTAAAAGCAGATATTCAAGCCAAACACAATGAAGTCATCACTTTTAGTGATCAACTAAAAGAGCATGCCATTAGAGCAACCGAGCAAGAAATTAATCAATTGACCAATCAGGTTTTTGCGGCTAAAAATAAAATTGAAAACTTGCAGGCTGCCCAGCAAAACGGCGAACAGCGCTTAGCAGATATTGAAGGTCGTTTGCAAGATGAGCAAGATGCTATTGCCGAAACTAGAGAAGTATTGATTGAATTAAATGTTCAATTGCAAGATACGGCTGAGCAAATGCGCAATTTGGAGCAAGACTACCAAGAATCGGAGCAAGCTTATCATTTTGCTTCGGGTCAGTTTAATGAAACCAATTTACAGTTGACACGTCAGCAAAGTAAATTGACTACCATTAAGCAGGAATTATTATTTAAAGAAAATCAATTGAATGATTTGCACGAGCAAATCAAGACCAATACGGCTCAATTAGCAGAGGCAGAACAAGCAATTGTAGATGGAGTTGCTTCTTTGCAAGAAGTAGAGCAATTATTGCTCGAACTAATGCGCAATAAAGAAGCAGAAGAAATCAAGTTGAATGAAGCAGACCAGGCTTACTATAACTATAGAAACGCTTTGCAGGAAAAAGAGAGTGCGCTTAGGATGAAAGTGAAGAGCAAGGAAATGATTGATCATTTAGTAAATGAGTTAAAAGATAAACTCAATGAACTCAAATTGCAATTAGCTGGAATGAAGGAGCGCTTGCATGTTGAGTTTAAGATTGAGCTAGACGAAATTCTTGATCAACCTAGAACTTCTGATACTCCATTAGAAGAATTGCAAGCTGCTTCAGATAGAATGCGCAAGCGCATGGACAATATGGGCGAAGTAAACCCTACCGCCATTGAAGCTTATACTGAAATGAAGAAGCGCTACGACTTTATTTTAGAACAGAAGAACGACTTGGTTACTGCTAAAGAAAGCTTGTTGCAAACCATTTTAGAAGTAGAAGAAACAGCCAATCAGTTGTTCTTAGAAACCTTTAATAAGGTTAGAGAGAATTTCCAAAAAGTATTTAAGGCCTTGTTTACCGAAGAAGATACGGCAGATATGTTGATGGTTAACCCAGATAACTTAGCAGATACCGGAATTGAGATTGTGGCCAAGCCCAAGGGAAAGCGTCCGAGCTCTATCACCCAATTGAGTGGAGGAGAAAAAACCTTGACTGCCACCGCCTTGTTATTTGCTATTTACCTTATTAAGCCAGCACCATTCTGTATCTTGGATGAGGTGGACGCTCCATTAGATGACGCCAACGTAGGTAAGTTCACGCAAATGATTAAGAAGTTCAGTGATAATTCTCAGTTCATTATTGTAACCCACAATAAGCAAACCATGGGAGCCGTAGACGTGATTTACGGGGTAACCATGCAGGAACCTGGGGTGAGTAAGCTGGTCCCAGTAGATTTCAGGAGTTTGAACTAAAGCTATAAAGTTTACCTTTGCGCCTCCATTTTATTATTGGGGGCGCTTTTAGTATATATATGAAGTACGAGAAAGAAATCAACAGAAGAAAAACATTTGCTATCATCTCTCACCCAGATGCTGGTAAAACTACCTTAACCGAGAAGTTATTGTTATTTGGTGGTGCCATTCAAGTGGCTGGGGCAGTAAAAAGCAATAAAATTAAAAAAGGTGCTACTTCCGACTTCATGGAAATTGAACGTCAGAGGGGTATCTCGGTGGCTACTTCTGTAATGACTTTTGAATACCAAAATATCCTTATTAATTTATTGGATACGCCCGGCCACAAAGACTTTGCAGAAGATACTTATCGTACCCTTACTGCTGTAGACAGCGTTATTTTGGTCATTGATAGCGTAAACGGGGTAGAAGCACAAACCAGAAGATTAATGGAAGTCTGTCGTATGCGCGACACGCCGGTGATTGTTTTCATTAATAAAATGGACCGTGATGGAAAGAACCGATTTGATTTATTAGAAGAAATAGAAAAAGAACTTGGAATTTCCCTGCACCCAATGACTTGGCCCATCAATAGTGGTAAAGAGTTTAAGGGGGTATATAATTTAGATAATAAGAGCTTACGTTTATTTACGGCTAGTACTAAGGCCGAGGAAGAAGACGTGATTGCCATTACCGATTTAGCTGATCCGGTATTAGATGCTAAAGTAGGTGTTAGAGATGCCAATCAATTAAGAGAAGATGTGGAATTGATTGATGGGGTTTATGGAGACTTAAATCCTGCCGATTATTTAAGTGGATCCATTGCACCTGTCTTTTTTGGATCGGCGGTGAATAATTTTGGAGTGAAGGAAATGCTCGACACTTTTATTAGAATTGCACCAGTACCTCGATCTCGTGAAACAACTACACGAACCATTGAAGTGGGTGAAGAAAAATTCAGTGGATTTATTTTTAAGATTCATGCTAACCTAGACCCTAAACATAGAGACCGTATTGCCTTTATGCGGGTATGTAGTGGCAAGTTCGAGCGCAATAAATATTATCACCATGTTCGCTTAGACAAAGACATGCGTTTTAGTAATCCCTATAGTTTTATGGCTCGTTCTAAAGAAGTGGTAGAAGACGCTTATGCGGGGGATGTGGTGGGTTTATTTGATACGGGTAATTTTAAGATTGGCGATACCATGACCGAAGGAGAGAACTACTATTTCAGTGGTATCCCTACTTTCTCTCCTGAAATCTTTAAAGAGTTGGTCAATAAAGATCCAATGAAAACCAAGCAGCTCGAAAAAGGAATTAGTCAGCTTACGGATGAAGGGGTTGCTCAATTATTTACCCAACATGGGGGCAATAAAAAAATCATTGGTTGTGTGGGTGAATTACAATTTGAAGTAATTCAGTACCGTCTTTTACAAGAATATGGCGCAGCTTGTGAATTCAGAACCTTGCCTTTTTATAAAGCCTGTTGGTTAACCAGTAAAGACCCAAAAAAGTTAGAAGACTTCTTAAGATTCAAACAACAGAACGCAGCTGCAGACAAAGATGGTCAGCCCGTATACTTAGCACAAAGTGAATGGTTCTTGAATACAGAAATCACCAATAATCCAGATATTGTATTCCACTTTACCAGTGAAGTGCATAAGTAATGCTTGTAAAAGGAATACATTTAAGGAAATTGTATCTTTAAGTGTATGAACAAATTACTCGGTTTTATTGATTTGCATAACGGGGAAGAAGAAAAAGCCAAAGTACTTGAAAATGTTGTCAGCAATATTAGCTTCCGAGGTGCTAACCTTTGGATATTGGCTTGCGCTATTGTGGTGGCATCGGTTGGCTTGAATGTAAATTCTACTGCTGTTATTATTGGTGCAATGCTTATTTCTCCTTTAATGGGTCCTATTGTGGGCGCGGGTTTTGCCTTAGGTACCTATGATTTTGTTATTTTAAAAAAATCTGCTAAGAATTTATTGATTGCGACTGTGGTGAGTTTAATGGTTTCTACTATTTACTTTTTCATTAGTCCATTTAAAGATGCACAGAGTGAATTATTGGCCCGAACTTCTCCCAATATATATGATGTATTGATTGCCTTTTTTGGAGGTTTAGTAGGCGTTATTGCCACTACAAGAGCAGAGAAAGGCAATCCTATTCCTGGCGTTGCAATTGCTACCGCATTGATGCCTCCTTTGTGTACCGCAGGATATGGCTTGGCCATGGGGAATTATACTTATTTCTTAGGTGCTTTGTATTTATATACTATTAATTGCTTCTTCATTTGCTTGTCAACTTTTGCCATTGTAAAATATTTGCAATACCCAATTGTTAATCATATTAATAAACAAAAGCAACAACAAATCAGGTATATTATTTCTGCTCTTATTGTTTTAATGATTGTACCCAGCACTTATTTAGCTTATCAAATGATTCGCGAAAAGAAACTCAAAGCACGACTGGAAAATTTTGTGAAAAAAGAGTTCATGGATAAAGGGCAAATGGTGGTGCATAAAAAGACAACTGTTTTCCCGACTACTAAATTGGAATTGGCTTTCTTATCAAAAAAATTTAGTGATAGTGAAATTGCTGTGTTGATATCTAAGTTTCCTGCATACAATTTGCCGAATACAGAATTGGTTATTCTACAAGATTCAATTCCTACAAACAATAGTAATACAACAGAACTTGGCTATTTATTATCCATGCAAAAAGAAGTAGAAAAACGTTCTCTTAATCAGGAAATGGTTTTTAAAGAAATGGCTATTTTATTTCCAGAATTAACGCCTGTTTCAATAGCTAATCATGCGTATTTTGTTGGTTCCGATAGCAGCAAAATGGTTACTGTATTATTATATCAAAACAAGAACGAGTTAGATTCTACAAGCGCTTCTAAACTAAATGCTTGGTTAAAACAAAAATTGCAAAAAGAGCATGTTGATCTAATTCGAAAATAAATTAGTTAGTATGAAAAAATGGATGATTTTTTGTGGTAGCTTATTCTTATTTGTGGTAATGACTTTTGCTCAACCCCAAATGCACTACACGGTATCTATGCCACAAGCTGCAAAAGGGAAGTTCCATATAACCCTTGATGTTGCTGGGTTTAACAAAGATTCCATTGTGCTTAAAATGCCCAACTGGATGCCTGGTTATTATCAGTTAATGAATTATGCCAATACGGTAGATTCTATTTCTGCGAAAACCGCAAATGGAGCTGTACTTACGATAAATAAAGTCAATGCTAATACTTGGATGGTTCTGAACAAAGCAAACAGCCCATTCCGTGTTACATATCAAATTCAAACAAAGCGAAAATTTGTAGCCAATAGTTTTATTGATAGTGCCCACGCGTATATTGTACCTGCCAATAATTTCTTTTATGTGGAATCTATGTTGCAACTGCCGGTGCAAGTACAAATCAACAGCAATAATCAACCTCTATTTAAAAAAATTGCTACGGGATTGGAAAAAGTAAAAAATAAAACCAATGTTTTTACAGCACCCAATTTTGATATCTTATATGATTGTCCCATTTTGGTAGGAGATTTAAAAGAGCTACCTGCGTTTACTGTTCGCGGTGTGCCGCATCGGTTTATAGGCTATAATATGGGTAGTTTTGATGAAGTGCTTTTTATGAATACACTGCAAAAAGCAATTGAGCAAGGGGTGAATATCATTGGTCATATTCCCTTTAAGGAATATACTTTTATTGGGATTGGACCAGGTAGGGGCGGTATTGAACACTTGAATAATACTACCGTAAGTTTTAGTGGGAACGAATTAAAAACACCTGCGGATATCAATAGAATCATGAACTTTTTAAGTCATGAGTATTTTCATCATTATAATGTAAAACGAATTAGACCTGTTGAGTTGGGGCCATTTGATTACGATAAAGGAAGTAAGACCACTCAGTTATGGATCAGTGAAGGACTTTCGGTTTACTTTGAATATTTAATGGTGAAGAGGGCAAAAATTGTTGATAGAGAAACTCTTTTAAACAACCTTGCCAATAATATTACCGCACACGAAAACAATCCAGGCAAAGCTTACCAAAGTTTATTGCAAGCTAGTTACAATACATGGTCCGATGGACCATTTGGTACCAGCGGTATCAATAAAAACAAAGCCATTTCTTATTATGATAAAGGGCCAGTGGTAGGTATGATATTAGACCTTGCTATTCGTAATGCTTCTAAAAACCAATACAGCTTAGATCATGTAATGCAATTGATGTACCAAGAATATTATCAGCGATTGCAAAGAGGTTTTACCGATGCGGAGTTTCAAGCTGCATGTGAGCAAATGGCAGGTACTACTTTGGCGAGTGAATTTGAATATATTTCTACCACCAAGCAATTAGATTATCAAAAATACTTGGGATATGCTGGCTTAACCCTTACTAGTACTGAGCTTGAGAATTCAGGGCAAAAAAAGTTGCAATACAAAATTAGTGCATTGCCATCGGCAAATGACCATCAATTAGCCATTTTAAATAGTTGGTTGGGGGATTAAAATCTCCGTGAAAACACGGTTGTTTATCTTTTCGCGAAACCTTATTTTGTTTCATCAATAAAGGCGTATGCGAATAATGAATTTATTTAGTGCCAATATGCTGGCGCTGATTTTAGGGATAATTTGCAGTTTGGGGTCTTGTACAAGTATTCCTTTACAAAGCATTACGTTATCAGAAAGAATTCAGGAGGAAGGTGCTAGAATGCATCAATTAAATCTATTGCTGATTCAACATTTATTTGCAGAGAAAAAAGCAAGAGTAAATGAGTTTATAAAGAACGATTATACTCCCAGCATCATCCATAAAATGACCAGTGATTTGGAAGATGATATAGATATTAAATTAGAATTGCCGCAAATGATGGCGGCTGCACTTCCATTAATTAATGAGCGCCAGTATGCCATGCAAATGGCTTTGGATTCTGCAAAAATTAAAATAGTTAATCAGCTCAATACCGATTTTGTAAAATACAATATGGCCAATACCGAAATGAAACGATTATTAGAATCTGCCGTTAAATTAAATGAAGAAAAAAAGCAATTATTAAATCAGTCTAATTGGTTTAAGAAGAAAGGAATTGATTACGACCAGTTGGCTGAATTATTAGATCGCTTTGTTTCTTCTTCTGGGAATATGGGTGGATTGATTGTTAATCTAAATAAGGATTTAAATAAAATTTTGAACCAATAATTGTGTGTATGAATAACCAATGGCAAAAAAAAGCGAAGCAGGCTCAAAAAGAAACAGACGCAGAATTGGCCCATCAAATTAATGAACTCAGTGGCTTTGATGCTAAAGATATTCAAGCTTTGATAGCTGAGAATGGCATGAATACTGCCGATTTTAATCAACTCATTAAGCTTATTAAAGACCAAACCAAGAGCAATAACGATAAAATTAAAGCCCTTTCGAATATTCAAAATGGATTGGAGCTCCTGGTGGGCTTGGTGGGCAAATTGATTTAGTCTCCTATCTGTTCCCTCCAAAATCCTTAATTTTGCCCTCTCATGAAGGCAAAAACACTCAAAAAAGACAAGGTTAATATCATCACACTAGGTTGTAGTAAAAATTTAGTAGACTCAGAAGTATTGAGTGGTCAATTGGCTGCCAACGATATAGATGTAGTTCATGAGAATGCTAAGCTAGATCACAATATTGTAGTAGTGAATACCTGCGGATTCATTGATAAAGCCAAAGAGGAAAGCATTAATACCATTTTAGACCAGGTAGAATTAAAGCGCAGAGGTAAGTTAGATAAAGTTTATGTTACTGGTTGTTTAAGTGAACGTTATCGTGGAGATTTAGAAGCAGAAATGCCTGAAGTAGATGCCTGGTTTGGTACTTTAGAATTGCCCTTGATTTTAAAGCAGTTTGAGGCAGATTATAAAGCTGAATTATTGGGTGAACGCATGTTGAGTACCCCCAAACACTATGCTTATTTAAAAATTGCAGAAGGTTGTAATAGAACTTGTTCTTTTTGTGCCATTCCTTTAATGCGCGGTAAGCATATTAGTAGATCTATTGAAGACCTTATTGCTGAAGCCGAGTCTTTAGTACAAAAGGGAGTGAAGGAAATCATGTTGATTGCCCAAGAGCTTACTTATTATGGTTTAGATCTGTATAAAGAGCGTGCATTGCCTAAACTTCTAGACGCATTGGCAGATGTTAAGGGAATAGAGTGGATCAGATTGCATTATGCTTATCCTAGTAAGTTTCCATTAGAAATATTAGAAGTAATGCAACGCAGGGATAATATTTGTAAATACTTAGACATGCCATTACAACATGCAAGTAATCGTATGCTAAAAGCCATGCGTAGAAATATTACTCGCGAAGAAATGTCTGAACTAATTCACCAAATTAAAGCAGCAGTGCCTGGTATTTGTTTAAGAACCACATTGATTGCGGGTTTTCCTGGAGAAACAGAAGAAGATGTAGAAGAATTGAAAGCATTTTTGCAAGAACATCGTTTTGATAGAGTAGGTATTTTTAGTTATAGCCACGAAGAAAATACCAGCGCATACGATTTAGTGGATGATGTTCCTGCTGATGTAAAAGCAGCTCGTGCACAGGAAATCATGGAAGTACAGCAGGAAATTTCTTACGAAAAAAACCAAGGAAAAGTAGAAAAGATTTTTAAAGTCTTGATTGATAAAAAAGAAGCTGGTCGTTATTTGGGTAGAACAGAATTTGATAGTGTAGAAGTAGACAATGAAGTAGTTATTCACAGCACTAAAAAATTACCTATTGGTGATTTTGTACAAGTGAAAATTACCAAAGCCTATGATTACGACTTAGAAGGGGAAGTAGTTGCCTAAACAAACAATTGCTTGCTTACAATTTGAATCCAAAAGTGAGCATTATGCTACCTCTGCTTCCTGTTTGTTCTGCAAATGTATTGGGCTTATCATTCAATCGATAAGCAAATACTGCTTCTTTGTTCATGATATGGGAATACGATAAGTCTATAAACATTCCCTTATTTCTATAGCCCAATCCACCAGTACCAATTACCCTGCTGGCTTTTAATGCTTCGTCTTGGTAAGGGCTTCCATAATAAGCTGCTCCAAGCCTAAACATAATGGTATGAAATTTTAATTCACCCCCAATTCTTGCATTAATATTGCCTTTGTAATTATCAATAATGGCTTCATTTAATGCGCTATAGTAGTTGCGGAAACCCGCATCAGATGCATTATCTCCTGCAACAGCAAACCTTGCTCCCTTATAATGCACATATTCAATATCTGCACTAATAAATCCTTTTTGTAAACGGGTGTCGTTAATTTCTCTGAACACGTAGCTGAAACTACCAATAGCTCTCCAAGGGGTTGTTATATTGTATTTGCTGGTGCCTGCTCTTCCACTATTTAAATTATCACTGCTTTCAGAACGTTGTCCTGCATAAGTTTCTGTATTTGCAACAATTGAAGATCTAATGCGGTCGGTCATGGTAATAATTTGCGGACTATGAAATGCAAAGCCGATTCTTACAAATGGAGTGGGCTTATAAATGGTTCCCAACTTTACACCAATACCTGCACCTTGAGAAGAGTAGGTTTCCTTGTATTCAAAAAAACTAAATTGATTGGTAGGATCGTTTGTAGCATCCCTTTCACTGTATAGCAATTCGCGATTGTACTTTATAATAGGAATATTGAAGCTACCTCCCACATACAATTTGTCGGCCATATTGCCCGCAAATCCAATGGCTATTTCGTTGTATCCACCACTAGTTCTGGCATTGTATGTTTGATTTACACCGGTAGAAATGGGTACTAAACTTTGATACCCTGCTACTGCACCACCAATCCCACTTAATGTATCTACTAAAAATGTTCTAAATGCAAGGGATGATCCAAAAATATAATTGCTTAAAGCGGCATTGGTATCTGCTCTATCTCTTGTTAGTTCTTCTAAATATTTTTCGGTAAACGAACTAAAATTATTTCTTCCACTAAAACTTATTTGGTTATTGTAATTGGCTAATTGATTTACTGAAATAGCAACTGCAGAGCTGGTCCATTTGCTGTATCCTGATTTACTAGATCCTGCTAAAACAATTCCAGTAGTTCCGTAACCAAATCCAGTTCTGTTGCTGGATGAATCGGTACCCCTATAATTGAATTTATTACTATTTAATAGAAACCCTGGGGATAAAACCAGTTCTCTTGTTTTGTATAAACCAATGCCAGCAGGGTTGACGTGATTGGCTGTAATGTCTCCACCTAATGACCCCATAACTCCACCCACTGCCATATTTCTTGCGGTACCATTTTGGGTAAACCAAGCAAGTCTTAATGCGTCTTCAGGAGATTGTGCTATTGTTGTTTGGGCAAAAATTACCAGTCCGCTTATTAATAAGCCGAAATATTTTTTCATAAAATGGGTTAATTAGTTTCTACCACCACGTCCTGTGCTGGTACTAGAACCAGTACTTTTAAAGCCACCGCTCGCACCTCCAGCACTGCTACTTGTTGTAGGAATACTGCTGTTTGAGCTGTTGCCAAAAGTTCTGATAGAACGATCGTAACTACTACCTGCTCCTCCAGAAGAATTAGGGCTGGAGAAAACTCTTTTAACTAAGTTGCTAAAATTATTACTTCCTCCATTGGTACCTGGTGCATACCAATTACCGTTTTTAGCATCATTGCTGTTATTGAAAATTCTGTTGCGCAATGCACTTAAATTAGACCCTGAATTATAAGAAGGTAAACTTGCTTTTGGATTAGCGTAAGTAATTACAGAGAACATTGGATTCCCCCAACCAAGTGGATTTCCGAATACACCACCGTTCCATCCACCACCATAAAAGTTATTCCAACCATAAATGCCAGGTCTGAAGCCTAGTCCTATACTCCAAGGGTTAAAATTAAATTGGTAGGGATCTAAAATCCAAGGATTAAAAGTATTAAAGTGATTGAATGTATAAGGAGAGAAATCGTAGCGCATATCATTCCAATAACTAAAGTTGTCTATAGTGCTCCAGCGATCTCTATTAGCAACCCTCATACGTAAGTATCGATCATCCATTGTACTAACGTATTCTTGGTAACGCTCGTCGTTATTTTTATTGTTGGCAACTGCATAGGTTTCTCTTTCTACTCCAGGCGAGAAATATACATCATCTGGTGTTTGCCCCATTTGATAAGCAGTGCTACATCCACTTAATATGGTTGCTGCAACAAAAGCACTTAGTAATAACTTTTTCATGATTTTCCTTTTTAGGTTGATCAACTTGGTTGAGTGAAGTTACATACATTTGCGATTGGTAACCTCTATCAATATTGTGGCAAATTACATGCCAACTAACAATTGTTAGTGTTGAACAGGTTAAAAAAAACAAAATATTTTATGGGCAAAGAAATAACTTCTAGGGAGCAGGATTATTCACAGTGGTATAACGACTTAATTATCAAGGGTAATTTGGCTGATTATTCAGCTGTTAGGGGATGTATGGTAATTAAACCTTATGGTTTTGCCTTATGGGAAAATATGCGAGATGTTTTAGACAAAATGTTTAAAGACACCGGTCATCAGAATGCTTATTTCCCCCTTTTTGTACCTAAAAGCTTATTTGAAGCCGAAGAAAAGAATGCAGAAGGTTTTGCTAAAGAATGTGCTGTTGTAACGCATTATCGTTTAAAAACAGATCCGAATAACAAAGGAAAATTAATTGTTGACCCTGAAGCAAAATTAGAAGAGGAATTAGTGGTGCGTCCTACCAGTGAAGCTATCATTTGGAATACGTATAAAGGATGGATTCAAAGTTATCGCGATTTGCCTTTGTTAATTAATCAATGGGCCAACGTGGTAAGATGGGAAATGAGAACAAGGTTGTTTTTAAGAACTGCTGAGTTTTTGTGGCAAGAAGGTCATACTGCTCATGCAACTGCAGAAGAAGCGATTGAGGAAACCAAACGCATGTTAGATGTATATGCAGACTTTGCAGAAAATTGGATGGCATTGCCCGTTATTAAAGGAGTTAAATCTCCCAATGAACGATTTGCAGGTGCGGAAGATACTTATTGTATAGAAGCGTTAATGCAAGATGGTAAAGCTTTACAAGCGGGTACCTCTCATTTCTTAGGTCAAAATTTTGCCAAAGCTTTTGATGTAAAATTTAGTGATAAGCAAAATAAATTAGACTATGTATGGGCAACAAGTTGGGGAGTAAGTACACGTTTAATTGGTGGATTAGTGATGGCTCACAGCGACGACGATGGTTTAATTTTACCGCCCCGTATTGCGCCTGTTCAAGTGGTAATTGTGCCTATTTATAAAGGGGAAGAACAAAAAGCACAAATAGATGAAGTGGTGCACCAAATGAAGAAGGAAATGGTTGCTTTGGGTATTTCAGTAAAATATGATGATTCCGACAACAGTAGACCAGGTTGGAAATTTGCGGAGTATGAATTAAAAGGTGTTCCAGTTAGAATTGCTGTAGGTGCAAGAGATTTAGAGAACAAAGTGGTTGAAGTTGCCAGAAGAGATACTAAAGAAAAGCAAACAATTCCTTTAGAAGGAATCGCTTCTTTTGTTCATTCTCTATTAAACAATATTCAAGTGTCTATGTTTAATAAAGCCAAAGCATTTCAACAGGAAAATATTAGAACTGCAAATAGTTGGGATGAGTTTGTTCAAATTTTAGATACTAAAGCCGGTTTTGTTTCTGCTCATTGGGATGGTACTGCAGAAACAGAGGATAAAATTAAAGAGTTAACAAAAGCCACTATACGTTGTATTCCATTGGATAATCCTCAAGAAGAAGGTCAATGTATTTTATCTGGAAAAAAATCGACCCAGCGAGTGCTTTTTGCCAGAGCTTATTGATATATTTATTATATGGAATATAATAAATATAGTCTAGTTTTCAAGGGTAGAGGATTTGAGTACTTCAAGATTCTATTAGTGAATATGATACTCACTACCATTACCCTTGGATTGTATTATCCTTGGGCAAAAGCAAGGACGCTTCATTTTTTTTATGGGAATACCCATTTTAATGGCCAGCCCTTTGTGTTTACTGGTACAGGAGAACAAATGTTCAAGGGGTTTATTAAAGCCTTTTTGATTTTGTTATGTCTATATGGTCTTGTGATTTACTTATCATTGAATGAACAAGAATTGGTTGCTGCGGCACTTTTATACATTATCCTTTTGTTCATTATTCCATTGGCTATTCATGGTTCTTATCGTTATCGTTTTGCAAAAACTATTTGGAGTGGAATCCGTTTTGGATATATGGGCAATAAATGGGAATTGCTCATGCTTTGCATTAAAGGAACTTTTTTGACTATTGTTACAATAGGAATTTATGGTGCTTGGTTTGCAATGAATTTACGCAGGTATTTGTTGTGTAATGTAAAAATAGGTGATGCCAGATTTTCCTATAAGGGAGTGGGTAGTGAATACTTCTGGCTTAATGTAAAAGGTTATTTGCTGAGTATTTTCACTTTTGGCATCTATTTTTTTTGGTGGCAAAAAGATTTGTTTGCCTATTTCATCAATAATTTAAGACTCACCAAAGGAGATCAAACAATGTTGTTGAAGTCTACTGCTACTGGTGGAGATTTTCTAGCATTAATCATGGTTAATCTTTTATTATTTGTTTTCACTTTAGGATTAGCTACTCCATGGATTGTGATAAGAAGTATGCGTTTTTTGCTTGCAAATATGGTTCTTGATGGTACTATAGCATTTGATGAATTAAGACAAACACAGGAAAATTTTGATGATGCAACTGGGGAAGATTTAACCGACTTTTTTGACTTTGGTTTTATAATATAATGGACAATATTCAACAGGTCAATTTTTTTGATGGGTTACAAGCTGGTCCCAAGCTTGCATTAATGTATTTTAACGCTGAGGGAATTTCTATTCAATTAGGCGCTTATTGGAATAAAGAAGCAACCGTTTTGTTTTTCCCTTATAAGCAATGTTCTATTCAGCAAACCGGAAACAATCTATTTGTATTCTTAAATAGGAATGCCACTAATTATATTTCATTTAATGCTGATGAAAGTTTTGCAGTTGACCTAAAACAAAAACTTAATCAGAAAGACCAATCATTTGCAGGATCGCTTTTAAGGATGAATGTTTTTTCATTGGTTATAATGGTGGGCATTTTATTAACTGGTGTGTATTGGGGTGTTTCAACCATTGTTCCTTGGGCAGGGTTAAAATTGATAAAACCATCTACAGAAACGGAACTGGGTGAAAAAATGTATCAATCAATGATGCAAGCTGAAACCATTGATAAGGAGAGAACAAAATTGTTGCAAGAATTTGCCCGATCAATGCAACTAAGCAACAATTACCCTATTAAACTTACTGTTGTAAAAAATAAAGAAGTAAATGCCTATGCTATTCCAGGTGGAAATATTGTGGTTTATTCTGGAATATTAAGGGCAATGAAGTCTCCGGATGAATTAGCTGCTTTGTTAGGGCATGAAACTGCGCATATTAATGAAAGACATAGTTTAAGGTCTATATTAAGAAGTGCCGCTACAGGTCTAATTGTTTCGGTTGTGTTGAATGATATTTCAGGAATTTTTTCCATTGTTGTTGAGAATGCTGAGGGATTAAGAACCATGCATTTTTCTAGGGGTATAGAAAAAAGTGCCGATGAAGAGGGCATGAAAATATTGGTTAAAAACAATATTCATCCCTTGGCAATGAAAAAATTAATGGAACGCTTAAAAGAAAATAGTCCTGAAATTCCAGAAGTACTTTCCTTTATGCAATCTCATCCTGCTACCGACGAAAGAATAAAACACGCTTCTGAATTTGCTGTTCCTTATAAAAATAGTTCCTTTGCACCCAAACCAGTCTTAGATTCAATTTGGACTGCGTTAAAATAAAATGAAGCAAAAAGAAATACATCCTGCCTTACAACCCTATTTAGAAGGAAAAACAATACTAATTGATAAACCACTTGAATGGACTTCCTTTGATGTGGTAAGAAAAATTAGAAATATCACGAGAATTGTAAAAGTAGGTCATGCTGGAACATTAGACCCCTTGGCTTCCGGTTTGCTCATTGTATGTACGGGAAAATTTACTAAGAAGATTAATGAGTACATGGGTATGGAGAAAGAGTACACTGGTACTTTTACTTTGGGTGCCATTACGCCAACTTATGATTTGGAATCTGAGCCAACCCAGTTTTGTTCAATAGACCATTTAACAGCCGAACAAATTGTAGCAGCAACCAATGAATTTAAAGGTTTGATCATGCAAATACCTCCTATTCATTCTGCTATTAAACAAGAGGGGAAACCCGTATACTTAGCAGCAAGAAAAGGAATTGATGTTGTATTAGAGCCTAGACCTATAACCATTTACTCATTTGATATAGAGAAAATTGAATTGCCTATCGTTCATTTTAGGGTGGTTTGTTCAACAGGAACTTATATCAGAAGCTTAGCCAATGACTTCGGAAAAGCACTGGGGGTAGGAGGATATATGAGCAGTTTAAGAAGAACCCGAATAGGACATTTTAACGTAGATCAAGCCCTTTCAATGGATGCATTTGAAAAAGAAATTGAAGCACTTAAATCATTAGAAGGGTAATCCAATTCCTAATTGTAGTGCAAAGTTGGGTACTTTAATTCCATTCGGTCTTATATCGTTCCAAGTAAAATCTTTAATGCTCATCCATCCATTATTTGCAGCCCTTAATGGATCTTTTAGCTTATAAGCAAAATCAAGTCTGATTAAAAAATAGGACATGTCGAATCTAAGTCCAGTTCCAATCCCTATAGCCATATCTCTGGTAAAACTATTTAATGAAAAACGGGTATCTGAATCGGTAGAAGCGGCTCTTTTTATATTCCAGACGTTGCCAATATCCGCATACAACGCAGAACCTATTTTAAAACTACCTATTGTTGCCAATTGAAAACGATATTCTACATTGAACTCCAATTGCATGTCTCCAAATCTATCTCGAAATGCATTTGCTGCTGTATCTAATTCACTTTGATTAGAACTGCCTAGCCCTAATTGTCTCAATCTCCATGCACGCATACTATTGGGTCCACCTGCAGAAAATTGTTTGTAGAAAGGTAGGGTAGGACCAATAATGGTATCGCCTCCATAATTGTAACCGATACCTGCAAAAGCCCTATAAGCCAATTCTGATTTTGCAAACTTTACCGATTGTTTATATTCAGTTTCTACTTTAATGTATCTATAAATATTTCCTTGCAAGCCAGGAATAAAACCAAATAATCCTCCCGCTTCTTCTATTGCTAAACGATAAAATTTATTTTTATTGGGATTCTTAATACCATTGGTGGTTC
This sequence comes from Sphingobacteriia bacterium RIFOXYC2_FULL_35_18, assembly GCA_001829005.1. GTDB lineage: Bacteria > Bacteroidota > Bacteroidia > Chitinophagales > Chitinophagaceae > Sediminibacterium. The sequence goes on along the minus strand of MIAG01000013.1, from coordinate 16,887 downwards.
TTACAAAAGAAAGACTTTGACTTACAATACTACCTTCGTTAAATGAGGCTTTTAAGAAAGGATTTTTGATGATTAATTGATCTAGTGAATCGAGCTTATCAATTGAATACAATTCAACGTTAATAGGCTTATATAAAAAGGAGTTATTTCCTTTTTTCCATTCGTATCCAAAACTAGTGGTCAAATTTCTTACCCTATAAAAATTTCTTCTATCCACATAGCCCCCGTTCACCGACCACAGTGTTCTTCTATTGTCAATTTTGTCTAAACCTTTCCATCTTTTGAATGGTTGAATAATTCCTGGAAAAATATAAGTATGCCCTACGTTAATCAAAAATGTTTGTAGCAACTGATCGGGCTGATTACTGCTGCTTAAAATGTTTAATTCAACTCCCGTTCTAAAAGTGGCAATAGATTGAATGGCATTTTTCCAAACATTCCTATTATTATAAGATAAATTGGTAGTAATACCTAAAAGGTTGGTAACGCCAATGTCTGCAATATTTCTACTGGCTTCTAAGTCAACTGTAAAGCTTTGTTTAACTGCCGGTGTCATGAAAAAATACATATCTAATGTATCTCTGTTTCTTATTTCTGGCCTGATATCAATATTTTGCCAAGCGGATAATTGTCCTAATGCATTAGCCGTTTTAAAATATTTTTCTTCATTGTAAACATCCCCTTTTTTAAAATACGTATCTTCTTTTAATGGCCTAAAGTTGAATAATCCTTTTTTGTATCGCATAAAAGTAGATTCACTTTTCTTTTCTAAAAAGGTTTTATCGGTCATTAAGCTATCGGGAACATCTGTAATTTTTGTTTCAGGATAATAGTACAAATTGCCAATATGGTATTTGTATAACCTAGAACTATCTTCCACTTCTCTTTGTCTGATGGCTATATCCCAATTGGGATTTTCTTTTTTTGCTTTTGCTACTTCTGATAATAGTTTTGCTTGTTCAAATGGATCAATTGTTAAAGCGAATAACTTGGTATTATTTGAATCTACATAAGCATAAACATCTTCTCTGGTGATTTTATAATACCCATTTTTTCTGTAAATGCCTACCATTCTATCTAACTCATTGCTGATAACTTGTTTTGAATAGGGTTTATTTTTTTTCAAATAACTTTTTTCTGATTCTGCTACAGCCAAATGTTGAAGGGTTGAATCGTTCATTTCAAAGGAAACCAGATCAATGGTAATATTTTTTCCTGCATCAATATCCATATAAACACTGGCCCTAATTTGATCTTTCACCGTATCAATCGTAAATCGATTGGTTAATATAGAATAATAATACCCCTGAGCATTCAAATAGGAATTCATAAAGAGGGCAGACCTATTGATATTGGTGCTATCAAAAACGGCTGGGTTCTTTATTTTATAAAAAAGACCAAATTGTTGTTGTTTAGGAACTTTAAGGCTATCGTCCCAATAATTTTGCAAATCTGATAATAAACGTTTTTTCTCATCTTTGGTAAAATTACCATGAAGGCTAATTTGGTTATTGTAAACAAATGGAGTGTTTTTGGGATAGTTTCTTACCCAGGTTCTCTTTTGTTCAGAGCAGGAATACAGCATTATCATTGCTGCAAACAAGCCGAAAAAACCAATAAAACTCCTTTTTACCATAAAATGCATACACAATGTTAAGCAAGATTGAGGCCAAATATATTCAAAGTTTATACCACAAAAAACAAAGGGATGCTTTAAGACTATTTATTGTGGAAGGCGTAAAAGGGGTAGATGAACTATTGAACAGTTCTTTTGTGGTGCAAAAAATTTTTGCGTTGAATGAATGGGAACATCCTTTAATGGGTAAATCAACACTCATAAGGGTTTCAGCCGATGAGTTGCAAAAAATAAGTGGTTTGCAAACTGCCAATAAAGTGTTGGCGGTAGCCCAACAACAAGAATTCATTGCACAAAAGCCCCAAAAAGGAAAATTAACATTGGTACTAGATGGAATTCAAGACCCAGGAAATATGGGAACGCTGATTAGAATAGCAGACTGGTTTGGTATTGATACTATTTTGGCTTCTGATGATTCAGTAGAAGTGTATAATCCCAAAGTTATTCAAAGTACCATGGGTAGTTTTATTCGAGTAAAAGTGGGGTACGGTAATTTAGCCCAATTATTGCTGGATACTGATTTGCAGGTGTTTGGGGCTTTGTTGGCTGGGGAATCAGTTTATCGGCAATCGGCAATAGAAGAAGGGGTATTAATTATTGGGAATGAGTCTAAAGGCATCCATAGTGAGCTTCTCCCTTACATTACAGCGCCTATTCATATTCCAAGAATTGGTGGAGCTGAATCACTAAATGCTGCAGTTGCTGCGGGAATACTACTTTCTCATTTGATTAAAAAATAACCGCTTACCTAAATTGAATTGCTTTAATAGGATTCACTTTTTTAACCAATAATGCGGGTATCAACATTACTACAAATGATACCATAAATGTGGTAATACAAACGGTAATGATTTGCCACCAAATAATTTGAACTGGTGCTGTTTTTACATAATAGGAGCTTTCGTCTAAGCTAATAAATCCTGTATACTGTTGTAATAGCACTAAGCCCATACCAATAATAAATCCTCCTATAATTCCCCTTAAAGCAATAACTGCTGCATAGTATAGAAAAATTTGTATGATGCTCTTGTCATTTGCCCCCAATGCTTTAAAAACACCAATCATTCTTGTTCTTTCTAAAATTAAAATGAGCAAACAGGATATCATATTAATTATGGCCACTACTGCCATAATGATGAATATTACATTTCTATTCATATTTTGAATATCTAGCCAATCAAAAATATTGGGGTAAATAGAAGCTACTGTTCTACTCATCCATTCAGTAGGTAGGTTGCTCATTAGTTGTTGATTAACCGAATCTTTATTGAATTGTTGGTCAATAAAAATTTCGTAACCCCCAATCTGATCCTCGGACCAATTATTAATTCTTGCAATTAATTTTAAATCGGCTAGCAAAAAAACTTTGTCGTATTCTTCAATACCTGTTTTATACAAGCCCGAAACAATTAATTTTCTATAACTCGTATTGGTTTCATTGGATCCAACAAAATAAACAGTGACTGTGTCTTTTAATTGAATATTCAATAAGCTGGCTATTTGTTCAGACACTATTATTTCCTTGCTATAACTGCTATCCGAGAAATGAATCCATCTGCCGTGGGTAATAAATGGTTTAATTCTGCTACTGTCGTAGTTGGCTTCAATCCCCTTTAACAATACCCCTTCAATATTTTTATGAAATTCTAAAACGGCCGACTTTGTGGCAAATGCCTGAATTTTGGATACTTCTTTTTGAGATGCAATCAATTTTTCTACGCTGGTATCCCTATTAATGGAAACTTCTTCAGCCATCATAGATTTATCTGGCTCAAAATGTTGTACCCGAATATGTCCCCAAAAACTATATACTTTATCTGCTACTGTTTGTTGAAATCCATTTACAAAACAGAGGGTTATTATCATTGCCGCTATGCCAACAGTGGTGGCACCTACTGAAAGCCGAATAATAAATCGTGAAAAAGACTGCTGTTTGCTGAAAGCAAGCCTTTTGGCTATGAAAAGAGAAAAATTCAAACGGTACGGTTTTTGACTATATCAAAGCTACTAATAATACAATAGTTTCAGTAAGTTTATCCTTTATGAAATACATCCTGCTTATTTGTTGCCTACTTAGCTCATTTTATGGATTTAGCCAACTAAAGCCCGATCATGTTTTTAAGCCTTCTATAAGAACAGTTAAATTATTTCCGCAAAACAATCAATTGGCTTTACCCATTATTGGATTAAATTCTACCGATCAACTTGAATTACATTTTGACGATTTGGGTGCATATCCTAAAAATTATTTTTATACTTTTCAATTATGCAATGCAGATTGGTCCGTAGCCCAGCGGAGTCCATTTGATTATATAAAGGGGTTTCAACAAAATAGAATTAGTCAGTACAGAATTTCTTCTATTGCCCAAGTTCAATATGTGCATTATCAAACTATACTGCCCGATCGTTCTGCTGTTCCAACAAGAAGCGGTAACTATATTCTAAAAGTTTTTCAAGATGCAGATACTTCCAAGCTATTATTTACCAAGCGGTTTTATGTGGTAGATAATAAAGTGGGTATTGCGGCTCAAATTCAGCAGCCATATAATTCGCAGTTGATTCAAACACACCAAAAAATTCAATTGGGTGTTAATACATTGCCCTTAAACTCAATTAATCCACAACAAATACAAACAGTTATTTTGCAAAATGGGCGATGGGATAATGCTGCACAAAAATTGCAACCAAGCTTTATCAGGGGCAATATGCTTGAATATAATTCTGAACAGGATTGTTTGTTTCCTGCTGGCAAAGAATACAGATGGGTAGACTTACGAAGTTTGCGTTTTGAAAGTGATCGCGTTGAAAAAATTACTAGATTAAATATTCCTGTTCTAGTGTATGTAAAACCAGATGCTATTAGAACAGGACTCAGGTATTTGTGGTACAGAGATTTAAATGGTTTTAGTGAAATTGCTACTACAGAATCTATTAATCCATGGTGGCAATCGGATTACGCTGAAGTAGAATTTACTTTAGCTCCAGAAAACAGACAACCTATTGTAGGTAAAGAAGTTTACTTGGTGGGAGAATTAACTGGTAATCAAATAAGTGATTCTTCTTTAATGGAATTTGATGAACGCAAAGGCGTTTATTATAAGCGTTTAACCTTAAAACAAGGATATTACAGCTATACTTATTCTACCAAAGACATCAACAATGCAGCGCTACCAGCCAATCCTGCATTAACCGAAGGAAACTATTGGGAAACGGAGAACAACTACACTATTTTGGTTTATTATAGACCATTTGGCGGTAGGCATGATGAATTAGTAGGATTGAGACAAATCAGCAGTTTGCAGCCATATTCGAGACTTTAACAATTAACTTTAGGGAGGGGAGCATATTAATTGTATCTTTGCACCCTTATTAATATACAATTTTTACAATGGACACACAAATTCAAGGAACTGTAAAGTTCTTTAACGAAGAAAAAGGTTTTGGTTTTATTAAGCATGATGATTCCAACAAAGAAACTTTTGTACATGCGAACGGTCTTATTGACCAAATTGAAGCTAACGATAAAGTTATCTTTGACGTACAAGAAGGAAGAAAAGGTTTGAATGCAGTAAATGTAAAACGTTTAAGCTAGTCTTAAATTACATACCTTACCTAAGGCCATCAGCTTCTAGTTGATGGCCTTATTTTTTATTTGAAGTATATTTGTCCTCTAATTTTTGAATATGTCCAATTTAATGAGCCAGTTGGCGGAAACCACTGCATTTATACAAAGTAAAGTAAATTCAAAAGCCGAGATAGGCATCATTTTAGGTAGTGGTTTGGGTAATTTATCGAGTGAAATTAAAGTTGAAGTAAGCATACCTTATAGCGAAATCCCCTATTTCCCAGTTAGTACAGTAGAAGGTCATGGTGGAAGTTTAATTCTAGGTGAGTTAAGCGGAAAAAAAGTATGGGTTATGAGTGGTCGTTTCCATTTTTATGAAGGCTATACTCCGCAACAAGTAACTTATCCAGTTAGAGCCATGCATTTATTGGGTGTTAAAACCTTGCTGTTGTCTAATGCTGCCGGGGGTGTAAATCCCGCGTTTAACGTGGGTGATTTAATGGTCATTACCGATCATATTAGCTTATTTGTATTGAATCCATTGTTGGGTAAAAATGAAGAAGCATTAGGTACCAGATTCCCAGATATGAGTGAGCCATATAGCAAGGCATTGGTTTCAAAAGCTTTAGAGATTGCTGCAACAAATGCCATTCATTTAAAACAAGGTGTATATACAGGAGTTACTGGTCCTACATTTGAAACTAGGGCTGAATATAAAATGATTCATGCATTGGGTGGAGATGCAGTAGGGATGAGCACGGTTCAAGAAAATATCGTAGCCGTTCATTGTGGTATGAAAGTATTTGCTACCAGCGTAATTACCGATTTAGGCATTCGTGAGGAAGAAAATGTAATTACCCATGAAGAAGTACTACAAGCAGCAAAAGACGCAGAACCAAAGCTGACTTTGCTATTTAAAGAGTTGATAAAAGGATTGTAAAAAAAATTGGATGCATCCTTCAAAAAATAAATTTTATTTAGTTGTTGCGCTGCTGCTATGCATTGTTGCTAATAATAGCTGGGCTCAATCATTTAGACCAGGTCAATTGAATTCTTTTTCTGGGGCTAATAATATGCAACAGTCTAGAACTGGCAAAGGGAAGAACGACTCTTTACAGAAAAGGGATCAGTTTGCAGATTCTATCACTATATTTTATCGCTTTTTTGATTCTACAAGAAATAGGGTACTAGATTCTTCTATCAATGATTTTACTACACGATTCCCTATGCCTTTCCAAAACTATCATTTAGGAAATTTTGGCACAGCAGCACAATCAATGCGCTTTCATCCATTAATGAAAGCAGGATTTGATGCAGGATTTCATCAGTACGATATGTACAAGTTCACTTTAGAGAATACTCGATTTTATCAAACCACCAGACCTTATACCGAGTTGGGATATTTGTTGGGTGCTAAAGCAGAACAGTTAATAGATTTAAAGCATACCCAAAATAGAAAAAGTAATTTCAATTTTGGTTTTGAATATCGGTTTAGCAACTCACCGGGTAGTTTGAAGAATCAAAATGCCAGTCACAATAATTTTAGGTTTACCAGTCATTATCAAACCAATAATAGACAATATGAAGTGTTCTTTGTTTACTTGGCCAATAAAGCATCCGTTTCAGAAAATGGGGGATTGGTAGATGTAAACAAATTAGACAGTCTTGCTTTAAATGATCCATTTGAATTAGAAACAAGAATGGGTAGGTCGGGTGCTGCAATTCGAAATCCATTTAATACCAATGTAAGTACGGGTAATTTGCAAAAAGACAATATGCTCTTGATTAAGCATCATTTTGATATTGGTAAAAAAGATTCAATTGTTACCGATTCTATCACTTATAAAATATTTTATCCAAGATTTAGGATTGAACATGTATTTAAATTGCAACAGCAGTTGTCGAATTTTTTTGATAATAATGTAGATTCTAATCGATATAAAACTTATTTCAATTACACCACACGGAATGCACAAGCATTTCAGTTTAAAGACAGTTGGAATTTGCTTACCAATGAATTTAGTTTAATCACTTTTCCTGATAAGAATAACCAAAGTCAATTTTTAAAAGCGGGTATTGGTTTGCAAAATATTAAAGGAACCCTTGATACTTTTAATACGGTTTCTCTCAATAATATTTTTGTTACTGGTGAGTATAGAAATAGAACCAAAAACCAGGTCTGGGATTTAGAAGCAAAAGGCGAGTTTTATTTAAATGGATTTAATTCTGGCGATTACAGTGCTTATATAAGTATGAAAAGATTGTTGGGGAAAAAGATTGGATTTTTAAATGTAGGGTTCCATAATGTGAATAGATCACCCTCTTATATATTCAATAGCTTAAGTACGTTCCCTGTTGCCAATAGAGTAGGATATAACAAAGAAAATATCATTCGTGTTTTTGGTGTTTATGAGAACCCTTCAAAAAATTTAACCATAACTGGTGAATACAATGTGGTAAGCAATTATTTGTACTTCGATAGTTTCTTTACCGCAAAACAAGAAGCTACTTTGTTCAATGTGCTACAATTGGGTGTTGCTAAGAAAATTAAATTGGCAAAGCATTTTAATTGGTACGCAGAACTCAATATGCAACAAGTTATTGGTGGTGCCCCTGTGAATATACCTTCTATTATAACTAGAAATCGATTTGCGTTTGAAGGTAATTTTTACACCAATTTATTTTTATCTACTGGTGTTGAAGTTCGTTATAATACTGCATATAAAGCCGATGGGTATAGTCCGTTATTAGGACAATTCTTTTATCAGAATAATATAAGCATTTCTAATAGACCAGACTTGCATGCATTTTTGCACTTTAGAATTAAAAGTTTTAAAGGGTTTATCCGCTTTGAAAATATCAATACCCTTTTCTCAAAAATGAATATGCAAGCCAATAATTATCCTGGTCAAGGGCTTTGGAATAGAGTGGGTATATGGTGGAATTTCGTTAATTAACCAATTGGTCTTCTACTCCATAAAAAGAAGCTATTTTTCTAATGACTTTTTCTACCACGGCATCGGGGCAGCTAGCTCCACTTGTCATAACTATTCTTAAAGGATTTGCATTGGGTAAATAGCCATGAATGGTACTCATTTCCTTGGTATGCCAATTACAATGAATAATATTTTCCTTGCTTATTAATTTATCTGGTCCATCAATAAAATAAGTAGGGAATTTGGCTTCACATAATTCAACCAGATGTGAACTATTACTGCTATTGTGTCCACCAATTACCATGGCAATATCGGCTTCTGTTTCTAGCATGCCTTTCACAGCTGATTGGTTGTCGTTGGTGGCATAACATAGGGTGTCGCGGGTATCTGCAAACCGAGATGCAACGCTGGTTTGGTCTAACTGAAAGTGTTGAAGAATCACTTCTTTTAAATAATCAGAAATGGCCTGTGTATCGGTAGCGAGTTGGGTGGTTTGATTAACCACGCCAATTTTTTGAAGGTCTTTGGTAATATCAAATCCCTCCGAGAAACGGCCTTTGAATTCAATATAAAAATCGGCTGCTGGTTTTTCGCCAGTAATGTATTTGGCCAGTTCTATGGTTTCCTGCATATCATTTACCACAACTGTGGGTGTGTTGGCCGACGCATGCGAAAAAGTGGCTCTGGTTTCTTCGTGTTTAGGTTTTCCATGCACAACAATACTGTACCCTTTGCCAGCTATTTGTTCACTTCTGTTCCAAACCTTTTCTACAAAAGGGCAGGTGGTATTGTATTTCTCCACTGCAATTCCCTTGGCTTTCAGCATGGATTCAATTTCTAGTGTTGTACCAAATGCTGGAATAATCACCACATCTTCTGCAGTTAAAGCATCAAACGGAATTAATTGTTTGCCATAAGTGTCTTGTAAAAATTGCACCCCTCTGGCAATTAAATCGGCATTCACTTGCGGGTTGTGAATCATTTCACTTAACAAAAAAATGCGCTTGCCCTGGTTTTGCTCAATGGTGTTAAAAGCAATTTCAATGGCGTTTTCTACCCCATAACAAAACCCAAAATGCCTAGCCAAATAAATATGTACAGGACCCAAATTTAAAAGGGTTGGCGTAAAATCTTTTTTGAGTTTATCGGCCGCTTTTCTGGTTTCCTTAATCTCGCTGATTAGGTTGCTTCTGTAAATATTGGGAATGGTGAATTGCTTCATGGTATATAAACCACAAAGTTAAGAAATAGTTCGTGGATAGCTTTAATTGCAATTTTAAGCTCCCCTTCAACAGTTTCAATAATTGGTGATTTTTAGTGAATCAAAAAAATCCATTTCTTGAATTTCTTTTACTTGTCCAGGAGCCAAATTGCCTAGTTGAAGGTTTTCTATACTCACCCTAACCAGTCTCTTACATTTGAGTTGAACTGCTGTCAGCATTTTTCTGACCTGGTGGTATTTTCCCTCGGTTAATTCAATACTCAGCCAAGTATGAGCCACTCTTTCAGATTCTATATATGCACCTGGGAACTGAACAATAGGTGGGTTTACAATCGCAACCTCACAGGGGGAAGTTGTATGGTATACGTTGAGACCTATTTTAAATTGGACCCCATTGCTGAGTAGTGTCAGTTGTTCATTTGATACATGATTATTTACTAATACATGGTAACCCCTTTTATGTGGTATTGCTCCTTGAAAAAGTAATCGGGTTACTTTTTTATTTGTGGTAAGTAGTAGTAATCCTTCCGAATGATGATCAAGCCGGCCAATAGCATGCGTGCCTTCTGGAAAAGGATAATGTAAATCGCCCAATAAACGAACAGCATGGCTGCTTTTAAACTGTGAAACCATGTTGTAAGGCTTATTCAATAAAAAATATTGGTGTTGCATTAATCTCCTCTGCTTACTAATGGGAAAAGAAGGTTTACAGTGGTTCCTTCACCATGAATACTTTCTATTTCAATATTACCATTCATCTTATTCATGAAATCTTTACAAAGAACCAAGCCTAATCCTATGCCTTTTTCATTAGCCGTACCAAAGGTTGAATAACTAACATTGTCTTGAAAAAGCTTAGAGAGAGAATCTGCGGTTATGCCAACTCCTGTGTCTTTAATGATTACAAAAGCATTGTATTTATTACGCTTTGTGTTGATGTCTATAAGTCCATTTTCACTGGTGAATTTTATGGCGTTGCTTAAGATATTTCTGATAATAAATGCAGTCATATTCTTATCGGCCCAAATTAGTTGACTATGCAAATAAGTTCTTATCCTGATATTTTTATTGACCGCGCTTTGGTTTAGTACGGTAACTGTGTCTTCAATAATTTGTGCTAAATCTATTGGTTGTAAATTCATCTGAATTTCACCTGTTTGAGATCTAGACCACATCAATAATCCATCTAACATTTCAACCACTTTTTTTACGTGTGTATTTAAATTGCTAGATACAAATTCAATTTCAGCTTCAGTAAAATTCTTAAAGTTGTCTTTATAGTAATCTAAGAAACTAATAATACTACTTAAAGGGGCACGCATATCATGAGAGATAATAGAAAGAAATTTATCCTTCTGTGCACTAATCATTTTCAGTGTTTCTTCGTTCTCTAAAAGCTGTTTATTTTTGGTTTGTAAGCTTTCCGATTTATCCTGAATAATTTTAATACTTCTTCTTATTTTTCTAATTGCTAAGTTAAAATTGATGGCAAGTTGCCCAATTTCATCCATTCGTCCTTCGTCTATAAAGTCGGAGCTAATATCGTCTTTGAATTTTGTAGCAACCACTTCTTTGGTTGCCCTGTTTAGTTCAATAAGTGGACGGGTTATTTCAATTGAAATTAGATAACTAAACAAAAGGCCTGCAATTAAGGTTACTCCTATTAATCCATAAAAAATCCATTCTAATCTCTTAATGTCTTCTTCGTAAAGCGCATTAATTGAAGTTAATGTTGCTTGAAGTTGCTCATCATTGCTTTTGCTCTGTTTAATTAGTTCATTTTGTAAGCCGTCTTGATTACTATTGCCAATACTCCTTTCTAGTTTTACTATTCTTACAAATGTTTTTCTATATTCTTCTAAAATGGTTTCTGCAATTGAATTATTGCTGTATGCAAAAAGCAACTTTCTAGCTAAAGAGTCAAATTGAATGGCCGCTTTTTCGTTTTTATCTAGTAAATAAGTGGTTGCTAATTCATCTAATTTTTTTAAATCGGTTGAAGAAATTAGGTTGCTAGTTATTAGTTCATTCTTATGTTGATTTAATGCCCCAATTAGCCCTTGGTTTCCCATGCCTAATTGTTTAACAGAATCTACCATTCTATTAAAAAAGACTTCCTGCGCATGAATATTTCTGGTTATAGTTACTATTTTTTCAGAAATAGGGGAGTTTCGAGATAATTTGTTTTGATTTATACTTAATAGGCTGCTATCAATTTTTTTAATGAGTTTGTCATAGTCTATAATAGACTCGGTTGTACCAGTTGTATAAAAACTTTCTGTAAATCGGTCTTTTAATAAAAACGATTGCCTTGCCTCACTTTGTTTACCAATATTGTTTCTGATATCGTCTAAGTGAGTCATCATTTGATGCATGAGCAATCGCTTGTCATTCACTTTTACCGATATTACAATGATAATAAGGGTGATCAATAAAATCAGGAAATGCGAAAGGAACAACTTATTGCGTATGCTAAGGTTCCTAAGTGGTGTTTTGATCATTTCTTTTACAACTAGGTTCTTTGTTTCTCGGAATTAGCGTCTAAGATACTTAGTTTTGCAGCATGCATTATGTTTCGGTAGAAGGATTAACCAAAAGCTATGGTATTAATCCACTTTTCAGTAATATTTCCTTTCATATAAACGAAGGTGATAAAATAGCCCTAATTGCCAGAAATGGTATTGGGAAGTCAACCATGTTAAGGATTCTAGCGGGTTTAGAGACCCCAGATGCTGGTAAATATTGGATCCACAAAGACGTTACAGTGGCGCTTTTTGAGCAAGATCCCCAGTTTGAAGAGTCTTGGTCGGTTCTAGAAAATATATTTCACCTGAATCATCCAGTAATCACTGCCATTAAAAAGTACGAAGCGGCCATAGAGGCTGAAGACGCCATTGGCATTACAGAAGGGATTGAAGCCATGGATGACTTAAGTGCTTGGGATTTTGAGGCCAAGGTTAAGCAGATTCTAGATAAATTGAATATTCACCATTTAACCAATCCGGTTAAAGAATTGAGTGGTGGCCAAAGAAAGAGGGTGGCATTGGCTAAAACCCTTATTGATATTGGCTTTGCACACCAGCATACCTTATTAATGATGGATGAGCCAACCAACCATTTAGATGTGGAAATGATTGAGTGGCTAGAGCATTATTTAAACCAAGAAAAAGTAACTCTTTTATTAGTGAGCCACGATCGATATTTCTTGGATGCTACCTGCGATGAAATTTGGGAGTTGGAGAGAGAAAATTTATATGTGTATCGGGGGGATTATGAACAATACATGGAGCAGAAAGCTGCCCGTTTGGAAAGTGAACAAGCTAGTATAGACAAAGCTAAAAATACCTATCGCAAAGAGCTGGAGTGGATGCGAAAGCAACCTAAAGCTAGAACTACCAAAAGTAAAAGCCGTCAAGATAATTTTTATGAAGTAGAGGCAAGGGCCAAGCAAAAAATAGAAGATGCACAGTTACAACTGCAAGTAAAAATGAGCAGATTGGGGGGCAAAGTGGTGGAGATGAAAAAAGTATATAAGAGCTATGGAGACTTGCCCATATTAAAAGGTTTTGATTACAACTTCAGTAAAGGGGAACGTATTGGTATCATTGGAAAGAATGGAGTAGGGAAGTCTACTTTTTTAAATATTTTACAAGGATTAGAGTCGGCCGACAGTGGTAAAATTAATATTGGTGACACGGTCGTATTTGGAAATTTTTCTCAACAGGGATTGGTTTTCAAAGAAAATGTTCGTGTAATTGAATATGTAAAAGGGTTTGCGGAGAATTTTCCTTTAGCAGATGGTACCACTTTAAGTGCTGCGCAGTTCTTAGAACTCTTTTTGTTTACGCCAGATAAACAGTACACTTATTTGAATTCATTAAGTGGAGGAGAGAAAAAGCGATTGCAATTATTGGTGGTTTTATTTACCAATCCCAATTTTTTAATATTGGATGAACCAACCAATGATCTTGACCTACCTACATTGGCTGTGTTAGAAAATTTCTTGGTTGATTATCCAGGTTGTGTTTTAATAGTATCGCACGACCGTTATTTTATGGATCGTTTGGTAGATCACTTATTTGTTTTTGAGGGCAATGCAGAAGTGAGGGATTTTCCTGGGAACTATTCACAGTATAGAATTTGGCAGAAGGAGAATGAAAAGAAAGACAATAAATGGGACGCTTTAGAAGCAGGGAAAAGAAAGGGCGCAAGCACTGAAGATATTGTAACTGCAAAATTAGAAACTCCTAAAGCTCCTGTAAAAAAGGTAATGAGCTTTAAAGAAAAAAGAGAGTTTGAGCAACTAGAAAAGGAAATGCCCCTTTTAGAAAAAGAAAAGCACGACTTGACCAATGAATTGAGCACTGGCACTGCATCTTTTGAAATAATTCAAAAAATAAGTGAAAGACTGGTGCAAATAGAAAAGGCTTTGGAAGAAAAAGAAACTCGCTGGTTAGAACTCAGCGAGTTTCAATAAGTTATTTAAGTAAAACTAATTAGTTCAACTTCAAATACCAGTGTACTGTTTGGCCCTATTTGAGCATTCACTTGTCTATCACCATAACCTAAATGCGGTGGGATAAAAAAGCGCCATTTACTTCCAGTAGGCATTAGCTGTAATCCCTCTGTCCAACCTTTAATAACCATGTTTAAAGGGAATGAAGCTGGTCTACCTCTTTGTACAGAACTATCAAAAATTGTTCCGTTAATAAGAGTGCCGTGGTAATGACAAGTTACTTCGTTATGTGCTGCTGGTTTAGGACCTGTGCCCTCCGTAATTATTTCATATTGTAATCCACTTGGCAATTCTACAATGCCCTCTTTCTGCTTATTACTTGCTAAAAAATCTTGCCCTTCTTTTAAATTGGCAGCTGCTTTCTCTGCTTTTAATTGTGCTAATTGATCTGCTACACCCATAAATATTTTTTTTTCAAAGGTAAGCATTCAATCCTTACTTTTGCGGTGTGGCAGGTCTTGCACGACCAGCTCCTGCTGAACCTCCCCAGGGCAGGAATGCAGCAAGGATAAGCGGTTGTAGCGGTGCGATGTGAGTAGCCTGCCATATTTTTTTAATTATACATATATGAAGTTTTTCATTGACACTGGCAACTTAGCCCAAATTAAAGAAGCAAACGACTTAGGTATTTTAGATGGTGTAACAACCAATCCTTCTTTGATGGCTAAAGAAGGTATCAAAGGCGAAGAAGCCATTGCCCAACATTATAAAACCATTTGTGAGCTAGTTGATGGAGATGTTAGTGCTGAAGTACTATCTACAGACTTTGCAACTATGGTTGAAGAAGGAAAGAAGTTGGCTGCTATTCATCCAAATATTGTTGTGAAGGTTCCAGTTATAAAAGATGGTATAAAAGCTATCAAATGGTTTACCGATAACGGAATCAGAACCAACTGCACTTTAATTTTTTCTGCGGGTCAAGCTATCTTGGCCGCTAAAGCGGGTGCATCTTATGTATCTCCATTTATTGGACGTGTAGATGATAGTGGTTGGGATGGTATGGATTTGATTGGTCAATTGCGTCATATTTTTGATGTACAACAATACAAAACAGAAATTTTAGCAGCTTCAATCAGAAGTCCTTTACATATTATTAAAGCAGCCGAATTGGGTGCAGATATTTGTACCTGTCCATTAGATTCAATTGTTGGGTTGTTGAAACATCCATTAACTGATATTGGACTTGCTAAGTTTTTAGAGGACGCAAAAAAAATGTAGTTATTTCACTACAAAATAAATAAAGTTTAATTGCCCGCTTTGCGGGCAATTTTTGTTTCGAATAGTTTAGCTTCGTTTTACAATTCTTTTACATTTTGCAAACCTCTATGGTATTGAAAAAAGGAATTATAATTTGTTTGCTATGTTTCCTGATATACTCCAATGGGGATGCACAGTCTATTTATCCTTCCACTATAAATATTACAGGGAATTATGGTAGTCAAGGAAATTATCAATTTGAATTAAGTTTTGGAGAGTCTGCATCAATAGTAACTCAAACAACCAGTACACTAGTTGTAACTAGTGGAGTACTACAATCATTTACTTCATTTGCATCTGTTTATAATGCATTCCCTACTTTTTTACCCGATGAAATTAAAATTTATCCCAATCCATTTAAGGATATTTTGGAGATCAATTTGCTGCATACCAATTCCGGAAAAATAAAAATTGAATTATTTGATGTTCAAGGTAAAAAAATGAAAGAGTTATTGTTTTTTCATTTTGGTGTTGGAAGAACAGAACGCTGGGATTTAAGCAAATTTCCACAAGGAGCGTATATGATTGCAATTAATCAATTAGACGGAACTGGAAAATTGGTAATAAGGAGAGGCATATTTAAAGTAATAAAAATTAAGTAACCATTAATAATCAAGTACTATGGCAAAAACACTATGGTTATTCAACCTGATTTTATTCTTTTCAATTTTAAAGTCAGATAATGTTTTTTCTCAAGCACCTAATTTAATCAATTACCAAGGTGTTGCAAGAAATGCTGCAGGTAACCCACTTCAAAATCAAACTATTTATTTACGTGTAAATATCCGAACAGGATCTTCACAGGGTGTGATACAATTTTCTGAAACCAGATCGGTAAAAACCAATGCCTGGGGGCTTTTTGCAGTACAAATTGGAAGTCCTGGATTTATGAGTTCAATAGGAACTTTAGCAGGAGTTACTTGGATGCAAGGGGATAAGTTTATGGAAGTAGAGATTGACCCCACCGCTAGTAATAATTATATAAACTTAGGTTCTACGCAATTATTAAGTGTGCCCTATGCGCTTAATGCAGTTTCTGCTGGCACAGCAAGTCCAATAGGAGGGGCAGGGGGTGATTTGTCGGGCAGCTATCCTAATCCTACTATTGCAAATAATAAAATCACTAGTTTAAAATTAGCTGATAGTTCAGTTGTTACCTCTAAAGTTGCCAACTATAGTATAACAGATATAAAAATAGAATCAGTTAGTGGCTCAAAAATTATTGGTGATATAATCGGAAATGCAAAAAATGTAAATGGTATAGTTGCAATTGCTAATGGCGGTACTGGAGCATCAAATACATCTGATGCTAAGAAAAATCTTTTAATTGATTCAGTTGATAATACCACTGATTTAAGAAAGCCAATTAGTATAGCAACACAAAACGCATTGAATCTGAAGTTAAATATTAGCGATACATTAGGTACTTTTTCTAATCGACTTAAGATGAGTGATACAGCTGCAATGCTATCGAATAGGTTAAAGATTAGTGACACAGCATCAATGCTATCGAACAGGTTAAAGATTAGTGATACTGCAAATTTTGTGTCGAACTTTCGCAGAACGACCACTAAGATTGAAAATACAGATTTATCAAAGAGCACCATCAGTGGGGTTTCATTAGGAGATAATTTAAAGAGTTTAAGTGCTTCTTATGGATTAAGTGGAACTGGTTTTAATGGTTCTGCAGATATATCTAATTGGAAAGTAGACACGGCTGCAATCAGTACTAAGGCCAATGTAACAGCATTGTTG
>MIAG01000012.1 GCA_001829005.1 Sphingobacteriia bacterium RIFOXYC2_FULL_35_18 | reverse complement strand
AACTTTTTTCAACATAAAAATCTAAATATCTATCGAAAAATTTTAATCAGCTGACGAATTTCGCCTCAACACTTAAATATACGCTACTCAATCTTTGAAATAGAAAACGGTAGCATTATATGTGAAGTGTTTATGATTATAGTTTTTGAATTGTCGTTGCGTGAATGCCCTTATACTTTTTGTATTTCTACATTCTTATTACAGCACCGCCTCCTGACTCCCAAGCAATACTTTGAATTGTCAGTTTGTGCTAACTTAATTTGAGTCAAGTATGTAAACAATTGGGGTATATTAAATATAAGAAAGAATACAGATATGACTAAAAAATTGAATGACTATTTTTTCTGTTCGTCAATACTCTTCAACACCATATCACATAGCCGGTGTAGTTCTTCTTCTGTAATAATTAATGGAGGCGCAATTCGGATTCTATCTGGAGCAAATAAAAACCAATCGGTGACCAATCCATTTTGAACACAGGCATGCGCTACGGCTTGGGTCATTTTAGGAGAAGCAAATTGTACACTCATCCATAACCCAAAACAATTCACTGAAACAATGGAAGGATGTTGTAAACGTGTTTTTAAAATAGCTGCTTTACTCGGAATATTGTTAATCCATTCAGTGTGTGCAATCAATTCTTCAAACGCCGCTTTACCTGCTGCACAAGAAACGGGGTGTCCTCCGAATGTAGTGATATGTCCCAGAACGGGTGCATAAGTTAACGTGTTCATGAGTCGCTGGTAGGCAATGAATGCACCCAGCGGCATCCCTCCACCCAAGGCTTTGCCCAATAATAAAATATCGGGTACAATATCATATTGTTCAAAAGCCCATAAAGTTCCGGTTCTACCGAAGCCAGCTTGTATTTCATCTAATATCAACAACACACAATGTTGATCGCATTTTGCGCGTAAAGCTTTCATCCATTTTTCGGAGGGAGCAGTGACGCCGCTTTCCGCTTGAACCGTTTCAATGATTACACAGGCTGTTGCAGAATCGATGGCTTCAATCAATTCATCAGAACCATAATCATAATGGTATACATCTGGCAACAAGGGTCTGAATGCATTTCTAAAATACTCATCACCCATTACACTTAATGCGCCTTGGGTGCTGCCATGATATGAATTATTTGCTGCAATAATTTTAGTGCGATTGGTAATTCGCTTGGCCAGCTTCATTGCACCTTCTGTAGCTTCTGCACCACTATTGGTAAAGTACACACAGTTTAAAGCGGGCGGCAAATATTGCGTGAGCAGTTTTGCATAGGCCACTTGTGGTTGTTCAATAAACTCCCCATATACAATCACATGCATGTACGCCGCAGCTTGCTCTTGCACGGCTTTTATAACTGCAGGATTACCATGACCTATATTACAGACACTAAATCCTGCAATGCCGTCAATATATTTTTTCCCATTGGTATCAGTTAGCCACACCCCTTCTGCACTGGCCATTTCAATGCCAATGGGTTTAGGGGATGTTTGCGCTACATGGTCTAAAAATAATTGACGATTATTCATTTGAGCCCAAACTTATAATAAGATTGCCGATTATTAATATCTTCATTGCAAATTCTACTATGGCTACTATTTTACCTGTACTTGGCAAACACCCTCAAATGGGTGCAGATTGTTTTATTGCACCCAACGCCACTATTGTAGGCGATGTAGTAATGGGCGATGAATGCAGTGTATGGTTTAACGCTGTTATAAGAGGAGATGTGCATTATATTAAAATTGGCAACAAAGTAAATATTCAAGATGGGGCAATCATCCATTGTACCTATCAAAAAAATCCAACTGAAATTGGGAACCGTGTTTCTATAGGACATAATGCCATGGTGCATGGTTGCATTATTCACGATGATGTGTTGATTGGTATGGGTTCCATTGTGATGGATCGTTGCGTCGTACATTCCAATTCGATCATTGCCGCTGGTGCTGTTTTATTAGAGGGAACGGTAGTAGAGTCAGGCACTATTTATGCAGGTGTTCCAGCTAAAAAAGTAAAAGACCTATCACCCGATATGGTACATGGAGAGATTGATCGAATTGCCAATAACTATGTTAAATACGCTTCCTGGTTTAAAGACTATAACCACAATAATTTTTTAAAACAATAAATGACCATTTATGAAAAAGAATTTCGTAATAGTTTGTTGTTTATTGTTTGCGCTGTCATCTTGTAATTTATTGGCTAAAATGGGCATTGGTGGCGGATCTAGAAAAAAGGGATGCCCAACTGATGGTCGCAATGTAGGAGCAGAGAAATTATTGTCTGGAGAAAAAGTTGCTAAAGCACCTAAATTCAAAAAAGGAAAGTCTTTTGACTATTAATATTTTCTGTCTTCCATCGTGTCTAAGATGGTTAAATAACTCACATAGCGATCTTCTGAAACTGAACCTACTCCCACTTGTTTTTTAACTGCACAGCCAGGTTCATTAATATGCATGCAATTGTTAAACTGGCAATCATTCAATAAGGCGCGCATTTCCGGAAAATAATGCGAGAGCTCTAATTTGCTAACGTCTACAATCCCTAACTCCCTTACTCCTGGTGTATCAATGATATGGGTTTGTTCATCTATATCGAACATCTCAGCAAAAGTGGTGGTGTGTAATCCCTTCCCACTCCAATCGCTTACTTCTTGTGTTCTCAAATTAAACTGCGGAAACAAGTGATTAATAAAAGTTGATTTTCCTACTCCACTATGCCCACTTAATAAAGTAGTCTTATTGGTTAACAAGGCTTTTACTTCTTCTAGTCCTTGATTGTTCTCGATACTAGTTAGCAAAACTTGATAACCTGCATTGGTATAAATATCTTTCAGCTCTTGAAACTTCTCCATTTCTTTGGCTCTATACAAGTCTGCTTTATTAAAAACTATAATGGCAGGTATATGATACGCTTCACAAGAAATTAAAAATCGATCTATAAACCCTTGTGAAGTTTTTGGATCACGCAGGGTAGCGAATAATAAACTCTGGTCTAAATTGGAAGCAATAATATGGTGCATTCGTTTATTATGCGGAGACACCCTGGCCACATAATTGCGCCGATCATGAATTTGGTGAATAATGGCCGACTCCTCTTGTACGTCTTCTATCTCCATTTCCACTTCATCTCCTACTGCAATTGGATTGGTTGAAGTATGGCCATCAATTTTAAATATCCCTTTTGCACGCGCATTATAGAATTGTCCATTGGCTGCTTTAGCAACATACCAGCTACCGGTTGATTTGTATATTTTGGCCTTCACAGATACGAAGATACTAGCAGCAAGCACAATTTTTGCGAAATATTAACCCAAATAAAGACCTTGAGTGCTTAACAGAACCCATTCAAGGGATTAAAATGAATATCTTTGGCCCATGGCAAAATTTGCGCACGATGATGTAGTGCCTTTTAAAGAGAGTGAGCTGGCAAAGAAAGACCAGGTAGCCGATATGTTCAATAATATTGCCTATCGCTACGATTTTTTGAACCGTTTTTTGAGTGTGGGGATTGATGTGGGCTGGCGAAAAACAGCTATCAAGGAACTTAAAAGTATTGCTCCTAAAAAAATATTAGATGTTGCCACTGGCACCGCTGATGTAGCATTATTAACTGAGCAATTATTAAAACCAACTGAAATAGTTGGGATTGATATTTCCGATGGGATGCTCAGTTTTGGCAGAGAAAAAATTAAAGCAAAGGGCTTAGAAAATACCATCACTTTATTAAATGGAGACAGCGAAAATATTCGTTTTAACAATGATTATTTTGATGCCATCACCGTTGCATTTGGCGTAAGAAATTTTCAAGACCTAAGTAAAGGTTTAAAAGAAATGCATCGGGTTTTGAAACCTGGAGGCAAAGTGGTTATTTTAGAATTTTCTAAACCCAGCTCTGTTGGCTTTAAACAATTGTACCAGTTTTACATGAACTATATCACTCCTTCTATTGGTAAACTTTTTTCTAAAAATAAAGATGCATACCAATACCTGAACGACAGTGTTCAGGCATTTCCGGAAGGAGCTCAATTTTTAAATATACTGAATGACGCAGGCTTTACCCAAACCTATTTGAAGAAACTAAGTTTCGGAATATGCACTATTTATTGCGGAAGCAAATAGTCCTGCTCGTGATAGGCCTACTGGGTCTTTTACAGTATAGCTATGCTCAAAAACAACTCTACCGGATGAACCGGGAAGATCAACTGTATTATTTTGGTATAACACTGGGATACAACAGTTCATACTTGCAAGTAAACAAATCAAATTTGTTTACGCAATCGGATAGTATTTTACTGGCCGAGCCTGGCTCTAGTGGTGGCATTACCATGGGATTGATGGCCACTGGAAGATTGGGTGAACATTTTCAAGTAAGGGCCAATCCTCAGTTAATCATTGGTGGTGCAAGAAGTATTTCTTATCAATTAGGAAGTACCCGATCAGGGGAAGGCAATGCTCAAATTCAACGACTGCCTTCTACTTTGGTGAGCTTTCCATTTCAGTTGAAATTCAACTCCGATAGAATAGGCAATTTCAGAACTTATATAATGGGGGGTGTTAAATATGATATTGACCTCTCTTCTAATTCCACTGCAAGAAATGCAGACGATATCATTAAACTAAAAAGAAATGATTTTGGTGTTGAAGCAGGTATTGGTTTTAACTTTTATTTACCGTTTGTAACCCTATCACCCGAGATCAAGATAAGCTATGGATTATCTAACTTGCATCAAACAGATGCAGCCCTTAAATACTCCAATGTTTTAGACAAAATTCAATCTAGAATGATTGTTTTTTCTTTGCACATTGAAGATTAAGACAAAATGCTGCAGATTAAATAAATTGCAGCATGCAACATACCATTATAAAAAATGCAAGCATTGTTAATGAAGGAATGCTTATTCAAGGCGACTTACTGATCAGCAATGATAGAATAGAAAAAATTGGTGGCAGTATTGATATAAAAGCCAAGGCCAATGAAATTGACGGTACTGGATTACATGTGTTACCAGGAGTGATAGACGACCAAGTGCATTTTAGAGAGCCTGGTCTTACGCATAAAGCCAATATTTATACGGAAGCAAAAGCAGCAGTAGCAGGTGGTACCACTTCTTTTATGGAAATGCCCAATACTTCACCTGCTGCCATCACCGTAGATTTATTAGAACAGAAATATAGCAGGGCTGCTGAATGCTCATTAGCCAACTATTCTTTTTTCATGGGTACTTCTAATGATAATTTAGAAGAAATTTTAAAAATCAATAAAAAGAAGAACCAGGTTTGTGGAGTAAAAATTTTCATGGGTTCTTCTACTGGAAATTTATTAGTGAATAATACTTTGCAATTAGAAAAAGTATTTGCAGGATCAGAATTATTGATTGCTACCCATTGCGAAGAAGAAACCATTTTTACTGAAAACTTAAGAGCCATAAAGGCAACTGGTAAAAAATTAACAGCAGCTGATCATCCTATTATTCGCAATGATGAAGTTTGTTTTGAATCTTCATTCAAAGCCATTCAATTTGCAAAAAGAAACAATAGTCGTTTACATATTCTACATATTAGTACAGAACGAGAATTGCAACTGTTTACCAATATGATTCCTTTGAAAGACAAAAGAATCACAGCAGAAGTTTGTGTGCACCATTTACATTTTACTTCAGATGATTATGATCGTTTAGGTAATCAAATCAAATGCAACCCTGCCATTAAAGCGCCATTTAATAAAGAAGCATTATGGAAGGCACTGTTAGACGACCGATTAGACATTATTGCCACCGATCATGCACCGCATACCTGGGAAGAAAAACAAGAAGATTACGAGCATGCACATGCAGGTTTACCCTTGGTGCAACATTCCTTACAATTGATGTTACACTATGTAAAAGAAGGCCGTATTAGTTTACCCAAAGTGGTAGAGAAAATGAGTCATGCAGTGGCAGATTGTTTTCAAATTCATGAAAGAGGCTATATCAGAGAAGGCTATATGGCCGATTTAGTAATGGTTAATCTAAACAAACCCAATACCATCAGCAAAGAAAATATCTTGTATAAATGCGGTTGGAGCCCCATGGAAGGGATGACTATGCCGGCAAGCATAGAAAAAACTTTTTTAAATGGGCATATGGTTTATGGAAATGGAGTGTTTGATGAATCTAAGTGGGGAGCAAGAATGGAATTCAGAAGGGATTAAACCAGCTATAACTGCCAGCAGCCTATGCAAGTTGATAAAGTTACTTTACACGATCTGTCTGTATTTCATTCAGAGGAATATCAATCGGTTTTTCATCATGTTAATTTAACCTTAACCAATGGTGGCCGAGAGCACTTGCGTTATCTATTGGCCCACCCACTAGACAGCATCAAAGCCATTGAGCAAACTCAATTGACTATTCAACAGTTGAGTAGTATCATGAACCAATACCCCATCAGCCCATCTAATGGAACGGTGTTGGTTATGGAAAAATTTTATGAGTCGCCCATCAATAATTATCCATCCGATATTGGTTTGGTAACTGCTTTGCTTTACAAATTATTGAATTTGGCAGATTATTCTTTGTCCAAATTTACCATAGAACATGCGCTGGATTTTGTGCAAGGAATGGAAAAAATAGCCGAGTTAATTTCGCTTGAAAATGGTTCTACATGGCTTTCACAAAAGGCAGAACGTATACGTCAGTTGCTCAATAGAGATATGGTACCTGAAATGTTACTGGCCAATAAAAAAAACCTATCCACTACCACTATTCTTAAATATGCTAAATTTCTAAGAGCCCGATACCGCAGTGCTACAGAGGAACTGATAGAGATTCATAGTAAGTTAGATGCTTACTTAAGTTTGGCTAAAGCTGCACAAAAATTCCATTTTACCTACCCCACAGTTGTTGAAACCAATGAGCCTTGTATTGAAGCAGAAGGCCTGTACCATTTTTTATTGGAAGTACCTGTAGCTTATGAAGTACAACTGAATCAGTCGGCTAATTTTATTTTCTTGACCGGGGCTAATATGGCGGGTAAAAGTACTTTTATTAAAGCAGCAGGATTGGCTGCATATATGGCCCATATTGGGATGGGTGTTCCTGCAAAAAAAATGAAATTAAGTAGGCTAGATGGTATACTCAGCAATATTCAGGTAAGTGATAATATTTTAAAAGGCGAGAGTTTCTTTTTTAATGAAGTACAACGAATTAAAAAAACCATTGAAAGAATTAGTGATGGAAAAAAATGGTTGATCCTAATTGACGAATTATTTAAAGGGACCAACCAAGAAGATGCAGTTAAATGCAGCACTGTAGTAATTGAAGGATTACGAAAATTACCCAACGCATTGTTTATCCTTTCCACTCATTTGTACGAAATAGGCCATAACCTTAAACACCACCCCAATATTCAGTTTCGCTATTTTGAAACAGCCGTGAACAATGACCAATTGGTGTTCAGCTACCAATTAAAAGAAGGCATTAGCAATGACCGCCTTGGTTACCTTATTTTAAAAAGAGAAGGGGTGGTATCAATGTTAGAAAATTTATAGTACCTTGACTATAAATTAATACAACATGAAATTCCTTGTAAGATTTGTAGGCATTTCAATGATTATTGTTGCCCTTTACAATTTATGGGTAGTAATTGATGTGCCTCCTACTTATAAAGTATTAGCCACCAGTGCTGTTGAAGCCAATAGCATTGTAAGCGCAGGTGTTGATTCTGGCAAAGGGAATTTATTGGGGATTCAACCCGCTTTACAACCCATACATTACGCTAATAAAGTAACGCTTCGAGATAATTTACGCAGCTATATGCAAGCTGCAAGAGCTAGGGGTTTAATTACCCCCAAAACAATCGTCGTATTCCCAGAATACATCGGTAGTTGGTTGGTGGCAATGGAACAGAAAAGCAATGTGTACGAAAAAGCCAATTTAACCGATGCTATGACTGCAGTGATTACTGCCAATTTATTTAAGTTTCTGGTTGCTTATATGACTGTTCCAGATGGGGTTACCGAAAAAGATAAGTACGCCGCTTTTGCAATGAAAGCCAAACAAATTGCTGAAACCTATGATGAGATTTTTAGTGAGTTGGCTTCAGAATTTAAAGTAACTATTGTTGCTGGTTCAATTGTTTTACCCGAACCTTCCATTAATGAAATGGGTAAACTTAAAATTGAAAGAGGCAAATTATACAATACCAGTGTGGTATACAATCCGGAAGGAAAAATACAAGGTCCATTGGTAAAGAAAATATTCCCAATTGATGAAGAAGTTGGATTTACTGCTAGTGGAGATACTGCACAAGTACCTGTATTTAATACCCCTTCAGGAAAGTTAGCGGTTTTAATTTGTGCTGATAGTTGGTATCCTTCTGCTTATGCCAAATTAGGAACCGATATTAAAATGATTGCTGTTCCTTCTTTAGGTGCAGTTGATTCTGTTTGGAATGCGCCTTGGAATGGGTACAATGGATTTAAAGCGCCCAATGATGTAGACACTGCGGATTACAAAAAAATAACAGAAGGGGAAGCTTGGCAAAAATATTCAATGGGGCCCAGATCGGTGAATGCAGGAATTGCTTACGGAATGAATGTATTCTTTACTGGAAATATGTGGGGTAAAAAAGCAGAAGGAAGAGTCATTATTTTAGATCAAAACGATTTATCGGTGCTACCTCCTACAACAACTACTGGCCGAATTGTTAATCAATGGCTACAATAGATTCATGCAATACGACGCCATTGTAATAGGTGCAGGTTATGCAGGTTTAGCTGCTGGCCTTGCATTACAAAAAGCTGGAAAAAACATTCTTTTATTAGAAGCCCGCAATAGATGCGGTGGCAGAATTTTAACCGAATATTTTAGTGACCAGGAATACACCGATTTAGGCGGCCAGTGGATAGGCCCTGGGCATGAAAGAATGTATCAACTGGCCGCCGAGTTTGGCATTGATACTTTTCATACCTATGATAGTGGAAAGAGTACCCTACTCTTGAACAACAAATTAAAACAGTACAAAGGGTTGATTCCGCCGCTCCCATTGTTTGCTTTATTAAGTTTAGATAGGGCCATTCGAAAAATAAATAAACTGGCCAAAACCATTGATCTAGAACATCCTTATCAATCTGATTGTGCAGCTAAATGGGATGCCATGAGTTTGCAGGATTGGATGAATAGTCAAATGAAAAATGAAACAGCTAGAAAAATGTTTGCGGTGGCAACAGAAGCTGTTTTTGCAACCGATGCATCTACTATTTCTTTTTTACATGCACTGTTTTACATTAAGAGCAATACCAATTTTGATTTTTTAATGAATGTAAACAAAGGTGCACAACAAGATCGTATTAAAGGAGGCGCACAAAGCATTTGCATCAAAATGGCAGCAGCTTTAGGCAATGCCATTCATTATGAAAAAGTGGTGACGCATATACACCAAGATGAAGCATGCGTAACAGTGAGTGGAGATGGGTTTAGTTATACTGCAGCGAAATGTATTGTTGCAGTTCCTCCTACTGTATCCACTGAAATCAATTATACCCCAGCAGTTCCAACAACACAGTGGCAATTGATGAAAGCCAGTTTTATGGGAACTGTGGTAAAATGCTATGCCGTGTATCCGAGCCCATTTTGGAGAAAACAATTTAAAAATGGATTGGTAGCAGCTCCAGACGAACTAACCAGTGTAGTATTTGACAACTCACCATTCAATGGCAGCAAAGGAATTTTGATGGGATTCAGTTTAGCAGAAAAAGCCAAGCAGTTAATGCAGCATGACGAAGCAAGCAGAAAAGAAATCGTGAAAGCTGCTTTTATAAAAATGTTTGGACCAGAAGCAGCCAATATAGAATACTATACCGATAAAAGTTTTACCGAAGAACCATTTACCAAGGGTTGTTATGCGGGTATGTTTCCACCAGGCGTAATTACCCAATTGCAAACCTCACTAGCCACTCCTTTCCAACGCATTCATTGGGCAGGCACAGAAACCAGTACCCAATTTAATGGTTATATGGAAGGCGCTGTTAGAAGTGGGGAAAGGGCGGCTAGAGAAATCATTTAATCTCAGTACCAATCTTTTTTATTGTATGCTTTGTTCCCCACCCCTCTTTATCTAAACATCTATAACGAACTGCTTCGGCAAAATGATCAAAACTAATTTGTTCACTGCCAGCTAAATCTGCAATGGTTCTACTGACTTTTAAAATTCGATCGTATGCCCTTGCACTAAGATGATTGCTTTTCATGGTGCTTTCTAACTCATGAGTATTTGCATGATCTATTTTGCAGTATTTCCTCAATTGTTTTGTGGTCATTTGTGCATTGGTATAAATACCCGACTTCCCTTTGTACCGTTCTGCTTGAATGGCTCTTGCAAATCAATTCGATCTAATAAAGGGCCAGACACTTTGTTTAAATAACGATTCACTTGACCCGATTCACAAGTGCATTCTTTGTTGTGATGACCGTAATATCCGCATGGACATTAATGTGCTGCCTTTTTCCCGATACAGCAAAACGACACAAAACCTCGTCCGCAGGGCTATCCGGATCAACCACGAATTATTGGCGAATATCTCAAAAAGCGCCGCATGGATTTAGGGTTGTATCAAGGACAGGTTGCAAAGTTGTTGTCTGTATCAGAAGATTGTCTGTGTTATTGGGAGAATGGAAAGAATACTCCACAGATTCGATTCTATCCTGCAATTATATCGTTCCTCGGTTACTATCCCTTTCACTACGAAACATAGAGTATTGGGGGCAAGATCAGAAAGTATAAATACGAGTATGGATTGAATAATGAGAAGCTTGCAAAAGCATTGAGTGTGGTTGAAGGAACGGTTGCGAATTGGGAGAGGAATAAACGGTTGCCGTTGAAACGGAATATAGACTCTATTCTATTTATTATCAATAAAAACACCCTTTGATAGGGTGTTTTCTTTTATACTTAACTCGTTTAAACTTTTTTGTTCTGTTGTTTAAGAAGCTTCTCATCAGTTCTATTTCTACTCCCAAAGAGTTTTATCTATTAGTTTAAAATTGAATGCCTCGTGCACAATGGATGGTTAACTTCAAAGTATTATTCACCCTAAAAATTAAACAATGGGAAAAAGAATTTTAAGTTTAGCCATTATTTTGGCATCAGCTTTTGCTACTAAAGGATCTGGAACCTGCACCTTAGATGTTGCAGGAAAATGCCATTGTAGAGCAAATATTGTAAACAATGAAATTGTAAGTTATTCATGTGTTGATGGATCTACAGACGCGAAATGTGTTTGTCCTCCGCAGACTCCAGAAATGTAGAGAGTAGTGCTTTAGAGTAAAACTATTCGTAGAATGGCTTTATTCTAAAGCATATTTATTTTGGGACACTTGATAATTTATTTTAGAGTGTATATTTTCCATTTTTTGTTTCAAAGCCTAGGAGTCTATCATTTGAAAGTGTTCATACTTGAATCAATGTATTTTTTTAATTTTTCTATTGCATCTGGATTGTCAGGATTGACATATTCGAAATGATTGGCATTTTTAGTGTTATCGGTATAAAATATTATAGGATATATTTTATACAATTGAGAAAATTTATTATAAAATAGATTTGATTTATCCGCATAAACTAATGGATTTAAAAGGATGGAATCGCCCAAAGTATTTCTTAATGCTTTGTAAGAGCTAATATTGGTCAAAATAAACTTTACTGGTATAGTGTCTATTACATACTCAAATAATAGTTTCTCTGCTGATGAAATACATCCACTGCACCCGGCATTAGGTAGAACAATGTAAGCTAATGGTTTCTCGATTGAATTATTGAATAAAGAATCAACAGTGGTATTAAAAATTGATAGTTGATCAAATTGTGCTTTAGTCTCACTCTTAGTATTGCAAGCAAATAAGGTATACAATACAACAATAACTGATAAGATTCTTTTCATAGTAGGTACTATTTTCTGATAATTTTAAATACATCAAAATATATAACATCGTCATTAGATTTTTTCAATGGAATACAGACCCCTTCTTTACTAATAAACATAGAAATGAGAGAATACTTGTTAGCATCTAACGGGACTTCCCCTACCTTAATTAAATCACTATTTAAAATAATAACTGACATTGGTTCTACTTTATAATCTGAGGATTGAGATAGTTCGTAATCCCTCTTGGGAATTGAAGAACTTACAAAACGGTAGTATGCATTACGATATTTATCATATAAAATGGCTTTATAACTTCTTTGAGTTAATGTATTAAGAATTTCATCTTTTTGCTTTATTATATTGTTACCGGCACTAAAAAATAATGGATTAACTTTACTAACATGAATGCTTCCCGCATAGTGAAGCTCGATTTCTCCATTTGTTTTATATACTGACAAATTATGGTCAATGGGAAAGCTGATAACTAGTTTATTATGATTAGGATTATAGGTACTATATGATATATGGGAATAAGTTCCCCATACTGCCTTTCTGTATATTTTTGGATATCGAATAATGGGCTTCGAATTACCATCCTTAATTGATATTGAAAGAAATAGATTATTGTTTAGTGGAGATTCCATCATTGATGTATTGCGGCCACCAGGAGAGGAAGATATATAAATGGAATCGCTACTAACAGCAAGATCTTCACCCATAACGGGATTTCCCTTCGAATATGAATTCATTTTGGAGGCAACCACATATTCTTTCAAAACATTTTTTGCTGTGTCAAATAGGATTACCTTGCTACGGATGTTATCGTAAAAGAAAATAGAATCGTATGAAATAGCATGAAAGCTGTAAGGCTTAATAGTTCCTTTATTTCGAGGTCTTATTTTAAATATTTTTAAATCTATTTTCCATTTTAGTTCGCCTGAAGTGTAGTCAAAACATACCAATTCGCTATTTAATGAATTATAACTTAGAATGGAGTTTTCATTTTCTATATATTGAAAATTTTCGTATTTCAGAATGGTAGAAGAGTCCAGCAAAAGTTCTTTTGAACTAATTTTCTGTAAGGTAAGGGAGTCCGGATAAGGTGGCATTTGGTTAACCCACTTAGCATCATCAACTTCATTTTGGCAACTCAAAGAAAAAAAATATATTAAAAAAACTGCGATATTAATCTTTAAATATTGCTTACTGTTCGCATAACGGTTAGGGATCATTAATTCTAAATAATTAGAGAGTTTAGACAATCACAAATAAAATATCGAAGTATTTCATATTGCATATACAGCTAGCTAAGTTACCTAGATTTTATGCATGAATTGTGCATATTAAACATACTTTTCAGTATTATTTAATAAATGTTTTTGTAATGGTTATAACTTATAAAAGGCTTTGTATTAAAAAGGAAAAGGCATCCTCTCCTTGAAATGTTGCAGATTTCAATAACCTGTTTTTTAAAACCAGTGCGGAAATAGGTGATTCGGGACTTTTTATTTTGACTAATGTTGTTTCATTTACCTCTTGGTTAACAACCTTAGTTGCAAAAATGTTAATATGCAAATGTGGCAATGATAATCCAAGTATCATTCCAGGTAAACCGTTAAATAACTCTGGCCCAGAGCTTATAGGTATATCATCAGAGTAAAATGCAACTATGTAAACAGAATCAAAAATTAAAGCATTAGCCCTTCTGCACTCAAAGCCTGCAATTATTCTTTTTTCATTAGTGATTTTCCATGAAATCTTTGGCAATGAATCCTCTATTACATACTGCTCATCGAATATTTTTTTTATACTTTGATAAGATTTTGTCTTTTGATCCATATAAACCCGATTATTTTCAGCAGGTTGAATACCTACTCGGTCCAATTGTAGATTGTTGATAGACGGAATGAATGAAGTAATATTTTTAGTAAAATGTAATTGGTAATAAGTGGTTCTAAACTGATTGTTTTGTATTTTGTATTCTGAGCTCAAATTTTTATTTGCAAAAAGATTTACTTTCCTCTCAAAAGTAATAATACCGTTTTTAAATAGTGGTGCTGTTTGTGATAGTCCAATATTTAGAGACACTACGAATAATGTGAGGCAGTATAATTTCTGCATATTTTTTTATTGATTTGAATTTGAAACAAAATTCCATGCAAGGGATAAAAATAAATACCGTCCAATTACAGTATAGTTAGTTTGTGAAGTATATGTTGGACCTACATAGCGCGTATTCAAAGCATTTGAATTAAATACATTATTAATTGTTGTTTTTAGGATAAGGTTTTCTTTTTTAAATAATTTAAACCCCATCCAGCTATTCAAGAAAACGGCAGGTGGAATTTTTTCAAACCCCTTAACGTGTTGCCTTACTAACACATTGCCATCAATATGCAATTGTAATTTCTTTATTGGATATAAATCTAGATTAAAATTAGGTTGAAATGTTGTAAAACTATTAGAAACGATTGTCTGAACATTGTACTCGACTTTTGTATATGAAAAGCTTGAACCAATCGAAATGCTATATTTTTTTTCTTTTGACTTGCGAATAAGAAATCCTGTAGTATAGTTTGCAGTTCTTGCAAAAAAAGATTGCCCATTAATAGTGCCTCCATTTTTTTCAATTTGAATGCCACACCTTACAGAAGCAAATACACCCAGTTTAGGTATTTGCGTTGAAAAGTTTATATCACCACTTCCAGTATGATTACCATTAATATTTATCCATTTATATAATGTTCGACCGAAAGTGTCTATGATACTACTAAGGCCAATGCTATTGTCAATTTTATTGAACCTAATATTGTAGGAAAAAGCCTGGTTTCTTACCATTTTGAACTTGAGATAGCCAATAGAAAAAGCATGTGTATATGTAGGTATAAGATTTTGATTTCCTTCAAACTGAGTTAGAGGATTAATATTGAGGATTAAGGGTTGAAGTTGCTGAAAAGAAGGTACATTGGTGACTCCTTGGTAGCGTAAAGAGAATGATGTTTGAGCATTTGCCGAATATCTAAATGACAGAAGTGGATTATTATAATTAAAGCGACGATAAGATTCCTGTAGGTTTTTTTTATCAGTTTGACGATATTTGTCGGTATTGTATTCATTTCCGATGGAAAATTGAAATTTTTTCTTAGTTAAAATATATTGAATATTGAGTTTTTGCCTAGGTGTTGTTATTGAAAAATTACTATTATTTGATGAATCCACTACTGAGTAAGAATTATCCACTGCTTTATTAAATGAGTTTATAGTTGAATTGCCTCTGTAGAAAGCTTGACCTAATTCAAAGCTTAAAATTGCACTAGGCGAAATTGGTTCAGTATAAGATATAGTTGAAGAAATATTTGATTCACTGGAGTTATTAAGCTTCTGTTGATCTGTTATGACTGCCACTGAATTCCCAGTGCTATTATATAAGTTTGTTTGTGCATATACTTTTCCTGATGAATTAATTTTATTATTCTCACCAGATAAAGAAATAGCTAAAGTTCTTCTTAATTTCTTCAATTTCTTTAGCCAAATAATATCACCAAAGAAAGTAGTGCTCGTATTTGTGAATGAAATTCTTCGAGATTGAGTATTTAATAGATTTATCCCATCTTCTAAAGCTTGAGATTCAAAATTACTTGCAATTTGTTTTTGTGATGTATGACCATCTAACGTTAGTTTCAAAGTTGATGTGGAATCTAAATTATATAGATAAAATCCATTAATTCTGTTTATGAAGCGGCTATTATTAAATTCCTGAACACTTTTGCTCTCAACAGTTTTTCCTGTTTGTAAAGTTTGAATTACATCAATATTGTTTCTTCCTTCAACTTTGAGATTTGCAACTTTATAATTTGCATTAACTGATTGAGTATCGCCATTCCATTTATTGTTATAATGAAACCCAACTGTTTGGAGTAATGGTAATCCTTCTCCAGAAAAATTGCCATCCCATGTATCAAAAGGATCAGCCATTGCACGAACGTTAGTAAAGGCTGAGTTATCAGAAAATCGTTCAATATTTAAGCTTGATAGCCCTGCTCCTGATGTATTAGTCACTAATGCAAAAAAAGACATTTTTTCTTTCCCCTTAAATTTGTTATACATAATTTCTGAGTTATGGTATCCGCTAGATCCCGGTCCAAATAAAATATTTCCGAAATAACCATTTTTTTTGTTTGGTTTTATTTTTAAGTCAATCACCGTTTTTGGAGGAGATGTGCTAACGCCAGAAAAAGCTTCACGGTCACTCTTTTTATCATAGACTTGTACTTTATTAATCATATTTGATATTAAGTTTCTTGTTACAAGCACAGGGTCATCACTAAAAAAGGGTTCGCCGTCAACCAAAACCTCAGAGATACGTTTTCCATTAGCTGTTATATTTCCATTTGCATCTACAGTTATTCCAGGAAGGACCTTTAGTAGATCTTCTACCGTTGCATTTGGCTCTACTTTAAATCTATCAGCATTGTATTCTGTAGTATCGCCTTTAATTTTTATTTTTGGTATACTTTGACTCACAATCACTTCTTGGAGTAGGTGGGTTATTGTAATAAGCGGAATAACGCCTAAGCTAAGTTCTCGTTTGTCCTGAATGACAGTAAATGTATGAGTGTAATCAGTATAATTATTTAGGGAAATTAAAAGAATATAGTTCCCACTTTGCAATCCTTGAATATTAAAGTAACCGTCTGTAGAAGTACGTGTGAACGTTACCAACATAGAATCTTTTTCCTGCATCACGAGAACTACTGCATTTGCAAGATATTTTTTTTCAGTTGTATCGAAAACAGTACCCTTTATTGTACTCTGCGACAGTGCTGAAGTAGTAAAAGCAGTGGTAATAAAAAGTAGTAAAAAACAAATTCTTGTCATTTTCATTATCCATTAATGGCTGAATTCACTTCTGTTAATTGAGAAAATCCAAAATAAAAATTACCACTTTTCTGATAAATAAATGATTTCCTTGATCTATTATAGATAATAGGGGCGCCATTTGTTTTCATAATATTGATATAGTTATAAATGCAGCGAGTGGATAATCGCATTTTCCTAGCTAAGTCTTGTGCACTACCTGTATTTGCATTGCATATTAAATGGTCTAATTTTTTGACTGTACAAATAAAATTTTTCGACATAGCATTAAAAGAATTTAAGTTTTACTGTATAATAGGGAATTAACCAATTTAAAAAACCCAATAACTTATAATATAATAGGCATAAAGACTAATGGTTATTCAAATAAAGTAAGTTACTTGGGCTGTGATCGTTTATTTGATTCTTATACTAGTTTTATTGGAATTGCTTTAAACTTGTATAATATGAATATAATTACTTTTTTAGATTCTTTTTTCATGTTGAGTATTAAATATTTTTTGTAGTGTTATCACTACAAGCCTCCGTTTTTTAACGGAAGCACCTTTTTAATCTTATTTAATAAAAACTGCTGTATGAGTTCTAAAAGTACAGGTGGCATATTAAATTATAATGAACCTATTGCCTTCTCTAACATTTAGCTCGCTAAGATGCTAAGGATGGATGAGGGAACGGTTGCAAATTGGGAGCGACATAAAAGGTTCTTGATTATTAATACCTCTCATTCTTGAGAGGGAAACAGTAATGCTGAATTAACGAACACAAAAAACGCCGATCAAACGAACAGCGTATCGGGTGTGATACTAAGCCTTCAATCAATGCCTATAGTTCTCCTTGATCGTATACGTCCCACTGCTATTTATACCAGTAAATGAATGTGAAAAGGTTGTTGTATTCAGGGTTTCGATTGTTCCGTCTCTGCGCGTTGACCCTGTAGGTGTAATAATAATAAGTGTTTCGTTTTGTGCAAACCGCCATGCACCTGTTTCTATGATAAAGGGATTTCATGGCGATTGCCTCGTTGCACTTTCATTGACTTCATAGGTGCCATTGGCATTAAATAATACTTGATTATCTGGAAATGTAAAAAGAGGACAAGAGAAGAAAGCAAAAAGTGGATACCCAACAAGCCTTGCTTGCATGGGGTTTATTAATGACCAAAATGGCGAAAAGGGTAAACGAAAATGAATAGTAGACAAAAATAGATTTCCTTTAGTAAATAAAATGAATCTGACGGGAAACTATTCTGGCGGTGATATTTATGAATGGGCTGCGCACACCGCAAAACTAACTACGCAAAAACGTAAAGCAAGCGGTGGTAGACTTGTTTCCCGTGCTGCTGTCTACCGTCTATTGCGTGATCCGATATACGCAGGTGTTTTTTATGTACAAGGAGTCAAGTATGAATTAGCTACTGATTTACCGCGCGCTATTAGTGAAGGTGAACACCAAAAAATACTAAGAATGCTTGGCGACAAAGATGCTCCTAAAACTCAAGAACATGATGTTCTTTATCGTGGGCATATAAAATCACCTTACCAAGAACTCGTAGGAGCTGATGTTAAAATGCACCTAACGTGCGATTGTGGTAAGAAATTTTCTTTTTTGAATAGGACAAATTGCCCAAGATGTATTTGATAAATTAAAAAAAAAACTACATATCGATATTATGTCTATTATCGAAATTTAACAAAAGCATCAAGCGGGAAACCGTATAAATATATTTCTGAAAAAGAAATAACAAAAGCTCTAATAGACTACGTAACGGGCAATTTACTTTTAAGTCAAGATTTTTTTGGATGGTGCATAAACCATTTTCAGGAAATAACAGATCAAGAAAAAGCGGATAAAAGATCAGTCTTTGAAAATCGATTAAAACGAAGAAAGGAACTGGAAACCAAAAAAGCAAAGTATAGGGATATGCTTGCAATGGTCTTTTTACAGAAGAAGAGTACCTCTCTGATGTTAAAGACATAAATACTGAGATTGGATCAATTGAGGCTTCAAACGAAGAAACCAATAAATGGCTTGATAAAGCATGTGAAATGGTTTCACTTGGCGCGGAACTAATCTATGTCCTCAATGACGGGTCTATTGACTCACAAAGAGCCGTTCTGGGGCGTTTTACATCGAAACTCCAATGGGATGAGGAAAAGCTTTTAATTATTAGCCCTAAACTCGTTTTGAAGCTTATTTATAATACATAAGGCAAAGGCTATAAATAAGCACTTCGAACTCAAAAGTACGCTTGCAGATAAAAACCAAACAGATGTTTTTGCATCCGTTTGTCTCGAGTTGCGGAAGACGTTAGACAATGTTCGAACCTCGCTTCAAGAGGATTGCAAGAATAAGGATAAAAACGATTGGTAATTCACAAGTTTCCAGTTAGTCACTTGTTTCATGGGTGTTGAACATCTCAATATAGTCTTGTGGGAATACATGCTCGCTTGCACCATCAATTAAATACTGCCGATACTCTTTTGTTGGCAGAAGTTCATTATTGATTCGATTTGCTTTTGCTATGTAAGTTTCCATTTCTACAAGATTGTTATTTAACATAACAAGAATTGTAATTCGATTGTAACCGCCTTCACTTTTATCAAGAATGTCTATTTGCTCTGCAGTCAAAGAATAAACTACACCCATTACATTTTCCTCTTCATAAGAAATAATATTTGCCTTACCGGTCCCATCAGTAGAGCTAATTTTATTGAAGAAAATTTTATGACCAGACAACATTGCGTTTCCTAAATCATCTACTGTACCCACCCTTTTTTCAAGTCTACTTCGTAACATGTTGGAGCCATAAGCAAAATAGTACATAGAGATTTATTTACAGTTTTGAATTATCAAGGCTGCCTAATAAATTAGCTTCCGTATCGAGCATAAATTCTACTAATGGCAACAAGTTGTCACCAAGTGTTCTCGCATCTCGGATAAGTCCTGCAATATTGTAGTTGTGAATAATTTGATGCGGTGTTTCAAGATCAAATTGTTTAAATGCTTGCTTTTTGCCTTTATTCTTAACGAGGTCTTGAAATAGACTTTTAAGTGTTGTGAAATTTGTCCATTTGCCTGGTTGAAAAGCACTCGAGAAATATGGTTTGTCTTTTAAGAGGATATTGTTATGTTTTGTTTCTTCAATTATATATTTTAAACAACATTCAAATACAACTCTGCTCATAGCTATTTTCGAGTTTGTAAACGTTTGTTCGTTTAAATCGTAGCACTCGTCAATAATTTTCTTTAAAGGGCCTGGAATAGTTCTGTTATATTGAGGTTTAAGTTGCGCTTTGTTTTTATGTTTTGGTGTTGCAGTCGCTGGGGGCGGAGTTGATCCTTTTGGAGTACGGGGTGGCGATGCTGGAGGATTTCCTGCTGGAGGTGTTGAACCACTTGCTGGCGTTGTTGGCAAACCAATGGCTTTAAAAAAAATTTCATCTTTATCGTCAACTTCCCTATATGTTGTTAATGGATTTTTCGTCAAATATGCAACAACGCTTTTTATATAAGCCGTAAACCTTTTTTTATCTGTTATCTCAATAATATATTCAGGTTTCTTTTTAAAACGGTATCCGCAAAGGCTCGCATACTTAAATAGACGTTCAAATATTGTTGTTTTCCCACCAGTATTTCCACGCCCCTTTCTTAATAACTTTTTTAAATCGTCACCACTAATTTTTACGGCTTCATAGTAAAAGCTCGCTAACTTAACTAAGTCAGATGGTTTACTATCTATCTCTTCCATTGATTGAATGGAAGAGCCTGATTGATATTGTCTATAAACCTCGATGGCTTTTGCCATTCTATCCCATTCCCTAAACATACTGTTTGTATGTTCTTCAATTATTCTATTTTCTATTTCCAATTTACTCTTATATATAACAGCGGGTAATTGGGTAAACTTATGAGGTAGAGTTGTAAGACCGTATTTTTTTGGATCTTCTAAAGCCTTCACTGCTGCACAACGCCTATTTCCATCTTTAACTATCAACTTTTTACCGTCCTCTAAAACAAGCAAAGGTTTATCTACATAAAATTCTTTTGTTACGCTTAACCGATCCACCAATGATGCTGCGGATTCATTGAATAACAAATACTCTATTAAATCACCTTCTTTATGGCTACCAGTATAAAGTTCTCCAAATCGAGGGTTATCGATGTCTAAGGTTAAGTCGGTTGGGTTTACGAATGTTATTTTTTTTGGCATAAGCTTTTTTTAAATGCGTGTTGGATGTGCAACGGCGGGGATAATCAAGCCCTTGCTGAAAAATAGTACTTCTTTTCCTTCTCTTGGTTGATATGCAGTATGAATGAAGGTGTAGTTTTTCTTTTGAACGTTTATGTCTTTGTAGAGAGACTGAATTTGAGGTACGTTATCGTAGGAAACGATCCATCGTGCGTTTTTAATAGCTTTTATTTTTTCGCTCACCTTTTTATGATCGTTTGGTTCATATGAATTCATATAGAGTGACTGTCCTTTCAAAAAGTATGGCGGATCGAAGTAGTAAATTACATTTTTACTTCTCGTCTGTTTTTTGATTATATCAATCAACTCTACAGCATCTAAATTGTGTAAATGGATATTTTTCTTATGGATAGCAATAAATCGTATTCTTTCGATCAACTCCTCTTTATTAAAGCGGCAATCAATTTTGTAATTTCCATTTTGTTCTACACCGCCAATAACTCCTCCGTTAATAATCCCTGATCTATTTGTTCTATTAAGAAAAAAGGTAGAAAATCCTAATTCTATAAGACTGGCAGTCACTTTATTTTGCTGAATCACTTTTTGCGAGTTCCAGTTTTTTATAGTGATCTCCGCATCTCTAATCATTTTACAGAAGGTGTTAGTCTCATTCAATATTGAATGCCAAAACGCATAAATTGATCGATCAAAATCATTGATGGTAATCTCTTTGACATACCCATTAATAAGGAGATGTAACGCAACGGAAGATCCGCCAGCGTATGGCTCGATATAATGCCCACTAATGTTATTCTTCTCGCAGACTAACGCAACAAATTTTGCTAACTTGTTTTTTCCTCCGGGGTATCTTAATGGCGAATAGAATTTCATATTGTTTTTATGAGGTAGCTGTTCTTTTTCTGTAATCATCGAAAACGAATTTTATCAAAGGTAATACCTGATCCCAAGCGTCTTTAACTCTTCCTTCAACGGCAAATACATCAGGGTTATGATTGATACTATCCAAATACCATTTGTTGTTCTCAATCTCGGTGATAACCTGAACTAATTGAGGGTTCATATCTCTTTGTAAATCAGCCTTCATTTTATCTAATACGTTTTTTAGAAAGATAAATTGTCCACCTTTCCGTATTGGCATACTTCCTATTTCTTGTAAATATTTTTTTAATGTTATTTCAAGAAAAGTTCTTAGTAGATCAGCAGTAGCGTTGGGGAATTTTGCATAGTCGATATTTTGCAATTCCCACAACACTCGACCAACACCAGGCGCATTTAAAGTGTCTTCATATATTTTTGGTATTAAACCTTTTTGGCTACTTATAACGGGTTTAGTTGGACGAAAACTGGAAGCTGATTTTTTTCCTTTTTTGTTGAACTCCTTCCCTTCCAACACTTCCGTTACAACAGAGTTTATGTATTTTTTTCTGTCATTTTCCTTTGTGAGTTCTTTTCGTGACGTAGCGATTCCTGCGGCAATATCTGTAACAACGCGTGAGTACACTTTGTCGAAATCTGGCGTTGCAGGAATCATAGCTTCGCCAGTTTTTTTATTAAAGTCTAATCCTATTTTTTCTTGAACATATTTGTCGGAGTAGAACCTTTCAAGTGTAGTGATGTTGAATATTCCTTTATTAGATACCTTTTTTCGAATATCTTCTGAAATATTTTTGAGTGACATTGCTACGTTATGCATTTCGTGCATTTTAATGTAGCTTGGTATATCAACACCCTGATACCGTTCCATCAAATCCTCTACTGATTGGCCGCTTTCTTTTTGCGCATAATAGAAATAAGCACGGCGGAGTGCAGACCACGGTTTTCTCGTTGTTTTGGTATGTTTTGCTGCCAAGTACTCCATAGCCTCGTTTCGTGATGTGGCGATATGAACCATAACATACTCGATGGGTATTTTAGCTTCCATCAATTTTGTTATTCGACTAGCATATCTTGTGGGCGCCATGGTTGGATCAATCATTGCTTTTAAGGACACAACGCGTCTATTACCTTCTAACACAACAAACTTGCCTTGCTCCTTAACTACAACAGGTGGTTCATCTGGAAAATATCCGTTTTGAGCAATGTTTTCGAGAATTTGCATTGCGTCTTCATTAACAAAGAGATCATTAATGATTTCATCCGAAGAATTATATTCGGTCCCAAGACGAACATTTTTAGTGTCCAAAACCAAGTCATTAATGGAAATCTTATGCTCTTTCCATTTTTCTTGATAATTGACTATATGTTTTTTCCTCATAAGACGAAGCACGATTTTAGTTCTTTAATTATATCAACTATGACTTTGGAACACTAATTTTCCCGCTAATATTGAAACAAAAGCTCAATCATGTTTAAGAATATGGGGCATTTTCCGAGAAGCAATTACAATATATAACTTTTTTTCAAATTTTCACATGAGATTTAGTCCATAAACTCTAATAATAGGTTCTTATTGTATTGATAATAAATTTATTATTTATTCATAAATAGCTGGTGCTTTTCCCCAAAATGGGGTGGGGAAATTATGCATTTTTTTGTATTTGATATTTTGTAGTAAGGACACAGTTGTGTTGCCCTTTTATACGTATGCCAAATCAGTACCAAAACCCACCCCACAAGACTATCCAGATCAACCAGCTACACTTGGTGAACATATCAAAATGAAACGAATGGACATGGGGACTGTATCAAGCAGAAGCAGCACGTATACTCAACCAGTTTGCTCCCTATGTATTACTTTTTGGTAAGGGTTGCAGACTTGGGAATAAAATACTCACCTTCCGGTTCTTGCGTGATGTTCCATGTAATTTGGGTTGCACTGATTCGTTTGATTGTTGCCTGCCCAACCTTGTCAGCAACGGTAGATTTAAAAATTACTATGACTGAATCATCATCTGAAGCTGTGCCAGTTAATGAAGGAGGGTCGGACTCGTCAATGGAACAATCAATCTTTTTCCCTCCGTAAAGGACAGAGCAATGTGTTCCAGATATGGCCGTTCCATTCTGGATTATCGTGAGGCTGAAATCTGTATCTGTGCCTTCGAAATCCCACTCACCTGAAAAGTCAGTAGTGTCATAGTTATAATAAGAAAACGTGGCAACAATAATTACACGTAATATATTGATCCCTCACGTTATTCATAAGGTCTTTTCCTTTTTTCACTTCTCCTCTAATTTTTTACATCCTTATAGTTTAAATAAAAAACCGTGAAAAGACGGTTTTTTATGCACACATAAACAGCTAATCTTGTAAAAAGAAATTATTAAAAAAGATAAATAAAAAAAATACACCACAAAATCAACTAACTAACAGTTCTGAGCTAAGTATTATTGAACCCAATAGAGTAGTTGATCCAGAAGAAAACCAATGTATTGATTGGTATTGGATTGTTTATGATGAGGATACAAATGAAATATTATATGAAGAATACATATTTTCAACTGGGAATTGTGGAGGTAATGGGAATAGTCAAAATACTTCATTAAATCAATCTACTTGTAACTACTCAGAAGAAGAAGCAGATGATATACTGTCTAGTTTTCAAGAAATGTATGTAAATGAGGTTGTTGACGGTATCCCCGGAGCATTAACCATTCTAAACGATGGAAAAATTGAAGAAGCAATCACAAAGTCTTGGAAGTTTGGCTCTGTAAAATTTGGATCGAATAGTTTTTATGTGAGATATAATGGAATTGCTCATTACTCTGGAGTTAGATTTAAACTAAATACAAATGATTCATAGTGGAGATCAAGGGAAATGTTCTGTAAGTATCCAAGCCGAATTTAAAGCATCAATGTCTTGTGTTTTTGGTTACAGATTTGGAAGTCCTATTTTGGTTACAAACAATACAGATCTAAATGCACATAATTAATTAAAAAATGAAACGTACATATTTTTTAATTCTAGTAAATTTCATTATTTCAAATTCTAGTAATTGTCAAAATAATAAGATTTCTAAAATTAATGCCTACCAATTCATTAATGAGTACCCAAAAGGCTTTAATAAAAAAAATATTTCTGAAACCACAGCTGACACTATTTATCAATATTTCTTAGGAGATATAAGACTATTCCAATTCTCCAAAATTTATGCATATACTTTGAATGAAAAGCTCGCTTTTGAAGAAAAACGTAACCTCTATGTAATCTACCATAAAGACAGTAGTAGAGGTGTATTTTTTAATTTTTATTCTTCACAGCCTCAATCGATTGTAAATATTGATTCATTACTTCAGGATAGTTGGATACATAATTTCGAACTCAGTGGATTAATCCCTGATTCAAATCCTGTATTTAAAGAAGAAAAATCATCAACAAATTTTCTGAAAGAACTTAGTAGTCAATTTAAACCATCTAAAGTAAATAATACAATCGTAACTGTGAATATTCAAGTAGACAGTTCCCGAAATTTATATTTAGCTAGATTAAGTAGTAAATGGGATAATGAGTTTAAAGGAAAAGTTGTTGATATAAAATTGTCATTCAAAGAATCAATTCAAAATGTGAAATCTATTAATTATTCAATTCGTTTTAGGCTTCATTCAATTGATCAATTTTCACCAAACATTCAAACATTTTTTGATTATTATAGTTCAATGAATTCCT
Organism: Sphingobacteriia bacterium RIFOXYC2_FULL_35_18; assembly: GCA_001829005.1. Taxonomy (GTDB): domain Bacteria; phylum Bacteroidota; class Bacteroidia; order Chitinophagales; family Chitinophagaceae; genus Sediminibacterium. Next base: position 8,178 of record MIAG01000012.1, on the reverse strand, counting down.
TGAATAAACCACAGAATTCATTGTAAACTTATACTAGTGATTGATTTTTTTAAGGCTAGTTCCCCACCCCTCTTTATCTAAACATCTATAACGAACTGCTTCGGCAAAATGATCAAAACTAATTTGTTCACTGCCAGCTAAGTCTGCAATGGTTCTACTGACTTTTAATATTCGATCATAAGCTCTTGCACTGAGGTGATTTTTTTTCATAGTGTCTTCTAACTCAACTGACTTGGTGCGGTCTATTTTGCAGTATTTCCTCAATTGCTGTGTGGTCATTTGTGCATTGGTATAAATACCAGATTTCCCTTTGTAGCGTTCTGCTTGAATGGCTCTTGCATTGATGACTCTTTCGCGAATAATGGATGAATCTTCTTCCAATGTATCCTTAGTCATATCATTAAATTCAATTGAACCAACGGTGATATGCAAATCAATTCGATCTAATAAAGGGCCAGACACTTTGTTTAAATAACGATTTACTTGACCCGATTCACAAGTGCATTCTTTTTGACCATGGTTATAATACCCACAAGGACATGGATTCATTGAAGCGACTAACATAAAGCTGGCTGGAAATTCTTGTGACACCCTTGTTCTTGCAATACTAATAGTTCGTTCCTCTAATGGTTGTCTTAACACTTCTAATACAGATCGATTAAACTCGGGTAATTCGTCTAAAAAAAGTACGCCATGGTGTGCCAAGGAAATCTCGCCAGGCTGCGGGTTTGATCCACCCCCTACCATGGCAATATGTGAAAGCGTATGATGCGGCGAACGAAAAGGTCGCTGGCTAATTAATGCTGTATTGTGTTGAAGCTTACCTGCCACACTATAAATTTTCGTGGTCTCTAATGCTTCTGCCAAACTCAGTGGGGGCAAGATAGTAGGCAATCTTTTTGCCAACATAGTTTTGCCTGCACCTGGCGGACCTACTAAAATAATATTGTGTCCACCTGCTGCTGCAATTTCCATTGCACGCTTTGCTGTAGCCTGTCCTTTTACTTCATTGAAGTTGGTATTAAATAAAAATCGGTCATTAAAAAATTGATCTCGAATATCCATTTGTTCTCGTTGTAACAATTGCTCGAAAGAAAAAAACTCCACCAATTCTTTCAACGAATTCACACCATATACTTCTATATCATTCACCATGCTGGCTTCCTTCGCATTTACTTTAGGAACAATCAATCCCCTGAATCCTTCTTTGCTTGCTTGTATGGCAATGGGTAATGCCCCTTTGATGCCGTTGACTGTTCCATCTAAACCCAACTCACCCATGACCACAAAATCTTTTAGTTTTTCCGCATGGTCCAATTGTTCACTCGCGCCTAATATGCCTAATGCAATGGGCAAGTCTAAAGCAGAACCCGATTTGCGAATATCGGCAGGTGCCAAGTTCACAATTACTTTGGTTCTTGGCATATGAAAGCCCATATTCTTAATAGCACTTTCGGTTCGGTGTAAACTCTCCCGCACTGCACTATCGGGCAAACCCACTACTGCATAGCCTTGGCCCATACTTACATTCACTTCTATACTAATGGTGATGGCATCCACCCCTTGCACCGAACTACCAAATGCTTTAACAAACATGTTCTTGTTTTAATAGCACAAAATCAGCATTTGTGCTGGTATAATTATTCGTGTTTATACCTAACTTTCGCCCATGAAAAAACGGTGGCTATTATTAATAGCATGAATGATATCGCATTTGTAGTGCTGACTGGAGATATTACCGAATTAGGAACGGATGCAGAAATTAAATTAGCCAAAGATATTTTGTCTGAATTAAAAGTACCTTATTATATCATTGCAGGTAATCATGATACGGGTTGGAGTTTTGGAGAGCTTGATGGAAATGGAACAATGGCTCAATGCAATGTTACCTGTGAGGTTTTGAGAAAGGTGTAATAGAAATTTTCAAAATAGATGAAAAAAAAGAGCAAAGAAACAAAATTTTTAACTACTATCTTTTTGAATGATTGGGAGGTCTTTTGTTATACATCAAAATCGTTCTAAAGACGCTAAATATCTAATCAATTCCTAATTTTTTGAACATAGAAAGTAATGCAGTTTTACTAGTTACACCTGTTTTTGCAAAAAGACTAACTCTTTTATTCTCTACAGTGTTTTGAGATATTTTCATCTCCTTTGCTATTTCTTTATATGATTTACCAGCACTAAGATGTTGCATGAATTCTTTTTCGCGATAAGTAATTGACTCAATTAATTTTGCTGGTGTATCATGTAATTTTTTTATCGCCTGATGAGTTAAATTAAATTCTTTAGGAAAATAATAACCTCCTCTTGCTACTATTTCTAAAATTTCAACCAAATTTCTTTTTATACAATCTTTAGGAATAAATGCCTTTACTCCAAGCCTAATACACGCATGCAATACATCCAAATTATTATTCATTGTAATAACTACAACATTTATACTTGAGTATTTATTTTGGATAACCTTAGCGACATCGTATCCATTTAAACCATAAGGCATTGAAATATCTAAAGTTAAAATATCAGGCAAAAACCCAGACTCAAATAGTTTCAAGCAATCTGCACCATTGTTTACAGTAGCTATTACTTTAAAATTTGAAGATGACTCAATTTCATTTCGAAAGAAATGTGTTAACAATGCAAAATCATCACATACAACAACTGATGTCATCTTAAAAAATATTCAGAATAATGTTTATATAAAAAATAACTAATCAATAGTAGATATTTTATTTGTTAATAATGTGTAAAAAAATGAAAAAGAGGGTGAAATATCACCCTTTACTTAGAAAAAAAACTCGGCAGGTGACAAATCACCCTAGCAAAAAAATTTATTTACAATAAGTTGCACATAGGTAATAAAAAACATATATACTAAGATTTCCAAATTATCGACAACATGATAGCATGGATTGTGGACCAACCTGTGTAAGGATCATTGCTGCTTACTTCGGAAAGTTTTATTCATTGCAAAACTTAAGAGACAGATGCAGAATTGACAGAGAAGGGGTTTCAATGCTTGGCATAAGTGAAGCTGCTGAGCAAATTGGATTTAGAACCGTTGCGGTAAAATTATCAATTGAAAAACTAGTTCAAGAGGCAATTTTGCCTTGTATTGTCCACTGGCGACAAAATCATTTTGTTGTATTGTATAAAATAAACCGTAGAAATTTTTTTGTATCAGATCCTGCTAAAGGATTAGTAAAATTATCCTCAGAAGATTTTATCAAAGGTTGGATAAGCACGAAAAACAATAACAATGAACAGGGAATCGTACTCATCCTTGAGCCTGGCCTTAACTTTCAGCAAATTGAGGAAACTGGCAAAAAAGGAATTAGTTATATAAAATTAGCAACAACTTTCCTCAAACATAAAAGACTGTTTATACAGTTGTTTCTTGGGTTGATTACAGGGAGTATATTACAACTATTAGTTCCTTTCTTAACCCAATCTGTAGTGGATCAAGGAATTGCTACCAAAGACCTAAATTTTATAACCTTGGTTCTTTTTGGACAAGTAATGCTTTTTTTAGGATCAACAGTTCTTGATTTTATTCGAAGTTGGATTTTACTACATATTAGTGCACGCATCAATCTTTCTCTATTATCCGAATTTTTAATTAAACTTTTACACTTACCAATATCATTTTTTGATTCTAAAAAAACTGCAGATATCATTCAACGAATGGGTGATCACTCTAGGATAGAAAACTATTTGTCAGTTTCTACTATGAGCACACTATTCTCTGTTATTAATTTTATACTATATGGAATTTTAATAATACTATATAGTCCTTATATTTTCTTTTTTTTCTTAATAGGAAGTGTATTATATTTTTTGTGGATTCTTGCCTTTTTAGGTTCAAGAAGAACAAGAGATTATAAGAGATTCGAGCTATCTGCTAAAAACCAAGGAATTACACTTCAATTAATACAAGGTATTCAAGAAATAAAATTAAACAACGCAGAAACCATTAAGCGTTGGGAATGGGAGAGGGTTCAGGCAAAGCTTTTTAAACTTAATCTAAGTTCGTTACAATTAAATCAACTTCAACAGGGTGGGGCTCTGTTTATTAATCAATCTAAAAACATTGCGATCAGTTTTTTGTCGGCTCAAGCAGTTGTAAATGGAGAAATTACTTTGGGTGCCATGTTAGCCATTCAATACATAATAGGACAATTAAATGCCCCTGTGCAGCAATTTATTCAATTTATACAAAGCTCGCAAGATGCAAAAATGAGTATGGAACGAATTAATGAAATTCACGAAATGGAGGAGGAAGAACCTTTATCAAAGGAACTATTAAATAAAATGCCTGAAGATAAATCGTTTCGGATACATGGTCTAAGTTATAAGTATCCTGGTTATGACAATGATTATGTATTGAATAAACTTAAACTCGATATACTCGAGGGGGAAATTACTGCAATAGTAGGTATGAGCGGAAGTGGTAAAACAACATTACTAAAATTACTAATGAAGTTTTACGGATCTGCAGAAGGCGAAATAAATTTAGGTAGTACTAAGCTTAAAAGTTTAAGCCATCGTATGCTAAGGTCTAAAATTGGCGTTGTTTCACAAGAGGGGTACATTTTTTCTGACACCATAGCAAACAATATTGCTGTTTGGGAAGAGCATCCAGATTTATTGGGAATAATAGAAGCAGCTAAAGTTGCTAATATTCATGAGTTTATTACAGAATTGCCACTGGGCTATAATACACGAATTGGATCTGATGGTACAGGTATTAGTCAGGGGCAAAAGCAAAGATTATTGATTGCAAGGGCTGTATATAAAAACCCTGATTTCATTTTTTTCGACGAAGCCACAAATTCGCTTGATGCAAATAATGAAATGATTATTATGAATAATTTGAATGAGTTCTTTAAAGGAAGAACGGTTGTTATAGTTGCACATAGGTTAAGTACAGTAAAAAATGCAGATAAAATTGTTGTACTTAATAAAGGATCAATAGTTGAGATGGGTAAACACGATGAACTAGTTGGTCTTCAAGGAGACTATTATCGTTTAGTTAAAAACCAATTAGAACTTGGAGCGTAATTTATGGAAACTGAAATTCAGAAAATAGAATTATTAAATGCACAAAGCGAAGAAATTCAAGAAGTGGTTGGGAAACAACCGCCAACTATTATTCGATGGGGTATGGCTTCCATATTTGGAATAGTATTACTCTCATTAGTTCTCGCATACAAGATCGAATACAATGAAACCGTAGTAAGTGAAGTGAAATTAATTTCAAAAAATCCACCTGTAAAAATTTTGGCAATTTCAGATGGGCGCATAAAAAATATACTGATTTCAGAGGGTTCAAAAGTAGAACAAGGCCAAGTGTTTGGCTATTTAGAAACGACAGCTTCCGTGCATGAAGTTTATAGAATGAAAGAAATTCTTGAGTTTGCATATAAAAATATTCAAAACGATAATTGGAAAAAAATAACTGATTATCCATTCATTGATTTTTCTAATTTAGGGGAGTTACAACCAGCATTTCAAACTTTTATTTCTGCGTATTTGCCCCTTAAGTTTTTTCTTAGGGATCATATATATGATAAAAAACTGGCAAATATTCAGACGCAATTACTAACCCTTGATAAAACAAAACTCTATCTTGATACTCAAAGGGCAATTTACCAGAAAGACTATAATATTTCACAACAAGATTTTTCAGCAAAGAGTTTTTTATTCAATGAAAAAGTAATATCTCTTCTCGAGTTTCAACAAGAGAAAAGTAAACTTTTGTTAAAAGAGAGCCCAATAATAAACAACAGTAATGCAAAAATTACTTTAGATAGAGATATTAGCACCAAAAGGTATGAGCTTACTGAATTAGATCAGCAAATGAACAATTATAAGTTGAATTATCATATAGCAGTAAACTCATTAATTGAAGCCATTAAACAATGGGAAAAGCAGTATGTGTTTAAAGCACCAGTTGCAGGGACAATTGATATGCCAACACTTCTTTTCAAAAATAAATATCTTAAAGCAGGTGAGGAAATAGTGTCTATTCATCAAGATGGGAAACAATTTTATGGAGAGGCATTATTGAGTCAACAAAATTTCGGTAAAGTGAAACTCAACCAAAATACAATCATTAAAGTTGATGGATACCCATTTCAGGAATTTGGAAAGTTAATAGGTGAAATAAGCTTTCTTGCTCAAAATGCAAATGAAGCCAATAAATATTATGTAGCAATTTCTTTACCGAATACTTTAGAAACCGATAAAAAAATAGTTATCAATATCCAAAATGGTATGACGGGTACCATGGAAATTATTACAAAAAAAACTAGGCTTCTAAACAGAATAATTTATTCATTAACGGACTTGATTGACGCAGCCACACACAAAAAAGTAAAAAAATAACCAAAAACTAGCTCAAATGCTATTTCAAAAGTACCTACAGAAAATTTCATACTTACATTCTCTCATACAACGGAAGGGAACAGGATGCCAAAAGGAGTTTGCTAAAAAGGCAAATTTGAGCAGAAGCATGCTCAATGAATACTTAAAAGAAATGAAAGAGTTAGGGTTTCCTATTTCTTATTCAAGGGAGCGCAACTCTTACTACTATACTGAGAATATAAAATTTAGGGACTCCTTATTCGATTATGAAATAGACCCAGATGAATTGAAAAGAATTAAAGGAGGATCAATGAATGTTTTAGAATTAAAAATACTCAATTCAATATTTGGGTATGATTGAGCAATATTTCGAATATTTAGTTCCTCCGTTTAAAAGTAAAGTATTAGAATTATTAGATACCTGCGACAGATTGGGTTATACGATGTACCCTTTCTGTGGTTATAGATCACCCCAAATACAAGCCCTATATTGGGGGAAAGGAAGATCAGAGAAAGATATTTGCGATAAAGTTGAGTTTTTAAAAGCGAATCATGCCCCCTATCTAGCTGAGATATTAGCAGCCGGCATACCAGAAGAATCATCAAAAATTATCACAAGTGCACTCCCTGGGCTTTCATGGCATCAATGGGGGGAGGCCTTGGATTGTTTTTGGCTTGTAGGCGAAACACCTGAATGGGATATATCTAAAACTATTAATGGAATTTCTGGATATGAAATATATGCTCATGAAGCGCTAAAACTTGGACTTACAGCTGGATATAATTGGGTGGAATTTAAAGATGCTGTTCATATACAACTCACTAACATTTCATCTCCTTTAGAAAAATATTCTTGGAAAGAGATTAATGATAAAATGGAAATGTTATACACCAATGGTTAAGTCCTGTATTATTAGACTGGGGGATTGTTATTTGCAGTATGATATTTGGATTAATTAAACCTGAATACTATTCAGAAAAAAATAAATGTATTGAAGCCACTTGGAAGCTTATAAGAACACTAAAGCTCCGTATTAGCTATACAGCAGTAAAAGAGAAACTGGAGCAACACCCCGATTACCCGAGTTTATTAAGTATTGCAGATTGTTTGGATGTTTTTAATGTAAATACACTTGGACTAAAATTTGGGTATGAAAAATTGAGTACCCTCCCAACTCCTTTTGTTAGTATACATGAAAATAAGCGAGGGGAATATTACAATATAGTATATCAAATAAGCGGAGAACAGCTTAATATTTGGAATAATAATCTGGATCAGGATATAACTACATCAAAAGAAGTATTTACAAGTGACTGGACCGGTAAATTATTGTTGGTTGAAGCCACCGCTGCATCTCAAGAGCCAATAGCGGAGTATAAACAACACATACTTGAACAACAGAAGCGGAATTGGATAATTGTTTTAGGTATTCTTTTAGGAGTTTTATTCATTTCTTCACCTTTATTAGGGTTTAATTGGAGTTCAACTATGTATGGATCTGGGTATCCATTTTACTATTTTCTGAAATTTTTTGGATTAATTGTATCAACACTTTTATTATGGTATGAAGTTGACAACCACAATCCTTTTCTTCAGCAAATTTGCACGGGAGCTGGCGAAAAAAGTAGTTGTAATTCTGTATTGGCCTCCAAATCAGCAAAGTTATTGGGCATTATCTCTTGGAGTGAAATAGGCTTTGCTTATTTTTTATCGGGCTTATTCGTTTTAATAGTGTACGGGTTAGGTGGGGTTCATCAAATACTATTAATGGCTACTAGTATTGTTAGCTTAGTTTATATACCTTATTC
>MIAG01000011.1 GCA_001829005.1 Sphingobacteriia bacterium RIFOXYC2_FULL_35_18 | reverse complement strand
ACAGTATAACAAAGAATAGGAATCCATTGATTTTTCATAAGAATCAATTGAAACCCTAAATTCTAAAAGAAAATTGTTTGTATTTAAGAAAACGATAACCAAAAAAGGAAATTGATAACCAAAAGTGACAATACTCAGTTTTTAGATTCCTTCATTGATTCTAGGTTCATATTGACGGTTTGTTGTACTTATCGTTTGTTGATTTATCAAATTACTTTTTGTCTGTTTTATAAACATTTTGGTCAAATAATTCCATATACAATTCTGGTTTTGGCAATTTACGGAAACCATACTTTTCGTATAACCAATCCGCTGTTGAAGTCAATAAAATCCAACGTCTTAACCCTTGTAGATTAGGGTGTGCAATAATACAGTCCATAAGTTTCTTAGAAAGCCCTTGTCCGCGATAATTGTCTAAAACATATATATCTCCCAAATAAGCAATAGTTGAAAAGTCTGAAATTACTCTGGCAAAGCCAACTTGTTTGTCTTTATGAAACAGTCCAAAGTTCAAAGAATTGTCAATTGATGTTTTAACTCTGTGTAATGGAATATTGTCGCTCCACCCAGAATATTTTGATAAAAAGTCGTGAATTGCAGTTACGTCCATTTTTAATTTGTCGGTCGTAATGGTGAAGTCGTCAAAGTGAAGTTCAATTATTTCCATTTGTTAGTTAATTGTTATGTCTTTGGAAACTTTGCAGCAGTAACTTTCGGAATAATGATTACATAATCATATCCCATTATTATTCTTGACAGTTCAATATCTTTTACTGTTACTTTTCCACTTTCTAAGGCAACTCTAATGGGAAGCATATCAAAACAATGCCATTGTTCTGTTGTAACACAATTAAATAACGGCTTTAATGATTTTAGATTGTCTCCATTCTCATCTACTGGTTGTTCTGGGAATCCATTAAAAGGTGATGATTGAGTTCCTGATTTTCCTACAATCATTACGTGTAAAGAATTTTTATACTTACTATCAGCTACATTATTTACTAAATTTCCTATGTCATATATTTTCAAAAGGCTTTCACCTTTTGCCAAATGGTTAGCTCCAAACTTGAATAGATTTTTCTTGTTTTCCCATTTAGAATATACTCTCATCAAATTATTTTTCATTAACTGAATTCGTAAATGGTGGCTTTGTCCTTTATAAATTCTTGCAGTAAGTGAAAGTGCTTCTATTTTTTCCTTTTCCTCTTGACTTAAATTAAGTTGCAAAAGCACCACAATTTCTTTTTCAAACTCATCCGTAAGCATATAGAATGGTTTGTTTTGGTCTTTTAAAAAGTCTGCGAAATATATTGTTGATTTTTCCTCTATATTTTCATAAATCTTCTTTGCCTTGTCGTTCTTCGTTTTTTGTTTCAGTTCATTACAAATTAACCTATCTGCAACCAATAATATTTGGTCAAGCCCATAAATATTGACTTTTGATTTTACCAATTGCTCAAGCAATTGGAACTCGGTGTCTAAGGCATAAAAAGAAAAAACATTTCCAAAGTCATTTACATACTTTCTCAATTGTATTTCTGGTAGATTTTGAATTTTAGATTCCATAATTTTTGCTGAATATGGGTCTATTTCACAAAAAAAGTTATCAAATTTAACTTTAGTAGTTACCGCCGAAAAGAAGAAAGGGATTTCATTTGTAAAATGGTCTTCGCCTATAAGTACAAAATCAGATTTTTGTATTTGATTAATTAATATGTCCCAACCATTTCCTGTAAAAGTTTTTTTATCTATAGAGAATGTTGTCAAGTCTTTCTTTACAACTTGCGTTATTACAGAGTCTTGGGAAAATATGACTGAAGCTGATATGGTTAAAACTACTATTACCGCAAGTAAGCGAATTGATCTCATTAATACTTTTTTCTTAATGACGATTAACTTATGCTAAATGTTACAATCTACGGAGTGTTTTATAATATCGTACAACGTTTTTCGGATAGAAGAAGTAGTCGATTTCGAAGGACTAAACTGTCTACCACCACTGAACTTGATGCGAAACACAAATTTTCATTCAAACACTGAACCGCCAATTTCTTGTAGGTGCTGTTTATTTATCTATCAAGTCAGGAATTTCATCTAGACTATAATAAATTTTCAAACCTCGTTCTTTGGCTATCCTTACATCATTATCTGCTCCTTTTGATGCGCCTTCTAGGCGAAGAATTGCATCACATTTTTCAAGTAAACGGTGTGCAACTGGATATTGAATTTCGTCCCAAATACTGTCGCCAATTTCCTTTGAACCTGCCAAGTGCATCAATGGTAACGCAACCCATTCTCCAATCATTGGGATATGTCCTTTACGAAATAATGGTAAAGCAACTGATTCTAGTTTGTCTAAATTTTTCTTTATTAATAGTGGGTCATCATTTGTTCCCCCTCGATAAGGGCCTGCAATAAGAATCATCATAATTTTAAGTTTTTTATTAGAGTATGTTTTTGAGTTTGATGCACTGAAGAAGCATAATAGATTTACCATTTCCTCTGTCGTAGGCTTCCCTAATTTGAATCAATTTTGAGCCATCCTTTTTTGAATATTCGTATGTAATTTTTCTAAGTACATACCAATTGTCGGAAAGGACTTCGGTGTTTGCCAAACTGCTTTTAGCAGATCGTTGTTTCTTATTTTTCCAGTTGTTTGAGAACAATATTCAACCATTCACTTTCATTTGTATATTTCAAATCTATGTCTGGCGAAATGCCAATGCTCTCAAAGTTTTCATTGTTATTAAATATCATTTTCTTTGTTGTAATTGCTACCCAAATATTCAACTCAGGTAAATCCATAGGCATCCAGTCACCATAAGATACTGCACCTTTAGAATTTTCACCGAATGTTTTGACTTTTTTTGAACTACTTGCCTGCAAAATAAATCCTTCGGCAGAACTTGCAGTATTTCTATTAAACAGTATTGCAATATTCAACGGTGAATTTTTCTCCAATTCAATAGTATCGATTTCTTTTTCGATTGGTGTAAAGCAATTTAAATACTCTTTTAAATATTCAACATATTTTAATTCATTTATACTGTCTTGTTTGGATTCAGTATATTCATATTTCGTTCTGTTATAGTAATCATAGTTGTCTTTACTAACCCATACAGATCCATAATATGGAGTTTCTGTTAAGTTCTTGTCTAGTAAGTAGGGTAAGATGGATTGAAATGCATCAAATCCTCCACCTCCGTTATTTCTTACATCAATAACCAAATTTTTCTTTGATGTAATTCCAATTCGATTATTTGCTATTAAACTGTCAATTTTATTTTTAAATGACAAGTCAAAAGATGGAAGCTTTAGGTAATTCGTTTGCTCTGATAGTTGCCTAAAAAGCAAATCGTTCGTATTAATTGTTGTATTTTGTTCGACTTGTGGTTTTCGGTAAAAAATTAAATTCCGTCCAATAATCATAGTCGAATCTGTTAAATGTAAATCATATGTTTGGGGGATTAAATTCTTTCTCCAGTAAATACAGCTCAAACTTCCATTTTCATTATTTATGAATTCAATTTTTATTTGCCCTTTCTTCCAGGATTTTGAATTGTCATTCTTTATTACTCCAACCCATTCACCCATAGTATTTTTGGTTTGAAAAATGTCAATACTAAAGCTGCCGTCCTGAAAATACCAAATACCTTCAAAAGGGAGAGATGTATAAATTCTTTTTCTATTTGGTTTTATAATCTTATTCGGTTTTGGAGCATAGTTATTCTCATAAGAAATAAAAGAATGTTCGTCATGAAAAAAGGACAAATACAAGGATACTAATCCAATGCAGCCTTTTTTAGTTGCAATGGTTTTTGCTTTACTGTTGATTTCTGTTCTAAATAGAAAATATTCATTTAATCTTTTTTGCTCAATCACTTGATGTTGGTAAGATGCTTGATTGTTCTCAATTTTTTGTTGAAGTATTGTTATGTTTTTGAGGCAATCACATTCCTGTCCAAATAGGCTGATGGATGATGAAAAAATCAAAAAAAGTACAATTTTAAATTTCATTCTTCTATTAAATTTGTTACTCTGCATTACAATGACCGCAAACGGCCGAGGCTATGCGCCGGTTGGATAATCTGTTTTCCTACTGCTGGCTTGGCCACTTTAGACTCGATTAGTTAAAGCCAAATTACTGAAGCCCATTTGAAATACCAAGGCTAATGGGCCATTGCTGGAAATCCAACTTGTGTAAAGCCTTTTGTTGTACGTTTACCTTTCTACAAACTAACTTCAGAATCTATTTCCCAAGTATAAGGTTCTTTAAATGTCTTGAAGGTCTTTAAAGAAGGTAAGGTAAAGCTTTTTAGAATTGATTTCTGGTAACCGTTTTGGTCTTTCCCTTTAGTGTAGCTCCCATTGCCCTTTGTATAGATTCTTTTCTTAGTCAAGAAATTATAACTATAATCTTCGAAGTCTAGTGTCGACCTATCCATAGTAGAAATGTCTGCACCTATTAAAACAAATTTTTTACTATCAAAACGAAATTTATAAGTGCTATTTTTGAAATACCAACTTCCCGAAAAATAAAATTGATTGAAATCTAAAATCAAAATTCCTTTTGCGATAGAAATACCTTGATATGGGTCATCCATTTGTTCATTGTCATGCTTTAAAATGAATGAATTACTCTGTTCAATCAAAGTGAATTGTTTATTGGCAGCATTTTTAAATAAAATCAATAAAATTCTTGGCTGTGTAAAAACTGTATCTTCTATACCTTTTATCAATAAAACACTGTCTCTATGTTGAAGAACAATTGCTGCGTCATCAGTCCCATCTTTGTTTAAGTCGCCAAAAGCACTGTCAAGAATCGTCCAACCGAATGGTACAAATTCATTAGTACTTACACCTACTGATTTAATTAATGGATAGGAAAAGCTTTGTCCAAAAGAAGAACTGAAAATAAAGAAGAATATGACTGTTATAATGTTTCTCATAAGTTAACTTACAACGTCCGTGTCTTAACGCTGGTTGGGAAGTCTGTGTTCCTACTACTTGCTTGGCCACTATCGACTCGATTAGTTAAAGCCAAATTACTGAAGTTAATTAGCAAGACCAAAGCTGATGGGCCATTGCCGAAAGCCCAACTTGCGTAAAGCCTTTTGTTAAGCGCAGACTTTAATCGTAGTGAAAGCAACATTGAATAATATAACATTTTTGGTCTACTTCTTTTTTACCTTCAACTTTATAAACAAGTCTATGCTCACCAGTAATTCTTCGAGACCAATAACCTTTTAAATCGTATCTAAGTGGTTCGGGTTTGCCAGTTCCTTGAAATGGTGTCTTTCTAATTTCATTTAGCAGATCTTTAATTTTTTCTACAATGCTACTATCTGTTTCTATCCAATATTGAAAGTCTTCCCAGCCATGCTCTGTAAACTCAAAATTCATAAAAAATATTTTTATAATTTGAATTTGCGAGTTTTACCACTCTTTAATTGATTGATAGAATTATGAAGACGTAGTCTATTCGTAGAAGTTGAAAGCAAGTGGCCTGTTTCATTAAGTGAGTTATACTCTTTCAAAGACAAGATTACTACTGCTTCATCTTCTGAAGCTCTTGAAACTACAATTACGTCAGAGGATTTAGAAACATCATCGAGATATTTCTTCATGTTGCTTCTTAATTGAGTAATGGATACAGCTTGCATATTTTTTGTTTTATACCGCAAATGTACACAATTATGTACATAATATCGTACGTATAAAAAATAATTCAGAAACTTTAACTATTGGAGAGCTACTGCTTGCGCTTAACGTCCGTGGCTTTGCGCTGGTTGGATAATCTGTGATCCAACTGCTTGCTTGGCCACTATAGACGCGATTAGTTAAAGCCAAATTACTGAAGTTCATTTGAAACTCCAATGCTGATGTGCCATTGCTGAAAGCCCAACTTGCGTAAAGCCTTTTGTTATAGGCAGGCATACTTAGGCTCATTTGTCGACCAGTTGAACAGATAAGCCCATTCCCTCAATTGTGAACTCTGGGTAATCACTTAATTCAGAAACCGGCAATTGTAAATATTCACTAAATGATTTTTTGTCCAAAAGCTGGAACTTTTCAATACTATATCTCTTTACTTTCTTGTCAAACGGTTTCAAAAAATTATTAAGCTGAGTATTTAATGCTGACTCTAATAAAAATTCATCGAGTTTTTGATAACTAATTCTATTTTTTCCAAAACTTTGCTCGTATTCTTTTGATAATTCTTTTGTCAGGTCTAAATAGTAAATTGGTGACCTGAAATATAAAGAGCTAAATTTTGTGATATTAAAGTCAACTTCAATAAGTGAGATACATTCATTTATCTTGTCAAGTACATTCCTGAAAAGAATTGGCTTCTCATGCAATATGTTTAAGTGTAATGAACTGTCTTTTTCATACTCTACTACGTTAATGATTAAGTCTAAAGTATCTTTACCAACAGTCCAATAGTATGAAAATGACTTAGAATAAAATCCTACTTCATATGAAGCGTTCAAGGCATTTTTCTTTTTTACCAAAGTTGTGTCACGAATTTCTTTAGTAATATTTACGTTCTCCGATTTTTCCTTATTTTCTTGGGTACAAGAAATTAGTGCGACGATAAGTAATATACAAAAACTCGGTTTCATAAATGTATTTGTTGACTTTAAGTAGTCGGTCATTGCTTGCCTATAACGTTAGGGGCTTTACGCAGGGTAGGGAAGGATTGTTCCTGCTGCTGGCTTGGCCACTATAGACGCGATTAGTTAAAGCCAAATTACTGAAGTTCATTTGAAACTCCAATGCTGATGTGCCATTGCTGAAAGCCCAACTTGCGTAAAGCCTTTTGTTATAGGCAGGCATACTTAGGCTCATTTGTCGACCAGTTGAACAGATAAGCCCATTCCCTCAATTGTGAACTCTGGGTAATCACTTAATTCAGAAACCGGCAATTGTAAATATTCACTAAATGATTTTTTGTCCAAAAGCTGGAACTTTTCAATACTATATCTCTTTACTTTCTTGTCAAACGGTTTCAAAAAATTATTAAGCTGAGTATTTAATGCTGACTCTAATAAAAATTCATCGAGTTTTTGATAACTAATTCTATTTTTTCCAAAACTTTGCTCGTATTCTTTTGATAATTCTTTTGTCAGGTCTAAATAGTAAATTGGTGACCTGAAATATAAAGAGCTAAATTTTGTGATATTAAAGTCAACTTCAATAAGTGAGATACATTCATTTATCTTGTCAAGTACATTCCTGAAAAGAATTGGCTTCTCATGCAATATGTTTAAGTGTAATGAACTGTCTTTTTCATACTCTACTACGTTAATGATTAAGTCTAAAGTATCTTTACCAACAGTCCAATAGTATGAAAATGACTTAGAATAAAATCCTACTTCATATGAAGCGTTCAAGGCATTTTTCTTTTTTACCAAAGTTGTGTCACGAATTTCTTTAGTAATATTTACGTTCTCCGATTTTTCCTTATTTTCTTGGGTACAAGAAATTAGTGCGACGATAAGTAATATACAAAAACTCGGTTTCATAAATGTATTTGTTGACTTTAAGTAGTCGGTCATTGCTTGCCTATAACGTTAGGGGCTTTACGCAGGGTAGGGAAGGATTGTTCCTGCTGCTGGCTTGGCCACTATAGACTCGATTAGTTAAAGCCAAATTACTGAAGTT
>MIAG01000010.1:122877-195655 GCA_001829005.1 Sphingobacteriia bacterium RIFOXYC2_FULL_35_18 | reverse complement strand
GCTAAATTTGCGGTTTACTCTTGACATGTTTCCTAAAGTTATGATTACAAAATTGATTTTAATTTTGAATCCAGTCCTTTAGGGGGTTAATACATTCGAACCACAAAAGTGAACGAAGCTGTTCAGTTAATATTCAATATGGGAGAGGGTTTTGGAGAAAAAAAAAGTGGACAAACCGATGAGAAAATCGATTTATCCACTTGGGTGATTCGGATTGGATTCGAACCAATGACCTACTGCTTAGAAGGCAGTTGCTCTATCCAGCTGAGCTACCGAACCTTGATTTGGAGGTGCAAAATAAAGGATTTTTTTTTACTAAAGCAAACAAGGTGTCAAATTGCGTCGATAAATTGTAAAACAGTTTACTTTGCACCAAACGATTGACTTCATGAGCTACAATTATTTGCCACTTGACAGTAAACCGCTACAATTTCAGCAAATCAAGCATTTATTAGATTATGACCAATTGGTATCCATCACTTTTGATGCGCATGAAAAAATAATGCGATGTAGGGAGTATTTAGATCAAAAAATGCAAGAGTCAGGCAAAATGTATTACGGTGTAAATACAGGATTCGGGTATCTTCAAAACGTACAAATAAGCTTAGATCAAATTGAACAATTACAATATAATCTGATTGTTTCCCACTCTTGTGGTTTGGGAGAAGAAGTTCCAAAAGAGATTGTAAAGTTGATGATGATGCTTAAAATAAAGCAATTGAGCTATGGCCATAGTGGTGTTCAAATAAATACAGTAATTCGGTTAATGGACATGTATAATAATGGAATGTTTCCCGTAATTTATGCTCAAGGGTCTTTAGGAGCTTCTGGAGACTTAGCTCCACTGAGTCATTTAAGTTTGCCCTTATTAGGTCTTGGAGAAGTTTACTTTAATGGCGAGAAAATGGCTTCAGCAGCTGCTTTAAAAAAGATGAACTGGGAGCCTATTCATTTGCAAAGTAAAGAGGGGCTTGCATTAATTAATGGTACTCAATTTATGAATGCCTATGGATTGTATTGCTTGAAAAAAGCAGAACAATTAATAAAAATGGCCGATTTAATTGCAGCTTTATCCATTGAGGCTTTCGATTGTTTATTAGAACCATATCACCCAGCAATTCATCAAATTAGAGGGCATCAAGGGCAAATAGATACAGCCACTACAATTCGTTGTTTTTTAGCTGGTAGTGAAATAGCCCAGCAACCCAAAAAACAAGTGCAAGACCCTTACTCGTTCAGATGTATACCACAAGTGCATGGTGCCAGCAAAGATGCATTTAAACATGTACTCAACATTTTTATGCAAGAAGTCAATTCGGTAACCGATAACCCCAACATTTTTCCTGATGAAGACCTAATTGTTAGTGGAGGTAATTTTCATGGGCAGCCATTAGCCATCAATTTGGACTATTTATGCATTGCCATGAGTGAGATTGCTAGTATTTCTGAAAGAAGAACATACCAATTAATTTCAGGACAAAGAGGGTTACCCATGTTTTTGGTTAAAAATGCAGGATTAAATTCTGGTTTCATGATTCCACAATACACTGCTGCAGGAATAGTAAGTGAAAATAAGCAATTATGCACCCCTGCATCGGTAGACAGTATTTCGAGTAGTAACAACCAGGAAGACCACGTTAGTATGGGAGCTAACGCAGCAACAAAATGTTACAGATTAATGCAAAATGTAGAAAAAGTGTTAGGAATAGAACTATTAACTGCTGCGCAAGCGTTCGATTTTAGAAGACCTGCAAAAACCTCCTTGGTGTTAGAAGAGTTAATGACACAATTTAGAAAACAAGTACCATTTAACGATGCTGACAGAATTTTACATACTGACATGATAAATTCAATTAATTTTATCGCGGATTATACATTAAACAGTCCAACTGAACAATGAGAAAATTAACCTTATCCTTTTTATTAATAGTAGTTACAGTTGCAGTTCATGCACAAAATATTGCACATAAACTATCAGACAAAGTAACAGTACAGTTCCCCACTAAACCATCTGAAAAAACAATGAATGGGGCTACTATTTTTTATTCAACGGATAAAGATACTAGCAAAGGTTTTGGTGCATTGGTATTCGATTTAAGCGCTATGGGACTTTCAGGTGACCCTATAGAAATGATGGGTGATTCTTTTTGGGATCAATTAAAAGCTGGTATGAGCAGTCAAATGGCGGGTGCAAGTATCAGCAAAGACATTATTACTAAGTTTAAGGAAAAAAATAGCTTATACGTGGAAATTGATGGGGCAAACTCATCAGATGATAATTTGAAAGGTAAAAAAGCATTTGGTTATATCTTTTTTATAGGCCCAGTTCTACACCAGGTTCTATTTTATTCAACCAATCCATCTGCAAAAGCGGCAGATGGACAGGCTTTTTTTGACAGTGTAGAAATTGGTAAATAATTCAACAAATAAATAGGGAATGAGCAGCGAAGAGAAAAGTTTGAACTTTATAGAAGAGATTATTGAATCTGATTTAGCCAGCGGAAAACACGAATTGATAACCACTCGTTTTCCCCCTGAACCAAATGGATATTTACATATTGGACATGCTAAAAGTATTGTACTGAATTTTGGTTTAGCTAAAAAATATGGTGGTTCTACCAATCTTCGTTTTGATGATACCAACCCTGTGACAGAAGATACAGAATACGTAGAAAGTATAAAGAACGATGTTAAATGGCTAGGATTTGAATGGGCTAATGAATTATATGCTTCCGACTATTTTGATCAGTTGTATGAAATGGCCTTAAAACTCATTGATCTAGGATTGGCTTATGTAGACGATAGCACCAGCGATGAAATTGCTTTACAAAAAGGAACCCCAACTGTTCCCGGTAAAAGAAATGAATTTGCCAATAGAACGCCTGCTGAAAACAGGGTTTTATTTGAAGAAATGAAGGCAGGTAAATTTCCAGATGGAGCAAAAGTAGTTCGAGCAAAAATTGATATGGAGTCTCCCAATATGTTATTAAGAGACCCCATTATTTATAGAATCAAACATGCGCATCATCATAGAACAGGAGATAAGTGGTGTGTGTATCCAATGTATGATTTTGCTCATGGACAAAGTGATTCCATTGAAAAAATCACGCATTCCATATGTACTTTAGAATTTGTTCCCCATAGACCTTTGTACAACTGGTGTATTGAAAAATTAGCAACTTTCCCTTCACAACAATATGAATTTGCTCGTTTAAACATGACGTATACTGTTATGAGTAAACGTAAACTATTACAGTTGGTAAACGATCAAATGGTGAATGGTTGGGATGACCCTAGAATGAGTACCATCAGTGGTATGAGAAGGAGAGGATATCCAGCAGCAGCCATTAGAGAATTCTGCGATAGAATTGGTGTTGCAAAAAGAGACAATTTAATTGATGTTGGTTTATTGGAGTTTTGTGTTAGAGAGGAGTTGAATAAAACAGCCCTTAGAAGAATGGTCGTGTTTGATCCACTTAAAGTAGTTATTACCAACTACGATAAAGTAGAAGAAGAACTTACTAGTGAAAACAATCCAGAAGATCCAAACGGCGGAGTTAGAACTGTTCCGTTTAGCAAAGAAATATGGATTGAGAAAGATGATTTCATGGAAATTCCTTCTAAAAAATATTTCCGTTTAGCACCTGGCCAAATGGTTCGTTTAAAAAGTGCTTATATCATTAAATGCGAGGAAGTTGTTAAAGATGCCAATGGAAATATAACTGAAGTGCATTGTACTTATATACCCGAAAGCAGAAGTGGTAATGATACATCAGGTATTCATGTAAAAGGCACATTGCATTGGGTGAGCGCTTCTCATGCCATTCATGCGGAAGTAAGACTGTATGATCGTTTATTTAAAGTAGAAGATGTTGCAAATGCAGAAGGTGATTTTAAAGACCATATCAATCCTGACTCATTAACTGTATTGTCAAATGTATATGCAGAGCCAGCATTAGCCAATGATGCATCCGATAAAGCTTTCCAATTTTTAAGAAAAGGGTATTTTGTACAAGATGCAGATAGCACTTCTAACAAAATGGTATTCAATAGAACCGTTACATTAAAAGATACTTGGGCTAAAGAAGTGAAGAAGGGGTAATTAACGCCGATATTAACTTTTTTAAAGGAAATGGTTTCAGTATAAATCATCATTTTTGAATTCAATTATTCAATATGAAGAAAACGATACTCTTAACCATTTCCTTTTTTGTTCTCAGCAATTTAGTTAATGCTCAATTTGGTGAAGCGAACCAACAATTGTTTAGCGGGTCATTTAACCTAAGTCCTAATTCAAGCAAAAGCCAACCTAACTTTTCGAGCCAACAAAAGAATCTTTTCTTAGGTGTAGGTATCGGATATGGTAAGTTTGTTAAAATAAATGTATTGTCTTTTTTTAGTTTAGGGTATAATTATAGTAATAATAAAAATATCAATAATAATCAAGAAGTTTCGAATGTAGGCAATGGATTTAACGCAGGGTATCGCCAGGTTCACTTTAAAGAAATTGCCAAAAAACTTTTCATAGGGTTAAGCATAGGTGGAAATTTAAATATTCAAAATAATGCGCAGAAAAACGTCCCCAATCCAATAAAAACAAATGCCTATTCAGCAACAGTTGGAATTGCACCAGTTCTTAGTTATCAAATTTCTAATCGATTGGTGATCAACTTACAGCCCAATACTAGTTTTGCAGATTTAAGTTATTCAAACAGCGTTGTAAAAGACAATACTGGCACACTAACCAAAAATAATAGTGTAACATTTAACGCTGGATTCTTTAGTTCGCCACTAACCAACTTAAGTGTTGGATTCAATTATTTACTGAAAAACAAAGGCAAATAAAACTAGTAGTATTTCAGTGGGTTTCTTCTAGCTGCAAAAACATAATTCTTAATGTTTTTCCAGAAAGCCAGTATCATGTATATGATAATGGGAGACCCCATTGTTAAAAATGAGATGTAGATAAACCACATGCGAATTTTGGTAGACGCAATTCCTAGTCTAACACCGATGGAGGAACATACCCCAAAAGCCTGTAATTCTAAAAATTCTCTAATTTTTTGCATGGTTGACTATTTCTTAATAACAGTTAAAGTTAACTACTAAATTATCAATAATGTGCATATTAATTGATAAATCCATTTTAACCTAAGCTCGTTTTTTAGTAAATTTGCCCTGCTTACGCAAAGATTCAATTAATATAAAATTACTTCTTTATGGCTTTTGACATTGACATGATTAAGAAAGTGTATGCAGAAATGCCTGCCAAAGTAGATAATGCCCGAAAAGTATTAGGTAGACCACTTACTTTATCTGAAAAAATTCTATTTGCACACTTACATGCAGACCAACCTATTGCTAATTTTGAAAGAGGCAATAGCTATGTAGATTTTGCTCCAGACCGAGTTGCTATGCAAGATGCAACTGCTCAAATGGCCTTATTGCAATTTATGCAAGCTGGTCGCAAGCAAGCAGCAGTTCCATCTACTGTGCATTGTGATCACTTAATCACAGCCAAAAACGAAGCTAAAAAAGACCTTGAAGTTGCGAATGCAGAAAGCAAAGAAGTGTATGATTTCTTGGCATCTGTTTCGAATAAATATGGTATTGGATTTTGGAAACCAGGAGCTGGAATTATTCACCAAGTGGTTTTGGAAAATTATGCTTTCCCCGGTGGGATGATGATTGGAACCGATTCCCATACTGTTAATGCTGGAGGATTGGGCATGATTGCAGTAGGTGTTGGTGGCGCGGATGCTTGTGATGTAATGGCAGGATTACCTTGGGAATTAAAATGGCCCAAACTAATTGGCGTAAAACTTACCGGCAAATTAAGCGGTTGGACTGCTCCTAAAGATGTTATTTTAAAAGTTGCTGGAATATTAACTGTAAAAGGTGGAACTGGCGCTATTGTTGAATATTTTGGAGAAGGAGCTGTGGCCATGAGCTGCACTGGTAAAGGAACCATTTGTAATATGGGAGCTGAAATTGGTGCTACCACTTCAACATTTGGATATGATGATAGTATGAGTCGTTATTTAAAAGCAACAGGCAGAGAAGAAGTAGCCAATTTGGCTGATGGAATCAAAGCTCACTTGAATGCAGATGCTGAAGTATATGAATCACCTGAGAAATACTTTGATCAAGTGATTGAAATCAATTTGAGTGAGTTAGAGCCCCACTTAAATGGTCCATTTACACCAGATTTAGCTACGCCTATTTCAAAAATGAAAGAAGCTGCTGCTGCAAATGGTTGGCCAACAAAAGTAGAAGTTGGTTTAATCGGAAGCTGTACCAATAGCTCTTATGAAGACATTAGTAGAGCCGTTAGTTTAGCTCGTCAAGCTGCTGAAAAAGGGTTGAAACCAAAAGCACAATACACCATTACCCCAGGTAGTGAACAAGTACGTTATACCATTGAACGCGACGGATTTTTAGAAGTTTTTGATAAAATTGGAGCTACCGTTTTTGCAAACGCTTGCGGGCCTTGTATTGGTATGTGGGATAGAGTAGGAGCTGAAAAACAAGAACGCAATACTATTGTACATAGTTTCAATAGAAACTTTGCTAAACGTGCAGATGGTAACCCTAATACCATGGCATTTGTTGCTAGCCCAGAGTTGGTAACTGCTTTAGCGATTGCAGGAGACCTTACCTTCAACCCATTAACCGATACCCTTACCAACGAAAAAGGAGAGCAGGTAAAATTAGATGAGCCTACTGGTATGGAATTACCTCCAAGAGGTTTTGCAGTTGAGGACGCAGGATACCAAGCACCTGCTGAAGACGGAAGTTCAGTTAACGTTAAAGTAGATCCTGTTAGCAAACGCTTACAATTATTAGATCCTTTTGCTGCATGGGAAGGTACAGACCTAAAGGGATTAAAGCTGTTGATTAAAGCAAAGGGTAAGTGTACCACAGACCATATTTCTATGGCTGGTCCTTGGTTAAAATTCCGTGGACACTTAGATAATATTTCTAATAATATGTTGATTGGTGCGGTTAATTTCTTTAATGAGAAAACTGATAATGTAAAAAATCAATTAACAGGAGAATACGGCGCAGTTCCAGCAACACAACGTGCTTATAAGGCGGCTGGCATTGGTTCAATTGTGGTTGGTGACGAAAATTATGGTGAAGGAAGTTCAAGAGAACATGCTGCAATGGAGCCACGTCATTTAGGTGTTCGAGCAATTTTAGTAAAATCATTTGCACGTATACACGAAACCAATTTGAAGAAGCAAGGAATGTTAGCATTGACTTTCAACAACAAAGCCGACTATGATAAAATTCAAGAAGATGATGTTATCAATATTGAAGGGTTAACTTCATTTGCTCCTGAAACGCCTTTAAGCATTGTTTTACAGCATAAGGATGGTTCTGAAGACAAGATTGTAGTGAATCATACTTACAATGCACAGCAAATTGAATGGTTCAAAGCTGGTGGCGCATTGAATATTATTCGCAAGCAAGTTGCAGAATAATTTTAAAGTTGCTGAAACAATTAATCATATTAAGTCCTGCCGTTTTTATCCGGCAGGACTTTTATTTTAAAATTTAATCCCCTTTTCCTGACCAGATCACTCATTATATTATACTTAATCATCTTTGGGTCTTATATCTTATGGACTAGGCAACCTGATTATTTTGATGGTGAAAAATATCCGGCAACTATTAAATTGGTTAAAGACAGTTCTACCAATCAACTTATTCCAAAAGCATTTTATACGATTGGCATAAATGCTTTTTCAATTAATGTAGCCTATCCATTATTGTCGTATCAGGCAGGTGAAAAAGTAACCGTTATATTTGAAACAGAGCATCCTTCAAAAGCAAGTGTGTATAGGTTTTGGGGTTATTGGATCCATTGGGAAGAACTAATTGGTTCAATTATTGCAGTCATTTTTTTATTTCAAATTGCAGTTTCTATTACTAATAATCCTACAGAATCTGCAATGAAAGAGCAATTAGATTATACACCTGAAAAGAAAACCAAGTACGATTAACGGGAATCTATAACTTAGCATTTTATAATTTGAATATGAAAAAAAATGTCTTCATTGCACTAAGCTTAATTTTAATTGGATTAGCCTGTAATAAGAACCCATATAAAGCCACCAATAAAGTTTATAAAAAACAAGTAAAGAATTACTTAGCTACTATTGGCACAATTCCTGAACAATCAATTATAAACGATACTATTCCGCCATCTCCTTATTGGGTTGGCACAACTAATTTTGGGATTCGCAAACCCAGCTATGTGATTATTCATCATACGGCACAACATTCTACTGATCAAACATTAAAAACTTTCACTTTGCCCAGAACTGCTGTTAGTGCGCATTATGTGATTGGAAGTGATGGCAAAGTATTTCAGATGTTAAACGACTATTTCAGGGGTCAACATGCAGGGGTAAGTAGATGGGGAAATCAATTGGACATGAATTCTGCTTCAATTGGCATTGAATTAGACAACAACGGTTTTGAATATTTTGAACAAGCACAAATAAACAGTTTATTGGTAGTATTAGGTAAACTTAAAAAAGCGTACAATATACCTACGGCCAATTTTATTGGACATGGTGATATTGCCCCAACTCGAAAAAATGATCCCAATTGGCGATTCCCTTGGAAACAATTAGCGGAAAAAGGCTTTGGGTTATGGTATGATGAAATTAGAGATACTGTTCCAACTAGTTTCAATCATATTATTGGCCTAAGAATTGTAGGATTCGATATAAAAGATACTACAGCTGCTATTGTTGCTTTTAAAAGACATTTTTTACAAGATACCACCAAAGGTATGACTCCTTATGGCAAAGAAATTTTGTTTAATCTCCAAAAGAAATATTTCTAATGGAGTAAACCAATTAATATGAAAAGGAGATATTGGCTAATTGCGTTTTTAATTTTGCAATTAGCAAATACAGAGGTAGCTGGACAATTATTACCCAATATTGAAATAATAAATGCTTTAAAGGAAAGCGATCGCCATATTGCCAATGGTAAGTCGCATCTAGCATTGGTTCAATTACATCAAGTACTTCAGACTAAGGAAGCAGTAACTGACCAAAGTATTCTATCGCATTTGTACAATAATTTAGCAATTGTACTTGCTCGATACAACAATTTCACTGCTGCTATGGCTTGCTTTTATAAAGCAGGTTCAGTTGAATCTAAATATAATGCTACCAAAAGAGGTAAGCGATACATATCATTCTTTAGCACAAATAGCAATTATGAAAATAAAATCAAAGAAAACATTGTTAACGACGAGATATTAGAGTTGATGGTGCAAGACCAAATTAACCAAAAAGAGTTGGAAAGAACCGAGGAGTTTGAATCAGAATTAATACAAACAGCATCTATTGTAGAAGCATTCTTAGATCAAAAAGAAGCTACTCATTATGCTTTAGCACTGCTTATTAAACAGCCGATTCCGGGTCAAAAAAATACGAATACCGGATTGGGGGAAGTTGGTCATTCCTTTATTTCTTTGATTAAATACAACAAAGATCAATCAGCAGTTTGTAAAACATTTGGATTTTATCCTGAAGAGGGCCAATTGATTCCAGTTAATCCTTTAATGCCAAAAGCCAATTCTGTAATAAAGAATGATGCATATCATACTTGGGATCAATTATTGGGGAAATTTGTTTCAAAAGAACAATTTGAAAAAGTGCTTGAATATATTGACCATAATATTGATAATGAATATCATTTAAGCGATTATAATTGTTCAGATTTTGCTTTAACTATTGCACAATTGAGTAGTATTCAAATTGAAAACACAGTGGGGAATTGGCCGCTAGGGAAGGGGGATAATCCTGGTTATATAGGTCAAAGTATATTAGCTGGCAAATACACCAATCTCGATAGTAAAACTAAAGAAGGACTTTTTACTTGCTCAAATAATTTATTTACAAAAACAAAGAAGTAGCCATTTTTTTGTAAAACATCGTACATCCTAACGCTTGTTAGCTTATTTTTGCGCCATAAAATTTTACAACCATGCATTTTCAGTTGAGTGAAGAACATTTGATGATTCAGAAAGCGGCAAGAGATTTTGCCCAAAATGAGTGTAAACCTGGCGTTATTGAGAGAGATGAGCACCAGAAATATCCTCGCGAACAGGTAATGAAATTGGCTGAATTGGGTTTTATGGGTATGATGGTAAGCCCTGATTACGGTGGAGCAGGAATGGATACCCTGAGCTATGTATTGGCTATGGAAGAAATTAGTAAAGTGGATGCAAGTACTAGTGTTAGTATGAGCGTTAACAATAGCTTGGTTTGTTGGGGCTTAGAAACTTTTGGTAATGAAGATCAAAAGAAAAAATATTTAACCCCATTGGCACAAGGTAGAAAGGACAATGATTTATACATAGGCGCATTTTTATTGAGTGAACCAGAAGCGGGTAGCGATGCAACGAGTCAGCAAACAACAGCAGAAGACAAAGGAGATCATTATTTATTAAATGGAACAAAAAATTGGATTACCAATGGATCTTCAGCATCTGTATATTTAGTCATTGCTCAAACGGATCCTGCAAAAGGTAGTAAAGGTATTAATGCTTTTATAGTGGAGAAAAACTGGCCTGGTGTAACGGTAGCTGCAAAAGAAAATAAATTAGGTATTAGAGGTAGCGACACCCATACTATTTTATTTAATGACGTAATAGTTCCAAAAGAAAATAGAATTGGAGAAGATGGATTCGGTTTCAAATTTGCAATGAAAACCTTAGCTGGAGGAAGAATTGGAATTGCATCTCAAGCATTGGGTATTGCCAGCGGAGCTTATGAATTAGCTTTAGCTTATAGCAAGCAGCGTAAAGCATTTGGAAAAGAAATTATGCATCACCAAGCCATTCAATTTAAATTAGCGGATATGGCTACCAAAATTGAAGCTGCTCGTTTACTTTGTTTAAAAGCTGCTTGGGAAAAAGACAATGGATTAGATTATACATTGAGTTCTTCTATGGCTAAAGTATTTGCAAGTGAAGCAGCCATGTGGGTTTCAACTGAAGCAGTTCAAATACATGGTGGTTATGGTTTTGTAAAAGAGTACCATGTTGAACGATTGATGCGTGATGCAAAAATCACCCAGATATATGAAGGAACCAGTGAAGTTCAGCGTATCGTAATTAGTAGAAGTATTTTAAAATAAGTTGAATGAAATTTAATTGCTTGCTCTTATTCCTGTTATTTTTTTACACGAATAAGAGCAATGCTTTTGATACCACCATTGTTACTCAATTACTCCAACGAATTGATCAACTCCAAGTAAAAGAAAGCGGTGTTTTCCCTAAGGGACTATTCCCTTCTTATAGAACTTATGCATTAAATCAAGATAGACAAAAAGCCGATATTAATCCTTTCTTTACCGGATTGATTGTATTTACTTTGGAAAGGATTAAAGATCAACTTACCCCTTACCAACAAAAACTAGTTGACCAAATTTCTTCAAACGCAAAGCCATCGTTTGCAAAATTTAAAAATCGAAAAGGCAGAGACACGTATAATTTTTGGCCAACAGACACTGCACAAATTTTTCCGAATAGTGGCTGGATGAATCTTTTCAATAAGAGTCAATCATTGCCAGACGATATGGATGATACGGTCATTATTTTAATGGCCCTGAAAGCAAATGAAGAAACTGCTGACAATATTCATTTGTTAATGCAAGAATATATAAACGGTGGTAAAGGTAAAATCAATAATACCTTTTCATCAATCAGCCATTTACCTGCCTATTCGGTATGGTTTGGAAATAGAATGCCTGTTGATTTTGATATTTCAGTACTTAGCAATGTGCTCTATTTTGTTCAAGAATACAAACTACCCTTTACAAAAGCAGACTCATCAAGTGTACAATTAATTGTAAAAATTTTAGAAGAAAAAAAGCATATAACTGAACCAAGTTTTATTTCTCCCCATTACGGCAGTTCAGAAATCATCTTATATCATCTGTCTAGATTAATGGCATTAAAACCTATTCCTGAACTTGAAAAGTTTAAGCCAATGCTTATTCAACAAGCTCAAAAACTAGAACAAAAAAAACAACCATTCTTAAACCAAGTATTATTGTCTTCATCTTTATTAAGGTGGGGAGTAAAACCTGATTTTATAACGGTACAGAATACGCTAAATTTGACTCAATTAATTGAAGATGAACAATTTTCTTTTTTCATTGCCAATATGGCTTCAATGCTACCCAATCAATTAAAAAAATCTTTTACAGCAAGTAAGTTGGGGACATTCAAATACTATTGCCCAGCATATAACAATGTTTTATTATTAGAAAATATCATTTTACACCAAAAATTGGTAAATTAATCACTAACAATTATGCCTGTAAATACCATAGCATATCATCGAATTGTAAAAGAATTAGCAAGTACTAAAACTTGCTTAATAGCAGTAAGCAAAACAAAGCCTAATGAAGACTTAATGGAATTATACCATTTGGGTCAAAGAGATTTTGGAGAGAATTATGTTCAAGAATTGGTAGACAAAGCAGCGGCTTTACCCAAAGATATTCGTTGGCATTTTATTGGTCATTTACAAAGCAATAAGGTTAAATACATTGCCCCATTTGTTCATTTGATACATGGTGTTGATAGTTTGAAATTATTACAAGAAATCAATAAACAAGCAATCAAAAACAACCGGGTGATTGATTGCTTGTTACAAATTCATATTGCGGAGGAAGAATCAAAATTTGGATTAGATGAAAGAGAGCTAGAAGAAATAATCACTCAGATGGATCAATTATCCAATGTAAGAATCTGCGGATTAATGGGAATGGCATCTTTTAGCAAAGATCAAATGAAAGTTAGAAATGAATTCAAGTATTTAAATAGCCTGTTCACTAAAAATACATCTTGGATATTGGAGCATTCAGGAAAAGAACCCGTCTTATCAATGGGTATGAGCGGAGACTATGCAATGGCTATTGAAGAGGGGAGTACGATGGTTAGAATAGGCAGTTTGCTATTTGGAGCAAGAAATTATACTAATTAAAAAGCGAACCCTTTGGTTCGCTTTTTAGAAGTTTATCAGGTCTTATTAGATTTACTACAAAGTCTCTTTCAACCATTTAAAAAATTCTCTTTGCCATACCAAACCATTCTGTGCGGTAGACACCCAATGATTTTCGCCAGGCAAATACAATAATTTACTTTTAATGCCCTGCAACTGAGCTGCTTGAAATGCTTGTAAACCTTGCTCTATAGGCACCCTAAAATCTATCCCACCCTGTACAATCATGATGGGTGTATTCCATTTAGCTACATGATTGATGGGATTTTGAACTCCATACGTTTTTTGCGCAGCAGGATTTTTATCCCAATAAGCTCCTCCATAATCAAAATTCACAAACCATAATTCTTCAGTGGTTCCATACATGCTCTTCGTATCAAATATTCCATCATGAGATATAAAAGTCTTGAAACGATTGTTATGTATCCCAGCTAACATAAATACGGAGTAGCCACCATAACTTGCCCCAACACATCCAAGTCTATTCTTGTCTACAAATGGTTCTTTACTTACTGCGTCAATGGCCGATAAATAATCGTTCATGACTTGACCGCCATGATCCTTACTAATGGCTTCATTCCACTGAGTGCCATGACCAGGCATTCCTCTACGGTTAGGAGCAACCACAATATATCCTTGTGAAGCCATCAGCTGAAAATTCCACCTGTAAGAATAAAACTGTGTTAATGGGCTTTGGGGGCCGCCTTGACAATATAATAAGGTTGGATACTTTTTTGATGCATCAAAGCCTGGTGGATAAATCACCCAAACCAACATTTTTTTCCCGTCTGTAGTAGGCACCCATCTTCGTTCTGTTTTGCATTTAGCAATGCTACTATAAAAAGCATCATTTACATGGGTGAGCTGCTCCATTTGATTGTTCTGCAAATTCAGTTTGTATAATTCGGCTGCAGTGTTCATATCAGTTCTTGAAACCACAATATTATTACCCACTTGTGCAACTATTCCTGTTATATCAAAATCTCCAGAAGTCAATTGTTTAATCACTGGCAACATTTTAGTGAGTCCAGGATTATTAACTTGAAACAATTGCAAAGTACCATTGATAGGGGCCCAAAAAAATAAAGAACGACCGTCTTCACTCCACTTAAATCCTTCTACATGAATATCATCTCTATGCGCAGTAAGATTTACTGGATACTTGTTGTTGGCTAATATAATAAGGTCTTGCTTGTCTGCCTCAAAACCATCTCTTTTCATTTGCATCCAAGCGAGTACACCATTTTGATTAAACTGTGGCGAGAGATCGTAGCCTTTATTGGCTTCGGTTAAATTAGTTGTAACACCCGTCTCTATATTATATTGATAGAGATCTGTATTGGTACTAATAGCGTAATCTGTTCCGTATTTTTTCTTTGCTACATAAACAATATGCTTCCCATCTGGATGCCATATGAAATCTTCATCTCCACCAAAAGGCTTGGTAGGGGCGTCGTATGGCTCATTAGGCATAATATCTTTACCTTGCAAGGATTTCCCGTTCGCAAAAGGCGCAACAAATACATGATTGTATTCACCGTCTTCCCAAGTATCCCAGTGTCGATAGTTTAAAGAAGTATAAACATAAGCATCCGATTTAGGCAAGTCTGGATATAATTCCTTCCCAGCTACTTTATTAATTTTCACTTCATCTGAGTATAAAATGAACTTGCCATCCGAAGAAATTCGATCATTTGCAAGATGTTCTTCATTGCTAGATATTTCAATTGCTGCCCCCCCTGTAACTGGAATCTTAAACTTCTTTCGATTATTTTTATTGGCTGCAATATCTGGAGTTGAAACAGAATAGACAATATATTGCTTGTCTTTACTAATACCTAAAGCAGAAACCCTTTGTATTTGCCACAATTTTTCTGGCGTTAAATTATCTTGTGCTTGGGCAAATTGGATAAAACCTAATACCGCCAATAACAATATTTTTTTCATTGGTTATTTTTTACCTGTTTTTGCATAATCCAATACTAGGTGAACAAATGCTTTCACTCCAACATCTAATCTTGAATCATTAATCATAAATCCTGGAGTATGATGATCAGGCGCTGTTTCAAAACTAGCAAACTGGGGATCTCTTGCACCTAAAAAGAAATAAAATGCAGGTGCTTTGGTACCAAAAAAAGAGAAATCTTCAGCACCAGTTACCCAATTGGTTAGCTTAACATTATCTGCACCACCTGCAGCAGTTTGCAAAGAGGGTAGGGTTCTTGCAACCAATTCAGGATCGCTATAGGTTACTAATGTTTTAGTATCTATGCTAACTTCAGCAGTAGTTCCATTTGCTTCCGCAATATTTTTTGCAATTAGCTTGATTTTTTCGTGTACATTTTTTTGAACCTGATCATCTAAGGTTCTTATAGTTCCTTCCATAATAGCTTCTTCAGGAATAATATTAGATCTAACTCCAGATTGAATTTTACCTACTGAAACGACTACTGGTGATTTAGTAATATCTATATTCCTACTTACGATGGTTTGTAAGGCTTGAATTATTTCTGCACTTACAACAATGGGGTCAATAGAATTCCATGGATAGGCTCCATGACTTTGTTTGCCCTTTACTTTAATAGTGAACCAATCAGAAGATGCCATAGTAGATCCAGGCTTATAATAAATTTTACCTAAATCGTATTTTGAATTGATATGTATCCCAAATACTGCTTCCACTTTAGGGTTATCCATTGCGCCTTCTTTAATCATCAATGGAGCTCCACCTTCTTCCGTTCCTGGAGGGCCTTCCTCGGCAGGTTGAAATAAGAATACTACTGTTCCGTTTATATCATTCTTGATTTTGCTTAAGACTTCAGCTGCTCCTAGTAACATAGCTACGTGTGAATCGTGTCCGCATGCATGCATTACAGGAACTGTGGCCCCATTGTATTCGCCCTTTGCTTTA
Source organism: Sphingobacteriia bacterium RIFOXYC2_FULL_35_18 (assembly GCA_001829005.1). GTDB lineage: Bacteria > Bacteroidota > Bacteroidia > Chitinophagales > Chitinophagaceae > Sediminibacterium. The sequence goes on along the minus strand of MIAG01000010.1, from coordinate 179,701 downwards.
GAGGCAAATGCTAAATTGTTTCTTTCTTCTACTGGCAAACCATCCATATCGGCTCTTAAAGCCACAACTGGTCCTGGTTTACCTCCCTTTAATACACCCACTACACCAGTTTTGGCAACAATCCGTGTACTAATTCCAAAACTCTTCAACGTTTCTTCTACTTTTTTACAAGTATTGAATTCTCTATTTCCTAATTCAGGGAATTCATGAAAATACCTGCGCCAATTGATTACTTTGGCATTTTCTTCTTTAAACAATTGTTCTAGGCTTGCCTGAGATGGTTGTGCAACAACAGTTCCAGACACCAATAGTAGGAGGGTTAAAATTTTTTTCATAAGGAGCAAATAATTAAGAATTCCTAAGTTACAGAATACCTTCATTAATTGATGATGTAGCAGAAATATAAAAAGAGTTTTGTTAAACTTAGTGTAACTTCAAGGAAACCAGAATACCTATGAAAAAAATAACTTATTTGCTTGCAGCAGCAATTGTACTAAACTTTTCAACTGCTACAGCTTCATCTGTGGGAACTACAACTGGAGAAACCAACAAGAAAGTTGCTAATAGTGAAGTAATAACAATGGATGATGCTGTAGTAACAGACGCCATGAGTCAATTTAAAAGTTTGTCTAGAGTAGACAGAAAAGCCAAATTAAAGGAAGTAAAAAGTTTAATGAAAGAGTACAAAGCCAATAAAGCAAGTGCTACCCCTTCAACAGACAAAGTATTATTAGCAATTTTAGCCATTTTACTTCCACCATTAGCTGTTTATCTGCATGAAGGCACTACCAATGGTACATTTTGGATTAGCGTATTACTTACCTTATTATTCTGGATACCGGGAGTAATTTTTGCCCTGATAACCGTATTATAAATCACCTATGTTCTCCGTATACTTGGCGAAGTGTATCTGCAATTTCGCCAAGTGTACAATAGGTTTCAACTGCTTCTACAACTAGTGGCATTAAGTTGGTTGTACCTGAAGCTGCTGCTTTAATTGCACTTAAACATTCAGCTACTTTTACTTGATCTCGTTTGCTTTTTAATGCAGCCAATTTAGCAGTTTGTAACTGACGAATACTATCGTCTATTTTAAACCCAGGTACTGGATTTTCTTTATCAATGGTAAATTTATTTACCCCTACAATAATCTTATCGCCACTTTCAATATTGCGTTGGTAATCGAATGCACTGCGGGCAATTTCTTCTTGCATAAAACCTTGCTCAATTGCACTAACACTGCCACCCATTGCAGTTATTTTATTCATTAAATCCCAGGCTTTATTCTCTACTTCGTCAGTGAGTGATTCTACAAAATAACTGCCTGCAAGCGGATCAACTGTATCTGGTGCACCACTTTCAAAAGCAACAATCTGTTGTGTCCTCAGTGCTATTCGAGCGGCTTCCTCTGTAGGTAAACTCAATGCTTCATCATAACCATTGGTGTGCAAGCTTTGGGTACCGCCAAGAACTGCTGCAAGGGTTTGAATCGTAACCCTGCTAATATTATTTAACGGCTGTTGAGCAGTTAAAGTAGCGCCCCCAGTTTGGGTATGAAAACGCAACATCATTGCCTTTTCATCTGTTGCACCCAAGTCTTTCATAATGCGGGCCCACATTCTCCTTGCTGCTCTAAACTTAGCAACTTCTTCAAACAAGTTATTATGTGCATTAAAAAAGAAAGACAATCTTTTTCCAAAAACATTAATGTCTAATCCTTTTGCTAGTGCAGCTTCCACATAAGCTTTACCATTGCTTAAAGTAAAAGCAATTTCCTGAACCGCAGTACTGCCCGCTTCTCGAATATGATATCCAGAAATGGAGATTGTATTCCATTTGGGCAATGAACTGCTGCACCATTCAAAAATATCGGTAATTATTCGCATAGATGGCTTTGGAGGATATATATAAGTACCTCTTGCGGCATACTCTTTAAGTATATCATTCTGAATAGTGCCTGCTATCTTATTTAAATCGGCCCCTTGTTTTTTAGCTAATGCTACATACATCGCTAGTAAAATAAACCCCGTTGCATTAATGGTCATTGAAGTACTTACTTTTTCTAATTCAATACCTTTGAACAATAACTCCATGTCTTCTAAACTATCAATGGCAACACCTACTTTTCCAACTTCCCCTTCAGATAAAGCATGATCACTATCATATCCAATTTGTGTAGGCAAGTCAAATGCCACACTCAAACCCATTACGCCTTGGCTTAACAAATAATGGTATCGTTTATTACTTTCCTCTGCAGTAGAAAATCCTGCATACTGTCGCATAGTCCATAATTTACCTCGATACATATCGGCTTGAACACCTCTAGTATAAGGAAACTCACCTGGCATCTCTGTACTTAATTTTAATGCCTCAATATCTTCAGCTGTATAACAAGCTTTTATTTCAATTCCACTATCTGTCGTTTTTTTCGATGGCATGGTACTCGTTTTATATTACAATAATTGCTTGGCTTCATAACTCAATGCTTCCGACACCAACTCATGTAAAGCCGCTGTAGGATTGGCCATTAAATATTGCATGATGGCTTTTTGCAAATCTAATCCAGTTGCTTCAGCGGGTAATTGCTGCCCAATTTGGTTGATGATTTGTAAATTTTTTTCTTTTAAATTCTTAACTGCTTTCCAAGATGCAGGACTGATATACATTTGCTGAGTTACATTAAAATCAAATTCTTCCCGTATTATTTTATTGTACATCAATTGTAACTCTGTTGATGAAATGGCTGTGGCCGTATTTCGATTAATTAAGTTGGGTAAAGCAATTCTATCCGTCAATAATAATAAACGTTCATAAGCTTGTAATGGGAGTGGACTGGTTGCCTTGTTCTGATGTTTTTCATAAATGACTAACCTGCGCTGCAAGTAAATTAAATACCCTGCCATTGATGCAATAAAAAAAGCCACTATTACTGTGATTAACACCGAATTATCCATTCTATCAATACTTTGTGCAAAGGTAGGGGATGAATAAGGATTTCCTTCTATCGTAAACCTAAAGAGAAAAAGGTTCGGGCAAAATGGTAACTTTGTAGCTTAAATTGTGAATATGGAAACAGCAATTACAACTCAAATTCCTGTAACCTTGACAGAGGGGGCAATTGTAGAAATTAAGCGACTAATGGCAGAACCCAACTTTGATTCTACGCAACGTTTAAGAGTAGGTGTAAAAGGAGGTGGATGCAGTGGAATGACTTATGTTTTAGGTTTTGACCAAACCGAAAAAGAAGACGAATTATTTGAAATTGAAGGGATACCATGTATCATGAATAAAAGTCATAGCCTTTATTTGTATGGTATGGAAATAGATTGGCAAGGTGGCCTAAATAGTAGGGGATTTACCTTTAGCAACCCCAATGCCAGCAAAACCTGCGGCTGTGGAACTTCTTTTGCGGTGTAACAAATAGTAAATTCTTCAAATGATTCAGCAGCTATAATCCCTCTGAAAAAAGAATTAAATAAAAATGCCCCGATTTTCATCGAGGCATTTTTATTATCAATCTGTTTGCTTATTTAGTTTTTGTGCCTAAAGCTCTTCCTTTACCAAAATCTACTAAGAAAGGAGCTGCTACGAATATAGAAGAATAAGTACCAGTAGCCACACCAATCAACATAGCGAATGCAAATCCTCTAGTAACTTCTCCACCAAAAATGAATAAGATTAAAATGGTTAAGAATACCGTAACAGAAGTCATAATGGTTCTGCTTAGCGTTTCATTAATAGCTCTATTGATGATGGTTGCGTTTGGCGTTCCCTTCATCATTGCACTATCTTCTCTAATACGATCGTACACAATTACTGTATCGTTCATAGAGAAACCAATCACCGTAAGAATTGCAGCAATAAAGTGTTGATCAATTTCTAATGGGAATGGAACAAAATCTTTTAAGAAACTAAATACAATTAATGTTACGAATACGTCGTGCATTAGAGCAAAAATAGATCCCAAGGAATATCTCCAATCGCGGAAACGAATAAAAATGTACAAGCAAATGACTAATACCGCAAACAAGGTTGCTTTGGTTGCACCAGCTTTTAAGTCATCTGAAATAGTAGGCAATACTGTTTGTGATCCTTGCTTGTAAGTATTCTCAAAAGCATCAAAACTAGTTCCTGCAGGTAAGAATTTAACTAATCCCTCGTATAACTTACGTTCTACTTCAGCATCAACGTTATTTCCAGTTTCTTTTATTTTGTAGGACGTAGTAATATTTACTTGATTCTTAACGTCTACTGTTTTAATAATTGGTGCTTCTCCAAATACTGTTTTTAAATCTTGGCGAATCATTTCAGGATCAACCGCCTTGTCAAACTTGACCGTATAACTTCTACCTCCAGCAAATTCAACACCTTCATCAAAACCATGAAAGAAAGAAGCAATACCCATTATAAAGATTACTGCAGATAGCATGTAAGCATACTTTCTGTATTCAATAAACTTGAAGTTAGCATGGTTGAATATCTTTTTAGAAATGCCTGTAAAATATTCAAAGTGTCTATTCTTATTGGTATACCAATCAGAAATTAAACGAGATACTAAAATTCCACAGAATAATGATAATAAGATACCAATGATTTGAGTGGTAGCAAATCCTAATACAGGGCCTAAACCAAAGTAAGCAAGGATTATAGCAGTTAATAGGGTTGTAATATGACCATCTAATACAGGAGCCAAAGAACGCTTATAGCCTTCATTCACTGCTGCGGAATAGTTTTTACCCTTGGTTAATTCTTCTTTAATACGCTCGAAGATGATTACGTTGGTATCTACTGCCATACCAATCGTTAATACAAGACCAGCAATACCTGGAGCAGTCAAAGTAAATCCTAAGGCACTTAATACACCAATAGTGAATAACAAGTTTAAGATTAATGCAATGTTAGCTACCCATCCACCAGTGTTAAAGTACAATAACATTAAAGCAAAAATCACTAGGAATGAAATACCAAAAGATAAGGCACCACCTTTAATAGATTCACTACCCAAAGTTGGCCCTACTGTTTGACTTTGAACTATTTTAGCAGGAGCTGGTAATTTACCACTCTCTAAAATTTCAGATAAATCTTGTGCTTCTTTGATTGTGTAGTTACCACTGATTTGTGAATTACCTGTTGTAATAGGGTCATTCACGTTAGGAGCTGAGTAAACAAAATTGTCTAATACAATTGCAATAGGCTTGCCCACATTTCTAGTGGTCATTTTTGCCCATATATTAGAACCAACTTTATCCATATTCATTTTAATGGCAATTCTACCACGCTCATCATAATCTTGTGATGCACCTGCAATACGGTCACCTTCTAATTCAGCTTGACCATTGTCTAAGGTTTTAACTGCATATAAAGTAAGAATATCTTTTGCTTTTGGATCGTCTAATTCAGCTTTACCATACATGAAAACTAAGTTAGAAGGGAACTTGCTTTTTACAGATTCCATTGCTAAGTAATCATTTAAAGTACCTGTGTCTTTCGATTGAATATATCCTAAAGCAGCAGGGTAAACCGGACGACCATTTTCAGCTTGATAAGGCTGAGTAATCTGCATTAAACGAAGAATTGGATTCTCCGTTGCTTTGATAGCAGCAGAATCGGTTTTAGCTGGAGTTGCTTTACTTGCCAAAGAAGAAATAGTGGCAGTTTTGCTGGTATCTCCTTTAGGCTGAACCGCAGAACTTGCTTTAGTTGTATCTGCAACAGTTGCAACTTTATCTGCACCAGTTAAATAATCTTGAACCGCTTTGTCTGCAGCAACAATACCTGATTGAACATCTTTATTCTCCCAAGTATACACTTCAAAGAATTGAAGATTGGCTGTAGACTGCAAGTAATTTCTTACACGATCCTTATCGTTTACACCAGCCAATTCAATATTGATTCTGCCTTTGGCAGGATCAGGGTTGATATTATTTGATGATACTCCAAAACGATCGATTCTGGTTCTTAAGATTCTAAAAGTATTATTGAATGCAGCTTCTGCTTGCTTGCGTAAATAGTTTTCCACTTTGGCATTAGAATCTTCAATTTTTACAGCAGAAGCACTTTTTGTTGTAAAGAATGGCGCCAATTTTCCATCAGGACTTACTTTACTATACTCTTCTAAGAATAAAGTAATTAAATCTGCACCACTGTTTGCTTTTCTTGCAACAGCAGCATCCAACGCTTTGTTGAAATTAGCATCTTTAGTGTAGTTACTTAATGATTTAATTAAACCATCTAAGCCCACTTCCATGGTAACACTCATACCACCTTGTAAGTCTAGACCCAACATCAATTCTTTTTCTTTGGCACTACGATAAGTAGTTAAACCAAAAGCCAATTTGGTGTCTTTGGTACTGTCTAACAAACGGAGTAATCTTGTTTTCTTTAGGTCTTCTAAAGAATCAGTGTAAGCAGCTTGCAATTCCTTATTGCCAGGATATTGTTGTTCTGCTGTTGGGAAACGTTTTAACCACTCAGTGGCTTTCTTTTCCATTGCAGATTCATGGCTGTTTACAAACCAAGTGAATGATAACTGGTAAAGACAAATCAATGTAAGTGCTATGGCAAAAAAACGCACTAAACCTTTCAGTTGCATATTAGTAACGGTTTACGAAGTTTTATTCCTGATTTTTTCAGGACGGCAAAGATAGGGGAATGAGCGATTAATTCACAGTAACATCAAAGTAAAGAGGGGTATTGGGTGGAATAGAGCCTCTACCTACGCAGGAATAAGCCAATGCAGAAGGAATAATCAGGCGGATTCTGCCGCCTCTTTTAACCAAAGGTATCCCAATCTTCCAGCCTTCAATCACCTGATTAAGCCCAAAAGTAGCAGGGGTAGCATTGGCTTCAAATGTAACACCAGTAAGGAATTTACCCGTATAAATGGCAGAAACAGTAGAGGTAGCGTCTAAAGCAGCTCCGGTACCTGGATTGATAATTTGGTACAATAAACCACTTGGATGTTCTGAATAAGTAATGCTATTATCTGTGCAAAATTTAACCATGGCATCTTTTTCAGCAGCAACTGCAACAGGGGTACAGCCAGTATCCTGGGTTTTTCCGCATGATAAAACTGCAAAAGTGATCAATAAACCCAAAGCAATCAGTGATTTTTTCATTCTCAGTTTTCTTTTTAAGACGCAGAACCTTTATTTATGGCTGCATCATTGGTATTTAATTTTTGTTTTTTAGCTAAAATTTCTTGAAATCGTTGGTCGTTCATTTCCCATTTAAACCTACGATACATGAATGCAAAGAATATAGAAATGCCTAAAATGGCCATGAAAAGTACAAATGCACTCATTTTGCTGTTGGCTTCCATAGTGGCACGTTTATACCAACCAGATAAAATAAAGGCAAGCACAACAACCCCAATGGCAAAACCTGAAGAAAGGCCTAACATAAAAGCTTTTCGGCTACTTTTTTCTTTTTCACTATTCAGTTCCCAGAAGGCAAAAAATGCTTCATCGTCCATTTGCATGATGCGAAATTAGGTCAGTTTAAGCTAAAAATCGTAGATTACTCCAACCCATTGTATTAATTATTCCATTATGAATCTAAGAAAATTGATTGCACCAATTTATGTGGTGGTATTACTAGTACATTGTTTTTTACTTTGGTCAGAACAGCTAGAAATGGCACGTATTACAAAAATTCTTTTAATGCCATTATTGCTTTTGTATTTAGCTGAAGCATTAGCACCATCTACAATAAAATTGAAACTATCTACCCGATTGGTGGGATTGGCTTTCTTGGCATCTTGGGGAGGTGATATATTTTTATTGTATACTGGGAACCTGTTTTTTATAGGAGGCATGCTCTGTTTTATGTTGGCTCATTTTTGTTACATTATATTATTTATAAATATACAACCCTTTAAAATCAGTAATGCATTTTTACCGATTATGGGAGGGATTGTAGTGCTCGTTATAGGAGCCATCATTTTAAATCATTTAGCACCCAAATTGGGAGATTTATTTTTGCCGGTACTAGTATATATGATTGTAATTGCAACCATGTTTGCTAGCTCCATATTGATTTCATGTAATGCTGGAACTAAACAATTTGGTATTAATTATTTTGTACCAGGAGCAGCATTATTTGTGTTATCTGATTCCGTTTTGTCTTTGAATATATTTGCTTACAAGAACGTTTTCTTAGGTGTAATAGTGATGCTTACTTATGGATTTGCTCAGTTCCTTTTGGCTAAGGGATTTAAAAACTATTTATTGACTAAACCTACTGTTTAAATAGTTTTATAAAAAAGCCCCACCTGAAATCAGGTGAGGCTGTATAACTATTGATTGAAATAGTATTAATAACCCATTCCGCCCATATCAGGAGCACCACCGTGTGCATGTGGAGCTTCAGGTTTTGGCTTATCTGCAATTACACACTCTGTTGTTAACAACATCGCAGCAATTGAAGCAGCATTTTCTAAAGCAACACGAGTTACTTTGGTTGGATCAATTACACCTGCTTTAAACAAGTTCTCGTAAACTTCTGTACGAGCGTTGAATCCAAAGTCACCCTTGCCTTCTTTAATTTTCTGAACCACAATAGAACCTTCAATTCCACTATTGATTACAATTTGACGCAATGGCTCTTCAATTGCTCTTTTAACAATCTGAATACCAGTCAATTCGTCTTCATTAGCGCCTTTTAGCTTCTCTAGGCTTTCAACCGCACGAATATAGGCAACACCACCACCTGGTACAATACCTTCTTCAACAGCAGCTCTTGTAGCGTGTAAAGCATCGTCTACACGGTCTTTCTTTTCTTTCATTTCAACTTCAGTTGCAGCACCTACATATAGCACCGCTACACCACCGCTTAATTTAGCTAAACGCTCTTGTAATTTTTCGCGATCGTAATCTGAAGTGGTATTCTCAACCTGAGCCTTAATTTGGTTAACTCTAGCAGTGATATCTGCTTTTTTACCTTTACCACCCACAACAATAGTATTATCCTTGTCAATGGTGATAGAAGCAGCTTGTCCTAAATAAGTAAGGTCGGCATTTTCTAATTTAAACCCTTGCTCTTCACTAATTACAGTACCTGCAGTTAGGATAGCAATATCTGTCAACATTTCTTTTCTGCGATCTCCAAAACCTGGTGCTTTAACAGCAGCCACTTTAATGGTACCACGCAATTTATTCACTACTAAAGTAGCCAATGCTTCGCCTTCTAAATCTTCAGCAATAATTACCAAAGGGCGTCCGGTTTGAGCAACTTTCTCTAGGATATGTAAAATATCTTTCATAGCGCTGATCTTCTTATCGTAGATCAAGATGTATGGATTCTGCATTTCAGCTTCCATTTTTTCGCTATTGGTTACAAAATAAGGAGAGATATAACCACGATCGAATTGCATACCTTCTACAACATCAACAGTAGTATCGGTTCCTTTAGCTTCTTCAACAGTAATAACACCTTCTTTTCCAACTTTAGCCATTGCAGTTGCAATTAACTTTCCAATTTCGCTATCGCTGTTTGCAGAAATAGTAGCTACTTGCTCAATTTTTTTAGAGTCGTTTCCAACTGCTTGAGATTGTGCTCTTAAGCTATCAACCACTTTAGCAACAGCTTTATCAATGCCACGCTTTAAATCCATTGGATTGGCACCAGCAGCTACGTTCTTCAAACCTTCACTGATGATTGCCTGAGCAAGAACAGTTGCAGTTGTAGTTCCATCACCTGCAATATCTGCAGTTTTAGAAGCTACTTCCTTTACCATTTGTGCACCCATGTTTTCGATTGCATCTTCTAACTCAATTTCTTTTGCAACAGAAACACCATCTTTTGTTACAGAAGGTGCACCAAATTTTTTCTCAATAACCACATTACGGCCCTTTGGTCCTAATGTTACTTTAACTGCGTTGGCAAGAGTGTCAACGCCCTTCTTCATTTTATTTCTAGCTTCAATATCAAAGAAAATTTGCTTAGCCATATTTGAATTTTTTACAATTTTAGAAATGATAATAATTAAAGAATCGCCAATAGATCACTTTCTCTCATGATCAACAAGTCTTGACCTTCAATTTGAACTTCAGTACCAGCGTACTTGCCATACAATACAGTGTCACCTACTTTTACAGTCATTGGCTCATCTGTTTTACCTTTTCCGGCAGCAACGATTACACCACGTTGTGGCTTTTCTTTTGCAGTATCAGGGATAATGATTCCACCGGCTGTTTTTTCTTCAGCAGCAGCAGGCTTTACAAGAACTCTGTCGTGCAGAGGAGTAACGTTGATTTTCTTAGCCATACGTTATTGATTTTGGTTAGTTGTTTAAAATTTACTGAGAGTAATCTATAATTATGCCAGAGCGTCATTTCAGCCAATTTTTCAGTTAAAGGGAGTAAATGGGGAGCTAAAACGCTGTTGTTGACAGAATTAGCTGGCTAACAATCAGGTGACTTGTAACAAGAGTGCCAAAATTTCACCAGAAAGAACAATTATCAAACCAAAATAAACGATAAATCCCTACCTTCGCGCTGCTCAAAAAAAGTTCTTGTTTAATGATCAGTAGAAGAAATATCCGCGTAAAAGTAATGCAGTTGCTATATATGATTGAAGCCGCGGATTCCACTAATACGTTTCAGCATCCCGTTCAAACTTTAGAAAAACAAATGGATAAAAGCAGGGAACTTTTTGTTTACCTGATTTATTTTATAGCAGAAGTAGCTCGTTATGCTGAAACCAGTGCACAAAAAAGGGCTTCAAAAAACCTTCCAAGCACAGCAGACCTCAATGTAAATATCAAAATTGCAGGCAATGATTTTATTTGGAATCTACTTGAAAACAAGGGATACCAGCAATGTTTAGAGAAAGACCATCCTGAAAAATTGGTAGATAAAGAGCTGGTTAGTAAAGTGTATAAAGCTTTATCTGAAAGCCCTACCTATCAAATTTATATAACAGAAGATAGCAGGGACAAAGGCAAAGAGAGAGAGATTATAAGATTGATATTCAGCGAGTTAATGCTACCTAATGAAAATTTTATTTCTCATATAGAAGAGCATTTTAATAATTGGGACGATGATGCAGAAATGATGGAGCAATTGGTATTAACTTATATTCAAAAGCCCAAATCGGTTCAGTTTAATGAAATCATGAGCCCTGATAAATGGGAGTTTGCTAAAACATTATTAAAAACAGCCATTGATAAAAAAGAATACTGTGCAGAATTAATTAAGCCAAAATTGAAAAATTGGGATGCAGAGAGAATTGCTCAGTTAGACATGGTATTAATGCGCATGGGTTTATGTGAATTATTGTATTTTGACACTATTCCCACCAAAGTGACCATCAATGAATACATTGATTTAGCGAAAGAGTATAGTACAGCTCAAAGTGGACAATTTGTAAATGGTATTTTAGATAATATTCACAAAGAATTGGTAGCTGAAGGAAAGATTCAGAAAGTTAGTTTCAAGTAATTCCTTTTAATTTGCAAATCATTTAAACAGAGAATATATGTTATTGAACGCGTTGACTATTTTAGCTGCCGACCCTAAGCAGGGTGGTACTGTACAATTGATTATGATGGGTGCCATTATTTTGGTATTCTGGTTATTCATGATTAGACCTCAAGCAAAAAAAGCAAAAGAACAAAAGAAGTTCATCGATAATTTATCAAAGGGAGACAAAATCGTTACCATTGCTGGTATTCACGGTGTGGTAAACAAAATAAATGAAGACGGCACGCTTCAGTTAGAAGTAACTCCAGGAAGTTATTTAAAGATTGAAAAATCTGCATTGAGCATGGAATGGACAGCTGCAATAAACAAGCCAGCTCCTGAAGAGAAAAAATAAATTGAATATTGGGCTACTTCCAGTAGCTACCAATTATACCGTAATTTTATGTCCTGCAAGATTCAAACTTGCAGGATTTTTTATGCGCAGTATAGGACTCACCGGAGGAATAGGCAGTGGCAAATCCATAGTAGCTCAAATATTCAGTACACTTGGCATACCAATATTGGATGCCGATGCATTGGCGAAAAAAATTATGCATGAAAATGCAGAAGTGAAAGCCCAAATAATGGATGCATTTGGAGCCGAATCATACAATCTACAAGGATTAAACCGACCCTATATTGCCAATATAGTATTCAAAGACCCATTTCAACTACAAGTACTAAATTCAATAGTACATCCGGCCACCATTGAAGCAGGAAAAATATGGGCATCCCAGCAAAATGCACCATACACTATAAAAGAAGCAGCATTGTTTTTCGAATCGGGTTCTGCTGAAGGCATGGATATTATCATAGGTGTTTATGCACCCGATGCCTTACGTATTCAGCGTGTAATGAACAGAGATCAAATTAGCAGAGAAGAAGTGTTAAATAGAATGAACCATCAAATCAGTCAAACTATTAAAATGAAACTTTGCGATAAAGTAATTATTAACGATGAGCAATCATTATTAATACCACAAGTATTGGAATTACATAATGAATGGGCTACTTATTAATCAAATAACACCAACGCTTTAATTTTCCTTCAAAATCAAATGGGGTAGTAGCTTTGGTGATGTCTTTAATTTCGGTTGAATGAATTGCAGTTGCATCTAATTGAAATCGCACAAAATTAGTACTGAAATACAATTGTCCACCAGGAGTTAATGCTGCTAAAACATCGTTAATGAGTTCTACATGATCTCGCTGGATATCTAATATATCTTTCATTCTCTTACTATTGCTGAACGTGGGCGGATCCATTATAACTAAATCAAAGCTGTTCGGCTGCAAGGTTTTAAGGTATTGCTTTACATCGGCATGTATAAACTGATAGGCTTTTTTATCCTTAAATAAATTGATGGTCATATTATCTTCAGCCCAAGCCAAATAGGTTTTAGACAAATCGACTGATGTAACACTAGAAGCCCCGCCGGCAGCAGCATACACAGAGAAAGAACCAGTATAACAAAATAGATTTAATACTCTTTTATTGACACAAGTATTCCTGACCATTTTACGAGTAATACGATGATCTAAAAACAAGCCTGTATCTAAATAGTCGGTAAGGTTTACTAAAAATTTTAACCCATCTTCTAAAACAGTGCTGTATTCTTTTTCCGTGCTTATTTTTTCGTACTGCTCGTCTTTATGACTCATTCTTTTGCGCAGTTTAAAGTTCATGCGCTCAATAGGTATTCCAACTATTTCTGCAATGATTCCTTTGCATTCTTCCATCCAAGCATCATGCACTTCGTCTTCCATCCCATGCCTTCTTAAATATTCAGCAATATATAGTTGGTCTTCGTACAACTCAATACTGAAAGGAAATTCAGGCAAATCATGGTCATAAATACGGTAGCATAAAATATTTTGTCTACGGGCTAATTTACTCTTGTGTTTAAACACTTTACCTAGCCTGTTTCTAAACATTTCTGCTTTTACCGGATCAATCATATTCACAATTTTGAAATGAAGGTACAAGCCATTTATCCATTATGTAAATTTTGAACGGTCATTTCAATTATATTTATGACCTAAAGCTTGCACATGAAAAAACTTTTCCTGATGGCTTGTTTCTTGCCCCTAATTGGGCAAATTAAAGCACAACAGTATCCTACACTACAAGAGCAACAAAACCGACTTACACAGTTGGTTAAGAACAACCCAAAATGGGCTTCCCTTCAATCTTTGGCCAAAACAATAGGCGGAAAAGATATTTGGGTGATGACATTGGGCAGTGGTAAAACTGAAACCAAACCAGCTATTGCAGTAGTTGGGGGAGTAGAGGGCGCTCATTTACTAGGCACCGAGTTAGTTATTCAATTTGCAGAAAAATTATTAAAGCAAATTGACAAAGACAGTGTACAAAAACTATTAAATGAAAATACTTATTATTTGTTCCCAAATATGAGCCCCGATGCCATGGAAACTTATTTTAGTAAACTTCCCTTTGAGCGTATGGGCAATGCCAATAATACAGATGATGACAGAGATGGCAAAACCAATGAAGATGCTTTTGATGATTTAGACGGAAACGGAAAAATCACCATGATGCGTATAGAAAGTCCTGTAGGAATCTATAAACTACATCCAGACGATGCAAGAGTTCTAATTAAAGCAGATATTAGCAAAGGAGAAAAGGGGAAATTTTTATTGTTATCAGAAGGAATAGACAACGATAACGATGGGCAATTTAATGAAGATGGTGTTGGAGGAATTCATTTCAACAAGAACTTAACTTATAAGCACAAAACATTTGCAGCTGGTGCAGGGGAATTCCCAGCAAGTGAAATTGAGACAAGGGCTATCTTAGATTTTTTATACGATGCTTTTAATGTGTATGCGGTGGTTAGTTTTAGTAGCTTAAATAATTTGAGTGCAAATGATGACAAAGTAACAACAGTAGTTAGTGAACTATATAATAAAACATTGGGAATAAAAGATGCGCCCAAGCCAAGTGCTGATGGCGGAGATTTTATGAGTTGGGCTTACCAACATTATGGTCGCTTCAGTTTCAGTACACAAGGATGGTGGGTTCCTAAAGCCAAACCAGATACTGCAAAAAAGGAAAAAGCGTTTACTGTAGAAGATGCTACAGCTAATTATTTAAGATGGAGTGCACAACAAGGATTGAATCATTTTAATGAATGGAAAACGGTGCAACACCCCGACTATCCTGGTCAGGTGGTGCAAGTGGGAGGTATTGATCCCTTCGTAATGATGAACCCTCCTTACAAAATGGTGAATGAAATTGCTCAAAAGCATACCGACTTTCTAACCAAATTAACTTATTTAAAACCTCAAGTAGTTGTTCAAAAAGTAGAAACCAAAAAATTGAGTAATGGCTTAACCAAAATCACAATTGATGTAGCCAACACAGGGATGCTACCAACACATAGCAAATTTGCAGACCGAAATTATTTTGTGAAAAGATTGAAAGTGGCATTACAATTAACCGATAAACAACAATTGATTGGGGGCCAAAAATTAACGCTAATCAACAATATGGAACCCCATACCATGCAACAATTCAGTTGGATTGTGAAAGGAACTGGAAGCATCACTGTTGAAACCGGATCGCCTGCAATTGGCTTAACTTCTAAAGCCATTTCGTTACAATAAAATTTCAATCATGAAAAAAATATATACTTTTTTGATAGCACTATTATTGAGTGCAAGCTTGATTGCGCAAGAAGCCAATCAAGTATTTAAAGCAGCTGGAACCCCTGTGAATCCTAAGGTACAGGCAAGTTGGAACCGTTATTACGACCATGCAGGTATTACAGCACTTTGTAAAAAAATTGCAGCAGCTTACCCTGACTTAGCTAAATTAACCTCATTGGGAAAGTCGTATGCAGGCAGGGATTTGTGGTGTTTAACCATTACTGATTTTAAAAAGGGCAATGAATTACAAAAGCCAGGAATGTATATTGATGGCAACATACACTCTAATGAAATTCAAGGTGCAGAGTTTGCCTTATATACTGCTTGGTATTTAACAGAAAGTTTTGGTGATACCAAATTCATTCAAGAATTACTAGAAGACAAAGTATTCTATATTGTACCAAGCATTAACCCCGATGGAAGGGATAGTTATATGCATCAACCCAACACTTCTAGCTCACCAAGATCGGGAATTAAGCCAGTAGATAATGATGGGGATGGATTGGTAAATGAAGATTGGTATGATGATTTAGATGGCGACGGACATATTACCATGATGCGTAGAAAAAATGTAAATGGTCGTTATAAAGTAGACCCGCGTGACCCTAGAAATATGGTAATGGCAACTGCAGATGAACAGGGGGATTATGAACTTCTAGGTATGGAAGGCATAGACAATGATGGAGACGGCCGAGTAAACGAAGATGGTTATGCATTTGAATATGACCCCAATAGAGACTGGGGTTGGGGATGGCAACCTAATTATATTCAGAATGGAGCTTATAAATATCCATTCTCTATACCTGAAAATAGAGCGGTGATGGAGTTTGTAATGAAACATCCAAATATTGCTGCTGCACAGTCTTACCATAATGCAGGAGGAATGATTTTAAGAGGGCCAGGCGCATCTGCTGATGTGACTACTTATAATTCACAAGACGTTGCTATATATGATGCCATTGCAAAGAAGGGAGAAGAATTAATGCCAGGTTATAAATACTTAGTGGTATACAAAGATTTGTATTCAGCATATGGTGGAGAATTAGATTGGTTTTATGCGGGAAGAGGAATTTACACTTATTCGAATGAATTGTGGACACCGTATTTAATGTTCATGAAAGAAAGCACCAGAAGTCCTTTTGACAATAGCTCTTATAATTTTGATAAGTACTTATTATTTAAAGATGGATTTGTTGATTGGAAAGAATACGATCATCCTCAATATGGTAAAGTGGAAATTGGAGGATTTAAAAAGAACTTTGGACGGGCTCATCCAGGATTTTTATTAGAGTCTGATGCACACAGAAATATGGCTTTTAGTATTTATCATAGCTATCATACCCCCAAATTATCTGTTTCAGAAATTAAAGAAAAAGATTTAGGTGGTGGTTTAACTGAAGTAACTGCTGTAATAGCGAATGAAAGATTAATGCCAACACATAGCAGTCAAGACGTGAAAAACAAAATTGAAAGCCCTGATTATATAACCTTAAATACAACTGCTAAAATTGTAGCTGGAATGATTATGACCGATAAAGATTTAAATCTTTCAAAAATTCAAAAAAATAATCCAAGCACTATTGTAGTGGAGAATATCCCAGGACTGGGTACAGTTACCGTTAAGTGGATTGTAGAAGGTAAAGGGAAATACACAGTGAGTGTAGATAGCAAGAAAGGGGGGATTGCTAGCGTTACAAAATAATTATTCGATTAAAATAAAGTTTACTTATAATACAAAAGGCTGGTACTTAAATGGTACCAGCCTTTTCAATTTTATAAAAATGACTATGAAAGTTTGCTTAGTGCCTCGGAGATTCTTTCCCAAGCTCTTTCAATGTTTTGCATACTATTGGCAAAAGAGAATCTTACACAATTAGGTTCCCCGAAAGCATCTCCCATAACGGAACTCACATGGGCGGTATTTAATAAGTACATACTGAAATCTGCTGCATTTTTAATAGTCTCCGTACCATTTGATTTTCCATAATAATAACTTACATCTGGAAATACATAGAATGCACCTTCTGGTGCAAAGCACTTGAAACCTGGAATGGCATTCACTAATTCTAAGGTTTTAGTTCTTCTTCTAGTAAACTCTTCTGTCATTTCTAAAGAAGGTCTTAAATCGCCAGTAAGTGCAGCTACGGCAGCTTTCTGTGCTATTGAACAGGTACCACTGGTAAACTGGCCTTGTAATTTCTCACAAGCTTTGGATATGGCTGAATTAGCAGCTATATAACCTAGGCGCCATCCAGTCATCGCAAATCCTTTACTCAATCCATTAATTATGACAACTTGATCTTTAATGCTATCAAATTGTGCTATGCTCTCGTGTTTTCCCATGAAGTTGATGTACTCATAAATCTCATCGGAAAGTATGGTAATGCCAGGATGCTTTTCAAATACTTTTACTAAGGCAGCTAGTTCTTCTTTACTATACACAGCACCTGATGGATTACAAGGTGAGGAGAACATAAAGACTTTAGTCTTAGGCGTTATGGCAGCTTCTAATTCTGCTGCTGTTGTTTTGAATTTATTTTCTACAGTAGTTCTAATTTCAACCACTTTACCACGTGCAATCTTTACTAATTCAGAATAAGTAACCCAATAAGGAGTAGGTATGATCACTTCATCACCTTCATCTACCAATGCTAAAATGGAATTGGCTAAACTTTGTTTTGCACCAGTTGAAACCACAATATGTTCTGGTTTATAATCAAGGTTATTGTCGCGCTTCAATTTAGTACAAACTGCTTCTCGTAAATCTAAAAAACCGGGCACTGGAGTATAATGGCTCCAGTTATCGTTAATTGCTTTAATGGCTGCATCTTTAATATGCTGAGGTGTATCAAAATCGGGCTCACCCAAACTAAGATCAATCACATCAATTCCTTGGGCTCGTAATTCACGACCCAGCTTGGCCATTTTAAGTGTTTCAGGTTCACTAAACCTATTCAATAAAGAAGACAATTCCATTCAGAAAAATTTAAGACGACAATTTACTTAATTATAGGCAATTTGCCCTTGCGCTGCAATTCTTGTTGATAAATAGCAATACCCAAGTCTCGCATAAAAGGAAATCCTATTGCGTCGTATTCATATTGATCATCATTATAAATGCCGTCTGTATTGCAAGAAATGACTGCGCTGAGCATAAATTCAATATTGTTTGAAGGATCAGTTATGTATGCGATATCCAACAAAAATCCATATGCATCACCCACTTTATTATAAATTTTCACATTGGGATACAAGGTTTTTCTTTCAGATCCTTGTAATAAAAATTTACAATAAGTATCATAATAATAACTGGAATCATAAGAAGGGGATTCCGATTCACGAGGATATATACTCATGTATTTTTTTACAAAAGCATAGTCATCTTCAGTTAAGTTAAATCGCTTTTTTCTAGGAAATTGCTCAGGAAATATTACAGACTGCAGAATATGGTGAAGGTCTTGCAAATAGATTCTGTTCTTATTTAAAAACGAAAAAGGCTGATTGATTAATTTTCCATTTTTCATGTAACCCTTACCCAGCATAACATTGGTAGTTTCAAAAACTGCATTGCTTTTAAACGAAGGTTGTTCGTAAATTAAGTTCCCTGCAGTATCGTAAAATTTTACAGGGTTAGTGATGGCTTGTTGCTCTACAGTACGATTTACTTGTAGCCTATGACGTATAATTACATCGGGATACCCTTTCTCTTTTAGTTTACGCTGAATATATTCTTGACCTAAGAATTCATATAAACGATTGAATGCATCGTTATCACTCACTAAAAAAATTTGTTTGATGTAATTTTCAATAGTAGGAGCCCCATCATTTGCATTAGGTTGATTATACACGTGATCTTGCGAAGCTGATGCGCTATCTGTAATCATTATACTATTACGAGTCAATCCTTTAATACCCAATTCATTAATCTTCTCCAATGCCAACAATGCAATAGGCATTTTAACCGTACTTGCTGGATAGAAATATTCCTGATTATTTAATCGATAACTGAACTCTTTAAAAGAAGGTTTATTTTTTTTGTTTCTATTGATTTGGGTATATATAATTTGTACCCTGAAGCTATCGGGGTTGCTTGCAATCCGACTAAACCATTGGGGATTGTTGTTAAATGCTTGATGAAGAGGCGATCGAGTGTCAAAAACTTGCCCATTAGCCATGATAGTAAAAAACAAAATAAAAGTCAGAAAAAAGAGATGCTTCATTTACCAAACTTAATGAAAATTGATAATTAACTTTACCAAATGCCACATGAAGCAATTTCCGTATTTGACATGTTTAAAATAGGGGTAGGTCCTTCTAGTTCACATACACTTGGGCCTTGGCGGGCAGCCCTTCGCTGTTTGGAAAACTTAAGTCTCCAATATCCACTTGCAACTGTTAAAGCAGTAACCGTGCTTTTATATGGATCATTAGCTAAAACAGGGAAGGGGCACGGTACAGATATTGCTGTGTTAATGGGTTTGATGAAAGAGGATCCTGTAACAATTGATGTTAACAGCATCAATCCTAAAATAGCCCAAATTAAATCAACCCAAACTTTATTATTAGGAGGAGAACATACCATCCCATTCGAATTTAAAGAAGACCTAGTATTCTTAACCAACGAATCATTGCCTTTTCACCCAAATGGGTTGAGTTTTTTAATCACACTTAACAACGGCGAACAATTTAGCGAAACCTATTTTTCCATTGGGGGCGGGTTTGTGGTGAAAGAAGGGGAATCATCAGCAGGGAATCGAGAACCTGTAGAGCTTCCATTCCCTACAAACAATGCGGCCGATATTTTGCACTGGTGTAGAAAAACAGGGATGGCCATTCACGAAATGGTTTTGGAGAATGAAACCAGTTGGCGTTCAGAAGCGGCAACAAAGAATGGCGTTTTGGCCATTTGGCATGCCATGCGAGATTGTACCTATAGAGGATGTCACTCAAAAGGTGAATTGCCAGGAGGATTACAGGTAAGAAGAAGAGCATTTGAATTAAATAAAAAGCTGATTAATAAACAGCCTTATGATAATTACGAAGAGTGGTTAGCAGCCATTCGAAAAGGAGGAAATTCTTTCAATTATATTTTAGATTGGGTGAGTTGTTTTGCGTTAGCAGTAAATGAAGAAAACGCTTCATTTGGTAGAGTAGTTACTGCACCAACAAATGGTGCTGCAGGTGTTATTCCTGCTGTATTACAGTATTACATCGCTTTTTGCGAAGGCGGGACAGAAGAAAAAATCATTCAATTTTTATTGACAGCATCTGAAATAGGATCCATTTTTAAAAAAGGGGCAACTATTTCTGCCGCAATGGGTGGCTGTCAAGCAGAAATTGGGGTTTCATCTGCAATGGCTGCTGGTGCACTTACTGAATGTATGGGAGGTACGCAACAACAAGTATTGATGGCTGCAGAAATAGCAATGGAACACCACTTAGGACTAACCTGTGACCCAATAGGAGGTTTGGTTCAAATTCCCTGTATAGAAAGAAATACCATGGGTGCCATCAAAGCCATTACTGCTTCACAACTGGCTTTACAGAGCACACCAGACTTTGCATTGGTTAGCCTAGATAAAGTAATTGCTACTATGTGGACTACTGCATTAGATATGAACAGTAAATACAAAGAAACAGCTGATGGAGGTCTTGCCGTTCAAGTTCCGTTGGGATTGAGTGAATGTTGAGGAAAATTTTTTGGATTTGAAAAATCAATTATGAAATAAGCATCATGAATTACCCACATTTATTTGAGCCCCTAGATTTAGGTTTTACAATACTAAAGAACAGGATCCTGATGGGATCGATGCATACTGGTTTAGAAGAAAGTAAGAATGGTTTTGCCAAACAAGCCGCTTATTTTGCTGAAAGAGCCAAGGGTGGGGTTGGTTTAATTGTAACTGGTGGGGTAGCGCCAAATAGAGCAGGATGGACATCTCCTTTTGGGAGTAAATTATCTACTCGCTCTGAAGCAAAACAACATCAATTAATTACTGAAGCTGTTCATGCCGAGGGCGGAAAAATATGTATGCAAATTTTACATACAGGCAGGTATGGCTATCATCCAATATGCGTTGCCCCATCTGCCATCAAATCTCCCATTTCTCCTTTCAAACCTTGGAAACTAAGCAGTGGAGGAATAAAACGCACCATCAATGATTTTGTACACTGTGCTAAATTGGCTCAAGAAGCAGGTTATGATGGTGTTGAAATTATGGGGTCTGAAGGATATTTGATTAATCAGTTTATCGTTTCAAAAACCAATAAAAGAACCGATGAATGGGGAGGATCTTATGAAAACAGAATTAAATTTCCAATTGAAATAGTACGCCAAACTAGAGAAGCGGTTGGTAAAAATTTCATCATCATTTATAGATTATCGATGTTGGATTTGGTGGAAGATGGATCTAGTTGGGAAGAAGTTGAGCAGTTGGCAAAAGCCATTGAAAAAGCAGGAGCTACAATTATTAATACTGGCATAGGTTGGCATGAAGCAAGGGTTCCTACAATTGCAACCATGGTTCCGAGGGGAGGATTTAGTTGGGTTACCAAAAGATTGATGGGTAAATTAACTATCCCATTAATTACTACAAACAGAATCAATATGCCCGATGTGGCAGAAAAAATTTTAGCAGAAGGCCATGCCAATATGGTCTCGATGGCAAGACCATTTTTGGCAGACCCTGAATTTCCTAAAAAAGCATTGGAAGGAAGAGCTGATGAAATTAATACTTGCATTGCCTGTAATCAAGCATGTTTAGACCATGTGTTTGAGCGCAAAACAGCCAGTTGTTTGGTGAACCCAAGAGCATGTAAAGAATTATCAACCATAGTTTTACCAGCAACAACTAAAAAGAAAATTGCTGTTGTAGGAGCTGGGCCTGCAGGGCTTTCAGCATCCGTTACTTTGGCGCAACGTGGACATGAAGTGCATTTGTTTGAAGCTCAATCAGTAATTGGAGGGCAGTTTAATATTGCTAAAGAAATTCCTGGCAAAGAAGAATTTATAGAAACATTGCGCTACTACAAAAAGCAGATGGAATTGCATAAAGTTCAAATTCATTTGAACAGTATTTTTAAACAAGAGCAAGCAACTGATTTTGATGAGGTAGTTGTTTCTACAGGTGTGATCGGAAGAAATTTATCAATTGAAGGAATAAATGATCCGAAAGTATTGACCTATACAGATGTTGTACTGCATAAAAAACCAGTAGGCAAAAAAGTGGCTATTATTGGTGCTGGCGGAATTGGTTTTGATGTTGCCGAATTTTTAACCAATGAAGAAAGCAATACCATTCCAACATTTATGGAAGAATGGGGTGTAGATATGAATTATACTGTGAGAGGAGCAATACAAAAAAACCAAACAACAAAATCTCCAAGAGAAGTTTACTTATTACAACGTTCAAAAGGCAAGCTGGGAGGGGGATTAGGCAAAACTACCGGATGGATTCATCGAGCAGCATTAAAAATGAAGAAAGTGAAAATGATTGCAGAAGTTAGTTATGAAAAAATAGATGGGGAAGGTTTTCATATAAAAGTTGCAGGTGTTCCTCAAGTGCTTGAGGTAGACAATATTGTTATTTGTGCAGGCCAAATTTCTAATAACCAATTATATAATTCTATAAAAGAAAATCATACCAATGTTCATTTAATTGGAGGAGCATTAGAAGCTGGAGACCTAGATGCAAAGCGAGCAATTGAACAAGGTTATCTAATTGGCATTCGTTTATAAAAAAAGTAAATAAAATGAAAGCAATCTCCATCCGACCTTTTATTGGTTCCAAGGATTTCAACCTAAGTCGTTCATTTTACAATGACTTAGGTTTTGAAGAGCATATTATTAGCCCACAGTTAAGTGCTTTTCATTTTTCTAACATAATCTTTTATTTGCAGAATGCATATATCAAAGATTGGATAGACAATACCATGGTATTTGTAGAAGTGGAAAATGTAGACAATTATTGGGCTGAGTTACTTACTTTAAATTTAACGGATAAGTATCCGATGGTTCGTTTAGTTCCTCCCAAAACTTTAGATTGGGGGAAAGAATGTTTTGTACACGACCCTTCGGGCATACTTTGGCATTTCGGAGAATTTAAAGTAAAATAAATAGTCTGAAAAAGTGCATTAAACTGCATCTATTGCCACATCGCTATAATCCTTGATTTCATTGTAAAGTGTACCACGCTCCACTGGTTGACGACGTACTTGTTTAATTAATTGAACAAGATCTGCTGTGCTCATGGTAGGAGTTTGTTCTTCACTACCAGCCATCGCATATATTTTTGTAGTATCGTCTATAGTGCCATCAATATCGTTTACGCCAAATGACAATGTTAATTGGGCATTCTTTCTTCCCAACATTGGCCAATAAGCTTTGATATGGTTGAAGTTGTCTAAATACAATCTGGATACTGCATACATTTTCATGTCTTCTACAATGGTACTTTCTGCCACATTGCTCATATCATTGTCTTTGTTACGGAACTTGAGTGGAATAAAAGTATTAAAACCGCCGGTTTCGTCTTGCAAACTGCGTAAACGATCCATATGGTGAATACGATGCCAATAAGATTCAATATGTCCATAGAGTAGGGTGGCATTACTATGCATTCCTAATTCATGTGCTGCTTTGTGAATAGCCAACCATCCATCAGCATCCACTTTATCTTCGCATATTTTTTTTCGAATATCTGGATGGAATATTTCTGCACCCCCACCAGGCAAAGAATCTAACCCTGCTTCATGTGCCAAACGCATGCCTTCTTCTACAGATACTTTAGCTTTTCTAAACATATAGTCTAACTCAACCGGTGTAAATGCTTTGATATGTAAATCAGGACGATGTGCTTTAATGGTGCGCAATAATTCTAAAAAGAAATCCATATTCATTTTAGGATGTACTCCACCTACTATATGAACTTCAGTAACAGGTTTCCCATCATAGCTTTTAACTATATGCATCATCTGATCAATGCTTAATTCCCAACCTTCCTCACGGTGTGCATATAGTTTTGAATAAGAGCAGAATGCACAAGAAAATACACAAACATTGGTAGGCTCAATATGAAAGTTTCTATTAAAATAGGTTTTATGGCCATGCTTTTGCTCTCTTACCCAATTGGCCAAAGCACCTACATAAGACAGTGATGCTTGTTCAAAAAGAGCAACGCCCTCTTCAAAACTGATGCGTTCTTTGTTTAATATTTTATATCCGATGGATTGTAACTGTTGATTATGCTCAGCGTCTACCAATACCTTAACTGCTTCTGTATTCATGGCTCCAAATTTTTTGCAAATTTACGCCATTAAAACATCAGAATGCCCGCAATTGTTGCAGACAAATAAGAAGCAAGGGTTCCGCATAACAGTGCTCTTAATCCCAGTTTTGCTAAATCTGCCCTACGAGTAGGGGCTAATTCGCCAATTCCCCCAATCTGCATACCAACACTACTAAAATTAGCGAATCCACAAATGGCAATACTTACAATCAACAAACCCTTTTCAGAAACAATAGGGATGGTTTTTGTAGTTAAATTATTAAAAGCAACAAACTCATTAATGGTCAATTTTTGACCCAATAAAGAAGCAGCATTAGCTATATCCACTTGTGGTACACCCATTGCCCAAGTCATAGGATAGAAAATCTTACTAAAAATAACATCTAAAGTTACTCCGGGTATCATTAACCCAATACAGTAGTTAATTAAAGCAATCAATGCAATGAAACCAATTAACATGGCTATTACATTCAACGCAATCTTCATCCCATCACTGGCTCCATGAGAAATGGCATCTATAATATTGCTGTATGGGCTTTTTACTTCTAGTTTCACTTTGCCCATGGTTTGAGACTCTTCGGTTTCAGGGAACACAATTTTAGAAATCACCAAAGCCCCTGGTGCAGCCATTAAACTTGCTGTAAGTAAATATTCTGCTTTCGCACCCATATTGGCATATACAATCAAAATTCCTCCAGCAATACAGGCCAAACTTCCACTCATACTCGCGAGTAATTCGCTCTTGGTCATGGTGCTTAAATAGGGGCGGATCATCACTTGCGCTTCTACCTGACCAACAAAAGCCGAAGCAACATTACTGAGTGCTTCGGCTCCGCTTACGCGCATGATAAAGTTCATGGCTTTGGCAATGACAGATACGATGAACTGCATTACCCCAAAATGATATAAAATGGCTACCAACACACAAACCAAAATAATGGTTGCGGTAACACTAAATGCAAATACAAATCCACCCTGACTAAAATTCTTCACTCCATCTGGAGCATTAACCATGATGCCACTGTACACAAACGCTACACCTTCTCTAGCAAACCGTTCAATTTTTTCCATCCCATGGCCCAGCAATTGAAAAAAGCGGGTTACAGGGGGAACTTTGAGAACCATTACTGCAATAAAAATTTGCAATAATATTCCACTAAAAACCAGTCTATAGTTAATTCTTCGTTTATTATTAGAAAACAAAAATGCAATGCCCAGTATCAATATAATCCCAATAATTCCTTGAAACCTTTCCATATACAATCAGTTGGTAATAGATTAGGTTTGAAAGATACGGAATCACTACATGTGTGCTTGAATTTTTTTGTCTAAAACAGATTTTGGAACTGCTCCAATTTGTTTGTCTACTATCTGACCACCTTTGATAAATAAGATAGCAGGGATAGAAGTGATACCGTAATTCACACTCAAATTAGGATTATGATCTACATTTACTTTTCCTACATTTATTTTACCATCGTACTCCTTAGATAATTCTTCAATAACTGGTCCAATGGCTCTACATGGTCCACACCATTCTGCCCAAAAATCTACTACGGTTAATTTATCGCTATCCAATACGGTTGCTTGGAAATTCGCGTCTGTTAATTCTAATGCCATATTTATTGTTTTATACGTTTGTTTTAATCAAATTTACTACCAAAGCATAGGAACTGCTCATTTGACTTTTCCACCTATGTGACTAGTTTGTTTTGGCCGATTTTTCTGCCATTGGGGCAGATAACACCCTATTTATCCAACCAAACCGACTTTTACATCTATATCAAGGTTATTCATAAGATATTCCGCCATTTCCTCATTCATCTGGAAACCTCTCTCTATAGTATACATACTAATCTTCAAATTTTCTTTGGGTTCCATGATATTTATCCTTAGCGTACTCTTACCAGGATAAGTTTTTAAATTATTTTCAATAAAACCCACCATGGCAGGTGTTACAGCAGAAGGATGCATATTAATTTCAACAGATCGGGTTAGTTGTTGCTTTACTGTTTCAAGTAAAGACATGCTACTGATTTTGAATTCAAATAAATTAGGTTGATTGTAGCGGTTTCTAAAGTACCCATTTAACAAAATATTTTGGCCTTTCTCTAAATAGTCTTTGTATTTGATATAATCTTCGCTCCATAACATGTATTCGGTTTTGCCACTGTAATCTTCTATTACAAATGACCCGAAATTTTTTCCAGTCTTGGTCATTCTATGTTGCACATCGGTTACTAATCCAGCCACTCGATACATTTTACCCAAACTTGCACCTTCCACCAAAGCGTCTCTAAGTTCATTAAAGTCGGCAATATTGGTGATTTCATAATGTTTCAGTTCGAATTTGAAATGATCCAATGGATGTCCACTCATAAACATGCCTGTAACTTCTTTTTCGTAATTCAACAGCTCAGTCAATGTCCAAGGTTCACAAGGAGCAATCTTTGGTTTGGGAACATGCATGGCTCCTGGTAAATCTCCAAAAAGGGTATTGGTAGTGCCTGAACTTAAACTTTGTTGTACTTGACCATAGTTCACAATTTTTTCTAAGCCATTTACTCTTTCTCCATCAACAGTATTAAAATATTGTGCGCGATGTAATTCTGGGAAGCAATCAAATGCCCCAGAATAAACCAAGCTTTCTAATGATTTTTTATTGACAGACTTTTGTAATACCCTTTGTACAAAATCAAAAATATCTATATAAGGTCCGTTCTTTTGACGCTCTGAAATAATGGATTCGATGGCCATTTCACCCACGCCCTTCAATCCCCCTAAACCAAACCTGATTTCCCCTTTTGAGTTCACAGCAAAACCTTTGAGTGATTCATTGATATCAGGCCCTAGCACATTAATTCCCATTCGCTTACACTCTTCCATAAAGAATGTAATCTTTTCAATATTGCCTTGGTGATTCAAAACGGCAGACATGTATTCACCTGGATAATGAGCTTTTAAATAAGCTGTTTGATAAGCCACAAAAGCATAACAAGTAGAGTGAGACTTATTAAATGCATATTGTGCAAATGCCTCCCAATCGGTCCAAATTTTCTCCAGCTTATCTGCAGGATGGCCTTTGGCAGTTGCCCCTCCAATAAACTGTGCTTTCATTTTATCAAGTACCGATTTTTGCTTTTTACCCATTGCTTTACGCAAAACGTCGGCATCACCTTTAGAGAAACCTGCTAAGCTCTGGCTTAGCAACATTACTTGTTCTTGATACACCGTAATACCATAGGTATCACTTAGGTATTCTTTGGTTTCCTCAATATCATAACTGATGGCTTCTCTACCATGTTTTCGTGCAATAAAATTGGGAATATAAGCAATAGGGCCTGGTCTATACAATGCGTTCATTGCAATAAGGTCATTGAAATGGTCTGGCTTTAATTCCCTTAAATACTTTTGCATACCCACACTTTCAAACTGGAATGTTCCATTGGTTTGACCGCTTTGGTACAATTGAAAAGTCTTTTCATCATCTAGAGGAATGGTATCTAAATCTATAACAACCCCATGATTTAGTTTGATTAATTCCAATGCGGTCTTTAAAATAGAAAGGGTTTTTAAACCCAGAAAGTCCATCTTAATTACCCCAGCATCTTCAATAATACTTCCTTCAATTTGGGTCACCCACAAGTCTGAATCTTTTGCTGTTGCTACGGGTATTAAATCGGTTAAATCTCTAGGGGCTATAATGATACCAGCAGCGTGTATGCCCGTATTACGTACCGATCCCTCTAAACGTTCAGCTTCTCTAAGTACTTGTGCACGTATATCAGATCCCTTATAAATTTCTCTCAACTTCTTTACATTATCAATATCCTCTTGCTGATAGCCTTCTTTTTCTTCTAATGATTTAGGCCCTTCTTTAATAGTTAGAGGAGCTTTTAATACACGGCCTAATTCGGTTCCAGGTTTGTCTGGTACCAACTTAGCAAGCATATTGCTCTCCGCTAATGGCAAATCTAAAACGCGGGCAACATCTTTGATACTCATTTTAGCGGCCATTGTGCCATAGGTAACAATTTGCGCAACCTGGCTCTTTCCATATTTCTGCACTACATAGTCAATCACTTTTTGACGCCCTTCGTCGTCAAAGTCTGTATCTATATCGGGCATGCTTTTACGATCCGGATTTAAGAAACGCTCGAATAGTAAATTGTATTTAATAGGATCAATATTCGTAATTCCAATACAGAACGCTACAACAGATCCAGCAGCAGAGCCTCTACCTGGGCCAATGAAAACACCCATATCTCTACCCGCTTTAATAAAATCACTTACAATTAAGAAGTATCCAGCAAAGCCCATGGTTTTGATGGTAAACAATTCAAAGTCTATTCTTTCTTGTACTTCTGGTGTGATTTCATTGTATCGTTGTTTAGCACCTTCATAGGTCAAGTGCTTCAATAATTCCCATTGATTTAAATTGGCATCCGCATGTATTTGAAATTCTTTAGGAATTGGGAAAGCGGGGAGGAGTATATCTTTTTTTAAATTCAATACTTCTACTTTGTCTACAATGCGATTGGTATTATCTAAAGACTCAGGTATATCATGAAATAGCTTGGCCATTTCTTCTTGTGTCTTAAAATAAAATTGATCATTGGGAAATTTAAAACGACGGTTTTTAATTTGAACTTCATCATTTACAAAATCGTCAAATCCGGGCGTACTCTGTTTTTCGCCTGTGTTAATACACAATAAAATATCATGTGCATTGGCATCGTCTTGGTCTACATAATGACTGTCATTGGTTGCAATAACTGGCACATTGTATTTCTTGGAAAACTTGAGCAGTGTGTTATTAATAATTTCCTGCTCTTTTATATCGTGTCTTTGTATTTCAATATAATAGTCTTCTCCAAATAAATCTAACCACCATTTGAATTCTTGTTCAGCTTTCTCTTCACCTTGGTGCAAAATGGTTTGAGGTACATAAGCCCCAATGCAACAAGTAGTGGCTATCAAACCTTCATGGTATTGTTCTATTAATTCTTTATCAATTCGAGGATACTTACTATACATCCCTTCAATGTAACCGAGAGAAGTAAGCTTAACTAAATTCTGGTACCCAACTGCATTTTTAGCCAATAATACTTGATGATAACGATTGTCTTTGGATTCCTTAGTAAAGGTTTTAATATGTCGATCTTTAACTACATAAAATTCACAACCCACAATTGGCTTAACTACAGGTTCAATTATATCTTTCCCGTTATCGTCTTTTCCCACTACTTTGGTATTCTTCCAAGCTTGACTTACAAAATCAAATGCACCAAACATATTGCCATGATCGGTAATTGCCAATGCAGGCATATGATTCGCCGCTGCTTTTTTGTACAACTCATCAATAGGTGCTGCTCCATCTAATAAAGAATACTGGGTATGAACATGTAAATGAGAAAACTGCGGCATAATTCAAGAATAGTCTTCAAAGTTCGGGCTTTGCAAAACCATAACAAAGTGACAATTTTCCACATTAGCATAAAGAAGCTAAATTGCAGGCCATATGAGTAGTAAATCATATATCAATTTATTTTTGTTGTTGCTTGTTATAAGCGGTTGTAATACCGTTCGAAAGATGGTAAACAAAGATCAATCAACCAGCAAACCTGTTACTAAAGTGTATTCCAATGAAAAAAGAGAGTTCATTAATGGGATTGAAGTAACATTGGGAACGGTCACTACCACGAAACATAAAACCACTAGCACGTCAACCACTGCTAAAAAGAAATCAACTAATAATGGAAGCAATCCTCCCTCTAAGGCTGAACTTGAAAAAGCAAACTGGTTGCAAATAAAATATGCCATCGTCATGGATATGCCTGCAGAGGAATTGACCAATATTCCTTTGTTAGAATTAATGGACAAATGGTGGGGAACACGATATTGCATTGGAGGTAGTACAATGAATTGTATTGACTGCTCTGCTTTTACTCAGGTAATCATGAAAGAAGTATATAATGTACAATTACCGCGTACTTCACAAGAACAATTTAATATCATGCAACCGATTGCAATTGATGAGTTGCAAGAAGGAGATTTAGTATTCTTTAATACAGGTGGAAGAGGAATTTCTCATGTAGGCATTTATATTCAAAACAATAAATTCCTTCATGCATCTACTTCTCAGGGAGTTACCATTACCGACTTAAGTGATAAATATTGGAACCCTAAATTTAGGGGTGGGGGAAGAATGCGTTAATTATTTCTTGAAACGTAACATGAAGTTATGGTATAGCTGACCAGCGTCTGGGGTTAGCTTTAGTTTAAATATTGCCAATACCATCAATGCAGAAAATAATACACTACGCAAAATAATCCCTACCCATCCATGCATATCTTGAAAGATTAAATAACTGATGCCAAATGCCCCTGTTGCCACGCCAAGAGCCAATAATGTTTTTAAATCAAAAGGTTGCATTTTAAATTTCCTTCGTAAAAATTCAAAGCGGATAAAATTGTATAAACTATAAGCAAACAATTCAGCAAATGCAGAACCGATAATTCCATAGTGCATAATCAAATAATAGGTGAGAGGCAATCTAAAAGCCAACAGTATCACTCCACTAATAAAATCAAAACGCCAATAAGTGGAAGTATTGATGACCATCGCATTCAAGCCAGTTCCTGCATCAATAATCCGCACCATTCCTAAAATAAAAATAGTACCCAAGCCCGCTTCGTATTCTTTTTGTATATGCAATACCCGCATACCATCAGCTACATTTAACCAAAGATTTCCAAAGATGAACAATGCCATGATTAATAAATTGATGCATGAGCGTTTGTAAATTCTTTTGATCTCGTTTAGATCTTTATCTTTCCATGCACGAGAAAGTACCCCTGCGGAAATTGCTTGTATACTGCGTTGTGGCACTTGAATTAAATTGGCTGCGTATTGCGCTAATCCAAATACTCCTACAACGGCCAACCCTTGGAATTTAGCAATAATAAAGCTATCAATGGTTGCAGCAATTGAAGCAATTACCGTTCCACTGTATATTAGTACTTGCATTCCTAACATCTTCTTCCAAAACTTTTTTGTAACCCTACTAATTGTAGTTGGGAAATGTATTTGCTGAGTAGCATACAAATAAGTGGCAAGAATTACAAAAATCAATAAATATAAAAAAGCAAAAAAGAAGATAAAAGATTCAAAGGGAATTAACTTAAAATAATACAATGCTATTAACACACTGGTAAATATTCTTAATCCTGTCTCTTTTAAAAAATTAGAGAACACCGTTTTTTGTAGTGCCCAACAAAATCCTTCTAATACAGAAAAAAACAACATACCCAAGGCAAAGGGAAACATTAAGTAATAATAGTCTACTATCAGTTTAGACTTTTCATAAAACTGGGCTTCAAATACGGGCCTAAAATACCAACCTGCTAACATTACTAATATGAATCCAAGCAATGCAGCAAGCATGCCCCAAGTCATTAAATCAATTTTGTGCTTTTCTAAGTTGTCTTTGTAATATGGATAAAATTTATAGATAACTGGTATTACACCTAAAGCACCAAATGCATACATGTTTTGGGCAAAATCAAAAAATATTCGGGTTAGTGCAAACTGTTCTAAAGTAAACGATCCATCCTTTGTATAAATATACATATTGATGGCGCCTATAAAGAATCCTATATAGACCAATAAACTCGAGATGATGGTTTGCTTCCGAATAGTTCCCATACTTGCTAATTCATTTTAATCTGTACTTCTTTTCTACCGTTGATACTGATATAAAAATAGTTCTCTAAATCTTCTAATTGCAAATTAGCAGCTTGTGAATTAGTTAATAGTATAGATTGCCAAATATTCACTTTTGGTTTTAATACTAAAAAGCCATTATTGGTTTTCACTTGCAAAGGCATGTGAAAATTTTTGACTGCATTTGAATATCTATAATTAAGGGTTCTGCCATCTGCAGATAATTTATACTCGAAGGAAGGAACTAGGGTAGTAGTAAGGTATTGAGTAAATATTCCTTTAACCGAATAGCCTGTGTACAATGAGATTTCTTTTTCTATCATAGGAGTAGTAACAATTTGATGATAGAACTTTTTATTGAGGTGTCTCAACATCTGTCTGAACTTTTCATCGTTGTTCATAGACATCCTGATGCTGTGTATCATTGCAGAAGCTTTAGGATACATATCTCCACTTCCTGTATTGTGAACATTATATGTACCAAGTATTGGTTTATCGTTGCGGATATTTTTTCTTGCACCCTTATTGTAGGCAGAACCAGCTTCTTTACCACTTAACCATTGCGTAAATAGGGTTTCAGAATAGTTGGTAAACCCCTCATGAATCCACATGTCGGCAATATCTTTTGATGTAATATTATTTCCAAACCACTCATGACCGCTTTCATGAACTATAATAAAGTCCCACTTTAACCCCCAACCAGTTCCAGACAAATCTCTTCCTAAATATCCATTCATATATTTGTTCCCATAAGCTACATTACTCTGGTGTTCCATACCCAAATATGGAACTTCTACTAATTTAAATCCATCTTTATAAAAAGGGTATTTTCCAAACCAATGTTCAAAACATTCTATCATTGGTTTTACTTGCGAAAACTGTCTTTCAGCTCCTGCTTTATTTTGTGGCAACACATAATAATCTAAACTTAATTTACCTGCTTCTCCATTCAACTCATCGTGCATATGAATGTATTTTCCAATATTCATACTCACACTGTAATTATTAATGGGTTCAGTTACTTGCCATACCCAAGATTTTGTAGCATCTTCATGTTGTACAGTATTGATTAATCTTCCATTAGACACATTCATTAAACTATCAGGCACTCGAACAGAAATAGTTACCCCTTTTTCTGGTTCATCATATTGATGGTCTTTGCAAGGCCACCAAACACTTGCCCCCAATCCCTGACAAGATGTAGCTACAAATGGATTCCCTAATTCATCTTTTGTCCAACTAATTCCTCCATCCCAAGGAGCTCGTATGGCAGCCCTAGGAACACCCTGATAATGAACCTGCACCAATCCCTCCATATTAACTTTTAAATCATTGGGCATATTGACCATCGCAACATTGCCTTCTCTTGTAAATTTTAGTGCTTGTTTGGTCTTGCCTAAAAAGAACACACTATCAATCACCAAAGGCTGTTGCAAATCAATCTGCATGCGCTTTCCCTTCGTTAATACTTTGAATTGGATAGTGACAGCTCCTTGTAAGGTTTTATCAACCAAATTTGGCCGTACTTGAATATCGTAATGCAACAAATTCCACCAAGCTCTTTCGGGAGTAATAGATCCCCTTAATGTATCGGCCTTGGTAAATAGGGTAGTGTTTGCTTTTTGTGCCATCATAGATACCGGCAGTAATAGCAAAAGACTCATCTTTAGCAAAGGATTTCTAATCATTTGCTAAATGTAGCATATTCATTAAAAGAAAGTTTATTGCTTCTTTAATTTGTCTTTAAACACTTTTTCAAACTTCTCTAATTTGGGGGCAATTACAAAACGGCAATAGCCTTGGTTTTGGTTATTGTTGTAATAATTTTGGTGATAGTTTTCTGCAGGATAAAAATTCTTGAAGGGTTCAATAATGGTGACGATGGGTTTGGCCCAAGCCCCACTTTTATCTAATGCTGCTTTATATTTCTCCGCTTTTAGCTTTTGATCTGCATTATGGTGGTAAATAGCTGAACGATATTGTGGTCCTATATCATTCCCCTGTTGATCCATTGTGGTTGGATCATGGGTTTTCCAAAAAACTTCCAATAATTCGTCGTAGCTAATTTCTTTTGGATCAAAAACAATTCTGGCTAACTCTATATGTCCTGTGTTTTTATCGCATACTTGTTCATAAGTAGGATTTTCAACAAATCCACCGCCATAACCACTCAAAACTTCTTTTACTCCTTTTAAACGTTGAAAGAATGCTTCTGTACACCAGAAACAACCTTCTCCAAATGTTGCGGTATCTGTTATAATATTCATTAAATTAGGTTTAGGGTTCAATTTTAAAGCTGCTTTGGTAGGATCTTCTGCTGCTGCACAAGAAACCAACCACATGGTTAGGGTTAAGGCAAATAGGTAATTCTTTTTCATAATGCTTTTTCTAATCTACGGATAACTACTACAAACAGTTTGGTATTTTTGTTGAATAAGTACTAGCTTATATACGAAACGGTCATATTTATACGATATATACTTAAGAATTGATATTTTAAGATAAATTTGTGATACCGTAACCACTATGAGTTTTCAGTCCCAATTTTGGAAGTACATGTCTCTACGCCTAGAGTCGCTGCTGCTGGCAATGCCGCTGTTGCTATTCTTTGCGTTGTACCACTTCTACGACGCTCTCAGCATAGACCCATATTTTGGGGTTTCGGTTCCTTTTATTTTGAGTACCAATATTTTGATCTTCCATATTCCCATATTCTTGATTCCTTATTTAATGCATCGTTTTATGCGTGACCAAGATAAAGGACATGTATTAGTGAATTTTTTACACGTTGCACTTTCTATTTTCTTATTGGTGGCTTTGATGTTTACCTATCAGGTTATACAACCTGGTGGTCCAGATAAGGGAACACCCATTTTTGATTTGCCCGAGAATAAATTGTGGATGGAAGCAACAATGGCTACTTATGTAATTTTAGCTGCGCAAGTTTTATTGCAAATTGCCTTTATCTTTTATTCACTCACTGTTTTATTTCCTTCTAAACAAAAGCAACCCCAACCGAGTTATTCATTTAATTAGCTGGTACAATGTAACTTTGCCAGCAGAAACTGGCTTTTATGATGCGTTTGTACCCCGAATCGGCTTTAACACAATTAGAATTTGACAAGATAAAAGAATTGTTAGGGGCTTTGTGTAACACAGACTTTTCTAAGAATAAATCCAATCAACTACGAATACACACTAGAAAAGATTTTATTGATAGGGAATTAAGACAGGCTTACGAATACAAATTAATTCTACAACAACAACAGTATTTTCCGGCTGATTTTACAGCTAATATAGCTAAAGACATAAAGCTTTTATCCATTCCCGGTGCATTATTAGTTGGTGAGCAGTGGATGATGATAAAAAAATTAACGGAAAGTATGGGCACTGTTTTTCGTTGGTTTGATAATGAACGCCGCATGGCATTTCCCGCCCTCACTCAAGTTTTAAGCGATAGTTATTATGAGAAGTTAATTGTAGAAATGATTAACGAAGTTTTAGATGATGCTGGTGTTGTTTTAGACAATGCTTCACCTGAACTACAGAAAATTCGCATGAACTTGTACAAAAAAAGAAATGAGCTGCGAAGGGTATTCGAAAAAATGGTTCAAAAAATGGCCAAATCGGGCTATACGGCTGATATTGATGAAAGCTTTAGCAATGGCAGACGAGTAATAGCTGTTTTTTCCGAATACAAAAGACAAGTAAAGGGGATTTTACACGGTGAAAGCGATAGTCGTAAAACCGCATTTATTGAACCCGAAGAAACCATCGAACTGAATAATGATGTATTTGCTTTAGAGAATGAAGAAATTAAAGAAGTACAAAAAATATTGCGTGCACTTACTGCTAAACTTTCTGTGTATGCACCGTTGCTACAACAATATATTCAAATAATAGGAGAGTACGATTTCATTAAGGCCAAAGCAAAATTGGCGATTAATATGAATGCCCACTTACCCAATGTGCTAGATAAGGCAGTGGTGCAATTGATTGATGCATATCATCCTTTACTTTATTTGTATAATAAAGATTCAGGCAAAAAGACTATTCCCGTTTCAATACACTTAGACGATAAGCATAGAATATTGGTAATTAGTGGGCCGAATGCTGGAGGAAAAACGGTGACCATGAAAACCATTGGCCTAAATCAAATGATGTTGCAAAGTGGTTTGTTGGTTCCAGTTCATCCTGATTCTCAAATGGGGATTTTTAAACAACTCTATATACATATTGGCGATACCCAAAGTCTACAATTTGAATTAAGCACTTATTCAAGCCATTTAATGCATATGAAGCATTTTATGGAAAATGCAAATGGGAAGACCCTGTTTTTTATAGACGAATTAGGATCTGGATCTGACCCGAATTTGGGAGGGGCATTTGCAGAAGTTATTATGGAAGAGCTGGGGCGAAAGCATTCTTTTGGGGTGGTAACTACTCACTACTTGAACTTAAAGGTAATGGCGAATCATACTCAGGGGATTTTAAATGGAGCTATGCAGTTTGATGAAGTGAACCTTCAGCCAATGTATAAATTAATTATTGGAAAGCCAGGAAGTTCTTACACATTTGCGATTGCCGAAAGAATTGGCTTACCTAAAAATTTAATTAATCGAGCCAGGAAATTGGTGGAGGAAGACCATTTTAAATTAGACCGCCTACTTAATAGAACAGAACAAGACTTACAACATTTAGAAAAAGAGAAAAAAGAACTCAATCGTTTGATGAAAGAGAATGAGCGATTGAAAAAAGAAATGGAGCAAGTGATGAACAAAGAGCGCCATATTCAACAAGTAGAATTACTCAAAAATCAAAATAAGATTACCGAAGAACGCTTGCTGTACTTGAAAGACATGGAACGTAAGCTGAGACAAATTGTGTTAGATTGGAAAAAGTCGGAGAACAAAAACGAAGTCATTAAAAATCTACAGAACCTTTTGTTCAAACAAAAAGAGACCATTGTAGTAAATAAACTCGCTAAAAAAGTAGATAAAAAATATAAAGAGCTAAATACCTTAGTAGAAATAGGCACGTTGGTTAAATTAAAAAAGAATTATCAAGTAGGGGAAGTAAAAGAAATACGTGGAAAGCGAGCTATTGTTCAAATTGGTGCGTTACCTATCAATGTAGAGCTGACTGATTTAATTCCAGTTGAGAAAATACCCGAACCAGAAACCAATAGTTAAAAGGATTCATTAATTTACAAGCTGAAGTTAATGATGTGAGATACTGCCTGTTAGTTTTTTATTTATTTACCCATCTAAGTGCAATTGCGCAACTCTGTACAGGTAGTTTAGGAGAGCCAGTAGTAAATATTAGTTTTGGGAATAAAAACACTGCTGCTGGTCCTTTAAGACCAGGGGTTACCAATTTAGGTTATGCAGCAACTGGTTGCCCAAACGACGGCAATTATACAATCACCAATGGAGCTTTAGGTTGTTTTTCTAGTACTTGGCACGATATCATTAGAGATCATACGGGTGATGAAGAAGGTAGGTTTATGTTGATTAATGCCACTAATGCACCAAGTGTTTTTTTTGTGGATACCATTACTGGGCTTTGTGGAAATACCAGTTACGAATTTGGTGCATGGGTAGCCAATGTTTTGAAACCTTCTAGCTGTAATGGAAATGGAACAAAACCCAACTTAACCTTTACGATTGAAACCCTTGCAGGAGCAATTTTAGAATCATATAATACGGGCAATATTAATGAAGATGCAGTACTCACATTTAAACAATATGGATTCTTATTCAAGCCTGATATAAATACCACCACGATAGTTTTAAGAATTGCCAACAATGCAGGAACAGGTTGCGGGAACGACCTTGCGTTAGATGATATTACATTTAGGCCTTGCGGTCCTGTGATGTCTGCAAGTATTGATGGAGTAACAGGCTTCACTAAAAATATTTGCTTCAACAATCAAACGAATTTGAATTTAAGTATGTCTGTTGGATCCGGTTATTTAAACCCGGTTTATCAGTGGCAAGTGAGTAACAATTTGGGGAATACATGGAATGATATTGTAGGTGCAACCAATACTAGTTTTACAAGAAATGGTACATCAGTAGGTACTTTTCAATACCGATTAGTTGCGGGAGAGTCTGCCTTCGCAGGAGTTGCTGCTTGTAAAACAGCATCACTTCCCATCACTATTAAAATCAATAATGAAGCACCTAAATTAGGTAACCAAACCATCAACCAATGTGTAGGTGGATCAATCAATTTTAATAGCGCATCAGGCTCAGGGTCTAGCTTATCCTATCAATGGACTGGCCCTAATGGATTCACTTCAAGTACTCGTAATCCAATCTTATCGAATATTCGAACAGCAGATACAGGAAAGTATATTGTTCAAGTTTCAACTTTAGAAGGTTGTACATCAAATGACACTATTACCATAACTGCCTATAATGCAATCAATGGTTCCTATACTGGCAATACGGTATTATGTTTGGGCGATAGCACCGTACTTACCGCAGTTGGAGGTACCCAATTTGAATGGTATAATAATACCCGAGCAGTGATTGGTTCAACTAATTTTTACTTAGCGAAGCCTACTGATACTACCAATTACCAATTATTGTTTCGAGATGCAATGGGCTGTTCAGATTCTATTAATATTTCCGTTTTTGTAATCAAACCTCCACTAGTTGATGCAGGGCCAAATAGAAGTATCATGCAGGGAAATAGTACTTCATTAATAGGAAGTATTACTGGGCAAAATAATGGATTTAACTGGTCTCCTACAACAAATATGTTGCAACAAAATTCATTAACTCCATTGGTTAGTCCACTTAACACCACTACCTATACCTTAACTGTTAACGGTTTAAATGGATGTGCTGTAACGATGAATACAGTACAAGTACGCGTTTTCGTCAGCATCGCTCCCCCTAATTCGTTTTCTCCTAATGGTGATGGTATTCATGATATTTGGCTGGTTCCTGGATTAGAAACCTATCCATTTTCTGAATTGAGTATTTTTAATAGGGCAGGACAAATCATGTACCAAGCAAAACCGTATATAGATGGTTGGGATGGAAAATACAAAGGCAAAGATG
The DNA here is from genome assembly GCA_001829005.1 of Sphingobacteriia bacterium RIFOXYC2_FULL_35_18. GTDB lineage: Bacteria > Bacteroidota > Bacteroidia > Chitinophagales > Chitinophagaceae > Sediminibacterium. The sequence goes on along the minus strand of MIAG01000010.1, from coordinate 140,484 downwards.
TTCCAGGTGGTGTTTATTATTATATCATTAATCGTGGCAATGGGGAAGCATTGTTGTCGGGCAGTATTTATTTAATAAAATAAACTATGATTTTAGATTCAATTAATCGTTTACAAGCTTATTCTACTCTGCACCCTAGATTTGCAAAAGCCATGGAATGCATTGCTGCGGCAAATTATCACGAATTACCAACTGGAGAAATCAAATGGGATGGAGACGATATCCGAGCCATTGTAATTCATGATCAATTGGTGAGTGAAAAAGACTCCACCGATTATTTTGAATGTCATAATACCTATATAGATATTCAAATTGTATATGAAGGTATCGAACGAGTAGGATGGAAGTCGCGCACGAATTGCCTACTCCCTCGTGGTGAATACAATACAGAAAAAGATGTACTTTTTTATGAAGATAAGCCTGAACTATTTTTTGAGTTAAAGCCAGCACATTTTACCATTTATTTTCCAGATGATGTGCATGCTCCTATGATAGGGGATGGTGCCATAAAGAAAATGGTGGTGAAAGTAAGGGTCTAGTTTTTTGACTCAAAATGTCTAGATTTAATCCCAATAAAGATTGCGTATGAAATATCTACTTTTTCTTGGGCTTGCTTTACTATCGTTTTTTTCCATTTATGCCCAACGCCCTAATATTGTACTGATTGTTTCTGATGACCATTCTTATCAAACCATCGGTGCTTATGGCGGTAAGTTTATGCAAACTCCCAATATTGATCGTATTGCGAAAGAGGGAATACGTTTTGATAAAGCTTATGTAACCAATAGTATTTGCGGGCCTAGTAGGGCAGTCATTTTAACAGGCAAATACAGCCATAAAAATGGATTTAAAGACAATGCCAATTCTAGTTTTGATGGATCTCAAAATACATTCATTAAAGAGTTAACTAAAACGGGTTACCAAACAGCATGGATTGGTAAGTGGCATTTGCAAACCAACCCTCAAGGCTTTACCTATTGGCAAGTTTTACCAGGCCAAGGAAGTTATTACAACCCCGATTTTTTGATGATGAATGGAGAAAGAAAAAGGGTTCAGGGATATGTGTCTGATGTGGTAGAAGATGCGGCTGAAAAGTGGTTATCTGAAAGAGACCCCAGCCAACCTTTTTGTTTAGTGATAGGTCATAAAAACACCCATCGCACTTGGATGCCAGACATCAAAGATTTACGTTTATTTAATCAATCAACATTTCCGCTGCCGGCCAACTTTTATGACTCTTATGAAACTCGCGCTGCTGCTGCAGTGCAAGACATGACGATTGATAAAACTATGAAAATGGGCTACGATTTAAAAATGTTTGGAAGCAAAGAAGAGGAAGACAAAGAGTTTTCTATTAAAAGAATGACACCCTCTCAACGAAAAGCTTATATGACTTTTTATGATTCCATTCATGCTGATCTACAATCAAAAAAATTAAGTGGCAAAGAATTGGTTGAATGGAAATACCAACGCTATATGCAAGACTATTTAGCTACTGCTGCCTCTTTAGATAGAAATATTGGCCGCACTTTGGATTTTCTAGACAAGCATGATTTATCAAAAAATACCATCGTAATTTATGTGAGTGATCAAGGGTTTTACATGGGCGAACATGGATGGTTCGATAAAAGATTTATGTATGAAGAATCTTTTAGAACGCCCATGGTCATGCGCTATCCGGGTGTGGTAAAATCGGGATCAGTAAATAGCAATATGGTTATGAACTTAGATATTGGCCCAACTTTGCTAGATGCTGCAGGGATTAAAGTACCTAATGATATGCAGGGCAAATCTTTTTTACCCTTAATTAAAGGCAGCGCTAAAAAAGGAAGAGATGCCATGTACTATCATTATTATGAAAATGGGGAACATTCCGTATCACCTCATTTTGGAATCAGTACAGGCCGCTATAAATTAATTCGCTTTTATACCCGTGTAAGTGGGTGGGAATTATTTGATTTGGAAAAAGACCCTAGTGAAATGAGAAATATCTATGGGCAAAAAGGATATGAAAAAGTTACGGCCGATTTAAAAAAGAAACTGGCTCAGTTGATTGATCAGTATGAGGATGAGGAAGCTAAAAAGATTTTAGTAATTCATTAATCCATTAAAAAAGCTAACCCATTATTAATAGGCAAACATAAATCCTTCACTGAATTTTGAATACAAATATGCTTAAAACCATCACGTACGTGTTTATATTCATTGTGTATTGGGCAGGGATGAGTTGCAGAACACTTGCTTAATCCCAGGCCACATTCATTAAAAAGCGACTCACCATCAATAGACTCTACAATTCTTAAAACCGGGAGCGCCATTTGCTTATCCGTAATATAAAATCCTCCAGTGGGTCCTTTTGAACTATTAATAATAGATTCCTTTACAAGTGTTTGTAAAACTTTTCCAACAGTATGTTCATTTGCAGCAATGTATTCGGAAATATCTTTTATACTGAATTTCTGGTCAGAATCAAATTTTGATGCCAAAAAAATTGTTGCTTTTAAAGCAGTTTTGCAAGTTATACTAAGCATTTATAGTTGATTTAAGAATTCTTTACCAAAATCAGATAACATCTTATGATTCCAAGCTGGATCAAATGTTAACTCAATATGAATGCTATATTCTTCGAATGCAGTTTGTAATGCTTCTTTTGCAGCCAACAAAATACTATCTCCCATTGGACAAAATTGGGTAGTTAATGTAATCATACAATATAAGATTTTGTCTTCTTCATTAAAATCAATTTGATATACTAAACCAAGGTCTACAATATTCAAGCCAATTTCAGGATCCATTACCTTCAATAATGAAGATAATGCTATAGTGCATTTCAATTGATTATTTGTAATTACATTCATTTCTTTACAGGTTTATGAATTAATAGCATAATAATATTCCAGTTATACAATATCGAGCAAATTAAAAGTAATATAGAACCAATTAATATTATTGGTTGATAATTAATAATAAGTCCAATAGTAAATAATATAAAACCAAATAAATAGGATAGAGCCATGTACTTAAAAATGGTATGATTAAATAATTCTATCGGATTAGGAGTAACGCCTTTCCCAGCCAATAAATGATAAACTTTATTCCAAATAATAAATGGCAGAGTTTTGAAAGTCATCCCTAAAATAATAGCCGTAATCCATCCAAAAAAAATAATAAAGCCATAACTAATAATAATAAGCTCGTTGTCATTTTGGAATATAAAAAGCAAAATAATTACAATTAAAAAAATAATTGGGATTACCATCATTAGTATTGAAAGCAAGGTAAGTTTCATTTGCTTATCAACTTTTTTACGTACTCTATTCTGGTAAGAATTGTAACAATAGAATACAAATAAAACTACTGCCAAAGCAATTGAAAATATAGGAAATACAAAAAACAAAGTATTAGAAGAATATAAAAAAATACAAATAAATATTAGCAGACCAATATTCACTAAACTAAAAATCAACCATAACAATTTATTATTACTATACTTTGAAATTAAAAACATTGGGATTAGTTTAGATCCAACACCCATGACTAAAAGTAAAAACCAACCAATAATTCCTATATGAGCATGTAATGGCAAATAATCAGTTGAATTTAATGGCATTAATGGATAAGTAAAATTATAAATTAACATCAATCCGATTATTGCAGTCAAGAGTAACCATATAGTAGCTGTAATTAAAAAAACAGTGTGAATATTTTCCTGTTTCCTCATTGACATACTTTTAGCAATATTAAATAGATACACAATTATTGCTAAAATTATTAATCGACCACCCCACTTTGAAGGCCATCCCATGTCAAAAATATAAAAACCATAAACCAATAACGGAATTCCAATTGCAGCTAAACAAAAGGATAAGTAGCCTAATTTATTACTGTATAATTCTTGTTCAATTAAAACTGGAACTAACTGATGACTTGCTCCAAGAATCACCATTGTACCCCAACCTAATGCCATCAAATGAACGATTGCTAACGTATTCGGTTGAAAATAGTGTTGAGTAATATTGTTTGTTGAGCAAACTAATAAAAAAGAAGCAATAAGAAATGATATTGCCCCATATCCATAAAACGGCAATACAACTTTCCATGTAGTAGTCTTATTATTTGTTTTACTAACAAAAGTTGAATCCATATTAATCTTTAAAAATCAATAAATGAACTTCAGTATGACTAATTTCTTTAATCAGAAAACTAAAATTCTGCTCTTTTAATTCAGGCAATAAAAATAGTGGAATACGTTTATGATAAACAAATAATGCACTATTAGGAGATAGATTATTTAATGCATTTAAAATTGAATGCATGGGTAATGGCATTTCGAAGTTTCTAACATCTAAGGTTTCAATATTATTCTCGAAAACTTTCAATTTTGATTCCCAATCACTAGTTGAGACTTCTAAATTGGGAGTTAAATCTGTATCTACAAATAATGCCTTATCCGATATTTTGTAAAAGAAAGTGTGGACTAAAAAATCATCTATTTTTTCAACATATGCTTCAAATCCTTGTTTATTTAGTAGTCGAATTAACGGAGTTGGCTCAAAACCATTAATAATTTTGAGCACAAACCCGTTTTCCAACTCCTTTACTTTATTGAGTATTACATTTAGTGGATCAACACCTGATGCTAAAATTGGCCTAACATCAAGGGTAGTAATATTTTTAAAATTCAAATGATTCATGATTATTGTTATTCAAAATATTTTGGGAAAATTGTTATGATAGTCGTGATTTCAGTATAAACTAATCTAGCATCTTCAACAGATTTTGTTGTTTTAAGGGCTTTAACTTTATCAATTAATGGTACTAGCCATAAATGAAGTACTTCATGATTTTCACCAGTCATTTTACACTCGCTAATAATTTTATTTAAACCGAGTTGTAATTTATCTGCTCTATTGATAAAATCATTTAAACCTTTATCATTTTCTTCAGCTATAATTTGTTGTAAGAAATCAACATTTACTATTGTTGCTGAATCTGCATCCCATTTACCTCCATTATTTAACTTTAATCCTTTTATAGTTTCTGGCAGCTGATTTTTTTGATTGCATGCAAATAAAAAGCAGGAAACAAGAAATAGTGAAAGTAAAAATTTCATGACTTTATTTTTTAGATTCTTGCTCCAATTCTAGAGCTTTCGGGAACAAAATATTATTTTCTAAATGTATATGCATGTGAAGATCTTCTTCAAACTCTTCAAGGAAACGATAAAGTAAAGAGTAGCTGCTACAAGCATCTTCCGGCAGTTTAAAATTGTTTGATAATTCTCTAATGAGAGTAAGATTTTGCCCTACCATTTCATGCTCCATTTCCATCATAATAATTGGACTTTGAACAGAACCAAAGCTTGCGGAAAAGTTTTTCAGTTCGCCATTTTTTACTGCTACTAAAGACTTTATATAAGGGAACAAAATTTTCTCTTCTTTCATTAAGTGTGCAGTTAATTCATTATTAATGGCTTTAACTAGTTCATTAATCTGAAATAATTGTACATGTCTTTGTCCATGAACTCGATTAACTTTCTCTGCATAAGCAACAATATCTGGCAAGCTCGATTTCACATAATTATGGTGAGTATTAACTATATAATCAATTAAAAAATCAAGACTCCATTTAGTATATTCAACCGGTCTTCCTGATCCATTTATAGCAATATTTTTCTCTGCGTCTTGCAACTCTTTTTCCACTTTGATCACGTCTAGTCCTTTTGCTAAACATGCTTCTTTCACAGATTTCTTTCCGCCACAGCAAAAATCCAACCCATATTTTTTAAAAATTTGAGCTTTACGAATATCTTTCGCAGCCATCTGCCCAATGGATTCCTCATTTTCACCATCTTTTTTTTTGGTAATTCTCACTTTCCACCATTCAGGTCCTTCTTCTAAATACTCCCAATTAAAAATATTTCCTCTTTCTCCTAATAATTGATAATACAAGGGTTTAGGATCATGGTCGTTGTGTATAGTTAATGCTTCTCCAGGGTTGAGTTCGTCGAATCTTACAAAAATTGTAGGATGTTTTTGTTTAGGTTCTAAAACTGTTACGTCTAGCGTATTTTCAAATTGTGTTAACATGATATTTTAATTAATTAGTTATTCAATGATGTAAAATTAATCATTTTATTCAATAAAAGTATTTAAATACTTTTATTGAATAAAAATTACACTTTTAAGACAAATCATTGGTGGTAAAGTCAATATAATACATTGGAGACGAATGGAGGATTAGCTGCGACCCACCGTTGGTGGGATTAGCTGCGCCCCCTTTCCAAGGGATTAGCTGCGCTGATCCTTAATGGGGGTGGCTCAAAACAAACAGATGTCCGTTCGCTTCGCTCACTTTCATTTTTATTTAGTTCGCTCGACAAAGCAAGCTTTGCTCGCTCCCTAAAACAAAAATGCCAGCCAATGGCTGGACATCTGTTTGTTTTGGCGGAGAGCGAGGGATTCGAACCCCCGGACCTGTAACAGTCAACAGTTTTCAAGACTGCCGCAATCGACCACTCTGCCAGCTCTCCGCGGCAAAAGTAAGGGCTGTATTTTTTTTATCCAAAACTTATTTTATTACAAGGTTATATTTGCAAACTAATTTTATTTGGATTGAAAGAACTGGCCTCGTTAAATCATTATTTCTGGAAGTATCGCAAACGTTTCTTTATAGGAATATTCTTTGTTATTGCTTCTAACTATTTTGCAGTTTTAGCCCCACAAATCACTGGATATGTAATTAGTTTGGTACAACAAAGATTGCCTGGAGCTAAGCCTGGCGTACCGTATAATGCACATGATGGCATTGTAAATAGCTTTATCAAATTAATTAATGGGAATGAATTCAGCTTTGGTTGGCTAATTGCCATTTGTAGTTTGAGCATCCTTTTTATAGCAATTGTTAGAGGAATTCTGATGTTTTTTATGCGGCAGACCATTATTGTAATGAGCCGTCATATAGAGTTTGACCAAAAGAATCAAGTTTTTGACCAATATCAACGCCTGAATACCAGCTTTTATAAGCAGAATAGTACGGGCGATTTAATGAATCGGATTTCTGAAGACGTAAGTAGGGTAAGAATGTATACCGGCCCAGCCGTTATGTATTTGATTAACCTAGTCACTTTAATAGGGTTTTGCATTGTGAACATGCTAAGCAAAGATGTGAACCTGACATTATTGGTGTTGGCTCCGCTCCCCCTGTTGGCCATAACTATTTACAAAGTCAATAGCATTATTAATAAAAAAAGCGAATCCATACAAGAGCACTTATCCAATCTTACAACCAATGCTCAAGAGTCTTATTCTGGCATTAGGGTCATCAAATCATTTGTTCAGGAAAAAGCCATGTTGGGGTTCTTTAACCACAATAGCGAGCAGTATAAAGCCAACGCAATCAGTTTAGCAAAAGTAGAAGCGTTGTATTTCCCGAGCATGGCACTCATGATTGGTATCAGTACCTTAATCACCATTTTTGTGGGGGGAATGCAAGCCATGGAAGACCCAACTAAAGTGGGCACTATTGTGGAATTTGTCATCTACATCAATATGCTTACGTTCCCCGTAAGTGCCATTGGTTGGACGGCTAGTATGATTCAACGTGCAGCTGCTTCACAAAAAAGATTAAATGAATTTTTACAAATTGAACCAGCTATACAAGATCATCCAACTGTTTTAGAAGATGAGCCTGTTTCAGGTACCATTGAATTTAAAAACGTCAGTTTCACTTATCCGCATACTGGCATCAAAGCCATACAGAGATTGAATTTGAGCGTTGCAAGAGGGGAGAAGGTATTAATTTTAGGCAAAACAGGAAGTGGAAAATCTACTTTAGCTCAATTGCTATTGCGATTTTATGAACCTGATCAAGGATCCATCACCATTGGATCAAAACCACTTCAATTATATAGTTTAAATCAGTTAAGACAAAATATAAGTTACGTACAACAAGACGTGTTTTTATTTAGCGATACCGTAGCAAATAATATTCGTTTTGGTGTTAGTGAGCATACCACCATAGAGCGTGTTATAGAAGCAGCTAAAAGTGCTAGCATTCACGAAGAAATTATGGGTTTTGAAAATGGATATGAAACTTTGATAGGAGAGCGGGGGGTGACTTTAAGTGGGGGACAAAAACAAAGAATTTCTATTGCCCGTGCATTAATTAAAGCCCCTGAAATCGTTTTATTTGACGATTGTTTAAGTGCGGTTGATGCCAAAACAGAAAAACATATTATTGGTCATTTGTATGAATATTTAAAAGCCAAAACTGCGTTGATTGTCACCCATAGAATATTCGCAGGTTTTAAATTTGATCAAATTATTGTTTTAGAAGATGGCATCATTATAGAACAAGGTACTCATGAGGAACTCATGAATTTAAATGGCTATTACGCAGAATTATATAAGCTACAACTTCAAACTAATAAGGAAGCTTAATTTTAGCGTTACAACTTTAAAAAAAGTCTACCACATTTGTTTATTATTTAATGGAAATTTTTGGTAATTCGGAAACAACTCCTATTTTTAACCATTAACAAACTGTTAACCAAATTAATAAACTGTGGCGTACGAGAACAACGACAAAAAAATGGAGAGTGTGTACAGCACTCGCATCCGTGCAGGAAAGAGAAGAACTTACTTTTTTGATGTAAGAGCAACACGTGGCAATGATTATTTTTTAACCATTACCGAAAGCCGTAAACGCTTCGATAACAATGGTTATGACCGTCACAAGATTTTTCTGTACAAAGAAGATTTCAACAAATTCATTAAAGCATTAGGAGAAGCAGTAGATTTTGTGAAAACAGATTTAATGCCCGACTTCGATTTTGATGCATTTAATCATGAGTATCCAGAAGGTGAGGGAGAAGGAGAAAACTATACTCCAGAAAATAGTGAAGCCAATTTAGTGGCTGAAACTGAAGCTACGCCAGAAGTTGCTGAGCCTGTTTATACAGCAGCTACCCCTACTTCAACAGTAAATGAAACCCCTGTTGTAAACGATACTGCTACTGAAGAAGTAGACAAGTGGTAATTTTTTTCGATTGTTTGCTATAAAAAAACCCCCGAAATTTCGGGGGTTTTTACATTTAATACCTTTCTTACTTTTTAATTTCAGAGGCTTTTATTTCTATGCCTTTGTCGCTCATACTCATGTAGAATTGCTCATATTTCTTGTAAACATCATCAGTTACAGCAGTACCATTGATCAACAATTTACCTGCTTCAATTTTAATAGAAACATTTTCAGCTGATTCAATCACTCCATCTGTTTTCAATGCTTCAATTAAACCAGTTAAACCATCTGCATTTGGCTGAGCACTCATACTCATCGCAGCAGTATCTTGGCCAGTAACCCTGATTTCAATCTTCTTTTCAATTTTGTTTTCAGCAGCACCAGTTGGATGCAAATGAGCCAATGTAGGCGCAATAACCAATGAAACGATAGACATCAATTTGATTAAGATATTCATAGAAGGACCAGAAGTGTCTTTAAATGGATCACCAACTGTATCACCTGTTACAGAAGCTTTATGTGGTTCTGATTTCTTGTAATACATTTCACCATTAATTTCAACGCCCTTCTCAAAAGACTTCTTGGCATTATCCCAAGCACCACCTGCGTTGTTCTGGAAAATTCCCATTAATACACCACTTACAGTAGCACCTGCTAAAAATCCACCCAATGCTTCAGGTCCTAATAAGAAACCAATTAAAATAGGAGAGATAATGGTGATTGCACCAGGCAACATCATCTTCTTTAAAGAAGCTTCTGTTGAAATGGCCACACACTTATCGTATTCAGGCTTACCAGTACCTTCCATGATTCCTGGAATGGTTCTGAACTGGCGACGAACTTCTTCCACCATGGCCATTGCCGCTTCACCTACCGCTCTAATAGCGAGAGAAGAGAAAATGAAGGGTATCATTCCACCAATAAATAAAGCAGCTAAAACATCCGCTTTATAAATATCAATATGCTGATTGTTTGGCATTGCAACACCCACAAAAGCTGCAAATAAAGCCAATGCAGTTAATGCAGCAGAAGCAATGGCAAAACCTTTACCGCTTGCTGCAGTAGTGTTACCTACAGCATCCAAAATATCGGTCTTCTCACGTACTTCACCAGGTAATTCACTCATTTCAGCAATACCACCTGCATTGTCCGCGATAGGACCAAATGCATCAATCGCTAATTGCATACCAGTTGTAGCCATCATACCCGCAGCTGCAATAGCTACACCATATAAACCTGCACAAAGGAATGAACCATAAATACCACCCGCTAAAACAAGTATTGGCAAGAAAGTGCTTTCCATACCAATTGCTAATCCACCAATAATATTAGTAGCATGACCTGTAGCAGACTGACGGATAATGCTCATTACAGGACGCTTACCCATTGCGGTATAATACTCTGTAATAATGCTCATTAATGTACCTACCACTAAACCAACTACAATTGCACCATACACACCATTTCTAGTGAATTCAGCGCCTCTTAAAGTCATTGATTCAGGTAATACATTTCCTACTAAGAAATAACAAACAATGGCAGTTAATACCATTGAGCCATAGTTACCCATGTTCAATGCTTTCTGTACAACTGCTGTATTTAAACCTGCGTTTTCACCTATGCGAACAAATAAAGTTCCAATGATAGATAAGATGATTCCAATACCAGCAATCAACATTGGTAAAAGTATAGGAGACAGCCCACCAAATGCATCAATTAATCTTGAACCATCAGCGGCAGTTACTTCATTACCCAGTACCATGGTAGCTAATACAGTTGCAACATAAGAACCAAATAAATCGGCTCCCATACCTGCAACGTCACCAACGTTGTCACCTACGTTATCCGCAATTGTAGCGGGGTTACGAGGATCATCTTCTGGAATTCCTGCTTCAACTTTACCTACTAAGTCTGCACCTACGTCTGCGGCTTTGGTATAAATACCACCACCTACACGCGCAAATAATGCTATACTTTCAGCACCTAAAGAAAAACCAGTTAATACTTCAATAGTGCGAAGCATGCCTTCTACATCTCCATCAGGAGAGAAGTATTGCTTTAACACTAAAAACAAACCACCTAAACCTAGAACGGCCAATCCTGATACACCCAAACCCATAACAGCACCACCAGTAAAAGAAACATTTAAAGCTTTGCTTAAACTGGTTCTTGCAGCTTCTGCAGTTCGAACGTTGGCTTTGGTAGCCACTTTCATACCAATATACCCTGCAGTTGCACTAAATACGGCTCCTATAAAAAAGGAGATGGCAATGCTCCAATGGCTGTCTTCATTAGATTGAGCCATAAATCCTAAAAGGATTGCAACAATTACCACAAAATAAGCTAGGATTTTCCACTCAGCTTTCAAGAAAGCCATTGCACCTTCTGCGATGTATGTGCTGATTTCTTTCATTCTAGCGTTACCTGCATCCTGCTTGGATACCCAGTTAAACTTAATTAAAGTGTATAGAAGTCCAATAACTCCCATCGCCGGAACGGCATAAAACAATAGATTGTTCATAAGCAATTGTGTGTCAGTTGTTAAATTGTTTAAGGTTGGCAAAAATAAGGGTTCTAGCCCTTTGGTGCTTCAATAAACGTTGTATAGGGATAATTATTATTCTTCGTCCATCTCTGGCAGCTCAATATCAGTGAAAACAGCGCTCAGCTTGCCTGCCTGCCAAATATTGCTATTGAATTTATTTCCTAGGATGATTATAGTTGCCGTATCACTGAGCAGTCTTCTAAAAACGGCATTGTTCCCATGCCACCAGCCATTGTGATAAACCACTGTTGGATTAGGAGGATCTACATATAAATGCCATCCTAAACCATAATTCTTTTTACCCCTGGTTTCATTGCTCAACGGCTCATATGCTAATTCCTGTGACTGCATACTAACAAACTTACCTTGATACAATGCTTTGTCCCATTGAAGTAAATCTCTTACTGTACTATACACATTCTTATCGCCATAAATACAATCCAATTTTTCTAATGGATATGCTTTTTTCCCAGGAGTATAGGATGGTACATAATTGGCAGTATCCTTTAAACTAAACACATACGTGTCTTTCATCCCAAGGGGAGTAAACACACTGTCTTTCATGTATTGGGGATAGGTTTGGCCTGTAATTTTTTCGATTACCAAGGCCAATAATGCAAAATTCGTATTGTTGTAACTGTATCTTCTATTGGGCTGAGACTCAGGCGCAGGGCGGGTTCCAGCTAAAAACTTCAACACATCATAATTGCTGCTCAAACCGGTAACCCTTACTGGATCTTTAACGTACACAGTTTGCTTTATCCATTTACCTCTCTTATTTTTTCTTCGGGTAATATAAGATCTAGTACCTGCCATCAACTGATCGTATTTGGGTAAGCCAGAACGATGAGACAGTAACAATTCAAGCGTAATTCCTTTGTAAGGAAAGGAGGGCAGGTATTGTTCTACAGGGTCTGTTAATGCAAGGCGGCTTTGTTCCATCAACCTTAAAATGGTCATAGCCGTAAAAGTTTTACTAATTGATGCAACGTGAAAAGTAGAAGAAGGGGTTATGGGTTCCTTTGTAGAAAAATTAATCATCCCCTGGTAATCTTCAAAAACCACTTCACCGTTTTTGGCTATTAAAATTGCGCCATTAAAACCCGTCTTTAGCAATTGCTTCTCATAAATAGGCTTAATTGCATTAACATATATTTCTTTTTCACTCGATTTCAAACTGGTGTAAACCAATGGCTTCCCTTCATTAATTGTATCAGTGGTAGGGGCGGGGGAACCACTACATGCCATCATTACATAACTGATTACAGGAACTATCATCAATCTCAGCATTTATTATATAGGGTTAGAATTAGTACAAAGATAACCATGGTGGTTTCTTATACTACCAACGTGGAAAACTATGCGCATGGTATAAGAATAGATAACATTATTTTGCATTTATGAGCAAGCAAGCAAGTACCAGCTATCCAAAAGAGCGCATTAATATTCTTTTTTTAGAGAATATTAGCGATAAAGCCGTTCAACAGTTTAAGCAAAACGGTTATACGAATATTCGAAAATTGAGTGGCGCATTAAGTGAAGAAGAACTAATAAAAGAAATTAAAGACGTTCACCTGATTGGCATTCGTTCAAAAACATTGATTACCAAAAAAGTACTAGACGCTGCAACCAAGCTACAAGCCATTGGCTGTTTTTGTATTGGTGTGAACCAAGTAGATTTAAAAGCGGCAACACAAAAAGGGGTGGCGGTTTTTAATGCACCTTATAGTAACACAAGAAGTGTAGCAGAATTGGTAATTGGTGCTAGTGTCATGTTAATCAGAAGAATACCCGACAAGAATATGGCTGCGCATCAAGGAATCTGGATGAAGGAGGCCAAAGGCAGTTATGAATTAAGGGGTAAAACCTTAGGATTAATTGGATATGGAAATATTGGATCTCAGGTAAGTGTATTGGCTGAAGCATTAGGCATGAAAGTATTGTTTTATGATACAGAAACCAAGCTACCATTGGGTAATGCCACTGCTGCTAAGAACATGAAAGAAGTCTTGAACCATGCGGATATTGTTTCTTTACATGTACCTGAAACTCCAGAAACCAAATTGTTGATTAATAAAAATGCCATCAAGCAAATGAAGCCTGGTGCCATATTGATTAACTATGCAAGGGGAGAAGTGGTAGACTTAAAAGCATTGGCTAATGCAATTGAAGAAAAGCATATCAGTGGTGCAGCCATTGATGTATTTCCTTGGGAGCCTGAAAAAAATGGCGATCATTTTGAAAGCCCAGTTCAAGGATTGAAAAACGTGTTATTGACTCCACATATTGGTGGTTCAACAGAAGAAGCACAGCAAAATATAGGGGAAGATGTAAGCATCAAATTATTCCAATATTTAGAGCGAGGCATCACCAATGGTTCACATACCGTGCCTGCTATTGGATTGCCACCGATAGAAGGAACACACCGAATTTTACATGTACACCACAATGTCCCTGGCGTATTAAGTGCCATCAATACTGCTTTGTCTAAAAACAAAATAAATATTGTTGGGCAGTACCTCAAAACCAATGAAGACATCGGTTATGTAGTACTTGATATAGAAAAGAAATTATCTAAAACAGCAATTGAATTATTAAAGTCTGTAAAGTCTACAATTAAAGTTCGTATGCTTTATTAATACATATTTTACCCCAATTAAGTAAAGTTCATCATTGGTTTATGATGGACTTTATTTTTTTTATTTCATTGGCATCAACGAAATCAATATCGAAATCTTCTGGCATTAGTGGATTGCGAAATGCGGTGGTACTAGGTATTCTGATTCTTGCAGAAGTATGTACTTCAGTCACACCTGCAGTGTCAATAATATGTTGCACATTACTGCTATTTAATCCACTGCCTGGCATAATGACAATGCGATCATTTGCTTGCTCAACCAAGGTTTTTACTAATGGCAAACCATCCGTTACTTTTGGATATTGGCCACTAGTTAATACTCTCGTACATCCGCACTGGATAAGCGTTTCAAGTGATTCTTGCGGCTCTTTACAACGATCAAAAGCCCTATGAAATGTTACATCTAAAGGATAAGCAGCTTCAACTAATTTTGCAATATTATCTTGATCAATGCTACCATCTTGATTTAACAAACCAAATACTACACCTTCAAATTGTAATTCTTTGCAAAGCAAAATATCTTTGAGAATAATGTCTATTTCATCCTGTGTATGAAAGTAATCTCCACCACGAGGACGTATCATTGGGAATACAGGAATACTAATTTTTTCTCTAACTGTTTTTAAATATCCATAGGAAGGCGTAGTTCCACCATTGGCATAGTTCTCACACAATTCAATTCTATCGGCACCAGCTTGTTCAGCAGCAATGGCTGTTGCAGTATTAAACACACATATTTCTAAAAGCATGGCTAGATCAAAAATTTACTGTCCACTAAAATATTTTTATCGTCTGCATAACAAACGGCATAATTAAATCCTTTTTGTAATGCATAACTACCATAAGCACCTTGTTTATTAATGGCAATCATGCAAGCTTGGATTTCTTTAGCCTTACTGCCTTTAATTTTAAGCAACCTTTCGATTGCTTTTTTACAAGCCATTTCAGGAGACAAACCTTGGCGCATGAATTCCATTACCGTATGAGCACCACCCATGCGAATGATATCTTCACCTTGACCAGTTGCAACAACAGCACCCACTTCATTGTCTACAAATAATCCCGCCCCAATGATTGGAGAATCACCCACACGTCCACGCATTTTAAAACCCATTCCGCTTGTAGTACAACTGCCACTTAAATTACCGTTGGCATCCAAAGCAATCATGCCGATGGTATCATGGTTCCAAGAACCGTCGGATAATCGGGCAGGAGCAGCTGCAATTTGATTTTCTTTATTTTCTCTATTGATTCCGGGCTTGTATTCACTTTTTTGTAACCATTTTTTGTATTCACGTTCAGCACCTTCAGACAATCCATCTTTTTCTAAAGTAAAGCCTTGAGATAAAGCGAATTGCTGCGCACCTTGCCCCACCAACATTACATGAGGGGTATTTTCCATCACTTTACGAGCAACTGAAATGGGATGCTTAATTCTTTCTAAACAAGCCACGCTGCCACAATTTGCAAATTCATCCATGATGGATGCATCTAGCGTAACGTAACCGTCTCTGTCTGGATTAGCACCTAAACCCACGCAACAGTTTTGTTCATTTTCTGTAACCATTACACCTTGCTCAACAGCGTCCAAAGCACGACCATTATTTTTTAAGACATTCCAAGCAGCTTTATTAGCTCGAATACCAGCGTCCCAGGTAGATAAAACAATTGGCTTTTTCCCCGCATATTTAGGCGCAAAACCAGCTATAGAAAAACTGCCAATTCCAAGGCTTCCAACTTGTAAAAATTTTCTTCTAGAGAACATGAATGATTGCTTTAAAGTTTAGAGTTTTAAATGTAGGCATTGTTTTATTCTTATCCCAAGAATTGCAATGCAAATAATCCTCAGGGACTGCATATTACAATCTAATCACTTGATAATCAACTTATTTACTGAACATAACATTTCTTATAATTAATATTATGTTAAATAGCGCACAACAGAATGGGGAAGAAAAAAAGCCCAACGCTTCTTTTTTTTATGGAGAATTTTAAGGATAAAACCTAGCCCTTGGTCGCAGCTTCAATCCTACGCTGAAAAGATTTATCAACTTCCTTAATAAAAATTAAAACATATGTCCTTACAAATTTTAGATAATTACAATGAAAAGGTAAAAGAAATCGTACAAGCTAATGAAGACTTTTTAAACTCTGTTTCGAAATTAGCTGAATGCGGAATTACCCTTCACATTGATTACGATAAGCTAAGAGAATGGCAAAATAAGTCATTAGAAATTACTCCCAAAATTTCTTGATGTAACTTGTAAGCAAGTCTATGTCCTGCGTAAATTCTTGCATTTCGTCAAACATCTCATTTGCTAATTGATTCCTATATTTAATAGGTTCAGAAAATACGGTATCTAAATTATTGGAAGGCTTAAATTCACTTAATTTAGTTTTGTACTTTTCAAAAATTGCATTTAATTTCTCCATATGGCTTTAATTTTATGGATTAAATCTAAGCGAATTTGTTGCTCGTTTCCCTCGCTTTGCCTTGTTTTTTTTCTTCCCCATTCTTCCCGCAACGGGGCGGCGTACCGCTTCGCTAAACTTACACCTTCCCCTACACAACGCTACCTAAGTAACATAATATTGAGTTATAATTGTTTTCAATAATTTCCTAGTGAGTTCACTTCGTTCACGTTTGGGCGTCGGTATATTGCGAATTTAAACACTCCATTCGTTGGCACTTATTACGATTAAATTCGCAATATACCGACGCCAAGGAAATTGAAAACACTTATAACAAACTTTTATGTTAAATAGCGCACAACAGAATGGGGAAGAAAAAAGCCACGCTTCTATTTTTTCTCGCCATGTAGGGGTATTACTAGAGAATGATATTCAGTTTACCGTTCTATCCCCTTACGAAACAAAACAAGAGTTTGAAAAAGATGCTTTAAATGGATTTCAGAAGTTAAAGGAAGCAGAGTTAACTATTGTCATTAACTAACCTAAAATGAGTAGGTTTACCGCTTTCATCTGAATCAACTAAAACGTACCACCCTTTTTCTAATATCTCTTCAATTTTACCACGAAATACAACGTGAGCCATAGAATAAACATCACTCAATGGCTTTTCGCTAAAATCGTCTTTATCTGAATCAAATGTTTGTTCATTCGAAATAAATACTACTCTCAATTTTTCTTCCATATTTTTAGTTTAAAGATTTCTGCTCGTTTCCCTCGCTCTGCATTTTTTTTCTTCCCCATTCTTCCCGCAACGGGGCGGCGTACCGCTTCGCTAAACTTACGCCTTCCCCTACACAACGCTACCTAAGTAACATAATATTGAGTTATAATTGTTTTCAATAATTTCCTAGTGAGTTCACTTCGTTCACGTTTGGGCGTCGGTATATTGCGAATTTAAACACTCCATTCGTTGGCACTTATTACGATTAAA
>MIAG01000010.1:0-122868 GCA_001829005.1 Sphingobacteriia bacterium RIFOXYC2_FULL_35_18 | reverse complement strand
CACTCCATTCGTTGGCACTTATTACGATTAAATTCGCAATATACCGACGCCAAGGAAATTGAAAACACTTATAACAAACTTTTATGTTAAATAGCACACAACAGAACGGGAAGGAAAACCATAAGGCTTTAATTTCTCATTGTATAAATAATATTACCAGCTTTTTATATCCCCTACTTTTTTTACAAAAGTCCATTTGCCATTTTTCTTAAAGAGAAATAATGAACTACCATCAATTGAAGTCTTATCAGAATTAAACCAGCCATAAGAAAGATAACAATAGTTAAAATTTTTCTCAAAAATTGGCTTTGAAATTTTAAGACAGCTATCACCACTAACCATCTGTATATAATTATTAAACTTGAAACCAATTTTTTCTCTTAGAGTATCCTTTGTCATTTTTGATAAAATAGTATTTAGCTCATTCTCACTAAATACACTATGTATAGTTGCATTTTCATATGCCGAATTCAAACTATACAAAGAAACTCCTAAAAATAAATTACTATTTGAAAGATAATTTCGAATTCGAATTGTATTTCCTTTTGAAAAAATAAAATAATTAGAATTGGTTAGTATACTATCTTGAAAAAATTGTAAAACTTTCGTTTTCTCTTCCCGATACTTTTTCGAATCCTGTGCCTGTAAAGGATTTAATAGAAGCAAAAACAAATTGAGGGTAATAAGAATTTTTAAATACATGCAAAACTATTCAGGAACCAACCTTACTATCCTTCCTGGTCCTTCTATGGAAACATAAATAGAACCATCTGGTGCTTGGCGCACATGACGAATGCGGCCTACTTTATCGAGGAGTTTGTGTTCTTTCACCACTTTATTGTCCTTGATTTCAAGGCGTGCTAAATATTGCAAAGCCAATCCGCCAACCAATAAATTACCGGTCCAACTTTTGAATTTTTTATCGGTAATGAATGCCATTCCGCATGCACCAATGGATGGAACCCATTTGTGAACTGGGTCTGTAACACCAGTCATGGTTGGGCTTGCAGAAACTGGTTTATCATCGTAGTTCACACCGTAGGAAACCAAAGGCCAGCCGTAGTTATTGCCCACTTTAATAATGTTCACTTCATCTCCACCTTTTGGTCCATGTTCTGCTTCCCAAATTTCTTTGGTGAATGGATTATAGACCAAGCCTTGTGGATTTCGGTGTCCGTAACTGTAAACGGTTGTTGGTGCTGAATTGCCCGCTAATATTGGGTTTCCTGCAGGTATACCGCCATCTTGTGTTATCCGATGCACTTTACCCCATGTACTGTTTACATCTTGGGCATTTTTGTTCGGCGAATTCGCTCCACCATAACTGGTAGCACCTCCTTCCCCAACACTTACAAATAAATTACCTGCTTCATCAAAATCAATACGGCTTCCATAGTGGCCAGTCATCGTATTGGCTGAATTAGAAGTCAATAATATTTTGGGCTCGGTAATTTGATCGTTCACTAATTTAAAACGCATTAAATTAACACTTCCGCCCCCACCTGGATAATTCCCAGCATAGCTAATGAATACCCAGCCATTACTGTTGAATTGTGGTGAAACTCGAACGTCTAATAAACCTCCCTGCCCGCTGGTATTGATTGTTGGAAGTCCAGTAATTTCTGTGATTTTATCACCGCTTTTACGATGCAGTTTCCCTTTCTTTTCAGTGAAAAGCAAATCACCATTGGGCAAAAAATCCATACCCCAAATCACTTCATAGCCAGTGATCAACTGTTCGGTTTTAACGCTTGGCTCAGTAGTCATTTGCGAAGTATCTTCTACTGCTCCTTCTTTTTTACTAGTGGAACAAGAAAAGATACCCGCAAATGCTATGGATAAAATTAGGGTACGGTTAATCATATACTATTTGAATGTTGAGTGCAATGCATCAAACTCTTTGTATTTGGCTTCGTATTGATCAAACAATTTAGCATCCTTACCTCTTACACGACCCATTTTATAGTAATAAATATTGGCAATAAAGTCAACTGATTTATTAATAACACTTTTCTCTGTATTGGTACGAGGAGTTTTATCTTTTAAAATCATAAAAGATTTAGATAACCACTCAGCAGCTATATCTACATTTTCCATAGAAACTTTCTCAATAGCAGCATTTGCATTTTTAATGGCATCCACTTTTGCTTTATGCTCAGCTTCAGCAGCTGCTTTTTTCTTTGGATCTTTAATTACAGGTTTGCTGGCATTAATCTCTTGTAATTTTTTAATGTTAGCAGCATACTTGTCATCTTCTAAATTGAAGAAATTATAATATGTAACACCTACGTTAAATGCAGCAATTGCATTGTTATTGTTTTTGCCATATGCTTTTTTGAATGCATCAATTGCTTTGCGATTGTACTTATCAATTGTTGCACTGTCTACCCCATCCTCATTTCTTACTGAAACAAACACATCGCCAAACTGTAAATATTTTGATTCAGTTAAAGTGCCTGCAGCATCCATTTCATCATATAAAGCAGTTTTACCAGCTAAATCATAGTTCTGATCAATATATTCAATTTCAAAATCTTCCCAGTTTTCAGCAGGGTACACTTCTTTACCCAAGGCCATGTACTTATCAAAGCCTTCTTTATTCTTTTTCTTAGTATTGTAGTCTACCAAGTATTTATAAATATCAGCAAAGCCCTCTCCTGTTACTTTACTTTCTGCTAAACGAGTATAATATTTAACTGCATCATCTGGCTTTTGTGCATTCTGAAAAGAGTAAGCACAATACAAAATTGAAGTAGTATCAAAGGGTTGTTGAGAACTAGCCCATTTATTTTTGAAGATATAATCGCTGTAAACAACCGCTTTCTCAAACTCCTTTGAAGCAGCATCATATTTCTTTTCTTTAAAACTATTAATACCTACTCCAAATGAAGTAGCATACATATCAAAATAACCATCCGCACCTTTTTCTTTTACTTTAGCTAAGGCAGGATCCATTTCAGCATATTTTTGGAAAGCTGCATGTGCATCTTCAACAGCAGTTGGATACTTTGCTCTGGTTGCTTCATTTTGAAACAAAGCAGCATAAATTCTAGACTTCCAATAATAGCCTTCTGCTTTTGCTTGATTTTTAGGCTCAGCTAAAGCTTTATCAATTTCTGTTTTAGCTTCCTCAAACTTTTTTAAATAAACATTGGTTTCAACTTTCTTGAAATCCTGTGCAGTTGCAACTGAAATGATTGCAATGCTTAACAACAAGGAGAAAAAATACTTCATATGGTTGTTTTTAATCGTGTACTTAAATAATGGGTTCTTCGTTATTATCAATATTTAAACCAGCATCATCGCTAGCATTTTCCAAATCAGTAGAATCTGATAAGCCTTCAGCAACTTCACCGGCTTCGGCTATTACTTCATCAGCCACTTCTTCCACTACTTGCTCCTCAATTTGAGAAATGGCTGCAATTTCATCGCCCTCATCTAAGCGAATCAATTTAACACCCTGTGTAGCTCTACCAGCTTCTCTAATATCTACAATACCCGTTCTAATGGTAATGCCCGATTTACAAGTAATGATTAGGTCTTCTACTTCTTTTACATAAAGTATGCCAACCAAACTTCCAGTTTTCTCCGTTACGTTAATGGTTTTAACACCTTTACCTCCTCTATTGGTAATACGATAATCTTCAATGGCGGTTCTTTTACCGTATCCTTTTTCACTTACCACCAATATGGTTCGCTCAGTATCGTCCTTATTTACACAAATCATGCCAACCACTTCATCGGTGGCATCATCTACTTCAATACCCGCTACTCCAATGGCACCTCTACCAGTTGAACGCACTTTAGTTTCAGGGAAACGAATAGCACGTCCGCTCTTAACTGCTAACATGATTTCGCTAGAACCATTGGTTAATCTGGCTTCTAACAATTCATCCCCTTCTACAATGGTAATAGCATTCACTCCATTGGCTCTTGGTCTGCTAAAATCTTCTAATGAAGTTTTCTTGATAATACCTTGCTTAGTACAAAGTACGATATAGTGATTTTGAACAAAATCAGTGTCTGCAATATTCTTTACATTAATGATTGCTTTCACTTTATCATCGCCAGGTAATTGAATCAAATTCTGAATGGCTCTACCTTTGCTTTGCTTCTCTCCTTCTGGAATTTCGTATACGCGCATCCAATAACACCTACCCTTTTCTGTAAAGAATAAAATGGTATCATGTGTAGAGGCAACAAATAAATGTTCTACAAAATCTTCTTCTCGGGTTTTTGATCCAACTGCTCCTCTACCCCCCCTTTTTTGTTGACGGTATTCGGTTGCAGAAGTACGCTTGATATAACCTAAATGAGAAATAGTAATTACCACATCTTCATCTTCAATCAAGTCTTCAATACGCATTTCATCTGCTAAATATTGAATCTCACTCTTACGTGCATCCCCAAATTTATCTTTTACTTCAAGTAGCTCTTTTCTAATTAAAGCAAAGCGTAAATCTTCATTTGCCAATAGGGCTTTCAAGTCTCTAATAGTTGCAATTAAACCGTTGAACTCTTCAATAATTTTATCGCGCTCCATTCCAGTCAATCGCTGTAAACGCAATTCTAGTATGGCTTTCGCTTGAATTTCAGATAACCCTTCTGCTTGTTTGTACAACTCATCTGTTAGATCGGAGAACATAGCAGAATTCAAGTACCATTTTTCTTGGCTACTCTTCGTCATCAAAGCTTCCTTCGCTTCATCAGGCGTTCTACTTGCACGAATCAAACGAATGACTTCGTCTAAATGATCCAATGCTTTTAAATATCCTTCTAAAACATGCGCACGTTCCTCTGCTTTTCTTAATTCAAATTTGGCTCTTCTAATCACCACTTCCATTCTAAATTCAATGAAAGCTTTAATAAGATCATGCAAGTTCATAATACCCGGACGGCCCTTGCTTAATGCCACATTATTGATACCATAGCTGGTTTGTAATTCTGTATGCTTGTACAATTGATTAATGACCACTTGCGCAACAGCATCCTTCTTTAATTCCACTACAATACGAGTACCATCTTTATTACTTTGGTTACCCACATCGGATATACCATCCACAATTTTATTGATGGCCAATTGTCCAATTCGATCCGTTAAAGTATCACGGCTTACCTGATAAGGCACTTCCGTAATAACAATCATTTCTCTGCCATTGGGCTTGGTTTCAACATTGCATCTTCCTCTCACTACTACCCTTCCTCTACCGGTCATTAATGCTTGTCTTACGCCCTCCATACCATAGATCACTCCACCAGTTGGGAAATCAGGCGCTTTCACATAATTCATCAACTCTTCTATGGTAATATCTCTATTGTCTACATATGCTACACATCCATCAATGACTTCGCTTAAATTATGCGGCATCATATTGGTAGCCATACCTACTGCAATTCCAGAGGATCCATTCACCAATAACTGAGGAATTCTTGCAGGCAAAACGGTGGGCTCTTCTAATGAATCGTCAAAATTCAGTTGAAAATCTACCGTTTCTTTTTCAATATCATCCAACATGGCTTCAGCAATCTTTTGCAATCTTGCCTCAGTATAACGCATTGCTGCAGGTGGATCTCCATCTTGGTTACCAAAGTTACCCTGGCGGTCTACTAATGTGTAACGCATGGTCCATTCTTGGGCCATCCTTACCAAAGTATCGTAAATAGCACTATCACCATGTGGGTGATATTTACCCATTACTTCCCCCACAATACGGGCAGATTTCTTAAAAGGCTTATTGCTGTTGTTCCCCAACTCGTTCATCGCGTACAATACCCTGCGGTGTACGGGCTTAAATCCATCCCTGACATCTGGTAGTGCACGACCCACAATTACCGACATTGAATAATCAATGTAAGCGGTCTTCATTTGCTCTTCAATATTGACCTGAATAATGCGGTCGTTATCGTTGGTTTGTTCTGGTATTAAGTTCTCTTCCATGTATCTTGATGGTTCTACTTTTAATTCATTTTCAGGGGGAAAAATAGCCTCCTGAATGAAGGTTTGCGAAGATAGCTTTTTTAGGGGGTAAAAAGGCTAAAAAACAGGGTTTTTTTACTGGTTTTATCCACAGTTTACACCCTATCTAAACGCTTGATTTTCATTGGTAGACACCAATTGTTCTATCTTTATTTTTTTTAAGTAATTCAATATGCAAATTTTAGTTTTTGGCGCAGGCAAATCTGCCACTGTTTTAATTAGGTATTTAGGGGGTATAACTGCCCAAAAAAATTGGATTTGCACGGTGGCAGACCAAGATTTAAATACGTTAAATAGCAAAATCAGCGGGTATCCCAATTTGCGTGCAGCTGCCCTTTCCATAGAAGATGAAACAGCCAGACAGGGATTGATAAAAGCCGCCGATATAGTGATTTCCCTATTACCACCGGGCTTGCATTTTTTGGTAGCCAAGGATTGCGTTGCTCTTAAAAAAAATTTATTGACCGCTTCTTATTTGGACAGCCAGATAAAAAGTTTGGAAAAAGATATTAATGAAGCTGGTTTATTGTTCATTGGAGAAATGGGTTTAGATCCTGGTATTGACCATATGAGTGCTATGCAAATCATTCATGAGATCAAAGCAAATGGAGGGCAAATAAGCTCCTTTAAATCGCATTGCGGGGGATTGATTGCCCCTGAATCTGACAACAATCCATGGCATTATAAAATCAGCTGGAATCCGCGCAATATTGTGACAGCTGGAAAAGCAGGTGCCATTTATAAAGAGGCTGGTAAAGAGGTTAATAAAAACTATAATCAAATCTTTGCAAACTGTTCGCAGTTGACTATTCCGCATGTAGGATCATTGGCCTATTATCCCAACAGAGATTCATTATCTTATATTCCCTTGTATCAGTTAGAAACAGCAAGAACATTTGTTAGAACCACTTTGCGATATGCTCCTTTTTGTTTAGGATGGGAAAAAATAGTGCAAGCTCAATTAACTAGTGATGAGGAAATGGTTGATACGAATGGATTAAGTTATGCGCAATTTTTTCAAGATCACTTAATTAAAAATCAAGTGGAATTGAACAACCCTAAATTAAAAGAGCAGTTCCATTTTTTAGGCTTCAATGATCCCACCTTAATCAACAAAGGGACTTTATCGGTTGCGCAAATTTTACAAGAAATACTAGAGGCAAAATGGAAATTACAAGCAGGCGACAAAGACCTGATTGTAATGCTGCATGAATTGGAATATTCAATCAACAATAAAAAATTCGCCCTTCAAAGTTCGCTAGTGGTTAAAGGGGATGATGAGTTGCATACTGCAATGGCCAAAACGGTTGGTTTGCCTTTGGGGATTGCAGCTGTCTTAATTTTAGAGAACAAAATTGCCATTAAAGGGTTACATATACCAATCATTAAAGAAATATACGAACCAGTTTTAGCGGAATTAATAAAAGAGGGCATTGCCTTTGAAGAAACAAAAACGGAATTACAATGAACTATTGGTTAATTAAGTCGGAACCATTTAAATACAGTTGGGATCAGTTTGTAAACGACAAAGAAACTTTTTGGGACGGTGTAAGAAATTACCAGGCGCGCAACAATTTAAGGGCTATGAAAAAAGGCGATCTAGCTTTTTGGTATCATAGCAACGAAGGAATGGAAATTGTGGGCATTGCCAAAGTAACCAAAGAGTCTTATCAAGATCCTACCACGGATGATACCGCTTGGTTAGTGGTCAATTTTAAGCCAGTAAAAAAATTAAAAAAGCCAGTTAGCTTAGCTACTGTTAAAGCAGATATTCGACTAGAAAAAATGGCGTTGGTAAAAGCACAAAGATTGTCTGTGCAACCCGTTACTCCTGAAGAATGGGCCATCATAATGGAATTAGCAGAAACAAAATAATTCGTTAGAAACACCATGCTGATTTAGTTAGGCTCTTCGGCTACTTAAAAAAGATGTAAGCAATCCCAACGGCAGCAATGACGCCAATTAAATCGGCCAGCATACCCGCCCATATTGCATAGCGCACTTTCTTAATTCCTACACTCCCGAAGTAGAGTGCAATGATGTAAAACGTAGTGTCTGCACTTCCTTGAAAAGTACTGGCCAACTGTCCTATAAAACTATCAGGTCCATGAGTTTTGAATATATCTAACATTAATCCCCTTGCACCTCCCCCACTAAAAGGACGCATGATAGCAACTGGTAATGCAGGAACAAATTCTCCACTTGCACCAACAGTAGTAAAGCACCAAGTAATGCCACTGATGATGGCTTCTAAAGCCCCACTCTCTCTAAACACCCGAATACCCACTAACATCCCTACCAAATAAGGAATCACTTTTAAAATCACTTCCCAACCTTGTTTAGCACCTTCAATAAACGCATCAAATACATTTACTTTTTTTATATGACCACCAATGATAAATGTGCAAATAATTAAGAACAAAATAATATTGCCTAATACATTACTAAAAGTTTCTTTGGTCAATAAAGTAGGTACAGGAATATCTTTTTGTGAAGGCAATTGCTGTATAAACCAAGCAAATAAAAAGATAGCCGTAACAATGGTTCCTAACCAGGCTATCAATACCCGATCAAATTTTAATCGTTGGTAAATTCCTGTAATTAAAATACTAGCAACTGTTGCAACAGATGTTGCCAACATCAATGGAACAAATACACTGGTAGGGTTTACACTTCCGGCACCTGCTCGATAGGCAATAATAGATAAGGGTATTAAAGTAAGTCCACTGGTATGCAAAACCAAGAACATGATTTGCGCATTACTAGCTGTTTCTTTTTGCGGATTTAGCGTTTGCAAACTCTCCATTGCTTTTAATCCAAAGGGAGTAGCCGCATTGTCTAAGCCCAACATATTGGCGCTAAAATTCATGACCATTTGTCCCATAGCTGGGTGCTTATCGGGGACTCCAGGAAACAATCTTTTCATAAATGGATTGAGGAGTCTGGCCAAAAAATTAATGGCCCCTGCTTTTTCGCCAATATTCATCAACCCCATAAAAAATACCATTACACCCGTCAATGGCAAAGCAATATCCATTACGCTAGACTTGCTGGCATCAAAAATGCCTTCTACCATTTTCTTGAAAATCTCATAGTCTTGAAAGATGATTAGCTTAATTAAAGCAATCACCAGTCCAATCACAAAAAAGAGTATCCAAACGTAATTCAGTGCCATAAGTCTAAGATAATGCTAATGATGGTTATTCCTTACCTTTGCGCCTCAAAATTAATATAATGGCTTTACAAGCAGGTATAGTAGGTCTTCCAAATGTAGGTAAATCAACGCTTTTTAATGCGGTAAGTAATAGTGCAAAAGCACAGGCAAGTAATTATCGTTTTTGTACCATTGAACCCAATGTTGGTTTAGTGGATGTGCCAGACGAGCGTTTAAGCAAATTAGCCGAATTGGTACTACCCAATAAAGTGATTCCAACCCAAATGGAAATAGTTGATATTGCTGGCTTAGTAAAAGGTGCGAGTAAGGGGGAAGGATTGGGAAATAAATTCTTGGGAAATATTAGAGAGGTAGATGCGATAATTCATGTGATCCGTTGTTTTGAAGATGAAAATGTATTGCGCGAAGAAGGCGCCATTAATCCTGTTTCAGATAAAGAAATTATTGAGACCGAATTACAATTAAAAGATTTAGAAAGCGTAGAGCGGAAATTACAAAGAGTAGAGAAAATGGCTCGTGTAGGTTCTGATACCAAAGCCAAAGCAGAGTTTGAAATTTTACAACGTTGCCAGAACCATTTAATGGCGGGTAAGAGCATTCACTCTTTGGGTTTAAGCAAAGAAGACAAAGCCGCAGTGGCTGATTTATTTTTACTAACAGACAAGCCTGTTTTATATGTGGCCAATGTAGACGAAGCATCTATGCATACAGGGAATGCTTTTTCTGAGCAATTGAAAAAAGCAGTTGAAGCTGAAGGTGCACAAGTGATTGTGATGTGCAATAATATTGAAGCACAAATTGCAGAAATGGACAATGCAGAAGATAAGCAAATGTTCATGGAAGAATATAAAATGACCGAGCCTGCATTAAATAGATTGATTCAATCTGCTTACAAATTATTGAACCTAGATACTTATTTTACTGCAGGGGTGCAAGAAGTTCGCGCTTGGACTATTCACAAAGGTTGGAAAGCACCACAAGCGGCGAGTGTGATCCACACCGATTTTGAAAAAGGATTCATTAAAGCGGAAGTGATTGCCTATGAAGACTTTGTTAAATACGGAAGTGAAGCAGCTTGTAGAGACAATGGTAGA
The DNA here is from genome assembly GCA_001829005.1 of Sphingobacteriia bacterium RIFOXYC2_FULL_35_18. Classification (GTDB taxonomy): domain Bacteria; phylum Bacteroidota; class Bacteroidia; order Chitinophagales; family Chitinophagaceae; genus Sediminibacterium. The sequence goes on along the minus strand of MIAG01000010.1, from coordinate 112,622 downwards.
CTGCGCATTGAAGGAAAAGAATACCTTGTGAAAGATGGAGACATCATGCACTTCCGATTCAACGTTTAACTATGTTATCCTTTTGGGAAAAAGACAGCTATTATGCCGATGCAGATATCGTTATCATCGGTGCCGGCCTAATGGGTCTTTGGTCTGCTTATGAATTAAAAAAAGCGGCCCCTTCCCTATCCATTACCATACTAGAAAAAAATGCCACTCCTTTAGGGGCTTCTACCAGAAATGCGGGTTTCGCTTGCTTTGGTAGTTTAACCGAATTAATTAGTGATGAATCTACCATGGGCACTGCAGCTATGTTGTCCATTGTTGAAAGCAGGTTTAAAGGCATTCAAAAAATTCGCGCAAACTTTTCAGATGAAGCCATTCAATACGATGCTTGTGGTGGCTTTGAAGCAATTCAAAATAATCATTTTACTGCCCCGAATTTAGATGGACATATTCATTATTTAAATGAATTATTGGCACCTATTACGGGCAAGCCCCAAACCTTTTGCAATGCCACCAAACAAATGAATCGCTATGGCGTAAAATCATTTGACCATTTAGTGTATAATTCATTTGAAGCGGGCATTCACAGCGGTAAATTAGTGAATGAACTCACTAGTAAAGTGTTGGCATTGGGCGTTCGCATTATTAATGGTGTAGAAGTAAAGGGGTGGATTAAAGCCGCTGAATCATTGGAGATTACTACTCAGTTCGGCCCTTCAATGAAAGCCAAACAATTGATTGTTTGCGTGAATGGATTTACCCAAACCCTTTTGCCAGAATTGAATATTCTTCCGGCAAGGGGCCAAATACTATTAACCAAACCTATTGAAGGATTAAGCTTAAAAGGTACTTTTCATTTTGATGAAGGATTTTACTATTGGAGAAATATTGGAAATCGAATATTAATTGGCGGTGCTCGAAATTTAGCTATTGCAGAAGAACAAACTACTGATTTAGCTGGATCAGATAAAATCAGGAATCATTTAACCCAATTCTTAGCCACATATATAGACACTATACAACCTATTGAAATAGAACAAAACTGGAGTGGAATAATGGGCTTTACTCCAACTAAGGAACCACTCTGCACATGGACTGCCCCCAATGTTTTAGCAGTCATTGCTTGTAATGGAATGGGCGTTGCACTTACTCCTATTGTTGCAGAAAAAGTTGCAGCAATGGTTCAAGCGAATGATTAACTTTATGGTCAATTTCAACAATGAGAAAGCTATTTTATTTTTTGGTGGTATCCTTTACATTCATTGGATGTAACTCCAATGCAGAGTCTGATAATATTGAACAAAATAAAGTACAGGCAATTCAAGATCCCACTAATATCCCTTTTCAGGTACTCAATATTTTTCCCCATGATACTTCTTCTTACACCCAGGGATTAATATGGCATGAAGGAAAATTGTGGGAGGGTACTGGCTGGGAAACTGAAAGTAAATTATTGTTAACCGACCTTAAAACAGGAAAAGCAATCAAGTCGGTTAAACTTCCCGATAATGAATTTGGAGAAGGTATTACCATTTTGAATAAGAAAATATACCAGCTCACCTGGGAGGATCATAAAGTATATGTTTACAATCTAAAAACCTTGAAGCAAGAAAAAATATTCGATTGGCCTTATGAAGGCTGGGGAATTACTACCGATGGAAAGGCTTTGCTTGTATCAACAGGTGGAAGCAATATTTATTGGGTAGATCCTTCCACTTTTAAAATTACCAAAACACTAGGTGTTTCAGATAACAATGGGTACGTAGATAGCATCAATGAATTAGAATGGATTAATGGATTTATTTATGCCAATAAATATTTAACCGATTATATTTTAAAAATTGACCCTGCATCTGGCCAAGTAGTTGGTAAATTAAATTTGACAGGTCTATTGCAACAAAGCAATCAACCTATTGTAGCCAATACAGATGTATTAAATGGAATTGCCTATAACCCAACCACTGGCACTATTTTCATTACAGGAAAACGTTGGCCAGCATTATACGAACTGAAACTGAATTAATTTTTTTGTAGGATATAAACGACAGAACTGCATTTATTGGGATTATTTATAGCAGCTAAATTCGATTTCAATCCTTGCCAGAATGCAGATAAGTAACGGGTTGCACCGTGCTGGTATTGCTCACTCAACATGGAAACATAAAAAGAATCGAACCACATTGGTTTAGTAGCAACAACCGTGAATCCATGTATACCTGCCAAATGAGCCATTGAAGCGGGAGAAAAATGATACAAGTGCCTTGGCACATCATAAGCTGCCCAAATAGACCCGTAATGTTCCGCATCGGTAGATGTATAATTGGGCACAGCAATCACCAACTTACCTCCCACTGGTAAAATATGATTGAATATTTTCCAATACCCTTGCAAATCGTGCACATGTTCTAATACATGCCAAAGGGTAATTACGTCAAAACTATTTGACTCAAATGAATACAATTTATCAGGCAGCAATAACTCAATACCATATTCCTTTTTAGCTTCAGCCCTTGCACTTGCATCGGGCTCTAAGGCAGTGGTATGCCAACCTTGCACTTTCATTGTGGAAGCAAATGCACCAACCCCTGCGCCAATATCCAATATTCGTCCTGTTGCTTTACCGCTGTATTTTTTGACCAATCTTGCTTTTGCACCTAATGTGTAATTCCTAACTAAATGATAGAGTTGATTAATTAAACCCTTCTTGGTATTAGAGTGAGAAATATAATTAGCAGATTGATAGTAAGGTCCAATTTGATCAATGTTTGGAACGTCTTGGGTAAATCTTATACTGCATTGATTGCAATGCCAAATATCGAAATTGTCTTTACTAACAGTATGGTCTTTAGCAGTTAAAGCGTATTCAACTTTATCGGAATTACAAGCTGGGCAATGGTAATGATGAATTGGTGTAAACATAAATAAGCAAAAACTTTATACATAATAGAACAGCAATGCGCCTATACCAATCATTAATAGTATAACGGCATACACCCACCAGTTATCACTGGTTTTGATTTGACTATCTTGACCCAACAATTCCCTAATATCTTCTTCTTCTTGCTCAGTAAGGTTACGTTCTTCGTCGTGGTTGATTTTTACTGCTTCCTTTTTAGCAAATTCAATAGATTCACCCACTTTTACCTGAGGAAGTAAATCCAATAAATTTTTCTCTGGAGTAAACAATATATATCCATTCTCTTCTTTCCGCATTGCACCAATGCCAGGTATTACAGCTCCTTGTGGCGTGGTTAAAGAAGTCTTGATTTTATAAACATAATCATGAAACTGTTTAATCGCAGTCATTTGATCTACCCCTAGTTCTTCAGAGATAAAATCAAATAAAAATTTATCGGAAGGTGGTGTTTGTTCTTGCTTAAAACGAATGGCTGGAGCAGGCGCAAAAAGGAATCCATTGGCATTATCTAATTTAGCCGAATTAGGTTCAATCACAAAATTACCCACGTCTGGTATGCTCAATTTATGATTGAGCACAAGGTATTTATGAAGGTATTGATACATGCAATTGGCGTTTATTGGAACGAATATACAACTCCTCCCATAACATTAAAACCAAAAACAGGGTATTGATTCCAACGTTGATAAGTATTGTTGAAAAGATTATTCATTTGTAGCCATAGATTTAATTTGGGCATAAGTCCAAACTCAAGACCTAAATTCATATCCATCGTAGGAGAAAGTCTTCTGGCACTAAACGAAAAGGAATCTCTGTATAAAGAACCTGAACGATAAAAAAGATCTGTTTTAATTTGTAAGTCTCCTATTGGTTTCCAGATTAGTCCTGCGGTAGTTTCTAATGGAATTAAGCCAAAAGCATCGGATGCGGCATCTAGTTTACTAAAATTGGTATAACTGGCGCTGGCTAATAGAGATAGTTTTTCTTGGAATGTATAGTTGACTTCTCCACTTAGCTTAAATGCATTCATATTGGTATATAAAATATCAAATGCCTTACCATCTCCTAATTGATTTATAAAAAGGGGCTGGTCTTTCATTTGTATTAATGCCACTTGCGCATTGAATGAGAAATGACTATTGGTACTCCCATTCAATCCTATATATTGTTCAATTGAACGGGTATTTTTAAGTTGATTAGGTAACCCAATCCATGGATTAAACTGAACAAGTGATCGGAACCCGTTTTTAATAAAAGTCCCTTTGAATCCGGCTTCTACAGAAAAATTGGAATTAGGCAATCTAGAATTAACGGTCAAATTCGGTAAGAGATTAAATACACCATTGTTCCAAGTAGGCTTCACCCCAAGATGCAATTTTACATTGGGGGTTTTAAGTAGTATACTTGGGGCAATACCATATAAATTGTTATTGATGGGCACACTAACCGTACTTGGTGAACTGTATTTAGCAATATCTGCATGAGCAGTAATATTGATGCCAATCATTTTTCCAAAAGACTTTTCAATTGGCGCTTGAATAATAATATTATTTTCGCTTGCATTATTGGTATTGGTAAATCGGTTAAACTGAATGATTGGATGAAAATCAATACCAGATGGAGTGATTTGTTTATTCTTTACCCCTACTTCTAACAACAACCCATTGTATACTAATTGTAACTGGTCTTTTGGATATACGAGTGTATTTGGCATGAACCCATATCTGTATCTAGTTGTGCTATTGAATTGTGCATGAGAAGTCCATTCCAAATTATTCGCACTGTTTATTACAGACAATACATCTACATTAAATTCGCTATACTGTTGTGCATATAATTTCCCTTTCGATCTTATATAACTGGTTTGAATTTGAGTTATCGATTTTTTCCCGTCCCCAAACGAAAAACGACCTTCCCCAAAAAATGAACTTAAATTACCAGCACCAGCTTTTACACGATGTATGTTTTTCCATACAGAAGGCGAATCAGTTGGAAGCGCCAATGGTTTGAGTGGAATGGGTTGATAAGAGAAAAATAAATTAGAAGAAGGTACTTTATAGGTTAAGGGCAATCTAGATGAGTCTGAAACAGCGGTTGCAGCGGTGAAATTGATTTTTGCTGCATTTTGCAAAGATGGTTTAAATGCAGAAGTGATAATCACTGTTCTAGTTGCTCCTGTATCTCCAATTGTTTTATCTGCCACCGAATAGGCAACAGATAAGCTTTCTCCGGTTGCCTTAGTGGTTGAATTTGATTTTGTTTTTGCGCTGGCTTTTTTATTTACCGCTTTCTTTTTTACAGTCCTTGATTGTTTGGCTTTTTTCTTTTTGCTTTTTCGTTGCTGAGATACCGCATCCAAGCTAAAGCCTACCATAAGCAATAATATAAATAGTGCAATTTTCGTTTTCATGATTCTAATCTTTATATTATTGTACTTTATTGTTTTTTTCTTTTTCAGCTATAACTAAGGCCAACTTTACAGCTGCTTCTTTTTTCAACTCTTCTAATTCAGCATTTTCCGCTACACTCTTGAAAGTAGCTTCTGCATTAAAATAATCTTTCTGGTTTAAGTAAATATCACCAACCAATAAATAACTCTTGGTTACCCAAAAAGTATAGGATCCATACTTTTTAATTACTTCAAAACAAGCTTTTTCCGCTTCATCTAACTTACCCAATTGAAAAAACAACTCCCCTACTCTATATTGAGATTCAGCTGTTATTTCAGATTTTCCTAAAGGCAGAAGGGATTGATATCCCTGCAGTGCTTGTTGATTTTTTTTATCCATTTGATCATTCTTGGCTATTACATAGCCAGCCATTAAACGATCGTCGGTCGCTATATTTTTTTGCAACAATAATTCTGCAGCATTGGGAGCAGCTTGCGCAAATTGTTGGGTTTTATATTGACACCGCAATAATCCCCTCATTGCTTCCATCTTATTTTCTTGCTGCAATGCAATTGTTTTTAATAATGCATAATATATAGATGCGTTATTATAGTCTTGAAAGTCAAAATAATAAATTCTACCTGCCTGTAATGCACTTCGTTCTGCATATTTATTAGGCGACAATGCTGCAACTGCTTTATAGAACCCAAGCGCTTCTTTGTTTTTTTTCTGCAACAAATTAATTTCGGCTAAAAAGTAATTGGCTTCCAATGCATATTTTCCTTGAGGAAAATTGGCTAAGTAAGTGTTGAATCCTGCTTCTGCTCCTGTATTATCTTTTAATTCAAATCGAATAAAGGCAGATTTATACGTGATGGAATCAGCTTCATTCCTTGCTAAAGTTTTTCCATTACTTTCCATAAACTGGATGTAATCCAATGGTTTTTGCTGTTCTATGAATATATTTCTAATGTATTCAACCGCAGCATCCGATTCAGTACTATTCGGATATTTAGAAACCAGATTTTTAAATTGGTTGAGTGATTCATCATTTTTATTCAAATTAAAATAGGCAATCCCCAATTTCTGGTAAGCTACCGGATAAAGTGAAGCAGCATCTTTTTGATTGAGTAATGCTTCTAAAGGGTCAATCACTTTGTCAAAAGCTTCATCTGCTAAATAAGTGTTTGCCATTTCCAATCTTGATTGAGCCAACATCATAGAGCTTGGATACAATTGCGGAATCGACTGCAATAAAGCCAGCTTCTGTACTTGATTATTCATAGCTCCTGCAATAATGGCTTTTTGATAAGTAGCATAGTCGGCTGATGGCCAATTCAGTTGAACAACTTGCTCGTATAAACTCAACGCTTGTTTATAGTCTTTCAGCATAAACCAGCAGTCGGCCGCCCTTACTACTGCGTCTTTTTCTACATTATTTAAGGCCGTATTAGGATTTTTATTCACCAACTCAAATTGCTCTTTGGCTTGTTTATACATTTCCTTTTTAAGAAAAGCATAACCCAGATTATAACGGGCATTACTAGGGTTCACTTCCCCATTTCTAATTGATGCTTTTAAATATTGAGTTAAGTATTGAATGGCATCCTCCATTTTCCCAGATCGGTAACTCAACTCTCCTTTCCAGAAATTGACCAATGGCAATTGTGGGGCATTATTAGGTGTAATTAAAATTTTATCTAACAATATCTCAGCAGCATCTAACTGCTGGTCATTAATTAACTCCACCGTTCTACCATACAATAATCTTGGCAAGAGCGCAGTAGCATTGGTAGACTTATTGGGTAAAGATTCATATAAAGACAATGCATCTTTAAAACTATTGGTATTGGCAAGTGTACTTACCAATAACTCTTTAGATTCATTAACGTAACCAGATTTTGGATACTGAGCTATAAATTGTTGAAAGCTTTTTACCGCAATATCAAAATAACCCAGCTCGTAAGACAGTTTAGCATAATGAAAACTAGATACTTCTTTTTGAACTCCATTGCTGTTATTGGCTGCACAAAACTGGAAAGCATTTCTTGCGTTTTGCAAATCATTCACCTTTAAATAGGCATCTGCTAACAAATACATACTGTTTTGCTCCAAGGAATCTAAAGCCCCTCCTATTTGCTTAAATCCTTGAATAGCTTTGTTCCAATTCTTGGCTTCATAATAACAATAAGAAAGTTCATACAAGTCTTCCCTTCTTACTTTTTCAGTTGAAGCAATATAAGTTTCCAAATAAGGTAATGCTCTTGCAAATTCTCTTTTTTCGAATAATAAATGCCCTACTAATTGCTTTAATTGTAAATCGTAATATTGGCCATTTCTTTTGATGGCAGTTTCCCCATAAGTTAGTGCCTTCTCTCTATCTCCACTAAAATAGTATAACTCCGTTAGATAAAACGGTACAACATGCTGGTAATCTGGATGTGTTTCAGCAATTAAAAAACATTCAATGGCTGTTTCATACAATCTTTCACTAAATGCTAAGAAACCATAATAATAATTGGCATCAATGTAGTTGGGATCTGAAGGCAATTGTCGAATGGCATTAAATAATGGTTTGGCTTTTTCAAAATCTTGGCCAACAAAATAAGCATATCCTTGATGAAACTTCATGGTTGCAATTTGTCTATTATTCAAATTGACAATATTGCTTTTCCCATAATATATCAATGCATTATTGTACTCTTTTCTTTGGTAGTAATATTCACCGAGATAATAGGAAACCATTTGCACATGTGCTAAGTGGTTGTCTAAATCAACAAAAGTTTTGGCTAAAGTGGCAGCACCGGTTTCATCTAATTGCAATCCGCAGATGATATAATAGTATTGCGCATCTGCCATCAATTGCACCGGCATATTGCTTTGCTTCACCCCATTGTTATAGAGCCGTTTAAAAACAGGGAAAGCCAAACTAAATTGATCTTGTTGATACAATTGCTTAGCTGCTTTAAAAGAAGCGTCCGGATCAGACCATTCCATTGTTTCTTGAGATTGAACCGAAACACAAAAACCAAATAAGCTAAGTATAATAAAAGCGACTAATTTATACATGGGTAGGAATATATAGTGCAAAGATTTTTTTAATTGTTGGTATAAAGTGGCAAAGCATTGTTAAAGATATGCCGAGGCACTGTTAAGCTTGATTAAACATGCCTTTTGTGGAAAAACAGGATAAGGTTGTAAGTTTGTCAACAAATTGAAAGGATGTACGAACATTTAACAACAGTTCGAGTTAGATATGCAGAGACCGATCAGATGAATATTGTTTATTATGGCAATTATGCACAATATTTTGAAGTAGGAAGAGCAGAATGCATAAGAGCCTTGGGTTTCACTTATAAACAAATGGAAGAAATGGGCGTTAGAATGCCTGTTGTGTCTATGGAAGCAAAGTTTTTAAGGCCTGCACATTATGATGATTTGATTACGATTAAAACAATTTTAAAAACACTTCCAACTCAACACGAAATTTGTTTTGAGCATGAAGTATACAACGAAAGAAAAAAATTACTCACTACCGGTAAAGTGACACTCTATTTCATTAACACACTTACCAATAAACGCATGGGAATGCCAGCAGAATTATTAGCAACATTGGCCCCCTATTTTAGCAATCAATAAGCCTATTTCATGAATAAAATTTATGCATCAATTATAACCATTGGAGACGAATTGCTTATTGGTCAAGTAATTGATACGAATAGCAGTTGGATAGCCCAAGAACTCAATAAAGCGGGCATTCTTGTTAAAAACAGGGTGGCTGTAGGCGACAACAGAGAAGACATTTGGCAAGCCATTGACGATGCTATTTCTAAATCAACATTGGTTTTAATTACAGGGGGATTAGGGCCTACTGCCGACGATATCACCAAGCCCTTATTATGCGATTACTTTGGTGGGAAAATGGTGATGGATCAAGCTACTTTAGACCATGTAACTTATATTTTCAAAGAAATTTTAAGAAGACCAATGATAGAGCGGAATACATTACAGGCTCAAGTACCTGATGTATGTACCGTATTGAAGAATGAAAAAGGAACAGCCCCAGGAATGCTGTTTACAAAAAATGAAGTGAAAGTAATTGCCATGCCAGGGGTGCCACATGAAATGAAATGGATCATGCACAACCATGTGATGCCATTGGCGGCTCAATGGTTCAATAGTGGATATATTGAACACCGAACTTTATTGACAGCAGGAATTGGAGAATCATTTTTAGCAGAACAAATAAGCAGCTTCGAAACTGCTTTACCCAGTCATATTAAGTTGGCTTATTTACCCAATTATGGAATGGTCAGACTTAGATTAAGTGCTTGGGGAAACAATCAAACTGATTTAAATAAAGAATTAGATAACCAATTTAACCAATTGAAAAATAATGTTTTAGAATATTTAGTTACCGACAAAGACGAGCCTATGGAAATGGTCATTGGCCATTTACTTAAACAAAAAAATCAAACAGTATCTACGGCTGAAAGCTGTACTGGAGGTTATATTGCCCACTTGCTCAGCAAGCATGCTGGTTCATCTACTTTTTATACTGGGTCAATTATTTCCTACGCCAATATTATTAAAGAGCAATTATTAGATGTACCCCACGAGACCTTAATGACAGTTGGCGCTGTTAGTAAGGAAGCAGTAAAGCAAATGGCGGTTGCTGTTAGAGAAAAAATGAATACCGATTATGCCATTGCAGTCAGTGGCATAATGGGACCAGGAGGAGCTACAGAGGAGAAAGCAGTAGGATTAGTTTGGATTGCGGTTGCTTCCAAAAACAATGTAGTAACCAAGCACTTTCAGTTTAGATTTGATAGAGAGCGAAATATCAGCTTAACCGCGATCAATGCATTGAATATGTTGAGGGCTATGATTGTGGATAATAGTTGATTATTTAATCGGATTCAACAACTATCTTTGTTGATTAGTAGTGGATTGCGTATATTAACTATACCTTATTAACCCGCTTTAAACAGTAGTACAATATGGCAATAGCTGAATTGGTGATGCCCAAATTGGGTGAAAGTATTATGGAAGCTACCATTCTTAAATGGCATAAGAAAGTAGGCGACCATGTTAAATTAGACGAAACCGTATTGGATATTGCTACTGATAAAGTAGACAGTGAAGTTCCCTCTACTGTGGAAGGAACCATTACTGAAATCCTTTACAATGTGAACGATGTTGTACCAATTGGTACAGTTATCGTAAGAGTTGAAACTGCTGCAACAAGTGTTCCAACGCCTGCCCCAGTTGTTGCTGCTCCAATTGTTGAAGCACCAGCACCAATTCCAGCTCCTGTGGTAGAAGTTCCAACTCCAATTGTAGAAGCACCACAAACACCAGCGCCAGCGCCACCACCTGTTCCAGTTGCGCCTCCACCTGTTGTAGAAGTACCTTATACGCCAAGTGCTCCAATGGTAGAATTAATGAGCAAGCCAGCTTCTAACAGATTCTATTCTCCATTGGTATTAAATATTGCGAACAGCGAAGGAATCAGCCTAAGTGAATTAGAAAGGATACCAGGAACAGGCAATGATGGTCGTGTTTCTAAAAAAGATATTTTACAATATGTTGCAGATAAAAAAGCCGGTAAGGTTCCATCCTTCCAGCCTGCTCCTGTATATGCTGCAGCACCTCAATATATTACACCCGTTGCTACACCAGCAGCACCAACACAACCTGTTGCAGCACCACAAGGTGTTGCATCACCTCAACCTGTTGCAACACCTGAACCTGTTTCAACACCAACACCTGTAGTTGAAACGCCAGTAACAGCGCCAACACCGGTAGCAGCACCAGCTCCAGCAGTTGAAGAAACACAGCCAATTGTTCCTGTTTATCAAGAACCAATTGTACCTGTGGTACCAGCGCCTCAACCAGTTGCACAACAACCTGCAGCACCACAACCAACTTATCAAGCAGCTCCTCAACCAACCTACCAGCAAGCTCCTGAGCCTGTTATGAAATCTGCTTCAAGATTTCCTGAACAAAATGTTGCTTCTTATGCTGCTCCTGTGCCTCCATCGCCACAAGCGATTTTTGCACAACCATCAGGTAGGTATTCTGACCCTTCCATGGTGAAGGTTTCGGGCGAAACTGAAATAATTGAAATGGATCGTATGCGTAAGCTTATAGCTAAGCATATGGTAGATAGCAAACATACCAGTCCGCATGTAACCAGCTTTGCTGAAGCAGATGTGACGAATATGGTAATGTGGAGAACCAAAGTGAAAAATGAATTTGAACAGCGTGAAGGCACCAAGCTTACTTTTACGCCAATGTTTGTAGAATGTATTGCTAATGTGATTAAGCGTTTTCCTTACATCAACTGCTCATTAGATGGTGATAAAATTATTCTCAAAAAAGACATTAATATTGGAATGGCTACAGCTTTACCTTCTGGTAACTTAATTGTTCCAGTAATTAAAGGAGCCGACCAAATGAATATTGTTGGTCTAAGCAAAGCAGTAAATGGATTAGCAGACGCTGCCAGAAATTCCAAACTAAAACCTGAAGACACAACTGGTGGTACATTCACATTAACGAATGTGGGTACTTTCGGAAGCTTAATGGGAACACCTATTATCAGTCAGCCTCAGGTTGCTATCATGGCCGTTGGTGCTATTAAGAAACGCCCAATGGTAATGGAAGGACCAGAAGGTGATACCATTGCTATTAGACATATGATGTACTTGTCGTTAAGCTATGACCATCGAATAGTTGATGGTAGTATTGGGGCCAGCTTTTTAACCGAAGTGGCCAAAGAATTTGAAAAATGGGATATAAATAAACAATGGTTTCATTACCTATAAAATTTAAAAAAGCCCTGATGATGATCGGGGCTTTTTTTTGCAGCTCGCTTTATATAACTGCACAAACACCGGGACTAGGCACTTGGAATGTATTAACTGGTCGTTTCAATTACAATAGTAAATGGAGTGCTTTTATTGAATTGCAATTACGCTCACAACAAACTTTTGATGATTTTAATTACCATGAAGTGAAGGGTGGAATTGCTTATGCAATTAGTTCTTCTTTAACTGCATTAGTTGGAACAGGTAGGTATATCACGTATCAAGTAACTGATAATTTTAAAACCCCATTTTTGGTAAGTGAAACCAGAATTTGGCAACAATTGATTTGGAACCAATCATTTCAAGCATTTAGAATTGAACATAGATTAAGGGCAGAACAAAGATTTACATCCAATGGATATAGAAATAGGTTCAGGTATAGGATTAGTGGCATTGTACCTTTAAATAATAAAACAATCACCAATAAGACCCTATTTTTAAATACTTCCAATGAATTTCACTTTAATAACGAAGGGGTATTTTTTGAGCAAAATCGCTACTACTTGGGCGGAGGTTACAATTTCAATAGCCAATTGAGTGTACAGATGGGCTGGATTTACCGTTCCGACTTTTTTAACCAGAATAGGGCTCAATACAAGAACTTTTTACAAACGAGCGTACAATTCACTTTTAGTAAAAGTAAAGCGCCTACCATAAAAAATATAGGATTGGTAGACTAATTATTCCACTCCTTCAAAAAAGGAAAACAGGGTTGTTCCGTAGTTCCGAACAAATGAAAACCCTTCCATTTTTTCGTAGGCATTTCTAGGGGTATGTTCTAAAACAAAAAAACCACCAGGCGCAATCATTTTTTTAGCTACAATGATTTTGGGAATTTCGTCAATGGTGCCTAAAGCATAGGGTGGCCCCGCAAAAATAAAATCATATTGTTTGGTACAACTTTGCAAAAAAGAGAATACATCCATCTTTAGCAATTGAACATTTTCCATGCCTAACATGGCGGCATTCTTTCCAATGAATCCATGCATAATGGGGTCTTTCTCAACAATAGTCAACTGTTCAGCACCTCTAGAAGCCAATTCGTAACTGATACAACCTGTGCCACCAAATAAATCAAGGGTTTCAATACCATCAAAACTCATTCTATTTTGTAAGATATTGAACAAGCCTTCTTTGGCTATATCTGTGGTAGGTCTTGTATGGGGCATATTGGCTGGTGGACTAATTCTTCTTCCACCCCATTTCCCAGAAATAATTCTCATAATGCCAATTTAAAAAACGGCGCAAAATAATGTGGAGGATACTCTTTATTCACTTCAAACATAATTCCATTCGCCTCCATAGAGTTGATTTCTATATTCTCGTACACTTTCTTTAACTGTAAGTACAATTCAGTATTTAAATCAATCATGCCACTTAACTCAACAATAGCAAACTCAGTATTTATGCTAAATTGTTGTGCAGCACGTATGATATAGTAAACAGCGTCTTCTGCAATTTTAAAGGAGAATGTTTGAATCATTTGAATTTTTGCATCTTTAAAAATGGCCATAATAAAATGTCCATGATAAAATTGCAACTTTACCAATTGCTCTTCATTCTTGCGCCTAATCATCACATCGTTTAACAATGAAGTATATACATGTGATGTTTGAAAAATGATAAACTGCCTGGTCAATAATTCGGCCAATGATTTTTTAATTCGATAGGTATTGATAAAACTTCTGGTAGCAATCAACTTTTCATACTTGACTTCCATCCTACTACTTTCCCCATAAATAAGGTTCAAATAATCTTCAGCTGAAGTAGCAGTTAAAAATTTCTCCGGAACCAAAATGGATTCTGGTGTACAAAAATAACAGGTAACTAATTTGTAGGTTTTATTAAACAGTTTAGAAATGGTTTTGATTTCATAAAAAATATCATTCCAATCTTCTGTTTGGTCTTTGTCTAAACTAAAATACTCAAATGAAACAATGGTTCCATTGTCTACTGATTTAGACATGCAACGCATTTCCTGCTCATCCAATTCTATGATTAGCTGAAAAGCAGATCCACTAATGGGATCCTCGCTATAAAATCCTGCTTTTTTCCTGGCCATTCATCTTAATTACGTTGCAATAATATATAAAAAAGCATTAACGGAGAGCGAAGATATTATGAGCACTCATTTTACTAACTTCGCTGCCCAATATGAGCAATCTTCAGCCACTTAATCTTCAAGTAAATACAGGGAATAAAGCCATCCTTCGTATAGCATTGCCCATATCTGCATCAATTGTTGTTCCTCAAATCAACTTTATTACAAATAATATTTTTTTGGGAGGATTAGGGCAGAAAGAATTAGGGATTGCAGGTATTACAGGAGTTTATTATTTAATGTTTGCAGTAATTGGAAATGGATTGAATAATGGATTACAAGCCTTAATCTCTAGAAGGGCGGGGGAAAATAGAATTGATGAAATTGGAATCCTGTTTTGGCATGGAGTACGAATAGCAATGTTCTTTGCCTTATTTGGTATTTTAACCACTTGGTTTGTTGCACCAATGGTATTGCAATGGTCTTTGCACGATCCCGAAGGAATTGATATGGCTATTCAATTCTTGTCAATTCGTATTTGGGGCTTACCGCTACTCTATATCTACCAAATGCGCAATGCATTATTAGTAGGAATTAATCAAAGCAAATTATTGGTACTAGGTACTGCAACAGAAGCCGTCATCAATATTGTATTCGACTATGGATTGATTTACGGTAAACTGGGAATGCCTAATTTAGGATTTAATGGAGCAGCATATGCATCCATTATTGCTGAAGGGGCTGGCTTGTTGGCTGTATTTTTAGTCATTCGATTTAATGGAATGAGTAAAAAAATCAACTTATTTAATAAAGTTGCTTATCAATTCTCCTATATCAAGCTCATCCTAAATCAATCTTACCCACTTATACTGCAACACGTCATCAGCATTATGAGCTGGGAATATTTTTACATTTTGATTGAGCACCATGGTGCCAGAGACCTTGCTGTATCTAATACCATGCGAAATCTTTTTGGATTTTTTGGTTGTTTTACTTGGGCATTTGCCGCTACCACCAATACCATGGTTAGTAATGTGATTGGACAAGGCAGAAAAGAAGAAGTACTTCCTCTCATTTATAGAATACTAAAATGGAGTATGGGCTTTGCTTTTATTGTATTTATATTCTTAAATGTGTTTCCAAGGGCATTTCTTGGCATTTACGGGCAGGGTGAAGATTTTATTCAAGCAGGTATTCCTGTGCTTAGGGTAGTGTCTATTGCTATGATTATGATGTCTGCAGCAACTGTTTGGGTAAATGCGGTAACCGGTACTGGAAATTCTAAAATGAATTTATTTACAGAAGTTGCAACCATTATTTTTTACTTGGTATACGTGTACATCGTTTTAGAAAAAATGAACATGCCCATCACATGGGGATGGGCAAGCGAATGGCTGTATTGGTCTATTATGTTTATTCCATCGTTTTGGTATATCACCAGCAATCGTTGGAAAAAAATAAATATCTAGCCTTTTAATTGTTTAACTAAATCAATATACTGCTGCATAGCATCATCTTTAGTAATGCCTTGCAATTTAGCCCATGCTTCGTGCTTGAACTTAGCAACAAAGTCGAACATATTTGCTGGACCTTCTTCCTTGTTATCGCCTTCTGTAGCTTGTTTATACAAAGCATACAGCTTTAATAAAGTATCATTATCAGGTTTTTCAGATAGTGTTTTACTGTTGGCAACTGCTTCTAAAAATAAATCTTGTAAGCTCATATAGTGGTTTTATTGTAATGATGCTAATAGTTTGGCTCCCTCTGCTTTTAAAGCAATATCATTAAAAGAGCGGTTAGGCATTTTAACCAATCTTTCTAATACTTCTATAGCTTTTGCAGGCTGCCTATTCTCTTTATAGGCTTTTGCTAAATCTAATTGGTTGGTAACAAAATAGGGCTCCAATATTTTAGACTTTTCCATGTATAAAATGGCTTTATCCAAATCTCCATTAGGTAAGCCACCATAAAACAATTTTACCGCAGCTTTTTTAATTCCAGATAGCGTAACCATTTCATAATGCCATTTACCCAATGTATAGTTGGCTCTTGCATGATTGGCATTAATGCTTAATGCTTTGTCGGCATATTCTTTCACGTCTTTAACATAAGCCACTATCTTTTTATTCTCAATATCCAAGTCGGTCATTTTACCTGAAACAGTAGCCATTGCATAATTGGCATCTGCATTATTGGGATCAATTTTCAAAGCCCTTTGCGCATATGCCATTGCAGATTCAAAAAATAATCGCTTATTGTTTTCGTCTTTTTCTCTACCCCCTATTGCAATTTCCAATTCAGTTGCTTTAACCAAATATTTGATATTGTTGGGTTCTAATACTAAAATCTGTTTGTACTTAGCTAGTGCTTCTGGTTCTTTTAATTGGCGTTCAATATTCTCGGCCTCTTTAGCTAAAATGGCAATGTCTTGTGAAAAGGCAGTTCCAATCCAACTACAAAAAAACAACCCTATAAAAAGAAATTTAATTTTCATAATCTCCTCTATTGACTTTTAAAGAAACCCCTAGGCTGCCCACAAACTGCGCAATAGGTGGTTTTAACTTATTGATTGAAATATGTACATAGTCAGATAGAGAAAACTGTGCCAAAATTTCATTGGCAATATCAGATGCAATGGTTTCTAATAAGGGGGTTGCAATTTGCATGCGCTTTTTTACCAGTTCATATACCAAGGCATAATTAATGGTATCCGCTATATGAATAATAGGAAATTCTGCAGGTGTAAAACCCACTTCAATATTTATAGCAAACTCATTACCCAACACTTGCTCTTCCTTGTACAGTCCATGGAAAGCAAAAAATCGTAAATCAGTTAAATGAATACTGGCTTTGCTCATGGTTTAGTGCCCTATAGAAGTTAAATAGCGCTCTGCATCTAAAGCAGCCATACAGCCACTTCCGGCAGCTGTTACTGCTTGACGATAGTTCTTATCTTGTACATCTCCTGCTGCGAAAACCCCAGCTACATTGGTTTTGGTGGTTCCAGGCACAGTTATGATATACCCGGTTTCGTCCATTTCAACATAGTCTTTAAAGATGGCACTATTGGGCTGATGACCAATAGCCACAAAGAACGCACTTACTGGAATTTCTTGGGTATCACCTGTTTGATTATTCTTAATTCGAACAGCTTCTACTTTTTTATCTCCTAAAATTTCATCTGTTTCTGAATTCCAATACACTTTAATATTGGGCGTACTTAATACACGGTCTTGCATTACTTTACTTGCGCGCATTTGATCTCTTCTAACAATCATATGCACTTGTGTACAAAGTTTACTCAAATAAATGGCTTCTTCTGCAGCCGTATCCCCTGCTCCAATAATTGCCACTTCTTTGCCTTTAAAGAAGAATCCATCACATACTGCACAAGCACTAACACCGTATCCATTCAAACGTTCTTCACTTGGAATACCTAACCATTTTGCAGAAGCACCTGTACTAATGATTACCGTATCTGCATGAATTTCTTTTTCTTCATCAATCCAAACCTTATGTGGAGTGCTACTAAAATCTACTTTGGTTGCCAATCCATACCGAATATCTGCACCCATTCTGCTGGCTTGTTTTTCAAAATGCACCATCATTTCAGGTCCTTGAATGCCCTCTGGGTATCCAGGATAATTCTCTACTTCTGTAGTAATGGTGAGCTGACCACCTGGCTGAATACCTTGGTATAAAACCGGTTTCATATTGGCTCTTGCGGCATAAATTGCTGCTGTGTAACCTGCAGGCCCTGACCCTATAATCAAAACCGATAATTTCTCTATTGTTCCTTGTTCCATAATGTTGAATTAATCTTTACAAATGTAAGTTTTGTATTGAGAACCATATCCACAAAAAGCACCCAATGCACCATTACTGATATTGCCTTTTACCACCCCCGGTGAAGAGAATGGGTTACCAATAGATTGGAATGCAAATTCCCATGTTCTCCAAAATGTATAGGATGCTTTATCAATATTGGCCAGCTTAACAATGACGGTATCTCCCAATTTAAAAAACCCATAATTTTCTCTTTCAAAAGGTTGGTTTTTATCTACTCCTTTGTCTATATCAATATTATAAGTTTTACCATCAATAATGGCATCATCAAAAGCACTATTAAAGCCCGGAAAAAATGGTTGTCTATTCACTTTGGTAAAATAGCGGATATAATTACCCAATCCTGGTGGATCTATAATTCGTGCCATCAATACACGAAAACTATCAGTAGTAGGCCTATTGGCCACTCTTTTAGACCAAAGGCTGTCGATGGTTTTTGTAATAATAGGAATAGTGGTGGTCGATTGATATTGTTGTCCGTTGTGTTCAATGCTTAACTGGTATGTTTTACCGGTTTCTCCCAACATGGGATCGTTGATAGGTGTTGTGTAAAATACATACCTGCCTCCTTGCGGAAATCGCAATTCGTTTACTTGCAGGGTAACTGTTTTAATGCCGTTGTTAATTTGCACTTTTGCGTCCTTGATAAATGATGCAAATAATGTTGCAGTATCAATCGTAGAAAAATAATTGAGGGAAGTAGACAGCACTACAACTGGAGATTGTCCATTTTCAATTTCTGCATCCACCACTATTTTGGCTTGATTTTGTGCAGGCTCAATTTGAATATCCTTTTCACAGGCTATCAAAAACAAGATGCTTAATATAAAAGTTACTCTGCGCATTCAATTATAACAACGTTTAGGAAAAAAAGATTAAAAAAAACGCCCCGATTTTTCGGAGCGCTTTCAATAAAATGGCCTCTCGAATATCCCTATTCGGAGGCTGAAATATTAACCCAAATATGCTTTAAGTGCATTGCTGTAACGCGCTTTCTGTAAACGCTTTATGGCACGCTCTTTAATTTGTCTGATTCTCTCTTTGGTTAGGTCATACTTCATTCCTATTTGTTCAATAGTTACTCCATTCTCCCCGTCCAATCCAAAATAAGCATTCACGATTTCTGCTTCTCTAGGGCTTAATGATTTCAATACCCTGCGAATTTCTTCTCTTAATGAATCTTTCATTACATCTTCGTCGGTATCATCAGAACCTTCCAACAAATCGCCCATGGCTACATCTTCCGCTTCGTGCACTGGAGCATCCAATGAAGTATGTCTGGTATTACTTTGGAAAATATTGTTGATTTCAGTTTCACTCATTTCAAGAATTTCTGCCAACTCTTCCGTAGAAGGCTCACGCTCATGTTCTTGTTCAAATGCCATGTACGCTTTGTTGGCCTTATTGTAAGTACCAATCTTGTTTTGTGGCAAACGAACCAAACGACCTTGTTCAGCTAAAGCTTGTAAGATAGATTGACGAATCCACCATACTGCGTATGAAATGAATTTGAAACCCTTGGTTTCATCAAAACGTTGAGCAGCTTTGATTAAGCCTAAGTTCCCTTCATTAATAAGGTCACTCAATGATAAACCTTGGTGTTGATATTGTTTTGCAACAGAAACAACGAAACGTAAATTGGCTTGCACCAATTTATCCAACGCCCTTTGATCACCCATTTTAATTTTCTGCGCCAAAGTAGTTTCCTCTTCGGGGTTGATCATTGGAATTTTGGAAATCTCTTGTAAATACTTCTCTACTGCTTGCGAATCTCTGTTGGTAATCTGGGTTGCGATCTTGAGTTGCCTCATGTTGTACTGTTGCTTTTTTAGATAACGAGAATTATAGCCAATTTGTTATAAAACCTAGTAAAAAGGTATAATTCTCCAAAACTTACGGAAACTACAAAGATACGATTTTACAATGAAATTCAGTCTTTTAAGTGTAAAAAACTTGGTAATTCAATGAAAATCAAGCTTATTTGTGCAAATTGCTGATTATGATAGATTTTAGATCGGATACCGTTACTAGACCTACTGCCCCTATGTTGGCAGCCATGCACGCAGCCCCAGTTGGAGATGATGTTTTTGGAGAAGACCCTACTATCAACGAGTTAGAGCAGTATAGTGCCGCCTTATTTGGAATGGAATCTGCCTTGTTTTGTCCAAGTGGAACCATGACCAATCAAATAGCCATTCGCTGTCATACCCAACCAGGAGACGAAGTTATTTGCGATGCCCTCTCCCATGTTTACTTGTACGAAGGAGGTGGAATTGCTTCTAATTCAGGCGCTTCGGTTCAATTATTACCAGGCAATTTTGGCAGGTTAACGGCCAGTCAGGTAGAAGCTGCCATCAATAATAAAGACGATGTTCATAGGCCGTTAAGCCGATTGGTTAGTTTAGAAAATACCGCCAATAGAGGGGGTGGTACTTGCTACGATTTCAATGATATTCAATCAATTAAAGCGGTTTGTTTAAATAATAATTTAAGCCTTCACTTAGACGGAGCTCGCTTATTTAATGCGATAGTTGCCAAAAAAGAAAGCCCAGAACAGTACGGCAAAACCTTTGATTCTATTTCGGTTTGCTTGAGCAAAGGTTTGGGAGCCCCTGTTGGAAGTGTGTTATTAGGAACAAAGGATTTCATTAAAAAAGCAAGAAGAATCAGAAAGGTTTTTGGGGGTGGAATGAGGCAGGCTGGTTATTTAGCAGCGGGTGCATTATATGCCCTCCGCCACCAAGTGACCCGATTGGAACAGGACCATGCACATGCCGCCCTGATAGTAGAAGCGTTAAAGAAGAAAGACTTTGTGGGTATGATCCCACCTGTGGAAACCAATATTATTTTATTTGAAGTAAAGGGCAGATTCACCGCCAAAGAATTGGTTGGAATATTAGCAAACAAAGGCATACTAACCATTGCCATGAGTCCTACTCAAGTTAGAATTGTTACACATTTAGACATTACCGAAGAAATGGTGAAGCAAACCATTAGGGAGATTGAATCCCTTTAGGTAACTTTATGCCCCAAAAATTGAACTGCTGATATAAAAATATATGCTACCTAGAATTAATCCGACAACAACACAGGCTTGGTTTTTATTGAAGAAACATCACGAAGACGAAATGAGCAGAAGGCATATGAGAGACCTTTTTGCAGCAGACCCCGAAAGATTTCAAAAATTTTCGCTTTGTTTAGACCAATTGGTTTTTGATTATTCTAAAAACATCGTTAATCCAAGAACCATGCAACTCTTGTTGCAATTGGCTGAAGAATGTAAATTATCAGAAGCCATTCATGATCAATTTGCAGGAATTAAAATTAATGAAACCGAGAATCGTTCTGTATTACATACCGCTCTTCGGAATTTTTCGGACACCCCTATTTTGGTAGATGGAAAAGACATCATGCCAAAAATTAAAAAAGTACAGGCACAAATGGCTGCATTTTGCAAGACCATTCATAGTGGAGATTGGAAAGGTTATACAGGAAAACCTATCAAATATATTGTCAATATTGGGATTGGGGGCAGTGATTTAGGACCTGTGATGGTAACTGAAGCACTAAAGCCTTATTGGGTAGATGGTATTCAAACTTATTTCGTTAGCAATGTAGATGGAACACATATAGCTGAAACCTTAAAAAAGGTAAATGCGGAAGAAACTTTATTCTTAGTTGCATCTAAAACTTTTACCACACAAGAAACCATGACCAATGCACATAGTGCAAGAACTTGGTTTCTTGAATACGCTAAAGAGGAAGCCCATATTGCCAAACATTTTGCAGCATTAAGCACCAATGAAAAAGCAGTCACTGCATTTGGAATAGACAAAGCCAATATGTTTGAATTTTGGGATTGGGTTGGCGGAAGATATTCTTTGTGGAGCGCTATTGGTTTGTCTATAGCGCTAACCATTGGGTATGATCATTTTGAGCAGTTGCTCCAAGGGGCTTATAAAGCAGACGAACATTTTAGAACAGAAAAACACGATAAAAATATTCCAGTGATCATGGCTTTATTGGGCATTTGGTACACCAATTTTTTTGGTGCACAAAGTGAAGCCATTTTGCCTTACGATCAATATATGCATCGCTTTGCAGCTTATTTTCAACAAGGAAATATGGAGAGCAATGGCAAGAGCATTGATAGAAATGGGAACCCTGTTAACTACGCTACCGGTCCTGTAATTTGGGGAGAGCCTGGCACCAATGGGCAACATGCATTTTATCAATTAATTCACCAAGGAACTCCATTGATTCCTTGTGACTTTATTGCCCCTGCCATATCTCAAAATCCCATTGGCGACCATCATGTAAAATTGATGTCGAACTTTTTTGCTCAAACTGAAGCTTTAATGAATGGTAGGAGTGAAAATGAAGTGAAAGTGGAATTAATGAAAGCCGATAAAAAAGAAGAAGAGATTAAAAAGCTGAGCCCTTTCAAAGTCTTTACTGGCAACAAACCAACCAACTCTATCTTAGTAAAACAAATTGATCCAGCTACATTGGGATTATTGATTGCATTGTATGAACATAAAATATTTGTGCAAGGCGTACTTTGGAATATTTTCAGTTATGATCAATGGGGTGTAGAATTAGGCAAAGAGTTGGCCAATAAAATTTTACCCGAATTAACCACTGAAGACGCTGTAAAAGATCATGATGCTTCTACCAATGGTTTAATCAATTGCTTTAAAGAATTTAGAAAATCGGCACAGGCATAATATGGAGCATATAGTTATTAGACCCATAGAACCAGCAGATAATACAGCTATTGCTACCATTATCAGAACTGCTTTAACTGAATTCGGAGCCAATAAACCAGGTACTGTTTTTTACGATGACACCACCGATCATCTGTATGAATTATTTACCGCTGAGCCCCAAAGTGGCTATTTCATTGCATTACAAGACGGTGTAATCGTTGGCGGGGCAGGCTACTACCCCACCGAAGGACTACCAACAGGCACTTGTGAATTGGTAAAAATGTATTTGAATGCAGCGGCACGCGGCATGGGCTTAGGCAGAAAAATGATTGACTTTGTTTTGGCTGCCGCCAAAGAAAAAGGTTATAACCAAGTATATTTAGAAACCATGCCCGAGTTAAAAAAAGCCGTAAAAGTGTATGAACAATTTGGCTTTACTTATCTCAATGGACCAATGGGTAATTCTGGGCACAATGGTTGTGATATCTGGATGATTAGGCCTTTATAGACTACCATAATTTGGTAGGGCACCAATCTCCATAACGATTCCCTAATAAAAATCCAATCAAGATTTCATGAGTACCTCTACTGATGGTATTAATGCGAGAAGTTTGAATATCGTAAGAATAGCCAATATTCAAGGTATTACTCAAATTCAATCCTACCATTGCAGCAAATCCATCTTTGTATCGGAATGAAGTACCTGCCCATAAAAAGTCTTGGTACTGCAGTTTGGCATTAATGTCAAAACCCAGTGGCAACGGACTGATATAACGAATCAACATAGAAGGAAGTAAATTAAAATCGTCTGAAATGGTTAATCGGTAGCCCGCACTTAAAAATAAATGCGGAACCAATTTCCCTTGGGTTAACGAAACGTTATTATCTGAAAATGCCACATTCTGAGGGATGATTTGTTGTGCGGCCAACCCAACAAAATAATCCTTTGAGTACAGCCAAAGTCCAGCACTGATATCTGGCTTTAATCGATTAATAACTCCACTAGAAGCAACTGCAGGATCTACTGTGGTATTACCAAAATTGAGTTTAGAAGCATCTAAACTAAGGTTGGTAAAGCCAACTGAAACGCCCGCTGATAAGTTAGTAGTGGGCGATAATCCTAAATGATATGAATAGGTTCCGTATGCAGCAAATCGATTCAAAGGACCGGTTTTATCATTGAGCATCGTAAAGCCCACTCCATGATGTGGTTCAGCAGCTGTATAATCTCTCCAATAAGCTTCTCCCCTTGGATTCATTCCCTTTGCCCTAAAACCAGTGGCAGTGGAACTTTGATAAGGATCTTTTTTCAATCTACCATGTGCGGTTATATATGTTGTTACTGGGGCATCTTGCAATCCTACCCACTGAACCCGGTGACTGGCTTTAACATCCCAATAATTTTCAATACCAGCAACAGCAGGATTGATAATATAATTGTTCATTATGTATTGGGTATAATAAGGACGTTGTTGTGCTTGGGTCACTACAACCATTCCAATCAACATCACTAAAAAGTATCCCTTGCTCCTCATTTTATTTAATTATAGTAACAGAACCAGTAATTATTTTTCTGCCGTTCTTTGGATTAACAATATAATAATAAGTACCAATAGGCAAAGATTTCCCATTCCTTGTTCCATCCCAATCTACTGCATACTCAATGCTACTAAACACCAACATGCCATATCGATCGTACACATCTACCGTAGCACCTGGATAACTTTCTAAATATTGAATTTTCCAACGGTCATTAATGCCATCTCCATTGGGCGAAAAAGCATTGGGTATGATGGGTGCTAATAATAGTTTTACAAAAACGGTATCAGTAACCATACAACCCCCAATTCCAGTGAGGTTGAGCCTATAAGTAATATCTCCTAGAGGAGTCGTTTTAGGTATTGAATCTATATCACTATTTAAATACAATGGCGGTGTCCACTGATAATTCAAATTAGTTCCATATACAAATTGAGGCTTCAATGCTTTTGTACCACCTTCTAGTACTACAATATTAGGACCTAGTTCTAAAACTGGATATGGATGAACAACCACCGTTTGGCTAACGGTATCACTCACACAACCTTGTGAATTATAGAAATAATAACTAATGGTATAACTTCCAGAATCGGTAAATACTTTGCTCGGATTTTGTAAAGTAGACGTATTACCTCCGCCAAGGTTCCACTCCCATCTTACTGGAGCACTGGTGATTCCATTACCTAAATCGGTAAATTGAATGGGATCACCTTGACATACTTCAGTTGGGGTAGCAGAAAAAGCAGCTCTTGGCCAAGGATAAATGGTGTTCAATGATTGGGTCAAAGAGTCTACGCAACCATCTTTGGTAGTGATTTTTAATTGAACATTGTTAGGACCAACTGCCGTGTATTTGTGGGTAGGCTGTTTTAATGTTGAAGAACTTGGATCATTCGGGTCTCCAAAATTCCATACATAACTAAACAAGGCTTCTGATCCATCTGCAATAGAACTTTGATTAATAAAAGTTCCGCGTCCATCTGGCAAACAAATTTCAGGCAAACTAAATGCAGGTTTAGGCAAATGATTGATGCGAATAATTTGTTGATTCAAACTACTAACGCACCCACTGTCTGTTACAACCTGTAATGCCGTTGTATAATTTTGAGCAGTATCAAATATGTGCGTGAATGCGGTGGCACTGGTTCTACTTTCTGTTTTACCATCACCAAAATTCCAGTTCCATTGTGCAATATTGCTGAAGTTAGCCACTGAACTATCAGTAAATACTATATTGTTTTTTTCGCAAGCGGGATCAGCAATGCCCCATTTAGCTACTGGCGATGGCCAAACCGTTATGGGCTGAAAAGCAGAGTCTTTACAACCTGCATTATTTTGAACAAAATATTTAAGGGTATCATTACCTACACCAGTAGTAATGGGGTTTAATAGACCAACCGTACTTATTCCTTTGCCAGAATAAACAGGAGTGGCTGGTAACGCGGAGATGAACGTTCCCTGAGTGATTAAGCGAGGCGTTGCATCGTAACAAATATCTCTTATATCAGTAAAGGATACAGCCGGTGCGTAAGTTACTGTTACAATTTTGGTAATTGATTTAGAGCAAGACTCAGCTTGTCCGGAGAAGGCTCTTAAAGTAATGGAATAATTTTTTGTTCCAGGAGTTAAAGCGGTTGTAGGAATACCATAACGAATGCTGTATTGTTTGTTTACAGCTGGAATTTGATCAGTAACAATATTATTTGGAGCACCTATTGAATCCCAAATCACCATTAGCTTAGTCACATCCCCAAAATCTACAGTAGATTGGTTAATGATTTTAATGGAATCATTGGTACAGAGTGGAATCCCATTCAATAAATTAGCTACTTCAAATTGGGGAATTGGCGTACTTCCGTTAACCGTAAATGATTTATTATCAGTAGTAATACAACCATTACTTGAAGTAACTTGTAAAGAGACCGTATAGTTTCCAAAAGTTTTATAACTAGTAGGAATTGATTTGGAATTGGTGGGTGCTGTTAGTGGCACCGGTCGTTTGGTAGGATCAACTGTTGAAACCCCATCATCAAATTTCCATAAATAACTAAAACCCGCTTCAGTGCCATCTGCAATACTTGAGGTATCTGTGAATGTAGCAGTGGCATCGTTCAAACAAACTTCTGGCAAAATAAAACCAACCACCGGTAATGGATTTGCTTTAAAACCACCTGGCAACCTAAAAGTATCACTAACACAACCTGTATTAGAAACAGTATTTAAATACACATTTTTGGTTCCCCATGTAGTGTAGGTATTGGTCTGAACTGCATTGGTATTCGCCGTTACAGTACCAGCCCCATTGTCTAAATTCCATTTCCATTGTGCTATGGTATTATTAGCAGTTCCAGGAACAATGGTGGAAGCATCAGTAAAACTGATGGCACTGTTGATACATGTTATTGCTGGAGTTGTAAAAGACGCAATCGGTTTATTAGATAAATTAATAGGAACTGTTTTAGATGCAACACAACCAAAGTCGGTAATGGCAGTGAGCTTTGCATTGTAATCACCAGCTGTTGCATATGTTTTGGCAGGGCTTTGTGTAGTAGAAATAGAGCCATCTCCAAATTCCCAATTCCAACCAACAATGGCCCTACCTGAACCAGTAGACAAATCGGTAAATTGAGTGGGCGCAATAACACAACCAGTATCGATAGAGCTTACTAAAAAATTGGCAATGGGCGCATCATTCACCACAATATTGTCGGTGATTTCTTGCTCATTATTATTGCTACATCCATCCGATTGAGGTAATAATGACGTAGTAGTGAATTTAATAGGATAAGTGCCTGCAAGACCAAAATTATATGTTTGAGGTATATTATAAACATAATAAGATTTACCGTTTGAAGTATACGATGAATCAACTTTGGATGGGTTATAAGTTAGTACTGGTGGTCCAGTTAAATTATTTGCACCTAAAAAATCTAATACAATTTGGGTAGGCTGATAACTTAATGCCAATTTAAGACTGAAACTAGTGTTCACACAAGTGGCCGAATAACTGACAGTTGCTACATTAGGAAATTGGTTTTGAATTGTGACCGGAGGATTAAGGTCTACAATATTAGTTCCCGCGGAATATCCATATGATTCAAAACTACCAAAGCCATAGCATATTGCATTAAAACCACTGTCACTTGTTAATCTTATACTAGAAGAATTTCCATTACTTACAGCAAAAGATTGCTGCAAATAAGAAAAACCAGTAGTGCCTATTGGAACAAATGAACTTGCAGGAATTGAAACCCCATCAATTTTAAAAGAACTAATTGAAGTTCCTTCATTCTTAATAAAGACATTTATATTTTGGTCTGTAATTGCTTGCTTTGCTGATAAAAAAACTGTTATATCACTAATACTCTGTTCAACAGGATTTAAAAAAATCATATCTGCATCACCAACACCAATGTCACATGAT
Source organism: Sphingobacteriia bacterium RIFOXYC2_FULL_35_18 (assembly GCA_001829005.1). Classification (GTDB taxonomy): domain Bacteria; phylum Bacteroidota; class Bacteroidia; order Chitinophagales; family Chitinophagaceae; genus Sediminibacterium. The sequence goes on along the minus strand of MIAG01000010.1, from coordinate 84,878 downwards.
TGAGTTAAACTAAATTGTGCCACTGCAACTGGTTTATCAGACTCAATAATTATTGGTGGTTTAAACCCATTACTCAACAAAGCATCAGAAAAACCAGTAAATATTTCACCTTTATTTAAGACGGTTGGAGATCCCCCATTTGTAAGAAAGGTTGTGTTATCCTCTTTTGCAATTACTCTATAATTAAACTTATTCTTGCCCCGAAATGGAGTTAAACCATATTTACGCCCCCATGAATTTGATGGGTAACATTGTTGATATAAAGGATCAATTGACCCTTGATTATTACAACCTGTTTGAGCCAAATTAGTGGAAACTCCAAGAGATGTACTACCTGAAAAAACTGCAATTTTTTTACAACCATTGGCACCTGTACCAATTGATTCAATTAAAGTTCCAGAAATATCTAACATATCCTGAAACTGATAAATATCCCCCGCCTTGGGTAAATCCACTTGAATGGGCGTAGGATCAGAAACTCCATTTCTTTTAAGATTTATTCTAATGCTTGTATTGTCTTCTGTTGCAATCACGCTAAATTGGGATCTAGCTAGTTCGCCAGTTTGTAGAGCAGTTGTAGTTTGGGCCCAAGACATAGCATAATATGATTTACCTAAAACAGCCGTAGGTAATATCAAACTTGCTGCAGATCTAGCCCCTGCAAACATATGCGAATAAGCTACAATTGCAGGCATCCCAGGGTCGACGGTAACTTTTATACCTCTATTAGTTATAACCTTTTGCTGATTTGTGAAACTTGCCGATTCAGCACCTGTTATGTATGAGGTTGACCTATTAAGTACTACTTCTGTAGTAGTATTAGCAGTTACAGTAAAAGTTTGAACTGTACCATTATATTCTATTTTGCCAGATGAATTTTTATCCGAAGTTAAATAGACCGATAAAGAAGCTAAATTATTCCCTGAAGGTTGATGAGGTGGAAATACCATCCAAAACTCTTTCCCTTTATTAGAAAAATCCTGTGCAATCAATAAAGATATTGGAACAAAAAACAGCAATAGCAGCAAACTACATTTCTTCATCAGTTCAGGGGGCTTTCTCAAATCATCAATTGGTTAACAATAATACTTCATAAACCGCAAATTCCCATTAAAGACACGCTAAAATCGGCTACTGCTGTCTTTCAATAGACCAGTAGCTACTGGACCATTACAAAATAACAAATCCAAAATACTCATATTGGGCTGAAACCCAATTCGATCTTCAAAGACCTGTCCATAATTTACTTGGTCTTCAACAGCAATTGCCTGATTAGGCAAGAAACGGTTTCGGCCATCTTGAAATTCAGTTGCCGGCTCTTTTTGGTAACTAGTGGAAAAGGTCATGGTCAAATTCGCTTTCATCATTTTGAGTACCCATTGAATCAGCTTACGATCTAAATCCATTAAATATTCTTCTTGACTGGCTAATAATGCAAAAAGGTTATCTCGGTAAAATTCATAAAAAGGGGCTCGCATATAACAGGCATCCAAAGCTCGGGTATGTTGCAAAATCCAATTGTCCTTATAGGAAATTTTGATGTCTCTAAAAAGGGCACGTTGATCTCTGCCATTTTGCAAAGGAACCGAAAGTGGAATCAATCCATTGGCTCCAGCGATGATGGTGCGGTTGCGAAAACTCCCTTTTTGGTAGCGTTCATATTCTTCAAATTCAATATATTTGAACATAAACAACATTTTATAGTAATTAACTGTTCCAAAATATTGATAATCAATTAATAATTTCATTTTATTTTACCTTGTTGAATCTTTTATCTAAAAGGGATGAATCTTTTATTTTGAGGCTACTAATTTATCAATTTTAATACTAATTAAACTTTTTAAATTATTTATTTTCAATAGTTTAATTAATTTAAATACTACTAAATATTTGAGTATTTAATTTTCACCCCCTTTTGCCCAATATTACTAAATACATTAGCATACAAGATACGAAAAATAATGGCTACTATATGCGACTTCCCACAGCCCGATTCTAAGGTATTTAGTTTTTGATGGTTGATTTTTGGGCTGGTCAGTTACTCTCCTATTTTGTTTTGGTTGGTTTAAATGGGGATAATCTCTAAGATTTTTAGTTGATGATTTAAGGTTACCTAATAACTGATTTTGTATAAATCCTTCCACAATTTTTTAAAACATATTAAATAATTAAGCAATGAAAAGCGATACTAAAATAGAACTTGAAATTTTCATAAACCCATCAAACCCCACAGAATGGGTTTTAGTTGAAAAGGCTAATGTAGTAGCTGGATGGAATTTTGAAGATTATAAGACTAGCGGACAAAGGGTTTTAACGCCTGATACATTTGCTCCTTTAAATCGGGATTCTCGCACTCAATAGTTATAGAAATATTACCTAAATCGTCTTTTATAAAAGCATCAATATGACCGTTTGACTGCTTAAAATCATCTTCAAATATTTCTAAAACTTTTTGGATGTTTTCTATTTGTTGAGTTGAAAATCCAACTTCTACGGCTCTTCCGTCAAATCTAGAATATCTAATGTCTTTTATCATATTACAAGTTTTTCACTAGTTACGAATAATTAATTAATTAATTAAAAATGCAGCAGTTTAAGAATTTAAGGGAAATGATGGCTGCTTACTCCGATGAAAATGTATATAGGGAGTATATGGAGCAAATGAGGTGGGGCGGCAACCCTACTTGCCCCTTTTGTGGTATGAATAAACCTTATAGGCTTAAAAATGGCAGGACTTTTCGTTGTAAGGATAAAGAATGTAAAAAGGATTTTACCGTAACAGTAGGAACAATATTTGAAAACAGCAAGGTTAAACTATCTGTTTGGATGGCTGCTATGTACCTTATTACTGGTCATAAAAAGGAGTTAGCAGCTTACAACTTAGTAGGGATTTAGGGATTACACAGAAAACCGCTTGGTTTGTACTCCATAGAGTTAGGTTGTTGATGAATGACCTCGAACCCGATGTTCCCTTAGATAACATAGTTGAAGTAGATGAAACCTATGTAGGTGGTAAGTTTGAGAATATGAACCGTAAAAGACTAAAACACCATAGAGAAACTGGCAAAGACAACAAGACCGCAGTAATGGGATTATTAGAAAGGGATGGCAAGGCAAGACTAACAGTTATAGGTAATAATACATTTAAAGACGTTATCCGTAACAATGTAGCACCAACAGCCGAGATAATGACCGATTCACACCTTAGCTATACTGGATTAGCTAATGAGTTTAAAGCACATGAAGCAGTAAACCACAATATCAAAGAATTTAAACGTGGTATAGCATATACTAATTCAGTTGAGGGATTCTTTTCACTATTCAAACGAACCATATTCGGAACATACCACCAAGTTAGCCCTAAACACTTACACCGTTATTGTGCTGAATCATCATACCGCTTTAATAGCCGTAAAATATCCGATGCAGACCGCTTCCAGTTTGCAATTTCTAATACCAAAGGGAGATTAACCATAACCAATTAATTAATAAAACAAAATAAACATGAAATACTTAAAAGGAATCTATTTGTATCAATATATAAATACTATTACTTCAATTTGGGCTGTTGCGTTTTCAACAGTAAAATTTTTAGAGAATCAATCTTATTGGCTATATTTTTTTCCGATTCTATTAGCTTCAATCGCTCTTTGTTGTTGTCTATGGACAATATGGTTGCGAATACAGCAAATAAAGCAACAATAACAGATGCAATTAAATTGCCGTTTTTTACAGCCCTATCAAAATTTTCCTTATATACCTTTTTAATCTTTTCACCCTCCTCATAATTTACAAATGCCAAATAAGACCCATACTTTTTTATTATTTCTATTCCTCTACTAGCTAATACCCATGCTTCAAAATCTGACCTTGTTCTAATAAATCCCAAATCCATAGTTTTTAAAATTAACCTTTCTAAATCCCATTGTAAAATTATTCCGTTTGTTTTTTCTTGGATGTACTCAATGGGTATGTATTGAAAATCCCCATCATTATATATAACATTGATAATTAAATCAATAGCTTCATTGTCTGTTATATAACTCATTACCTTAATTTATTCTATAAATTATTACTATTTTTGGGTAATGGCAACAACTTCAAATAAAATAATTAAAAAAGAATCAATAAAAATAAATTTATCATTTGACGAAGCCATGAAAAAGGCTTTAACCACGCCTTTAAAAAAAACAAGCACCAAGTTAAATGACAAAAGAAAACCTAATAAAAACCTTTAGATTTATCATTGGTATTGGGGTTATTTCTCTAATAATCTATTCTCTTACAAAAGAGAAAAATTATTCCAGTTACTCTAGCGATGGGAGTTATATCGAAGCGGAGGAAGATAAAATTGAATACAACCAAAAAATAGAGTTAGAATATAAAAACTCCTTAGAAGATAAATACGACAACAAAGAACAAGACACAACAGTTACAGAAAACGGAGATATGGTCATATTCTATGTAATAACTGACACTATAAAAAAAACAAATAGTAAATGAGATATTTGCTAATAACTATTTTCGTTATCGTTGGTATATTATATCCAGTACCATATTTATATGCACTAGATAATTTTGAAAGATTTGAAGTCGGAATTAAGATATTAGGATTTATAGGATACACAGTGTTAATATGGGAAGTAGCAAAAAAAATATTTAAAAGCGATTTATGGAAAAATAATATTGAGAAGAAAAAAGGCTAAGAAAAAATCTTAGCCTTTATAATTTATTCTGCTTCTCCGTCTTTAATTATTAATTTTTTCATTTTTATGGTAGTTTGATGGTTAAATATAGGATTTCTTTTTAAATAGCTCGATTTTTAGGAATTGCGTCAAATTTTCCACCGAAATTGAATTTATGTTCCTTTTTAATAACGTCTTGATTTGAGTATTGTTGCGTAAATGTGTCAGCTAATCCGGTTAAGCCATGCCTCAATGTTATCCTTAATTCTATATATGTTTCATTTTCAGCTAAATATTTATGAAGATCGTCATTAGTATGCAAAAGAAATGCAAATAATGCAAAGGGGTCTTTTTGATGATGTTTCTTTCTAAATCGTGTAATATGGGTTCTATCGCTAGTTCTTAACTTTAATTTAATCAGCTTTAGATTAGAATTAGCACCAACCAATGGTATAGGGCGTAATGCGTAAAGTTCAATTTTCACATCAAAAGCATGATAAATTGAACAATTTACTACCTTAAATGTGTATTTAGGTATCTCAATTTCTACCCCTTTTTCATTTATAACCAGTTCTGTTGTGCAACATATTTGGTCTGAAATTTTAATTTTAGGTCGAAGCCATCTTAATAAAAACCACAAGAAAACCAGAGAAACAATAATTCCACAAATAAGATTAAGTAAGACAGTTAAAAAAATGTCCTCCCAAGTCATTAATAAAATTATCATTTGCTAAAATTTTCATATCAATTATATGAAATATTTTACATAATATAACAATCTTGTCACTTTTTTTAAATCAATACGAATTCAATCGTATAATTATATTTTTTATATAAAAGGATTAAAAAAGGAAAATGAATACTATAACCAACTGATAACCATTTTTAAACCTATGGAAAGATATATCGTTACCAAAAGTTTAAACAAAATTTTCAAGTTTTATTTAATAATAAATAACACTAATACATCTTTGTTTAACGTAAATTTTTCGGAGATTGATTTGAGCAAAAAGTTCCATTTTGGTAAATTCTAATATTATAAATAACTAACATTTGATAAATAACTAATTACTAATGGCTTATATGTATTAGGTGGTAAGTGGTATATAGTTACCAAAATAATCCCTTCATAGAGCGATTATTTCAACTACTTTTGATAAAAGATAACAACGTGAGAACTCTCCTATTCTTGGCCTTTATTTCGCTAATTATCGCTTCTTGCCAAGCCCCAAAAGATTTAGAATACCGTTCAGCTAAAAATTTTCAATTAAACCAATTGGGCTTTTCGAAATCAAAAATGTCTTTGGATTTGGTCTTTTACAATCCCAATAAATTTGGGCTTGATCTTAAAAAAGTAGACAGTGATGTTTATTTAGACAATGTCTACTTAGGCAAGTTTCAATTGGACACACTAATGCATATTTCCAAATCGAGTGAGTTTATTTTACCCTCTTCGGTGGAAGTAGATATGCAAAACCTCATGAAAAATGCTGTTCAATTAATGTTTAAGAAAGAAATGTTGATTAGGGCAACAGGAAGTGTAAGGGTGGGAAAGGCAGGAATCTATAAAACCCTGCCCTTTAACTATGAGGGAAGACAAGCAATTAATTTATTTAAATAACCCTATTGAATGGGTTTAATATGACAAGGCTTGGGTGGCTTAGGTCCACCACCATCTTCTGCTCTTTTGCAAATAGGGGGCAAAGTTGCATAGGCCTCTGGCTCCGCTTTATCGTCGTCTGCATCAAACCCCGCATTATTTAAAGCGGCTTTTATTGCAGCTGCATCTGCCCTGTCTGGCCAAAATTGTACTTTAATTTCCCCTTGTAACAGATTGATTTTCCATTGAATAAGCCCAGACTCCATGGTAGACTTATTGGCTTGTACTAAGTATTTTTCTAACTTGTCTTTGCATTCCCAGCACTTTAAATTGGCCGATTTAATGGTTACCCATTGTTGCTTAGGTTGTTGCGCAAATGCACTGGAAGCAACTGTTAAACCGAAAATGAATAGTATTTTACGCATATAATTAGACAATTTATTTCCCCCAATTAGACGGATCCTTACTCCAATTTAGCAAAGTTTCTTTGGTATCCGCTGTTACCAATCCCTTTTCAATAGCCAATTCTATCATGGTTGGATAGTTGGTTAAACTGCTGGTTTTTACCCCCGCATTAGCACAAGCATTAGTTGCCGCTTCAAATCCGTAGTTAAATATGGAAATCATTCCTACTATTTCAGCCCCAGCGGCTTTTAAAACATCTACCACTTGCAAACTACTTTTGCCCGTTGAAATGAGATCCTCTATTACCAATACCCGCTGCCCTGGCTCAAGCGCCCCTTCAATTTGATTACCCAATCCATGTTCTTTGGGTTTGGGTCTTACATAAATAAAAGGAAGTTTTAGTTGATCGGCGGCCATTGCTCCCCAAGGGATACCTGCTGTTGCCACACCAGCTAACACCGTTGCTTCAGGATATTGTTCAAATATGACACTGCACAATTCGCTCTTGATAAAATCTCTCACATAGGGAAAAGACAATACTTTTCTATTGTCACAATAAATTGGGCTCTTCCATCCACTAGCCCAAGTAAACGGTTGGTCAGGGCTCAATTTAATGGCCTGAACTTGCAATAATTTTTCTGCAACTGCTTTTTCATTTGTCATAACACAAAAGTAAATCCTATTTTCCAATGGATTATTATGGAGATTTGCACATCAATTATATTATGCAATTAAGAATTATACAAGCTGGGGGTGGATTAGTACTGAACGAACAGAATGAGTTGCTCTTTATTTTCAGAAGGGGTTCTTGGGATTTGCCCAAGGGGAAGGTAGACAGCGGCGAAACCATTGAAGCTTGCGCTTTGCGAGAAGTAGAAGAAGAAACTGGGGTGGGAAATTTAACCTTGGTTGATTTTGTAGGCATCACCCAGCACCAATATTTTGACCCTTATTTGCAAGAAGAAGTCATTAAAGAAAGTCATTGGTATATCATGACCGTGAAGGGAGTTCCTGCACTGATTCCGCAAACAGAAGAAGATATTACTGATATTAAATGGGTTCCATTAGCAGAAGTAAATGCGTTAATAGCCAATGCCTATGCAAGTATTAAAGAAATTATCGGTCTTTTCTTTTTAAAACAGCCACAGTAAGCCTGCTGATACAAACCAAATGATCTCTTTCATCATGTATTTTGATTTCCCAAACCTGGGAACTTGAACCAATATGAATAGGCTTTGCAGTTCCTGTAACAAAGCCAGACCGTACACTTCTTAAATGATTGGCATTAATTTCTTGCCCTACACAAATATACTCTGTATGATCTACCACCATGGCGGCACCTACACTACCCAATGTTTCTGCCAATGCAACAGAAGCACCACCATGCAATAATCCATAAGGTTGTTTGGTACGATGATCTACAGGCATAGTCCCTTTAATATAATCAGGTCCTATCTCGGTAAATTCCATACCTAGATGTTCCCCCAAATTCCCTTTACCCATATCCGCAAAATGAGCTGGGGTAAGGCTTTTATTGAACCAAATCATATTTATTTTTTAAGGGTATTAATCACCGCTTGAGGAAGAAATGGAGAAGCATCTCCCCCATTTTTAATAATATCTCTTACAATAGTAGATGCTACAGAAGTGTATTTGGGTTCCCCTGTTAAAAAAATGGTCTCAATTTGATTATCGAGTGTTCTATTGGCGTCTGCAATAGTTTTCTCGTATTCAAAATCACTCACGTAACGAATGCCTCTCAAAATAAAATGTGCCCCAATTTTTTTGCAGAATTGAACAGTCAATCCATCATACGCAACGCTCTCAACTCTTGGTTCGTCTTTGTAAATATCTCTGAACCATTGCATCCGTTGGTCTGCACTAAACATGGGATTTTTAGAAGAATTGATACCTACTCCTACTACTATTTTATCAAACAAAGGAAGTGCTCTGTTAATAATATCAGTGTGTCCTAAGGTAACAGGATCAAAAGTTCCTGGGAAAAGACAGATTCTTTGCATGATAACTATTTGGTTAATTTTCGTCGGATCTACCAGCGAGTAAATATAAGGCAGCCATTCTAACTGCCACACCATTTTCAACTTGATTTAAAATAATAGAATGTGGTCCATCTGCTACATCACTGTCTAGTTCTACTCCACGATTGATGGGACCAGGATGCATAATCACAATTTCTTTATTTAATTTATCTAGCATTTTTTGCTTAATGCCGTAAGCGAGATTGTATTCTCTTAAAGAAGAGAACAATGGTTGGTTCTGTCTTTCTAATTGTATGCGCAACACATTGGCAACATCACACCATTGCAATGCTTCTTGCACATTATAAGTAACCCTTACCCCTAAAGCCTCTTCCAAGTATTTAGGTATTAAAGTAGGTGGACCAACAACCATAATTTCCGCACCCATTTTTTTCAACAAATACATATTACTGAGTGCAACCCTGCTGTGCATAATATCACCTATGATGGCCACTTTTAATCCCTCAATTCTACCCGTTTTTTCCTGCATGGAAAAAGCATCTAACAAAGCCTGAGTTGGATGTTCGTTTATACCATCTCCTGCATTCACAATCGCTGCAGGTATATGTTTGGCTAGAAAATGCGGTGCACCAGAAGCACTATGACGCATCACCACCAAATCTACTTTCATGCTTAAAATATTGTTGACGGTATCCAACAATGTTTCCCCTTTTGCTGCTGAAGAACTACTTGCTGTAAAGTTGAGTACGTCCGCCGAAAGTCTACGCTCAGCCAATTCAAAAGACATTCTAGTTCGAGTAGAATTTTCATAAAACAAATTCACAATCGTAACATCTCTTAAGGAAGGAACTTTCTTTACTGGCCTTTGTAAAACTTCTTTGAACTGCCCTGCAGTAGATAGAATTAATTGGATATCGGCTGCGTTGAGGTCCTTGATACCAAGTAAGTGTTTGGTAGATAGTTTCATTAAAAAGCAAAATTAATCATTTAGACTAAAACAACTTCGTCTTTTTCATCCTTTTCTTTCCAGTTCACTTTTACCTTATCTGTAAATATGGTATCAATGGCTTTACCTGCGTAATCTGGTTGTATAGGTAATTCACGGCTGAACCTTCGATCAATCAATACACATAAAGAAACTTTAGAAGGCCTTCCAAAATCTAATAATGCATCCAATGCAGCCCGAATGGTTCTTCCAGTATACAATACATCATCTACCAAAATGACCGACTTACCTTCTATGCTGAATGGAATATCGGTTTCATTGGCTATATGCAAGGTTTTTCTAACATCATCCCTATAAAAAGTGATATCTAGCTTTCCATAGTGAAATGGATGATTGGGAATAATTTCTTTTAATGCAGCAACAATACGGTCACTCAGAAAAATCCCTCTTGGTTGCAAGCCAATAATTACCGTATTGGCCATGTCTTTATTGTTCTCCAACATTTGGTGGGCGAGTCTTTGTATACTCAACGCCATTTGCTGTTCTGATAATATTGTTTTCAAAAGCCCAATTTTTATTAAAATTAAATGCTTTCTTCCATACCAAAAGGGAATAATTCAAGTCGTTCTTCTTTACTTTGTACAACATGCTTCAGCTAAAGGAAATAAACCTTGTTCAGTTTAGGAATTACGCAAATCACCACCAAGATTTTAATCAACAAATAGTGGCTATATGTGGGTTAAATGGCACTGGTAAAACCAATTTATTGGATGCAATTTATTATTTAGGATTTTCTAGAAGTTATTTTGCTAGAACCGATGCCCAAAATGTGCAACATGGCAAACAAGGTATGCGATTATCTGGCAATTTTATAAAACAAGTAAAAGAAGAAGAAGTCACTTTTATCTTAAGAGAAAACAAAAAGAAGGAATTATTGGTAAATGCCGAATCCTATAAAAAGATCTCAGACCATATTGGTAAATTTCCTTGTGTGATGATTGCCCCGGATGATGTAGAACTGATTGCTGGCCCCAGCGAAGAGAGAAGAAAACTAATGGATAGTATTCTATCGCAAACCAACAGAGACTACCTTATTCAATTAATTGGCTATAATAAAATATTACAACAACGCAATAGTTTATTGAAACAAATGGCTGAGCAGCCTCAAATGAGCAATGATTTACTGGAGGTATACAACGAACAACTCATTCATAGTGGGAATCTGATACACCAGGAGCGAAAAAAATTTTTACATATTTTTTTGCCGATGGTTGGCGAAAATTATGCAACTATTGCGGGAAAAAATGAGGACATACAATTGGCATATGAAAGTCAATTACTCAGTACTACTTTTAAAGACATTCTTGCTGAAAATCTAATAAAAGATAAAGCCTTGCAAAGAACCACCCGAGGCGTACACAGAGATGATATTGGTATTTACTTAAATGATTGCCCTTTTAAATCAGAAGCTTCGCAAGGGCAAAGAAAAAGTTTGTTATTTGCTATCAAGTTAGCTGAATGGGAATATTTGAAAATGAGCATTGGCATCCCTCCCATTTTATTATTAGATGATGTATTTGAAAAATTAGACGAGAACAGAATGGCTCATTTATTAGATCAAGTATGCAGTAATCATTTTGGTCAAGTATTTATTACTGACACACACGCAGATAGAATCAAGGAAAAATTAGACCAAACGGGTAGTCCATATCAATTAATCCTTTTATAAAATTACGCTTAACTTTAGGGTATGGCAGAGATGAAAATTGGAGACGCACTAAAGAATTTGAAAGGGATGAACCATTTAAAAAAAGGCATCCGAGCTGCACAAATTGAAGATATTTGGGAACAATTGATGGGAAAAACAGTGGCCAAATACACCGACAAGATTCAAATCATTCAGAAAAAATTATTCATCCATACCAATATAGGTCCGCTTAAAAACGAACTCTCTTTTCAAAAGCCACAAATCATTTTAAGAATCAATGAAGCATTTGGAGAAGACTTAATTAATGAAGTAATAATTCAATAATTTATTCCCCCTTAGTAAATAGGCTCAGAAAACTCATCCCCTGCTTCTAAACTATCACGCATTAAATCGTGAATGGTAATAATCCCTCTAAAATTGAACCCCTCACAAACCAATAAATAACGGGTTTTATGTTGGTTCATTAATTTCATACATTCTTCTGAAGTAGTATCTAAAGAAACAGAAGGTAAACCAACAGTCATGATTTCTTGAACGGTGGTATCAGTTGAATTTTTACTTAATAAAACTACTTTTTGAGCATAATCTCGCTCCGTCATAATGCCTTTAAAATCTTCTCCATCTTTTACAATTACATAGCTCAAATTCTCTGCCTTCATTAATGACAACGCCTCTATTACTTTCATTGAAGATGGAACCCCATTGAAGTAAGGACCTTTTTTCTCTAATATATTTTTAACCGTGTTCATGATTGTGTTGTTAGTACACTAAGTTCGTTCAAACAACTGAAATTACAAAATGAGTTTAAAATGTGGCACTGGCATTTAAAACGTCTTTATAACTGCGTTTTTGCTCAATTGTAGCGCCATTCATAAACATAAAAGTAGGCTTTACCCTAGCTGCTGTTTTTAAAACTGTTGCATCACAGTTCAATACAATATAATCTGGGAATGCAGCTTTGATTTTGCTGCCTTCAGCAGATACCATCATAACTGGAATTCCTTTTTGAGAAATGGTTGACAAGATATTTTTGACTTCAGGCTCCCATACTTCCATACCCTCAGAATCTTTGGCCAATACCAAAATATATTTACCCTTGGTTGCTAATACATTTTGTGTGGTGTCTTCCCCATTCAATGTTTTTAATGAAAAATCTACAATGGCCGGTTTAAGACCATTTCCTTTTTTAACCAACTTGTCTTTTCGACTGATGAAAACATAACTGTCGTCAAAGTTTTCCGGAAAATGTTCCTGATCAAATTCAAAGGTTTTTCCATCTTTCTCGTATTCAAAAACAATTTGCATACTATCCAACGTAGCACCAGCAGGCATTTCCATCTTCTGTAAAATATTATTACCCACTTTATACGGCAAGCAATCTACCCAAGGCAAATGCTTTAAAACATACATTTGTGCTCCGGTAGATAATACAAGGGTTAATGCAACCAATATGAAAGCCCAAGCATTAGATAATCCAGATTTGATATGTTTTTGAAAGCCAACTAATATTACTATCAGCACCAACAAAAACAAGTCTTTGTAAAAAGATTGAGCTGCTGTTAAGGGAAGACAATCTCCAAAGCAACCACAGGTTTTAATTTTACCCGAAAAGTGCGCATAGCCGGTCAAAAAAGTAAAGAAGACAATCAATAACAATAACAACCAACTAAATAATTTAATGCGCCATCCAATAATAATAGCCACGCCTGCCAAGACTTCAAAGCTATTCATGGCAATTGAGAAGAACAATGCATAATCATTTAAGAAATGCATATTCCAAACCTCAAAAAACTCCTGCATCTTGTAGCTCAATCCAATTGGATCATTCACTTTTATTAAACCAGAAAAAATGAACAACAAACCCACTATCCAACGAACCACCAGCAACATTTTTTTCATAGTTAGTGTTTTCCTTCTTGTATTAAAATCAATGCAAAAGCCGCGTAGTTAATGATGTCTACATAATTGGCGTCAATGCCTTCGCTTATTAAAGTCTTTCCGTCGTTTTGTAAAATTTGTTTAATGCGGAGTAGTTTAACCAAGATTAAATCGGCGAAACTTTCCTGACTCATTTCTCTCCAAGCTTCCCCATAATCATGATTTTTAGACTGCATGGTATCATGCGCAAACTGAACTTGTTTTTGGTATAGGGTCTCTGTTTGGTCAACGACCAATTCTTCTACCGTTGAATTACCCAATTCCAATTGTATTAAACCAATAATGGCATAATTCAAAATCCCAATGAATTCAGAGCGAATATCATCTCCTACTTTTTGGGTTTTGAGTTCTTGAATCGTTCTGATGCGCAAAGCTTTGATAAAGATTTGATCCACCACAGAAATGGTTCTTAAAACCCGCCATGCAGTTCCATAGTCTTTGGTTTTTTTAATAAAAATTTCTTTACAAGATGCAACCGCTTGGTGGTATTGAGTATTGGTATCCAACATTTTCAGAATATCTTTGAATTGATTGCAATTTAATTGAATCGAAGCTATGTTTACACTAAACTGCAAAGGAACTTTAATTAGTTTGGAACAACCTGTTGTAATGGGTATTATTAATGCTACCCCTGATTCTTTTTATGGGGGGAGCAGAGCCGCTACCCTATCAGCAGCTCTGGAAAAAGCAAGTACCATGATTCAGGAAGGCGCTTTCATTCTAGATATTGGCGGACAAAGCACCCGACCAGGTAGTGTTCAAATTGGGGGTAATGAAGAAATGGATCGTGTGGTGCCCGTCATTGAAGCGGTGAAAAAAGCATTTCCTAAAACATTGGTATCGGTGGACACCTATATTCCATCCGTTGCAATTGCAGCAGTTAATGCAGGTGCAGATATCGTGAATGACATCAGTGGAGGCAGGTTCTTTGAAGACATGTTGTCTACGGTGGCTTCATTAAATGTACCTTATATCTGCATGCATAGTAGAGGGACCATTGAAACCATGCACGAAAAGCCTACAAGCAATAATATCATTACTGAACTATTGGATTATTTTATTGAGCGAGTAGATGCATGTACGCGAGCCGGAATTAAAGACATTATCATTGACCCTGGATTTGGTTTTGGGAAAACGATTCAAGATAATTTTGCATTATTAAAAGAAATGGAAGCTTTGCAAATACTCCAAAATCCTTTACTATTAGGCGTTTCAAGAAAGTCATCCATTTATCAAATACTGAAAATTACGCCAGAAGAATCCTTAAATGGTACTACCGTATTAAATACCGTTGGGCTGATGAATAAAGCAATGATTTTAAGAGTGCACGATGTAAAAGAAGCCGCTCAGGCCATTCAGCTTTATCAAATGATGAAATAAAAAATGCCCCGAATAATCGAGGCATTTTTATAAGTGCTAAACAATTTTATTGTTGTGGCATTTGTTGTGGTTGACCAGGCATTGCTGGTGGCGGTGGAGGCGCAATTTTCACATCCAATACTTCAATATCAAATACCAATGAAGCATATGGAGGAATTACTGGAGCACTTCCGTTTGGACCATAGCCCAACATTGCAGGGATAAATACTTTACCTCTTCCACCCTTGTTAAACATTTTTAATCCATCTTCTAGGCCCTTGATTACTCCACCTTGTCCAATTACGAACTCCAATGGTTGTTTATTAGGAGAATCTGAATCCATATTGCCATCAAACTTTTTGCCATCTAAGAAAGTACCTCTGTACATAACAGAAACTTGTTTTCCAGAGTCTGCTTTTGCAGTAGCATCACCCGCTTCAGTAATTTGAACAAATACACCAGAAGCAATTTCTTGGGCCTTAATATTCTTTTTAGCCAAATGATCTTTTAACTCTTTGGTTTCTCTTTGCTTTTCATTGTCCATTTCCGCTTTGTAGTCTGCCATCATCAACTCTTGCGTTGCAAAAGTTTTAATCACTTCTACTTTACCATTAATTTGATCTTTTTCTTTAAAGATATTATTGTACTCTAACATGCCGAACTTCTTTAAAGAATCAACACTCATTACAAATTCAACCTTATCACCAGGAGCACACTGATTAATAATTTCAATGAAGCTATGTTTTGCTTTTTGAGCAGAGTCTACCATAAAGTAAACGGGTATTCTACCAAAAGAGCTACTCAACAAACTATCCTTTGCAGGTAATTTATACTCCACATGCATTTTTACGAATTGACCTTGCTTTAGCAATTCTTTACTGCTTCCCTTGCTGATTTTGTAAGCAAGACCAGTAGGTGTTTTTTCATATTGATTACAACTTGCAAGCAATACAACCGCTGACATGAGCGGGGCGATGATTCTCCTCATTTTATTGTAGTTGGTTTTTATACTCTTGAATAACTTGTTTAAAATGTTCTACTGTTTTTTCTACCGAATCGCTGCTTCTACCCCCAGATGCATTGGCATGACCACCACCTTCAAAATGGTTTCTAGCAAATTGATTTACATCAAATCCGCCCTTACTTCTAAAACTCCATTTTCTTTCTTCTGTTCTATCAATCACTATGGCGCCAAAACGAATTCCTTTGATGGTTAATAAATAATTGACCAACCCTTCGGTATCGCCTGTTTTAATATGGTATTTCTGCAAATCGGCTTGGTGAATATACATGATGGCGGTATTGTATTCATACAATACTTCCATTCTGTTTAACAAAGCAAACCCGATGAAACGCAATCTGCTTTCTAAGAAATTATCATAAATATGGTTATGCACCTGAGAATGATCAAAACCTGTTTCCTTCAACTCAGCCACCATTCTGTGTACACTTGCTTTGGTAGAGGGAAATCGGAATGACCCTGTATCTGTCATGGTTCCAGTATACAAACAAGTGGCAATATCTTTTGTTAACTCTTCTCTACCGCCAGCTTCTACAATAAAGTCGTACACCATTTCACAGGTAGAACTTTTTCCAGTATCACTAATCCCATAATCGAAATTGGGCTCATCGGGTTGTTCATGGTGATCAATCAAGACTTTAACCGCTTTTGCAGAAGCTAAAAATGGAGCTAAATGTTTGGTGCGATGAAAAATATTGAAGTCTAAACAAAACAGTATATCTGCCTTATCTAAAATGCCCAAACACTTTTCTCTATATCCTTCAAAATTGATGACCCTTTCTATTCCAGGTAACCATTCTAAAAAATCAGCCCAATTGGTGGGTGATATCACTGTAACCTGGTGCCCTCGATTGTGTAAAAAATGATACAAGCCTAATGTAGAGCCCATGGCATCCCCGTCGGGCTTCTGGTGCATGGTAATCACAATTTGCTTAGGCTGAGATAATAATGGATAGAATTGGCTAATCAGTTGCATATAATCGGGCAAAAATGCGTCTTCTTCATTAGTCTGTCAAAAGATTTTGAATAATTTATTGAAATTTTAGCGATTGAATACCACTCAAGCCCTTGCTATTCCTTACTTTTGCGCCGAAATTAAACAAATATGAGCAATAGAACATTTACCATGATTAAGCCCGATGCTACCCAAAAAGGGTACACAGGAGCTATTTTAGACCAGATGATTAAGGCTGGCTTTTCAATCAAAGCAATGAAATGGACTCGCTTAACACCTGAGCAAGCTGGTCTTTTCTATGATATCCACAGAGAGCGTCCTTTTTACCAGGAACTAGTTGATTTCATGAGCAGTGGCCCAATTGTAGCAGCTGTTTTAGAAAAAGAAAATGCAGTAGCCGATTTTAGAACATTGATTGGTGCAACCAACCCAGCACAAGCTGCTGAAGGAACCATCCGTAAATTATTTGCAGCATCTGTTGGCGAAAACGCCGTTCACGGTAGTGATAGCGATGAGAACGCAGCCATTGAAGCAGACTTTTTCTTTTCTAAGTTAGAAAGATTCTAAATTAATTGAAGCTTACTTAAAGCTTTGTTCAAATTGAAATAATGAAGAGCCCGGCCCAATAGGTCGGGCTTTTTATTGCCCTATAGCTAACCGAACAGTTGATCCATTTGATTTGCTTTGTAAAAAAGTCCATTGTATCTTTTAGGTCTCAATCATACCTAAAACTAAAACCATGTATAAACCTTCTACCATTGGAAAAATTTTCCTTTGTTTTTTATTGGGTCTAAGTGCGCAAAACATTTATGCACAAGGAAGTATGTTGCTGAGGCAACCCAATGCCAGCAAAGACCATATTGTATTTGTTCATGCCGATGATTTATGGGTAGTAGATCATAAAGGAGGAGATGCAAGAAGACTTACCAGTGCCATTGGTGCAGAAACTTCACCAAAAATTAGCCCTAATGGAAAATGGGTTGCATTTAGTGGTCAGTATGATGGCAATACCGATGTGTATATCGTACCTATTGATGGTGGTGCTCCTAAAAGATTAACCTGGCATCCTGGCCCTGATATTACACAAGGTTGGTTGCCCGATGGCAATGCTGTTTTCTTTACTTCTAGCAGAGCCGGTTACCCTACCGTGAATACCAAATTCTTTAAAGTTTCTGTAAATGGTGGCACCCCTGATCCTTTACCACTTCCATTTGGATTTGTAGGGAGTATTTCGAATGATGGAGCTACCATGGCTTTTCAACCCTATAGTTTTTGGGATCCTGAGTGGCGCAACTATCGCGGCGGCCAAGCTCAACCTATATGGCTATTTAATTTAAAAACTTTTGAAACCACTAAAACGGTACAAGGCAATAAAGAAAGACATACGGCTCCTACTTGGAACAATGGCATTTTGTATTTTTTATCGGAGCAAGATTTCATTAACAATATCTGGTCTTATGATCCTACAACCAAAACACAAAAACAAATTACTTTCTTCAAAGACTTTGACATTAAAAATGTATCTGCCAGCAACAACAAATTGATTTTTGAACAAGCGGGTTATTTGCATAGTTATGATATTGCTACTCAAAAAACCACTCAATTAAATATCAATGTAAAAGCCGATTTAAATTGGGGAAGACCAAGATGGAATAATTTAACTGCTGGTAATTTAACCAACCCACAATTATCTCCATCTGGCAAACGCGCCCTATTTGAAAGTAGGGGTGAAATTTTTACTGTACCAAAAGAGAATGGTGATTGGAAAAATATCAGCAACTCTACTGGAACAGCAGATCGGGCGCCTATTTGGTCGCCAGATGGACAAAAAATTGCTTGGTTCTCCGATGAAAATGGGGAATACCAATTAACGGTAAAAGACCAATTTGGATTACAAACTGCGCAAACATTTGCGATGCCGAATAAGAAATTTTATTTCACACCAACATGGTCTCCCGATAATAAATACATTGCTTTTGTAGACACTGATTATACCATTTGGTACATCGATTTAAAATCGGGTGCATATAAAAAAGTAGACACCGATAAATATGCACACCCTGATAGAACCATGAAACCTGTTTGGTCTCCAGACAGTAAGTGGATTGCTTATGTACAACAACAGAACAATCAATTTAAAGCAGTCAAAGTTTTTCAAATTGAAACTGGCCAAAGTAAATTAGTGACCGACGGTTTGGCCGATGCCATTGACCCACAATGGGACGAAAGCGGAAAATATTTGTACTTTTTAGCGAGTACCGATTATGGTTTGGCTTCTGGTTGGTTAGACATGAGTAGTTACAATTATCCAGTAAATAGGGCATTATATATTGCCGTATTAAGTAAGGATGCACCTTC
The DNA here is from genome assembly GCA_001829005.1 of Sphingobacteriia bacterium RIFOXYC2_FULL_35_18. Lineage (GTDB taxonomy): Bacteria > Bacteroidota > Bacteroidia > Chitinophagales > Chitinophagaceae > Sediminibacterium. The sequence continues at coordinate 65,903 of MIAG01000010.1, read as the reverse complement.
TCCTTTTGAACCCAAGAGCGATGACGAACCTGTAAAAAATCCTGCTGATAGTGCTGCTAAACCAGCCAAGCCTGCAAGTGCTTCGGCGGTTACAGTAAAAATTGATTTTGATGGATTAGCACAGCGAATTATTGCAGCCAATTTACCATTGCGTAGTTATTCTTCTTTAGTTGCTGGGCCTGATGGTTCGGTTTTTTATACAGAAGATATTGCCAATCAAGGTACTGCTTTGTACAAGTATACCACCAAAGACCAAAAGAGTATTGAATTTGCCAAATCAGTCAACAATGTGGTAAGCAGTGCAGATAGAAAAAATATTTTATACCGTTCTGGTGCAAACTGGTTTTTGAATGGAACCCTTGCTGCGCCTAGGCCTGGAGATGGAAGATTAGCTACTGAAGGAATGCGCGTTTATGTAGACCCAGCAAAAGAAGCAGAACAAATTTTTAAAGAAGGTTGGCGTTTACAACGTGATTTTTTATACGTGAACAATGTACATGGTGCACCTTGGAATAAAATTTTCGAATGGTATCAACCTTGGGTAAAACACGTAAAGCATCGTTCCGATTTAAACTATATCATCGATATCATTAGCGGTGAAGTATCCGTAGGACATTCCTATGTAAGCGGAGGCGATTATCCCTCCGTACCTTCTATACCAGTTGGCTTATTGGGCGCAGATTATACTGTTGAAAATGGCTTCTTTAAAATCAAGAAAATATACACTGGCGAAAACTGGAATCCAGAATTAAAGTCTCCATTAAGCGGGCCTGGCATAAAAGTAAAAGAAGGCGATTATTTAGTGGAAGTAGAAGGAAAAAAATTAGATGCTTCCATGAATTTGTTCAGTTTGTTTGAAGGCACTGCCAACAAGCAAATCAAGATTAAAGTAAATAGCCAACCTAGTGTAGAAGGTGCACAATTAATTACGGTTGTACCTATTGCCAATGAAGCTGGATTACGCTCGAGGCATTGGGTAGAAAGCAATCGCAAAAAAGTAGATGAATTATCTGGTGGTAAATTAGCCTATGTATATGTACCGAATACGGGTGATCCTGGATACACTTCTTTTAACCGTTATTATTTTTCTCAACAAGACAAAAAAGGAGCCATCATTGATGAGAGAAATAATGGCGGTGGATCTGCTGCGGATTATATGATTGATGTGATGAGCAGAAAATTACAGGGCTATTTTAATAACCGAGTAGAAGGCCATAAAGTATCAACAACGCCAATGGCGGGCATCTGGGGACCTAAAGTGATGATCATTAATGAGAATGCTGGTTCGGGTGGAGACCTACTTCCCTATATGTTTAAGAAAATGAATATTGGGCCATTGGTTGGCACGAGAACTTGGGGTGGATTAGTGGGCACTTGGGATACGCCTCCATTTATTGACGGTGGTAGAATGGTGGCACCACGTGGTGGCTTCTTCGATACCGATGGTAAATGGGCAGTGGAAGCAGAAGGAGTTGCACCAGATATTGAAGTATTTCATGACCCCAAAGCCATCATTGAAGGACGTGATCCACAATTGGAAAAAGCTGTGCAAGAAGCGTTGCGTTTAATGCCTTCTCAAGGGATAGAATTGAAGAAAGAACCAGCGCCTCCGATTCGTTCGTTTAGGCCGAAGAATTAGTTGAAATGAGCTTATAACTCTAACTATTGATTCGAAATAATCAAATTGATTTTAGAAAAGTAAAAGCTCCGATCAAATAAGATCGGAGCTTTTTTAGTCGAGACGACAAGATTCGGAATGACTTACAATATATTAAACATGACACCTTACAAGACTTTTGACATGAACTCAAGCCATGTCTCACAAGTAAATAATGTATGAAAAATTAATAGCATAAAGGGAAAGGGTCGTCTAATTCAAATCAACACAGAAATACATGGTTACGGAATATTAAACATGATGTGCAAAAAAATCTGTGACTATGTAACCCTTTTTATCTTGATTTTACCTAAGGACTGGCCATTCCATTCTAAGAGTACGATAGGACGGTGTCACATTAAAATAACTACATAATTTATCAAAATAATCCTTCCTAATAATAAGATCAGTTCCTTGATATCGAGCAATCTCATCTTCAAGACTTGTTCGATATCCATCGCCTAAATAATTCGTGCTCCATGTCCGCATTTTCATTACTGGTTCTTTTAAATCATTTATTGCAACTAAGCCGGAATCAATATTTTTCCCTTGTAATCCAAGATGTTTAACCAGAACAGGATTGAGCCAAAGCAATTTATATGATTCTAGCGGGTCATCCTGAAGTATAGAAAATACAACTGTCTTGTCTATTTCATATTCAGGAAATTCCCCCCCCCATATAAAAATAGGATATAGGCGGTAGTCTGAATATGGGAAGATCTTCTTGTCAGCCTCTTTATCTGAAAATACGATCCCACCATAGCTTTTAAAAAGTTTACTCCTTAACCCTCCTTCATCTTTGAATTCCTTTTCATAGTGCGCTATTCTCATCCAGTCCGTTTCCACAAAATCATCAATTGTATAGTGATCGGATAATTCATGTGGCTTTAATAGATTTGCCGGGCGTAGCGCTAATGATCGCATTTGCGCCAAGATAGACGAGGTATCTATTGATACTGTATATTTAAATAAATCCTTTTCAACAAACCTCGCCAACGACTTTAATTCATTGTAGTGATCAGTATACAGTGTATCCAACAAGAATTCAGAAGAATAAACATTCGGTACACTGGTTTTATATGCGTTGTTCCAGTAGAGTTTCAGGTAATCTTCATATTTGTGTCTGAACCCACCGAGATATTTACTGAACACATGATCCATGTCAATATCGCAATCCTCTAATATTCCGAATCGTATATTCAAACCGGAAAGCGCATTTCGGTCATTCTCTTTAAGATCCGGGTAAATAAGCCTTTCAACTGTATTGATTCCCGATAAAGGTTCCCCAAGCAACTGTGATAATAAAAAGTCAATCAGAAACTGGTGTTTTGGAAAAATATCCTTCAACTCTCCTTCAAAATGTAAATAGTAATTATTTCCCTTTTCTTTTTGTTTCAATAATAGCTGAAGAATAATTGCAAGCACTGTATCCAGGAATTTTTCCCGCTTTTGGAAGAACCATTGAAGCGGCTTCACCAGTTTATCCTGGGAGTGTTCCATAAAATAACTTAGCCCTGCCGTAGCCCATTGCGATCTCTCTGTCGTGCCAGTTCTGAACCGGCTGAGAATAATAGCGATAAGTATTTCTTCAATGGTCATTTCCAATGAATCATCTAGTACGGTTTCCCAATGAATGGGATCCTGAGAGGGAAGTCGGTAGCTACTTATCTCAAGCAGGTTGTTCCACATAGTAGTAATCGTAGTAGTATCATAGCCAATATTAACTAGGGCCTGTATAAGATTTGCGGAGTAGTCAATATTAAATCCTATATCCAGTACCGGAGGCAAGAGTTCAAAGAGATAAGCTATTGTCTTTTGATTGTCTATTTCGTAGGCTTTATTAAAAGCCTCTTGATTGACAAACCTTTCTGACCATCCTCCAGTATCTAAAACAAAACAGCACACATAGTAGAAACATATAAATTGAGGCTCATGATCAAACAATTTTTCCAATTCCACTTTATCATCATTCCTATTATTTTTCCTTACTAAGGTTTGAATAATATTTTTAACAGGATCTGTTAATTCAGAAAGTGTTTTAAAATACTTCGCGAGCGCCTTAGTATCTGTTTTCCTAATACCCTTTTCTTCTAGGTAATGTAGTAGTTCATCTGGGTTCATTTGGGAAATATTAGCTGAACCTTTTGACAATTTATTATTCATGCGAGACTGACTCACTCCGACAGATGTTTTTTCCATTGGAATCGCGAATTTGTTATCGATTCCACTTTCTTCAATACTTTGATTATAAATTGCTGCCGCAGTATTTGAAATTCTTCTGTTTTGTTTAGGTTGTACAGAGGGAATTATCCTGGACATCAACTTTTCTGCAAAATCAGGATAGGACTTTTGCAGTAAGTTGTATAATTTGAGATTATGTACGACAAAACTCTCTTTATCAACACAGGGCAAGCTAAAGGACAGATAGAATTGAATTACAGGATGAATGTTTTCATTAGATATACAAAGTAAATCAATCAGCGATTTTTCAGCACGCCAGTCAAATCTTGATTCAACCAACTCATGTAACAGGAATAATGCCGCTTTGCGAAAATCATTTTTTAAGAATCGTTCCACCCACATTACGGGAAAATAGTATGTCTCCTTGCCGTCAGTATGATCTACAGCAGAATTCACAAGTACCCGCAACTTCTTAATATCTTCAAATGCCTGTGTCGGGTTTACTTTGGCAAAAAATTCAATTCCATGGATTGCATCCAACAAAGTGAGATCTTTCCGCATTGTGTAACCAAAAGCGTATTCGACAGCTTTTGTAAAATATTGATCAGCTTTGTCATTCTCTCCAGCAGCGTTAAAAAGTGATGAAAGCCTGAAATAATAAGAAGCAATATCACTGTGAAGGTGATGATCTTCTTTATCCTTAGAAAGTTCCTCAAAAACGGTATTGACGTAATTCCGGTTGTTGTCAGATACATAATTACTTAGTAACTTAAATAATGACTCAGTCGGCAATGGACCGCCCTGACTTCCCTGCAAGGTTGTAGTTGTTTCATTTGTTACTTTAACAAGAATATCAATAATCTCTGGCCATTGTTCTGGTGATTTTATCAATGAGAGGCCTTCCTGGAAAGATTGGAACAATATGTGACGGATACCATACAGGTCGCAGGTACGCGGATTACCAAGAAAAGGTTCGGTTGAATATTGTAGGTAGTCGAAAGCTTCTTTTATATTGTAATCCGATACTTTCTCAGCCTTTTGAAGAACAATTATTTTGATATAGTAGATCAGCCAGTTATAGAACCAGTTTTTTGCTTTAAACCGATCTATCAAACCCCCAATAAATTGTTCGTTAGATACATGACCTTCCACAGCAGTAAGAAAATTGGTTAAAACCGGCACTTCATTTGAAAACATATTGTCGAAATCGATAATTTGGTCGGCCATTATCAATATGACCCGTTCATCAAATACTACTGGAACAGATTTCGAATCCATTAACGACTTTACCAAAGGATACTTTTCTTTCAAATAAGTAACGTATTGCTGGTCTTTATACTCTTCAAGTCCCACCTTGAAAATTTCTTTTCCATTTATATCTGAATTTCCATCAAGCTTAATTGCAATTGAATTAATCGTATTTTCTTTCTTAAGAACCAATAATCCCCTTATATAATAAGATAAATAATCACTAGGCACTTTACCTGATTTCAGGTATACATCCATATACAATTCCCAAGGAGCCACCACGTTATTTTCATCGCAAACATAACAAGCCTCTATTCCTTCTTCTGTGGAAAAAACAGGCGTACCTTCAAATACTAAGTATTCACTGACACAATTAAATCCCTTGATCTTACCTAATGCTACAATATAAATGGAGAAAAGCTCATTAAAACTATTTTCAGTAGTTCCCAGTATCTTGTCAATTTCATTGAGCAGAATAACAGCAGGAAAATTTCTTTGATAGCAAGCCGCCTTGACAAATAATTTATAGTTCTTAATAAGCAGATCCCATGGTTGGCCATTCACGATACTCTGGGTTACAAAATTGTGTTTTAGATGGTCTAATACCTTTTCAAATTCACCGCTTTCAAAAAGAAAAGATAAACTGTGCATGTACGCTTTTCGGTAAACAAAAAAATCTTTGGTCGCAAACCAATCCATAACTGGTTGAAAAACCTTCTTTTCAACTGAAACAGCATGTTCTTTTAATTGATCAATGATAAACCTTCGGAAGCTTTCATGGTATATGATATATCCGCTCTGTGATAAGTTAACCTTCAATACAGGAGACAGTATAGCAAGTGCTTGGGCAACATAATGGCCTTCACTTGTAATTTCTTCAAGCTCGGTTTTGGTTAGACTAAAATTCACACCTGATAAAACCTGCGGAACATCTTCCCTAGTATTTAACCGACTGATTAGGTATGAATAGTATTCCTTAAGATTATGGGAATAAGGTGGCAACTGATCAATGCCTACTGGGTTGATTCTAATTTCATCGAGCAGGTATTTTATATATAGTGGATTGCCTGAACTTTTTTGTAGTAAAAAAGAAGACAAATACAAATCCCTTTTGATCAAAATATTGTCAACATCGAGTTTATGCAGAAAAGAAATAATATCTGACTCTGTCCAATCTTTGATTAATAATTTCTTGAAATTGGTAAACTTTTCAAGCTGTGGAATATTTTGGCAAACAACAATAATTTTTACATTGTTTGATGTTAACAACTTTTGAATGTTGTCTATGATAGCAATATCATCGACTGCCATATCGGTAAATTGCCTAAAATGAAAGATACGGTCAATATGATCCAATCCATCCACTATTAACCATGTTGGCTCCTGTATACTTTGCAAAAGGATATTTAATTCTCTTAAATTACTAGCAAGTTTTTCTTGCTTATTATTTCTTAACGCTGGAAAAGCTCGGATGATATCATAGATAAGATTCCCGTAAAACGTATTTAGTTTGATTCTTTCATGCTGAAGAAAATCATCAAGCCGCGTATAGCAATAATGCCTAATAACTTTAACCCCTTTGGTAACTAATTCTTTTTGGAGATTTTCAATAAACCAGGATTTGCCGCTACCAGGTTCTCCGGTGAGTATGATCCTTTCATGCGGAGTACTTTCCTTTATAAAAGATTCAATGATTTCTTTTTGGTGCAGATTCTCACTTTCTATTACAGGGAAAAACTGTTCAATCTTTCCATAATCTGTTTTAATATTAAGCGTATGAAATACACTGGCTACGCTTATTTGCGTTCCTTTGCTGCGAGATCTTTTAATCATAGCAAGCAATTGTAAACTAAAGGACTCTGGTGTTAAGTGATTATTAGGGAAAACACCGATACCCAATTTTTTTGCCTGTCCTATTACAAGCCTTTCCAGATCACCTGGATTATTCAGATCAATACTGAATTTTGGTAGCTCAACTTCAATGAGTAATTGATTGCAAAACGTTAGAAACAAATTACGATCAATGGAAGCCGATTCTTTTCTGAACCTTCGCCATGAACTAAGTGGCTTTTTCCCAGCTGGCCATATAAACTCACCATTTATCTTGAAAACTTTGGTTGGAAAATCTATAAAAAAATTGCCTCCAATCACAGGTACTAAGCAATTTTGTAATTGATCAACTGGCTCATTCCATGCAAGGCAAATCCTGAATTCCGTAGTATCCCTCTCTGGGTGGTTTAGCCAGCTTTTATACAAACTATCAATTGAAAGATTATAACTGTTATCGGTGGCAAGGTTAGCTTTTGTAAACGTGTGATCTATCTGGTCATTACTATATTTTATCTGTACTTTACGTTTTGCATCCTTTCTACTGATTAACAAATCATCCAATTTATCGTCTCCATACTCCTTCCTGTCGATTGTAAATTGACTTTCGGTTTCATTATGTATTTCTGTCAGGATAAAATATGCGGTCAACAAATCCTGATATTCATACCCTTCATGAGCATTTTCTAATCCCATTTTAATAATATGTAATTTTATTTAAATATAAATCTTTTATTTTCAATATTAATATACCAGATATTTTGTCATCTGTGAAACTGGTTTAAAGTTAACAATTACTGATTCCTTAACCTTCTCCGTAATTTTCTTTGTACTTTCCTGAAAGGTTATCAATAATTTTTTAGTAGTTTAAAATTGAAAAAAGAAGTTTGGGTTAAGTTGAGATCCCCATAAAAATTAGTATCATGACACTTATCGCTTCCACGCTGAACAATAAGATGCCCATAATAATTAGTGATCTTTTATGGTCAGGGGAATCCACCCAAAAGCCGATTTTATTACCAACGAATAATTTTAATCTCACTGAGTATTAACCTGATGACCAGGAAGCTAAGCCAGTTAATTTGGGTCAGAAAATGTACTTCATTAATGATAAAACATTTCTTGTTTTTGCAGTACAGTGAAAGGTAATTCTAGAAAGAGTTATCTATTTATCTAAACTCAAATCAAAACTTTCCATTTCCTTTTGTGGATTTTCACAGAAAATAACTAATAAAAAAAATTCATATTGGGTATTCCATTTGAAATTGGTTGACAATATAAAAGCGATAAAGCTATCCTAAATTAAGCATGTACTTCATACTCCGGGTTAATTATTTGATGAAAGTTGAGAAAACCAGAAGCAGTGTAATAAACTATTTCATACCCATAATTTTGTTGATTAATTTGTCTCAACAAAACTACCTCGTGGCAAATGCGCACTAATTGATGTTCGTCAATGTGCTTGAAAATTTAAATTGATATTTGTCAATAAAATAAACTTGCCAAGTTAATTTTTCTGTTTGAATTTTTTTTGTATATTATAGTATAAGCATAATATTATGAAAACCATTTTTTTACATGACACAAATGCCCTAAGGATATTGGCTGAAGGGCTTGATTTTTCCCAGCTTATTCCAAAAGCTACTGAACTAGGTAATGAAGCAGCTAAAAAGAATGCAGTTAGCCACTTCAACGTATTAACATCTATGGAACTACTAAGACATATGGACGAGGCAGACCCAGCCTATACCCGATGCTTAAAAGCCCTAATACTTCAGGCTCATCTTACGGTAAACATTGGGCGAGATGGTCGACAAACAATTGATTTTATTCCTCCATTAAATCCTCTTCTTACCCAGCATTATTTTGGCAATAATTCGGGGTATATGAAATACTATTATCGTATCATGGAGATTGTAACTACTGCAACAAGAGAAGCAAATCCTGATGATTGGAAAAAAGTAGAATCTGATGTAAAGGATATTCAAATCATTAAAGCCCAATTAATGTTTGAGAAAAAAGAAATGAGAGACAATTTCGAGTCCCTCTCTAAGTATATAAATAATGGAGAGGTAGAATGGAATTTTACACATAAAAGACTTCCTAAACAAATTGAGCTGAAAGAAGATATAAAAAGAGGAAAGATGACTGAGATTATGGCACTTAGTTTATTACGAAGAGCACATGCCATTTTGGGTTTAGAATTTATACAACCAGGTTTAGATGAGAAATTTGCGTCATTTAAAAATTTCTATGAACCAATGCTAAAAATGTGCACCTTGTTAATCCAAAAATTTTTGGGTGGATTCCCTTCATTACAAGAGGCTGATCATGTTGCCTGGAATACTTATAATGACATGCAATTTATAGCTGGCGCTTGCTTTGTTGCTCATCGTGAAAGGAATAATAATATACGAGTAGTTTTAGTAACTAATGATAAAGGGATTCACCTAGCATGTAAAGGAACTTACATGGAAGGCAATGTGTTTACGGTAGATGATTACAACGCATTTATTTATTCTTAAGCAGAAGCATTAAATTGCTTTATTCGATTTTGTAATTCTGTCAACCGTTCTATTACTACTTTAAAACTTGTTGCTTCTCCTCTAAACATATTTGCCTTCATCAGCTCATAGTCCTCACCATACTGTTGTAGCAAATCGCCAACTGGTAAAAACTGTAAAGTCTCTCTACCGTGAAGGTCATAGCTTACATTTTGCTGCCTAATGAAATGTCTACGATGTGCAATAAGTTGGTCATACAATTGCTGATCTGAAATAGCCGCTCGTCCAAAATCAGTATCCATAGTCTTCTCTAAATCATGCAAGTGCCTAGACATGCGTACTGTTCTAATTTTATCTCTAGGTTTTGTAAACTCTTCATGCAGAAGAAATACTTTCTCTAGGAAAGTGATACGAGGATCGATTGCTTGCACAGTGAATGGATCACCAGCATACCCATTCCCTGGAATAGCTTCATCAATCAATGAGCTAACCTCTCGTTCATGTGCTGGCTCAATCAGTGAACGCACACTAATTTCTATTTTAACAGGTGGTAATAGATACTCATTCGCTTCTAACACAGTTGGATAATCAATGTATATAGCTTGGGGGTCTGTATCGGGCCTATTAGCTAAAATTGGCTCTGCATAAATTTTAATTGTACCTTTCTCTACACCAAGATTATACATTTCTTGCTCTACAGCTTCCATAAATTCTGTACTAGTAAACTTTGCCCCTTTCTTCTTAAGCTGTTTGATTTTAAAGTTGGAGATTTCTCCTCCAAATCCGAGAGCTTCGCGATTAATTGCAAGGTCAATATCTTCTGAAAACCTTTGGATAAGTTTCCAACTTTTACTTAAGGATGTGCCTCCCTTAAAAACAATATCTTTTGCAAATGCTGTATTGAATATTGCTTTTAATGCTACTGTTACCCACAAATCCTTTTCAACAGCATTATTAAGTGCCTTCAATCTTGCAGATGCTTCATCCAATATTATTCGCTTTCTCTCATTAGTTTGTTCTATCCATTTCATGGTGTTGTTCTTTGATAATTGTCAGCAAATAATCGTGAATCTTTGCAGGTGCCAGTTTTAAATCGTGTTCTAATAATTCATTATCCTCCTTTTGAACTAACTTCCGTATACGCCTATACATATCACTATCGATATCTTTAAGGTTTATATCTTCAAGTGCTCTGATAAGCAACCCGCTATATTTTCCTTTGTAGGCAAACTTTTTAGGGGTAGTCGGCTTGAAAACAATTGTCCCTTTGCCAATATGTATCGTTCTTCGCGCACCATCAGTCAAGTAAACTGCGTTCATTGGAATTTGTGTAGAGAGACCTAACTGATTGAGAGCAGTAGATCCTGTTGGTAGAATCCTGACTTGTTCTCTTGCTGCAATTGCTTTTGCAATTTTTTCCATCGAAGGTGTCAATTTCCCTAATTCATCATCGTATTGAGGGAAATAATAAATTCCATGACCTAGGCGTTCAATTATTCCTTCCTGAGCTAGCCGCGATAAAACAAGCTTAATTGCATTCTCAGACCCAGCTCCACGAAAGTCTGAAGGGAACAAAATTGTCCCAGGATTGAGCTCCTTAATATGGTTTTCTATGTATTTACTTGCAGAAATCATGACACAAATATACGCAAAAAGGTGTCAAATTAAAAATTCATGACACAATTCTTTGTAAAAAGGTGTCAAATTTTGTTAGGAAAATAGCTAGAATCCTAACAAAATATTTAACCCTACTCGTAAAATCTGTGGGCAAACTGTCTTCTGAAAACAAAAAAAAGACCAATCTTTCGATTGATCTTCTCCTTTAGTCGGGACGACAAGATTTGAACTTGCGACCCCACGCCCCCCAGACGTGTGCGCTACCGGGCTGCGCTACGTCCCGAACTTTATCCCATTTATTGAATGGGGTGCAAATATAGGGTGAAAAGAAATTTTCAGGCTATATTGCATAAAATTTTCAACTACTGCATGAACATTCTACTGAAGCAGGTGCTGATTAACGACCCCCAATCCCCTCACAACGGACAAGTACTGGATCTATTAATTGAGAACAACCGCATTAAACAAATAGGAACCAATTTATCGCATGAAAATGCTACTGTAATAAACCAAGAAGGATTGCAAGTATCCATTGGTTGGGTAGATTGCTTTGCACATTTTGGTGACCCCGGTTTTGAATTCAATGAAAGCTTTACTTCTGGTGCTGCTGCGGCGGCTGCGGGTGGATTCACCAGGGTATTTACCTTACCCAATACCAAACCTGTTACCGATAATAAATCCTTAGTAGAATATGCTGCTGGTCAGTCTAAACACTTACCAGTTCATATTCATCCTTTGGGTGCCATTACACAAAAAACAGATGGCAAAGAATTGGCCGAAATGTATGATATGCGAAACAGCGGTGCCATTGCATTTTCGGATGGATTATTGCCGGTTCAATCGGCAGGCTTGTTTGTAAAAGCATTACAGTATGTGAAAGCATTTGATGGGGTACTTATTCAACTCCCCATCGATAGAAGCATTGGTAGTGCTGGCTTAATGAATGAGGGAGTTATCTCTACCCAATTGGGCCTGCCTGGTTTACCATCGATAGCTGAAATCAGCATTTTAAAAAGAGACTTAGATTTATTAAAATACAGTGGTTCTAAAATTCATTTTACAGGTATCACAACTAAGGAATCGCTAGAATTAATTGCAGCTGCAAAAGCAGCTGGATTAAACGTTACTTGCAGCGTTACCCCCTATCATTTATTCTTTTGCGACGAAGATTTACAAGACTACAATACTTATTTGAAAGTAAATCCTCCTTTAAGATCTAGAGCCGACATGTTGGCGCTGCGTGAGGGTGTTATCAATGGAACAGTTGACTGTATTGCATCCCATCATTTTCCACAAGATTGGGACCACAAAATTTGCGAATTTGAATATGCTTCTTTTGGTATGAATGCTTTAGAAAGTTCCTTTAGTGTAGTGAACCATTTATTAGGTCAATTAAGCAATCAACGGTTGGTTGAATTATTTTCTTTGAATGCACGTAATATTTTTGGACTTCCTTCTACTCATATTGTTGAAAATGAAGTGGCAGAATTAACCATTTATCATCGTAATCAGGTAGCACAATTAAAAAAAGAAAGTATAAAAAGCAAGTCCTTTAATAATGCGTTTACCAATATTGAATTAAATGGTAAAGTGTATGCCACTATTAACAACGGTCAATTAACCATTAACTAAACAAACATGAAAGCAAATTTAATCAACGAAGGAATTAAGTACGGGGTAATCTGCGGATTAACCGCGGTTTTATTAATGTATGGAAGCTGGGCTGTAGATATCAGCACTTTTACAAGTGTAATGTTTACCACCACTTTTGTTCCTTACATGATTGCCATTTTATTAATTGGTGGATTTGCAGTTAGAAAACAAAATGGGGGTTACTTGACATTTCAGGAAGGTTTGAAATTTAATTTTCTGTCTTATGCAATTGCAGCAGTAATTATTGCGATTGCTACTTATGTGTTATATAATATTATTGATGAAACTTTAACGGAGAAATCTGCTCAAATTGGTTTAGAAAAAACCAGGGCAATGATGGAAAAATTTGGTGCTTCTGAAGAAGACATTGAAAAAACAATGGCCTCGTCTGCCGAGAGTATGAAGAAGACTGGTTTGAAAGAAATTTTGATGGGCACTGGTTTAGGACTTATTTGGGATTTTGTAAAATCATTGTTGCTTACCTTAGTGATTCGTAAAGAAGAAAAATTTGAAGATCAATAATATTGCATGAATTTATCTATAGTAGTACCCTTATATAACGAAGAAGAATCACTGCCTGAATTATGTAGTTGGATTAAATCGGTTGTTGATCAACACGGATATACCTATGAGGTATTACTAATAGACGATGGAAGCCGCGACGATAGTTGGAAAGTGATTCAAACCATTGCAGCTTCAAACCCAAATATCAAGGGCATTAAATTCCAAAGAAATTATGGAAAATCTGCAGCATTAAACGAAGGATTTAAAGCCGCGCAAGGTGATGTAGTTATTACTATGGATGCAGATATGCAAGACTCTCCAGATGAAATTCCTGAATTATATCAAATGATTATTGAAGGTGGATTTGATATGGTGAGTGGATGGAAAAAGAAACGCTACGATAATACTTTGACTAAAAATATTCCTTCAAAATTATTTAACGCAGTAGCTAGGAAAAGTTCTGGAATCAAACTGCACGATTTCAATTGTGGATTAAAAGCATATAAAAGAAAAGTGGTCAAATGCATTGAAGTATTTGGTGAAATGCACCGCTATATTCCAGTGTTGGCTAAATGGAGTGGATTTAGAAAAATTGGCGAAAAAATAGTGGAGCATAGACCTAGAAAATACGGGACTACTAAATTTGGCTGGGACCGATTCATCAATGGCTTCCTCGATTTAGGCACTATTATGTTCTTAGGAAAATTTGGGAAGAAGCCCATGCAATTTTTTGGCTTATACGGAACATTGGCTTTCTTGATTGGTTTCCTGACCAGCGGCTATTTAATGGTTGCAAAAATATTGGACCCTGAAGTAGGCATCACCAATAAACCTGCATTTTATATAGCATTGGCTGTCATGATTATTGGTATGCAATTGTTCTTAACCGGATTTGTGGCTGAGTTAGTGGCAAGAAATGCATCAGAAAGAAATGTCTATTTAATTGAAGAGAAATTAGGACTGGAAGAAGCTTAATAGTTTAGCATGGAAAAAGAGCTGATCTTAATTGGAACCACTTGGCCTTTTAGAAGTGGGGGCATCGCTTCATTCAATGAAAGATTAGCCAGACAATTTCAGCAACAAGGTTTTAAAGTAACCATCTATACTTTTTCGCTCCAATATCCTTCCTTCTTGTTCCCCGGCAAATCGCAGTACAGCACTGAGCCCACCCCTTCCGACTTAACCATTCATGTGAGCATCAACTCTATTAATCCATTTAACTGGATTTGGATGGGATTCAAAATTGCTCAATTAAAAGCCCCAATAATATTGGTTCGTTTTTGGTTGCCTTTTATGGGACCCTGTTTGGGAACCATTTTACGAATCATTAAATGGAATAGGGTATCTAAAGTGATTTGCATTGCAGACAATATTATTCCACACGAAAAAAGATTCGGAGATTATTGGTTTACTAAATATTTTATTGGTGCAGTGGACGGGTTCATCACCATGAGTGAAAAAGTGCACCAAGATTTAAGAAGCTTCACACATAAAAAAGGCCTTACTTGTTCGCATCCATTGTACGATAGTTTTGGGAACATCATGCCAAAAGAAGCTGCTAGAAAGCATTTGGGCCTGCCAGCTGATGAGCATATCATTTTATTTTTTGGCTTTATTAGAAAGTATAAAGGATTAGATCTTTTATTGGAAGCCTTGAAAATAGTAGCAACAAAAAATATAGCGTCTCAAAAAGCTCCCATTAAATTATTGATTGCGGGTGAATATTATGAAGGAAAAGAAAACTATCAATCGCTAATTGAATCACTCGGAATTCAAGATTTGATTTATGCTTTTACCGAGTTTATACCTCAAGATGAGGTACAATACTATTTAAATGCTTGTGATTTTGTGATTCAACCTTACAGAAATGCCACACAAAGTGGTGTTACCCCACTAGCCTATCATTTTGAGAAGCCCATGTTGGTGACGAATGTAGGTGCATTGCCCGATATGATTGAAGCAGACCAAAGTGGATTGGTGGCCAACCCCACACCAGAAAGCATTGCAGCCCAAATTGAACAATTATATTTGTTAGGTGAGGATTATTTTTTACCCCACCTTCGTAGAGAAAAGAAGAAATACCAATGGGATCAATTGGCGAATGCCATCATTGATCTTTCAAAATAAATAACCGATTATGATGAATCGAATCCGGTCAATTATCGAAGAGTCCATTCAGGTAAAACAAGATTTACTCAATAACCCTACCATTATGGAACAGTTAGGGTTAATTGTGGATGCCGTTACGATTGCTTTTAAAAATGGGCATAAAGTGCAGTTTTGTGGCAATGGGGGGAGCGCAGCTGATGCACAACATTTGGCTGCGGAGTTCTCAGGCAGATTCTATAAAAACAGACAAGCATTGCCTTCGGATGCATTGCATTGCAATAGTTCTTACTTAACTGCTGTAGCCAATGATTATGGCTACGATGAAGTATACAGTAGATTGGTTGAAGGCACTATGCAAACGGGTGATATTTTAATTGGATTGAGTACTTCGGGTAATTCACCCAATATTGTAAAAGCATTTGAAACAGCAAAAGCCAAGAATATTACTACCATTGGGTTTACTGGTAACGATGGCGGAAAACTAAGTGCCTTGTCTCAATACTTACTCAATGTCCCTTCAACAAATACTCCCCGCATTCAAGAGAGTCATATTATGTTAGGTCATATTATTTGTGAACTGGTAGAAGCCAATTTATTTCCTTAGTATGTTTTCATTAGCACCGATTGATACCAGCTGGACACTTTTCTTAGACCGAGATGGTGTATTGAATTACGAAAAAAAAGAAGACTATATCCGCAATTGGACTGAGTTTCGTTTTTATGAAGGAGTGCCCGAAGCAATCGCATCATTAAATGAAATTTTTAGACGGATTGTGATTGTTACCAACCAAAAAGGAATTGGCAAGGGACTAATGACTGCCGAAGATTTGAACAATATACACAACCCCATGTTGCAAGCCATTGAAAAAGAAGGCGGAAAGATTGATCATATTTATTATTGTCCAGATTTGGCAGACGATTCTCCCAATCGAAAACCCCAAGCTGGGATGGCTTTTCAGGCAAAATCAGATTTCCCAGAAATTGATTTAAGCAAATCCATCATGGTGGGTAATAGAATGAGTGATATGAAATTTGGTAGAAATGCAGGTATGCATACCGTTTTCTTAGCTACTACGCATCCAGACACCCCCTATCCAGACCCAATGATTGATTTACGCTTTAACCATTTAATGGCTTTTGCAGAAGCTTGCATACATGCAAAAAAATGATAAAATTATACGAAGCAGTTCGTGTAGGTTTAATTACTTGTAATTTGCTGTATGTTTCCGCGCAAAATAATTATAGTGGTATTACTGGCTTTGTTTTTTTATGAAAGCAATACCGTACAAGCCCAAACTCCAGCCAATAAAAGCCTATTAGCCGAAGCAGAAAAAATATTGGCAGCATCTGCATTTACTATTTTAAATGGAGACGACACAGAAGACCGATTAAGAGCAGACAGTTTTTTTACTAGACAATTGGTACAAGCATTAAGAACCCCCTACTCTTTTCACTATGGTTTTGATTCTTTAAAAACCATTTCTAGATTGTATGCCCCCGACAGTAGTTTTAGAATTATTACCTGGCAATTAATGAAAGACTTTAGCTATTATCGCTACAAAGGAGCCATACAAATGAATACCAAGGATGGTAGTTTAAAATTAATTCCTTTGTACGACGGTGCAGATTTTACAGAGAACCCATATGATTCTATAAGAACCAATCAAAACTGGATTGGCGCAGTCTATTATAATATTATTCAAAAAGAATACAACAATAAGAAATACTATACCTTATTGGGCTATGATGAAAACGATGCAAGGAGCACCAAAAAATGGATTGAAGTATTGCACTTTGATTTAGAAGGGAAGCCCTTATTTGGCGGAAAATTTTTCAATTACCCCAACGATATTAATAAACCAAAACAACCAGTA
Source organism: Sphingobacteriia bacterium RIFOXYC2_FULL_35_18 (assembly GCA_001829005.1). Lineage (GTDB taxonomy): Bacteria > Bacteroidota > Bacteroidia > Chitinophagales > Chitinophagaceae > Sediminibacterium. Next base: position 48,729 of record MIAG01000010.1, on the reverse strand, counting down.
AGCAGATTTTGCTTGGAGTTTAAAAAGCAAGCCAATGCCAAATTAAACTACGATGCAAAGCTCGATCGTATTGTATTTGTGAAGTTGATGAGCGAGTCGAATGAACCCAATAAAAAGCATACCCTAGTACCATATGGCACTGTGGAGGGCTTTAAATGGGAATATGGACGTTGGGTATATATCCCGGAATACGAAGCGGTTGAGCCCGATTAATCGAGCTTCAAAACTGCTAAGAAAGCTTCCTGAGGAATTTCTACGTTACCAATTTGGCGCATACGTTTCTTTCCTTCTTTCTGCTTTTCTAATAGCTTTCTTTTACGGCTGATATCACCCCCATAACATTTTGCAGTTACATCTTTACGGATAGCACTAATATTTTCTCTTGCTACTACTTTAGCTCCAATGGCAGCTTGAATAGCAATTTGGAATTGTTGACGAGGCAATAATTCTTTCAATTTTTCGCAGAGTTTTCTGCCAAAATCGGTGGCCCTTCCTCTATGAATTAATGCACTCAATGCATCTACTTTTTCATTGTTCAACAGGATGTCCATTTTAACAATATCCGCTTCACGATGATCAATGGGGGTATAATCAAAAGAAGCATATCCCCTAGTAGAACTCTTTAATTTGTCGTAGAAATCAAATACGATCTCCGTTAAAGGCATTTCAAAAATCAACTCAACCCTGGTTGGCGTTAAATAACTTTGATTCAGCAAAATACCACGCTTGCCTAAGCAAAGGGTCATGATATTTCCAATATAATCGGGCAATGTAATGATCTGTGCTTTAATAAAAGGTTCTTCAATGCGATCAATTTTAACTTGATCAGGCATTTCAACCGGATTGTTGACTAAAATCTTTTCGCCCCTAGTTGTAAATGCATTAAAGCTTACATTGGGTACTGTGGTGATTACGGTTTGATTGAACTCACGCTCTAATCTTTCCTGAATAATTTCCATATGCAATAGACCTAAGAATCCGCAACGGAAACCAAAGCCCAATGCTTGTGAAGTTTCTAATTCAAAAGTTAATGAAGCATCATTCAATTGCAGTTTGTCCATGCAATCTCTTAATTCTTCAAACTCATCGGTGTTTACTGGGAAAATTCCTGCGAAAACCATTGGTTTTACTTCCTCAAAACCATGAATCATTTCGCCTGGATTATTGGCCAATGTAAGGGTATCTCCCACTTTCACTTCTTTGGCATTTTTAATACCTGTGATAATATACCCCACATCGCCTGCACTTACTTGGTCTTTGGGCGTCATCGTAAATTTAAGCACCCCCACTTCATCGGCTATATAATCATTTCCAGTTGCAACAAATCGAATTTTATCTCCCTTCTTTAAGGTGCCATTTACGATTCTATAGTAAATGATGATTCCTCTGAAACTATTGTAAACACTGTCAAAAATCAAAGCTTGCAATGGAGCATCCACACTTCCAGCTGGTGCAGGAATACGTTCTACAATGGCTTGTAAAATTTCATCAATTCCAATACCAGATTTTCCACTGGCCAATAAAATGTCTTCCTGCTTACAGCCAATTAAATCAATGATTTGATCGGTTACTTCTGGAATTTTTGCTCCATCCATATCAATCTTATTGATCACTGGAATAATTTCCAAGTCGTTGTCGATGGCTAAGTACAAATTACTGATGGTTTGAGCTTGAATACCCTGAGAAGCATCTACCAATAATAATGCCCCTTCGCAAGCAGCCAAAGCACGGCTTACTTCATAACTAAAATCTACGTGACCCGGAGTATCAATCAAATTTAGAGTGTATACTTCCCCTTTATGCGTATAATTAATTTGAATCGCGTGGCTCTTGATAGTAATGCCTTTCTCTCGCTCCAAGTCCATATCATCTAGTACCTGGTTCATCATATCTCTTTCCCCAACCGATTTAGTATGTTCTAATAAACGATCGGCCAATGTGCTCTTACCATGGTCTATATGTGCGATGATACAAAAATTCCTAATATGTTTCATAAGGCTGCAAAGATAGGTCTGTATGAGTTATCTTCAACTAAGAATACCCACAAGATGTTACTGAAAAAGTTAAACAAACAAGCAAAAACAAATGAGGAAACAGGCCTTGGCACCAATACCTCCCTTATAGGGGGGCGATTTTTCAGAAAAAATGGAATGCCTAATATTGAAATAAAGGGGCTACCCATCTGGCGGAGGCTGAATATTTATCATAGTTTATTATCGATGCCCATTTGGAAATTTTTGGCATCTATTCTCTTATTCTTTGTACTAATCAATTTGATTTTTGCCAGCTTGTATATCTGGATTGGCATTGACCACTTAGGAGGAATGGTTGTTGAAACAGAATCAGATAAGTGGGGAGAAGCTTTTTTCTTTAGTGCCCAAACTTTTACCACAGTGGGCTATGGCAGAATCAATCCTATAGGATTTGCTGCAAGTTTAACTGCATCACTAGAAGCATTAATTGGATTAATGAGTTTTGCACTAGTAACTGGTTTGCTATATGGAAGGTTTGCAAGACCACGAGCATTTATCAAGTACAGTAAGAACGCTTTATTTGTTCCGTTTAAAGAAGGCGTTGCATTAATGTATCGTATGGTGCCGTTTACCAAAAATTATTTGGTGAATGTTGAAGTAAAAATCACTTTGGCATTACGGGTTGAAGAAGAGGGTCAATTAAAAAACAAGTTTTTCGATTTACCATTAGAAATAGCCAAAGCCAATACCTTAACAGCTAATTGGACATTGGTTCATGTTATTAATGAGAAAAGTCCTCTTTTCAATTTTACTAAAGCAGATATTGATGCAGCCCAAGCAGAAATGTTGGTATTCGTTCAAGGTTTTGATGAAAGCTTTTCTAACACAGTCATCTCACGCGCTTCCTATAGTTTTGAGGAATTTATTTATGGGGCTAAATTTGTACCCATGTTTCATCCGAATGAAGACAATAGCAGTACTGTTTTACATATTGAAAAATTAGACGATTATATTGCAGCCGATTTGCCAATCAAAATGTAAAAAATGAAAACCCAAATTGGAGAAGATGTGCATATTGCTGCTGCATTTTTAAAAGCAGGAGAACTAGTGGCTATACCTACAGAAACGGTTTATGGGTTAGCCGGAAATGCTCTGTCAGAAGAGAGTGTAGCCAAAATTTATGCTGCTAAAAACAGACCCAGCTTTAATCCCCTCATACTACATTTAGCCAACATAGCTCAAATAAACTACTATGCATTTGTTGATGAAATCAGCTTGAAATTGGCCAAACATTTTATGCCCGGGCCACTCACTTTATTGTTACCTAAAAAAACTACAGTTCCAGATATTACCACAGCAGGAAGTAAAAAAGTGGCTATTAGAATTCCTAATCAACCACTAACCTTAGCATTATTAGAACAACTTTATTTTCCATTGGCGGCTCCAAGTGCGAATCCTTCGGGGTATATAAGTCCTACCAATGCGCAGCATGTAATGGAAGGTTTACATGGAAAAATCCCCTACATATTAGATGGTGGTAACACCACGGTGGGATTAGAATCGACTATTTGCGAAGTGGCCAACAATAACATTATTTTACATAGGGCGGGCAGTGTAACTGCAACTGAACTTTCAGCAGTTAGCGGCATGGAAGTTATAGATGCAGCAGCCTATCATGCACCCGTTATATCAGATCATAGCACAGATGGTCCCGCTACACCAGGTCAATTGAAAAGCCATTACGCTCCCCATACCCCTTTGTATATGGGCAATATTGAAGAATTGATTCTATCATATGTTGGCAAAAAAATAGCGGTTATTAGTTTTTATAACCGCTATGAAAATGTTGACAATTTTATATTAGCACCCGACCATCAATTATCTACTGCAGCCAGTAAACTTTTTGCCATCCTAAGAGAAATTGATCAAAGCGATTACGATGTAATCTTATCAGAACAATTTCCCAATGAAGGTATCGGCATTGCCATCAACGACCGAATTAGTAGGGCTCAGTTTATTTTAAAGCATTAATAATTGCAACAAACTCATCTGCAATTAATGATGCGCCTCCTACTAATCCACCGTCTACATCGGGTTGAGAAAAAAGCTCAACTGCATTGTTTGCTTTTACACTGCCTCCGTATAAAATAGAAATTTGATCAGCCGTTTCTTTTCCATAAACATGTGCTAATTCGGCACGAATAAATCCATGCATTTCCTGTGCTTGATCGCTACTGGCTGTTTTGCCGGTTCCGATTGCCCAGATTGGCTCGTAAGCAATCACGACATTTACCAATTGTGCGGAGGTTAAATGAAATAAAGATTCTTTCAATTGTGCTGCTACATAAGCATTCTGTGTGCCTTCCTCTCTTATTTGTAAAGGCTCCCCACAACAAAAAATTGGCGTGATTTGATGGCTTAAACAGATATCAATTTTTTCTGCTAAAAACTGATTGGTTTCATTGAAATATTCTCTTCTTTCGGAGTGACCTAATACCACATATTTTACACCAATAGAATTCAGCATTTCTACAGAAATTTCACCAGTATACGCACCGCTTTTTTTGCTATAACAGTTTTGAGCCGAAACTGCTACCCTATTTTTAGCACCCAATTTTTCTTGCGCCATCATCAAATAAGGAGCTGGCACTGCAAATATGGCTAATTGATTTTCTTTTAATTCGTGAGGATTACTTAATAAATCATTGATTAATTGTTCTCCTTGTTGTACAGTCAAATTCATTTTCCAATTCGCTGCGGCTATTTGTTTTCTCATAATTACTTGTTATTAGTGAATATATATTGAAGTATGTTTATTTCTGTTGTTGAAAGTTCCATCCCTTTTAAGCCCTTCCAGTTATTGATGTCTTTGATGGCTGTATTTAATTCGTACCGTTTACCTTTTACGCCAAAACTAAAATGCGGAATATTATTGTGTAATAACCCCTCTCCAAACACATTGCAACTCACCCCAATCATTGATCCTGTATTTAAACTAGAATTAATGGCCACTCTAGAATAATCACCCATTATTACACCGCATTTTTGCCCAACTGCCACATAATCATTCAACCCCATGCTGAATATTTTAATAGTACCTGCAGAGTTCTTTAAATTACTATTACTTGTGCCAGCGCCTAAATTACACCACTCCCCAATTACCGCATCTCCTAAATAGCCATCATGGGCTTTGTTTGTATAGCCCATCATTACTGCGTTTTTTATTTCCCCTCCCCCCATGCAATATGGGCCCAAAGAAGTACCGCCATAAATTCTACTATTCATTTTTACCACCGAATTATATCTAATCGCAAATGGTCCTCTGATAGAAGACCCTTCCATAATTTCTGCTTTTCGGCCAATATATATGGGGCCTGTGGATGCATTTAGTGTACAAAAATTAAGCTTGGCACCCTCCTCAATAAAAATTTCATTAGCACCAATAATATTAACTGTAGATGGAATTGGCTGAGAGATTCTGTTAGCGGTAACTAATGCATAATCGCTTCTAATGATGGCTTCATTTATTTGCATGATTTCCCATGGAAAGCGAATTCTTAAAGTGTTTTCAATTTTATTGGCTTGCGTAAAATAATCAGCCGTATTAGATGGATCAAATTCACTAAATGCCAAATTTGATTTACCGGCCACCAATCCAAATTCATCCATTAAACAATCTCCTAATTTCAAGGCTTTTATTTGATTAACCAACGATTCATTTGGCAAAACAGATGCATCAATCCATAAAAATTCTTCATACAAACTTGAAGCATGACTATTATTGGGGGTCAAATATAAATTCTGCAAATAGGGTGCTGTATGGATATAGGAAAGCTCATTGAGCAACAGCTCCCATCGCTCCTTAACACTTAATAAACCAAAATGAAACTGTGCCACTGCTTTTGTAGTAGATAGTGGGGCTAATAAGTTTCTATATGGTGGATCAAATAAAATAACAGCCATACACAAATGTAGCCGAAAACCTGATACGGTTTTCTTCGTAACTTGCGGCCTCAAACTTTATAAAAAATTTCCTATGAGTATTGGTACATTTTCATACCCCATGCCGGTAAATGAGCCGGTTCTTCAATTTGCACCAGGAAGTGCTGAAAAAGCCGCGCTAAAAAAAGCTTTGGCCGAAGCAAAGAAAAAGCAATTGGATATCCCCATGTATATCGGAGGAAAAGCTGTTAAGACCGATAAAAAAACAGCCATTCATCCCCCACATGAATTGGCGCATACGCTTGGCCATTTTAATGCAGGGGAAGAAAAGCATGCGCACCTCGCTATTGCTGCTGCATTACAAGCCAAAGAAAAATGGGCTGCAATGAGTTGGGAAAATAGGGCACATATCTTTTTAAAAGCAGCCGATTTGTTGGCTACTAAATACCGTTTTCAAATGTTGGCTGCAACCATGTTGGGCCAAAGCAAAAATGCTTTTCAAGCAGAAATTGATAGTACCTGTGAATTGATTGATTTCTTGCGTTTTAATGTTCACTTCTTAAGTGAAATTTATAAGCAACAGCCTATTTCTGCGCCAGGTATGCACAATCGTTTAGAGTGGAGACCTTTAGAAGGATTTGTATTGGCTGTAACTCCATTCAACTTCACTGCAATTGGCGGTAACCTACCAACTTCAGCTGCAATGTGTGGTAATGTGGTAGTTTGGAAACCTGCTAATACCCAAATTTATTCTGCGCAACTATTCATGCGCATTTTAAAAGAAGCTGGTTTACCTGATGGTGTAATCAATTTAATTTATGTAGATGGACCTACCATTGGTAAAGTATGTTTTTCGCATAGAGATTTTGCTGGCGTTCATTTCACCGGTTCTACTGGTGTGTTCAACAATATGTGGAAAGTGATTGGTGAAAATATGGGTATGTACAAATCTTACCCAAGAATTGTAGGAGAAACAGGCGGTAAAGATTTTGTTGTAGCGCATAAGTCTGCAGATGTAGATGCTGTAGTAACTGCATTAGCAAGAGGCGCTTTTGAATTCCAAGGCCAAAAATGTTCTGCTGCTTCAAGAGCCTATATCCCAAGCAATTTAGCCGACGAAATTTTAAAGAAATTAGTAGCTGCCATCAATACCATGAAAATGGGAACGGTAGAAGACTTTACCAATTTTGTGAATGCGGTAATTGATGAAAAATCATATACAAGCATTACCAAATACATAACCAACGCTAAGAAAAATAAGAAGGTTAAAATTATTGCTGGAGGTAATTTCAGTAAAACAAAGGGGTATTTTATTGAACCTACGGTGATTGTAACTAAGGATCCAAAATCGGTTACCATGTGCGAAGAAATTTTTGGACCAGTTTTAACCATTTATGTTTACCCAGCAGAGCAGTTTGAGAAAACACTTAAACTGGTAGACAGTACTTCTCCTTATGCTTTAACCGGTGCAATTCTTTCTCAGGATAGAGCTGCTGTTGAATTAGCTACCAATGAGCTTAGAAATGCCGCAGGTAATTTCTATATCAATGATAAGCCAACAGGCGCAGTAGTTGGTCAACAACCATTTGGTGGAGCAAGGGCTTCTGGTACCAATGACAAAGCAGGAAGTGCATTAAACCTTTATAGATGGTTAAGTGCAAGAACGATTAAGGAGACTTATAATCCCCCTGTACATTATGGTTATCCATTTTTGCAAGAGGCATAAATAACAAAAAAAGTCCCGAATAATTTCGGGACTTTTTTATACTTACCATTTGAGTCAAATTACTTAGGTAATACAACAGTGTCAATTACGTGAACCACGCCATTGCCTGCTTTTAAGTCTGCAGCTACTACAGTTGCTACACCACCATTTTCGTCGGTTAATGTTACTTTACCGTCTTTTAATGTTACAGTCAAAGAATTTCCTGCAACTGTTTTTACCACTACTTTACCTTTACCGTCAGTAATAGCTTTTACCACTGCTGCTGCATCTAAATTCCCTGCAACTACGTGATAGGTTAATACTTTGGTTAATGTTGCTTTGTTTTCAGGCTTTAATAAATTTGCAACAGTTCCTGCAGGCAATTTATCGAATGCCGCATTAATTGGAGCAAACACTGTGAAAGGTCCAGCACTTTGTAGGGTGGCAACTAAATCAGCCGCATTTACTGCAGCAACTAAAGTTGAATGGTCTTTAGAACCAACTGCAATATCTACTACTGTTTTCTGTGCAGAAACGGTACCCAATAATCCCATTACTGCAACCATTGTCAAAGTTAAAATGCGCATTTTCATAAAAATTTTGTTTAATTTTTTATAACTAACTCCTAAACAAGAAAAAGGTTTAGCTAACCAATCTTTTTAAGGATGAACGGTAGCAATGTTGAGTCATTTATGTAATAAAATTGGTTTTGATTGTACAAACAAAATGGAGGGAAAAATTGGTTAATAAATTAGCCCTCCAATCAACTTTTTGATATTAAGTCTTGTTAAATAAAAAAACTTAAATATGGCGTATCCAAACCTGGTCCTTGTAGATGTATTAAGACAAACTGCCAAAAATTTAAATGAAGGAGCGCACTATGCTTGGGGAAATCATGGTGCTTGTAATTGTGGAAATTTATTACAAGTGGTTGCTAATGTTAGTAAGGAAGAAATTTTAACCTATGCGCATACGGGTATTGGGGAATGGACCGAATTGGCTGAGGAATATTGTCCAGTAAGCAATACGCCTGTAAATTTGATGATTAAAAAACTAACCGATATCGGTCTTACACCAACAGATATTCATCATTTAGAATATTTAGATGACAAATCGGTTCTAGAAAAATTACCCGGTGGATTTAAGTGGCTTAAAAGAAATGTAAGAGAAGACGTGGTACTCTATTTTTCCACTTTCGCTGACATTTTAGAAGAAACATACTTGAATAATATAAGCATTCCTTACCCACCTAAAGAAGTATTAGAACAGGAATACGCTGGGTAGGGAACTATCAAGGATAACCCCTATATTTGCCTTCAAATTTTTGAAAAGTGGCTACAAAGTTTTCTAAAGAAACCTACCTCTATTGGTACGAATTAATGCAGCTGATTCGTCAGTTTGAGTTAAAATCAGAAGAAATGTATAAAATGGCTGGGAAAATCCGTGGATTTTTTCACGCTTACATTGGTCAAGAAGCAATTGCTGCTGGCTGTATGACTGCTACTCAATCTGATGATCCTTTTATTACAGCATATCGTGATCATGGTTTAGCATTGGCAAAAGGAGTTTCTGCTAATGCATGTATGGCTGAATTATATGGTAAAGCAACCGGTTGTGCAAAGGGTAAAGGTGGAAGTATGCACTTCTTTAGTGTTGAACATAAATTTTTTGGCGGTCACGGTATTGTGGGTGCACAAATTGGTACAGGAGCGGGCTTGGCATTTGCAGAGAAATACAAGGGTACTCAAAATGTTGTCCTTTGTTATTTTGGCGATGGAGCAGCGCGTCAAGGGATGTTGCATGAAACATTTAACCTTGCCATGTTATGGAAACTTCCAGTAATTTTTATTTGTGAGAACAACAATTATGCGATGGGCACTTCTATTGAAAGAACCAGCAACGTAATTGATATCTATAAATTGGCAGATGCATATGAAATGCCTGCAGATAAAATTGATGGCATGACACCTGAAGCGGTGCACGATGCTGTTGCTAGAGCCGTAAAAAGAGCAAGAGAAGGAGATGGTCCTACCCTGCTTGAAATGAAAACCTATCGCTATAAAGGTCACTCCGTATCTGACCCTCAGAAATACAGATCCAAAGAAGAAGTAGAAGAATACAAAGACCAAGACCCTATTAATAAAGTGGCTTCCACCATTTTAGATAATGGTTTTGCAACACAAAGCGAGCTTGATGCTATTAATGCACGTGTGAATGCAATAGTAGATGAATCCGTTAAGTTTGCAGAAGAAAGTCCTTGGCCAGATGATAGCGAAGTATTGAAAGATGTTTACATCGACCAGAATTATCCTTTTATTGTAGATTAATTTATCAAACAGCATAATCAATTATAATGAGCGAAAAACAAGCGCCTGAAGTTGTATCTCAAGAGGCAGCACATAAAGTAGAATCTAGTTTTGCAAAAATCCAAAAGCCCCTTTTAGGAGCTATTGTTGCCGCCTTAGTTATTGGTGGTGGTTGGTTTGCTTATCAACAATACGTAGTTAAACCCAAAGAAGAAAAAGCTGCTGAAGCCATATTTAAAGCAGAGCAATATTTTGCAATGGACTCTTCAAGATTGGTATTGAACGGTGATGGTCAATACAAAGGGGTTTTAAATGTAATTAGCAATTTTGGTGGAACAAAAGCCGCTAATTTGGCTCATTACTATGCGGGTATCAGTTACCTAAAAATGAGCGAGTTTGAGAATGCAGTTAAACACTTAAAAGATTTCTCAACTGATGCAAAACAAGTTCAACTATTGGCATCTGGATGTTTAGGTGATGCATACGCTGAATTAAATAAAAAAGACGAAGCAATAGAAGCTTACAAAAAAGCTGCAAATACTTTCATTGAAGATGAAACCAATTCTTCTGAGTATTTATTCCGCGCAGCCTTACTATTAGAAACAACTGGTAAGAATGCTGAAGCGCTTGACCTATATAAAGAATTAAAAACAAAATTCCCTAAAACAGACAAAGGTTTTCAAGCAGATAAATATATTTATCGTTTGAGTATCGAAAAAAATGACCTTGCTGAATAATGGCTACAAAAGGAAATACAACATTAAACAAAGGCATCCCCACTCTGGAGGATGCCTTTGTTGTTATCATTAAAACTGAATGGAACAGTACCATCATCAATGCTTTAGAAAAAGGAGCAAAAAAGGTATTAAAAGAAGCATCAGTTGCTGTTAAAACATTAGTGGTGCCCGGCGCATTTGAATTACCCTTTGGTGTTAAACAACACTATGCATACAGTAAACGAACACCAGATGCTTATATAGTTCTAGGAGCAGTTATACAAGGTGATACGCCCCATTTTGATTATGTATGCAAGGGTGTTACAGATGGTATTATGCAATTAAATCTACAAATTGACGTGCCAGTGATATTTGGGGTATTAACTGTTTTAAATGAGCAACAAGCCATTGAAAGAATTGGTGGAATACATGGTCATAAAGGCGAAGAAGCTGCAATCACTGCGCTAAAAATGATTCAATTGAATCGTGCAATCAAATAATTTCAATAGATGAACGTACAAATCTTTGTTCCTTGCTTTATAGATCAACTCTACCCGGATGTGGCATTTAATATGGTAAAAGTTTTGAAGAAAGCTGGATGTACTGTTCATTATAATACTGCACAAACTTGCTGTGGACAGCCTGCTTTTAATGCCGGATTTCATGGAGAGGCAAAAGAAGTATGCACCAAGTTTTTACAAGATTTTGAAGGAGCTGATTTTATTGTTGCACCCAGTGCAAGCTGTGTGGGCTTTGTAAAAAATTACTATAAACAATTATTTGAAAACTCAGCATATAAAACACAGGCAGCTAAAACTGCTGAGCGAATTTTTGAATTTTCTGATTTCTTAGTAAACGTATTGAAAGAAACAAATTTTGGTGCAGTGTTGAATGAAAAAGCTACTTATCACGATAGTTGCGCAGCGTTAAGAGAATGTAAAATCAAAAATGAGCCAAGGTTATTATTAAATCAAGTAGCAGGTTTAGAACTGGTAGAAATGAATGATGTAGAAACCTGCTGTGGCTTTGGTGGAACTTTTGCAGTAAAATTTGAACCCATCAGTATTGCAATGGGCAATCAAAAAATAAACAATGCTTCCGATACCGGCGCAACAGTACTGATTAGTACAGATATGAGCTGTTTAATGCATATTGATGGCTGCGCTAAACACGAAGGAAAGAATATGCGAATGATGCACTTAGCAGATGTATTAGCCAGTGGTTGGTAAGCGCTAGCCTAACTCCCACTCAAAATCTAACTGGCGTTTTTCTAAATTAGCTGCTACCAACGTAACAGTTACTTTATCACCCATCTTAAATATTCGCCCACTTCTTCTTCCCACTAAACTGTATTCAGATTCAACTAATCGAAAATCATCAAAATCACTTAGGCTAACAATACTTACTAATCCTTCGCACTTGTGTTCTACCGTTTCTACAAAGAAGCCGAAACTGGTAACCCCACTCACCACTCCTTCAAAAGTTTCGCCTACATGAGATTGTAAAAATTCTACTTGTTTGTATTTATTACCAGCCCTTTCACACTCCATTGCAGCCCGCTCCCTTTCACTGGTGTGTTTGCATTTCTCAGTCATCTTTTTATCAATCATTGGAGCCCCATCTAATACAGATTGTAAAACTCGATGTACCAATACATCTGGGTATCTTCTAATGGGTGAAGTGAAATGACAATAATGCTCGAATGCTAAACCATAATGACCAATATTTTCTGGTGTATAAATGGCTTTGGCCATGGTTCTGATACCTAATTGCTCAAGTACATGTTGTTCTGGCTTACCATGTGCATCGGCCAACATGCCATTAAAACTATGTGCAATGGCTTGAGGTGTTGATATATCAAAACTATGACCATATCGCTTTGCATATTGTATAAATGGGGCTAGTTTCTCTTCATCGGGTTGATCATGCACACGATAAGGAAAAGGAATCGGCTTTTTATTTACATGCTGTTTAGCAATATTTTCTGCAACCGTTCTATTGGCCAATAACATGAATTCTTCAATTAATTGATGCGATTCTTTGCTTTCTTTCACGATAATGCCAATTGGTACACCTTTTTCATCTAATTGAAATCTTACTTCCTGAGAAGAAAAATTAATCGCTCCTTTACTGAATCTTTTCTTTCTTAATTTTTGTGCAATATCATTTAACAATAATATTTCATCCTTATGCAACCCTTCTTTAGTCTCTATAATTTGTTGTACATCTTCGTAAGTGTACCTGTGATCAGAATGAATCACCGTTCTTCCTAACCAATATTGCTTTACATCCCCATTCTCATTGGTCTGAAAAATAGCAGAGAAAGTGAGCTTGTCTTCATGAGGTCTTAAAGAGCACAACTCATTAGAAATATGTTCAGGCAACATTGGGTTTACTCTATCGGGCAAGTATACAGATGTAGCCCTTCTGTAAGCTTCTGCATCTAATGCAGATTCTGGTAGAACATAATGGCTCACGTCGGCAATATGAACGCCTATTTCATACTTATTATCTCCCAATTTTCTGATAGAAATAGCATCGTCAAAATCTTTTGCGTCCACAGGGTCAATAGTGAAAGTAAGTAACCCTCTACAATCTCTTCTCTTTGATACTTCTGCTTCGTCAATAATATCTACTAATCTTCCTGATTCTTCAATCACTTCATCAGAAAAACTAAGTGGGAATCCTGCTTCAGCTAAAATTTCCTTCATCGCTGCATCATTCACATCATCTGGAGCCATCACACTAATGACTTCTCCTACTGGCTTTTTATCTTCTTTTTCCCAACGTACCAATTTTACTAATACCTTATCTCTATGTTGTGCCCCATTGATAGACTGCATAGGAATGTATAAGTCTGGCATGGGTTTGTCTGAATCAGGCACAAAAAATGCATGATGCGCTGAAACTTGCAATCTACCAATGAATTCAGTTTGTTTGCGTTCTACCACTTCAGTAATCTTTCCTTCTTTTTTACCTGTTCTTACATTCTCTCTTATCACTTTAACTCTTACGGTATCGCCATTTAATGCAGTGCCAAAATCATTTGGCCTAACCAATACATCTCCTGATTGATCATCTATCAGCACATACCCCATTCCTGAACGAGTAACTTCTAGTTTTCCTTTCAAGGTTTGAACAGTGATGGTTTTTGCTTTCTGCTTTTGCTTAGACTTTGGTTTCTTGGTACTCATGCGGTTGGATTGAAATTAAAATCTTGAATGAATTTAATCAGCAATTCATTAAAATGCCAAGATTCATCAAAAAGGATTTGGTGTCTTATTGGAATAACAAAGAAGGGTAAACTGGTTAATTCGTCTTTGAATTTAATCAGCCTAACTGCATCTTTTTCCGTAGTAATAAATAATTTTCTTTCTGCCGAAATATCATCAAATTTCTGCTTCATTTCTTTTAAGTCGTCAATTGAAAAAATATGATGATCCGGATAGTCTTGCTGGTAATACGTTGTAGCTTTTTGTAATAAATAATCTTTCAATGGTTTAGGATTAGCTATACCACAAACTAACATTACTTCATCAATTGAATTAATGGGATATTGAATGCTACTGTCGCAAATATGATATGGTATACCATATTCAATACAAGAAAAAAAGACTTTTTGTGATGGCAAAGGCTTTAGCTCTCTTAATATAGTAGATTTCATTTTCTCATCCATATTAGGAGGACATTTAGTTACAATAATTACTTGTGCACGATTAGCCGAAGCCCATTCGTCTCTCAAGTCTCCTGTAGGTAAAAAAAAGTCGCTTGTATATAAATTACTGTACTCAGTTAGTAAGATATTAAAGCCAGCTCTAACCGTTCTATGTTGAAATGCATCGTCTAAAATTATTGCCTGTAATTCAGGATGGTCTTGCAATAAATGAGGGATGGCAACAATCCGCTCCTCACCAACGGCCACTGCCACATTCGGAAATTTCAGCGCAAATTGCATGGGTTCGTCTCCAATTTCTAATGCAGTTGTTTGTGAATTAGCCAATGCATAACCCTTGGTTCTTCTTTTATACCCCCTACTTAAAGTTGCCATTTTGAATCTAGGGCTTAATAGTTCTAATAAGTACTCTACCATTGGAGACTTACCAGTTCCGCCAACAGCCAAATTGCCTACACAAATAATAGGAAAATTAAAAGCAGCAGACTTGAGTATATTCTTGTTAAACAACCGATTTCGAATCATGATAACTAAACCATATATTGCCGCCAATGGCAGCAATAGTACTCGAAATGATTTAAGAAAAATGGTATTAAAATTCATAAATACGCTTAGGGGTAATACCTAGATGTAAAGGTATATCAAATTCGTGGGTGTCACTGATTAAGGGTATTGGATCAAAGTAAGAAAATCCAATTAAAGCAGTATGCTCCCCTTTTTCAGCCAAAAATCGATCGTAATACCCTTTCCCAAATCCTACTCTAAAACCCGCTTCATCAAAAACCAATAAGGGAACCAAAACCAAATCAATATTAATTAATTCGATTGTTTCACCCGTCTTTGGTTCTGTAATGCCCCACTGATTTGTTTGGTACACGGTATCTTCATCTACCAAGATAGCTTTCATTTTTTCTTGACCTTGTACCACAGGATAACACAATTGTAGTTGTGGTATCATATGTCTCAAATAGCCATTGAACAAATGGGTATTGGGCTCTGACTTATTAGCCATTGGCCAATAACTTAAAACAGTTTGTATGTTTTCAAAATTGATTTGTTGAAATTGAATCAATAAGAGATCGTCCAATTTCAATCGGTCTGACCCTACTAATGCATTTCTTTTATTAATATAAATCTCTCTTAAATCTGCTTTAAGCATAACAATTTGCTGAACGGTGGTAAATACTACCCTGCAATTTACCAAATAGCCAATCATTTTGATATTTTTATACCCATCCAATTATTCCAATAGTCATGAGAAGATTATTTTTTATCTACTGTTTATTATTCACCAGCTTTTATTGTATCGCACAAAATGCAAATAATATCATACCTAAGCCAGCGTTTATTAGTTATCCACACAGCCCTGAACCTTTTGTTTTAGACAATAATCAGAACATATTTTATGAAGATCCATATGAAGCTCAAGCTCTTTACCTTAAAGAAAATATTGCAAAACAAACTGGTTTATTACTAAGTGTAAAAAAAAGAATAGATCAATATAACATTTCCACAAATGGGATCTACCTTGTCCAGAACAGATCGCTGAATCATACAGCAGAGAAATATGAGTTAAACATAAATAAACAAATCATCCAAATTGACTATCACGATTTAAGAGGGCTAATCAATGGCATTCAAAGTCTTTTACAGATAATTCCCATTGGCCAATTTAATTCAATAAAAATTTCACCGGTACATATTGAAGATCATCCAAGATTTGCATATAGAGGTATGCATTTAGATGTAGTAAGACATATTTTTCCAGTAAGCTATATCAAAAAATACATTGACTATTTAGCTTTTCATAAATTCAATACTTTTCATTGGCATTTAACAGACGACCAAGGTTGGAGAATTGAAATGGAGGCTTACCCCAAACTGAACACCATAGGATCTTATAGAAATGAAACTTTGATTGGCCATTTTAAAGATAGCCCTGCTCAATACGATGGAACCCGTTACGGCGGATTCTATACAAAAGCAGAAATAAAAGAAATTGTGCAATACGCTGCTATTAGGGCCATAACAGTAATACCTGAAATTGATATACCCGGACACAGTCGTGCTGCAATTGCAGCTTATCCAGAACTGAGTACTAAACCAGATACGAACTGGAAAGTTGCCACTACTTGGGGTATGTACAATAGACAAAATAATGTACTGGCACCCAAACCAGCCACATTTCGTTTTTTAGAAAAAGTATTTGATGAAGTAATGGCGCTTTTCCCTTCACCTTATATTCATGTTGGGGGCGATGAGTGCAGTAAAATTTGGTGGAAACAAGACCCTGCAACACAAGCTTTCATGAAAGAAAAAGGGTTAAAAAACGAAACTGAATTACAAACCTATTTTATTGAGTTTATTGCCAAACACCTTAAATCGAAAGGGAAACAAACGATTGGTTGGCATGAAATAAACGAAGGCGATTTAGATACTTCAACCATTGTAATGAATTGGGGAACAGAAAAGCAAGCAATTGAAGCGGCAAGTAAAGGATTCAAAGTAATCAACACCCCTGGCAAACCCTTTTATTTCGACCACTATCAGTCACAGGATCCAAAAGACAGCTTAGCCATTCATGGATATAATCCATTGGAAGCAGTGTACAATTACAATCCTATTCCAATAGCCATAATTCAAAGAGGATTAGGCAACAAAATTATTGGAGGACAAGCCAATGTTTGGACAGAATACATGGGTAATGAAAAAAAGGTAGACTATATGATATTTCCAAGAATGACTGCATTAAGTGAAACACTTTGGAGCATGCCTGAAAAAAAGAATTACTCAGACTTTTTAAAAAGACTAGAACTAAACGCCATACCAAGATACCTGTACTGGAACAGTAGTTGGTTTAAAGACTTTACCAAATGGGATATTAGTAAATCTCCAAAATAAAAAATCCGCTACAAATATGATATCTGCAGCGGATATTAACAAGTTAACAGCAACTAGAACTGTGATTTAAAATTTCTATTTGCAGACTTCATTTCTCTGTGAATCTTCCAAAGATCAACTGCACGAAATGCTTTCTTTTTTTCTTCTCTGTTTTGTACAAACATGTCTGTTGCCAATGTTTCTCTTACTTCTTGTACTAATTCGCTTAAATGCGCCTTGTCTATCTGTACGATAGAAGGCATAACTTCACCTTTCATTGTATTATTATTTTATTTTTTACAAATGTTGTTGAGCAGGGTAGGAAATTTTTTGTTACCGTTAGAATAGAATGGCCTTCTATTTGTCTACCTGAGAAATACTCTTAAATAATTGCTCAATTCCGCCGCAAATGTACGACGAGTTGGCACAGTAAAAAAATTAAACTGTAAAATAAAAGTTAATATATCATATGCCCTTTCACAAAATCACTCACTAAATAACTGATTAGTTTACCAGTACCTGGGTCTTTGTCTCCGTTAGACAATTGCACGGCTCCTTCAGAAATATGTAAGTATGCAGCTTTGGTATCAGCAGCTGCATATTGCATATATTGTCTTGCTTGAACAGGAGTAATTCCAACCTTGGATTGTGCGCTAGACAAAGTATCGGCAATAGCATCCATGTCTAATTCAATACCACATAAAGTATCATCTGTAAATGATGTTGCATGTGCTACAGCTTGAATAAATGTTCTTTTTTCATGCACAAAAATGTCTTCGTAAGTAATGCAGTCTATAAAAGGATTATTCACCATATCCATCCATACATTTTGTGGAATATAATTTTCATGCAAGCCAATAACACAGTATTTTTCTAAATAACCATCTTCTTCTGCATAAGAAAAACCATTCCCACTATGCCTTCCTTCCATAGGCCTAAAATCGGCATGTGCATCTAAATTAATGGCATTAATTTGAGCAATAGGAATAACACCAGCTTTATAGAATCCTTTTGCTGCACCTTTGATACAGGGATATGCATTATTATGCCCACCACCAATAACAATTGGTATTTTTTTGTTTTGGGTAATGATATGTATCAATTGTTCAACCGAATCATCAATCGTATTAACCGCATGCCTATATGCAGCCATTTTTTCTTCCTCATTAAAAGCATTTTGATCTATCAGTTCTGCAATAGATGCAAAATCAAAATGCCCCAACACCATCATATTACTACCTTCTAAAAAGTCATTGCTTTGAATATTCAAAAATGCTTTTAAAAAAGCCAACCAAGCACTATCGGTACCACCTATTCCCCCATTTGCTTTTACGCCAATATCTTCAGGAATTCCTAGAATAATATAATTGGCAGAACTCTCTTGCAAGCTCGCTTCTATATTTGCTGGATTGGCAAGCACTTGTACCCGCTCACCCAACTTAGTTTCGAACCGACGAATTTTAGTTACAGAAAGTACATCCTGTTTATGATAAAATTTAAAATGGTGCATGGTCAAGTAATTTAAGTGAACAATTCAGTTACTTAAATATAATTAAATAAACCGACCATTAATCATAACCTTATCAATCAAATTAGTTCCAAATGAATAAGGCATGTATGCCAATGAAGGAATGGGATATGTAAATATTAAATTAGCTCGCTTACCGATCGTGATGCTTCCTACTTCCTTTTCTAATTCCATTGCAAATGCCCCATTAATAGTGGCTGCATTAATAGCTTCTTCGGGCAATAACTTCATTTGTATACAACTTAAAGCAACTACAAAATTCATATTCCCACTAGGGCTTGAGCCTGGGTTGTAGTCTGAAGCAATTGCTAATGCTGCATTTGCACGAATGAGTTCTCTTGCCGGCTGGTAAGGCATTCTTAGAAAAAAGGCTGCTGTGGGTAGCATGGTGCCAATGGTAGTTGAATTACTTAATGCTTGAATAGCAGCCGCATTCATGGTTTCTAAATGATCTACTGAAATGGCTCCTAATTGAACCCCTAGCTCTACTCCTCCTGAGGCATGTAATTGATTGGCATGTATTTTCGGTTTTAATCCATGCGCTATTCCAGCTTCGCAAATGCGCTGGGTTTCTGCAACACTAAAAAAACCTTCCTCACAAAAAACATCAATATAGTCGGCTAATTGCTCCTGGGATATTGCAGGCAACATCTCCTGTATTATTTGATTTATATATCCATCATGGTTTTCTTTGAATTCCAATGGAAAGGTATGTGCTCCTAAAAAACTCGCTTTTACAGGAATGGGAGCCGTTTCTTTAATACGTTTAATTACCCGCAACATTTTCAACTCGTTGGCCGTATTAAGCCCATAGCCACTTTTTATTTCAATAGCACCTGTACCTAGTTTCATTAATTCTTGCAAACGAGTCATTGCTTGTACATACAGTTCTTCTTCGTTAGCTAAAGCTATTTTACGGGCAGAATTGAGTATCCCCCCCCCTTTTGCTGCTATTTCAGCATAGGTTAATCCATTGATTTTATGTACAAACTCATCTTCTCTACTTGCTGCAAAAACCAAATGAGTATGGCTATCGCACCAACAAGGCAGTACCGAAGCACCGGCGGCATCAATCACCCCAGCCCCATCTAAATGTTCTGCTGATAATTCATGCATAGCACCATATGCTTGAATAATTCCATTTTCAACTATTAGAAATGCATTATCAATAATTGGAAGTTTCGAAAGTTCTGCACCTCTTAGAACTATTGAATTGGTTCTAGTGTTAACCAATTGTTTGATATGTTGAATCACCCATTTCATTGCCGAAAATTAGTTTAATTTAATGTATGATTGCTACTTTAAGTATAGTTAGGTACCCCCATTTTTTAGGTTGGGCTGGTTTTTTGTCCATGGCTTTTTTTAGACTTCCGCTTTGGATGAGCAAAAAAACTAAATTCTATAAATTGATGGGATGTGGAAGAAATGGCACTTTCGATAAAACACCAGATTGGAGACAATGGGCTTTATTAACCATTAGTACAAAAGACAATGCTGGTTTTAGACCTTCGTTCATTAGCACTTGGTGGAAGTTTTTCGGCGTAGAAATTTGGGAGCTTCAACTTGACCCCATTGAAGGTCATGGAACTTGGGATGGGAAAACTGTTTTTGGAGACTTACCCAAACAATCCAGCTATGAAGGAGCAATTGGAATACTCACTAGAGCAACGATTCGACCATCGCAACTAGGCCGATTCTGGTCGCATGTTGATGCCATTGCACAACAAATGGCTGGTGCAGATGGATTTATTACCTCTGTTGGTATTGGCGAAGTACCTTGGATAAAACAAGCCACATTCAGCATTTGGGAAAGTAAAGAACAAATGCGTCAGTTCGCTTATAAAATGAAAGAGCATGCAGAAGTAGTAAAGAAAACCCACCAAGAAAAATGGTATAGTGAAGATATGTTTGTGCGTTTCAAACCCTTGAAATCGACTGGTAGCCTTAATGGTAAATTGCCATTTGAAATAAAATAGTAATTTGCGTTAAGTGAACCATTGTTCTACCATATCTTTTTTGACATCACATTTTGCTTGGATGTACAGGGGCTTGAACCCAATGCCCGATCATTGAAGGGAGTATAAATAAAGTTGATACTAGAAAAATTTATTGATTAATAGGTAGTAAACTACCTACTTCTTCTTACACGCATTTTATAAAATATTTTATATGAAGGTTTCCGTTACATCCGAAATTGGCACTTTAAAACGATTATTGGTACATAGCCCAGATAGTGGTTTAGGAAAAGTAGTACCGTCTAAAGCTCAAGACTGGCTTTTTGAAGATATTGTTCACCTAGATACCATTAGAAAAGACGAATACGATTATTACACTAAAATCTTATTGTATTTTTTAGACCCAGAAAAAATAAAAGGAAAATTAACTGAGATTGATAGCAATCAAAACAATCGTGAATTTTATAAACCAGAACACGAGCACTTTTATAAATCTGATAAAGTAATTGAATTGCAATGGCTCTTATCTGAATTATTAAAAAATAGTGATATCAAAACCAAATTGGTATCCTCTGTTTGTGCAATTGAAGGTTGCACTTATCGAATACAAAATGAGCTACTGAATTACGAACCTACTGAATTGGCCAAAACCCTGATCTCAGGTACATCTCAAGAAAGACAGCTCTTATTTGCACCCATTCCCAACTTTATTTTCACCAGAGATATTGGTATCACCATTAAAGACCATGTATTGCTAAATAAGCCAGCAAAAAAAGCAAGAACAAGAGAGGCTTTGTTGGCAAAATATATTTTCTTCAATCATCCCCTATTTGCAGATTACACCAATAAGATTATTGAATTATCCGATTCGCACCATAGTTTTTTACTACCCAAAGAAGACGATGAAAGAAAAATTACATTGGAAGGTGGAGATATTATGGTAGTAAGTGAGAATCATATTTTAGTGGGAGTTAGTGAAAGAACTTCTTCAGAAGCTGCAGTCAAAATAACGCAAACCCTTTTTGAAATGGGATTGATGGACAAAGTAACCATCGTAAAGATTCCCAAGAAAAGAGATTATATGCATATTGACACGGTATTTACTCAAGTTAAAAGAGATGTATGGGTCATGTTGGGAAATTTTTCTAGGAAAGCGGTGAAGCATGAAGATGAATCTGCTGTTGAAAGAATACTAGAAATAAAGAAAGAGGAAAAAATTAAAATTCTTCAATTTCATAGGAACAATCCAGAAAATCCAATTTCATTTGAAAGCTTAGAAGATTTGTTGGTTGATATTAGTAAAACAGATTTACAATGTAAAACTGAAGTACGTTTTATTTTTTCAGGGAACAACGAATTCCCTTACAGTGCAAGGGAGCAATGGACAGATTCATGTAATTTATTGGCATTAAAAGAAGGCGTGGTATTAGGTTACGACAGAAATGACAAAACCACCGAAGCATTTAGAAATGCAGGGTTTACTATTATTGGAGTGAAAGAACTATTACAACAATTAGAAAACAACAGTATTACAATTGATCAAATTAAGGACACTTTTATTTTAATGCCTTCTGCAGAATTATCGAGAGCAAGAGGAGGATTTCATTGTATGAGTATGCCTTTATGGAGAGAACCAATCAATTAATCAACTATGCAACATACCAGTCACTTATTAATGATACAACCTGTCCATTTTAGCTTTAATGCTGAAACGGCCGTGAACAATAGTTTTCAAAACAAATCGGATCAGTCTAATGTGCAAGAAAAAGCTAGGCAAGAATTTGAACAATTCATTTCAATTTTAAGAGCACATGACATAGACGTTACTGTAGTAGAAGATACTCCAGACCCGCATACACCAGATTCTATTTTCCCTAATAACTGGATTTCTTTCCATGAAGATGGAAGCATTTGCCTCTATCCGATGTTTGCAACAAATAGAAGATTAGAAAGAAAACCTTCTGTATTAAATAGCATTCAAGAAAAATTTCTCATTGTCCATACCAATGATTTTACTTCTAATGAAAAGAATGAACTTTTTCTGGAAGGCACAGGAAGTATGGTTTTAGACAGAGAAAAGAAAATTGCATATGCATGTCTTTCTCCTAGAACCAACACACAAGTATTCAATGAATTTTGCAATACCATGCAATATAAGGGCGTATCATTTGTAGCTGTAGATGCAGCTGGCGCGCCTATTTACCATACCAATGTGATGATGTGTGTTGCAGATGATTATGTAGTCATTTGTTTAGATTCAATAAAAGATTCAAATGAACAACAATTGGTTAAACAATCTATCATCAACTCAGGAAAAATTATTGTAGAAATTGATTTTAATCAAATGAATCATTTTGCTGGAAATATGTTACAAGTGCACAATACCAGGGGTGAAAAATTCTTAGTAATGTCTAGCCAAGCATTTCATGCATTAACGCCAAAGCAAATTGAAACCATTACCGCTTTCAATAAAATTATACACAGCGATATTACCACTATTGAAACAAATGGAGGTGGCAGTGCACGTTGTATGATGGCGGAAATTTTTTTACCCCTAAAATAGTAGGACTATTTATTTATGAATTGATCTGCTAAAAAACTTTTACGAACCCCCTCTGAAAATGAGTGGGGTTTATAATTTAGTATTGAACTAGCCCGATCAATTTTAAGTCCAGACTGTTTGGCTCTTTTTACAGGTTCTGGGAAAGTTGTGCTGTCTACTGCTTCTATTAAATCAACATTTAATGATAAACAATTGGCTACTTCTATAGCCATTTCGTATGGAGTAATAATTTCGGCTCCAGCCAAATGAAAAACACCAGAATGATTGTTTACAATAATTGTTTCTAACCCTTGGCAAATATCGAACACATAAGTTGGTGTTCTTTTTTGATCATTCACTACTTTGATAGGTTTTTCTTGAATGAGTTGCTTTTGAACCCATTGTATAAAACTAGGGCGAGAACCAGGTAATTCAGGACCGTATATAAAAACTGGCCTCACAATAACTGCATTAGGGATATGTTGCTTTACCCAATTTTCTGCTAGTAATTTGCTTTCTCCATAGAAGTTAAGTGGCCCAGTAATATCGTCTTCTCCATGTGGGCCATTTTCACCAAAAATGAAATCAGTAGAAAAATAAATAAATTGAGAATGGTGCTTGATAGCAGCTTCTCCAAGATGTATGGTCGCCTGTACATTATGCAACAAACAATTTTCCCGATCATCATTACATTCATCAGGTTTACTCATTGCTGCAATATGTATAATCCAATCTGGCTCAATTTGCATGATCAAGCTATTAACTGAACTAACATTCGTTAGTTCGCAGTCATGATAATGAATCAGCTTATGTGCGGCTAATCGAGCATTCCCTCTAGAAAGAGCAAATACTTGAAACCCTTTACTAGCAAGGTATTGAGCTACATGCTGACCAGTAAAACCATTGGCACCTGTTACGACTATTTTCATACAGCAATGCTACGAAAAATCAGATAAGAACACTACAAGGCTATGTCCTTTCAAATTCGTATTTTTGGAATTCCGTGTATACAGTACACATTAAGATTGTCTTATTATTAAAGAGATTGAAAAACATGGGCAGTAAAAAAGTTAGCAAAATTGGGGTATTAACTTCTGGCGGAGATGCTCCGGGAATGAATGCTGCCATTAGAGCTGTAGTTAGAACTGGAATTTACAATGGACTAGAAGTATTTGGAATAATGAGAGGATACAGTGGTATGATAGATGATGATATTCATCCCATGAACTCCAGATCAGTAGCCAATATTATACAAAGAGGAGGAACTGTATTAAAAACAGCAAGATCCACCATATTCATGGAAGCCGAGGGCAGAAAGATTGCCTACGAAAATCTAAAGAAAAGGGGAATAGACGGATTAGTCATCATTGGAGGAGATGGTAGTTTTAAGGGGGCACAAAAATTCAGTAACGAATTTGACATTCCTTGTATTGGCCTTCCAGGAACCATAGATAAAGATATTGCTGGTAGCGACTTTACCATTGGCTTTGACACAGCAGTAAATACAGCAGTAGAAGCGATAGATAAAATTAGGGATACCGCAGATGCACACGACCGACTATTCATTGTAGAAGTAATGGGCCGAGATGCAGGATATATTGCTTTACACAGCGGAATTGCAACTGGTGCAGAAAACATTTTAATTCCAGAAACAGAAACAGATATTGAAGAACTAATACAGTCTTTATCTGAGCAAGAAAAGAGAAAAAAATTGGTGAATATCATTGTTGTGGCAGAAGGTGATAAATATGGAGCCAATGAAATTTCTAGTATTGTTAAAAAAAGGCTCCCAAATGCAGATACCAGGGTTTGTATTTTAGGCCATATTCAAAGAGGCGGCTCCCCTACTTGTTTAGATAGATTAATTGCAAGTAGAATGGGATTTGCGGCTGTTGAATGTTTACTAAATGGTACCAATAATGTAATGGTGGGTATTCTGAACAATCAATTACATTACACTCCTTTAGATCATGCAATAAAAGCCAAACAAAAAATTTCAGAAGATTGGCTTAGAATCGTAAAAATATTAGCTAGTTAACCCCCAACCAAAAAAACTAAAACAAAACAATGTCAAAGAATTTAGAGAAGTACTTACACAAAGAGATGGACAGAGAAGCGGGCGTTAAACACGTGATGCACAAAACAAAAATTGTTGCAACCGTAGGACCTGCTTGTGACTCTTACGACCAATTATTAAATTTGGTGAAAGCAGGTGTAAACGTATTTAGGTTAAACTTTTCGCATGGTAGCCACGAAGATAAATTGGCTATTATTGAACATATCAGAAATATCAACAAAACGCAGCCATATAATATTGCCATTCTTGCCGATTTACAAGGACCTAAGCTTAGAGTTGGTGAGATTGAAAACAATGCATTAGACCTACAAGTGGGTGATATTCTCACTTTTACCAACGAAAAATGTATTGGCACAAAAGAAAAAATTTATGTTTCCTACCCTAACCTAGCTGGGGACGTGGTATTAGGCAACTTAATCATGATTGACGATGGTAAAATTGAGGTTAAAGTTACCGGGATTGAAAAGAATGGCGACGTTAAAGTGGTTGTGACATTAGGGGGGATTTTATCTTCTAAAAAAGGATTAAACTTACCCGACACCAAAATTTCTTTACCTGCACTTACCGAAAAAGATTTAATAGACTTAGAGTTTATTATAGAACAACAATGTGATTGGGTTGCTTTAAGCTTTGTAAGAAGCGTTAAAGACATTGTAATTTTAAGAAGCAAACTAGACGAGAAAAAAAGCAAAACTAAAATTATTGCGAAGATTGAGAAACCGGAAGCATTAGTTAATATTCGTGATATTATTTTAGAAAGTGATGCAATCATGGTAGCTCGTGGAGATTTGGGTGTTGAGCTTCCAGTAGAACAAATTCCATTGATTCAAAAAGAATTAATACGCAAATGTATTCACCGCGCGAAACCTGTAATTGTAGCTACCCAAATGATGGAAAGCATGATAGACAGAGTTAAGCCCAACAGAAGTGAAATTACCGACGTTGCAAATGCGGTATTAGAAGGTGCTGACGCAGTTATGCTAAGTGGTGAAACTGCTGCAGGACAACATCCTGCATTGGTAGTTGAAACCATGCGTAAAATTATAGCAGAAGTAGAAAAGAAAGAATATCGTTACAATCGCTCTGAAGACTTAAAACCTCAGCCACACTCTCCTTCTTTCTACAGTGATGCAGTTTGTTATAATGCAGCTAAAATGGCCGAAGATGTTTCTGCAAACGCCTTAATAGGTATGACACAAAGTGGTTATACGGCATTTATGCTTAGCAGTTACCGCCCTTCTTCTCCACTATTTATTTTTACAAAAGAAAAATCATTAGTAAATCAATTGAGCTTAAGTTGGGGTGTAAGGGCATTCCATTATTCTGAAGAAGAAAGCTTAGATGATATTGTTGCAGATCAAATTGATATCTTAAAACAAAGAGGATTTGTTAAATCAGGAGATGCGGTAATCAATACCGGAAGTACACCTATTGATCAACACTTACCTACCAATTTGATAAAGCTTACTAGGGTAGTTTAATAAAATTACCATTTAAAGTTATTTGTATACTTTACAATAAAAGATTCCTTGTTCAGGGGAATCTTTTTTATTTTTACTAACTAACGAATAAAACCAATATGAAAAATCTGTTTTTAGCTTTATGCTTTTTTACTTCGATTATTAGCACAGCTCAAGAAAGCCCGATTATTCCTCAACCAGCATCCTTAAAAATGGGTAATGGTAATTTTGTAGTAAACAATAAAACCAATATTGTTACTAAAGGAAGCGGTTTAGATAAATCTGCAAAATTTTTGCAAGCTTATTTAAAGAAAATGTATGGATTGGTTTTACCGATTTCTACTTCTTCAAAAAACGAAGGAAATATCATTTTATCTTATGCTAGACTTGACTACCCAATTGCAGGGGCGTATCAATTAGAAGTAAAAAATAACGGAGTAATGATTGAAGGAGACAATGAAACAGGTGTTTTCTACGGAGTTCAATCATTAATTCAATTATTCCCTTTTACAAAATCAACGAGTTTAAATATCCCTCAACTATCGGTTAAAGATCAACCTCGTTTTGCCTATAGAGGAATGCATTTAGATGTTGCTCGACATTTTTTTCCAGTTGACTTTTTAAAAAAATACATTGATTTTATTGCCATGCACAAGATGAATACTTTTCATTGGCATTTAACAGAAGACCAAGGTTGGAGAATTGAAATTAAAAAATATCCAAGATTAACTGAAATTGGTGGATTTAGAAATGGAACCACTATTGGAAGGTATCCAGGTACAGGAAACACCAATACTCGTTATGGCGGATTCTATACCCAAGCTCAAATAAAAGAAATAGTACAATATGCTGCAGATAGATATGTTGAAGTGATTCCAGAGATTGAATTACCTGGTCATTCTTCTGCTGCTATTGCAGCTTATCCTGAATTAAGTTGCTTTCCCGATTCAAGCACCAAAGTGCCAGCAAAAATTGCTTGGAACGGTTCAACTGCTGGGAAACAAGTACAACAAACTTGGGGTGTATTTGAAGACGTATTTGCTCCAACTGAAACTACATTTAAATTTCTAGAGAATGTATTTGATGAAGTAATACAATTATTCCCTTCAAAATATATTCATATAGGTGGCGATGAGTGCCCTAAAGAAGCTTGGAAAAAATCGGCTTTTTGTCAACAGTTAATAAAAGAAAAGGGTTTAAAAGACGAGCATGGATTACAGAGCTATTTTATTCAGCGAGTAGAGAAATACTTAAACAGCAAAGGAAAACAGATCATTGGATGGGATGAAATATTGGAAGGTGGATTAGCTCCTAATGCAACGGTAATGAGTTGGAGAGGCGAACAAGGTGGAATAGAAGCAGCCAAACAAAAACACAATGTAATTATGACTCCAGGAGGTTGGATGTATTTTGATCATAAACAAACGAAGAATGAAGACTCGGTGACAATTGGTGGTTATACGACCGTTCAAAAAGTCTACAGCTATGATCCAATCCCTAAAGCACTCTCAGCGGAAGATGCAAAATATGTTCTAGGTGCACAAGCCAATGTTTGGACAGAATACATGACCAATACTTCAAAAGTAGAGTATCAAATATTTCCAAGAATGAGTGCTTTAAGCGAAGTACTTTGGACACCTAAAGAACAAAAAAGTTGGCCTGATTTCGAGAAACGTTTATTGAATCAATTCAAGCGCTTTGATTGGTTAGGGTTCAACTACAGCAAAGCATATTTTGATCCTGCCAATAATACTCCAATTACAACCAAAAAGCCTTAAATACCCGCAAAAAGCAGCGAATTTAATGCAGATTTATGATGCTTTAACGTATATTAGCCATGCAAAACAAGTTAAATATGGTAGACTCATTTGAGAAGATTGAGGTGAAAATTTATCCAACGGCATTAGAGGGTTCTATTTATGCAGCCCAACAAATTGCCAATTTAATTAAGCAAAAAGCTTCCAAAGGAGAAATGGTGGTATTGGGCATGGCTACCGGGTCTACTCCTATTAAGATGTATGCAGAGTTAGTTAGAATGCATCGTGAAGAAGGATTGAGCTTTAAAAATGTAATCACTTTTAATTTAGATGAGTACTATCCAATAGATAAAGATGCCTACCAAAGCTATTGGAGCTTTATGCATCGTAACTTATTTAACCATATTGATATTGATCCAAAAAACATTCATTTGCCTAATGGAAATGCCCCAAAAGCAGAAATGAAAAATTACTGTGCCTCTTATGAACAAGCCATTGAAGCTGCAGGCGGCATAGATTTACAAATTTTGGGAATTGGACAGAATGGGCATATTGGGTTCAATGAGCCTGGATCAAGCATTTTGTCTAAAACAAGATTAGTTAATTTAGAGAACAGTACTCGATTGGCTAATTCTTACGAGTTTGAAACGATTACCAAAGTTCCCAGATTGGCCGTTACTATGGGTATCAGTAGTATTTTAAAAGCAAAGAAAATTATTTTATTGGCTTGGGGAAACAAAGCAAGTATTGTAGCAAAGTCAGTAGAAGGAAACGTTACAGAAAGCATTCCTGCAAGTATTTTACAGCAACACAACGACTGTACATTTATAATTGACCAAGCGGCTTCTACAGAACTTACGAGAATAAAATCGCCATGGTTAACTGGGGATTGTGTTTGGACCGATGCCATGATTAAAAGAGCAGTGGTTAACCTGGCACTTAAGCTCAATAAATCGGTACTTAGCTTAACCAGCCTAGATTATACCGAAAATGGTTTATCAGATTTACTAGTAGAACAAGATGATGCGTATGAAATAAACCTTCAAGTGTTTTATATGCTTAGGGATACCATTACTGGATGGCCAGGTGGAAAGCCAAATGCAGTTATTCCGGCACACCCTGAACGCTCTGAACCTCATCCTAAACGTTGTTTAATATTTTCACCACATCCAGACGATGATATCATTAGTATGGGTGGAACGTTTATGCGCTTACACGACCAAGGTCATGAAGTACATGTAGCTTATCAAACCAGCGGGAATATTGCGGTTACCGACGAATTTGTGACCCGTTTTATTGATTTTGCAGTGGGATTTGAAGAGATGTTTGGAATGGACAATAGTAAGAGTATTGAGCAACTTTCTTCTGCTGAACAATTTATTTCTTCAAAGAAGAAAGACCAAATGGATACTAGAGAAATCAGGGCTGTTAAAGGTTTAATCAGAAGAGGTGAAGCCAAAGCTACTTGCAGATATGTAGGATTACCTGAAGGTCGTTGGCATTTTATGAATATGCCTTTCTATGAAACTGGGACCATTGAAAAAAAGCCATTGGGCGAAGAAGATATTTTGATCACCATGGAATTGCTGCGGAAACTAAAACCACATCAGGTTTACTGTGCGGGAGATTTAGCAGATCCACATGGCACTCATAGGGTCTGTTTAGAAGCGGTTTTTGAGGCGCTTAGGCGGATCAAAGCTGCAGGTGATGACTGGATTAAAGACTGTTGGGTTTGGTTGTACAAAGGTGCATGGCAAGAATGGGATATTGCTGAAATTGAAATGGCCATTCCAATGAGTCCAGATCAAGTAAAGAAAAAACGCTTTGGCATATTTATCCATCAATCACAAAAAGACATGGTTCCATTTCAAGGTGCTGACAATAGAGAATTTTGGCAAAGAGCGGAAGATAGAAACGCCAATACGGCCAATTTATATGCTGCACTTGGAATGACTAAATATGCCGCAATGGAAGCATTTGTTCGTTGGCATTACTAGCCATACTTTTGCCGAATGACTAAGATGCTTTGGAGCCAATATTTACGAAATAAACTGTTCCGTAATAAATTGGCAGGTGGATTATTGTTGTTGGTTTTATTAATTGCTTTTCTACCCTACTATTTTGCTTTTATTGAAGCAAGAAAAGGTATTGTATTAAACGACCTTGTTTTAGACTTCATTAAAAGTGCTAACGTATCTATCCCTACATTTATCATTATTTGGTCTTTATGCTTATGGTATTTATTTAAAGGTTTTAAAGACCCTACCTTGATACTGCTAATCATTTGGGGGTTTAACCTATTATCTATTTCAAGAATTATCAGTATTTATTTGGTTCCTTTAGAACCACCCAAGGACTTAATAGAATTAATAGACCCCATCACCAATAGTTTTTATGGAGCAAAATTTATTACCAAAGATTTATTCTTTTCGGGCCATACAGCAACATTAGTTTGTTTAGCGTTGTGCTTAAAAACTAAAAGAGATCAACTAATTGTTTTTACAGGGGCAATTACTGTAGGAATTTTGGTATTGATTCAACATGTGCATTATACCATAGATGTCATTGCAGCTTTTGTTTTTCCTTTTCTTATTGTTCCAGTTGCAAAAAGAATTTGTGCACCTTTTAACTAAGTGCTCGCACGGCTTTTTCAATAGCATTATGCACCCAACCTTTTGTATGCAATAACTTTTGAAATAACCAAATTCCAGTTAACGCACAAGCGATACCAGCAAGCACATCTAAAACATAGTGGTGACTACTGTACACAGCGGCAAACCAAATTCCTACTGTTACAACCGCCAGTATAATATTAATCCAGCCCAACTTATTACGTATTCCATAATACAAAACAATGAGTGGATAAGAGGAATGCAGAGAAGGCATTGCAGCAAAAACATTGGAGCTTTTTTCGTAAAGCCCTTTAAATATCTCTACACCAAAATACGCATCGAACCTAGAAAGCCCAGCAGTATTACCCTTTGTATTTGCAATGAAATCGAATCCATATTGCTGCACATACCATGGAGGTGCTGCAGGATAAATATAGTAAATACAGAACCCTATTAAATTAACCAGCAAGAAAGTTAAGGAGAAATAAAAAAATTCCCTTTTTCTATAAAAAAATAATACCCCTGCAAATATGAGTGGAACAGGTATCCAACTTAAATAAAAAATACCCGACACAATATCTAATGCATTGGTATGCTGAAGCAACCAAAATTCATTTGGGGTTACTACTCCCCCATTAAATTTAAATCCAAAAATGCTTTTTTCTAATTCATATAATTCGTTAATACTAACAGTATTAAATTCATAATTAGGGAATGCTTTCATGTAATCGAAAATGATCCAGAAAACAATAAAAACGATAAAGCCTAATATGAATTTTCTAGTTACTTCAGATAAATAATACATGAAATTAAATAGCCCCACTAAAATCAATTGGTCCGATTTAAATCCGATTAAAAAATAAGACACAAGCAAATACGCTACTGAGAAAAATAGTACTAATAAAGAAGCTTTTATCTTTTTCTTATTGATGGGCATAATGGCGTTTCAATTAAGGTTTGAATCTTTCCATGATTGGCTTGCTATTAACAGCTTCCTTTCCTTTCATTTCTACATAAGCAATATTGGGGTTAAACAAAGTACCACCTGGATCTATCTTAATAAATATTCGCTTTATTTCTGATTCTTTATTATTGATTAGGGTATATAATTTATAAGTATTGTCGGTGGTCGATTTCTTTAAAATAAATTCCTTTTTCTTGTATGCCACTAGTTGAATAGTAAAGCTACCGTCTTTGTTCTTTTTTGAAATGGTACCATATGCAAAAGCCTTCTGAATAAAGTTCAACTCTTTTTGGATTCCACCTTCCGGATAACGAATCCAAAATACTTTTACAGGGGTAGATTCATCTAATACCCCCTTAGCATTGATATTTAAAGCATAAACTACCGTATTTGTGTTGGTAGTTCGTTGCAAATAAAACAACTGATTCTTAATATTTGCAGGTACAGGAAAAGTATCCTGTGGCTCAATATTAGTAGGAATATTAGTATACCCATTTATCTGAAGAAATACCAACCCACATAAAATAAAAAACGTTCTCATTCTTCCCAAAATCATTTTCAATTTATCTTTTAATCAACACACAGTTAAGCATCTTGTTTATTCTTATCTTTTAAATCTAATGCAGCTTTTGCATCAACTAATCTTTTAAATGCAGTATAATTAGTGAGCACAGCCATAATTGCCAAGGGAATAGTAAAAACAGAAATAGTTTCAAAAACTTGTACTGTAGTACCGGGCAGATAAACTTTATAATCTCCTCCAACAAAATATGCAGTAATTCCACAAGCAATTGCCGTAACACCAATTGTTATAACCCTTTCAGGCCTTTGCATTAATCCTTCTTTACATTCTACACCTAAGCCCTCTGCTCTTGCCCTTGTATAACTGACCATCAAAGAACCAATCATTGCAATAAAAGCAAATAAGGAACTATAGAAATAATGGTGCGAAATTAAATAGTAACAAATACCTAAAAATAAAACCAATTCACTATATCGGTCTAAAACAGAATCGAACATTGCTCCAAACGAAGACGACATTTTTCCTAATCTTGCTACTTGTCCATCGAGCATATCAAAAATACCCGCAAACAAAACCATTGCCCCTGCCCAACCTACATAACTTAATTCACCTCTATGCCCTTTCTCTGCCCCTTCAATAAAAATAGCAGTAACTAAAATATTCAATACCAATCCAATTAATGTAACTGCATTAGGCGTTAACCCTAATTTGATTAAAAACTTAACCAATGGATTAATTACCACATAAATCGCTTGTTGTACTTTATCTCTGAATTTGGGGGCGGGTTGGTTCATTAAAAATTGTTTACTTCTTTTTTACAAAAAAAATCATTCAAATTAAAAATCAAACCTAAATCTTGTTCTAATTCCATAAGGAGATATACCTGGATTATCTAAATAGCTTAGTCGCTTTACAAAGTCTACTCGTAAAATATTCAATATATTTTCTACCCCAACACTTGCTTCCATATATGGTTTTGCTGGATCCAATGCAAAAGTGGAAGTAACACCATTGATGGCAGGATAAGCAAATAAAGATGGATTCAGAACTGGATCATTTTCTGTTCTAACACCACCATATAATATTTTAAAAGAAGCTACTTCTCTAAATTTCAATTTTTTTAATAGTGGGATTCTATTGAATACGATACCCATAAAATGATGTACCCAAGTGAAAGATGCATAACGATCACTTACAAACTCTAAAAAGTTCATCATATTATAGGAGTTCAACTGGTAAGCAAAAGTTTGGTTAGCTCTATGCACAGTTAGCAAAGGAAAAGGTACTTGACCAAATGTATATCCAGCTTCAAAAGTGGCATCAGCATAACCCAATCTTCCCAAGTAATTCCTTTTTTCAATTCGCAGATCAAGTTTTTGATAATTGTATTGGCCACCTAAAAATCCTTTAACACCAGCAGCAGCACTTAAGGTGAAAATGGGGTATTTGGTAAAAATGGGTATACGATAAATTTTACCTTGATAGAATTTTTCATTGGGCGCCCATCTAACTTGAGCATTTAGCTCTGTAGTAATTACATTTTGGATGTTTTCTGGAATACCATTATTGCTTTTAGTGTAAGTCAAAATTCCTGCAGGTTGTTGATGCCAATTTTTAAATCCGATACTATACGAAAACCTACTCTTGAATTCTTTTACAAACTCAGCCTGATATATATTATTGTACAACCAACGCTCGTTGTTACCTCTTTTAAAAGACAATAAAAAGTTGTCTTCCTGCACAAACTCTAAATCTTGCCCTGGAATTTTTGTATCACTTTGAGCACTTATCCGTATATAATTCATAGGAAAAGTGTAAATGGACTTATTATTTAATGAATATGTTGCGCTTAAAAAACCCTTCCATTGCTGGTCTTTAAATCCATAAGCCCCATAGGTTTCAAAATACAAACGCTTACTCATTATTGGAGTGGTTCTTCCACCAAAGCGCAAGCGGAATCCTTCTACTGGATTGAAACTATAGAAAGTATTTACAGGTCCTATTTCAACAGGTCCTAAATTTCCATACCCAGCAAACAATAAAGTAATCAATGCCATAGTTCTTCTAAACGAGGGCATTTTTTCTAAGCTGTCAATATTGCTGTACACTTTAGATTCAGGAACAGTTAATGGGTTATGCCGTTTAGCAGTCCAAAAACTATCTGGCATTTTAGTAATTATTTCGTCATTTCTAACAATGGCTGGGCCCTGAAATAGACTATCGGGTCTTTTAATATTGGTCGTAAAACCTTTATATGAAACAGTACGTTCTCCGAAAAAACCACCGCTGGTACTGCTTTTACTTAAACCCATATCTGCCATCAGATTACTCTTAATTAAATGATAGCGCTTGTCTTCTCCCCTCTCAAAATCTAAATCAGCATACAATTCTTTAATCCAATTGATATTGGCATTTCTACTGATAAACATATTGATTTTTTGTACAGCATAATTACCATCTAAAGTAATATACATAGTACCCCTAAAAAGTAAGTCATTGGTATTACGTGGAGTGAAATACATTTTCACCAACTTGGTACCATAAACATCTGTGATGGTGTCCCTGATATAATACATGTAAAATGCAGGAGCTGAATTTGCAATGGGGCTCAAAAATTGATAAGCAAAAATGGGGATATTGTTTTCATAGATATCAATATTCTCATACAAACGATTTAATAAAGAACTTAATCCCTCATTATCAATATAACTTCCAAAGTTTACTTTTTTCTCTCCTAGAATAAATGATTTACTAGTTTCAGGATTCTTTCTCAAATATTGCTTTGAAAGTCTTTCCTCCATATAAATAGGCATTAAAATTTTGCCATTTAATTTTGAACTATCTCTATTCTCAAATAAAAAATTATACTTTTTAAGTAATTTAGAATTAGTGATTTTATCATTTGAATTACTTAATGCAGCTTGTATTTTTTCATATTGTTCATACTCTACATAATCATAGCTGGCTGTACGATTGTTTTCCCTATTCTCAATTACATTTCGAATCAATTCTACTGCTGGATTGTCCTTGTTTCTGTATTTAGCTCTTTTCTTAGTATTAACTGTTACATTAGTTAATAGTGCTGGATCAGGACCTAATTCAACATTAATTTCCTGTATTTTATACCTCGAAACAGTAAATTGTACTTGTCTAAAACCTACAGATGATACTACTACTTTATTGATGGAAGTATTGGTTATAATCATATAACGACCTAAACTATCCGTAACAACACCTCTTCCCTTTAGAAAAAATACACTCACCCCTTGTAAAGGACGTTTGGTAAGTGAGTCAATTACAATCCCCTTAACTACTGTCTCCTGTGCACTGATTGTAGTTATGAAAAGCATCATTAAAAATGATACAAATATTTTCAACCCTAATTTGTCTTTCATAGACCCTATTATTTAAAAACGTATTTACCTTGTAATAAGTAATTATAGAAAACACCTACTAAAAGGGATATTAATATTTTAGAAAAAATATAGTTGGCCTGCATCAAGTTTACCATAAATGCCATACCTGCTATATTCAAAAAAAAGTTACCAATCCAAACCAATAAATAGCGAAATGCTTGTTTAGGAATTGGAGATGATCCTGCTTTAAATACCCAATTCCTACCCAACAAAAAATTTACTACCCCACCAGTAATTGTGCCAATAGCCGCAGCAACAATTGCAAGTAGCTGAACAACTTCAACCAAAAATATAGTCAAAGCAAAATCAGTTGCAGTTGCAATAAGTGATGAAGCCTGGGCTTTAAAAAAAATGGGTTTTACCATAAATTAAAATATATCAACAGTTGTAAAACAACATTACTATATATCCCTGCTAAAATATCATCTCCCATTACTCCCCACCCCTTTGGCAAACTTTCTAACTTTCTAATCAACAATGGCTTCACTATATCAAAAAATCTAAACAACACTAAAGCAAGAATTATATTTATTTCAGTAATTGGTATAAACAATAGCGAAATCATCATCCCTGCTACTTCATCAATTACTACTTTGCTACTGTCTTTACCCCAAATTGTTTCTACTTGATTTGCCCCCCATACACCATAAATTGTCACCAGTATGGTTAATAAAACGGCTATAAGAGAGCTAGGCTCTGCTATTGCAACAAACCATATAAAGGATGTTGCAATAGCTGCCACTGTTCCGCCACCTTTTGAGATTAATCCAATCCCAAAAAAGCTGGTCAGTATTTGGTGTAATTTTATCATAGCGCTTCCACTACATCTTGGTAATAATCTAATCCAAGATGTGTGATTAAATCTTCACCCATAATATGACGCAAGGTGTTTTGCAACTTAATAAGTTGTTTGAAAATATCATGCTCTGGTCTTAACCCTGGTAATGTTTGTGGAGATTTAAAATAGAACGATAACCACTCTTGTATTCCACTCATATTTGAACGCTTAGCTAAGTCCATAAACAAAGCAAGATCTAATACAATAGGAGCAGCTAAAATAGAATCACGACACAAGAAGTTGATTTTGATTTGCATTGAATAACCCAACCAACCAAAAATATCAATATTGTCCCAGCTTTCTTTATTGTCTCCGTGTGGAGGATAATAGTTAATTCTTACTTTATGATATAAGTCTCCGTATAATGCAGGATTAATTTCAGGTTGAAGTATATCTTCTAATACACTTAGTTTAGATACCTCTTTCGTTTTGAAATTATCTGGATCATCTAAAACCAAACCATCTCTATTTCCTAAAATATTAGTGGAAAACCAACCTTTAATACCTAATGCCCTAGCATGTAAACCAGGAGCTAAAACAGTCTTCATTAAAGTTTGACCAGTTTTAAAATCTTTTCCCGCAATTGGGGTTTGCGTTTTCTTCGCCAATGCTTCTAATGCAGGAATATCAACAGTCAGGTTAGGTGCCCCATTTGCAAATGGAATTCCTAATTTAAGCGCAGCGTATGCATAAATCATACTTGGTGCAATTGCAGTGTCGCTATTATGTAAACCAGCCTCAAATGCTTCAAGTGTTTCATGAACAGCAGATGTTTCAATGTACTTTTCAGTTGAACCACACCAAACAATCACCACCCTTGAACATCCGTTGTCTTTTTTAAATTGTTCAATATCATTAATCACTTGTTCAGCAAGATCGTATTTAGATTTGCCTTCTTTAATATGGGTGCCATCTAAATTCTTAACATATTCATGATCAAAAACCGCTTTCATTGGCTTAATTGCTTCCAATTCTGGTTTAACCGCATGTAATAACATTGGCTCTAACACTTTTGCATTAGCAGCTGCTTCAAAAACATTGTCTGCATATACATCCCATCCACCAAAAACGATGTCCGTTAAATTTGCCAAAGGCACAAAGTCTTTAATTAACGGATAACGATTTTCCGTCCTTTTTCCAATACGTATATTTCCCATTTGGGTTAAAGCACCAACAGGCTGAGATAAGCCTTTATTTACTGCAATTACACCTGCAATCATGGTAGTACCTACTGCACCTAAACCAGGAATCAAGATGCCCAATTTCCCTTCCGCGGGGGCGATGTTTTGTTTCATATTCTGTGTCCTTTTATATTATCTATTTATTTTTTAGTCCATTTACCATCAGATTAGAAATTGCACCTATTCGATGCTCCAATCCAATCAATTTATCATTAAAAAAGTCGCGCTCTATGCCTCTGATACTGCTTACCACGACTGAAGGCAATAAATCCATTTCTTGAGTAAGTGCTTTACTAAACTCCCCTGAGTTAATTCCAAATTCTAGAATGGACTTAATCAAATTAATTTCCTTTTGAGAGTATTCATTAAATAAGCCTTTAGCACAAGACGCATGTTCAACAAAATCACCACAAACCAAGCGGTACAAGTTCAACATATTGCTAAGAACTTTAATTCTGGTGACAGCGAAAATCTTTAATTTTTCTTCGGCAGAATCAACTGTTTCAACGGCAAATTGGGTTTGAATGAACACTTCTTGAAGTTCCTTTTGGAGTACTTCTTCAAAAATTTGTTCCTTGCTTTGATAATAATAGTAAAGCGTGCTTTTACCCTTCCCTAAAGCTTTGGCAATATCTTCCATGGTGGTTTTCTTAAGACCATAGGTTTGGAAGAGCTTTTGCGCTTCCCTTATAATGTCTTCTTTGAAAATCTCTTCTTTTACCATAAACTTTTAGACCAAAATGGTTTTATGGTCCAAAATTACAACAAATAAGGCGTATCAAATACTTAATAAAACCTTAATATTAACTTTTACAGTAAAATGACAAACAAAAAAGCCACCATAACAATTGTTACAGTGGCTCTGAGTGACCGCGTTAGGATTCAAACCTAAAACCTTCTGATCCGTAGTCAGATGCTCTATTCAGTTGAGCTACGCAGCCATACCCCTAAGGGGCTGCAAATATAATCCAAACATTAATATTCTCAAAATAAGTTGCCGACTTTTACTCAACTATCCACTCTTTTCTAATTAATTCACCATTTTGTTTAACTCCTTCTATAATAATTCGATGCCTTTTGCTTCTATCATTATTATAATAAATAATCCCTTGATTAGGATTATCATGGTTTAAATGTATGGTTGGAACCCATAATAAGGTTTTACGCTTATCTATTACTGCTTTCTTTTTTTCTGAAGAATAATCGGGCGATAAAAATGAAAATGGACTAGTGTAACCATATACCATAAACCCAGTTAGTTTAGATTTTTTAGGAATATAATCAGCTTCGTCACCTTGCTTAGTATATACTGCAATTGCTCCATTAGGGGCACCCATTCCCGCTCCAAGGAATGGAGGTCGAAATACTTTAATGTATGCAATGTCTGCCATAGGCAACTGCAATAACGCATCTACAGAAACCGGAACTTGATTTAAGAAAAACTTAATTTGATCTTGACTAGACCTCCATGAAAATTTAGGCGTGCCGAATATTCCCGATTCTTCTTCTTTTCGTCCTGCTGTAACGGCAGAGTCCATAGCTTGTGTGGATGTAGCACTTTGAAAAAATATTTGTAATCCAGGAACTTTGCCCTGCAAAAAATGAAACAAAGTTGGAAATGAACGAACATTCGGTAACATCATATTAAAATCAACTGCATCGCCCCCTTTAAAAAGTCCCGTGGCATACTTATCTTCTAGCAATTCAAGTACTGTTTTTGTTTTCGCATAAACCACTACTTCATTTTCATCCTGCTTTTGATAATTCATCCAAGGGGTATTTTTAAACCGAGAATGATAAACAGGCAAAGAATCCGAAAAATTAAATGCATATAATGGAGCATTTTTAAACAATCCCAACTGCTGATATGACAATTCAAATTTTTGATTTCGTTTTCCTTTATAATCCAGTTGTAAAGACAATTGTGCTGAATCAGTAAAAATTAATCGATCAATAGAGAAACTGCCATCAGCTAATAATGGAACTTGATCAATTATGGGCATTTGTCCTCTTTTAAACAATGAAAAAACTAAACTCGCATTTGATGGATTTAAATCGGCCAACTTGAGCTTACCGTTTACTTGAACAAAAGCATCGTAGTAGTCATTATTGAGACTTTGTTTTACTAAACTAGGATCCTTAAAATGTTGGAGAATTGTATAACGGGGTAGTTCAAAACTTTCCTCTTCGGTAATAGATAGCGATAAATTCATGAAATCATTCCCATTATTCTTGATAATCCATTCATTTTTCCCTTTTGCATCAAATGATGAGGCTACTTTTTTTATACTGATTGATTGATCAGATTGCGAGTTTACTGTACTCCATATAATACTATCTGGTAAATGCTTAGCATTATTCCTTGTCTGTTGATTTACAAAAACGACTTGATCTGAGAACTGAAATTCAGGCAATTGCTTTAAAGACTGAGCTGTATACATTCGCATTCGCAAAAATGCAAATGGATAATCTTCAGGTACTTGAAAATTTGCTTCTGCCCCACCAAATTTAGTCAGGTAAATTTGATGGATTAGTAAACTACCTTCTGCGGAATACCAATCAACATAAATGTTTAAAGGCTGCATATGTAAGCCTTTAATAGAGCGGGCATAAATTTTACTATAGATTCGCTCGCCAGAATTGAAGACAGTTTGATTATTATGCGCATATAAAGTAATAGGCAAATTTAATTGGGCGTTGGAATTTACAATTATTATCAAAAAAACTGAGGTGTAAAATAATTTAACGAACATATTAAAATTTAAGATGGGTAAACCCGAATACTCGTTTTGTTCCCATTATTATCAAATCCATAAAATAAAACATATTCCAATTTGGGATTAAAATCACTTCTCCCTTCTTTCATTTTAAGAAACATTCGAGTTAATATAATAGTTTGATTGTTTACCGTTGTTTCAACAAATGCCTTGCCATCCTGTCCTATTTTCATTACTAATTGAAAACCTGAGTAAGCAACCAGCTTTAACTTATAAATATTTGGAGAAATTTTAGAGGACTCAATCCCATACGCAAGTTTGCGCTGAAATGTTGTTAAAGGTTTTTTGATCCCCCCTTCAGTATAAACAATTCGATATACTTGAACAGGCTCTTTCTCATTTAAATATTTTGGAATTAAAAAATTAGCATCATATACATAGGTATTAAAATTCTTGCTGTGCTGTATATAAAACAATCTATTTTCAGTTAATAGAGGTACAGGATAATTATCTTGAGCAAATAAGTCAACTATAAAAAAAAAGCAGAAAACAGTAAAGAAAAATCTCATCAATGTTTATTGTGTTGTTAAGTTACAAAAAACAAACTTTATATCACCACAAATATTCAACATAACCATTGATTAATGTTTGTAGTACAAATTCCTTTTCAAGACTAGCTCTTTACTATTGGGCCCAATCATTATTCTAAAACTGCCTGCTTCTGCAATACGATTTCCCGCTTCATATATTAACGAAAGCATAGAAGCATTTATATCAAATTCAATAGTTTTTGTTTGCCCAGGATTTAATTGCACTCTATTAAATGCTTTCAAGGAAAGTACTGGTGTTGAAAGGGAAGACAATTCATCTCTTATATACATTTGAACAACTTCATCCCCTAATTTATTCCCAGTATTAGTAATGTCTACTCGCACTTTTATTGAATCAGTTCCCTGCAAAGTATCTTTTGTGAACAATAAATTGCTATACTTAAATTGGGTGTAACTTAACCCATAACCAAATGGAAATAAAGGCTCTCCACTTAAATCATGGTAATCATCTCCTCTGCCAGTAGGTTTATGATTATAAACCATTGGTAGTTGTCCTTCCGTTTGAGGGAAAGTTATGGGCAATCTTCCGGCAGGATTTTCATCACCATAAAGCAGAGCTGCAATTGCATTACCCCCTTCCTCTCCAGGATACCATACCATCATAATTCCATTTACTTTATCAATCCATTTCTGCATGGTAATAGCGCTCCCTCCTACTAATAATACAACGATAGGTTTTCCAGTTGCTGCAATAGCTCTAATTAGCGCCTCTTGATTTCCTGGTAAACTAAGTGAAGATCGATCCTGAAACTCTCCTTCATGAATACCTGCTACAACAATATTGATATCTACTTTTTTTGCTATTTCAACAGCTTGTTTCATTTTTATTTCTGCACTATCCAATTCAGATTCTTTCCATAGAAATTTAATTTTCCCATTACCCTTTGATTCATAAAATTCAATTTTCAATTGATAGCTTTTTCCCTTTTCTAAATAAATTTTTGCTATTGATCTGCGATAAGAAATTTTAGCCCATTGATTAATCAATAATTTATTATTTAAATAGAGACGAAAACCATCATTTCCTTCTAAAGCAATTTCGAAGTTGCCTGTTTTATTGGGTTTTAAAAAGCCTGAATACCTAATTGAATAATGATCCAAAGCAATGCTACTATCTGGTGACATAAATGTGTATGACTCGTTTATGTCATTGACTTTTCTTGTTTTTTTTAATGACTCACCTGGTACTAAAGAACTAAAATATTCTGCAATAAGGCCATTATTTTTTAGTGTACCATCGCTGAATAAATTAGTGGAAGAAACAAGTTTAAATGTTTCGTTTGTTATCCCAGCACCTTCAGCATAAAATACTTCCTGTCCTTGAATGGCTCGCTTTTTAATCCCATCCAAAATATTCACAATCCCATTCCCTGGGCCACTATAACCACCTAAGCGAGCATCTACTGCGTCTTTTCCAAACACGCCTATCTTCTTGAAACTGCTATTTAGTGGCAATACATTATTTGAATTCTTTAAAAGTACAGCTCCTTTTATAGCTGCTTCTTTTGCTATAGGTTTGTGCAAAGTATTATTCACCCATTTAGCTGCAATTGTTTCATCTACATAAGGATGATCAAAAAGTCCTAACTGAAATTTCACTTTTAATACTCTTGATACAGCATCATCTATTCTTTCTTGAGGAATAGTACCATCCAAAAAAGGAGCAATAAATAAATGATGGTGATCATAATTCGTTTGAAAAATCACGTCTAACCCATTAATTAATGCAGCTGCACCTGATTCAGGATAATCTTTTGTTGTATGATGTAATACAGTCGTGCCACCAACAGCTCCTGCATCTGAAATAACAAAACCCTTAAAGCCCCACTCTTGTTTTAATTTCTTATTCAATAACCAATTATTAGCTGAACTAGCAGATCCATTAACTGAATTGTATGAAGTCATAATAGACCTTGCTCCAATTTGTTGAACCGCATGTTTAAATGGGGGAAAATGCAATTCATCTAAAAAAGATTCACTTAAATGAATGGGATAACTATCTCTACCACCGTCCCCTACATTTGCAATAAAATGTTTAGGAGTTGTTACTATTCCTTTAGATTCAAAACTACTTAAATAGGCAGCTGCCATTTGCGTAACTAAAAAAGGATCTTCTCCATATGTTTCTTCTGTTCTTCCCCACCTTGCATCGGTTGCAATATTTAATACAGGAGAAAGAATATCACGTATTCCTCTTGCTTTGGTTTCAATGGCAATTGCAGTAGAAACAGCACGCATTAATGAAGTATCAAAACTAGCTGCTAGAGCAATAGATTGTGGGAATGAAGTTGCCCCATTTCTAACTAAACCATGCAACGCTTCATCAAAGGGTATAAAGGGAATACCAAGTCTTGTTTCATTGAGGAAATATTGTTGTATTTGATTTATTTTTTTGGCAAGCAATAAAGCATTTTCCTTTGTATTGTAACTCACTAATTGAGCCCCTACACCAGTTTGAGAAGAAGCTGCACTCACTTGAAAACCGAAAATTCCATTCTTATATAATTCAGGGTTATTGCCTAAATCTCCTGGAATCATGAACAATTGCCAGAATTTTTCTGTGGGGGTCATTCGTTTAATTAAATCGGCAACTCTTTGTTCAGTTGTATACGAAGCACTCTTGTAAATGGGCAATTGCTGGGCGTTGACTAAC
This sequence comes from Sphingobacteriia bacterium RIFOXYC2_FULL_35_18, assembly GCA_001829005.1. Lineage (GTDB taxonomy): Bacteria > Bacteroidota > Bacteroidia > Chitinophagales > Chitinophagaceae > Sediminibacterium. The sequence continues at coordinate 4,700 of MIAG01000010.1, read as the reverse complement.
TCAACTAAGCTTAAGAAAAATAATGCAAATGATACTAGAACTCTCATTGGATGAAATTAAGGAAAACATGAATGCACAATGATTTATAATCTTAACTTCAATATTCATACATATAAGCTCATGCAGAAAAGAACTTTTTTAAAAAGCATCACGCTTGGCGGTTTAGGTTTGCCTCAGTTAGCAAAATCAATGAATACTAAACTAGCTTTGAAACCAATTGGCACAGCATCAACTATTGCCAAAGACGAGCACTTTTGGAAGTCAGTACGCGGCTTATATAAAATAAAACCCGATTATATTAATTTGGAGAGTGGCTACTACAATATGCTTCCAGAGGAAACATTGAATCACTATTTATCAATAATAAAAGAAGTTAATTACCATGCTTCTTTTTACATGCGTACTAGACAATTTAAAGAACGTGCAGCTCAAAATAAATTAATTGCACAATTTCTCGGAGGTTCCGAGGATGAAATAGTTTTAACAAGAAATACCACTGAATCTTTAGATATAATCATTAGTGGTTATCCTTGGAAATCAGGCGATGAAGCCATCTTTGCACAACAAGATTATGGTGCAATGATTGACATGTTTAAACAAGTAGCTAAAAGGCATGGAGTAATTAACAAAATGGTATCTGTTCCTAATATTCCAAAGTCGGATGAAGAAATTATAAGTATCTATGAAAAAGCAATTACTAAGAATACAAAGTTGATAATGCTTTGCCATATAATCAATATTACAGGTCAAATTTTACCTATAAAAAAGATTTGCGAAATGGCACACAAATACGGTGTAGAAGTGATGGTAGATGGCGCACATGCTGTTGCTCAAATTCAATTTAATATTACAGAACTAGGATGTGATTATTATGGCGCAAGCTTACATAAATGGTTAGCTATGCCATTGGGTGTTGGAGTTCTTTATGTAAAAAAAGAACATCAATCTAAAATATGGCCATTGATTGCAGAAAATGAAACTGTTCAAGGAATTAATCGTTTAAATCACTTTGGAACAAACCCAGTTCATACTTATTTAGCATTACAATTTGCCATAGATTTTCATAACAAAATAGGCCCTGCAAATAAAGAAGAACGATTGAGATATTTACAACAATATTGGACATCAAAACTTACAACAACACCTAATATTATTTTAAATACACCTACTGATGCACAGCGCTCTTGCGCCATTGCGAATGTTGGCATAAAGGGATTAAAGCCGGCTGATATGGCAGAAACCCTGCTAAAGAAATACAATATCTATACAGTTGCTATTGATGGTGCAGGTGTACATGGTTGCAGAATCACTCCTAATGTATTTACGAGTTTAGAAGAGCTTGACAAGTTTGTAAATGCATTAAAAGAAATGGCTGCTTAATTAAAAGTAAATCTTGCTCCAACTTGCAACCATCTACCTGGTAAAGGAGCACCAATAAAATCATTGATGGTACTGTTAAATAAATTATCAGCTTGAATAAAAACCAACTGTTTTGATTGGTTAAATCGGAAATTAATTTTAGTGTTCATCACAAAATAATTATTACTCATTGGTAATAATATCGGATTTGCCGTTTGCACATTCCTGCTTTTATACAATCCTGTAAAATTAAAGTCTACCCATTTAGTTGAAAAGGTAGTAGCAAAATTTGCTAAGAATTTAGGTGCAGAAGAGAGATAAAAACTTAAAGGACCAATTGTATTTTTTGTATTAATCCAAATTAATCCAGACTTGAATTTTAATGAATGGTTTTCATCAATTTTTTTATCTAATAAATAGTCTAACTCAATCCCTTCCACTTGAATACTACTTTGATTTTTCGCTAACAAATAATTTCCTGTTGCTACTAGATTTTCTTTTCTCGGCATATCCGAATATGGAGTAAGTGTCCAATCAATTAAATCCCTACTATTTCTGCTAAATGCACTTAGAGAAACCTTACTATCGGAGGCTATAATCCAATCGAAACCAAACTCATAATTAAAACTTTTTTCAGGATTTAAATTAGGATTACCAATTGAACCACTTCGAATACCAGTTCGATTATAGTTATTGTATAATTCTGTAAAATCAGCATTCCTATAAGCATAACCTGCACTGGCTCGTAGTTGCAGTTGTTTTAATTGATAAGACAAATTAATTTGAGGCACTAATACCCATCCACCATTAGTAGCATATTCTTTTCTCAAAGAAGTATTCGAAATAAAATTTTTACTAAAATATTGTTGCCAAATTCCATACAATGCAAACTGTTGAACTGTATGATTTCCTCTATCATTAGAACGAATATTTCTTCCTATATACTGTGCTCCTATTGTGAATTTTGTTTGATCACTTTGACTTCTTAAATATAAACTGTTCAATTGAAATAAATTAGAGAAGCTAGAGTTGGCAGCAGATACAGAACTGAAACGATAATTGTCTTCTGTATTTTTAAAGCCCGCGTAAATAATTACTTGGTCTTTATTTTTTTGATATTGTGCATTGAATTGATTCCAGAATATTTTTACTCGTTCCACTGCAGTGTCAGATGCAAATGAAGTATAAAAATTTTGAGCAGCAAATTCACGATCATTGTAAGCTGTTCTAAAAGCGGTTTCCCAATTATTTTTTTTCTTACTAAATGCAAAAGAAAAAGCATGTTCTTTCATAAAGCCTGTAATACCTCTTTGCTGTGGGCCATCTGCACTATTTCTTAAAGCCGAAACTTGAAATTGTTGATTGTTTTTATTGGCACTAAAATATCCTGATGTACTTAACAACCCTAAATCACCCGCTGCTAATTGCAGTATTCCATTATTGCCTGCTTGCTTTTTTTGTGAAAAGGTTTTTGTAGTAATATAAATAACACCACCCACCGCATCTGAACCAAAAATTCCGGATGATGCCCCTTTTAAAATTTCGATCTTTTCAATTTCATCTAGTACAACAGGAATATACCCACTAAAATGTCCTGTATTGGGATCATTTAACCTGAGTCCATCTAAAATCACCAACACTTGTTGGAAAGTACCACCCCGCATACTGATATCACTTTGTGCGCCCAAAGCACCCCTAGTTTGTACATCTATCCCTGGTAAAAATCGTAATAGCTCGTCTGTAGTTCTTACGGGAAGTTGAGAAATGTCTTTAGAAGTAATAACCGTAATATTTCTACCTGTCTTAGATGCACGGGTTTCATAAAATGAGCTAGTCACGGTTACAGGGTCTAGATTAGTGCCTAAATCTTGGGCTATTGATTGCTTACAAAATAATGCCGCTGCTATAATAAATGATATTTTCCTCAAGGGGGTTGGTTTAGGAGGGCAAATCTAAGAGCAATATGTATTCAAAATTTTAATCCCTAATTCCTGACGAAATTTTGACATTTGCCGAAAATTTAAAAATTACTTAAAAAAGTTATCCACATTTTTTGTAGGGCTCCTATGAGGTACTTGAATTCTTAAATTCTTATTTCTGCCTTGCTTTTTGAAAACGACAAAGGGACTATAAAATATTAATTGCCTGATAATGAATATTTTATATTAATTATAACATTACTGTACCAACATTGACTATTAATAAATTGTCATTTTTTACACTATGATAAGCTCAGTCTTATTTTAAACAAGAATTCCCAAAATTGGAAATGTTGATTTTTTGATACCAAATGAGGAATTGATTACAATTTTTAGAAATGTTTGTCTACTTTTATGTTCATATCTGTGTTCATTTTATACCAGCAATCCGTATCCCCTAACTATTTTCTGGTTTTTTTGAACATACTAATTATATGATATGATTATTTTAAACAAAAACTAGGCTCATGAAATCAAAAATTTTACTCAAAATTTTGATGCCCTTTTTTCTCTTGTTTGCAAGTAATGTTTTGATTGCTCAAAGTATTACCCCTTCAGGTTCAATCACTGCATTCACTGCAACGTATGGATCTGCTTCTAGCGAACAAACTTTTACCTTCACTGCAACAGGATTAACAGCTTCTTCTCCTGTTACAATTACTGCTCCAACTAACTTCCAAGTTTCTTTGACTTCTGGAAGTGGTTTTGGTTCTTCAGTTGTTGTAAATACAGATGGATCAGGAGACGTAACGCCTGCCGTAACAATTTACGTTTTAATGCCAAGTGGTATTAATGCAGGAAGCGTTACTGGAGGTAATATTACCTTGGCAGAAGGTGCAACAAATAATACAGTTGCAATTCCAACAAGTACAGTTAATACCAAAATTTTAACCATCTCTGGTTTAACTGCAAGTAACAAAGTATATAACGCAACTACTGCTGCCTCTTTAACTGGAACCGCTGCCTTAGTTGGTGTTGAAGCTGGTGATGTGGCTAACGTTACACTGGGTGGCTCTGCTTCTGCTTCTTTCGCCTCAGCTAGTGTTGGAACAGGTATTGCAGTAACCGTTACTGGATATTCTATTTCTGGTACTGCTGCTGGTAACTACTCTCTTACTCAACCTGCAGGCTTAACTGCTGATATTACTGCAAAGGGTTTAACCATTTCTGGTTTAACTGCTGATAATAAAGTTTATAACGCTACTACTGCGGCTTCCTTAACCGGTACTGCTGCTCTTGTTGGTGTTGAAGCTGGTGATGTGGCTAACGTTACACTGGGTGGTTCTGCTTCTGCTTCTTTTGCTTCTGCTGGTGTTGGAACTGGTATCGCTGTAACTGTTACTGGATATTCTATTTCTGGTA
>MIAG01000009.1:279559-418274 GCA_001829005.1 Sphingobacteriia bacterium RIFOXYC2_FULL_35_18 | reverse complement strand
TAGCAAACTTTTTTCAAAATTTATTTCGCTTTTTTTCTCTCCAACCTCTCTCCTAAAACCTTTAAAGAACATCCCCTTTTTGTTAAGCGGGATGCAAATATAGGACGTATATTTTACCTGACAAATGTTTTTTGAAACTAAATTCAGCTGATTTGCTCAAACCTTTTATTTGCAAGGCTTTCAAGCAATAAAAAAATTTAAGGATAAATCACTTTTGCTAAAAATAATCCTTGAGGAGGCGTACTAAAATCTGCTTTAGTGCAATCTTTTGCAAGAATGATTTTTTCAAAATCATCTAAAGACAATTGTCCTCTACCGACTTTGAGCATCGTACCTACTAAGCCACGCACCATTCCGCGCAAAAACCGATTGGCTTGAACATGATAAATGTATTGTTGATCGGCGGCTATGCTCCACTCCGAAATAAGAATAGTACAATTATGCGTAAACACTTGTGTATTGCGTTTGGCAAAGCTGGTAAAGTCAGTATGATTTTTTAAAATGGCAGCAGCTTGTTGTAAAAGGGATATATCTAATTCATATGGGTAGAACCAACCCCTATCTTTTAAAAAAGGATTCTTTTGTTGATATATATAATAGTAATAAGATCTTGCAACAGCATCAAACCTACAATGCGCTGTATCGGCCACTTGTTTAATAGACTTCACTGCAATATCTTCGGGGAGAATAGCATTTAGGTTATATAAATGCTTATTGGTGATTACCAAATCAGTATCAAAGTGAAAATAATTCTGCAAGGCATGCACACCCGCATCTGTTCGAGAAGAACCTGTTAGATCAATATCAACTTTAAATAAAGTAAACAAGGCTTTCTCAATAGCCAACTGTATGGTGGCTGCGTTGTCTTGAATTTGAAAACCATGATACGCAGTGCCCTTGTAAGCCAATTCCAAAAAATACCTGGGCATAATACTAATTATTCTTTTTCTGAGCCTCTCTAACAACAATAGGTTTAGGTATCGGGATCAAAATAACCAGGTTTTCGTACTTAGTGCCATTTTTCACTTTAAACACTTGTTCTAAACCTGCATCCGTATTGCGTTCAGATAATTTTTCAATTTGTTTTTCAGAAGGGATCGCCGTAATGGGTTGCTCAGGCGCTTCTCCCCTGATTAATGCCAAAGAAACCATATCCATTAACATCCACTCCCCTTCTTGCGTAATCTTAAGCGAATAGCCCTTAGGCTTACCAGCTATTGCAAATTTATAATTGTACTCTTTATACGCTCCTGCCGGAAAACCCAATACCATACTATATTCTCCGTCCGATAAATTAGGAATTAATAGATAGCCTTTCGCATTAGAAGAATGCACATTACCTTTAAGCTGTATATAGTAAGGCTGATTGTTTTCAGATTGTATATACAAGAAATTATTTTGGGCATCCACTAAAAACGCCATTAATAAAAATCCGGTTAAAATGGATAAACGGTGTACAATACAACGGATGAACATGTAATCTTGCTTTTTTCAAATTTACTACTTAATACCAATTATGAAGAAACTATTACTACTAATTGCCATGGGAACAATGGGCAATTTGATGGCACAAGAACAAAAAGCGGCAGCACCAAAACTGTATAGAGCAGTACCAGAGAAAATCAACAATTTGGTACATACCAAGTTGAACGCCAGTTTTGATTATAGCAAAGCCAGACTAAACGGGAATGTATGGATTACATTGAAGCCTCACTTTTATACAACCGATTCTTTGCAACTAGACGCAAAAGGGATGGATATAAAACAAGTAGCTATAGTTAAAGCGGGGAAAAATACTCCACTCAAATACCAATATGATGGATGGGTATTAAGAATCAATTTAGACAAAAGTTATACGCGCAATGAAAGTTATACTGTATACATTGATTATACTGCAAAGCCCAATGAATTAGAAGTTAAGGGGAGCGCGGCTATTACAGACGCAAAGGGATTGTATTTCATCAATCCCACTGGCGAAGACAAGAGCAAGCCTACTCAAATATGGACCCAAGGCGAAACAGAAGCCACTTCAGTATGGGTACCCACTATTGACAAAACAAATCAAAAAACAACACAGGAATTTAATTTAACTGTACCTGCAAAATATGTAACACTAAGCAATGGCAAGTTGGTAAAGCAAACCAAGAATGCCAACGGAACAAGAACAGATAGTTGGAAAATGGATTTACCACATGCACCCTATTTATTCTTTATGGGTGTTGGCGAATATGCAGTGATTAAAGACTCATACAAAGGAAAAGAAGTAAGTTATTATGTAGAGAAGGATTATGAAAAAGTTGCCAGAAAGATATTTGGGAATACACCTGAAATGATGCAATACTTCTCTAACAAATTGGGCGTAGACTACCCTTGGATAAAGTATAGCCAAATTACAGGAAGAGATTATGTAAGTGGAGCAATGGAAAACACCACAGCTACTTTACACCAAGAATCTGCACAACAAGATGCTAGAGAACTAACAGATGGCAATAATTGGGAAAGTACCATTGCGCACGAATTATTTCATCAGTGGTTTGGTGATTATGTAACTGCTGAAAGTTGGAGTAATTTAACTGTAAATGAAAGCTTTGCAGACTATAGCGAATACTTATGGGCTGAATATAAATTTGGAAAAGACGAAGCAGCATTTACCAACTGGAGTGCAATGAATGGGTATTTAAATAGTAAGGCAGATGCTTCAAAACATTTAGTACGCTTTTATTACGACACACAAGAAGATATGTTCGATGTGGTGAGTTATAGTAAGGGTGGAAGAATATTAAATATGCTCAGAAACTATGTAGGAGACGATGCATTCTTTAAATCGTTGAATAAATATTTAACGGATAATAAATTTGGAAATGGAAGTGCACATAAATTAAGATTGGCGTTTGAAGCTGTAACTGGAAAAGATTTAAACTGGTTTTTTAATCAATGGTATTTTAATAGTGGCCACCCTAGTTTAGTCATTAGTAACAGTTATGATGCAGCTACACAGAAAGCGATGGTGGTGATTAAACAAACACAAACAACTGGATTATTTCAATTACCGGTAACAGTTGATTTATACTATGGAGCAGCAAAAAAGAGATACCAGGTTTGGGCAAAAAATGCAGCAGATACCTTTTACTTTGCCGCTGCAACAAAACCAAATTTGATTAATGTTGATGCTGAAAAAGTATTGCTAGCAGAGAAAAAAGAAACAAAAACTTTAGAGGAATATGCACACCAATTTAATTATGGTGGACATTATTTAGACAGAAGAGAAGCCATAGATATGGCATCGAAAAAAATATCTGATCCAGCAGCTTATGCAATTGTTGCTGCAGGTTTAAAAGACCCCTATTTCAGAATAAGAATGAAAGCATTGGGTAGTTTTGGAAATGCAAAACTAGAAAATGCAACACTTGCCTTAATTGAAAAAATGGCAAAAGAGGATGCATCAAAACTAGTAAGAGCAGATGCGATAAGTATATTGGGGATGCAAAAAAATGCAGCATATGCTAGTCAATTTGAACAATATATAAACGACTCCTCTTATTCAGTTGCAGGTGCAGCTTTACTTGCACTAAATGATTTAGATGGAAAAAAAGCGTATTCATTAGCCAATCAATTAGCAAAATCACCTGCAAAAGGAAGACTAAGTGCTGCAATCAGTTCAGTAATTATTGCCAACGGAGATGAAACAGCTTACGAATACATCATGGGTAATTTTAATAAAATGCCTTTATCGCAAGCAAAGTTTAGTTCTTTATCTTCTATTGTTGAATTCTTATCTAAAGTAACCGATGAAGTAAAATTTAAAGCAGGGGTAGATGCAGTAGTATCATTCAGAAATGAAATACCTGCTCCAGCAAGACCGCAAACGGATCCAGTAATCAACAATGTATTTTTAAAAGGCTTGGCTGCTAAAAAAGAAGCAGCAGGTGCACAAGCATTGGCCGATTATGTGAAAGAGAAAATGAAAAACTAATTTTAGTTTAAATTGAAGAAGCGCCTCGATTCATTCGGGGCGTTTTTATTTCCAAGAAACAATACTTGTTGATTTCAATTCAATAGTAAGGGGAATGATATCTGTTCCATTATTGCTACTACCAGACAATTTAGTTGAAACAGACTCTGAAAGCAATTTAGAAGCGTTTAAATCATATATTCTTTCTGCACGAGCAATCCCTTTTAAATTTTGTTGGATCATTTGACCAGACTGGGTAAAAGAAGTTTGGATGATTAAATCAGATAAAACTGAAACGGTTGCCCTATTGTCTTGTACTTTCAAAATTAAATACTGGTGAATAAATTTACTGCTATCACTAAAAGTAGAATCTGACCAACTAAGTCCGGCTTTCACAATGGATGAAGCAAAAGGCAAAAAATACTTACCTGCATCTTCCAGTTCAATATCAAAAAATGGATTGGATTTACTGGGGGATTGTACCGCGTGAAACTGTTTAACCTCAACGGTTTTAGGCTTGTTCACTATTTCTTTTAGCCATGCTAATTCAGTACTATTCAAGCCTGCAGTATCATCGCTATTAAAAATTTGCTCTTGGCCAAAAGCAAAAAGTTTTCCTTTAACAGACAGTATCGTTGCAGATAATTGAAAATATTCATCTGCAGAATGAAGGATGGAAAACTGGGTGTTTGTTGTTTTATTCGACTGAAAGAAAAGTGGCTGATTGGGAATATGAAATGTAGTGTTGTTGTTGAGGGTATGTATTACTTTAAAATCGGTTACAGAACTTACATTTTGGGCAATACTATTGAAGTGCATAAGCACAAATAATATAAAGATGATTAGTTTAAAACGCCAAATCATATTGATTGAAATTACCATGAGCCACCAGCACCACCGCCGCCGCTACTACCTCCACCAAAGCCGCCAAATCCACCGCCGCCGAAACCGCCGCCGCCTCCACCAAATCCACCGCCTCCACGGTTATTGCCACCTAATAGTGAAGACCACAGTAAAGCTTCTGCAACATTGGCAGCACCACGTCTGCTCATCATACCACCTCCTCTACCACCACCACCGCGACCACCAGCACCAAGTACAAAAATGACCACAACAACAATGAATAAAAAAGTTAGAATAGAATTGCCAGATTTCCCATCACTACTAGGCTTGTTGCGCTTCGTTTTATATTCACCCACTGCAGCTTTAGACAATGCGTTGATGGCATTATCAATTCCTCTGAAATAATTTTGTTGCTTAAATTCTGGAACAATTTCGTTTCTGTAAATACTGGAAGCAGTAATATCGGGGATAGCTCCCTCTAATCCATACCCTACTTCAATCCATACTTTTCTATCTTCAATAGAAGCTAAAATTAAGACTCCATTATTGGTTTTCTTATTCCCTATTCCCCAAGACCGAAACAATTTATTGGCATAATCTTGAACATCATACCCTTCAAGTGTTTTTAAAATAACTACTGCAATTTGATTGGAAGTACTGTCATCCAATGCAACCAACTTCTCTTCTAAAATTGCAACCTGCTCTTTGCTTAACACACCTGCTAAATCGTTAACCAGTTTAGGAGGGTTGGGTGGAGCAATAACGTTCTGTGCAATAGCTCCAAAAAAATTAGCCAGCAACAGTAATATGAGTAGTAGTTTCTTCATTTATTTTCCAAAAACAATATCGTCAGGTAATTCATTTTTATCGGTGGCACCGTCATATGGGAAGTGAGTAACCAAGGCTTCCCCGATATCTTTGATGATATGAGCAATGCCTTCTACAAAATGCTTCTGTTTAAATTCAGCAAGCATTAGCTCTATTTCTTTATTCCAAAAAGCATGGCCTACTTTCTGGTGAATACCTTCGTCACCAAATACGGCCAATTGATGATCGTCCATCGCTAAATACAACAGCACCCCATTACGGGATGCTGTTTGATCCATCTTCAATTGATAAAATATTTCTTTGGCCCTATGAACAGGATTAACCATTTCGCATTTAGACTCTATATATAGCCTGATTTCACCGCTGGTTCTAAGCTCAGCTTGTTGAATTGCAGCAATAATAGTTTCCTTTTCAGCAGGCGTAAAATACTCCCGCTGTTTCTTTTTGAATAATCCAAACATGTAAGGGATTTAGAATTTTACTTCAGGTGCTTTTTCAGAACCAGCATCGGCTTTAAACCCTTCTTTTACTTTGAAACCAGTAATGCTGGCCAAAATATTCATTGGAAAAGACCTAGCCTTAACATTGTAAGCAGCAACTGCAGCGTTAAAATCGTTTCTAGAAACCTTAATGCGGTTTTCGGTACCTTCTAACTGAGCTTGTAACCCACGAAAAGCTTCATTGGCTCTTAAATTAGGGTAGTTTTCGGTAACCATTAATAAACGACCTAAAGCCTGAGACAATTGACCTTGAGATGCCTGAAATTCTTGTAATTTTTCAGGAGTAAGATCTTTAGCGTCCACTTTCATTTGAGTAGCACTAGCTCTTGCTTTAACTACATTCTCTAAAGTGCTTTGTTCAAAATTGGCTTCGCCCTTTACTGTGTTCACCAAATTTGGAATCAAATCGGCTCTTCTTTGGTAGTCACTTTGTACGTTATTCCAAGACTGGCTAACGGTTTCATCCAATTTAACCAATCCATTATAACCACTCATGCCGCATCCACCAATTAATACAATTAATCCGATAATGACAATAAGGGTAATTCTCTTTGTGTTCATGTTTTAATATTTGAAGAAATGAATATACAAAACGAATGCCATATTTAATTTGTGGCAGAATGACATTTAGCTTTTTTCAAGGCTTTTTTCACCTATTTTTGCCCCAAAATTTAAAAATCTCCGAAACGATAGGCTATGTCAGTATTAGTAAACAAGCACTCAAAAATCATTGTTCAGGGTTTTACCGGAACAGAGGGAACATTCCATGCAACTCAAATGATTGAATACGGAACCAATGTAGTAGGTGGTGTAACCCCCAATAAAGGTGGAACAACCCATTTAGACAAACCCGTTTTTAATACGGTAGCCGATGCGGTTAAGCAAACAGGTGCAAATGTGAGTATCATTTTTGTACCACCAGCATTTGCAGCAGATGCCATCATGGAAGCAGCCGAAGCAGGAATTGCATTGGTTGTTTGTATCACAGAAGGTATTCCTGTTCAAGACATGGTAAAAGTGAAGAATTACTTACAGGGAAGCAATACACGTTTAATTGGACCTAACTGTCCAGGAGTAATAACTGCAGAAGAAGCTAAAGTAGGCATTATGCCAGGCTTTATATTTAAGGCAGGAAGAATTGGTATCGTTTCAAAAAGTGGAACCCTTACTTATGAAGCAGCCGATCAAGTGGTAAAAGCCGGATTAGGAATTAGCACAGCAATAGGAATTGGTGGTGATCCAATCATTGGAACCCCTACTAAAGAAGCGGTAGAACTATTAATGAACGATCCAGAAACCGATGGCATTATAATGATTGGTGAAATTGGCGGTAGCATGGAAGCAGAAGCAGCCCGCTGGATAAAAGAAAATAAAACCAAACCAGTTGTTGGATTTATTGCGGGTCAAACAGCGCCTCCCGGAAGAAGAATGGGACATGCTGGAGCAATTGTAGGTGGTGCAGAAGATACTGCAGCAGCTAAAATGAAAATAATGGCAGAATGTGGCATTGAAGTAGTAGCAAGCCCTGCTGACATTGGTATTACCATGGCAGCTGCATTAAAAAAATAAATAAATCAATTGTTAATATCAGACCCGGAGCATCAAAGCTTCGGGTTTTTTTATGCAAAATGCCCCATCTTGCATCCATACAGCATACTATACATTAATTTACTATTCATGCGCACTATCCTATCGCTATTTTTTTGCTTAACCATGTTAATGGTGGCAGCACAACAAAAAAAAGAAACCACTTATACGGCAGAATATAAAATAATTGATAGCCTCATTTTAAAAGAAAGGTTAACAAAAACAGCCATAGATAAAATTAACCAGCTATATAAAAAAGCGGTTGCTGAAAAACAAGAAGCAGAACAAATAAAAGCCTTGGTGTACAAAGCAGATCTAGAAAATGAAGTAACCGAAGAAGGATTCATTAATACCATCAATATTTTTAAAGGAGCATTAAGAAAAACCAATTCAGGGGTCATGCAGGCAGTGTTACACACTATCATGGCTAAAAAATACAATGACTATTATAACAATCAAAGATGGGTTTTATTAAAGAAAAAAAACTGGGATAGAGAATCCTTCAAAGACAGTATAGAAATGCATTTTGATGCAGCCAGTCAAAATGAAAAAGTATTACAATCAATTGATATAGCCGATTATTATGCAGTGGTATTGGGTGGATCAGAGCCGCTGAAAAACTATAGCTTATACCATCTATTAATAGCCGAACAAATTCAATACTACAGCAATGAATTGGGTAATGATGGCACAAAAGAAAACAATGAAAAAATACTTAAACTCTATGAAAGCATTTTTCAGATTCACTCTAATGAACAACGCAACAATTTAGTAGCAAGATTCAAACTAGACTTACTTGTTTGGAAAAAACAAAACCAATTAATTAAAGAAGATGCGTTTTTAGTAGAGTTAAAAAACTACACCCACTCAGATTACTTATCATCAATAAAAGCAACAGCCTGGTATTTAATTGCCAATGCAATCACTGAAAAAGGGAAAAATTATCATGCATTAAATGATAACGCTAATCAATATGAATTAGTAAAAGCATTAGCTATTATAGAAGAAGCAAAAACAAATGTAGATTCTTCTCATTTTAAAACAAGTGGCCTACTTGACTTAGCCAATGAAATCAAGAATAAACAAATTTGGATGGAAGTAGAAAAGATTAATGAAACACAAAAACCATTCAGAGCCTATTTAAGCTACAAGAATACCGATACCCTATTTTTAAAAATATTCAAAGTCCCATTTAATTTTCAGCTAAGGTTTAACAATACCGCCAATCAATTAAAAGAGATAACCAATCAAAAATTGGTTCAAGAACAAGCTATACCACTTATTCAAACAAAAGATTACCAAACACATTTTACAGAAATAAAAATAGATCCTTTACAACAAGGAAATTATATTGTATTAACGAGTACAGGAAAGGATTTCAACCTTATTAGTAATAAAATCGGATATGTCCATTTTGCAGTATCGGACTGGGTTTACTATAAAGATAATAGTCACTATTTTATTAGAGATTACTCAACAGGAAAACCCATTAACCAAGCAGAAGTAAAAATATTTGAAACAAAATACGACTACAAAACATCAACTACTCGCACACAGTTAATTCAACAAACACAAACCAATGAGAATGGTCAGTTTAGCATTCCACAAAAACTAAATGGGAATACTCAATTCGAAATCAATAAAAAGAAAAGTCAGCTCATTTTTAGCGAATACGAATACCGTTACCAAGAATACAACAACCAGCCAAACGAAAAAACCAACTACGAACAAAATAATCGTAGAATCTACTTTTTCACCGATCGATCTATTTATAGACCTGGTCAGTTGGTACAATTTAAAGGGATTGCATTAACCAGAGAATTCGACACAAAATATAGTAAAGTAGTTGTAGATAAAAATCCAGTTAAAATATATTTACTGAATACGAATAGACAAAGGATAGATTCATTGTTGTTGCCCATTAATGAGTATGGCTCATTAGCAGGTAGCTTTGCATTACCCAAAAATGAATTAACCGGAAACTTTAGCATAGAAGCCCAAGCATTTAACTATTCAAGCAAATCAGTTAAAGTAGAAGAATATAAACGACCTACTATTCAACTTATTTTTGATCAACCCAAAATAGGTTATCGATTAAATGACAGCATCCATTATACTATCAAAGCTCAGGCTTATGCAGGAAATATTGTAAATGGCGCAAAGGTAAAATACACGGTGAAACAATATGGAAGGTATCCATATCCAATTACTCGAAACCTAGATCCTATTTATCAATCAGGTACAGAAATAGCCAATGGAATAGGAATTACCAATGAACAGGGAATATACATAGTTTCGTTTAAAGCCATTTATGATTCAACCAAACAATTGGGAAATGATTTTTCTGTCAACTATATTATTCAGGTAGATGTCACCGATTTAAATGGAGAAACACAATCTGGAAATGTAAACTTAACAGCTAAAAAAACAGCTTGGCAATTAGTTATTAATCACCCTATTGCAGTGAATAAACAATCCTTTCAAAAAATAAATGCAACAGCAATAGATCAACTAGGTAATGAAAAAAACACCCCAATTCAAACTGCATTATTCAAAATTATACAACCCAATAAACTGACGAGAAAAAAATATTGGGGTAAGTCAGATTTGCATTTGTTTGATGAAGTCACTTACAGAAAATATTTCCCTTACGACGAATACCAGAATGAAGCAAACCAAGATAGCTGGGCAATTGAAGAAACAGCAACTCCGATTAATAAAGTGGAGACGGGTATGTATAAAATAAAAGCTACAGCAATCGACAGTTTTGGATTACCAATCACTTCAGAAAAAATAATCACGATATATGATGTGAATGAGGGAACAAAAAGCAATCAATCTTTTCATTATTATTCAAATAACTATACCAAACCAGGAGATAGTATTTTGTCTGTTATCAATTACCCAAGTGAAAACATTTATGTAACCAAAAAAATAAAGAAAGCACAACAAACAGAAATCTATGCCTTTTTACAATTGAAAAAGTTGACACAGCAACAAATTGTTATTTCAGCCGAAGACAGAGGTGGTATTGTCATTAACGAAGCGTATATATGGATGGGGAGACTATTTACCCATCAACAAGCTATTGCAGTTCAATTCAATAATAAAGATTTAAAAATTCGAACTGGCATATTTAGGAATATCAACGAGCCTGGTTCCAAAGAAACCTGGACGATTGAAATAGACGGTTTGAATGGGAAAGAAAAAGCTGCTGAATTATTAACCAGCATGTATGATGCAAGTTTAGACGCTATATATCCAAACAGATGGGACCCATTGAACTTATGGAGCAGTAACAATAGCAGCACCAATTTTAGCAGTAATCTTTTTAGATTAGAAGCCATCCGACAATTTGACAACAATGAATGTTTTTGTGAAGCAAAACCCTATGTGCGTCCTAGTTTAATGGCATCTATTGATCTTCCTTGGAGAATAAGAGAGCAAATGATGTATGAAACAATGGCAAGTGAATCTAAAAAAGCAATGACAGCTTCACCAGCGCCTGGTAACATAGCAATAAGAGGAGTTAATACTTTTAAAGAAGAGAGTTACGACAAAGTTTATACTACAGTTGAAGTGGTAGACCCCATTACAGGAGATATAATTAGGAACGGAAGAATAATACCAGGTAATAAGCAAGGTCAAGATTTGGTTCAAATAAGAACCAACTTTAACGAAACTGCCTTCTTTTTCCCGCAATTATATGCAGATAGTTCAGGCAAATATCAATTCAGTTTTCAGTTTCCAGATGCAATAACCCAATGGAAATGGATGAGCTTTGCACATACAAAAGATTTGGCAACGGGTTATACCGAGCAAAAATTGGTTACTCAAAAAAGCTTGATGGTACAACCCAATATTCCTCGCTTTTTAAGAGAAGGCGACCAAATGGAATTAAGTGTAAAAATTGCGAATCTCACCAACAAAGAATTAACCGGAACCATTGTTTTAGAATTGATTGATGCCACCACGAATCGATCGGTAGACGGTTGGTTTCAAAATGTATTTCCCCAACAATATTTTACTGTAGAAGCAATGCAGTCAAGCATTGCGCAGTTCCCGATACAAGTTCCTTTTAGCTATAATAAACCACTTACTTATCGAATAGTAGCAAGAACCAATGAGCTAAGCGATGGAGAAGAAAATACCCTTGCGGTATTAAGCAATAGGCAATTGGTTACAGAAACCCTACCTATTTATTTACAAAAAGACACGATTCAATCTTTTCGTTTTGAAAAATTATTGAACAACCAAAGTGAAGGAATTAGTACCCAAGGCTTAACAGTAGAGTATACCACACAACCCATATGGAATGCCATACAAGCACTGGGCTATTTAAAAACTGACCCAGAACGTTCAGCCATACATCAGTTTAACCGCATTTATGCTAATCTAATGTCTTTGCACCTGTTGACTAAATTTCCAATGATTGCTAAAGTATTAGCCGAATGGAAAAAAGACACTACTGCATTAAACCATCCACTTGAAAATAATGCGGAATTAAAACAAATATTACTCCAAGAAACACCTTGGGTATTGGACGCTAAAACAGGTACTATTTTATTGAAAGAACTAGCCAATCAAATGGACATCCAATCCATTACAAAAGAAAACGAAGCCTGGTTGGTTCAATTGGAAAAACTACAATTACCAGAT
Source organism: Sphingobacteriia bacterium RIFOXYC2_FULL_35_18 (assembly GCA_001829005.1). Taxonomy (GTDB): domain Bacteria; phylum Bacteroidota; class Bacteroidia; order Chitinophagales; family Chitinophagaceae; genus Sediminibacterium. The sequence continues at coordinate 405,905 of MIAG01000009.1, read as the reverse complement.
GGAAGCTTTAGCTGGTTTGAAGGAGGTCGCTCAGATGAATACATCACTCGTTATATATTAACTGGCATAGGTAAATTAAAAAGAATAGGAGCAATTAATCCTACTGTATCAGCGAGGTTAAGGCCCATGCTTATAAAGGCTTTAGCATTTACAGATGAAGCTATTCAATACGAATACAAAAAAAACAAACCAACACAAATAAGCAGCTATCAATTAGACTATTTATTCATGAGAAGTTTCTATAGAGAAAATATCATACAGAATGATAGTGCGTACAAAGCTTATTGGCAAATAGCTCAAAATAGCTGGAACAAACAAAACCAATATGGCCAAGCAATGATTGCAACCATTGCACAAAGAAATAATGAACCCAATTTGGCCAATAAAATAGTAAAAGCCCTATTAGAAAATACGGTTACGAACGCACAACAGGGATTGTATTGGAAAAATCGGCTAACATCTAGATGGTACGCTATGCCAATAGTACACCAAAGCATGATGATTGATTGCTTCAGCGAAATCAATAGCCAATTACCTGCTCAACCATACCTAAAGCAAATCAATGCAATGCTTACTTGGTTAATCTTAAATAAAGAGACCAATCATTGGGGATCTGGAATTGCCACGGCTGATGCAGTATACAGTTTGGTAGCAAATGGTCAACAATGGATGAATAATAAGCGAGCAGTTAGAATAGAGTTAGGTAAAACTACTATTGGAACTGCAACAGAAAAGACCATGGAAGGATCAGGTTATTTTAAAAAGAGAATTGAAGGAGAAAAAGTGAAACCCGAAATGGGGAATATAACCATTACAACTGCCACGCAAAACAGCGTGTCTGATCAACCCTCATATGGAAGTATTTACTGGCAATATTTAGCCAATATGGATGAAATTACTGCCAGCACGGGACCATTGTTGATTAATAAAAAATTATTAGTAGAAAGAAATAAAACATGGGTAGAACTAAATGAAAATGAACCAGTGAAAATAGGTGAATTGATTACAGTAGTATTATCCATTAAAGCAGACAGAGACATGGATTATGTTCACCTAAAAGATTTAAGACCCGCTGCAACAGAACCTACCAGTCAACTGAGTGGATATCGCTTTCAAGAAAATTTATTTTATTATCAAAGCACCAAAGATGTAAGTAATAATTATTTCTTCAACTATTTACCTAAAGGGAATTACCAATTTACTTATACCATAAGAGCAACGCATAAAGGATTGTACACGGCTGGTTTTGCAAGTATACAAAGTATGTATGCACCTGCTTTTAATGCCAATTCCAATGCCATAAAACTAAGAATAGAACAATAATACAATGCAGGTTGATACAATAATTATAGGACAGGGGCTATGCGGCACTATGCTAAGTTGGAATCTGATGAAAGCAGGGCAACAGGTTGTGGTTATAGATGAATCTATACCCAATAGTGCAACCAAAGTAGCCAGCGGAGTGATTAATCCGGTAACAGGAAGAAGAATTGTGCGAACTTGGGAAATAGAACTATTCATGCCATTTGCTGTGGATGCTTATACCGAATTAGGCAAAGAATTGGGTGTTCATTTAATTGATCAATGTAATATTCTTGATTTTCATGCAACCCCACAAAACAAGATTGCCTTTGCGGAAAGATTGCCAAAGGAAACGGAATACTTAAGTGTGGTAGATGAAAAAATATGGGAGCCCTATTTTCATTTATTGTTTGGCGTAGGAGAAATTCATCCATGTTGGTTAATTCAATTGCAAGAAATGCTGAATGCATTTAGAAAAAAATTAATTGAACAAAATGCGTTGGTAGAAGAAAGATTTGAGTGGGATGAATGCATCATTCAGCCTAATGGCGTAGAATGGAAAGGAATTAAAGCCAATCAAATTATTTTTTGTGAAGGAACAGGAGGAATCAACAACCCTTATTTTGAGTTATTACCCTATGCGAGTAATAAAGGAGAAGCCCTAATAGCATCAATTCCAGACTTACCTAGAAACAATATTTATAAACAAGGAATTAGTGTGGTTCCTTGGAAAGATAACTTATTTTGGATAGGATCTACTTATGAATGGAAATATGAAAACCTGAACCCGACTCAATCTTTTTACAACAAAACAACCCAACAGTTACAAAATTGGCTAAAGCTTCCCTATGAAATAGTCAACCATATAGCTTCAGAAAGACCAGCCAATGTAGAACGCAGACCTTTTGTGGGCTTTCATCCAGTGCAAAAAAATATTGGTGTATTAAATGGCACTGGTACCAAGGGTTGTAGCCTAGCTCCTTATTTTGCACATCAGATTACCCAGCATATCATTAATGGCAATCCAATTCACCCCTTAGCGGATGTACAGCGATTCAAAAATATTTTAAGCCGCTAATTGATTACAAAAAATTAATATTGTGCCTCAAATGAATTAGGCATGGAGCAAGCCCCTTCGGTTCACAACAACAGATATGATATTCCATTGAAGTATAGAAAGATGGAAAACCTACACATCGTGTTCTGGCTATTCAAAGACGTAGCATGGTGTTTAGGGTTAAAATGGTTGGGAACTGTTATGATTATACCTACCCTAATCATCTCCATCATAATTGCCTATAGAACCAGACAATACGTTTCAGAATTATGCCATAACCTAGCCATTACCGTTTGGATTTCTGCCAACTCCTATTGGATGGTCAGTGAGTTTTTTGGATTTGACCACAAAATTATTTGGGGAGACTACACGTTTAAGCACTTAGCGATTATTCCTTTTACTATCGGAATATTGATTCTCGGCTACTATTATTTAATTTGGAAACCATTGCATACCAAGAAATCAGACTACTAAACAAATAAGCCCCACTCATCTTCGTAAGCATCTTTTTGAAATGTGCTGACCCATTGTTTGTAGAGTTCTCTAAATTTATAAAGCGCTTCTTCAATAACTTGTTTGTGCGATTCATCGGCCCAACCCATAAGCACTGCAAAACCAATTTGTTCCATCATTTGTTTGGCATTGGTTCTAATATTGGAAGCGTTTTCCATTTTAAGCACATATAAATCCATACTGATGGCCCCTATAATTTTAGGAGCAACAATCATCACGTTCTCATATATTAATGCCTTGGTAGAAGCTGGATGTGTTTCTTCCCCATCATCTGCTAGGTTTTCTGCAAAAGCAATCACCAATCCAAATACCTCTCTCCATTGATTGTACATGGCTTTAGCAATAGCCCTAGCAGGACCTCTACGCCATTCTTCCGCAGCATCACCTGGTCCTACTTTATACCTGCTTTCGTCCCATTCAGGTAAAAAATTTAAATCATTTAAATTCATAGCTTGAAGTTAATTCATTTCTGCTTTTAAAAAGCGAGCAGTATGGCTGGTTTTATGCAAGAGCATTTTCTCTGGCGTTCCCTCAAATAAAATTTGTCCACCCCCATCACCTCCTTCGGGCCCCAAATCAATAACATGATCGGCCATTTTAACTACATCTAAATTGTGTTCAATTACCAGCACCGAATTACCTCTGTCTACTAATTTATTCAGCACATCTAGTAAATGACTAATGTCTTGAAAGTGTAAACCAGTAGTAGGTTCATCCAAAATATAAAAAGTTTTACCAGTATCTTTCTTGCCTAATTCAGTAGCAAGCTTTACCCGCTGTGCTTCACCACCGCTTAATGTAACAGCAGATTGCCCCAATGTTACATAACCCAAACCCACATCTTGTAATACTTTAATTTTACGATACAAATAAGGAACAGGTTGAAAGAAATCACATGCTTCATCCACCGTCATATTCAATACATCACTGATTGATTTTCCCTTATAACGAATTTCCAATGTTTCGCGATTGTATCTTTTACCATTGCACTTTTCACAATTCACATATACATCAGGAAGAAAATTCATTTCAATTACTTTCATACCACCTCCTTCACAAACATCGCAACGACCACCTTTTACATTAAATGAAAAACGACCAGCTGCATAGCCCCTAATCTTGGCTTCGGGAACAGCAGCAAATAAGGTTCTAATTTCAGTGAAGAAACCACAATAAGTTGCAGGATTACTTCTAGGTGTTCTACCAATGGGTGATTGATCAATCTCAATCACTTTATCAATATGTTCTAAACCTTTTACCGAAACAAAAGGCATGGGATGCACTTTACTATTGTAACAATGCTTAGATAAAAGCGGATATAAGGTTTCATTAATTAAAGTGCTTTTACCACTACCACTCACACCACTTACCACAATCAATTTACCCAATGGAAAATGTACCGTAACATTCTTTAAATTATTTCCAGAAGCCCCTTTTAAAATCAATTCTTTACCATTTCCAACTCTTCGTTCTGTTGGAACTGCAATAGACTTTTGCCCATTTAAATACTGAGCTGTATCAGAATTAGAAGCAAGTACTTCTGCAGGTGTTCCTTCTGCAACAATATTCCCGCCAAACTTACCTGCCCTAGGACCAATATCTACCAAATAATCAGAAGCCAACATAATATCTTTATCATGCTCTACCACTAATACACTATTGCCAATATCACGCAGGTTTTTAAGTGCATAAATCAATTGATGATTATCACGTTGGTGCAAACCAATAGAAGGCTCATCTAAAATATAGGTAATCCCTTGTAATTGTGAACCAATTTGTGTTGCCAATCTAATTCGCTGAGACTCACCTCCACTAAGGGTTCTAGAAGACCTGCTTAAAGAAAGATAGGTTAATCCTACATCTAATAAAAACTGTAAACGTTCGCGTATTTCTTTCAAAATATCTTTGGCAATCAGGTTTTGTTTTTTATTCAACCTTTCTTCTAAGCCAACAAACCAATGATGCAGTTTATCTAAATTGAGTGCACTTAATTCAGCAATATTTTTTTCATCTACTTTAAACCAAAGGCTTTCTTTTTTCAATCGATTCCCTTGGCAACTATTACAGAGCTTCAATTCCATATATTGCTCTACCCACTCGCGCATACCATCACTCTTAACGCCGGTGAACCAACGTTTAAGCATCGGGATAATTCCTTCAAAATCTCCGCTATACGGATCAACTCCAGCAATTTCCTCTGGATTATCAATTTCTAAACTATCTCCTTCCGGATTACCGTATAATAAGATGTTTAATCCAGCGATGGGTAAATCTTTAATGGGCTTATCTAAATTGATTTTACTTTTCTTTGCCAACTGCTCTACATTCCTAAACATATAAGCATCACGTTGTACACCTAGTGGAGCAATACCTCCCTCTTTAATGCTCAATGTATTATCAGGAATAACTGCAGACATATCAATTGAGTAAACATTTCCCAGCCCTTTACAAGTAGGGCAAGCGCCATAAGGAGAGTTAAACGAAAACGCATTGGGAGAAGGTTCTTCATAACTGATACCAGTATCTTCGCACATTAACTGTTTAGAATATTGAATCGTTTTATTACTATCATTCAATAATAGAAACAATAAATCTTTACCCATTTTAAGGGATTGTTGCACACTTTGACTAACTCGAACACGCATATCGTCTGTCACTGGCAAACGATCAATCACTACTTCTATGTCATGTATTTTATACCGATCTACTTGCAACTTAGGCGTGAGGTCTAAAATTTCACCGTCCACTCTTACTTTTAAAAAACCTTTTTTGCGAATCTCTTCGAACAATTCTCTATAGTGACCTTTTCTACCCCTAATTAAAGGAGCTAATAAACTGACTTTCTTATTTTTGAAACGAGTATAAATATTTTCTACAATTTCCTCTTCACTAAACTTCACCATTTTTTTACCGGTCTCATAACTGTATGCTTCTCCAATTCTTGCATACAATAATCTTAGAAAATCGTAGACTTCTGTAACCGTTCCAACAGTCGATCTAGGATTCTTATTGGTGGTTTTTTGTTCAATAGAAATCACCGGAGATAGACCCGTAATTTTATCTACATCAGGTCTTTCCATATCGCCCATGAATTGTCTGGCATAGGCACCAAAGCTTTCCATGTATCGGCGTTGACCTTCGTTATAAATGGTATCAAAAGCCAAAGAAGATTTACCGCTTCCACTCACCCCTGTAAAAACAACTAATTTGTTTTTAGGAATAGAGATATCAATATTTTTTAAATTATGTTCCTTAGCACCAAAAACCTGAATATAATCCTGGTCGTTCTCAAGGATGGGTTGCTTGCCTATTTCTTTCTTTGCCATAATGGAGGTTAAAGATACAAACAAGGGAAGCCCTTCAATGTTTGCGAATGTATAAAAAAGGAAAAATTATATTACCCTACTAAATTAGTAGACTTTTAATTTGGTGGATTAAAACTGCTGCACTATCTTTGCAGTAGTTCTTTAATAATCTTATCAAGAAAGGCGGAGGGTTTTGGCCCTGTGAAGCCTTGGCAACCCATATTACGTTCACTCTGTAGTATGAAGGTGCCAATTCCATCCTGATTGCATTAAACTGCAACGGGGAAGATAAGTCAGAGTCAAGCTTTTATTATTACCGAGAGGAAAATTATATATGCCCATCTGATTTTATCAGGTGGGTTTTTTATTTGGTGTAAACCAAGCGACTAACCACACCTTGAGATTAACAAGAACGATATTTTTTAACAAAAAAACATCGTATCATGCTCAGTGCAACAAAACTCATTCACAGCATCCCGGTAGATCCACTTACAGGAGCTATTTCAGTTCCCATTTATCAAACCAGCACATTTGTGCAAGAAGCCCCCGGCGTAAACAAGGGCTATGATTATTCAAGATCAAATAATCCAACCAGGGCAACACTTGAAGAACTAATGGCTAAACTAGAGTTTGGTGCAACGGGATTGGCATTTGCCAGCGGATTGGCGGCCATTGATGCAGTAGTAAAACTCTTAAAATCAGGAGATGAAATTGTAGCAGTAGACGATATTTACGGAGGAGCTTATCGCTTGTTTACTGCAGTGTATGAACAGTATGGCATCAAAGTACATTTTGTAGATACCAGTGATCTAGAAAAAGTGGCTGCAGCCATTACCCCTAAGACCAAACTGATTTGGCTAGAAACCCCTACCAACCCTACGTTGAAAATATCTGATATTTCAGCAATTGCAAAAATTGCCAAAGCCAACAACTGTCTGCTTTGCGTAGACAATACTTTTGCTACCCCTGTGCTGCAACAACCATTATTACTAGGCGCAGATATTGTGATACATAGTGCCACCAAATACTTGGGTGGACACAGTGATTTAATTGCTGGGATATTGGTAGCTAAGGATGAACAAGTTGGAGCAAGACTAAAGTTTTTTCAAAATGCTTGTGGGGCAGTGTTGGCACCCTTTGATAGTTGGTTGGTGATTAGAGGAATTGAAACCTTGCATTTGCGCATGAAACACCATAGCAGAACTGCTTTAAAAGTAGCACAGTATTTAACTACACATCCGGCTGTGGCAGCAGTATATTATCCAGGATTATCTACCCATCCCAATCACAAATTGGCGCTTACTCAATCTAAAACAGGAGGCGGAATTATTTCTTTCTCCTTAGTGAATGACACCAATGAAGCTGCCGTGGACTTGGTAAGCAATACGCAATTATTCAAGCTGGCGGAGAGTTTGGGGGGTATTAAAAGCTTGATTTCACATCCAGCGAATATGACCCATAAATCTATCCCAGCAGAAAAAAGAAGGGCAGCGGGTGTAAGTGATAGCTTGATTCGCTTATCAATTGGCTTGGAGGAAGCGGAAGATTTAATTGCTGACCTAGCTAGCGTTTTAGATTCAATTGAAGCAAAAGAAACTAGTGATGCTTACGCAACAAGTAACGAATATTAAATAGAAATAAACTTTAAAAGAAAAAATAAAATGGAAACCCACAAACAATTGACAATTGGATTATTTGGATTTGGTGTAGTAGGAGAAGGATTGTACAAAGTGTTGCAACAAACTCCCTCTTTAAAAGCGAGTATTAAAAAAGTCTGTATTAAGAATGCAGCCAAAAAAAGAAATGCGCCAGAAGCACTCTTCACTTCAGATAAAAACGAATTATTACAAGACCCAACAATCAATGTAATTGTTGAGGTAATTGACGATTCCGTTGCTGCTTTCGAAATAGTATCCACTGCACTAAAAAATGGCAAGTCGGTTGTAAGTGCAAGTAAAAAAATGATTGCAGACAATTTGCCTGCTTTACTAGCCTTACAAAAAGAAACAGACCTTCCATTCTTATACGAAGCGGCAGCTTGCGCTTCTATTCCAGTAATCAGAAACTTAGAAGAGTATTATGACAACGACTTGTTGCATTCAATCAAGGCGATTGTAAATGGGTCTACTAATTTTATCTTGACCAAAATGTTTGAAGAAAAACTGGATTTTTCAGAAGCGCTGTTGCTGGCACAGCAACTAGGGTTTGCTGAAAGCAACCCCAAGCTAGACGTAGAAGGATACGATGCATTGAATAAATGGACCATTTTATTAAACCACGCATATGGTATTGTAAGTGCGCCTACCGAAATTTTATTTACAGGTATCCAAAATGTACAGGGATCTGATGCATTGGTGGCAAAAGAAAAAGGATTTGACATCAAGTTAATTGGACAAGCAAAAAAATTAAAGAATGGAAAAGTCGCAGCTTTTGTATTACCGCAATTTGTACCATTGAGTGAACCATTGTCATTTGTAAAAAATGAATACAATGGGGTGGTAATTGAATCAGGATTTGCAGATAAACAATTTTTCTATGGAAAAGGAGCAGGAAGCTTTCCCACTGCATCAGCAGTATTAAGTGATATAGCTGCATTACGATATAATTATAAATACGAGTATAAAAAATTATACCACCATCAACCACATGAGTTGTCAAATGATTATTACTTGAAAGTATATGTGAGTTTTGATGATTGGAAATATATTCCAAGAGAAGATTTTGAATGGATAGAAGAATGGCATGCACAAGCAGAAAGAAAATATTTAATAGGTGTGTTGCATTGTAATAAACTCATCAATAACAATTGGTGGAAGGAAAATAATACTTCACTGGTTTTAACGCCAGACGCCATCATTGATGACCTTGATATAGTTCACTTAAAAAAAAGAAGCCTTGAGCTAGCAGGAGTTATTTAATATATTTACAGATGAATTTATCTGCATTTAGAACAGGAGCCACCCTTAGTATTTCCACAGGAATGATATTGATTTTATTTTCATTCCTGGGTGGAAAAGAAGATTTGTTTTTGTTGTTGAACCACAACTTAGGATCAAGTGCCGATTTCTTTTTTAAATATTTCACCCATGCAGGCGATGGCATTTTCTGGGTACCAGTAGCGCTTTATTTTATCTTTTATAAAAGAAAATTATTGCCGCTGGTATTAAGCGCCATTATCCTCTCCACTTTATTGGTGCAAACAGGAAAAAAAATCATTTATCCTAATGAAGCCAGACCTACTGCAGCAATTGAATCAACCCTGCAAAGTCCTATTCATACAGTAAAAGGTGTAACGGTACACAGCAATAATAGCTTCCCTTCTGGTCATACTACTACTGCATTTAGTTTATTCTTATTAGGATGCTTGCTCCTACCCTATACCTATTTTTGGTTGATTGGATTTACTGCAGCATTATTAGCAGGTTATTCCAGAATATATTTGGCACAACATTTTCCACTAGACGTAGGCGCAGGAATAATCTGCGCCTGCATCACGGTGTTCTTGTCTTTACAAATACAAAAGGTTTTTAACAAAAAATGGGATAGGTAATTATTTCCACCTCCACTCCCCTGCTATTTCCAATGCTTCCTTCAAATTATTTTTTATCATAAAGTCGCGCACTTCAGTATCGGTAAACCTTCTAGACTTTAATTCCTTAGAATCTGCAATACCATATAATAACATGGCACCATTTCGTACAGTATTTTTTAATCCTTTTTCGTCTACTAATTTAAAGTCGTCGCAATCAGCATGATAACAAGGGCCTGCATTATTGGGCAATCTGCCACCAGCACCACCTCCAGTAGGAATACCATATAACATAAAAGGTTGATGATCACTGTGCAAACCAGCTCCATTGTTAAATAAATTCTTAAAGCTGGTATCAAAAGTTTGAGCAATAGCGCCAATACCTACAAACAAATCTTTACTCTCAGCAATAGTGGTAGAAAACCCTTTAGGATCATTGGTCATATCGTAGTTAAGCATATAACGCACTTGATCTAATGTGTTATTCTTAATTGCTTCATCAACATAAGCCCTTGACCCCAATAATCCTTCTTCTTCACCCATGAAAAGTACAAACTCCACCGTGCGTTCAGGCTGTAATTTTAATGCCATATAGGTTCTAGCCATATCAATTACTGCGAAAGAACCAATTCCATTATCAATTGCACCAGTTGCTAAATCCCAACTGTCTAAGTGTCCGCCAACAATTACTTTTTCCTTTGGTAGTGTTTTCCCCTTAATAGTAGCAATTACATTTCTAGCTTTGATTAAACCAGATTGATTGGTCATATCAATGGAGGCATAATGCGTTGATTGCTTCATAGCTTCCTTCAACTTTAATCCATCCTCCTTTCCAATACAAACAGCAGGATCAGGAATTAACTTACCCGTTACAGAAGCAGTACCCGTTAATAAAATACCACCAGTTGCAGTATTAATAATGATGATACCTTTTGCGCCATACTTAGTAGATAAAGCCGTTTTTTCAGAACGGTGTAAGTTTTTTAAACCAGCTTTAGATCCTGGCAAAATACCCAAATACACCACAGCAATTTTACCTGTTACTTTACCGGGATTATTAATATAGTCTTCTTCTAATCCATTCCCCATGTCTACCAGCTCTAACTTTACATTGGCTTTTACGGGAGCATGAGCCAAAGACACCGACTTCACCGTTTGTAAGTTATTGAGGTCGGTACCAATCTTTACAGATAATGATCCCCTACTCCAGCTCTCTACTTCAAATGGTTGGTATTTTACGTCTTTAAACCCATAAGACTTCAATAAATTATAGGCAAAAGTTTCTGCCTTTTTTCCATTTTCAGATCCAGTTAATCGATGACCAATGGTTTCAGTAGCGGTTTTTAAACTACTATAGGCTTTAGAGTGTTGGTCTATTTCTGTATTCATTTTTTGAAATACTTCAGCCCATTCTGGCTTTACCTGCCCTTGAACAGCAGTGCTGATTAAACCAACGAAAAGAAAACTTACAAAAAATTTCATATTGATAAATTGAGGATTAAGATGAATTATTTAGTCCAATTCAAAGTGGCTTTTTTAACAGTTTGTGCATTGGTACCAATCATGATTTCAAAATCACCCGCTTCCCAATCGTATTTCAAATCATAATTATAGAATTTCAAATCTTCGGGCGTGATAGTGAAACTAACTTTAGTTGATTCACCAGGCTTCAAACTAATTTTTTGGAACCCTTTTAATTCAGATACTGGTCTAGTAATAGAACCAACTATATCTCTAATATATAGTTGTACAACTTCTTTCCCTTCATAAGATCCAGTATTGGTAAGGGTTACAGAAGCAGTTACCGATTGATTCCCTTTTGCTTTAGTGGTACTTAATGCCACATCACTATAACTAAAGTTGGTATAGCTTAAGCCATAACCAAAAGGATACAATGGATCGTTGCTTACATCTAGGTAGTTACTCTGAAACTTTTGAAACCAAGGTCCACGTAAAGGACGACCAGTGTTTTTATGATTGTAAAACAAAGGCACTTGACCAACATTCTGTGGAAAGGTTGCAGATAATTTTCCAGAAGGATTCACATCACCAAATAATACGTCGGCAATAGCATAAGGTCCTTCTGAACCGGGGAACCAAACGTTTAAGATGGCAGGAATATTTTCATTTTCCCAAGTAAGGGTTAATGGTCTTCCTGTAAATAATACTAGTACTACTGGTTTACCAGTTTTCAATAATGCTTTAATCAAATTCTTTTGAACACCAGGAATATCCAAATTGCTTCTACTGCTTGCTTCTCCACTCATTTCAGCACTCTCGCCTGCAGCAACTACAATTACATCAGACTTTGCAGCAGCATCCAATGCTTCATTCAACAATTGATCATCTGTTCTATTGTCTCGCTTTAATGACTTACCAAACATGCCAGCACGCTCTTCAAATTTTGCATCAGCATCTAAGTTGGAGCCCTTTGCATAATGAATAGCTACCTTGTCCCCAATGGTTTCTTTAAATGCTTGTAATAAAGAAGTGGCTTTACTTAAATTAGCAGCTACACTCCAAGTACCGCCCATATTTTCTTTGTTATCGGCCAAAGGTCCAATCAATGCGATTGCTCCAGATTTCTTTAAAGGCAAAGTGTTATTGGCATTTTTTAACAACACAAAACTTTGTGCAGCAATGGTTCTTGCTTCTTTTCTATTGGCAGCAGAAAACACTTCTGTTTTGGCTCTATTCTCATCAATATACCTGTAAGGATCTTCGAATAATCCCAATTTATATTTCGCTTCCAAAATTTTTCTACAAGCTTCATCAATACGAGCAAGCGTCACTTTTTTCTCTTTTAATGATGCCCCTAAAGTGGTTAAAAAACCTTCTCCTACCATGTCCATATCTAAACCAGCATTCATAGATAAGGCAGACACTGTTTTTAAATCACCTACCCCGTGTGCAATCATTTCATTAATGCCTGTGTAATCAGACACGACCATTCCTTTAAATCCCCATTGTTTTTTTAATACATCGGTTAACAACCATTTATTTCCATGCGCAGGTAACCCATCAATTTCATTAAATGAAGCCATTACAGAACCTACTCCCGCTTCTACCGCAGCTTTATAAGGCAACATATATTCATTGAACATTCTTACTCGGCTCATATCAGTAGTACCATAGTCTCTACCTGCTTCTGCAGCACCATATAAAGCATAATGCTTTACACAAGCAAGCAAGGTATTGTTCTTAGATAAATCATTGCTTTGATAACCCTTAATCATTGCTTTGGCAATCTGCGCACCCAAATAAGGATCTTCTCCATTGCCTTCAGAGATTCTGCCCCATCTTGGATCTCTAGATATGTCTACCATTGGAGAGAAAGTCCAGTTGATGCCATCTGAGCTTGCTTCATTGGCAGCAATTCTTGCACTGCGTTCAATTAATGGCATGTCCCAAGTAGCACTCATTCCTAAAGGGATTGGAAACACCGTTTCATATCCGTGAATTACATCCATTCCAAACATCAAAGGAATTTTAAGTCTGCTTTTTTCTACTGCTAACTTTTGTACTTCTTTAATTTTTGCAACAGACTTAATATTAAATAAGCCGCCTACTTTACCCGCTTCAATCTTTTTAGCAATATCAGAACTGGCTGCTGCGCCCGTAACAAAATCACCAGAACTAGGTAGATTCAGCTGCCCTAATTTTTCTTCCAAAGTCATTTTAGCCATCAACTGATTGATGAAAGTATTCATCTTAGCGTCTTGTGCAAAAGAGACTAAACTAATACCAAAAACCACAACCAACCCGATCCATTTTTTCATTGTTGTTTATTTATGCAATTGTACAATTTATTTAAACATAATGGTAGCTACAGCTCCCGCATTTAAAGACAGACTAAACCATTGCTTGCTATAGCCAATATTCACCTTATCCATTACAGTTCCATTATTCAGCAATATAAGGATTGTGTCTCCTTTTGGCGTTAAAAAAGCAACAGATTCAATATTTGGCATGCTATTACTTTGAACGCGAACCGATCCAGGGGGTACAAATTTGGCCGCATGGGCAATAATATAATAGGCCACATTTCGAGTAATAGTTGACCCATCAATAGTTAAAGCGCCTTTACACTCTGTACATCCCCCAGGGGTATGAGGCCCAAAAGAACCATCATTGGCCAAATTCCATTCCAACACAATTTTGCTGTGATTTTGCAATGCGCCTAGCAATACATTCTTAACATGCCATTTTAAATCGCCCTCAAAACTTCCTTTGCTACCTGTCCACTGTTCAGTGAAATAAATATTTTTATTTGGGTGACTATTTTTCACTGTAGACAATGCAGCAATATCACCCGCATACAAATGAAAAGCTGTACCATCAATATATTGGTTGGCATCGGCATCGTTTAAAATATGAATAGGAAACTCAGGATGATCACAATTATGATCCCAAATAACAATCTTTGTTTTTACTGCATGTTCTTTAAATAAGGGGCCTAAATGATGTTTGATAAATCTAGCCTGTTCATCAGCAGACATTAACATACTTGGATTATTGCCCCCATGTTCTGGCTCATTTTGAATAGTAAGGGCATCAATTAGTATACCCTTTACTTTCATTGCCTGAATATATTTCAGCAGGTATCTTGCATAAGTGTTGTAATACTGGGGGATCAGACTCCCTCCCATACTAAGCCTGTTCGTTTTCATCCAAGTGGGCGGACTCCATGGAGTAGCCATTAATTTTATAGTAGGATTGATCGCTAATATTTGTTTTAAAAGGGGGATTAAATGAATCGTGTCTCTAGACAAATTAAATTGATGCAACAAAGTATCCGTTTCGCCATTGGGTAAATCATTGTAACTAAAAACAGCTTCGCTTAAATCGGAAGCGCCCACACTAATCCGTAAATAACTAATTGAAATAGCGTTGGTTGATTGTCCAAATAATTCTTGCAATAAAGCCTTTCTTGTCTTGGGTTCCATTTGCTGAATCAACAGTGCCGATCCACCCGTAAGGGTAAAACCAAATCCATCAATGGTTTGAAATTTATGTAGTGTATCAATTAAAATTTGATTTGCCTCCTTATTCATTTTCATTGAATTCACCAACAAAGATTGCTTTTGCAATAATTGGGTTTGATCACCACTTGTGATGTATGCAATGGGCATTTTGCTTTGTGCATGGCATAACTGAAAAAGAGAGAACACCCAAATGCAACTATTTACTACCCATGCAAGCTTGTACATCGTGATATGATTTATATCATGAAATTAAAGCAGTTTTGGTACACTAGGTATTCATTTAGTAAATTTGTATATATTCAATAACACATGAGCCTTAAGCCCTCTATCCCTTTTGTAACAGCCACCGAAGCCATCCAGCAAATTCAATCCAATTCAACTGTTTTCTTACATGGAAGTGCTGCCACCCCAGTAAGACTGATTAATGAATTAGTAAGCCAAAAAGAACGGTTACAAAATGTTGAATTAATCAGTATTACTCAACAAGGGGTTAACTTAAATGATCCTTCATTAGCGGGGCATTTTTACATGAATTCGCTTTTTGTTTCTGAAAGTAATAGAAAGGCTATTAGTGCAGGAATGGGTGATTATACTCCTGTTTTCTTAAGCGAGATACCATTGTTATTTAATCGAAATATTTTAACAGTAGATGTTGCCATTGTTTCCGTTTCACCACCAGACAAACATGGATATTGTTCTTTAGGCACTTCTGTAGATATTGTAAAATCTGCATTGCGTTCGGCAAAAATGGTGATTGCACAAGTGAATCCCAATATGCCAAGAGTGCATGGGGATGGTTTTATTCCTTTTGCTCGATTTGATATGGCGGTATGGACAGATGATCCATTACCAGAAGTGAGTTATGCAAGCGGTGCAACAAATATTACCCGTCAAATAGGAAAAATTGTGGCAGAGCTAGTAGAAGACGAAGCCACTTTGCAATTGGGTATTGGAAGTATTCCAGATGCTGTATTGGCTAATTTAACCAATCACAAAAACCTAGGACTGCATACAGAAATGTTTTCTGATGGGGTCATTCCGTTGATTCAAAATGGCACAATTAATAATAGCAGAAAGAAAATTGTAAAAGGTTATTGTGTGACTTCTTTTATGTTAGGCACAAAAAAATTATACGATTTTGCAGATGACAATCCCATCATCAAATCATTGGATATTGATTATGTAAACGATCCAAGGATATTAAGCTTAAATAAAAAAGTAACAGCCATTAATAGCGCTATTGAAATAGATTTAACCGGACAAGTTTGTTCAGATTCAATTGGCATGTATCAATATTCTGGCATTGGCGGTCAGATGGATTTTATAAGGGGAGCAGCACTGTCCGAAGGTGGCAAACCCATTATTGCCATTCCATCAGTCACCAATAAAGGCATTTCGAGGATTGTTCCTTATTTAAAACAAGGTGCAGGTGTGGTAACAACAAGAGGACATATACACTGGGTAGTAACAGAATACGGTGCAGTCAATTTATTTGGAATGAATATGACGCAAAGAGCTAAAGCATTAATCAGTATTGCACATCCTGATCACAGGGAAGCGTTAGAGAAAGCTACAATGGAAAGGTTTAAATGTTAGGCATCAGGAATATTCGGTTCTACTAATTTTTTTAATTTTTCAAAGGATTCTTGCCAACCTAAATAGCACATTTCAACAGGAATTGCTTCAGGTATTCCTTCTTGGGTAGCAATGATTTCTGTTCCGCATAAAACGGATTTCAACTCAATGGTAGTGATCATTTGCCCTGGCAAATTGGGATCACTAAATTGGTCAGTGTATTTAAGAAAAGCATTGGGAACAATTTCAATATACTCTCCACCAAAAGAGTGGCTACTTCCAGTAGAAAAATTGATGAAAGACATTTGATAAGTCCCTCCCACTTTAAAATCCATACTATGGACTTTACAAATAAAACCATAGGGCGGAAGCCAAGCAGCCATTGCGTCTGGATCTGAAAATGCTTTATATACTTTTTCTACTGGTGCGGTAAAAACACGATGAAGCTTTACTGAATTGGTTGGCATAGAATTATTTTGATATTACGCTTTTGAATAAATCTACTAAAGCAAGCGGTGCTGACCATTGAGGATTATGATCGGCTTCTAAGATGGTTACAGGCCAATTGTATTTTCTAGCTTTATCAGCTTGTACAGAAAAATCATCTTTTGAACTATCTTTCCCTTTATCAACAGTGAGAATATAATGGGTAGGAATCGTCATTCTTTTTGGATTTTTTAAACTGATTTTATCCGTGAAAGTTTTTACTGAATGTGGAACATCTTTGGGTGCTGGCTGATTAGGTCTTACCCAACGTGGTATCAAGAAGCCGTTTTCCATTAAGGGTTTCATGCCCTCTGGAGTTCTTCCAAGTGCAAAGACGCTCTCTCCATCTTCTGGCACAAAAGCATCTAAATAAATCAATTTTGAAATTCTTTCTGGTATGCTATCTGCTACACCCGTTACAACCATTCCTCCATAACTATGTCCCACTAAAATCACATTGCGTAAGTCTTCAAATAAAATGGTGTTTACCACATCTTGAATATGGGTACTCAGTCCGATTTCCGGTGTTGCTAAATGGACTCGCTCTCCTTGCCCTGTTAGTGTTGGCCTGTATACTTTACTGCCAGCCGCAGTTAACAAAGAATCAACTTTTTTGAATGACCAACCACCGCCCCATGCACCATGCACAATCACATAGGTGGGCTTGTTGGCTGATTGAGAAAAAGTGTTTAGTGAAAAAGCAAGAAGCCCGATTATAAGTAAGGCTGAGAGTGTATTATTCTTCATAGCCTTGAATTTAAATAATTATTAGCTAATAACTATTTTTTTGCTCCTCTTTTAATGGGCTTACCATATTTTTTCTTCATTTCATCTTTACGCTTCACTTTTACGTTGCGCTTTTGATTTTTGGCTGATTTTTCATGAAATGCAGGCCCAGCATCCGATTTCTTTTTAGGCTTGATATAAGGCACTTTCATGTAAACCTTGGGCTTCTCGTCTTCGGTAAGAATATCAGAAATACTTAAGTGAATAGGTAGTTCAACAACTGGTATTTCATATTTCATCAATTCCTCAATAGCAACAATAAAAGGCATTTCCTTTTCGGTGGTAAAACTAATGGCAATACCTTTTTTATCGAACCTACCGGTTCTTCCAATTCTATGAATATAGTTTTCTGGAACATCTGGAGTATCAAAATTAATCACATGTGTTACCTCGGAAATATCTATTCCTCTTGCAACAATATCTGTTGCAATAATAAATCGATACGTTCCTTCCTTGAATTGTTTAACCGTATTAAATCGGTGGTTTTGTTCCTTATTAGAATGGATTATCCCAATGGTACCTTCGAAACGTTTCTCTAAAGATTCAAACAGTTGATCCGCTAATTTTTTTGTTGCTGTAAAGACCAATACTTTAGTCATTGTAGCATCTTGTTCTAACAACAGTTCAAGTAAGTTTACTTTTGTATAAAAATTAGGAACGTTAAAACGGCTTTGCTCAATATTGTCTAGTGGTGTACCAGTTGGAGCAGCTTCTACTCGCACAGGCGCATTAAAATACGTCTCCATTAACGACTCTACTTCTTCGGTAATGGTTGCTGAGAATAATAGGTTCTGTCTTTTTTGCGGTAGCAAATCCATGATATTTCTCAACTGTGTTCTAAATCCAAGATTCATCATTTCATCTACCTCATCAATTACCAGCTTTTTAATATACTTGGTTTTAAAAGCTCCATTCATGGCCAAATCAAACAAACGGCCAGGCGTTGCAACCAACACATCTACTCCCTTTTCTACTTCTAGTTGTTGGGTATTGATATTTACTCCCCCATAAACACCTACCACATCCAAACTCATGTAACCAGATAATTTCTTAACTGTTTCCACCACTTGAACAACCAGCTCCCTCGTAGGAACAATAATTAAAATTTGAGGATCTTTATTTTTATCGAACTTCCATTGTTTCAGACAGGGCAATAAATAAGCCATTGTTTTGCCTGTTCCTGTTTGCGCAATTCCACATACATCTTTACCTGACATTGCAATTGGAAAAACCTTATGCTGAATGGTAGTTGGAATAGTATACCCTAAATCATCTAAGGCTGAATAAAGAGCGGTATTGAGGTTGAGTTCTTGAAAAGTCATATAATGTAAAGATAGCTTTAATTAAATAGGTGCTTAAAGGGCTAAAGAATGCTACAGTTTTAAGCAAATAGCTTCTGCTTATTCATCCATATTTCTTTATACTTTATTTTCAAATTATCATCTAAAAATGAACGATCAATTAGGTTCATTACTTGATCATTTTTACTATTATAGAATTTAAATATTTTGTTATAAACATTGTCAGGAATGTTTAATTTTTCTGCGAGGACTTTAAAGTCAACTAATTTTATTCTAGCTTTTTTACCATTTATTGTAAGTGCCAATTCTTCTAAATCTTTTGGATTTAATAAGTTCACATTAAGCATATCATAAGCTGGGCTCAACCTAACCCCGCTTTCATTATGCATTAGTGAAAAATTTTTCAAATGCATATCATTATTACCACACAGAAAACTAAATAAAATAATTTCAAAATAATGAAGCGTGTCAAGACCTCTATTACAATAATTTGCAACCAACTTACCTGCTTTTTCGTAAGAGCTTTTATATTTATTTTCTGTTAAAAATTCGGACACTTGGCACAAGTCTTCAACATGAATTTTCTTTCCATTAGCTCTGTCAAACCGTTTTGCGATATATACCATGCTTCCATTACTTGCTTGTAGAAGTGCGTGTTCGCAAACAGGTATTTTAAACAATGTTGCTAAATGCATGGTCAAGTCTTCTGTTTCAGGCATCATCGGATAAGCATAATGCTGTGGCTTTAAGATATACTCCCCCCATAAACCAACAATTGTTAATCTACTTTGGCCATTTTCTTTTTGCAGGGTAAGTGATAATTTAGGTTGTACGCCAGTTACTGCAATCCGTTTGTTAACGGTTTGTTTAGCCATTGCTTCTATCAATGCTTCATCCAATTGTAACGTTGGCACCACCCTTGTGCCAAAAAATTTTTTTGCACAGGTAGGATGATATTTTCCATTTTCTATTGCTTTATAACAAAACCAACAATTATTCATGATCCATTTTTATTCAGGTTCAACTGTTACAGCCCCAATAGTATCTCTGCAAGTAGTCAACAATAATTCAAAACGGTCATTGGCTTTTACTTTCCAATGAGTAACTGCTATATCTAGCAACCAGCCTTCAGGTATTAATCCATCAAAAAAGGGGAACAATACTTTGCTGACGTATATTTCTTTACGCAATGGTAAAGTAAGACTGATTGGTTTACTTGATGGTTTTAACAAATATTGCTCATCGTATTTTAAAACATAGCCTTCATCCGTTTCGGATAGTATAGCAGCCAATATACCATCATACAATACTCTTGCAGATTTAGCCATTTGTGTATTCTTTAAAATTGACAGTTAGTTCAGCACCAAATAAAGCCAGTATCTGGTTTACTTTATCCATTCGCATGGTAACTTTTCCTTGCTCAATTTCTCTTACAAGGCGTAGTCCTACACCAGATTTTGCAGCAAGATCTTCCTGTGTAAGATTATTCCGCTTTCGTTGTTTTTTTAGAAAAGTAGAAAGATTCATTTTATACCTTTATGGGTATAAATGTATGAAATTTATTTAAATTATACCGTTTAGGGTATAAAATTAGTTTTTTTGACAATATTATACCTTATTAGGTATAATATCATGTATAATTTTAAATTCAAGTAAAATTATCAAAACTAAAATCATCAATTCTAGTATAAAATAGCTCAAACCTAAAATGGTAAGTTCCGAATAATGAGTAAAGATTAACACCAATGTTATCAAACAATACAGAAAATTAGCAATTGCAATGATTAGAATAAAGGGTTTATAGCTGCGTTTAACTAATAAATAACAGCAAGCAGAATAGATGCAAAATACACTAGGCAAGATTGTCAATAGTTGGAGGGTGGAAGTGTTAATGCCAAAAAAGTCACTGTAGAATCTTGAAATAATCAATAAATAAAATGCAGAAAGAAACGCCCCAATAGAGTCTACTAAAAAAATGGCTTTGAGCTTATTAATAAAGTAGCTAATAATTGTATGTTGATTGATCATCTATCGAATTGAGTTGTTCAACAGTTATTTATTTTCACAATTGTATTCCAGTTTCGAGTAGTAATATTTTTTCCAAAAAGCTTTTCAAGATCTTCCATTCCCTTTGGAGTATTATTTGTTGTAATATCTAAAACACATACAATAAACTTGTCTCTTACACCAATAATCGTAAACGCCTTATCATTAGAAATATAGGGTAGCTTTAATTTTGTGGTAGATGGTTCCTTTAAAAATGATACGTACAACCGTATATTTTTATGAATCTCAACATTCGCAAATGTACCATCATTTACCAATTCGCTTATTTGATTTTGGGGGATTAAAATCACTGGTATTGCGAAACCAAAATTATCCCTAAGAGCCATTTCTATAATACGCTCCAAAACAGCAATATCTTTCTTCTTGGTTTCAAAAACAATATTTCCAGAGTTTAAAATGGTTTTTACATTATTGCATCCCATGTTTACCAGTATAGTCTTTAGCTCTGCCATGGGCACTTTATGATGGCCACCTACATTGATGCCTCGGAGAAAAGCTACAAGTGTGATCATGATGGGGTGAATTAGATTGTAAGATAGTGGAAGAAAGTCTTTTCTGAAAAAGTTACAAGACTAAAATTGTTAGGGGTTGAGAGTATCACTCTGACTGAAAACACCCGTGACATCGTTTTTGAAGTTTTTTCTATCATGGAGCCCTTTCTGGAGCAGACATTCTTTAAAGAATAGATATAACTATATGCAATAAAAAATCTCAAGTTTACCTTTTAGCTGTTTGTATTATCATTCTAAAAAATTTTCTAACTCCTTACCTGTCAAGGTTGGTCACTACCTTATTCGTATATTTAAGTCTGTTAAAAAACTGAAATAGCACCATCATGATACCTTACAAAATACAAGCACTATTTGATTTTATTGATTATTTGGATGTTCATAAAAAAGTTTATATCGAAACCTACCTGCCTATTTGTGATGAACTTACTATTCTTGCTACGCAAAGAGCCAACCTTAACCCAGATAAAAATTACATTGAAAAACGAAAATACGACAACATCCAAACTCAGATATCAGAAAAGTTTCAACCTATCACAGACAACATATCAGTTCCAATTTTAAACAAGCTAAGAGAATTGGGAATATGGTGTGGCGAAAATGACTATACGAGTATTTGGAATGGCAATATTTCAGCGGTCTCTGAACTCAAAAAAGATTTTACCGATGAGGATGCAGCAAAAGTAGTGAGCTATAAAGAAAAATACTTACGCTTTAGAATTGAAACCAATTCTAATTTTCTTTGCTTAGAATTAGTCTTACATGAGTTAGATGAAATTCTAATAGAACTGTTTGACTTTTTTAAAGATACCGATCAAAATGAATTCGATGACTTTAAAACCAAAACCATCGAAGTGAACAATATGGAAGAGGCCATTAAGGGGTTCCTAGAGAACAAAGGAAAAAATGTCCAATTCTCCTTTCCTACTGAAGTTTTTTTTAAACAAACTAGTATTAATGCTCCGCAACCATCGTTAACAACTATAAACTATGAAACAATTATGGGAAACAAAATTAATGTTGGTAACATTACTAACAATTCAGGACAAGTCATCGTTGGAAAAGATGTCAGGGTATTTGATTCATTCAATGACAGAAGTGAAACTATTGAAAAAATCGCATTGTTGATTGAGCTGATAAAAAAAGAAGACTCGTTAATTAATGACCAAAAGCAACAAGTCATTATTAATTTTGACAAAGTGAAAGAAGAACTTTTAGAGCTGCAACCTTCAAAACCGAAAATTTATAAATGGCTCACTTCAGCGAAAGACATCCTTACCAACACGGTATTAACACATGACGTTGCAGAGACGGTCAAATGGATTTATCATAATTTGAATTTCGTATTCTCTTAGGAGCAAAAGAGGCTGAATTCACTTATCACCAATCTCTGTTCATGAAGTTGCGTTTTCGTTCTTGGTCTGCTGATCTTTTGTGTACCCTGATTTTTTCGCGGAGATACAATTTATGTTCACTGAATCGATATGGTTTGTTGACAATTTTTTCGACGATAGCAAGTATTTTCTGGAAGTGCTCAGCACGAACCTCTCCAAAAATTGTATCGCCACTACCAAAAAGCATACTGGGCGGCCATTCTATTTTTTTGAAAACAACTATTGATTGTTCTTTTTCAAGAAAATGAATAAGCAATTCGTCTAGCGATTCATGCAAACACTCTCTCGCTACAATAAAAACCATATTCATTTTTCTTTCATTATAATGATAATCATCAATATAGCGTTTTAGAAACCCAACTGCATTCCCTTTTTTTTCTAAAGATATTTTCTTAAAGAACATTGTAACAAGTTCTTTAAGAAAATACCAATTTTGATTTTCAGCAACCCAGTCAAAGGCTTTTCGGATCAGTTTCTCAGCATCTTTATGTTGCCATACCTTCGATATTCCCCTGTGTTCATTTGGGCTCATATAGCTTTCCTTAGACCAAAATTGAATGTACTCAATAAGAAAACCAGGATCGAGTTTGAGTATTTCCAGAAAATCACTGAAATCATGATCAAAATGATCTGCGAGTCCCCGCTGCTGGAGATATGTTTTTTTAATCAGTGGAAGGTTGCCACCAAATTTAGAAAGGTGATCTTGTATAAAGTCATAAATAAATATCCGAAGACTTTTATCTGCATTTCTCTCGTATATCGTTTCAAAAAGCCTGATGAAAAAACCTGGCAAAACATTTTCAAATTTGTCGTAGCATTCAATATCTACATACCACAATTTAGTTGCGTTGGTATATAATTGTAGGAGTTGTTCTGCATCTGATGGTGTTACATATGCTTCAGGCAAATTCCTGAACCAGACACACAGCCATTGGTCCCGGCACAGATAATTCGGGCTCTGAAAAAACATATATATTTTCCTGTACAATTTCTCGTTACGGGAAAGCACATTTAATGACATTAGTGGAACATATTCTGTCTTATTTCCCTGTTTAATAATATAATTAAGAAAATTGTATGCTTTTTTATTTTTTTTATACGCTTCATCCATTACGAAATCCAAGGATTCACCTAATCTTGAACCCTGTTCATAAAAAAGAATCGCACGGTCAATCTCTTCATAAGAATTGTAAAACGATTGGAAGGAGCGTAGACCTTGAAAGGAGAACGCTTCACGTATTTCCCTTTCCTTCTTTTCGTGCCATTTTTCTATTTCAAGCCTTGATTTATAATCAGGCTTTCTATACAAACTATCCCGTGTCAACGTATAAAACATTTCAACGTTTTTAGTGTTAAACTGTTTCTGGAGAACTGCAAATCGTTCATCTTTGATATCAATATTCTCAAACCACAAAATAAATTCGTCCACCAGAATGGCTTCTTTATATCTTGACGGGTCTAGGAAAACATCAATAATTTCAAGTATAAATGGCAGATCGAATTTATAAATGTCTTTGACCTTATCGGGAGTTCGTTTGAGGTACTCGCGAAAGAAGCGTAATCCCTGATCACGGTTTTTTTTAAAGTAACTGTGCAATTGTTTCCATATTCTTTTTCTGATCTCCTTGATAAATTTATTTACCCTTAAGTCATATTGGTAAAATACGATTGAATTTCTTTTAAGACCACCTGTAACAACTTGATAGCTTGTCTTCATGAGGCAAGGCACTACATCGAAAAACATTTGCTTCCTAAGATCCTCCGAAAACTGAGGGTTGCGTGTGGTCACAAATTTTATAAAGACACTTTGCCGATAAAATTTGAAGCGTTCATCCTGACGGGTAAATACAAACAGGTCTCGGAGCATCTTTACCCACCTTGAATACACTTCTGGCTTCTTTGAAACGTAAGCGACACCAACTTCAAGAGCATGCGGGAGATAATCATGTATGTTGTAGTAAAAAGCTTTGACAACTTCAAGGTATCTGTCTTCCGTTAAATGACCGACATAATGATTTTTAGTTTCCCTCTCACAGTAATGGAATACTGGAGATTCGGGATCGTGAAGAGTCGCAGTATGTTTAGAAACGAAATTTAGAGCGTCGTCCATTTTATACAGCCAAAACATATCAAGGAATTTAACGGCCTTATCGTGATCGTCTTCTACTTGCTTCCAGAACACGTCAAGAATAGGAAGTATTTTTTCACAGACTTTTTCATAACCGAAAGTGTTATTGGCAGGGATCACAGTCTCCCTGATCCGATATAGGTGTGAAAAAAAATATTGGGATAACGCAATTTCAAATTTTAAAATGGGTACTTTAAAAAATGTTTTATAAAAAAAGTAAGTAGCAAGTACCTGCTCACTCACTCGAACAACTGTCTGGTCATCTGATGATTCCACAAGCTCATATTGCTCAAGTTTGATGATGGCCTCTTCAAAACCATAACGGTCGATTGAAAAATCAGTCAGCACCTTTTCATAATGCTTTTCATCAGACCGGTCAATAGAGTGAAAAAAGCATACTAGACCCATCGCTTTCAAAAGCATAGGGTCATTGAATACTTCCCTGTTTATAGCTGTAGCGAAGTACTCGTCATATAAAAGGGATACATCGTTGAGCGCCTGCAGGTTTTGGTTCTTAAGTGCAGTCAAAGCACCCATGATGGCCAGCCTTGGATTGCCTTCAGCTATTTCCTGTATACGACTGATATAATCACCATTCTGTATATTAAAATCTGATGACTTCAGCAATTCAGCGATCTGCTCATTACTGAATTTATCCAGTTTGAATACTGCTGGATTCAGCAGATGAGTATGTGCTTCGATCTCCCGGAAAGCATAATCTCTTACAGTTAACACTAGGTGCATTTCCCCTTCCTGCCGATCCCTAAGCAGACTGAGTATCTGTTTAAGATTGGATAATTGCCTGTTGGCATCATCAATAAGAAGAATAAATTTCTTATCATGTGTGAGATACGTTTTCAGGTCATCGTAGATCGGGACATTACAATTATCAATACAGTACACCTCGTAACCACTTTTCTGCTTTTGCAATGATTTTAACAGTTCAATAACGAGTTTTGTTTTACCGACTCCAGGTGGGCCTGTGAGAATCGTAACAGTGGAACTAGTGACCATTTGTTCCAGTTCAGAAAGTTCCGCACCCCTCGAAATAAAACTGTTGCTGAGAGGCGTGGCAATACCAGATCTCTCATATCGCTTGATGAAAAAACTTACCGGAAGGATTTGCCCAGAATCAATGGCAATGCCTAAAAACTCACGAGCCAGGTGACTTGCTTTACTGAACAGCGCAGTCGGCAACATGTCCAGTGATTTAATGTCCAGCATGCGGAGACCTCGCATATAAGCATATTGCTTTAACTCGTTTTTTTCGCTGATATCGAGTTTACTGTTCAGGCAATAGATCATTTTAACAATATCGTCAATAGCTACGCCTGTTTTTTCAGGAGAGGTACACTTGTCGATATCTTCTTTGATTTTATCGATCAACGAATTTTTAGGTTTATCTGATTGCGTTGTATATTCTATCAGTACATACTCACCCGTTTGTGTCAGGTAGTAACTGTCAGGTGTGCCTTTGCGCGGTTTCTGTTTGCCGGTAACCATCCCTGAACGGCAAACGCTTTCAATGCACAGAGGATCTGTTAATGATATATAAGCATCGCAAAGATCCTGAAAGACTGAATCATTGATGCTGATTAATTTATTTTCTATCTCCTGAATTTTAGTCATTTACTTTCAATTAAATAGCATTGCAAACAAAATATAAGTTCTATTCCCACTCATCCATCATCTGGTCGTATGTATCTGTTTGATAACCTTCATAAAATAATTCGCGGGTTATCCTTCTCTTAAGTGTAAAAAATGGAGTCTGAATATTCTTAAGTTGTGCAAGTGCATTTTCTGAAATAAGCGTGTACCATCCTTCACCCACCTCGTTATCGTGTTTTGGTATTGACATTTCAATATTTCCGTCACGCCAATAACGTGAAAAGGCCATTAAATTTCCTGTTTCATCTTCCCATGCGAACATTTCGGTAGTATTCGGTTTCCATCCCAAGTACCTGGCTATTGCCGGGTTAAAAGCAATCCATCCCGCAACTTTTTCGGGATTACGAAAATCATGATAATTGAAAACCGTAATGTAATTATTTGCCTCAGCTTCTAACGATTCGTAGTATTCATCCATCAGACAATTGTTCAAACGTACAATAGGTGGATCGTTGTTTTCGTGCAGCAAATTACCTCCCAATACCATGTAAGTTGTAATGGTCTCTGTTGGCTTACCCCAACCCAAGTGAAAGAGAGTGGTTTGTTCTCCTGCAACAACCCAGTTATCGATAGTTCTGTCGGCTTTAGTGTGCAAACGTTCGGAAGATGAAATGTCGTTTACCCATCCTGATAAAAATAATTTTCCTTCGTGCATAGGAATGATCCATTCAGGACGAGGTGTCACTTTGAGTTTTGCCTGAAGTGTGTAATCATATACTCCATACCTCTCTGGGAAATCCTTGTCTTCGAGCGCAGCAGCATCTTTTAATTCTGCAATAAGGCGCCCTAACGATTGTACAACAACCTGAAATCTTGGTCTCGGAAAATGAAACTCAAGCTCTATTGCATTTCTGTGGGTACGAACTTTCTCTTCGTATTCTGTGGTTGTCTTGTCGATTCCTTCTTCGTCTATGAGTTGTCCCCAACGTTGCAGGATTGCGCCTTCCTGAAAACCGGTTTGTTCAGCTATAAGCGGCAGCCAGTCAGAATATCTGCCAATAAGTTGGTATAAATTATCGGTATCTGCAACAACCTTATCTCCTGGAAGTTCTTCTGGTTTATTAAATCCTTTAGAAACTGGCAATTCCAGCTCGTAGATCTTTGGTAGCGTTTTTTTTACTGGTAAAGGGTTGAACTGATCTGGCAATTTTTCTAGTTGTGATACCGCTTCTTTCCTTATAAAGAGATTATCGGACAACGCCAACAGCTGGAGTTCTGTTGCAAATATTTGCGAAAAGTCAACACTTTCGGCAATACCCAAGGTTTCTAAAAACAAACTTTGCTCCTCGTATTTACCACTTGCAAGTTTCTTAAATTTTGCTTGCAGATTTTGGGAACCCACGAGGTTATAAGCAAAAACAGTAGCGATGAGCCCGCACATTCGTTTATTTGCAAAGCAGCACAAGAGCAACATTAGCTCACCTGGAATTGAGTCGTCATCTTCTTTTTTAAAAGGTGGCATAAGAGTTGTCGGCTTCGGAATTAACAGACGGGAAAGGAACGATTCAATTTCCGACCACATTTTTTGATCATCAGGTTCCTTTGTGATTACTGGCAATATTTCATCAAGTGCCTTATGAAACTCACTGACATAGTCAGATCCCATTACATCATCTGCTAATACCTCTAGGGATCGATCAAATCCGTTTTCAGGATCTATAGCAACAATTGCTTTACATGCCCAGTGGCGGGATCCTCCATCATAACCTGCAATCCAACCTGAAGTAGATGATCGGAGAAGTGAAGTATTAGCAAATTCTTTTGCCAAAATTTTATTGCCAAAATTCATTGCCTTATCAGTCATCTTTGCCAACAATTTACTGTCCCTGTTACCAGCAGTGCAGTGTTTAAAAATCTCAGTCAGGTCTTTCTCAGTTAACGAATGTTGAATATTGGTAAACACACCATCCCATGAAAAGTATGAATTTGCTTTGCTTTCCTTTACAAATAGTTCAACAAAGGATGGTCCGTCTTTTACTTTTTCCATTACCTCAGCTTCCGATAACATTTCATAAGAATCGTGTAATATGAGATTATTGGACGATCTCATTTTTATAGCGGTTGCAACAGACAGGTCAGTTAAACCTAGCAGGACAGTTGTATTATGTCCGTATCCTTCCAGAAATGATTTAACGCATTGATAGTAGTTATCCCTGGTTTTCGGCAAAGTATTAATCTGGATTGCAGTTACCAGCTTTGACAATTCAATACTTTGAAAATCGGGCAGCAATGTTTGAGCTTTGTCAAGCAATGCCAGTAAAATATCTTCATCAAAACGTGTTGCCATGGTTAGATACAACTCTTTGTAAATATCAAGTACAAGCCGAACCTCAGTTTTTTCTTTTGCTTTCTCTACCAATGCTTTTATCATCGCGCCTAACCCTTCAAAAAACTCTATCAGCCCCTGTTCCAGTAACCATGTCAACAATTGAAGTCCCCAGCCGAGGTTATATTGTAAAGTTGCTTTCAGTAATTCTTCAGCCCCTTCCCGTGATTGTGAACGTTCAGCAGTTTCTTTTAGTAAGGGTAAATGCAGAGCAAACATGCGTATACGTTCTTCAGCTTTCTCAGGCTCTTTTTGCAATATCCTCTTTAACCATTCAACCCAGATACGGTACTGCGAATCCTTCCTATAACCAATACCCAGGGACGCATGCAAGGCCTTGTGCATACATAACTCTGCCCGTTCAAATTCTTCGAGATTGATCCAGGCTTGTGCCTGAGATATACATTGTTCCGCGCGTCCTGTAGGATCCTGTCCGTCAAGCATTTCGTTTTCTATTGCTTCCAGCTTTTGTGCGATTTCATCTTTATCTGCTCCTTGCTTGTATCCGTTTACATAAATTGAGCGCCTTACTTCTACCGACCAGGTTGCTGGAAATTCAGCAAATTCTTGCCCGAAAATTTGCATCAGTTCTCCAACTCTCTCGCTTCCGTAAAGTGACATCGCTTCAATCAACCATTTGAAATACGTCGAAGCACCCATTTTAAGTTTATACAAGTTGTGATCGGATTTCTGATCGTGTATGTAAAAAAAACGAATGATGGGTGACAGTTTTATTTTTAAATTTCCCATCAACGGAACGCCCTGAACACCGTCCGTATATAACTTTACAATGCGGCATATATTGCGTTCAAATTCTGCTACTGGCTCCTGATCTGCCTTTCTCACATTAGGTACTGCATCGGTAACGGATTGTCCCTTGCCTGTCAGGTTAAGCATTTTATTGAATAGAAGTCTATCGGAAAATTCACCCAAGTCTCTGTCACCATTCATCTTATGGTAATCCACTGCAGAAGGTTGACCAATGCCCTCGATTAATGCTTCGATTTCTGCCAAATTCTTGGTAACCCGGTAAATCAGGTCAGCGAGCTGCATTCTCATAAAATCACCGATAACCAATCCTTTGAATAGGTCGAGTAATCGTTGCAGGTATGCTCTTGCCTGCGCATCATTGCCTTGTTCATGTACATATTCTGTGACTCTCCAGAGCACCCTTCTGGTGTAAACAAAATCCGTTTCATGAATTTCTTTCAATAAAATTTCCAGCTCATCAAAGCGATTTTTTTCGATGACTGTTTCACAGGCCCGATAGAGCAGCCGGTTGCGTAGATTGTGACTGTCAACCTGATTCTCTTCATCATCCAGCAACTCAACTTTCGCGATCTTACTTAGAAAATCTTCAGCCTTTGAAAACAATAGGAATGCAGATGCCCAGTTTTTCAGAATGCTGATATTTTCACGGTCATGCCCCATCAGTTGAAGCCGGATTCCGTCCGTTGTGACTTCCTGCGGTTCTGCCAGTGCAAATAGTAACCTGGCTTCCATCGTATCACCTAGATCAAAGAACCAGCGCGCCGCTATTAATGCATAGCGTTTATTCACCAATAATTTCCTGTTGTTGCGAATCAATTGTTTAGCCAGATCAATTTTACCGATTTGGATAAACTCTTCAATAAACGAGTTTGGCGCGATGACCTGTATGCGGCTGTTTAGTTCATTTAAGGCAAAAATGTAGCGTCCCAACAGGTATGGATCATGCAATTTCTTTGCGAGCCTTACACCATGCAAGATATCGTTTTCGATCTCCTCATGTGGTCGGAATGATTCGTATTGTTCAAAAAAAGATTGTTGGGTCGCTGCTTCAATAAATTCTTTTTCTTGTCCGCCCATGTAAAAATGATACAACTTCTGCCATGGTGTACCTGAATTGAAGCCGCTGTAATAAGCGCCTAGCGTCTGATGCATTTTCTGATGCCGCTTTTCATCATAGGTATCATCAATTGGATTTAAGGCGCTTTGTGTGATCAAGAACTGACGAAAAGAGTTGTGAAAAAAATGCCAGCCAGTCACATCTTTTTGAAAAAGAAAAGAAGTTTTTTGGTTGAAATCTCTTTTGATCCGGTCATCGAACGGCCACTGAGAAATAAAATCAATACTGATGTCGCCATTAATCCGCGCCACCAGGCCCAGAAAATTTACCAAGTCAGTGTCTTGCTTGATCGGCTGCCAGCAACGTTTGTAATAGTCTTCGATGTTTCCTTCCAGCGGCGCTTCATCATCCATAAATCCGGCACTCTCGACCTCATCGATCTTGTTGATCAGGTACGATAAATACAATGGGTGGCCTTGGCTGATTTCAAACAATTTCTCTTTAATCGTTGCATCTATATTTATACCGATTTTACTGTGATCAACATACCAGTTCACCTCTTGCTTGGACATGGCTACCATCTCTACGTTCATATCCTTTTTATCGTACACGGCCTTAACGGTATTCGGAAGATCCGCCAGATTATATGTTTGGCTACCTAAGACAATGACAACGCCACCTGAGAGTATTGCGGGATTAGGCAGCTCGGCGATAAATGATTGCAACGCTGTATGGTATTCGCGTGGTACATGATCGAGGCCATCGATCACAATGATTGTTTTGCGCCCTGTTGCTGTAAATTCTTTTTTCAACAGCTCAATCTGTTGGCCGAATGTTTGCCTCAGGAAGTCTTTGTCTTTGTGCATCACAGTATCACTCGGCCACACACCGCGCTCCTTTAACTGTTGCACGAGATCATATAAAAGATGGGTCGCGTCTCCACGGTCAGGTGTATTTGCTGAAGAAGCTGGATCCGTAAAATCAAAAGCGAAATAATGAACCACCCGCTCCTTTCTTGTTTTTGACCATTGTGCTAGCAGCGACGATTTTCCCGAACCTGGACCACCAGATAAAAAAACGTAGCCACCATCCTTTACATCAACTTTAACATTCAGTGCAGCTACCGTTTGTTCGATAGGACAATAACGCGAAGGATCTACTCGTAATTCATGGTTAAAAATGGTATTGAATCTAGACTCCCAATTCAAACCCTTAATAATATCTGCTGCTTCAAAAAGAACTTTTCTTGTTTTATTGGCAACTTTTTCTAAAAGAAACATCGTAAAATCAAGTAGGTCCTGATTTTGTTTTCCTTTATCAATCCTCTCAGTGGCGAAATCAATTTCATTGTAACGAAACCGCATGTCAAATGCCTGCACAAATTCCTCAAATTCATTTTTAGCTAAACTAGTCAAAGCCTCAAATTCGTTGGCTACTGTTTGCCACTTAACATCGATGCTTTTTTTATTTTTCAATTTCATCCATACTTCTTCAAGAAACCCGCTGAAGTTTCCGGCGCGGACCTCAGCAGAATCTTTGATCTGGTCGTGTGAAGATGGTTCACGATTTGTCAAAAGGTGAACAAAAAATGGTTTGTTTTCACTTGCGTATTCTATCCGGAGTTTCTGCCAAGAAGCAACGATATCTTTCAACAAATCTTTAAGGTTTAAATAAGTAAATGTTGTCGGATCTTCCAAGTTGCTCCATTTTACCTGGTATGCATGAACTTCGGTTTTGGTTGCATACTGGATATCATCGAGGACCATCGCTTTGGGATCCGCGACCCTAATCCATACTAGTTTACTCGCGTTTAGCTCATTATATGCGACAGATGCAAATGCTTTGAATTGGGGAAGCTTGCCTCCCAAATCTATACTATCTCCGATATTATCTGCCATAACGCTGTTTTAATCAACCTACAAATTTACCAATTCTCCGTACCGTAGCATCAATCACTTTTCAACTATCTAAATATTTGAAAATCACTTGAATAAGAGATAATTATTCAAATTACTAAAATATTTAGTAAAGTTACTCTCGGATAAGGTTAGAAATCATGTATTTAGACGCGAAGACATATTATTCGTTTTGCTTTGGCACGCACTCAACTGCCTGGCTGGTGGAAGCTGCGGTGGAGCAAGGCGTTAACACGCTCGCACTGTTTAACATCAATTGCATCTACGATCATTGGGAGTTTGTTAAGCTGTGCCGCGAGGCCGGCATCAAAACCGTCCTGGGTGTAGACATCCGCAATGGTGATTCGCATCTCTAACTGTTACTCGCAAAAAAAACAACGAGGGTCTTTGCTGGTTCAATACGTTTCTTTCTGAACAGCTGATTGCGAAAAAAGATTTCCTTTGGTTCCAACTGCTGCTACAGCCATGATATTTTTTTATCGCCATCCAAACTCTTGCAAGCTTTGAGGCATTATTCCGCACTCGTCAACAATACCTACAAATTATATGATACCTGCGAAATCAAAATGGATTTCGATACAGACAAAATAATGGGCATCTATGGCGGATCGAAAGAAGACTATTTTATATTGCTGGAGAAATTATCACACGCTGGTTTATATCACCGTTGTTGTAAGCGTAACAAAATAACGACGAATTGTTTGCATAATGAACTGAAAGTAACCTACGATTTGGGCTTTACCACCTTAATAAAAGACGACCAATAGTCAACAATCATTTAATATTACTTATTTTTCATAATACTTTTTTTCATCCCCAAAGGACACCATTCTGGAATTGGAATAAAACTTTACACCATTAATCGCTCTGCTAAATTCAATGTCTGTGAACATAGCTCTCCGTTCAAATTCACGCGAGACAAACTAGAAGCATAACTGTTCACAGCTGTTTGATTTGGCAGCCAGATAAGATTGAAGCATATGAGAACTTAAAAGTTTTTTTAAAAGGCTTACATTTCTTCACTTTAAACAAAATAGGCATTAAAGACAGAGCTCCAGTTACACTAATTATGAAAATAATTTATAAATACAAATAGAATCTGCATTCTCAATTTAACTTTTTTTTTAAGAATTTATATCTTTATACATATATGTTACCACCAGAACTAACTAATAAAACAATTGTCCTTCTAAGTCAGAACGGAAAGGTTTTCTTGAATTGGGAATACGGCATTCCTTTGGAATCGGTTCACGGGTATACAGCAGGACAGTTATTTCGGATAACGGATTACAATGAACGCGACCGTGTTCTTTATTTAAAACCGGACGGCAAGGCACCTAAAGACGGACATCATCTCACTTACGAAAAATACGGCAAAATGTTTGAATCCATGCAAGTGGCTAGGATAGTAATAGATCAATCACGGATGCCGGTAATTAAACACATCACAACGGCATCGGGACATACCCAGCCAATCAGTGTACGGTACAAGCAACCGCCATCTCCACCTCCTCCTCAATTTACACAACCACCACCTGTGTCCTTTGAGACACCAAAGCCACGCAGTAACCGATTTGCCGAATTTCTGAACTTTGATTTACGCAATGCAGAGTTCGATGAAGGATCAATTAAGTTCCGAGTAAAGGTGAAGCGAGTTTTTCAGCATGTGGAAGTGACTTTGCAAAACCCAGCAGTAAGAAAATATTTCGATGCAATAAAAAATTACATCTGGAAATTATTCGGCAGTAAGAAAACACCCTGTACGATCACCTTTGAGATGGTGGATCAAAAATGCTTACCAGTTTCAATCGATAGTTGTGATCTATTGCAACTTGACGGATCCATCCTCCAACAAATTCGCAACGAATGGATTCATGAAGTAATTCTTTCAGGAGACAGGGACGATATTCTATCATTAGACGATTTGGTTGAGGCAGTAAAAGATGAAACAACCACGACTGAAACCATATGGAATGAATTGATGCAGGAAGACAAAACAAAACATTACCATCATATTCGTTTCCTTTCTGCGAGACAGGCGATTGACGTACAAAAGCTATCAATCAGCAGCAAACCATTTTCATTTGTTTTTGTGATCCGTCAAACGAAGGGTATATTCATTGTTTGGGAAACATACAATACCCTAGAGGCAACTTATATCTGGAAAATAGCTAGTACTGAAGATATTCCTATGAAATTCGGATTAATTCAATCGATTAGAAAAGGAAAAAGAATGCAATACAGGAATAAAAAAGAAAAGGATTTTTATTTCATTAATCACGATTACCAGCAGCCGCTAAATGGTTTTCACAAATGGAAAGAAATGCTAGAAAATATTTTAAACCAAAAGAACTTAACCGTTGATTCTGAGTTTTAAATTCATATATACATAATTGTCCAGACTTAATTAGAAATTAATTATTAAAAGTAAATGGGGGGTCTAATTAAAATCAGTTTATCATGTTCGCTAATCTCAAAGGATTCACGTCGTTTCACTCCGTGATCCTTTG
Organism: Sphingobacteriia bacterium RIFOXYC2_FULL_35_18; assembly: GCA_001829005.1. GTDB lineage: Bacteria > Bacteroidota > Bacteroidia > Chitinophagales > Chitinophagaceae > Sediminibacterium. The sequence goes on along the minus strand of MIAG01000009.1, from coordinate 370,720 downwards.
AGTGGGTGTAGCCAAATCAAGAAAACCCTTCAGCGCTTCGCGCTTTGGGGTTTTTCATTTCTCGTCCTTACGCGAACAAGTTCGCGACGGCCTCAAAATAAAAACCCCTCGACTTCGTCGAAGGGTTTTCTTCTTTCGTCGGGAAGACAGGATTCGAACCTGCGACCCCCTGGTCCCAAACCAGGTGCGCTACCGGCCTGCGCTACTTCCCGAGACTTTCTTATCCTGATTTTCGCCGGAGAAAATCATTCTTGAGTTTGCTGTCAGATTAGTGTTTAGTTAATCTGCGGTGAGGGCGGGATTCGAACCCGCGGTACAGTTTAACCCGTACGGCAGTTTAGCAAACTACTGATTTCAGCCACTCATCCACCTCACCGTCCTTACTCCTTTCGGAGAGGGGTGCAAAAATAAGTTTCCTAAGCTTAACTGCCAAAAATTGATTGAAAAATTCATAAAATAAAACATCCCGCCTACAAGAGACGGGATGCACAATATATTAAGACCCTAACAAAAGTCAATTTACATAGCAGCCAACTGCACTTTCTGCGTTAGTTCCATTACGTTTTCTCTAAATATAGAATCCGTATCCATTAAGTCTTTCACTGTTTGACAAGAGTGAATAACGGTAGTATGGTCTCGGCCACCAAAATGTTCTCCAATCGTTTTTAAAGAGTTCTTGGTGAAAGCTTTGGCCAAGTACATGGTAATTTGACGAGCTTGTACAATTTCTCTTTTACGCGTTTTATGCAACAAACGGTCATATGGAACATCAAAATATTCGCAGACCATTTTCTGAATGGCGTCAATGGTAATTTCTTTGCTACTGGTTTTTACAAAGTTTCTTAATACCTTCTTAGCCAACTCAACATCAATTTCTTTCTTATTCAAAGAAGACTGTGCCAATAATGAAATTAATGCGCCTTCTAATTCACGCACATTCGTATTGATATTATAAGCAACGTACTTGATTACCTCTTTAGGCATATCCAATCCGTCGTTCTTCATTTTCTTTTCTAAGATCTCAATTCTTGTTTCGTAGTCGGGAACTTGCAAGTCTGCGCTTAATCCCCATCTAAACCTACTCAACAAACGCTCTTGCATACCATCTAAATCTTTAGGTGGTTTATCAGAAGTTAATACCAATTGTTTTCCGCTTTGGTGCAAGTGGTTAAAGATGGCAAAGAAAGCATCTTGGCTTTTTTCTGCCCTGCTGAAAAATTGCACATCATCAATAATCAACACATCAATCAACTGATAGAAGTGAATGAAATCATTAATTGCATTATTGCGACTATGGTCAACAAATTGATTGATGAATTTTTCACTACTTACATATAACACCACTTTAGAAGGATGCATTCTTTTTACATCATTTCCAATAGCCTGTGCCAAATGGGTTTTACCTAATCCAACACCACCATATATAACCAATGGATTAAAGGAGTTGGCTCCTGGTTTTTCCGCAACTGTTTTACCTGCTCTTCGAGCAACCCTATTACAATCGCCTTCTATAAAAGAGTCAAAAATATAACCATGGTTTAATTGAGGGTCAATTTGCATTTTCTTCAACCCTGGAATCACAAATGGATTCTTCACAGGATTATCAATCACCAATGGAAAATTCATTTCATTGTTGTTGATTGATTTAGGACCGCGTGCAGGAATATCAACAGAACCATTTCTGCTATTGGTGTTTCCACTATCTACCATGATGCGGTATTCTAGTCGAGCATCTTTACCCAATTCGCGTTTCAAAGTTTTAGCAAGCAAAGTAACATAGTGCTCCTCTAAGTACTCATAAAAGAATTGAGAAGGAACTTGTATCATTAATACATTCCCTTTTAATTCAACAGGAGTAATAGGTTCAAACCATGTTTTAAAATGTTGCCATTCTACAATGTCCTTGATAATTTTTAAACAATTGACCCAAACATTTTCAGCGTTCTTAGCCATACAAAAAAGTGAACAATTTTATATAATCAGTTAAGTTTTATCTATTCCTACAAGTTATCTTATTTTCCCCATATGTGGATATGTTTAAAAAATAAAATAGGGATGCGAATATGTAGACTTTATGTTGAAAAAAAAATTTTTTTATTCGTTAGGTTTTCTCATTATAACTACAGTATGGGCTTTCGGCGAATTTTTTCTTTTGCTAGCCGAAAAATTATAATCCAAACGACCCATTTGGATGCCTCCCCAGCCCATTTGGTTCACCAAAATATCCCCACCGTCTTTGTTGGTATATTTTCTAGGTTGATCAAAAAAGCGGTGGGTATGCCCCCCAATAATCAAATCGATGTTCCGACTCTCTTTTGCTAATATTTCATCACTCACTTTATTCTCATTATACTTATCGCCCAAATGAGATAAGCAAATGATTAAATCGCATTTTTTTTGTCGCAGAATTTCTGCTGTTTCATTCGCAGCAACAATGGGGTCTTTATAAACGGTATTACCATATAAATTCTTTGGAACCAATCCTTCCAATTCAATACCCAGTCCTAAAATTCCAATGCGTTGCTTTCCTTTTTGTATAATGGTATAGGGCTTATAATTATATTCCATAGGTGTACCAGCAAAATCATAATTACTAATGACTACTGGAAAACGAGCATGTTGCAATTGATTCGCAAAATTTTCAATCCCCGCATCAAAATCATGATTACCCATGGTAACGGCATCATAGCCCATTTTACTCATCGCTTTAATTTCAGGTTCTCCTTTGTATAAATTAAAATAAGGAGTTCCTTGAAAAATATCCCCTGCATCTAATAATAGTGTAGGATTATTCTCTTCCCGAATTGCTTGAATTAATGAAGCCCTAGCCGCAACCCCACCCAATCCTTGGTTTCGACTTCCATCCATCGGAAAAGGATCCAATCGACTATGAACATCATTGGTATGCAAAATGGTGAGCAATGATTGTTCTGGAATGCCTTGCGCATTCAATAAAGAAGTTCCAGCTAAGCTGCTAGCCATTACTGCAGAACTTGCCAATGTTGTTTGCTTAATAAAATGTCTTCTATTCATTTTTGCTGCTGGTTACTCGGTTTTCAATTTTAGCATCAACGGGTTTCCCGCTGGCGGTAATTTGCTTGATGTATTCAATTAATGCATCTCGAATTAAATACCCTTTGTTCTGAAAAGGGAATGCTTTTAACATAGCGGCATCGCTCCCCCCTTGTGCTATATAATCTGAATTGGCCGTTATATAAGTGGCATTGCGATCCAATGGCTTGCCATTGATGATAATATCTACTGCTTGTTTATTCTTAATCTTAAATGAAGAACCCGATGAAATAGGCCAACCTCCATCAGCCGCAATATGATTGAGTAATGCTTCAATCACCGCTCCCTTTAATTCTTGTATGACCAATAAATTATCGAAAGGCATTAACTCATACACATTACCAACCGTAATATTTCCCTTGTTAATGTTTGCTCTTATTCCACCCTGATTCATGAATGCAATGTCTACCGGCATACCAAATTTTTTGGATGCCATTTCCTTCATACAGTCGGCCATAAAATTTCCCAAACCACTTTCAGGCAAGCGCTTGGTCATGGTAGTTGGAGTAAAGCCAATAATATTATTCATTGTTCGGTTTACTTCTACTGAATAAGGTTGTATTAAATTGAGTAAAGCTGTATCTGCTTTGATCTTAGGAGAAACAGGGTACCCCAAATAACTAACCGACTTGGGTACTTGAGTAGTTCCACATCCCAACACCAACAAAATAAACCCACTATAAAAAATTGATACAATACGCATGAATAAACATTGAAGTGAAGAAAGGTACAATAATAATTGGAAAATTTAAACCTACTTTTGTTGTAAATAAAAGCAGAAACATGAGTTATGAAATCACCGGCAAATTGGTTGCCAAATTTGATATAGTTCAACGTACAGAAAATTTCAAAACCAGGGAATTTGTTATTGAAAAATCAGAAGATATTAATGGAAGAACCATTACCAATTACGTAAAGTTTCAATGTGTTCAAGATAAAACAGCTATGCCTGATCGCTTTAATTTAGGAGAGGAAGTAAAAGTGATGTTCAATATTAAAGGGACTAAGTGGATGAAAGATGGTCGTGAAAATTATATCACCAACTTAGACGCTTGGAGAATGGAAACGGTTAAACTCACCAGTGATGTAGACATGCCCCCATCTGCCAATTACAATGATATGCCTCCTCCAGGAGAAGTGGTAGACGACTTGCCTTTCTAAAATACCCAACTACTTTTTAGGATCAACACCTGACAGTATGCAAAAACAAATCAGTTTAAAACTAAAGCCGGAAGAAGCTGCTCTAACAGAACAAGTGCATCAATTGATTGCGCAGTCTGCTGGGGTTCCTATTTCAGCCATTACTGGATACAGAACACTCAAACAATCCATAGATGCCCGAAGTAGGCAGCAAGTTTGGATCAACCTAACCCTACAAGCTTATATTAACGAGCCATATATATCGCGTAATAGAATTAGTGTTCCATTAGAGAGCATTCCATCCAATGCAAAAAGCGTCATCATCATTGGCGCAGGGCCAGCTGGATTATTTGCAGCATTGGAATTAATTGAATTAGGAATTAAACCCATCATTCTAGAAAGAGGCAAAGACGTTAAAGCCAGAAGAAGAGATTTAGCTGTACTAAATAAAGAAGGCATTATTAACCCCGATAGCAATTATTGCTTTGGCGAGGGAGGAGCCGGCACTTATAGTGATGGAAAACTATACACACGCAGCAGTAAAAGAGGCAGTATTGATAAAGTGTTGCAATTGTTTTATCAGTTTGGTGCAGAAGAAAAAATTTTATACCAATCACATCCGCATATTGGCACCAATAAATTACCGCAGATTATTTCTGCTATGCGTGAGCAAATTATTGCAGCTGGCGGAGAAGTCCATTTTGAAACTAAGGTTACCAATTTAGTTACCAAGGAGGATGCAATTCATGAACTCATCACCGCAGATGGAAATCGATTTTCTGCAGATGCATATATATTGGCAACCGGACACTCTGCTCGAGATATTTTTAGAATGTTGCAAGAAAAAAATATTTTAATTGAAGCAAAGCCATTTGCATTAGGCGTTAGAATAGAACATCCACAAAGCATCATTGATGCAGCACAATATCATTGCGATTTACGGGGAGCATATTTACCTCCTGCTTCTTATAGTTTAGTAGAACAAGTTAATCAACGAGGCGTATTTAGTTTTTGTATGTGCCCAGGGGGGATTATAGCCACCGCTTCAACAGATCCCGGCGAATTAGTCGTGAACGGCTGGAGCCCAAGTAAAAGAAACAATCCATTTGCCAATAGCGGCATGGTAGTGCAAGTTGCAGAAACAGATGCACTGAAATATTTTAAGAAGTCTTCAATAGACCCATTACTACTCATGGATTTTCAACAATCGGTAGAACAGAAAGCATTCAATGCAGGCGGTGGAAAATTTGTAGCACCAGCGCAAAGAATGGTTGACTTCTGTAATAATAAAGTTTCTAGTGACTTACCCAGTTGCAGTTATTTGCCAGGACTGGCTTCAGCTAATTTAAAAGAAGTATTACCATCTTTTATTCGAGAAAGTTTACAAGGTGCACTAAAAATGTTTGGAGCAAAAATGAAAGGCTATTATACCAATGAAGCAGTATTGGTAGCAACAGAAAGTAGAACTTCCTCTCCTATCCGAATTCCTAGAGATGCCACAACACTAACGCATCCACAATTGAATAATTTATACCCATGTGGTGAAGGTGCTGGATATGCAGGTGGGATTGTAAGCGCTGCAATGGATGGCCAAAGATTAGCAAGGCAAATTGCCTTAGTATGGGCTTAAAATACTCCCCTACTTTTTCCTTGCCTCCAATAAATTTTCTTTGATCAAAGAGTTAGAATGATAAGCTGCTTGTTCAGTAGCATATTGTTCTTTCTTTTCATCAGACCAATTGGTAATGCCGCTTAAATTAGGCTTGCCTGCATCTACCCAAGCGGTATACCAAAAATCAGCAATCATATCTGCAGAATGAAGCAGCTGTTGATTAATTGTAGGCTTCAATTTTTCGGAATAAGCTTTTGCAAAAGCAGTAGTATAAGACCTAGATTGTTTTCCGTTTCGCATTTGATAGCGATACTTAGTAGAATCGGTAAATGCTACACTAATTTCTACTTCTTTTGCTAACATAGTCGGCACCAATTCATGCGCTCTTTTAATGGCGCGGAAAACATCTTTTATAGGATTTCGTAAATAACGAACTTTATGACCACTGTATAAATTGTATTGCTCTATTTCCAATTCAGGAATCATTGATTCCCATAAACTATGCAAGCCTTGTTGATTGGTTAATTGACCATCGTAATTGATAGTGGTATGTAAAGGAACATTAGCATCTCCAATATAATGACCAAGGTCTGCTGCATAAAACAAAATAGAATCTTTGTTTTGCATTTTAAATGCATTGGTCAATTGGTTTTTCAGTACAATAATTTGGTAGGGAACATACCCATACTTAGTTAAGGTATCAAGACTGTACTGAGCAATGGCTTTATTAAAATCTTGTGGCAAATCATAAGCGGGCTTTTCATTGAATGGTTCTAGATCAATAAAATGCTTGGGTGCTTCTGTACTATCGGCATTTCGTCTAGTGTCTGCTCTTGGTGCATCGTATACCAACTTGCCCATATTGCTGTGAAAAAAGCCAGCCATTTCAGCAGGAAGTTGATAAACGGCTAACTGGTGTATGGTTCTATGTACCAAAAAACCCCAACTACTTAATCCAACAAGCATTATTCCCAATAAAAAACCTCTCCCCCCCCTTAATAAACCCTTCATTTCACTTACTTTAAATATTTTATGCAAAATTACTCAAAAACAAGGCCTTTCCTGTAATATTTTGTTGAAAGGCAACACTAATCATTACATTTAGTTCATATATAAATAAGCATATGAGTGCAATTTTAGAATTAACCAATCTGAGAAAACATTATGCCACCCAAAAAGCGGTGGATGATATTAGTTTCTCCATTGAGCAAGGAAGTATTTTTGGATTACTGGGTCCAAACGGAGCAGGTAAAACCACTTTATTGAGAATGATTACGGGGATTTTTTATCCAGACAGTGGTCATATTCAATTTGATGGAAAAACTTTTGATCCGTTAAACGACATCATCAAAATTGGCTATATGCCAGAAGAAAGAGGCTTGTACAAGAAAATGAAAATTGGTGAGCAAGCCATGTACTTAGCACAATTAAAGGGTTTGAGCAAAGCAGAAGCGATGCAAAAAATCAAGTTTTGGTTCAAGAAGTTGGAAATGGAAACTTGGTGGAATAAAAAAGTGGAAGACCTTAGTAAGGGTATGAGCCAGAAATTACAGTTTGTAACAACGGTTTTGCATGAACCCAAACTCATCATTTTAGATGAACCTTTCAGCGGATTAGACCCACTAAATGCCAACTTAATTAAAGAAGAAATTTATGGATTGGCCAAGAGAGGAAGTACTGTCATTTTCAGCACCCATAGAATGGAACAGGTTGAAGAAATTTGCGACCATATTGTTTTGGTAAACTTGGGTAAAAAGATTTTAGATGGAACTGTTCATAATATTAAGCAGCAGTTTAAGGAAAACAAATTCAGCATTAAATTAAATGAATTGCCAGGCACATTAAGTGCCCCAGCATTCAATATTGTGAATGTAAACGACAATGAGTTGGTATTGCAAATTAATGAGGGATTTAAAAGCAATGATATTTTAACCCATTTCTTAAACAATCAATGCACCATTGAATCTTTTCATGAAATTCTACCTACCCTAAATGAAATTTTCATTAGCCAGGTAGAAGGAACACACGCCACAGCAAGAGCATTTCAAAAAATAGACAACTAATTATATGAACAAGATATTAATTATTATACAACGCGAATACCTCAGTAGAGTAATGAACAAGCGCTTTCTACTGACAACCATTCTCACCCCCTTAATTATGGTGGGCTTTATAGCAGGAGCTGCATTCCTTGCCGCAACGGATAAAGAAATGCATAAAATTGCGGTAGTAGACCAGAATGGTTTCTTTAAGGGCAACTTAAGAGATGCAAGTGATATCAAATTTGAATTTCCAACTGATGTAGATACTGCTAACTATTCAAAGAAAGGCTATACCGATATTATTATCATTCCAAAATTTGAGGGCACTGCCAAAGCAGAGTACATCATTCGCTCTAAAAAAAGAATTGGCTTAAGCTTGGAATCTAAAATTGAGGACAGAATCAACGATGCCATTGAAGACCAAATGTTACAACAAGCAGGAATTGATCGTGCACAATTAGACTCTATTAAATCATCTTCACAGTTTGCTGAAATGAAATCATTAGAAGAGACTGGTGATTCAGTTAAAGAAAGCAGTGCTGCACTCTCTTATGGAATTGGATTTGGAAGTGGTATGTTAATTTATATCACCATGTTTATTTATGGCGCCATGGTAATGCGTGGGGTAATGGAAGAAAAAACCAATCGTATTGCCGAAGTAATGATCAGCAGTGCAAAACCTTTTCAATTAATGATGGGCAAAATCATTGGGATTGGTGCAGTGGGGCTAACCCAGTTTTTTGTTTGGATCTTGTTGATTTTTGGTATCATTGCCGCTTCTCAATTTTTTATACCACAAGATGTGTTACAGCAAGTAGCAGAATTGCAGAAAGCCAATGCACAAATGGGACCTGGCGGCGCAGCGTCAATAGCACAAGCTGGAGAAACTGCGCAAAATTTATATAAGTTTCAAAATACCATGAGTACTGCCAACTGGCCATTAATCATTGGATGTTTTATATTTTACTTTTTGGGTGGTTACTTATTCTATGCATCCTTATTTGCTGCCGTTGGTTCAGTAGTTAACGAAGATCCACAAGATGCACAAAGTTTAATGTTACCCATTACTATGCCGATCATTTTCTCTTTCATTATTATGAGCAGAGCAGTAGAAGATCCAAGCACGAGTATGGCTACTTGGGCAAGTATTATTCCATTTAGTTCACCAATGGTGATGATGGCAAGAATTGCCTATGGCGTTCCAGGTACAGTGCCTTACTGGCAATTGGCTGCAAGTATGCTCACCCTAGTCGGTAGTTTCTTATTAACTACCTGGTTAAGCGGGAAAGTATATCGTACAGGTATTTTAATGTATGGTAAAAAAGTAGGCTGGAAAGAAATAGGTAAATGGGCTTTTAGGAAAAACTAATTCATTTAGAAAGGCTTAAAAAGTTAAAGGGTCAGTAGTGATGAACTACTGACCCTTTTTTTATACTATTATTTTCTAATAAGCTTAAGTGTATAATTCTTTACAGCATCTATTTTATTTAAATAGTCATCAATACTTTGTGTTATAAAATAATCCGGCAGAATACCAACATTATCAGGCAAGTTTGTGGCTGTAGATATATGTGTATTATTTGCCGAAGAGACTACAAATTTTGTATTACGTAAACGAAACATCGTTTGTCCAGCGGTACAAAATTGATTAGATCCTAATTCTTCCCCAACGATTTTTCCTAGGTTGTGTACTTTCACTAAACTCATAAAATGCCCCGTGGTAGAATGTCCATTTCCATCCATCAAAAAATAGACTTCCCCCTTAAAACGATTTTCAAATGGATGAAACATTTCTACACCGTAACTTATATCTTTTTTTCCTTCAGATTCAGCCTTTGAGTAATATACAAATGGTTTATCCATTAGGTGTTGTAGCAAGTAAATACTTGGATGTTGAGAACCGCCTCCGTTATACCTCACATCAATTACTAAATTTTTAATTTCTTTATTGTTGATCACCTTCATACTGCTATCAAGAAAAGATTTAAAAACGCCATAATTGTTCCACTCATAATAATTGAAAGTAGCGATTGTTAAAACAGCTATATTGCCTTCTACAATTTCTAAACACAAATCATTGTTGCAACTATTAATAGAAGGATTATATAGTTCAGTTGCCATTTTTGTGGCTTTGTGTAATTGAATGGAGCCATTCCTTTCTTTAACAACAACTTCAAAAGTTTTTGGCAACCCTAATGCATAGGGTATTTGAGCAGCAAAAAAAGTGTTAAACCGTTGTATTTTAGCCGTTTGGATATTAGCTTGCGATACAGTGTGGTCAAAAATAATTGAGAGTAGTTTTTGGGTTTCAATACCATTGATACTCAAGATTTCGTCTTTTACTTTTACCTTATCGGCATTATTCATTGGATTAACCACAAATAATTGTTTATTAATCAATCTTACTTGTAGTGGGAAACTGTTCTCTATAGGCAATATTGAAAATTCATTATAATCATTTTGCATAGTAGAAGAAGCCGTATGAGAACAACCAATACTTGCAATTATTGCATTGCAATGCCAAGCAAATTCAGCATAGGTGGTTTTATCTGTAATCAATGATTTTTTATTTTCAATATTTTTAAGAAATTGTTCTTTCGAAATAAATTTCAGAGCATGAGGATGAACAGTCAATAGTTTTTGACCCAATTGGTCTAAATCTGCTAGATATCCTTTTGTGTCGTAGACTTTTGAAAATTTTTCTTTTGAAGTTAAAGGTTTACTATTTGGAAATTTAATTTTCTGAATCACATCTTCTGCAAAAAAATTATCAGGGTTCATCTGCAATGATTTTGCATAAAACTGAAGTGCTTTAGTGCTATCTTTTGCCTGAAGATAGGCCTCGCCCATGCTATCATAAGCATTTGCCGAATTTGGAAATTCAGCAATAATGAGCCCAAAAATGGAAATCGCATCATCCAAATTGTTATCCCATAAAAACGAGTATCCGTATAAGGTTAATTCGGTCTCATTCCCAAAATCGTATAAATCAAAATTTTCCTTTTTGAGTTGATGATATAATGAAATCCTTTTCTCAATTGGTAGGTGAGCGTTTTCTTTAAGCTTAGCTACAATAGAAGTCTTTTTAGTTTGAGCTTCATTCGTTTGCAATTCATGAATTGAAGTGGAAGAGAATGGTTTGTTGCTACAGGCGTAAAACAAAAAGTAACATAACAGCGTCAAACAAATGGTATAAATTTTAGGCAGGTTATTCATTTTTTACATTTTTTATCCTTTCAAATTGATTGGGCTAAAGTAGACCTCTACCTTTCATCAATGTGCGTTTGTATTGTAAATAAAAGTGTAACCTTTGTAAATAATCAGTAAATAATATGTCTAGATACCAAAAATTGCTCAATAGCAATAGAAAAAATCTCCTTTGGGTATTATTTCTAGTATTGACTTCTTTGGCATTTGTAGCATTTAGTATTGATGGTGATGATGATTTTGAAAAAGCTAGAGCTGAAATATTGATTCGTAAAGTTGGGCATGAATTGCTTTTGCAATCGGATGACAGTGTATCAAGGGTACTACCATTGAATAAAATTTCAGCAAATGAATACCAGATAAGTTTTGAGCATGAGTTTAGTTTTCTACCTGACTCTCTAATAAATATTACTCAGCGTTTATTTGGTAAGGATCAGCAATTTGCTGATTACGTGGTTAAAGTATTGAATTGTAGCAATACTAGTGTGGTTTATGGTTATGCGATTGCCAATAATCAGAAAGATGATATTGTTGCTTGCAAAGGGAGAAAGCTTCCAAAAGACTGCTATGTCATAAATATTCAATTTAAAGCTTCGTCATTTATTGACTCAAAGAATGGATATCTGCTTGGTGGTCTGCCAGTTTTGGCTTTTGTTGGGTTATTGTATTTTAGATCTCGTAAACCTGCGAAGACTTTAGAGCAATTGCCCACTCAAAATAATGACCTATTTCATTTGGGGGCTTTTTTATTTGATTACAAGAAAAGGAAGTTAATTTATAATGAGAATACTATAGATCTAACCGGAACTGAATCAAGGGTGTTACGAATTTTTGCTTTGTCGCCAAATAAGGCAATTGAGCGCAATAAGATTCAGAAAGAGATTTGGGAAGATGAGGGAGTGATTGTAGGAAGGAGTCTGGATATGTTTATATCAAAGTTGAGGAAGAAATTGGAGCAGGATGAGCGGGTTAGGATTGTAGTCATCAGGGGAATTGGATATAGGTTAGAAGTGGTATAAATTCACAACTTAGAATATTTTACTGGGCTAGAGAAATCCGCACATTCACCCCAGCGCGGGTATTGGTGATAGGTGCTGATGTTGAAATATAAGGAGTCACTCTTCTTTGATCAAAGAATAATTTCACATTGATCCTGCTATTGATAACATAGTCAATAGCAGGTGAAATGGTGATTTCTTTTTGTCCACCCGTACCATAAGCATTGGTTTGATCTAACCTGCTATTACTTATGGATACATCTCTTACAGAAACATCCAGCTTTAAGTTCAAATCGTTTTGTAATCCTTTCCCAGTAATATTAAACGGCAATTTAAATCCGCGCTTTCTCCAATTCATTCCTACAATCCATTCAGTACTCCTGCTTTCACTTAATTGGTAATCAATTAAACTCAAACTTAATTGTCTGCTCTTTCTAAATTCTAAATTGAAATTGAACTGACTAATGGTAGTGAAATCAATTTTTAATAAGGGTTCAAAGCGTTCTGCCATGCTAATATTCGGAACCAAGAAGAATGGAATAAAGTTGCCGCTGGTAGTATCAATAAACCCTGGTGCACTTAATCTAAATGGATCTTGGTATAAAAGCGCACTACTAAAACTATTCATACTCAATTGACCGTTGTAGCCATGGCTAATGGTAAAATTGCTGAACAAATTAGCAATTGCAGGTATTTTAGTAAGACCCGTGTAAGTTAATTTCCAGTTGGGTTTAGGTATAATTCCACTAAAAGGATTGGCACTGATTTTACTCGCCCCCTCTCTTAATAAAGCAATGGTATTTGGATCTTTTCCTGTGTAAGCAGCCAAGAAAGAAGGAATCAACACATCTTGTGCATACCTACCGTAACCTGTAGCATATCCATCAGGAGTAAATTTCTGGTTAGCAGGTAATTGTTGCCAGTAAGGATTTAATGCCGCTACCCTTCTAGAAACTACCAATCGATTGGCTTCAAATTCTTTGAAAGTTGCAGACAATTCATTTGGATTACTACTTCCAAACAAGGTATTAAATGCAATATAAGAAACGCTGAAACCTCCGTTAAACAATGGATTCAATTGACCAAAATTATTGCCCGACCCCGTAGTGTCTTTAATAAGTGCGGTATAATCTTTGGTAAATGATTTGTCTAAAGTAATATCAATTAATAACTCTCTTATTGGTTCTATTTGTGCTGTGATATTGAGTCTTTGTTCAAAACTTTGTCTATATAAAAAATTGAATGTGCTGTCTTTGGTTAACAAGCCTTTCGAAATTTTATTATTGATCCAATTGGCATCTGGTTGTTTACCAAAAACATAATCTAAACCTGGTGCCATGGTTTGAAAATTTTGTCCAATAAAGTTGGTGCTATCCATATAACCCGGCAATCGACTTCTAAAGTTTTCGCCGTAATTAATAGAAATAGTTTTAAACATGGTGATGAACTTTCCCGCAGTTCTTTCGAGCCCACCTAATTCTGGCGTAGTTGCTTGACGCAACATTTTTTCAGCATTCTTAATATCTCTTCTTTGTTGTCTCCAACGCTTCAAAGCATCGGTTCTTTTTTGGCCCAATAAACCCGCAATTGCTTCTGCTTTAGTTGGGAATACAGAACCCAATGGATTTATTGCTGGTGGTGCACTCTTTCCATTCTTCGGATCATTTTTAGAGCGAGGTGGAGGAATATTATCTAAGGCTCGCATCCACCTAGACTTAGCATATAAGTTTCCAAAATTGAATTGTGCATTCAAATTATTCTCTTGCGAATTTTCAATCGTATTTCCCAGGTTCACTGCAATTCTACTTGCTCCAATCCAACTATAAGAAGTTCCATAACTGTACCTCGCCGTAATCCAATCGGAGAAAGGAAACTTATTCAATGGAATATTGTAATTCATGATGGCTTTCTGCTGATACAATGTATTCCTACCTCCTTTAAAGAAATTAGTTCTAACAGAATCTTTTTTAAGCTTGGTATCAATTCTTCCAAAAGGTTCATCTACTCGAGCATTATTGGTAGCGTTAAAGTCTACGTTAACAGAGCGGGTTAAATCCCACCTTAAATTATAAAAACGATCAAACGTAAAATACTTATCGTAAGTAGTATCAACTCTGTCTACTTTACTGTTTACCGTATTCACAATACGAGGAATAAACTCTCCAAATTGTCTATTAATATCGGCCCTGAAACTTAGGAAAGAAGGCTTTAAATTAAAATTGGCATCTCTAATAAAAGCCAACCATGGACTCTTCCCTTTAATTACTTTTTTGAATGGTTCAATAAAATTACTCTGACCTATATAAGTGTATCCCAATCCTCCTCTATGTCGGGTCACTTTGTTTTGGGCAATGACTGGACTAGTATGTTCTGTTTGTGTAAAAGAATAACTAAAGTCGAAATTACTTAAGCTTAATAAGCCAGCCCTACCTTGCCCTTGCAATACTCGAACATTGGTAAAGTTGAGTGTTTTAATAGTAGTAATATCTGCTGCTGCTCGCTTGATTGAATCTCTTTTATCTGGGGCAGCCGCATTTAACTTATCTCTGTAATTTACATCCATATCATATGGATCAAATTCAGGAGTTAAAGTTGAACGATTAATGCTTGCATAAATTGGAACAGACAACCTTGCTTTTTTAGGAACCAATTTTCCTGCATCAATATTAGCTGCTATATCAAACTGCATTAAATTATCTCTAGCTCTTTCATTCACCCTTTGTTCAATGGTACCAAATCCTTGCGTATAAGTATTTGCAGAAACAGATAAGGTTCCTAAATCGGCCAATACCAAATCCACTCTACCAAGTGCAGCATAGCCGCCTTTCTCATCCAAACCAGACAACCTTAATTCATTCGCCCATACTTCAGCACTTATGGCTACCCCATTGGGCCTTGAAGGATTTTCTACAGCAACTAAAAATCCGCGCACTTCTCCTAAATTAGGATTTCCCATGATCGACATGGTTTTATTGCCAATGATTTTTCTATAAATATTACTTAAGGAAGCACCAGCATTATTTCTTTCCAATTTTAAATCGATCAAGTCTCGCAACAAGAAATCAATATTATTTTCTTCTGGCCAAACCCTTGCTTCTTGTCCACGAGGATAAATACCAGGAGCAGTTATCTTAAGTGGAACTTTTATTTCATAATAGTTGTTCAAAAAGTCTTGCCCAATTCTAATAACCGCTCTAATTTCATTATCCACCACAGGCCTTTGACCTGTTATAGATTCTGCGTGTAAATACATCGACAATTTGGTATAACGTCTTATATCCAAATTCAATGTTTTAAAAATTCCCCTTGCATCACCTGCTTGTAAATTGTTTACGCGCATAGCAATGGCCTGTTCATTCTGTTGTAGGTTGACTCCATTATTACTTAACAATTGAACACGTTCTACATTCGGTGGCATTAAATAATTCACTGGTGTTCTGCTGCTGTTCTCTTCTAAGTTTACTGCAAGGGTATTAAATTGTGTTCCTGTAGTAGTATTGATAGGAGTGTATGAGCCTGTTGTATCTAAATTATAAATGAACTGGCGCCATTGGTTTCTTACTAAATCTAATCGGGCTAATCTCACCACAACTGAATCTTCAAAATCGGTCATGAACAAACGAACAAAACGTATCGATTTAAAGTCGGGAATATTTCCAATTTTTCTGGTATACCCTTTAATAGGAACCCTAAATAAAAACCAATCTTCTGTTCGGGTTACCCCATCTGCAGAATTAACCGTTACTCTTTTTTTATCAGTGATATAAGGTGTTCTACCTACATCCATACCAGGAGCCAAGGGCACTTCATATTCATAATAAGATTCAGATTCATTCAAGGTATTGTCTCTATTTAAATCTTCATTATCCGGATAGAGTGTTGCAGCAGAAGTAAATATTCCGTCTGAAACAGCAACCGGTGAATTGCCTTGTGGATTATTAAAGTTTTTATATCGTCCTAAAATTCCTGTTCCAACTGCATCAAAAGCAGGGTCTCTATACCATTGATAGTTGTCATTAGAAGGATCTTGAAATGCACGTTGGTAAACGGCAGATGCAGGACCAAAATTATTGGCGAGTTGTTGTAGTATATATGCTTTCTTTCTACGCTCCGCTATATCATCAATACCATCAAAGCCCACATCTTGAAAAACACGATCATTCGGATCGTTGCTAAATGCCTGCGTAATTTGAATTGGATTCACCGGTGTTTTACCCCAAGTATTGCTGCTATCAACAGAGGCAGGAACAGTAGGCGTATTCATTCCATTTTCATAAAAGCGACGTCCATCTTTTAAAATGTCTTCACTAATATTTCCAAAATTTAAAAATAATTTTCCTCCCCTGCTTGCAGGATTAGTAATAAATGGATTCTGCATCCAGAATTCTACGAACTCAATATTATTGGTTTCAAAATCAGTTTGATCAATGGCACGCATGATTCCACCCCAACGTGTGGTAGGATTGCTCAAACGACCATTGGCATTAATTTGACCAGGACGGGTTTCAAAATTATACGGTCCTTTTTCGGTTGGATAAAAAGCCAAATCAAAAGTTGCCGCTTGAACATCTGTAATATTCGTAGTTCTTTGAGGAAACAATTCATTGGTGAATACCTGACGAACACGAGGATCACTTAGTTCTGCCAAATTTCTACGTAATGGATTATTCGGACTATTCTTGTCTTGTAAATTGGGTTCAATATTATACCAAGCCATTTTAGCTCGGTTAAAATTATAATTGATAGAATCGGTTAAAGTAGATTCAGGGAAACGAGGATTCCCTTGCGGTGTTGATGCCAATGCCCAAGACACAAAAGGAAAACGCAAATCTATATTGGCGCGAGTTCCTTCAAAGTCATCAATAAAAATCAAGCCTTGGTCTCCCCTTCCTATTTGTGGTGGATGTCCTGGCTTTAGTACAGCTGCTTCTCCATAAGCATTAATAGAAGACTTTGCATTGGTAGTATAAAAAGGAAGCTTGTCTAACATTCTAGTTAAGCCAGGTAATTCTGAACGATAACTAAAATCTACCCCATACATCGTATTTCTAATTGGGTCATCTCCATAACCCATTTTAGTAAAGAAGGGGCGCTCACCCAAACGCACCATGGAAGCTCCAACCGATAATTTTTTACTAGCTAAATAATCTACTCTTAATCCAGCAAATCCTCTTTGCTGCATGCCAAATCCTATATTGTTTTCAAAGTTTACTTTTACTGGAATATTCGCACTTAAGATACCTTGGTTCAAAATTTTAACCGTACCCAAATTGTAATCTACAATAAAGTCTGCCCCCTCTCTTAATACTTGCCCGCCTGCCGTAACCGACACCGAACCTTGTGGAATATTAAATGTGTTCAAATAAATTTCAGAACTACCTCCAGACCCTTTCACTTGCCCCTGCATCACAAATCGATTCACATTAGCAAATGTTTGCGCAATCGCTTTAATAGAATCATACAACTGATAGTATACATATTTATCCTTAGTCGCCTGTGGCAAACCTGAAAAAGCAAGCGTATCCAAGTCTCTACCAAATGGCTCTAATACAGGAAATACTACCCTTCCCATTTGTGGTAAAATGGTAAAGCCTTCTATATAATCAAATACACCGTCGGGTTGTGGATCGTTTCGATTATTGAGTCGATCTAAATTTAAAATACGCAAGAGCGGCTGACCGTCTACAGCTGGAGCTGTTTCAGGCAAGAATCTTTTTAATCCACCACTAGGCTCTTCGTATAATACATTTAATTTAAAATCAGTTCTTTCAATGCCACCAAACAAATCTAATGAGTACACATTCTTCATCATCCAACTCCAAATAGGCAGATTGGTTCTTTGCGAAGTGGCTTTCAATAATTTTAAGAACAAAACTTTTTGAACACCTTGATTAGAGTCTAAAGAAATATCCTGTGAAAATTCACCCACTTGAAAAACTCTACCATTGTACGTGTATTGAAAAGCGACTGCTAATACTTCGTCTGCTTGAAGTTGGGTATTAATAGAAAGGAACCCTGCTTGTGCATTAAAATAATATTCGTTGGTAGATAATTTTCTTGCAAAAGTTTTTTCAAAATCATCTACAGGTCTCAAGCCTTTGGTCAACAATAAACTATTGATGAATGCAGGATTTCTTGCATTCGGATCACCTGCTAAAGAAGCATATAAATTATTGGCGCCATTTGCAGGCAATGGATTATTGGTTAAAGACTGAATTGCATTATTAAAAGGAGAAGGTTCACCTAAATCCATCAAACCCACAATATCTCTTGCATCAGTAGTTGCGCCTGTTCTATTGGTTACCCAAACTTCCATACGTTGAATTTGCACCTGAGAGTTCACAACAGGCAAATTGCGCATGGTTTTATTAAAATTGTCTTTGAAATATTTACCTAATAAAAAGTGTCTGTTCTCTTCATATTCATCTAACTTCTTTTGAAAGGACTGGGTAGCAGCACCTCCTTGTAAATTTAAACTCTGCCTAGAAGATCGTTGGTTAGCCAACGCACCTGTCACAAATAATTTTCCAAATTGCAATTGTGCTTTAACTCCAAATAAGTTTTGTGCACTAGGAATTAAAGTTCCCTTCGATTGAAAGGAGATATTTCCGGCTTCAATGCTCTTGATGATTTCATCATCCATTCCTTTGTAATCTAATTTCAACTGATTGTCGAAACCTAAATTAGTAAGGGTATTATAGTTGATGGGGAATTTGAGTTTATCGCCAATATTCGCATTCAAATTTAGGTTGGCATTCATATCAAAATCGAAGCCCCCATTTTTTCTAGCACGTTCAGGTAATGTAGGGTTTTTGATATTTTGACCTTGATACCCAGCCATTACATTTACTTCACCAGATGGGCGAATATCTACTTTCAGGTTTTGACCAGTTAATCCAAATATTCGATCGAATAATTTAGGATAGGTTTGTAAAGGAGGTCGTTTTGTTTTTTGATTTAATAAAGAAAGTGCATCGGCTCTTTTCTTAAAATAATCGTTCTCCGATTTTTTAGCTTCTAGTTTCCAAAAGTCTTCAAAAGAAATGGCAGCAGGTTTGCGGTACCAAATATTACCAATTTTTTCGCTAATAAAATAAGACTTGGTTTTAGGATCGTATTCTGTTTTCCTTTTTACAAGACCAGTGTCTTTTATATCAAAAGGATTTTTATTGGGCGCACTCATGGCATCTCCTCTTCTATCTTGAATAGGAAAACGTAAACTATCTTTCGTTTGGGAAAAAGAATTAGTACACCACAGAATGGTCAAACAAAAAAATACAAATGAGTAGGAATACTTCAACAACAGTCCCGCTTGGTTAAGTAAAGCTCAATTCGATGGCTATAGGTTTTTGAGTGCTAGTTTAATAATTTCTTCTAATGAACTGTTTTCGGGGGATGTTTGCATGGTTTTCTTAACAGCTTGTTCGGCCATTACTCTACCAATGCCCAATGAAATTAAGGCATTTATTGCATCCGAATCTATTTGCGGGGTAACAAATCCGGGTAAAATATTTTCATTGTGCTGTTTAGCGAGCTTATCCCTTAGTTCTACAATCAATCTTTCGGCCGATTTTTTACCTATTCCCTTGATTCCTTCTAGCTGTTTAGTGTTTCCTTGAACAATGGCTCGGGTTATTTCTTCGGGCTTCATGCCAGACAACATCATACGGGCTGTAGATGCCCCTACCCCAGATACACTAATCAATTGTAAAAAAAGGTCTTTCTCAGACAATTCAGCAAAGCCAAAAAGGGTATGCGAATTCTCGGTAATATGCAAATAAGTAAACAATTGCCCACTCTCTTTATTGCTAATAGCAGAGAAGGTATTTAAGCTAATTTGAAGATCATACCCTACTCCATTCACATCTACCACTACTCGGGCAGGTGTTTTAACTGCAAATTGACCACGAACAAAAGCTATCATAATTGAGACGAAAATAGCAAAAAGAAAGCAATTAGGCGTACCTTCAATCTTTTATATAACCCCTATAATAAATGAATAAAAGAAGCGCAGCTATTACCGCAGTGGGAGGATATGTTCCCGAAACAAAGTTGACCAATTTCGATTTAGAAAAAATGGTAGATACCAACGACGAGTGGATTAGAACAAGAACCGGTATTGAAGAAAGAAGAATATTAAAAGAACCTGGTAAAGCCAGTAGCGATATGGCAGTCCCTGCCATTCAAGAAATTCTTCGCAAGAAAAATTTAGCCCCAACCGATATAGATTGTATCATTTGTGCAACAGTTACACCAGATATGGTATTTCCAGCCACCGCCAATATCATTGCCGATAAATTGGGTGCAACCAATGCATGGGGATTTGATATGAGTGCAGCCTGTAGTGGTTTTTTATATGCGGTTACAACAGGAGCCATGTTTATTGAGAGTGGCCGTTATAAAAATGTAATTGTAGTTGGAGTAGATAAAATGAGTGCAATCATCGATTATACGGACCGCGCTACTTGCATCATTTTTGGAGACGGAGCAGGAGCCATTTTACTACAGCCTACTGAAGAAGAAGTGGGCATCAAAGACAGCATCTTACGAAGCGATGGAAGTGGCAGACAATATTTACATATGAAAGCAGGTGGATCTTTAAAACCAGCCACTGTAGAAACAGTAATGGCTAAGGAACACTATGCGTACCAAGAAGGACAAGCTGTTTTCAAATTTGCAGTAAAAGGCATGGCCGATGTAAGTGCCGAATTATTAGAGCGTAATAATTTAACCGCAGACGATATTGCATGGCTGGTACCGCATCAGGCCAATTTAAGAATCATAGATGCAACTGCAAATCGCATGGGCTTACCCAAAGAAAAAGTGATGATTAATATTCAGAAATATGGCAACACTACTGCTGCAACATTGCCTCTTTGCTTATGGGATTGGGAAAAACAATTAAAGAAAGGAGACAATATTGTTCTGGCAGCATTTGGAGGTGGATTTACCTGGGGAGCAACTTGGGTTAAATGGGCTTATGACAGTGAATAATATTGGATAAATATTTTCTAAAAGAGAGGGCAATATGACTAAAAAGTTCAAAGGAGTTGGAACCACTGCAATACATGCATCTGGTCATTCCAATGCAGACCATGCACACTTAACTCCCATCTACGCTAGTTCAACATTTACATTTGATACAGCAACGGAAGGCAGTGAACGATTTGCAGGAAAAGACAAAACAAAAATATACAGCAGGTGGGGCAACCCAAGTTTTACAGTTGCTGAAGAAATTATTGCAGCATTAGAAACTTTTGGACTTAAGAACGAACAAGGGGAACCGCTAGAAGTTAAAGCCCTATTGCATTCCAGTGGTCAAGCGGCATTAAGCACTTTGTTTTTAGGTACTTTAAGCAAAGGAGATGCCGTATTAACGCATCATGCATTATATGGTGGTACACATGAACTCTTGCATAAAGTATTAGCAGATACGGGTGTGGAGACAGTGATGATCAACCTAAATAATGAAACAGAAATTGAAGCAGCGCTTGTTCAATATCCTTCTATAAAATTGATTCATATTGAAACACCTTCTAACCCTACATTGCGTTGTATAGATATTGAAAGGGTTTGCACCATTGCAAAAAGTAAGGGCATTTTAGTTTCAGTAGACAACACAGCTGCAACACCTTATTTGCAGCAACCATTTAAGTGGGGAGCAGATTTTGTGATGCACAGCACTACTAAATTTTTGAATGGACATGGAACAGCAGTAGGCGGAATTTTACTTGGAAAAGACCTCACATTGATGAACGGGCCTATTTGGAAATGGCATGTTTTATTAGGTGGAAATAGCAATGCATTCGATTCATTTTTATTAACGAATGGATTAAAGACATTAGAGTTAAGGATGGAGCGACACTGCAGCAACGCCGTGCAGGTTGCCAATTTTTTAGCCCACCACAAAGCAGTAGAAAAAGTAAATTTTTGCGGACTACCAACACACCCAGATTATGCAATTGCAAGAAAGCAAATGAAACAAGCAGGTGCATTAATGAGTTTTGAATTAAAAGGCGGTTTAGAAGCAGGTAAAAAATTTATTGATGCTTTACAAATTTGCGTGAGAGCCATTTCATTTGGAACACCAGATACCTTATTGTCTCATCCAGCAAGCATGAGCCATATGGGGTTATCTAAAGAAGAACGTTTGCAATTTGATATTACAGACGGATTAATTAGACTAAGTGTTGGAATAGAAAACGTAGAAGATATTATTGCCGATTTTGAACAAGCGCTAAACACACTATGAATATCAATATCAGAAGAGCCGAAGCACGAGACTGTGCAAGAATATTAGAATTAATAAAGGAACTGGCAGTTTATGAAAAAGCGCCAGACGAAGTAACCGTAACCTTAGACCATTTTATTGAAAGTGGTTTTGGCGAAAAACCAGTATGGTGGGCATTTGTAGCCGAAGAAACAAAATCAGATGGAAGCAACGAAATACATGGATTTGCACTCTATTATATACGATATAGTACTTGGAAAGGGCAAAGAATGTATTTAGAAGATATATTGGTTACAGAAAAAATGAGGGGGCAACATATCGGAAAGCTACTTTTTGAACGTTTAATAGAAGAGTGTAAAGAGAAAGGGCTGAAAGGAATGGTTTGGCAGGTATTAGAATGGAATGAACCTGCGATCCATTTTTATAAAAAATACAATGCCCATTTTGACCCAGAATGGATCAATTGTAGTATTAACTAAAAATTGAAAAGTGAGATTGAACAAAGGTATTATTGGTTTGCTGGTTGTAGTAACTGTTTTAATGATGGCTTGTTCAAAAACAGGAACATCGGCAGATCCAGTAGTTGGACCTAAAGGAACAGCCGTAGACAAATTAGCCAAAGGAATTAACCTTTCCAATTGGTTTAATGATTATTCGGATGCAGGGCAGTATAGTAACCGATACAATAATACCCACTACAAACAAATAAAAGATGCAGGATTTACTTATGTAAGACTGCCTATTGGACCATCTGTTATTAGTAATCCAAGTAAGATAGAAGAACTACAAACCAATAATTTAGTACATATAGAAAATGCAGTTAAAGGCATTACTGCTGCTGGATTATCCGTTGTATTAGAAATGCATGCCACCGGAGATAATTTTGAAGCAAGATTGGCCATAGATCCTTTAGCACGCTTGTCTTTCAGACAGTTTTGGAAAAATTTGGCCAACCATTTTAAAGGATACGATACCTCAAAAGTGTTTTTTGAAGTGTGGAACGAACCACATATTGGTGCAGAACGTTTGGTATCGGGTATCGACAAAAATTGGTGGGCACCCTACCAAGAACAAATAGTTAATTCAATAAGAGAAGCAGCACCCAATCATTATATTATTGTAACTGCAGAAAACCACAGCAATTGGTACGAACTCATCCAATTGCAACCGTTGGCAAAGAAAAATATTATTTACAATTTTCACTTTTACGAACCATTTACTTACACACATCAAGGAGCAGATTGGATAGGAGCACCCTATTCATTCATTCGATTTCTCCCCTATCCGGGCAATCCAACGAATGTAAGTACGTTAGCAGCGAATGCAACCAATGCAGGAGCCAAGTTTCAAATAGAATGGTATGGCCGCCAACAGTTTGCAGCAGACTCTATTAATAAAATCATGCAGACTGTTTACAATTGGAGTACACAGAAAAAAGTAGACGTCATTTGCAATGAATTTGGCGTACACAAAAAAGTGGCACCACCCGAAAGCATCCTCAATTATATGACCGATATGTCTACTTATCTCAACAAATTCGGAATTGGCTGGGGAGTATGGGATTACGACGATACATTTGGTATTGCCACATACACCACAGGTACCAGAGCCGTTCTACCTGTTTGGGACAACGGAATATTAAAGGCTTTAAAACTCAACTAGTATTAATTAACTATAGCCGTTTGTAGTAACGGTTGTACCAGCAATTTTTCCTACTAACCCTTGTAACACTTTACCAGGACCACATTCAGTAAATTCAGTAGCACCATCGGCTACCATTGCTTGCACACACTGTGTCCATTTAACCGCACCAGTTAATTGATTAATTAAATTTTGTTTGATTTCTGAAGGATCAGACACCCCTTTTGCAACCGTATTTTGATAAACAGGACAAGAAGGCAAATTAAAAACAGCAGCTTCAATGGCAGCGGCTAATTCTTCTTTAGCAGGAGCCATTAGAGGAGAATGAAAAGCACCTCCAACAGGTAAAACCAATGCACGCTTAGCGCCGGCTTCTTTCATTCTAATACAAGCTAAGTCAATGGCTTTAATAGAACCACTAATCACCAATTGCCCAGGACAATTATAATTAGCAGCAACCACTACTTCACCTGTTTCGGCTTGTATGGCTGCACAAATTTCCTCTACTTTTTCATCTGCTAAATTTAATACAGCAGCCATGGTAGAAGGATTTAATTCGCAGGCTTTTTGCATGGCTTTCGCACGAATGCTCACCAACTCTAAAGCTTTATCAAAAGCCAATACACCATTTGCAACAAGAGCAGAAAATTCACCAAGAGAGTGACCCGCAACCATATCTGGTTTAGCGCCTTCAATGGTTTTGAAAACAGCAACAGAATGTATAAAAATAGCAGGTTGGGTAATATTGGTTTGCTTTAGCTCTTCGTCTGTACCAGCAAACATGGTATCACTAATACGAAAGCCTAGAATATCATTGGCTTGTTCAAACAGTTCTTTTACAGAAGAATGAGCTTCATATAAATTTTTTCCCATTCCAGAAAACTGAGCGCCCTGACCGGGGAATACAAAAGCATGCTTTGCCATGAATTAAAAATTTATGGCAAAGTAAATGATTTTTTAAAACTCAGTCTTTAATTCTAGGTAGCGAAGAAATTCTTCTTTGCGTTTTTCCTCTTTAAACTTACCACCATAAAAAGAAGTAATGGTAGAAGAAGTATCGTCTTCCACACCACGGCTAGCCACACAAAGATGTTTTGCATCAATTACAATGGCCACATCTTCAGTACCCAATTCTTTTTGTAATTCTTTCGCAATTTGCATGGTTAAGCGCTCTTGTACTTGAGGACGCTTCGCATAAAATTCAACCAGTCTATTCAACTTACTCAAACCAATTACTCTACCATTACTAATATACGCAAGATGCGCTTTACCAATAATAGGAACGAAATGGTGTTCACAGTTGCTGTAAAAAGAAATATTCTTTTCTACCAACATTTCGTTGTACTTGTATTTGTTGTCGAATAAAGCTACAGAAGGTTTATTGGCAGGATTAAGACCGCTAAAAATTTCTTTCACGTACATTTTTGCCACACGCTTGGGCGTACCTTTTAAACTATCATCAGACAAGTCTAAACCAAGTGTTTCCATGATGGCTTTGAAATGGTCTTGAATAATCGCAATTTTCTCCTCATCCGATTTATCAAAAGCACCTGGAACCATAGGAGTGTCCACAGAAGTACTAATATGGTTATCGCCCATTTCCTCCATTAATTCATCATCCGTAAAAACGATTTTATCACCATTCAGTCGGATATTCGACAAAGTTTCGTTCTGTTTCATACAATCTAATTTTTAAAGTGTAACGCTCGTCTAGCTTGGCTCTTATTAAGTCGTAAATAACCACAGCAATATTTTCTGCAGTAGGATTTAAGTGCTTAAACTCCTGCGTATCTAGGTTTAAATTTTTATGATCAAATCTGTTTAATACTTCTTCTTTAATTAAGTCGCTCAAAATTTTCAAGTCAATTAAGTAGCCAGTTTCCGGATCAATTTCACCAGAAACCTGAACAATCAATTCATAGTTGTGACCATGAAAATTGTCGTTATTGCATAACCCAAAAACCGCTTTATTGCGCTCTACAGACCAAGCTGGGTTGTTCAGCCGATGAGCAGCATTAAAATGTTCCTTACGGAAAACAGTGATTCTTTTGTTATTCATGCTTAATTAATCTTAAGTCAAATGTCAAGTGAACGTTTGATTGTTTGATACTGTTTCAGAAGTGTGCTGATCAAGTGTCCAAACCAATTGTTCTGTAAACCTATCCAAATACGTACCAGAAACCAAAAAAGATGTATTTAAGTAGATTCACAGCTATATAACGCAACGAAAAGCAAATTGTTTAAACTTCTTCCCCAAAATATTCCACATAAATTCTGGGCGTTTCGTACAATTTGACACAATGGAGCTTAACGGGGTTAGGTAAATGAGGAGCCAATTGGTTCCAAATTGCTAAAGCCAGGTTCTCTGTGCTACACATTTTACCCGCCATAAAAGGCACATCCATATTTAAGTTCTTATGGTCTAAAAGGTCAATCACGTGGGTCTTAATGATTTTGCTCAACGCTTTTACATCGAATAAGAAGCCGGTATCCGGATCAGGAATACCTTTAATGGTAACATAAAGGTCATAATTGTGACCATGCCAGTTTTCATTGGCACAAACACCAAACACCTGCTCATTGCGTTCTTTAGACCAAGCAGGGTTGAATAATTTATGTGCCGCATTAAAATGTTCTTGTCTGGTCAGGTACACCATTCCGTATAAAATTTTTGCAAAGGTACAAAAATGGAGAAAGTTGCGTGTTTTTCGTCAACTTTACAGTATGAGGATTGTCATAACATCAGCCACAACGGCAGAATGGATGCCCATATTTGTGAACGTGAATGAACTGTACACAGGTAAAAGCAGTCGATTAAAATTACAATTTTACCAGTCAGGGGTGGGATTATTGGCTTCATCAGTCGCCATCACCCGATTGGCCATAGAAGAACGCCCCGATTTAATTATCCAAGCAGGAATAGCAGGCAGTTTCAGTAAAAAATATGCACCAGGGCAAATAGTAGTAGTGAATAATGAAATGTTGGGCGATACAGGCGTAGAAGAAAAAGGCAACTGGAAAGACATCTTCGATATGAAACTAGAAAAGGGTAGTTATCATCCCTTCGAAAAAAGAAAGCTACCCAATCCTTGGATCAAGCAATACAACTTGATGAACTTACCCATGGTAGATGGAATAACCGTGAATCAAGTAACCACACAGCCAGCACGAATTGCAGCTTTAAAAAAGAAATACGGAGCAGCAGTAGAAAGCATGGAAGGAGCATCACTGCATTATGTAGGAAGAGAAACAGGTATTCCTTTTATACAAATCAGGGCCATATCCAATTATGTAGGAGAGCGCGATAAAAGCAAATGGTTATTGAAAGAGAGCATAGAAGGACTCAACAAAGTATTGCTTGAATATGTTGATAAGCTGTACAACGTGAAATAGGACATTATGAAATTTAGTCTGGCATTCTCCCCCTGCCCTAACGATACTTTTATTTTTGATGCCTTAGTGAATAGTAAAATAGACACGAAGGGACTCTCATTTGAAGTATTTTTAGAAGACGTGCAAACACTGAATGAGTGGGCATTACAAGGCAAGATGGATTTTTCAAAAATCAGTTATGGAGTTTGGAATAAAGTGCAAAACCAATACCAACTATTAAATAGCGGAGGCGCACTCGGCAAGGGTGTAGGACCACTGCTAATAACAAGACCTGGAAACATCAACTCGGTAAATGACATGACCATCGCGATACCAGGAGAAAATACCACTGCACATTTATTATTTAGCCTGGCATATCCCAATGCTACTAAAAAAGTATTCAAAGTATTTCACGAGATAGAAAACGCAGTTTTGAATGGAGAAGTAGATTCAGGTGTGATCATACATGAAAACCGCTTTACTTACGAAGCAAAGGGATTGAAAAAAATTATAGACCTCGGCGCCTATTGGGAAGAAACACAACAATTACCCATTCCGCTCGGAGGAATCATTGCAAAAAAAACCATCGACCCAGCAATCATACAAGAAGTAGATGCATTAATAAAGCAAAGCATTGAATATGCATTTGCGAATTACCCAACGGTTGCACCCTATGTAAGCGAGCACGCACAAGAAATGAGTGAAGAAGTCATGAGGCAGCATATCAACCTCTACGTAAATAATTTTTCGCTCGATCTCGGCACCGAAGGATTACAAGCAGTTGAAAAACTTACGCACAATTAAATATTAATGTGTCTGGAACAAATCACGCCTTCGCTACAACTATTAACACTAAGCATGCATCAGCAAACATTTTTTCTTCGCTGCAATCCTTCTTCGAAGTCTTAAATGCTCAGAAAAAATTTTCCTGACGCATGCAATATCATTAGTTATATATACTTCAAGAAAATTCACGCCGAGCATTTAATACGTGTTAACGGATTGTAGCGAAGGCGTGAATATTTCTTGGAGTAGAAAAAATGTTTGCTGATGCATGCGTTAACTTAAAACTTAGTTCTGGAAATTTCTACGCCAGTAGGATACGTTAAGTCACTTTGATTTTCAACTGTAATGAACACTTCATCAAAGTCAAACGCAGTAGTCGTTTTAAAAGTAGCTTTGTCGCCATTACTCACTAATAGTTGGCCAACATTTTTTGTACCCTGCCCTTTCGACACCACCCAAATACTGTAATTGGTTCCAGCGGGAACTAAACGATCTGGACTCGCCAAATTTCTAGCAGTAATTTCAAGCGTACTGTTTTTATTGGCATCCGTACTTTTTTTCGCAGTAATTTCAGCAGCAGGTACTACAGTTGAAACGGGAAATTTAGCAGTGGCGGCACAAGCGGCAAGAGAAACAAACAGTGTCAATACAAAGATGTAATTGAACAATTTCATAAATAAAGTTTTAGATAAATGTGATTGCCGTAATCAAAACATATCTAAAAGCGTTTACAAGGTACAACTAATAGTTCATAGTAATACCTATACCAAACCCCATATCACTATCATAATGTATGCGTATACCTGCATTTTTAGCAAGGATATAGTTTGTAGACAACATATATTCCTTATCGGAGTTAATCATAAAAGCGGCCCTAATTCTTTTTGATATAGGAATATCCTCTCTTTTAAGTTGCATACGCAAATATCCAGTATGATATACTTCAGTTTGCAATGTCACCAACATCGGTAAAGTGTAAGCAACACCTAAACTTAATTGGGCACGAACATCTTTTGTATTTTTTTGCCCAAAAATATTTTGTTCTACTGCATGAATACCTTGTTTTCTGTATCGCCAATCAAACCCAATGAAAGGCATCAACCATTGCATTCTACCAATATATCTTCCAATATGAGTTTCGCTTTCATAACCATGCATATCACTATATCCTAAACGCCATTCTGAAGAAATACTCCATCTGGTATTTTGTATCATAGCCATCCCATCATTACCATTGGTTGCGAAATCGTTTTGTGCCATTAAGTGAAAGGGATTACTCTCTTTCTGTAATTGCTTATATGCCCATTTTTTATTTGGCAATAATGGGTTATCATTTTGCTTATCATAACTAAAAACACGATTCATTCCTGCCATCATATGATAAAGTATATGACAATGAAAGAACCAATCACCTTCGGTATTTGCTTCAAATTCGATGGTGTCGGTTTCCATCGGCATAATGTCTAACACATTTTTCAATGGAGCATAATCGCCTTGCCCATTAATAATTCTAAAATCATGTCCATGCAAATGCATAGGATGACGCATCATTGAATTATTGTATAAAGTAATTCGAACAACTTCACCCTTTTTTATTAAAATTTTATCAGATTCAGCAAGTACTTTATTATCCATACTCCACACATACCGGTTCATATTACCTGTTAATTCAAAATGCAGATCTTTTCTGGGAATATTTGAACTAAAATTG
Source organism: Sphingobacteriia bacterium RIFOXYC2_FULL_35_18 (assembly GCA_001829005.1). Lineage (GTDB taxonomy): Bacteria > Bacteroidota > Bacteroidia > Chitinophagales > Chitinophagaceae > Sediminibacterium. The sequence goes on along the minus strand of MIAG01000009.1, from coordinate 340,908 downwards.
GTTTTGATTGGAGATTTCAGTTTGGTATAGTTCAATGTGTTTAGCGCATTTTCTTCTGCATACATTACTGAATTCATGTCCATTTTTTGCATGCCCATGTCCATTCCCATCAAATCCATGTCACCATTCATTTTCATCATATCATTCATCATCTGCATTCCTTCAAAATATTTCAGTTTTGCAAGTGGATTGGCCAATACTTTATTGCCTGACCCCAAAAAAATTGAAGCAGATTTAATTCGGTCTTCAGATGTAACCAAAAGTTCGTAAGTATTTCCATCAACTGGGATAGTTACTAAAATATCATAGGTTTCAGATACACCAATAATCAATCGATCAACTTCAACAGGCACTACATCATTTCCATCATTGGCTACCACAGTTATTGGACCACCCCCATAATTAACCCAGAAGTAAGTAGAAGCGCCGCCATTTGAGATACGAAACCTTATTTTATCGCCGGCTTTAAATGAAGACAGATTACTTGTGGTTTTTCCATTTATCAGTACAGCATCATAATAAATATCGCTTACGTCCATTGCCAGCATTCTCTTCCACTCATTGTTAAGTTTAGTTTTAAAATGACCGGCACGAATTGCTTCAGCATAACTTTGGGTAGTTCCCTTTTTAACAGCAAACCAATCAGAAGCATTGTGTAACAATCGATGAACATTTTCAGGCTTATAGTTAGTCCACTCACTCAATATGATTGGGATAGCAGGCAAATCATCAATCCCTTTTCTAAAGCTTGAATCAGAATCCCTCTTGTTTAATATTAAAGAGCCATACATACCAATTTGTTCCTGTAATCCACTATGACTATGATACCAATGTGTTCCATTTTGAATAATGGGGAAGCGATATATATGTTTACTTCCAGGTTCAATAGGCATCTGAGTTAAAAATGGAACACCATCTTCTTTATTGGGCAAGAACAAACCATGCCAATGAAGTGAAGTAGATTCTTTCAATAGATTATGAACTACTATTTCAGCAGTATCGCCTTCAGTAAATGTAAGCGTTGGCATTGGAATTTGCCCATTTACAGCTATTGCTCTTTTTGCTTTACTCGCAAAATTGACAATGGTATCTTTAACATACAACTCATATCGAACTACTTTTTGTGCTACTACCAAGGTTGTTATCAAAACAAACAACAAGCTAACAATTAACTTATACGAGTAATAAAAAAAAGTAGACCTCATGTTACTGGCTATTTAACATTTTGAAACGGCAGAATAACCGTTAGTAACTCCCAACTTACTTCAATATTACCTTTATCACTTGAAGTTCTTACCACTTTATAAGTAAGAGATTCGGTAATATCCTTGTTCACTATTGGCTTAACAGTAACACGAATAATATCATTCTCTACTTTATAGGCATCAGCCAAATGCATATCCCAATCTTTACTTAAAATGAGCACCCACTCCTCCTTACCAGGGATTGTGAAAAATCCATATTTACCTTTTGGAACAAGTTTACCAGCAACTTGAACATCACTAGAAAATTCTATCCAAGTAGCTTTATGTGCACCAGTTGCCCAAACCTGACCATAAGCAACTAAACCATTCCAAATATTCCTTCCTCTAACACTTGGTGAACCATAATCAATATGGACATGGTTTTTCCCTACAAGAGCCATTGCAGAGCGGCGTGGACTTTTTGCTTTCACAACTGTATCAGCACTAGTCTGATGATTTTCGTGTTGTGCATTCGTACTCATCGTAATCAATAAAGTAAAAAATAAAAATAATAAACTACGCATATGATTTTTTTAATTGTAAAAATGATAAAGTAACATCCAAACACTCATACCAATCATTAATAAATCTTCAATAATAGTAATCGTACTCATTGGTAAGTTAAATACTGCTCCTAAACAAGCGCACTGAATTTGTTTTTTATTCAATACAGACTGCAATACACCAATGATACTGATTCCCATTACAAAGAAAGTAACTGAATTGGTAAGAACAACGTTAAAGTTAAGCAAGAAAGCTAAGCCAAGTGCTAATTCAATAAAAGGATAAATATATGCCCATCCATTAAAACGTTTAGCTACTATATCATACATCTGATAGCTTTCTGCAAATCCTTTAAGATTTAACAATTTAAAAAAAGAGAACACCAAAAAGAAAGCAGCCATAAAATATTGCATCCATTGCATCCAATCAAAAACTGAATTAGTAAATTGAATTAATAATGTTGAACTAGTTATGTAAATAAAAATTAATAAAACAGGCTTGTATGTTTCAAACCAACTTTTGGCTTGTTCAGTCATTTCTGAATGGCTAAGTGCTGTAATTTGATATTTAGGATCTAAAGCGCTTTGGAAAACATTTAAAGAAATATGCTTATCCATAGTAATTGTTGCTGAGCTCAATTCTTTAGAAACTTCAACTTCGGTTACAAAGGGAACCATTAACAAGGCAGATCTAACTTTAGCAACACAGTTTCCACAGGTCATTCCTGTAATTTGATATTGATGTACCATAGTATTTAATTTATGATACAAAATTCAGCCAGTTCAGCCCTTATATCTTTGTAGAATTATAGATATGATTTGTAAGATTTACAAATGCCAAATTATAATTCATCTATATTAAATCGCTTCTTAATTTTTAAATTTTTGAAATGAGAGGGAGTTAAGCCAGTAATTTTCTTAAACTGATTACTCAAATAGGCAACACTACTATAATTCAATGTATATGCTATCTCACTTAGACTCATTTCATCATACATTAAAAGTTCTTTTACTCTTTCAATCTTTTGAAGAATAAAGTATTTTTCGATGGTAATCCCTTCCACATCAGAAAAAAGATTACTCAGTGATGAATACTCAGTATTCAATTTTTGGCTCAAATAGTCAGACAAATTCATTTCTAACTCATTGTCTTTTTGATGAACCAACTCTCTAATCAAATTTTTTATTTTCTCAATAGTTTTTCCTCTTTTATCATCAATTAGTTCAAACCCAAAACTCAATAAAAGTTCAGCAATCTGTTTTTTCTGGGTAACATTTATATTTTCGATTGTTTCAACTTCACCCAATTCTATAGACTTCAATGAAATTCCTAAATTCTCCAATTCGGATTTCACAATCAACTTGCACCTGCCACAAACCATATTCTTAATATAGAGTTTCACGCATACTTATTTAACTAAAATTAAAAAAAGATACCAAATTATTCAGGATAACCTTTTCTTCGCTGCAATCCGTAAACGTCTTAAATGCTCAGAAAAGGTTATCCTGGAGCATTCATTACTGAACATTTAAGGCTTCTATATGCTGCTACGTTGAAGCCTGGTTATTATATTGTTAGCTGCGGGGAAATTTTTGCTGAGCATTTAATCCTACAAAAAAAATTACCAAGGAGAAAGCATTTATGAACTGTTGTATGGCATGTAAATCTTCTCATTTAAAACTACAAAAAGTGTTGCTGCGATGAAGTATAGATTAAATTAGTCCTCTGGGGAAAAATTCTCCACATTTAAGACCTTGAAAAGGGATTGTAGTGGAGAATTTTTCAACCCCAGAGGACTAAATAAAATTTAAGCAGGCTTCAACGCAGCAGCATAGGTTTCAAGTACACGCTTACGCGCCACTTCATGCACTACAATCGGCTGTGGATAGCTGAACTCTTGAAACTCAGGCACCCATTTTTTGATATACTTTAATTCTTTATCAAATTTCTCTGTTTGCAAATAAGGATTGAAAACTCTAAAGTAAGGAGCAGCATCACAACCACTGCTGGCAGCCCATTGCCATCCACCATTATTAGCCGATAAATCAAAGTCTAATAATTTATTGGCAAAATAAGCTTCGCCCCAACGCCAATCGATGAGTAAATGTTTGGTTAAGAAAGAAGCCACAATCATTCTTACTCGATTGTGCATGAAACCGGTTGCATTCAATTCACGCATACCAGCATCCACAATAGGATAACCCGTTTTGCCCTCACACCATTTTTTAAATTCTTCCTCGTTATTGCGCCATTTAATTTTTTCGTATTCCGCTTTAAAAGCATGGCCCTTCCCTACTTTAGGAAAATGCCATAAAATCATTTGATAAAAATCTCTCCAGATTAATTCGTTCAAATAAGTTTCATTTAAACCTGCAGCAATAGTTGCCAATGCGCGAATACTCACTGTACCAAATCTTAAGTGCACACCCATTTTAGAAGTACCATTTTCCAGTGCAGGAAAATCTCTGTTTTGGCTGTATTTACGAACAATCTCTTCATTCAATTGCTTGGAAGGAAAAGCCATTTCAACTTCTTCAAAATTCATTGAAGCTAATGAAGGAATTGGAAGAGGAGCTTGCTGATAAAAGTTTGCAAAATATTTTTCTGTTAAATAAGCGTTCAAATAATCTGGAGTTAATTTGGCTTTCCATTTTCTTGAATAAGGCGTAAAAACCGTATATGGTTTTCCATCGTCCTTGGTTACTTCATCTTTTTCAAAAATGACCTGGTCTTTATAAGTATTGAAATTTACCCCAGCTTTACCCAATAAATCCGCAACTGCAGCATCTCTTTCTTGCGCATAGGGTTCATAATCGTGATTAGCAAAAACGGTTTGAATAAGATAAGTTGAAACTAGTTCAGCAAATACTTCCAAAGGCTTTCCATGAAACACCTGCATAGTACTTCCCATAGCAACCAATGCTGTTTGCATTTCAGTAATAGCCGCGTGAATAAATGCAACTCGTTTATCGGAACGGTCTTGCAATTGATCTAGAATAGTTGTATCAAAAATAAATATGGGCAACACTGGAACATCCGAACGCAAAGCATGATACAAAGCTGCATTGTCTTTTAATCGTAAGTCTCTTCTAAACCAGATGATATTTACCGTGGGCTTCATTAAAACGTTTTAGCAATTAACAGAAAAAGAAGCAAAAAGTTCAACTGCGGCACTATTCAACTGAAAGCCCAAAATCATACAAACAATGGCGTAATGATTTCTTTATACAAATGCGGCACTAACTGATTGGAATAAGCGGTTTTGCCGCATTGCTTCACCCAACGCATTCCATAAATGGCATTGGTTAAAAATACTTCAGACGCATTCAACAAATCGGAAGGGGTTACCACACCCTCATTTATTTCATATCCCCTTTCGCGCAATTGCTTCAATACATATTTACGCATTACGCCCGACACAGGACCTTCAGACAAAGCGGGTGTACTAATTGTTCCATTAGAAACAACAAAAATATTCGCAATGGTTGCGTCTGCAATATTGCCTTGTGAATTCAATAAAACAGCATCGTTCAAGTGCTGCTCTTTCGCCCATAAAGCAGCCATAGCATAGCCTAAATAATTGTTGGTTTTTAATAAAGAAAAATGATCAGCTTGTTTTACAGCAGCAGCATAAATATCAATCTCTAAACCATTTTCGTTTAACCGATTATTCATTTCATTCAAGGGCCAAGTTTGAATGAGCAAATGAGGAACATGATTTTGTTCATCATAAATTCCTCCATCGCCTCTATAGATAGTTATCCTAACCCTAGCCAATTGATGGTGTTGATTTTTGGCAACTAATTCATTCACCGCATTCACAATATATTCTGCAGTAAAATAAGCAGGTGGCTTAAATTTCAAAGTAGCTAAAGTGCTGAACAATCTTTCAAGATGCAACTGTTCTAATTGTATTTTCCGTTTGAACCATTTCATGGTCTCGAAAAAACCATCCCCGTACCTAAAAGATCGGTTATTGGGTGAAATCAACAGCTTGTCTTGCTTCAAAAATTTGCCATCACTAAAAAGAAATTGTGGAACTACCATAGAACAAAGATAGATTGAAGCTAAATTCGTACTATGAAAATTTCTGAGATAACAAAAGAGCTTGAAAGCTTTGCGCCACTTGCGTATCAAGAGTCTTACGATAATGCAGGCTTACTAACCGGATCAGCCAGTTGGGAATGTACGGGTGTAGTTTGTACTTTAGATGCTACCCTAGAAGTTTTGCAAGAAGCCAAAGCAGCTGGTGCCAATTTGGTGGTAGCCCATCATCCTATTTTATTTAAAGGGATTACCAAAATCACCGGAAAAAATTATGTAGAAGAAGCCCTGATCTATGCTATTAAAAATGATATGGCTATTTATGCCATTCATACCAACTTAGACAATGTTTGGGGTGGGGTAAACAGTGTGATTGCACAAAAAATGGGATTAACCCATTGCAAAATATTACAACCAAAAAAATCACTATTAACCAAGCTAGTAACTTTTGTACCAACTCCGCAATTAGGGCAAGTACAAGAAGCTTTGTTTGCAGCAGGGTCTGGTAATATTGGCGAATACAGTGAAACCAGTTTTAGTTCCGGGGGGATTGGAACTTTCCGCGGATCGGCACTTTCTAACCCTACTATTGGCACACCGGGGGTGCGAGAGCAGGTGGAAGAAACCCGCATTGAAGTCATTTTACCCAATTATTTGGAACACCAAATAGTGGCTGCTTTAAAAGAAGCACACCCTTATGAAGAAGTTGCTTACGACTTAATTCCCTTGAACAATTTGAATCAACAAGTAGGGTCTGGCATAATAGGACAGCTTCAATCCCCCATGGAAGAAAAAGCTTTTTTAAGCCTTTTAACCAATCAATTTGCCCTAAAATTGGTAAAACATACCCCATTATTGGGCAAAAAAGTACAAAAAGTAGCGATTTGCGGGGGTGCTGGCAGTTTCCTAATTAAAGACGCCATTGCCGCTGGGGCCGACTTTTTTGTGAGTGCCGACATTAAATACCATGAGTTTTTTGACGCCAATAACCAGCTGGTAGTAGCCGATATAGGACACTGGGAAAGTGAACAATACACGATTGAGCTGCTTTTTTCGCTAATAACCAGCAAATTCCCTAACTTTGCCGTCCTTAAAACAACAGTTCAGACAAATCCTGTGCGTTATTTTTTGGGATAAACTTTATAATTACCAACACGATATGGCATCTGTAAAAGATTTCTCCGTTGAAGAAAAACTAGTAAACCTATTACGTTTACAAAAAATTGACAGCAAACTAGATGAGATTCAAGTATTAAAGGGAGAGCTTCCAATGGAAGTAAGCGACCTAGAAGATGAAATACTAGGATTATCTGCACGTCAGACTCGTATTGAAGAAGAAATTAATGGTATTGGCGAATTTATTGAAGGAAAGAAAAATGCCATCAAAGAAAGCGAAGCCTTAATTGCAAAGTACGAAAAGCAAAGTGAGAACGTAAAGAACAACCGTGAGTTCGAAGCAATCAATAAAGAAGTAGAAATGCAGCAGCTAGAGGTTAAACTCTGCGAAAAGCATATCCGCGATGCAAACGAAGAATTGGCAGAAAAAATTAAGCAATTAGAAAATGCCAAGAAAATGGTTGCAGTTAAAGAAGGCGTTTTGAACCATAAGAAAGGTGAATTAGAAAAAATCATTGCAGATACTGTTAAAGAAGAAACTGAATTAAATGGTTTCAGCGCAGATGCAAGAGCGCATATTGACGAGCGTTTAATTTACAGCTACGACAGAATTAGAACCAGTTACAGAAACGGTTTAGCAGTAGTTGCTGTTGAGCGTGATGCTTGCGGCGGATGTTTCAACTCTATTCCACCTCAGCGTCAGAGCGAAATTCGTTTACACAAAAAAATCATCGTTTGCGAAAACTGCGGACGTATTTTAGTAGATGCAGATTTGAACGACAGCGTTGATGTAAAATAAATAAACGCTTTTAACATACTGAAGGGCAGTCGTTTGGCTGCCCTTTCTTATTTTTAGGCCGTGAGTAAAATTGCCAGCATCCTACTTATTTTCATGTGCACCACTTTAAATGGGTGGACACAAACAAAATTTGATTTTAATGCAAGTTGCTTTCAGGCTTATCAAGAAATAGGTAAACTAAAAACCAAAACAGGTCAATTACAAATTCAAAAGTTGCAGTTGCAACAGCCAGACAACCTGATACCTGTTTTACTCGAAAATTACATTGACTTTTACACTTTGTTTTTTAACGAAGATCCTTCCGAATACACTTCTCTTTTTCCTCAATTTCAAGAGCGGCTGAACCTTGTAGAAAAAGGTAATAAACAATCTCCTTTTTATTTATATAGCCAAGCAGTCATTCGCATTCAAAGAGCAACGGTTCAAATCAAATTCGGCAATTTTTGGGATGCGGGCTGGGACTGTAGAAAGGCTTTTATTTTATTAAAAGAAAACAAAAAGAAATTCCCCCAGTTTAGCCCGAACGATTTATGGTTTGGCGCATTAGAAGCAGCAATAGGAACTGTTCCAAAAGGATACAAATGGTTAACCAGTCTATTTGGAATGCGAGGCTCCATTGCTCAGGGAATGAAAAAAGTGCGCAATTTCACTTATAGTAACGATCCTTTGGCTAAGCAGTTTTTTAATGAGTCGGCATTTGTATATACTTATTTGCTTTTTTATTTAGAAAATGAAAAAGACGCTGCTTTGGAATTCATCAACCAAAAGAAATTAGACCTGGTAAATAATCATCTGCATGCATTTATGGCTGCTAATCTCTCTTTAAACAATAAAGAAGTTGAGCTATGCAAAAACATCCTAAATAATCGGAACAAATCGGATGAGTATTTGCAATTGCCCATTTGGGATTTTCTAATGGGATATGCAAAAATGTTTCATCTTGAAATTCCCGAAGCCACTCAACATTTTGAACAGTATACCAAAAAGTTTAAAGGAAAGTTTTATGTAAAAGATGTGTACCAAAAAATTAGTTGGTGCTATTATTTACAAGGAAATATGCAACAAGCCAATGCAAATAGACAATTAGCCATTGTTAAAGGGGCTGCCTATTCAGATGCAGACAAAACAGCACTGAAAGAGGCAAAAGGAAAAAATTGGCCCAATACCATTTTATTAAAAGCAAGGCTCTTAAACGATGGTGGATATCTTGCAGAAGCATTAAAACAATTAGCAGGCAAATCGTTGACCGATTTTACTAAAGAAGAAGAAAGCCTGGAATTCGTTTATAGAGTTGCCCGCATTTACGACGACTTAGGTAGAAAAGAGGAAGCCATTAAAAACTATTTGAATGCTATTAAACTAGGGCAAAACAGAAAAGAATACTATGCTGCCAGAGCAGCATTGCAGTTAGGACAGATTTATGAAATCAGAGGAGAAAAAACATTGGCCATTCAATATTACCAAAAATGCATCAACATGGAAGACCACGAATACAAAGATTCATTAGATCAAAGAGCCAAATCGGGAATTGCCCGTTGTACTGGTAATTAAGAAAACATTTTTAGCCAAAAGTCTAGTACCAAATTGATTAAGCTTCGTTAACTTGCTGCTCTATTAAAAATTATTCCGTTGTTGCGTCAGCTAACCATACAGAATTATGCCATCATTGATGAACTAACCATTGATTTTGATGAAAGGCTTAATATTATCACCGGCGAAACAGGTGCTGGTAAAAGTATTTTAATGGGTGCATTAAGCTTAATATTAGGCGAAAGAGCAGATTCCAGTGTATTGGTTAACAAAGAACGCAAATGCATTATTGAAGGATATTTTACTGCGGGTAAAAAAGCAGCAGTAAATCATTTTTTACAACAAAACGATTTTGAAGAAGCAACTGAAACAGACCATACTGTAGTTATCCGAAGGGAAATAGGCAGCAATGGAAAATCTAGGGCTTTCATTAACGATACCCCAGCAACACTTCAACAATTAAAAGAACTGGCAGGTTTACTGGTAGACTTACACCAACAGTTTGATACTTTAGAATTAGGCGATAGCGATTTTCAAAGAACGGTGATAGATGCACTGGCATCCAATGAAAATATATTGGCTACGCACCAACAATATTTTAAAGAGTGGACCAATGTATTAGCTGCTTTTAATGAGCTACAAGCACAAAAAGCAGCACTACAAAAAGAAGCTGATTACAATCAATATCTCTGTAATGAGTTAGAAGAATTGTCTTTAAGAGAAAATGAATTAGAGCAATTAGAAGAAGAATTAAAATTGCTTTCAAATGCCGAAGAAATCAAAACGGTATTAGACAAAGTTGCACTAGAATTATCCAACTCAGAAGACCCAGTAGTAGCACGGATTAAACAGCTGAACAATAGTTTGCAAACCATGCAATCATTAGTAGCAGAGCTACCAGCTTTATCTGACAGGCTTAAAGCTAGTCAGATAGAATTACAAGATATTGCCGACGAATTAGAGCGAATCAATAATACTATTCATTTTGATGCACAAAGAATTGATTGGGTTAACCAGCGATTAAGTGATGGATATAAGCTTACTAAAAAACATGGCGTAAGCACTACTGCAGAACTATTAGCCATTCAAACCGAATTATCCAATAAGCTTTTTGCCGCTGTAGCAATTGATGAAGCCATCTTAGCCAAGCAAGTACAAGCCAATGATTTAATGCATCAGTTAAAGCAAACAGCCAAACAAATTACTGCAGCTCGAAATAAAGTGATTGCTCCATTTGAACAATCGGTTAATTCGCTTTTAAAACAAGTGGGTATGCCCAATGCACAAATAAAAGTGAGCTTGCAAACAGTGGCAATAGGGGCATACGGAGTAGAACAAATAGAACTATTATTTGATGCCAATAATAGTAATCGCTTCGAACCCATTCGCAAAGTGGCAAGTGGCGGAGAACTAAGCAGATTAATGCTTTGCATCAAATCGTTGGTGGCGGAATACATTGATTTACCTACCATGATATTCGATGAAATAGATACAGGTATTTCAGGTGAAGCAGCCAAACAAGTAGGCCTCATTATGCAGCAAATGGCCGTTAAAAGACAGATTATTTGCATCACCCACCAACCACAAATAGCAGGGAAAGCCAATGCCCATTACTTTGTTTATAAAGAGAATAAGAACAACCAGATTAAAACAAATATTAAAATTCTCAACAACGAAGAACGTATTACTGCTATAGCACAAATGTTGAGTGGCGAAAAGCCTACTGCAGCTGCATTGGAGAATGCTAAAGAAATGATTCTACACTAGGCCCAATTACACCATAAATCGTATATTCGGCATTCAAATCTATGATGTATGGCCTATAATTTATTAAAAGGAAAACGCGGAATCATTACTGGAGCTTTAGATGAAAATTCTATTGCATGGAAAGTAGCAGAAAAAGCACATGAAGAAGGTGCCACATTCGTATTAACCAATGCACCCATTGCTATGCGCATGGGAGAGATTAATAAACTAGCTGAAAAAACGGGTTCTCAAATCATTCCAGCGGATGCAACCAGCACCGAAGAATTGACCAACTTATTTACCCAGTCTCAAGAAATTTTAGGCGGTAAAATTGACTTTGTTTTACACTCTATTGGAATGAGTGTAAATATTCGCAAGAAGATTCCATATACAGAATCCAATTATGATTATTTCATGAAAGGCATAGACGTATCTGCTATGTCTTTTCATAAGATGTTGGCAGTTGCAAAAAAATTAGATGCTATTAACGAATGGGGTTCAGTAGTTGCACTTACTTATATGGCAGCACAAAGAACTTTCCCATTCTATACCGATATGGCCGATATTAAAGCAATGCTAGAATCAATTGCTAGAAGTTTTGGATATCATTATGGATTAGAGAAAAAAGTGCGCATAAACACTGTATCTCAATCTCCTACCAAAACTACTGCAGGTACTGGTATCAAAGGCTTTGGAGATTTTTATGATTTTGCAAATGCGGTTGCTCCTTTGGGCAATGCAAGTGCAGAAGATTGTGCTAATTATTGCATTACATTGTTCTCTGACCTAACCAAAATGGTTACTATGCAAAACTTATTTCACGATGGTGGATATTCAACCACTGGAGTAAGTATGGATGTAATGGAGAAATTAGGAATTGCAAATCAAGAATAATTCAACTCATACACAAACCAATATCATGAACTTAGTAGACCTTTTAGGTTATTTTGGCGCATTCTTAAGTGCAATTACTTTTATGCCACAAGTATGGTTGGCATGGAAGAGTAAGAGTGTGGGAGATTTAAGTATCTGGATGATCTTAATTGTAATAACCAGTTGTATCGTTTGGTTAGTATATGCAGTAAACGTTAAGAGCGGACCTGTATTAGCAGCCAATATGATTGTATTGGCATTGTCACTGGTGCTCTTCTACTTTAAAATGACATTCCCTCCGAAGAAATAATTGAAGAAATAAAAAGATGGCTATCTGAAAAATCAGTTAGCCATTTTTATTTTTAGTACTCGTCTTCGTTAAACATAAAGTCTTCCTGACTTGGATAGTCAGGCCAAATGTCTTCGATGCTCTCGTACACTTCACCTTCGTCTTCTAATTCTTGAAGATTTTCTACCACTTCCAATGGCGCACCACTGCGGATAGAATAATCGATCAACTCATCCTTGGTAGCAGGCCAGGGAGCTTCTTCTAAATAACTTGCTAATTCTAATGTCCAAAACATAGTCTCGATTATTTTTGCAAAAGTAACCGTATAAATGATATATCCAAATGTGAGTTTTACCCATCTCTGAAGAAATGGTTAATTTGCTTAATAAATAATCCCTTTTCATGTTAAAAGCAACCGCAATTACCAAAAAATTTGGTCCCCTAACCGTTCTTAAAGGGGTCAATATATCCATTGAAAAGGGTGAAATGGTGAGTATTGTAGGGTCTTCTGGTGCTGGCAAAAGTACTTTACTACATATTTTAGGCACTTTAGATAGCCCCGATAGCGGTAGTATTGAAATGGATGGACAATTATTAAGCAACTTATCGAGCAGCCAATTGGCTGCTTTTAGGAACAAGCATATTGGTTTTATTTTTCAATTTCATCATCTTTTACCAGAGTTTGATGCTTTAGAAAATGTGTGTATACCTGGATGGATTGCCAATAACCCTAGGGAGCAAGTAAAGAAACGTGCCATTGAGCTCTTAGATATATTGGGCTTGGCCGATCGAATCCACCATAAACCCAATGAACTCTCTGGTGGAGAACAGCAGCGAGTAGCAGTAGCAAGGGCATTGATTAATGAACCATTGATTGTTTTTGCAGACGAACCAACAGGCAACCTTGATAGTAATAATGCCAGAGAGCTCCATCAACTATTCACTAAAATCAATCAAGACTTTGGAACCACTTTTTTAATTGTTACACACAATGAAGAGTTAGCTGCATTAAGCACAAGGGTGCTGCATATGCGCGACGGTTTATTTCAAGATGAATGATGTAAAAAAGAATGGTACAAACCTATTAAACTCTTGGCTTCCAAGGAATTTCAGCTACACCCATTTGGTGTCCTAAATAACGAGAGAGCACAAATAAATAATCGCTCAATCGGTTCAAATATTTAATTACAAGGGGGTCTACAAAAATATCTTGCTCTTGCATATTTACGCAGCATCGCTCCGCCCTTCTGCAAACACATCTGGCTACATGGCTTTGAGAAATAGCTAAGTGACCACCCGGTAACACAAAAAATTTCATAGCCGGCAACTCCTCATTCATCGCATCCATTTCCTTCTCTAAAAATTCGATATCCGATTCTTTTAAATCGGGAATTTTCATCAAGGGTTCCTTTTCAGGATCACAAGCCAAAGAAGATCCAACCGTAAATAAACGATCTTGTATTTCTTTTAGCACAGCTTTAATATGTTCATCGGGAGTATAATCGCTTACAACACCAATCCATGAGTTTAATTCATCAACAGTGCCATACGTATCAATCCTGATATGACTTTTAGGAACTTTTGTTCCACCAATTAATGAAGTTTTGCCTAAATCGCCTGTTTTTGTATAAATCTTAATAGCCATAGTATCTAAGTGAGCATTGATTACAACAGAGTTGCTCAAATGTTCGGCAAATTAAGGTTTTGTAGTATCGCTTTCCACCAAACCGTCTCTTAATCTTACCACACGATGTGCATAAGCAGCAATATCTTCTTCATGGGTAACTAAAACAACGGTATTTCCAGCCGCTTGCAGTTTCCCAAAAATCTGCATTACTTCAACGGAAGTTTTGGAATCTAAGTTACCGGTAGGTTCATCCGCCAATAATATGGAGGGATTATTCACCAAAGCTCGGGCAATGGCTACTCTTTGAATTTGACCACCACTCAACTCGTTCGATTTATGGTGAGAACGATCGGCCAAGCCCACTTTATCTAAAGCCTCTAGGGCACGATCTAACCTTTCTTTTTTTGAAACCCCTGCATAAATTAAAGGAAGTGCCACATTTTCCGCAGCACTTAAACGAGGCAATAAATTAAATTGTTGAAACACAAAACCAATTTCTGTATTGCGCACTTCTGCTAAATCATCGTCTAGCATTTTACTTACGTCTTTCCCATTTAAAATATACTTTCCACCAGTAGGAGAATCTAAGCAGCCCAATATATTCATCAGGGTACTTTTACCACTACCAGAGGGTCCCATTAATGCTACATATTCATTCTTAAAAATATCGAGGTTAATTCCTTTTAATACAGGAATTGCCTGGTTGCCCATGAAATAGCTTTTTTCAATTCCTTCAAGATGTATGATGGATTCTGTAGACATAATCAGTTTATTTTTTAATAACCGTGGGTACTTTAAAGTATTGATGGTCGTGAGATGGAGCGTTTTTCAAAGCATCGGCAGCAGAAAGACTTTCATTCAATTGATCTGCTCTTAAAGCAGTGCTTGCATCAGAAAGCATCAACAGTGGTTCTACCCCATCGGTATTCACTTCTTGCAATTGCTCAATAAAAGAAACCATTTTTTGCATATCGGTTTGATATTGTGCAGCTTGTGTTTCATTTATTTGAAGCCTGCTCAAATGCGCCAGATGCTGTATGGTTTTAACACTAATCTCCATAAACCAAAAATACGTTTAACCACCCTAATGAACGCCCTTAAATTTTAAGTGGCAATTAGGTAAAAACAGCGGTCAAAAAAAGGTATGTAAAATTCTTGTAGAATTGTTTTATCAAAAATTACCTGCAAAGTTTGTCATAATACCGTCAAATAGACAATATCCACAAATGTTAACATTAAATATTAAATCTGCATTAATTTTCTACTTAAATTAGTATAACTAAAATCCCCCCGAATATGCTAGTATATGTGTTATTAGCAGTTTACCTTGTTTGCTTGTATTTTGCTTACAAGGGTGCTGCCGTATCAGAGGAGTAAGATCCCTCGAAAAACCAAAGCATTTAATATCAAATTTTTCCCCTCGAAAGATTTGATATTTTTTTTGCCCCGAACCGAGCCCCCGGAAAAAAATTACCTTATCTTCGGAAAATAGTTGCATAACTAACTAATTTTGCTGAGCCAAGCTTGGCAGATACTTGACCATAAATAATACAATAATGAAACGTTCAATTAAAAAAGTTGCGGTATTAGGAAGCGGTGTAATGGGTTCTAGAATTGCTTGTCATTTTGCAGGCATTGGATTGCCTGTGTTATTATTAGATATGGTTCCTGCTGCAGCAGCAGAAAGTACCAAACCAGCTGAACGCAACAAACTAGTGAACGATGCACTAACAGCTGCAATAAAAAGTAATCCCTCTCCTGTTTTTACAAAATCGGTAGTCAATAGAATTAAGACAGGCAACTTCGACGACAATATGAAAGATATTGCTGGTTGCGATTGGATTATTGAAGTAGTAGTAGAGCGTTTAGACATCAAGCAATTGATTTATGAAAAAGTAGAAAAACATAGAAAGCCAGGAACCTTAATTACTTCAAACACATCTGGCATTCCTATTCATATGATGGCCGAAGGAAGAAGTGAAGATTTTAAAAAACATTTCTGCGGCACACATTTTTTTAATCCGCCCCGCTATTTGCGTTTATTAGAAATTATTCCTACACCATTTACCGACCCCGAAGTAGTGGATTTCTTAATGCATTATGGAGATGTTCACTTAGGTAAAACCACCGTGCTTTGTAAAGACACACCTGCCTTTATAGCCAATAGAATTGGGGTGTTCAGCATTATGAGCATATTCCATATTATGGATAAGCAACAATTAAGTGTAGATGAAATTGATGCGCTTACCGGACCCATTATTGGTCGTCCAAAATCGGCAACATTTAGAACAGCTGATGTAGTGGGAATAGACACATTAGTAAAAGTTGCAAAAGGGGTTGCAGACAATTGCCCCAATGATGAGGCCAAAGCCATATTTACTATTCCCGCTTGGTTAGATACCATCACAACCAACAATTGGTTGGGAGATAAAACAGGTCAAGGGTTTTTCAAAAAAATAAAATCTGCAACAGGTAAAGAAATATTAACCTTGAATTTGGCCACTATGGAATATGGTGCCAGAGTAAAGCCCAAATTTGCTAGTTTAGAAGCTGCCAAGCCAGTAGAAGATTTAAAGCAAAGAATAAAAATGTTGAGTGCTGCACCTGATAAAGCAGGTGAATTTTACAGAGCATTTCATTACTCCTTGTTTTCTTATATCTCATTTAGAATTCCAGAAATAAGTGACGAAGTATACCGTGTAGACGATGCCATGATGGCTGGATTTGGATGGGAAATTGGGGCTTTTGAATCATGGGATACAGTAGGTGTTGCCAAAACAGTAGAAGCTATGCAGGCAGGGGGTTACAGCGTTGCTCCTTGGGTTAATGAAATGTTGGCTAGCGGCGCAAGCCATTTTTACAAAGTAGAGAACGGTAAGCGCATGTATTATGATGTAGCTACTAAAATGTATAAAGCTATACCAGGCGGTGAATCTTTCTTAATCTTAAAGAACCACAGCGATAACCTAGTATGGAAGAACAGTGCTTGCAGAATGTATGATATTGGAGATGGCGTTGCCGGATTAGAGTGGAGCACCAAAATGAACAGCATGGGTGGCGAAGTGCTAGAAGGAGTAAACAAAGCCATTAGCAAAGCAGAAGAAAGTTTTAAAGGATTGGTAATCGCCAACGAAGGACCCAACTTTAGTGCAGGTGCCAATGTAGGTATGATTTTCATGTTGGCAATAGAACAGGAATACGATGAGTTAGATATGGCCATTCGTATGTTCCAAAACAGCATGATGCGCTTACGTTATTCTAGTGTGCCTGTAGTAACAGCACCGCATGGTTTAACATTAGGTGGGGGATGCGAAATGAATTTACATGCAGACAAGGTTTGTGCGGCAGCAGAAACCTATATAGGATTGGTAGAGTTAGGAGTAGGTTTAATACCAGGAGGTGGTGGAACCAAAGAATTTGCACTCCGTGCTTCTGATGAATTACACGAAGACGAACCAGAAACCAATACACTCAAGAAAAGATTTTTTGCAATTGCTACCGCTAAAGTAGCTACGTCTGCACAGGAAGCTTTTGAAATGGGCATTCTAAGACCAGGAACCGATGAAGTGGTGATGAATATTGGAAGAAGAATTGCAGAAGCAAAAAAATCTGTTTTAGAATTACACGAAGCAGGCTATAATACACCAGTGCAAAGAACCGATATCAAAGTATTGGGTAAATCAGGATTGGGTGCAATGTTGGCAGGTATTAATGGAATGTGGAGAGGTGGCTATGCTACCGACCACGATGCATTAGTAGCTCGTAAGCTGGCTTATGTGATGTGTGGTGGAGATTTGAGTGAACAAACAATGGTAAGCGAGCAATACCTCTTAGATTTAGAAAGAGAGGCATTCTTAAGTTTATGCGGAGAAAAGAAATCATTAGAAAGAATACAGAGCGTATTAAAAAGCGGAAGACCTATTCGCAACTAACGAATAGAATACACAATCCAGTTTTCTGTTTCAAAGACTCGGTTGGACCGTAGGTTCAACCGATCTCTCATCACCAACATATTATAGGCATTCATTGCCGTAAAATTGTGTTTGAGGTTATGCCTTTTTGCAATGAGAATATATTCTACCGAAAGAGCTGGATTCTCAATAACAGTAATAAAGTTCTTTTGTAAAGGCATGACCAATCCTTCTAAATTGGGCAAATGTGCCACTACACCGTAAGCTGCGGCATCATCAATTAATACGGGCCTTTCAGCCGATTTTACAGAAGCAATATAATCTGCTAATATTTTTTCTTCAGAATCCTTTTTCTTAGCAATCCAACTAGGGGTATCGGTAATCATTTTTACAAATCGCTGCTCGTCAAAGTCGGAAGTTTCTTTAAAATAATAAAGTCCACCTAGTAGCGATAAACCTGTTCCCGCTAAAATAATTACAGAAGACATAAAGCGATTCAGCTTTACACCAGATGCAAAATTGAGCGCAACAAAAGAGAGTACAGGAATAATGACAAAATATTCAGTGGTTAAATAAAACTGTATATCAATCAAAACAATAGAAGTGAAAATTAAGGGCGTAAAAATAGTCAAGAGTTCATATAGCTTTCCCTTAAACAATATCATTGCAGAAATAAAAATGGGCGCCAGAAAAATAGTGAACAGAGGAAAAATAATTTGGGTCTGCTTACTCAAGTTATCTCCAGATCCTCTTTCTAAAATATTCGTAATAGTAGACACCCCAGTTACCCTCCAGTTCGAATACTGACTACTCAAAAAATAAGTAGGATCACCTGCGTGCGATTGATTCAATACCCTAAATAAAAACACCGCAGCTAATGGAAGTAGATAAAGTATAAAATATAAAGACACCGTTCTATTTACCAATTTTCTTCTAAGCGATCGATTGTTTAAAGCCTGGTAGTATTGGAAAACTACCGGTTCACCCTTAGCGGTTTTGATCCCCTCAATAGAAACCAATACAACAAATGGTAAGAAGCCTAATATTAACCAGAGAAATTTAATCTCAGAAAATATTAAGGCCCCCAAATACAAACTGGCCAAGGATAAATAATAAGTTGTTTGGTTTTTATAATAGAAAAATAAACTTCTGAAAAGTAAGTAAGTAAACAGCATAATAGCTGCAATATTTCTACCACTTGTTGCTGCAAAAATAAATTGTGGGTGAAGCAAAAACAACGCCATCAATGAAATAATCATCGTTCTTGCAGGAAGACCAGAACCATTGATGTCTTTTGCCATAAAGAAAAACAAGAAAGACATTAAAACAATGGAAGAAGCAACTGGTGCAAACAAATATCCAAATGGCGCAAAAATGACATTGATTAAAAAAGAAGTGGTAGGAAAAGTAGTACCTAAGGTTAACAAGGTATTTTCACTGTACTCAAACAACAATTTTAATTTTTCGGCATAGAAAAGACGTTCAGGATGTTCGTATCCAGTTCTATTAAACATCCATGCTAAAATGAGGTAATAAATTACCAATAGCAAAGACACTACTCTTAATTGTTGACTCCTAAACTTCATTATACTTCATTTGCATTTGCTGCAGCGGCAGCAGATGATGAATGCGACATTTTAGTTAATCCATGATTGGTTTTTTCCCAATAAAAAGGTTTATAAATTAATTGCCATAATCCTTTATACGCCGCAATTGAGTGCATCAACCAATAAAAAGGATTCACTAGTGCAAATAAAATCAACTCATAAAACCTACGCTTAAATACTGCCAACATATTTACATAAATCATCAAAGTATTTCCAGCCACGAAGTTGAAAATAGATATATACAATACCCAGTCTGGAAATAATATACGCACGGTTTGCAAATCGAAGATGATGTATATAATATAGAAACCAAGCAATACAGGATAAAGTAAAAAAGTAATTGGGGTAAATCCTACGAAGAAGTTGAATCCGAAGAAACCCCTCCAACCAATTTTATTCACTAATCTAATTGGATTGCGCATATGCACCAATAAGGTTTGCATATACCCTTTAATCCAGCGAGAACGCTGTCTAATCCAATTAAATGGTTCGTTATTGGCTTCTTCTAAAGTAGTACTATTCACTACTCCTACTTTATACCTTTTCTCGAATACACGTACACCTAAATCGGCATCTTCCGTTACATTAAAAGGATCCCAGCCTCCTAATTCTTTTAACTTGTCTAATTTAAAATGATTGGATGTTCCTCCTAAAGGAATAGGAACGTCAAGTGACTGCAAACCAGGTAACATATAATCGAACCAATAAGAATATTCTAAAGTGAACATTCTAGTAAGCAGATTTTCATTCTTATTAAAATAGTTCAAGGCACCTTGCAGTACCACATAGTCTTTAGGTAATTTTCTAAACAGACTTACTACTTTTTTTAATTGGTCAGAATCGGGTACATCTTCTGCGTCGTAGATGGTTAAATAAATTCCTTTACAAAAGAAAAGCCCGTAGTTACAAGCTTTAGGCTTGGTCTTAGGCATATGAAAGGGAACCACAATCGTTTCAAAGTTGGCAGGGAAATCTAGGTTTCGTACCGCATTCAAAGTTTTATCATCGTCCTCTTCAATCAATAGTTTAACGTCTAGTTTACCACGGGGATAATCTAAGCTTCGCAGGTTCCAAATTAATTTACGAATCAGTTTGTCTTCTTTATACACAGGAAGTAGAATGGTATACACTGGAAGGGTATCATTCTTTACGGCTTTTACTTCCTCCTTGGTTACTACCTCAACCAGCTCATATTTAGAGCCTTTTAAAGCGATGTACAATTTAAATACGATAGAGAAAAGAAAGACGAAACTAAAAAAGAGGTTAAAGAAAATAAAGCTATTAACAAAGTTGACGGTTAGCAACAGTAGCGCAAATCCAATGGCAATAAATATAAACAATAGCTGCGCATCTGTAAAAGTAGTTAGCCCAGAACTTTCGGGATCCTTACGCATCAAACTAAATACCGACTCTTTTACATAGTACTCCCCTCTCAATTTGTGCACCATCCAAGTGATGTCCAAATCGGAAGCAGCAACTAATTTAATTTTGGTATTAAATTTTATTTCAAGAATACCTTGTAATCGCTCATCCATTGGATCGGCAGCAGCCACCAGTAAATTACCCTTGCCATCATTTCGAATGGGTAAATATAAAAAAGCGTTCAGGTGCAGTAGGTCACATTGCTCTACAAAGCTTTCATCTAAAACTTCGTTACGCACGTCTACCAACGGGAACCCTGAACGCTCTAAAAACGATACATATAATTTTCGGGTTAAGTACCCAAAGTTAAGCGCAGCCTTAATTTGCGCATATTCAAACTCATCGGCAATCACGTCAATTTCTTCCAGTTTGGCCGTGGTAAACAAGCCCACACTAATCATATTATTCAAGGCACAAACAGGCATAGACGCTACGGATTTTTAAGGAACCAATTAAACAATCTCTTGAGATTTTTTAACACGCTTTCTAATGAAGAAGAATCCAAGTACTAGTAAGATGGCCAAACCACCCAACATAAAGTATTTGTATTTATTCCAAAGCATCGCCATATTATTTTTATCTCCTCTATAGGTAACCAACCCTGCATTATCAGGAAGCTTGAAGAAGAAATTACTCTTACCCTTACTATTGGCAATACATACGTTACTTTCAATAGCCGAATATTGGGAACCAAAACTCTTAATAACTCCTTCAAATGCATCACTAATACTAGAATCTCCCAAAGCACTAACTAATAGGAATGTAGAACTACCCTGTCGGAATATTTGGGCAATACCCGAGTTAGAAAAGTCATTAATGGAATAGGATGTTTCTCCACTAATATCTTTATACAACTGGAAATCTCTATTAAACTGAACAGGTAAGTTTTTCTCGAAATTCTTAATCAATGGATCGTTTCTGTGTAAGAGCGCAATCGCATTCATATTAGCCATATCATTTAAGTTGGCCTTATCAGAAGACACCAATTCAGGAATGAATAAATAGTTAGCAGCTAAGGTTGCTGTATTTAATTGATAAATCAATTCACCCAAAGAAGGCGCCAAGTAAGGCATCAGTGTTGGGGTAATAATACAACGCAAAGCCTTCTTTCTAAATTCACCAGGATAGTTAAAGAAGTTATAGAACTCATTCACTTTTTCACCAGAGAACACAAGGTTAGAAGTTTTGGTATCAATGAATCCAAAGAAGTTAGAGAAACCTTCCTTACAAATACCACCTGCACCGTGGAAGCGCATTTCAACAACCAATGAGTTGTTTTTAGTAAGTAAGTAAGGCTTTAATTCAATATCACCATTAAAGCTGGTTTTATCGTGCAAGTCGGTACTAAATACCAAGTTGTCATTTAAGTAAACGTTCAAGAAACCACGGTCACCTTCTTTTAATAAAGACAACATTGCTTCTAAGTGAAAAGTCAATTTTTTAGGAATGGCGTTATAATCAGCCAAAGAGAAAGCGTAGTTGGTTTTAAGCGCTCCAATACCTTCCATTAGTTTTGGTGTACCACCTAATTCTTCTAAAGAGAACACCACAGGCAACTGGTTCTTATCAAAATAAGAAGGAGGGCCCGCATCAACAATCATGGTATAAGTAAAACTACCATTGATGATTTTATAGTTAGTAAGTGTATAAATGGCTTTTCGATATCCTTCCTGGTCTTTACCCGTGATTACAAAAATATAATCCCCATTATCGAGTATCACATTTTTAATTAGTCCTTGACCGTTTTTGAATTCAGGTAACTGCGCTTGAATATACGGAGGAAGCTTGCTATATAAGCCGGTTAAAACAGTAGTACCAACAGAAGAATCGGTATTTCTATAGTTGGAGGTTTCAATTTCTTCTAAGCCGCCTTTTTGTTTTAATAATGCAAATACGATGGCACCACTGGTAAGATCATCTAAGTCTGCATTTACTGGGGTAGAAACCGAATTGAATTCAGAAATGGTTTCTTTTAAGCTATGATAATAAGTTGTACGATCTTGCTTCACTACTTCTAAATAAGAAGAGTTTCTTACGGTAACCCAAATAGCTGGATTGTCTACGTCTTTACAATACTCATCAGACATAGCCATTTTAGCATCAATTCTCATTTTAATAAAACGACCGTCTTCCTGAACATATCTTTTATTCAAAGGAATTACAATAGTCATTACAGAGTCAATAGCATCTGCCACTAAACGAGTAGTATAAACAGGTTCGTCTTTTAACGAAACAGTTATAGTAGACATGTCTTCTCTAAGAACCTGAGATGGCTTTACCTGAAGAATCAAATTCGTACGATCCACATCATCCCTAGGTTGTACTTTAAGGAAGTAAGAGATGGCACCATTAATTCCCATTATGGATTCATTTCTATATCCCATTGCTTCCAGAGAGCGGGTTTTGAAATCCTGGGCAATAATACTACCTGCAATGAGCAGGAACAGTACGAGCAGGGAAGATTTTGTTTTCATGATTTCGGGTATTTAAACTAAGCCAGTTTGAATTTGAGTTTAAAATAATTTCCAACAGTTACATTGCTTTCGTATGTAAGCGAGCCACCCATATCTTCGGTAAGCTGCTTAGCAATGGAAAATCCCATACCCGATTGGTTGGTGGCCAAATCAGATTGATTGGGATTGGTTAAACGACTAAAATATTCATCCAATTTTTCCATACCGATTGGGTTGGCTGTTTTATTGATGATTTCAATAATACAGGCCCCATCAAGGTCGTTGGCATGAATACTCACCGAAGAACCCTTTTGGATAAACCTAATAACGTTAGAAAGTAGCTTGAATAATATATGACGTAAAAATATTTTATCAATATTGACCATTACTTCCGAAGGAGATAGGTGAACTTGAAGGTTCACTTGCTTAATACTGGCTGCATCTACAAGGGTAATGGCCGCTTTTTCTACTTCAGGAATAATATCGAATTGTTCCATATGGTAAGTGATCTTACCCGTATCGGCTTCGGCAGACTCCGCCAATTTTTGACTGAGGTAATGCAGTTTCTCATTACCCATCGTGATATAACTCAGAATTTCTTTTTGATCGCTGGTTAAATTGCTGCTCTTTCTATTAATCAAATCAATAGAAATTTGATTCGACCCAATAAAGTTCTTCAGGTCGTGAATCATGATATTCAGGGTGTTCTGGCGATAATCACTTAACTCTTTTAAACGACGATTCTTCTCATCAATAATATGGTGCTGGTCGTTAATTTTTTCGTTCTGCTCTAATAAACGGCGGTTAGACTCTTCAATAATCAGGTTTTTTTCCGTTTCTCTTTTTACAATTTGATACCTATTAAAGGCAATCATGATAGAAAAAGCCGAAACCAGAAAATACACCCCACCCCCATTAGAAATTAAACTACTGTAGCCACCCGTTTGGTTATTGAGTGAGTACATGAATAAAATAATGGTAAAAGAAATGGCTGCATGCAGTTGAGCAAAAATGGGCCTCCAGAATAGAATCGTATTCAACAAGAGCATCATTATAGATGCCAATAAATAATAAGGCATGGCCAACGAAACAGGAACAATACCGCAAATCATAGAGACCAATGCAATATTTACCCCAACCACTAAGTTTAATATCAGTTCATGGCCCCATCTTTTCTTGGTGCCAAAAATGTAAAAGAAATAAGAAATGCTAAAGAAAATCAAGCGAATGATCAAAAGGAATACCCAATCTTCCTTCATAAACAGCACATCCAGTAACCAGAATAGGGGAAGTGAGAACATAAGGGTCCACACAGCCACATTAGAATAGTAAGCACCCCGCTTAACTAATTCGTTAGAAAGCTTAGCGCGGTCTATATTTACATAAGGAATCCGATGGTAGTCGATCATGGGTACTTATCTACAACTGGTAAAATATTATTCAAACTAATTTTAAAACGTGTTACGAAGAACTTTAGTACTCATCATTTACCTTTCCCTATTTGGGGTTGGATTAAAGCCCGCTCAAACTCAAACTACTGAAGCACTTCGCAAGATCTCTCAATCATTAGGACAAGGGGTAAATATTTCTTTATTAGAGCAGCACTGGCAAAGCCAAGAACAGCTTTTAAAGACCAATATTCGCCCAATGTTAGAATCAATTGCTGAGGCTGGATTTGAAACCGTAAGGTTACCAGTGGCATTTGATTACTTCATGAGGGAAGGATCTGTTCAATTAAACGAACAGATTCTTCAAAAATTGCATGAAACCTATATGAACTGTAGAAGATTGAACCTGAAACTGGTAATTGTATACCATTATGGTAAGCTGAATAACCAAAATAAGGAAACCGAAACCGAAAGAATCATTAAAATTTGGAAACAGGTCATCAGTTATATGCGGGAGTTTTCGTACGAGAAACTGTTTTTAGAATTGTACAACGAACCCACCACCGATATGGATATTTGGAAATCGACCGCAACTACCTTGGTGAGAGAATTGAGAAAAGAAGATCCCGATAGAATATTTATTATAGGGGGAGCCAATTACAATGGGATTAATGAATTGCTTACCATGGGGAAACTGTCATCGGATGATGGTAAAATACTATATACATTTCATTTTTATGAACCTTATGTATTTACCCATCAAGGGGCCGAATGGACTAAGGAGAAAACTTATATGACCGGCCTTCCTTATCCATTTAAAAAAAGAAAAATGCCTGAATTATTAGGCGCAGCACCCGACTCAGAAATAATTAAAGAATTTGAACGATTCCCCAGAGAATCCAATTACGACTATTTATTTATGAGAATTAAAAAGATTAAAACGGAGGCCGACAAGCAAAATTTACCACTTATCTGCACAGAAACGGGGGTTATCAATTTAGCATCAGCCAAAGCAAAATCTGCCTATCTTAGAGATATCACAAGTATCATGAAACGTTTTGATATACCAGTAATGCTTTGGGACTACAACGATAAGTTTGGTATATCAAAAGGAGAAAAAGTGATGAAGCAACTAAAAAACTGGTTAAAGGATTAAATCAATTATATGGAAACAGTATTGCAAATAGACGGAGTAAGCAAAGCCTATGGCAAAGTGAAAGCCCTACAGCAGGTTTCATTAACCATACCCAAGGGAAGTGTATTTGGAATACTGGGGCCGAATGGAAGTGGCAAAACCACCATGATGAGTATTGTGTTAGATGTGTTGGGAGCAGATGCCGGCACTTATAGCTGGTTTAATCAACCACCAACTGCAGCAGCAAGAAAAAGAATAGGTTCCTTATTAGAGACGCCTAATTTTTATCATTATTTATCTGCAGTAGACAATTTAAAAATCACTTCTGCCATCAGTGGAAGAGGAACCGATCAAGATATTAATGAGGTATTAGAAATTGTAAAACTAACCGAGCGAAAGAAAAGTAAGTTCAGCACTTATAGCTTAGGAATGAAGCAACGGTTAGCAATAGCAGCAGCATTATTGGGGAATCCAGAAGTATTGTTATTAGATGAGCCTACTAATGGATTAGATCCTGTAGGAATTTTAGAAATAAGGGAATTAATCAGAAGACTTGCAAACCGGGGCATCACCATTATTATTGCGAGTCATTTATTAGATGAAGTAGAAAAGATTTGTACGCATGTAGCCATACTAAAAAGAGGGAACTTGCTTACGAGTGGACCCGTAGATGAAGTACTGAGCAATGAAGACATTGTGGAAATTGCAGCAACCAATATGCAAGCATTAAAAGATTGTGTTGCACAAATGCAAAATGTACTATCTATAAAGGAAGACAATCAACGCATGCAAATTCATTTTCCTTCAGGAACCGCTAACCTAGAAGAAATAAATCAATTCTGCTTTAACAAAGGCATTACATTGAATTTATTACTCAATAAGAAGCAGCGATTAGAATCAAAATTCTTTGAATTAACCAACGACTAAATCAACTTATATGGGCGCTCTTATAAAAATAGAATGGTTAAAAATTAAAAAGTATCCTGCATTTTGGTGGATGCTGGCAATAGTGATGCTGACTTATCCCAGCATCAACTATATGTTTTATAATATTTATAACGAGTTCACACAGGGTAAAGAAATGACCAATAATATTGCCAAAATGTTACTGGGTAATCCATTTGCTTTTCCAGAAACCTTTCATACGGTTGCTTATTTTTCTTCCTTCTTTGTATTATTACCTGCTATATTGGTCATCATGCTAATTACCAATGAATACAATTATCGCACCCATAAACAGAATATCATAGATGGATGGAGTAGAAAAGATTTTATGGCAAGTAAGTTGATTGATGTGGCCATCATTTCTTTTGTTGTGATGACAGTGTATATGTTGGTAGCATTGGGATTTGGCATATATGCTGACCCGGAAAATATGGGACGCATCACAGAACAATTGCATTATATACCCATGTTTTATTTACAAACATTTGCTCAACTAACTGTTGCCTTTTTATTGGGCTATCTAGTAAAAAAAGCATTCATTGCATTGGGAATATTTTTGTTTTATTATTTAGTAGTCGAAAATATTTTAGTGGCTTATTTAAAATATAAAAAAATACCCATCACCCGATTCTTACCAATTGAAGTGTCTGATAATATATTGGTGGCGCCTGCATTCTCAGGTAATTTTGGAAAAGACGCAAAAGAGGGCTACGAATTAGCCCTAACATTAGTAGGAGAACAAGTAGTATTAACTTGCGTTTATACTTTAATTATCTGGTTGATTTGCTTTAAAGTACATGGCAAGAGAGATTTAGCTTAACGAGTCAGTTGATTGAGCGCATCATTAATGTTAGGGTACTGAAATTGAAAACCAGCAGCTTCCATTTTTTGACTACTCACTGTAGCACTCTTAAGTACTTCAATACTCATTTCACCTAAAACCAGTTTTAATATAAAAGCAGGTACATAAAAGGGAATGTAAAAAGAACCGCATATTTTTTTAGCCAATTCAATGGTGAGTGTTTTATTACTTACCGGAGTTGGAGCAACGGCATTGTAAACACCATTCATTTGCTCATTCTCTATTGCATAAATGTATTGATTGCATAAATCATCTACATGAATCCAGCTGATCATTTGATTGCCAGAACCCAGTATAGCAGCAGTTTTAAACAGCAAAGGTTTTTTAAACTCTACCAATGCACCACCTTCATTGCTTAAAACAATACCCGTTCTTAAAATAACCAGCCTTTTTCCAAAGGCTTTAACTGGGGCAATGCTGTCTTCCCAGGCTTTGCAAGTATTCCCTAAAAAATCGGGATAGGCATTCGCTTCCTCAGTAAAGCCAATTTTACTCGAGCCCGCAGTTATTTCTCCGCCCTCTACATTGTCTCCGCCGTCATGCTTATCAGGACCGTACCAGCCAATAGCGGAGGCACTAATCACCCCCTTCACTTTATTAGGAATAGAAGACAAAGCTTTTACGATGAGTGCACAACTATTAATTCGGCTATCCGCAATTTCTTTTTTACGCAGATCCGACCAACGTTTGTCGGCAACACCTGCACCCGCCAAATGAATAATATAGTCTGCTTGTTGAATGGCTGTTTCGTCAATGGTTTGTGCGTCAATATTCCATTGTGCGTATGATAGGTTACCGTTATTAGGGTTGCCACTATTTGCACCGGCTTTCAATGGCTGTTTTGGTTTGCCTCCCCTACCAACTATAATTACCGAATGGCCCTTTTTTAGCAACATATCAGTCAAACGCTTTCCCACTGTACCCGTTCCACCTGTAATCATGATAGTTGCCATAGACATTGCTTTTAATACTAACAAAGGTACAAGCTAAAAGTTTCGCATGCCGTCAGAATTGCAGTGAAAGACCAATCAACCAATCGCCAAATGTTGAATATTATTAAAAAAGTATTACAACAAAAAGCCCCGCTCTAAAAGAGCAGGGCATCCGAAAGTATAATGGTTGGGTTAGTCTAAATGGATTAGTCGGGCTTTTTACCGTCTAAGAAAGTGTTGATGGTATTGATTTGCGTTTGATTGTTTTCATCCTTACCAACAGTGTATTTACTATAAAAGTTTTCTACAGAAGTAAGGGTGTTTCCAAACAACTCCATATTCCTTCTTACATAAGCAGGTACTGCATCAAACTCGCCATTCATATCTGAAGAACTATTTACATTGAAAGATAGGTTGCGCAATTTTTGAATACGCTCGGCAGCTCTTCTTTTTTGCTCTTCTACATCATCCATATAATCTCCTCCAGCACAATCGGCATCATGTGAAGTGGCAACAGGTCCTGCAACCGGTGTATTATATCCTTCAGGCTTTTCTACCAACTGCATATCAAATTGATTCTCTTCTTCTGCCACAGGTGGTGGTGGAGTATGCGTGGTTGGAGGTGTAGGCGGAACTACAGGCGCTGAATAAATTGGTTCAGGTCTTGGCTGAATGATAGGCTGTGCAGGCGTTTCAGGCTTGCTTGGCTCATTTGGCTCTTGCGAAGATGGCTGAGCAGCACTTGCATAAATATTAGAAGGCTTACTCAAAAATCCAGTTGTAAAACTAGAATGAATGGCAGTTGGAATTGGAGCCAATTCTTCTGCTTCTTCAAAAACATGTACTTCAGGAGGTCCTTGTAAAGTAGGCATTAACTCTAACTCTGCTTCAGTAATTGCAGGAGTTTCCATGTACACACCCATGGGTACCACTTCATCAGCAATTGGTTCTAATTCTGCAACCGGCGCTTCTTCTTCAACTGGAGGTGCAATATCAAAAACAATTGTTTGAGGAGCAGTAGGTAATTCTAGTGTTTCAAATGTAGGCGAATTCGCGTCTACAGGAGCAGCTGGTGCTTCAAATGCAACAGTAGGCTCTGCAACAGTGGTTGCAGTAATTACCCCAGACTTAACAGCAGGATGTTCAACCTTCAAAGTCATTACAATCTTTTCTGGCTTTGCTTCTTGTTTTACTTCAGCAGCTTGTTTTGCAAATGGATCTTTATGTTCAAATCCAGTAGCCACTAAAGTAATTCCTATTTTCTTATCCAAAGATTGTTCATACCCCATTCCTACAATTACATCTGCATCTTCCCCTGCTTGTAAACGCAAGTGATTGTTGATGATTTCTAATTCATCCATGGTGCATTCATGCTCACCCTCAGCACTATTAATATTAATCAAGATCCACTTAGCACCTCTAATATCACTGTCGTTTAACAATGGAGAAGACAATGCTTCTTCAATAGCTATTTGTGCTCTATTCTCTCCTTCTACTTCTGCTTTACCTAAAATGGCTACACCACCATTTTTCATAACAGTGCATACATCGGCAAAGTCTACAATAATATGTCCACGACTATTAATAACATCGGTAATACATTTTGCAGCAGTTGCCAACACATTGTCTGCTTTTGAAAATGCTTCTTTCATTTTCAAATTACCATACTGCATGCGCAATTTGTCGTTGCTGATCACCAATAATGTATCAACATAAGGCTTTAATGCTTTGATGCCTTCTTCTGCCTGTAACTGTCTGCGCGGACCTTCAAAACCAAAAGGAGTGGTTACAATCCCAACGGTTAAAATGCCTAATTCTTTACAAATTTGCGCAATGATGGGTGCACCACCAGTACCAGTACCACCACCCATTCCTACGGTAATGAATGCCATTTTGGTATTCACTTCCAAAATGCGTTTGATTTCTTCTAGCGACTCTTCGGTTGCACGCTTACCCACTTCTGGATTAGCACCTGCACCCAATCCTTGTGTTAAGTGTGGTCCTAGTTGAATTTTATTGGGAACTTTACTTTGTTCAATTGCTTTAGCATCGGTATTGCAGATAATAAAGTCAACGCCTTCAATGTCTTGTTCAAACATGAAGTTAACAGCGTTGCTTCCACCTCCGCCAACACCCAATACTTTAATAATGGATGATTTCTGCTTAGGAAGATCAAAATGAATCATAGTGGACGGTTTGGGTTAGTAGGGATTAAATGGGTAGTAGGTTTTATCTGATGACTTGGTCTTCTTCTTCTTTAAATAATTCAATCAAATTGTTTTTGAATTTGTCCCAGAATTTAATTCTAGGAGCTACATCAACTGTTGCTCTTTCTGCTGGTGCTGCTGGTGTTACAGGTGCCGTTGCAACAGGCTCTTCAGTAGTTGCAACTGCTTTCTTCTTTAAAGCAGAAGGCACTTCCATCTTTACAAATTGCTCATTAAACTCTTTGTATTGATGATCGTAGTCGTTGTATCCTTTTAAAATTAGTCCAATACATGTTGCATACATTGGCTTCTTTAATTCATCAATATGATTGGCTGCTAAATGTTCGTTTGGCAAACCAATACGAGCATTTAAACCAGTAGTATATTCTGTTAATTGAATTAAGTGTTTTAATTGAGATCCACCGCCTGTTAAAATGATACCCCCGTTTAACGCACGATGATCTAATCCAACTTGCTTTAAATGATAGGTAACAAAATCAAGGATTTCACCCATTCTTGCTTGAATAATCTGTGCTAAACTTTTAACACTGATTTCTTTAGCTGGCATTCCCTTTAGTCCAGGGATAGTGATATAGGCATTGGCCTTAGCTTCATCAGCTAAAGCAGAACCAAACTGCACTTTCATTGCTTCGGCCTGTGTTTTTAATACACCCAAACCTAAACGAATATCGTTGGTGATATTTTCGCCCCCGAAAGGAATAACAGCAGTATGCTTTAAAATGCCTTCATAAAAAACAGCTAAGTCAGAAGTACCCCCACCAATATCCAAAATAGCCACACCTGCTTCCATATCAATCTCACTCATTACTGCACTAGCAGAAGCCAAGGGTTGTAATACAAGGTCTTTGGTTTGTAAACCACTTCTGGTTACTGCACGATTAATATTGCGAATCGCATTTCTATCTCCGGTAATGATATGAAAGTTTGCACCAACTTTTACACCATTGTAACCAATAGGATCTTTAATATTTTGATTGCTGTCTACATGAAAATCTTGCGCAATCACATCAATAATTTGATCACCAGCAGGAATAAAAGTTTTACGCTGATTGTTAATCAACTGCTCCACTTCTGCTCTGCTGATTTCTATATCGGCATCTTGACGAACAATATCACCACGAGTTTGCAAACTCTTGATATGATGTCCGGCAATACCTACATACACTTCATTAATTTCTAAATCGGGATTGCTCAATGCGCAATTTTCTAAAGCAGCTTGAATGGCTTTGATGGTTTGGTCTATGTTCAGCACCTGGCCATGAGATACACCATTGCTGTTGGCGCGTCCAAATCCAAGAATTTCTAATTTACCATATTCATTTTTACGGCCAGCAATTGCGGCAATCTTGGTGGTACCAATGTCGAGTCCAACAATGATAGGTGCGTCATTGTGATTCATAGAGTATTTCTTTTACTTGTTAACGGAATTTGAATTGGAATATTGTTTTCAGGGGGTACATTTTTTATTAGATCTTTCACTCCTACTACCTGGCCTTTATATTCTAAGCTGATAATTTTATAGGTATTCATCCCATGTTGTAACCAAGCCGCCTGATAGAAAGCTTTTAACCGTTTTAATTTATCTGCAGCATCAGATGCATTACCAAACACTATTAAGTGATCGCCAATTACCGGAATCATTTCAAATTGCTGCTTTTGAACAATATCAATCTGCGCAATTTGGGCAGTCAAAAAGGAATCTGCATTTATTAAAGTAGACAACTGAATAACTGACTGAATTAAAGCAGTATCTGTTTTTTTGGTTGACGGAAACCCAGTAAATACGGGTATTCTAGCAGTAAGCTTGGTACTCAACGGCATTTTATTCATAGCCGTATCTATATAATAAGATTGGCCGTTGGTTTCAAAAATTCTAGCAATGGGCTCTCTCTCCAAAATACTCACTTGTAATTGGTATTGATTGTCGAAAAACATCTCTGCGTTATTCACCCAAGGATTTTTCTTTACCAGTTCTTCTAGCTTGCGAAGTTTTATACCACGCATAGGTCTACCAGTAACAGGAGCAGGATCGTTTACAATTTGCAAAACATCTTGCTCGTCTATAAACATATGTTTTTCGGCACCTTTGATTTCAACCACTACCCCCTTAATTTTTTTGTTGCTTTTCTGGCGAATGGAAGCACCCAATAATACCAATACGCCTACAAGGCATAGCACCCAAGCAGTATTGATCAATATTTTTTTCCAGTTCAACTTTTTCATTACCAATTATACAAATGGATGATTCATTAATAATTCTTTTGCAGGATTCACCAGGGTATCAATATCTCCTGCACCAGCCATCACCAATAAAGAAGGCTTATTCGCTTTAACCCAGTCTAACAATTCGGTCTTACTTAATACCTGCTTATTGGCCAGTTGCATATTATTCAATAACATTTCACTGTTTACCCCTTCCATAGGTAATTCTCTTGCAGGATAAATGGGTAATAAAATCACTTCATCTGCTAAATCTAGTGTAGCAGAAAAACCAGCAGCCTGGTCTTTGGTTCTACTGAACAAATGCGGTTGAAAAACCAAGGTTAGTTTTCGATCGGGAAAAATACTTCTTACACCAGATAACAAAGCTTTCAATTCATCTGGATGGTGTGCATAATCATCTATTAAAACATGTTCTGTTGTTTTCAAAGCATATTCAAATCTTCTTCTAACACCTTTATAATCTGCAACAGCAGCAACAATTTTATCGTTATCAATGCCCAACTGCTTCGCTACGGTAATTGCTGCAATCATATTGTCAATATTGTGCAAGCCCCCCATATGCAATACCAAATTAGGGATGGACCAATTAGGACCTTGTACTGTAAAATGATAAGAACCTTCAATTACTTGAAGCGATTTCACATGAATATCCGCCGCCTCATTTTGATGATCGTAAGTAAACAAGTGATCTGCCCGTAATTCGGCGGCTCTGCTCAACCCATATTTGGCAACAATAGTTCCACCTGGTTTTAATTGCTGCGAAAATTGTACAAAAGCATTTTCCACTTCTTCTGCAGTTCCATAAATGTCTAAATGGTCGGGATCCATTGAAGTGATGACTTCAATATTAGGAGAGAGCTTTAAAAAACTTCTATCATATTCATCGGCTTCAACCACTACTACATTGCGTTCGTGACTCCAAAAATTGGTATGATAGTTAGCCGAAATACCGCCTAAGAAAGCATTACAACCATAATTCGAATGACGCAACAAATGCGCTACCATTGAAGTAACAGTTGTTTTTCCGTGAGTACCAGCAATACAAATATTAAAAGCGTTTTCAGTGATCCATTGTAAAATATCACTGCGCTTCATCACCCTAAAACCATTATTGATATAATGATTCAGTTCTTGATGGTCTTTCGGAATCGCAGGAGTATACACTACTACATCAGGCTGCTGTGGCGCCAAAGTTATATCATCGGTATAGTGAATGGTTATTCCTTCCTTCTCTAGTTGATTCGTAAGTACCGTAGGTGTTTTATCGTAACCACTCACAATGGCGCCTTTCGACAAAAAATATCGGGCAATGGCACTCATGCCGATGCCACCTACACCGATGAAATAAATATTGTTAATGGTGGTTAATTTGCTCATGATAAAGATTCTAAAATTTGATTGGCTACAAAATCAGCAGCATTGCGCAAAGCCATTTTTCTAATTTGGCCCTTCCTATTTTCTTGCTCCATTGGGTTATTGGCTAATTGAATAACAGTAGCCACCAGCTGCTCTTTTGCCTCTGCATCTTTCACTAATATTGCCGCCCCATTATTCACCAATTGCATGGCATTAGCTGTTTGATGATCTTCGGCAGCAAAAGGGAAAGGAACCAATACAGCAGCTTTACCCAATACACATAATTCAGTAACCGCCATTGCACCCGCTCTACTTATTACAATATCAGCAGCAGCATAGCCATATTCCATTTGGGTGATGAATTCACCT
Source organism: Sphingobacteriia bacterium RIFOXYC2_FULL_35_18 (assembly GCA_001829005.1). Lineage (GTDB taxonomy): Bacteria > Bacteroidota > Bacteroidia > Chitinophagales > Chitinophagaceae > Sediminibacterium. The sequence goes on along the minus strand of MIAG01000009.1, from coordinate 306,305 downwards.
ACCCATACATTTTTATAATTCGCTGCTGCTTTTTGAAAAAGATTGGCATTGGTTTTACCTGTTTGCCAAATCAACTGCAAATCATTGTTCTGCAATTCATCTAAATGCGCCATCAACGCATTGTTAATACTGGCTGCACCTAAACTACCACCCACAGCAAGAATGGTCGTTTTAGATTCATCTAAATTAAAATGCGCCAACGCATCTTTACGAGTGAGGTAATTATTTTCAATGCTAGCTCTAACTGGATTGCCAGAGACCAACAAATTTTCTTTAGGGAAAAAACGTTCCATTCCTTCGGAGGCAACAAATATTTTAGTAGCTTTTTTACCTAATAAAATATTGCTCTTTCCAGCAAATGAATTGGCTTCATGAATAAAAGTAGGAATGCCCTTGCTTTGTGCATAACGTAAAACAGGAAAAGTAGAATACCCTCCCACTCCAATAACAGCAGTGGGTTTAAACTGGGCAAATATGGTTCTTACCTGGATAAAACTTTTAATCAGCTTCCAAGGCAAGGAAATATTTTTTAGTAAAGAAGATCGATTAAATCCAGCAATATCTAATCCTTTTATTTCATAGCCCGCTTGCGGTACTTTTTCCATCTCCATTTTACCTAGCGCACCAATAAATAAAATTTCTGCAGTAGGCACTCTGTTTTTTAACGCATTGGCAATGGCAATGGCTGGAAAAATATGACCACCTGTTCCACCACCAGCAATGATAAATCGATTATGCATTGGGGCGCAAATTTTCAGGTGAAGAAAAAGGATTTGCTGTTGCGGCCGCCGAAGACAAATTACCGACACCGGCAGCATTCGCGTCCGCGGCCGCAACCGGATTCACCCCCGTTTCTAAAGGCGCTTTACCTTCTAACTGCTCCACATTCCGCGCCACACTTAATACTATACCAATGGCAGCACAAGTAAACAAGAAAGAAGATCCACCCATACTTACTAATGGAAGGGTAACCCCAGTAACCGGAACAAGATTAACATTCACGGCCATATTAGCAACAGCCTGAATGACTAAAGTAAAACTAAGCCCGAGAGCCAAGAATGCACCAAATGCATAAGGACATCGTCGGAAAATACTAATACACCTAAATAAAAATACCAGGTAAATAAATATCATGAACGCACCACCCAAGAGCCCATACTCTTCTATGATGATGGAGTAAATAAAGTCGTTGTAAGCTTGCGGTAAAAAATTTCTTTGCTGGCTATTTCCGGGGCCTAACCCAATTAACATGCCCCCATTCGAAATGGCAATTTTAGCCTGCTGTACTTGATAAGGCACTTCGCTGTCTTTGGCATACATAAAATCTTGCACCCGCTTTACCCATGTACCAAAGCGACCCACCGATTTCATTTTCTCTGCTGCAATAGGCTTAGCAATATCTTCTGTTTTTTTACCATCATAAGTTAATACCGCAACAGAAACAATAAAAGCCACAGGAATCATTGCTATCACAATGGTGAGAAAAATATGTTTAAAGCTCACCCTACCAATAAACATCAGCAACAAAGAAGTTGCACCCGTTAACAAAGCATTCGATAAGTTGGCCGGCATAATTAATGCGCAAATAATCACCACAGGTGTTACTACTGGAATAAACCCTTTTTTAAAATCTTTAATGACTTCCTGTTTTTTGCTCAACATTTTAGAGATGTACATAAATAGGGCCAGCTTAGCAAAGTCGCTGGTTTGAATCGTTAGATTAATGATGGGTAATTTAATCCATCTACTTCCTTCATTAATTCTTGCACCAAAAAACAAAGTATATAATAATAAAGGAATCGAAATCAAGAATAAGAAAGTAGCCACTTTAGAAAAAACCGTGTAATTAACCCTATGCAAGAAATACATAATGATTAAACCTAAAATGGTAAAAGACATTTGCTTGAACAAATAGATATTGGTATTGCCTTTGTACATTTTATACGCCAATGAACCAGTAGCACTGTACACCACCAAAATAGAAATCAACGACAATACCACTACAATACCCCATATATACTTATCCCCTCGTGTACGGGTAAGGAGTTGCTTGCGCACACCATCCACCGAAGGTATTTGAGAAAATAGGGTATCTTTTATTTCAGACATTATAATTCCTTAACGGCTTCTTTAAACTGGGTTCCTCTGTCTTCGTAATTTTTGAATAAGTCGAAGCTGGCACATGCTGGGCTAAGCAATACCACGTCGTCTTTAGCGGCCGCTCTAAATGCAGCGTTCACCGCTTTTTTGGCACTATCCGTTTCTATAATCATTGGCACGATGTCTTTGAATGCCGCAATGATTTTGCTATTGTCTGTTCCCATACAAACAATGGCTTTCACTTTTTCTTTTACCAGGTCGGTAATTAAAGAATAGTCATTCCCTTTGTCTACCCCACCTAATATTAACACAGTAGGCTTATTCATGCTCTCTAAAGCATACCAAGTACTGTTTACATTGGTGGCTTTACTGTCGTTAATAAATTCAACGCCACGAACCATCGCAATAAATTCCATGCGGTGCTCTAGACTATGAAAGTTCTTCACTGCATCACGAATTTTTTCCTTTCGAATGCCAATGGTAGATGCTGCAATACCCGCTGCCATGGTGTTGTAATTGTTGTGTTTCCCTTTAAGGGCAAAATCGTAGATACTCATGCTTACTCTTTCTTCTTGGATGCGCAGCATCATCTGGTCGCCCTTGATGTAGCCGCCTTTTTTTACTTCTTGTTTCATAGAGAATGGTAGTGGGTTAGTATGGATAGTTAGTAATGGGAATTTTTGCATGATCGTTTCGTCATCTAAACAATAGATGAAATAATCATCCATCGTTTGGTTTTCGATGATCCTGAATTTGCTATTGATATAGTTTTCAAATTTGTAATCATAACGATCTAAATGATCTTCAGTAATATTCAAGAGAATACTCACATTCGGTCTAAAGGTTTTGATATCATCTAATTGAAAAGAACTCACTTCAATAATGTATAAAGGCTTTGGATCTTCAGCAACTTGACGTGCAAAAGAGTAACCAATATTGCCTACCATCGCACAATCCAGTTCCGCAGTTTTACAGATATGATACATCAATGCAGTAGTAGTGCTTTTTCCATTGCTACCAGTGATGGCAACAATGGTGCTATCGCCCTTGTATCTGTAAGCAAATTCAATTTCACTGATTACCGGAATTTCTTTTGCACGAATGGCTTTCACCATTTCGTTTTTCTCTGGAATACCCGGACTCTTTACCACTTCGTCCGCAGCTAAAATTCGTTCAACACTATGACCACCTTCTTCAAATTCAATTCCATTGGCGGTCAACTCTGCTTTATAAATATCTTTCAGTTTACCACCGTCGGATAAGAATACGGGATGGCCCTTGTGCTTTGCAAGCACCGCAGCGCCTACACCGCTTTCACCTCCGCCTAATATGATGATATTACTACTCACTTCTTATCTTATTTTTAATGATACCACACTCATAACAACAAGCATGATGGTGATAATCCAAAATCTTACTGCAATCTTACTTTCGTGAAACCCTTTTTTCTGATAGTGATGATGTAAGGGACTCATTAAGAAAACCCTTCTCCCTTCTCCGTATTTTTTCTTGGTGTACTTAAAGTATCCTACCTGAATCATCACACTTAAATTTTCTACCAAGAACACGCCGCAGAAAATAGGAATCAACCATTCTTTACGCACGATAATGGCCAAAGAAGCAATGATACCTCCTAAGGCAAGGCTACCCGTATCGCCCATGAAAACCTGCGCTGGGTATGCGTTGTACCATAAGAATCCAATACAAGCTCCTACAAAAGCACCTACAAAAATGGTGAGCTCTCCTAGGTTAGGGATGTACATGATATTTAAGTAATCAGCAAAAACGTAGTTAGAACTTACATAAATAAATACGAGCAAACCTGCACCAATAATGGCACTCACCCCAGCAGCCAATCCATCTAATCCGTCGGTTAAGTTGGCACCATTACTAACTGCTGTAATAATCAAAGTCACAATTAGGATATAAACAATCCAAGTATATTTCTCCGCACCATCCCCCATCCAACTAATTAATTTACTGTAGTTGAACTCATGGTTTTTTACAAAAGGAATGGTAGTGATGGGTGTTTTTACTTTTACAAACTTTCTTTCAATGCCATTCATTTGGCGAACAATAATGGTAGAGTCTTTTGCAAAACGATCTCCTTCTTGAAGCACAGATACTTTTCTATCAGATCCTATTATTTCACGCTCAACGGTAACAGCATTGCTAAAATAGAGGGTTGTACCAATGATGATGCCTAATCCTACCTGACCAATAATTTTTGAAATACCCGCCAAGCCATCTGAATCTTTTTTCTTGTATTTCTCGCCTTTTTGTAATGCTGCTTTTCTTGCACGAATTTTAAATAAGTCGTCTAAGAAACCAATCACACCCAACCAAACCGTACATAAAATCATTAGACGCACATACACTTTGTCTAAATTGGCAAATAACAAAGTAGGAATCAATATGCTTAATAAGATAATAATACCACCCATCGTAGGGGTACCTTTCTTTTGTTCTTGACCAGCTAATCCTAGGTCTCTAACCGATTCACCAATTTGTTTTTTCTGTAAAAATAAAATGATGCGCTTACCATAAACCGTCGCAATTACTAGGCTCAATACAATTGCCATGGCAATCCTAAAAGTCAGGAACTGAAATAGTCCTGCCCCGGGGATATCGAAGCTTTGTTTTAGCCAGTTAAATAATTGATATAACATACAGTTGGTTTAAGGGGTAACTAGGGTAAATGCGTTTTGTAAAATTTGTTTATCGTCAAAAGGATATTTCACTCCATTGATGTCTTGGTATTTTTCATGGCCCTTGCCTGCTACTAAAATGATGTCTTCAGGCTTTGCTATTTTAACTGCTTCTTCAATTGCCTGCTTTCTATCTACGATGGTGATGTATTTTCTTTTCGCTGAACTAGACAATCCTGTTTCCATATCTCTTAGAATAGCTTCAGGATCTTCTGTGCGGGGATTATCACTGGTTAAAATAACTCGGTCACTCAAATCGCAAGCAGCTTGCGCCATGATAGGACGTTTGGTTTTATCTCTATCACCTCCGCAGCCCACTACCGTAATAATTTGCTCATACCCCTTGCGTAATTTTTTAATAGTGGCCAATACATTTTCTAATGCATCAGGGGTATGCGCATAATCTACTATGCCAATAATATTGTTGGCACTGATGATATAATCGAAGCGACCCTCTGCACCAGTAAGCATACTGAGCGCAGTAAGCACTTCCTGACTTTCTTTACCCAAACAAATAGCCGCACCATAAACAGCCAATAAGTTATAAGCATTAAAAGTTCCAATTAGGCGAAAATGCACTTCCTGGTCGTTAATGGTCATCACTAAGCCGGTCAATGCATTTTCTAATATTTTTCCCTTGAAAGCAGCCATTGTTTTAAGGCTGTACAAGTATTTAGTAGCAACAGTATTTTGTAACATTACCTCCCCACGCTTATCGTCTGCATTAGAAATAGCAAATGCAGTAGCAGGTAAATCGTCAAAGAATTTTTTCTTAACGCGAATGTATTCGTCAAATGTTTTATGGTAGTCTAAATGGTCATGGGTGATATTGCTGAATAGCGCTCCATCAAATTGCAAACCAGTGATGCGATGTTGGTGTATGGCGTGGCTGCTGCATTCCATGAATACATAACTGCAACCTTCATTTACCATTTGCTGCAACAATGCATTTAAATTAATGGCATCGGGCGTAGTATGTGTTGCAGGAATAATGGCATCATCAATTTGATTTTGCACCGTACTGATTAAACCACATTTATATCCGAGCTGACGAAATAATTTAAACAATAAAGTAGCAATAGTAGTTTTACCATTGGTACCCGTAACGCCTACTAATTTCACTTGAGTAGAGGGATGATTGTAGAACTCAACTGCCATACGCGCTGCAGCTTCTTGTGTATTGGCAACTTTTACATAAGTAATACCTGCTACTAATTCAGCTGGCATAGTTTCACAAATAATGGCAACCGCACCTAACTCAATGGCTTTATGAATAAATGCATGACCGTCACTTTGCACACCGGTGATGGCAATAAACGCAGAACCTACTTTCACTTTTCTTGAATCAATTTCAATAGCACCAATACTCAATTCAAGCGAACCTGCAACCTGCAGTGGCTTTAGTTGAACGAGTAATTGCTGAAGTGTTTTCATGGTATGCGTACTAGTTTAAGTTGATTTGAATTAATTGACCTTTTGCAATGGGTTGACCAGGAAGTATAGATTGATCTAACACCCTGCCTCTTCCTTTTACCTGCACCATCAATCCCATTTCTTCGCAGAGGTATAGTGCATCTTTTAATCCCAAGCCCTTTAATGGAGGCATGGCATTTTTGTTGATAGGCATTTTCTGCATTACTGCAGCAGCCGTATTTTTATTTAAGCTCGTCCACTCATCTGCTCTACCAGTTGAATCAGAAATTTTCAATTGCAATTTCTCCGACAAATAAGCCAGGTCTGCTTTGTATCCATTGTATTTAAAATAAGTACTGTCTTTTTTATTCGTTCCAGCAATCAAGGTTTTATTGGTCTTAATATAAGTACCATACAAACGATCTGCAATTTCTTTAAACACCGGACCCGCAACAGATGCACCATAAAAATTAGCAGCGAATGGTTTGTTCTTAATCACTACCACACAAGTGTATTGCGGATTGTCTGCCGGGAAATAACCTGCAAAAGAACTTTGGTAAATTTTATTCGCATACCCTCTATTACCATCAGCTACTAATGCAGTTCCAGTTTTACCTGCTACTTTATAAGGGGTACCAGCAAATAAGGATTTTGCAGTACCAGCTATACAAACTCCTTCTAAACTTGCTTTCAACATTGCTAGTGTTGCAGGGCTACATATTTGTGTATCTAAAATAACAGGCGGAATTTCTTTCAATAACACGCCTTCTTCTTTAATACTACTTACTAAATAAGGACGCATCATGGTACCATTATTCGCAATGGCGTTGTACAACATAGCAGTATGCAATGGGCTAATAGCTAAGTTGTATCCAAAGCTCATCCAAGGAATAGTGGTAGGGCCATAAAGTTTAGAACCAGGACGATGAATGACTGGCTTGCGCTCTCCTACTAAATCAATACCAGTGATGGTATCCATTCTCATTTTGCGCAAATGCTTTAAATATTGTTGTGGATTATTTGAATAATGAGATACCGCCATTTTAGCCATGGCCACATTAGAACTCAACTCAAATGCTTGCTTAACGGTAACAATATTTTCTGCATGTCTTTCAGAATCGTACACGGTTTGACCAGCAACGCGCCAAACACCATTTTCTAAGTTGAGGGTTTGATTTAAGTTTACTTTTTTGTCTTCTAATAAAGCCATTAAAGTAGCCAACTTAAAAGTAGAACCAGGCTCACTTGGGGTGATGGCATAATTCAAATTTTCCCAATAAGTACCATTGGCCATTCTGCCTAAATTCGCAATGGCTTTTACTTTACCCGTTTTGGTTTCTAACACAATCGCGCAACCATTTTCGGCTTCATTCTGCACCATCATTTTCATTAAAGCCGCTTCAGCAATATCTTGAATGAATACATCAATGGTGCTCACAATATCTTTTCCGGTTTCTGGCTCAATGAGGTAAGTATCATCCACGGGCACTCCAATCCCACCAGCAATAGAACGAACTGTTTGCTTACCATTACGACCCTTTAATACAGCATCGTAGGTTTTTTCTAAACCCACTTTATTAGAATCACGCGCCAAGCCAATTGTTCTGAAAGCCAGCATCTGATAGGGATTCAAACGAATGGTTCTTTCATTCGCAATCATGCCGCTTTTGTAACGACCCAATTTGAATAAAGGAAAATTGCGTAAAGAATCGTATTGAGTAAAGCTGATTTTTTTCTTGAGCGGAAAGTAACCGTCCTGCGCTTTATACGCTTGTTGTAATACACGCTTGTATTCAACCGGACTCATGTCTTTAAATAATTGCGCTAAATGAAAACTCAATGAATCAATATTTTCTCTAAATCGCAAACCATTTTTTTCTCTTAAACCAGCTACCCTGAAATCAATAAAAATATCAAACTGCGGAATAGAAGTACTGAGCATTTGACCGTCTTCACTATAGATGGTTCCGCGCTCAGCTTCAATTTCATCAATGCGTTGATGTAAGCTATCGCTCATGCTTCTCCACTTGGCACCTTCTACTTGTTGAATGTAAACCGCCTTACCAAAAATGGCTATGCAAGCAATCACCATCAGTATATAACTGAGGTAGACTCTCCATAATATGTCGCGTTTTACTTCCATTATTGTTTAATGCGCTCAGGCATGTCTTTACTTATTTTTAAACCCATTGGTGCAACCAGCTGAACAATTTGAGATTCTTCTGTTTTATACATCAACTCACTTTTGAGCGTTTTGTATTTGAACTGCAACTCTTTTAATTCGTTATTGATCGCGTTTATACGGCGTATGGTTCTGTCGGCCATATGACCGTTGGCTATATACAATACTGCTAAAACAGAAAGGAAAAGGAAGAAACCAGTGTTCTTCACAATCCACTCATAGTTGAGCAACCCCCTTAAAGGGTTCTTGGGATTTGTTTTGTTTTCGGGCACGGTATATATATTAAACGCGCGCTGCTACACGTAGCTTTGCGCTCCTACTTCTTGTATTCCTTTTCAATTCAACTTCACCAGCCGTAATCGGCTTCTTGTTCACTAGCTTAAACACTTCCACTTTTTCAACAGAAACAAATGGATTATCAATTACTTCATCAAAACTTCCTTGTTTAAAAAAGTTCTTTACCATTCTATCTTCAATAGAATGAAAAGTGATGATAGCCGCTCTGCCACCGGGTTTTAGTACCGTAGGCAATTGCTGCAACATTTCTTTCAGGGCACCCATTTCATCGTTCACTTCCATTCTCAATGCCTGAAAAACCTGTGCTAAATATTTATTTGGATTTCCTTTTACAACGGAGCTGATCATTGCTTTAAACTGATCAATCGTAGCAAAGGGCAAGCGCGTTCTTTGTTGAACAATATGTGCAGCCAAGGTTTTAGCATTGGTTACTTCACCGTATTGTTCAAACATTTTATGCAACTGCAATTCGCTGAAAGTTTTAATAATATCAGCGGCAGTAACACCTTGCCTTCTGTCCATGCGCATATCCATTGGGCCTTCAAAGCGGATGGAGAAGCCACGCTCGCCTTCATTAAATTGATGAGAGCTCACACCCAAGTCGGCCAAGACTCCATCTACTTGCATGATTCCATGCAAGCGAAGAAAGCGATGCAAATGGCGAAAGTTTTGCGGAACAAATAAAAGCCTTGGTTCGTTCTGAATATTCTGTTGAGCATCTGCATCCTGATCAAAAGCCACCAACTTACCATTAGGGCCTAATTTTTCCAAAATGCCTTTGCTATGACCACCACCACCAAAAGTGCAGTCTACATAAACCCCATCGGGTTGAATAGATAATGCGTCAATGGTTTCATGGAACAGAACAGGAACATGATAATCGCTAGCAGGTAAATTTTCCATGCTGGTTATTTATCTTGTTTTTTATCTGCTTCCTGCATTACTTCTTGCGCAAGGCTACTAAAAGCCTCCGAAGAGAAATCCTCAAAGAGCTGTTTGTACTTGGCTGCATCCCAAATTTCAAAACGGTCCATCGCGGCAGCAAGTACAATGTCTTTAGAAAGGCCAGCGAATTCTTTTAAAGAAGCAGGCAATAACATTCTGCCCGCCGCATCTAATTCTATTTCGGTAGCACCGCCTAAAAACTGACGTCTGAATTGACGTACTTTTGGATCAAAATCATTTAACTGACTAATCTTGGCAATAATCAATTCCCAACTTTTCATTGGATACAACGTGAGACATTTTTCGAAGCCACGGCCCAGAATAAAGCGACTCTCTCCTTCAGGCAACTGTTTTCTCAGTCCGCCCGGAAGAAGGAAGCGCCCTTTGGCGTCTACCGTTGCTTCATATTCTCCGTGAAATCCGATCATTAGTGAATAAATATTTCCAAGATTACCACTTGTTGACACAAAATAACACTTTTTCCCACTTTTAACCCAAAAATGGGGGTATTGTATTTATCCACAAGATTTGTAGGGCTGTAATGCTTTCCTATCTTGCGTTTCAGACAATTTGGCGCTTATGATACTGTATAACCTGTGAATAGCTGTGGATAAGCCGTGAATTACTAAAGAAAACCCATGAAACACCCGTCATTACTGCATATTGCTGATTTCACTTATGAGCTACCCGACCATAAAATAGCCCGTTACCCCCTGGAACAGCGGGACCAGAGTAAGTTGCTGATCTGGGGATCTTCCCAAAATTTGATGGGCGCAGGCCATGGTTCGGAGGTTTTAGAGAGTGATTTCGCCCCAATTCGGGAAAATACCTACGCGAATATTGCCGATGAACTACCGTCTGCAAGTTTGTTGGTTTTTAATAATACCAAAGTGGTGGAAGCCCGATTGCTATTTCAAAAGCCAACGGGCGGATTAATAGAATTGTTTTGCTTAGAGCCCGCCGATCAGTATGAAGATATTACCACTGCCATGTTACAGAAAGGATCCGTGCAATGGAAATGCCTGGTTGGTGGTGCAAAAAAATGGAAGGAGGGATCGGTGCAGCTGAGTGTGGAAGCGCCTTCGGGCGTTGGCGCGGCGGGCGGTGGCGCGGCAGCCAGTGGCGCGGGCCTGAGAATTGAGGCAACCAAAGTGGCCGCTTTGCCCGATTGTTTTTTGATTGAATTTCGCTGGGAGCCAGCAGGGCTAAGCTTTGCAGAGGTCTTGCATCTGGCAGGAGACATTCCCCTTCCCCCCTACTTAAATAGAGCCACAGAAGAAGCCGACAAAGAAAGATACCAAACCATTTATGCAAAGCACGATGGATCGGTAGCAGCACCAACAGCAGGCTTGCATTTTACTGAGAGTGTGTTTTTAAAATTGTCCGAAAAAAATATACTCAAAGCATATGTTACACTGCATGTTGGTGCAGGCACTTTTAAGCCAGTGAAAGCAGCCCAGATGAAAGATCATGAAATGCATGCTGAATTTATTGATGTAACTGTTGAAACCGTTGAGCAATTATTAGCGCATGTAGAAAAAGGCATTATTGCGGTAGGAACAACCTCGCTGCGAACGCTGGAAAGCCTTTACTGGATTGGCGTTAAGACGATTCGAAATCCAGCTATTTCATCAGACAATTTACATGTGACGCAGTGGGAACCTTATGTTTCGGCTGGCGAGATTGCTGAAAATAAAAGTGCGCAAAAAAATATACCAAAAGAATATACTAGCGGAGGCGACATAGTATTACCGACGGCTACAGAGTCGCTGCAATCATTGCTACAATGGATGCAAAAAAATAATGCAAGCAGAATAATTACGAAAACGCAAATCATTATTGCACCAGGCTATTCCTTTAAAATCATTCGTGCATTGATCACGAATTTTCATCAGCCACAGAGCACATTATTATTATTGGTATCTGCTATTGTTGGAGAAAATTGGAAAAAAATATACCAATATGCATTGGCAAATGAGTATCGTTTTTTATCATATGGCGATGGATCGATACTTTGGGTTGCAAAACCCGAATCGGTCGAAAATTAGCATTAACAATCTAGTCATGCATAAGCGGTACTTCAATCGTAAACGAAGTTCCCTTACCTACAATACTGTCTACTTTAATTTTACCCTTGTGCGCATCAATCACGGTTTTCACATAACTCATGCCCAAACCAAAACCTTTTACATTGTGTAAATTACCAGTATGAGCTCGGTAGAATTTTTCGAACACGCGCTTAACAGATTCTTTGCTCATACCAATCCCATTGTCATCAATACGAATCACTAAATGATTCTTGGTGCTATGTGTAGAAATTTTAATGTGCACAGGGTCCTGGGAATATTTAATGGCATTGTCTATTAAATTAGAAATCATATTTCTAAAATGCGCATCATCACCACTTATACAATCGTTACTAGCATTCAATAAGAAATCAATCGTACCATTTTTATCATTCAACTGCAATTCAAAAGTACTGGCTACTTCTTCAATCATTTCGTGAACACCAATTTTAGATAAATTCAAATTGAGTTCTTGCTTCTCTAAGAAAGCCGCTTGCAAAATGGTTTCCACATGTTTATTCATGCGGATATTTTCTTCTTTAATAATATTAGTGAAGTAAGCACCTTTCTCTGGATTGGCCTGAACTTTAGGCGTACGCAACGCATCTACCGCTAAGGAAATAGTAGCCAAAGGGGTTTTGAATTCATGCGTCATATTGTTGATGAAATCACTTTTGATTTGAGAGAGTTTTTTCTGGTTCAACAAAGTTTTAACCGTTACGTAAAACGCAGCAATAATAATTAGCATGAAAGTGATGGCCCCCACTAAGATCCAGCGAAGCGAAGCCCATACTTGTTTTTCAACATCAGGAACAATAATAATAAGGACTTCGTTGGCCTCAGTAAAAGCGAGGTTATCTGTTTCGCGTAAAATGGCGTAGTAGTTTCGTTTGTTGTTGATGGTATCCCAAAACTCTTGTTCATAACCAGGAGAATAAAATTCATAGTTGCCTTCCACATCAGAAATAGCAAACTCAAATTTTAGTTTACCTAATTGAACACGCTCAAATTCTTTTTCAATTTTTTCCCGCACTTCCTCCATCGTAAAACGTTCTTCTACGGTGGGCTGGCGAAACAATTTGATCTGCAACTCGGAGCCCAGCAATAATCCCCCCCTTCTATTTAAACTAAGTGGTTGGGAAGAACGAGTAGTTTTTCCAATATCATTGGCTACGCTTACCCCCCCAGCATTAATTTTTTCGCTGAGCTGCGTTTTCGTTACTTCCATGAGGTTATCGAACCAAGAAGCCTGCAAAAGGAATAGCCCTAGCAGCGAAAGTGAAATCAGTATGACAATGATGGGGAAAGTTCTCTTCATGCGCAACAAATATAGATTTATTTAACCCTAGCCAATAGCAGCAACGCAACCAAGGGCTTTTTTTAACTAGATTTTTTAGATTTGGTACGAAAAATAAATATTATTCTTATCTTTTTGATCAATATGGAACTAAACAAAGGAATTTTATTGCTATCCGACCCGTTTTTAAAGGATCCGAATTTTATAAGGACGGCTGTGCTAATATGCGACCATAATGAAGAAGGAGATATTGGATTTATCTTAAACAAAAAAACCGATCAGATTTTAGGAGATGTAGTAGAGATTGCGGATGGATTAATATTGCCGGTATACGAAGGTGGACCAGTAGAACAACATACCCTACATTTTATTCATAGAAGACCAGATATTATTACCGAAGGAATAGAAATATCTAAAGGAATTTATTGGGGAGGAGATTTTGATGTAGCTATTGCAGCATTACACAATAAAGAAATTACCGATTTACAAATTCGTTTTTTTGTAGGGTATAGTGGTTGGAGTGCAGGTCAGCTACAAGAAGAAGTAGAAGAAAAAAGTTGGATCATAACCACCCCAGATGTAGGCATCAGTTTTTCATTGGAGGCCGAACAAATTTGGAAACGCAGCATGCAACAACTCGGCGGCGAATACGCTCAAATGACCAACTACCCGATTGATCCGCAGTTGAATTAGGGTTTTTTCTTTTTAAAAATCATTAAGTATATCAGTTCTAATAACCAAGGGCTAGGAATAGGTTCTTTTTGTACAAATGCATCATTTGGATATTTATTTTGAATATAGTAATACACCAAACAAAGTAGCTGTAAGAATACAAAAGTAAATCGCAATGAAGTGTAAGGCATTCTAACCTCAAAAATGAATGTTGAAATCGAGGGGATTACAAAAATAATCAAGATGAACAACCAAAATAGACTTCGAAATAAAGCGTATCTGATTTTTGGTGTTGTTAGTTTTTGTTGAACCCATTGGTCAATTGCATGTATAAAGTGAAATTTTTTCAATTCATATTTCAGTCCGCTAGGAGAATCATCTTCCTTTAGCGCATAATCAAAAACTTGCCAAGTAATTACATTTAAACATATACTGTTTATCCATTCATCCATGCTAACATAGTCAACTTTAAATAAAATGGAATAAAGAAATCCAGCAGGAAGTATGACAAGATTGAATAAAAGTGCATGAAATAACAAAACTACAACCCCTGAATGTTTTTTATTTTCTTTTTGCATAAGAATGATATTTAAATATTGGCAGTATGGTATCCCCAAAGTTTTGAGTAATGACCGTTCATAGATAGTAAATAATTATGTGATCCTTGCTCCACTAACTTACCCTTGCTTAGCACTAAAATGGTATCGCATTTTTTAATGGTGGTTAGTCGATGGGCAATGATGATGATGGTTTTAGCTTGCTCCTTAAACCAATTGAGGGCATCTTGTACTTTTTGTTCACTAGTAGGATCAAGGCTGCTAGTAGCTTCATCTAGAATTAAAATATCCGGGTTACGATAAAGCGCACGAGCAATTGCTAAGCGCTGTTTTTGACCACCAGATAAATTAACGCCTTGCTCATTAACCATACTATTATAAGTATTGGGCAATTGATTAATAAATTCATCAGTGCCCAAAATAGTAGAGAGAAAAAGGATTTTCTGCATGTCAGGTTCGTAGTCGCCCAAGGCAATATTTTCTACTATAGTTCCATTGAAGAGGTCAATGTCTTGGGGCACTACTCCCACTCGTTCTCGCAAACTACGGTTACTGATATGTTGCAAGTCTATTTGACCAATCGTGATATTACCATTGTTTAGCGGGTATAGATTTTGCATTAAAGAGAGTAATGTTGATTTTCCACTACCGCTTTCTCCCACTACTGCTGTACTTTTTCCTTTTTCGAAACGAATATTCAAATCTTCAAAAACAGTCGTTCTTGTACCATATCTAAAATGAACATGTTTCAATTCAATATCGCCAATTAAATCGGCTGATAGTTCAATCTTTTGATCATTACTAGATTCTGTTTCTAAATCAATGATTTCAAATAACCGATCAGCAGCAATGATCGCATCTTGTATATTCTTATTAGCCCCAATCAAAGAGGTAGCTGGACCAGTAAAATATCCAACCAATGCATAAAAGGATAAAAGTTCACCTGGAGATAACTCTCGATTAATTACAAAATAAGATCCAATCCATAAAAGCAAAATGGTAAATAATCTTGTGAAGAATTCAGCACCTGTTCCAATAAACATGCTGTAAATGCTCGTCTTATAAATTGTTTTGAGCAAACTAATAAAACGAGCTTCTGTTTTATCATTGGCAAACTGTTCAATTCCAAACTTTTTAATAGTGTCAACAGCATTCAGGCTTTCAACTAATTGACTTTCTAATTCAGCACTCTCTTCCATTAACCGTCTTTGCCATTTTTTATTCACTTTATTAGTGATCCAATAAATGATTGCATAAATTGGAATAATTGCAAGCATGATAAGCGCCAACTTCCAATAATAAAAGAACATAATCAATAAACTAAAAATTACGATCAACACATTAACGATTAAGTTTAAAGCAACCGAATTAATAAACTCTCTTATTTTAACAGCATCATTCACCCGACTAATGATTTCGCCTACACGCATGGTATCAAAAAAACGTTGGGGCAATTTTAATAGATGCTTATAATATCCTAGAATTAACCTAGCGTCAATCATTTGGCCTGTTTGCAAACCAAAAACAGTTTTAAAAGAACCAATGGCTAATTGAAATACTAAAATAAAAATCATGCCCAAGCTCAATAGATTCAATAGTCTTGTATTCCCTTCTACTAATACAAAATCTATAATCTTTTGCATATATATTGAAGTAGACAAGCCAAGAATGGTGTAGAGTAAAGCCCCTATTAAAGCTTGAATCATAATGGAAGTATGGGGCTTAATTAATTGCCAAAATCTTTCCCTATTACTTATTTTTTGTTTACCTGTAACAAAATCATCACTAGGTAAAATCAAAACAATCACACCCGACCATAATTCTTGGAAATCAGTAAGTGATTTTTTTACAAAAACGCCTTCCCCCGGATCCATATAAGTTATGAACTTTGAATTAATGGAATAAATCACCACATAGTGATGTAATCCATTTTTCAATACAATATGCGCAATGGCAGGTAAAGGAATTTTTTGCAAACTATCCAAAACGCCCTTTGCAGCTTTAGCCTGAAATCCGAGTCGTTCGGCGGCTTCAATCAACCCCAATACATTCGTACCCCGTTTATCGGTACCAGCATATTGTCTAATCCTGCTAACTGGCAATTCCAATTGATAATGCATAGCCACCGAAACCAAGCAAGCAGCACCGCAATCAGTAATATCTCTCTGTTTGATGCAGGTTTTATTTTTCATAAACAGATGATGTTATAATAGGATTCGGCGCAACAGGATTAAACCAATCATCAACTTTATCAAATAAAAGTTGCCAAAGCGTTCTTTCAGCAACAACAAATCTTGCTTGAAAACTGAGTCCTTTTTTTAGACTTCCATTAAATCCATTTTTCAAATACAATTGAGTACGATCAAAGCTGCACTGGACTTTGAAAGCAGGCTTATTATTGATGAGTGAAAAATCATTCTCTATAGAAATTACCTTACCCGTCAACATCCCAAAATAATTATAATCGAAAGCATCCACTTGAAATCGAGCGGAATGACCAATTTTCAACAAGCCAATATCTTTAGTAGACAAATAACATTCTCCCAATAAATCGCTCAATGGCGAAATAATACATAAGGGTTCACCGGCAGCAATAAAGCCGCCAATATATCTAGTATTAATATTTTGAATTACACCTGTAACAGGCGCATGAATAAAGTAATTTTTTTGCTCAATATTGATTTGATTTTTTTGAGACTGAAACTGTGATATATCTAGTTGGTAACGTTGCAAATCATTTTGCCAAAGCGCCAATTGATCATTCTTAAAAGCATTCAAAGTATTATTTAATCTTTCCAATTCAATTTCTTTATCAAAATGTTCTTTAGGCGCAATTACTTTGTCTTTGAGCAGCGAAGTAAAAATTTGCAACTCATTGGAAACTTTCTTAATAGCAGTATGATGATCTGCCAGTTGATTAACAAACTTATTCAACTGCTCTTTATAGAGCGGCGTTTCTAAAAGAATGCTATTGAAATTATCATTAGAAGTCAATTTAATCAGATCATCAACATATCTTTTTCGCTGGTTCTGCTCAACTTGATTTAATATGATTTTAGGTTGACTGATATTGTCTTTGATAGCCGCAATCAACTGTCCTTGCTTAACAGTATCTCCCTCACGAACATAAAGCTGATCAAGATTCCCCGTAATAATTGGCTTCACTTCCGTCCGTTCATTAGCGGGTCTAATGATGCCGCTAGAGCGAATTGCGATGGTTGTTTTAATGAAGGGTAACGCGGTGAGGCCTGTTACAATCATACTTAATATGACCCAATATAAATATTGCTTTGAGGGGTAATATATAATATTAATCGTAGATTGAAACATAGAGGTTTATTTAAATCTGCCTCAAACAAAATCCAATAAAATTGTAAATAGAATGAGCGATTGCAACAATGATAAATGCGTTGTTATTTTTATTCTGAACCACCAAGTAAAGTGTTCCAAATAGTAAACCAGAAAAAAAAGTTTTCAAAATATATTCTGGTGAGTAAAAATGAGATAAGCCAAACAAGATGGCAGAAAAAATACAAGTAAATAAATAAGCATTGGGCCTCTTACCCAATATGTATGAAATTATTGAATATTGAAAAATTAACGTTTCTAAGATAGGCGCGAATATGACTACAATAAAAAACTCTTCTAGCTTGCTATCAAATGTCGGTCCTGCATTATGATTAGGAAAAAGCAAAAACGAAAAAATCAATGTAACTGAAATCTCAATTATCACAGTTAATATAATTAATTTAAACTGACTGATTTTTGAAAGTTCTCTCACTTTCTTTAAATACAAATCATTCATTCGAAATAAAAAATGACCCATAACATTACATTAATTTTTTTAGCTAAAGTTTTACTTTCTATTATTTACTAATTTAAATAAAGGGGTTAGGTATCCCCAACCCCTTTACATTACTTTTTCAAGTTGGGAGGCAGAGACTGTTGATATGTTACTGCATCTTTAGCAAAAGTGTAAATGACTTTTGCTGTTACACCAGCAGCATATGATACAATGTCCCAAAATTCACCGCCGCCATCAATTGATTGCATTTGATCAATACTTAATGCTTGGAGACCCTTAAAAGCGGAAAGGTCAATTGTTTGATTTTTCATCTTAAAAAATTTAATTGATTATTTTAATGAATTCCAACCAGCTAAGAAGCCTTTCTTAATCGTGCTCCAATTATCAATGACGTCGTAAGCTAACCCAGCTATTCCTGCTTTCTTCAACCAGGTTCCTATTTCACCACCATTAATTTCCTGAGTTTCCTCTGCACTAAGGTTCACTAACCCTAGTTGTTCGAATGATACTTTTTTCATTTTAGTACAATTTAAAATGACCTGTCTCTCGCCATGGTTATTTCAGCGTCACGCAGAAGTCCCGCTACCGTGAACTCGGGTTTGGTTTACTTGTTGCAACAAGATTTTGTTCTGAACAAGACGAAGGAACGGATAACAATAGCGAAGCAGTAGGGCAGTATTATCAAATTCTGATGGTTATTTAACGGGAGTAAAAAATCATTTTCACCTTCCCAATTAAAATCATATCTACCAAATATAAAAGAGTAGAAATACGGAGACCCACCGTTTTTTAACGGTAAAGAAGTATTTCATTTGGAGGTTATTTAAACAAAGCATCCATTTTAACCTCATTTTGAATTAGCCCAATATAATTTCCAGTGTTTTTAACACCATGCGTTGTAACCAGCGTTAAAAAGAGGGTTTTACGTGTTTTAGTTTTTTCGATAAAGACATTCATTTTTGATTGAATTTCCTTTGCATAAGATTTAGTTATCTCAAACTCAGTATTTGAAAATTTCATCTCACATAAATTAATACACATATCCTGTCTGTCAATTAATAGATCAATTTGAGCGCCTTTTTCATCTTTGTTGGGTATGTAACGCCACATATAATGCTCAGTATGTACACTCCTAATACCTAATGCATTTTTTAATTGTATGATATGCTTCAAACAAATATTTTCGAATGCATAGCCGCTCCAGCTAATCCAAGATTGTGTTCTTGAATATTTTGCCCAACTACCAGCTCCTTTTAGTTTGCCATGCTCAATGAATTTTGTATAAAACAGTGTATACTCATCTACTAATTTATAAACACTGTCCTTTGCTGTTTTGCCATAAGGGTTAAATATTCCTATAAATCCAGATTCTGCAAGCTCATCTAATACTTGAGAAGTTCCTCCACCAGATTTCAATTTACATGTTTCAATAATTTCATTCCGTGTAAGACCTTTCCCTTTTTTTGCTAATGCTTTAATAATATTCATATGAATAGCAGCATCATCAAATAAAGAGCTAAATAAATTTTTAAACTCATCATTTAAAAATCCATCTTTGGTAAAACAAATTCTGTCAATCGCCAACATTGAACTTTCCCCTCTTTCTATCATTTTCAAATATTGAGGCACTCCCCCCATCACCATATAAAGTTGAATTAATTGATACCTATCAAGTATGATTTTTCTTTCTTTCAAAAATTCTTCTGATTCACCTAAAGTAAATGGCATGAGGCGTATCTTTCTGGTAACTCTGTTATGAAGCCCCCCTTTATTATAAATAATATTCTTGATCATCCATGCTGCTGCTGACCCACAAATGACTACTACCAAGTTTTTTTCTTTTGAAGCCCATGTATTCCAAAAGTTTTCGAAAGCTTGTATAAATCCAGATCGAGGAGTATGAAGCCAGGGGAACTCATCAATAAATATTACTTTCTTTTCTTTTTTGATTAATGGCTTTATATAATCAATCAGAAGCGTGAACGCTTGTGACCAATTTCTAGGACTAGCGATTGGGAAACCTGTTGCTCGAGACATTGCATTACCAAATACTTCCAATTGCTGACTTAATGTAGCATTATGTACTCCTGATAGTTCAAATATCAGTTGCTTCTCATAGGCATTCCTGATTAAATAAGTTTTACCAATTCTACGGCGTCCATATATCGCAAGCAGCTCCGCATCATTTGATTCAATGATATTTTTTAATTGCTTTTGTTCTATTTCCCTACCTATAATTTTTTCCATTGGTTGAAATTTAAATCATCGGATAATTTATATTCTGCCAAATCTATGAAATTTTAGCCAATTTGGCGAGATATAAAATAACTATATTCTGCCAAATCAGTGAAATAAAAGTGGATTTGGCGGAATATAAACAACCCTTATCTCCCCAAAACCTTCAAATAAAAAAGATACTATATCTTTAAATCCAATAAAATATACACTTGAAACTAAGAAGGTCTATCCTCAATTTTATATTAATTAATTAATGAATTGAAATTGTTTCCTCTGATAAAATTTTGTTTCTTTTTATTCACTTGAATTGCTTGTAAAAAGCCCAACTCAACTAAATTTTTTAAATCGGACCTAGCAGTAAAATTGGAAATATTGAATCTTGATTCAATCTCTTTTACAGTTAGAATTCTTTCAGGATCATCATGAATAAGCTTGATAATTTGTGCCATCCGATCATTTACACCTGGTATAGACATAAATTGAGCTGCCTGAAAAACTTCTTTCTGTTTTGTATTAATATATTGCTTTAAAGCTTCAATTGCTTTCTCTAATGTTTTGATATGATAAGTTATAAAATAACTAAGATCATTCTCATCTATCTCTGAATACAAATAAGCTTTTTCATATTGAGCTTTTGAATCTTTAATTATCCTCGATATTGATAAATATTCTGTAAGCCAATATCCTTGCTTAAGCATGTACCAATAAAAAAGAGCGCGAGCTGTTCTTCCGTTACCATCAACAAATGGATGAATCCATCCTATCATAAAATGTATGATACAGCCCTTTACAACTGGATGAATAAAATTTTCAGACTCTTTATTACAAAATTCACAAAGGTCGTTTATTAACAAGGCTAATTCCTCATGAGATGGGGGTTGATGAACAACTTCGCTAGAGCTATGATCTACAACATAAACATCATTTGTGTCTCTGAATTTTCCTTCTTCAACTTTTTTGTTAAGTGTGTCTTTTATAATTAATTGATGCAAAGCAAGAATCCTATTCGGAGTAACAGATTGGTTTTTATGCTGAACAATATGCTTCATTGTGATGAAGTTATTCAGAATCATTTGCTCAGATTTATTGGTAGGCTTTTGCTCCTTCTGAATCATTTCTTTTGCCTTTTTTCGAGTTGTATTAGCGCCTTCCATTTGACTACTCGAAATAGCTTCTTCCATTATTGAACTAATTACAAACTTTGTTTTATCTGTTTCAGCAATCCCAATATTACTGCTCAAATTTCCCCCAATATGCAAATCGAACTGATGCAAAACACGTTGCATATAATCAGTAATTACAAAACTAAATTGATACTTCCCAAATTGAACAATAGTTTGTCGCAACCACCGATGAAGTTTTACCGCATTCCATACTTTTTCAGGAGGGTGATCTTTAGACTTGTATTTAATTTTATCCCAATACAAATAGTCATCTTGAAAAGTCTTTAAAACACCCTTCCTTTCTAAGTCTACCATTACATTAATAGTATCTTCTTCTTTAATATGTTTAGGCGCTTTTTCAATCATAAAGTCAAGTTGAAGCAAATTAAGTAAAAATTGCGAGATTCTCGCAAAATCTCGCTATTTCACTCAATTTTACATACACTTTCAGTATACTTTTTTGTCCCTTTTTTATTTTCGCAGTACCGCTGGAGCGAGTAGAGCCAGAAAGGAAAAGTTCAAATATGGGCATAAAAAAACAGTCCCGAAAAAATCGAGACTGTTCAAATTATATAAAGAAATTAGCTAAAGGGATCAAAGCCGCAGCGCAATCAAAGTTCGCTTACAGTTCTTCTGCACCCTCTACCAACACAGTTGCTTTGTTGTTGATTACTTCAACAAAACCGCTTTGGATAGAATAGCTTTCTACTTCTTTTTTATCCTTCAAAATTTTTAGGTTACCCTTACCCAAGGCACTTACCATTGGTGCGTGCTTGTCGAGTATTTCGAATAAACCACTAATACCAGGCAATTGTACACCGTACACTTCGCCACTGTATAGTTTTTTCTCCGGAGTTAATATTTCTAAAATCATAAATTATCCTTTTGCAGCTTCCATCATTTTCTTACCCTTTTCAATTGCATCATCTAGTGTACCCACTAAGTTGAATGCAGCTTCTGGATACTCATCCACTTCACCATCCATGATTGAGTTGAAACCTTTGATGGTATCTTCAATGCTAACGAATACACCTTTTAAACCAGTGAACTGTTCAGCAACGTGGAAAGGCTGAGATAAGAAACGTTGTACTTTACGAGCACGCTGTACAGTCATTTTATCTTCGTCGCTTAATTCATCCATACCAAGGATTGCAATGATATCTTGTAGTTCCTTGTAACGCTGAAGAATTAATTTAACACGGTTAGCAGTATCGTAATGCTCATTACCTACAATTGCAGGAGTTAAGATACGAGAAGTAGAATCCAAAGGATCCACCGCAGGATAGATACCTAAGTCGGCAATCTTACGGCTTAATACAGTCGTTGCATCTAAGTGAGCGAAAGTAGTTGCAGGAGCCGGGTCAGTCAAGTCATCCGCAGGTACGTAAACCGCTTGTACAGATGTGATAGAACCGTTCTTGGTTGAAGTGATACGCTCTTGCATCAATCCCATTTCAGTGGCAAGGGTTGGTTGGTAACCTACCGCAGAAGGCATACGACCTAACAATGCAGATACCTCAGAACCAGCTTGTGTGAAACGGAAGATATTATCTACGAAGAACAAGATGTCCTTACCTTTTCCAGTACCATCTCCATCACGGAAATATTCCGCAATAGTTAAACCACTCAAAGCCACACGAGCACGTGCACCTGGAGGTTCGTTCATTTGACCAAATACGAAAGTAGCTTTAGAATCTTTCAATCCTTCCATATCTACTTTAGATAGATCCCATCCACCTTCTTCCATGCTATGTTTGAAAGCATCACCATATTTCATGATACCAGCTTCAATCATCTCACGCAATAAGTCGTTACCCTCACGAGTACGCTCACCCACACCAGCAAATACAGAAAGACCACCATGGCCTTTAGCAATATTGTTGATCAATTCTTGAATCAATACGGTTTTACCTACACCCGCACCACCAAACAAACCAATTTTACCACCTTTTGCGTATGGTTCAATTAGGTCAATTACTTTAATACCAGTGAACAGGATTTCTGTTGCAGTACTTAAGTTTTCGAATAATGGTGGCTTATTGTGAATAGGACGACCATTCACTTTGCTTAATTGAGGAAGACCATCAATAGCGTCTCCAGTTACGTTAAACAAACGACCGTTGATACCTTCACCCACAGGCATTGCAATTGGAATACCAGTATCTACTACTGCCATACCTCTTACAAGACCTTCTGTTCCGTCCATCGCAATGGTACGTACACTGTCTTCACCTAAGTGCTGTTGCACTTCTAGTACCAGCTTATCGCCGTTTTCCTTGGTTATTTCTAAGGCATTGTAGATTTCAGGCAAACTGCTGTCCTGAAAATGAACGTCTACAACCGCACCAATAATTTGTTTAATCTTCCCTGTTGTTGCCATAAATGGTTGATTTGGCCGCAAAGGTAAGGGTAAGGAGCAAAAAAAAGCGAGGGAACTAGTCCTTTTTTTTCTTGAATAGCGAAAACAGGGATTGAGCCACCGGAACCAGTTTCAAAATATTCCAAGCGCCGCTGAGGGTGGCGGTGTTTAGAATGGCGGGGACAATAGCGCCAGAAGCCTGTTTAAACAGCTGTCCAGGTACTTTTCCGGCTAAATTAGCCAGTTCTTTTTCCTGTTCTGACACATGCCCTTTTAGTTGTTCCATGGCATGGAGCAGATCGGCTTGGTTCTTAATAGGAGGTTGGGTATAACGGGGCATTACTTAAATAAATTTTTAATGAGGGCATCCACCACCACAGCAGCCAATTTTTTACGGAATAACACTATTATAAATAAGAGACCGAGAAAAAAAGCGGCCACATAACCAAAGCCTTTTACCAAGCTACCAGTGAGATCGGTCAAATAATAGGCGGCCATAATCCCCCCAAAAACCAAGGCAAAAGCAAAAATAGTAGCCAATAGGGTGATCACCACCACCGAAGCCATTTTATGACTCAGTTTTTGCGTCACTTGCATTTTAGCCAAGAGGATTCGATTCTCGATATAAGCTTCTAATTCCTTTTTGGCGTTTCCAAAAAAATCTTCCGATTCAGACATATGGCAGTTCTTTATGAGAGGCTTAAGCCTCTGCAATTTTTTGTTCTAATTCTTTTACCAAGTTTTTTGCTTTAGCCAAGAGTTCGTCTACCCCTTCTTTAACATGAACATAGCCTTCTTGCGCTTCATCTTTTAAATGATCGGCTTCTATATTAAGGCTGGCCAATAATTCTTTCCCCTTATCGGTGTTTAAATAAAGTGCCAACGCTGTTCCTGCAAGGGCACCGAGCAACAAACCTGAAATGAATTTACTGTTCTCGCTCATAAATAATACATTTGATACAAGTTACGAAAAATGCAGCAAGAACATAAGATCAATCGATATATATTTTTGGCCGTAATTCTACTATTTGCGGCATTTCTGCTATTTACATTACAACAATTTTTCACCGCATTTTTAGCGGCCGTTTTATTTTATGTATTAAGCAAACCATCTGTTGAATTTTTAGTAAAGAAAAAAAACTGGAGTAAGTCTGCAGCAGCAGCATTGGTGATTGTGGTATCATTTTTCATCATCCTCTTACCCTTTACTTTTTTAGCAGGCATGCTTTATAAAAAAGCATTACTTATTGCAGGCAATACCGATGCATTTTTAGCGCCATTAAAAGATTTAGACAAACGCTTAAAATCAGATTATCATTTTGAATTATTAAGCGAGAAAAACTTGAGTGGCATACAAAGTTATTTTACCGATTTTATTAGTGGAATTTTAAGCCAAGGATTGAATTTGATTAGCGCGATGGGTATGATGTATTTTATTTTGTTCTTCATGATTACGAACTTAAATAGAATGGAAGCGGCGATTGTTTTTTACTTGCCATTTAAGCGCGAAAAAATCATGTTGTTCGCTAATGAACTTAGGGCACAAACAGTCAGCAATGCATTGGGAGTTCCGATGATAGCCATCATACAAGGTCTATTAGCGTGGGCATATTATACATGGGTAGGATTAAGTGAGCCCGGATTTTGGGCCGTCCTTACTGGTTTATCTTCTGTAATACCGATTGTGGGTGCAGGTATTATTTGGGTGCCTATTAGTATTTATTTAATGGCCAATGTAGGAATAGCAGAAGGGATTGGACTCATTGCCTGGGGCTCATTATTAATGGGTGTGATGGACAATGTGGTACGCTTTGTACTCGCTAAAAAAATGGCCGACGTACACCCATTGGTTACACTATTGGGTGTGATTATGGGATTAAAATATTTTGGTATCACGGGCTTAATCTTTGGCCCTTTATTGATTTCTTATTTCTTGATTCTATTGAAAATCTATTACCAAGAATTTCAGCATACTCCTACGGTAATGAAGAAAAAGCGAGTGATTAAATCGCAATTCAAAATTCCTTTTTTAAACCGGGATTAATCATTGTTTTATATAAGCTTGTCGCGGTGCATTAATTGATGGCCGTGTAAACGAATCCTGCGGCCAATGCACCTAAAATAGGCCCCACAATGGGCACCCAAGCATAACCCCAATCGCTGGAAGATTTATTGGTCATAGGTAAAATAAAGTGCATGATACGCGGGCCCAAATCACGCGCTGGGTTAATGGCATATCCCGTGGGCCCGCCAAAACTTAAACCAATCGCAAGCACTACTAATGCAACAGGCAAAGCATCCAGCGAACCTAGGCTGCTATTGGCTTTGGTAATAAATAAAATAGCCAACATAAAAATAAACGTAGCCAGAAATTCGGTCATGAAATTTTGAACAGGATTGCGAATAGCAGGATCGGTGCAAAAACAAGCACGCTGCGTAAGCCCATCTGCCGTAGCATTAAAATGATCTTTGTATAAAAGAAAAACAAAAAATTGACCCAACATAGCGCCTAATAATTGCGCCAATAAATATTGAGGCACCAGCGCCCAATCAAATTTTCCTAAAGAAGCTAACCCAATGGTGACTGCAGAATTTAAATGCGCTCCGCTAACGCCTGCTGTAATGTATACCGCCATGAACACGGCCATACTCCATCCAAAAGTAATAGCAATTAATCCGCCATTGTTGCCCTTGGTTTTATGTAAGACCACATTGGCCACTACCCCATTACCAAAAGCGATGATGTAAGCGGTGCCTAATAATTCTGCTATAAATGCATTCATAGTTTGAATTTAATGAATTATGTATTGCTGTGCTAATTGAATAAATGATTCTAGTTGTGCATCTCTTTCTTCGTTGGTCCAATTCAATTCTTTCTGTAAAATGGTTGCAACGGAAGGAGCTAATTTTATAGCGGCTCGGGCATCTAGGAAGAGCAGCCGGC
>MIAG01000009.1:602-279533 GCA_001829005.1 Sphingobacteriia bacterium RIFOXYC2_FULL_35_18 | reverse complement strand
GTTCGCACATATTTGCAGCGCGCCGCAACAACCACATCCACTACACGAATGTCATAGGCCGCTGGAGCCAAGAACTCAGCCATTGAAGAATCGGCAGCAATCAATTGCGCCGCTAATGCTCTAGCAGCCCCAAGGTCTCCAATGGGCAAATCTTTTGTGATGCATTTTTTCGAGCTGGATGTCGCGGCAGAAGTCGCACCCGAAGTCGAACCAGATTTCGCGCTACGATCAGCCCCATCAAGCTTGGCCACAAACACCGCATTGTTCACCGCGTCTTCCGCCATCTTGCGATAAGTGGTCCACTTGCCCCCGGTTATAGTAACTAAGCGACTTGGCGAAACCACCAACGTATGATCGCGCGACAATAAAGAAGAAATATTGGAACCTGTATTTGCAGAACGCACCAACGGACGAAGCCCCACAAAAACACTGAGCACATCATCTTTCGTGATGGCTGCATTCGTGTATCTATTAAAATGCTCTAACACAAAATGAATCTCTTCCGCTAGTGGCAAAGGTTCTAGGTCAATATGATCCACATGTGTATCGGTAGTACCTATTACTACTTTACCTTGCCAAGGCACAGCAAAAAGTACTCGACCATCATCGGTTTTAGGAATCATCATCGCATTGATCCCTCTGAAAAATTTAGGACTCACTACCAAGTGAATACCCTGCGAAGGATACACTAATGTGTCTGCATGCGGATCATCCATTTGCAAGACGGCATCGGTAAATACGCCTGTTGCGTTAATGACGCATTTGCACGAAACTTTTTTTCGGGTCGGTTCGGCCACTTGGCCCGCGCCGTTTGCGCCAGCAGCCTGGCCCGCGCTGCCGCCCGCCGCAACCGCCACATCCCCGCTCGCAGCTCCGCCGCCCGCTCCCAGCGTATCTTCCAGCTCTACTCCCACAATAATATCCTTCTCTTTTATAAATCCAACCGCTTTGGTATAATTTAACACAGTAGCCCCATAACGCTCCGCAGTATGTGCGAGTTCAATACAGAGTTCTGCATCATTGAATTGACCATCATAATATAAAATACCACCTGCAACTTTTTTGGGGTTGATATTCGGCAATAACTCCAAGGTTTTTTTGCGAGAGAGTAAACGCGTTTTACCGAGTGATAATTTTCCCGATAAAACATCGTATAACATTAAACCAGCACTATAATAAAATTTTTCCCAAAGGCTAAATACCGGCACCACAAAGGGTTGCGTGCTAGTCATAAGTGGCGCATTTTTGAGTAACCTACCGCGCTCGGCTAACGCCTCGCGCACCAATTTAATATTCCCCTGTGCCAAGTACCGCACACCACCATGCACCAATTTAGTGGAACGGCTAGAAGTGCCTTTCCCAAAATCAGCTTGCTCAACGAGCAAAGTTTTATACCCACGCGAAGCCGCATCCACAGCGGAACCCAGGCCAGTAGCGCCACCGCCAATGATTACAATGTCATATGTTTGATTCAGATAATCCATGCATTTCTTTTAAAATAAATCGTTGGGATTTAATTGCAAAAATTCGTGAACTGGAATCCCTTTCTCACCCACTAGAATCATTTTTTTGGGGCCGTACATTTTTTTAAAAGCTTCCAAACCACGAAATTCAGCAACGCCATTACTTTTCACTTCAATAGCGATCAATTCGTTATTTTTTTCCAAGATAAAATCTACTTCTAGTATATTTTCTCGCCAATAATATAAATTCATATTCCTCGAAAGAGAACTGTTTAGCAAATGAGCTCCAACCGCAGATTCAACCATTCTGCCCCATGCAGCTTTATCAGATAAGACCTGTTTTTTATGTCGCCCCATTTGAGCACTCATCAATGCAGTATTGTGCACTTGAAACTTAGGACTGGAGGATCTTTTACGAATAATATCACCAGCAAACTTTTCAATGCCGCCTAATAAACCGGCAGTATGTAAGAGTTGTAAATAGTGACTTAAGGTAGTAGTATTTCCCGCATCTTGTAACTGCCCGATCATTTTAGTATAAGATAAAATTTGCCCAGAATACAAACAACCCAATTCGAATAGCTGCTTCATCAATGCAGGTTTATCAATACGAGTAAGCATTAAAATATCACGCGAAATACTAGATTCAATAATCGAATGAATCATATATTCTTTCCAACGATTTTCTTCATGAATGAATGCCGCACTACCAGGATAACCACCAAACCAAATAAAATCATCCAATGAATAATTGAAGCTTTTTTGCATTTCTGAAAAATTCCAATGCCCCATATAAATTACTTCAAATCTACCAGCCAAAGATTCTGTTAATCCTTGTTGAATCAACAATCTTGAAGATCCTAATAGAACTAATTTAATATTCAACCCTGTTCTAGTGTCTTCATCCCACATTAATTTAATGGTCTCACTCCATTGATCAATTTTTTGAATTTCATCAATGATCAAAACATATTCAAGCGCGGTTTCTTGCTTCAGTTTTATTCTTGCATATTCCCATTGCTGTTGCAACCAAACACTGTTTCCAAGCGCCACAGAATCAGCAGACACAAACAAATGAGCCACTTTTAAATTAGCAGCAACTTGGTTCACCATGGTGGTTTTACCCACTTGACGGGGCCCTGTAATCACCTGAATGAATCGCCGAGGCTCTTGAAGCCTGTTCGCAAGTGTTTGATAATGAACTCTTTGAAACATAATTTATATTTTACTCAATACGTTGAGTAAAAATACTCAATATTCTGAGTAAATCCAAAATTTAATACCAGCAGCGCAGCCGGCAAACGCTCCCGCCAGGCGCTCTAGTAACTCATCGCCGCCCCTACTGCTTTGGCCCAACCTGCCGCTAAGGCATCGCGAGAAGCCAAGGACATCGAAGGTTCAAAAACCCGATCCTTTTCCCAAATGCTTTGGATTTCGGAAACAGAGCCCCAAAAACCCACCGCTAATCCAGCTAGGTAAGCCGCACCCAATGCAGTGGTTTCAACAGTTGTAGGACGCACCACCGAAGTTTGCAATAAATCAGCTTGAAACTGCATCAACATATTGTTAACTGTTGCGCCACCATCCACACGCAATTCTTTAATGGAAATACCCGAATCGGCTTCCATTGCTTTTAATACATCCATGGTTTGAAAAGCAATACTCTCTACCGCAGCACGTGCAATATGCGCACTGGTAGTACCACGCGTAATACCGACAATCGTACCACGTGCATGTTGATTCCAATAAGGCGCACCCAATCCTGCAAAAGCCGGAACAACATACACGCCATCGGCCGAAGATACTTGCCCAGCAAGGGTTTCAATCTCTGCAGAAGTTCGAATAATTTTCAAACCATCACGCAACCATTGCACTACCGCACCCGCAATAAATACCGAACCCTCGAGTGCATAATGCGTAACCCCATTCACTTGCCAAGCAATCGTTGTGAGCAATTGATTGGTAGAAGCCACTGGTTTTTCACCCGTATTCATCAACATAAAACAACCCGTACCATAAGTATTCTTCACCATACCAGGCTGCGTACATTGTTGACCAAATAAAGCCGCTTGTTGATCACCTGCAATACCCGCAATCGGCACAGGATGCGAAGTCAAAATACTTTGTGTAGTGCCATAAATTTCACTGGAACTTTTTACCAGAGGGAGCATAGCCGCCGGAATATCGAAGAGTTCGAGTAAGTCTTGATCCCACTGTAAAGTGTGAATATTATAAATCATGGTGCGCGATGCATTCGATACATCAGTTACATGCACTTGCCCATTCGTTAATTTCCAAACCAACCAAGTATCCATGGTGCCCATTAATAATTCACCCTTCTCCGCACGCTCACGCGCACCAGCTACATTATCTAATATCCACTTCACTTTGGTAGCAGAAAAATAAGCGTCAACAATCAATCCAGTTTTTTCTTGAATCGATTTTGCATGACCCGCAGCTTTTAATTGATCACAATAATCAGCGGTTCTACGGTCTTGCCAAACAATGGCATTGTACACAGGAATACCTGTTTTTTTATCCCACACAACAGTGGTTTCACGTTGATTGGTAATACCAATCGCCGCGATGTTCTGAATGCTCAAACCCGCTTTGGTAATGGCTTCTGCGGCAACGCCAATTTGCGTGCTCCAAATTTCATTGGCATCATGCTCCACCCAACCTGGCTGCGGAAATATTTGCGTGAATTCTTTTTGTGCAGTAGAAAAAATGGCGCCTGCTTTATCAAATACAATGGCTCTGCTACTCGTAGTACCTTGATCGAATGAAAGAATATATTGTTGCATAAATTGCTTTGCAACAAGATACAGAAATTAGTAAGATGAAATTATTTAGATCGCAACCAAGGCGTAGGATTTTGCGCTACACTTTTATCGTTCATGATCATGAATAAAATGCCGCCCTCACCATCAATAGATGTTCCAGACTTTCCAAGCACAGTTCCTGCTTTCACTTTTTGATCACGAGAAACAGCAACAGAAGATAAATTTTTATAGCCAGTAAAATATTTACC
The DNA here is from genome assembly GCA_001829005.1 of Sphingobacteriia bacterium RIFOXYC2_FULL_35_18. GTDB lineage: Bacteria > Bacteroidota > Bacteroidia > Chitinophagales > Chitinophagaceae > Sediminibacterium. The sequence continues at coordinate 275,039 of MIAG01000009.1, read as the reverse complement.
ATGCTTTACTAAAACAATATTTTCGTCAGCCACTTCACCGGCATACACTACTTCACCATCTGCTACACAACGAACCGCAGAACCAATAGGGACGGCTATTTCAAGCCCATCCGACTTCTGCATTAATTTGGTGCCCGCATAACTTTGCGTTCCAAATCCCACCGTAACAATACCATTACTCACAGGCCAAGGTAAACGCCCACGATTGTTCTCAAAATTCAACGACATTTCCATGCCTTCAGGTGTAGATTCCAAAGGAGAATAAGTACGATCTTTTGAAGCAGAAGAAACGCCCGTTGCAGGATCATTTAATGTTGGTTTAGGGGGATTAACACTGCCCCCATTCGCTACCACAGTATTATTCGTTGCTGGTTTTGCGCCCGCGCCAGTGATAGGTTTTGCAGTAGATCCCGCTGCATTCTTTTTCTCGAGTGCCGCCGCAGCAGCAGCTGCATCTTGCGCCGCTTTTAATTTACGCGCATCTTCCAAGGCTTTCAAACGCTTGGCTTCGTCGCGCTTTTTAGCTTCTTCAATTTCTCTTCTGATAACGGCATTAATAGCCACCGCTACTTTTTGACGTTGACTTTCTTTATCCCGAATTTGTTTGTTAAGTTCTTTCTCTTTGCCCTTTAGTTGAGCTACCACTTGGTCTTGCTCTTTACGATCTTCTTGTAAATCGAGCAACTGTTTGCTCTGCACTTCAAGCGTACTCAAGCGTTCTTTTTTATTATTGCTCAACACCCCAATCTTTTCTTGCAATAAATTTTCACTCTTCACAATCGTATTGGCTTGGGTTTCACGATTCTGGCGATAACTTTTTAAATAAGTAACACGCTTCATAGCATCATTAAAACTTCCCGCAGAAAACAAGAAATTTAGATAGGCATAACTGCTTCTGTTTTTGTAAGCAAAAACAATACTCTTGGCATATTTAACTTTAAGGGTATCTAATTCCTTGCGTAAGCGATAAATATCACGCTCATTTAAATAAATGGTTTCGTCTAATTGTTTTACTTCACGGTTGATGCTGTTGACCAAGGCTTCACGCGCATTAATTTTACGCTTAATAATCGCGAGTTGCTTCACCGAAGTTTTGGTGTTCTTTTGGGTTTCGCGATAGAGTTTATTTAGTTCGGCCAACTCTTTTTCAATGCTTTGTTTTTGTTTTTGCAGATCTTCTCTGTTTTGTGCATTGGCCACCAAGCCACCCATCAGCAGCACAACTAAAACAAAAAAGGTCTTTTTAAACATATTGAACAATTAACTACAATTAATACAAAGGTTACACAACATTGATACCTAAACGCATCCAAATAACGTCAAAAGCTACTGTAAATTACTTACGCTTATAATTTTTAGGCACTTCAAACGTATATTTTAACGGTTCGTTTAGGCTGAACTCTTTAAAATCTAGGTTGATATCGAGCTTACTCTTTTCGGCCACCACAATTTTTCTTTGGGCAGCAAACTGATAAGTGCCCATGGGTTGATAGTTGCTAAAACTAATGGCACAGGTTCTATTGCGTTGAATGTCTACGTCGTCGAGCTTGCTGTGCATGACCCTAAAATCATCGGTAGACAAGGAAATCAAGTGTTTAAAAATATCACCCACCATTAATACCGATAAACTTTGAGGGCCATCGCGGTAAGACACAATATTATTGGTCACAAATACCGGGTTTCCAATTAAGAGGTCTTGCAACGTATAAAAATCAAAAGGAATTTGTGTAGCTTCTTTTAAATAATCAATGGTACGGTACTGCACATATTTATCACCCACTTTCTTCACCAAAACCACCGAATCCTTTGAAATCTTCACTTGCAAACCCTCTGCAGAAATACCCAAAAACGAACCACGGATTCTGATGAAGATCAACGAATCTTTGATAATGCTTAAATAGCCCGTGTAATTTTCACTGTTCTCCGCACTCTCGTAATCAATCTTGATCTTTGCATTGAAGGTTTTAAAATCGATGGTATTGGTTAACACTTTCATCATGATACCGCGTACAATGCTTGCAGAGTCTACTTTTGGGGCCTCGGTAATGACTATGGTTTGGGTTGTGTCTTTTTTGTCGATGGCTTGTTCTATGGTGGCTACTTTCTTGACTGTTTTGCAGCTGGCGAAAATGGCAAGCAATAATAATATCTTAAAATATTTCATTTCCTAAGTTTTAAGTGGGAATCGGGAAAATGCGCCTACAATCTTTTCCTTCGGAAAATCTTAAATGTCACATTTTCCCGATTCTCCACATTATAATCTCATCAATAATTTAAATACCAATTATTGCCCAACTAATTTTGTTTTGCTTTCTGTAAGCTTTTGCTTTATGTAAGCTTTTAGCTCTTCAAAAGTCATATTTTGAGTTTCTACACTTATTTTTTCTCTAATATCCCGCATCATTTTTACGGCATCAAAATCTTTAACTTTATTATTCGTTTTCATAATTAATTAAGTCTTTAGGGCTTCTTATTTCAATCATTGTGTAACCAAGTCTTAAATTTATCAGCAGGAAAATTTAACAAATGTTCTCTTACTCTTTGAGGTGCATTTATTAATTCAAGATCAAGCAAATCTGAAACAACAAAATATATTTCATCATCCAATAGCCTTTTGAATAACATTTCGGTTGCCTCTTTGAACTCTTCATCAAAGTAACCTCCTACGACAGATGTATCTATGTAAATTCTTTGTTTCATTGATGTTTAATATGTCAAAGATAGCCAAAATCAGTATGATTGGTGGGGCGAATCGGTCAAATAGAGCCTTAAATTTACCTATTTAAGGGTAGGCTTTGTGAAGTCAAAATCAGTAAATTCATCGTAGAAATGACCAATAATCAACAAAATATCATTAGAAAATTACAATGGATCATCTACCCGATTGTTGTTTTAATAGCAATTGATTTTTTTATTCGGTTTTTTAATAATGACCATGACCCACTTGCAGTAAACACCCCAAGTAATCAAATCATTCAGTGGATAGACCTAATTATTATGGCAATCGTATTTGTCGTGGTCGGTTTTGTTGTGGTTGCTTTAATGCAGCAGTTCTTCACGAAAAAATCAATGTTCAACGACAATACAAATGACGCACCATTTTCCAAAGAACTAATAAGGATTGAAGCCCCCAGTCAAATAGGAGGACAGTTGATTGTTTTCATGGGTATCATTGGATTTTCAGTTTTTGAAAATACCATGATTTTTGCACCCGACTTTATTTTTGAACCAAATCAAATTGAGGCATTCAGCTTGTTCGAAAAATTGGTGTTTGGATTTTTTTATATCCTCACCCATTTCTTAGTGATTGTTTTTGGCCAGCGATTATTCAAAGGCATGCCACCCATATTCATCGCCACAGAGAAAGGGTTTTGTTACGAGCCCGCAGGAGTTAGTTCCGGTTGGATTCTATGGAAAGATGTTGTTGAAGTAGAAGAAAGTACAGTGCTCTCGGGTTCTGGCGTAAACAATGGCCCCGTATTAATGCCAGTCATAGGAATTAAACTAAAAAATCCCGAGGAGTATAACAACGCAGCTTATGCTCCCCTACTCAAATATGTAGTCAGATTCGGCCAAAAATTCCACAATTACCAAACAGAAGGAGTCGGCGATATACTACTCCGCCCATCCGATTTTGGAAATCAATACGCTGAAGTGGTAGCCCTGTTTAAATCAAAGGTCAAAAGTTAAATTGAGATGTCCTCCAAGCCCAACTTCTATAATTTTTTGTAGAGTTGAAATACGAACATCTTTTATATCATTTTCAACCTTTGAAATGTAAGCTTTATTTGTTCCACACTTTTCAGCAAGCTGCTCCTGCGTTAAACCTTTTTCTAGCCTTGCTTCTTGTATCATTGCTCCCAATTTGAAGCTTTCATATCCTTTGTCAAACTTGTCTCTTTTAGGAGTTCCTTTTTTCCCATATTGCTCTTCAACTAAGAGTGTAAGTGTTTTTGTGTTATTTTTTGTTTTCATAATATTCCTCCCTAATTTTTATTGCTTTAGCAATTTCTTGCTTTGGTGTCTTTTGAGTTTTCTTTTGGAAAGCATTTGCAATTACAACTAATTTACCCTCGTCAAAGAAGCAAAAAATTCTAAAAATATCATTTGCGAGTTGAACACGAATTTCATAAAGCCCATCTGTCCCTTCCAAATGTTTTAAATAGGTTTCAGGAATATTTTGAACATCCTCAATTAGCAAAAATGTCCATAAAATTTTTTCCTTTACTTTTTGTCTTTGCTTCTTTAGAAAATCTTCAAAGTAATTTTTAAACGTTATTATCGTTCGGTATTTCTTTACCATAAATTGAATACAAATATACAAAAGTAGTCCAATAAGGCAACTTATTTTCCGTATTTATTTACCAAATGCCTTCTATACTTTTGTCTTTTGCGCCCATAATAAGCATTTATAGGAGCAAATTTAATTATTTGTAAGAAGGGCAAACGTTTTGAAAGAAGAAACTATTGAATTAATATGTTTTGTTAGCGAGGCATTTAAATTTTTGCGTGGGTTGAATTTTCGTGAGAAAATTCAGCAAAAATTTAGTAGCCGAGATGACAAAACATACTAATCAATAAATTATTTTGAACCTGTACTCCCAAACCCCCCACTGCCTCTTTCAGATTCATTCAATTCACTAACAGAAATCCATTGCACCACTTCCACTTTCTGCACCACCATTTGCGCAATCCGATCGCCGGGATTAATAGTCTGCGGCTCATTAGATAAATTAATCAAGATCACTTTAATTTCTCCGCGATAGTCGGCATCAATAGTGCCTGGGCTGTTCAAACAAGTAATACCATGTTTAATAGCGAGTCCGCTGCGAGGACGTATTTGAATTTCATAACCCAGCGGTATCTCTACAAATAAACCCGTGGGTACTAATCCACGCTCAGAGGGCTGTAGCACAATTGGCTCGGTAATATAAGCACGAATATCCATGCCCGATGAGCCTAGGGTTGCATAAGAAGGCAATTCATTATTCGATTGATTCACAATTTTAATAGCAAGCGTACTCATATAGTAAAATTATGCGTGAACGTATTAAATGAAACTCGATCTAAAAAAATCATCTCCTACGATTGAATCAATCGCAACAAATCTTTAGCAGCCGACACACAGGTAGTGAGTTTGCCACTGAACAAACTATAAATACCATTGCCATGCTGTATGGTAAGCGTTGGTCTTGCATCATCAATTTCTTGCTGAGGCAATACAATTCTAGTGGTAATCCAAGAATCGATTAATTCCATATCAGCCAACAAAGGAAAAAATTGTTTGGACTGTTCAATAATATCCAAATCTGGAAACCCTTTTATTGGCATCCAAGGAATATTTTTATCGCCCACATGTGTTTCTAAAACAGAATGCTTAACATGGTATAAAATAAACTGATCGGGGCTAATCCCTTTGGGCATTAAGGAACAAAATGGTCCATCCATAATAGTGATACCAAATGAATCTAATTTTTTGGATGTACTTAAAATGGGCAGCAAACAAAGTTGGTATTTAGCCGGAATAGGCTCCTGTCCCAGCAATTGAGCCGTTTCTGAAATACTCGCATAAGTGGCGTTCACAATGGTATCGCAAACAATGGTTTGTCCACTTGAGAGTTTCACTATCTTCTCTGTTCCTGCTAGCTGAATGCTTACAGGCTGCACATTTCTTAATACCGTAATATTTTTATTAACCGCAACACGGTAAATGACTTGCTTCTTTAAAATATTGTAATCAAAAATGGGTTCGTACGTGAGCCAACATTGCTCTACCATTTCTTTTCTCAAGATGGTTTCATCAGGGTAAGCTTCTTCTAAATGCAAACCAAGGTTATTACAAAATGCATGAAATTGATTGGCATTAATATGGGAGCCTTCTTTCGCAATGGCATAGAATTTTTTGAAAGAAGTAAAAATAGAGTCGTTGTAAAAATCTTTAAAGGTATCCAATCCTTCCAAAGATTCTAAGCAAGTGTCTTTGCTCCTCGGATAATGATAGCCGTAATGAATTCTATTTTGATTCACCAAGCTGGCGCCTAGCATAATGTCTTGCTCTTTTTCAACCACCACTACTTTAATACCTGCTTCTCCTAAAACGATTGCTGCAGTTAATCCAAACACCCCACCTCCTATTATCAAAACCTGTTGCTTAGTTTCCAAAATACTGCCCTCCATTAACGTGAACTACTTGTCCGGTCATTTGTTTTTGTGAAAATAAAAAATAGATGGCTTCTGCACAATCAGCAGCAGTGGTCAACTTATTTAGAATGGTTTGCTTTAAATGTTTTGCCCTAAAATCGGCAGTCATTCCCTTGTCTACTGGTGTGTCTTTTACTAAACCCGGCGCAATGGCATTCACGCGGATTTTTTTCTCCGACAACTCATTAGCCAAAGTTCTGGTCATCCCTATCACAGCCGATTTTGCAATGGCATAGGAGGGATCATAACTGCCTTTTTGCGCGGCTATTGAAGAGATAAATACAATCGCTCCATTTTTTTTGAATTTTTTTTGAAGGGATTGTACAACAAACAAAGGACCGGTTACATGCATATTCATCATCTGCTGGTGGTGCGATAAAGAAGTATCCGCTAAGTTGTTACTCGGCTTTAATCCCGCACAAAAAACAATCCCCGATAAGGATGGCAATTTTTTAGTTAGCCCAACAATGGAATCTTGGTTGTTCAAATCCAAATAAAGCAAGTCGGATGATGCAGCATCACGCTGCTGCATATTACTGGTTGTTCCAATACAATGGAAACCTTGCTCCCTAAAAAAACGAGCAGTTGCATTACCAATCGCCCCATTTATTCCAACAATTAAAACAGTATCCATTTGGCCAAAATTAGCATTTTAAGGAATATCCTTACTTTTGAACAATACAAGTAAATGAAAAAAGCGGGGTATATTCATTTAATCAAGCGCAAATCGGGTATTTTCCTGAATTTTTTCAATCTGGGCTTCATACAAATCTCGAATATCGCGGTTCAATTACTGCTGTTCCCCATTATTTTACGCATCATTGGCATTGAATCTTTTGGATTGGTAACGGTTATCAATGCCTATTCATTGATGATAGGCGTTTTAGTCAATTATGGAACCAATCAATCGGGCATTAAAGATATTGCCCTTGTAAAAACAGATATCACCCAATTATCCAAACTGTTTTTTACCATCTATCAAACAAGAATCCTTTTATTCTTGCTAAGTACACTGGTCATCCTTTTTCTTTATTCAATTGATTTACCCAATATCAAATACTTACTGTTTGCCATCCCTATTATTTTAGCTGAAACCATTAACCCCATTTTTTTCTTTACCGGAATTGAAAAATTGACTTTGTACAATACGGCCAACTTATTGGCTAAAATAAGTTCAGCCTGCATGATTATTTTTTTATTCAACCCCGATTCGGGTGCTTGGTGGGTGAACTTCTATTTGGGTATGGGGAATTTGGTATTGTATGCCATTGTGTTGTTGTATGCCATTCGTAAATACCAACTTCAATGGCAACCGATTGCTAAAAATGGAATAAGAAAGATTTTAAAAGAGAATAGTTTCTTAATCAGTAATAATATTACTGTTCACTTACAACAGTCCTTTTTCTTATTCGTTTTACAAGGATTTAGCACGCCATTGATATTGGGGGCCTATTCTATTTGTGATAAAATCATTGCATCGGTTCGCATGATGATTGTAGCATTTACTTATGCCATCTACCCCAATGTAGCCATTCAATATGAAGCCAATCGAAACAGTTGGATACACTATAAAAAACAAGTGAACCAATGGTTGGCGGTTTTTTTCTTGTTGTTTGCAGTAGGATTATTTTTTGGCAGTGAACTCATCGTGCAATTACTTACTGGAACCAATAATGAATTGGCAACCACTTATATTAAAACCGCAGCCTTGGTTCCTTTTTTCATGGCGTTGAATACATTGAACATGGTAGAGTTGCTCATCAAAAATCAATACAAGGGACTATTTTATTGTAGCGGGTTTTTATTATTGGTTGCACTTATAGTGGGCAGTCTATTCATCAACAATATACAGCCCATTCAGTTTGGATTATACACACTCCTCATCGAAATAGCTGCATTGGCTATTACCAGTTTTTACATCAAGAAAATAAGTTAAGGAATATAATATGCAACCATCTGTAGCCATCGTATTAGTTAATTGGAATAGTTATGCTGTTACACACGATTGCATTCAATCTTTATACCAAGCTACTTATTCTAACTTCACCATTATAGTGGTAGACAATGGATCAACAGATGGCTCAGGAATTGCTTTAGAAAAGGAACACCCAACAGCAACCGTTTTGTACAATGAAAAAAATACCGGATTTACTGGAGGAAATAATACAGGTTTAACCTATGCCATTGAGCAAGGGTTTGACTATATCATGATGCTCAACAACGACACATTTGTAGAGCCTAATTTTTTAGAGCCCTTGGTCAATTATATGGAAGCCAATCCCAACACAGGTATTGTACAACCAAGGATTCATTTTAATCACGACCGAACATTGTTATGGGATGGGGGCTCCTATTTTTCTAAATGGCTGGGATACGCTTATACCAAGGGATACAATAAAAAACCAACCCAAGAATTTTTAACGATTAAAGAAGTAGATTGGATAACAGGTTGTGGTTTTCTTACCCGAAATGCAGTTTTAAAAGCGTCGGGGCTATTGATAGAAAAAATGTTTATTTACAGCGAAGACGTAGACCTATCATTTAGAATTAAAGCATTGGGCTATGCATTGATTTATCATCCCGATTCGGTGATTTATCATATAGCGGGCATGTCTAACAAATCAAAAGTAAAAGGCAAAGAAGGATATGTAACCCCCTTTGTGCACTACTTGAATATTCGCAATAAAATCTGGTTGCTAAAAAAATATACGAACTGGTACCATGCACCCACCGTGATCCTCACCAGTGTCGCTTATAATCTCAGCCTCATGGGTTACTTCATCGTAAGGGGCCGATTCAAAAAATTGAAAACGGCATTCAAAGCCATTAAGGACGGGCTCTCCGACTCCATATAAATTAAAGTAGATCAACCCTAATCTGGAAATTTGGTTACCCGTTAAAAAAATCTACTTGGTTTTTTCTAACCAAAAAGAAGCAGGCGTGGTTGCAGCACTAATACCAGGACAACATTTTTTCAAAGCATCATAATGTTGATTCTTTAACAGATTCAAAGCCATTTTAATTTCGAACGCGTCATTGTAATACAAGTAGGCTTCTAATAAATATTGTTCATTCCAAAAACGTTTCATATTCACCAACCATTCTTGCAAATAATGATGGGGCGAGAAAATATCGTGGATATGAATAATGACCCCTTTCTTCAAGATGGGCAATACATTTAAATATTCAAAGAGTACATCATTGCCTGGGCGAATAATATGAGAGGAATCAATAAATAAAAAGTCTCCCGCATTTAAAGATGCAAAAAAATCAAGCGGAACCTCTTCCACTTTGGTACGCATAATAGTTACTTCAGGAATGGATTCTAACCAAGTAAATTCATAAGGTTCAATACAAGTAAGTTCGGTTATAAAGCCCTCTGTTTTATTTTTCTTGATGGCTTCCACTGCAATAAGGGTACTAAAACCCGAACCAATTTCAATAATGCGCTTGGGCTTAAAATTGCGAATAAATAAATAGTACATTTCGGCATCCCCATAACTAAATGCAGGATTTTCATAAAAAAAAAGGGGCAGTTTCACATTCCCTTTAGCAGGAAATGCAGCCAATTCTTCTGTGTATTTTAACTCACCCAAAAGAGCCAATTGTTGGGGCACTTTAAAATCAATATGCAGCGAACGTTCTACGGTAGCATCAAAATTTTGATCGAATACAAAGCGAGGATCGTAGTAATGGTCTCGAATGGGGAATACGCCTATTTGCTCAAAGCTTTTAATATGTTGGGGAAAATGCTCCACACCATGGTGGCGCATTTTTTTAACCAAGGGTAAATAAATCCATGTTAGAGGCAACAAAAGGATATCGTATATTTTAAAAGCAAGCTTTTTCACAATTAACTTCATGCTACGGAATTTATACAAAACGGCGTAAAGATAGTTAGGATTGCAGCAACATTCCTTATTTTTGAGTATGCAAAGCATCCATCGAAAGACTCCATTTTTAATTGCTTTGGTAGCGGCCATTGTTTTATTAAGTGCTTGTACCAAGAATTTAACCGAAGTAACCACGGTTTACTCTAATGATTTTAATGATGGCAACTTAAAAGATTTGCAAGTATTGGGATGGGTAACAAATGTTTCGACTGGGATATTTCCTCCAGGTGCAAAACTGCACCAATACCAGGGCTCAACCATGATTGGTCGCTTGAATAATAGTAGGGTCGAAATTACGGTAGGTCAATTACCCGAACACGATGTAGTAAGAGTGGAATTTGATTTATATGTTCACGAAACTTGGAAAAACGACATTTTTGTATTGCGTTTTGATGATCAATTTAGATTAATAACTGGATTTTCTACTGATAGCACCGTTAAACAATCTTATCCAAATTGGGTGGGCAATGGATCTACCATGTACCCAGCTGGCAATATGGCTCAAGAGCTTTATTTACCCAGCCCATGTGGCAAAAATGTACCAAGAGGGACCAATTATTATAGAATGATTCATTCGATGGCGCATACCGAAAAAAGTATCAAGTTTGATATCAGCGATACAGGTGGTGCGTTAAACGACACTTGCAACAGAAGTTGGTCGGTTGACAATCTTAAAATTACCGTTCTCAATAATCAATAAGGAATCATGGGATTGTTAAAGCTGTGGGTAAATCACCAAAAGGAAGATTCCTTTGTTAATCAATTGCGTAAAAAGCGATTTTCTTTATTGAAAAATCAAATAGAGCAATTGATTGAAAAAAAAGGCCATATTAAAATCTTAGATATTGGAGGCGAAACCGATTATTGGAAACATTTAGGTTGGAAAAACGAACATTGCACAATATATTTATTAAACTTAGCAAACGCACCAGGCCAAGCGGAAGTACCTGGTTTTGTAAGGGTTACTGGAAGTGCTTTGGAATTACCCTTTGAACCAGGGGATGTTGATTTAATTTTTTCCAACTCGGTTATAGAACATGTGGGCAGTTATGACAACCAAGCCCAATTTGCAAAAGAAGTAAAAAGAGTTTGCAATAAATATATTATTCAAACCCCTTCTTGGTGGTTTCCATTAGAGCCACATAGTTTGATTCCATTTTTTCAATATTTGCCCCATTCAATAAGGGCATTCTTAATCATGCGGTTCAATATCAATTATTTTCCAAAGAAATCAACTTATCAAGAGGCATTAGCTGTTTCGCACTCTACGTTAATGTTTACCCGTTCTCGATTTCTACAATTATTTCCTGAGGCAACACTTCATACAGAAACCCTGTTTGGAATTCCAAAGTCTTATACAGTGGTAAAAATGGATTAAGCCTTAACTTGTAGCAGCATGTTTGTATTCCCTATACTTTATATTAGTTTTTTCATTGCTACACTTAGAAGTCTTGCGGCCGATAAAGTGAAAGGGATCATGCTTTTTGTAGTATTTGCATTACCCATTTATACTACTACCCTATCAGTGACCCATTTATATGGTTTCACTGCATGGATTCCTTATTTGCAATCATTTAAAGAAATCACGATTGTTTTATTTTTAGGCTATTGCATTTTAAATATTCAACAAAAATTTAAATGGCAATGGATGGATAAAATAATGGCAGGCTTTGCCATTTATGCATTTTTATATGCGCTTTTACCCATTGGTTCCTATGGATTAACACAAAAGTTATTGGCATTCAAAAGCATTAGTTTTTTTCCATTCATTTATTTTACAGGAAGACTCATCCATTTTAGAAAAATTAATTTAAACGAAATCTTCAGCTTTATTGGTTTATTAACCATTGGAGCTGCGTTGGTATTGGCTTATGAATTGGTGACTTATACCCATTTACAAACCCATACAGGATATGCATTGTATAATCAACATTTTTACAATCAAGATCCCAGTGGTAATTATGGATTAACCTGGACTTTTGAAATTGAGAATGGCATGAAACGTTTTGCCAGTTTTTTTTCTACTCCTTTAGAGTTTTCAGCCGCCACATTGGTTGCAACAGCAGCATTAGCAGCATTGATTACGAATAACAACAATCAAATCAGGTTTACCCCATTTACACAAGTGGTATTAATTGGCACTGTTGCATCAATTGTATTTGCCCTGTCTCGGGCTTCTTTTGCCAGTTATGGAATTATTGTGTACGTGTACGCATGGGTAACCAATAAAAAACAACTCATCAAAATTATTCATTGGGGCATGATAGGGGTTATAGCATTAATTACCTTATTTGCTATACAAAATGATTTAATTGAATTTGTCATCAACACCATTACTTTCTCCAATGCATCAAGTGTAGGTCATATCATAGAATGGGTAAATGGTATTGAAGCAATAGGAAGACAACCATTGGGAATGGGTTTGGGCGAGTCAGGAAGGTTATCAGCGTTTGAAGGGGTGAATACAGGAGGAGAAAATCAATTCATTATTATTGGTGTACAATTGGGTTTGGTGGGATTGGGACTGTACTTGGCAGCATATATCCTCACCATAAAATATGCCATCAAAACCATTAAAACCCAAACAGGTAAAATTAGAAGACTAGCAATGTTTGTACTCTTAATAAAAATTGGATTGTTTATCCCCTTATTTACTGCCGAAGTAGAATCGTATATTTATATTAGTTACACCACATGGTTTTTGACAGGTCTATTGTTTAACATGAAGGCACAAGTATTGAATAAGATTAATTAGTACTAATGGAATTATTGCACCAATGCCCTATTTGTAAAAGCGAACAAATTGTTCCTTTTTCAATGAAATACCAAGCGGGCTTTCCACATATATCTCGAACCCAGTGTACACAATGCCAGGTGCAATTTGCTAACCCCATGGCCAATGAAAAAGAACTGATGGAGTTCTATAGCAATTATTACAGCAAAGGAAATTTTGGCGCACTAGATTATAAAAAAAAGATCAAAGAAAAAATTAGCCAAATAAAAGCAACCCCATTAGAAAAAATAAAGTTGGCCAAACAATTGGTTTTACAATACCAACCAACTGGAAATTTTTTAGATATTGGTTTTGGTTTAGGGGAAGAATTGGTTTCTTTTGCGCAATTAGGATTTAGGGTTTATGGTACCGAGTACGATGCAGACTGCATTGCATTTATTGAACCTGAAATTAAAGGAGCCCATTTATTTAATGGAGACTTATTGCAAGCAGGCTATCAAAACAATCAATTTAATATCATCAACCTGTATCATGTAATTGAACACTTGATACAGCCCATTGAATATGTACAAGAGCTGCATCGAATTTTAACACCAGGCGGAATAGTAATGATTGGCACACCCGATAGCGGTAGTTGGGCATATCGAGTTTTTAGAAAGTTGAATTTGTTGTTAGGCAGAATACCACCGATTGTAGATGGCTTAGAACATACGGTGGTGTTTAATAAAAGAAATTTAAAACAATTGTTTGCTGACAATGGATTTAATATTATTGAACAAATGAATGAGCGAGTGAATGATGGATTTAATTCAATTTTTAAAAGCAACCTAAGCCTCAGAAAAAAAATTGTTCGCTATATTCAAACTTTCTTGCCCGTTAATCAAGTATTAATTGCGCAAAAAAGATAGGACTGAAACCTGGAATATGCAAAGAAAAACGATTGTAGGTGTTGATGTGAGAGATTTACAAATTTCTAAATCAGGAGTCAAAACCTATTTAGAAGAATTATGTAAAGAATTTGCAAAACCAGATACATCTATTGAATTTGTTTTCATTCGAAATCGCATACCTGTTTACACAGGAAATAACCCATGGGGTAAATTATTTGAGCATGTTCGGTTTCAATGGTGGAAGCAAATCATGCTTCCTTTAAAAGCTAAAATAAAAGAATGTGATGTATTGTTCTGCACCGATTTTTTTGTGCCCGTATTTAGTTGGGGAGTTAAAACGGTTCCCGTATTTCACGATGCATTTTTTTGGGAGTACCCTGCACATTATAATAAATACTGGAGAACTTTATTTATTCAATTGGGATTAAGGGCAGCCAAGAAAGCAGCGTTCATTGTTACACCCACCAAATATACGCAGGAGCAGATTGCGCGATACTCGGGGATTGCAAAGGAAAAAATCATTCCTATTCATGAGGGCCCGAAAAGATTTGAGGGTTCAGTCACAGTAATATCGGAGGATCAGCAAAAAGCTGGCTTTACATCCGCTAGTAGCCTGCTCGTAAACCCAGTCGGCAAGCCCTACCTGCTTCATATTGGTACGGCAGAAAAAAGAAAGAACTTACCATTTTTAATCAAAGCATTTTCCGAGTTGATCAACGCCGCCGATCAAAACAACACTGCGGCGGATATGATCCCCCCTAATCTTTGTTTGGTTTTGGCAGGACAGTTTACCAATAAAAGCACCATTAACGATGCGCCTACTATAATGGCAACCATTGAAGCACTTGGATTACAAGACCGCGTAATCTTAACAGGCTATTTACCCGACGAAGCCATACCAGCCTATTATACACACGCGGCATGTTATGTATTTCCATCAATGAACGAAGGATTTGGCATACCTATATTAGAAGCATTTCAATATGGCTGTCCCGTATTAATTGCGAATAATTCCTGTTTACCCGAAGTAGCGGGTGATGCCGCATTGGCATTTGACCCAACCGATCAGGCCGAACTGGTGGCGCAACTCAAGAGGATTCTAACGAATCAAAACCTACGTGAAACCCTTATTGCCAAAGGGGAAGAGCGAATTCAACAATTTACTTGGGAATCTGCTGCCGCAGAACTAAAAGCCCTTTTTAAGCAAGCCCACAACACAAAACTATAGTTTTGGCACAACATGAAATTATAGTTTACGTACAACACAAAATTATAGTTTTGGTACAACACAAAATTATAGTTTTGGTACAACAAAAAAGTATAATTTTGGTAAATGGCAACCCCATCAGAAAAACTAGCTAGTTCGCTAGAAATATTAAAAGGCTTACAAGATAAAAACATTGTAGCCATAAGAACACGCCAATTAACGCGTACCCATCGGGAACGTCTTTTAAAAAATGGCTTCATCAAGGAAGTGCATTCCGGCTGGTATATTATTTCATCGCCTGACCAACAAGATGGAGATAGCACTTACTGGTACAGTTCTTATTGGAAATTTTGTGCAGAATATTTAAATCATAAATTCAAGAATCTGTGGTTCATTTCTGCTGAGCAATCATTGATGATTCATGCTGGTAATTGGACCGTCCCAAAACAATTGATTATCAAATCGGCGAAAGCAAATAATTTCAAGACCGATTTACCATTCGACACCTCTTTTTTTCAAATAAAATCTACCCTGCCTCAACAATCAGAGATCGTTGTTATAGATGGATTAAGGCTGATGAGTGTGTCGACTGCGCTAGTTAATGCCGCACCCAACACTTTCACGCAAAATGCTACAGATGTTCGCACTGCACTATCTGTTATAAAGTCATCTTCCGATATTTTAGCCATCCTATTAAACGGAGGGCATTCCATTGTTGCAGGTAGGCTAGCAGGTGCATTCAGAAATATTAAAAAAGATAAAATAGCGAATGAGATCATTAAAACGATGAAAGAGGCAGGATATGCAGTTCGCGAATCAGATCCTTTTAAAGATCAACTGCCTGTTTTATTCAATTCAAAAGATGTGTCCCCTTATGCAAACAGAGTCAGGCTTATTTGGAGTGAATGCAGACAAATAATTATTGATCAATTTCCGAAAGCACCAGGTTTGCCGAAAAAGGTTGATGCTTATATAAAAGCGGTTAAAGAAATTTATGTAACAGATGCCTATCATTCATTGTCTATTGAAAGATACCAAGTAACTCCAGCATTAATAGAAAGGGTAAGAAGCGGATTCTGGGAACAAAGGGATGCCATGGCAGCAAGGGGTTATTGGGATGCATTTCAAATTGTAGAAAAAAGTATACGCAAAGTATTGTCGGGGAAAAATGCTGGTAAAGTATTGGATGATGACCACGGCGACTGGTACAGGGCACTATTTGGACCAAGTGTAGTTTCAGGTTTATTAAAGCCTGCCGATTTAGCGGGTTACAGAAATAACCAGGTGTATATCAGCAATTCAATGCACGTTCCTTTGAGCAAAGAAGCCATCAGAGATGCCATGCCTGAATTAATGGAATTACTAGAACAAGAAACAGAAGCATCAGTAAGAGCCGTTTTAGGTCATTTTATTTTTGTGTTCATTCACCCCTATATGGATGGCAATGGAAGAATGGGCAGATTTATTATGAACTTGATGTTGGCATCTGGAGGTTATCCATGGACAGTGATTCCTGTAGAAAAAAGAAAACAATACATGAATGCATTAGAAGAAGCAAGTGTGCACTTGAATATTTTACCTTTTGCTAAATTCATCAGTCACTTGGTGAATGAAAGCATGAAAGGGAAACCCCTTGCCAAAGTATAGCGCAAACAAGAATTTAAATTCATAGTCTCGTTTCAAAATAGAATATTTGCATAATCGAAATGAAGCCAACCATATCAAACAGATTTCCGGGCAATTGGAGTGCGCGCAATAAATTGATTACCTATTGCAGACTAGCAGTGATGTTTGTTCGTGGAATGGGGCACCGATTATTTTTTGGGAAAAGTGCGGGGCTGGTTTTGGTGGGCAGCAATGTATCGGTACGATACGCGCATCAACTCATTGCGGGCAAAGACCTGATCATTGAAGACAATGCCGAAATCAATTGTTTGAGCGAGCAAAATATTGTGCTGGGCAATAGAGTAACCATTGGCAAGCACGCCATCATTCGACCATCGAATATTTATGGAGGAGCTATTGGTGCAGGATTAAAAGTGGGGGATCATTCTAATATTGGGCCCTTCGCCTATATCGGTTGCTCTGGAAAAATTACCATTGGCAACAATGTGATGATTTCTCCAAGGGTGAGTATTTATGCAGAGAACCATGTTTTTGAAGATGCAAGAATTCCAATGAAAGAGCAGGGCGTAACACAGTCAGCTGTTACCATTGAAGACGATTGTTGGATTGCATCCAATAGCATCATATTAGCAGGCGTAACCATTGGAAAAGGATCGGTGATTGCTGCGGGATCGGTGGTTACTAAAAGCGTACCCCCTTATAGTGTGGTAGCTGGTGTTCCCGCCAAAGTAATTAAACAGCGGAACAAATGAATAAACAGAGGAAGTAATGAAGCTGCTGATTTTGCATAGTTCCTCCGACTTATATGGAGCCAGTAAAATATTGTTGACCAGTTTGGCCATCTTTAAAAAACATGGACATGAAGCCTTAGTAGTGTTGAGTGTAAAGGGCGAACTATCCGAACGATTGGCGCAAATGGATGTGCCGGTGATTTATATGCCTTTGGGAATTATTCGCAGAAAGTACATGAACCCAAAAGGTTTACTGAATCGAGTGCAAGCCACTCGACAAGCTATTAAATCCATCAAAGAAATTATTGTTGCCGAAAAAATTGAGCTGGTTTATTCTAATACCACAGCGGTATTGGCAGGGGCATTCGCGGCCAAGCAATTGGGCATAAAGCATATTTGGCATGTACACGAAATTATTCTTCGACCCTATTTTTTATTTAGGGGCTTGAGTTATTTGCTGAAAAATTACGCAGATAAAATTATCGTGGTGTCTAAAGCGGTTCAGGATCATTGGGCAAAACATATACCGAACAGCAAAATACTTTTGGTATATAATGGCATCGATTACAGCGAATACGTGTCGCCGGCCTCGGCGGCGGACGGGCCGCGCGATAGCGGCGAGCCGCAAACCGCGCAAAGCGAAAGCGCCACACCGCGCCGCTTAGTCATCGGCATGATTGGCCGCGTACACCACTGGAAGGGCCAAGATTATTTTTTACAAATCGCGGGGGAGCTCATTAAAACCCATCCCCATTTACAATTCATCATGGTGGGCGATGCATTCCCGGGCAACGAGTATTTATACGAAAATATCAACCGTTTAAAAACGGAGCTGAACCTAGTAGAATCCGTAAAAGACTTGGGCTATCAAACCGATATACCCGCTATCCTACAGCAATTGGATATATTTGTGCTGCCATCCATTTTACCAGACCCTTTTCCAACGGTAGTATTAGAAGCCATGGCAGCAGGCAAAGCCATTGTTGCCACCAATCATGGTGGTGCTACCGAAATGATTGAGTCGGGTAAAGAGGGATTGCTAATACCATGGAACGATGCCAAAGCCGCAGCCGAGATAATGCAACCCATTATTAACGATGCCGCCCAAAGAAAAGCCATGGGAGTAGCTGCTGCAAAAAAAGTACGCGCCGAATTCTCGCTAACAGCCTTTGAAGAGCGAATCGTCAAGTTATTGAGCAATGTATCGTAACATTGTTGAGCAGCATACCGTAACACTGTTGAGCAGCGGATTTTAAAACAAATGTAATGGTCATTTCAATTATAGGTTCTAGAGGATACCCTTATGTATACAGTGGTTATGAAACTTTTGTAAAAGAGTTGTCGGAACGATTGGTGAAGAAAGGCTATCGAGTTAGGGTCTACTGCCACAAGAATTTATTTACAGAAAAACCCAAGCAAGTCAATGGCATTGAGCTGGTGTATATCCCCACCATCGAAACCAAATCCTTGAGCCAATTAATCCATTCTTTTTTATCAATGTGGCATGCATGCACCACGGGATCTGATATTATTTTAGCTGTGAATGCAGCCAATGGTCCATGGGGAATCATTTCCAAAATTTACAGAAAACCCACCCTCATTAATGTAGATGGCATGGAGTGGTTAAGACCCAAGTGGAAGGGATTGGGGGCCAAATATTTTAAGTTCGCCGCTTGGCTCAGTACCAAACTATACGACCGCATTATCACAGACGCAGAAGCCATGCGCCAAGTGTACCTAGACCTATTTCAAAAAGACTCTACGGTGATTGCGTACGGGGCTAGCTTGCGCTACAGCCAAGATCCCTCTTTAATCAACCGCTTTAACCTTGCCCCACAGGAATATTATTTAATAGTCGGGAGATTAATCCCCGATAACAATAGCCATTTGTTGTTAGAAGGATTTTTGCAATCCAATTCCAATAAAAAACTCGTGATAGTAGGTGATGTACCCTATCAAGACGAATATGCCCAAAGCATGAAGGCCAAAGCCAGTGATCGGGTCATCTTCTTGGGTTATATCAATAATCCCAACGAATTGGCCGAATTGTACCACCATTGTTTTGCCTATTTACATGGCCATGCATTTGGAGGCACCAATCCAACCTTATTAAAAGCCATGGCATATGGATGCGCTATATTAGCAATTGATACCCCATTTAGCCGAGAAATGCTACAAAATGGTATATTTGGGCTCTTGTTTCAGCAGACCCCCCAAGCTGTTGCACAATTGATGCAACGTGCAGAACAAAATGATGCTCTAATAAATGAGCTTCGATTGCACGCCAGGGAGGGAATAGGCCTTCGGTATCAATGGGATCATGTAACGGAAGCATATATTAGCGTTTTTAAAGTATTAAAGCAGCATGGCCAAGAAAGCCTACAACAGATACACACTCATTAGATACATAATAGATGCCCCGGTAGTGGGTATGTCGTACTTGTTGGCATTGCAGTTTACCCAAACCGAAACTAGTTCCAATAATAATATCAACAGCTTAGGATTCTTACTGATTCTATTAACGGTATGGTATATCACCGCCTCATTTGCCAAATTGTACACCGATAGAAGATCCAATAAATTTTCAGAAGAAATTATTTTCATCACTTATAGCTTAATCTTATTTACCATTTTATTGAGCTCGGTTTCTTTTTTCCTGCGGGATTATTACCAGTTCAACACCAATTTCTTTCCCATTTATGTAGGCACCCTATTTGCGCTATTGACGTTTACTAAATATGTAGTGCGCAAATATTTGCACTCGGCTATTTATCAGGGAAAATTATACGACAATATCGTAATCGTAGGCGCCACTCCAGCGGGGATGGATTACTACGAAACCATTAATAAATATTATTACTACGGATACAAGTGCATCGGATTTTTAGACAACCAGCAAGCCAAAATGAATGGCTGTGCCTATTTTGGAAAAACAGAAGCATTGGGCGAAGTATTGAGAAAACAAAGAGTAGACGAAGTGGTAATTGCATTGCCCAATAAATACTCGAACCAAATACAAGAATGCATAGATGTATGCGATACCTATTCGGTTAAAACCCGCATCATTCCTAATTTACACCAATACACTGCCAGCAATATACAAGTGAATAATATTGGTATGATGCCCGTGATTAATATACGGGAACTGCCCTTAGATAAAATAGAAAACAAGATTTTAAAACGTTTTTTTGATATCAGTTTTTCGCTTTGTTTTTTCATTCTATTAGGTTGGTGGATCATGCCCATCATAGCACTGGCCATCAAGCTGGGTTCTAAGGGCCCCATTATTTTTAAACAAGAAAGATGGGGATTGCAGAACGAACAAATTATTTGTTACAAGTTCAGAACAATGACTGCGGGCAACCACGATTTGGATGCCAATGGACAATACCAACAAGCCACCAAGAACGATGGAAGGGTTACTTGGATTGGAAAAATTTTGCGCAAAACCAATATGGATGAATTGCCCCAATTTTGGAATGTATTGGTAGGCAATATGTCGGTAGTAGGACCCAGACCCCACCCTACTCCATTGAATTTAGAATCGATGCATACGGTAGACAATTATATGTTGCGCCATATTGTATTGCCGGGCATCACTGGCTGGGCGCAAGTGAATGGGGCAAGGGGAGAAACCAAGGCAAAGGGCTCCATGCAAAAGCGCATCAATTTTGATTTGTATTATATCCATCGCTGGACATTTTGGTTAGATTGTCAAATTATACTTCAAACCATTATTAATATTATTCGAGGAGACCAAAATGCGTATTAAAATAATTATTTACCAATGGTTCTTCCTATTGGTATTGGGCAGTACCAATTTGCAAGCACAAACGGTGTACGAGAATCATCGAAGTGAAATTTACAATTACTTGGGCCGTATGGCACAGAAGGGATTGATTCAATTTGATGATCATATACGACCATTGAGTAGGGTATATATTGGTGCTTGTTTAGACAGTTTACAACAAAATAAAAATCAATTGAGCCCCATTGAAAAAAGCGAATTGAATTTTTATCTACAAGAATTTAAAGACCAATTCGATACCGATCCAGCAAAAGCGACAGAAAAGTTAAATTGGTTTAAAAAAGATGCGAATGGACGTTTTAGAATGGCCACAGCAATTGGCAAAGACGCATCGTTTTATTTTGATCCTACTATCACCGGCGCGCAAGTAGGTGGTACCAATAAAAATTATACTACCCGCAGTACCGGATTAAGACTTTGGGGAAGGGCAGGGAAAAGATTTGCCTTTCAGTTTGCTTATCAAGATGTGTTGCTCAAAGGCAATGGCTATGATACCACTGGGGTTCTGGGTGCTGAAACGGGCTATATCAGAAAAGACACGACGGCTTTTAAAACCTTGAATTATTCTCAGTTCAGGGGAAGTATTTCTTACAGTTTTAAAAATGGATCAATTGCTATTGGGCAAGACCATTTGTTGTGGGGCTATGGCGAAAATGGAAGAACCGTTTTATCGGATAAAGCCCCCGCATTCCCTTTTATACGCTTAGATTATCAATTGTTTCCTTGGCTGAAATTTCATTATACCCATGCTTGGTTAAACTCGAGAATGATTGACTCCACCAATAGTTATCCTTCTGAAAATGGGGGTATTTATGGGGGTGATCGAATATTATTTGTACCTAAATATTTTGCCACCCATAGCATCCAAATCAAAGCCATGAAGGGCTTGGATATTTCTTTGGGGGAATCCATTGTGTACAGCGACAGAATGGATGCGGGTTATTTAATACCCGTGATGTTCTTTAAGCTCTACGATAATTTGTCTAACAATTCCGACATTAGGGCGGGCTCTAATGGGCAATTGTTTATCATGGCCAGCAGCAGAAACCAAATTAAGAACACGCATATCTACGGTACTTTCTTTATTGACGAAATAAGACAGAGCACAATCTTTAATCGCAATAAAAGCAGGAATCAAATCGGCTTTAATATTGGGGCATCGGTGACCGATTTATTCATTCCTTATTTAACAGCAGGGTTTGAATATACCCGCGTAAATCCATTTGTGTACCGCAATTTATACCAGGCCCAAAACTATACCCACCAAGGGTTTGTAATGGGCGATTGGATGGGCAATAATTTTGATCGAATGATTTTTACTGCGCGCTATACCCCCATCCCTAAATTGAAATTACAAATGCGGTACCAAGTCATTAGAAAGGGTGGATCGGGTACCTTGGCCGACCAGTATTTTGCAGAACCACAACCTCGTTTCTTGTTTAACCAAGGCCCTACCCAGAAAGAGTTCTTTTTGCGGGCTTCTTATGAATGGTTGAATAATCTCACATTCACTGGCTGGTACAGCAACTGGAATACCACAGGCAAGACTTGGAGCTTGGGTGTAGGCTACGGGCTTTAATGTATATTTGTTAAATGATGAATAGGATGATCAAATACATTTTCGTATGGTTATTGGTGTTGGTTGCAAACAATGGTTTTGCGCAACTCAATAATACAGGAAAAGCGCCCATGCAATTGGGTAAAATGAGCGACCAACAAATTTTGCAATACTGGCAGAAAGCCCAACAGTCTGGTTTGTCTGAATCAGAAGCGGTTAGCCAATTGGTAAGAGGCGGTATGGCTCCAACCGATGTAAATGATTTTAAGAAGCGCTTGTTGAAAATACAGGGCATGTCTAAATTGAATAACTCTGGCGCCAAGGCATTGATTACCGATTCTGCTTTGTTTTTGAGTGATAGTACATGGGTGAATGAAGTGCCCTTGTTGAAAAAAAGAATCCGTTATTATGGCTATGAATATTTTAGTAATCCCAATGCCATTTTGCAACCCAATGCAAGGGTAGCTACTCCACAAAATTATGTACTCGGACCGGGTGATCAATTGTCGATTAGTTTAACGGGCGTTAATATTAAATCTTTAGAACCTACTGTTAGCCCCGAAGGAAGAATTGATTTGGAATATGCAGGACAATCGGCGGTGAATGGATTAACCATTGAGCAAGCGAGTAAAAAAATAAAAGACCAATTAAAAACCATTTATCCCGCGCTGAATTCAGGACAAACCAAACTCTATGTAACCTTAGCTAAAGTGCGTTCCATACGTGTAACTGTAATAGGTGAAGCAGAAATTCCTGGAGATTATGTAGTGAATGGATTAGCGGGCTTGTTCAATGTATTGTATTTATCCGGCGGGCCAACCATTAATGGTTCATTGAGACAGATAGAACTCATTCGAAATAACAAAGTATTTCAGGTAGTTGATTTTTATCAATTCTTACAAAAAGGAATTTTAGATCAACATATCCGATTAGAAGACCAAGATATTATTCGCTTCCCTTTGTATCAGAAAAAATTGATCTTGAGTGGTGAAGTTAAAAGACCTGCCATTTATGAATTATTAGACAAAGAAACATTGGCCGATGGTATTCAATATGCAGGAGGTTTTACCGAATGGGCATTGAAAGATTTGGCTAAAATGGTGCAGATATCCAATCGAGAATTGCAAATGAAAGATATCCCAGCGAGTGATTTTGGTTATACCATTCCACGCAATGGAGACAGTGTATTTGTAGATAGGGTACTCAGCAGTTATACCAATAGAGTGGTGTTAACAGGAGCCGTGTATAGACCAGGCAATTATGAATTAACCAAGGGATTAACCCTTTCACAATTGATTAAGAAAGCGGACGGCTTAAAGTTGCAAGCTTATGCCAATAGAGGATTTATCAACAGACGCAATGCAGGCACAGAGCCTACCATGTTGGCTTTTGATGTAAGCAGTTTATTATCGGGCGTAAGTGCAGATATTTTATTGGAAAGAGAAGACTCGGTGGTAATAGCATCCAGAGAAAACCTACAAGCCAGTTTACAAGTAACGGTGGGAGGTGCAGTAAAAAATCCAGGTGTGTACCCGTATAGCAGGGGTATGCAATTAGAAGATGTATTGTTAATGGCCAATGGATTTACCAATGATGCTGCCAACCATAAAGTAGAAATTTCTAGACTAGAAAAAAACAGGGCCGATACTTTGGCAAACCAATTGCTAACGGTAATGACTGTTGGCGTAGACTCTATGTTGGTGAACACCAATAGCCGCACTTATTTGGAACCATTGGATTATATTTTTGTGCCTCGGTTGGTGAACTATAAAAAATTGGGGAATGTAAAATTGGGCGGTGAAGTATTGTATGCAGGAGAATATGCTTTGGAAAAGCGCAACGAAACCTTGAGAGAATTAATTAGCAGAGCTGGCGGTATTACCCCACTCGCTTCTTTAAATGATGTACAAATTTTCCGCAATCAACTCAGGGTGGGTACCAATGTTTTGGGGCAAAATAATACACCGTTTTTATTGCAGCCAGGAGATAGTATTTATATACCTCGTAATGAACCATTTGTTGAAGTAAAGGGCGCGGTATTCAATCCACAGTTATTGAGTTATGAATCGGGTAGCTTTAAAAATTATATATCTGAAGCAGGTGGATTTACTGAGAAAGCCGATCATAAAAGGGCTTATGTACAATACAGCAATGGCATCAACAAACAGATTAAACGATTCTTATTTTTTAGGAGTTACCCTGCCGTATTGCCGGGCTCTAAAATAATAGTACCAGAAAAATCAGGAACAGAAAGAAGGGGCTTGTCTATTTTAGAAGTTTCAGCTATTACTGGATCCTTAACCGCATTGGTTAGTTTAATCAGTGTATTACGCAGATAATATGAGCAATCAACTACAAGCCATCAACGAAGAAGAACCGAATTATTCCTTTGGTGTGATGCTGCAAAATTGGAAAAAATTGATTCCCTATTTGTTGGGGCAATGGAAATTAATTTTGGTAATTGCAATCATTGGCGGATTAGCAGGTTTGGGTTATTCGTGGTATAAGCCCATTACTTATACGGCTCGCTTAACATTTGTAGTAGAAGACAGTAAGAGTGCAGGTGGAGGATTGGCATCGGTATTAGCCGGTCAATTGGGAATGGATATTGGTGGATTAACTGGGGGTTCAGGGGTGTTACAGGGAGACAATGTATTGGAATTGCTCAAGAGCAAGAGCTTATTAAAGAAAGCATTGCTTAGCGCATCAGATAGTTCAAATAAATATTCATTGGCCGATATATATGCTAGTACTTATGAATGGAAAGAAAAATGGTTGAAGAGCAGTAAAGTGGGAACCCAAATTCAATTTGGTGTAGGCATCAGAAAATTCAGTAGAACAGAAGATAGTTTGTTGCAGGTAATCATGAAGCGCATTATTGAGAAAGAATTATCAATAGCCAAGCCCGATAAAAAACTGGGCATATTTGCTTTAGAAATTACCACTCGAAATGAAGCCGTGAGCCAACAACTCTGCGAGCGATTATTGAAAGTGACTACCGATTTTTATGTAGATACTAAAACGAAAAGACTAAAGGGGAATGTGGACCGATTGCAACATCGGGTAGATAGTTTGGGAAGAATATTGAATATCAAAACTTATACAGCCGCGAATGCCAATAGACAATTGTTGGATGGAAACCCCGCGTTCACTGCACCAGAAGTAAGTGCAGAAATTAGCTCCAGGGATAAATTGGTACAGTCTACCGTTTTTGGAGAATTAACCAAGAATTTAGAAGCGAGTAAAACCGTTTTAATACAAGAAACCCCTACGGTACAAGTAGTGGATCAACCTGAATTACCTCTGAAAGAAAATAAATTGAAATGGTGGATGGGACTGATGGCGGGAGCTGCCATTGGAGGATTTTTAGGCATCCTTTATTTATTAAATATTGCACCTAAAAGAAAATAGTTTAGAAGCGATAGATGAGGGAAAGCTTGCTATGGAAGTTTAAACGGTCGTATCCCCTACTAAAATAAAATAATGGTGCTTCCAAGGTTCTCCATTGGTAGTTTTGCGAACGAATCAACCCCATTTGCCCGGACAAAATTAATTGCTTGAATTGCCAGTTGGCATGAATGGTAGTAGAGAGGTCTACCCATCTCCGGGCAAACTCACCTAAGCCTTGCCAGGTATAATAATAGAAGTCGTTGTTGTGAACCATGCGTTCAAACTTTACCCCAATTTTATTCATGCCATTTACATAACTAATGTCCATGATTTGGCTATTGCTACCCGGTCCAATTCCTGCACCAATGACTTGACCTTGATGGGTATAACCATGCGGTACATGTACGCTGGTGTACCAACTATTGGTAGTTTGTGTAAGTTCGGCAGTAGGCAATTGCAGTTGGGTAAACTCCGCAGCAAATTCCCAAAAATGTTTTTTACGGGTAGCAAATAATTTTCTGAAGCCAGCCACATAAGCCCTTGGATAACCAGTTTCGAAAGCAAGGTTAAAGGGAGTGGGTATTTTATCGTTGCGACCGTATTCAAAATAGAGTTCTGCATTTTCTGCAGGCATGAGGTATCGGGCAAATAAAGAACCAATGATGGCTTTCTTATTATAAGGAGCTGCTGCCCCATTGTATCCATAAGAAACGGCAGTAACGCCCACAGAAAGACCATTGGTCCACTTGGGTTGCCAGCTGATATTCAAGCCCACTAAGGACCGAGATTGAGTGGGTTTGGGTTGATATATCGGCGCTCCTACACTATCAAAACGATTGCGATCGGGGGGTAATATACCCGAAGCTTTTAAACTTCCTGCAATCAATTGTGTTTCAAAACGACCGATAGCCGTTTGAAAGGGGCTGGTGGTTTTTACACTTATATGGGCAAAGCCAGGGGCATTATTGCTCATGACCAAAGCATTGAATCTACCCGGCCCCCACCAAATATTTTCATTGGAAATGCCTACTGCAATATTATTGAAGTTGTATTGAATAAAGGATTGACCCGCAAAGACTTTATTGTATGCCCCTCTACCCATTTGCTCGGGCTGATCTATTTTATTGAGCCAGCGATAATAGCTTTCCCAAATTTTAGGGTATTGTTCGGTTGAAAAAGTTTCAAAATTAGGATTCAAGGCCGATACGAATTCTGGTCTAAGCTGATAAGAAAAATTTCCTATGCTTCCTTTGATCCCCAATGCTAGCAAATGTTGCATACCCTTTGCAGCAATCATAGCCCCATCATTCAAACCCTGCGGATACCCACTATTGAATTGTTGGATGATTTGTATGGGTAGGTATTGTATTATTTTGGGTTTATTATTTTTCTTGTTCAATGGATATAAACTATCAATGGCAGTATTCACTTCCGCAAAACCATTGATCATGAAAGCAGCTTGTGGAGATACCCTACCCAATAATTGGTTTCTTCTAACAATGTCTTGCATACCATCACCCAAAAAAGAACTGGATTGTGCATGCAATAAGGACTGCACAAATAGTAAGCCCAATACAAAAAACACAGTTTGAAGAGTCTTACGCATGCTTATTTAAAATTGTATTGAACCATTAAACGACTGTGCAAGTTGAAGGGATTGTTTCCTTTTTCCCAACTATAATTGTTGGAACGAATCAACTGCACTTTGGCCCCGAGAATCATATTTTTATACCTCCATTGGGGCATCCAACCGATGCTGAAGTCGGTCCATTTATTGACCCTATTTTCTGGGTCCCTTTCGATTCTTTGCACTAGAAACCCATTGCGAATATTGCCATTCACCCAAGTAGCTGAGAATGTCTGCAAATTGGCACCGAAGCCTGCACCCGCACCCATGGTTTGGTTTTCATAAGAATAACCTTGAAAAACTTGACCGTGCACATACCAATTTCCTGCAGACCTTACCAAAGCATCGGGAGATTGGCTTAGTTGGGTCAATTCTGTTTCTACTTGAATATACTTCTCTAATGATTTTGGAATTAATTTTCGAAACCCAACTGTATAAGCAGAAGAATGGGTAGGACCATTGATATAATCCCTAAAATTTACCCCATAATCGTTCTTGCCGTATTCAATATAAAATTCCGCGTTGGCTTTGGGTAATAACCATCTTAGAAAAAAAGAAGCCAATTGGTCACGACCCAATGTATCGTCTCCAAAATTATTTTGTTTTTGAACTGCCAAACCGAGTACGGGTATGTATTTACTAACAAAACCAGCTGGTCTATTCAATGATTCTTCTCCATATTGTTGTAAAGATCGAGTCATCCCAAGAAACAGTCCCTCTATCCATTTGGGTTGCCAACTGACAACATAAGCATTTAAATAGCGCCAGTCGTTATTGATATTGCGAGGTTGTAAGTGATTGTTCTCGTAACCGATGCTTAAATTGGAATTTAAACGTGCACCAATTAAGTTAAATTCAATATTGCCGATAGGTGTTTTGATGGGTTTGCGTGTTCCTATAAATGCATGGAAGAATCCAGGTGCATTATTACTCATTAATAAGGAACTATGAATACCAGGCCCCCACCAGAGATTTTGTGTGGAGACACCTACTGAAATAGCACCGTATTGGGCTTTAATAAATGATTGACCGGGAAATAGTTTTGAATAAGATTTATTATTTGGATTACCGTATTGGGGAGTGGCATAATTGCCATTCGTAGCAAAAACGAATTCAGGAGCAATTTGAGCTTCAAAAATACCATATTGCATATTTACCCCAGGTCTTGCTAAAACCTGATATCCTTTTGCCTGAATCATCACTCCATCATTCCAACCAAATGGGTGATGACTATTGAATTGTTGGGTTAAAATAACAGGCAACAAAGAAATAGTGGGCTTTTTCCAATTAGGTTTTCCGACAGTTAGGATATTATTGTATTGGTTGGTAAACGATACCGTAGAATCGTAATTACCCAACAATTGCAGATTACGGGAGTAATTTTGATTGATGGATTCTAAAGTATAGGACTGACTTTGTATATCGTTCAAAAAAAACATTGAACAAACAATCAAAAAAAATCTGTAAGGGCGCTTCATAAATGGATTACCCAACTTTATTCATATTGATTACTTTAGGCGCATCTAGTTGTTCAAATTCTGAATTATTACTAATGAATTCAGGTACCAATTCTTTCATGGCTTTTACGATTGAATTGACTGATTCTTGTTTTTTTGCCGGGCCAATTAGGGCATCAATTTGAACAGACAAGCTAGCATATTCAATAGTCCGAGTTTTAGCGATCAGAATTTTTTCGTGATAAGTATTCAGCGTATTTTCGGCATTATTCAGTAACTCTTCATAAAGTTTTTCACCAGGCCTTAACCCAGAATATTCAATCTTAATGTCTTCATCCGGATCCAATCCTGACAGTCTTATCATTTTTCTTGCTAGGTCAGCAATCTTAACAGGTTGCCCCATATCAAATACAAAAATTTCCCCACCATTCCCCATAGAACCTGCTTCTAATACCAATTGACAGGCTTCAGGAATAGTCATAAAATAACGGGTAATATCTGGATGAGTCACCGTCACTGGCCCTCCCGCTTCAATTTGTTTTTTAAAGCGTGGAATTACTGAACCATTCGACCCCAATACATTCCCAAAACGGGTAGTAATAAACTTAGTTCTAGATGTAGATAAATCTTTTTGAAATTGGAGTTCCTGATGCTGGTAAAGGCTCTGCACATACATTTCAGCAATTCTTTTAGAAGCACCCATAACATTGGTAGGATTCACCGCTTTGTCAGTAGATATCATTACAAACCGCTCTACTCCATATTTGATAGATAAGTCAGCCAACAACTTAGTCCCCCCAACATTGGTGCAAATGGCTTCAATAGGGCTGTTTTCCATCATAGGTACATGCTTATAAGCCGCAGCATGATACACAAATTGAGGTTCGAAAACTTGGAAGATTTTGTCTACAAATAGTTCATTACGCACATCACCTAAAGCCAAAATAAAATTATTGCAGCCAATTTCTTCTAATTCTAATTTAAGGTCGTGCAAAGGAGTTTCTGCGCAATCATTCAATATAATGTTTTTGGGTTTATATTGTAATAACTGTCGAACAATTTCGCTACCAATAGAACCAGCTGCTCCGGTAACTAATACCGTTTTATTATTCAGTTGTTTGAATAGTATTTCATTGTACAACTTAATTTGCTCTCTTTCTAACAAATCTTCAATCTTTACATTTTGTAATTGTTTGGTACTTAACTGACCATTAATCCAATTTTTTAATGGAGGTACTGTAAAAACTTCAATTTTATTGTCCAAACAAAAATCAACTATTTCATTTTTACGTTTTGAAGGAAGTTTGGTTGTAGCAATAATTAATTCATCAATTAAATATTGCTTTAATAAAATCTCTAAGTGTGCCGAAGTGCAAATTTTAATTCCATCGATGTTTTTTCCAACCTTACGCTGGTCGTCTTCAATAAACAGTACCATTTGAATATTAGCAGTCATATCATGCTCTAGAGCTCTCTTGGTAGAAATACCTACATCACCTGCACCGAATATAGCGACTCTTTTCTTAGTGACGTTAATCGTAGTAATATAAGAGAAAAAATACTTTATAATTACACGATAACTACTCAATGCAACAAATGATAATAACATATTAATCACCAAAACCGAAGCTTGTATCAAGTGGAAGCCATACCATTGCAAAATGAAAAGGTCTAATAGATAATACCCTATATTGGCAAAAAAAACGACAAAAAAGATTCGAAAAGTATCCTGTAATCCCGTAAATCGAATTATTCCTGCATATACCTTAAAAAGTGAAAAAAGTGAAGTGTTAAATGCTAATAATATCAATAAATTTTGTCCAATATAACTTTGCTTAAAGATATTTAAGTCAAATTCATTTTTGATAAAATAAGCTAATAAAAAGCAGAAAGAACTTACTAAAATGTCCAAAATGAAAATTATCCACCTTGGCAAAATAGATAAATTTTTTATCCTTCTTAATCTGTATTTCTTTAGCATACTAATTGTAAAATTTAATAGAATTAATACCTGAATGAAGGTGATAAAAAAGAGGTTTACCTCGACTTGTCAAATTGAGGGTAGCATTTATTTCTTTTGGTACATTTAAAGTTATGACATTTTCTTTATTACCTAAAATTTTAAAACTTCCAATAATGGTCCCGTTCAATGTAGGGACTTTAATTTCCGAGTAAGCCAACCTACCAAATTTTGGCGAAATTACAAGAGATTTGAAGCCTGGGCTTGTTGGCTTAATACCCCAAATATTTCTTACAATAGTATTTAATGGTGCAGTACCCCAAGCATGAGATAAATCCATACTAGGATTATATATCACATCCCAAGACTCAAACGTCATTGATGCTCCAGAATCAATCATATTTAACCAACCTCTTTTTGTATTTTTTTTATTCAGCAATGTAAATGCATAATCAATTTCTTGATTCTCAAAAAGAGCATCTAATAAAAACTGAGCACCATAAACACTACAAACCATTCCCTTTTTCTTAATAAAATTAATGACATATGATTTGTTCTTGGGATCTACAAGTCCAAATTTAAGAGGGTACATGTTTGCATGAAGTGAATAATGTTGTGACCCAATTCCATCAAAATATATTTTTTTAGAATTATTAAAAAAGGCTTTATTAAATTTCACTTTAATGTCATATGCTCTTTTTGTGAAAAATATTTCATCTTTTTGATATCCCAAAATTTTTGCTATTTTGGACATGACTAAAATACTGTTATAGTGATATGCATTAACAACAGTATTATAATTACGAAAATCGTAATTATCATTTTCTCCTTCAATTTGAACAACTTTTCGTTTGATAGAATCAAACTCTTTTGATTTTGGTGGCCAATCTACAATGTCCCGAAGATTATAAAAAAGTGGTCTCTTGTAACCAATAATTTGTTTAATAAAGTTTTTATAATTTCTAAACCCAAGTTCAAATTGAAGTATTATTGGAATTTTTCTTTCAGTAGTGGAAATTAAATAATCATTATTTTCTAAATCGATTAATGTTTTCTTTTTTAAATTCCAATAATACTTTTGAAGTATATCTTTATCCCCACTATACATTGTATATTGATAAAAAAGTTCTGGAACTAATAAGTTCCACTCAGTGGGCCAATTTGGATTATTGATTAATCGAATTAAAGTATTTTTAGCAATATCAAATGTTGTATCTGTAGAAAGATGACTTAACATATTAATGTATGTATCACCTTCATAAGCAATTCTCTCCCTTTCACCATCAATATAAACACCTGCAAAGCTTGTTGCCTTAATTGTATGCTTACATAAGCTCCATATTCTGTTTAAACTTGAATCTGAAGAATTGAAAGAACTTATAGTATCATTAATATTCGCAAAATAAGCCTTTTGAAAAACTTCAACTCTAATATCTCGATTAGCTTCAATTTCACAATATCTAAACGGCATCACTATACCAACACTATCATTTAATTTTACTGAAGGATGTTTTGTATTAGATAGAAATGGTGGATCTGAGGAAATTTCGTAATAAATTTTATTAGGGTATAGGTATATTTTTCTTGATTGATACCTCACAAATTGTGGAGGCTTTTGATTAACAAAGCCTGCCTTATTTAATTGTTCACCAAATCTAATAATTATTGAATCAGGCTGTGATACATTAGCTTTAAGAATGATTTTCCCGAAATATGAAGTGCCGAAATCGTAAAAGATTACATTACCAATTTTAATAGTAGATTTCGGCTCTATTAGCTTTGACTCTAAATTGTATTGAGTATTTGCTTTTTTTAAATTATTATAACAAAAAAAGCAAATCAGAGTAACACTAAAACAAAAAAATATAACTCGCTTTATCAGAAAAGATTTTTTATAGAATTAACAACAAAATCTAAGTCCTCAAATACTAAATTAGAGCCTGAAGGAAGACACAAACCAATATCAAATAATTGTTCACTGACATCTGAACCATAATATGGAAAATCTTTGAAAATAGGCTGAAGATGCATTGGTTTCCACAAAGGTCTAGTTTCGATATTTACTTTTTCTAGTTGAGTTCTGATTTTTTCTCTATCACAACCATTAGTTTTTTTGGGGTCTACCAAAATTGTAGTTAACCATCGATTGCTTAAACTTTCTTTTGGTTCTTCAAGAAATTTAATACCTTCAATTGAACTTAACTGATTAAAATAAAATTGGTAGTTTTCTCTTCTTTTTAATATTCGATCTTTTAATACTTTCATTTGGCCCCTTCCTATTGCTGCAAGAACATTACTCATTCTATAATTAAATCCTATTTCTGAATGCTGGTAATGTGGTGCTTGATCTCTTGCTTGAGTAGCTAGAAATCTTGACTTATCAATTAATAATTTATCGTTAGAACATAATGCACCACCACCTGATGTTGTGATTATTTTGTTACCATTAAATGATAAGATGCCAAACTTTCCAAATGAACCACAGGCTTTATTTTGATAAAAAGATCCTAATGCTTCAGCAGCGTCCTCAATTATAGGGATTTGAAATTCATCAGCTATTTTAACAATTTCAGCCATTTTTGCTGGCATTCCATACAAATGAACTACAATTATAGCTTTAGGTTTTTTACCATTTGCAATTCTATCGATAATTGCTTCTCTTAAAAATTCAGGAGACATATTCCATGTTTCTTTTTCTGAGTCAATAAAAACTGGAGTTGCTCCTTGGTAATTAATTGGATTTGCTGAAGCTGAAAATGTAAAACTTTGACATATTACCTCATCTTCATATCCAACTCCTAACAATCTAAGTGCTAAATGAATTGCCGAAGTTCCAGAACTCAATGCAGCAACATGTTCTACGTTTATGTAAGTTGCTAAATCTTTTTCAAAACCATCAACATGTGGTCCTAATGGAGCTATCCAATTCGTTTCAAATGCATTCTTAACATTTAAAAATTCTTCCGTACCCATATGCGGCGATGAGAGCCAAATTTTTTTATTCATTAAATTTTACTTTTAAATTTTACTTTTAAATTTATTCTTAATTGAATTCTATATTAAGCTGATTCAGAATCTGACTTAATGCATTTTCAATATCAAAGTGGTTCCCTTCAAATTCAATACATCTCTCGGTGATAATAGTGTAATTAAAATATTCATCATTATTAGGTAAATAATTGATTCCGCTATAGTTAAAATCATTCCTTAACTCAAAAAGCAAATTGTCAATTAAATCCATCTTTTTACCAATTGTTTCAACATCCTGTTTTAATTTATCATATACATAATTAATAAACTTAATAGGATTTGAACGTTTTGCAAAAGTAATAGGGCAAATGTTATATTTATAATATTTTTCATCTCTAAACCAAATGTCAGAGATTACACTGCCTAAAGAATGCGATATTATTGCAACTACATTATTGGATTCTTGTTGAAAATTTAGACTTTTCATTAAATCATTTTTATTTAATCCCAAGTCAAGTATTTCATTGTAATCAATATCAAAAAGAATAATTTTAAATTCTTTAAATAACGAAAAATATTTTAACCAAAATCCTGAATTAGCATAAAATCCATGGATAAAAATTATACTGTTTAATTTAGATTTATTAAAAATGTAACGCTTGATCATTTACTGAAAAATCAATCTGTAATTTTATTTGGATCTTGAATTAAAACATTTTCTGATTTAAAGATTTTTATGACAGTTTTAAAAAGAATGCTCATATCTAAAGAAAAAGAGAGATTTTCTACATACCAAACATCCAATTTAAATCTATCTTTAAATTGTATACTATTTCGCCCGTGAATTTGCGCCCATCCTGTTATTCCAGGCAGTACATTATGTCGTTTTTTTTGCTCGTCTGTATAATGTGTTAAATATTCAACTAATAATGGTCTGGGACCAATTAAAGACATTTCACCTTTAACTACATTCCAAAGTTGCGGTAATTCATCAATTGATAATTTTCGTAGATATCTACCAATTATCGTAGTTCTTTCTTCATCTGGTAATAAGTGACCATCGTGATTGACCTTGTCATTCATTGTTTTTAATTTTACCACCTTAAAAAGCTTTTCATGTTTTCCTGGTCTAATTTGAAAATAAAAAACCTTGAAAGATTTATTTAATATAATCATAATTAAAATGGAAGTCAACAAAATAGGGAGTGATAAAAGTATTATAAGAATGGAAAATAATATATCAAATATTCGTTTTCCGAATTTCAAGTAAAATGATTTCATGTTTATTCTCTATAAATTTTTTCTTTCAGAAAAACTTGTTCTAAAAGATATAAATCACCCTCTTTAACAAAATTTCCTTCTGGAAATGGAGGAACTGACCCCACATTTAAATTATTTAGAACTTTTTTATTGCTATAGTATAAAATCAAAACTAAATTTACAAATACAGAAAACTCACGAAAATTATTTTTTTTTATTTGAGTTAAA
Source organism: Sphingobacteriia bacterium RIFOXYC2_FULL_35_18 (assembly GCA_001829005.1). Lineage (GTDB taxonomy): Bacteria > Bacteroidota > Bacteroidia > Chitinophagales > Chitinophagaceae > Sediminibacterium. Next base: position 239,499 of record MIAG01000009.1, on the reverse strand, counting down.
ATTAGATCAGTAATGATGATATTTTCAACCCTACTGCATAAGTTTTTGCTTGCATCTACAAAATGCTTATGGATTGAATTAGTTAGGTTAAGATTGTTTATGATAAAACTAGCACTTGGTAGGTTTTCATTATATTCAGGTAAGATTAAGTTTAAGATTTGACTTAACTTACTAATTTCCTCTTCAGAAAAAATTTCCATTTATTTTCATTAAAAATTTAACTATAAATTATTCTCTTCCTTAATTTTATTACAAATAAATAAAGAAAGCGCTTGCAAAGTTGAAGCAGGATTAACTCCTCCACTAGTTACAAATATGCTACTATCAACTATATAAAGTCCTTTTACATCATGTGATTGCCCATATTTATCTACTACTGAATTTTCTTTATCATTTCCCATTTTGGCGGTACCCATAAGATGCCAACCAGTATTTCGAACAGGGCCAAAACTCATAGTTTTTTTTGATCCTGCAGCATTCATGACTTCTTTACCTTTTTCTAAACCATGAGCAAGCATTTTTTTACTATTCTCACTCAGTTGATAATTTATTTTCGGTGCAGGAATCCCATTTGAGTCTTTAATGTTTGGATCTAATGTTACTGTATTGTGCAATTCTGGCAAATCTTCAACAATAATTCCCATTCCAATGGCCTTTCCTAGTGTATTTTTTACTGCTTTATGATGATCCATACCTAAAGGTATTTCTCTTCGACCAACACCGGAAAGTGTTGTTTCAACTGGACCTGGTCCACGCAGAATTTGCATTGTATAGCCGCGCACAAACCCTCTACTAAGATCAGTTTCATAAAACTCTTGACTTTGCAAACAACATCCATGGGGTCCTAAATTTGAATTTAAATCCTCTTCAAATATACCCTCTACATAACCTAGTGGATGTAACATTAAATTTTTCCCAACCAATCCACTATTGTTTGCTAAGCCTGTTGGAAAACATTTACTTGTAGAATTTAAAAGTAATCGTGGGGTTCCTACTCCATTACACGCAATTATAACGATTTTAGCACTTTGAAAATTCTCAACACCATCTTTATCATAATAGATGGCACCAGTCAATTTCCCATTTTTATCAACAGTTACTTCTCTAACTCTACAATGTGTTCGTAATTCTACCCCATTTTTTAAAGCTATGGGCCAATATGTAACATCAGTGCTTGATTTAGCTCCTTGAGGACAACCCATATTACATGGCCCTAGATTAATACACTTACCTCTATGCATGTACTCCTGAGTGATTATTGCACTATAAGATGGCCACCAATGCCAACCTAACTTATTAAATCCTTTACCAATTACTTCTCCCATTGCGCCTAAAGGTATAGGAGCAAACATTCCTTCGATGAGAGGATATGCAGGATCACCAGTTAAACCTGAAACACCCATCATCTTATCATTTAAATTATAAAAAGGCTCTAAATCATAATAATTTAAAGGCCAATTATCTGCAACATGGTCTAATTCTTTAACTCTAAAATCTGAAGGATGAAATCTCGGAAAATGACCAGAGTATAAGATGGTAGATCCACCAACAGCGTTATAATTAGCAATAGCAATTGGGGAACTAGTATCATTAATTGGATAATCAGATGGCAAATTTCTAATGTTTGGGCTCACATTAAATTCATTATACTTCAATGATTCCCACTCTATCTTAGTACTAGGATATTCTTCTGGATTCATAAATCCACCCTGTTCTAAACAAACTATTTTTAATGATGTTTGACTTAAACTCCAAGCTGCAGCAGCACCCGACGCTCCAGCTCCAATAATAAGTACATCTGGGTCTTTAATTTTCACAATTAATATTTAATTAAACATTTACTTCTTTTTCGGCAAATATTGATCAAGAATGTCAGGAATTGTAATCAACATATCTGCTTCACACGCAATTTCACCATCAGTGTATCCAATACCTTTGCCCTTGCAAATACCGCGATTCCATGATAGAACAGTAGTTTCTATTATTAGTGTTTGCCCAGGTAAAACTTCTTTTCTAAATCGAACAGTATGTTGAAGAGCATGAGTTACTTTTCCCTTTAGACCAGGAAGAGTTGTTATAGCTACAGTAAGCATTTGTGCCATGGCTTCTAATTGAAGGGCCCCAGGCATATTTGGTGCTCCTGGAAAGTGTTTTGGAAAATACCATTCATTTAGTGTTAAATTCTTATGACCACAAGCACTAACACCTGGTATGACTAACTTTACATGATCTATCATTAAAAATGGGTATCTATTAGGTTGATACTCTTGTAACTCGATAGAATTTAAGCTAAAACCTTCCATAATAATTTAGTTTTTGTTTATATTTTTATTTCAAATCAATAATTCTTGATAGCGTATAAATCATATCAAATCCATCCCATATAATTCCAATATCTAATGCACTTCCAACTGGAACAATTCTATCAATACCCAAATTCCCACTGTTGTATACTACAGAAAAAAGGTCTTTCTTTTCGATTCCGAAATAAGTTAAGGTTTGAATTTTTATTTCCATTATTTCAGCTATTTCATTTATATCAGAAATTGAGTACTGATAAAAATAACCGTACTTTCCTTGGAGCCTTAAAATCGAGTCAGGTAGCTTTTTCAAATCAACCTTATATATAAAATTAGTATTCGTTTCTATTTTGTCTACTTCTTTGTTCGACACCAAATCCATACACATTAAAGTAAGTTTATCTACTGAACTTTTGGCTGCTAATTCATATTCATTATTGACCTTTTTAAGTAAAGCATTCCAGAATTTTTGCTTAGCAGAGTTTATAATTTCTTTATCGTTACTATACCATAATATTAATTGAGGAGAGGAACATGCATTTTGATCCATCAAATACGTATCATTGAAGAATCCATCAATGAGTCTTTTCAATTGAAGTTCATCGGCCGCTAAAATAGCATCGGCTCCAAAAATTGCAAATGAATAGCGTTCTGAAAAAGGAATATCAATTGTCTTAGAGGCAGTTTTAATTGACTTTATTTTATTAACTGTTTCATCTGACCCCCATATTATTCTTGCATTAGAAATAGAAGAAAGAATTTCAGTTATTGAATCGTTTTGTTGATATCTTATAAAATAGGTGTTGCATCTAATAATATCAAACCTCGAATCTTTTAAAATATCATCTATTATTGTAGAAATTATGCTTACTTGTTCAAAAGGTTTGGTAGGCACTCGAACAATACTAATATTTCCACTTAGTAAAGAAAATACATAAGAAAATGCAAAATTAACAGGTACATTAGAGGGTGCTATATGAAATACAATACCCACTCCTTTCCTATTATTAAGTAACGGGTAATTACTAAGCATCTTTTTAAGATTGGCACTTCTACACCAATATCCGAAAGTAATTACATCTGGGTATCGTTTTGCATTAGAGTTGCTTAATATCTTACGAGAAAGTTCACTTAAAAATTCAATTACAGTTTCATTAAATGGCGCTAAAACAATTTTTGAATTAAAAAATGCGGGGTCGCCAACCAAGTATTCAACCTGATGTTTTGAGGGTAAAGAAATATTATTATTATTCACTAGATTTATTTTTGTATTGTATCACTACATCCTCTCACTTCTGCATCTTTAATTCTTCCACTAATTGTAAAATATTTGCCTTTTCTGCCGCAATTACAGTCGTCAATTCCAATAATAGTTCCGAGATCTTCTGTTAAAATTGAATGCCCAGGATAACTAGTTGGCAAACAAGATACTAATTGAACCAACCCTTCTTTTCCGATTGAAGCGACTGAGTAATCTTGATGATTTCTTATGATAATATCAGAATAAATTGAAGAATGTAAATATCCTTCTTCGCATTCCATAAATATAGAACCAGTTTGTTCAACTAAACCATAATAGTTGTAAACTTTTTGTATCCCTGTATTTTCAAATAATGATTTTCTAAAAGTAATGGTATCTACTGCACTATCCTGCATTTTTTTCCATCCACCACCGTGAATCAGAATTCCATTCTCAATATTTAATTTTGTATTACCCTTTTTAAGCGCATTATTAAAATACTCCCAAACAATATAAGTAAAACCAAAAAGAAGTATACTTTCTCCATTATGCTTCTTAAGGAAATTTTGAATTAATTCAATATTTAAATTAAAATCTTCATCTAAAACATACTGAACATCAAATCCGTACATTGAAAATCCAAGTATACCTGCCCCACGAGCTGAAAAGCTATTCCTATCTTTTAATACACTACTTGAGTCGATTATCAACATCGGCAGGCGTTTCTTACCGATATAACTCGTTAATATTTTACTTAATACTTTTGTTTGATTAGCTGCAGTATAACCATCTAAAAATATTTTTGAGGGAGTTTGACCTGATGTTCCAGATGACATCATAGTTTTCTTAACTTCCGATTTATCAACGCTGAGAAGTTCAAGTTCCTTAAATAATCTAACGGGAATGAAAGGGAGATTTTCAATTGAGTTTTCATTTGAACTTTTAAAAGGCCAATCCTTTGTAATATTTCTATAATCATTGCATTTTGAGAGATGTAATTCCTCGATTTCATACAAAAATTTACCTAAAATTTGATTCTTTTCTACAGAATCCAATGAATAGGGGCCATAATTATTTAAGTCTTCAATTAAAGTCATGTTATTTTACTTGAAGTTCTGAATACAAAATTTTACCTGAATCATTTCTTGGAATTTTTGATATATGCTTTACAATAATTGCAGAATGATGAATACTTATTTTAGCAGAAATAAGGTTTTTTAATTCTAAAACGTCTTGCTCGTTTTCAGTAAAAACATAAAGTTTATCATCTACACCAGTACAAACGCAACTATACCCATTTTTTAAAGTAATGTTTTCAATTTCATCCAAACTAATTCTATTGCCAAAGATTTTTAAAAACCTCTTTTTTCTACCAACAATATAATAATATCCTTCATTATCCTTTTTTGCAAGATCCCCTGTTGCAAGTACTCCATTGTTTTCGTCGCCAAGAATTAAATCATTCACATTATAGGCGTAACCCATAGATACATTAGGTCCCTTATAATAAAGTTCACCTTCTTTATCGGCTTCATTAATAACATCTAAATTATCATCCACCAAATAGAAACTTCCATTAGGGATTGGAATTCCTATACTTCCAGCTTTCTTTACTGCATCTTCAGCAGGTAAACAAGACATTCTCGCAGTTGCTTCCGTTTGACCATACATCACAAAAAATTTGATGCCTTTTAATAAACAAAGTTCTGCAAAATATTTTGACATATTATGATCTAGCTTTCCTCCAGCTTGAGTCAACTTCTTGAGAAAAGGCAAATCCATTTTCTCAAAACCTATTCTTTTCAACATTTGGTATGTGTAAGGAACACCTCCAAAAGTTGTTGGTTTTCGGCTTTTGAATAAATCCCAAAAATCTTTAGATAGGATACTTAACTCCGTTAAAATTATTTCACATCCATTTAATAAATGACTATTGATTATTGATAACCCAAAAGTATAATTCATTGGAAGTGTAGTAATAGGCTTATCTTCTTTTGAGATTCCTAAAGAATCAGAAATTGAAATTGTATTTTGTATTAGATTCTGATATGAAAGCCTTACTAAAACTGGACTTCCGGTACTGCCAGAAGTCATTAATAAAAGTGCTAAACTAGGATGAAATTCATGATTAAAAGGGCTGATACTTTCTTGTAATTGAAATGTTCTATTAGAATGAGTTATCTTCCAATCATTGGACAAAGTATAATCTTTATTAGCCCATATATAGTTGGGTTTATAATTCGTTATCAAATCATTCAAAAGTTCTCTATCAATTGATTTACTAACTAATAAAGGAACAATCCCAATTCGCAAGAAAGTTAGATAACCTAGTACAGATTCAATATTATTTTCACAAATGATAAAAGCTAACTTACGTGCAAGTAAATTTTCTGACAGTTTTTCAATCTCGAAAACTAAATCATTATAAGAAATTTGTTCATCAATTGTTGTAAAAACAATTGAATTTTGATGCTTACCTAAATCATTAAAAAAAATACTCACTTAATAATTCAGTTAAATAACTACGTTATACTTTGCCAATAATTCAACTCCTTTATTATAAGAGCCAAAATCAATAATATCATCTGTTTCCATCATAATATCAAAAGCTTCTTCTAAAGCAGCTACCATCCCCATGTGACCTATTGAATCCCATTGTGGAACGCTTTGATAAACTAAGTTTTCGTTTAATTGATCACTAGAAACAGAAAATGATTCCATGAAAACCTGATTGTACTTTTCTTTGTTTGTCATATTTTATTTATTTAAACTTTTTAAAATTGTGCTTGCAATTTGGTCTCCAACCAATCCATATTTTTCTAATAGATAACGATACTCACCTGTAACAACAAATTCATCAGGCAAGCCTATTCTATTCACAGTTGGCGAATTAGGAATTGAAGAAGTATACTCTGCTACCGCACTACCTAAACCTCCAGTGATACTATGTTCTTCAATAGTAAAGATTGGCTTTCCTTTATTTATCACTAAGTTCAATGCACTTTCATCTATTGGTTTAATGGTGTGCATATTTAAAACTGAAGCCTCAATATTATTCTCTTTTAAAATTTTAGCAGCCACAATTGATTCATACACCATCGACCCTGTTGCAATGATAGATACATCAGATCCGGAGAGAATTTGAACTGCCTTACCTATTTCAAAGTCATAATCATCTTCGTAAACTACTGGAAATCCAACAGCACCAGTAAGTCTAATATACATTGGATGTGGATATTCAGCAGCAGCAAAAACTGTTTTTACAATCTCAGCACAGTCAGCTGGGCAGACAACTGTCATATTTGGAATAGATCTCATTATTGCAGCATCTTCCAATCCAAAATGCGAATTCCCTAAAAATGCCATAGATAACCCACTTCCTATAGCTACAGCTTTAATATTCAAATCCATATAACCCATATTCATTCTAACCTGTTCAGCTGCCCGCATAGAAATAAAAGGAGCAAAAGATGATGCAAATACAACACTACCTTCTTTTGCTAAACCTGCAGCTACTCCTATCATATTTTGTTCTGCTATACCGATATTAATAAATTTATCTGGGTAAGCTGATTTAAACCTATCTAGGCCAGAAGAGTTACCTAAGTCAGCAGATAGTACCATTATATCATTATTAATTTCGGCTAGCATCAGAATTGCTTGCCCATATGTTGCTCTTGAACCAAGCCTTGACCATTGTCTATTTTCTTTTCCAGTAATTTTCATATTTAGCTATTATTTAATTCTTCAATTGCTTGATCAAATGTTGTAAGAGTAAGTCGATTGTGATGCCACGTGTTATTATTTTCCATAAATGAAACGCCTTTCCCCTTAACTGTATGTGCTATGATAACTTTAGGCCTATCAGTTAAATTTAAACTTGACAAAACATCAACTAACGCTTCTATGTCATGTCCATTCAATGAACATACTTCCCAACCAAATGATTCCCATTTTTTTTCGAGATTACCAAGATCCATAATGGTTTCACTATTCCCATCACTTTGAAGTTTATTAAAATCAACTATTGCAACCAAATTATTTAATTTAAAATGTGCTGCAGACATAACTGCTTCCCATACAGAACCTTCATTACATTCCCCGTCACCTAAAACAACAAAAACTCTGCTATTTAAATTGCTTTTCTTTTTTAAAGATAATGCAATACCTACTCCCATAGACAACCCATGACCTAAGCTACCATTGGAGGACTCCATCCCCAATCTCATATTCATTACAGGATGTGAAATAAGGTCACTCTCATTTTTTTTATATGTATATAATTCATCTTCGGAAATAAACCCAGCATAATGTAAAGCAACAAAGAAAGGTAAAACACCATGACCTTTGCTCAATATAAATCTATCCCTATCTTTCCATTCTGGGCTTTCAATATTATATTTTAATATTTTACCATACAAAACACTAAATATTTCAACCATAGACAATCCTCCACCTAAATGTGATGGACCATCACTTTTGAATGCTAAATCCAAGATTTTAATTCTTGATTTTTTTGCTAACAATAAAAGTTCATTTGTATTCATATCAACTATTTAAAAACTTTTTTTTCTATATTCTTTCTCATAGGTCTTGCAGGATTTCCTAAAGCAATCATTTCATCAGGAATGTCATTATGAACAACTGATCCCATACCTATAATTGAATCATAACCAATCGTTTTACCTTCCTTTATTTGACATGCCATTCCTAAATACGATCCTGAGCCTACAATACATGCACCGCCAACATTAACCATTGATGAAATAACTGTATTTTCTCCAATTACAATATCATGGCCAATAATTGATTTAACATTTACTGCAACATTGTTGCCAATGATAGCATTAGATGCAACAGAACAAAAAGATGTTAATATAACACCAATACCGAGTTTAGCTGTAGGAGAAACCAGCGCTGTAGGATCAATTAGATTGGTCATTCTATAACCGTTCAAAGCAATTTTTTCAAAAAGTTTTTTTCTAATTACAGGTTCTCCTATAGCAATAATAATTTCTACTTCAGCCTTATTGTAATACTCTTCAAGAAGTTCAAGTTTGTAACTTTTACTTAAATATATATTAACATTATTCTCTATTCCATCATCAATAAAGAAGATATTATCCCATAACTTACTCTTATCATTAACTCTTAATGCAATATCATATATCTCTTTACCAAAACCACTTGCTCCATAAATACCTAAGTTCATATTATGCAAAATTAAAATAATTTTAATTCATTCCTCCATCTATTCTTATTGTTTGTCCATTTACGAAACTAGAAAGATCGCTGGCTAAAAACAACACAACATTTGCAACTTCATCTGGCTCAGCAGCTCTTTGCAAAAAAGACGATGAGATTAATTTTATTCTTGCTTTTTCTTCCATTTGATTATACATTTCAGTTTTAGTTACACTTGGCGCTACGGCGTTTACACGAATATTAAATTGCCCTAATTCTGCTGCCATTATTTTTGTTGCTGAAATTAAGGCTGCTTTACTAGAGCCATAACTTAACATTCCAGAATCTCCAAGTATACCAGCAGTTGAAGCGATATTAATAATTGAACCTTTCTTTTGCTTGGCCATATATCTAGATAACCCCTGTGACAAGAGGATTTGTGAGGTAAAATTAATTTTCATTATCCTCTCAAGGTCTCTAATCGGAGTCATTTGAAAAAAAGAACCAACAGCGATTCCAGCATTATTAACCAAAATATCAACTGATTTTTTTAATGCTATTATAGAAGCTACACCAGCTTTTACTTGGTCAAAATCTTCAAGATCAAAATACAAAGGGGTTATTTCTATATTATTTTTATTACGAATATCTGCAATTAATTCATTAAAAGATTCTGACTCCTTTCTTACACATGCTATAATGTTGGCTCCATTAAACGCGAATGTTTCCAATATTGATTTTCCAATTCCCTTGTTACAGCCTGTGATAATTGCGGTTTTATTTTTTAATAGCATAACTAATTTGTTAAAAATTCAAAGTGCTTCATAATAATATTATAAGATAAATCTACGTTGAAATTATCTGTCATATAATTAAATCCAATTTCCCCCATTTCCTTTCTTAGATTTTCATTATTTGCAAGCTTTTCTATTAGTAATTTAAAGGATTTAATATCTCCATTTCTACATGAAAAACCGTAGCCATTTTTCTCGGATTCTATTCCAATATCGGTTACAGAATCTGTAGCACTCAAAATTGGTAAAGAATTCTCCATATAGGATAAAATACGGGATGGATAGTTTGGAATTGTAAAATCAGGATGGAGTAAGATTAATCCAACATGGCATGCTTTTAATAAAGTATTATATTCATCTTTTCCTAATTCATTAATTAAAGTTGCATTATGAGGCTTTATTAATTCAAACCACTTTTTGATTTTTCGAGTCTCAGTTCCAGAACCTACAATGATAAAATGAATATTTTCTAAATCCCTGCAAGCAGAAATAGTTTCAAGTAAAAAGTCTATCCCTTGTGGTTTCCCTAAATTACCTCCGTAAACAAAAAGTACTTTATTATCAGGAATATTAACTGTAAAACTCTTAATATAAGAAGCTTTTTCAATGTTATTTATATAAATACTATTGGGATTGACTTCTATTTTATTTTCGTTAATCTCAGGATTGTTTTCAATTAAATATTTTTTATTTGCTTCAGACATGCACCCAATTGAATCGGAAACTTTATAAAGTTGTTTTTCTTTACTTCTAAAATACTTATGAAAAATACCATGAGAAGATATCATCTTTAAATCAACTGCATTTTGAGGAAAAATATCCTTCAGTAGAAGATAGGCATAGGCATTATCGCGTTTCTTTAAATAGAGAATTAAGTTGGTGAAAGTTATTGGTGGGGTAGCATATAAAATTAGATCGAATTTTGTATTAAGAAAAAACTTTTTTATTGCATTTTTAAAAAGATTTTCTACCAAAATAATCCCAATTCCTTTCTCAATAATATTTGTTTTTAATAAATTGGGAGTTCTTACTTTTAATACTGAAACATTTCCTTCAATTTCAACACATGTTTTTTGATTATATTTTCTCTCAACAGGGGTTACAATAACTATTTCATGACCTTCATCATTGAACTTTTTTAATAAATCTTGGTAAATTCCTTTCTCTGAAATTGAATTTATTCTAGCAATCGTAAGAAATATTATTCGCATTAAAATATGTTAAAATGTAAAATCAGAATTTGATTCACTCCAAACTACTCTTTTAACATATGAAGCGTAACTCAAAATTATTCTTACAACCTTACCGCTAACATTAGGCATACTATAATCATTAACTGGTCTGAAATTTCTTTGATCTCCAATTAATTGACTATTAACTTCTGCTATGCCTCGTAAAATTCTTTGCGGATTTAATCCAACCATCATAACAGAAGCTTCTTCCATTGCTTCTGGTCTTTCATGAGCTTCTCTGATATTTAATGCTCTAAAATTTAATATAGAAGATTCTTCACTTATAGTTCCACTATCCGAAAGAACTATAAATGAATTCATTTGAAGAAAATTATAATCTGAAAAACCCATAGGTTTTAAAAATTGAATTTTGGGACTAAATTTAATATCCTTACTATCTATCATTTTTCTCGTACGAGGATGTGTACTTACAATAATAGGATATTTGTATATTTCCGCAATTTGATTTAATGAATCTATTAATCCTTGAAAATTAATTTCACTATTAATATTCTCTTCTCTATGCGCCGACACTACAAAATATTTACCTTTTTCTAATGATAACTCTTGCAGAACTTTCGATGCTGAAATTTTAGGTAAATAATACTTTAACACCTCAAACATAGGTGAACCAGTTTTAATAATCCTATCAGGAGACAATCCTTCTCTTAAAAGGTATTCTCTCGCTATATCAGAATATGTTAAATTAATATCTGATATATGATCAACAATTTTTCTATTAGTTTCTTCAGGAACTCTCTGATCGAAACATCGATTACCAGCTTCCATATGAAAAATTGGAATCTTACGCTTTTTAGCTGGAATAGCACATAAACAAGAATTGGTATCTCCAAGAACCAAAAAAGCATCAGGATTAATTTCCTCCAAAATAGGCTCAATTTTAATTAGAATTTGCCCCACCGTTGCAGTAGCTGTGGAACCTGCAGCATTTAAAAAATAATCTGGCTTTCTAATTCCTAAGTCTGTGTAGAAAACCTCATTCAATTCATAATCATAGTTTTGGCCTGTATGAACACTAATATGCTCAATTGCAGCAGAATTGTCTAGAGCATTTAACACTCTTGACAACCTGATGATTTCTGGTCTCGTGCCAACTACTGTCATTACTTTTAACTTCTTCATCAAAAGTGTTTTAAACAATTTCAAAATAAGTGTCTGGATTGGTAGAATCATAAGGCTCATTAATCCAAAAACAAGTTACCAATTCTACATCGCCTGTATTCTCTATACTATGTGTAAACCATATTGGCATATCAACATATGCAGGATTTTTTTGGGCGTCAATTGTAAAGCTAATTACCTCTTCTTCTCTAAATTTTCTAATCTTAATGAGCGCTTTACCTGAAATAACGGCAAAACGTTCTATTTTCCTTGTGTGAAAGTGATTTCCCCTCACTATTCCTGGATAAGTCGTAGAATATGACACCTGGCCTCCTACAGCTAATCTTGCTAGTTCTACAAAAACACCTCTGTCATCTTTATTTACTTTGTATAATTTAGGAAAATATAAATTATGGGGTAAAAAGCTTCTGAAAGTATTAAATAAATTTAAATCAAAGGAATTTTCTAAAAGTGGTATTTGTCCTTGAACAAAATAAGAAGTTTTATAATTCGAAAGTCTATTTAATAATTCATTAACAGATATTGTAGAAGTTTGGGAAACTAAAAATTCAGGTGAAACTTTTTTATTTTCAATAATATCAAGGATTACATGAATCAATTCATCGATGTAAATAAAATGAAGAATGTTATCAATATCAACAGAAGGAATTTGATTATTTACCAATTGGTGACAAAAAGTGGCAACTACAGTATTGTAATAGGGTTTAGAAAAAGGCCCAAATACATTTGGTATTATCAAACCTGTAAATGAAGCAACACTTCGATTAGACCATTCAACAAATAATTCCCTTGAAATTCGCTTAGACTTTCCATAAATATTATTTTGGCTCTCCTGCGTTGATGATGAAATAATTACATGAGGTTTGGAATTTACTCGTTCCAATGACTTAATTATTAGCTTGGCAAGATTTATATTTGTTGCTTCTATTTCATTGTAATCAGAACTTCTATTTTTTCCAGCTAAATGAACCAATATATCAATTTCCTTTAATTTACTATCTAATAGAAGATTATTAGAAAAATCATCTCTATTAATTTCAACTACCTGAAATTTTTCGCTACGAATAGTGAGCCATCTTAAAAGGTGACTGCCTATAAATCCAGAGGAGCCAGTTATCCCTATCTTTTTCATTTTTTTTAATTATCGATATAAATCTTTTTGAATAATAGGTAACTTAATGAGTAATTCCATCATTTGTGATACGTTTAACTGGATTGTATTATGTGAATGATAATCATCTAATTCGGAGACAACTTTCTGTCCCTCAGTAAAGTATTTATTATAATTAAGATCACGTGAATCACATGGGACTCTGTAATAATTACCCATATCAACACTTGCTGCTAGTTCCTCCCTCGTTACTAATGTCTCATATAATTTTTCTCCATGTCTTGTCCCAATTACCTTAATACTCGACTTTGATTGATACAATTCAATTAAAGCTTTAGCAAGCACAGATAGCGTTGCTGATGGAGCTTTTTGAACAAAAAGATCACCATTCGAAGCGTTAGAAAATGCGAAATAAACTAAATCGACTGCATCATCAAGTGTCATCATAAATCTTGTCATATTGGGATCAGTGACAGTAATATCTTCCCCTCTTTTTATTTGCTCTATCCAAAGTGGTATTACTGATCCTCTACTTGCCATTACATTGCCATATCTTGTGCATGAAATAACTGTATCTGCATTTCTACCTAAATATCTACCTTTTGCAATAGATACTTTTTCCATCATAGCCTTACTAATACCCATAGAATTTATGGGATAAGCTGCTTTATCTGTACTTAGGACTACAATACTTTTTACTTTGTTTTCTATTGCAACATTGAGAACATTATCTGTTCCGTAAATATTGGTCTGGACAGCTTGCATAGGAAAAAACTCACAAGAAGGAACTTGTTTTAGCGCTGCAGCATGAAAGACATTAGTTACGTTCTTCATTGGCTCATTTAGGGAGTCTCTATCTCTAACATCGCCAATGAAAAACTTCAATTTGGAGGATTTATAAATGTGCCGCATATCATCTTGCTTCTTTTCATCACGAGAAAATATTCTTATTTCTGAATATTCATCGGATTCAATAAACCTATTCAAAACCGCATTCCCAAATGATCCAGTTCCCCCTGTTATTAAAAGTATTTTATTCACTATTTATTTAATTAAAATTTTACAATTGTAGCTGCAGATGAGTAGCCTACACCAAAACCCGCTAAAAGTATTTTCATACCTTTCTTAATTTTATTTTGTTTAATTAATTCTGCAATAGCAATAGGTATGGTTGACGAAACAGTATTTCCTGTATTCTCTATGTTTATATAAAATTTTGAATCATCAATTTTCAATTTTCGTCTTATATAATCTAACATAAACTTATTTGCTTGATGAAATACAAATAAATTAATTTCGTCTATGTTGCATTCATTAACAGATAAACATTCGCTAACAAGATCTGGAATTGAAGATGTAGTATATTTAAAAATTTCTTGCCCATTCATAAATAAATTATCATCATTTCTTATAAACTCTGCACCTTCAAATAAATCTACGCCTTGTTTTTGAGGAAATCTTCCTGCACCATTTTTAACTATTAAATTATTAGCCCCACTGCCATCAGTTCCAAAAATAAAATCTCCAATACCTAAATTTAAATCACTAGAATTAGAAATCAATGTAGCTGCAGCCCCATCACCAAAAATTGACCTATTAGATTTATCAAATTTATTTAAAAATTTGCTATATGTCTCTGCAGTTATTAAAAGTACATTTTTAGCAGACTTTGAAACAATTAATCCTTTTGCGATAGATAACCCGTATACAAAACCAGAACAACCTAAATTGAAGTCAAATGCACCACAATTAGTTCTAAGACCTAGTTTATTTTGAATTATGCATGAGGTAGTAGGCAAAAAATAATCAGGGCTTTGAGTGCAATATAAAAGAAAATCAATTTGGTTTTTGTCTAAATTATTCTCTTCAAATAATTTGTTTGCAGCTCTTATTGCTAAATCACTAGCAAATTCATCATTTGAACAAATTGAGCGTTCAAAAATACCAGTTTTGCTTGATATTTTTTCAGCACTCCATTCAGGGAATTCTAGATTTAATTCTTCGTTAGTGAGCTTTTTTGATGGCAGTGCAAAAGAAATAGCTTTTATAATACTATTCATTAGACTTTAGTTTCTCAAGTAAAAAATTAAATAAAATTTGTGGTGTTGTAAGTTCTGAAAATTGTGAAACATCTAATTCTACATTATAATCATCTTTTATAAAAGCAATTATTGAATATTTTGTTAATGAATCAAACGTTTCTAGTGATTCAAATGATGTATCAAGTGTGATTTTTTCACTATCAGTAGATTCAAACTGAATTTTTAAATTTTCAAGAAATGTTGATTGAGTAATCATAATTTTAATTTTATATTAAAAATAAGGCATTTATCATTTTCTGTAACCAAAGCAATTGGATTTGTAAATAATAACCCTGTTTTATTTTCTCCAGTTGGAAAAGTAAATACACCGAATTGAAATAAAATGAATGGTAATTTGTCTTTTTCAGCTTTAAATAATGTTCTAAATCCATCATTCAAATTCCCACCAACTATATGTGAATAATTCTCAATAATCCCAGGACCTGGCTTTTTGTCCAGAAATTTGACAAATTTGCCAAGTTTTTCAGGATTACCTTCCACAGAAGTGCTAAAGTAAAAATTATTATCAATTTTGCAACCATAAATTGCTGGACCATTAATTTCACATAAAATTTCAGAAACCCAATCTTTCCCATTATTTTTTAGTAATCTAATAGTATTTTTTTCAAATTGAGAGTCAGTAGCATATAATAGACCTTCATTGGTAGGAAAGGCGACACAAGCTCGAAAAGATTGATCACCAAAAAGAACTGGTTTTACTTCTTTAAAATTCTTTTTTGCAAGCCAAATAGCAGCGGCACTATTAAAATCGCCGGAAAGAATCCACAAACAATCATTTATATTATCACAAATTATTGAATGTATATGCTCTATTGTACCAGGAGGAAAAGTATATACAATCTCCCAGTCCTGATTTGCAATTCTCCTATAAATATTAACTTCATCTCGTTCAAAATTTTGAAAATATTCTCCAAAGTACAAGCCAGAATCAAAATTTGAATTATCAAAAACGTTCGTAATGCTAAGAGGTCGTCTACCTCGTGGTACTGTAAATATTTCTTTGAATGTTCCTTCATTTATATTAATCTCATAGAATTTTTTATTAAAAACTATCAAAAAAATAGTTTCACTTAAAATAATTGAATACCTAATTTCTGATCTGAATATTCTTGCCAAAATAGGAAAAAGTAGAATTAATTTCATTAAAAAGCTACATGGCAATGTAACAACCATTTTAGAATTATTATCTTCATGGTTATATATATAAATTGAATTTCGTCTTGAAACTAAGATTTCTTTATCATTAACAAATGCTAATGAAATAAATTTTGAAAGCCCCTTCTTATTATTTATATCCATATTTATAATTTTAAAAAGGAAATATTATGCAAAAAATAAGGGTAGCCATTATGATTTCTTTTTTCTAAATAATCAATTAAATTTTTAGCATTAATAATTTCCACCATTAAACCGTCAACTATTTTTTGTTTTAAGATACCTGCTTTAATTAAATCAAGTGCAAGGGTCCTTTCAGCAAAATGAATTTTACCCCACTTTTCTTTTCTTACGTTTGCAGTTATAAAATTAGTTTTATCCCTATCTATAATTTTATATTTAATTTGTTCAAACCATCCTTTAATTGGCCACATTTCATTTTTACATTCCTCGGCTACATGAATCATTGTTAAGCTGTGAGTAAGATCAATACCCAACCCCACTATCCAAGCGCCATTATCTAAACAATATTTCCATGATGAATTTGGCCCACAACTTGAAGGCAAGTGACCTGCTAAATTTTCACTCATCATCGCTTCAGCTTTTGGACCTATTGCTACCATTGAATTAATCGGGAATTTACTAATCTTTGCATCTTTTCTTTTAATCATAAGAGCTGGGAGTACACCAGTCCATACCCTTGATTTTTGTACATCATAAATAAATGCACCATCTTCTTGACTCCATTTTAAACTT
This sequence comes from Sphingobacteriia bacterium RIFOXYC2_FULL_35_18, assembly GCA_001829005.1. Lineage (GTDB taxonomy): Bacteria > Bacteroidota > Bacteroidia > Chitinophagales > Chitinophagaceae > Sediminibacterium. The sequence continues at coordinate 222,482 of MIAG01000009.1, read as the reverse complement.
CTTCCTGCATTCATTGCAAGAGTCCCATCAAAACCAATAAAGTCTAGAAATCTATTTATCATTTCATTTGGGGGAATATTTGAACTGGCTAACCTTTCATATGAAGAGTGTAGAATTAATAAATCACCTTTACAGACCCCAAAATCCTTTAATACATTAAAAACATTTTCTATATTAATAGAAGTAATATTATTGGATTTAAACCTCCCTTTATTTAACCCTTTAAAAAGTTTTGTTTTCCAGTAAAAAATCCTAAAAAGCAATTCGATATAGGGTGATAAGGAAAGAATTTTATTTAGTAGTGAAGCCTCATGCATAGTTATCTCTATTGAAGGTTTCTTAAATATTTCCTATAATATTTGTATGACTGTTTTGAAAATTCATAAAGCTTTTTAGATCCAACTTTTCCAATACTTGCATGGTCGTGGTGATAAACAATTATACTAGGATTATAAATAGTTTTCCCATTTTTTTCCAAAATTTGATTAGCAAGTATACCTTCTTCGCCCATTAAGAAAACCGGAGCATCTAAAAATCTGTAGTGTTTAAAAAAAAATTTTGTTAAGATATAACAAGCACCATATCCCATCAAAATTTCATGTTCAATATCATTATTTACTCTATCCAGTGGATATAACTTTCCTCGCATGATATTATAAATTGACGATATTAATAGTGCAACATAATAATTTGTAAAGTAGACTCTTCTATAAAGATTTTGTAAAGTTGTAAATTTTTCTGCTATGTGTGGATTCTGATGTATACCATCTTTTCTAATAATATTAGGTGCGATAACAAAAATTTCATCAGAGTAGTTACACAGGTTCAACTTTACAAAGAATTCTTTATCAAATGTTAAGTCATTATTTCCGATTATTATGTAATCATAATCTTTAACATTGAGAATTTCAAGTCCTGAATTTATAGCTGGAAAGTACCCAATATTTGTTTTGTTCCAAATTATTTTAACAAAATAAATAGTAGAACAAAAATTATTAAGTTTTATAACTTCATCCTGATTAGAATTGTTATCTACAATTACAATGGAGTTTAAATACTTATCATAAAAAGGCAAAAGTGATTTTATATATTCAATTGTATGATCTGAATTATTAAAATTGACACAAACAGCACACACCTTCATAAAATTATTTTATAATGTTTTTGAATAAAAATCTAAAGGCACTAATGACAAAAAATGGAAAAAATAAACTAACTAAAACTGCGTTATGAACTGTGATTAATAATAATGGAGAATGAAAAAGAATTGTATATATTACTATCATCATAGCAATAGAACCCAAATCACCATTAATAGCCTTTCTAAAAAATTTATATGAAAAAAAACCTGAAATATACATAAAGAGTCCTCCTCCTATAATACCAAAATCATCTATTAGTTGTCTAAAAGCCGTAAAAATATTTACATCTAAAGTATAATCCTTTGATGATATACGTAGATAGTTGTCATATATACCTCCAACACTATCATATATTCCTAATAATTCAAAAAGAGAACTAAATGAAAATCGACCAAAACCTAAACTAACAATTCTTAGATATTCACTATCATAATAAGTCGTAAAACCTGCAATTCCACCAAAAAGGTAAGACTGAAAAGATAAAATTCCTTGTGAAAGAGTTTCTCCTGCCATAGAAAAACTTTGAGAGCGTAACATATCCCCTAGTACAAAAACAATAATAATTACAATAATTAATTTCAAAGCACTTGCTACCAATTGCACTTCGGGTTTTTTAGAAAAAGAAATATAATTATCCCTAGATTTTATTTGTGAGTAAATAATACTCCAATAATGCGAAATAAAGACCTGAAATAGTACCATCATAAAACCTGCTCTTCCAGCTTGTGTAATACCCATTAATAGAATTGATAAATACGGAAAAAAAAAATACCATTTAAACTCTTTATAAACTATTCTATATACTAACGTCAAAATTATTGATGAATAACCAATCATTAAAATAGCCCTTGTAAAAAGTGGAACTTGTATCTCTTCAAGTGCACCTCTAACAGCCCACCCAGCTGTGAGAACATTAATAATTGATCCAAAATAAGAAGCAAAAACTTGCAGGTATAAAATGGAACCTAAGAAAGACAAAATACCAATAAATAGCAAGAATTTTCTAAATATTTTTTTTATTAATAGATTACTGAATATTTGAGATTCAAACTCAAATAACATTTCTTGTTTTTTTCTAAATGAATTTCCCTTCTTCTCTCCGTCCGAGTATATGAAGCAGGTTAATTCACCTAAAAAGAAAGCTAGTATAAAAAGCAAAAAAATTATTGCTGCAGATATTGAAAGATAAAAATCATTAGCAAAAAAAAACATTAGGCCTATAAAAATGCACCATGTTAAAGATAATATTCCAGTTGGTGATAAATAAAATCTTGAAAAGGATTTTCTTAAGGCAAATACTAATAATAGAGAAATGACTAAAAATAAATGCGGCATGAAATTATTATTTTCTTAACTATTATTTTTAATTCAGTTGAAATAAAAATTAACATAGAAGTTAATATAAAACAAATAAAATATTTAAATAATTCATTCTCAAAATATTCATTAACATATACAGCAATGCCAACAAGTGAAAGACATTTTAAATAAAATGAAAAATTTAAACTTAATTTAAAGTACTTTTTTGAATAAAAGTAAGCAAGTATTACGTACAAAAAATTTGAGCCTAATCCAACAACACAAGCAGCATTAACTCCAAATTTTTTAATCAAAGATAAATTTAAAAGAAGACTTACAAATGCAACCAATAGCGATAACTTAGACATTATACTTGTTCTACCATTAACTTCAAGACCTTTTTGAATATACATAGCTATTGCTGCAAAATATATTGTAGCAATAATAATTCCCATTAAAATATTGTCTAACAAATAATTACTACCTACAACAAGTATCAATATCTTATCTCCAAATATGCATATAAAAAAAAGTATACCTGTAAATACTGTGGTAATTATATTAATATTACGTTTTAATAAATTTTCAATAATTTTTTTTTCTTCTCCACTTTTTTGCAATTTCATAATTATTGGATGAGAAGCTAAAAGAATGGGCATTGTTAAAAAACCGGACAAACCAACAGCTAAATCCCTAAATGCAGAATAGTTGCCAACATTAAAAGAAATATTGAAAAATTTAAACAAAATTCTATCCCCAATTGAGTAAAATTGGGTAGAGAAAAACCAAATACATATTGGTAAACCAAAATTAAATATATCCTTTGCCAATTTTAAGTTGACACTTTTAGGTCTTAATATAGCTATACTGAATATTTTTTTGAAATCACAAAATTTTAACAAATAAAATAAACTAGTAATATAACTTAAAGATATTGCAAATAATATTGTACTTAAAATATTCTTGAAATAATAAAAACAAAATACAATTCCTATAATTTGGAAACCACTTTGTATTAGAGTAGAGATAATTTGTTCCCTAATTCTACGCTCCGTTTGCAAAAAACTATAAAATAAATTAACGAGTGTTTGAAATAACATTAGAATTACACTTATCATTGAAAGCCATAAATCTGACAAGGTGAAATACACAATCAAGAAAAGCACTAAAGAGCCAATAAATAATAGACCTAATTGAATTAGTATTATATTTTTTTTAAATTCGTCATTCTCATTTTCATAATCAGAATGAGGATAGAAATAAATTACAGAACTATTTGCCCAACCGCTTATGAACTGACTTGTAATCAATATAGAAGCCATTATGAATGTATAATTCGCAAATATTTCTAAAGAGAAAATTCGGGTTAATATATAAATAGTAATCAAGCCTGAAAAAGCTGGTAAAACCTTGACAGGAACATATCTTAAGATATCTTTTAATAGATTTTCGCTTTCTTTTTTTTGCACTTTAAGAATTACTATAAGTTTCTGTAATCATCAAATAATTTATGTAGAATTATAGGAATGATTACATTGTATAAACGATAAATTAAATGAATTAAGCAGGTTTAAAAGAACGAATTGTTAAAATAAGTCCAATTACTAAAATTGAAGAAATAAATCCAAAGACAACAGCAAACTTTAGTCTAGATTTTTTAGTTTTTAATAGTGGAAAATTAGTTTGATCAGTTATTTGAATAACAGGGGTTTCCTGATTTAATGTAAACTTAGCGAGTTCCAAATTTTTTACTACTTCTGCGTAAACTGCAGCTAACATTGATTTATCTCGTGACGTTGATTCTGCAGCAACAAATGAATTAGCCTTATAAAGAGGATTCATATCCATTGTAGAAGCCGCAGTTTGTATAACTGCAGATGCTTCTGTTTTTCGGTTTAATAGATAACTAATGCTGTCAGCCCTTGCTTGTAAATTTTCAACAGTTTTTTGTTGACGTTCAGTTTTTATTGAAATATACTTTTGTATTGCTAAAGTAACCAATCTGTCACAATATTTTTTTGCTAATTCCTCATCTTTCATTATTACACTAATTTGAATAAAACCAGCCTTTTTATCAATTCTATTTATATCAAATTGTCCGTTTAAAATATGATCTCTTATAATTGATTGAAGCAAGCTGTCTTTTAATCTGCTATTAGTCTGACTATTGGATTGATTAGCAAATTTAATATCTCCAATCTTTTTATTACTTTCCCATTGCTCTCTAAACCCATGTTTATCAGCGTATATATCTGCAATTGTATTATTGCTTTTACTATCAAAAGGTGAAAGCAAAACTTCTTTAGCAAGTGACTCACTTTTAAAATAGTATAGTATATTATCTCCCGAAATCAAACTTGCTCCGCCTCCACCACCAACATCTACCCCAAACTGTCCAGCCAAAGATGCCAAACTACTTAAACCTCCTCCACTCTTGGCATCTTCAACCACAAAAGTAGTTTTAGCTGTATATGTTATTGGCTGCATCCATGCATATATAAATCCAATAGAACCTCCTAATAATACTCCAATGGCAATTTTCCACCATTGTGTTAATATAAAAGTAATTAAGTCTGTAATTTTTTGAAACAGATCATTGAGGCTGATTTCGTCTTTTGATTGTTCGTTCATATGAATCTAATTGGTTTATAATATGTAAAATGAACTATGAATATAAATCTTAATACGTAATAATTGTAATTACCTGCTGATTACAATTATTAATTTCACGAAATCGTGCTAAGATTAGTAAAAAAGGTAGTCAATTATAAAATCACGAGAACTATAATAATAAAGATTGATCCATTTCCCTCTCCCAAAGTATCTTAAATTGATAATCTTTTAAATGGCTTCGCCTCTCTCAGTCCCAATTAAAAACTATAAGACTAAGTATCACAAAGAAAAAACATATTAACTTAATATAAAGAATAAGATTAGACTAAAATAATCTTATTGAATCTAAAAGCACTATACCATAGGGGGATGAAGGGCAAAAAAGTGCTAAAAAGAGATGCAAATATAAAGTGTATATTCTTTCAACCCAAATAAATAAGCACCATGTATTACTCAAAATTTATAGCGCTAAAAAGAAAATTTATCTTATTGCTAATAAAATACAACTATCGGTATTTACACTTTCTGAAACTTCAATTTCATTATATCAACTCCAATAATTACTCAAAAAATCATTTATCAAATATGAAATTGTATAGTAGTGCTGATTTTTAGAATTTATTTTCCACTAACTGAATATAAAATCGAAGATAGCAAAGCTTTTGATATTAACTGTTAAAAATGGTATGATTCACAGCCTTAAATATATAATCAAAATCGCCTTCTTTTGATTTTTTTAATTCCAAATTAAAGGTTTTTTTAACTAGAATTGGATCAACCAGTGGATCAAAAATCTGAACATTTAAACCAGCAGCTTTAAGAATATTATAAACATCAATTACTTTAGTATTTCTAATATCTGCACAATTTTCCTTAAAAGCAAAACCAAGTATCAATACTCTTTTACCTCTTATTGCTCCATTAAATTGTTTAGCCAAATGGGCAATGATTTTCTCTCCCATCCAGACACCCATTTGGTCATTCACTTCTCTGCCTGATAGAATAACTTTAGGGGTATACCCTACTTGAATCGCTTTATAAGCCAAATAATAAGGATCAACACCTATACAATGCCCTCCCACTAAACCAGGTTTAAATGGTAAAAAATTCCATTTAGTTTTTGCAGCTTCCAATACTTCATTAATATCTATTTCCATTTTGTCAAACATGAGTGCTAACTCGTTCATGAAAGAAATATTGACATCACGCTGTGCATTTTCAATTGCTTTTGAGGCTTCCGCAACTTTCATGCTTTTCGCCATATATGTACCTGCAGTAATAATACTTTTATATAATTCGTCAACCACTATTGCAATTTCAGGTGTTGATCCTGAGGTAACTTTTACAATAGTTTGCAATGGTCTTTCTTTATCTCCTGGGTTAATTCTTTCAGGCGAATAACCGACAAAGAAATCAATATTAAATACTAGTCCGCTTGATGCTATTAAAACGGGCACACATTCCTCTTCTGTACATCCAGGATATACAGTAGACTCATAAATCACCAAGTCACCTTTTTTTAACACTGAACCAACATCTGAAGATGCTTTTTTTAAGAAAGATAAATCGGGCTCCTTATTTTGACTTAGTGGTGTAGGTACTGTAATGATAAAAACGTTACACTTTTGAATATCTTTTAAATTATTCGTAAAACATAATGGATATTTAGTTTCAAAATAAGAGAATTCAATTTCGTTTGTACTGTCAATAAATTTTTTTAACTGTTCAACCCTATATGAATTAATATCATACCCAATAACATTATATTTTGATGCAAAAGCTAAAGAAAGTGGTAATCCAACATACCCCAATCCCAAGATTCCAATTTTTGTCTCTTTCTCCATTTAAATATTAACTAGTAAATATAAGAACCGGACTATCATTTCTCGATAACCTCTATTAAATAATCTAAAGCTTTCCATATCTGGGAAATAATCTAGAAATGTATGAGTTAATAAACTTTCAGCTTTATAATCTACAGAAAAAGGATAAACAGTCATTTTGTTTTTTTCAAACAACATTTTTGATCTTGACATGTGATAAGCGGAGGTAACTAAAATGATAGATTTTCCCTTTCCTATAACTTGAGAAACAGATCTAGCTTCATTAGCTGTATTCTGGACATCTGTAGATAAAATGATTACAGAATCAGGTACACCATTTTCTAATGCAAAGTTTCGTAAAATATCACCTTCAGTTAATTTTGTGGTATCCCATGGCATTTTACCCTTAGTAAAAATAATTTTAGGTGCTTTGTCGCACTCATATAATTCAATCCCAGCAAAAAACCTATCTGGGTCCCCCCATTCAGGGTAAACCCCATCAGTAGATTTTACTTGATTTATCATCCCACTTAATACAACAATTGCATCTGCGTTTGGCAATTCTTTAGCATTTTTTCTCGGTTCAATCCCTTCAATAAGTTTAAAAAAATTTCCAATGAAAATGGGTGTAGAAAAAACATACAAAGAAATAATCGCAGTATAAATAGGCCAACGTTTCTTCTTCCATAACCCATAAATCAGCAAGTAGATAATGAGCATGACAGGCATTACAAATACCGGAAGAATCTTATTAAAATAAATCATAATCTAGATTGTATCAAACAAACTGCATGTGCCACCAATCCTTCTTCACGGCCCACAAAGCCCATTTTTTCAGTCGTAGTAGCTTTGATAGAAATATCTTTTAAACCAATTCCGAGTATACCCGCAATAGCTTCCTGCATCGCTGGGATATAAGGCTTTATCTTAGGCTTTTCTAAACATAGAGAAGCATCAATATTTACAACGAAATACCCTTCTGCAGTGATGAGTTCTTTTACTCTCGCCAATAAAATTTTGCTATCTATATTTTTGAATTCACTAGAAGTATCTGGAAAATGTACACCTATATCACCCAAGCAGGCTGCACCTAATAAAGCATCACAGATGGCATGTAATAATACATCTGCATCACTATGACCTAGAGCGCCCTTGGTATGTGGGATGGTAATTCCACCAATCACTAAATCTCTTCCTTCAACCAATTGGTGAAAATCTATCCCGTATCCAATGCGCATGTTGCAAATTATGGTTAGCGTCTATCTTTTATTGCGGCGTGTAGGGAAATTATTACCCGTTTTTGCCTTACTACCAATTCCTTCAGGTGCGCCGTAATGACTCATGGCACAACGGAATCCAATGGTATTGGTGCTTTCGTCTTCTTGTAAGAATCTTCTAGTACCTGGGCTTAACCAATAAGCTCGGTCGTTCCAGCTACCACCTTTGAATACCCTTGATTTATCAGAAATCAAAGTAGTAACTCCATAACCATAGCTTACGCTGCTTAATGAATCCCCGTCTAAGTAATTCAAAGCATTGGCTTTTTGGTAATTTCTTCTATTCTTAATAGCAGAATCAGACTCTGCTTTCATTTTAATTCTACCCTTGTCGTCACGTAAATTTCCTTGACCACCACTCATATCAATTTGTTGGAAAACGTTTCCACGGAATGGGTTAAAATCTTCTGCTTCAGAATTGGTCAAAGGACGGTAAATATCTGCTACCCACTCACTTACGTTTCCACTCATATTGTATAAGCCATAACCGTTTGGAACAAACTGATCAACCTCAGCAGTTACAGCTGCGTTATCGTTCAATCCACCTGCCACACCCATATTGTCTCCACTGCTTCTTTTAAAGTTGGCTAAGAAAGAACCTTGTGTTGCGCCCTTAGTAGTAGCACGTAAATTATCATACCCATCATTTCTCCAAGCATAAATGGCTTTGTTCGCAATCAACTCTTCACCCTTAATACCTTTATTGCTCTTGCGTTGTGGGTTCTCCATGATATAACCATAAGCCGCATATTCCCACTCTGCTTCTGTTGGCAAACGATAATCACCAAACATCAATCCATCTTCAAACTTAGCTACCGTTCTAGGTCGGCCCTGCGCATCTTTCAAAGGATTTTTCTTAGAAGTAACGTCTTTACCAGGCACTGCTTGGTATTCACCCAATAAATAAGCCTTGGTATTAAAGTTATCTTGACCAGCACCATTCAATGTTTTCTTAATCTGTGTTTTAGGATCCAAGAATCCTTTTTGCATCAAGGCCAATTCATTCACGCGATCTGTTCTCCATTTACAGTATTCAGTGGCTTGTAACCAAGTTACCCCTACCACTGGATAATTATTATAAGAAGGATGACGGAAATAATATTCAACCATTGGCTCATTGTAAGCCAACTCTTCTCTCCACACTAAAGTATCAGGTAAAGCCTGGGTAACAATCGAGTCCATGCCCGCCGCACCAAAAGTACCTTCTAACCAGTACAAATATTCACGGTAGTTCAGGTTACTTACCTCGTATTTATCAATAAAGAAAGAGTTTACGGTAACACGATGAGGAATATTGTTCCAATCGGCCATAATATCTTCCTGCACTGCACCCATAGTAAAAGTACCACCTTGCACAAAAACCAACCCTGGAGCGGTTTTGATGTCTTTAGGCTTTACCACATTAAAGTTGCCGTATTGTTGGTCGTTGTAATTCCAACCGGTTGCGGTTGACTTTTCTTTTTTTCCTTTGAAAAGACTACAAGAAGCCGCTACACTCACTAATGAAACCAATAAAACGGTGTTCCGCACAAATTTGATTACCTGCATTGTCTAAGTTTGTTATACTGATAAGAGTGTAAAGTTCAACTGATATTTATCGGATTTATTCATTAGCGAATGTATATAAATATTAGTTAGCAAAATCCTAATTTTAGATTCGCTAAAAACTTAAAACGCTGTTTTCTCCCAAATATTTTGCCATGAGCCATTTTCGGCAATTACTTGAAATAGGGAGTTTTAACACGGTAAGCGGCTAAAATTTGAGTTAATTAATTAATTTGTGATGACTTACAACCATTACAACTTACAGATGACTATCACACATCCATATCATTTAGACCCATTTTATAGCAACAGACTGTTTTCTTTTAAGGTAATTTTCCTTAATATAACATCTCGTTTCTGGAAATACATAAGTCTAAATCTTAACTCCTTTAGAGTAGGTATTATTTCGGGGTTATATAAAGATTTGGGTAAAATGTTTTTAATGGTTGAAGGGTTAAAAGGTATACTAAATTCAATTGAAGATTTATCAATTGCTAAGGAAGAATATATATATGCAGAAAAAGCATTAATAAAATTTAGGAAATACTACTATCTTTTGGAAGATGTCGATTTTTTAAACCATGAAGGAATTAAAGATATTTCTTCAAAAATTCTTCTAGGTTTATATGAGATTGAATCAAAACTAAAGTTTCTATCTTTTGATAATCCAAAAGACATAGACAGTGACAAAGAATTAAGACAGGCGTCTTCCCTTATTTCAATAAATACAATGAATAACCTTCATGCCATATAGTCAAGGGGACTTAATACTGCTTAAAAACCCCGTAAAATTGCCTGGGGGTGCAGAATTGAAACATCCAGTATTAATTATCAACTCGAAACGTGGAGGGTATGAACAATATTATACTGGTGTAATGATGACGGGTACTCCTAAAAATGACAGGTATTCTTTTAAGTGTGAAAACCAAATGTTCACATCTCCATTGGGAAAAGAAAGTTGTGAATTTAGAACTTACTTGATTTTTGGCTTTAACGAAGATGACATTTCAGTTTTAAAAAACACAATGAAAAAACCTCATTTAATTGCTTTAATCAACCAAATTAAAGACTACATATTTAATATTGATTAATTCAATTTTTTAGTCTTTAAGCAAATGAAAACTGTTCTATTATTTCTTTCAGTTAATACGCTATTTCACTTGGCAGGTGCACAAACGACCTTAATAAATAATTCTATTTTAGCTACAGGCCAATGGGCCAAGATTGGAGTTACGCAAGAAGGAATTTATAAATTGGATGCAACTCAATTAGGTGTACTTGGAATTAGCGCAAATTCTTTTCCTTCATCATCCATTCGACTTTACGGAAGAGATGGATCTATGCTAAATGAAAAAATCGACATCTCTTATATTGATGATTTAGTAGAAATCCCCATTGAAACTGGCCCTAACTATTTTCTGTTTTATGCACCCGGACCACACCAATGGAAATACGATACTGCCTCAAAAAGATTCAATTTTGTAAAGAACTTATATTCAGATACTGCTTGGTATTTCATCACAACCAATACCACTGGCACACCTAAAAGAATTACCACCCTATCTCCTGAAACCCGCGCTGCTACAAGTGTTATTACAAATTACACGCATCGATATGCCCATGAAACCAATCGCATCAATTTACTCAGCAGTGGCAAGGAATGGATAGGTGAAACATTTGTTGCCAATAACAATACCAGAACTTTTACCATACCATGGACTAATCCAATTAATTCAACCCCAATTCAACTCTACACCCATTTAACCAGCCGATCATTAGGGGCTATTGCCAATTTCACCGTTTCGGTTAACGACCAAGCAATTCAAAATATAAACTTGTCTGGTGTAACAGGAGGGCTTTTAGATGAATATGCGCGCGATGCTAAACCACTTAGCTCTATTGGGTTAAATTCTATGGGTAATTTCAATTCATTAGCCCTAAAATTTCAATACGGTTCAACCGCTAATGGAGCTGAAGGATGGTTGAATCGGTTTAGTCTTCAAGGTCAAAGACGGTTAATACCCGACAATAATACCAGTGGTTTTTACTTTAGAAATACCGGTTTAATGCACTCTGATAGTATAGCGGAATACCGAATATCCGCACCTTTAAATAACGGCACACCCACCGTATTTCCCGCAGACACCCGTGTTTGGAACACCAGCAATCCACTGAACCCTCATCAAGTAGTGACCGCCAATTCAGGCAGTGAAATCTCATTCAAGTCCTCAGTAGAAACACTTAAAGAGTTTGCGTTATTTAACCCATCTCATGCATTAACGCCAATTATTCCAAACAACCCCAATATTCCTAACCAGAACTTTCATGGGCTAGCACATGATGCGTCTGGACCAAATAATCCAGGCACTGGCTCGAATAATTTTAACGGAATCATCGTTGTACATCCTTCCCTATTGCCCGCAGCCAATCGTTTGGCAGCATTTCACCAAAGCCAATATGGCTATACCGATGCGGTGATTACTACCACACAATTTTATAATGAATTTTCAGGAGGCATTCCCGATCCTGGAGCTATTCGCAATGGCATCAAATTATTTTATGATTTATCTAAACTCATCACTGGTAGCAATGTAAAAACCTTACAGTATGTGGTTTTATTTGGTGCAGGTTCTTACGATTATAAAAACATTATTAGTTCCGACAGAAACTTGGTTCCTACTTTTCAAAGCAGCAATAGTTTATCGCCCTTACTCACTTATACCTCCGATGATTTTTATGCATTGCTCAATAACAATGATGATATCAATCTATTGAACGATGCCCCCCTATCTATCGCAGTAGGACGTTTGCCAGTAGGCAATTTGCAAGAAGCCAATACACTGGTTGATAAAATTATTCGCTATCATAATCCACAAAATAGCAGCAATACAACGGGAGCTAATGCAGACAATTCCTGGCGCAATCAATTGGTGTTTATTGCAGATGATAAAGACCAGAACCTCCATTTAAATGATGCTGAAAGCATTGCTGCTACTGCTATTGCAGCCAACCCTGCTGCGCATGCCCGTAAAATTTATTTGGATGCATTTCCATTGGTAAGTGGAGCAGGTGGAGCAAGGTATCCATCCGTAAGTGAAGCCATTGTGAATCAGGTTTTGGCAGGTGCATTGATTGTAAATTATTCAGGTCACGGCAATCATTTGCGTTTATCAGAAGAAGCAGTCATTAGTGCAGCGGAAGTGAATCGCTTTAATAACCCGAACAAATTACCACTCTTTATCACCGCCAGTTGCGACTTTGATCCCTTCGACCAACCCAGCAAACCATCCATTGCACGTACCTTATTGTTTGGCAGCAATAATGGCGCCATTGCATTGCTCACTACTACTCGTTTGGTATTTGCTTATAGCAACCGAGTAATGAACCAGAATTATTTACAATTGGCCATGGAACCTTTATCAACAGTGGGTTCTGGCAATAGTGGCCGATTGTATCGCTCATTGGGGCAAGCCACCATGGATGCCAAAAACAGAAGCAATCAATTCAATGGAGACCCACTCAATAGCAGAAAATTTGCCTTGCTCGGAGACCCTGCCATGCAATTGGCATTTCCTGAATTGCCCATGCGAATTAATCAAATTACTGATCAGTCAACAGGTAAATTCGTAAATCTTTCAGATAGTTTATTGGCCCTTCGTAAGTACAAATTATCAGGTCAAGTTTCGCAGTTAAATGGAAACATCCAATTCAATTTTAATGGGATTGTCAATGTGCAAATTTATGATCAGGCACAAACTGTGTTTACGTTGGGCAATAGCCCTGAAAGCCCTCGTACTGCTTATTCTACCGAGAACAATATACTATTCAATGGGAAAGCAACCGTAACCAATGGGGCATTTAGCATTGAATTGGTGATACCCAAAGACATCAGTTTTGGACCGGGCAAAGCCACGATTCGTTTATTTGCGCAAGCCTCTAATAACGGTGCAGGTTCAAGTAATACCCCTCAATCCGCCGCAGGTGCTTTACCCATTCGCATTGCGGGTTCTACGGGTGCAATCATCCGTGATACCACGGGCCCACAAATAAAATTATACCTAAACGATACCGCGTTTAAAAACGGGGGTATTACCAGTGAAAACCCTATTCTCATTGCCCAACTCTACGATACTTCAGGCATTAACGCAACAGGCAATGGCATTGGACATGATATTGTATTAGTACAAAACAGCGATGAGCGAAACAGCATAGTATTAAATTCCTTTTTCAGTACCGAGTTGAACCAATACCAGCGCGGAGAAATCAGGTATCAGTTGGCCACCCTCCCCGAAGGGAAATACCAACTCAAATTAAAAGCATGGGACTTGGTCAATAATAGCAACCAAACATTATTGGATTTTACCGTGGTTAAAAAAAATCAACTGCGCATTGCACAGGTTCGCAATTATCCCAATCCTGTTCGTTTCAATGGAGGTCTAGTAAATGGAGCACAGACCATATTTGCCTTTGAGCACAATCAACCCAATACCAATTTACTCGTGAATATTGAAATAGTGAATACCGCGGGGGCTTTGGTGAAGCGGATACAACAAACCGTCAATACCCAAGGCTCTAGAAATATTCAAATTACTTGGGATGGAACTTCCGAAACGGGCGCAAAATATACTCCGGGTATATTTTTTTATCGAATCAATATTTCTGTTATCGGCAACCCCCAACTGGGAAACGCCACAGCCGCTGGACAGATAATTATGCTTTGAGGGAACCTCTTTTAGGGCTATCTTCGCCCCAAAATTCCCCCACGAGCAAGTAGTTAAAATAATATAGAATTTATGAAGAAAATTTGGATGAGGGTACTGGTATTGGCCCTGCTATTTGGATGCACTCAAGTTGCCATGGCGCAATTGCCTACCATTCCGCAGGTATCGAGTATTAATATTGATGCTTTATCGGATGCACAGTTTCAGGCTTATCTACAACAAGCCCAATTAAGTGGTTTATCTGAAGCAGAACTAGAAGCCAAAGCCAAGGAAAGAGGTTTATCTGCTGCACAAATTGCACAGATTAAAGCTCGTATGGGAAGTTTAGGTGCAGGAACAGGTACGGAGAAAAAAACTTCCGTGGCTACTTATGAGCCTCGCAAAGCAGTAACCGTAAAGAATGAATTCACTGCCCCTGCTGGACCTGCCATTTTTGGATCCGAATTCTTTTCGAATAGCAACCTTACTTTCGAACCCAATATGCGCATGGCTACCCCAAGCAATTATGTATTGGGTGTAGATGATGAATTGTCCATTGATATTTATGGTTTCTCTGAGAAAACTTCTAAATACAAAATCAATACTGAGGGCCAGATTCGCATCCCGAATATTGGGCCAGTTACTTTAGCCGGTTTAACCATTGAGGAAGCCAAGACCAAATTAAAAGGGGTATTATCTAAAACCTATCCAGGATTACAATCGGGCAATACTTTTTTACAAGTAAGCCTTGGTCAAATCAGAAGCATTCGCGTTACCTTAATTGGTGAAGTAAACAAGCCCGGTTCTTATGAACTCTCTTCTTTGTCTACGCTTGCTAATGCATTGTATGCATCGGGTGGACCATCTGCCAATGGATCATTTAGAAAAATTGATTTGATGCGCAATGGCAAAAGACTCGTGACTTTTGACTTGTATGATTTCTTATTAAATGGAGATCTTTCTAAAAATATTTTATTAAAGGACGATGATATCATTAAAGTGCATCCTTATGCTGTTCGTTTAACATTGACTGGTGCAGTAAAGAAGCCCGCCATCTTTGAATCGGAGCCCGGTGAATCCTTGGGTACCATTATTGAAAAATACGCGGGTGGATTTGCAGATAGCGCTAATAGAAATAAAATTACCGTTAAGCGATTGACCGATTTGGGTAAGAATATTGAGAATGTTCAATTGAATAACCTGAATAGTTTTATGGTGAAAAGTTCTGATGAAGTGGTGGTTGGTTCTTCTATTAACCGCTTTGATAACAGAGTGATTGTTGCAGGTTCGGTATTTTATCCCAATAGTTATTCAGTTACTGCCTACCCTACTTTGGGTGCAGTGATTAAAGCAGCACAATTAAAAGAAAATGCTTTTGTAGGTCGTGCTCTATTGTTTAGAACCAATGCTACTAAAGACACCACGGTGACTGCGGTTAATTTAACTGCTATGGCAGATTTGTCTATTGCACTGCGCAATGATGATTCTTTGCATGTGTACAGCAAAATGGAATTAAAAGAACCTGCCACCGTTACTATTACTGGTGAATTAAATAAGCCTGGCACTTTTGCTTATGCTGCTGGCATGAAATTAGAAGACATTGTATTATTGGGTGGAGGATTAAATGACCGTGCATCTTATAAAGAAGTGGAAGTATTGCGTCGTTTACGCAAAGATGCTACCATGGCCGATACAGTAGTGTACAATACCATTTTAAAATTCAATTTACAAGACAGTTTAACTTTTACGGCTAGTCAAGCTGCCATTGAGTTAGAGCCCTATGATGTAGTGAACGTAAAGAATGTACCACGTAATCAATCTGCTGGTTCAGTAAGCATTGCGGGTGAAGTTTTATTCCCTGGTACTTATTTATTGAATACCAAGAAAGACCGGGTGAGTGATTTATTTAAAAGATCGGGGGGCATACTAGAATCGGGTTCTTTGGGTTCTGCTTTTTTCTTGCGCAATACTTATCAAGCTGCGTTGAAAGGAGAAATCTTAGACATCAAAAAAGCCTTGGCCCAAAAGCAAAATTCGGATACGGCTACCATCAAACTATTAGACAGTACATTGTCTAAAGAAAAGATTTTAATGGCAGTGAACTTGAGCAATGCATTGGAGAACCCGGGTTCTGCAGATGATATTGTGTTAGAAGAAGGCGATATGATTACCATTCCGAAGAAGCCAGTGGCAGTGCAGGCTTTTGGTGCAGTGAATATTCAGAAGAAAGTACCTTTCTACAATGGTTTAACTGCTCGTAGATTAATTAAAGAATCAGGTGGTTTTGCAGAGAACGCGAATAGAGGCGGTACATATGTATTGTATCCAAATGGTCGTGTGAAGACTTCACATAATTATATTTTCTGGCGCACGTATCCTAAGTTAACTGCAGGTGCAGAAGTATATGTACCAATTAAGAAATACAGAAAGCCATTGACGGCTGGTGAAATCATGAGCTTTACCAGTGGATTAGTGGGTATGGGAGCTTTGATCTTGGGAATTATTAACGCAACGAAGTAAAATGTATGGGGCCGCGCGCATTGTCCGCTCTATTTTATGACTTACATTAAGATAAAAGAAAAAGGAACGAGGCTAAGCCTCGTTCCTTTTTCTTTAGGACGGGTCAGGGTCAGATTAAATTTTTATAGATAACTCTAGTTGACCGCCAAATCCTTGTTCAACAATTTTTTGGAGGGTAGAAATACGTGCCTCTTTAATATTATTTTCTATTTGAGATATATAAGATTTAGTAGTACCAACTTTCTCTGCAAGTTGTTCTTGTGTCATGCCCATTTCTAAGCGAGTGTCTTGAATTAAAGCGCCAATTTTAAAATTTTCATATCCAGCTTCAAGTACTTCACGCTCTTTTACACCTCGTTTCCCGTAGTTTTTTTCCTTAAATTCTTCAAGAGTGGTTAAAGTGATTTTTCTATGTTTCTTGATTTGATTCACATTACAAAACTAATAAAGTTTCACTATAGAGAAACTTTATTTTTTCTTTGAAATACAAACTAGTAGGTATTTGCGTGCTTTTTGTGCAACGAATTAACATTTATTCGTATCATTGTGTAGCAGCTCCCCACTGCAATCCTAAAAAGACTGAATGGCATAATTTCTACGCTTAAATTTCGTTACTCTATTTAATTGATTTTGTATGAAAAATGCACGTAAAAATTTATGCGCTTTAGCGTTCTTGAGTTTAGGTTTTGCTGCTGCAATGCCCACAGCTATAATCGCCCAAGCCGATTCTATTAATATTGTTTCTACTGCAGTGCCTTTCTTGCGTATATCGCCCGATGCACGTGCAGGAGGTATGGGTGATGCAGCCATTGCTACCAACCCAGATGCCAACTCTCCTTTTTGGAACCTAGCTAAAACCGCTTTTGCGGAAAAGCGTTCGGCTATTTCTTTAAACTATACACCTTGGTTGAGAGACTTGGGTTTGAACGATGTGTACTTAGCCAGTGCCGCTGCGTATAAAAAGATTGATGATAATTCAGTGATTTCTGGATCCATGCGTTTCTTCAGTTTAGGTAATATTCAATTAACCGACTTTTCTGGTAACGTATTAAATACCGTGCGTCCTACCGAGTTCTCTATTGATGGGGGTTATACCCGTGTATTGAGTGAGAAATTAAGTTTGGCCGTTGCTTTGCGTTACATCAATTCAAGATTGGTGGTAGGTGATGTTGGTACAGGTGTGGTGTACAAAGCAGGTAATGCATTAGCAGGTGACGTATCCCTATTTTATAATGGTCGTGATGTGGATGGACAGGGATTAAACTTTGGTGTAGTATTATCTAACTTAGGTACCAAAGTAGGTTATACCAACGATGCACGTAACAAAGATTTTTTACCCGCTAACTTAGGCTTGGGAATGGCTTATACCAAAGTAATGAGTGAAGGCAATAGCATCAGCTTTGCGTTAGACGTAAATAAATTATTGGTGCCGGTGGCGCCTACTACTACAGGGGTTTTCGCAACCGATTCCGCTAACTTGTCGGAGTACAGAAATACTTCTGTGGTGAGCAGCTGGATGAAATCTTTCTCTGATGGAAGCAGCTTAACCAAGAGTTTTCAAGTGTCTGCTGGTATGGAATATTCTTACAACAATCAGTTTAAATTACGTGCAGGATATTTTTACGAAGACAGAACCCGCGGCAACCGCAGATACTTTACTGCAGGTGCAGGATTTGATGTGAAGTTCATGCAGATCAACGTGTCTTACCTAGTGCCTTCAGGCAGCGGGGTTACACGTAATCCACTATCGAACACTTTGCGTTTGGGGTTGGTCTTCAACTTGAGTAACGACGACTTCTAAATTGGCTGCGTATATTTGTAGGCATGAACATTGAATTGATCTACGAAATATATCAGCAGTATCCATCTATCCAAACGGATACCCGCAAACTCAAAGAAGGCGATATTTATGTGGCGTTAAAAGGACCCAATTTTAATGGCAATGAATTTGCGTTACGTGCATTGGATGCTGGCGCTGTTTATGCCATTGTAGATGAAATGCCCAATGAGTCGGAATTGATTGCTGCGGAATTATCCGAGCCAGGGATAAAAGAGCGGCTCCTCCTCGTAGACGATGCTTTAACAACATTACAGCAATTGGCCAAACACCATCGCCAACAGCTGGATATCCCTTTTATTGCCATTACAGGAAGCAACGGAAAAACAACCAGCAAGGAATTGATTTATGCGGTATTGTCTTCGCATTTTAAAACCTATACTACGCAGGGAAACCTGAACAATCATATTGGCGTGCCACTCACTATTTTAAGTGTGAAGCCCGATGCCCAAATGGCCGTGATAGAAATGGGCGCCAATCACCAAAAAGAAATTGAAAGTTATTGCACCTACACATTGCCATCGCATGGAATCATTACCAACTGCGGTAAGGCACACTTAGAAGGATTTGGCGGAGTAGAAGGCGTACGCAAGGGAAAGGGTGAACTCTATCAATTTCTACGCGAGCACAAAGGCACTGCTTTCGTGTATGCGGATTATGATTATTTGCAGCCCATGAGTGCAGGCATTGAAAATATTATTTATTACGGTATTTCAAAGGGATTGGTGCAGGGGCAGATTGAAGCCGCCGAACCATTTTTAGCAGTACGCATAACAGCGGGGCTACATGCCACCCTAATTAAATCTCAACTCGTAGGCGATTATAATCTCCCGAATATTCTATGCGCCGCCACCATCGGAAAACACTTCGGCGTGCCCGACCAAAAAATCATCAGTGCTCTTGAAGGGTATGCCCCATCTAACTCCCGTTCACAGTTGATGGAAGTAGGCACCAATCAAATTATATTGGATGCATACAATGCCAACCCCAGTAGCATGAAAGTGGCCATCGAAAATTTTGCCAAACTAAAAGCCGATCGAAAAATTGTACTACTCGGCGGCATGATGGAATTAGGCGAAGACAGTATAGAAGAGCACCAAGCACTTGTTGAATTATTAGTAGCCCTAGGATTTAAAGAAGTGGTATTGGTAGGTGGAGACTTCGCATATGCGCATGCATCAAAAGCACAAATACAAACAACGCCATTTACTTATTTAAACAATGCAGCAGAAGCCCGTGAATGGTTGAAGCAATTGAATCCACAGAACGCTTGTATTTTAGTGAAGGGATCAAGGTCTATGAAAATGGAGCAGGTACTAGATGCTTAAAAGTTACCAGTTCGCAAACTGATCTTTGTTGATTCTTTCTGGAGCTTTTAGTGGCCGCTCTTTCCAATTGGGTTCATACTTTACAAACCAACTCAACCAAAGGGATCTAGCCAAACGCATCATCAGCGGTTGTACCCCTAATAGGATGACGATATTGGTTCCCAACCAATAAAAAATACGGTTATCGTCAATGTCAAAAGTCATTCCAATAAGGACCTTCCAAGCAACAAAAGTGCTAACGGTTAATGCAACAGAAAGCGCATAGCTCACATAGCCAGTGCCGTAATAAAAACCCACTTCAATTTCAGTAGGCTGATGACAAACCGGACAGGTTTCATTCATCTCCGTACTTTTCCCTTTCAAGCTGTAGGCCGATTTACTTTTGAACAACTCCCCTTCTCTACATCTAGGACACTTATTGGTGAGGGCACTTACTAAATAGGTTTTCTGAAGATTCATAACTGCACAAAGTTACTGAATTATAGCTGCAGGCTATGTAACAAAAGTAGAATAGGGATTTCTAAATAAATATTCCATATTTCAATCTA
The DNA here is from genome assembly GCA_001829005.1 of Sphingobacteriia bacterium RIFOXYC2_FULL_35_18. Taxonomy (GTDB): domain Bacteria; phylum Bacteroidota; class Bacteroidia; order Chitinophagales; family Chitinophagaceae; genus Sediminibacterium. The sequence continues at coordinate 201,850 of MIAG01000009.1, read as the reverse complement.
GTAAGTAGACCTACTACTAACTCTCTGCCACCAACCTCTTTTATCAGATCGATTGGTTTCTTATCATTCAATGTTTGATTTTCACTTTCAAACCAAATGTTGAATTTGTTTAGATCACCAAATACCTCTAATCCTAATTGATTAATTTCTTCCATAAGTAGAAATTTATATTGTAAAAGTCAATACAATTTACAAAATATAATTGAGTCAAATAGATGTAGCAAAAGTGAAAACACGGCTTATTTTGGTAAGAAATACTTTAAACCGCAAAACTAACCTTCTTTAATTTTCCATAAGTAAATTAAAATAAGTGATCACGGTTTGAATGGTCGAGTTTGATTGAAACAAGTGAGCCAACCCAATTGAGCGGCAGTTTTGCTCCCCCGAGAAAAAAAAACTAAAAGGTAAAAAAAATATACCGAAATGATATGCGGGTATCTCCTATCAAGAAATATTCTTTCAGTATATTTTTTTGAGCAAAAAATAAAAAAGCATTTTCCAAGGCTGTCCTCCCGCAGCCATTGGAAAGTCTATAATAATTAAAACCAAAAACTTGAATCATGCAAAAACTTAAACCCGACTTCGAAGAAGTATCTCCGCTGAAAATGATTCCGCTATCGCTAAAGCTGAATCCTACTGTACTTGATAATATGGAAGCAGTAAGAAATCGAACAAGGCAGAATAGAAACACTTATATCAATCTAGCGATTGATGTGTACAATCATTATCAAAGATATAAGATGATGAAAAAGATACTAGATAAAGAATCCGCTTTTGGGTCGCTGTACTATTTTCAAATCATTAAAGATTTAGAAGAAATAAAGGAAACTAAAGTCACGAATATTTTTGATCAATAAGGGCTTAAAGTGTCCACAATTTTTTACATATGGAGAACTATAATGATGATGAATACGATAAGGACCAGGTGAATAATCGAAACGAGGAGCCGGTTGAAAAGAATTATTCTAGTTGCAGAACAAATAAAGATATAAAGCAATACGAAATTTGGAAAGTTGAATGGAGGAATAATCCTAAGAACATCAAGCTGGTTGTTATTGTGCAAACCAACTATCTAAATATTCATAAGCATGCTTCTTATATAGTTTGTCCATTGGTTCCGGAAGATGTATTTCACTATTGGATATTACGCTTGCGAATTTACTTAAGTGGCGCTGGCAGATTTGAAATATTGGTAGATCAAATTACAACGGTAAGTGGACAGGCACTAATTGAACGTGTTAATGTGCTCCCCGATGATCTTAGAATTAAACTTCGCAGAAATTTATGCGTGGTACTGGGATTTTCGATTTAAAATTGTACGGCAAATATCCGTACATTTGAGATACAATTATTTTAAAATGAAAACTTCCACTCAATCCAGATTCGATACAAGGCTATCTAAAGAACAAAAAGAGTTTTTTGAATATGCAGCTCAGCTTGGTGGCTTTAGAACTCTAACTGAATTTGTTATACACTCTACACAAAAGCATGCAGCCCAGATTGTTGAGAAACACCAATCAATTTTACAGTCAAAAAAAGATCAAGCGGTTTTCTTTGATGCATTAATGAATCCACCTAAGCCGAACACGAATCTAAAAAAAGCTATTGCTCGCTATAATAAGGCAACCACTAAAAAATGAATTACGAAATTGAGCCGCTAAATTCAACTCATATAAGAAAGAATTTTTCTTGTGGTAAAAGCATTTTAGACGACTACATAAAAATTCAAGCTAGTCAAGATATTAGAAGAAAACTCTCCACTTGTTTTGTATTAACCGATGAGAAAAATAATGTAGTAGGTTACTATACATTATCGAACACCTCAATTGAAAGGGCTAATCTCCCAAATGAAATAATCAAAAAACTCCCCCCTTCTTATAAAAATTTACGCGCAACTTTATTGGGTAGATTAGCCGTTGACAAGAATTATTTTGGAAGAAAATTAGGCGAATTCCTATTAGTAGATGCAATGAAAAAAAGCGTTTTAGTTGCTAAAAAAAGTATAGGGTCAATGGCTTTAATAGTAGACCCAATTGACGAAATTGCTATAGCATTCTATACAAAATATGGTTTTATCCTATTACCTGATAGCGGAAAGATGTTTCTTCCGATGCAAACAATAAACTCATTGTTTAATGATTAACTTAAAAAGTTTAGGAAACCATTAATATGCGCATGAATTTAAATTATACGTATATTTGATTTATGAAATCTAGATTAAACCTTACAATTGAGAACAGCTTATTAGAAGATGTTAAAAGCTATGCTGTTAAACAAAAAAGAAGTGTTTCTGATTTAGTAGAAAGCTATTTTAAAAAAGTCACAAGACCATCAAAGCGCAAAAACATAATTGATTTAGTAGAAAAACTCGAAAAATCAACAATTGACAAAAATGCAGATTTAAAAGATTTGTATTACAAAGAAAATGCAAAAAAATATGGCTTTTAAAGTTTTCATTGATGCGAATATATTGTTAGACTTTACGCTAAAGCGCTCTGACTACGAAAGGGCTAAACAAATAATAGCATTATCCGTCAATGGTACTATTGAAGCTTTTATAACTCCGTCTATTGTGCATATAATTGGCTATTGGCTAACTAAAGAATACGGGAACACTAAAGCAAAAGAATTATTATTAACAATTCTGTCAGATATAACAGTTATTGATATACCCCATGAAATCGTTTTAAATGCGCTACACTCGAAAATTAATGATATTGAAGATGCACTTCAATATTATACTGCAATTCATCATAAACTTGATTACTTTATATCTCGCGACAAACAATTACAAAAACAGAGTATTCCAACATTACCAGTATATACACCAAAGGAATTTTTAGTCGAATTTTCAAACTAATGCAGCAAATATTTAGTTTATGAACATAAAGCTAATTAAAACGAAAAAGGACTACCAAGATGCTATAAATCGCCTTGAAGTAATTTTTGATGCAAAACCAAACTCAAAAGAAGGAGATGAACTTGAGGTTTTAAGTATGTTGATTGATAATTATGAAAAGGAAAACTATCCAATTGATTTTCCAGATCCTATTGAAGCTATTAAATTTAGAATGGAACAATTAGGTTATAATCAAGCTTAATCGAATCTAATTTTCAGCACTTGGCTGAACTGCTTGTGGTTTGATTTTACGCAGTAGGGCTGCGGTTTCTGGTTGAATGGGGAAATAATAAAAACCGCCGTCTTTTATAAAGTACATATACGCGCAATCGCCGTTGGCTTGCGGCGAACGGTCTCCAGGATTTGCGGATGCACCTTGGGTATTAAAGTAAACAGTCTTTAACTCTTGCGTGCCTTTGAAGAAAAAGATTTTTCCTTCTGATCGGCATTTCATCACCTCTGTTCTTAATATAAATAATTGATCCAAGTTTTTTAATATCGGCTGCACTACATCTGCCGCTGATGTATTGTAGTGTTTGAAAAATCGGGTATATCGTAATGAGTCTTTTCCGAAGGGATCGGTGAAGAATAATATTTGTACGCTGTCGGCTTGGTGCAGGCCCGCAATATCGAGGCCTGTATAAGTTTTGATGGCAGCACCATCTGTTGCTTTGGCCCCAGGCCCGGAGCCGTCGGGATTTTCCACTGATTCTAGCTCTGTATCTGAAACCTCAATTGTTTTTGTTGTAGTTTTTGTAGTTGTGGATTCGCAGGCCGGTAGGCTGGCGATATTAGTCAAAATAAAAAGGGCTAAAAAAATATGCTCAAAGTATAGTTTACGCACGGTATATTTTTTTGACAAATTTATAAATTTAATTCGGCACGACCTAGTTCAGGCGAGCCGCGCCAAATAAAGAACCCCCATTGAAATGGGGGTCCGATTCTTAACTGTTATACTAAACTTTCGAAAACTAATAATCGTAGTAGCTGTTTCGGCGATTGAGGTACAGCTGTTTCGCTGATTGCGCTACAGCTATAATCGCGCAGCAAACCCTAGTATGCGTTTGTTTGCGGTGTAAAGCTTGCCCATCCTGTTGTCCAGTTGCTGGTTCCGAATGCTCCGCGGAATGCTACTGGGGTAAAGAATGCATCCATTCCTGTAAAGCTTGCACCTGTTAATGCTGGTGAACCTGTCATTGGCAAATAATTTGGTGCTGTAATATTGAATGGTGCGGTTAACATGATATCGGCTGGATTGGTATAAGTAATACCTCCGTTTGCTTCTGCTTTTGTTTTAACCGCGGCGGCTGTAATCACCCCTGCTGCTGATGCATCTACTTTGTACGCATCGGCTAAAGCATGTACTAAGTTGTTTCTGAAAACTGATGTATCATTGTTAAATGCAGTTGCTGTTAATGCTGACTCCATAGAGAATCCTCCTTTAGGGAAGCCCATCAAAATTGAGTTACGTACTGAGAAACGTACGCCTCTTCTCCATCTGTGTGCAAAGTTCTCTAACGCTTGTGTGTTAGGTGCACCGTTTGAACCGATCCATGTGAAGTTGCTTAACTCTGGGCGGGTGAATGGTCTTGCAGATGTTCCTGCTCCATCATTATCTGCTTCTACTCCATTACCTGCATCTGAATCTCCAATTTCTGGATTACGTTGTGCTACTGCGTACTGGATTTTTCCTGTGTATCCAAAATCGAAATCGTAATCGTCGTCTGATGTTGAATAAGACAACAAATACTTTAAGTTAACGGTACCACCAAAGAACTCATACGCATCGTCGTTTCCGTAAGATACCTGGATGTATTCAAGTGTAGTGCCTGAACCAACACCCCCCAGTGTTAATCCATTAATTTCACTTCCAGGTTCTGCCGCAATTCCTGCGAACTCAATACGTACATAACGCATGGTTCCTGAGTTATCATTAGCAGTAGTACCGCCATATCTTCTATCTACCCCACCTTCTACTAATGGTGCTGGTGATAATGGTCTGTTTGTTGGTGCGTTTCCTAAGATGATGATGCCACCCCAATCTCCGCGAAGTCTTGATCCTGCTGCTTTACCTGAGGTAAACACAATTGGATTAGACGCTGTTCCTACCGCTTCAATTTTAGCACCTCTTTCAATAATTAACGCACCTTTCTGAGAGATATCACTCTTCAAAATAGTTCCTGCAGGAATGGTTAATGTAGCACCCTGTTGAACATATACATATCCTTGGATGGTATAAGTACCTCCAGTTAATGTGATGCTTCTTTCGTAAGAACCTTTTAAGATTCTTGTTGTGTTGGGATCATCTGCATTGGTACCTGTACCAGTTGCAATGGGATCTTCAAAGTTTACTTTTACGCATGATGTTGCTGTAAGGGCAAGAGCTCCTGCGAGAAATAATTGAGTAAGCTTATTCATTGGTTTAATTTTAAGCGTGGTTGTTTAAATCGTTTTGATTTATTTTTTAAAGTTGATATCGTAACTAAATGATACGGTAACGGTGGTGCCTGGTCTGTATGCATAGTTGATTCTATCTCCTGATGCAAAACTGTACCCTGCTTTGGTATCTGCATTATCGTAGAATGCAAACTGATTGTTGAAAATATCTGATACAGTTAGTTTAAACTCTCCTGCATTGTTCAATACTTTCTTTGAAACTTGTATGTCTAATAAGTTTCTGCTCTTCTCGTAGATATCGTAGAAACCCGCTCCTTCTGGATCTCCTACTAAAGACAATCTTGGTCCTTGTCTGTTGTATAAGATAGATGCGTTGAATCCTTTCTCTACATTGGTGTACTGGAATCCTGCATTAATTAAGTAAGGAGACTGTCCAAACAATGGTCTGTTCTGTGTAGTTTCTTTTCCACTTGCTTGTGTAGTGTTCAACTTAACAGTAGACTTTAACACCGTAACGTTACCTATGAAAGTGAAGTCTTTTAATTTATCACTTACAAAGTCCATTCCTTTTCTGATCTCCACTTCTGCTCCTACTAAGGTTGCAGATGCTGCATTGGTGTAGCTGAATAACCAACGGTCTCCATTGCTACCTCCGTCCATTCTTAATTCAATTGGATCGGTGAACTTCTTAGTGAACACTCCTAGTGAAATCATTTCTCCAGACTTAGGATAGTATTCGTAACGGAAGTCTACGTTGAAGATTTTGGTTCTTCTTAATGAGGTGTCTCCACCAATACCCCAGATGCTTTCGTAATCAAAGAACTGGAACGGTGCAATTTCACGGAACTCAGGACGAGCTACTGTTTGTGATACTGCAAAACGAATTTGGTGTTGGTTATTGAATGAGTTGGTAATATTTAATGATGGTAAGAAATCCCACTTCTCTGTGTTCACTCTTACACGCTTTAACGCTAGGTCGCGGCTGCTTAAGAATTGCTCAAAGAATTCTGCTCTTGCTCCCCAGATTACTCTTAAGCTGTTAGATAATTTATTATCGAACATTAAGTATCCACTGTTCAGTGCAGAGATTCCAAAATAACGATCGGTGTTTTGTGTTTGCTCTTCAATTAACAATCCATTGTTATTAATATTGCTGGTTTGGAACATTTGATCGTATGGCTTAGATAAGTCAGCACCATTCGCTACTGGTCTGTATCTGAATACTCTTGCATTGAAATCACGGAAACGTAATAAAGTAGATCCACCAATTTTCATGGTTTGCTTTAAGTTACCCATGCTGAATGGTACTATTAGCGTTCCGTTTAAGCCTGTTGAGTAATCTTTTAAGTCTGAGAAAAATCTTCTTGAATCATCGTCATCCAAAGTGAATGGCGAGTTAGGTGCAGAAGAACTTTTCACAAACTGTGCAGTTCTAAAGTCTGGCTGTGTTTTGCCGTTGTATGATCCGTTTGCATTCCAAATGAATTTAATGCCACGGCTCTTGCTTAATAAATGCTCTCCTTCTAACTGGCTACTCAACAATAAACGTTGGTTAGCAAAGTTTGATCTAAGAGAAATAGTTTGTAAACGTCCAACGTTATCTAATGTTCTGTTTAAGTAGTTCTCTTCGTAAACTTGGTTCACTAAATTTCTGAATGAAATTTTAGTACCGCCTTTCACATAAGTGAAATTAGCCATTACACCAAGGTTAACTGAATACCTATTCTGTACTTCTGATCCAGAAAAAATAGGGTCTCTTGTTTTTTCAAAACGACCTCTTTCAACATCATCATAAATGATAGAAGCGTTTCTATAATATACTGATATGATTGATCCTAATTTAGCATCATTCTTAAAAATCTTTGTATTAGACCAGGCCATATTGATGGTGGTGATTGGAGCCGCCGTGTTTACGCGCTCTCCGTATCCATTGCCATTGAAGTCTTTGCTGATGGCGATTTTTTGCGCATCTGTTAAGCCTCTATAAGTAACCGTATTAGGCATGCTTGCTGGTAAGCTACGATCCCCTCCGTCAAAACCTAACCATGCAGTGCTGCTGCGTTCGTTGCTGGTAAAGCTTTTGAAAGTACTTTGAGAGTTGTATCCCAAAGAAACCGTAACGTTCAATTGATTCTTAGTAGGTATATCTCTGGTGTTAACCTGCACCAATCCACCTGCAAACTCACCTGGCAAATCGGGTGTAGCTGTTTTATTGATAATAATATTATCAATCATTGCTGCTGGAATAACATCGAATGAGAATGCTTTTTTATCAGGCTCTGAACTTGGCATTAATGCATTGTTCAATAAAGCTTGGTTGTAACGATCGCTTAATCCACGAACCACTACAAACTTATTGTCTTGAATAGAAGCTCCACTCACACGCTTTAATACGTCTGAAGTATTTCTATCTGGTGTTCTTCTAATAAAGTCTGCTGCTAATCCGCTAGACATTGCGGTATTGGTTTTTTGAAACACAATCATTGCATTAGAACTCTCTTTACGAGCTGATGAACGAACCACTACTTCTGTTGTGGTGGTTTTTAAATCTAATACTACGTTTAAATCGTTGCTTTCAATACCTTCTTTTACTTCAATATCTTCTAACACTTTAGTTTGATAACCTACACTAGAAAATGTTAACGTGTACTTACCTGCTTTTACTGAAATGCTGAAGCGACCTTCTAAGTCGGCTGCTACGGTACGTGCGGTTGGACCTTCTAATTTGATAGAGGTTCCTGATAAACTTTCATTGTTGGCGGAGATTACTTTACCATTTATTTTGGCTTGTGCAAATACTGCAGTTGCCGCGATAGTGAATAAGAAAGTAAAAAATAATCTGATTGCCGGGGGTTGTTGCATCACTTGAATATTTTTGATGCTGCAAAACTACCATGGCTGTGTTACCTCAATGTTACGGTACTGTTACGCAATTGTTACGGGAATGTTACCAAATTGTTACCTCCTTATTTTCGGCGGCGGATTATTAGGAAAGGCACCGTTTTCATATTATATAGGCCGCGGGTTCTAAAATCGGGGTTGGCGTGGTCGCCTATGATGAGGATGCGGTCGAAGGGTTTCGGTTTTTGCTGTGGGGCGGCACCTAAGTATTGGGCGCTGTTGCGGCTCGCGGTGGTTGTTGAGGCGTCACCTATTTGATTTGCCTCCGCGACCCGCTTAAACGTATGATTGATGATCGACGCTATTCGATAGTACTGATCATAAGCCTGCTGGTTCTCCTTGAAACTCTTGAAAAGCTCGCGCTTGATTTTATAATAATACTTTCCGTCAATATTATTCGTTACGTCAAATCTAAACGGTGTATGCGTATTAATAGTTAGCGCATAAGCAAATACTTTTTCATAGCGTTTGCTTTCGTTGAGTATGCTGTCGATTAGGTTTTCATCGAACACCGCTTTGTAAGTATTTTCTTTATTGTCTTTGTAATGCTTACTAAGTTCTTCGTAGTAGAATCTGCTCTTGAATCCGAGTGCTCTTCTAAAACCTTCTGCATTGCTCATATTACTGCCGTATTGTTTAGAAGCAGTAAAGCCTGCAATAGTATGATAGCCGTTCTGGTTTTTAAACTGGGTGATATTATGGGGCGGGGCTACATTCCGCTCCAGGAAAGCTCTGTAAGATTCTTCGTCGTTCATATTGAGTAACTCACGTCCTTCCGCTGAACTGGTATTTCCGTGAAAACAAGTGCGCCCGAAGTCTAAACTGTAATACTTCGTGAGCCCCGCCCCATGGCTCTCAAATAAATTGCGAATATGATTAATGAGTTTTTCCTGCTCTTTGGGTTCTGCTAATTCTCCCCAGCTTTCCATTAAGAGTAGAAAATCTTTATTGGCATTGGTGTCTTGTAGATATTGAATGGTGGGGGCAAGTGTGGTGGTGGTTTCGTCGTCGGTTGTATTGCATTGATATGGCGTGATCGAAGTTTTACCCTTGGAAAATTTATTGTAGTCTTTTTGGATTTGTTCGATATTGTTGTTGCCGATGTAGTCGATATAGAGTTTGCGCCAAGGGACAAGCTGATTATTTACAGGAGTGTTGTCTTTAGTTGGAATTGCTGCGGCGGATAAAAATTCGACCGTTGGCACAGCGAATTCAGCAATGATAAGTGCTAGCGCAAACACCGGCACTACATAAATTTGGCGCCGCATGCTTTTGATCAACTTTACCTGAATCCATACGATGCCTGATATAGCGGCGGCTGCAATCAATAAGTAAAAAAATGCGATGATAAAATTGCCGGGGCTCAAGAATATATAATTCATGCGCGCATAAAAGTTGAACATATTAAAGAAGAACAACTGCGGCACGAGTACAATGGCGTATATGGCCAGCGAAATAAATTGTAAAATATAAAACCATTTATAATGGCTGGTGAACAATAGTAATAAGCAATTGATAATGAAAATAAAACTCAGATTGATTGTGACTTCTGGATGGCCTAAGATCAATTGTGGTGCTTGTTCAATGATTAATTGAATAGCTACTAGTAAAATAAGCTTGAGTATTGCGGAAAGGAGTTGCAAGTTTTTTAAATTTGGTTAAAGGTAATTACTCGACAATATTTCCATCAATCTATAATTGATATAATAGGTTGTTCTTCCCATTTTTTGTGGCCTTACTATATCTGCATCTGTTAGCTTCTTTAACCAAGTTGAGGCAGTTTGTCTATGTGCTATTTCTTTATTTACTAATAAATCTATTTTTAAGTAGGGCAATGTAAACATCAACTGAAGTAATTCATAACTAAATGAAGAACCTAATACTAGCTTCATATTCGTTTCAAAATCACTCTTTAATGAAATCATCGCTTTTATTTTTTTTGTAGTGAGTTGTGTTGTTTCAATTAAAGCTGTAAGTATATACATGATCCAATCATTCCAATTTTCTTTTTCAGTAACGGATCTTAACAACTGATAATAGTCGGCTTTATGGTTTACAATATAAGAACTTAGGTAAAGCACAGGTTGAATCAATAAATCCTGTTGCACAAGGTATAATGCGTTTAAGATTCTACCAGTTCTTCCATTTCCATCTGCAAATGGATGTATTGCTTCAAATTGGTAATGTATAAAAGCCATTTTAATCAATGGATCTAATGCGGATAATGTTGGGTCATTAATGAATTGTTCCAATGCACTTAACTTCTGTATTGATTCATTTCTGATTCCAGCATCGTTTTGCTTAATGGTTTGAACAATCTCAACCATGGTATTTGTAAGCAACAAATTTTTTTGATCTCGCATTCTTTTCAAACCTACATACAACGCCTCTTTGTAACTCAATACCTCTTTTGCTCCTAGATTTGACGTATCGTCTTCTGATGCAGCTTTGTATAATTCATCCTGTGTAGTAACAATATTTTCAATTGCAGAACTTTCTTTACTTTCTTGTAGAATAATGGTATTGATAAGTATTTGGGGATCCGGCAGAGAAGCACAAAGTCCATTGAGCTCTCCCAAATGACGTGCAGCTTTTGCTAGCTGTCTCAATATTTCAGGCGATTCAACAAAGCCCACGGGAGGCAGATTTGGCAGTTCATTGAACGGTATGTTTCTTTCAAAAGCCATGATGATGAATTTTGGCAATAATTTCAACATCAACTCAAACTGATGGTAGTCTGATCGACATCAAGATTTGTTAATGTTGAAATTATGCATTTTTTTCAACATTAAGTTAATTGTGAAATTTTCTTCATTCTTAATCTTAAATATTGGTTATTCCCAACAAATTAGCTTATTTTGTAGATAATAACCAACATGAAGTCAAAAAAAACCATATTATTTCCCAAGCACCAGCGTATTTTAGAAGAACTAGGAGAAAATATAAAGCTTGCTAGAAAAAGAAGAAAGCTAACGACTGTACAAACTGCAGAACGAGCAGGTATTGATCGTTCAACCTTGTATGAAATTGAGAAAGGCAATCCAAGTGTTTCAATGGGAGCTTACTTTAACACTCTAAGAGTACTTGGCTTACAGGATGATTTTCTTAAACTAGCTGCTGACGATATTTATGGTAGAAAATTGCAAGATTTAAATCTGCTTACAAAAAAATAAACGTGTCAACAAAAAGGAATATACAGGTTTATGCTCATTGGCAAGGAATGGCGGAAGCCAATTGCATTGGTATGCTTACGGCTCAACAAGCAAGAGGAAAAACAGGGTTTAGTATTTTATATAACCCCGAATGGCTTACACAAAAAGAACAATTCTTACTTGATCCTGATATTGAATGGTTCGAAGGACAACAACATCCGATTGGCAAAGAAAATTTTGGTGTAATTCTCGACTCCATGCCAGATACTTGGGGAAGGACTTTAATGAAAAGGCGTGCAGCACAAGAAGCTTTTGAAAATGGCAACACTAAAACTAATCTTTATGAAATTGATTTTCTACTCGGTGTTCATGATGAAAGTAGAATGGGAGCACTTAGATTTAAGTTAAACCAGGATGGACCATTCTTGAATAATAGTAAACTATCTATACCGCATTGGGCAAAGATTAAAGAACTTCAACATGCTGCACATGAAATTGAATTGAATGATGATGAAGAAGAAGTAAAACAATGGCTGGATATTTTGATTGCCCCAGGTTCCTCTCTTGGAGGTGCAAGACCAAAAGCGAATATTCTAGATGAAGAAAATCACCCATGGATTGCAAAGTTCCCTTCAAATACAGACAATACAGACAAAGCTGCCTGGGAATATTTAGTATATCAATTGGCTTTAGATGCTGGCATCAATATGTCATTAAGTAAGATTGAAAAAATATCAGGCAAGTTTCACACATTTTTTACGAAACGATTCGACAGAGTAAATGGAGAAAGAATACATTTTGCTTCTGCAATGACTATGACTGGAAATAATGAAGATACTATTCGTGATAAAGCAGGAAGTTATTTAGAAATTGCAGAGTTTATTCAATTTCATGGATCTAATATATCAGCAGATCTTGAACAGTTGTGGCGTAGAATAGTATTCAATATTGCTATTTCAAATACAGATGACCACTTAAGAAATCATGGATTTATTGTTCACAATAATGGTTGGCATTTATCGCCTGCATATGATATAAATCCTTCCATTTATAAAAATGGACTTGCTCTAAATATAGACATGGAAAACAACGCTTTGGATCTAGAATTAGCAAAAAGCGTCGGTACATTTTTCCAATTGAACACACAAAAAATGAACATAATTATTAAAGAGGTTCAACTCGCAGTTAGTTCCTGGAGAAAAATAGCAAATCAAATAGGAATTCCAAGAAATGAGCAAGAAAAAATGGCAAAGGCATTCTTTGTTTAATGCTAAAGTAGATTATTCCACAAACCCCTTCTGCGAAGCAATATAACCTAGTGGACGAACAATAGTGATAAAGTACTCGCCTTTAATGGCGTCTACTTTTAGGTCATGCCGCTGGCCTGGTTTTAAGGTAGGAATCTCATACGCTTTTGATTGCAAATAATTATCGGTCTTGCTAGAAATATACAGCGTGTATCCTTTCACCGTATGCTGAGGCAAACCTACGCTTCCATAAAGTGTAATATTCAACTTTCCTTTTCCGCCACCCGACACATGTTGTATTTCAACAGGAGTAGATTGTTCTCGCAACACTTTCATAGATGGCTTTGGATTTCCATACATATCATACACTCCATGTATTCTTCTGCGAAATTTTCCAATATCGGTAGTACCTGGATAATGCGTTCGGTAATCGGTTAAATCAAAATAAATAGCGCCTTCTACATAAGGCTTGCTTTCATAAATAGCCATATGGTAAATCAAGTCTTCTATTCTTCGTTCATCGCCACCTTTGAAATTAGGTTCACACAATCCAAACTCTGAAATAAAAAATGGTTTAGTAGGATAACTCTGGTGCACACTATCTAAATACAAATGAATTTTTCCGGTAGGAATGCTCCACCAACTTCCACCATATTCATTCATCATTAAATAATCTCCTTCTGCTGCTGCATCTGGAACAAACTTCGGGTTGTTGTAATAACTCGTTGTTAAAGTATTACTTACATAAGCAGTGTTTCTGCTAGGATCCAATTCCCTGGCGCGTTTCATTAGCGTAGCAATCATGGGTTTCATATCTGCATCTCTGGCCCGCAATTCATTACCGGCTCCCCATGAAAAAATACTGGGATGATTATACATATTCGAAACCATTCTTTCTAATTGAGAAAGCGCAATTGTTTGAATGGTTTCATTGGCAGGTGTTTCAGGTCCCCATAACGGAACTTCTTGTTGTACTAATATTCCATTGCGATCACAAAAATCATAAAACAAATCATCTTGCTGGAAATGTTGCCTCGTGAAAATGGCATTCACGTCTTTCATCAATTTGCAATTCGCCAATATCACTGAATCTATTTCTGCAAAACCATAATCAGGATTTGATCCTGCCGTCCATTCTACACCCATTACTTTAATTCGTTCACCATTTAAATGTGTTTGTCCATTAATAAATTCCACTGTTCTAAACCCAACGGTTGTTCCAATTACATCAATTAATTCTGAATCAGTTGTAACAAAAATTCCAACAAAATATAAATTCGGAAAATCAATATGCCAAGGCATTACCTTCGGGATTTTAACTGTTGCGTATGCATTCACTCCGTCCCACTCAGGAGTTACCAAATCGCCTACCATTTGCTTTCGCGCAAGTTCATGCACCGTTAAATTAGGCTGATGATTCATGCGTTTGTACTGATCTAATTCAGGAGCAATTTGTATGTTCAGTTTTAATTTGCCTTTTAGCCCTGCATATTTTTTCTCAAGTATTGCCTTATTAAACGGCAATCTAATCTTAACTGTTGCAGAAGAATCCTTATTCAAAGTGGGGGTTACATATATTGCCTGTGGTGCAACCAAATGTGTAACAATCATTTTTACTTTGCGAATCATGCCTCCATCATTGGGCCAATCGAAAGAACTACCAAATGGAACTTTGTTTTTACCATAGTCATTATTCACTGCAATGGTCAAGATATTGTCTACACCAATTTTTAATTTACCTGTTAGATCAATTTTGAACTTACTAAATCCATCTCCTATATTCTCTGCTACTTTTATGCCATTCAAATAGATATATGCTGTATGATTAATGGCGCCAAATTCTATGACAGTTTGTTTGTTCTTATATGTTGTAGGAACATTGATTTTCTTTTGGTACCAAGCCCAACCATAATGGGTTTGGTTGCTGTCTTCTATATTCCAAGTATGTGGAATTGAAACGGTTCTTGCATTAGGCAGTGCACCTAAATACCACTCGCGCTTAAATCCCTCCGATTGTTTATCGGTTACAAATTGCCACTGATTGTTTAGATGAATCGTATCGCGATGTGAAGAGGACGATAAGTTTGCACGTTGTGCAAACAAAGACAATTGACTACAGCAAATAAAAACAAAAAAGAAACTTAATTTAATGCGAACCATTTTTTAAATTTTAACTATCCAATCATATTAGTAGGCGCCGAACTAGCGAACCACAGGTACAAACGTGAACATATACTTCGCTGGATTCTGCCAGTCTTTTCCACTGAGTTTTCCAATGGGTATTTTAATACGCACATCATTCCAACCTTTTTTCAATTCAATCATTGTTGGTTCGCGGTACTCGTACCCTTCATCAATTAATGGAATTTCTGAATTCCCTTTTTGCCCTGCTCTATTCCATGTTGGGGGTGGAACAATGCCTCCGTTCACAGTAGCTGTTGCATTATGCTCATTCCATGCAAATGCAGGCGGAGAATCGGTTGCAGGAGATCTCGATAAATTATTGAAGCCTATCCAAAATGGTTTGGTTGCATGCTCTTCACTCCAAATTTGAGTAGTGGCATACCATACTTGATTGGGTTTGATACTATCGATGGCGCCTTTAATTAAAGGTGCCCACCAATGGCGCAATACAATCGTACCGCCAGTTACTGTTTTATAATATGATTTGGCTTGAGCATTCTCGCTCAAGAAATTTTCAATTGCACTATCATCTTTTGTGAAAGGCCCATAGAGTTTCCAATGAATGGACGACTGAGCTTGATAAGGAAAGGAATACTTAATACCTCTAGAATCTGTTACATTGAAACTTTGCTGTTGATGATCCAATAATCGCTGTTCAAATTCAGCAAATGCTGTTTCATCACCATCGCTGATATTCGCAATCCATCCTGGCTTACCTCCCCCTCTCCAACTTCTTTCTGCAAAAGCCAACATAGCTGGATACACAGGATTCATTTTCAGCACATCGTCTTGTGTTGCAACTGCTCTATCATGCCAGGTACATATAATAGCACCTAATGCATTCTTGTCTCCACTGTTTCTGTTGGCCAACTGTCTATTAAAAATAGTTGTAACTGCTTCCAATGGATCCATATGATTCAGATACAAATGTCTTGAATCAATATACTGCACTTGCTTATCGTTAGTGATTTTTCCCAAGTCGTCCATCCACAATTGACGAATGGTACTATCTAAAAAATTTCCGCCAGGTTGCCATCCAATTACTTTCTTTCCAAAGCTTTGGATATACTTCGTTATTTCAGGAATAAAATTCGGATTAGTAATTTTTACTTCGTCTGCGCCAATATGGATATAGGGTACATCATAAGTGGTACAAAATTCTTTGAGTATATTTTTTACATAGACGATTCCAGAATCACTCTGCATATCTACTTTAATAGCGCGCTTAAATGCTGCACTATGACCGGGCATATCTATTTCTGGCACAAATAAAATATTGCGCGCTTTGCAATAAGCAATCAACTCTTTTATTTCCGCTTCTGTATAATGCATACCCTTATTGCGGAGCATATGTTCCGGTGCAGTTAATTGTGGATACTGCTTTATAGTAATACGCCATGCAATATCTTCAGTCGCATGAAAATGGAATACATTCAGCTTGTATTTTGCCATGATATCAATTTGCTGTTTAAGCAAATTCATCGACAAATAATTTCTTCCCACGTCAATCATATAACCCCTCCAAGCAAAGGCGGGCGAATCCTTGATTTCAACGGCATCAATGGTTAACCCATTTCGTGCCAATTGCTGCAGCGTTTGCATCGCATTAAAGACGCCGTGTTCTGTTGCGGCTTTGATAATTATTTGAGTGGAGCTTACGCTCAGCTCATAGGCTTCATTCTTACTGAACGATACGTTTTTTTCTCCGACTGAGCCCTTTAATTCAGGTTTACTATTCTTTTGATTGGGACTCGCCAAAACAATAGTCACCTGCTCCTTCAAGGTCTTACCATCCTGCAACTGATAATAAGCCTCTTTCCAATTCACCTGTGTTGGCATAGGGATAAGCGCAGGCTTCTCTGTTAACCCAGCTACTTTTGGATAAATCAAATGCCGCCAATGCTGGTAACCCGCTCCTGTTAAATGCAATCCGTCGTTGGTATATTTTGCATCTAATAACCCCTGCGCATCTACAAACTTCGAATGCAAATCGATGTACTCGTATCGGTGGCGGGCCGCAGCCGCTTTCAATAATTCATTAGACCTTACAACTTGAGCACCCTTACTCACCTGACCAGGAAACTTTCCAAAGCTAGCGTTCACAGGCAAAATACTTTCAATATATACTTTAGTACTTGGGCTCTCTTGAAGTATATAATCGTTAATCAGTAATATATTCTTCACCACAGAATCTGGCGATACACCCCTGCCCAAATCATTAATACCAATCATTAAAAATACTTTGGCAGGCTTTCGATTGGTTACTTCTTTTAATCGATGTAAAATGCCCGTGGTAATATCTCCACTGATTCCTCTGTTCTTTATCCGTATATCATTAAACAATTCGTACCACTCACTACCATCATTAATGCTATTCCCCAAAAAAATAATATCGCGATTCGAACCAGACAAGAAAGCCCCTTCATTTAGCAATGATGCTCCCGCTTTCGGCATTGATTTAAACAAACTATATCGTTGGTGATAATAGGTATTAAATATAGAATCAGGATAGGTGGGCAATACAATTTGCGAAATACCTGTTAAAGACATGCCCAATAGAGCAGTACAGAAAAACAAGATTACTTTGTATAAAAAATTATTTTTCATAGCTCGTTTATTCAACAATGAATTCGTCAGCAAAAATCCAAGCAGGTTTGCCTTCCCCTGAATGACCTTTGGGCAATTGATCCAACACTTTAGCTGTTACTCTCACAAATCTTGCTTTCATTGAAGAAAAAGATGCAGTGAAGTTTTTAATTTGAGCCGTTTTATCGTTTGTAGAAACGGTGTTTGCAACTGTTTCTACTAGGGTGAAATGAATTCCATCTAAGGACACTTCAAACTTCACCCATTCTGGCATCATGATCCAATCATTGTAATTTTGTAAACAACCCAATGAAAGCAATTGAATATTTTTTTCTTCTTCTAAATCAACAGTTGCAATTAAATCCTTTGCAGCTATTCCATGCCAAAATTTATTGATGGCAGTAGTTCCTTTAATTCCATCTGTTAAAGAATTGGGGCCATCTGCCATATAATACCTGCTGATTGGATGCGTATAATTCACTTTTTTTCCGATGGCTTTATGCAAAGCAAACTGTTGTTCGGCAGGAACTACACTCTTCAGTTCACTATTCACCACCGTTGCTGCTTTGATGGTTACAGAAGAATTAATTTCAACAGGACTTTCATAGAGATAACTTTTTATAGAAGGTTGATCTCCATTGGTGGTATAATAAACTTGACCTTTATATGCTTCTGTTGAAAGGATTGCATACAGCTTACCTTCTTTTAAAATGGGCTTGATGTCTACTTTAAAATTTCCCTTACTATAGTTTAATCCTCTTTGATCAAATCCTTTAAAGTGTTGTTGAAGTCTTTCATTAAAACCCACCCAGTCTTTCATTTTTGTAGGACTCCACAATACTTCAGACAAAGCCAACATACGAGGCAACACCATGTATTCTACTTGTTTTGGTGTTGTAACATATTCTGTCCAAAGATTGGCTTGGGCACCTAATACGTATTTAGCTTCTGTCTCACTTAGCTCTTTTGGTAATGGTTCATAGTCGTATACTTTCTTCAGCGTGTTAAATCCACCAATCGCAATAGGTTCGGAGGCAGGATCGCCTTGATAATGGTCAAAATAAACAGGATTTCCCGGGGTCATTACCACATCATGTTTCATTTTTGCAGCAGCAATACCACCCGCTTCTCCTCGCCAACTCATGACTGTTGCATCGGGTGCTAAACCGCCTTCGAGTATTTCATCCCAACCAATTATTTTTCTTTTTTTACTAGTTACAAATTTTTCAATTCGTTTAATAAAATAGCTCTGTAATTCGTCTTCATCTTTTAAGTTTTCCTTGCGAATTCTTTGCTGACATTTTGCACATTTTTTCCATGAAGTTTTATCTACTTCATCTCCTCCAATATGTATATACTTTGAAGGAAACAATTGAATTACTTCTGTTAATACATCTTCTAAAAAATGAAAAACCGAATCGTTCCCTGCACAGTAATTGGAAGCCATATTGGTGTAATTGCCACCTGTTAATGGCAACTGTGATTGTTGCGTGCAACTTAAAAATGGATAAGAAGCTATTGCTGAAGCCACATGTCCAGGCATTTCAATTTCTGGCACAACGGAAATATTTCTTTCAGCTGCATAAGCTATAATCTCTTTTATTTGGGCTTGGGTATAGTAACCCCCGTAAGTAGGCGCTTCAACTTCCTTAGCCTGCGGCCTTGATCCCCACACCAAATTGGTTTGATCAACACGCCATGCACCTGTATTGGTTAGTGCAGGATATTTTTTAATTTCAATACGCCATCCTTGGTCATCTACTAAATGCCAATGAAATGTGTTGAACTTATAAGTAGCTAATAAATCTAAATACTGTTTAATTACATTGGGGCCGAAGAAATGCCTACTCACATCTAAATGCATTCCTCTCCATTTGAATCGTGGATAGTCGGTTACTTGCATGCATGGGACTGTAAGCTTTGCATTGGTTCTTACAGCAGGTAGCGTCTGCAGTAGCGTTTGCATACCATATATAATTCCCGCTGGTGTATTGGCTTTAATATGAATTGCATTGGTTGAAACTATTAACTGATATCCCTCTTCACCAATTGCTGCATCTTTTATTAAAGCAAGCTGTATTTTTTGTTTCGCTTTTTTATTGATTGGCAAACTCAATCCTGAAATTTCGTGAATGGTATTGCGCAAAAAATTGGCAGCTGATTGTAGTTGTTTTGATTGTGTTGAAAATTCAATTTGGGTTTGTTCATTAATAATAAACGCCCCCTCAGTTTGTTGTAAACTTACCGGAACAGGAATGATATTGATTTGCTTTTTTTGCGCAAACAAAAAGGCTGGGAAAAAGAAAACAATTAATAAATATTTCATTGTTGTTTTTTTAAATGAACCTTTATTTTGAAAGTAGAAGTTGGGAGCTGTTCTCTATTCACCAAATTTCCATCAGTATAAGGCTTCCAATCATAATAAATATATTCAGGTTGTTTTTCACAATCAATTACAATCATTTCGGCCCCAGAAGAAACAGCCTTACCTATTTGAAGCCTTCCTTTTTGAATTCGCGCTGAAACTTCATGAATGCCATCTAGTGAAAAACCCCGCAAAGGCTTGCCATCAGCAGTTGCTAATCCGTCTATTGCATGATTAAATGTGATCTGTAATTGTCCATTAGCATATTCTGCACGCAGTGGCAATGGACCAGATGGTACGATGGATAGTCCATACTCTTTATTCAATGCCCATCTTGCTAATCGCTCTCCCACCATTTTTTTATTAGTAGGATGCACATTGTCTTTTAATCCATAATCGGTACAAACAGCCATACCAGAATAGGAAACTCGTTCCATTATTTTTCTTTGCTCATCTCTAAATAAATGCCAGTATTGTCCTTTGTATTTAACCGAATCTATAGAACTCAATTGCACAAAAAAATAAGGCAACATGGGTTGTTGAAAACGCCCCCTAAAATTTTGCACCATCAATTGGGTTAAAGCTCCATATTCCCATACTCTTTCTAATTCTTGCGCATTGCTTTCCCCTTGGTAATTAATCATCCCTTTTATGGCCAATGGGAATAAGGGTTTTAAACCTGCTTCATATACATGACCTGGTTTAAATGGATGATTGGTTCCTGCACGCAAATTTTGATTGCCTCTTTCTTTTACCCATACCGGAATAGCTGGATTAGTTAACCATGGTTCAATTGCTTTAGCAGCAAAACGTTCGTCCGATTTCAAAGCATCTACTCCTATAAATGTTTCCAGCGGTGCCCCAGCAATAGATAAATTAATAAGCCCAATGGGTACTTGTGTGTTTTCAATAATGGATTTTCCATAATAATACGCTACTGCACTCATGGTCCTGAAACTATTGCTATCACTCACTTGCCAACTAGTAGGCGCAAAGAATTTTTCGGGTTGCATCATTTGCAAAACCGAATCAGAAAAATATTGGTTGAATACATTTTTTCCCGCGTAAGTTGGATTATAAAATCGGAGTAAGGGTTGATTGGCTGTTGCCATTGCTTCGCGATAATACATTTCGCGTTGCATGGGCCACTCCATATTGCTTTGACCAATGCAAATCCAAATATCACCCAATAGCACATTGCTAATCAGTATATTTTTTTTATCAGAAATTATTTTTACATCATGGGGCATTGTACTCGCTGATTGTGCAGGCAAATAAACACTCCAAGTGCTATCGCCCTTCACGCGCGCAACAGCCGAGACCTGGCGCGATGCAGCGGCGTCACTAAGTGAAGCAGCGAGGTTGACAGAGACGTCTCTGCGCGCCGTCAGCTCTACTCGCACCGTTGCCCCCGGCAATCCCTTGCCCCATATATGTATGGGCTGGTCTCGCTGTAACACCATATGATTGGTAAAAATTTTATTGACGCTCAAAAAGTCTGCTTCACTCGAAGACTGCGCCATTAGCGGCATCTGTGCCGTAAAGCATTGTATTACAGCCAAACAAAATATTAGACCGAAGCGCATCATCCCGATGCGAATCACCCCTCTCATGACAAATACGATTTGAGTAGCTGCATACAATACCATTCTTGTCTTGGTAAATGAAATGGCCCTTTGTATAAATTTCCTTTTGCCGTTTGTGCAACAGTTCCATCCCGATGCAAATAACCAAACCATTCTCCGTGTTGCATATCTAAGAAGTTTGCATAAGCATAATCGTGAACCATTTTATGCCACTCGGCATACTTTGGATTACCCGTCATTATATAAGCCAATAAAGTAGCAATGATTACTTCGTTATGTGGCCACCAGAATTTCATGTCTTGCCAATACTCTTGTACGGGCTTATTATACACATCTCTAAAATAAAGTATGCCGCCTTGTTCTTTGTCCCAGCCTCGCTCCCACATATAATCTAACATTCTGCAACCTAAATTAATTAAATGTGGATCATTATTGCGATGCTTGGCTTCATGTAGTATGAACCAAGCGCCTTCTATTGCATGACCAGGGTTCAAAGTTCTTCCATCTATATGATCTATGATGGAACCATCTGGCGCTACTTGCTCCATCACACATTGTATATCGTCTTTCACAAAGTATCGTTCAATCTCTGCGATCCATTTCGTGATCCATTCATCGCATGGTGCATGCCCAATTGTTTCACGCAACTGCTGCGCAGTATTCATCATGATCATTGGAACGCCTATTCCTTTACTAGGTCTGGTATTGGTGTATTTGGGTTGCAATAATCCAGGTGTAGTTGCGTATTGAATACATAAATCAAAAATCCGTCTTGCATTGGCAGCGGCTGTTTCATCCCCGGAAGCTTTTGCATAAGCGGCGGCTGCAATCACATAAAATGTTTCTGAAAAAAAATACCTTCGTTTACGAATGGGCTTACCATCACGAGTAACATGAAAAAACATTTGACCATCCGTATCAAAACAATATTTATTTAAGAAGTCGTAGCCCAACTTTGCGCCTGCTAACCATTCTGGTTTTTGCTCTACGGTATTATATAAAGTAGCCAACATCCAAGTAGCTCGTCCTTGTATCCATACTGCTTTATCATCGTCAATTAATGACCCATCGGCATCACGCATCAATAAAAATCCGCCATGTTCTTGATCAAAAGATCGAGGAAACCAAAAAGGGATGGTACTATTTAATAATTGATTGCTATAAAAAGCCGCAAGCTCTTCTAGTTCTTTGTTAGCGTACATCATATCAATTTGAATGCTATTTTATTATAGACACAACTGGAATTTTTACAAAATATAAATCCTTGGTTCCTTCGTATAAAATACCAATTGTTTCTGCATCTATCTGTGTTAATGAAGAGTAACCATAACAGTTGCGCTCGTCAATTAATAATTGATTCGCGGGCAACCATGTTTGTCCTAAATCTAAACTCACTTTAATAGTAATATCATATCTACCATTGGTAGTATTGGGATTACTAAAGAACAATACTTCTTTTAGTACTCCTTTTACTTTTACATTGGCCTTAATTAAACTACCCATACAAACTGGATCTTGCAATGCATTATATGAGGTTGAATGCTCTGTCCATGTGGTTCCTAAATTAGTAGTGGTAGCAATACTTCTATACGATCCTCTATTATCACGCATATTCAACATTAGTGTACCTGGTGTGGTTTCTACTACCTGACTTTCGGTAGTATTCGATTTAGGCCCATTTAAATTTCCTACCCAATTGGCTCCATGGTCGGCACTGTAAATAATGGTTGAATAAGGCTTCTTCACTTCATCCCAATATTGTGCAGCAAAAACAAGTTTACCATCTTTCATGGCAATGCCTGATCCTGGACCATTAAAAAATAAATGCCATTTTGGGTTTTTAATTTGCGGCGTAATTGTATAAGGTGCAGTCCAAGTAAGTCCATCATCATCACTACTAACTAAAACAAACTGTCCGGTAGTATCAGGAGAAATACCGGGCAATGATCCGGCAATAGAACGATTGCCCTTACTCCATAATGCTGCTACCCATATTTTTTTGGTAATGGGATCAAATAGTATGGCGGGATCACCCACTCCGTTGTTTTCGTGCGGCGCACCCATATCCATAATTATTTTCATGGGCTGCCAAGTTTTTCCACTATCGGTAGATCTGCTCAAACCCACGTCTATATTGCCTGGCAAGTCTGCACTATTTTTATATCGAATATCATACACAGATAATAAAGTGCCCTTGTTGGTTGCAACAATGCCTGGTATGCGATACGTATTTACATTATCATCACCTGCTTTGCGAACCGCAACTCCTTTTAGTTTTGCATAGTTACCTGCTGGTTGACTAATGGTCAATTTTTTTCCATTTGATTGCATTAACTCAGTTGCGCGTAATTCTACATTACCATCAATGCTTGCGTCATTTTTTAGTGTAACACTCAACCAAATAAAATGAAGCCCAGGTGCCAACTTCAATGTAATAGGAACATTAAAATTGGCACTGGTGGGCTTACTATTCGCAAGGGGGGTATTGGTAGAAAATGGTTCAGCACTGGTTTGATAAAGGGTAATATTATCTATATCATTTATGGCACTGGTATTAATACTGAAATTAATTCCACTAAATGATTGTGTGGTATTATCTGAAGGAATAAAAATATTCACTCGCAAAATTGCATTAGTGGCCAATCCCTTTAAAATAGGAATATCAGGCGTATATGCAGATGCTTTTACTTCACCTACCACAGGTGTAGTTGATTTTTTTGCACAGCCTACTGCTGGTATCAGCAACAGTATTAATAAAGAATAAAAAATATTTTTTTTCATAGAGAAATTTTATGCTTCTATAAAATCGTTGTGTTTAGGTTTTAACACCGTTAATTGTAAAGCCAATGCTACCACCACCACTATAGCCATCATGGCAAAGTCTTTACCAAGGCTTCCTGCATCAGAACTCTTGCCTAATAATTTAGTAATAAACGCCCCCGCAAATACGCCAATCATATTCATGAGTCCATAAGCGGTGGCTCTATGTTTAGCAGATATAAATTGACAGAGTATGGGCATATTGTTGGCATCGAACATGCCATATCCAAATCCAAAAAAGAATACAGCCCCTACTAAATGAATGATTGAATTGCCCAACCCAATAAATAATAACGCAGGTATAGTCATTGCCAATCCAATGGCACTGGTGTATACTCTTCCGCGAATATTTTTTTGCACCCATTTATCGGAAAGAACACCGCCAAAAATCACTCCCAAGAATGAGGATGCGGCAATAGTAATAGTAGACAATGGCCCTGCTTTAGACATGTCAATTCCGAGGTTCTCAGAAAATAAAGTAGGTAACCAATTTTTTACGCCCCAACCTGGCAAACTTGGAACTGCAAAATAAAATAGAATGACCCAAAAAGAGATATTGCTGAACAATGTTGCGAATACTTTGAATAAAGATTCACGGTTGAAAGACTTTGTTGTTGATTGAGCCTTTGCCGCGTCCTGTGCAACCGCTTTTGCTGTATCGAGCAAAGCTGCTGGCTTTTCGCGCAAAAAAATGATCAACACCACAGAGTATACTATTCCAATCAATCCAAAACTAATAAATGCATTTTGCCAAGAATACTCAGCTGCTATGGTTGCGCCAAAGCCCCCAAGCGCTTGACCCATATACAATCCAGTCATATGAATACCTACGGCCAATGAGCGAGTTTTTGCTGTATGATAATCTGCTATCAATGATAATCCTGCAGGTATATACAATGCTTCACTTACTCCCATACCAGCACGTAACCAATACAACTGATCAAATGTTTTGGCGAAGCCCATTGCAAATGTGATTGCACTCCAAACAAATAAACTTCCTACAATTAACCACTTCCTGTTCAATCGATCTGCAATCAAACCTGAAATAGGACTCATGAACCCATAGATCCATAAAAAGATGGCCATTAGATACCCAAAATTGGTTGCAGATTGTAACTCCTGAATATTGATTTGCATAGCCGGCTTCATGGTGCTCAACATCTGCCGGTCCATATAATTCAATAGCGCTACTACCCAAAGCAACGCTACTACAATCCATGGATATTTTTTATGCTGAATCATTGCTTCTTGGTATGAATAGTAGCTTTCAAAATTTGTGGAGACCTCACTCCTGCTTTAATTTCACCTGTTGGCAAAAAAATTGCGTCATTCCATTTTACAGCAGTTGTTGTAACAGGAGTATCATAAGGAATACTTGCCAAAGCTTTCCATTGATCGGTTTTGGCTTGATACAATAATACTTCCTTGCTAAATCCAGGATGTGTTATTTGTAATTGATTTTTTTGGTTGATCAAGTCCTGCTTTTTTGCCGGATCCGTTTCTATTGCAATAGCTGCTAACATTTTTTCTACTTGAGAAAAAACCGTTCCTCTATCTCCACCAAATACGAGGATTTGGTCTAAATTATACCATACACCAGTTCCTGCACTTAATGAATATGGCAATGCTGCTTTGGCTGACCAGCTATTACTTTTTATGTTGAACTCATATACCTGATTATACAAACTACTTATTCCATTGGTATTTTTCTTTCTACCGCCAATTAAGTATAAGACTGGATTAGCTTCCTGTGCTATGCCTACCAACACCACATGAGATACTGCGTGCGGAATATCGGATAGTGTTTTCCATCCAGCACCTAAATTATTTAAATCGAGTGAAAAAAATTGTGCAGAAGCATCTTGTGCAGTCTCACCTCCAGCAACAAAAATGGTATTGTTTACTAGAGTTGCAGCAGCATTGGTTAATCCAATGGGTAACGGAGGATAAGCAATAAATAGTACTTCTTGCTTATGTTGATTCCACTGCAACATCCACACTTTTTTAGAAATCCCATCTTCATTTTCACCACCGATATATACAATACCTTCTGATGTTGTGCATACGGCTGGATAAGCAATTGCTTCTGGCAGCTTTTCGTTTTGCTGCACTAATTTTAATTGTTGATGCGCTTGTTGATAAACAAAAATATTGGCATGGTATATTTTCTTTCCTCCTTGCCAAGGCATGGCTTCTGGAAAGTTGGCACCCCCAGCTATTAATAAATGATTCTGATGTACGCCCGTTACTGCACCAGCATAACCAATAGAAGATTGATTTCCTGCTTCTGGTGGTAATATTGCTGCTATATTAAATTGCACTGACCATTCAGCAGGGTATTGTGCTACAACGGTTTCAGCTATGAACATAAGCAGTAAACAAATGATATAATAATATCGTTTCATTAAAGGGCATTTGTTGCAGTCGGTATTTTTGAGCTATACTGTTCAAATCCTAATAAAGCAACGTCTTTCTTAAATTGCTCAAATTGCATAGCATCCATATTCTTCACTGGTAATCTAAAGCTACCACAATCTAATCCAACTAATTTCATGTAAGCTTTTCCAGTAGCTATGCCACCATATTTACCCAACAATCGAATCATATCAATAGACTGTTGTTGTAATATTTGAGCCGTTTTTAAATCTCCATTATTGAACGCATCTATTAAATCATGATACAATGGGGCGGCATAGTTATAAGTGCTTCCAATAGAAGCTTTGGTTCCAATAGCTAGTGCAGGCAACATATTTTCATCTCTACCCCAAACCATATCGTATTTACCATTCTTGTATTGTTGGCAAGACAAGAAATCCATAAAATCTTCGTGAGTATATTTTATTCCTGCAAAATTGGGAATCAATCCATCCACTACTTTTAGTAAATCATACATTGCAAAACCAACTCCTGTTAAAACTGGAATATGGTAATAATAAAAAGGCATATCAGGAACTACTGCTGCAATTTCTTTGCAACAAGCAGCCAGCATTTCTACATTCGCTGGCTTAAAATAAGAAGGTGCAGTAAAAGAAACTGCATCCAATCCTATTGATTGCGCATGTAAAGCCAATTCTTTTGCATCGGCTATACAAGTGCCGCCTAATAAAGGCATTGCAGAAAATGTTGAATCATTCTTGGTACAAACAGCCCAAGCTTCTGCTACTGCCATTTTTTCGTCTTTGGTTAACGAAACCCCTTCGCCTGTTGAACCACATATAAATGCACCGGTAACCCCATTGGCTTTTAACATGGTATAATAAGAAGGTATCAATTCTAAATGTAAAGAACCGTCAGGATGCATCGGTGTAAACGGCGCTGAAATAAGTCCTTGTAAATGCACATGTTCCATTGTACAATAATTAAAGAGAATAAATACAAGGGGCATTTCATTACCCCTTGTTTGACCAAAACTACCATTTATGCTTGCTTAATAAAACATTTTTTAGTACCCTGCAGTTTGCTTCAATAATGGATCTGCATTCAACATTGCCAAAGACAATGGCAATAAGAATTTAGCTGTACTACTTGGATTTAAATAAGCTGGATTAATATTTGCATATACATAAGCATCTCCTGCTCTACGCAAAGCCCACCAACGCTTTCCTTCGCCAATAAACTCTCTTAAATATTCGTCTAAAATGGCATTCATATTAGCGGTTTGGCTACCACTCACATATGGAGTATAACCTGTACCATAAGCTCTTAATCTAATGGCATTTATTTCTGCAGAAATATCTTCTCCTAATTTTGCTTTTGCTTCTGCTAACAACAACAACACATCGGCATAACGATATACTGGATAATCGTTGTTGTAAATTTGGGAAGTACCTGCTACTGTTCCTATATACTTAGTTAGCATAACACCTCTGATGGCAAATGGTGCAGCATTTCCATACATCACTCTAAATGTATTTGCAATACGCTGATCGGCTGCACCTGTAGTTAACTTAGTAAGAATAGCTGGGTTAATACCAACTCTGTTAGCGCCATTTACATAAGGATAAACAGATGATACAGTTGGTGTTGCAGTTTGTGTAAATGATAAAGTATTTGCTTGAATAGAGTTCACTAAGAAGCTGCTAAAGAATGTTAACTGCGCTTGTTGCAACTCGTAGTTAACTGCAAAAATCATTTCTTTATTATTCACTTTTTTAGTGGGATCAAAAATGTCTCTGTAGTTACCCTGTAAATCTAAAGTAGCACCCTGCAAATTTCTTACTTCTTGTAAAGCAGCTTTAGCAGTAGTTAGATCGGCTGTACCGCCACCCATATGGGTTCCAGACCAAATAAATGCATCACCTTTTAATACTAGTGTTGCCAATTTGCTCCATACCACTCGCTTATCTGTTGAAATTGGTGTTGCTGTACCAAACAATTCTAATGACTTAGCTATATCCGCTTTCACTTGAATCATAATAGAATCAACTCCAGTTCTTGGCTTGTAAGTTTCTGCAGTATTGGTTAATGTTTCTACTGGCTCAGTATTCAATGGAACTGCACCCCAAGTTCTCAACATATTATAATACACATAAGCTCTTAAGCCATGCACTTCTGCTAAGATTCTGGTTTTTTCTGCATCTGGCAGCGGAGTTTGTGGTATAATCTTAATGACATTATTAAAATTATAAATCAAATTATACAATCCAGCCCAGTTGGTAAACGGTACGTTTAAGCTGCTGATATTGTGTCTGTACAAATTTTGTAAGCCGCCATCTACACTCTCGGTAAATAATCCATCTGCCCAAATATCTCCACGCATTTCACCCATTTGATAAAACGTACTGGTGTATGATCTTAACAAACCATAAGTACCATAATACAAGGTTCTTGCTGCGTTCGGATCTTTTAATGCTTGGTCTTTACTGATGCTGCTTTGTGGCACCACTTCGTCTAATTTTTTAGTGCAAGATGATGTACCCAATGTTACCAAGAGCACACTTGCTATAAATAGTTTATTGTATTTCATTTCAATCATTTTTAGTTTGAACAATCAATTAAAGTGTTACTCTTATTCCAAAAGTTAATCTTCTTGGTAAAGGGAATTTACCTTGGTCTACACCACCCACTTCAGGGAAGTTGCCGCTGTATCCAGAAAGATAAAATAAGTTAGAGCCGGTAACATTTACACTGAGTCCTTTAACTCTGTTAGCTAAGTATCTGCTGATGATAGAAGTAGGTAAATCATATGCTAGTGTTAGTTCTCTTAACATTACATAATCTCCCTTCTCCCATAAATTAGCTGCTGGGTTATTACCACTTGCATCGGTTGCATAGTTTCTACCTTGGTTTGCCCAATAATAACGAGGCATAGTTCCTGTTGGATTGGTAGGTGACCATGTTTTTAAGATATCAGTAGTTGCATTTTGTGAACCCTGTACCTGGCTTAATCCTCTTACGATTTGATTGTTTAATACTACAAATCCAAACGCATAATCAAATTGTGCATACAAGCGTACACCCTTGAATGAACTAGCAATATTGAATCCACCCATATGTTGAGGAGTGGTTCTTCCTACATAAACAAACTGTCTGCTATCAATGGTATCGTTTGGATTTACTTGATGCCATTGTGCATCTCCTAATTGCTTAATGCGTTTGTTATTATAAGGCAAGAATGCATTGTACACATTTGCATCTCTAGCAATAGTTGAAGGGTCTGTATAAATACCATTCCATTTTGGTGCCCATACTTCATCTAATCCTATACGCTGGCCTTCTACTAAACCACGTACATAAATTTGTTTGCCTGGGTTGTTAGGATCCCATACAAAGAAACCACTTGTTTGATTGCCTGCTAAGCCATTGAAGGGCAATTTCTTTGCATAACTTTTAACATGATAATAGTTTGCTCCTACAGACAATGCAAAACCGTCTGCAGTTTTTGGTTCAATAATTTTTGCATTCACTGCCAACTCAATACCTCTGTTTTGTAACTGACCCAAGTTAGTAGTGAAGCTGCCAAATCCTGTTTGAGAAGAAATATTTAAACCAGCTAATTTGTCAAAAACATTTCTTACAAAGTAGTCTACATTTAAAGTGATTCTCTCGTTAAAGAATCCTGCGTCTAATCCAAAGTTTAAGCTATTGGTACGCTCCCATCTTACATCTGAATTAATATAGTTGGCTACATAAGTTCCGCCAAATCCATTGTAAGTTCCTGCATTGTTATACACTTGTGATGTAGCGAATAAGCCCAATGAACTCACATTACCATTCACTCCATAACTTAATCTTGGCTTAATTCTATTTACATATTTAGCTAAAGTAGTGTTCTTGTAGAACGCTTCCTCATGTAAATTCCATCCAAAAGAAACTCCTGGGAATGTACCGTAGTAATTTCCTTTTTTCAAGCGGCTTGATCCATCTACCCTTACTACTGCAGTTAATAAATAACGATTCATGTATGAATAGTTCAAACGTGCAATAGAAGAGGCAATTCTTTCCCACTGATCAAAGTTAGAAGAAGCACCTGCTGGGTTTACTATTGTTGTTCCCTGCACATTCGGAGGTGTTGCTGCAGTTAACCAAGGAATTAAATCGGTTGGTGCACCTTGAGCAAAACCAGATGTAGCATAGTTTTTATAATCATAGAACTCCATACCAGCTAACGCTGTTATATTGTGTTCTTTGAATCTTTTGCTGAATTGTAAAAATGCATTGGTAGTGTACTGCATGGTTTTATTAGTATTAAAACTTGCAGCCCTATTGGTATTCATTGCTCCACCATTACCTTGTTGATAAGCTTTGGTAAAGAAATTATTATTGGTGTATTGATAGTATCCAGAACCACTTGCCAATACTTTTAAATAAGGAAGTATGGTGTACTCTAAATTAATACCACCTAAGAAACGTTGTTGATTGGTATTGTTTACTGTTAGGTTACTCCAATATGCAGGGTTACCTAATGTAACGTCGTTTGGACCAGGCAAAATTTCGCCCGTTGCATAATTGGTGTAACGAATAGTTGGAGCTACTCCCACAAAACGCTGCAATAATCCGCCAGCGGCGCCACCTTCAGGATCTACTCCACCAAAACCACCATATGGCAATGCTTGCTCTACACTATAGGCACTAATATTGGTAGTCACTTTTAATCTTTCGCCAATATTTAATCCTCCATTAAAGTTGATGTTCAATCTTTTTAGTTGAGAACCAATGATCATACCATTGTCTCTTACAGAACCCAAAGACAATGCATAGTTGCCTTGATCATTTGCTCCAGAGAAATTGATATTGTGTTCATTGGTGTTGTTCTGTTGCAAGATCATCGCTTCTCTTTCTACCGCACTTAAATCGGTAAAAATAATACTATCCATTTGCGCTGCATTAAATGGATTGCGGTCTACTAATAATTTCCATCTTGAATCGTTTAATAAAAAACGGTTCTGGCTATTTAATAACTGCGTGGTGTACAAACCTACGTCTGATCTCCAACCTGAATTCACTGCCCATCCCCATGCACCCAATAATTGGTTGCGATCGGTATTCATAGCTCCAGTATTATTGTCTAGTGAATCTCCTCTAAAACGTGCTTGAATTCCTAAGCGGTTCATTCTGATATAATCTGAAGCGCTTAAATATTCTGAAGGATTTTTGCGTACGTAGTTAGTGGTATTGTTATAAGAATACGTTACTTGCGCTTTACCTTTTTTTCCTTTTTTAGTGGAAACCAATACTACTCCATTCGCAGCCCTTGCTCCATAAATTGCTGTAGTTGCCGCATCTTTTAATAGATCAATACTAGCAACATCATTAATGTCTAAACCATATAAAGAAGGAACGATTACTCCATCTACAATAAATAGTGGTGTACCACCTCCACCAAATTCAGTACCACCTCTAAATGTAATAGAAGGTGTAGTACCTGGCTGACCTGTACGTTGTTGAATTCTTAAACCGGGTGCATTACCTTGTAACACAGTTGCTACGTTGGTGGTAGGACTATGCTCAAATGCTTTTGGATTAACCGTTACAACAGCACCAGTTAATTCCTTTCTTTTTTGAGATCCATAACCAGTTACCACCACATCTTCTAATTCAGAAACAATGGGTGTTAATGTAATGTCTAGCACTGCACTTGCACCCACTACAAATTCTCTAGGGGCAAATCCAATCATAGAAAAAATAAGCGACTTCCCTTCTGCAACATCAATGGTATACATACCCGATGCATTGGTTTGGGTTCCTGTTTTTGTACCCTTGATGGTAACGGAAACTCCAGAAAGAGGTTTAGCCTCGTCGTTCAGGATGGTTCCTGAAACCTTTTTGGTTTGGGCTAATAACGCAGTGGAGAGCATTGTGAACAACGCAACAACACAGAGTCTAAAGCAGTTTAAGTTCATGGCGAGCAATTTAGTTTTATTGTATTATGTATGACATAAAAATAATTAGCTTTTATTGAAACTGCAAAATAAATTTTAACAATTACGTAATATATTGATTTTTAAGGTTTTATGAGTTAATTGAAAATTAGCTGCAATTTTGGTAACTTTACATGTGTTAAATATTAAGTAATACATATTCTGGATGAATTTAGCCTTACTCAGATCTGAAATGAAACCAATGGACACTAGTTCCTTGGTAGATAAAGTGGAAGAAAGCCTGGTAGACTTACTTCAAAAGCGCAAACTTTCTGTTGGGGATGTGATACCCAAAGAAATGGAACTAGCTGAAACACTTGGAGTAAGCAGAACAGTTATTAGAGAAGCATTAACGCGCTTGCGTTTGATGGGTTTAATAGAATCAAAAAAGAAGAAAGGGTCTGTTATTACTAGCCCTGATATTTTTGGGATGATGAGTAAGAGTATGAATCCACATATTCTTGCACCAGAAACATTAAAAGAAATTTTTGAAATACGATTGGTCTTAGAAATTGGTATGGCCGATTTATTATTTCATAGAATTACCAAAGAAGATATTGCTGCTTTAAGACAAATTGTTGCAGACGAACCTCCTGCTACCCAATACCATTTATTCAATATTGAACACGAGATTGCTTTTCATGGTAAGCTGTACGAAATCACTGGTAACGCTACTTTGAAGCGTTTCCAAAAAATGCTATTGCCTGTTTTTGATTATGTACATAACAGTGGCTTACTCAAAAAGCAACCTATGCTAAAGATGTTCGTATCGCACAAAGAATTAGTAGACTTTTTAGAAAATGGAACTCCCGAAGAATTTAGAAATGGTATGCGCTCGCATTTAGAAAATCACTTTACGAGATTGTTTGAATAAAAAAAGGGAAGCAGTTTTATGATGCTTCCCTAACCAATAACCCAACCGATAAATTATTTTAACTGCACGTCTAAATAAACAGAGTGGCGTCCGTACGTATCGTAGAATGGTTTAAATACTACATCTCCAATATTAAATTGCAATTGCTTAGGATCTCCAGTGATAGACTTGCTAATATCTTGTGCGTCTAGTATTACTTTTCTCCACTCTTTTCTAGCTTCTGTTTCTTGTGCTGCCAATAAAATAGGGCCATAAAATAAACTAGCGATATTCTGTTGATCCATTAATGGATCTAAATGAAATTGAAAAGGCATTTGAACTTCAATTACGTCACCGTTTTTCCAATTGCGGCTGAGCTGAATATAAGTGCCTGGCACCGCTTTTACATTGGCATCTTTTCCATTGATTTTTACCATGTACCCCTTGGTTGCCCAATTAGGCACGCGAATATGTACATCAAATTTTCCATTTCCATTAATGGTCAATTTGGTTTCATCATCTTTTGGAAAATTGGTGCTTTGTTCTACTACTACTTTTTTCTCTGTCCAGTTTAATGTTGAGGGTACAAACAAATTCACATACAATGCTTGGTTATTATTTTTCTTAAAATAAATCGTATTCTGTAATTTGGTATTGCTTTCAATTGCGGTGCCATTACAACAAGTAAAGCCTGTCATATTAGGATTTCCAAATTGCTTGATTGCACCTGGTCTTAGCGGTACATGGTACGTATTGGCGGGATTGTTTTCTGCTACTGATGCCAATATATGATTGTATAAACTACGCTCATAATAATCCATCAATTCTCCACGCTGCTCAAACTGAAATAAATCACTGGTTAGCTTAAGCATATTATACGTTGCACAAGTTTCATTCTGCCCCCCGGCAGATAAACCGTTTTCGTATAATGTACCTGGCTGCGCAAGAAAACATTCCGCATTCGCTGGGTTACGTGCGCCAGCTACTCCACCAATACTGTACATATAATCGTTCACTATTTTATACCAAAAATTATCCGCTACTTTATAGTAGGCTGGATCTTTAGATGCTTTATACATTTCCACACTTCCAATTACTTGTGGTATATGTTGATTGGCATGCAAGCCCCTAAATAAGTCAACGTTTTTTGCTAAGCCATGTGAATGGTCGGTGTCGCCAAAAAATACTCTTACGTTATCAAATAATTTTGCGGTTTCTAAATAATTTTTTTGTCCAGTCATTTGATATAATCTGGCCATGGTTTCATTCATTCCACCATATTCGCCCGCGATATAGGTATTCCAGATCTTAATTAAAGTGTCTTTCGGAAGTTGGCTCAATCTTGCATGTACCCAATCACCCATATTAGTGGCAATCTGCAAAGCTTTTTTATTTCCGCTTACTTCATACACATCCATCAAGCCTGCTAATATTTTATGTAGTGTGTAATATGGAGCCCATACCTGATTTTTTTGTCCACCATATTTTGCCCCTTTTTCGAGCATGATAAACTGGTCTGGTGGATACGCACTAATAAATCCCTTACCCCAATTCCAATAATCGTTTCTAATGCCTGCATCACTTAAATCTGAATCGTAATCAGCTTTTCCTGCTCCCTTTGGAACCAATTTAGGGTCTGCTACAAATGGACCTTCTGGTGTTGTAGGATTACCTGATAGCTGCGCAATATTGTATAACGCATCTACCATATAAGTCATTTTTTGTGCAAACTCATTTTGTAGGTATTGATCATAACTGGTACTTGCATAAGCTTGCGCTATTGCAGTTAGATAGTGTCCGGTTGCATGTCCTCTCAACTTAGTATCTCTGCTATCCCATGACCCCAATGGCTTTGCGCCTTCTGGTTGTGGTTGACCAAATGCATGTCGGAACATAAATAAAAATGAATTGGGATCGGTCTTAACCAATGTTCTTACAAACTTATCTCTGTTCTGAATAAACTTAGTTTCATTGCCTAGTGCATCCGATTTTAATATTACCTGATTTAATGCAAATGCTTTTAATTGTGGAGTAGGTATTTTAACTTTTGTTGCTGGCTTAACGGTCACTACAGCCGTTGGTTTAAAGTTGGTTCCGGCAACCTTACCTGTTACCGTGTATTGTCCTGTTTGTAATACGGCTTTGTTGTCGATATCTGCAGGCCATACTACTCTTACTTTTGGGCCTTTCATTCCGTTTTTATATTTACCAGCTGCATAACTAGGAAAACGAGGCAATGTTCCAACTTCTGTTTCTACCGTTACATCAGCCACTTCCTCCAAATAGATATTGTACAACTGTGGTTGATCAGGTGCAAACTTAGGCAATTCTTCTTCTACCCTTCTGGTATTCACTGCTCCAGCATTAACGGTACTTCCTTTAGCATTGCTAAAAATACCTACTACTTGTCTTCTATTCAAAGGAACACGATACACCCTAAC
Organism: Sphingobacteriia bacterium RIFOXYC2_FULL_35_18; assembly: GCA_001829005.1. Classification (GTDB taxonomy): domain Bacteria; phylum Bacteroidota; class Bacteroidia; order Chitinophagales; family Chitinophagaceae; genus Sediminibacterium. The sequence continues at coordinate 166,059 of MIAG01000009.1, read as the reverse complement.
ATCGGTAATCAACCCGTTTAAGTTAGGGCTTCCTGCTACTGCTTTTCCAACAAAAATTTGTAGTTGGTTGCTTTCTGCTGATCCAAGCATTTGAATAAATGCGGGTGTTAAATTGATTGGCTCTCCTGCTGGTCTTCCATCAATAAAATTTTGAACCGTTTTTGCAGCAACATCAAATACAACAGCCATATGTACCCATTTATTTTCTGCAGCTACTGGAATAGGTGCGGTAAAAACTGGATTCGCGTTTCCCTTTCCGATAATAAAAAAAGTTTGTTGTTGCGTATTTGTGCGCAGATTAACCCATCCAGATATACTTAATGACTCTATATCGTGAAGAGATTCTGCAGGGATTTGTAAGAAAGAATTTGCTTCTCCATTCAGCAACAATACTTTTCCAAATCGGCTATCATTTACATATGGTGCTTCTACTCCACCATATTTTGCATGCAAATTATTCCTTGACCAATCTTTGGTATCACCATTCAACAAGTACCTTGAAATCATGGCGGTTTCTCCAATCCCATCTAATATTTGATCTCCACTTTGGGCATACCCATTGGCAATACCATTAAACAATACAGCAAGGGTAAGGAGTAATCGAGTAATTCGCTTTTGTAAATTCATCTTTCTAATTTTTTTCTTTGATCCATACTGCAGAAGAAACCGGTCTATTTTGAATTCGTTGTGGAGGCTCATTGGCTTCAGTTGGCAATGTAGTGGTTACTGCTGCTGGCATTTTACCATCTAAACGATTCGTTCTTGCATAGTTGGGTATTGCAATCAACTGGGTTCCGTCTTCCCATGATCCTTTTATGATCATCATGCCTCTCAAGAAATTATCCCTCCACTCGGTTATTAATGGTTTGCTTGCATCTATCGCTTTATTGATGTCTTGATCATCTGCTGTTTCCACATTGTACACCAATGGGCCGTAACGCAATGCCATTCTACCAATATTAGCTTCTATTCTTTTGTCTGCATTAAACTTTTGAACTTCCATAGGCATTTCTAATGAAATTTGATCTCCCTTTTTCCAAACACGTTTGATAACTGCATACCCTTTATCCATTTGAATAGGAATGTTCTTTCCATTTACTTTAAGGTACTTCAATCCCTTCACTTCTTTATCAGGTGTGTACAATTCACTCGTAGTTCTATTAGGCACACGAACATAAATAGCAAACGCTGTGGATTGTTTTGGATTAACGGTAATATTCACCGATCCCTCCCACGGATAATTGGTTTTCTGAACCATTTCAACCTCTGTACCAGCAAACTTTTCTACATTAATAGTACTACCCACATACATATTTACATACAATGCTTTGGGTCCGGTAACATAGGTCCAAGTAGGCATCATTAATAAGGTACGTGGAATATTGCCCACACAACATGGGCATACATGCCAAGGATCTCTTGGTTGCGCTTCAGACAATCGATTGGTATAATAGAAATTTTTACCGTCTAAATCTAAAGAACCCAATAATGCATTGTACATGGTTTCTTCATACAAGTCTGCATATTTTGCATCGTGATAAGCTAAGTTCATTTTATACTGGAAAAAAATTAATCCTGCACTTGAACAAGATTCACAATAAGCATTGTTGCGCAAAGAATAATTAGGACCAAATCCTTCTGATGTTTCACCACTTCCAATCCCACCGGTGAAATAATATTTTTTATTGGTCAAATTATTCCAAAGGGACATCACGGCACTTTGATAATCTACATCGCCTGTTTCAGCTGCTACATCTGCCATTGCAGAATAATTATAAGTAGCACGAACTGCATGTCCTACAGCTTCATATTGTTGTTGTACAGGTACATGACTTTGATCGTACTCCGATCCATCTTTTCTACTATCTAATAAAAATTTAGCGAGTTTAACATAACTATCTCCCCGCTTATTCCCTTCCATATCATTTACAAAACGGCCAAATCTTACTAGGGCTTGTTCCATTTCTTGGTGACCATCGTACCACACTTTCTGTCCAGGTCCTGTTCCAATATTTTTAACCCAACAATCAGCTAATTTTTTGGCTGCATCATATAAGCGTTTGTCTTTACCATTGGTTAATGTATAGTGGTTAATAGCAGACTCAATAAAATATCCGGCAACATAGCCTTCATGATCACTTCTATTTCTTGGATCCCAACGATTTTTCCATCGAGAAGTATCACGTAAGGTATAGGCTGTATGTAAATAACCGTCCGATTCTTGCGCTGCAAGTATGATTGGAATCCAACGCTCTAATGCCACTTTCATTTTTTCTTGTGCAGCAATAATTTCTTTGTCACCTTGAGCATCAACCATCAATGCAATACAAATTGATTCTACTGTTTGATGAACCCATGCATTTGAAAATACATACCCTTTATGACGCTGAAATGATTCTCCTTTGATTGCTTTAGCTGCTTCAATAAAATTATCTATACCACCTTGACCACTGGTTAAATCGGTACGTTCATTTTGTGCTATGCAGTAAGGAATCCAATTCACAATTAAGGCTTTAGCCCGATCGTTCCATAACTTATTATCAATCTTGTATTTTTTTGTATACACTACATCTAAGCGATTAGCAGGCGGTGGTTGATGTACTTTTACGCTGATGGTAGATGACTTTGTTTGCGCACTCTCTGTAGCATTTAATGCCAAAACATAATTACCTACTGCAGAAAAATTAGCCGTTGCTTTTAAAGAGGCAGGATCGCTAAACTGCACATTACCTGGCCCTGAAACTTTTTGCCATTCAATTTTAGTAATTGGTGTAACAGATTTTACTGTTGCATCTAAATAGGTTTTTCCACTAATGATAACATCCCTATCAATACCAGCATTTACAAGTGGTTTGGTATTAGGTGAATTAGTTGATTTTGTAACTACCCACTCTAATAAGGTGCTCACCCCTCTATCTGCAGAATCTAAATCAATTCGCAAACGAGTAGTTTTGATTTCTTTAAATGAAGAAATATTGAATTGATTATTTTGTTTCTCCATTCCTTGTATATTATCTACGGGAACAAATGCATTCCCATTCCAATAAGAAATGCGATATGTATCTGGTAGTCTAATACTGTTATTATAGTTCCACCAATAAAGCCCTACTTCGGATGTTGTTACTGGTTCTTCCCATTCGTATTCTACCCAAATATTTGCACGGGGCTGAGGTCGATTATTGCCTCCTGCTCCCATTCGATTATTTCCTGTGTTTACGGTGGTTTGCTGATCATTTAACCCATTCAAGCCAAAGCCTCCTCTACTTGATCTTACTTTTGCTATCAATGCCAAGTTGGGTTTACTTAAAATGGATTGCTGTGCCATTAACGACGGCATTAATCCAACTACAAATAAAAATAGGCACAAGAATGGAATGTGGAATGGACTTTTTTTCATCAGTAATTTTTTAAAACGGCAAAACCTACAAGAAATTTGCAGGCTTTGCCATTGCTTAAGACCTATAAACTAAAATAGAAAACTAATATCCTGTATTTTGTTTCAAGTTTGGATTAACCAACAATGAATTTGCTGGTATAGGGAATATATTACGGAATGTAGCTGATGGCTTATGAGAGAACCAACTCTTTCTATGAAATACCTTAAAACGAATCAAGTCTTGGCGACGCTTTGCTTCTGCAGCAAATTCCCAACCTAATTCATCTAACATTCTTCCAAATGGAATATCTGCTCCACCTTCAAATGTTGTTTGAGCTCCATTGGTCCATTCACCGTAAGGATAACTACTACCTTGTTGCAATTGTGCCCCTGTAACAGTTGCTTTTGCTGGATTAGCTGCAAAATTTCTAGCTCTTACTTGGGTAACAATGGTTGCTGCTTCTGCTGCATTACCGGTACGTAATAATGACTCTGCTTTCATCATTAATACATCTGCATAGCGCATCAATGGGAAGTCTACACTTGAGCCTCCACGCATACCTGCTTTGATTTCATATTTACCAACTCTAAATCCCTGGCTATTGGTGCTTGATGCTATACTAGTAACTGTTTTAACATAATTAATCACCATTGCACCTGTAGTTGCATTATACTGTGGTCCCATAATCCAGGTATCTCTTAATCTACGATCATCTGGATCATAAGTATCAATCCACTGAGGTACTGCGCAGTTTCCTCCCCATGGCTGAACTTGCATTGGATAAACCAACTGCATTAATGGATCTAAGGTTTTCATGTGAATATTGCTTTCTGTTGCAAAAATTTCATCATAAGGAACGGCAAAAACCATCTCCTTAGAATTATCATTGGTAGAAGTAAAATTTTCTCTATAGGTTGGTGTTAATACATATTGGTTAGACGCAATAATATCATTACACTCTTGAATACATTTTGCCCACTGTGCAGTTCCAGTATACACTTCTGCATTTAAATAAACACGTGCTAAAAATGCTTTCGCTGCCCAACGCGTCATTCTACCGTAAGTAGCTTTTGAAACCACTGGAGACAAATTGGGAATGGCGTCGGTAAATTCTTTTACAACAAAATCATATACTTGCTGACGAGTTCTTTGAACTGGCAAACTGGTATCTTTAAAATCGGTTACCACTGGTACATTTCCATGGTTATCGAGTAACAAATAGTAATAGTAAGCCCTTGCCGCTTTCAACTCTGCAATAATGGCTTCTTTACCACTAGGTACAGGAATTTGACCTGATTCAATTTGAAATAATACCCTGTTGGCATTATTGATTCCCGTATAACAACGATTATAAAGTCCATTGGGTTGTCCTTGCGTTGGTGTCCAAACATGCTCATGCATTCTTCTATACGTTCCCCCATCTACCCAACCGTTTGGTCTTGCTGGTGTAACAATTTGATCAGCTGCCTCTTCCTGCAAATCAAATAATGCTTGCCAGCTGGCGGTATTTGCACGCAATACAGTATACACTGGCGCAATTAATGCAGGTACATCATTGGCTGTTGCCTGAAAGTTTTGGGCAAGCACTTCAGAATAAACTTCTTCATCCAACTTGGTACATCCGTTGAATAGCATGGTGCCTGCTAGCGCTGCTGTTAGGAACCATTTATTATTAAAATATGTTTTCATGATTTATAGTTTCGTTTTTCAAATTATAAGGTTACCAATGCACCCAGTGTAAATGTTCTGGTAGTGGGGAATTTATCACGCTCATCATTGCCTGGAGCTAAGCCACTTCTGTTTACTTCAGGATCTATTCCCTTATAACCTGTTATAGTAAATAGGTTCAAACCTGATGCATATAAGCGCATTGACTTAATATATTTATTGCCCTTCATATTTACATTGTATCCAAGGGTTATATTATCTATTTTCCAGTAGTCGCCATTTTCAACATAATAGCTCACATAAGCCTGAGGATTCTTTAATCTGGTTTTACCATACACATTATCAAAAGCAGATTTTAATACATTATAATTACCCAAAATTTGTGGTTGTGAATTTTCGTAGAACATGCGTTGGAAGTTCAAGATCTGAAAGTCAAATGCACCACGCATTAATACGCTTAAATCCCAATTTTTGTAACGAACGGTATTATTCCATCCTCCATAATACCTAGGTAATCCATTTCCTAGAATTTGCTTGTCTTCTTGACGTGCTTGCGTATATGGTTTAGGCTTACCATCTGCACCCATAATAATCCATAATCCGTTTGCATCAATATCAACTGATTTGTATCCATGGAAGTTTCCGATAGGACCACCAATGTCTACTCTATGTGTATAATCTTGCACTGGTTCTCCTGTTCCTCCGGCAGTAAAAAAGTTTGCAGTTGTTCTAAATTGATTATTAGAAAGCGAAACTAATTTATTAGAGTTAGTAGAGAAGTTGATACTGGTTTCCCAAGAGAAGTCTTTCTTTTGGATGGCATTGTAGTTGATCAACACTTCTACTCCTTTGTTTTCCATCACCCCTACGTTGGCCAAAATACTATTGAACAAATAAGGAGGAACTGGCACGCTGTAGTTGTACAACATATCTTTTGTGGTACGCTTATAGATATCAATAGTAGTACTCAACCTTCCATCTAATACTGATAAGTCGATACCAAAATTGGTCTCTTCTTTTCTTTCCCATCTCAAATCTGGATTGGGGTTACGTACGGGTGATAATGATTGAATCCAAACACCATTATCCAAGAAACGGGTACCATAATTCAAACTGGTTTGAGACAAATAGGCTGCTGAAGGAGCAATACCAGTAATACCAAATCCTGCTCTCACTTTTAAGTCGGTAATGAACTTTACATTGCGTAAAAATGGTTCATTTTTAACACGCCATGCTGCTGAAATAGCGGGGAAGGTACCCCATTTATGATTCGCTCCAAATTTTGAAGAACCTTCTCTACGCACACTTGCGGATACTAAATACTTATCGGCAAAGTTGTAGTTAACCCTACCAAAGAATCCAATTAGTTTGCTCGATTCCGCAGCACTACTCATAGACGCTTCTCCCCGACCCAATGCATTACCTGCCTGTAATCTGTTATATGAATATTGATCGGTTGGAAAATCCCAGTTGGATACTGAAAAAGCTTCATCGTAAAAATCTTGATAGCTGTACCCTGCCAATGCTACCAAACGATGCTTCCCAAATGATTTTGTGTAGTCTAAGGTAAACTCCATCAAATTGTCCTTAGTAGCGCTAGTTCCTCTTGATGCATTTCCATTTCTACCATTCTTGGTAGTTGATATATGTTTCTTAGTTTCAGCAAATCCAGACAAAGATTCGGTTGTAACACTAGCCATTAATAACTTAGCATTTAATCCTTTTGCCAAATTTGCCGTTACACTTCCAGACAAACGGGTTTCTTGAAACTCATTCCTTGCATTGGTTTCCATCAAATAAGCCAATGGATTATCATAAAAATAAATATTCCTTTCCTTCCATTGTCCTCTATAATCGTATACGCTATCAGTTGGGTTTCTAATTACTGATTGACGATAGATATAACTATTAAAAGCACCATCGTCATTACGCTGACGGCTGATGACATTTAAATTCACTTTTACTTTACCATCAAACATACTATGGTTTACATCTGCACGTAAGGTTAACTGACGATTCACCGATTTAAGGAACATACCTTCCCAATTACGGTAGTTGATATTAGCCGTATAACTCGTTTGTCTGTTGCCTCCTTGAAAAGTAAGGTTATGTGTTTGGCTGAATGGGGTTGGTCTTGAAATTTCTTTAAACCAATCGGTATTTAAACCGTAATCAATAAAAGGAAGCCCCTCTCTACCAAATTGTCTAAACTCTTCAGCGTTTAAAAAACGAGGACGTCTTGCAATTGTTTGAACACTTCCATAGGTATTGTATTCTACAACCGATCTACCACCCCCTTGTATTTTACGGGTCGTAATTAAAATTACGCCATTGGTACCTCTAGTACCATAAATAGCAGCTGCAGATCCATCTTTTAATACGTCCATCGATTCAATATCTTCTGGAGATACTGAATTCAAATTACCTGGAACACCATCTATCAAAATCAATGGGGCAGTAGACGCATTTAAAGTGGTAATCCCTCTTAATTGAATTTGTGTTCCTGCAGTTGGAGAACCTGAAGAAGTAGATACAGACAACCCTGCTACTTTACCCTGAATCAATTGTGCTGCATCCCGTACAAATCCTTTGACGAAATTTTCTTGCTTCACACTAGAAACTGCACTGGTTAAGTCCCCCTTCTTTTGTGTACCATATCCTACCACAACCACTTCATCAAGGCTATTAATATCCTTGTTCAGTTTTACGGTAATGGACGTTTGTCCACGAACAGGTATTGAAAGAGTTACATATCCTATATAAGATATATCTATCACTGCATCATCTGATGGAACTACAATACTAAATTTACCATCTGCATCAGAAGTGGTATTGGTATTCGTATTCTTAACAGATATGGTGGCACCTTGTAGCGGGCCACCTGATGCAGCATCAGATATTACCCCAGTAATGGTTCTAGGTGGGGGAATTCCATTTACAGGCATTCTTTCAAAACCAGCGTAAACACTGTTTACCGCCAAGAGAAAAAAGAGTAATAAACTTTTTAGAAACTTTTCCATAATGCAATCGTTTTAATAAGAGTCAAAATGACAATTAAAACTATTTTTAATAGTTCAGTAGCTTACCGAATATTTTAACTAATCCTAAACATATTTTAACCATTTTATAGAAAGAAGGAATATTCGACCTAATCTCTTATACCTTTATCTTACTAATCATATAAAATAAGCTTTTATTATGTCAGCCTCTCCACAGTTTAAACCTTCGCTCAAATTATTAGATGCTACTATGGTTGTTGCAGGATCAATGATTGGGTCTGGCATTTTCATTGTAAGTGCAGATATCACTAGGAATGTAGGAAGCATTGGATGGCTAATGGCAGTTTGGTTAATAACAGGATTCATGACCGTTGCTGCTGCATTGAGTTATGGAGAGTTAAGTGCTATGTTTCCAAAAGCTGGTGGGCAATATGTCTACTTGAAAGAATCCTATAATTCGCTGATTGCATTTCTATTTGGATGGAGCTTTTTCTCTGTGATTCAAACAGCCACTATTGCTGCTGTGGCAGTAGCTTTTGCAAAATTTACTGCCTATCTGTTCCCCTTTTTTAGTGAAGATATTATAGCAATTGATTTAGGCCTCTTAGCAATCTCTAGGGCCCAATTATTATCAATTGTTGTGATTGCAACACTTACTTTCATTAACACAAGAGGGATTCAAAGTGGGAAAATTATACAAACCAGTTTTACCATTGCTAAGCTGTTAAGCTTATTTGGCCTCATTTTGTTCGGTCTACTTTTCTTTAACAAGGAAGTATGGAACCTCAATTGGCAAAATGCTTGGGAGCTCAGGCCGATGAATACGGATGGTAGTTTTGGAAATTATACCCTATTTGCAGCTTTGGGTGCTATTGCAGCTTCCATGGTTGGTTCAATTTTTAGCAGTGACTCTTGGAATAATGTAACGTTTATTGCAGGTGAAATTAAAAACCCTCAACGCAATATTGGGCTTAGTCTATTTTTAGGTACTTTAATTGTTACTGTTATATACTTACTAACGAATATTTCTTATGTAGCATTACTTCCTTTACAGGATATTGCACATGCAGATAAAGACCGCGTTGGGGTTGTTGCAGCAAATATCATTTTTGGTGAAGCGGGTACCATTATAATTGCCATCATGATTATGATCTCTACATTTGGATGTAATAACGGGATTATTCTTGCTGGTGCGCGGGTATACTACACCATGGCAAAAGATGAACTCTTCTTCAAAAAAGCAGGCTCCCTCAATAAAAATAATGTTCCAGCGTATGCGCTTTGGTTACAATGTATTGTTGCCTGTGGTTGGAGTTTAAGTGGAAAATATGGCCAACTATTAGACATGATTTCATTTGTAGTAGTTGGATTTTATATGCTTACGATTGCAGGTATATTTATACTTCGCAAAAAAAGACCTGATGCAATAAGACCTTATAAAGCTTTTGGTTATCCGATCCTCCCATTGATCTATATATTGATGGGACTAAGCTTTTGTATTTTGCTGATTATTTTCAAACCGAATTTTACTTGGCCAGGATTAATCATCACTTTATTAGGAATTCCTATTTACTATGCAGTAAAAAAGAAATCAACTATTGCTGTTGATGCTTAATTGATTGTAAAAACTGTTGAGAAGCTTCAGGGTATGTAGCAATCAAATGTGAGCGGACTAAATTTGCTATTTTTTTTGAATTATTTTGAGTGCCTAGTTTGATTAACTCAGATGGCTTTGCTGGCATATGACAATCAATACAATTATTGACAATCGTTGGACCAACTTTTTGCTCGAAGGAACAAAACTGAGGCGTATTTGGCTGATGGCAATTCATGCATTTGGTAGAAAACAACTGCATATTTTTCCTTTCTGTTTGATGCGGATTATGACAAGAACTACAAGTAATTGTTTCCATAGATCCCTTAAAACATTTACTGGCTAATAGAAGTTGATATTGATTGCCATGCACATCTAACTTTTCAGCTACTTGCTGGGTTGTATCTGGTTGATAAAAATCCTTTAATGCATGTCCTGGTCTAAACAAAAATGGGGAACGAATGGGCTCTCTTAATCCTGAATGACAGGTTGCACAGCTTTCAATTTGTTGAACATTACTGATTGCGGCGAAAGAATGAATGTACTTGGCTTTTTTGTCTGTTGGATTTTCCTTTTGGTAAGCCACATGCGCTGCTGCTGGACCATGACATCGCTCGCAGTCAATACCAAGTATAACCGTCTGCTTATTCATTTCATCTATTCGATAGCCGTTTTCGTTTCTCATGCCCGTTCTTTCTATAAAAGAACTATGGCACTCAAAACATCCTATAGGTATTACTCGATCAAAACGAACATGATCTGTTGGATAATTAGGGCTATTTACCCAGCAGTTCCCCACTACAGAATAACTGATTGGCAACTGATAAGCATTGGTGCCTTGCCAATACAAAAAACTCTGTGCTTTTCTACCAGATCCAATCACTAGATCGAATGGAAATCTTGCTTTTTGCATTCCATTCTCATATGCTGTTTGAAAGAATTTATTTTGTTCTTGCTCCATTAAGACTTTTAAGTCTTTATTGTACAAAAACTGATTACTATCTGGATCAAAGCTCCCTTTTATATTCACTGCATTAGCAAGACTGGTGGTATTATGATGGGCAGTTTGAGCATACGTGCTGGCAATAGCTGCATGACAACTTTTACAAGATTCAGCACCTGCATACGCAATTCCACGTGGATCTTGTGCCAAAGGTGTTTTGCTTTGCACACAAAACTGAAACAGCGTTACTGTTGCAGCAAGTATGCCCATTACCCAAATCCATTTTTGCTTAATCATTCAGTTGATTATTCATTATAGAATCTCCAGTTGGTTGTAAAGTTTTCAGTAAGTGGTTGTTTCGTCAAGATGGCGCGTACCATTTCTACAGGCATTGCATTCAAACTCAATACTGCATCATGGTATTGTTTGTAACTCATTTTACCGCCATCAACCAATTCCTTTTTTAGTGCGTAAAACTGTCTGCCTCCTGTTAAGTAAGCTAATTGATACAATGGTGGATATCTTCCAACAAATGACCTGCGTACTTCTCCTTCTGCGTTAGCACGTTCGTGCCCTACTCTATCTACTAAGAAATCAATACACTGTTGTGGTGTCCATTTCTTCATATGATAATTCAAAGAGAAAATAATTCTTGCGCAGCGATGCATATGCCAGAAAAGCATACCAATTCGATCTTCCGGAATTTTCGCAAACTGCTGATCCCATAAAATCAATTCCCAATATAATGCCCATCCCTCTGTCCAAAACGGAGTTCCAAAATTGCGATAAGTTCTGGTTCTTGAATTTACGAATTGTTGTAAGTTATGACCTGCAATCAATTCATGGTGCACGGTTGCTTTTGAAAAATGTGGGTTATTGCCACGCATGCTCATCATGCGATCTTCATAACTCATGGTATTGGTTGGATAAGATATCGTGATATCTGCGCCTCCCGTAAAAAATGGATTCACCAACTGACGTTCAGGAGACATCATCATCATGCCCCATGTTTCTTCTGCCAATGGTGGAATGGTTAATAGTTGATTCTTCTTTAAGAAATCAATGGACTCCGTATATAATTTTAAAATGGCTTCTGGTTGTTTGCCCGGTGGAACATAGAGATTTTTTACTTTTTCTAAAGCTGCTTTCCAATTATCTCCAAAACCCATTTCTCTAGACGCTTTCAGCATTTCTGCATCACACCATGCAAATTCTTTATTAGCAATTTCAATCAGTTCTTCTGGTGTATAAGGAATCATTTCACGCTGTAGCTGTTTGATTAATTCATCTCTTCCTACTTGCACACCCACAATTCCACTATTATCTGTTGCAGTAAATGCACTATTGGCTTTTGCTTTAAATGCAGCTGCATAAGCAACCAATGCTTCATCTAATGTTTTTTGTACGGTTGGCACCCACCAAGTAAACATAGGATCGTACCCATTGTAAAAATCTTGGATACTCTGTACGGTTGCTCTTAAATTATTGATGACTTCTCCTGCAGTATATACCGATTCTGGGTCAACGGATTTCTCTTGCTTAAGTTTGGCTTGCAATGATTTAATTTCTTGTGTGATGGCAGACCAATCTCTGGCCACTTCTTCTGCCTTGGGTTGAATGCCTCTTCTGCGCAATTGCTCTAATGCATACACTTTGGGTGCAAATGGAATCCAAGCTTGTATTTTAGTTACTTCAGCTTCTTCGTTTTTTAATTGTTGTAATCTTTCCGCTAAATCTCTTTTGAAAAGAATATAGTCTGCTTTACATTCTTGAGATAAATTATTAAATGAAACCGCCGCTAATTTCTTTTGGTAATCTTGCACCAATTGTTGCAAGCGTTTGTTCTTTTCAGGAGAACCAATGCTTGCATCTGCTCCTCCACCAAAACCCCCACCACCTCTTGAACTAGTAGGGCTATAGTATCGACTCAAAGTGCGGTTGTCTACATTGTATCCTTGAATTAAACTGGGCATTTCTTGACAAGGAACAAATGATGCATTGGATACTTGTGCAGTAATTTGTTGTGGTGCAACAACTATACAGTTGCAAGCCAACAACAAAAGTAAAACCGATGGGGAGATTTTCATATAGCTGATTTAAGTGTTATTGTATTAATCAAATCTTGTAGGATCAAATGCGTTGATATTAATTTTCGTTGGTTGTTTGGTTGCCAATGCAGCAATTAGATTTCCTGTAGCTGGTCCTAAACTCAATCCCATCATTGCATGTCCACCCGCTACTAATAAATTATTGTACTTAGATGCATAACCAATATAGGGTAATCCATCGGGAGAACAGGGCCTAAAGCCATACCAGACTTTATCTTCACTTGGCATATCCACTGCTAATCCAGGCAAATAAGCTGGAACAGACTCAACAATGCCTCTCACCCGATTCATATTAATCTGTTTGTTGATAGGGCCTATTTCCATGGTACCACCAAATCGCAATTGTTGATTCATGGGCGTGATGGCTACCCTTGCTTCACATAATATGGCAGGTACTTGTAATTGTTTTGCAGGATTTTCTTGCGTAAAGGAATAGCCTTTTCCTGGCATCATGGGTAATTGAACTTGAACCATTTTTAATAATGCAGGCAACCATGATCCCGCAGCAAAAATGAAAGTATCCCCTGTAATGATGTTTTCTCCAATATGTACCGATTGTACAGCATTGTTCTTGGTTTCAATTTTAGTAACGGGTTTACCTGTTACAAATTGAACGCCCCTGTTTTGTAAATAATGAATCAATTGATGATTCAATTTATTCGGATACAAATGTGCATCACATTTATAGTGCACGGCGCCCAATACATCTAGCTCAACTTCAGGTTCTAATGCTTGTGCTGCTTGCTTTGTTAATACATCTACATCTAAGCCCATTTGCTTGGCTTTCTCGGCCATATGCACTTCTTCCGCCCCAACTTTTTCTGTTTTATAATACATCATGATTCCCTTTTTTTCAAAAGAGAAATCAAAACCAGGTTCTTCACTCAACTTTTCATACAACTGCTTACTCAACAAATTAATGGCAGTTAAATGTGGACCAGATTGCTCTACATGTTTTTGATTGGCCGATTTAATAAACTGTAACCCCCAATTGATTAATTGAAAACTCAATGATGGTTTAACATAGAAAGGGCTCTTCGAATCAAACATCCATCTCACGCCTTGTGCCACAATTCCTGGTGCTGCCAATGGAACAAAATGACTGGGCACAATCATTCCTAAATTTCCATATGAACAACTATCGGTCAAATCAGTTTGATCAACTACTGTTACCTCCCATCCTTCTTGAACTAAGTAGTAAGCTGAACTCAATCCAATGATTCCTCCTCCAATAATAACCGCTCTCATAGTGTAATTTTAAAACTGCTAAATCACTTGAAACCCATGTGCATAAGGGTCTTCATCATCTATAATGATTGTATTATATCCAGTAACTCTTGCCCATCCTTCAATACTTGGAACAATGGCAGGCAACCCATTAACGGTGGTCTCTTCTTCAATTAATCCAGTGAACGTAGAACCAATAATGCTTTCATGAATAAAAGCATCTCCTTTTTTTAGTTTTCCCTTTGCATACCACTGGGCCATTCTTGCGGAAGTTCCTGTTCCACATGGTGATCGATCAATGGCTTTATCTCCATAAAAAACAGCATTTCTTGCTGTTGATGTGGGTGCTATCGTTTTACCTGTCCACAACAAATGACTGAGTCCTTTGATGTTCTCATTGGTTGGATGCACAAATTGATATTGCTCGTTTAATCTTTTTCTACAAACCCTGCTCCAGGAAATCAATTGATCTGCAGTATAGTGTTCTAGTCCTGGGAAATTTTTCTGTGGATCTACAATTGCATAAAAATTTCCTCCGTATGCAACATCCACAGTAATGGTTCCTAAATCGGGGCAGTCTACTGCTAAATCGGATGCATACAAAAATGCGGGCACATTGGTCAACTTTACAGACAATACTTTTTTGCCTTCTTGTTTGTACTCAATTAATACCAATCCTGCTGGTGTTTCAATGCGTAATTTTCCTGGTGTTTTAGGTATCACCAATCCTTCTTCAATAGCAATTGTAATGGTACCAATGGTTCCGTGTCCACACATGGGCAAACACCCACTGGTTTCAATAAACAAAACACCAATATCATTTTGTGGATCATGTGGTGGATACAAAATACTTCCACTCATCATATCGTGACCGCGTGGCTCGAACATTAATCCTTTTCTAATCCAATCAAACTCACGAAGAAAATGTAATCTTTTCTCCATCATCGAATTACCTTCGAGCAAAGGACCTCCTCCTGCAACCAACCTTACCGGGTTGCCACAGGTATGCGCATCAATACAAAAGAATTTTTTATGTGCCATATTCCTTTTCTAATTGTTTTATTGGATTGCATCCCTTGTATAATTTCCATTTATTTTCCGCATGATTCCAGCTGCATTGTTGTTCTGTAAATATAATGGCAGTAGCACTTGTGGACAATCTTGGTAACAAATAGGTCTTACAAATCTTCTGATGGCTTCGGTTCCAACAGAAGTCGTTCTTGAATCAGTTGTTGCAGGGAATGGTCCACCATGCACCATTGCATGACAAACTTCTACGCCAGTAGGCGCACTATTGAAGATGACCCTACCTGTTTTATCTTGTAAAATTTGAACCACTTCCGTATAACGAATTAATTCTTCTTCATTGCCATAAATAGATCCTGTTAACTGACCGTGCATAGCCGACAATGCTTGAACCAATTGTGATTTATCTTCGCAAATAACCACCAAAGAACAAGGCCCAAACACTTCGTCTTGCAAAGCTAGTGATGCAATAAATTCATTGGCAGGTACCGTAAATAATGCAGGGGTTCCTTTATACTCATTCTGTAAATTTTCTCCTTTATAAACTAAGTTGACTCCTTTCGCATTCATCAACTTCGTTCTATCTGTGTAATAGGATTTGCAGATGGCTTGATTTAACATGGTAGCGGGTATAACCGCTGAAAGGCTTGCCACCATTAATTCTATAAACGCTTCCGTTGCTTTTGATTTAATCACAAACAACAATCCCGGGTTCGTACAAAACTGTCCTACCCCAAGTGTAATAGAGCCGGCCAGACTTGTAGCAATCGCAGTAGTTTTTAATGCTAATGTTTCGGGTAATAACACTACTGGATTAATACTGCTCATTTCGGCGTATAACGGAATGGGGGCGGTTCGCTTTTGTGTAACTGTTTCATACAATGCCATTCCTGCTCTATAAGAACCAGTAAACCCAATGGCTTTAATTACAGGGTTTGCAGCCAACTGTTGACCCAGTGTTGCACCTTCTCCAATTAAAGAAGAAAATATCCCATCCGGCATGCCTGTTTTCTCCGCTGCTCTTTTAATAGCTGTTGCCATTAACTCGTTGGTACCTGCATGTGCACTGTGCGCTTTCACAATTACAGAACAGCCGGCTGCCAATGCAGATGCAGTATCTCCACCTGCAGTTGAAAATGCAAAGGGGAAATTACTGGCTGCAAAAACAGCTACTGGCCCAAGTGGTTGCAGTATTCTTCTAATATCTGCTCTGGGTAGTGGTTGTCTTTCGGGCATGGCCGTGTCTATCACCGCATCGGCCCATGATCCCTCCCGCAATAAACCAGCGAACAACTTTAATTGATTCATTGTTCTGTCTCGTTCTCCAGTTAATCTGGCTAATGGCAAGCCAGATTCTAGATGAGCGCGTTCTAATAACACATCTCCTAACTGAAAAATTTCTGCAGCAATTGTTTCTAAAAAAACTGCCCGCACTACAAAAGGTACTTTACTATAAATGCCAAAAGCAGTTACTGCCTTGGCAATAGCTGCTTCAATTTCATCATTCGTAGCAATATGAAATTTTTCTTGCAAAAAACTACCTTGAATGGTACTAAAAGATTGAAAAGTTTTTTGTCCTTTAGCGGACTCTTCAAATCCAATTACATTATGCCCATTTAGCATCTTTTGTGTGTTTCAGGTTCAAATAATCTGGCAATATAGGCCTATTGGCCAATGCCGTTTCTATAATGCTTGTAACTCTTTTCAATTCTGCTCCTTCAATAGGAAGTCGAGGTGCTCTTACATGACTTGAACCAATACCAGTATGGGTTGCAGCCAATTTGATGTACTGTACTAATTTAGGATGTATATCTAATTCTAATACAGGTAAAAACCAACGATAGATAGGCAAGGCCGCTTCAATTTGTCCTGCTTTTACTAATCGATAAATAGCAACTGTTTCTCTCGGAAATGCATCAACCAATCCTGCTACCCATCCATGTGCCCCCATACAAAGACTCTCCATTGCTAAAGTATCTACTCCACATAAAATATTGAATCGATCACCAAAACGATTAATCATTCTGGTAATATTAGAAATATCTCGCGTAGATTCTTTAACAGCTTGAATATTTTGATGAGGCATCATTGATTCGAACATATCCAATGTAACATGAATTTTATAATCCACTGGATTATTGTAAATCATGATTGGTAAGCTAGTTGACTTAGCTACCGCTTTAAAGTATTCTAGCGTTTCATGACTATCTGCATAGTAACGCATTGGCGGTAATAACATTAATCCATCTGCACCATTTTTTTCAGAATCCTGTGCCAATGCTATTGCAGCTTTGGTAGTTTGCTCTGCAATATTTATGATTACAGGAAAATCCGATGGGATATTTTCCTTAGAATAAAATAACAAGTCTCGTTTTTCTTCATTGGATAAAGAACTTGCTTCTCCTAAAGATCCACCTAAAATAATTCCATCAACACCCGCAGCAATTTGCGCTTGTAAATTTTTGTTGTACACTTCAAAGTCAATTGAATCATCTTGTTTAAAAGGGGTTAGAAGAGCTGGATATACACCCTTCCATGTTAGATTAGCCATAGTTATAATAATTAGAAATGTAAAACTACTTGGCTTCTTATTATCGCTATTTTCATCAATTAATAATTTATGCACCTATTTTAACTGCTAATCATTTTGAAAATTATTAATTGTAATTTAGACAATAATAAACGCAGCATTTTATGTATCTTACCTGTCTTTGGGTATAAATCGGGTTTTTAAAGCTAATATTGGTAATGTTTGTCGATTACACTTGTCTAAAACTGCTGCAATGAAAGTATTACAGTTTACTATTCCCATACCGGGAGATAAAAACATCATTATCAGACATGATGTACTTCCCTATTTTTATCAATATTTACATAGACATGATGAAATTCAATTAACTTGGATTATTAGAGGAGAAGGTACTTTAGTAGTAGACAATAATATGTATCCGTTTAAACCCAATGAAATTTATTATATCGGTGCCAATTTACCGCATGTTTTTAAAAGTGACCCTGCTTACTTTTCGCAAAAAAGTAAAAAAACAGTGGAAGCCATTACCATCCATTTTAATCCAACTGGAAAACTAGCTGGTTTATTTGATTTGGCAGAGATGAAACATATTCAAACTTTTATTCTGAAACACAATAATGGATTCATGATTCCCCCTATTCATGTAACAGATGTAGCGCATAAAATTCAGATTATCAGTAAATCGAAGGGGGTAGAACAAATGTTGGCGTTTATTGAAATTTTGAAAAAGTTTTCGAGTATACCAAAGCTCAAAGAACTGTCTAGCTCGTCTATGTTAGAAACAGTGAGTGAAAACGTAGGTGTTCGCTTAAGCGAAATTTACCATTTTATCATGGCCAACTATGAAAACAATATTACGCTGGAAGATGTTGCCCAACAAGCGCATATGACACCGCAAGCATTTTGCAGGTACTTTAAAAAAAGAACCCACCACACATTTGTTTCTTTTCTAAATGAAGTGCGCATTAACGAAGCATGCAAAAAATTGACATCAGGAGATGGGGATAGCATTAGTATTTCTACGGTTGCCTACAACTGTGGATTTAATACAGTTACTCATTTTAACCGTGTATTTAAAACTGTTGTTGGAAAATCTCCACATGAATATGTAGATGACTATTTCAAGAGTACCTATGAAATTGAGTTGACCCCATAAAAAAAGGAGCAGTTGAGCTGCTCCTTTTTATTTTCGGAATGGTTTACTCTAGTTCATCGGCATTTCTATCGGGTGGGTCAATGCCTAATAAACTCTTCACAAAGAAATCTCGCTTCTTTGTTCTTCCATAAGTACCGCCATCACTATGTCCCATTCCTGGAACAGCCAAAAATTCAAATGACTTTTTAGCTTTAATTAAAGCATCGGCTACCCGATAGGTAGATTCTGGAGGAACATTCGTATCAGCTTCTCCTACAATCAACAATAATTTGCCTTTCAATTTATGCGCATTGGTAATATTGGATTGTTCATCATAATGTTTCCCAATAGGATAACCCATCCATTGCTCATTCCACCATTGCTTGTCTACTCGGTTATCATGACAACCACAGGATGAAACTGCCGCTTTGTACCAAGTAGGATGAAACAATAATCCGCCCAACGAATTTTGTCCACCCGCTGATGTTCCAAACAAACCAACCCGATTCGTATCAGCTTGTGGGTACTTAGCCGCCAATGCACGCATCCATGCAATGCGATCGGGGAATCCTGCATCTGCTAAATTTTTCCAACATACATCATGAAATGCTTTAGAACGATTATAGGTTCCCATACCATCAATTTGCACAACTATAAATCCTAATTCTGCCATACTCTGCATTTCACCGGTAGTAGCAAACAATTTAGGAACAAATGAATCTTGTGGACCTGCATAAATATTTTCAATAATTGGATAGCGTTTATTGGGATCAAAATCGGATGGTCTGCATATTACCCCCCAAATATCTGTAACACCATCTCTTCCTTTTGCACTAAATGGTTCAGGTAATCGATAACCGGCTGCTTTATGCAAACTAATATCCGCTTGCTCTAATTCCATTAATTGTTTTCCATCAGCAACTCTTCCTAAAATGGAGACAGGCGCTTGATCTACAGTTGAATAGGTATCAATAAAGTATTTTTTATCTGGCGACCAAACAATGCGATGATTAAAACCTGGCTTTGTTAGTGTTACCATTTTTTTACCATCAAAACCAATTCGATAATAATGAATAAAATAAGGATCTTCTCCTTGGTTCATGCCACTTGCTTGAAACCAGATTTCTCTTTTGGCTACATCAATACTATCTACATTTCTAACTACCCACTCTCCTTTCGTAATAGCATTTTTTACCGCTCCCTTTTTAGCATCTACTAAATACAAATGTCTCCAACCATCTTTTTCGGTTATCCAAATAATTTCGGAAGTAGCAGGCAAATAATGAGTAAATATTTTTTGCTCGTAAATAAAAGTGTTGGTTTGCTCATCAATAATATTTCTAGTACTTCCATCAGCTAGATTTACATCTATAATTCTGAATCTTTGGTGTCCACGATCTACTCGCTCAAACATAAAATGGGTATTACCTCCTGCATTCCAGTTGAGTTTAGGTGCATCAAAAAAGTCGATGATATCTGTTTGAACTTTTTTGATTGCTTTATCAGCAACATTTATAACAAACATTTCATACGTAGTAAATGCATCACCTGGTTGCTTATACGGACGTTCTTTTACTTCTCCCCTCGTGGTATTGGGCAATGAAGTTAAAATATAAAAAACGGGCTTATCTACCACTCGTTTAATTTTATAGGCAATCAAATGCTTGCTATCGGGTGACCAGCTAACTTCACCATAAGGTGTATCGGCAGTTCCATCGGTGGTATACTGAATGAGTGTTCCACCTTTAGCAGGCTCTAAATATATATTGTGCTCTTTAACCACCAAATTCCATTGTTGATCTGGGGAAGTTTTTGCCATTCTACCTCGTTGCCATCTATTTGCAGCCCTTGTAAGACCTGGATAAATGGTTTTATCAACGGGAAGACTATCAATTTTAGTTAATTGGTATTGCAACAAGTCTACTTCGTAAAAATTATTCTCTACTGCAATAGCTAACTTTTTTTGATCGGGGTGTAAATAGGCATTTTTAATGGGTAGTTTCTGTATACTGATATTTTTATGTCCTGCGTTAATTAATGCTGCTGCTAATTTATCTACATCAAAAAGTGGCTTTTTATTAATAGTTATAGGGTCTACTAAAAAATATTGCGTTATACTGTCTGCCAAAACATTTCTATACCAGAATGCGGAGGAACCACTCCAATTAGGCATGACACTAAGTTTAAATGCTGTTTTTCTAACCATGCTGTCTCTTTCTGTTGCCACTTTATATCGCTGCAACATTTCGGTTCGAGTGGGCGAAAAAGCAGGTAACGGCTTATTTTGTGCTTGAGTAACGGTTAATAAAAGTGTACCCATCAAACAAGCAAGCAGCATTCTTTTCATAAACAAACGTTTTTACTGATTATTTTTTTACTGGAATTCGTAAAGCAGTGATTGAATTTTTAGGGAAACGATACTTGAATTTTTTTCCGATTGTAATAGGGGTTTGTGTTTTAACAGGAATATATTCCCTTGGATTTGTAAATGAATTTTCTGCTTTTACCGATTCAGCTTGAATAGTGTATGCAGTAATTTGTCCATTCAATTCGGTTTCACCATTTAAATCAAATTCAGTTTCATAATCCTGATCTGCACCATTTACCATTTTAATAATTAACTCCCCGCTTGTTTTATCTCTCCCTGCTAAACCAAATAGTTTTTGAGGCTCAGTAAAAGTCATCAGTAATGAATCATTCAAATAACAACTTACTTTATCTAATTCAACTACCAACTGAATATCATACCATTTACCCGATTCTATTGGTTGACGTAATCTTTTAGAAGCCGATATATTTGACACTGAACCATCGCTAACAATTTCGAATACTGCATTTGCATTTACATAAGACCCAATATGTGCACGCAGCATATTATTGGCATCTGTTACGGCAAAAGGAATAATAAACGCATTAGTGCCGGATAATTTTCTTGCCTGTAACTTAAGTGTGTATGTATCAAAACTTTTATTATTCAATACCATCAATCGTTGCGGGCCTTGAGCAGTTTGTGCTATTGCATTCTCTTTTACTTCCCAAGAACCCCTTACCATATTCCACTCTTGAGAATTATTGGTAAAATCACTTTTATAAACCGTATTACCATTTTGAATCACTTCAATATTTCGGTATTCCGTTTGCGTATCCCAGGTAGCCAATCCTATACTACCCTTATATTTGGGAATTTTACTTGAAGTTGGTGCCAAGCTAAATTGCACTTGTAGATTCTCATCCGCTCGGTGATCATTCATTAACTGTATAGTGTAATAAGATATTCTTGCAAAAGAACTATCCGATTTAAATTTAATCAGATTCACAGGCCAATGCTTGGTATTAACGTTTTCAAATAATGGCGCATAACTCGACATTTTTACAAGGTCTCCGTTATTTTCCATACTCAGGATATAAGTAGCATCATTCAATGCTGCTTGTAAATTACCCGATCCAACGCCAGCATTAGTAGCATATTCGCCTACATAGAGTTCGTAATCCCCTCGTTTATATTTATCAAAATGATCGTAGTTGGTAAAAGACCAATAAGCACTTTTATATGCATGTTCATCTGCCATATCGGTCACTTTAATACTATCCAACGTTCGTTTATTCACGTCGCCAATACCCATGCTAGAAATAATTTTCAAATCAGGGTATTTTGTTTTAATCGCTTCATGGAAACGATTGTAACGCTTGGCATACCAAGGTCCGTGCTGCTCATTTCCTACTTCAATATATTTTAATGGGAATGGTTTGGGATGTCCATTTTTTGCACGAACACTTCCCCATTTAGAATTAACCGGACCAATGGCATATTCTATGGCATCTAATACATCATCTATTACAGGTTGTAATGCTTCTTCGCTAATAAATGTTCCACTTCTAAATTCGCAAGAAACGCCCGCATTAAATACATACAATGCGTCTGCATTGATGTCTTCACAAAATTGCAAGTATTCATGATAACCAAATCCATCACTTGACCAATAGCCCCACACACTAAATGTTCCTGGCCTTTGTTCAATAGGTCCAATAGATGTTTTCCAATTGGGTGCACTTTCTACATTAATTCCTTCTACAAAACAACCACCAGGCCAACGCACAAAAGCTGGTTTTAAATCAGCTAAGTACTGAGCCAAATCGGACCTTAACCCATTGGGTCTGTTCTTAAATGTTTTTGAAGGAAACAAGGAAACGAAATCAAACCAAATACTTCCAGTTGAACCAAATTTAAAAGCAAATGAAGCTGCCCCATCGGTGGCCGTTGGAATAAGTTTACAAGTATATTTTTTCCATGCTTTATTGGTCAATTTTGTAAAAGTATATTGGGCTATTTCCTTTCCATCTGCAGATAATAAAACTACTGATAATGGACCTTTGTAATCTTCTCCTGTTTTAGTATAAAAACTAAGTTGATATTCTTCACCTTTTTTAGCATTGATTCCCCAAAAACCTTCATTCAAAAAATAATCGGCACCATTGTTAGACAGCTTATTCACTTTAATCTGTGCAGACTGAGGTGTTGCTGCATTTAAAGGATTGTCTTCTCTTAAAATTGCTTCAACACTTCCATCACCTGTTGACTTTGTGCTCCAATAAGGCATAGCCGATTTAACAGGCCATGGCAATTTAAAATTGCTGGCTTTGCCATTTAAGTTATAATGTGGTTTTTTATTTGGATTGGGATTAAGCATATTCCCCTCTAATACAGCACCAGGAGGAATTCGACTTTCTTCAAATCCACGATTTTGTATCATTTCTGCATATAAACCACCTTCTCCACCATGACTGATTTCTTCAAAAAAAATACCATGCAAATTGGGCGAAACGGTATTCTTTACTTTATTGGTAAATATTTGCATAGTGGCTTTCTCTTGCGCATGCAATAGCGAAATACAAACAGCTATTACCAATATGGTCAATCGGAATTTCAAATTGGTTCTAAACATAGAATGATTATTTAACTATCCATTCATGAACACCCGTTGCGTGATTCACAGGTAATTTAATTTTCATTCTTACACCTGTTGTTTTTACTGGTTCAAATTGAATGGTATTGTATTTGTCTTTGGTTGTTTCGTAAGGAGTTAAGGCTTTTACTGGCACCCAATCATTTCCTTGCTTATATAAAACTTCCCAATTAGCTGGTATTCTGCAACCACCAAATGGACTATCATCGTACCAATATACTTTTGACTCACTGATGGTATATTCTTGATCAAAAGTATATTCAATGAACTCCTCGGTATTCTTTTTAGGCCACCAATGAACATACAATGCAGACTTGTCTTCAGAAGAGGATGGCTCAAACTGATCGTTCAAAGAGCTTAACATACGTTGGCTACTTACAGAGCCACTTATTTTACTTTTTGAGGCAATTGTTGGAGCAGGCTTGGGGCGTGACAATGATTCTTGAGAAGGAATCCAAACCACCATTTCGCCAGGACCACGATTGTTCCAAGCATAATAAGGAATCGCTTTTACAGGTAGTTCTTTCTTTAATAATTGATTGCTGTTGACTTGTCTTGAAGTGGCGCTTCCTTTTCCATCTAAGGTTAAAATACCATTTAATAAAGAAGGATTATAATTAGCTGTAAAATTAGTTTGTTCTTCTACTACAATATTTTGTACTGCCTGATCTGCGTGATCGGGTCCTTCTAAACAATAAACAATTGGACCTCTTTGTAAAGCGAATCTACCTTGGTCGTCTTTCACTTTTTCATTGGCAATTACTTTCTCTATTTCCATTGGAAGTTCGAAAGAAATAACATCACCTTTCTTCCATGTTCTATTGAATACCGCATAGCCTTTTTCTAATTGGTAATCAACTGGTTTTCCATTCACAGCAATTACAATCTTATTCGCTTTTTGAAGACTCGCAAAACGATATAAATCGCCTGGAACGGCTTCATCTCTTGCCCATCCTGGGATACGCACACGCATTGCAAAAGCCATTTGCTTTACTGGATTAAGCGAAATTTTTACGTCCCCTTTCCAAGGATAGGCTGTTTCTTGAGACAAGGTTAATTTACCTGAAGGAAGTTGAATGTCTGCCTTATTAGACATATATAAATTAACATAAACATTATTCTTGTCTTGTGCATAAACATAACCAGGAACCGATGGCATAAATCGGGTTACATTTGAAATACAACAAGCACAACCAAACCAAGCACTGCGCTGATGTTGGCCCATGGATGCTAATGGATTAGGATAAAAGAATTTCTTACCATCTTGTGCAATACCCGATAACATTCCATTGTATAAAACCCTTTCCATCACATCAATGTATTTTGCATCGCCATGTAACAAAAACATACGATTGTTCCAATACACATTGGCAATAGAAGCACAGGTTTCGGCATAAGCAGACATATTAGGTAAATGGTATGCTGCACCAAATGCTTCACCCGCACCGGTAGCACCAATACCTCCTGTTAAATACATTTTTTTATACACTACATCAGACCAGATTTTACCAATTGCGTTAATATAGGATTGATCCCCTGTAAGTGCTGCTACATCTGCCATGCCAGTGTACATATATGCTGCACGAACCGCATGTCCAACTCCTTCATGCTGATCAGTTACTAGTTTATGTGATTGGCTATATTCTGAACCTTTAACAACCCCATTTCCACGTATGTCTAAAAAGTATTTAGCTAATGCTAAGTAGTCTTTTTTACCAGTCACCCTATACAATCTTGATAATCCAGTTTCAATTACTTGATGTCCTGGGAAATAGGGCGCTTTGCCATATAAAAAATCTTTCACAATTAAATCAGCATTTTTGATAGCAATATTCAATAATGATTTTTTTCCAGTTGATAAATAATGCGCAACAGCAGCCTCAAATAAATGACCAGAATTGTATAATTCATGGCTCAAATCGGAATCTTTTTCCCAACGTTTTTGACTAATCCATGGATGCAGTTTTTCTGGCTTCATCGAACGGAAAGTATATAAATAGCCATCTGGTTCTTGTGCTTCCCCAATAATTTGAATCAAAGTATCTAGAGACCTTTCAAGAGAAGCATTGGTCTTAGTTTGTAAAGAATAAGAAACACCTTCAATCACTTTAAAAACATCCGAGTCGTCAAAAGGGTATTCAGTAAGATTAGTAGGTGGCTTTTTTCCAGCAGCTTTCAAAAAATTATCTACCCTTCCTGTTTCCCTGCATTTCTGTAATACATATGGAATGGTTATTTCGGCATTCACTTCAATCCTAGGTGCCCAAAACTGATCGTTCACATGCACATGATTAAACGTAACAGGTTGGATTGGATAATCTTTATTGCCCTGTGCCATTAAGTTGCTAATCGAAAGTACAACTCCAGCAAATAAGGCCTTACTCTTGTAATGTAGCATGACAGAATGTTTAATTGGTGATACTTAATTATTTTTTGATTCCAAACTTATAAATAGTAGTGGTTTGATATTTTTCTCCAGCTGCTAATTGTGTGCTAGGAAATGCAGGCTGATTGGGTGCATCTGGATAGTGTTGTGTTTCTAAACAAAACGCTGATCTATAAGGGTACTGCTTATTTTTTTTCCCTATCAAACTACCATCTAAAAAGTTTCCACTATAGAATTGAATGGCTGGCTCCGTAGTAAATACTTCCATTGTAATTCCAGTATTGGGAGCATACACTATTGCAGCTTTTACCAGCTCAGCTGACGTTTGTTTATCTAAAACAAAATTATGATCGTACCCTAAACCGTTTTTAATTTGAACATGTTCTACTCCAATTTCTTTTCCAATTAATTTAGGGAGCATAAAATCAAAAGGAGTTCCTTTTACAGTTACTGGTGCACCTACTGGAATTAATGTACTGTCTACTGCTGAATAGTTAGATGCAAAAATAGTTAATTCATGATTGATGATGGTACTGTCTCCTTGCCCATTCAAGTTATAATATGCATGGTTGGTTAAATTCACTACAGTCGTTTTATCGGTACTAGCATCATACTCCATCTTTAATTCATTCTCATTGGTGAGTGTATAGGTGACTTTTACCAATAAATTTCCTGGATACCCTTCCTCTCGATCTTTAGATAAATAACTTAACACCAATTGATTTGGCTGATGACTAACAACTTCCCAAACTTGGTTGTGAAAACCCTTGGGTCCACCATGTAATGAATTAGGACCATTGTTGGCCACAAGTTGATACAGGGTATCGTTTAGTTTGAATTGAGCTTTTGCAATTCGATTGCCATATCTACCAATAATGGCACCAAAATAAGCTTCTGGCTTATTCAAGTAATGATCTAGGCTATCGTAACCCAGTACAATATCTGTTGACTGTCCATTCTTATCGGGTACGACCAATCCCACAATCCTACCACCATAATTCGTTATGGCGACTGTAATGTTGTTGGCGTTTTTAAGAAAATAAATTCCCGTTTTTTGATTGTCAATTATTTTAGTATAAGCTGATTTTAATGCAGTGGAATCAAGCACTTGGCCATTTTCATTTGAAGCATTATCAGCGCTACAATGTACCATTAAACTTATCAAACCAATGAAGGCAATGAGTTGGATTTTTTTCATATTGAAGCAAATATTATTAGTAATAGAAATCGATTCAAGTGAATTTCTTGTTTACCAAATTAGCAAAAAAATATTAATTGTAAAAAAAACACTTATTATTTTTTTAGGAAACTCAATATTATTCGGATATTTAATTAATTGTTTAATGAATGTAAAATACGTCTGAAGCTGAACATATGGTTAGGTATCACAAACAAACCCGCATATTGGTTGCCCTAGATTGTATCATTTTTGGATTTGATGGGGCCAACTTAAAATTATTACTTGTTCAGCGAGGGCTTGAATACGAAAAAGGAAAATGGAGCTTAATGGGGGGATTTGTTCAAAAGGATGAAGATTTTGAAAAAGGATCGGCACGTATCTTAAAAGAATTGACCGGCTTAGAAGGGGTTTACATGGAACAACTTTTTACCTTTGGTGACGTAAACCGTGACCCTATTGAAAGAACTGTATCGGTTGCCTATTTTGCTTTAATTGATATACATCAGTACGAAAAGCAAATCAATACAGACTATCATGCTGAATGGTTCCCTATTAAAAATACCCCAAAGCTCATTTTTGACCACCAAAAAATGGTAGACATGGCCAAAGAGAAGTTGAGGTATAAAGCAGCTTTTCACCCCATTTTATTTGAACTTTTACCTGAAAAATTCACCCTTCCACAGCTACAAAGTTTATACGAAGGAATTTTTGATTCGCAGTTTGACAAAAGAAACTTTAGTAGAAAATTGCAATCGACCAAGCTTTTAATAAAACAAAAAGACAAAGACAAAGAAAGCTCTAAAAAGGGAGCCTACTACTATAAACTAGATAAGAGACGTTACGCTGCAAACTTTCACGCATTCTTAAATTTGATTCCCAACCCAGGTAATCTGAAATAATTGGCAAAATTTATTATCAATAATTTTTGATTTTCATCTTTAAGTGTTAATTTGACACGAATTGTAACAATTCATTGCTTGCTAGATGAAAAAAGAAACTTTTGTAATTGGCGTAGACTACGGCACCGATTCGGTGCGTTCAATTATTGTAAACACAACTACTGGCGAAGAAATTGCCACTGCTGTGCATCATTATGCACGATGGAAAAAAGGACTGTATTGCAATGCAGCAGAAAGTGTTTTTAGGCAACACCCGCTAGATTATGTAGAAGGGTTAACAGAAACCATCACCAACTGTTTAAAGCAAGTAGGAAAATTAGTTGCTGAAAATATTGTAGCTATTGGAGTTGATACCACTGGCTCTACTCCTGTAGCAGTTGATGCTACAGGCACTCCACTGGCATTAAAAGAAGCATTTGCCGAGAATCCAAATGCCATGTTTGTGCTTTGGAAAGACCATACCAGTGTAAGAGAAGCTGCAGAAATTAATCAGCATGCTACAAAATTTGAAACTAATTATTTGCAATACGTGGGAGGTATTTATTCCTCCGAATGGTTTTGGGCGAAACTCTTACATATAATTAGGAACGATGACGCTGTCAAGCAAGCCTGTGTTTCTTGGGTAGAACATTGTGATTGGATTCCTTTTATGTTAACCGGGGGCAATAATATCAAAGAATTAAAAAGAAGTGTTTGTGCTGCAGGACATAAAGGATTATGGTCTGAACAATTTAATGGATATCCACCCAATGATTTTTTTACTTCATTGGATCCCTTACTAGATGGATATGTTCTAACCCTTGGTGACACTACCTATTCTTCAGACAAATCTGCAGGAACGCTTTCTAAAGAATGGGCAAGTAAATTAGGATTAAATGAAAATGTAGTAGTTGCAGTAGGTGCTTTTGATGCACATATGGGTGCAGTAGGCGGACAAATTGAACCCTATCATCTTAGTAAGGTAATGGGCACTTCAACTTGTGATATTTTAGTAGCTCCTACTGCTGATTTAGAAGATAAAACAGTAAAAGGCATTTGTGGTCAAGTTACCGGATCGGTAATACCAGGCATGCTTGGATTAGAGGCAGGACAGTCTGCTTTTGGGGACACTTATGCATGGTTCAAAAATATGATACTGTCTCCGATTAAAGAAATGATTGAGCATTCTGATGCAATTAAACACGATGAAGCAGAACAACTGATCAAAGAATTATCTGATCAACTGATTACACATTTATCCAATAAAGCTGCATTATTACCACTTAACGAAGATGATGAATTAGCCCTTGATTGGTTTAATGGAAGAAGAACACCAGACGCTAACCAATACCTAACGGGAAGTATTCATCAATTGAACTTAGGATCAACAGCCCCTTCTATTTTTAAAGCATTGGTAGAGGCAACCTGTTTTGGCGCAAAAAGAATTGTTGATCGTTTTATATCAGAAGGAGTTCCAGTAAATGGATTGATTGGATTAGGCGGTGTTGCAAAAAGATCTCCGTATATTATGCAAGTAATGGCCGATGTGATGAATATGCCTATTCGAATTCATAAGAGCGAACAAACCTGTGCATTAGGTGCTGCTATGTTTGCAGCCACCGCTGCAGGTGTATACGCAAAAGTAGAAGAAGCCATGAAGTACATGGGGCAAGGATTTGAAGGCGCTTATTATCCCAACGAATCCAGAAAAGCTTATTATGAGAAAAGGTATTCTCAATATATAGTAGCAGGAAATTTCACAGAAAATCATGCACCCAATAATAAATAAAATCGAGTAATGAGTCAATATAATGCGATAAAACAAGAAGCATATGATGCAAATATGCAGTTGCCAAAATTGGGTTTGGTTTTGTTTACTTTCGGAAATGTGAGTGTTGCAGATCATAACAAAAAGGTATTTGCAATAAAACCAAGCGGCGTTCCCTATGAAGAATTGAGCCCTGAGAAAATGGTTATTGTAGACTTTGATGCCACTATTATTGAAGGCTCACTTCGTCCATCTTCTGATACCAAAACACATGCTGTTTTATATAAACATTGGAATGGAATCAATAGCATTGTTCATACCCATTCTACTTATGCAACTGCTTGGGCTCAATCACAATTAGACATCCCTATCTTAGGCACTACCCATGCAGATCATACCACTTCAGTTATTCCTTGTGCACCACCGATGAGCGATGAAATGATTCAAGGAGATTATGAAACAGAAACAGGTTACCAAATCATCAACTGTTTTAATGAAAGAAAATTAGATCCAAGTGAAACAGAAATGATGCTGGTAGGTAATCATGCTCCGTTTACTTGGGGTGCCAGTTCACATAAAGCAGTTTACAATGCTGCAGTACTAGAGGAAGTAGCTAAAATGGCTTTTGTTACTTTACAAATTAATCCTACAGCCCCAAGTTTAAAAGAAACTTTAATCAAAAAACATTACGAAAGAAAACATGGACCAGACGCATATTATGGTCAATAATAATCATCCTATTCAACTTTAAAGACAAGCACCATGATTAATTTGAAACAACTTGAAGTTTGGTTTATAACCGGAAGCCAACATTTATATGGAGAAGAAACACTAAAACAAGTCGCAGCAAATTCAACTGTAATTGCAACTGCATTAAACAACGAACCCAGCATGCCTGTTAAGGTGGTATATAAACCAACGGTAAAATCAACAGAAGAAATTTTTTCGATTTGTCAAGAAGCCAATAATGCAACCAACTGTATTGGTGTAATTACATGGATGCATACTTTCTCTCCTGCTAAAATGTGGATTGGTGGATTAAAAATATTGAGAAAACCTATCCTGCATTTTCATACGCAGTTTAATAGAGATATCCCATGGTCTACTATTGATATGGACTTCATGAACCTCAATCAAAGTGCACATGGTGATCGTGAATTTGGTTTTATCATGAGTAGAATGCGTTTAGACAGAAAAGTAGTTGTAGGACATTGGAGCGATCAGGAATGTATTGCAAAAATTAACGGATGGATTAGAGCCGCCGCTGGATGGCACGACTGGCAAGGCGCGCGCTTTGTGCGTTTTGGAGATAATATGCGTTTTGTGGCAGTAACGGAGGGCGATAAAGTTGAAGCAGAAATAAAATTTGGCTACTCAGTGAATACCTATGGTGTAGGAGACTTAGTAGAAGTGATTAACCAAGTTTCTACTGCTGATATAGATGCGTTAGTAGATGAATACCATACTGCCTATCAATTAATGGATAGCCTGAAAAAAGGAGGTGCACAGTTTGAATCATTAAGAATAGCAGCGAAAATTGAATTAGGAATTGAAAGATTTCTAGTAGAGGGAAATTTCAAAGGATTCACTACCACATTTGAAGACTTACATGGACTGGCTCAATTACCAGGCATTGCAGCACAAAGACTGATGGCAAAAGGATATGGATTTGCTGGAGAGGGAGATTGGAAAACAGCAGCTTTGGTTAGAGCAATGAAAGTCATGGGTAGCGGATTAAAAGGAGGGAACTCATTCATGGAAGATTATACTTATCATTTTAATCCTGATAATAAATTGGTATTAGGTGCGCATATGCTCGAAATATGTGAGTCTATTGCTGATGGAAAACCCCATTGCGAAATTCACCCATTGGGCATTGGCGGAAAAGCAGACCCAGTAAGATTGGTATTTAATTCAGGACCTGGTCCTGCCATCAATGCATCCATTGTAGACATGGGAAATCGATTCCGTTTATTGGTAAATAATGTAATGGCCATTGCACCAATTGCCAGCTTACCTAAATTACCCGTTGCTAGAGTGTTATGGAAACCCTATCCAGATATGCACAATGGATGTGCAGCTTGGATATTAGCGGGCGGTGCACACCATACCTGTTATTCGCAAAATATTTCGGCTGAGCAAATGGAAGACTTTGCTTCTATTGCAGGAATTGAATTTGTTTGCATCAATAACGAAACCAGAATGTATCAGTTTAAAAATGAACTCCGCTGGAACGATAAATTTTATCAATAATCCATCCATTTATTCAACATAAGAAACTTCAATATGAAAGGACTTGCCACCATCGATATAATTGTTTTTCTTTTTTATTTTATTCTTGTTGCAGGATATGGTTATTGGATTTATCAACGCAAAAAGAAAGCAACTGCTGATACTAAAGATTTTTTCTTAGCCGAGGGCTCACTCACCTGGTGGGCAATTGGTGCATCACTTATTGCTTCTAATATTTCTGCAGAGCAGTTTATTGGAATGAGTGGCGAGGGTTTTTTTGTAGGGATTGCAGTTGCCGCTTATGAATGGATTGCTGCATTAGCTTTAATCATTATTGCCATTTGGTTTATGCCGATTTATTTGAAGAATAAAATCTTTACCATGCCGCAGTTTTTAACCAACCGTTACAATGAAACGGTGGCATTAATCATGGCAGTGTTTTGGTTGTTCTTATACATTTTTGTAAATCTTACGTCTATTCTTTACTTAGGAGCTGTTGCTATCAATGGATTAGTAGGTGGTGAATACTTGCACGTGATCATGATTTTATTGGCTGTATTTGCTTTATTCATTACCCTAGGAGGAATGAAAGTAATTGGATACACGGATGTGATTCAAGTGGCTGTTTTAATCATTGGTGGATTGGCCACTACTTATATGGCTTTATTGATTGTAAGTGAAAAATTCGGAATGGGAAGTAGTGTACTTGCTGGATTTAATACTTTGCTTAAAGAAGCACCCGATCATTTTCATATGATACTAGATAAACCAGGACCCAATGCTACCCAAGAAGAAATTAATAAGTATTTAGTACTTCCTGGTTTGTCTATGTACTTTGCCGGACAGTGGATTGTAAACTTGAATTATTGGGGTTGTAATCAATATATTACCCAACGCGCACTAGGTGCAAATCTTCAAACAGCTAGAACGGGAATTCTTTTTGCAGGCTTATTAAAATTAATGATGCCTGTAATTGTAATGTTACCGGGTATTGCTGCATTTGTTCTGTATAAGAATGGTCATTTACCACAGTTAGAAGGCGGAAGTAAAGACGGAGCATACTCTGCCATATTAAGTTTCTTACCAAGTGGATTAAAAGGCTTGTCTATTGCAGCATTAACCGCTGCCATTGTTGCATCACTTGCTGGAAAAGCCAACAGTATCTCTACCATTTTTACTTTAGATATTTTTAAAAAATACATCAAACCCAATGCGGATGAAAAAAACATGGTTTGGATTGGAAGGATTACCATTTTAGTTGCCATGTTTGTAAGTGTACTATTTACTTGGAATGATACATTAGGTATTGGTGGAGAAGGTGGCTTTACTTTTATTCAAAAATATACAGGCTTTATTAGCCCAGGAGTATTTGCGATGTTCTTATTAGGTATGTTCTGGAAAAGAACTACTGGATCTGCAGCCATAGCGGGTGTTATATGTGGATTTTTATTATCGGTCTTCTTTAACAACTATGCACCAAGTGTATTGGGTAATGAAACTATTTTATATACAGCATATCCAAATGGGAAGGGTGGATTTGAAATTCCTTTCTTGATTAATATGGGTTGGTCTTTCTTTTTCACTACTTTATTAATGGTGGTGATTAGCTTTAGTGGACCAAAAATTAATCCTAAAGCATTCATATTTGATAAGGGTATGTTTGCCGTTAGTAAGTCGGTGATTGTATTAATTGTTATTACTTTATTACTATTAACAGTTCTATACGTTCGATTCTGGTAAGAATATTCTCTTAATAAGAAGGGGGCTAGCAAAATAATGCTGGCCACTTTCTTTTACATTAAACTATGATAGTCTTGTGCAAAACACAAAATATTTGAATACCCCTCAAAATCTTTAATTGTATGAGATGTGGTCAACACAATA
Organism: Sphingobacteriia bacterium RIFOXYC2_FULL_35_18; assembly: GCA_001829005.1. GTDB lineage: Bacteria > Bacteroidota > Bacteroidia > Chitinophagales > Chitinophagaceae > Sediminibacterium. Next base: position 132,160 of record MIAG01000009.1, on the reverse strand, counting down.
CATTGCATACCTGCATTCAATGCAGCTTCCACTCCTTTTGGTGCATCTTCAAAAACAATACAATCTGCTGGATTAATTTGCAAGTCGGCTGCAACTTTTAAAAAAGTTTCAGGGTGGGGTTTGCTCTCTTGAACATGCTCTGCGCCAACAATAGAATCAAAAAAGGATTGAATATTTAACCCCTCCACAACAAATTCAATATTATCTAGAATTGCTGCAGAACCAATCCCCATTTTAATTCCATCGGCCTTCGATTTTTCTAAGAAAGGAATTAATCCTGTTAGCCCTTCTAATTTGGGCTTATATAATGCTTGGTATCTTTTTTCTTTTTGGGTAGATAAACGAACAATTTCATCATCGGTAAAATGATGCTGACCAAAAATACGGGTCAACACTTCTTTATTCTTTCCATACATTTCTGGAGCCACTTCATCCCAAGTTAACTGCTTGTTTAAATCGTTAGTGATTATTTCATGCCATGCTTGAGTATGATAATCCATATCATTAATCATAGTGCCGTTTAGGTCGAATATATAGGCTTTAGCTGTTTGAATCATAAAAGACTGGTTTTACATAACAATATAAGTCATAAGCATATTTTATGCTATTAAACGATTTAGAGGATGAAGGTAAGCTGAATTAAGAAACCAACTTTAAAGGCTCACTCCCTGTTAATTTAAATTGATAAGGCCATTGCTCTTCCTTTTTAGCATCTGCATCTGTTCTTTGTCTTCCCATAGTAACTGGCCAATGTTCAGTAGGAGCACCCATTACCACTAACCATAAATATTCTGTGTCATTGGGTACTTTAAACTTTAATTCCCCTTTTGTATTTTTTCCTACTGCACTGTATACGCGATTCCCATTTTTCTGATAGGCTACAAATCCATAGCGCCATCCGGCTTTATCTATATTTACTGAATTATAGCTCTCTGCTCCAGCCATCCCCTCAAAATTGACAGTGATATTTGTACCAGACTTGGGCACTTTTAATTGTATCCCATTATAACCATAATTCTGAGGACAATTGGAAGCTGAAATAGTATACCAATCTTTCTCTTTCGCATTTTTAAGTTCAGTAAAATGTTGATTCGCATATGGACTTGCAACGGAATCAATTCGCTTCATATCCCATGTAATGAATCTGCGAGATGCATCAAACATTTCGTCATTAAATTGTTCATGTGAGATATTGGTGATGCGTTTATAGGTGGCTACTGGATCTTCTGCATCTAATGTAGCCCTAGAGAGAGTTCCAAAAAACTCAATCCCGTGTTTATTAGACCAGTATTCAAATACATAAGGAGAATGATACATATTTGTAGGATGAAGAAAAGCATAATGTGTTTTCTTCATAAAATCTTTCAAATGATAATTTTCAAATGTCATCCACTCTGGGTAAACCTGCCACAACATATATTGAGCAGACATTTCCGAAATTGAACCCCTTGGTCCTCTTCCATTATCTGCTCTAATTATAAACTGGAAAGAATGACCTAATTCATGCGCCAATGCACCATAAGGGGCTTTAGTCATTCTTGCAGCTGGTGTCCATAACATACCAATTTTATTTTCAGCACCTCCTCCAAATGCAGTACCACCATCTCCTCCAATTATATAAAGCACCATTTTATATTGATCAGTTAGTGACTTCCCTTTTAATACTAGTTTCAATTGATTTACATAAAACTCATAAAATCGCTCTAATTCTACTAATGCATCATAAATATTGAAACGCTTTTGTTCAATCGGATTAAGCATTGGATCTTTTCCAAATTCCTTCGCCCAAAAAGCAACTATATTTTTAGATTCAGCCATTCTGCTAAAACTAAACTCGCTGGTATCACTTAAATAATTATTGTTATCAGGGGTACGAAAAACTTTACCTGGTATATAAACTTCTTTTTCTCCAGCCCTTTTAATCTGAGCAAAAGGTTCAGGATTTTTAATATTATTCGGTTGTGCAAAAGCAGCAAAAGAAAAAGTAAATGATATTATTAAAACAGAACAAAATTTTAGCATCGTAAAAAAGTTTACTTGAAAATATAAGCGTGACCTATGTTTTCAAATATACTTTATATGCATACCCAATTATGGGCAGTTCACCTATTGGTTAAGATATGTATAGACTTGGTTAATTCATATAGGTTGATTAGAGGTAATCCAATCCAAATAATTTTCTTTATTAATAATGGCAAATTTTGCTTCAGAGTAAGCTTTCGCAAATGCAGTTGGAATTTTAGTTTTAGCGTCTTTCCATTTACATTCCAAGGCTTGTAGTTGACCATTATATAATTCAATCAAATCAATTTCTTGCCCATCATAAGTACGCCAAAAATAATATTGTGGTTGATAATTACTATAGCGATTGAATTTAATTCTTTCACTTAGAATATACTGCTCCCACAATTGACCAATATCATTACGCTGATTGATTGGGCTGAAATTATTAATTAATGCATTTCTTATTCCATTATCAAAAAAATACCATTTCTTACTTTTTGAAACTTCTTTTCTCAGATTATTACTATATCCTGATAATGGATAGATGATAAATACTTTAGAAAGTAAGTCTAAATATCTTTCAACTGTAGCTTTATTAATTTGCAGATTGGTGGCTAATTCAACAGTGCTTACCTGACTTCCAACTTGCCACGAAAGCATTTGTAATAGTTTAAAAAGTATATCGGCTCCTTTTATATTTTCAAAAGACAGTAAATCTTTCAACAAATAACTATTGACCATTTGCTTTAAATAAGTTTCCCTTTCTTGTAAATTATTTAAATGCCAAAGCTCTGGATAACTACCGTAGATAAGTCGTTCTTCTAAGTTTTGCTTAGTCGTCAAGAATTCTTCTATGGTTGATAATTCTGCCTGTGCTATGGGGTATAAATAAAACGCTAAATTCCGTCCAACTAATGGCTCTCCCGTTTTATTCACCAAATCAAAACTGCTACTTCCAGTTGCTATAACAGTAATACCTTTTATGGTATCAATTAATAACTTTAAAATTTTTCCAATTTCAGGTATTGCCTGAGCTTCGTCTATAATAATGATTTTTTTGCCCTTAGTTAGCTGTTGATAATTAGCAATGGTTCTATTTTGTAAAATAGCTGATATCTGCATATCTTCTCCATGCAAAAGCAATGCATCGCTTGAAAATTTTTGAACAATTTTTTCAATGATCGTAGTCTTGCCAGTACGTCTAGTACCATACAATAGTATCACTTTTTGTTGTCCAATTTTGGACTCAATTTGATCTTGTACAATGCGAGGAATGTCCATATTTATATAAATTAGGCTAGCCTACTGTCGCAATTTACATTAATTAGGACATTTAAATAGCCTAATTATCATTTTTTTGAAAAATTCATATAAAAAAGGGGGCCGCCTTTTGCTAAGCAGCCCCCTTGGTTTATTTAAGTTATTAACCTATTTGATCTTAATCAACTGAACCACTTTACGTTGGTTGCCTTGGATGAACTCTGCAAAGTAATTTCCTGTTGCATAGTTGTGACCCAATTGTAAAGTGCTGTTAGCCGCTTGCTTGGCTTTGCCTTCTACCAATCTTCCTGCTGCATCTACTACTTTAATATTCACTGGTAAGTCTGATTTGCTTACTAGTTTCAATGTGAAGTAGGTTGATGTTGGGTTTGGCATAACCACCACTTTTAAGTCGTCGGCTACTACCTCTTCTGCTTTGCTGAAGCTGGTGGCATTGGTACTAATTACAGTAGGTGCTGATTCAACACATGCTGCTGTTGCACATGATCCCAATCTGTCGCCAGAATGTCCACTTAAATGAGATGCTACTGCATTTACACTAATCTCTAGTGTTTGTGGATTCTGGTTATTGCCTGGAGGCATATGACATAAGTACACTTTACCTGCACCCTTAGAACCTGGTACTCTTACATCTTTCACACAAATCGTGATCTTAGAAGTAGTGGTACATCCAAAATTATTGGTCACTACTACAGTGAAGACATAAGTACCAGCTACAGTTGGTGTGAATACTGGCATACCGCTGGTAGTGCTGTTCAACATGCTTGAGGCAGCTCCGATCCACTGATAAGTGTAAGAACTTCCACCAGTTGCATTCACTTTTAATACTGTACTCTGTGCACCGTAGCCTAAGTAAATATTATTTGCATTACCACCAGTGTATACATTGCTCGTTGGTTGAGATACAATAGAGCTTGTTGGTAATTGACCATTCACTGTTACTACTGCTGTTGCAGTTTGTACATTACCATGAATATCGGTAACTGTTAAGGTTACGGTATGCATACCCAAATCTGCACAGGTGTAGTTGGTTTTGCCAGATAACACAACAGATTGTATGCCGCAATTATCTGTAGAACCATTGTTTACATCAGCAGCAGTTACACTTGCAGCTCCATTCACCAATGTTACGCTTACTGGTCTTGTTATTACTATTGGCTTCTCATTATCATTTACAGTTACAGTAAATGTTGCAGTTGAACTTCCTACAGCATTGGTTGCAGTAGCTGTAACTGTTGTAGTACCCACTGGGAATACTGATCCAGGTGCACGAGAATAAGTAATTGTAGACGCTGGAATTGCAGTGGTCTCTGTTGCTGTAAAGTTTACAACCGCGCCACAATTTGAAGCATCATTGTTCACAGTGATATTTGAAGGAACCACAATTACTGGTGGCACCCCTACAACTGTTACCGTAAAGCTTGATGTTGCAGTATTACCCGCTGCATCCGTAACTACAAAAGTATTAGTAGTTACTCCAATCGGGAATGTAGCACCACTTGCCAAACCTGTTGTTTGTGATGTTGATGCTCCAACAATATTATCTGTTCCTACAGGTGCAGTATAGGTTACTACTACTCCAGCAGCTGACGTTGCAATAGTATTAATATCAGCAAGCGTTGCAATGGTAGGTGGGGTAATATCATTTACCGTTACAGTAAATGAACATACAGTTGATCCGCATGAATTAGTAGCTGTAATTGTTACCGTAGTAACACCAATATTAAATGACTCACCTGATCCTGTACCAACTCCACTACCGGTTGTTGCTCCACTAAATGTATAAGATAATGTAGCAGCTGGTGAACCAATTGCAGTTGCAGTATAGGACACCACTGCACTATTTAATCCAACCGCATTATTTGCAGTTAAATTACTAGGACAAGCTGTAAATACAGGTGCTTTATTGACTGTTATATTAATTGGTGCTGAAGTTGAAGAACATCCTGCAGCATCAGTAACGGTAACAGTATACGGTCCCTCAACAGTTGCTGCAATTGACGGAGTGATTGCTCCGTTACTCCATAAATAGGTTTGCCCAGCTTGTGCTGTAGACACCCATGTAGGATTATTAACTAGCGTGCCATTGCCATTACTAGCCGCATCAGCAGTTGAAGTTCCTGATCCCTCATTAAACTTATAATAAGTAACTAAATTAGGAGTGCCTGCTGGAATTGGAAGTGCTGCTGCATCAGATAACACTTGTGCATCTGTGCGCTGAACATTCCATACTCTAAAGTCATCAATAGTTCCACTAAAGAATCGCTCATTGCCATTCCATGAACCAATGCTATATCCTGCGTTACCTACAACTGGAACTGTTGAAAAGTAAAGACCAGTATTGATTAAAACTCCGTTAACATAAAACTTCACATAATTTCCAAATCTAGAATATACAGCTGCAATGCGGTAAGTTGTATTTGGAATAAAATTAAAAGTACAATACTGATCTGCTGGTGTAGCACCATTAATTGCAAACTGCAATCGACCATCAGGGAAAAACTGGAAGTGAATAGTACCTGTGTACCAACTGTTGTGATTCATGATTACTTTAAAAGTACCATCAGCTAGTCTTGTTGGTGTAACGGTAGCTTCAATGGTAATATCATCAGTTGCTGCAAAACTATTTGCAACATTTACATGATTAGATCCATTGAACTGTAAAGCATATGGTGCGGCACTTAATGGTACATTACTTCCTTCACAAATAGTAGTTGCTCCACTAGCTGCTATATCTGCTATTGGTTTACTTACAGTAACGTTAAAAGTTCTTGTAGAAGTACCTACTGCATTAGTAGCGGTAGCTGTTACGATTGTTGTCCCTATTGGGAAAGTTGATCCAGGAGCAATTGAATAGGTAATGGTAGACGCAGGTATACCAACTGTTTCAGTAGCAGCAAAATTAACCACAGGATCACAGCTTACAATATTGGCTGGCACTACAATTGAAGGTGCAACTCCACTAACATTAAGAGTAAAACTTTGTGTAGTTATTGGACTGTAATCATGGTGATAAGTGTCTTCTAATTTAAGACTTACAGGATGCATCCCTAAGTTTGCCATTGATGGTGTACCAGAAAGTGTACCTGTTCCATTTCCATTATTGGTAAAAGTTAACCAAGTAGGAATAGTACCACCTATTAATTTTAGCACATCACCATATGCTACATCAGGGTCTATTCCTGCAATAGTATAAGTATAATTTTGACCTACAAAAACTGAAGTTGTTGGTGTAGATGTAAATGTAGGTTTTGTGTTTACTAAATATTTAAAGCTATGAGTGGTTTGATCATTATAAGAGTCCTTAGCAGTAAATATAACTGTATGAATTCCAAAATTACTTGGTGTTGGTGTCCAATTCAATTGGATTGAACTTGGATTCGCTGCAACAGTTGGTAAATTTGTAGATAGTGTAGCTCCTGCTGGTAATCCACTAACTGACATGATTTGAACTACATCATTAAGGTCAGGATCACTTGCAGTAATAGTATTCTGATGTGCTACTCCTGTTTCTAAATAGGTTTCTGAATTTGCCGCAGGAGTTGGAGGCACATTAAATACTGGCTTAAGACTAATCAGTATTGTTACAGATGAAGTACTTTGAACACCAACATTGTCTGTAGCTGTAAAGTTTATTACATAAGATCCGAATTGACTAGCAGTTGGTGTCCAAGAAAAACTACTGTTTACTGGATTTCCATTGGTTGGTAAACTTGGAGAAGTGGTTGCCCCAGGAGGTAATCCAACAGCAGATAAGGTTACCACATTTCCTGCATCATTATCATATGCACTAATTGGAAATGAAATGGTTTGGCCAGGAGCCCCTTGATAAACTCTTCCATTAACTGGAGTTACTAAATAATCAAAAACAGGAGGTGTTGAATTCTGTGTGATTTTTATAACAAAGTCAACCGTCACTTTTGTTTTTCCTACTCCATCAGATATAGTAAAAGCCACATTCCATAATGAGCCAATTGCTTTGCCAATTGTATTGAAACTTACTACACCTGTAGAAGAATTGATTGATAATCCTGAAGGATTAGAACCGCCTCCCATTTCAGCTGATGTAGCTAGTCTATAACTTAAGACATCCCCATCTGGATCGAAAGCAGGAATTTGAAAATTTGCAGCAGCTAAACTTGTTGGTAGGTTTACCGTTGCTGCAATCGTAGACACAGGAGAACTATTCCCAGTGCCAACATTTACGATGGTTTCATTTCTCCATGTTTGATCGCCATTATTAGATAAATTGCTAATACGGCAACAACTTGAAAAATATGCAGCATAATTACCCGCTGAAGGATATGTATACTGGAATGTTGCTTCTCCATACCACCACCCTTCGGCAGCATTAATTGATGTAACAACTAATGGAATTGGAACACTAGCGTAACCATTTCCAGTATATAAATAGTCCATGATTTGGGTGCTCCCCAAAGTATAGCCAGATCCAAAAGCCCAACCACCATAGGATTGAGAAACTTTAAACTCAACAGTATTGCCACTAATAGGGCGCCAACTGATGGTTCCACTTCTAAAGTGAGCTGCTTCAACTGCACCTGCAAATAAAAGCAGCGTGAGCATTAGCACCGTCCGGACGTTTCGGAATCCCGAACTGGAGATTTTGTGTAACATTTTGTTCATGTTGTTTGGTTTAAGCAAGGGGAGGTTATTGATATAATTACAAAAAATTATAGCAGGTACATTAAAGTACTTGTTGGGTTTTAGCAATAAATAAAATGGTTGAGTAAAGGAATAAAAATGAGGAGGTGATTTATTCCATTAAAAATTCTGCGGTAAATATAGATTAATCCGCAACAAAAAGAAGAAAATGTTAAAAAACATTCTCTTTTATAAAAATAGATTGTACAAAGTTGCAGAGAGGAAGGGATTCGAACCCTCGAAACAGTTTCCCGTTTACACACTTTCCAGGCGTGCTCCTTCAACCACTCGGACACCTCTCTGTTTATTATGGGGCTGCAAATATAAGCGCAAAAGCCCAAAATCAGCCTTTAAATAAAGCCATTGCATTGGCTGTGGTAATGCTTGCTAATTCAGCAACCGTAATCCCCTTGGCACCTGCCAGTACTTCTGCAATATGCATAAGGTATGCAGATTCATTGCGCTTTCCGCGATAGGGCACTGGGCTTAGATAAGGCGCATCGGTCTCTAAAACCAAGTGCTCTACCCCAATTTGTTCTAGTGCTTTGGGCAGTCCAGCATTTTTATATGTAATCACCCCTCCAACCCCTAGTAAAAAGCCCATATCCACTATTTGCTTGGCCGATTCAAAAGATCCGCTAAAACAATGGAATATTCCTTTCAAACCCTTTGCTGCAAAAGGTTTCACCATTTCGATAGTTTCCTGCATAGCATTTCGGGTATGTATTACAATAGGTAGCCCTCTTTCAAGTGCCCATCCCATTTGGGTTTCAAATGCTTCTTGTTGCTGCGTTTTAAAACTCGTATCCCAATAATAGTCTAGCCCAATTTCTCCAATAGCTGGAAAATCTCGTTGCTCCAACCAATGCTGCACAATATTGAGCTCTTGCAAATAATTTTCCTTTACATAACAGGGATGCAATCCCATCATGGCTTTACATACACCCGGGTAATTGGCTTCTACAGCCAACATTGCGGGTATTGATTCACTATCTATGCCTGGTAAATAAAACTGCTCCACCCCTTGCGCTTGAGCCCTTGCTATTACTGCATCTACATCATTTTTAAATTCTTCTACGTATAAATGGCAGTGCGTATCTATCAATTTCATTCGGTAAAATTCCACATTTTTTTTAGTGCTGTTAAAATAAAGTTCATGGCATTGCGTTTATATATGCACGACAGGCATTTAAACCATAAGACGATTATTGAAGATATTAAATGAATCCCTGCGAATGTTGTAAAACTGCAGCAGTAACCTTTGTTTTCATAGGGTACGGATTAAAAACAGGCCGGGGTTTCTACCCTGGCCTTCCATTTTTATAGTCGCTTAAACTGAAATCCTTGATGCGTAAAATAATCAAGCATTTTAGGTAATGCATATTTCATTTTTGGAAAGGCTTTGGCACTATCATGAAATACCACAATCGACCCTGCTTCGGTATGTTTAATACAATAAGCCAAGCATGCTTCTGGGGTTAGGATTGGATCAAAATCGCCGCTTAATACATCCCACATAATAATTTGCTTGTTCAGAGCTTTGGCCTGAGATCGCTTGATTCTTCCATAAGGTGGCCTGAATAAATTGCTTTGAATGACTTCTTCGGCTTGTTGAATATTGTTGAGGTATTCGTTATTCGGGGTATGCCACCCATTTAAATGATTTTCTGTATGATTCCCTACTGCATGTCCTTCTTGCAATATGCGCTGGTAAATTTCCCCATGCAGCCGTACATTTTTACCAATGCAAAAAAAACTGGCTTTGGCATTGTATTGTTTTAGCGTGTCTAATACAAATGGAGTGGCTATTTCATGCGGACCATCATCAAAACTGAGGTATATGGTTTTTTCGGTGGCGGGCATGCGCCAAGTATAGCCCGAATAAATCATTCTTAACCACCATGGAGTTTTTACCAAATACATACTCCAAAGATATTCATTAGGGCTGCATGAATGATTTATATTTGCAGCATGGAGAAGAAAGTTAGGGTTCGTTTTGCACCATCACCAACAGGTGGTTTGCATTTAGGTGGTGTTAGAACCGTTTTATTTAATTACCTCTTTGCAAAAAAGCATGGGGGAGATTTTATTGTAAGAATTGAAGACACCGATCAAACAAGATTTGTAGAAGGTGCGGAAGCATATATATTTAATACCCTTGCTTGGTGTGGGCTGACCCCTGATGAAAGTCCTTTGCATGGCGGACCTTATGCGCCTTACAGACAAAGCGAACGCAAAGCCAGTTACAAACAATATGCGGATCAATTGGTGAATGCAGGCTTTGCTTATTATGCATTTGATACGCCAGAAGATTTGGAGCAAATGCGAGCGCAATATAAAACAGACGAAAATCCTTCGCCGCAATACAATCATTTATTGCGTACTAAAATGCGCAATTCAATCACGCTTTCTGAAGCGGAAGTTGCTGCGTTATTGGCTGCTGGCACACCGCATGTAGTGCGTATTAAAATGCCTTTAGATGAAACCGTTTCTTTTACTGATATGATTCGTGGCGAAGTGAGTTTTAATACTTCACAGGTAGACGACAAAGTATTGTTGAAAGCAGATGGTATGCCTACTTATCACTTAGCGGTGGTGGTAGATGATTACCTAATGAAAATCACCCACGCTTTTCGTGGGGAAGAATGGTTGCCTAGTGCTCCCGTTCATATTTTATTGTGGAAATATTTGGGCTGGTCGGCTGAAATGCCTGAGTGGGCGCATCTTCCATTGATTTTAAAACCAGATGGAAATGGCAAATTAAGTAAGCGCGATGGAGATCGTTTGGGCTTTCCAGTATTTGCAATGGATTGGACCGATCCTAAAACTGGTGAAAAAACAACTGGCTTTAAAGAGCGTGGATTTTTACCCCAAGCCTTCGTGAATTTATTGGCTTTGTTGGGTTGGAACGATGGCACCGATAATGAAGTATTTACCATAGATGAATTGATTGCTGCATTCTCGATGGAGCGTGTTCATAAAGGGGGCGCTAAGTTTAATTATGAAAAAGCATTGTGGTATAATCAGGAGTGGATCAAACGCGCTACTGCTGCGGATTTGGCGGATCAAGTTGCGGAAACCCTTGCTGCGGCAGGCACTACTGCTTCGAACCGCGAAGTTTTGTTGCGCGTAATTGATTTAGTGAAAGAGCGCTGCACGCTGATGGCTGATTTTGTTACGCAGGGTTCTTTCTTTTTTATGAGCCCTTCTGAATTTGATACAGCTTCGATCCAACCCAAATGGACTGATCAAAAAAATATGTTTTTCATTGAGTTGTCGAAAGCTTTTGAAAGCAGCATTGTTTGGGAAGCACATGATTTAGAAAAAACGTTTAAAGAAATTGCAGCGGCACACGATTTAAAACCCGGCGAACTCATGTTGCCTTTGCGCATCATGTTGGTTGGTGGTAAATTTGGACCAGGTGTGTTTGATATTGCAGCCATTATTGGTAAGGAAGAAACAGTTAATAGAATTCAAAAAGTGTTGAGTATACTTGAACATAATTAACCAGTCATTATGAAAAGACCTATACGGGTTTTAGTAGCAAAAGTTGGATTGGATGGACACGATCGTGGCGCAAAAATTATTGCGACTGCTTTGCGCAATGAAGGAATGGAAGTGATTTATACCGGCTTACGTCAAACCCCTGAAATGGTGGTGAATGCTGCATTACAAGAGGACGTGGATGCCATTGGCATCAGCATTTTAAGTGGCGCGCATATGACGGTATTTCCAAAAATTATTACGCTCATGAAAGAAAAGGGCATGAACGATGTACTCTTAACGGGCGGGGGGATTATACCCGACGAAGACATGCAAACACTCAACCAAATGGGAGTGGGTAAACTCTTTGCACCAGGCACTCCTACTACAGATATTGCTCAATATATTGGAGAATGGGTAGGGATTAACAGACCTTTCTAGCTTATCTTTGCGGCAAATTTTACGATATGGCTTACCAGACCTTATTGACTTCTCTTGATCAAGGGATTTTCACCATTACTATTAATCGTCCGGACAAATTAAATGCGCTGAATCAACAAGTCATGAACGACTTGAATAGTGCAATGGACGAGGTTTACCACAATGCCGACATTAAAAGTGTGATCTTAACTGGTGCTGGTCCTAAAGCATTTGTTGCCGGAGCAGACATTAGTGAATTTGCTGGAGCTACTGTTGCAGAAGGAATGGCGTTGGCTAAAAAAGGACAGGATATTTTCTTTAAAATTGAAAATTCACCTAAGCCTGTAGTGGCTTGCGTAAATGGTTTTGCGTTAGGAGGTGGATGTGAGCTGGCAATGAGTTGTCATTTCCGCATTGCATCGAGCAACGCCAAATTTGGTCAGCCTGAAGTGAACTTAGGATTGATTCCAGGCTATGGTGGCACACAACGTTTGGTTCAACTCATTGGTAAAGGTCGTGCCATGGAATTATTAATGAGCGCGGGTATGATTGATGCAGCTACTGCTTTACAATATGGTTTAGTGAATTATGTTGTTACAGCTGAAGAACTGATTGCGAAAGCAGTTTCTATATTAAGTGTTGTGAACGAAAAAGCACCATTAGCAGTTGCTGCTTGCATTATGAGTGCCAATGCTGTATTCAATGAAAACTTAGATGGTTATTCTGTTGAAGTTGCAGAGTTTGGAAAATGCTTTGGCACCGATGATATGAAAGAAGGCACTACTGCATTCTTAGAAAAAAGAAAAGCAAATTTTTCAGGCAAGTAAGTTTACCCATTATTTAAACCGTCAAAAACTAGTATATGGAATTTAGAATAGAAAAAGATACAATGGGCGAGGTGAAAGTACCTGCCAATGTTTATTGGGGCGCACAAACACAGCGCAGTATTGAAAACTTTCCAATTGCACAAGACATTAATAAAATGCCAAAGGAAATTATTCAGGCATTTGCTTACTTAAAAAAAGCAGCAGCATTAACCAATCGTGACGCAGGTGTTTTACCAGCAGAGAAAGCAGAACTAATTGGAACTGTTTGTGATGAAATTTTAGCAGGTAAATTGAATGACCAGTTTCCTTTGGTTGTTTGGCAAACAGGTAGCGGTACACAGAGCAATATGAATGTGAATGAAGTGGTTGCTTACCGTGGGCATGTATTGAAGGGTGGTAATCTTACCGATAAAGAAAAATTCTTACACCCTAACGACGATGTAAATAAATCGCAAAGCAGTAACGATACTTTTCCAACTGCAATGCATATTGCAGCTTATAAAATTTTAGTAGAACTAACCATCCCTGGTATTGAAAAATTACGCGACACGCTTGCTGCTAAAAGCAAAGCTTTTATGCACGTAGTTAAAATTGGTCGCACCCATTTTATGGATGCTACGCCTTTAACAGTGGGTCAAGAATTAAGTGGATATGTGTCTCAATTGAACCATGGTTTAAAAGCCATCAAGAATTCATTGGCACATTTAAGTGAATTGGCTCTAGGTGGAACTGCGGTGGGTACGGGCATTAATACACCAAAAGGATATGATGTAAATGTTGCCAAGCATATTGCAGACCTAACTGGTTTACCTTTTGTTACTGCTGAAAATAAATTTGAAGCATTGGCTGCACACGACGCGATAGTAGAAGCACATGGTGCTTTAAAAACCGTTGCAGTGAGTTTGATGAAAATTGCGAATGATATTCGCATGTTATCTTCTGGACCTAGAAGCGGCATTGGAGAATTATTTATTCCAGACAATGAGCCTGGTTCTTCTATCATGCCTGGTAAAGTAAACCCTACACAGTGTGAAGCATTAACCATGATTGCTGCACAAGTAATGGGAAATGACGTAGCCATCGGTATTGGTGGTTCTAACGGTCATTTTGAATTGAATGTATTTAAGCCAGTAATGATTTATAATTTCTTACACAGTGCTCGTTTAATTGGAGATGGTTGTGTAAGCTTCAACGATAAGTGTGCAGTAGGTATTGAGCCTATTGAAGCCAATATTCAAAAGCATGTAAACAACTCTTTGATGTTGGTGACTGCATTGAATACCAAAATTGGTTATTACAAGGCAGCAGAAATTGCACAGACCGCACACAAAGAAGGAACTACTTTAAAAGAGATGGCCATTAAGCTGGGTTACTTAACTGCGGAGGAGTTTGATGCATGGGTGATTCCTGCGGATATGGTTGGGGAGATAAAGTAACCTAAAGTAAAATAAAAGCAAAACATACAATACTCTCGGCCCCCAGATTTTAGCCTGTTTAATCTGCAACACTACAAAAAATTGCAAGCTAAAATCTGGAAAATGTTCGTATTGTATGTTTTGCTTTTTTACATTTGGTTGCTTTGATACCGTGTTGTGGGGTTAGTTTAAGTGTCGGTATTCTTGTGGGGTGTGACCTGTTTTTTGTTTGAATAATTTAGTAGAGTATTGTGGGTACTCAAACCCTAATGAGTAAGCGACTTCATTAATAGATGCTGGTGAATTAAGTAATCGACATTTTGCTTCCTCAATCAAGTAGAAATGAATATGCTCTTGTGCGTTCTTACCAGTTTCTTTTTTCAATAAATCACTCAGATAATTCGCGGATAAATGTACTTGTTCTGCCAAGTGTTTTACACTAGGCAATGCACTTAAATCAACTGCAGTAAAATAGTTCCTTAAAAGGGATTCAATCTGTGCTACTATCGTTTTATTAGACTGACTTCTTGTGATGAGTTGTCTGCCATAAAATCGAGAACAATAATTCAATAGTAACTCAATGGTAGAAACTAAAATTTGCTGACTATAATTATCTATGTTTTCTTGCAGCTCTAGTTTAATTTTTTGTACGGCTTCGTATAAGATATTTTTCTCTTTATCTGATAGATGTAGTGCTTCTGTAATTTCATAACTAAAGAAACTCATCTGATTTATTTTTTCGTACAACGATGTTGCCCTAATTAAATCGGGATGAAAGAACAAGCCCCAGCCCAACATGTTTTCTTTCTGCTCTACTTCAACATCTATTTCAATTGTTTGACGAGGCGCAATACAAATTAAATTTCCTTCATGAAAATCAATGGTTTTTCTTCCATACTTGATATGGTTCTTACAATAGTTTTTAAACATGATAGAATAAAAATCAGTAGTGATTTTTGAGTCCTGCTCTAATTGTTCACTCACTTTACTAAAATCTATCACGGCTATCAATGGATGTTCATGATGACCTAAGTTGAATAACTTAAATAAATCAGCAATACTTTGAAGATGAATAATCGGTTTCATACACTTGTAAGATATTGCATAATTAAAGGCCAAATTGCGCTTTCATTCCATTGATAAAAGTTGCGTCATCATATTGTTGTCTATTCTCCAATAATACTTTTGCATCTTCGCCAGCAGAATAACGCAGCTGATTCTTGCCATCAGTAGCTGCTTCGTAAATTATTTCCGCTACAAGACTTGCAGGTGAAGCGTTTTGAGACATGCCCGGCATTGCATTCATTAATGCACTTACAATATGTTGATATTCCGACATATTTTCGTCGTTACTAAAGTCGAATGATCTTCCTGCAAAATCGGTTGCAATCATCCCCGGTTCTACAATTTTAACCTGACCACCAAATTGCTCTACTTCATAATGTAAAGACTCAGAAATACCTTCCACGGCAAATTTAGTTCCATGATACAAGCTACCCAATGGGAAAGTAATCTTTCCGCCTATAGAGGATATATTAATAATCATTCCTTTTTTATGCGCTCTAAAATGAGGCAAGATAGCCCTGGTTACATCTAAGAGTCCTATAACATTAGTATTAAACTGGCGGAGTATTTGATCTCTTTTAAAAGATTCTAAAGGCCCATATGCACCATACCCAGCATTGTTGAGCAATACATCAATTGTTCCAAAGTGGTTAATGCCTATACTGATTGCCCTTTCGATGGAATCCAAATCCAGCACATCCATGGGAACAACTAATACATGGTCTAGTTGCTTTAGTTCCGAAGCTGAATCAGGATTTCTCATGGTAGCTACCACATTCCATCCTTTAGATTGAAAGTAAAGGGCTGTTGCCTTACCTATACCACTACTTGCACCTGTAATTAAAATGGTCTTTTTCATTTTTAATATATTGTTATGGCGCAAAGGTTCAGCTATTCATCAACGCATGAGTTATACAAATTCAGGTTAATTCTACTGTTTTTACTGATTCAATATTTTAAAACTATAAGAGCACTAAACTATTCAGCACAGATATATTAATATGAGAAGAGTGAACAAGAAAATTCGAACATTTTTTTAATTCTTGCTGCTACAATTTTCACAAAACGTTATTTATAAAAGCTAGAATTAAAAAGCCGAGAGAATTTATTTGTTCACTCTTTTATAGATATTGAAATCTAGGGGTAGCGAAGATTTGGCTTTTTGCGTGAATAAATTAATAAACCCTCTTCCCTCCTAAATATGTAGCAGTGACTTTTGTTTTTAAAATATCTTGCTCGGCAACTTTCATCAAATCATTATCCAATAAAATAAAGTCAGCCTTTTTACCTACTTCTAAGCTGCCTACTTCTTTCTCTAAGAAACCAGCTTTTGCGGCCCAGATGGTCATGCCTTTAATGGTTTCTTCACGAGTAAGTGCATTCTCCATTTGAAATCCTTCTGCTGGATATCCTGCTGCGTCTTTGCGAACAACTGCAGCTAAGAATGTTTTGAAAGGAGAGATATCTTCTACCGGAAAATCGGTTCCCAATGGCAACCATCCGTTTTGTTTTAATAAGTCTTTAAATGCATACGCTCCCTTCATTCGTTCTTTGCCTAGTCTAGCTTCTGCCCAATACATATCACTGGTTCCATGAGTAGGTTGCACTGAAGGAACTACGTTTACTTTACCAAATAAATTGAAATCTTCGGGTGCTACTATTTGCGCGTGTTCAATCCTCCAGCGCTTATCGTTACCCGGTTGTAAGTACTTGTTGTAAATGTTTAGGATTTCTCTGTTGGCGCTGTCTCCAATTGCATGCGTACACATTTGAAAATTGGTCTTACTCAACACTTGGGCCAATGAATCATAATGCGATTTATTACGTAATAAAAATCCACCCCATCCTGGTTGATCCGAATAATGTTTCAACAAACAAGCTCCTCTGCTACCCAACGCGCCGTCTGCATACACTTTAAATCCATTTACAAAAAGCTTATCCGTTTTATATGGTCCTTTTTTAAGAAAGGCTTCATAGTTCGCGTCCTTATCAGATAGCATTATATACAAACGCATATTCAACTGATTGTTTTTGTGTAAGCCATCTATAAAGTCTACGTCTTGATGACTGAGTCCACAATCGGTTATAGTAGTAAGCCCTTGTGCAAAACAATTTTTTTCTGCGGCCTGCAACCATGCAGTTAATTCTTCTTTAGTGGGTGCTGGAATTTTAGCATTCACTGCTGCATCTCCATTATCAATCATCACTCCAGTGAGCACCCCATTTTTGGTTTCAATTTCTCCGCCTACCACTTTATCGCCTGGCTTAATACCTGCGAGTTCTAATGCTGCTGCATTGGCTATAGAAGCATGTCCATCCACTCTTTCAATTAACACTGGTGTTGTTGGAAACCGTTGATTCAATAATTCATTGGTAGGATATTTTTTACCAGGCCATTTATTTTGATCCCATCCACGTCCTCTAATAAATTTAATTTCAGGATGTGCTTTTGCAAACGCTACAATTCGGTCTACTGTTTCTTCCCAAGTTTTAGTATTGTATAATTCTACCTGAAATAAAGATGCTCCATAGCCCATAAAATGTGCATGTGCATCTATTAGTCCTGGATAAACGGCTGTTCCCTTTGCATCTACCACACTGTCTGCTTGGTATTTCCCTGTAATTGCATCGTTGGTTCCTGTTGCTACAATTTTTCCATCCTTAATGGCCATTGCTTCCACCACAGTGAATGCAGAGTCAACGGTGTAAATCACTGCATGGTGTACAATCGTATCTACTCGATTACTACTGCATGCTGTGATAGTTGCGGCTAAAATGAAGAGCAAAAATTTATTCATATGGATTTTTTAAAACTGATTAATTTGATTCCAAGGAAGTACTGTTTGTTTGGGTTTAATTTCATCTGCTTTGTCACCTCCGTAAATTAATAAAGTATTAGCAGATGGATTGAATTTGTTCCAATGATTGAGTCCTTTGAACATAGTAGATTCTACTTTTTTAGCTGATTTAATTTCAATTCCAAATTGTTCCTCATTTTTGTCTACCACTAAATCTATTTCGTTTCCAGCACTATCTCTGTAAAAGTAAAGCGGACTAATGATACCTTGATTCAATCGATTTTTTTGAATCTCCGTAATAGCCCAGTTTTCGAATATAGCTCCATATTGTGTGTGCTTTTTTAATGCAGTTTTATTGTGAATGCCTAATAAATAACAGAGTAAGCCTGTATCATGAAAATACAATTTTGGACTTTTTACCATTCTCTTATTCGCATTTACAAACCATGGTTGTAGCATAAAAATTAAGTAACTACTTTCTAATAACCCCATCCAAGATTGAATTGTTTTGGTGTCAACCCCAGTTTTTTTTGCAATCTCTTCTCTGTTTAAAAGCTGACCTGCAAAATTGGCGCATAAGAAAACAAACCGATTAAACGCGGCTAAATCATTGATATTTTTTAATAAGCGAACATCTCTTTGTACATATGTTTGCACATAACTTTCTAACCAATTAGTAGGCTTTAATTGTTCATTCCAAATTTCAGGATATCCACCTCTCAGCATTAATTCATCAACAGAATCAATAGCAATGTTGCTTTCATTTATTTCTGCATAGCTCAATGGCAGCAACGACAAATATCCCGCTCTTCCTGCCAATGATTGTGAAACTTGTTCTTGAAGCAAAAAATTATTGGACCCTGTTAAAATGAACTGACCTCTCTTGGTGTTCTTATCGAGCATTTCCTGCAAAAATCTAAACAGCAATGGCACCCGTTGAACTTCATCAAAAATGGCCCCTGAAGCATATTTTTTTAAAAAGGCTGAAGGATTTGCTTCAAATGCGGCTTGAGTAGTAGGGGTTTCAAAATTTACATAGGGTTTATCCTTAAACAGCACTTTACTCAAAGTAGTTTTACCGCTTTGTCTAGGGCCTGTAATACACAATGCCCTGAACTGAGTAAGCTTAAATACTGCTTCCGCTTGAATATCTCTTTGAATCAAATTAGCCATTTGCACTATTTTTTTGCAAAAATGGAGCCACACTCCATAATTACAAATATATGCAAAAATGGAATCCAATTCCATATTTACAAAAAAATGCAAAAATGGAATCGATTAAAATATCTGAGTTTTATCGTTTACTTCTGCGTTGGTTACAACCGTGTGGTGTTGTTCTTGTTCGGGCCTATTAAAAAACTTGTTTTGGAAAACCAATATGGTAATCACCCCTGTTGATATAGCCATATCAGCAATATTAAAGACTGGTCTAAAGAATTCAAATTCCTCTCCCCCTACAATCGGTATCCAACTTGGATAATGTGAATTGGTAATTATTGGGAAGTACAACATATCCACTACTTTGCCATGGAACAATCCCGCATAACCACCGCCAGCTGGCAAGAATGTAGCTACGTTCTGTGTAAATGGATTGCTTGCTTCGAAGATGATGCCATAAAACAAACTATCAATTAAGTTGCCGAGCGCACCCGCGTAAATAAGGGCTGCACAAATTAGAAAGCCCTTGTGTTGTTTTTGCTTAATGAAATTGCGTATCAGGAATGATCCCCAAATAACCGCTACTAATCTAAATAAAGTGAGGGCTATTTTCCCAAAATCTCCACCAAATTTCCAACCCCAGGCCATGCCTTCATTTTCTACAAAATGCAACCTAAACCAAGTACCTAACACATTGTGCTCTTCACCTGTGTAGTAGTTCAGCTTAATGTAAAACTTAGACGCTTGGTCTACTAAAATAATAGTAAGTATAATAAGAATAATCTGCTTTGCTTTCACGGTTCAATTTTATCGTAAAAACAAAGATAAGGAAAGGTGGCATCTTTAATTACCACCTGTTCCCGTAGTGTCTTTTTTAACAGTTGTATCTTCTACAATCTGCACTGGAGTAGATGTTATAGTAAAGATTTCAGTTATCTTCTGCATATCTCCACAATTGGTATCCGCACGCTTTAAAGCCAATGAATAGCGGCCTGCAGGTATATTGTCGAATAAGCCTGTTGTGTTACTGTATACCTGGTTGTTCACTAAATTGGTTAATATAAATTGAACAGCAATTTTAGCATCGGTAACAGCAAAATGTAAAATTCCATTTTTTGCATCATCACTTGTGGCTGAAACACTCTTGGTCATTTTAACATCTACCTCTAACACAGATTCTTCAATACGTAATTTCCTCTCTACTGGCTTACAAACATCACTGTTATTAGAATAAACCAATACACTGTACTCTCCTGCTGCCAAACTATTAAACATCCAAGTTGGCAAGTTGGTAAACTCTGAACGGAAAATCTCTTTGTTGGTGTCTCGCTTCATTAACACATATCTAAATGGACCTACTCCTTGCGTAATGCTTACGGTGAAAGAACCATTAGGGGTTTCTGTACAACTGCTTTTTACAATATTGGTAACATTAATTTTTGCAGCAACTGGCTCTGTTAATGTTGCAGCAAATTCAATTTTATTGTTGCAAGAGTCCGTCACTTGTATTACATACTTGCCTGCAGATAATCCACTGAATACAACTTCTCTATTTTTAATTGTTAATGTTCCTGCTTGTGGTAATATAGTAGCATTCAGCGCTGCTGGATTACCACCTCTAAGTGTTACAGTCACCGATCCATCAGATAAACCATTACAGGTTACCGCAGCAATTTTTTTATTGACTTCTTCTAATTTAGGATGTTCATTTATAACTACAGGATAGTTTACACTGCATGCTCCCGCATTATCATCGTCGTTTGTTAAAAACAATTGGTAAGTTCCTTTAGCAACACCAGTAAATTTTGCGGTTCCATCGGTACTGCGCACCGTTTTATCGGAAGGCTTTAGTTGCAATAAATATTTTTCTGTGAATCCCTTGATATTATTAATAGAGATAACTCCTTCGCTTGCGTCTTTACAAGTATTATTAACTGCAATATCGCTCAGCTGTAAAGAAGGAGCTGCAGGCATAAATACAAATGATTTTGCAGCAGGCATTCCTAATTCTGTACCAACCATTAATGACACCCTCGTGTTCACTTTTTGGTTACCCATTGGTTCGGCTTTCAATACATCACCCAATGAAACTTGTAATTCAGGTGCACCTGTTGTGCTCAATAAACTCCAATCGGTAGATCCTTCTAATTGGTATTCCCATTTATATAGAACGTCTTCTTTATTAGGTAACAAAGAAGCACCTGAACTCAATTTAACTTTTGTATTGCTACAATATTTTGCTGACGCAATATCTGTAACAATTTCATCGGCTGATGGTAAGGTATATTTTACCTTATACTCTATGGCAAAATTTCCTCCAGCAGTGGTTGCCGTCATTTTATTTGAAAACACTCCAGGCTTAATCGTTTTTAAATCAATTACCCATTCGCCAAACTCGTGCATTTTATCTTTATTGAACAATCCACTTCCGTCGAAATCACAATCTCCTTTCTTCTTGTTTTTTTCAAATGCCTCCATTTTCAATCCTACCGCTGTGCCATTGCTTAGATCCCATTCTATATTTTTCAATGGGTAATCTACCATTGCATCGGTTTGCTTAAAATCGACCAAATGAAAACAATTGAATCCTTCATTGTCTTTATTATTCAGTAAAGCATTGTCTTGTTTATTAAAAAATTTTATACGGGGATCTGTTCCGCTTTTATTGGAATATTTTAAGTGCACATCGGTTACTACTATACTTATTTGAACCTTTTTTTGTGCAATAGCTTGCGTAAATGAACATGCTATGGAAAATACAAGCATTAAAAGCTTACTCATCTTCATAAAATTTTCTTGAATATTCCAGCCTGGGGGGAGGGCCAATTATTTGCGTAATCTAAGACCTACATAGATCATAAACATACCTGGTCTACTGGTACCTTGTGGAATTTCGCTGATATTATTGATTGCAAAATTATACCTAGCTCCTGCCATCAAACGTAAAGGCAAATTCATTTCAGCTCCTATAACACCAGATAATTCTGTTGTTTTAAAAGCCGCTTTAACGTCATTTTCAATGTTGCCTGTCTTAGATTTTGCGGTAATTAAGAAGCCCATTTGAGGACCTGCATAGGCTTTCAAGAAGCCAATTTTGGTTTGCAATAATAATGCAGGCGCAGCAACGTATGATAAATTGGTTTCTGAAAAAGCAGCTCCTGCTCCAGTATAAGTTCCTCCCTTAGAATAAAATCCTAATTCTGTTCTTAGTGTAATGAAATGTCCAATCAATCTTGAGTTTAAAAAGAATGATCCGCCAATATTAGTTTTGGCCTCTTCAGCAACATTGGTTGTGATAATTGAGTTGTAATCTAAATTAGATCTTTGCAATCCTACAATAAATCCAATTTCCTTTCTTTTTTTGTCTTTTTCCTGTGCTAAAACACCAAGGGTTGTACAAGCTAAAAGGGTTGCGGTAAGCAGAATATGTAATTTCATAAATAGTTGAATATGGCTTAAAAATATAAAATTTAGTTAACTTCTCAAGGATTTTTGATATTTTGTCGCTGATTTACCTATATCTAGGTAATCAGCATTAATTAAAGACCACCCCCCGGCCACTTTATTGATACTTATTGTACTATGAATAAAAAGTACCTGCTATTCATTTGCAGCATCCTACTCTTGGGGCAACTGGTGTATGCTCAAACTACTGCAGATTTAATTAAGTCTGCTAACAACAAAATCCTGTTTAAAAACTACAAAGAAGCTATTGCTAATTTGAATAAAATAGTGGCCAAAGAAACAGCTGGCACTTATGCAACACAAGCCTACTGTTTAAGAGGCAAAGCGCATGCTGGATTGAACATGTTTAAAGATGCCCTGGCAGATTATAATTACGCCATTCAACTAGACCCGAACAACGTAGAAGCCATTCAAAATAAAGGGGTATTGTTGATGGATAATGAAAAATTAGAAGAAGCCCTAGTTGAGTTTAATACAGCCATTCAAAAAAACATGACTTATTTGGATGCCTATATGAACAGAGGTAAAGCTTTGTTGAAACTAAATAGACATGCTTTGGCACTGGAAGATTTGAATAAAGTGATTAAAGCAAATCCTACTTATGTGGATGCGCTTTTATTAAGAGCTTCTATTAAAAGAGGATTAGATGATATCAATGGTGCTTTGCAAGACTGCACCAAAGCCATTGATGAAGACGAAAATGCTACTGAAGCATATATGATTAGAGCCAATATAAGATTGGCTTTGGGAAACCCTGGTGCTGCAATTTTAGACTTGAATCATGCCCTTGAAATTGAAGACAGTAATGAGTTTATTTTCTTTCAATTGGGCAACACTTACTTTAGTGCTTCTGACTTTAAGAATGCGATTAAATTTTATTCTAAAGCCATTACGTTTAATAATAAAGATGCCAGCTTTTTTTTACAGAGAGGTTTGGCAAAACAAAAATTGAACGACAAACCTGGTAGTTGCGCAGATTTTTCTACCGCGGTTCGTTTAGGAAGTATTCAAGCAGACTATATAAAAAAACAATCTTGTAAATAATTACTCTTCAATATATACTCTCTTTACACGTAAACTAATGCCAGTCATTATTTCATAAGAAATTGTTTCTGCGCCCTTTGCTACTTCTTGAATGGAGATATGTTTTCCAAATATTTCCACCGCATCGCCAGGTGCTACATTGGGTATATCAGTTACATCAATCATACACATATCCATACATATTTTTCCAACTGTAGGAGCCAATGCTCCTTTGATCCACATTTTACCTACACCATTTCCCATTCTTCTGGGATATCCATCTGCATATCCAATTCTAACTGTTGCAATAATACTGTCTTTTTGTAAAACACCTGATCTATTATAACTTACTGTTTCACCTGTCTTTAATATTCTCACTTGCGCCACTGTTGTTTTGAGTGTAGCTACTGTTTGCAATGGCAAATTTGCTTGTTGTATATTGTCTGCTCCGTATAATCCAATACCCAATCGCACCATATTAAATTGCCAGTTCGGATTTCTGCGAATGGCTGCCGTATTAGCAATATGTTTGATAAAACCATATCCTATTGCGCTTTCAATTTTTTCACAAGCATTACTAAAAAGGGATACCTGTTGCTCGGTAAATGCATCTTCTTTTTCATCTTCACTTGCTGCCAAATGACTTAATACCGATTTTACCCTTAGTGTTTGTTGGCTACTCAACCAATTGGCTAATTGATCTATTTCTGCTTTATCAAAACCCAAGCGATTCATTCCTGTATTCAACTTGATATGAATTGGGTATTGCTGCAATCCTTGTTGGGTAATATATTGATGAAAAGCTTTGAGTATTTGAAAAGAAAATAGTTCTGGCTCTAAAGTATAATTCACCATTGCATCAAATGAATATTCATCTGCACTCATTACCATGATTGGTAAATGAATACCTGCTTTACGTAAGGTTACTCCTTCGTCTGCATAAGCAACTGTTAAATAATCTACTTGTTGTTGTTGCAATCTTCTGGCAACTTCTCCTGCCCCACTTCCATACCCAAAGGCTTTTACCATGGCCATTAATTTGGTATTGGGTTGCAGCAGTGACTGATAGGCTTTTAGGTTGTGCACCATGGCAGTCAAATTGATTTCCATGATGGTTTGATGTACTTGTTGTTCTAACCAATGTGCCAATTGCTCAAATGCAAATTTTCTAGCTCCTTTTAGTAAAATATAATTTTGCTGAAACATGGTTTCATGCAAATGCTGTAAAAGGTCTTGTGTGCTAGTAAACAATTGAATACTAAAAGGGAAATGCTCGTTTTGGTGCTGTGTAAAATAAAGACTGATTTCCCTACCTACTGCATATAGTTGCTTAACCCCACTACTACTCAACATTTGTGCTACTTGTTGATACAACTGTTCTGCAGGTTCGCCTGTATCTACAATATCCGATACAATAGCTATAATGGGTTGTTGATTGGCTTGCTCTTTTAGAAATTGCAATGCCAACGATAAAGAAATTTTATCGTTACTGTAACTATCATTTAATACATAACTCTGATTAATTGCCCTTCGCAATTGCATGCGCATTTCTACAGCCGTTAATTGTAACACTCTTTGTTGTATTACTGAAATTCGATAATTCAATTGCAATAAAACCAATACACAGGTTAGTAAATTTTGCAATGAAGCTTTGTCTGTAAAGGGAACTTGCAATTGAAATTGCTCTTGCTGGTATTGCAGCAAGAGTTCGGTTTGGGTGGCAGATTTCTTCTGCTCAATTAACTGTAAATCTGGAAGCTTATTAGCTCCATTCCTTGCTTGGCTTGCAGAACCATGCAGCGGCTTTGCTCCCCAAGAAACAATAGTTGCTTTTGTTGGCAATGCATATGGAATATAATCAGATGCGATTATTATTTTACTTGCACTAGAAAATAATTTTGTTTTCTCTGCTACTTTTTCTACTACACTGGCAAAACCTTCATTGTGCGCATCCCCTATATTAGTGAACACTCCAATAGTTGGTTGCACTATTTCTGCTAAGGATTGCATTTCCCCTTTTGCTGAAATTCCCACTTCGAATATTCCGAGTTCGTGTTGTTCATTCATTTGCCAAACACTTAAGGGAACACCTATTTGTGAATTGTAACTTCTTGGGCTTCTTACAATATTAAAATCGGGTTGTAATAATTGATACAACCATTCTTTCACGATGGTCTTGCCATTGCTTCCAGTAATGCCAATAATTGGAATAGAAAATTTAGACCGGTGATAGGCAGCAATAGCTTGTAATGCTTTGATGGTATTGGGTACACTAAAAAATACTCCCTCGGTAAATTCGCTAGTGTTAATGGGTTCGTCTATTACAAATGCTCGCACGCCTTGCTGGTAAACGTCTGCAATAAAGGAAGTACCAGTTCTTCTAGGTCCTTTAATTGCAAAGAATATACTCTTTGTAGGATCTACGATATTCCTACTATCGGTTACCAGGTATTGAATAATTGCATTGCCTTTGCCTTGTATGGGCTGTTTCAAAATTGCTGCTATATCATTTAACTGAATCATCTACTACGTCTTTGGGGGTTCCTCTTTTTTCTAACACAATAGAATATAAAATGGAACCTGAAATACATAATACAATTACCCCTAATGACAATGCCACTTGACTGGTCTTGCTCATCCACATACTTAAGTAGTGTTCACCCAACATTTTCACGCCTATAAATACCAACACAATGGCTATACCCTGTTGTAAATAATCAAATTTGGTAACCGCTCCTCGTAACAAAAAGAATAAAGAACGCAATCCTAATACAGCAAAAATATTAGACGTATAAATAATCAATGGGTCTTTTGAAATACCCATTACTGCAGGGATTGAGTCTAACGCAAACACCAAATCTATGGCTGCCAATAATATCACTACCACAAATAGTGTGGTGTATGCAGGCTTACCATTTTCGCGAATCATGTACTTTCCACCGCCATCATGGTTTACCAATGGTAAAAAGGATTTTAAAAACTTATAAATCTTAGAATTATGTGGATCAAACTGCTCTTCTTCATTGGCTTTGAACATATGATAGCCTGTGTAAATTAAAAACCCACCAAAAATATACAGCAACCAAGAAAATTTAGCAACCAGTGCTACTCCTAAAGTAATAAAAATGACCCTGAAAATAATGGCCATTAAAATTCCTAATAACAACACTCTTGAATAATATGCTTCTTTTACTCCAAATGAATTGAAAATTAAAATGAACACAAAAATATTATCAATGCTTAAACTCCACTCCATTAAATAGGCACTTAAAAACTCAAATGGCAATTGGTGTTTACTCACATCTGCACCGCCACTATCTGCTGCTAATGCTGGACCTTCTATCCACAAAAAAATAAAGAAAGCAATTGCAAGACCTACCCAAAACATGGTTTGGTTGAGCGCTTGCTTAATGGTAATGCTTTTATTTTTTTTACTCAGTAGCCCTAAGTCAAAAATCAATGCTACCGACAAAACAATTCCAAAAACTAAATAAACAATTTGATGTGCGTTCATAATAATCGTTCAATATTAAATGCTGTAGCGCCTTTTACGCCACCACTGAAATAAATAACCAATAATCAATACCAATACCACAGGCAACAATACATTGATCAATTGCCAGATTGTTTTTTGCTCCTGCAACTTTTGCTTATTGAGTAATCTTAAAACCACTGTTTTATTTCTACTCTTAAACAATGAATTATCGGAGGAAAGATAATCTATACTGTTCAGAAAAAAAGCTTTATTGGCAAAGCGATAATTTTCCATTTGTATCAACCCCATTGGTAATGGGCCTGTGGTATTGCTGACTTCATTGGTTACAATATCACCATCTGCTACCACTATCTGCTTTCCTGCTTTAGCCGCTTTTGATAAATAGGGCTTACCAGTATTTGCTTTTACAGAATCCATCACTGCCTTGGGTAATCGATTGCTAAATAGCGAACTGAATGTTCCTTCTAATAAAACAGCTACTGGTACAAAACTTTTATTGAAGCTGTATAAGTCTTCCTGGCTTTGCACACTGTTTAATGAAACCAATGCAGGAGATGGCAATATTCTACTATTGGTATCTGATGCCAACAAAATGGTTTTCTGTATTCCTTTTGCCATTACAGTATCTATGCTCGATGGAAAAATGGGCAATACCCTGTCTAAATTGGCCGAGATAGGATTGGGTGTTCTTGCCGACAACAATGGATAATATGGCCAGGGCACACGCTGCATTCGAATACTTCCATCTGGATTTTTTCCTATCACCAATGGAATCTTAGAACAGTTAAGGTCTTGCAATAAATCTCCATTAATTCTTACGCCATACTTAAATAACAATTCATCTAAACCCAGTCCTCTATCGAAAGCAGTATATTGACCTTCGGTTCTTTTTAAACTATCTAACTCCGCATGTAATTTATCGATGAACCAAATGATATTGCCACCGTTCATTACATACTGGTCTAACTTCAAAAGGTCTTCTTCGGTAAAGGGTTGTTTGGGTTTTACTATGATCATCGTTTTGATAACAGATGGATCTGGATAAGCTTGTTTTAAATCGAATATTCCCAACCGATAATCATTGCGTAAGCTTTCTCCTAAATCGTTCACCGTTAAATCGGTGGGTTCTCCATTTCCTACTACATATGCGATGGTGGGCACTTCTTTTCGAATCAACTTATCAATAGCAGTTGCAAATTTATTTTCGAGTAACGCTTCTGCTGCATTGCGTGTTGCTTCTATATCTTCTTGCGGCTCTTCAGTAAGTACATTAAACTGTTTATAGATTTTTCTACTGCTTCTTAAATCTACGGCAATGGGTAACTGATTTTTTTGATAGTATACCAACGCAGTTGGAATAATTAATTGGTTAATGGTGGCATCACCCGTTGATTGTTCAACGTTCAATTGCTCAAACACTACGCCCATTTTTTGTAAGCTGTCGTACAAAACAGCTTTGGCAGTATCATTGGGCAAACCCTCTCCTGGATTACGAAAAATGACCCTGATTTGGTTGTTGGCATAATTATTAAAGGAGGCCAATATATCGTTCGTGGCTATGCTCAACTTTTTATAATCAGTTGGTAATTCCCCCGTTAAAAAAACTTCTACTGTTATGGTTGAATCTATTTTTTCTAATAAGTCTACAGTTGAACTACTTAGTGTAAATCGCTTGTCTTCTGTTAAATCTAATCGATTACTGATTAATGACCCTGCCACTGTAATGCTTACCAGCAGTGCAATTGCAGCCAATGCCCTTGTTAATTTTTTAGGCTGTTTGGTTAATTGTAGTTGCGTGATATACAAAAAGAATCCGATCACGGCAATAAAGTAAATGATATCGGATGCTGCCAAAACGCCTCTGCTAATATTGGCTGCATGCAATTGAATCCCCATTAATTCTATATAATAATCTGCACCGCCACTGAATAAAGAAAGCTTGGCTATGGCAGTAAATCCTGCAAACAAAGCGAACGAGAGTAATCCCCCCAAACCAAATGCCGCAATGGTATTATTGGTAACACTACTTGCATATATACCAATTGCTGCAAACACCCCTGCCAGTAAAAATAAACTAATATAACTGCCAAGGGTTGCACCAATATCAATGCCCCCTGTTATGCTAAGGGCTTGCATAGAGAATGCATAAATAATAGTAGGCACCAATGCAATTAATACAATGAATAGCACACCCAAGTATTTTCCAATAATGATTTGTCTTAAACTAAGTGGGAGGGTTTGCAATATTTCATAGGTACCCGTTCTTATTTCTTCTGAAATACTGCGCATGGTAACTGCCGGAATTAAAAACAACAACAACCATGGCATTAACTGAAAAAAGGGAGCTAAACTGGCATATCCAAAATTGAGTAAACTGGTATCGGGGAAAACAAAAAACAAAAGTCCTGTGAGCCCTAAAAATATGCCCAAGACTAGGTATCCGGTTAGGGAAGCAAAAAATTGTTGCCACTCTTTTTTACAGATCATCCACATGCCTCAAAACTAAAGTTTTTATATGCAAAAACCCCGACGAATCGGGGTTTTACTATAGCAATTAAATTTATTTAACAAAGTTATACGGCAAAACTTTCTCCACACCCACAACTACGGCTGGCATTGGGGTTACTAAAATAAAAACCCTTCCCATTTAATCCATCCGAGAAATCTAGTTCGGTATTTACTAAGTATAAAAAGCTTTTAAGATCGGTCACTACTTTTACGCCATTGTCTTCAAACACTTGATCCATGGGTTTAACTTCGTTGTCAAAGTCTAGCTTATAACTCAAGCCTGAACAACCACCGCCAACTACACCCACTCTTAAAAAATAGCTTTCATCTCCTGCCACACCAGCTTCTTCCATCAGCTGTTTCACTTTGGCTTTTGCTTTTTCACTTACGTAAATACTATTTTCTGTTGCTGTTTCGCTCATACTATTGTGTTATGGTATTAGTGAATTCTTTCTTCGAACACCAACTCTTCTAAACCATTCTTTTTTCTGTAATCGTTGATAGCGCTTTTAATAGCGTCTTCAGCCAATACAGAGCAATGGATTTTTACTGGAGGCAAGTTCAATTCTTCTACTAACTCCATATTATCTATAGCGACTGCCTGATCTAAAGTTTTACCTTTTAACCATTCTGTAGCTAGAGAAGAAGATGCAATAGCAGATCCACATCCAAAGGTTTTGAATTTAGCGTCGGTAATTACACCAGAAGCATCGTCTACTTCAATTTGCAAACGCATTACGTCTCCACACTCAGGAGCTCCTACTAAACCAGTACCCACATTGGATTTAGATTTGTCTAGTGTTCCTACGTTTTTAGGATTACTGTAGTGATCAATTACTTTTTCTGAATATGCCATGGTATGTTTATTTAAATTTTGTTATTGAATGTTTTTGTTTTTTTTGAGGGATTCAAGCCACTATTAATGGTGCGCCCACTCAATTTTATCCATATCTACTCCTTCCTTAAACATTTCCCATAATGGGCTCATATCTCTTAGTTTCAATACGGTTTCACTTACTGATTTAATAGTATAATCAATTTGGTCTTCGGTAGTAAATCTTCCTAAACCAAATCGTAATGAGCTATGTGCTAAATCGTCGCCTAAACCCAATGCTTTTAATACATAGCTAGGCTCTAGTGATGCAGAAGTACATGCAGATCCAGATGATAAGGCAATATTTTTATTAAAGCCCATCAACAATCCTTCTCCTTCTACATATTTGAATGAAATATTGGCTACATGTGGTAAGCGATGTTCACGGTTTCCGTTTACATACGCTTCTTCTAATTGTACCAACGCTGATTCTAATTTATCACGCAATTTGCTTAAACGTGCTGCATCATCGGCCATTTCTAATCGAGCTAATTCGCAAGCTTTTCCAAATCCTACAATACCTGGAACATTCAACGTACCACTTCTCATGCCACGCTCATGTCCGCCACCGTCCATTTGGGCAGTCACTTTTACTCTTGGATTTTTACGACGTACATATAATGCACCAATTCCTTTTGGACCGTACATTTTATGTGCAGTAAACGCCATGATATCAATACCATCTTTGTTTACATCTACTGGTATTTTTCCTACTGCTTGAACTGCATCAGAGAAAAACAACACCCCATGCTTTTTAGCGATGGCGCTGATTTCTTTTACAGGTTGTATTACCCCAATTTCATTGTTGGCATACATGATGGCAATCAAAATAGTAGTAGGCTTAATAGCCGCTTCTAATTCTTTAAGGTCTATTAATCCATCTGCTTGTACTTCTAAATAAGTTACTTCAGCCCCAGCGCGCTCTAAATGCTTGCAAGTATCTAACACCGCTTTGTGCTCTGTAGTAACTGTAATAATATGGTTACCCTTGGTTGCATACATTTCAAACACCCCTTTAATAGCAAGGTTATCGCCTTCGGTAGCTCCTGAGGTAAAAATAATTTCCTTAGGATCTGCACCTATTAATTTGGCAACTTGCTCACGGGCATAATCTACTGCCTCTTCTGCTTCCCATCCAAACGGGTGGTTACGGCTGGCTGCATTACCAAAATGCTCGGTAAAATAAGGTATCATGGCTTCCAATACTCTTGGATCCATGGGCGTAGTGGCATTATTATCTAAATAAACAGGTAACTTCAACATATTGCTTGCTAGTTTTTTCTAATAACACAAAAGTATAACAATAGGTTCTATAATTTTGGCCTCCAATGTTACACAGCAGTTGTTTTTCCTCAAATCGTAAGCACGTATATAATTAAAATATAATGAATAAAATTGAACATATTGGCATAGCAGTGAAAGATTTGGCAAACAGTATTCCTCTTTTTGAGAAATTACTGAATAGTCCTTGTTATAAAACCGAGGAAGTGGCTTCTGAAAAAGTAATGACGGCATTTTTTAAAACAGGCGAATCTAAAATTGAATTAGTAGCTTCCACAGACCCGGAAGGGGTAATTGCTAAGTATATTGATAAAAAAGGGGAAGGCATGCATCATATTGCATTTGATGTTACCGATATTCAGGCCGAAATGAGTCGTTTGGTTTCGGAAGGTTTTACCCTTTTAAACGAAACCCCAAAAAAAGGAGCCGATAATAAATTGGTTTGCTTTTTACACCCAAAAGGAACCAACGGAGTGCTCATTGAACTTTGCCAAGAGATCAATTAATTACAACTGAAATAAGCGATTACTAAAACCCCAACCAAAAAGATTCCTAAAAATAAACTGAGTTTTTTCTTTACCTGAAAATTGAATTGGTCTTTTTCGTTTTGCATTATAATCCAAGCTTTTCTATAGCAACCTGTGCGGCTATTTGACTGGCGTCTTTTTTGTTGCCCGCTTTTCCTTGTGCAAATACTTCACCATCTAACACTGCATTCATGGTGAATACGCGGCGATTGCCTTCTAATTTTTCTTCGGCCATATCAAACGTAATGGTCTTCCCGTTTTTATTGGCCCAACCAATTAATTTGTTTTTCAAATTAATATCAATCAGCTCTAAGTCTTCCATAAACAAATGCGGTATCACAATTTGTTTCAAGATCCAATTTTGCGTTTTGGCATATCCCTTATCAAGATAAACCGCTCCTATCAAGGCTTCTAGCGTGTTGCCAAAAATTTGACTGGCTTTTAAGGCATTATCGAATTTGTTGTAAAAAGTGAGTTTGCGCAACCCCATTTTCAAAGCAATATCATTCAACTGTTGCCTATTCACCATTTTAGATCGCATCTCCGTTAAAAAACCTTCGCCTTTATAGGGGTATAATTTAAATAAGTAGTCTGCTACGACTGTGCTTAAGACTGCATCCCCCAAAAACTCTAAGCGCTCATTATTTTCATCGGGTGTTTCCTTAACAGAACGATGACTTAATGCACTGCGATAGAGTTGCAAGTTGCCAGGTTGTATGCCCAACATATTGCTCAACTGAACTTCAAAATCAGTTGCTGCTTTTGGTTTAAATAACTTTATTAAAAATTGCACTTTATTATGCTACGTATTTTTTCACGATAACGCATGCGTTGTGTCCGCCAAAACCAAAAGTGTTACTCAATGCAGCACGCACGGTTCTTTGTTGCGCTTTATTGAATGTGAAATTTAATTTTGGATCCAGTTCAGGATCGTCTGTAAAGTGATTGATAGTAGGGGGGATAATATCGTAGATCACACTCTGGATGCATGCGATGGCTTCTATAACACCCGCTGCTCCTAAGCAATGGCCTGTCATAGATTTGGTGGCACTAATATTTAAATTATATGCATGGCTACCAAATACTTCGGTGATGGCTTTGGCTTCAGCACCATCTCCTAAAGGAGTGGAAGTTCCATGTGTATTAATATAATCTATTTCATCAGGCTGCATTCCTGCATCTTTAAGGGCTGCAATCATTACATTTCTTGCACCCAATCCGTCTGGATGTGGAGCAGTCAAGTGATATGCATCGGCAGTAGCTCCGCCTCCGGCGATTTCACAGTAAATTTTGGCGCCTCTCTTGATGGCATGTTCATATTCTTCTAATACCAAACAGCCTGCGGCTTCTCCCATTACAAATCCATCTCTGTCTTTGTCGTAAGGACGGCTTGCAGTAGCAGGATCATCGTTTCTTTCGCTCATGGCTTTCATGGCATTGAAACCTCCTACACCTGCTTCACTAATAACGGCTTCTGATCCACCACTAATAATGATATCAGCCTTGCCCAGTCTAATGGTATCAACTGCAGCAATAATGCCATTGGTGCTAGATGCACAGGCACTTACCACTGCAAAGTTTGGACCGCGGAATCCATGACGCATAGAAATTTGTCCGGCCGCAATATCCAAAATCATTTTAGGAATAAAGAATGGATTGAATCTTGGTGTACCGTCTCCGGTTGCAAAATTCTGTACCTCTTCCTGAAAAGTTCTTAGTCCACCAATACCGCTGGCAAATATCACCCCTACTCTATCTGCATCTACATTTTCTTTATTGATTTGGGCGTCTACAACGGCCATATCACTTGCATATAGTGCGAGTTGAGCAAAGCGGTCTAGCTTTCTAGCTTCTTTCTTTTCCATGAAACTGGTAGGATCAAAGCCTTTTACTTCACAGGCAAAACGGGTTTTAAATTTACTTGCGTCAAATAAAGTAATGGGAGCTGCTCCAGGTACACCATTGAGTAGTCCTTGCCAATAATCTTCAAGATTATTACCAATTGGAGTGATGGTACCTATACCAGTAACAACTACGCGCTTTAATTGCATACAACAAACCTGTTTATGTTATAATCCGCCTTCTGTGGTAAAACCTCAAAAGACGGATTAAAATTATTCCTTACTAAATAGATATTCTTACTTAGCGTGCTCTTCTAAATAAGCAACTGCCTGACCAACAGTGGTAATGGTTTCAGCCTGCTCATCAGGGATAGAGATGTTAAATTCTTTTTCGAATTCCATAATTAATTCAACGGTATCCAAAGAATCTGCACCTAGATCATTGGTAAATGAAGCTTCGTTCGTTACTTCTGCTTCGTCTACGCCCAACTTGTCTACGATGATTTTCTTTACTCTTGTTGCGATGTCTGACATTGTTAAAGTTTTTGTTTACTGCGGCAAAAATATACATTTTATGGTTATATTAGTAATATGGCTTTAAAAATGATTCAACACGGTTCTGGGGAATACGAACAAATGGTAGCATTAAGGCACCAATTGCTTCGTAAACCTTTGGGGCTGCATTTTACTGAAGAGGAATTGGCCAAAGAAAGCAATAATATTCTTTTAGCTTATACCGATGAGGGAATTATGGAAGCTTGCAGCATGTTGGTGAAAATAGATTCCCAAACTGTTCGGCTTAGGCAACTGGCTGTTCTATCTGGCCTACAGGGCAAGGGAATAGGTAGAGCAATGGTTCAGTTTGCAGAAAACTTAGCTAGAGACAATCGTTACCAGAAAATAATTATGCATGCCCGCCAAGACTCCATTCATTTTTTTGAGAAGCTGGGGTATGAAGTACAAAGTGAACCCTTTATAGAATTAACCATTCCGCATGTGGTTATGGGCAAGGAATTATAAACAGATAAACAAGGTTTGGGGTGGATTATAGCCTCCGTTTATTGGGCGGTATCCTTATTTTGTATTGATTCCTTTTTTTAAAGCTGCTCTTAATTCGTGCCGAAATTCTTCTCCCATTCCATCTTTAGGAACCATAAAAAAAGACCTTGAGCTAAAATACAAATGAAAGAAATGAGGACTTTCAAAGTAATGGCTAAACTGGTTCCAATCCCAATGAATAAATCCCTTCTCGTTTTCTAACGTAACTCCATTGTCTTTAAATGCAATGGTGAATTGGTCTTTAAAAGTATCTAATGCTTTTTTATAAATGGAATTAGGCAGGATATACCAAAAACTGGCCATCATCATTATCCAAATAAAAGAGCCCAATAAAAAAGGCTCAGGCCTAATTTTTTTACTATAAAATAAAATGGCAGCTACAATAGCAAAAACATTTACTAGCACGACTAATACCTTCACTTCGGGCCTTTGCACAAAGTGATAGCGCAGTCCTTGAATTACTTTTTTCTTGTCGTAGGTAAAAGCGTGTTGCATGACACAAAATTAGCTATTTTTAAAGACTAACTATTCAACTATGCAATTGAGCAAGCCCAAACTCAGCTTCATGCAAATCATCAACATGAATGTGGGTTTCTTTGGAATTCAATACAGCTTTGGGTTACAACAAAGTGCTGTGAATCCAATTTATGATTTTTTAGGTGCTAAGCCCGACGAAATTCCCTTACTCAATTTAGCAGGACCAATGACTGGTTTACTCATTCAACCCATTATTGGGGTATTGAGCGACCGCACTTGGCATCCACGTTTTGGCAGAAGAAAACCCTATTTTTTTATTGGCGCATTGTTTTGTAGCCTTTGTTTATTCCTATATCCGTTTAGTACTTCGCTGTGGATGGCTGCAGGATTATTATGGGTATTAGATGCGGCCAATAATACTGCTATGGAACCATACAGAGCGTTCATAGCCGATAAATTACCTGCTCCACAATTGGCTACTGGTTTTTTAACCCAAAGCTTTTTTACTGGGCTAGGTATTACCCTTGCAAATATTTCTCTATTCTTTTTTCAAAAATATATTCCTGGTCAGCACGGTGCCATTCCTTATTGGGTGTTTGGTTCTTTCTTTTTAGGGTCAATCTGTTCTATTAGTTCAGTGATGTGGAGCATTACTAAAACACCAGAAATTCCTCCAACTCCTGAGGAATTGGCTGTGTTGCGTGCACAGAAAAAAGGCATATTGCAACCCTTTATTGAAATTGGAGAAGCCATCGTGCATATGCCTGCAGTAATGTGGAAATTGGCGTTGGTATATTTATTTCAATGGTATGCTTTGTTTTGTTATTGGCAGAACGCTTCTAAAAGCATTGCACAATCTGTTTGGAAAACCAGTCCATCCCAAAATAAAACCTTGTATGAAGAAGCAGTTGGTTGGGCTGGTTTGGTGAATGGCTGGTACAATGTGGTTACTTTTTTATCTGCGTTTGGATTGGTTTGGATGGCCAAAAAATTCTCTCCCAAAAAAGTGCATATTATTTGTTTGCTCATGGCAGGGATTGCCTTGTTGGCTTTTCCGCAAATTGAAAATAAGTATTTGCTCTTTGTTCCAATGGCAGGTTTTGGTATTGCCTGGGCCAGCATGATGGGCATTCCTTATTTAATGGTGGTGAATGATATTCCCAAAGAAAAATATGGCGTTTACATGGGCATCATTAATATGATGATTGTAATACCGATGATATTGCAGACCACTACTTTTGGTTGGGTGTTAAACAATTTTTTAGGAAATGATTCTGGCAAAGCCATTTCATTTGCAGGAGTCTTATTGCTAATGGCTTGTGCTGCAACACTTTTAATTAAAGACGTAAAACCAGAAGAAGAAATTCAAGCTGTATCGGTAGGTGGACATTAAAATTTAACCAAATGGTATTCAGCTGGAGCTATTAACCCATTTATAAAAACGAAATTTACATTAATGAAAATTCTCTGCATAGGTGAAGCACTAATTGATATGATCTGCACAAATAAAGGCATGTCATTGGCTGAAGGATCCGATTTCTTAAAAAAAACGGGGGGTGCTCCAACCAATGTTGCCGCTGCAATTGCTGCATTAGGAGGAGAAGTTGAATTGGCTGCCAAAGTGGGAAAAGATCCATTTGGCAAACAACTCATTCAAACCATGGAATCCTTTGGTGTAGGTACGCATGCGATGTTAGAAGACCCGCATCATTTTACCACATTTGCTTTTGTTTCATTAATGCACGATGGTGAAAGAGACTTCGTATTTAATCGTGGTGCCGATGGTCAATTATCTATTGACGATGTAGACGCCATTAATTTGAACAATGTAGGAATTATTCATTTTGGATCGGCCACTGGTTTTTTACCCGGCCCATTGCAAGCTGCTTATTTACACTTGTTGCAAAAAGCGCTGCACCATAAAATTTATATCAGCTTCGATCCCAACTATAGACATTTATTATTCCCCAATAATACCGACTCTTTTGTTAATCAGAGTTGGCATTTCTTGCGCAATTGTAATTTTTTTAAAGTAAGCGATGAAGAAGCTATGCTATTAACCAATACTTCTACACTAGAAGATGCCACGGCTTTTTTATTAAAAGAAACTTCAGGCGTATTTACTATAACCTTAGGGAAAGATGGTACTTTATTGGGATTAAATGGAAAGCAATATATCATTGAGTCAATACCTGTAAAACCAGTGGACACAACGGGCGCAGGGGATGCTTTTGTGGGTGCAGTTTTGTACCAACTAAGTCATTTAAATCAATCAGCAATACAATCGCTTTCATTGGAAGAATGGAATAAAATAATTTCCAATGCCAATAAAGCGGGTGCCAGAACTTGCGAATATATGGGTGCCATGGAAGCTTTTAAATTCTTAAACAATCAAATTTTTCAGTAAATCATTTTACACGTGTTTCAATATTTGCTTCATCAAAAGATTAAAAAAATTTGCAACGAACAGTTATTAGATATTGCTGGAGTAGACCATGCATTCTATATTAGATTCATTGCCAATGCCAATGCTTTACAAGATTTATACAATACCATTTACGGTAACCAAAAAAATGCAACTCAAGATTTTGATGCGCTATTGGTTTTAATTATTGAGTCGTATAAACTTCGAAAACCGGTATTTAGAAAGAAAGATCAAATAAAAGAACAGCAATCTGCTTGGTTTACCAGTAATCAAATTACTGGGATGAGTTTGTATGTAGATCGATTTGCAGGAAGCTTAAAAGCAATGCCAGAGCGTTTGAATTATTTACAGGAACTAGGGGTAAATTTTTTACACTTAATGCCGTTGTTCGAAAGCCCTGAAGGCGAGAGTGATGGTGGTTACGCTGTATCAGATTTTAGAAAAATTGATGCCCGTTTTGGCACACTCAACGAGTTCAAAATATTACAAGAGAAAATGCAGGCTGCTGGCATGTACCTGATGATTGATATTGTATTGAATCATACTTCTCATCACCATGAATGGGCGCTTAAAGCCAAAGCAGGCGATAAAAAATTTCAGGACTATTACTATATGTACGACAGTCGTGAAATACCTGATCAGTTTGATGCAACGATGCCTGAAATTTTTCCAGAATCATCTCCGGGCAGTTTCACTTATGTGCCTGAATGCAACAAATGGGCAATGACGGTTTTCCATAATTACCAATGGGATTTGAATTATACCAACCCTGCAGTTTTTAATGCCATGCTCTCCAATGTTTTTTTCTATGCCAACTTAGGGGTTGATATTTTGCGTATTGATGCACCCGCTTTTATTTGGAAACAATTGGGCACTACTTGTCAAAACTTACCAGAAGCGCATACTTTATTGCGTTTAATAAAACAGTGTGTTCATATAGCCACACCTGGTATGGCCATTCTTGGTGAAGCAATTGTTGCGCCTAAAGAAATCATGAAATATTTTGGCACTGAGTCATTCACTGCAAAAGAATGTGATGTAGCCTATAATGCCACTCAAATGGCTTTACAATGGGACGCATTGGCCACTGGAGATACTCGAGTAATGTTGGCTGCGCAGCACGAACTATTACAAAAACCTTTTGGTACTACTTGGATTACCTATACCCGTTGTCATGATGATATTGGTTTAGGGTACGATGATTCCATGATTGCTGCAGCTGGATTTAATGCGTATGAGCATCGCAAATTTTTAAAAGAGTATTACTCAGGCTCTTTCCAAAATTCACCTGCAAAAGGTGCGTTGTTTTCGGTGAATCCTAAAACACAAGATGCGCGAATTAGTGGAAGTTTAGCATCGCTTTGCGGATTAGAGAAAGCACTTTTAAGTGTGCCGAAAAATAATAATCAATCTGACTCCAATGTAAAAGACGCTATTCAAAATAATTCCGAAATAGATGCAGCTATAGCAAAAATTATTTTGATGCAAGCTCAGTCGATGTTTTTGGGTGGCATTCCAATGCTTTTTTATGGAGACGAAGTGGGCTATACCAATGACTACAGTTATTTAGGCGACCCCGGCAAAAGTTATGACAACCGTTGGATGCATCGTCCTATTATTGATTGGGAAAAGAATGCATTGGCCAAACAAAAAGGAACGATTGAAAATCGAATCTTTAGTGCAACACAAAGATTAATACAACTAAGAAAATCATTGGCTGTTTTTTCAGACACTAAAAATATTACTTGGTTAAGTCCGCACAATATTCATGTTGCTGGATTTATTAGGTATAA
Organism: Sphingobacteriia bacterium RIFOXYC2_FULL_35_18; assembly: GCA_001829005.1. GTDB lineage: Bacteria > Bacteroidota > Bacteroidia > Chitinophagales > Chitinophagaceae > Sediminibacterium. The sequence continues at coordinate 92,278 of MIAG01000009.1, read as the reverse complement.
TGAAGAAAAGAAAATGTATTGCCTATTTAATTTCAATAATAAAGCGGCTTATATTACTTGGTTCTTATTTAAAGAACATGGTTTAGCCCCAATTGAATTAGTAGATCTTTGGTCTGGTAAAAAACACAAAGTAGGGTCCGATCACGAATACCTCGTAATGGAACCCTACCAGTTTGCTGTTTTTGAATTACTCAATTAGTTTGTACATGTTGAAAACTATGGCACCAGACAAAAATTATTTTTATAATCGCAAGCTAAACCCAAGGTTAATTGAGTAGTCCGCAAATGCTGCGTCTCCTTTGTAATTCGTTCCTGTTAAACTAGAACGAATTTGATCGGGATAGCTTTGGGTTCTATTGCGCATAATGGCCGTAGGCACTGTTAAGAATAAGTTGAGTTTGGAAAACATATAAGTAATCCCTGGCTCAATCGTTAATACTTCACCAGGTCTTCTAAATCCTTCATTGCCCCCAATTAAGTCTTTAGCAGGAATAGCTTCAAATCTTAATCCTCCAGAAAAAGTCCAGTTACGTACTTGGTAATTGAGTCCTCCTCTGATTAAATATTGATCAGGAACACTCATCACATCGGTTGTATATAATACTGCAGTAGCACTAGCTGTTCCACCTCTTGCAGTGGATACTCCATTTTGCTCACGAGGATTAATGAGATAATAAAAATTTCCATAAGCACTTAAGCGCTTTCCAAAACGCTGGTAGGCATTGAGTTCTAAAGTAAATCCAGTACCTCCATCGCCCAATTGTATGGATTGATCTACTGGTCCAATTACAGTGCCTGTAGCGGTAGTAAATCGATCAGTATAACGGTAATCCCCAGTTGGAAGCTTTACGCCAAAACCTACTTGTGCATTAAACTTAGGCATTTTGGTAGGATCTTTTAACCAGGTATATGCGGCTATTCTAATATCACCTATACCAAATGAAGAAGTGGTGAATCTACCTCTGTTGGCATGTTCATACAAAGAGGAACGATCATTGGCAATAACAGGTATATAAATTGCTGCACTCCATTTTTTATTGATGGTTTTGGTTAATCCAATATCCATACTTAAAGTATGATTAATTACTTCAGTTCCTAAAGCAACTCGATGTTTTTGTTCATCGGTACCTACATAATGTTTGTAAGACTTAAAATATCGGGTATTGATATTTAGTGTATACCCTGATGTATCTGCATGCATTAAATGTCCGGTAATGCTGCAACTTGATCCGCCAGCACCTCTGATGGCCACACAGCCTTGTGCTACTGCTTGTGTGTTGTAAACAACGCACAAGAGTGCCATTAAAAATATATTTTTCATAAATGATTTCTGTTAGGAAATAAATAAATGATGATTACTTTTTCATTTTTAGTTTAGTAGCAATATGCTTACCTACTTTTTGTCCTATATCTGTACTAATGATACAGGAATTGTGAAAATGTAAACCACCGTAAAATCTGGCCCAATTGTTTTCGTCAGCAGCGTGCCGGAAAGATTTGAAACTTCTATTGGCAATACCAAATTCTAATTCTGTTGAATCTGTATAAGCAAAATTATCTCCATATACACTGGTCAAGGCTTCTGCTGCTGCAGAAGAAATAGTGGAATGTCCACAAGTGTATTCTGGAAAAGCGGGGGTTTGCAAATAGGGTCTCCAGTTGATATCGATGTATTGATTAATCACTGTTTCCGGACGTACTGTATTGTATTTATACTTAACATACCAGCATTGAATAAATGCGTCAAATAAAGCAATAGCAGTTGAAGTGGTTGCGTAAATGGTTTCTGCATAGTCACTCTTTGCTTGCTTAGCAGCAATACCAACTACACTCATCCAGTGACCTGGAGGAGAAAACTTTTTACTTCCAAACATCACATGCCCCGTCACATTCATCTTAAAGGGATTATCATCCCAAAATTCAGCCATATGTTTTTGTTCAGGGGTTAAACTATCTATTGCATTTTTGATGGCAATTACTTCTTGGTAATACTTACTGTTTTTATCTTTAATATTAAAAACTGGCGGAGGAACAGGATCATAAATACTCGCACTATCTATCACCATGGTTCTAATTTCCATCCAATGAGGTTCTGCTGCTGAAGCATACATGGGAGGGGTTGGAACCCATCTTCCTGGCTCCTTGGTTACTGTATATTTTTCGGCCCCTCTGGTTTCTAAATAGTTGTCTTTTTTACTCCATCTAATTATTGCAACACTCACGCTATCTGCCAATTCTTTTGAAGCTTTCTCCACTTTAGCCGGAAGGCCCTTTTCTCTTGCCAACTCCAAAATACTATCCGTATAAACTTGCATGCTGCCCTCTGGAAATGTAACCGACTCACCCACTTTAGCATAAGCTAATAGCGCAGCTAATTTCCAATCGGTATCTTCAGAAGTAGTAGGTAGTTTGATTTCGGGTAATCCATTTAATTGACCTCCTAGTGAGTGGTATTTAGTTGTATTGTTTGCTGCCATTACTTCATAAGCGGCTATTGCAGCATACGCATAATTACGCGATGCCACCATAGGTGGAAAATTATTTCCCATTACTACCGTATTCAATTCGTGAACGGTTTTACTAAATAAGATAGGGTCGTGTAAAAAAGTTTTATACTCAGTATTGTTGTTGCAAGATATCAAGGCTATAATAAATAAGCCAAGCACCGCCAAGCGCTTTAACATAATTTAAAAATTAAAAAGTAAATAAAAGGAATGCTTAATATGCCAGCATTAGGCTTGAGGCGGACGCTCTAAGAATGAAGTATAATCAGCTAAAGCAAGCATTGGGTTACTCAATTGAAAGGCTTTAGGAATGTCTCCATCACGAAACTGCCAGGTAAAGCAATGGTCACCTGTAAAGTCTGACAATGAGAACTTAAGAACTGTATGCTGATTGTTTGATTGTTCGTTATTGGTATTACTATTAAAATTAGCTGCTAAGCTTAAGAATTGATCTCTTGCATTGCGAATACTGATTTTATCGATATTGGGTACGCAAAGTAATTCTAATGAATCTTTGAAAAATCGACGCTTTACAAAATGATAAGTGACCCCATTTATATCAACATCTCCCGTGGCACTCTCATACAGTTCGGAATTGGAACCATAGGGGGTACTTGCAGCAATTTTAATATGAATTAAGTTGGCCTCATCATATTGATCTTGAAATAAGCTAGATTGAAAGTCTTGATCTGACTTGGTTTCTAAATAATCCAATAAAAGGTTGTATCCGCCCCAACTAAAGAGCAGCAAACACAGGGATAGTATGGTAAAAATCCTTTTCAGTTCCCTAAAAATACTTTAAATTTTTACATTTTAAATAATTTATTTTTGTAGTATTAACATTGATAAATATTTAATTAGCCTAATGAAAAAAGGATTGTATATACTGGTTCCTGTACTATTTTTTGTGATTATTTCGTATTTATTACCCAATGAAAAAGTAACAACCGAAACGGTCTCTGTTCCAATGCCCGTAGATGCAGTAACTAGGGTCATGACCAACCAACAAGAATGGGCTAAATGGTTCCCAGGCACCAAAAAAAATGATTCCACTTACCTCTATTACGAAGCACCAATTACCATTCATAAAGTGTTAATGAATGGGTTTAAGGGTACTATGATTAATAAAGACATGAATATTAGCCTTGATTTTTCTTTCATTGCTGGTAAAAATGCTCGTACCGATTTTACATTGAATACGGTAATGAAGCTTTCCTTCAATCCCATTTTACGCTTTAAACAATTTCTATCATTAAATGCAGCAGAAGACGATAGTAAAAGATTGCTTTATCAAATACAGGATTATTTTTCTGATGTATTAAAGGTTTATGGGTACCCTATTGGAATGCAAAAAGTACCCAACTCTTCCTATGTGTCTACTAAACAAATATATGATCATGAACCAACTACAGACGAAATTTATGCGCTTATAGATGAGGTGAACGAGTTTATAGATGGTGTTGAAGTAAAGATTGTGAACTTTCCTATCATGAATATTTTTAAAGAAGATTCTACTAATTATACGCTAATGGTTGCAGTGGCTACTGAAAGAGATATCCCTTCAAATGGAAAATTCATGCTCAAAAATATGATGCTGGGTAATGTTGTAGTTTGTGAAGTAACTGGTGACAAAACCGTTATTCAAAAATGCAATGAAGCGGTGAAAAACTATGTGCAAGACTATCGCAAAACCAGTCCTGCTATTTCTTTTGAAAGACTTATTACCAATAGAAGAACCTTTAGAGACAGTACTAAGTGGAGAACAACCATTAACTATCCTGTTTATGAATAATTTACTGGAGCTTCAGCACTTGCAATGCGCCATTATTTTTAGCTAGTATCCAACACTGGGCATTAGCTATGCTAATTGGAGCTGCATTTCTTACTTCACCTTCTATTAGCATTTTCATTGCAGAAGCTTCAGGACTTCCTTGTTGATTCCATTCCAATAATGTACCAAAGTCTGCATCTTGCCTTCCTATTTCAATATTGTTGTAACCAAAATTTCCTAAGAGTAAATAATTGTTCCCCATATTTGCTCGACTAGTACTTTGCGCCAACTGTTGCTTTTTCGTAATTCCTTTAAATGGAATTACTACTCTATAATTACTCAACTGAGCATTCATAGGCATTTCAACTGGTTCAAATTTCCCCTTGCCTTTATTGATTAAAATAATGTTTGCAAATTGAGTTGCTTTCAATTGAAGCGATTTGTTCAGTTTATCTGAATCAAATAATTGATCTAATGAAGCTTTTGCAAAATCTTCTGCGTAAAGAAATTTCTTCTTTAAAACAGGCAAAGATTTTTCTAATTGAATTTTACTAGCAAAGGGCATTTCTTTCCCTCTTAAATAATAGGTAATTACTTGCTCTGCTCTGCCATTATTATCAAAATCATTAACATACATTCTTACTGGCTCCTGTTCACTCGCTTTTAATCGGCTATTCAAACCAAAATTACCTGCAATGATGTCAAGATTGCCATCTTCATTAATATCTGTTACAGTAAGTGATTGCCACCATCCGGTTTGATTCAATAGGGTTTGTTTCTCGTACTTATTTCCTTTTTTAATAAAAGCATCAATAGTTCCCCATGCACTACTCAACAACAAATCTTTACTCCCATCTTTATTTAAGTCTACAAATTGGGCATCTGTAATCATCCCTGGATTTAGTAAAGATGACGAATAACTACTGGTTACATCTGTAAACATTCCAGTGCCATCATTCTGTAACAAATAACTCCTAGGCGCAACTCCATATTTCCAGGGCTCAACTCTTCCTGCTATAAATAAATCAATATGTCCATCTCCATTTATATCATCTGCCACAATTTGACTCTGTGTAGTATAGATGGCTTTGAATGCATCTGCTTTTCGAGTTAAATTTCCTTTACCATCATTTAAATATAAGAGAGGCAATAAATGAGCATCTTCCCCATAATATTCGTTACCGCCACTTGCAATAATTAAATCATTTGACCCATCTTTATTTACATCAGCCCAAATGGCATCTGTATTTTCCCACATAGAATCTTGTAACAATGCTGGCTGTGGCATTGCTTTAAATTTTCCATTTGCTAGTTGTAGATATACTGCATTGTGAAATGTTTTGGATGCTCCTATAAAAACATCTTCTAACCCATCGCCATTTATGTCTGCAATTGCCAAAGCTGGTCCCTCAGCAGAATTCATATAAGGAATCAACGGTTCTCGATCAAATTCATTAAAAGGGTTTTCTTGATGCTGGTAATTCAATCCTGTTGCCTCGGTAATATCTTCAAAATAAGAAGGAACTTTCTTTTGTTGATCAAACCCATTAATTTCAAAATTATATTTAGGTAAACCAGCTTGATAAATTATTTTCTGTGTTCTTCCCACTTTTAATTGAATTCGTTGAAAACTTTGATCAGGCCAAATCAGTAAAACAGAATCTGGTTTAATTTCATGAAGACCTACCATTAATGAGGTTTGCATACTAGATAAAAAACCATGTACCGGAAACTGCTCGTGTGAATACACTTTATCTTTTGCATATACCAACAGCTTCGCTCCTACTGCAAAACGATTTTCTGCTGAACCCACTAATTCAATTATTGCATAATTATTAGCGATAGTATCTTTATTGGTATTGTTTTGATATACAAGTACTGGGTCATTAATATTATTGACTACAATATCCAAATCGCCATCATTGTCTAAATCTGCATAAACTGCTCCGTTGGAAAAACTATTTGGGTTATTGTTAATATCACTACTGATATTATTAAAACTCAACGACCCTTTATTCAAGAAAAATTGATTGGGAATTTTTATTTCTGGAAACTGGTTAATTAAGGTTAGGTCTTTACTTTCTAAACTATTGTTCTTTAATTTTTCTTGCAAGGCTTCTCCAGATACAAAATTGATATAATCAATATCATTCATTCTCTTGGGTATTCCATTTGATACAAATAAGTCTTTATTTCCATCATTATTAAAATCCATCCACAATGATGCCCAGCTCCAATCGGTTGCATGAATACCTGCATATTGACCTACTTCACTAAATTGCCCATTCCCTCGATTATATTGTAAATTATTTCTAGCGTACTGGTAGGTATAACCAAATGCCAATTTATTTTGAAAAATATTGTAATCGTCTTCAGACAATGACCTTCTGAGCATATACGATTCATATGGTAGCATATCCATAGAAACAATTTCAGGAAGCCCATCGTTATTGGCATCTGCAATGTCTACCCCCATTGTGAATTGACTGGTATGCATTAATTGCTTTCTTCCCTTTTCTTCAAACTGTCCTTTTTGATTATTGATGTATAAATAATCATTCTCATGAAAATCATTCCCTACATATATATCTGGCCATCCATCTAAATTGATATCTGCTATTGCAACCCCTAAGCCATAACCAATTTTAGATCCATTGATACCTACGGTTCTTGTAATATCTGTAAATCTTACATCGGTTATTCTTCCTGAATTTATTTTGGAATCGTTGCGATAAAATTTTTGTCCTGCTAAAGAATCGAATGTGTTTTCAAAATTTTTTCTTGGCGCGTAATTGCCATCATGATTAACTGAGTGATTCAGTAAAAATAAATCGAGGTCTCCGTCTCCATCATAATCTAAAAAAGCAGCTTGTGTACTAAATCCAGAAAAATCTAACCCGTATTGTGTTGCTTGATCTTGATAATGGGGTATTCCTTTTTCATCTACACCAGTACAAACCAATAACTGATTTTTTCCTTTCAATACCTTGTAATTACCTACTCTGCAAACATAAATATCGAGTAACCCATCATTATTAATATCTACCACTGACACTCCTGTACTCCATGCCGCATCATTTGGTACCCCTGCTGCAGTTGTTATATCTTCAAACTGCATTTGTCCTTTATTCAAGTATAATCGATTGGCCTGCTGATTGGCTGCAAAAAATAAATCTATCTTTCCATCATTATTAAAATCACCTGCTCCTACTCCTGCTCCATTATAGTAATACATATACGAGAACAGATTAAATGCGGGAGTTGGTGTAAGCGTGTTCGTAAAATCCAATCCAGTTTTATCAGATGAAATTGGAGTAAATACACTCTCCCCATTTTGATTCTTACATGCAATAAAACCGAAGCAAATACTTCCAAGAAACCATAATATCAAATCAAATTTCCTCATATTCACTATTTTTTTCCTACACTTGTTTTGCGTAAATACACAGGATACTGGTTATTCTGTAAGAACAAATAACCAGGTTGGTTTTTCATTTGTAAAGGCAATACTTGCTTTATTTGTCCATTTATGCTAATTCCAGACTGTTGAGGCGTGGCAACAATAAAGCCTCCTTTGCCATTCCCTAATAATAGATTTCCATAAGATGCATCAACACTACAGAACTGTGGCAATAAATCAAAAAAGTTACCTGTTGCTAGAATATCTTTATTCCCATCATTATTGATATCATCTACTATTAATGCCTGTATGCTAGACAACTGTAATTGATAAGGCAACGATTGAATGGCAAATCCTTTATTACTATTATTAATGGCAATAATGGAAGCTGCGGTATTTACTGTTAATACTGTTGCATCGGAAAGATTATTGGGGAATAAAGCTTGCATTGTTTTGGGAGCAAAATCTTGGTGCTTTAAATTTTCTTTTTTCAGGGCAGGAAGCTGTTCGGTTATGTCTTTCTTTAAAAAAACCGGCATATCTTCTCCGTTAATAGTATGGCTGAATATTTTTTCAATAGTGCCATTCTTATCAAAATCTTTCAAGAATACTTTCACTGGCGCATTGGTGCTTGCACGCAAATAAAAATTCTCTCCCAAATTTCCCAATACTAAATCGGTATCTCCATCATTGTCAATATCGGCAGCAACAACTGTTTGCCACCATCCCAACTGTTTTTCTAAACCAGATTTTTGTTCAATGAATTGCTTGCCATTAAAAGTATAAATATGTGGATACATCCACTCACCCGTAATAACCAACTCAGGTTCTGCGGAACCCATCACATTGGCATATACAGCTCCTGTGATCATTCCCAAATTCATTAAAAAAGGAGCTACTGTAGCACTTACTTCTTTAAAATTTCCATTCCCTTCGTTATGATATAAAAAGCTCTTAGGAGCAATGCCGTATTGTTGAGGTTCACTCCTACTGCCAATAAAAATATCTAATTTCCCATCTTTATCGTAGTCTAATGGAATGGCAATTCCGCAATTGGTATGACTGATTAAGAAACTTCCCGACTTTAATGCAAAGCCGCCTTTCCCATCATTCAAATACAATTGATTCTGATAAATATCTGAAGCAGCTGGGGCTGTATTCCCACCTCCTCCTACAAATAAATCTTGGTCTCCATCTTGATCTGCATCAAAGAAAAATGCTGCAGTTACATCGGTAAATTTATATTTTTCAAAATCAGGTATCTGCTGCAATTTAAATCCATTGCTTGCTTGAATATAAAGCTGACTGGCCTGTCCATTGGCTCCTCCAATAAATAGATCTTCTAATCCATCTTTATTAATATCTGCAGTTGCTCCTTTTGGTCCCAATTTACTGAGCATAAAAGGAATATTTCTTTCAATATAAAAGTCTACATGATCGTCTTCGTTATGTTTGTTTAATTGTAATGCTGTTTCTTGGAATAGTGCCGTTTCAGTTTTTTCTGCATTGGGCACAAGAGGCTTTGCAGTAGAAATATCGTATACAATTTTATGCAACTGATTAATTGCCGGCTTTTGTAAAGTAGTAATGGCTCTATTAGGCCATATAATTTGCATAGAGTCTGGCGTTGATTTTCCTACTCCAATGGTTTGCTTATACTCTACTGAACTCTGAAAGCCCTTACTAGGTATGAGCTCTCTGGTTATAACTTGATTATTTTGAAATAGTTTTATTGTACTTCCAATTGCAAATGGGTTAGCGCCCTGATATTTTAATTCGACCGATAAAAAGCCATCTTTATTTTGATCTCTACTTTTATTCTTATATACGGTTGCTAATTGGTTAACATTGTTTACGATTAAATCTAAGTCGCCATCATTGTCTAAATCTGCATAAGCCGCCCCATTCGAAAAACTAGGCTTATCTAAACCCCAATTGGTACTTTCATTGGTAAACCTAAGATTACCTTGGTTCTTAAACATACTATTAGGAATGGGAACAGATGGCATTTTATCAATTACATTATTAACCGCTTCTTTTTTGCCATTTAATACCATTTGATTCACTACATCATTCGCAAAAAAGTCAATAAAATCTTGATCAGTTACATCTCTATAAATTCCATTACAAACTAAAATATCTGCCAATCCATCGTTGTCTGCATCAAACATCAATGCTCCCCAACTCCAATCACTTGCTGCAACTCCGCTATAAAATGCGGTCTCTAAAAACTTACCTTCTCCATTGTTAACTTGCAATGCATTTTGCGTAAACTGATTAAAAAAGTCCTGATTTTTTTTGAGCATGTACGCATCATATCCTTCAAAAGAAGTATTGGTTTTTAATCTATAATCATCCCCTGGCAACATATCTGTAGTAAAAATATCTGGCTTGCCATCATTATTAATGTCTTGCAAATCTGCTCCCATTGAGGAGAAACTAATATGTTGCGTTCTACTAGACAATTCATCTTTAAACGTCCCATTCTTTTGATTGATGTACAAATAATCTTTCTCAAAAAAATCGTTGGATACATATACATCAGGATATCCATCTAAATTAACATCCCCCACAGTAACCCCTAAGCCGAAGCTGATAATACTACCATAGATTCCTGCTTCCTTTGTAACTTCTATGTATTTGCCATTCTCGTTTTTATATAAATGATCACCGCCTCCTTTTAAAAATTCCGCAAAAGGCGCTTCAGCATCCGGTATATTACGCATATTGGCGTAATTCAATGTATTTACAGGAATTGGACTATTGTTCACCAAAAAACAATCAAGGTCACCATCTAAATCATAATCAAAAAAACTGGCTTGTGTAGAGTAACCATCATTGTCTAAGCCATAACTCGCCGCAGATTCTGTGAATGTATTGTTTTTATTATTGAGGTATAGTTTGTTCTTTCGCTTTTCTTTTTGCAACATATTTCCTGCATTGCAAACATATATATCCAACCACCCGTCTGCATTAATATCTACAAACACTACCCCTGTACTCCATTCTCCATCATAAGTAATTCCGGCTTTTTGCGTAATGTCTTCAAATTCAAAATTGCCTTTGTTTAAATATAATTTATTGGCACTTTGATTGGCTGTAAAAAACACTTCAGGTAATCCATCATTATTTAAATCACCTGTTGCAACTCCGCCACCATTATAAAAATTACGGTACTTAAATACATTAAATGCATCAGACTCAGTTAACGTGTTCGTAAACTGAATATTGGTTTTCACTTCTTCAAATAGAGTCTCTTTAGACTGATTTTTACATGACCATAAAAAAACCATGGCTATAAATAGTGCCAGCATCTGTTTCATACGCATATGCTAAATTACACAAAGGCACTTGAGAAAGCGCCGATTCATCTATTTAAATTAAACCTAAATATTTACGGAGATTAACAACAAAAAATCCCTCCGAAATCAATTGATCTCGGAGGGATTCATATAAATTAACCAAGGATATTAATATCCGAAGTTTTGCTTCAAGTTAGGGTTAGAAGACAATGAAATGGTTGGTATTGGATAAACAACTTTATATGCATCAGATGCATTTGGTCTTTCTTCAACTGGAGCGTTGAATACACCAAAACGAATCATGTCTGTTCTTCTGTGACCTTCTAAGTATAACTCACGACCTCTTTCAGCTAACAATGAAGTTAGTGTTACAGATCCAAGAGCTGTAGCTCTACGCTTAGAACGCAAATCGTTCACAATTGATAAAGCTGTTTCGCCGTTAGCACCTGCTGTACCACCTCTTAATAAAGCTTCTGCTTTCATTAAGCGAACATCAGAGAAACGGAAGAAAGGAAACTCGTTGGCACTTCCCCAACCACCACCATTGATTTCGGCTGGATTAAGAGGAAATTTATTTACACGAATACCACTTGCTTCACCATTAAAGAAGATAGATGCGTTACGAGTAAACACTAATGGGTTACCGCTTCTGTCGAACAAGTTACCAATTGGATCACCAATAGATCCTGGTTCTTTAGGACTACCTGGTTTTACCGGACCACGAGCTTGTCCTACTAATAGACCAGCAGTTGGACCAACTAAATTAGTGTATCCAGCCAAGGTATCGCTCTTACGAACGTCGTTACCTTCAAAGCTATCGTAGAATTGAGACAATGTAACGAAACCATTCCAGCTTGATGGACGTTGGTTATAGTGCCAGCTTTGGCAAGTTTGCCATACAAGGTTTGCGCCATTACCAGCTCTTGCATCACCACCGGGTTTACGAACAAAGATGTTCTCTGAAGATGCTGTACCATTGTCCCACTTAAAGTTATCCCAGTAGTAAGAGTCAATAGCTAAGTTGGTATTTGCAGCAATTAAGTTACAATACTCAATTACCTTATTCATATCAGCAGCAGCAAAAGTATAAGGACCTGCAGGGCTTGTTGGCGCTTGCTTATAAACAGCCTTATTTAAATATGCTTTAGCTAATAAAGCCCATGCTGCTTCTTTAGTTGCTTGAGCACGGTTTGCACCATTGTATGCAGGTAATGCAGGAACTGCAGCTTCTAGTTCTGCAATAATTGCATCAATAGCAGCAGATCTGGTTAATACATCAGGAATTGCACTTGCAGCAGCAGTTGCAGGTCTTGATTGAACTTGTCCAAAAATATCACAAGTCAAGAAACGGAAGTAAGCTCTTAAGAACTGTCCTTCTGCCTTCTCTAAACCTGTTTTAGTTTCAGCAATTAAAGTTGTTTGGAACAATGCACCGTTTAGACCATTCCAAGTATCATTGATTTGGTTATGGTCAGGTCCCCAAGTGTGAAGGTGCAAACGACGCCATGTACCAAAGTCATCCCAGTCGGTACCACGTGTTGGCCCCATGATTTCATCGGTAGAGTGCTCTTGCAATCCAAACCAGTTACCCTGGCCACCGGTTAATTGGTTTAATTGCTCGTAAACAGCAGCAATAGAGGGCGCTGTGGGCGCACCGCCAGCTTGTGTTGGAGCTATGGAGTTTGGTGACTCCAACTTTGGATCAAGCTTGGAACAAGACGTGATCGCAAGTACACTTACCGCAGCAGCTGGTAGTATGTAGCTTTTTATTAAATTTTTCATATTGATCAATGTTTTTGTTTTTCTATATTAAAACCCTACGTTAATACCTAAAGTGATAACTGTTGGTCTTGGGTACTGAGTATAATCAAATCCACGAGAAGGGATACCGTTGATGCTCTTGTCTACGTTAACTTCTGGATCAATACCAGAGTATTTGCTAAACAATGCCAAGTTTTGGCCAGAAGCAAAAGCAGTTAAAGTTTTTATTGCTTTACCCTTGATATCGAAAGCATAGCTTAAGTTCATGTTGGCTAAGCGAATAAAATCTCCTTTCTCTAAGAATCTTGTTGATACAGAACCTGGGTTAAATGGATTCTCAGGACCGTTACCAACTACATTAGTTACGTTACGTGCGTTACGCAAGCTACCTTTCAATAACAATGCATTCGCAGTATTGTTGTAAATATAATGACCTGATACAGCATTTAAGAATACACTTAAATTCCATCTTCCATAAGAGAAGTTGTTGGTTAAACCAGCAAACAATTTAGGCAATGCAGTACCAACCAATTGGTTAGCAGCACCTGCAGCATAACGTGCGTTACCGTTACCATCAAAACCTTGGAATACAGGCATTGACCAAGTAAAGATTGGATTTCCGTTGGTTAAGGTTTGAGCAAATGCGCCAGTTAAACCTTGTCCACTTACCGCACCAGTATTAATTGGAGTTGGTAAACCAGTTACGTTATTACTAACAGTTGTTACGTTAGCATTAACATCCCAGTTGAACTTGCTACCTTGAATGATTTTATAGTTTACACTAAATTCCCATCCTTTGTTGGTAACATTACCAGGTAAGTTGATCCACCAGTTTGATTGTGGAGCAAAGCCACCTGGAGTTGGAGCAAAGAACAACATATTAGTACGCTCGTTCTTGTAATAATCTACTGTAGCAGATAAACGACCATTCTTAGAAGTGAAGTCTACCCCAATACCAGTAGTTGCAACTTCTTCCCACTTAAGATCTGGGTTACCTTGCTGAATGAAACGAGTTACAGGACCGTTACCTACATCAAATGTTTGTTGAAGGTTTAATGCTGCATAAGAACCTAGGTTATCTTGGCTACCCAATTTACCGTAGTTAGCTCTGATGTTGAAGTCACTAAATAATTTACCTAAGGTATTTTTAGCCCAAGATTCTTCCATTACTCTCCACTTAAAAGCAAACGCTGGGAAAGTTCCGTAACGGTTGTTAGAACCGAACTTAGAAGATCCATCAGATCTTACTGTTGCAGTAAAGAAATACTTGTCATTGTATGTGTAGTTAACACGAGCAAAAACTGATTGCAATTCGTTTCTGTCAAATCCAGGAACAAAGTTTGCGTAGTTTTTGAATTTGCTGTAATCTCTAACAAATACATCAGTTGGGGTAACCACTGGAGTGTTTAATCCCCATCCAAAATTACCAGTATAGCTGGTTTGGAAACTCTGATAAGAATAACCTGCAACTGCGTTGATAGCATGTACATTGTTAAATGTCTTATCATAAGTAAAATAATGTTCAATCAAAGTAGACTTGGTTTCTAGATTTTGTCTAGTACCACGACCATTCCCTTGAATTGGGTTTTGGTAATCTCTACCATATACGTTGATTGTACCACCATATGCATTTGAACCTAAACGAGGATCAGCAAATGAAGTACGCTCAGATTTTGAATTATCTAAACCAAGTACCGCTCTATAAGATAAGCTTGGTGTAATTTGATAAGTAGCAGACAAGTTGGTCAAGAACCTGTTTATAAAGTCGCGATCATCAAAATAAGCCAACATTTGTACTGGGTTACGCTGATCACCTGGCTGGAAGAAAGAACCATCTCTGTTATAAACAGGGTTAGTTGGATTCAATTGTAAAGCAGCACCTAATAAAGAACCTTGGTATCCAGCATTGTTAGACAATGGTGCATATTGGTTCTTAGTATTAGAATAAGTAATATTCGCTTCTAATTTTAATTTGTCGTTCATTAATTTCTGACCCAAGTTAGCACGAGCAGTGAAACGCTTTAATCCACTGTTTCTTACAATACCTTGTTGATCATCTAAAGAAGCACTTAAACGAGCAGTAGTTCCTTTATTACTATATGCCCAGCTTAGGTTATAGTTTTGAGAAATTGCTTGACGGAAAATTTGGTCTTGCCAATCGGTGCTTGCACCATTGTCAATTCCTTTTACCGCTTCGCCTGCAGCAACTGGATCAGCACCACCATCAATATTAGCTTTCTTAGCAGCTATTAAGAAATCTTGTGCATTCATCAAGTCATAACGACGAGCTGTGTTAGCCATGCTTGTAGTAACACCAAAATTAAAAATGCCGGCTTTTCCACCTCTACCTTGTTTAGTAGTGATTAAGATTACACCGTTTGCACCTCTTGAACCATAAATGGCAGCAGCAGATGCATCTTTTAATACAGTGATGCTTTCAATATCATTCGGGTTTAAGAAAATCAATGGGTTTTTAGGAGTTGTGCTTCCTTCAACACCACTAGCAGAACCAAGTGTACCACCTTGAATCAACGGAACTCCGTCAATTACATACAATGGCTCTTGAGCACCACTAATAGATCCTGTACCTCTAATATTGATTGTTGCAGCAGCACCTGGCTCACCGGTTGATGGAGTAACCAACACACCTGGAGTACGTCCTTGCAACAACTGATCTGGAGAAGCAATTTGACCTTTGTTAAAGTCTTTCTCCGTTACACGCGCAACAGAACCTGTTACGTCTTTTGATTTTCTAGAACCATAACCAATCACCACTACATCAGTTAACGCATCAGCGGTTGATGTTAATTTGGCATTGGCCGTATTGGTTGCAGAAATATTCACTTCTACATTACCAAAACCTGCGAATGAAATCACAAGTGTTTTAACGGTAGAAGGAACGTTTAACTTGAAGGAACCGTCTGCACCCGTTTGGGTACCTGTTGAAGTTCCTTTAGCTACTACAGATGCACCAGAAAGTGGTGATCCGTCTTTTGAGTCAGTTACCTTACCGGTAACTGTTTTTGTTTGCGCATGCGAGAAGATGGCAAACAGACAAGCGAAGGCACCCAATAATATGGGCCTAGCAAGCAGTCTTAGATTCATAAATGGCAGTTTACTGGTTATTAAGCGTGTACAAAATACACATTTTTTGGTTTAAATAAAATTTTTGTTAATTCTTTAGAAAATTTTCAAAAAAATTTATTCAACACCTATATATGAATGATTTGTACCTGAGTTATGACCACGTCACTCAAATTTATGTTGCATCAATAGCAAACATTTTTAATAAGTAAGGCGGACAATTAAAACGCAAATATGTAAGGAATAGTGTCACTACCGAGATTAAAAAAAGATAAAAACCAATAACTGGCAAATACCCGCAATATTTTGTCTCATATAAATTAAAAAGCCGCAAAAATCATACAGATAATTGCGGCTTTTAGTGAAGGAGTAATTTATAGCAATGATTTCAATCTGCTTTGATATACTTTCATTTCCGACTCTAGCACATTAATTCCCTTTTCTTGGCTTTCAGAAAGTGGTTCTAAAGCTCTTATCATATCTAGGTAAAAATCACTAATTCGCCTTCTATACTTTTCTTCATCAAAAAAGATAGATTTACGATTGAGTTCTATTAACTCTCTTTTAAAGCTATCCAATTCGGTAATTTTTTTCTTCAATTCATCATTTGATGTTTGCTTATTCCAATTAGACAATTTCGAATCAATTGTATCTACTATATCAGCCAATTGTTCTTCTAATACAAATAACCGCATACTTTGCTGGTACAATTTCTGTAATGCCATCTCACTTAAGCCTGCTGCAGGATTTGGTAAAACAGATAAGATTTGTACACTGCTGTCTTTACCTGCTTTTACTACAACTTTATATTTTCCTGCTGCCACTTTAGGACCTAAGAATCCTGCGGCTTGTACTGAAGATTGTGCAATAAATCCACCTTTGGCAACGCGTGGAGGATTTGCTGTTAGATTCCAAAAAACTTTATTCAATCCCTTCAGCCCCGATCCATTGATGTCTTTTATTTTTTTATTCTCCGAATTGTAAATTTCTATTTTAACAATATCATTACTTCGTTCTTTTAAATAATAATAAAATGTAGGGGCCAATGATTTAGCTGCACCCGCATAGCCTATTAAATTAGGCGCCGATTGTGGGTACTGTGCACCAAATTCATATTTGAATGGTTGAATAGGATAAAATAAAAATGGTTTACTTAAATCGGATTGTACCATTTCTCTGAGCGGCTGGATATTATCAATAATATACACTCCTCGTCCATGTGTTGCAATTATTAAGTCGTTGGTTGTAGGATGAATTTTAATATCTCTCACCAAACTATACCAAGGTAAATTTTGATACCTACTTCTCATCCATGTTTTTCCCGCATTTAATGAAATAAAGAATCCAGACTCTGTCCCTAAAAAAATCAGTGAAGGGGTTTTAGGGTCTTCTCGTATAATATGAGCAAAACCGCTGAATTCTTCAGACTCAAATTTGGTGAAACTATTTCCTCCATCATTACTCACTACTGCATAAGTGTTGTTATCTCCATACATATGATGATCTAGTGTTACAAACACTTTATTGGGATTGTGCGAAGACAATTCAATACTACTGATCCATGCTTGCGCAGGAACTCCTGCCTTTGTAATGCCTGCATTTTTATTGGTCCAAGTTTTTCCTCCATTATTGGTAAACATTAAATTACCGTCATCGGTACCTACCCAAATAATATTTTCGTTTTGAGGATGCTGTACAATAGTAAAAATAGTACCATGATTTTCTGCACTGGTATTATCGCCAGTAACGCTTACACTATTTTCTGGTTTATTGTGAATGGCTTTATTATTGGTTGTTAAATCAGGAGAAATTATTTCCCAATTTTTCCCATTGTCTCTAGACCTAAATAAGTACTGCGCACCTACATATAAATTGCTTTGAATTTTTCCTGTACTAGACTTCGTGTTAGACTTAGCTGTTACAATGGGTGTATTCCAATTCCATCGATGGTCTTCTTCTCCAGCTTGCTTCTTCGGCTTCATTCCCGTAGACAACCCAGTTCTTAAATTAATACGATACATATCTCCACCCTGAGATTCTGCGTAAACAATTTTTTCATCAACTGCATCTGGCTGAACCCAAAATCCATCACCACCACCTAATGCTTTCCAATCTGTTGAAGAAACTCCACCTGGTGCAGTGTTTGGGGCCATCCAATTGTTATTATCTTGTAATCCACCATAAATATTATAAGGCGATTGATTGTCGATACTTACATGATAAAATTGAGGTACAGGTAAGTTGTTCAAAAATTCCCAAGTAACCCCTTTATTATAGCTCAAATAAACACCACCATCTGTTCCTAAAAACAGCATATCGGTATTAGTAGGATTCACCCATAATGCGTGATGATCGGCATGAGGAGTTACTCCTCCAATAACAGTATTACTGAATGTTTTTCCCCCATCATTGGAATAATTAAAATCATAGGCAGGTCTATAAACTCTTTTAGGATCTTTTGGATCAATCACCAAAGTGCTAAAATAAAATGGTCTAGCAGTTAAGCCAGTTGCAGTAGTGAGTTTGGTCCAAGTTTCCCCTTCATCGTTAGACTGATACAAACCCGATTCTTTAGCTTCAACCAAAGCCAGTATTTGTGAAGGTGTTGATGGATTGATAGTGATCACAATTCTACCTAAATTTCCTTCAGGTAACCCTTTAGAAATTTTATTCCATGTTTTCCCACCATCAGTAGATTTATACAAAGCAGAACCAGTTCCTCCAGATACAAAGGAGAAAGGCTTTCTTCTAAACTCCCAGGTTGACGCAAACACTATATTTGATTTGATTGGGTGAATAGCTATATCAGCGCATCCTGTATTCTCATTGATGTACAAGATTTTTTCCCAAGTTTTGCCTGCATCTGTAGATTTATATAGACCTCTGTGAACAGATGATTTAAACAATGGACCGGGTGCTGAAACATACACCAGTTTTTTATCTGTTGGATCTACTATTATTTTACTGATATGTTCCGTACTATCTAATCCCAATTTTTGCCAATTGCTGCCACCATCAGTTGTTTTATAGATTCCTGCACCAATAGACACAGAATTGCGCATATTACTTTCGCCTGTACCTGCATATACCACTTTTGCATTACCTGGTTCTAGTGCCAATGCCCCAATAGATTGTTGGTACTTATCAAAAATAGAATTGAAAGATTGGCCGCCGTTTTGACTTTTCCAAATTCCTCCACCAGCAGTACCTACATATAAATTAAGTTGTGCATCTGCGTATGCTCCTTCAATAGCAGTGATTCTTCCACTCATGGTTGATGGCCCCAACGCCCTTGCTCCCAAGACCTGAAATTGTGCGGTATTAAAAGATGGAATGTTTTGAGCATGCAACAGCATGCCCATGCCTGAAAGCAGGACAGCAAATAGGTATTTCATGTTTGAAATTATTTAGTTACCTGAAAAAATGGCTTCGTCAATAGTTGGATTAATAGTTACTTTATTTGTAACCATCATCATCATACCCATATCAGTTTTGAAAGCCATTTTGATACCATTCTCTAAAGTTTTATAGTCTAGGTATTTTACAGCTTGCTTCATTTCTTGCCCCTGCTGCTTTATGGTAGTTTCTTCTTTGTAAATCAAGTTTGTTGTAAGGTCAAAATAGTAGGTTTTTTCATTCCCGTTTTTGGTGGTCAATTTTACTTTATTATAAGAAGTTCCTTCTTCTTCTTCCTTACCTAAAAATTCAACGGTTGAGCCTTTCTCTTTATAGTTCACAAACTCATCTTGAACATCTAATTCATCCAATTTAGATTTAAGTTCATCGGCAGTAATGGCTTCTAAACTACTTTTACCCATCAATGGATTTTGAGACCATCCTTTAGTTGGTGTAGTAATATCAATGATTACATTACCCTGGAATTCTGCATCAACTCGCATTCCCTTCATGTGAACGGCTTGCATGGTAAATGGAATGGCTAGACCTTGAACTTCAATTTGTCCTTCTACTTTTAATGACTGTATTTTGCTCCATTTTTCTGCACCACCAATGGCAGCAACATACTTGTTAATTACATCATCAGCTGTTTGTGCTGAAAGGCTTGCTATTGCAGCAAAAACTACTAAAACCGAGAATAAAATCTTTTTCATAAAAGTTTATTTTAAATAATTTGACTTATAAGTATTAAAATTTATACCAATATTACAGGTTTGGCAAAAAAATAAAGTTTTTTATATGTTAATGGTATATTGATTAAACAAACGGTACTACTTGCAAGACTTCTCCATTTCTAACACCGCTGTTACATTGCCTAATGCGGCTGCTTTTTGCAAATCGGTACATCCGCCCGCAGCTTGCTTTAAAATCACTTTTACAATTCCCCTGTTTAAAAAAATATCACCGTTCCCAGAGTCTTGCTCAATGGCTTTATCGTAATCGGCTAATGCAGCGGCATATTGTTTTAGCTGTCCTTTTGCAATTCCCCTATTAAAGAAGATATTGGGCATTTCAGGGTCTAAAAGAATCACTTTATTAAAATCGGCAATAGCACCTAAATAGTCTTTGGCTGCATATTTTGATAATCCACGATTATACCAAGCGCCTGCATTTTTGGGTTTTAATCTTATGCAGGTATTATAATCGGCTAATGCCCCTTTTTTATCTCCTAATGCTGCTTTAACTACCCCTCTATTAAAATAGATATCTCCGTATTGGGGATCTAATTTTAAGGCACTGTTGTAATCTTCTAAAGCAGCTTCAAAATCACCTGACTTTTCATATTGTATACCCCTATTAAAATAAGCCCCTACATTCTTTTTATTTAATTCAATAGCACTCGAGAAATCATCAATAGCAGCAGCAGTATCGGCTAATTCTAAATGAATTAATCCTCTATTTACAAAAAGATCTCCATTGGTCGGATTCAAAACAATTGCCCTGTCAAAATCTTCTTTTGCTTCTTTAAACTGTTGCAAACTTCGCAATGCCACTCCTCTATTAAAATAAATATCTGCACTAGATTGATTGTCTTCTAAAGCAATATCCAAATCGGGTAAAGCCCCTGCAAAATCATTTAATTTCATTTTACAAAGTGCCCTATTAAAAAAAGCATTTTCTACGTTAGAATCTAATGCAATCACATTATTATAATCTTCCAATGCATTTTTGTGATCATTCAGCGCAACTTTAGAAATAGCTCTACTAAAATAGAAATCCGCAGCTGGTTCAATTTGAATGGCTTTATTAAAATCTAATAATGCAGCTTTATGATTATTAAGTTTAGCTTTTATTACCCCTCGGTTAAAATAGACATCCCCATATTTAGGGTTCAATGTCAAAGCTTTATCATAATCAAGAATAGCGCCTTGCAAATTATTTAAGTGCTCTTTTTCGATTCCCCTATTGAAATACATATTGGCATTAGCGGGTCCAATTTTGATTGCTCTGTTATAGTCTTCAATTGCGCCTGCTGCGTCACCTGAAAGTCCTTTAATAAAAGCCCTACTAAAGAATAAATTGGGGTCTGCAGGGGTAACTTCTAAAGCAAAGCCAATATCTTCTATTGCCCCAGCATAATTTTTTAATTCGCGTTTTGCGATCGATCGGTTCAAAAACAAATTAACATCATCAGGGGTTTCCTCTAAGGCAAGGGTAAAATCTTCAATAGCCCCTTGATAATTTTTAGTTGCCATTCGCTCTAACGCACGCTTTACCAGCTGGTCTAAACTTTGCGACATCGCATTAGTAGTTAAAACCAATAAAAGCGCGACTAAAATCCCCTTAAATATACCTTTACTATAAAACATAATGTTGGCTAATTATCCGCAAGTTAATTACTCTGCTTCATTCTTGAGCATCATTAACAAAGTGTAAGCGCCTTTGGTTACATAGTTAGCTATATCTTTTTCCGCAATAATAATTTCTGTTAACCCATTTTCTGTTTCTCCAATATTTACTTCAGTTAAAATAAATTTTTGCTTTGCCAACTCTT
Organism: Sphingobacteriia bacterium RIFOXYC2_FULL_35_18; assembly: GCA_001829005.1. Taxonomy (GTDB): domain Bacteria; phylum Bacteroidota; class Bacteroidia; order Chitinophagales; family Chitinophagaceae; genus Sediminibacterium. Next base: position 70,506 of record MIAG01000009.1, on the reverse strand, counting down.
TAAATACAAATTGCTTTCCTTCATATCTCACTACTGCGTCTGCGGGTAGGGTGATAGCCTTTCTATTTTTCACTTTAATTTGCGCATTCATGTATGTACCTGGAATTAACACTTTATCATAGGTTTCAAAATGACAATGAACGTCGGTATAGCCCTCTGCATTCAAATCTTTACCAATGAGCAAAACCTCGCAGTCATATTTCTTATCAGGATTATTATTGGTATACGCTATAAGGGGTTGTCCTATGAATAATTTTGATACATCTTTCTCAAATATTTTTAAAGCCAAATGGATATCGGTAGGATTTACCAATTCAAACATGATTTCTGTTGGAGAAATATATTTACCAATATTTACATTTACTTTAGTTACATACCCATCAATTGGGGAATAAATATTGACACTCTTGCTGATATTGTTCTCGTTTAAACTATTTGGATTAATTCCTACTAACTGTAATTTTTGTGCTAAAGCGGAAACCAAAATTTTTTGTGTTTTATAATCAGACTCCGCTTGTTGCAACATTTTATCACTGGTTGCTTGACTTGCATTTAATTCTTTTTGTCTAGCAAATTCTTTTTCTAACATCAGCTGTTTTACTTTGGCCATTAAGAAGTCTTGTTGCAATTGAATGTATTGTTGGTCTTCCATCTCAGCTACTATTTCTCCTTTGTTCACATGCATACCAGGCAATAACTTACTTGTTTTTAAATATCCCCCTAAAGGAACACTTATAGAAACCATATTCTGCGGAGGTACATCTACTTTCCCATTCACTTTCATTAGTGAAGCCATTTCTACTTCTAGCATCTGTCCTACTTCTAAGGTTGCATTTTTAAATTGCTCATTCGTTAATACCAATGTATCTGCAACAGAAGTTTCTGCAACGGCTGTTTCTGACTGATTCTTATTAGAACAGGCTAATAAAAATAAGCCGCTAAATAATATATATAAATAGGTTTTCATAATTCTTATTGTTGAATATAATAGGTTAATTGTATGATTGATTCGTTTAAATTTCTAACAGCTTCTGTGTAATCATTTCTCACACTGGTTGCCTGATTAATTAATTGTACCCACTCTAAATAATTGATTAATCCAGCAGATAATTGTTTGTTTGCTGTTTCTGTTATCACTTGTGCATTTTTTAATCCGGTTTTCTCTAAGTATTGAACTGTTGCTAAATATTTAGCATACTGGGCAATAGCCGTTTGGTATTCAGTAGTTAACTGCTGCTTTACTTGCTGGAATTTTGACTCAGCCATTTTTTCGGACAATACTGCACTATTTATTCTAGCTTTTTGTGCCTTAGTAAATAAAGGAATTCCCATGCCTACTTGAACCGAATTAAATCTTTTACCACTATAAAAAATATTGTCGGCACCTACCCCTCTGATACTTCCATTCAAAATACCTAAAGATAAATCGGGCAATAACTTACTTTTTTCTACTTCGGTATTTGCCAAAGCAATAGATTGTTGCTGTAGCATACTTTGCAAAATAGGGTGATTACGCAACAATGCTGTGTCTAATAAGGAAGCAGGGGATAAAGGGCCTCTGCCTGTTTCTGGCATATAATTGTGCTGTGTATTTAATAAGAGTTGAAATTGCAATTGCACTATGGATGCATCTTGCTCAAGCTGCTGTATTTGTATTTTAATTTGACCCAACAAGGTTTCTGCACTTGTTTTTTCTAAAATATTAGACTCCCCTGTTTTTAATCTCAAAGCTGCTTTTTGGTAAAATGCAGCATACAAACTATCTGCAAAAAGCAAGAGTTCTTTTTTCTTTTGCAAGTACACCATATGATAATACACTTGTTGTACCTGCTTTTTTAATAGGGCTTCTTGAATAGCAATATTCAACACACTATTCTTGAATTCTGCTTCCAATAAGGTTCGTTCTCTTTTATATACAGTAGGGAAAGCAGTGGTTTGGCTAATACCCAATCTAGTATCAGAATAAATACTATTGATTTGTCCAATCTCACCAATAAATGCGGTCTTTGGTAAGTTGCCTGCAGTCCCAATTAGCATTTGTTGATACTGCATTTTTAACTGCTCATTTTTCACCAGCAAATTATTTTTTAAAGCAGAGTCAACCGCAGATTGCACAGAAATGGGTTGAGCGCTATATAATCGCACGCTATGGGGTTGCGCTATTGCAACAGATCCCACAAATAAACAACCCAACAATATGGCTACTCCTTTATTAATGGGTAAACTGGCATTAAATCCTTTTTCGAACATCATATATAAAACAGGTAATACAAATAATGTTAGAAAAGTTGCAATCATTAATCCCCCAATCACTACTGTAGCTAAAGGTCGCTGAACTTCGGCACCGGCTCCATTACTCAATGCCATTGGAAGAAAACCGAGCGATGCTACAAAAGCAGTCATTAATACTGGTCTTAATCTTAAGCTGGTACCAGTGAGTACAATGGTTCTTAAATTATCCATCCCATCATTTTTAAGTCGGTTAAATTCGGCAATAAGTACTATTCCATTTAATACAGCAACTCCAAATAAAGCAATAAAACCTACCCCAGCACTAATGCTAAAAGGCATATCTCTCAATGCTAAGAAAAAGATCCCCCCTATTGCAGATAAAGGAATTGCAGAATAAATAAGCAATCCATGTTTAATTGAATTAAAGGCGAAATAGAGTAATAAAAAAATGAGCAGCAATGAAACTGGAACTGCAATCATTAGTCTGGCTTTTGCTGCATTTAAATTTTCAAAAGCACCTCCATAAGTGATATAATAACCTACAGGAAACTTTACTTGTTTTTCTATTTTTTGCTGCAACTCTTTTACAATTGTTTCAACATCCCTACCCCTTACATTAAAGCCTATTACAATTCTACGTTTGGCATCTTCTCTTTGTATTTGATTAGGACCATCTTTAATCTCCACTGTTGCCAACTGCGAAAGGGGCACTTGAATACCTGATGGAGTTGGAATCAATAATTGCTGAATGTCTTTTAGGTCTTTTTTCATTTCACCTTTAATACGAACTACTAAATCAAATCGCTTCTCTCCTTCAAATAGCAATCCACTACTTTGTCCTGCAAATGCCGCATTAACCACTTTGTTGATGTCTTGCACATTTAAATTGTATTGTGCAATGGTACTTCTATTGTATTCAATTAAAATTTGCGGCATCCCCGTTACAGCTTCAACATAAATACTTTTTGCACCATCTACGGTTCCTGCAATTTTACCTATACTAGCTGCATATGCGGCCAAAGTGTCTAAATTTTCTCCAAAAATTTTACAGACTACATCTTGTCTTGCACCTGTCATCAATTCGTTAAATCTCATTTGAACAGGAAACTGGAACCCTGTAGTGATTCCTGGAACAGCAGCCATTGTTGCTCCCATTTTATCGGCTAATTCATTAAAAGTTTTAGCTGAAGTCCATTCCTCTTTTGGTTTTAGAATAACCATCAAATCACTTGCTTCCATGGGCATTGGATCAGTTGGCACTTCTCCACTTCCTATTTTAGTTACAATCTTTTCAATCTCTGGATATTCTTTTAATAATAGGGATGCAGCTTTTTGGGTACTCTCCACCGTTGTTGTTAAGTTACTACCAGTTAATACACGGGTATCTATTGCAAAATCTCCTTCCTCTAATGCAGGTATAAATTCTCCGCCCAGTCTACCTAAGATAATTAAAGCAATTATGAATAATCCAATCACAAAACCCAATACCATTTTGGGGAAGTGCAAAATATACTCTAAGGCCTTTTTATAACTAGCTTCTAACTTGGCCATAATACGGTCTGACCATGTTGGCTGATGGGCTATTTTTTTACTCAAAAATACTGCACTCATCATTGGGATATAAGTGAGGGAAAGTATAAATGCCCCTAATAATGCAAATGCTACCGTTTGTGCCATTGGCTTAAACATTTTACCTTCTATACCTTGTAAAGTAAAAATGGGCAAGTACACTACTAAAATGATGATTTGTCCAAACACCGCACTATTCATCATTTTGCTGGCCGAATGATTCACTTCCTTATCCATTTGGCCCTGCGTTAGTCTGTTGACTACACTAAACTTTTTACTATGGCTTAATTGATGCATTACAGCTTCAACTATAATAACTGCTCCATCCACTATAAGTCCAAAATCTAGTGCACCTAAACTCATTAGGTTTCCACTAACTCCAAACAAGTTCATCATAATAATGGCAAACAACATTGCCAGTGGAATAACAGATGCAACAATTAATCCTGCTCTTAAGTTTCCTAAAAAAACCACCAATACAAAAACTACAATTAGTGCTCCTTCCAATAAATTTTTCTCTACAGTGCCAATTGCATTATTAACCATTTTAGTTCTGTCTAAAAATGGTTCAATTACTACTCCTTTTGGTAAAGACTTTTGTATTTGAACAATACGTTCTTTTACTTGCTTAATTACATCATTGCTATTGGCTCCTTTTAGCATCATGACTACTGCGCCTGCAACTTCTCCTTTGTCATTATACGTCATGGCACCATAACGAGTAGCATGACCAATTTTTACTTCTGCTACATCTCTAATAAATAAAGGCGTTCCGCCTGTAGTTCTTTTAATAGCTATATTTTGAATGTCTTCAATATTACCTAATAGCCCTTCTGTTCGGATAAATAAAACTGTAGGACCTTTTTCAATATAAGCGCCACCAGTATTTTGGTTATTGGTTTCTAAAGCAGTAAAAATATCTCCAATACTTAAATTATAACTCAATAATTTAGAAGGATCTACTTCAACAGAATACTGTTTTAACTTACCCCCAAAACTGCTTACCTCAGCTACTCCTTTCACACCCAATAACTGTCTCCGCACTATCCAATCTTGCATGGTTCTTAGTTCGGTAACATCATACTTATTTTCATATCCCTTTTCGGGTCTTACCACATACTGGTAAATTTCTCCTAAACCAGTTGAAACAGGCCCTAATTGAGGTGTTCCAATACCAGCAGGAATTTGTGACTGCACTTGTAACAATCGTTCAGCCACTTGTTGTCTTGCCCAATAAATATCGGTTTCATCATTGAACACAATGGTAACCAACGACAATCCAAATCTGGAAAAACTTCTTATTTCTAATAACCCAGATATATTATTATTAGCCTGTTCAATAGGAAAAGTTACCAAACGCTCTATATCTGTTGCACCAAAGGAAGGCGCTACCGTAATAACTTGAACTTGGTTATTGGTAATATCGGGAACAGCATCAATGGGAAGTTTAGTTATGTTATAGGCTCCATAACCTATTAGGGCAATTACAAATAGCCCAATAATGAGTTTATTCCTTACGGAAAACTCAATAATTTTTGTCAGCATTTTAGTTGAATTAATTATAAGTTGATTGGGACTGCCGCTTGTGCAAGACCCTAATTCTTAATAGGCTTTAAACTAGGCCATTTTGGGAGGCTGCCAGATATTTACCTGATAAGCAGAAAAAATATATGCAGGTTGATGCAAAGACCAATTAATAAGAATGTCCTGATCTGGATATTGAATATCAATTTGTGCATTCAAAGGAACAAACGGAGTGGCGGATGATGCAAAAAATTCCCCAGCAGTTTTAAAAGGAAGTTGCATATCCCTTTCATAATCCTTGTCTTTTACATTTCCTTGCATATAATGGATTTGCAAAAAATCAATGGCTGAAATTTGTGGGTCTTCTTGTTGGTGTTCAATAAAATGTTGAAATACCACTGGAATTTTTAGTAATTCATGTGCTTCTGTAGTAGAGCAGAGATATATACTTAAAAATAATATGGCTATTCTTTTTCTCAATAAACTAAAGGTACAACAAAATTAATAATCAGAATAAGGGGTCGATCGCATAAGCTGACTATATAAGGCCGACATATTATTTTGATAAAAGGGCATTGCTACTAATTCCTTCCAGGTTTTGGAAGCTCCAAATGCTTTCCAATGCTCGTTTCTACTATCAATATTGTCAAAACTTGTCATATACATTAAATTAGGCATTGTAGATCCGAACAACACATCTGCATAAAATACCGCATTAAATTGAAGTTCATTAAATAGTTTAATTTCACCCCCTTCATTGAACATATGTACTTTATTCAAATACTTTTCTTCTGTTGGGCTTTCGTAATTCCTTAGCTCATAAATTCTTTCCACTTTTTTTGACGCGTCGTTAGGTATTTTCATTAAGGGCATATCCTTGAATGCACGCAACAAAATTTGCTCATATCTTTTGTATAGTGGCTCATTAAATGCAGTCCCTTCCTTTATATTCCATTGAATAGGTTCAATTAACCTATTCAGATTTGCCCCGTTAATTAAGAGTACGATTTGCTTATCATTCGCAGTATCATTGGCGATTGGTTTAAATACACCAACCTGTTTAAATCCTTTCAAATGCAAAGCTGGAATGAATTGATTAGCAATAAAATTATCCAGCTTTTTCTCTTGTTCATTAGAAGAAAAATGATAAACAATAAGTTTATAGTATTCCATTGAAGGTGCCGCATGTAAACTGCTTACTAAGAATATAGATAATGCGAATAATGTCTTTTTCATTTATTAGCCTAAAGATTATGAAACGATATAAATCAGTTACTATTCCAATTCTAACTGAAATATGGTATTGATAGGGTCTTGCTGAATATTTTTTAAGTAAATGAATATGCCTTCATTTACTTGCTTGAAAGTTATATTCATATTGTTCGAAAATAATTTTGCCGATTTTACTTTACCTACAGTATACGGAACAAAAATAAAATCGGTATTCACTTTTTTAAGTACATGTGCAAATAGGTTTTTTGATTTTGCAGTAAGCACTCCCCATTCTTGCGTTGGAATGATATTTCCTCTAGTTCCTTGAATAGTAGGGGCATATTGCTGCATCCATTTCCCTAATAATTGAAGGGAATCGATATTTTCCAACTGAATTTTACCATTTGGCATTGGACCCACATTCAATAAGAAATTGGTATTGAGTGATGCTGCTTTCACTAAATAATGAACCAACTCTTTTACAGACTTATGCGCATGGTCGGTTATATTATATCCCCATGAATTGTTCATGGTTTCGCAGGTTTCTAAAGGCAATTGATCGGACGGTTTTTGAAAGCTTAAGCCGGTATGGTTTTGACCAGGTAAATCCTTTTCAAACATTTGAAAATCTTCCCCTGGTAAAGGGTCTAAGTGATGATTATTACCTATTAAGCAAGCAGGTTGCAACTGATGAATGAGCTCATAAATTTCATTGTATTTCCAATTAATCCTTGAGCTTCGATCTTTAGAACCTTCAGGATTGGTTTGATCCCAATGTCCATCAAACCAAATAGACATTATGTCTCCATAGTTGGTTAAGAGTTCGGTCAACTGAGCCTTCATAAACTTCAGATAAGAAGCATAATCCCCACCGGTCTTCCTTCCAGTACCTTGACCAGTTCTGCCTGTTGTATACGGATAATCTTCCCTATACCAATCTAAAGTAGAATAGTATAATCCCAATTGCATTCCTTGTTTTTTACACTCTTCAGCCAATTGCTTTAATACATCTTTACCATAAGGAGTGTTGGTTATTTTCCAATCACTCTGTTTTGTATCCCAATTAGAAAATCCGTCATGATGTCTAGTGATGAAAACAATATATTTCATACCTGCTGATTTTGCAGCACCTACCCATTCAGCGGCATTAAATTGAACTGGATAAAATGTTTCTTTTAAAAGTGCATAATCTTTTACTTTGACGTTTCTATTTTGCATCACCCATTCTCCGGCCCCTAACATACTTGAAACGCCCCAATGAACAAACATTCCAAAACGATTATCTTGAAATTTATTTCTTGCAACTAAATTTTGAGCTGTTGGTTGATAAGTTTGACCTGACACTTGAATACCAATCGCAAATAAAAAAACAAAAAAAGAAGCTCTTATCATAATTTGACTTTTTTGAATTCAACTTCATGTTCCATCAACCTTTCAAATAAAACAGTTTGATTTATGGCCCTGACTAAATTATGCGTTTTATACCCTATCTGATAGTATTTATCGTCGTTAAAATAATCTGTCAGAAATCTGATGGCCTGCATATAAATCATAAACTGTGCTGCATAAAAGAAATAGTTTTTCTCTTCAGCAGTTAATTCATTTTTCATTTCTTTGTAATAGCCTTCTACAATTGCATAATAAAAAGATGGCCTCACAACTATCTTACTCAAATCTTCCTCGTTTTCTGAAACAGGACATAAATAGGTTCTCATCATATCTCCCACATCACTAATAAAATAACCTGGCATTAATGTATCTAAATCGATAATACATACTGCATTGTTTTCCTCATTAAACAATACATTACTTATTTTAGTGTCATGATGGGTAACCCTTTTCTTGAATGCGGGGTTTTGGGTAATTACTCCATATTGTTTTACTAAGTAATCTAATTTAACCAATCGAGTAATTAATGATTGTTCTTCTTTTACTCGTTCGGCGTTCCCATTTTGAATTGATTCCTGAAATTGTTTGTATCGAAATGTTAGATCGTGAAAATGTGGAATGGTTACTTTTAATTTAGTGATATCAAATCCTCCTAAATAAGCGGTAAATCTTCCAAACTGTTCTGCCGCTTCAAATGCCTGTTTAGTATTCTCAACAACATTAATAGTATGGGTTCCTACTATAAAAGGGAACAGCCTATAGTACCCTTTCCCAAGAATATGTACCAGCTCTGATCCCTCTAAAGAAAGAATTGGAGCAGGGAATAAATAATGCTGATAATTTTTCTTTAAATACAGCGCAATTGCTGCAATATTCTCATGAATGTCTTCGGGATTTACAAAAACAAGATCATTGATTCTTTGTAATATATAATTTCCCTTTTCAGATTTTACCTTCCAGGTACTATTAATGATACCACTTGTTATTGGCTCTACCACTGAATCGGTTGACAAACCAAATGCTTGCAGAACAGTAATCATTAATATTGATCATTTAAAGCAAAAACAGGCTTCCGATACATCCATTGACCACCCGTAAAATCTGGAAATTCAACAGTTTGATTTCCTAACTCAATAGACTGTTCACTCAGTGGTGTAATGGCACTCCAAGCTGCCGCATCGTATACATCCATTGGAGTGGGGGTTTGATTTTTTATAGACTCTATAAATGCATGTATCACAAAAAAGTCCATCCCGCCATGCCCTGCACCTGCAGTTTCTTTGCTCCATCTTACCCATAATGGATGATCGTATTTATCAAACCATTCTTTTTGCGATTCCCATTGATGTGGTTTTGGTGATTTCCCTTCTATATAAACAGATTTATTTAAGTCCATCCAAATACCTTCTGTTCCTTGTACTCTAAAGCCCAAAGAATACGGCCTTGGTAAATTAGTATCGTGTTGCAACAGTATGGTTTCTCCATTAAAACAATCAATTGAAGTGGTTACCACATCGCCTAATTTAAATTTCACTTTTGCGTTGGGGTGATTGGAGCCGCCTTTTTTTACAACGAAGTCATGAAGTCCTTTGGCTTTTGATGAAAAAGAACACAATGATAAAAATCGATTGCCTCTATTGATATTGATATAATGTGCAATGGGTCCAATACCATGTGTAGGATATAAATCTCCGTCTCTGTACACAGAATGCGTGGTTCTCCAAGAAGCTTCTGAAAATCCCTTTTCACCAAACTCTACACCTCCACCATAAGGCCTTACTCCATCATTAAATTTCACTTCTCTTAAATCATGCTGATAACCTCCTTGTAAATGAACGATTTCGCCAAACAACCCTTGGCGTACCATATTTAAAGCAGCCATCACATCTCTTCTATAACACACATTTTCGAGCATCATTACCTGACCCTTGTATTGCTCTGCGGCTTTAACTACATCCCAATGATCTTGTAAGGTGATTCCCAACATTACTTCAGTAGCAACATATTTAATACCTGCCTGTAAGGATTCAATGATCATTTCCTTATGTAATTCCCAAGGTGTTGCAATCACCACTCCATCTGGTTTCTCCTTAACAATCATTTCCTTCCACGCCTGGGTATTACCTGTATAAATTTTAGGCATTTTCTTACCAGCCTTCTCAATCATTGCTTTAGCAGCAGAAAGCATTTTATCGTTGATATCACAAATGGCTGTTAAGTCCACATCTTCTCTACGCAATAAAAGATCTAAATGATTTTGTCCTCGAAGGCCAGTTCCAATCAACACAATTTTTACTTTATTGGCATTCGTTTTAGCCATTAAAATAGAAGAAGACAGCACAAAAGCACTAGATGCCATTGCTGTTTTTTGAAGAAAATTTTTTCGATTCATATTATTTGATTAAGCCACTCAGCATAGGAGTCACTGGTTTCGTAAATTTTCAATTTTCTTAATTTGATTTCATTTGGCAGTTCAGCTAATAAAACATTGCGTATATAAAGTAAGATGTTTTCGGCTGTAGGTTCCATCTCCCAGATAATTAAATTTTCGGATGCAGCTGCATGGGGATGTTCTGCTAAAAAATCTTGTGATAAAATCAGTCGATGATCTAACTGCTCTACAATAATCCTATTTACAATTTTTTTAAGGTCTTTAAAGTCTATTACAAAACCGGGTTTGGGTAAATAAGCCATATCATCTGCGTCTGAACCCACAGTTACATGCAATACATAAGAATGCCCATGAATATTTCTGCAATGTCCATTATAGCCGTGTATGGCATGCGCTGTTTCGAATCTAAATATTTTAGTTACCTGAATCATGAGGCAAAAATACAGTATTATAATAACTCCCAATTTGCTCCCCTTGTTTTTGCCCATTTTCGATTGCAGCGCGATAATGAATTCCTCCATACATTCTACTCATACTTACTTCATTGGCTGCAGCTTTAATAGAAGAAAATGACCTTTTCATTCCAAGGTATTTTAACTCCGTGGTATCAGTAAATGGAGTATTCGATCCAAAAACATTGGACAGCACAGTTGCTGCAGCAGCTGAAATAACACTGTGTCCGCTGGTATACTCTGGAAAAGGAGGAGTTTGTAAATAAGGGTTCCACTCCGACTCTATATTTTCCCGAATCACCGTAATTGGTCTTACGGTTTTACTAGTGAACTTTTCTTCCCAAGTTGAAATGAATCCATCAAATATGGCAAGAGAAGTTAATGCAAACGCTTTAGCAATATCCAACTCAGTCTTTTTTGATTGATTGGCTAGAATAATCGTGATTCCCATCCAATGACCTACTGGTGTTGTTTTTTTATTCGCATAAGTTAAATGTCCTTTGTGCTCAGAAACAAATGGGTTGTCATCCCAATAACGGGCGATTGTTTTTTGTTCTTCGGTTAAAGTTTTACTCATTGCAAATAGTTCTTTAACTTCTTTATAGTAGGGGCTATTGGGCTGCATGGAGAAAGCAGGCGGCCTCACTGGTTTAAACTGCGAGGCTGAATCTAGCAACATTGGTTTTATATATCTCCAATTGGGTTCAATTGCTTCTTCATAATCTGGGGGTGTTTGTTGCCAAATTCCTGTTTCTTTTAACACACTAAATTTAGGCATGCCTCTTGTAATTTTATACCCATCTTTTGATGCACGTTCCAATATAATAGCAGCAACTTTTTCTCCCCATTCAATAGAAGCTGTTTGAATAGTTGATTCAAGATGTGCAAAGTTTTTGATCAATAGTGCCCTGCTTTTTTGGATACTATCTTTAGAAAAAACCAATGCCTCTGCCACTTTCATGAAAGCAATACCTGCAGAAAATGGATAATCTATCTTCAAAGATGTATTGAATTGATTGATACTCGAAAATCCTTTTAATTTAGGAAGTAGACTTTCATAGCCTGAATTCATTGGACGAAGGGCTTCATAAAAAGCCAAATTGCTGTATGCATACATCCTTCCAGCAACAGGTGGATTATTGATATCGTACACAATCACATCAGTTAGTTGCTGAACACAAAAATTTTGCAGTTCAGCCCCTAAATAGGTTTTCACTTTTTCCGTTTTACAACCGAAAAAAACTGCAATAAGTATCACCAAAAACAATTGTTGATTTTTTAGGAATGCTTTCATTTTATTAAGGTTGTATGGTTCTTGTTTTTTTAGTGCCAGAAAAAATATCTACATATTTCATTTCGGGAAAAAGCAGCAAGAATCTGGATGATTGCGACAAAAAGCCCTGTCCAAAATGATATTCCTCCTTTCGTTTAAATCCATTTTTAAAATAGATCATTGCATATGTTTCTTGATCCTGTATTTTTATTGGCTGTTCCCTATTTTCTGTCTGCTGAAATAATTTCATGAAATCTCTGTTTTGACCTGCCACTAAAGCTGCTTGCCCATTCACCACCAGTCCTGCTAATGATCTTCCATTTGCGGGTGTATAAAATCCACTTTGTGCAATAGATAAAGATTTAAAATTTCCTTTACCAAGATTCAATAATACCATTCCGTTTAAAGCATCTTGTCTTCCTAAATAAGGCGACATTGCATATTCATTACCGGTAAAAATTAAATCAACCCAGCCATCGTTGTTAACATCCTTGGGCAGGATTCCAAAAATAGGCGCCAACTGAATTGCTGTTGGTAGTTCATGGATTTCAAAATTAAATTTCCCTTTATTTTCTATCCAGCTTGTTGGCAAATAATTTACACTAGCCCTATATGCATCTTTCAATTGATCTGCAGTTAGTAATTGTTTCATATCGGTTTTAGCATACCCAGCATAATTAGGAAATCGTTCCTTCATAACACTCATTTCTCTTAACAATAAATCTCTACCTGCTAAAGGAAATTCTTTTTTTACTCCTCCTACTTGATCAACTATCCAATGACTAAAAATTACATCTAAACTAAAATTATTATCAAAGTCTTTTGCATATACATTCAAGGGCTCTTCATTGGAAGCATGCAGAAATGAATTGGTTCCGAAATTACCAGCTATATAATCTAGGTCGCCATCGTTATCCATATCAGCCGATACAATACTGTTCCACCACCCTTTGAATGTATCTAATGAAGTTTTTAATTTGGTCAATTTGATTCCATCATTTTTGAATACATCAATACTTCCCCACTCTTTGGTTATTATCAAATCCATTTTCCCATCCGAATCTGCATCAGACCAAATTGCTGCTGTTACCATACCAATATTTACCAATTCTGGTGCTACTTTATTCGTTACATCTGTAAATTGAACTTGACCTTTTTGCGAGTTATTTTGATAAATAAAACTACTTGTTGGCATTGGATATCGGCCTGGTATTACTCTTCCTCCAATAAATAAATCGAGGTCTCCATCTAAATCATAATCTGCAGCAACAACTGTACTCTTTGTAGCTCGATTATTGGTAAAATCGGTTTCCAATTCAGAAAAATTTCCTTTCCCATCATTCAAATAGAAATGGTCGGCATATGCTTTTGTTTGGGGTTGATTTTCTGCACCACCAGATACGATGAACAAATCTAAGTCGCCGTCTTTATCCGCATCTATTAATAGTATTCCTGCATCATCTTGCAACTGTGGGTTATTATTTCCTGGCAAAAATTTTCGAACAAATTTCCCATTGGCTGATTGAAAAAAAATGGATGCGTGAAAAGGGGATCCTCCACCTGATACAATATCATCTAGCCCATCTCCATTTAAATCACCCGTTGCTAAGGAGGGCCCATATTGGGTAAGCTTATGCAGCAAGAGTCTTTGAATATCAAAATCTATAAAATCTACTTCTGAAAAACCATAATTGATTCCTGCGTTTTGGGTAATATCTTTCAAGAACGATTCAACGCGAATAGACGGCTCTAATCCCCCTGAATCTAAAGCAGATGAATACTCAAATTTTAATTGTTGATTTGCTTGAATATTGGTTTTAAGGGTAGACTTACCATCGGGCCATATGACTCTTATTGAATCTAGTATTGTTTGTTTTCCTACACCAAAATGTATCGCTTGTTCAACACTAGAAAGATACCCACGGTAGGGAGAATATTCCATTACTTGATGCTGACCTTTTGCATAGAGATGTACCCATGCGCCTAGCGCCATTTTATTTTGCGGTGTACCACTTAGCAATATTCTTAGATAATTGTCGTGCTCTTGTTGTTGTTGTTGGGTATTTTCTAACAATGTAGCTGGCATATTGGTATTATTAATAACCAAATCCAAATCTCCATCTTTGTCTAAATCGGCATAAGCCATTCCTGCTGAAAAACTAGGGCTATTAATTCCCCATTCTTTTGATTGATCAGTAAAATGCAAATCGCCATTATTCTTAAATGCATAATTACTGATTTTGACCTCTGGTAACTGTCTAAGCACTTCTTCTAGTGGAGCATTGGCTACTGCGTTTTGCCTATAAGCCATAAAGTCTTTATCAGACATGTCTTTAGGCAAACCGTTCGTTACAAACAAGTCTTTAAATCCATCGTTATCCATATCCATTAAAAGAGGTGCCCAACTCCAATCGGTATGCGCCACCCCACTGAAATATGCAATTTCACTAAATGCTGGTCTTGAAATAGAATCATATCCATTTGGAAGAAATCCTTGGTTCAGTTGTAGCGTATTTCTGGGATACTGGTAAATATATTCATATCGATCACTATTTTGAAATGTTTGATAACTAATATCGGAGTGCATCATTTTTTGCCGATAATGATCTGCAGGCATCATATCTGTTTCAATAATATCTGCTAATCCATCGTTGTTGATATCAGCAATATCATTGCCCATAGCGTTTTTGCTGGTATGTTTTAAATAACGAGCACATTGATCGGTAAAAGTGCCATTTTGATTATTGATATAAAGCACATTATTTGATAAATAATCATTGCTCACATAAATGTCTTTATACCCGTCTTGGTTAATATCTGCAATGCTGATACCCAAACCATGTCCTTCAATCAAAATGCCTGCTTGCTTAGAAACATCTTTGAATACCGGATGTCCTAAAAGGGAATCAAAATTATTTTGGAACAACTTGTCTGTATTAGGCCAACTTCCATCTTTCCTTATGGGCCTAAACTCATTGGGGTAAGTTCCATCTAAATCATTGATCAATAAATAAACGTCTACATCTTGGTCGTTATCATAATCAAAAAAAGCAGCCATATGGGTATTTGAAGCATCTGCTAATCCATATTCTGCTGCTTGATCTTTAAACTCTGGAACACCTGTTTCTTTATTTAATCCTTGATTAATATAGAGCAAATTTTTTCTTTTATTGCTGTCGGGCAAGACTGCTGAACAAACATAAATATCCATTAACCCATCGTTATTGATATCAATAATACTGGCTCCTTTACTCCATTTCCCATTTCCATCAACGCCTGCTTTTTGGGTAATATCTTCAAAAGTTAAATCGCCTTTGTTTAAAAATAATTTATTGGGCACTCGATTACCAGTAAAGTAAATATCAGGTAAACTGTCGTTATTGAAATCTCCTATACCCACACCGCCCCCGTTATAGATATATTCATAATTGAGCACGTTTAGCTCTTGGGTTTCGATTATGGTATTTGAAAAAATCAGTCCTGATTTATCAGGCTTGATTTCCTTAAAGAGTGGACGTTTTTGATCGCAAGACAACAGGAAGAAAAAAGCAAGGAATATATAAGACTTCATACTGCGTTTTAACGGTTATTTTGATTAAAGTACTAAATTTATGGTTGTTGTTATAGTAAAAAGTCTTTTTAGAAGGAATGAATAAACAATGTTCCACCTTTTAATTAATTTTTAATGTGAAACAGATCACCCCCTATTAATTAATTATGTTTCATAATTACAGAATTAAATATATACGTGCAAGTGGAATACTCATTATAACCATTGGTTTTTTTAACCTAATCGGATGGCAATTTGACATCACATTATTAAAGAGTTTTTCCAGTGACATCACTTCCATGAATCCACTCACTGCAATCACATTCATTGCAGCAGGCTTGTGGCTAAATTTTTATAAAGAAGAAAAGGCCAATAACAAAACAATTTTTTTGGGCATTTTTGTTTTACTAGTGGGTATTTTGCACAGTTTAGCCGATTTTTTTTCTTTAGAGATTTTAAGATTCGATCATTTTATTTTTCAACACAAAGTTGAATCAAGTTATATCAACTCACATTTAGCTCCTACTACTGCTGTTTTATTTGTATTAAGTGGGAGTATTATGATTAGTTCTCATTCTCAAAATAAATGGGTTCTAAATTTCAGACAACTGTTAAGCATTATTGTTTTTGCTATTGGCTATAGTTCTGTTTTGGGTTACTTGTATGGAAGAGATTCTGCTTATAGAGTAGAAGGTGTTTCAACCATTGCTTTAAGTACCGCAATTGTATTCCTTTTATTAAGTGTGTCCCTATTCTTATGCAATATCATGCATGGAATGCCCAAACTTTTTGCTTCAATTTTAGAGGGTAGTGCTCTATTAAGGAGAGTATCTTTTTTCATGCTCGTATTTCCGCCATTTCTTGGTTATTTAAGAATTGTAGGCGAGAAGAAAGGGTTGTATAGTACCGAAATAGGCATTGAATTACATACTATTATTTTTACACTGGTCATTTTTATTCTTGTCTATTTTTATGCAAACCTTCTTAATAATAAACAAAAAGCAAGTATTATTTTAGAGCATCAACTTGCAGAAAGTGAAAAGAAATTTAAAAAACTGGTTGCTTCCCTAAGAGAAGGTGTTGCTAGCATAGACTATAACGGGAAAGTAGTTTATTGCAATCCCAGTTATTGTACAATCTTAGGTTATTCAGAAGAAGAATTAGTTGGTAGTGTGGTTGTTGAAATGATTATCCCGCAAGATAGAAGAGCCATATTTTTGGAAAGACTAAAAAACAGAAAACAAGGTATTCAAGAAGATTATCAAACAGAAGTGATTCGAAAAGATGGGGAAAAAATAATTATAGATATAAAATCAAATGCACTCTTTAATGAAGAAGGAACTAGTGATGCTTATGTGGTTAGTATCACAGATATTACAGATGAAATCAGAAAAATAGAAGATATTAAAGCATTTTCATCCATTGCTGCCCACGACTTAAACTCTCCCATCAATAAAATATTGACTGTTGTAGATTTAGTAGACCCTAGTAGCTTAAATGAGGAGAATAAAGAATTCCTTCAAATGGTTAGAACAACCATTGTAAGCATGAAAACATTGACACAAGACTTATTGGCATTTTCAAGATTAGGCACACAAGCATTAGAAAAATCAAGTGTAAATATTAATGAAATTGTACAGGATATTTGTAAACAACAATTACCACCCAATTTCACAGGTCAATTGAGCATTCATGACCTACCAGATGCAAAAGCAAATGAAGGCGCAGTTAAACAGTTATTCAACAATTTAATATCTAATGCCCTTAAATATTCTTCTAAAAAAAAGATACCAGAAATTGAAATTGGCTCTTATAAAAAAGAAGGACAAATTTATTATTTCGTTAAAGACAATGGCGTTGGATTAAACGAAGAGCAAATGAAAACCTTGTTTACTCCATTCAAACGCTATCATAGCAAGTTTGAAGGAAACGGTTTAGGCTTAGCAATTGTAAAAAGAATCATAGACAAACATGGTGGAAATATTTTTGCTGAATCTGATACCGATAAGGGCTTGACTTTACATTTCACCCTTTCTCCTTCATAAGAACTTGCTACCTAACTAATCAACTGTTTTTATTTATTAACTGAATAATGTATGGTAGGTAATCCTTTCAATGTATTAGCTACCTGCTCTGGTGTAATATCTCTTTGAGGATTTGCCAACATTTCGTAACCAACCATAAACTTTTAACTGTGGCACTTCTTAATAATGGAGGATAGAAATGCATATGCCAATGCCAACCCTTATAGTCTTGATCATTCACCGGCATCTGGTGCATCCCAGCTGAATAAGGAAAAGAAACCTCAAAAAGATTATCGTATTTAATGGTGAGCGTTTTTAGAATAGAAGCGAAAGCAGCATCTTCGGTTGCCGTAAATTGAGTAATTTGTTGAATGGGTCTTTTTGATACAATCATCGTTTCATAAGGCCAAACAGCCCAATATGGAACCAATGCAACAAAATGTTCATTTTCTACCACAATACGATCTTGCTTTTGTAATTCAATCTCTAGATAAGCACTCAATAAGGTTTGTTGGTGTTGCGCAAAATATTTTTCTTGTTGTTCGGTTTCCTTAGACAGCTCAACCGGAATTGAAGAGGATGCCCAAATTTGGCCATGCGGGTGCGGATTACTGCAACCCATGATCTCTCCTTTATTTTCAAATATTTGAATATACTTGATTGATTTATTTTCAGCTAGCAATTTGAATTCATCTTTCCAAAGTTGAATTACTTTCTGAATCTCTACTTCACTCATTAGCGGAAGCGTTAAGCTATGATTAGGAGAAAAACAGATTACTTTACATATACCTGTCTCACTCTTACTCACTAATAAATCATTGATATTCTCTCCTCCTTCTGGGATGGAAGGCAATAGGGCAGAGAAGTCATTGGTAAACACAAAAGGGTCGGAATATTCGGGATTAATAGTTCCATCTGCTCTTTTATTACTTGGGCATAAATTACAGCTTTCATCGTAAGCTACTGGTTGAGCAGTAGGAACTGTTTCAACTTTCCCCTGCCAGGGTCTTTTCATTCTATGAGGAGAAACCAAGACCCATTCTCCTGTCAAAATATTCAATCGGGTATGCGGATGCTCTGTACTGCTAAACATAATTAAATTATTTCTGTACCGTTCTGTATGGTTGCTATATAATAATCCAATGGCAATCCCATTGCTTCTTCATAAGCTGGTTTAATAACACTAATTAAGGATTCAATTTTATCTTCTTGTACCAAGTTGATGGTGCAGCCTCCAAACCCGCCACCCATCATTCTAGCACCAATGACTTCATTGCGAGATCTTACAAAATTTACTAAGTAGTCTAATTCCTTACAACTTACCTCGTACTGTCTACTCAATCCATCATGGGTTTTAAACATACAATTACCCAGTGCCGATATATTATCGTCTTGCAAAAATTGACAAGCCTGGTTCAAGCGTTCCATTTCATCTACCACAAATCGACTCCGTTGATACACTAAATCGTTAAATGGCAATACATATTGATCAAGCATTTCAATAGTTGCATCTCTTAAAGAAAGTACTTCAGGATGATTTGTTTGAATCATCTCTACCGCTTGCATACATTCTAAACGACGCGTATTATATTCGGAAGAGGCCAATGAATGTTTTACATTGGTGTTTAATAACAAAATTTTTATCCCATCCAATTTAAAGGGTACATACTCATATTCGAGTGAACGACAATCTAATTTTATTACCTGATTTGCCTTACCCATCATTGATGCAAATTGATCCATGATTCCGCACATTACTCCAGCATATTCATGCTCGGCTTTCTGTGCCATTGCAACCATTGGCACTCTTTCAATATTGGTTTTTAATAGATGATTCAATGCAAAAACAGTAGCACACTCCACAGCAGCTGAAGAAGACAATCCTGCCCCAATAGGCACATTGCTTGTTAAGACTGCATTAAAGCCAGGCAATTGAATATCATGCTTCAAGAACTGAGCTGCACTTCCTAAAATATAATTAGGCCAACTTACGTCTCCTATTGGTTTTAATTCATCAACTGTAGTAGAAAATTGTTCATTTAAATCTAAAGCAGTCAAATGTATTTCTAGATCATCTCTTAATGAAACCGCTAAATATGCTGCCTTATCAATTGCGGCTGGTAATACAAAACCGTTGTTGTAATCGGCATGCTCACCAATAATATTTACTCTGCCTGGAGATCGAACAATAACAGTAGGTTGATGATGGTATTGCTCAAAAAAATATTGGGCTAATTGGGTTTTCATGGCTTACTTAATTTGAAATAAGGGATTGCTAGATGTAGTTCTTTCTCTGTTCATCAACGCTTCCATCAATTTTACTTTTTGCTCGTTTTGTGCTGCAATATCAATGGTTTCACCCCTATCAATTGCTAGGTCATATAATTCTGTTCTAATTGGGGTAGTCCCTTTATAAAATCGAATGGCTTTCAAATTGTTCTGCAAGATGGCTTGCTTAAACCCTCCTTCATAAAACTCCCAATACAATAAATTGTGCGCCAATTGCTTTTTACCTTTTAATGCCTTAATCATTGAAATACCATCGGTTGGAGGTTTAACAGTTACCCCTGCAATTTCATTGAATGTGGGAAGTATATCCCATAACGCTCCAATATGCTGATTGATCGTACCTGGCTTTATTTTCCCTTTCCAACTTACAATAAACGGGACCCTTATACCACCTTCATATAGATCTCTTTTTGCTCCTCTTAATCCACCACTACTATTAAAAAATTGAATATCCTGATTCGTTCTACCACCCTCTTTATGTGTGCCATTATCGCTTGTAAAAACGATAATAGTATTATCGTATAATTTTTGTTCTTTTAAATAAGCAACAATTTGTCCGATGTATTCATCCATCTGAGATACCATTGCGGCATAGGCTGCTTTGGGAAAAGCTTGTGCCCCATAATGTTGTCCTATCGGATGCCCTTTTTCTTGCCCAAACTTACTCGCACCATCTTCTGTTAAATAAGGCTGCATAGCTGCTTTTGGTACTACAAGTTCGGCATGTGGCAATGTATATGCCAGGTATAAAAAAAAGGGATTAGATTGATTCTCTTGAATAAAAATTTTTGCCTGACTTGTAAACCATTCATTGCTGTATTGATTTTCGGGAATTTTTATTCGAGTAGTGGTCTCATTCAATAATTTCCATGCTGAATCGGGTTTCTGAAAATGGCCCTCAACATGATGTAATAATCCTGCAAAGAAATCCCATCCTTTTTTCTCAGGTACACCGGTAGTTCCAGTCTGCCCTAATCCCCATTTACCTACTAATCCATTTTTATATCCTGCTTGGTGTAAATATTGAGGAAGTATGCTATCGGTTGCAGCTAAGGGAACTTCGCCATTCCCTCGGATGGATACATGACCGGTATGCAAACCAGTCATTAACGATGCCCTTGAGGGTGCACAAACAGTACTCCCAGCATAAAACTGTGTAAATTTTGTTCCAGACTTTGCAAGTGCATCTATATTAGGCGTGCTAATTTGTGTAGAACCATAACATCCCAAATCGCCATACCCCAAATCATCCGATAAAATAAAAATAATATTGGGCTTCTGCTTTTGCGCCAATAAAACTACTTGAGTACTCAGTAGTAAAAAAAATAAAACAGTAAGTATTACTTTCATCATTACAAATTTAAGATAAACCTACTGTCAAAGATTTTTTTGCACCAATTTGATTTAACCAACTCATTAATTGTTTTTTTAATTGTGACGTTAGTACTTTTTTTTCTTTTGCAATATTGTATTTTTCAGCAACGTCATTTCTTAAATCAAATAGCTCTACCTCTTTATTTTCGTAATGATAAATTAATTTATAATCGCCTGAACGTATTGCTGCGGCTGGCTTTCCGCCTTGATTACTGTAATGAGGATAATGCCAGAAAAGTGTTCTTTTTTTATTTGGCTCTTGAATCATTGAAAGAATATTTTCTCCATCAACCAATCGATCTTTTTTATATTGTGTATTTATTACACTTGCCAATGTTGGAAATATATCTGCAACTGTTATTGGAAAATCATGGGTAGCGCCGCCCATTATTTTTCCCTTCCAATATAGGATAAAAGGAACCCTTATTCCACCTTCATACAACCAGCCTTTTCCTGCTCTGAATGGACCATTTACCGTATTACTTCCTTCCGCAGTACTCAATCCACCATTATCGGAAGTGAAAACAATCATGGTATTATCATCAAGATGCAGTGATTTTAATTTATCCAATAACCTACCGATATTCCAATCCATATTTTTGATCATTGCTGCATACACTGGATTGTCTTGAACCAATCTTCTTTTCCATCCTGCTTCTGGCTTCATCCATTCCTCATCTTTTGCAAATCTTTGTTGATCGTTCAAGCCCAACTGCTTTTGCTTAGACTGGTATTTTTGAATCAATGCTTTAGGTGCTTGCAATGGATTGTGTACAGCATACATAGAATACATTAAGAAAAATGGTTTATCCGATTTATTCTCTAAAAATTGTATGCATTCATTGGTTAGACGATCCGTTAAATATTCTCCCATTGGTCCATCTGACAATAAAGGATTTTTATAGGGAGTAAAAAAACCACCTGTATTATCATTAATTCTTCCAGTAGGACCACCCTTACTCCAACCGGCTTTATTTGTTTGAAAGCCTTGGTGCTCTGGCCAGTATTTTTCATCCTCCCCTAAATGCCACTTGCCAGCAAAAAAAGTTTGATAGCCATTTTCTAGTGCATATTCAGCAATTGTTTTTTCTTGCAAAGGCAATTGAAAAGCAGTTGGTGGTGGCTTGATTTTTTCATAGTCCCTTTTTTTCCCATCTTCACTTCTCCCAGGTATCCAATCTGTTACTCCAGTTTTTGTAGGATATTTTCCTGTCATCAAACTGGCTCTAGTTGGACTACACACAGGGCTGGTTGAATAAGCATTGCTGAACTTAATACCTGTTTTAGCCAATTGGTCTAGTTGAGGTGTTTCATAAAACGTACTTCCATAACTACCCAAATCTGCCCATCCTAAATCGTCTGTTAGAATTACAATAATATTGGGAGGGTTATTTTGCTTTTGCGCATTAACGCTAACCAAACAAAGCAACAAGGAAATAATGGCAAATATTCTTTTAATCATCACTCTCCATTTAATTGTTAATATCATGGCTTTGCAATATCACGCACACACCTAAAGCCTGTATGTTCTAAGCCCGTATCAGGACTACTCTTCATTCTTCTTGCAACACGATACCCACTACAATATGCATCATTGCACAAAAAACTTCCACCACGCAACACTCTTTTGGGTGTATATGGGTCTTGTGGGTCATAACTTTTATTAGGCCCAGAGGGATTAAGACTGTTGGTTTTTGCAAGGGTCTTATAATAATCATGATGATACCAATCACTGCACCATTCCCATACATTGCCTGCCATATCAAATAAGCCATAATTATTACATCCAAACATTTTTACTGGCGCATATTTTAGATACCCATCTTTCTGCTCATTGTAATAGGGAAAATTTCCTTCCCAACTATTTGTTTTAGGATTTCCTTGATTAACGGGCTCATTACCCCAAGGATAAATCTGATTGATGCGCCCACCTCTTGCAGCAAATTCCCACTCTGCTTCTGTAGGTAACCTTTTTCCTGCCCATTTACAATAAGCCATTGCATCATCCCAACTTACATGTACTACAGGATAATTTTCTTTCCCTTTAATTGAGCTTCCTGGTCCTTGCGGTTGTTTCCAATTGGCTCCTGTAACCCAACTCCACCATTGATTATAATCATTTAAATTAACAGGACCTGTACTTTGTTTAAAAACCAATGAAGCAGCTACTAATAAACTATCAGCTGGTTTAGGTGTTCCAGGTGGTACCGTTTTTTTTAACTCTTCCCAATTGGGTTTACGCTCTGCAGTTGTAATATATTTTGTTGCATCAACAAATTTTTTGAACTGCGCATTGGTGACTTCTGTTACATCCATATAAAATGGCGCAATAGTAACTTTATGTTTAGGGAATTCATCTTCGGCTGCTTGATCATTGTCTCCACCCATTTCAAAACTACCACCCGGAATCAACACCATATTTGCATAAGAACTGTCTCCTCCAAAAGCGATGCTTGAATCGGAATGAGTTCCAAATCGCTGAGGCACTTGCATACAAGCGTGGGCAGAATCCTTCTGCGCATCTGTTAATACAGTTTCTTCATTGTTCTTACATCCAACTAATAAAACAACAAAACAAAAGAAGCCAAAATGAATTCGTTTTAAACCCAATTTATTTTATTTTAATCTTTTCTAACATTGTTTTCATTTCATTTATTCTATCAGGGTAAATGGATGCAAGGTTTTTAGTTTCCCCTGGATCTTCAGCTAAGTTATACAATTGTGGCTCTTGTAAATTACCCAACTCTGTATTGGTGTCTTTATTTATTTTAGGGCCTTTAGATGGTTCAATGTATTTCCAATTTCCTACCAATAAAGAAAGCGTAGAATTGAGCGACTGTTCTACCAAAAATTCTCTGGATTCCGTGTTTTGATTTAATAAATTAGGTAATGCATTTTTACTATCCGGAGCTTGTCCTTCATCTATTTTAACACCAGCCAATTGTGCTAAACTGGCATATAAATCAATCTGACTAAATAAGGCATCATTCACTTTGCCTGCTTTAACTTTAGCTGGCCAACTAACAATAAACGGCACTCTAGTGCCCGCTTCAAAAGCACTGTATTTACCCCCTCTGAAAATTCCATTGGGTTTGTGCATACCTAATTTTTCTACCGCCTCATCTTTATAACCGTCATCAATTACTTGTCCATTATCTCTCGTGAAAATAATTAGGGTGTTTTCTAAAAGCCCATTCTTTTTGAGCACCGCTTCTATTTGTCCTACAGTCCAATCTAATTGCAACAATACATCACCTCTTGCTCCCATTCCACTTTTACCCACAAAACGTTCATTTGCAATTCGGGGAACATGAATATCATGTGTTGAGAAGTAAAGAAAAAATGGTTTTGATTTTTGCTGAGCAATGTATGTTGTTGCTTTTTGAACCAATATATCTGCAAAATCTTCATCTTTCCAAAGTGCTGCATTTCCTCCTGACATATATCCTATTCTACTGATTCCATTTACAATGGTCATATCATGACCATGTGAAGGGTGCAATTTTAATAACTCAGGATTCTTTTTTCCTGTTGGAGCATTAGGGTCTAATGGTTCTTTATAACTTACTTTGATTGGATCATTCTTATCTAAATTGACAACCTGGTGATTTTCTACAAATACACAAGGAACCCGATCTCCTGTTGCAGGAATTAAGAAAGAATAATTGAATCCTATCTCTATTGGTCCGGGGGCTATTTTTCCATTCCAGTCTGCTCCTTTTTCATCCCCTAATCCTAAATGCCATTTACCAATTACAGCAGTATGGTATCCTCCTTTTTGTAATATACCAGGCAATGTTTTAGTAGAAACAGGAATTAATAAGGAAGCATCTCCAGGAGCAATACCTGTTCCTTGTTTACGCCATGCATATTTTCCAGTTAACAATGAAAACCTAGATGGAGTGCAAGTTGCGGAAGTTGCATGTGCATTGGTAAAACGAACACCATTCTTAGCAAGACGATCAATATTAGGTGTTTTGATTGCAGAGGTTCCGTATGCACTTACATCACCATAACCTAAATCATCTGTATAAATTAAAATAATATTTGGCTTTTTAATTATTTATGCCTGCATATTCATCAAACTTAAAAGTGCAATTGCAACTAATAAAAAGCGATGTCTTTTGGTATACATAAAGAGTATTTTAAAATATTTGCTACAATATAATTTACTAAATTATCTTAATACCGCAACACTTTCTTCCCAAAAAAGGGGTACAAACGTAGCAAACAGAGTAAATTATTTTCTAGTATACTGTATCAGCCTTCAACTCCGTCCAAGGAGAAGCAACATTTTCTACTGTAGAAAGGGTTAAATATTGGCCAGAGTAATTGCCTTGAGGTACTGTTACTGGTGGTGGAGTTGGTGTAGGTGTTGGCGTAGTAGTTTGATCAGTGCTTTTTTTACAAGCAACTAAAGTGGTGATCAGCAGAAAGCCTGATATCAAAAAAGTCAAAAGTTTCATATGCATAAAAGTTTAGCGAATCGTCTATACTAATTTATGCTATGTTAATAGGCTAAATTCATGGTGATTATACTATGAATCAATTACCCCTCAAGGTTGAATTTTATCCAATCTTCACCGACGTCATTGTAAGCGAACCGCCTACTGCCTTGTCATTGAAAAATGAAATTGTATCTTTTGAATCACTCAACCCAAGCGTATATAACAAGGGTAAATAATGTTCTGATGTAGGTATCGCCAATTTTGCAGCTGTACCTAAGGATTCATAATTGATTAATGATGTATAATCTCGGGAAGAAATTAACTGCTTAAATTTCTCATTCATTGTTAATGCCCAATCATACCCATATTCAGGTTCATTTAATTTGTCCCAAGCAACCATTCTTAAATTATGTACCATATTACCACTGCCAATAATCAGTACCCCTTTTTTTCGAAGTGCATGAATCTCTTTTGCTAGATCATAATGCCATTGTGGAGCTTTAGTATAATCTATACTTAATTGTAGAACTGGAATATTTGCATCGGGATACATATGTCTTACTACGGTCCATGTGCCGTGATCTAAGCCCCAATCATGGTCTAGTTCAACTTGGGTTGAATGAATTAGACCCGCTGTTTCTTTTGCCAATATAGGGTTACCTGGCGCCGGATACTGAACCGCAAAAAGTTCTGGAGGGAACCCACCAAAATCATGTATGGTCTTTGGAAAATCCATAGCCGTTATTTTTGTACCCCTGCTTAACCAATGTGCAGAAACAACCAATACTGCATTAGGCGTTGGGATATCCTTGGCCATTTGCGTCCAGTTACGACTAAATATAGTGTCTTCAATTCCATTCATTGGCGAACCATGACCAATAAATAATACAGGCATTAATTGCTCCTGCTCTTTTAAAGTATCTGTAAAATTTTTGAATGATGATAATGTTGTCATGGCTGTTGTTGTTAAAAAGATGGACGCTATAAATTTACCTCTTTCCATATTGGTCCAGCATTGGTTTCAGACTTAATTAATTGATTCTCTAACACCATCTTATTTAAAGCTAAATGCGCTTCTTCTTTACTCAAGTTGTAAAACACTTCGAATTCACGCAATGTAACCGTTGGATTATACTTAAATATATCTGTCAATTCACCAGTGGATTTTTTTACAACTGGTCCTTCAATTAATTTAAGTAAGGCAGATTCATATACTTCGTATGGTTTACTTCCATATACTTTAAATTGATTATTGTTGTTATCAATGAAAAAAATAGTAGGAAACCCTCTCACATCTTTTGCTCTTGCAAAGGCAAGGTCTTCTTCAAATAACTGAATTGCACGTTGTTCTAAATCGGATTCAAACTGTTGAAGATTAAGGTCAATATCAATTGCCGCAGACAGTAAATTTTCTTTTCGAGCAATATTTATTTGTTCTGTAAAAACCATTTCTTTTATTCGACGCAGAAATTGACCAGCCTTTTTGTTTCCCTGCAACTGAGCAGCTTTAAAGGCAATAGAAGGAGGATAGGATGATTCTAAAGGATCTCGGTTCCAGACACTTCCATCAATAGGCATTTGATAATAAGCCCCTGCTTCATTCCAATGTTTTTCCACCGACGCTGGTCCGTTCACATCTGAACCGCCATATTCAGCCCAACTTTTTAATAGCCCACCCATCCGATACTCTATATCAAAATAATGACTATATTCCTGTTGTAGCTTTCTTAATTGAGGATCAATTCCCCAGCAAGAAGAACAAATCGGATCCGTAAAATACAAGAGCTTAACGGGCTTTTGTGGAGCCTGTTCTTGTTGGCTTACACCATACTTTGGCACTTCACATATACCAGTTTCTATATCACAATTCAGTAGATTATTATTAACGCCCATCCTCATTATTTTGAGGCAAAGTTAAAACAGGTCATACTCCTATGACATTGCGTTGAAGCAAGAAAATGTATTGATTTAAATCAAGAGAAAAGAGTGAGAAATGAAGACCTATTTGACTGAAATTCTTTTTCTGACTCTACTTAATGTTTCTGGAGTAAGCCCCATATAAGAAGCAATCATATGTTGAGGAAAACGTTGTGCAATCTCTGGATACTGAGCAGTAAACTGCTCGTATCGTTCTTCTAGAGAATTACTGATGATAGACGTTAACCTTCTTTGCATGGCTATATAAGCCCCTTCAAAATTCAACCTAGTATATGTTTCATATTTAGGTAATACTTTTAGCAAAGCATCGTGAGCAGACTTGCTAATCAAAACCAATTCAGCGTCTTCTACTGCATCCACATTATACAAAGCAGGCTCACCAGTAAGAAAACTATAGAGATCTGCAATAATCCATCCCTCTATACCAAATTGAATAATATGTTCCACTCCAGCATCATCCACTGTATAAGATTTCATGGCCCCTTTTTCTATAAAAGCGAAAGCCTTGCATATATCTCCAGACTGAAGCAGGTATTGTTTTCTTCGGAGTTTTTTTTGTGTTAGATAAGTTTTTAGTAACGCTTCCTCTTCCGCTGTAAGGGCAACTTTGGTATTGAAATGCTGAAGAAATAATTCGTACATATGATTCATATTTTATCCCGACTAACTGTCATCCCGACTTAAGTCGGGATAATTTTCACACACTTCGTTCGTGAAAATCACTTCCCAATACAAAAAATAGTGAACCCTTATATATCAGGGCTTTCCGAAGATTGGGCAACAAATAGCCAACAACAACTGATTAAGCAAGGGAAAACGCTACACAAAGAAAAGAAAAATCTTTGTTCATGCAAGGGTGTGCTGTGCCTTATCATAGACAAAAGCAAAGATAAGATTTCTACTTACCTAAGTTGCTTTGCAACTGTTTCCGGTTGCAAGCCCATGTACTGGCAAAACTCATCAACAGTAACAACCTGGTGCTGCTGCTTCTTAAAGTGATCTTTAATCTTCTTGATGAGGTTTCTTCCATACCTGTCGCTTCTGCCTGTGATTACCTGAATGTCCTTCGGATAAATGCACAGTCTATTCATTATTTCAATTATACTTCTTTATACACTATCCATACCGATGATATACTTCAAATATGAAAGTGATACTGCAAATATAAATCATTTTTATAGGCGGTGAAAGTGTGTTTGTTGGAATAATGCGGAAGAAACGGAACGGATGACTTTCAACTTTTGCATAGCCTAAATACTGCTTCTATTTTTGTTTTCAAATGCTGATAAAACAGCTAAAAAAGAAACGGTTTTACTAACTCATAAAAATTTTAAGCAATGGCAAAATTAAAAGGTATTCTAAAAATTGAAGGAACTCTGGATGAGTTGACCTTCTACAAAACACAAGATGGTCACCTGGTGAAAACCAAAGGTGGTGTATCTGCTGACCGTATTGCAAATGATCCAAACTTTCAGCGTACCCGTGAAAACGGTTCTGAATTTGGAAGCTCCGCAACTGCCGGTAAAGTTCTCCGCAATGCGGTTCGTAATTTGATGATGAATGCTGCTGACAATCGTGTTACCAGTCGTTTAACGCAAATCATGACGCAAATCAAAAATTACGATGTGGCTTCTGTTCGTGGCGAACGCACCGTTGCCGATGGTATTGCTGATCCTGCTGCATTGGCGTTGTTGAAAGATTTTGATTTCAACGACAAAGCTCTTTTGAGTGGTGTAATGTTCGCACCGTTTACTGTTGTGCCTCTTACCGGGGTAATCAACATCCCTGCCTTTGTACCGATTAATGATATTTCGTATCCTTCAGGGGCTACACATATCAGCATGAAAGGTGCTTTTGCAAATGTTGACTTCACCAACGAAATCAGTGCAATTGAGTACAGTCCTGTTACCAACTTGCCGATTGATGGAACCAACACTCCTGTAACACTTACTCCTGCCGGTGTTCCCGCTGGTACTGGCACTAAGTTTTACCTGTTGCTGATTGAGTTCTTTCAGGCAGTGAATGGTATTCAGTATTCGCTTAAAAATGGCTCATACAACGTATTGAACATCGTTGATGCTGCATAAAAATTGTTCGTTCTTTCAGTTAGGAAAAAGCCCTGCCGATTTGGTGGGGCTTTTTCTTTTAAGCAAAGCCCCTAAAAGGGCAATGCTGAAAGCTGGCGAACACCTGATGGATAACGCCAAAGGCAACAACCACAAGGAAGGCGATAAACCTTAACGCCTGTGTGATGCTGGGCAATGATAGCCGACTTGCGAACATAGCGGCTATATGCATGAGGTGAAAGCTGCAAGAACTGATGAAGGACCTGCGGAGTAAATGGGCAAATGCCTGGATGGCTGCCGGAACTGATACGAGGATGCTTTTGCATAATAAATAAATTTTATGTGCATCTCTCAGCATGGCGGATAAAAAAACCAAAAGGAAACGGAATAAATGATAGCCTTGTGCGGTGGGTCTGTGTTTATGCCGTAGTCTTTTGGTTTTTTTAGGTTGGCTTTGTGCGTCTGCCCGCCATGCTACCTTTGCACATGAAAATTTATTTATGCAACGAGCAGTATCATGTAAGAGGCTGCCCTAAATTTTGCTTTTTAAGTGCCGGTATATCATTGCTCTTTTCAAATCATTGATTAAAGCCAATTGCTGCCGGATATTCTTTTCCCTTTCTTCCAGCTGCTTGATTTTATCAACTGTTGCGGTGTATTCGTTTTCCTGTGTGCTTACCACTGCTGCCTGAGTGCTTACCTCTTGCTTAAATTCAGCAATCCGAATAAACGGAATAACGGAACCAGTGAGCAACTGATGAAAATGTTTTGCTTTCCACAAACCGAATAGCAGCCAGAAATAAAAATCCTTTTGCTTTTGATTTTTGCAGATGCAAACAAATGAATTTGGACAAGGTGCAGTAAGTGGCTTACCGCTGTTTAATCCTTTGCAAAGGATGTAAAACTCAAACTCTGTGGCTTGATTTTTTGGACTGTACGTTTGAAACTTTGGACTGTGCATGATTGTAGCTTTAAATTTTTAGCTGCTTTGAATCTTTGCAACTGCCCTGCTTCGCTTACGCTACGCAACACATATATAATTTGACAAAGAAAAAAAACAGAAAAAAAAAGAAAGCAATCGCAGAGGTGGCGTGGCTAAAAAACCAAAAGGAAACGGAATAAGTCCCGAAGGGTGAAAGGCAAATACCAATAAAAAAATAAACAGATTATTTGCCTTTCATTATGCCGTAGTCTTTTGGTTTTTTTCAAGCGTTGGCCTGTGCCAGCCACCTAACTTTGCTGCACTTTTTATTTTTATTTTTTTCAGGATCATCTTTTCTATTTCTATTCTTCTTTAGAAAAAAGAAATCCGAATTGTATTTCTACAATGCTTATCAATCGCTATTAAATTTCAATTGGAACGGAGATGTCTTTCGTGGGTCGGCTGGGGTAAACACTTCGCAGGAAAAAATAAAGCATACCGCTTTCAATCGTGCGGTGGGTCAAGAGCAAATGCAATGACTGAACGGAATGGAGCAAACCGGGCTGGTGGCTTGGAGTGGCATGAGCAGTTTGCTTAGAAGCGTTGGCGGCTTTTGTAACTTTTCAAAAAACAAAAGCCATCGTGGGGAGGGATAAGCAAACGCCATGACACGGAAAGCCTGTGTGATGGCTTTGCGGAATGCAGAGAAGGAATTGCTTTTGCTGTGCGGTGCTGAGGTTGGTGAAATGAACGTAGGCGGAATGTAGTGAAGAATAGTGTAGAGAATGAAGCGAAGCGGAAAGAACGGAACGCCTGAACGGAATGGAAATGAAGTGAATGAACCTACCGCAAGCACATGGCCATTAAACAAATCATGCTTTATTTTTTACTGCACCATTGAAAGGGTGGAGGGGTGAGTGGCTTTTGGGGGGTGCGGTGGCAAAAAGCACGGCTTCATCCCGTTTTTCACGGGATGCTATGGTGTTGGCTACTTAACATAATGGCGACTTATGTGACAGCCACTGCGGTGGGATGCTTGCATAAGCGATGGGTGGCTGTGCGAAGCGAACACATAAGACCGCATTATGTTTAAGTATGCTTCCGCCAATTTTTATACTGGCATAAGCGAAACGGTGGTGGTGGTTGGAGTGCAGCATCTTTTTGTTGCTATGCTTGTGTTGGCTTGGCTCTTTGGCTGTGTAGCTAAGCGAAACAGGCAATGTGCCAAAAGCGTGGGGAGCATAGCCACAAAAAGTATGACAGTTAAAAATGGCGGCAACACCATAGATGCAGTGGAAGGGTTGGCTTTGTGTGTTAGCCACTGCATAAGCCGTGCTTGTGGGCTGGCTGGGGGGCTTCAATACATCCGTGAGGAACGAACACCGCTTCTCTTTGCATTAGGGATTGCAGCGGAAATCCTTTTTTATCTCAAAAAAGATTGCAGCGGAAAGCCCGACCCGCAGGGGAATGCCCTAATCATTATTTCTTTTGAAAACTACAAAACAAGAAGTTTTGTGTGGTGTTGAAGGGTGTTTGGTGTTGTTCTGTGATACATTTTATTCTTTCAAAACCACTTTCAAAACGATAAGACATAGAAGTTTCAGAATATTGCTTAATTTCCAAACCACTGCATTTTTCAGGACCCTTCTCTGAGAACGTACCTAAAATTAAATAGCCATCTTGCTTGATATTATTTTCAGCAATGCTTACATACTTATCAATCTTTTCATCGGATGTTAGGAAATGAAATGCTGCCCGGTCATGCCAAAAATCAAACTTAACCGGAGGAACGAAATCAACCACATCTGAAACAATCCAATGAACGGACTTTGCATTATCAGCTAATCTATGTTTTGCTCTTTCTAAAGCATTTGCCGAAATATCCAGCACATAAATATTCTTGTAGCCCTTTTCCAAAAAAACATCAACTAAATGGCTGTCGCCACCACCAATATCAATAATGTTGGCATCCAAAGGCAGATTGAATAGCTCAAAAAATTCAACTGATGTTTTAGGGTATTCCTGAAACCAGCTCACTTCATTTTCTGCTTTGGTTGCAAATACTTTTTCCCAATGACTTTTTAAATTCTCCATTTTATTTTGATAGAAATTTTGGAATCAATTCTTTTCCTGGCTTTATTTCGTCAGTTCCTCTCACAAGCAAAGTATCTCCTTCTGAAATATTTCCGAATATTTCTGTTTTATTATCAATAGCAATACCATTGCGAACATCCACCCATTCTGTTTTCCCATCTTTTAACCTGATAACGAAGCGTTTTTCCTGATTGGTAACAACTGCTGTGGACGGAACTAAAAAAGATGGTACAGACCTTGCAAACTTAATACTTGCATTGGCAAACATGCCTGATTTTAACTGGTTGCCTTTATTTGTATAGAGAAATTCCCATGATTCAGTACGGTTAGTAAGATTTAACGCACCTGATTTACGGGATAACTTTGCTTCAAATTGTACACCCGGATAAGCATCTACTGTAAAATGAACTGTGGAGGCTTCAGGATTTGCAGATGTATAGGCTTCAGGAACGGGCAATCGTAAACGCAACGTGTTATTATTTTCAATGACAAGCATGGGCTTTATATTACCTGTGCCCACCAATGTGCCTGCATCAACATTACGCTGGGTGACCACACCACTAAATGGAGCTCGGATAATAAGGTAATCTTTTAATTGAGCATAAGCATTGAGTTTAGATTTTGCAGCTTCTAAGCTGGAACTGTCTGCCATCATCTGGCTTTTGATCCTCTCCAATTCGCCTGTAGCTATTGTACCTTCAACCCTTGCCGCATTGGTGATGCGTTTATAAGCATCTAAACTTCCAACATACTTAGACCTTGCCGTTTGCACATCTGAATTTACCTGTGCATAATTTGCAATCATTTCAGGTGCATCCAAAATAGCAATCACCTGACCCTTTTGAACTGCATCGCCAATATCCACTTTGATACTGTTTATATAGCCGGATACTTTAGCAAATATTTCTGCTCTTTCCATAGGCAGTAGTTCACCGGGAAATGAAATTTCTTTATTAAAAGATTCCTTTTGCAGAATGAATACAGCAACAGAATCCTTTTTAACTGATGATGTTTGTTCTTTTGCTGAATTATTTTTGCAGCCTGTCACGGCCACTGCTGCAATGATTATTGTAACCAATATTCTATTTAAAATTTTCATGCTGTTCCTGATTTTATATTTAAGTAAGTTGTTCGTTGTTTGCTTCATAATTAATACTGTTTTCATCTTCGGGATCCAGTGATGGATTTTTATATGGGTTCTTTCCCATTACCTGTGCATATACCATTGGTAAGAATATCAGTGTACTTAGAGTTGAAAATATCAAGCCGCCAATTACTGCTATACCTAATGGTGCTGTCTGGTCTCCACCTTCACCCAAACCTAAAGACATTGGTATCATCCCTGCAATCATTGCAAGACTTGTCATTAATATGGGACGCAAACGGTTAAACGTACCTATGATAGCATAACCTGATGAGTGGTCATGCTTGCGATGAAACTCTG
Source organism: Sphingobacteriia bacterium RIFOXYC2_FULL_35_18 (assembly GCA_001829005.1). GTDB lineage: Bacteria > Bacteroidota > Bacteroidia > Chitinophagales > Chitinophagaceae > Sediminibacterium. Next base: position 36,314 of record MIAG01000009.1, on the reverse strand, counting down.
CATTGGTAATAAATAAAATGGCGTTTGCCACCGCTACACCTACTGCCATAATCGTTCCCATATAGGATTGTATATTCAAAGTTTTTCCTGTAATCAATAATAACAATACAGAGCCTGCTACCACTGCCGGAATGATAGAAAGAATGGCAAAAGATAATTTGAACGATTGAAAGTTTACAGCCAGCATCAAAAGAATAACAATGATTGCAATCAACAGACCTGATTGTAATTCACTCATGGTTTGATTAAGCAATTCTGCCTGACCTCTCACCATGATCTTAATCCCTTGTGGAAGCTGCCCTAAAGATGTTATTGTTTTGTTTACTTCTTTAAGAGCAGTTCCCAAATCTTTATTATAAATGTTTGCAGTAACAGTAATATATCGTTGCTGATTGATACGGTCATATTCACCTGGAGAAGTAATTTTTTGCGTTGTTGCAACGTCTCTCAAATAAACAGGATTACCAACATTACCCGAAACAGGTACTAATTCCAACTGGTCTCTGCTGTTCATCCTGTATTGTGGATATTCAACCTGTATCTGGTAGGCTGTACCTGAAGTTCTGTCTAACCAATAGTTGGGCTGTGTAAAACGGCTTGATGAAGTGGCAGCTACTGTTGATTTGCTGATTTGATCAACCGTTAATCCTAACTGGCCTGCCTTAACTCTGTCAATGTTTATTTTGATGCCGGGGTAATCAAGAGGTGTTGCAATCTGAACATCTCTTAAATAGCTTATGCCTTTTAATTTGTAATTTAATTCTTCTGCTACTTTTCTCGATAGTGATAGGTCTTTACCTAATACTGCAATTTCTATCGGGTTGTTGGAACCTAAGTTTAATACCTGCTCTACCAAATCACCCGGCTCAAAAGAAATTGAAGCACCGGGAAATGATTTGCTGACTGCATTTCTCATCTGCTCTTTAAAGTTTTCAATACCAATACCTGATTCTTTATTGAGATTGAATTTAATAACAGATTCCTGCGGGCCACTTGTCCATAAATACACATTGTTGATGGGATAACTGGATGGTTGTGTACCTACAAATGCGGAACTGATTTCTATGTTTCCTTTTGTAATGCTATCTGCAACATGCAGTAATTTTTGAGTAGCTTCTTCAGTTCGTTCCAATCTTGTACCAACAGGCATCCTCAATCTTACCTGTGCCTGACCTGCATCTACTTTCGGAAATATTTCTGTGCCTATAACAGAAAATAACAAAGCAACTAATCCAACGGAACCAAGCACATACGCCCATGATTTCCATTTACCTCTTTTTATAAATTTTTCGAGCCAGTGAATGTAGCGATGCCTGAATTTCTCAAACCTGCTTTCTTTGTTATGTGCATGTTGTAGATGTGGTTCATTTTTTAATAACCAGTTAGCAGCTACCGGTACAAATGTGAGTGCCAGAAAAAAAGATGCAATTAATGAAAAACCAACAGCCAAAGACAATGGCATGAACATTCCTTTTGGAACACCTGACATAAATAGAGCAGGTGTAAACACAGCCAATATGCTGAATAAGATTAACAGCAATGGCCCTGCTACTTCCCGGCAACCATATAATATTGCTTTTGCTTTGGGTTCACCTCTTTCCAAATGCTGATGTATATTCTCAATGGTTACCGTTGCCATATCCACCAAAATACCTACAGACAATGCCAAACCTCCCAACGTCATAATATTAATAGTTTGACCAAACAGGTAGAGCATGGTAATGCCTGTAAGCAATGCAAGTGGAATGGTAAGCACAACTATTAAAGCACTTCTTCTGTTGCCTAAAAAAAGTAACACCATTAAGCCGGTAAGTATAGCTCCTAATCCCCCTTCAAACGAAAGGCTTTTTACAGAGTTGATTACATAACCCGACTGGTCAAACTCATAAGATACTTTTATATCATCAGGAACGGAAGCCTGCATATCCGGCAATGCTGCTTTTACCCGCTGCACAACATCCCAGGTGGAAGCATCGGAACGTTTGGTAACTGGAATATAAACTGAACGTTTCCCATTTACTAATGCATAGCTGGTAGTTACATCTGAACCAATTTCTACACTTGCAATATCCCGAATGTAAACAGCGGACCCTGCACCTGTTTTTAATGGCACACTTTCCAGTTCTTTCACATTTTCTACCACAGCATTTTGAGAAGTAATTAAGGTTTCATCACCCACTCTTACGTTACCCGCAGGAGTAATGCTGTTTGTTTTCACCAATGCCTGTACTATTTCATCTGGCGAAAGATTGTAGTCTCTCACTTTATCGGGGTCAACTTTTACGATAACTGTTTTCTGATTGCCGCCAAATGGTGGCGGTGCAGATACACCTGGCAGGGTGGCAAACATGGGCCTTACTTTGAAAAGGGCAAGATCTTGTATCTCACCCAATGAACGGGTTTCGGAAGTGAATACTAATTGCCCCACGGGAACACTACCTGCATCAAAACGTGTAATGAAAGGCGGTACTGTGCCGGGTGGCATAAATGCCCTTGCACGGTTTACATAACCGACAACTTCTGCCATTGCCTGGCTCATATCTGTTCCTTCCTGAAATTGTATTTTAATAATGGCTGCTCCCTGTATAGATTTTGATTCAACAAACTTCACTCCTGTTACATACAAAAAGTGGTACTCATAATAAGAAGTGACAAAGCCTTCCATTTGCTCAGGAGAAAGACCACCATAAGGTTGAGCAACATAAACGGTTGGTAAACCCAACTGAGGGAAAATATCTATCTTCATTTTTTTGACAGCCATGTACGAAAAGAAAAGAATAGCCAGGATGGATACTACTATCGTAACAGGTTTTCGTAATGCTCCTTTTAATAAATTCATAACTATTTTTAATTAACCTGATTGATGAATAAGTTTAAGTCGCCATTCACTGCTGCTTTAAACAGAAAGGCTTTCCAAACGCCCATATATGATAGTTTGTAATCGGTTTCTGCTTTTATCAACGCATATTGGGCTTGCATGAAATCTGAAATATTAGCAAGTCCTGACTGGTATCGTGATTGCATTGCCTTATAAGAAAATTGTGCCGATTCTAAAAACAAAGGGCTTTCCTTTGTTATTGCAAAAGCATTATTGAGGGTAGTATCGGCCAATTCATTTTGCTTTTTTAGCTGTAGTTTAATTTCGTTGAGTTTTTCCTGGTTAGACTGAATCAGAAAGTCCTGCTGCTGTAATTGCGGCTTTATTTTTACTGATTGCAAAAGCGGAATGCTCAACTGCAAACCTATTCCATAATTAAAACGCTGTAATCCTAAACCATCTGTAGCTTTTACTGTGCCATTATATGAAATGCCGGAACCTCTTGCATAAAGGGTGCTCCATACACCTAATGTTGGCATGGTAGTTTTTGAAAGCACCTTCTTACGGGCAAGCCCAATAGCAATATTGGAGTTGTATAAATTAATCAATGGATGTTTAACTGAATCTGCTACCGGAAGATTCAGAGGAAGTTTGACAAAATACATTGTATCAGTAAATGATAAATTATTGTCGGAAGCAAGTAACTGAGATAAATAGATACGGGTTTGTTCTTTGTATTTATGACTGTTCAGCAATTCAACTTTTGCTTTAGAAACTTCAGCTTTGAATAATGCTGTATCAACACCCGGTCTTATACCACTAATGACAAGGGATTGCACCGCCTGCAAATTGGTTGCTGTCCTTTGCAGGTTGTTTTGATATACTTTCACCAATTCAGTCGCAGTCAAAACATCAAGGTATGCGTTGATGACTTTTATTTTGTGCTGGAATATTTCATTCTGTGCATCGGCATTTGTAAACTGCAAGCCAGCTTTAGCAAAATCAACCTGTGCATTCCGCTGACCAAACGTTATAGGTTGCCAGTTAAGCAAAAGGCTTGCAGCACTGCCAAACACTGCATTCATATTATTGCCAGTTGAAGGCGGGCCACTGATAGGCACAAGAAATTGCGGATAAGCCATTCCTGTAATGTTGTTATACGTGGCATAGTTCATTTGATAAGATGCATCCAGTGAAGGAATCAAAGTACTCTTACTTACATCTATACTTTTTTGTGCAGCCTGTATATCAAGAATTTTTGATTTCAGCAATGGGTAGTTTTTTTCTGCTAATTGCAACAATTGAGTCAATGTATTCGATTGTCGCTGTGCGGTAGCATTTAAGCAAATCAGCATAACCATGCTGAATATGACTATGCTTGCTATTCTTTGTAGCTTCATTTTATAGTTGATTTATTATTTTCTCTTTATATGAGGCCTGCACCCAATGCCAATGAAATAATTATAAGCATTACGGCTACGAGTATCTGCATAAATTTTAAGGTGACTTTTTTCAAAAGTTTATTGCCAATATATGAACCTACAATACCTGCAAGTGTAGCACTGATAACCAATGTTAGATTTTCTTGCAATCCTGCTTTTGAAAAACGGGTAGCATAAACGGAAAGCCTTGTAAAATCTACAAAGGTGGAAACCACTACCGCTGTTGCAATAAAGGCTTCTTTAGATAAGCCTGCTCTAATTAAAAAAGCACTACGTAAAGCACCCTGGTTGCCTGACAACCCTCCAAAGAAACCACTCAAAGCACCGCCCACAGGTAACTTGTCTTTACCGAATTGCAGTTTGTTGAAATAAGGCACAAGGTCAATCACTGCAAAGAAAATAAGCAAAATAGAAATGATGAATTTTACCGGATATACTTCAAATGTTTTACTGCCAATAGAATAAGAAAATAAGGGTTGTAAATCGGTGATTTGTAATAATAGCCATGCTCCTGCAAAAGCTGCTATAACAGCGGGAATACCAAAACGTAACAGCACCTGCTTATCTGCTTTTTTGCCTACCAGAATCAGCTTGAAAATATTATTGAAAAAATGTACAACACCCGTTAAAGCAATAGCTAAATCGACCGGGAAGAATATCATGAACAATGGTGTAAGAATAGTACCCAAACCAAATCCTGAGAAGAAAGTGAGAATGGCTATAAGAAATGCAGCTAATGATAGTATAATTATTTCCATTATTTACTCATGATTTTATGGTCAAGTGACCATTTGCCTCCACCTTTAATGATTAAAAAAAAACTTCCTAAGAGCATTGCCCAATCTGTACGGCTGTCGTGCAACATTGACCAGAAACCGTTGTCGGCTAAAAGCTGTGCTTTGGTAGAAGCAATGGCAACTAACATAATGGTGATTAATGGAATGGCTGCAAGACGTGTGAGGAGGCCAATTAAAATAAGTGAGCCGCATATAATTTCAAAGCTGCCGACAAATGGCCCTAAAAAATCAGGTGTGGGTAATCCTATTTTTGCAAAACGGCCTGCTCCTAATTTATCAGCAAAAATAAACTTCTGTATTCCTTCTGAAAGAAATACTGCACCAACCATCAGGCGAATGATAATTGTCGTGCTGGCATTGTCTGTTTGAATGATTTTGCGTAGCATAATTATTGAACTGGTTTAAAACTCTGATTACTTGTTGGTGGATGTGACGGAATTGTTACAACATTAAACTCATGCTCAGTTGCTTTGTGGCAGTTGTTGCAGGTATTGGTAAGCAAGGTATAACTGCTCTTGAATAGCGACTTGTTCTGCTGTTTGATTGCATTATTTACGCTATCAATAGCAGGGTTAATCATTCCTATTGCCCTGGCTTCCGGCCTGTCTGTATTGAATTGTTGAATATCATTTAAGGCTTCCTGGATTTCGTTGATTTCAAAGTCTGCCAGTTTCCAATTGTTGTTCGTTCCTGCAAACCAGAGTTTGTTGTGATGTACCTGTATGCTGCTCATAAACTCACCAAAGCCGGGTTTATAGGTGTTGTCCAGTTTGTGTTGCAGGCTGTCTATCTGTGCCTGTAACTGCTGCGTATTGTTACCCTGCTGGCTGCAAGCCGCAAGAAAAAACAATGTTGTTAAAACCATTAAGTATTTCATACCCGATATGCTATTGAAATGAACCAATTATTCAGGCTACAAAAGTGATACAATAAAAGAAAGCTATCGTGGTATATTTGAAAATACTGTGGTATGCACTTTATTGGGTGCGGAACGACTGCGGAGTGAAGCCTGTGTAGCGTTTGAAATACTTTACAAAATGAGAGGGGTCGTTGAATGATAGTGAAAAGGATATTTCGGCAACTGTATTGTCGGTATAAATCAATTGTCTTTTTGCTTCGCTGATGATATGCTCTGAAAGAATATCGGATGCTGATTGATTAGCGGATTTGCGGCAAGCGGTATTCAGGTTTTGAGGTGTAGTATTCAGCAAAGCTGCGTAATGTGCTACGTTATTTTTTATGTCTGTTGTTTGGCTGAGTAATTCCCTGAAGGATAGAAAGAGGTCTGAATTTGTTTTTGACTTTGCTAAATGAGGTTTTGCTACTTCTAGCATCTTTGCCAACAATGCTTTCAGCAAGCCTTCAACCACATGAAAATTGCTTTCGCTTATGATATTTCCTTCTTTAGTGAGTAGCTGAAAAATTGTATTGATGGTGTTTGTATCTTTTACCTGTAAGGATGAAAGACTGCTTACTTTAGTGAGCAATGATTTTAATTCATTGTCCAGGCTTTTATCAATAAATGCTTTCTTTAAAATAAGTACAAAGCCTTCCGGTGTGGTGAGTAATTCCCAATGATGCACCTGTTCTTTGCGAACAAAAAAAATAACAGGTGGTTGCACCTTGTAACTATTGTAATCAATGGTATGTGTGCCGCTGCCTTTTGACAAGTATATAATTTCAAAGTAACTGTTGTGTTTGTGCGGTTCTGTTTTTTTTATCTCCTTCCTGAACGGTGCAATTTTTATTAGCTTACCTGTTTCGCTTTTATCTTTTATGTTGAGTTTGGAAGTCATGAATTAAAAATATCCTATTTAAATAATTTTACAAAAACCACAGGCTCTCCTTGCCGCGGTCGGGTAGTTTGTCATGTGTGAAGTATGGGAATATCTCGGCCACCATTTCGGGGTATTTGATGGTAACCGGCAGATTCTGCTGGCTTACGCTTTTCCAATACATTCTGCTGAACTGATATACCTGGTCAATGAGTTGGTTTATCAATGCAGGGTCATCTAATAATTCTGCTTTGTCGCTGAAGAATGAAATCTTTACCGGGAAATGATGCTCTCTGTCTGTTGGTGCAGATGCTTCTTCGTAGCGGGTATTGTTGAATAGCAGGTATTCTTTTGCCCCCACTTTTACAATGGTTCCGCTGTAAGGCATCAGCTTTTGACTGCTGGTATCAAATGCCAATAGTTCTTTGCTCTCTGTTTTATTGATGGTTACTACAATTACCGGAATAGGTAAGCCCAACGCATGGAGGGTGTCAATGATGGGTTTGAGTTCCTTCTTACTAAGGTCTTTGTAGAAATGGATAATAAGCCTTGTGGCTTTGTAATTGGAGGCAATAAATTTGCCTACTGCTTCCCTGATTGAACCTGCGATGCTATCTGTATCATTTGCACCGAAGCAATCAAAGCCTTTGAAAATACCTTCGTTGTTGAAACAGAAAGCTGATCCTACATATTTTGATTTACGGGTAATGGAATAGAATGCACCAACGCCAACAATCAATTCATTGGTGGTATCTCTTTTCAGCCTCCAGGGAACACCGCCCAGCTTGGCTAAGATGGCTGTTTCAATGTTAGGCAGGAATAGATTGAATGCAGGTTTGGAAATGTTCTCTTTCCAAATTACTTGTGAGTTAATGCCTTCGTACAACAATATTTCTTTCATGCGGTGGTAAATGCTGTTCCTCTTAGGGTCTTTCTCCCACTTAGGAACCGGGCTGATGTACACCGCAAAATATTTTGTATCGGGTAAACGGTCTTTATTCTTGATTGCTTTTTGGACTACTGAAACTGCATCATCAATATTATCAAATGAAATGCTGCCGTTCTCTTCCAATTCAAACGGCTGGCTGATGTATTCTTCCATTTTTGGAAATGGATATTGGCCGTTGTAGCCATCTTTAAAGTACTGCCAAATATTCTTTACTGCATGTTCCCTGTCTGGCTTATGGTAAATGAAAAAGAACTTTACATTGCTTGGCTTTGGAACCGGCTTGTAAGGCTTCAATCGTTTTAAATCTCTCTTGGGTTCAACTCCTACACCATTTCCAAACTGCAATTCATTGGATGTGCCGTTGATGCGTTGCACAGACAAACCATTAGGTTTGAAAAATCCGTCCGCTGAAAGCGGCAGGATTGCTGTGAAAGCATCTGTATTGAGATAATTATTATAAAAGTCGTTGAGCAGGGTGAAATACTTTGGATAACGGTTTTTGAAATCAGGCACATCAAAAGCAATATCGAAGTGAGGCTTTAATGTGTTGCTTACTACCGGATAGTTTTTTTCATGGTTCAGCTTCTGTTCATCGGTAAGGTATTTCCACCTGTTCAATTCACCGTTGCAGTTTATCCAGTTGTATAACTCTGTTTTGAAGTTGTGAATTTCGGCAATGCTTTTATTCAGCACTTTGGTTGTGCCATCAAATGATACAACCAGTTCGGGACCTTCGGTAACTCTGTTGTGCTGTACTTTCAGTGTAAACTGATTGTACACTTTGAATTTTGTGCTGCTTGACTTTGTATTGTGAAACCAAACTTCAATTTCATTGGTGAAGTTCTTCCGCATGATGTCCGCAACTCCTTTGAAATGAGTTCGGATTAAATGCCTGTAATAGTGCTGGGCAAAGTATTTACATTCATTGAGGTTTACCGAAATGATAATGGCGTTTTCTTTTGCAGGTGCAAAATCGGTGTAGAGCCAGTTTCCATAATGCAGTTCGCTTTCATCAACTAAACCTTCAATTGCTCCGTTTAAATCGTCTTTGTGTATGGGGCAATAGCCATCTTGCTTTGCCGTGTAAAAGGCAAAGCCAGCCTCCTGAACAGGGGCTGTGAATGGAATTATATTTAGTTGAAGCGACTGAACCATGTTTTATTGTCATTGCTTGTTATTCAAAAATTACCTGCTCAAAATATTCTCTGCCCAATGAGTAAGGAATTAACTTCTTGTGTTGCAGCCTTCCAATAATAATGGCCGGATGCGTTGTGAACTGTTTTGCAAAATCCCGAATGTCTTCTTCACTGAGTGGAGCTGCTGCTAATATCTCCGCCTCTTCATCTTCCGTTAATGTCCATTTACATGCAAATGCATCAGCCTCTTCTTCCTTCTCCTTGTCTTTGTCAGAATATTCAATTTTCTCTAAGAAAATATCTTTTTTGCCATGTAAGAGAATATGCCCTGCTTCGTGAAAGAAAGTGAACCAGAAACTATCGTTGCGATTATAACGGCCAGTTAACTGAATTAATGGTGTGTCATTTAACCAACGTGTACTGCCACAAATAGGGGCTTTGGGCAAGGTTGGGGTGTGAACCAGCTTTACACCTGCTTTTAAACAGGTATTCTGCAACCTTATAAAGAAGTCATCTGGATGTTCAGCCATTATTGATTTTAATTCAGGTAGTGCTTCTTTGAACTTCTTCTCTGAATAGTCGTTTGCTTCTAATTCTGCTGCCTGCAATTCACCTTTTCTTAACCATGCAGATATAGCAAATGGTTCGTTTGTGCTGGATAATGAAATCCTGAAAGCAACTTTCAGTTCCTGTTTACAATAGTAATCTTCCCAGGCTGTGTGATTGGAGAAGCCAAAGAAGGCAAGCATTTCCATTGTTTTTTCCTCAATGGTGGCCACTTGTGGCAACCAACCTTTCTTTATCATATCTGCCAAAGGAAATTGCCTTGCCCATGCCACTGCTTCCTGAATAACGGTTTGCCTTTTCTCCCTTGCAATAAACTCATCATAGCTTCTTTGGTGGTTCATCCAAAAGTTTGCAGGGATCTTGGTAACATTCTCAAATTGCACCGCCATATCGGGAGTAATGGAGCTTTTGCCATTTAGAACGGCTATAATAGTTTTTTCAGGCTTTCCGGTACGGAGTGCAAACTCTTTCGGACCCATTTCCATTTCTTCCAGTTTCTCCTCTAAGGTTTCGCCCGGGTGAAAAACTACTGAAGGGAAATATTGATTTTGCTTTGCCATTGGTTTGTTTATTTTCTATTGGTAATGGCGATTTCCGCTACGCTTCAATTGCCATTTGTTTGTTTTTTAATGATAGTCCACTATTTCAACAACTTCTACTCCTGAGATTTCCAACCAAATGTATTGGCCGTGTTTGTTTGTGGGGATTGGGTTTTCATGAGGTGTGAAAACCAACCTGTAAGGATGGTCTAAGTCGCAGCCCCACTGCCCCTTTCTGTCACCCGTTAGTTCATGAAACCTGCCGGGCAAGTTCCTTACATCTTCCAGGGTTGCGGCATCCCGCAAGGCGTTGAGCCTTGTTACGAATAGCTTTGCCCTTTTGTCGCCCATCTTTTGACGGCACTTATTATAATCGGCTGAAAGTTTCTCCAATTTCTTATCTGTAAAAGTTATTTCCACTGCAAAGGTAATTATATTTTGGTTAACAGCAAGTGTAAGTTAAATTATTTGCTTCTTTTACTTGCTGCCTGATTGTTTATTGTTGTTACTGAAACTTTCTTTCATTTCATATTTAATTGACTTTCAATATTTTAGGTTCATTTGGGCTTCCCGCTGGCTTTTACTTGCTGGTTCATCAACATTGGCAGTAACCAATCTCTTAGTTCGCAAAGCTGTTTAATCTCCCTTTCCGCTTCAGATTGCCTTTTAAAAATATTCTCAACTATAGCAGAATAACTCTTCAAAACAAGATTGTCGGGTAGGCATATTGGTATAGATTTCAAAGTTGATGCGGACACCTCTTTGAAAGTAGAGCCGACAGCATTATTCTCAATTGCAGGGATCATGCTCTTTACGGTGTAATAAATAAATTCGGTAGAGATCCCTTTATTTGGTACAAAAGATTTAAAACCCTGGTTAGTTGTGACCTTTTCTGTTGCAATAGCTAAATATCCGATTGGTGCTCTTGAACTAAGAAGTATTGTACCGGCTGGCATTATGTTTAAGGATGCAGCCTTTATTCCCTTTTCACTTACATCACTTTCACCTTTGGTTATAAACTTATATCTTGTATTAAAGGCTAAATCTCTTGGAGTAATCCATGATATTCCATCAGAAGTAAAATAATCTGCCACTTCACGGGGTGGCGTACTTCCCCCAATTATTTCACCTAAACTTAGAAGAGAACCATCACCCCAATCATTAGGTATTTCCCTTTTCAATGCATCACTCAAACGCATTATACCTCCACTTGATTTGTAAGGCTTGCCGTTTTTATCAGGAAAATCAAACTGCACAAACCAATAATTATAAATCATCTGAGCCATTGATTCTAATTCTTCATTAATTCGATGGTTTAGAGCAATTTTTTTATCCAGCGAAGAAAGGATGGCTGCTATATTTTGCTGATCTGTAAAATAAATTTCAGGAATATGAAATCGTAAGATTTGATTTTTATCACCACGGGGCATTTTGGTTCCTTTAGAACCTTTCATCATGTGGTTAAAAAAATCATCCCTGAAAAGAGAATAGTAAAGAAATATTGGGTCAATCCCTGACTTTGCTTTTAGAACCAACACATCAGGAGAACATCCCCCTTTTTTATCTGCTTGCCAAATTTTTTTTAGATATGGTCTAATGTTACCTACAAGAATATCGCCTTCTGAAAATGCTATTAAACTTCCTTTCGGGAGTACAGGTGTTGTTGTGATACCATTTTTGTCTTGCAACATACTATCAGTAGTTACAAAACTGTCCCTTGAAACTTTAGAGCCGTTTATTCTATCCTCTGAATAAAAAGCTGCCTGATTTAATGTCAACTGCTTATTCATATTTCAGACCTCCCAACTGCTTCTTAATCTCTGCTTCAATAACTTTAGAATCAGAAAATAATGATTCTAAGTTTTTCTTAAAACCATCCATTTTATTCTTAAAATCCTCCGCTGAAATTTCAGTGTATTCAATTTTAACATCGAAATATTGACCAGCACTAAAACTGTAATTCCTTTCCGTTATTTGTTCGTAAGAAACTACCACTGAAAAATTTTCCTTTGCTTCATGTTTATTGAACGTTTTAATTATCTCTTGTTCCTCATCATGTGAAAGCAATGTTTTCTGGTTCTTGCCATCCTTCACTGTTGTCCCTAACTTAGAAGCATCCATTAAGACAATATCTCCTTTAGTATTTGCCTTATCAATAAAAAGAATTGAAACATTTGTTCCAGTAGTTGCAAAAATGTTGCTCGGCATGGAGATAACACCACGAAGCATTCGAGATTCAATTAGTTTTTCACGTATCTTTTTTGGAATACCGGTTTGTGCAGAAACAAAGCCAGTGGGAACAACTATTGCCGCTTTGCCTTTTGCAGAAAGCGAAAACATAATATGCTGTATGAATAGCTGATAAATTGCCATGCCATTCTTATCTTTCTTTGGAATGTTTGGAATGCCTGCGAAAAAACGCTCCTTATTTTGTTTTGAATCCAAATCCGTTCTGTAATCGCTGAAATCAAGATTGAATGGAGGATTAGAAACGATGTAATCAAATGCCATCAGCTTGTCCCCTGCTTTATGGTAAGGGGTTTTTATGGTATTTCCCTGAATGATGTTTTGAATGGAGTGTACCAGGTTGTTCAATATCAAATTCAATCGCAGCATACTGGATGACTTCTGCGAAATATCCTGAGAGAAAATGGTACACCTGTCTTCGCCAATGGCATGGGCCAAATTCATCAACAAGGTTCCTGAACCTGCGGAGGGATCATAACAGGTTACATTGCTCACCGGCTTATCTACCAGAATAGAAGCCATGATTTTTGAAACGGCATGTGGGGTGTAATACTCTGCATATTTACCGCCACCGTCTTTGTTGTAATCTTTAATGAGGTATTCAAAAATGGTGGAGAAGAAATCGAATTTTTGATTGAAAATTTTCTCGAAACTGAAATTCACCAACTGGTTGATGATGGCTTTGCAGAAATTATCCCGCTGGCTGCTGTCGGTAATGTAGTTACTCAGTTCATCAAACAAAGTAATCTTTGCACCTGTGCCTGTTTTAACGGAAAATATTTCGTTGTTGAAAATGGCAATATCCCGGAGGGTATCATCAAAGAACTTTGCAAATTCTTCTTTGTCCTGCCTGTTGAATAGATTGGAGAGATAATGTTCCCTTTTTAGTTTGGCACTATCGGGGTTCATCCGCAACAGCAACATTTCATATTGCTTCTCGCTATATTGAGCAATTTCTTTTTCCCAGCTTTCTGCCGTTGCCAGTTTAGGTTCTAACTGCTTTACTTCATAGCCGAATTTATCGTTCATGAACTTATACAAAAACACCTGGGTAATGATTTTAAATTCATTGCCATCGTTTCCTAAACCATACGAGGTACAAACACCTTTCAGGTTATCAATCAGCTCTTTCGTTTGTGCTGTAAAATCTTGTGTTACCATGCGTATTTACCTTGATATTCGTTTATATATTCTTTTACCAAACAGCTATTGATATACTTAGCTGAATCGGGATCTAACTCAATTTTGCTTTTGCCAAAACTGCCAATTACCATTTGTATCATCAGCTTATCAAAATAGCTTTCGTTGTTTAACATCTGTGTATTAATTAAAACCCTGTCATCCACCTGCTGTTTAATATCCATCAGGGTTTCGCAGATTTCACTTTCTCTTTTGGAAATATTACCCTGCTCTACAATGCGTTTGTGCATCCGTGCATACTTTGCATCGTTCTCATATTTCGCTTTCAGCAGGTTGTTCTTGCGATTGAGTTCTGTAACCTTATCATAAATCTGTTGAAGGGAACCGATGTTGTTTCTCATGTCCTCCTGTGTAATTTCATCGAGGTTCTTTTTGTCAAACAATCTTTTCAGTTCATCGTACAGCGAAACAAATTCCGGGTCGTTCTGGTCGAAGTTGCCACCCAATGCTTCACGGGTTTTGCGAAGCATATCTTTTAGCTGGTCGGCAATTACCATTTCTTCTTCTGATACCTTACGGAACATGAACAGTACATTCTCCAATGCTACGTTGAGCAGGTTGGTGGTGTCCACATTGTTTTGAACGGATTCTTTTAGGTTCAGCAATTCCAAATGTCTTGCTGTTTCGTTGTATAGCTGATTAAGTTTTTTGAAATCAACTTTCTCCAGCATATCAAAATGCCCATACAAGCGGATAAGGTTGTAAAGGTTCTTTGCACTCTCTAAAGCCTTCTTTATATCGAGAACCGTTTTGCGGTCTTCAATCTGGCTTATTTGCTGTGAGAATATTTCTGCGTTATTGGTATCGTAATGCCACAGTTTTTCTTTGATGTCTTTGATTTCTTCTTCAATCTCTTCTTTAGATTTAAAGAGGTTGGAGTAGTGCTGCATTTCATCGCCCAGTTCTCCTTGCAGTTCATCAAAATAAGCTTTGTTGGTTTTATCAAACTCACCGCTGATGTCGGCAAAGTCAACCACATAGCCGTATCTGAATTTCTTGTATGGACGGTTTACCCTTGTTAATGTTTGCAGCAGGTTGTGGTCTTTTATTAAACGGCCTATGTATAATTTTTTCAACCGCTTGGCATCAAAGCCGGTTAGTAGCATATTGTACACAAAGAGGAAATCAATTTTGCCATCTTTAAAATCTTCCACTTCTTCCTTGCGGTCGTCTTTAGAGCCTACATCATGCAGGATTAAAGAAGCTGTGAGGTTCTTGCTTTGGTCTTTGATGTAATTACCATATTCAACCGCAGGTTCGGCAGCCATTGAATACGGAAGTACTTCTTCAATTACCTTTTGCGTTGGGTTGTACTTGTTAATGAAAATCTCAAACAGTTTCCTTGCCTGGTCTGCACTATCACACACAATCATTGCCCCAATAGTATGGTCGCCAAAACGGATACGGCTTTTTACAAAATCCTGCACAATGTATTCAAGCATGGGTTCAGCAAACTTTGCATGTGCATAGATGATGCGTTTGTCTGCATCGCCTTTCAGTATCTCCACTTCTTTCAGGGCTTCTTTCAGTTGGATTTTATAACTGGTTTCAATATCCTCCCGAATGAGTTTTAAAGTGTAGCCATCGGCAATAGAAGCATTGTAGTAATACTTATGGATGTAATCGCCAAAGGTTTCCTTTGAAGTTCTGTCTTTGCCAATTAGGGGAGTTCCGGTTAAGCCAATGAGTATGGCGTTCCTATCGGAGTTAAAAAGGTTTGCCAGAAAACTACCTGTTGGATTGTAGCTGCGGTGAACTTCATCTAAAAAGTAAATGCGTTGAGTGCTGAGGTCGTAATCATTGGTTCTTAGTACATCCGTATCGTCTTTAAACTTCTGAATGTTTACGACTGTAATTTCTCTTTTGCCCGAAAGGTTGTGGATGGCTTGCTTTTGCCTGAAATTCTTTAAGAGTTCTTCTTTTGAATTTACTGTATGCACTACCAACCCACGGCATTTAAATTCCCGGTGTGCCTGAATCATCAGGTCTATGCGGTCAACAATGAAGTAGAATTTGGGAACAATATCTTTTCGCTGAAAATAATCAGTGAGGTATTGCACATTGTAAAATGCCAAAGCTGTTTTACCACTGCCTTGCGTATGCCAAATGATACCTTTCCTTATTCCTTCATTCAGCTTTTTTTCAATTGCTTTTGTTGCAAACAACTGCGGATAACGCATGATGTGTTTTTCCAATCCGTTTGTTTCCTGCACATAGGCAATGGCATATTTCAACAACATTGCCATACGATCACGGCTGAACAGCGAAGTGATTATTCTGTTCGTGGGTGCATTGGGTTCTTTATTGGTAATAAATTCCGGTGAATGTTTGATGGCCGAAAGATTATTGTCTTTCAAAACAATATTCTCCAGTTGGTCATCCTCCGGCTTTAACAGGGTTGCCAAATCGAATGTTTCTTCTTCCCGGAAACAATTGAAGTTTGCAGAGGAATAAGAAGTGGAGGAATAAAATGCACCTTGTATGGGTTCAATAGATTCGATGTCGTACTCCATATTGTTAGAGAATACAAGCACCTGCGAAATGTTGATGAACTTGCGGAACTTCTTATTCTTAAACCGCACATTGATACGGTCCCGTTCTGCAAGAACACCTTCTTGATTGTTGGGCTTTTTTACTTCGATGAATGCCAACGGCATTCCGTTTATCAGCAAGGTTATATCCGGTCTAAATTCATCATCACCGTTTTTGTAAGTGAGTTCGGTAACAACATTAAAAGTATTATTATTGAAATCTTTGTAGTCTATTAGTTTAACACCTGATGTTGCATTAAGCATGTTGGAGAAAGCCTCGCCCAAATCTTCATTGTCTAATGCCAGGCAGATATTTTCATAGGTTCTTTTTATATCGCCTTCTTCAATGTCTGGATTAATACGCTTGATGCTATCATTAAAAATATCGGTGAATATGTTTGTAGTAATATCCCATTTAGCCTTTGACAGCGAAACGTAACCGTACCCTAACCTGCACAGGTGCAGGATTGCCGGAATTTTTACTCTTGTATTTTCGTTAAAGGCCATACTGTTTGTTTACTATAAGTGGTTAAACTATTTCTTTCTGTTCTTCTTTATATTGATAATAACTTCCTCCGCTGCTTCCATTGCTTTTAAGGCAACATCTTCATCTTTGACAACATCATATAATTGGTCAGCCAGCCACAGGATCAATAATTCGTCTTTGTCCACTTTCAGTATTTCGGCTAAGATTGGAAGCTGCTCCCGTTTTAATTGCCGAAGACCTTTTTCAATTTTACTCAGTTGAGCCGTGTCCATTTCAAGCAATGGTGCAACCTGCCGCAAATACAAATTTTGCTTCTCCCTGAGTGTCCGTACTCTCTCACCAAATTGACTTTTCATCGTTTTAATATTGACTTGTCAAATATTGGCAAATATAAGAAAACAAAAGAATAGCATTGCTAACAAAATTGGCAAAGTTGCAAACCTTTCAAAGTCTGCAAACAATGCAAAAACCCCATCCGCTTGGCAGTATGGGGAGCAATGCAGGAAAGGGAAATGTGCTTAGATTTTGCGGTAATGCCCGGCCTTCAGCTTTTCCAAAGCCTTGCCAGTAGCATTGTGGAGAATGTCATCCACTGTACGGGCAGAAAGTTGAAACTGCTTGCCTGTTTCAACGGCCTGTTGGCGGGTAAATTCTGATGGTAAAGTATCAAAGAATTTGCGTTTGCTGTCGCCTGTTTTGAATTGGGTGGCTTCGCTTTGCTTTGGCAGGTTGTTGAACATTAAAATACTGTGGTGGAGGTAGATTCCGGCCAACCGCAAAGCGGTGCTAAAATCTTCATCGGTACAAACTACCTGGTTTGCTGCCTCTCCGTTTTCAAATTTCCGCAAGGCGGTAAATAGCATTGCCATACGGTACAGGATCAAGCCCAAACGTTTTACAATACTGGCGGCTTCTTCGGCTGTGAACATGGTAACTTCATTGAGCCATGCCTCACAGGTTTGGTTTAGTTGCTGCCATTGTTGATTGGTTAATGTTACGATGGTTTCTTCCCGTTGCAGGAACTGGACCATGTTAAACACCTTTAAAGACAATACTTTGAAATGCTCGGTGAGGTTGATGTTATTGGCATTGGGGGAAACGTCTTTCCATTTTTGCTCCACCTTAAAAGCATAGAAAATGAAACGGCTGAATAAGCCATCTTCGGAAGAAGATATTAAACCCGTTACCTGATTGGGTGTGCCGGATAAAGCGATAGACAAGCTGGGTGCATTTACCTCTGTAAATTCATTATTGCCTTTACGGGAACTGGAAAGCCTTTCGTGGTGAAACGATTTGCGAAGCATATCGGAATAGGAACCCCACTCTTGCTTAAATACGTTGCCCAGGGTGTCGGCTTCTGTTTCGCAAATAATACCTGTGCCCTCGTTCTGCTCCAAGTGCCAAAGGATTTTTGCATAGCTTGTATTTGCTGGAATGTACACCACTTTAAAAGTGGGTTTGGTGGGCTGTTCTTCTGTGGAGGTGTCGCCCTTTTTCTTACTGCTGATTTTTTGTTTGTGTTCGGATAGTTCCTGATTGTATTGTGATTCTGCTTCACGGCTTGCTTTCAGCACAAAGCTGTGGTATTCGTCTGCCAGCATTTTTGCGAATTTTAATGCACCCTTTCCACTGGCAGCAGGGGCAATAGCAAATGAAAAAACATTCGGGAAAACTTCGTTACCTGCATACACTCCTTTTACACCGGGCAAACATCCGCTGAGAATTGCCAATGCACCTGTAAGGAAAACATCCCGTTCTCTTTCATCTGTAAATGCCATTGCACCGTGCTGCAATATTTCAGGCATTTGCAAATACAGTTCTTCTGGAATGGTTGGAGTGGCTTTTAAATAGTCTTCCTGCGGTGTTTGCTGTTCTGCACTTTGCAGCTTTGCAGTGTTTGCAAACTTTGCAAACTCGGGTTTGTGGTGGGAGTATGCACTTTTTATTGCCTCTTTAATTTCTCTTTCAGGTAGGTCAAAATGTTGCGTACATAAAAGTTCAGTATCGGACTGCGATAAACCAGCTCTGTTGCAATTAGAAGCAAGCCGATAAATATAATTGTTCCTGTTTCCATCGGTGTATTGTGTTTTTTGATTGGTGAATTGAATTTGTTGATTGAAAATAAAAGCGATGTTCAGATCCTCTTCGGGTTCGACCTGAACTGGTGGGATTACCGGCTGTGCTTTTGGTTGAGCTTCCGGTTGTGTGAAGATTTCGGGTAACTGTACTTTGAACTTTTCATTACGGATGTTCTTAAACAGCCCAGGGTGATAACTCATAAAGCAAAGCCTTGTAATATCCTTGCAGCTTGGGTCTGCTTTTAATCCTGTTGCATCTTCGTAATGCTTCTGCACCTGCAAATAGGCAATGTCGTGGTGTTCAATTTCAGTATTCACCTCAATGAACACTTTAAGACCGTTACCACTTGGGCTGATAAAGCATAAGAAGGTGTAAGGAATTTCGGCAATGACTTTGAAGGCTGCATCCAACTGTTCCGGTGTCAGCTTGTCAAAATCAAGGTGTACAAAGCCGCTGTACATTTCAAGGAAAGGCATTTGCCTTTTCTCGCTGAATACTGCGGATGGAGTAAAGGCCAACAATTGCTTTTTCTTATTGGCAGCTTCTTCCGTTTTGCCCTGTTCCAGCAATGCCCTGATTTCTTCAACCTCCGCTTTGTATTTGCCGGAGGCAATATCATTGGCTATTAAAAGCAATGATTTCTTTTCCACCGGCACGGTGAAATTTTTAAATATGGTACTTGATGCCATTGTTCTGTTCTTTCAGTTAATAAAAAAATCTTACTTCTTGCGTTTGTTGCGGATAACATAATCGGCAGCCATCTGATCAATTTCATCTGCTGCTGATTTGCGGTTACGTTGTAACCAGGTATCCAACTCCTCCCGTTTGAAGTAGAGTTTTTTGCCCTGAGGACAGAAATGGGGAATGTGCTTTGTACTGGTAAGTTTGTACAAATGCGATGGGCTTACATCTAAATATTTGCAAGCCTCATTAAAGTTCAGTACTGTTTTTTGTAACAGGTTTTGCTCATCCAGCTTGTTAGCGATTTCGGTGAGCTTGTCTAAGATTAATTCTTCGTGTGCCATCTTTTTATAATTTTTAGAATGATGGCACAAACCTCTTGAATGCAAGAGGGGCAATGGTTAAGGGGTTAATCCCTTACTCACATTACTGAATAATCTTAATGTTTTTTATTGCAGATATTTAAAAATCTTGTCAATGTTTGCCTTTTCCTTTGGCTCAATTTTGTTCTTTGAACCACTTGCTGAAAGGTTGTTTGCAGTTATCAGTGTATCCTTTTTGGAATAGAAGATTTTTGACTTTTCAATGTTCGACAATGACAGGCTATTGAAGTAGGGTGTGAACTTATCAATGCAATAGCGGAAGTGCTTTGTTTCGCAGCCTAATTGAATTTTAACTGCACCGGGTAATATGCTTTTTGCTGTTAATGCCTTTATCAATTCATCAGCACTGGTAACATCATCATTCAATAATTCAATTTGATGGCACAACTGATTAACTACCGTTGTGAGCTTTGCAATATCATCTTTGAAACCGAAGTGAATTGCCTCCTGGTTGTCGTTGTACTCGGTGCTGCCTTTTTCATCTGCTGCTGGCGGTCCTACATACTCTAATTGCTGAACTGTGGACAATGGTTCTTCCAAATCCAACACATAAAAATCTTCAAGTGTTGTTGTTTGTGAAAGGCTTGCCTTGAACTGTTCCTGAATGCTGAAATAAAGCTGAATGAGGCTATGTTTTAAGTAATACAAAGCGAAGTGAACAACGTTGCTTTGTGCATCAGGAACCGTTGTAAAGCCTTGCTCATTTAATTCTGTGGTAACCTGCTTGGCTAATACTCTCACATTGGTAAGTGACTTGCCAACCTGATAGCGAATATCAACTAACTCTGTCCAGTTTGCAGCTTGCTGCAATACTGCATTGAAAACACGAAGTGTTTCTCCGGTGATGATGAAATAATAAAAATGGGTAACGGCATCTTTATACTTTGGCAAATCGGTTTTGTATAAAAGCGGCTGCAATGATGCATTGCCTATGGTTTCATCAGCTACTATTTTTTGAAGTGTTGGGTAATCAACCAACAATGCTATGAGTTGCGAAAGCAACTCTGCGTTGGTGCTGGGTGAAGCTGCTTTTGCAGCTTTCACCAATTCAGTGAACCGCCTTGTGTTGGTGGTGTCTAATTTCCACGGCTTCAATACACCGTGCATGATGCTGTCTAATACTTTTACTTCCATCGCTATAAGTCTAATTTAATTTTATTGGCGGCCTCCTGTTTTTTATGGTCAATTACCTTAGCGTAAATTTCGGTTGTTTTTAAATGCCTGTGACCTAAGAGTTTTGAAACCGTGTAAATATCCGTTCCCAATGTAATTTGTAAGGTGGCGTAGGTATGCCTTGCACAGTGAAAAGTGATGTGCTTGGTGATACCTGCTTTCATTACCCATTCACGGAGTTTTAAGTTATGCCAGGCACTGTAATACAATCCTTCAAATACTTTATCATTCTGCTTTCTTCTTTCGCCTAAAAGCGAAAAGGCTTGTTCTGAAATGGGCAATGTTTCGGCTCCTTTTGTTTTCTTCTGCCTGAAACGGATGTAATACCCGGACTGCTCGGAGTGCTGCACTTCTGACCAAACCAGCTTTTCAATATCCGACCAACGTAAACCACTCAATGCAGAAAAGATGAAAGCATTTTTGAGCACCGGCATTTCACACTCCACTTTTGCAGCTGCCTGTAATTCTTCCAAAGTGAGGAACTCTCTATCGGGATCATCTGACCTGATGCCCTCCACCTGATTTGCCGGATTGGTTTGAATGATGCCTTCTTTTACCGCTTCCTTCAAAGCTGCTGTTACTTTACTGAAATAGGAAGACTGCGAATTTTGTGAAAGGTGTTTATTGGTTTTACTCTTGGCTTCGGATATGAGATAGGTTTTGAAATCTTCCAGCCAGTTTTTATCAACGTCTTTAAATGATGCACCATTCTTGGTGAACTTCTTTAAGTGTTTCAGTACACTATCCCAATTGCCCCAATTACCCTCGCTGCCTTTTCTTTTCTCGGTAAGCCTTTCAAAGTAGGCAATGAAACTGCCTTTGGCTTTATCGGTATCCCGAAAGCCATATTCTTCATTCTTTATCTGGAGCAATCGTTTTGACCTGATGGCTTCTGCCAGGATCATTGTTTTACGGTTTTCTTCTTTCTGCTCTTTGGTGAGCTTGCCTTTCTCCGGCTCGGGTATGATGTATAATTGCAAATACTCATAGTCTCTTTTACCATCGCCATAGTAATCAAGATACAGGCTGATTTTATCGCCCTTTTTGCGTTGTCTTAAAGTTACTGTCATGCTTCAGTTAATTTGAATAGTTCGTTGATAGCTGTTCGGGGGATACGGGTACTTCTGCCCAACTTACCTGCTTTGAGTTCGCCTTTGTCGATGAGCCTGTATATGGTCCATCGGCTGGCGTTGATTAACTGGCAGGCTTCATCAACGGTTAGAAATTCTTTTTGAGAAATGGCAGGGTTGTACATGGCTTTCTCGGTTTCTTCCTTGATGGCCACTTCAATTTTTTCATCCCGCTTCCGTTGTTTGTATGCTCTCTTAGCACAGGTATCTGAGCAAAACTGTGTAACAGTAGTCTTGGCGGTAAACCGGTTACCGCAGTGCTGACAAGTTTTTTGTAGACGAATGTTGCTGCTCATTTTGTTGCCTGTTGTTGCTACATGTAGCAGCTTGTAGCTGTATGTAGCATGTTCTCTCCCGAGTGTTGCCTGATTTGTGGGCAACAAATCTGGGCAACAATCAGGCACCAAATATAGGTAAAAAAGTGGAGTTGGGCAACAAATAAAGGAAAGATAAATCAGCTAAAAGCTAACAATAACAGGCATTTATGAAACAAAGGAAAGATAGTTACTTTCCGATACAGAACTTACTAAAAATATAATCCAACTGGTCTTCATGGGTAATGCTGCCCGTTATCGTTCCTAAATAGTGCAAGCACTGACGTATATCTAAAGCCAATAAATCTCCGGGTAATTGATTGCTTAATCCTTGCTCTACCTCATTCAATGATTGTATCAAGCCTACTAATGCTTCGTAATGTCTGGCATTGGTTACTATGGTTGACTCGGTATTAATATTTCCGTGAATGGTGTTCTCAACTAATAACTTTTTAAGCGTTTCAATTTGTACATTCTTCTTCGCAGATATAAACATACTGTTTTTAAATGCAACAAACTGTGTCATTATTGCAGCAGTAGCAGTATCAGCTTTGTTTCCTACCAATATATAGTTGATATTTTCTTGCTCAAATTCATTTACAATTTGTTGCAACTCCTCGACATTCATATTTAAGAGATCGTATAAATAAATAACCACTTGCGCTGCACGCATTTTTTCTTTGCTCTTACTTACTCCAATTTGTTCTATTGCATCATCAGTGTGTTCGCGTATACCGGCGGTATCAATCAACCTAAATAAAACCCCATCAATATTTAATACTTCTTCGATGGTATCTCTAGTAGTTCCTGCTATATCACTTACAATCGCTCTGTTTTCATTCAATAGCGTATTAAGCAAAGTTGACTTACCTGCATTAGGTTTTCCAATGATTGCTACCTGTACTCCGTTTTTAATTACATTACCTAATTTAAATGAACCAATCAATGCTGCAGTAGCTTCTTTTAATTGGGTTATTAAATTTTTAAACTGTGTTCGATCTGCAAATTCTACATCTTCTTGTGAGAAATCCAATTCCAATTCTATCAATGCAGAAAAACTAATTAAGGCTTCGCGCAATTGACTCAAATCGGAAGAGAAACCTCCGCGCATAGTGTGTAATGCAGCTCTCTTACTTGCTTCGGTATTGCTCGCAATTAAATCAGCCACTGCTTCTGCTTGGGCTAAATCCATTTTACCTTTTAAGAAAGCCCTTTGTGTAAACTCACCAGGCTTCGCTAGCCTTACACCCCGTTTTGTTATGGCTTGCAAAATTTGTTCCTGTATATAAGGAGAACCATGACAGCTAATTTCTATTACATCTTCGCCCGTGTAAGATTTAGGCCCTCTATACAAAGACAAAACTACTTCGTCTAAAACAATATCTCCATCTTTTAAAAGACCAACATGAAGGGTATGCGACGCTTGAACGAATAAATCCTTTTTTGGAAATAATTCATTCATTACATCAAATGATTTAGGCCCACTAATTCTAATGACCGCTATTGCCCCAATTCCTGGCGCTGTAGCCATTGCTACTATGGTGTCGTCCCAACCTTGTAATTGCATCCTCATTACGCAAAGTTAATGCTATTGAATTATTCTTCTGAAACCATAAAAGTGATGCTCTGCTTATGTCTATAAATCACCTTATTCCCATTTTGAATGGCTGGTTTCCAATTAGGACCTTTAGCAATTACTCTTATTGCTTCGGCTTTAGTTCCGTAGCCTGGATCATTTTCAGCAATAACATCACTGATTACACCCGATTTATCTACCAAGAATGATACTACTACAGTATATCTTCCAGCAGGTGCTCCATTTGAAACTGGTATATCACTATTTAAATTTCTTTCTAAATAGTTTCTCCAACCATTCATGCCACCTGGAAACTCAGCTGGTATTTGTACTACATAAAATATTTTTTCGCCATCCTCTTCTTTAGCAATCAATGATACTCCCGCAATTGATTTTTCAATTGGAGGATTTACTATATCTATATTTTTCTCTCCTTCCTGATTAAAATTATTGATCTGAACATTTTCGATTTGATCAATTGTTTTTACCTCTTCCTCTGGCTTTACTTCATTATCCTTTACAATTTTAGGTGGAGTTACTGAAACTGTTTCTACCTTAATTGGTTCTTTTTTTATTGGCTCTACTATTTCTACTTTTTTAATTTCTTCTTTGAATTTCTCCAGTGAAATATCAATAACACTAAGTGTGTTTGCAACAGTAGTATTTACGTTAGCCATTAAAATAACCGTAACAAATAAAGCGGCGATGCTGAATGAAATAATCATTGCTTTCTTTAACCTACCATTGTAAGTCTTTCTTAATTCATATGCTCCGTAACTTTTATTTTTCCCATCAAATAAAATATCGAGCCACTCGCTCTGAAGGATCTGATTTTTATCCATAGTAATATGTTTACTACTAGGATACAGCAATGCTGTATTTCCATAAAAAACAGCAATAAAAAAGCCCCGAATCTTTTTGATTCGGGGCTCTATTAAAAAGTCATGTTGAATTATTCTTCTGATACCATGAAAGTAATACTCTGCTTGTGACGATAGATTACGTTTCTACCATTCTGAACCGCAGGCTTCCATTTTGGTCCTCTAGTAATTACACGAACTGCTTCTGCTTTTGTTCCGTAGCCTGGATCGTTCTCAGCAACAACATCGCTTATTGCTCCGTCCTTAGCCACGATAAAAGATACAACAACTGTGTATTTTCCTGGAGGCGCACCATTTTCAACTGGTAAATCTCTATTTAAGTTACGCTCCAAATATTTAGCCCATGCTGGCAAACCACCAGGGAATTCCGCTGGTATTTGTACCACGGTAAATATCTTGTCGTAATCTTCTTCTTTTTTGGGTGCTTCTACCACACCAGTACCACTTTCAACTGGAGGAGCAACTATACCTTCGTCTTTTGCACCTTCCTGATTAATGGTACCAATCTTGGTATCTTCCAATTTTTCTACCTCTTTAATTTCATCTTCTTCTTTCACTTCTTCATCCTTAACAATTTTAGGAGGAGTGAACTTAGTGATTTCCACTTTTGGAGGTTCTTGTTTTGGTGGTGGCGGTGGAGGTGGTGGCTCAGGCTTTTTCTCTTCCTGCGTCACGTTTTCCAACGACACGTCTTGTACGATTAACTCTTTACTCTCTTTGCCAACAGTATTAGCAAGTATGTTACCCAGCACAGCTAGTAGTAGAATAAGCACGGTTCCTACCAACGCCTTGGTCATACGCTTATTGTAGGTTTTACGCAACTCATAAGCTCCATACTCCTTGTTTCTGCCATCAAAGATGATGTCGAGAATATCGGCTGATTGAATTTTATTTGGCTCCATTGTTAAAAATGTTATTTGTTAGTTGCTTGTTGATCCTAATTCGATGCGCCAGCTCCTGCACTTCCGCTTGCATCAGATATTTTTACCAAAGCGGCTTCGCCTTCGGAAATATCAACTAATGCATACTTTTTAAGCACGTTAATAGCCATTTCATCTAATACATCCACTACATTCTTATAAGTACAATCTGCAGAAGGCTTAATGATAACCACCAAATCCTTTTCAGGAGTATTTCGCTTCTTATCAATCAAAATAGTTCTGATTTCCTTGAAGTTGGATGATTTAAAATTAGATCCATTTACTTCCAATTGGCCTTCATAATAAAAGACGTTGTTGTCTTTGCCTAGTAACAAAGTGATAACACCTGACTCTTTTGCTTTATTCTGGTCTTCGGGCTTATCAGCATCTTTTGGTAAAAAGAGTCTCATAGCCGTTGGTTGACTCATGGTTGTAGTGAAGATAAAAAACGTAATCAACAAGAAACCTAAGTCCACCATGGGTGTTAAGTCAACCCTGGTTGATAGTTTTTTTCCTTTCTTGACGCCGGGTCCTTTTTTGTGGCCACCGCCGCCCGAGGTATCCATTTCTGCCATGTCGGTAGAATTTAGTTTTCGTTATAAATTAGTTTCCTTTAATCTTCTAGTTTTTCCCCTTTCTGGTTCAATTTCCAAAGATCCGTTCCTACTGGTGCTGCTTCTGGGCTAGTAACCATTTGAAACTTCAAGATATCATTCTTCTTGAAAGCGTCTATGATTGCTTTGAAAGCAGGATATTTAGCCATATTGTCTCCCTTTAAAAGGAATGCAGGCTCTTTTTCACCTAAATAAGCATCTTTAGTTAATCTCATCCAGGTAACCAACTCATTGTTAGCCGTATCCAATACAGGAATACCGGGTAATTTATCGCCTTTACGCTGATCTTCAGGTAAGGCGAGGAATGATGCAAGGCTACCGAAAGGAGCTCCATAAAACAGCGACTTTTTAAAAGCAGCAGTGTTTAGACCCAGATTTCGAGATGAATTAAGTGCATTAGCGATTGCTTCTTTTTTAGACTCGTCGTCCATTTCAAGAAACACTTTGCCATTTGCATCTAAGATTACCATCACATAATCCTTCTGGGGCGCCACTTTTGCAGCAACTGATTTTGGCGTTGTGACTGCTATTGCTTCAGCAGGCTTAAACTTGGTCGTTAAAATAAAGAACGACAACAAGAGAAAGGCCACATCGCACATTGCGGTCATATCGATGTTTGTACTCTTCCGAGGTAATTTGGCTCTACCCATTGTTTTGTTTTTTACTGTTCACTTATATTAGATTCAAATCTTTACCAATTCCACAAATAATTTGAAATTATTTGTAGTTAGCAGCAAAGCTTTGAGTTAAAGTGAATCCAGACTCATCAATTCCGTAAGTGATACCATCAATACGAGTGGTGAACACGTTATAGAAAATGATCGCTACAGCTGAAGTACCAATACCCAATGCAGTGTTGAACAATGCCTCAGAAATACCTTTTGATAATTCACGAGCAGCATCACCACCACCTTCTTCTCCTAATGCAGAGAAAGACTTAATCATACCTAATACCGTTCCGAACAATCCTAATAGGGTTGCTACAGAAGCAATAGTAGATAAGAATACTAAGTTCTTTTCTAACATTGGTAATTCAAGTGCAGTTGCTTCTTCAATTTCCTTTTGAATGTTCAATACTTTTTGCTCAGTTTCTAATTCAGTATTGGTAATCATTTCTTTGTACTTCTTAAGACCTGCTTTCATTACATTACCTACAGATCCTTTTTGCTTATCACAAGCAGCCAAAGCTTTGTCTACTTCTTTGTTAGCAAGGTGAAACTGCACGCTACGAACAAATTCTGCATTGTTTGCAGTACCAGTAGCTTTTACTACAGTAAGCATACGCTCAATAACGAAGATCAATACAATAATGAAGTTACCAATCAAGATAGGTACAACGATACCACCTTCATACATTTTAGCTAATCCAGTTAAAGGTCCTTTGTGGTTAGGCCAGAAACCACCAGCCAAATCTGGATTGGTAAAATTACTGTTGGTACCTAGTACAAATCTCCAAAGAATGTACCCTAATAAAACTCCAGCAAATGGAGCAATCCAAGAAATAATGTTGCTGCTCTTCTTCGGTTGAGTAGAAGTTGCACTTTTCACTGCAGCGGTTGGTTTTGTTTCAGCCATGACTCAAATGGTTTTTGATTTTTTAAAAAAAATAACAAATGGTTTAAAAAATTACTTCACAATGCTAATGAAAATTATTCTGAATTATCAATTTGTTTGAAATTCATCAAAACAATTTAAATCCGCATCGTAAAGGGGTTACAAATTAGGGATTTTATTTAAAGCAGCAAATTTGCGAACAATATTCTTTCATTGTATTTTACCGATTTATTTCAAAAGTTCACCATTCATCCAATCCGCCTCCCTAATTGATTGTTGGTAACTCAACAGCCCTATCTTTATAGGCATTTTTTAAAATTATTCTAATTGCGACAATGAAAAAACTATTATTCTCAAGCACAGCGCTAATGCTTGCACTATCCGTGTTTGCACAACAGCGTCCTCAAACCCCACCTCAAACACCAGGTACGGGTACTCAAATGCCTAATATGGGTAATTTGCCTAATATGCCAGGAGCTCAAAGACAAGGGCCTAAAGCATACAAGGATGTAATTACATCAAAAGCAATTTCTAAAACGGGTCTTTTTACTGTTCACAAAGTAGAAGACAAATACTACTTTGAAATTGCAGACTCAATTTTAGGGAGAGAGATTTTATCGGTTGTACGTTTTGCTAAAGTACCAGCAGGCGCTGGTTATGGTGGTGAAATTGCTAACCAGCAGACTATCAAATTTGAAAGAGGACCCAATAACAATGTCTTCTTACGTACCATTACTTTGGTAAACCAAGCCGAAGAAAATCAAGACATCTATAAAGCGGTTACTAATTCTAACCTAAACGCAATTGCTTCAGCTTTTCCAATTGCAGCTTTTGGCAAAGATTCTTCTGGAGTAGTCATTGATGTTACAGAATTCTTTAAAGGTGATAACCAAGCAGTAAGCATTAATCCTAACATCAAAAGAAGATATAGTCTAAGTGTTCTAGCACAAGACCGTTCATATGTTGCTAAAATAAGCACCTACCCAATCAATACAGAGATTGTGACTGTAAAAACTTATCAGTCATCTCCTGTTGCTGGCCCAAGCATTCCAGGTTTACCTCCAGCAGCTGGAATTGCTGCTGCAAGAGATGCAGGTGCAGTAACAATGGAAATCAATACTTCTTTATTGCTATTACCAAAAGTTCCAATGCAGCGTAGAATTGCAGATAAAAGAGTTGGATACTTTACCGACGATTTTGTACGCTATAGCGATTCTCAACAAAAAGTAGAAGACGTAAGTTTTGCAGTACGTTGGAGATTAGAGCCTAAAGATGGTGAGTGGGAAAAATGGAGAAGAGGTGAATTGGTTGAGCCTAAAAAACAAATTATCTATTATATAGATCCTGCAACACCAAAGCAATGGCGTTCTCATCTAATTGCAGGTATTAACGATTGGCAAGCAGCTTTTGAAAAAGCTGGATTTAAAAATGCAATTGTTGGAAAAGAATGGCCAGAAAACGACACTACTATGAGCATGGAAGACGCTCGTTTTTCTGTAGTACGATATTTTGCTTCTGATATTGCCAATGCATACGGACCAAATGTGCACGATCCAAGAAGTGGAGAAATTTTAGAGAGCCATATTGGTTGGTACCACAACGTAATGAAGTTGGTTCATGATTGGTATATGTTACAAGCAGGACCAAATGATCCAGGTGCTCGTAGCATGAAATATGATGATCAATTAATGGGCGATTTAATTCGTTTTGTTTCTTCACATGAAGTAGGTCATACATTAGGTCTTCGTCATAATATGGGAAGCAGTAGCCAAACTCCTGTAGAAAAATTAAGAGATAAGCAGTGGGTTGAAGCAAATGGACACACAGCTTCAATTATGGACTACGCTCGTTTTAACTACGTTGCACAACCAGAAGACAATATCAGCAGAAAAGGATTATATCCAAGAATTGGTGATTACGACAAATGGGCAATGAAATGGGGATATGGTTATATTCCAGGTAACACCGAAGAAGAAACTAAGTTGAACAGTAATAAAATGGTTACTGCTGCTTTAAAAGAAAATCCTCGTCATTGGTTTGGCACTTACGAAAGTGGTAATAGAGTTGATCCTAGAAGTCAAAGCGAAGACTTAAGTGATAATTCTGTTAAAGCCAGTGAATATGGTGTAATGAATTTAAAGCGTGTAATGAAAGGTTTACCTGAGTGGACCAAAGAAGAAGGTGACCAGTACAATAATTTAGCTACAATGTATGGCCAAACATTAGGTCAGTTTAACAGATATATTGGTCATGTAAGTACCAATATTGGTGGCGTTTATGAAACATTTAAAACAGTAGAACAAAATGAAGCTGTTTATGAAATTGTTCCTAAAACACGTCAGAAAGAAGCTGTTGGATTTATCAATAAAAATGTATTTGAAACGCCAACATGGTTAGTAGATCGTGCAATGTGGAATAAGTTTAATAATCCTATTAGCGCAGATCCTATAATGAGCTTACAAGAAAGAACATTAAATAGTATTGTTAGCACCGATCGTTTAGGTCGTTTACAATTAAGTGCAGAAAGATTTGGCGCAGATAAAGCTTATACTGCAATGGAATTATTGAACGATGTTCAAGGCACCGTATTTAATGAATTAAGCAGCAAGAAAGCCATTGATACTTACAAGAGAATGTTGCAAAGAGTGTATGTAGATCGTTTAACTTCTATCATTAACCCTGCTCCTACAACCGGTGGTGGAATCACCATTAGTTTTGGGGGTGCAGCAAGTGCAGGTATTGATGCAAAGAAATCAGACGTTACTGCAATTGTACGTGCACAATTAGTAGGTCTTCGTAGTCAACTAAATAGTGCTTCTGCAACAGCAGCAGACAAAATGAGTAAAATTCATTTAGCTGACTTAGCTGAAAGGATTAAAGTTGCATTAGACCCTAAATAAAGTCTTTTGAAATTGAATATAGCCCACAGGTATAATTGCCTGTGGGTTTTTTGTTGTGTTTACTAAGCAAAAAAGGCAGATGCCTTGGGTAATTTGTATCTTTACAGTATGAAAAAGATATTGTTTTTAATGGTATTGGTATTGGTTGGTTTTGCAGCAAATGCTCAACAACAAATTGTTTGGGGATATTTAAGAGACAGCATCAGCAATGAGCCAATTGAATTAGCCAGCGTTACCAATACCAACAAAAAGAAAACAGTTGTAACTAATAATAAAGGGATATTCAAAATTGATATCAGTAAAAATGATATCCTATCCATTTCAGCAGTAGGCTATCACTACGATACTGTTTTATATAGTGGGTTGATTGCAGCCTCCGATACATTAGAATTGTTCTTGGTTCCCATCAGTCGCAACCTGAACAATGTGACTGTTCAAAACTCTGGTGTTAGTCAGTATAGTTTAGACAGTTTAGAAAGAATAGCTGACTTTAAAGAATCAATGGTTAGCCCCCCAGTTAAAGCGGTTGAATTATCTAATTCGGGAGCCGGTTTTGGAATTAGTTTAAATAGACTTTCAAGCAGAGAAAAAAGTAAAAGAAAAGCCACTGAGTTATTTAACAATAGTGAGAAAGAAGCATACATCAATTATCGCTTTTCAGCATCGATCGTAACCAAATACAGTGGTTTAAAAAATGAAGCTTTACAAAATTTTGTACAGCGTCATAGACCAACTTACGAATGGCTAAGGAAACATCCTAAAGAAGAAGATATCAAATACTATATCAACGATAAATTGAAGGAAGACAAAAAACGCAATTAGCTTATTCGTATCTCAATGCTACAATTGGATTCAGTTTAGCTGCTTTCATAGCAGGATAAATACCTGCTGCCAAACCAACTACAGAGCAGATAACTATTCCAATAAACACCCATGTCCAAGGAACAACAAAACCTGTGTCTAATATTATTCCAAACACATTCCCTACCAATATTCCAAGGATGATTCCGAAAATGGCACCCAACAAACTAATGATCATACTTTCAAACAAAAACTGCTGACGTACATATTTGCTTTTGCCGCCAATTGCTTTTATTAAACCAACTTCTTTGGTTCGCTCATTTACAGCCACCAGCATAATATTCATTAATCCAATTGCAGCACCTATTAAAGTGATTAAACCAATGGCACTTGCTGCACCTGTAATACTGCTTAAAAAGCCAATAAACATTTCCGCAAACTTGTCGCTTTTTTCAATCACAAAATTCACTTCTTCTGTAGGCTGAAGTTTTCTGATTGCTCTAAATACTGAAGTTGCTTCATCGGTTGCAACTGGAATCACATTAATATCGGTCACATTGATGCCAATTAAATAAGTAGGTCCAATATTGGCATACCTACGTACATTGGTATAAGAAGTTACTATGACATCATCTTGACGGAGCATAGAGCTAGAACCTTTGCTTTTAAGCAAACCCACCACTCTATAAGGTGTACTACCTACTTTAATAATTTTATCTAAAGATCTTTCTGGTCTTTCGCCAAATAATCGTGTAGCCACATTGCTTCCAATTAAACAAACGTTTCTTCCACTTTGTACGTCAAGATTATTTAAATTTCTTCCTTGTTGAATTGTATACCCATTAACTAGTAAATAGTTTTCATCTCCCCCCCAAACCAGTATTTGTGGATTGGTTTTCCTGTCCTCATATCTTAGTTCTTGACCGCCAGGTCCTCTGCGATAAATACTGACCAATGCACCCGGGAAAGTATAATTGGCTTTAAAACGCTCCACTTCTTCTAATCGAAGTGGTTTATTTAGATTGGATTTCTTTTCTTTTAACCCTCGTTTGGTTTTTTTCACTTCATCACTATTGGGTCCCATTCTTGCCCTGGCATCCTTATAACGAATGCTGAAGGAGTTGGCACCCATTGATGAAAAGCTCTCTTTCAAACTTTGGTTCATGGCTTCAATAGCAGTAATAATCCCTATTAATGCCATAATACCAAAAGCAATAATAGCTATAGTAATACCCGCACGAAGCTTATTGCTTTTTACCGTACGCCATGCCAATGTGAATGAGTCAAAAGCTGTCATAAATTAAAGGTACAGCGTAATGATTAAACCCTTTACAGTAAACAGTCTAATTATGAAGAGTGGTTAAAAATAGAAGCAATTGAGCACTATTGAAGGAAGAACGCCAACTAGTACTATAGCAGCAGCCACTAATAGCAGGCCAAACTTGAATCCCCCAGAGATTTCACTTGTTTCTGGTTGACCTTCTTTAAAGTACATTGCTTGTATTACTTTGAAATAGTAATAAGCACTTACCGCTGCAAATAATACAGCTACTATAACCATCCAGATGGGACCACCAGCTTTAACTACAGAAGCCAACATGAAATATTTAGCAAAAAAACCGGCAGTTAATGGAATACCAGCCAATGACAATAAACAGATGGTAGCAACAAATGCTAAAACTGGTTGAGTAGATCCAAGCCCGTTAAATCCATCGAAAGTATAATCTTTCACTTTCATCAGTATAGCAAAAAATCCGATGGTTGCTAAACTATAGGCAACCGTGTACAATATAATTCCCTCTGTACCTAAATCGTTATTGCTGTACAAAGCAAATAACATAAATCCTACTTGCGCAATACTAGAATAGGCCAACATCCTTTTGATACTGCGTTGAAAAACAGCGGTTATATTCCCTGCTAGTAATGTAGCAACAATTACAAAGGAGAGCAAAATATTCCAAGTGGGTCCCAATAAAGTTGCGTTGGAAGCAAACAATTTAATGAATGCAAAAAAAGCAGCAGACTTTACTATAGTAGCCATGAACGAAGTGAAAACACTTGGAGCTCCATCATAAACGTCTGGCGTCCAAAAATGAAAAGGTGCTGCAGACACTTTAAAACACATTGCACCGAAAAGCAAAAGTAATCCAGCTACTTGTAAAAATGCAGGGCCTTGAACACCTGATGATGGAGGCAGGGCTCCTGTTCCAACACTAGCCATACCAAAGGTACCTGTAGCGCCATACAACAAAGCAATACCCATCAACATGATGCCAGTTGTAAACGAACCCATTAAAAAATATTTGAGAGAAGCTTCATTGCTTTTAAGATTATGCTTATCCGCTCCTGTTAATATATACAATGGAATAGACAAGATTTCAATTCCTAAAAACAACATCAACATGCCATTATAAGAAGTAAGAATGGCGGTTCCGCATAATACAAAGAAAATAAGCGCATAAAAATCAGCTGTTTTATTTCCGATTTTTTCTATTTCAGATCCACTTAATAAAACAAAGATTAGCGTAGAAGCAATCATTAATGTATTAAAGAACAAACCCATTTTATTAAAATGCAATAAGTCTTTGGTATCTATTTGAATAGAAAACAAGCCATAGCTATTTAATATATTTACGGTTAGTAACACAACTAACGAAATAATTGCAGTTAAAGTAATGACCGGTTTTTTATCGGTAAAAATGCCTGTAAACATCATTACCACACCTAGAATTGCTGAAAATATAATTGCGTTCATAAATACTAAATCGGTCTTTTACTTTTTTACAAATAATGCTGAAACACTGTCTCCAGTTAAATTCAACAATGGTTGCGGGAATACACCAAAAACAAGCACCAGTAAAGTAATGATCACTAATGCCAATTTTACATTCAAAGGAATATCTGTTGCTTTCTCCGTAATAACATTTAACTCACCATAAATTACACGCTGCACCATATTCAATGTGTATACTGCGGCCAAAATAATACTAATACCCGCAATTGCAGCCATTACCATATTGTATTGAAACAACCCATTAAACATTAAGAACTCTCCAATAAATGCATTGGTGAGCGGCAACGCTACGTTTGCCAAAGCCATGACTACTAATAAAATAGCCATCACTGGTGCTTTTTGTGCTAAGCCTCCCAACTGGCTCATATTTCTTGTGCCTAATTGTTTTTCAATTAAATCGGCAATAATCCAAAGGCCAATCACATTCACTCCATGACTAAACATTTGAATCATCACTCCGTCCATTGCCGTTTGATTATTGGTAAACATGGCTGCACTCATTAAACCAATATGTGCAATGGAAGAATAAGCTATCATACGCTTAATATCATCTTGACGTATGGCAATTAATGAAGCATATATCATTCCAATAATAGAAAGTATAATTACCAAATTTGCTGATTGTGCAGCAGCATTAGGGAACATTGGAAGTATCCATCTAATAACTGCATATACCCCCATTTTAACCATGATTCCACTCATTACCATTGTTGTAGCAGTAGGCGATTGCTCGTATGCATCTGGTTGCCAGGTATGAAAAGGGAAAATGGGCATCTTTATAGCAAATGCAATAAAGAATAACCAGAACATCAGTGTTTCTTGTTGAGCGGTTAATTTTACTGCATAAAAACTCTGCAATGAAAAAGACTGATCGGCTGTGTTAAAATACATGAACAACAAACCAATTAGCATCAATAAAGACCCTATAAAAGTGTACACAAAGAATTTAAATGTAACAGCAATTCTTTTTTCTCCTCCCCAAATAGAACAAAGAAAGTAAACTGGAATTAATGCTAACTCCCAGAAAAAATAAAATAATAATGCATCAGATGCAAGAAATACACCCATCAATCCAGCCTGAGACAACAGCATCAAGCCATAAAAAGAAGCTGAATTTTTATATTCATTATTGTAAACAGCAGTAAAAATTAAAGGGAAGGAAACAGCTGTTAACAAGCTCAGCATTTTAGCCATGCCGTCTGCTTTTAAAGTGATTCTACTTCCTAAATTATTTAACCAAGCCGCGTCGTATCCTATTTCTCCTGGAGTAAATACGGCAACCAATGCAATTGCTAAAGTTGCGATTGATGCCAACAAAGCAAAAGTTTTAGCCGAATTACCTTGCTTTAATACAAACGCAATTAAGCCGGCTACCAGAGGTGTTAATATGAGTAATAAAGTAATCATTATTGCTAGCTACTTGA
>MIAG01000009.1:0-513 GCA_001829005.1 Sphingobacteriia bacterium RIFOXYC2_FULL_35_18 | reverse complement strand
GAAATGGCTGTTACTGATATTGCCATAAAAATCCACGTGACTGTAACCGGCACTTCAAAACATTTAATTCATTTAGAAAAGATGGACATCTTGGAAAGAAGCGGTCGAGCCGGACAAGTTTTTTATTCGTTAAATAAAAATATGGATCAAAACATTCATTCTATATTAAATAAATTTCTAAATTAGACCACTGAACTTTTGGCGCCAATTGTTCAGTAGATTATTCTAAAAACAAAACAGACCTTTTAAGGGTCTGTTTTGTATGAAGCCTCTGCCTCTTGAGTGTTTGGAGAGAGATTAGGTTTGTTGCCGTAAGGCGACAAACCCAAAGTCAAACACTCAAGAAGTAGGGCGAATTCAAGGAGTGAACCTCGAATTCGCCACTCTTTCAGAAACCTACGCCTTCTCCCAGTGACCGTCCCTGTACACCACAAGACAAGTATGGGTTTCTTGGATACCATATGGCAAAACAACAACCACTTGCGCCACCCGCCAAGTTTCTACGAGGCTGAT
>MIAG01000008.1 GCA_001829005.1 Sphingobacteriia bacterium RIFOXYC2_FULL_35_18 | reverse complement strand
AAATTCTGGTTAGGACTACAGGATGATTTTGATATTGAAGAAGAGAATTTTTTGCTTAAATCCGAGTTAGCTTCTATATCGAGATACAGTAATACAGCCGCATAACAAAAGGCTTTACACAAGTTCGGGTTTCAGCAATGGCCCATCGGCTTTGGTATTTCAAATGAGCTTCAGTAATTTGGCTTTAGCTAATCGGGTTCCCGCCTTGCGGGATGGCCAAGCTAGTATTAGGATCACAGATTATCCAAACTACGTAAAGCCCTGGCCGTTACCGCCAATGGTAAAAACGACCGTGCTACCTTGACAATGACGGAGAAAATTTAAACCGACCGACCATTTAACAACTTTACGGTTGACAAAAAAACGGGCGACACGCAGACCGACCCAAGAAAGATTTAATTTTTGCCCCACCGCACTTAAAAAAGAAAAAAAGGGACAAGCCGACCCACAATTTTTTGTCACGGTTTTTATCCCTCGCTTCGTTTAGCACATTTGCAGGTTAGTTTTTAAAATGCGTAGAAAAAATTACGCATTTTAAAAACTTGCTTCGCACCACCTGCAAAAGAGCTAAACCCTACCCGCAAACAAAAACCGATGCCAAAAAATTTTCCACCCCACAAAAAAAGATTTGGTAGTTACAAATATAGTTCATACTTTTGTGAACTATTAAACATTTAAACAATGACCGACAAGAAGATTTTTGAACTACACGCAGATGTTTGTAAAGCATTGGGACACCCTTTGCGTATTGAGGTTATTGACTTGCTTCAAGACAAAGAGCTTTGCTTTACTGATATTTTGGAAGTAACAGGCGGACTGAAATCAAACTTATCTCAACATCTTTCTGTAATGACAAAAAAGGGTATTTTAAAATCAAGACGAGATGGACAATGCACTTACTTTTCGCTTTCTTCCAAAAAAGTAGCACAAGCGTGCCGACTAATGCGAGAAGTACTTATAGACAACTTAAAAAAACATCAAACACTTATTGACAAACTTTAACCACGAAAGAAAAATGAGTAAGACCATATTAATATTAGGTGCAGGAACTGGTGGAATTATTACAGCCAAAGAACTAAGTAAAAAGGTTGGTGGTAATGCCAAAATCCTTGTCTTTGAAAAAGAAGAAAAAAATGTTTTTGCTCCTTCCCTTCTTTGGTTAATGGTTGGCAAACGGAAACCCAAACAAGTTTACAGAAACACTCGAAAAATTGCAGGTGCAGGAGTTGAAGTTGTAATCGGAGAAATTGAAAAAGTAAATCCTGAACAAATTTCTGTTACCATAAAAGGACAGGAATACAAAGGGGATTATATGGTTATTTCTCTTGGAGTTGAACAAATCACGGAACATAACCTTAACAGCTACGGACACGATTTTTACACGCTTGACGGTGCAACAAAATTCAATGAACAATTACAAAGTTTCAAAGGTGGAAAAATTGCCGTTTTGGTATCTGCACTTCCTTTCAAATGTCCTGCTGCACCTTATGAAGCTGCAATGCTTGTAGAAAGTTTTATAAAACAAAAAGGATTAGCCAACAAAACGGAAGTTTCGCTTTATGTTCCTGAACCTGGTCCTATGGGAGTTGCGGGAAAAGAACTATCGGGAGCGGTCAGGCAAATGGTAGAAATGAAAGGAGTAAAATATTTTCCCGAACATCAGGTTTCAACCGCAACCGAAAATACCTTGAGTTTCAGTAACGGTAAAACTTTCGATTATGATTTGCTGACATTCACGCCAAAACATCAATGCCCGTCAGTAATCAGAGAAACTGCATTTGTTGGAAAGTCAGGTTGGATTGAAGTAAACCGTAATACAATGGAAACCGATTTTCCTAATGTTTACGCTATTGGAGACATTACTTTCATTCCGCTTGAAATGGGTAAACCATTACCGAAAGCAGGAGTATTTGCACACTATCAGGCAGAAACCGTTGCAGACAACATTGCTCAAAAAATTGCAGGGAAAACCCCTGATAAAACATTTAATGGAGAAGGACAGTGTTTTTTAGAAATGGGTAACGGTAAAGCGGGATATGCAGGAGGCAATTTTTACGGTTCTCCCTTGCCAATTGTAAATATGAAAAAACCAAGTTTTTTCTGGCACTGGACAAAAGTTTGGTTTGAGAAATATTGGTTCTATAAATACTTTTAAAATTATATACTATGAGACAAATAACAGCCACAATTATTTCGATACTATTCTTTACGGGTTGCAGTAATAGCCAACCAAATCAAAAAGAAGCTGAAATATTTTTGAAAAACATTAATGCAACTGAATTTAAAAAACTTGTAGATGCCGGTAATGGAATTACATTAGATGTAAGAACACCGGAAGAAATCGCAGATGGTTATATAAACAATGCCAGCATTGTAAATTATTATGATGAAGATTTTGAGAAAAAAATAAACCTGATACCCAAAGACAAAGAAATATATATCTTGCAAATCGGGTGGCAGAAGTTCAGAAGCAGCGGAAATACTTCAAAAAAATGGGTTCAATCGAATTTATCAATTAGAAAATGGAATAATTGAATGGGAAGAAAAGGGCTATCCATTAGTAAAAACAAAAATTGAAAAAGATGAGAAAATACAAGAAGTGAGTTTGAGCGATTTTGAAGCATTGTTAAAAACAGATAAACCTGTTTTAATTGATTTCCATACGGTATGGTGTGCCTCTTGTCGTAAAATGGCTCCCATCATTGATGAAATAGCGGAAGAATATAAAAACAAAGCCATTGTAATGCGAATTGATGTTGACAAGAGCAAGGATGTAGGAAATGCTTACAATATAAAAGGAGTTCCTGTTTTTATTCTCTTTAAGAATGGAAAAGAAATATGGAAACACAATGGGATGATTTCAGAAGAGGAATTAAAAAAACAAATTGAAAATAATCTTTAACTAAATCACATTCAAAATATGAAAGCGAAAATCTTTGTCTTATCAGCAATTGTGTTTGGAATTATTTCCTTAAACCTTTTGACAAAACAGGAAACATTTTATCATCCTGAATTTGCAGAAAAGCAAACATCAGCATCATTTGGTATCAGCACAGCTTATGCCTATCCACCAGGTGTTGGAATATTAACCAATTCACCTAATTGTTTGAGTTGCCACGCCAATAACGGACCTTGGAAAGACGATGCAAACACAATTATTGATATTCTGGATAAAGACACCAAAAAATCACTGAAACAAAATGACGGAACATTTTTGATTGAAGCCAAAAAAGGCGAACCAAAAACCGTTCTTACTGTGGTAGGCAGCAAAAAAAGCAATGCTATTCCTGCATCTTACAGAAATGCTTGGCTTTACATTGACCCAACAACTATCGGAACAAACACACTTTCAAAATTTGCTCCGAATTGGGAAGTGAATTTACAAATGAGTTGCCGTTTGGTTGGCGACAATCTGAAAGGATATGAAGATGCAGACATTACAAGTTTACCGATGACCATTCAGCCACTTGAAAATGCAAAAGATGCCGAAATCAGTCTACAGGTAATGCTTACCAAAGGAGAAGCCACTAAAAATAATGCTCACGATGGATTGACAGGCAGTTACTTTGAACGTAAAGTTAAATTGAAAATAAAATGACCGATACAACCACAGCATTTGACCAAAATACATTGGAATACGACCAATGGTTTGAGAAACATTCTGCCGTTTATCAATCTGAAATTTTGGCTATTCAGCAAGCAATACCGCAGAACAAAAAGGGAATTGAAATCGGAGTTGGAACTGGAAGATTTGCTGAACCTTTAAAAATAAAATTCGGTGTTGAGCCATCAGAAAATATGGCAAAATTTGCGGAACAGAGAGGAATTAAAGTTTACAGAGCTTTTGCAGAAAATCTTCCGATTGACAACGCAACTTTTGATTTTGTATTGATGGTAACAACTGTTTGTTTTCTTTCCGACATTCCAAAAGCTTTTTCGGAAGTTCATCGCATTTTGAAACCTAACGGAGAAATCATTTTGGCAATCATTGACAAAAACAGTGAACTCGGCAGAAAATATGAAAAAGAAAAATCCTCAAACAAGTTTTACAGTAATGCACATTTTCATTCCACCGAAGAATTAACAGCACTCTTACAACAATCCCGTTTTCAAAATTTTCAATATTGGCAGACATTGACAAGTTTGAAAGAAAATGAAATTGAAAAACCTGAAAAGGGCTACGGTCAAGGAAGTTTTGTAGTAATCAAAGCAAATATAGTTTAACCATAAAAATACAAACACAATGAAAATTTTAATCTTAATTAATGACGCTCCATACGGAACAGAAAAAGCATACAATGCTTTAAGACTTGCAAACCAATTAAACAAAGACCACGAAACGGTTGAAGTCAGAATTTTTCTGATGGCAGATGCTACCAGTTGTGCTGTTGTCAATCAAACAACGCCTAACGGATATTACAACATTGAAAGAATGTTGAAACTTTCACTCAACAAAGGAGCAAAAGTAAAAATATGCGGAAGTTGTGCAGATGCCAGAGGACTAAAAAATTCTCAATTAGTTGAAGGGGCAGAAATGAGCACAATGGCAGAACTTACTAATTGGGTTGTGGACAGCGATAAAGTGTTGACTTTTTAGTTATGAAGGAAGAAAAAGAGCCGTCAATTCTCGCTAACAAATTTTACAATTCTAATTTAGTTTTTTTGCCCGAAAATTTGTTGCGTGAAGCAAGGAGACAAAAAGAGCTTCCCGATTGTCCTGTTCCTTTAATTTGTGTATTAGACCCTGACGGAGATTTGGTTACTTATTTAATCAAGCACAGTTTGACCCAAAAAAATGAATGTTGGGCTTGCTATCATTCCCATCTTTATACTTTTGATTTAAGCGGTGTTCAAGTCGGAATTGTTCCTTGTATTGTTGGTGCATCATATGCGGTATTGGTTGCCGAGCAATTGTTTGTTTCAGGTTGCGAGTTGCTCATAAGCATTACTTCAGCAGGTATTATTACTCAACCTTCTGAATTCAAAAGTTTTGCTTTAATAACGGAAGCTATTAGGGATGAAGGAACGAGTTATCATTACTTACCAAAGGAATTACCTTCACGATTATCAAATAATCTATTGC
The DNA here is from genome assembly GCA_001829005.1 of Sphingobacteriia bacterium RIFOXYC2_FULL_35_18. Lineage (GTDB taxonomy): Bacteria > Bacteroidota > Bacteroidia > Chitinophagales > Chitinophagaceae > Sediminibacterium. Next base: position 10,164 of record MIAG01000008.1, on the reverse strand, counting down.
GAAAATTACCAAATAATGATATTTGGTTCACTGCCATAAGCTGGACAACTGATGCCCCCTACCGTGAAACGCTTCCTGCTATTGAAGCAATGAAATCAAAACGGGTTACTTGCGTAGAAATGGAAGCAGCAGCACTTTATGCTTTTGCAGAAGCAAAAAATAAAAATGTAGTATGTTTTGCTCACCTTACAAACACAATGGCTCAACAAGAAGGAGATTTTGAGAAAGGTGAGCATTTCGGAAGTATCAATACACTCAATCTTATAAAAGAAGTAATAAAATGGATGGAGTAAAACTCGGACTTAAAGAAAATTGGAAGCAGTTTACCATTTTGGTAATCGTAAATGCTTTTGTTGGTGGAATGATAGGAATGGAAAGAACTATTTTTCCGCAGTTTGCCGAGTTAGAATTTGGCGTTGCTTCAAAGACAGCTATACTTTCATTCATTACAGCATTTGGAATTACCAAAGCGATTGCAAACTATTTCACAGGGCGACTTGCCAATAAATTCGGACGTAAAAATTTGCTTCTGTTTGGTTGGCTCTTAGCCATTCCAATTCCATTTATGCTGATTTATGCTCCGAGTTGGAGTTGGGTAATATTTGCAAATGTGCTTTTAGGAGTTAGCCAAGGCTTGACTTGGAGCAGCACAGTAGTAATGAAAATTGACCTTGTTGGCGAAAAAGACCGTGGCTTTGCAATGGGATTAAATGAATTTGCAGGATATTTTGCAGTTGGTATTGTTGCATTCTTGACAGGTTATATTGCCAATACTTACGGTATAACACCTTATCCGTTTTACATTGGAATTTTCATTTCCATTGTCGGCTTTATCTTAACTGCACTTTGGGTAAAAGACACAAGAGTTTTTGTTCATAAGGAAAGTGCTACCGACAATACAACACAACTTGAAAATGTATTTTTTGAAACAACTTTCAAAAACAAAACATTAAGTTCAGTAACACAGGCAGGTCTTGTAAACAATCTGAATGACGGAATGATTTGGGGTTTGCTTCCAATAGTTCTTTTTTCGCTAAACTTTGACAATGCGAATATTGGAATAATCACTGCTATTTATCCAACCGTTTGGGGTATCGGACAATTATTTACAGGCAAAATGTCTGACCATTACTCTAAAAAAGCAATGCTATTTTGGGGTATGCTTCTGCAAGGTTTAGCAATTTTACTTATTCCATTCAGTAGCGACTTTTATGTTTTGGCTTCCATTTCAGCAATTTTAGGATTAGGAACTGCATTGGTTTATCCTACATTTTTATCAACCATTGCCCAAGCGACAAGTCCGAAACAAAGAGCCGAGAGCATTGGCACATTCCGACTTTGGAGAGATTTAGGTTACGCTTTTGGTGCTGTAATATCAGGAGTTACTGCCGACTTATTCGGTATTGAATACGCCATTTTTCTCATTGGTGGCGTAACAATTATATCTTCACTTATAATCAAATTCCGTATGCCCGAACAAATAAAAGTAATCAAAGAATGTATTGAAGTGGACGAAGTAAAACAAGCACTTCAAGCCAACAAAAAAATTCAAATCATTGACGTAAGAAGCAAAGAAGAATATGAACAGGCACACATTCCAAATGCTTTGAATATCTCACTTCAAGAATTAAAAAATAGCGTTTCACAGCTTGACAAAAACTTTCAATTTGTTACTGCGTGTGGAAAAGGTGGCGGACGGTCAGCAGACGGAGCAAAATTGTTGAAAGAGTTTGGACTGAATGCAATTTGGCTTTGTGGTGGGACAAATAAATGGTTAGAAAAATTCTAAGTATTCAACGCTTCTTTTTGTCATACTTTTTGTGCCGACACACTTTTAGCACATTGCCGTCCTCGTTCCTGTGGGCGGCAAAGAGCTAAAGCCGACACGCAAACAAAAAGCTATGCCAAAAGCAATCGCACAGGGACAGAAAAAAATCCCTCGCTTCGCAAAAATTAAATCTTTCCCGACCGCTCATTGCCGACAGACAAAAAATCGTTTTTCGAGACAAGTATTTGGACTGTAAAAATCGCTGAAAGCACGGTGGACAGTGCATCGAAAGACAGAACCACTGGCGGTAACACGGGTTTGGCAAAAGTGGCGGTGCAGTGCTTCGTAGGACAGTTTTTCCTATATTTGAACTTTGGTTCTTCGTATGAAAGTTGGTGCGTAAAATCGCCACCTTCGCCAAGCCCGAAAACGTTATGCGGCATAAATTTATTTTCTTAATTTTCTAAAAGTACTTACCTTTAACGTAAGTATCTAAATTTTCGGGTATGATTCTTTCTTTTGGTTCTAAGGACACACAAAAAATTTGGGACGGGGAAAGGGTTAAGAAAATACCTAATACGATTCAAGAGGTTTCTAGGCGTAAGTTAAGAATGCTTAATAACTCTCAAGATCTCACGGATTTACAGATACCACCATCTAATAAGTTGGAGAAACTAAAGGGTAACCTAAAGGACTTTTACTCAATTCGGATAAATGACCAGTGGCGAATAATATTTAAATGGGATTCTGGTAATTCTTCCGATGTTGAAATCATAGATTATCACTAAAAGTGGAAAAATGAAACGTATAAAAAATATCCATCCTGGAGAAATTTTGCAAGAAGAATTTCTAATCCCACTTAGAATTTCTGCATATAGGCTTTGTAAGGACACAGGAATTCCACAGACAAGGATTTCTGCAATCATTAAAGGCAATCGAAGAATTACAGCAGATACCGCTCTGAGATTCTCAAAATACTTCGGGACATCAGCTAAATTCTGGTTAGGACTACAGGATGATTTTGATATTGAAGAAGAGAATTTTTTGCTTAAATCCGAGTTAGATTCTATTTCGAGATACAGTAATACAGCCGCATAACAAAAGGCTTTACGCAAGTTGGGCTTTCAGCAATGGCCCATCAGCTTTGGTAGTGCTAATCAACTTCAGTAATTTGGCTTTAACTAATTGCGTCACTAGTGGCCAAGCCAGCAGTTGGATCAAAGATTACCCAAACCGCGCAAAGCCCTGTCCGTTAAGGGCTATGTATTATCAGGTTTCGTATCTTTGAAGTATGACACAGTTGGAATCCATAAAAGATTTGCTACTTAGGCTGAAGCCAGAGCTAATGGAAAAGTATTCTATTAGCTCTATTGGCCTTTTTGGATCAGTTGTACGCAATGATTTTTCACCAACATCAAGCGACATCGATATTATTGTAGATTTTTCTAAGCCTATCGGAATTGAATTCATTGATTTGGCTGATTATCTCGAACAGAAAATTAAAAGAAAAATAGATCTTGTATCGAGAAAAGGAATCAAGCAGAAATATTTTCAAGCCATAGAATCTGATATCATTTATGTCTAAAAGATCTACAGTCCTGCTTATTGACGATATCCTTGATAGTGGACAAAAAATCCTAGATTATACTCTTGGCTTGACTCTGGAGCAATTTTCAGCTGACTCAAAAACAGTAGATGCTGTAATCAGAAATTTCGAAATCATAGGAGAAGCGGCTAACAGATTACCCGAAGATTTTAAGGAGACGCATTCAGAAATTGACTGTCATAAAATACGAGGCTTCAGAAACAGAATTGTTCACGACTATTTTGGAATAGATTATTCTATTGTTTGGGTAATAAAAGAGACATTTCTTCCTAAAATGATTGAACAGTTAATTAAACTTCAAGGCTAACTTACGCAGCCCATAACAAAAGGCTTTACGCAAGTTGGGCTTTCAGCAATGGCCCATCAGCTTTGGAGTTTCAAATCAACTTAAGTAATTTGGCTTTAGCTAATCGCGTCTTTAGTGGCCAAGCTAGCAGTAGTAACACAGATTATCCAACCAGCGCAAAGCCCCGGACGTTAGCTGCAACCAAAGCGCTAAATCCGTAATTACAATTTTATGCCTAAAGCCATTATTTTATCTTTTCTACTATTTGTATTTTCTTCATTTCAGAATCGTTTAACAGTCAAAGACAAATTAATTGGAACTTGGGTTTTTGAAAATTTCGATTACCCCAATTACGTCTCTCCAGATAGCAAAGAAGCGAAGGAAGCGAATCGCGCAAATAAAGGCCTCACTATTACATTCATGCAGGATGATAAATTCAGTTCCATTCAACACGAAGGAATGAAAGAGAATAACACGAAAACAAGCTATAAAGTCTCAAAGGATAATAAATATTTGACAATTGGTACAGAAACTAGTAAGATTGAAAGACTTGATGAAAATTATTTAACCCTGTATGTTGAAGGAAGACCAACAATAACCTTTCGAAAGAAAAAATAAAAGCAGACGAATATCGCCCATCAACAGTAGGAATTCTGACCCAGCTTCAGTAATTTGGCTTCAACTAATCGAGTCTTAAGTGGCCAAGCAAGAGACAGAATATATTTCCAAACCTTAGCCAAGCCCTAGACGTTTGCAGCAAATACTTGACATTAATTATATTCAAAAATCATGTACGAGATCACTAAGAATAAAAGTATCACTACAAAAATTGCATATGGTATTATAGGGCTTATTCTATTGTCTGCGCTTTTAAAAATTCTGTTTAAAGAGCCAGAATTAACGCTTGACCAAGAGCTCCAAGAAATATCAAACATGACAAATAAACATACTCCAATTCAAATCGACAGTTTAACTACTTTAAACAATACTCAGGCCTTATACGGCAACAAGTTGCAGTATAATATCTCAATTAATGCCGATAAAGCAAATGTTGACACAACAATTCTTGTAACCACTTCAAAAGAGCGAGTTATTAATATGCTTAAAACTGACCCCAAAGGATCATATTTCTTCACTAACAAAATTGATATTATTTACAGGTATACTGATAAGACTGGAAAGTATATATGCCAAATCATTATTACTCCCAAGGACTTAAGCTCACAATAATCTTCAGCTAACATAAGGCTTTACGCAAGTTGGGCTTTCAGCAATGGCCCATCAGCTTTGAGTTTCAAATCAACTTCAGTAATTTGGCTTTAGCTAATCGAGTTTTTAGTGGCCAAGCCAGCAGTAGGATCAAAGATTATCCAAACTGCGTAAAGCCCTGGACGTTAGCAGTAACGCGATTAAGCTTGATTTCAAAAAAGATTTTGTAGTATATACAATTAGTATATACTTTTGTATAAATTAAAATTTTTATGAAAACGCTTTCATTAAAACTTGATGACACAACATTTGATGAAGCTGAAGAAATAACTACACAGCTTAACCAAGCAAGAAACAGATATATAAATGAAGCTGTAAGTCTCTACAATCAATTTAATAAAAGGAAAATTCTTAAAAACAAACTTTTGAAAGAATCCAAATTGACAATGAAAGATTCCTTAAAGGTTCTTCATGAATTTGAAAAGTTCGTTGATGAAAATTAAACAGTATGACATCTGGCTTGCCGATTTAAACCCAAGTAAGGGGACAGAGCCTGGCAAAACAAGGCCAGTTGTAATTATTCAGACAGACTTACTCAATTCTCATCATTTATCAACCTTGATTTGCCCTATTACTTCTAATGTTCAACCTGAAATTGAAATTCTAAGAGTACAACTCAGGAAAAATCAACTTGACAAACCAAGCGATATTCTTGTAGATCAAATTAGAGCTATAGATAATAAAAGACTTATTCAAAAACTCGGTAAACTAAGCGAAGAGCAAATTAACAAATTAAGAAAAAACATATCAATTGTTTTAGATTTATAAGCGCTACAGCTAACAATAGGCTTTACGCAAGTTGGGCTTTTAGCAATGGCCCATCAGCTTTGGCATTTCAATCAACTTCTGTAATTTGGCTTTAGCTAATCGCGTCTTTAGTGGCCAAGCCAGCATCAGGAAATATCCTTCCCCAACCTGCGTAAAGCCCCGAACGTTAGCGGTAAGCATAAAATAATAACAAGAGTGTAATTATTTATTTAATCATGTGGTTTCTTATACTAATCTTGATTTCCATAGCTCTTGTTCTCATTTATCAAGAGGTTAAAAATGATAAGTTACTTAGAACCGTAACTCATAAGGGAAGAGGTACTTGGTCAGAAAGGGACTTAATACTGAAACTCCTTAAGAATGGATTTTCATCTGAAACAATTTTTCATGATTTATATGTTCAAAAATCTGATGGAAGTTTCTCTCAAATTGATGTTGTGATAGTAACAGAAGTTGGTATTTTTGTAGTTGAGGTAAAACATTTTAGTGGTTGGATATTTGGGACTGGGAATCAATCAAAATGGGTTCAAGTTTTAGCTTATGGAAAACAGAAGTATCCATTTTACAATCCAATTTTTCAAAACAACAGCCATATAAAGTTTCTTAAGAGTAGGTTATCTAACTTAGACGATATTCCCTTTTATTCCTTAATTGTTTTTTATGGTGACTGTGTTTTAAAGGATTTATCACTAATCCCAAGTGAGACTAATATTGTAAAATCTGCTGATGTTATAGAGACTATTAAGAAACTTATTCAAACTGGCCGGGAATCAACTTATTCTAATTTTGCTGAAATCGAAGCGATATTATATGAATCAGTTAATCATGGTGAAGATCGTGATATAAGACTTCAACATGCTGAGAGTATTCAAAATAATTGGAATCCAAAAAACTTTTAAAAGCCTCCCGCTAACAAAAGGCTTTGCGCAATTTGGGCTTCAGTAAAGGCCCATCAGCCTTGGTAGTGCTAATCAACTTCAGTAATTTGGCTTTCAACTAATCGAGTTTTTTAGTGGCCAAGCCAGCAGTAGGAACAACTATTCCCAACCTGCGTAAAGCCTCGAACGTTATAGGCAAGCATATCTGACACTCTAAAAAATTCAACTGAACGAGACAAGACAAAATAATTATGATAGAAACAATTGCTAAATGGACAATAATAGTTTTTGGATTATTCTTCATCTTTGTTGGTCTGATTATGCTTTTAAAACCTCAAAAGGCAAGAGAGATTTTACGTAAAGCAGGAAGTACGAACTTTATCAACTATGCCGAAATAACAATACGAATGATACCAGCAACGGCGTTAATTTTATCTGCTAACATATCTAAATATCCAGAGTTTTTCAAAATATTTGGTTGGTTTATGCTTCTCACTTCTTTCGTTTTGTATTTTGTGCCACGACAACTTCATCATAAATTTTCATTGAAAGCTGCTGACATTTTAAAGCCATTTTACTTTCAATTAATTTCACCTTTTGCATTTATTATTGGCATTGTAATTATTTATAGTGTTACTTAAACAGTGGCTGACAATTGAGATATTTTCTAGACGATGCTATTAAAATGCCTGCCTATAACATAAGGCTTTGCACAATTTGGGCTTCCACCTCTGGCCCATCATCATTTGGTATTGCTAATCAACTTCAGTAATTTGGCTTTAGCTAATCGCGTTCCCGCCTTGCGGGATGGCCAAGCCAGCAGTAGGATCACAGATTATCCAAACTGCACAAAGCCCTTAACGTTGTAACCAATTTAAACATAACCAACATAAATCAAAAAATCTACTATGAAAAGTAAATTTGCATTCTATCTGATATTTCTTGGATTCGTTAACTGTGTTAATGCACAGGAAAAATTAAATAATGAAAAACTATTAGACAGTATTATAATTCTAGCTAAAGAAAATTCAGTCAATACAAACAATGTTGATTGGGATTTCATAACAAAAAAAGTAATAGCAAGATTGGATTTAAATGATTCAACACCATATGCTTTAGCTAAACCCACACAATTGCTACTCACTGAATTGAATGACTTCCATGGAGCATTGCAGATAAATGGACAAAGATACATGGGTGACGTTAAAAAAGATGTTACTTTTTCGTATGAAACCAATCAAGAAATACCTTCTACATTATATCAAGAATCAGTAAAAGGGTATAAAATTGAAGCCGAAATGCTAACTAAAAATATTGGTTATATAGTAATTCCTACCATTAATATTGGTGGCGACCAAAATGCAATAGATTTAGCAACAAACACCATAAGAGATAGTATTTGTACACTGCTTTCAAAAAATCCATCAAAGCTCATCATTGATTTGCGTACCAATCTTGGTGGCAATATGTATCCAATGCTATCGGGTTTGGGTTTGTTATTTCCGAATATGAATTTAGGAGGTGACTCAAAAGATGGAGAATCTTTTTACTCAAAGTGGGAACTTAAAGATGGAAATCTTTATATGTGGGGAAGTCAAATGACTTCAATTCCAATTAATTGTGATTGTAAGAATAAAATCAAAAAGTATGTTGTATTGACAAGTAGATATACTACAAGTTCTGGTGAAGTAGTAGCTTCATCATTAAAAGGACAGAAAAACATTACCTTATTAGGTGAACAAACCGCAGGTTATTCATCTACCAATAGTTGGTTTCAATTAACCAAAGAAATCCTGTTTAGTCCAGCAATAGCATACTATATGAGCATGGATAAAACGTTTCATAAAAATGGTATAATTCCTGATATGGAAATTGAAGAAGTCATTGATTTGGAGAATTTAAAAAATGGGAAAACAATAGATAAAGCCATTGAAATTTTAAAATAAAACTGGTTACAACAGCGTGTATAAGAAATAGCGGTTTTGGTGCTAAATCAAAGGTCTGTGCATTTAATAAAAGTTAGTGCTAAACTTAAAGTGAAGTGTTTTTTATTCCGCTACTTCTCATACTCGCAAAACGTTGTGCGATAGTTGACAAAACCTCGTAAAATGACAGAACTACCTAAAATGACTCTGCGATTCTCGAGAGAGCTCAAAATATTTTTAAATGAAAACCATGACAACTGTACTAGTTGCGGAAATCACTTTCAAAATAACGAGCTAACACATTTAGGCTATAAGGCAGACAATAGTTTCATTTACGCCTGTAATAGCTGTCGACATAACGTTGCAGAAACGGTTGTAAGATATGGATACAGTAAGAGAAGCTATGAGATACCTCCGAATGAAGCATATTTATGGCGGTATCTTGATTTTAGCAAGTTCGTTTCTATGCTTTTTAAAAAGGCATTGTATTTCACCAAAACTTCATTGTTTAAAGACCCATTTGAAGGAGCAATTGGCATTTTTGATAATAAAAAAAGCTATGATAGGTCAATGCTGTTTGCTTTACTTGTTGCTCACATGACAGCCCCAATAAATGGCAGAGAAGCTTTGCCGCCAAGCAAAGAAATAACTGATGAAGCATTGGCAATTTTAGATAGGATTGACAAAAACACTTTGTCGGCAGACGATGAAAAATTAGTTGCAAAAGCTCAAGCATTATCACAGCAAATGGAGGATGTAAGACCCTTAAGAAGAGAATATACGTTTGTCAATTGCTGGCACGAAAATCCATACGAATCTGACGCTATGTGGATGCTATATTCGAAAGATATCTCTAACGCAATATCTATTAGAACAACTTACCAAAGATTATACTTAGCCTTAGACAAAGACCCAGATATTTCAATTGGCAGAATCAACTATATTGACTTTAATAAAAGTTTTTCAGGTACAAACTCCACTCAGTGGTATAAAAGATTTTCATTTGCACATGAAAAAGAAGTCAGAGCAGTATTTTTAAACCCTAATTATAAGGAACAGCCAGGTATTGAATTTCCCGTCGACCTTGACATTTTAATTGACAAAATATATGTTTCGCCTAGTGCTGACAATTGGTTTGTAGACCTAGTTAAAGACATAACGAGTAAATATGGCTTAGACAAAGAGATTCTCCATTCTGATTTGGCAAAAAAACCATTATACTAGCCATCGCACAACAAAAGTATTTGCAAAAGCAGGGCTGGACAATTTAAAATCAGCTATGTGCAAGCATCAGTAGCGGTTCGGGCTCGACGTTCAATTTTCAGCTTTAGTTCTTAACTTCAACAACATATTTCCAATTGGGCATTTCTGCCGGACTGGACAATCAATGAATTTCCTGCCTTCGCAAATACTCGAACGTTAGACGTAATCTTATGAATGATATTTGGAAAAACGATAAGGATTTTAAACAAGCAATAGGTGGTTTTATTATTGCATTCTCTGAATTAGAATTTGGTTTAGTTTTTTTATGTACAATGACAGAATTTGACATACGGAAAAGCAATTCATACACTTCAAAATATTTAGGGTGTATTAACCCCCTAATTCTTGGATTAAATGATGTTAAAGGTTTGACATTTTTGGTTAATAATTAAATTTTTTAT
>MIAG01000007.1 GCA_001829005.1 Sphingobacteriia bacterium RIFOXYC2_FULL_35_18 | reverse complement strand
TTTAATAATGGTAAAAGGACTAAGACGAACAGGATTGTTGGCTACTTCTGTATTATTGTTGTTTTTCACTGTATATGTTGCATATATAAAGATAAGTGGCTATGAAGCCACAACATGCCCTTGTGGTGGACTATTCTCAAGCCTAAACTGGAATCAACACTTTTTGGTAAATAGTGCAAATTGATTTACAAGAGTAGCCTTTCCAACTTGTTTTGTACTTTTAATTATTAGGGGTTTGCCTGACTTATATTGTCTCCATTTTTCAAGCTCCTATATTCGCTGTCTTTTAAACATGTTACAGAGTTAAGGTAAAAACATGCTAAATGTGTAATAAAGTAAATGCAATAGATTATTATTCATGTAGCAGAGTTATAGGTAAAATCATATAAAATTTTCCTCATGTATAATTTTTTTCCTAAATTTATAATACCCCAATTTATTCCTCCCCAATTGTTTCGTTTGTAATCGCTTACTGACCTGAGACAGCTGTGTCTGGGACTCAGGAGGCTTTGCTTTGAAAATACTTAATTATTAAAATTAATATCACGTAATCAAAGTGTTGCCCCGCGTTTTATAAAGTATTTCACCTATTAATACATATAAGTACATGGATGAAACATATTGATTTTAAATGTATTATAAAATAAGAGTTGCGTACTTTTAACTGTTACCGGTAATGGTATGACGACAGTGCAAACTTGAAACGGCAGTGCTAAAAATGAACGACAAAATGCCAACGCTTTTGCAGCACATTTAATTTTGCCCAACTCACCAATGCCCACCCACCACCGACAACAATATTTGACATATAACTTAAAATGAAATATCTAACTTTAAATCAATTTTTATTGAATGAATAACGAGCACGAAATTTTTAGACAGGTTGGATATATTCAACAAACTTTATCACAGGACAAAAAACCAATTGGCGTCTTTATTGCTGCTGGTTGCCCTCTTTCTGTTAGAGTAAACGAACGAGATGAGGCAGGAAAAAAGGTTGACGACCCTCTTATTCCTGATGTTGCGGGACTTACTTCATTAATTGCAACGAAAATTACAAGTGGCGACAAGAAAAAGCCAAGCCACTATGATAAGCTCCTAACTCAAATGGAAGCCGATGGAATTAAAGACGCAAACATTGAAATAATTTTAAGCCAAATAAGAGCATTAAGACAAGTTGCGGGGAAAGGAACAGTAAAAGAATTTACAGAGAAAGATTTAATTGACCTTGACGAATTAATTTGTAAAACAATTTCGGCAGAAGTTGATAAACTTTTACCAAACATTGAAACTCCATATCATGGTTTAGCAGCATGGGCAAAAGCATTAGACAGAGACAAACCAGTTCATATTTTTACAACAAATTACGACCTACTTACAGAACAAGCACTGGAAGAAGAGGGCTGTTTATACTTTGATGGTTTTATTGGTGCAAGAAAAGCCTTCTTTGATTTAGGTGCAGTTGAAGACGAAAAAATCCTTCACCCAAGATGGGCAAGACTTTGGAAAATTCACGGTTCAATAAATTGGAGATTAGACAGCAATAAAAATATTATTAGAACCTATGAGAAAGATGATAAGCAAAGCTATTTGATTTATCCTTCACATTTGAAGTATGACCAAAGTAGAAAGATGCCATACCTTGCTATGCTTGACAGGCTCAAGGATTTTATAATGTCCCCTTCTTCTGCTTTGTTTATCGTAGGTTATTCTTTCAGTGATGACCACATTAACGATATAATTTTACAAAGCTTAAGAAGTAATCCAACTGCAATTATTTACTCATTTATTTACGGTGATTTAGAGCAAGACAAATATGAAAAGGCAATCCGTTGTGCCAAGTCAACAAACAATCTTAGCTTGATTGCTTTTGACAAAGCAATCATTGGCAGAAGAGTTGGAAAGTGGTCTTTGAAAGACCATGAGAAAGTAAATGAAATTCCAAGTGAAATTGTGAAGTTCAAAAAAGAAACTGTTGATGTGGCTGGAAAAGCGACTGACATCTACACCTATCAATTGCAACTTGGAGATTTCAAATTATTCGGAAACTTTCTGAAAGAAATTAGTGCAACTAAAAAAAATGAACATGAAAAAAGCAGTGAATAATCCCACACTGCTTGGAACTGTTCAAGATGTAAATGGAACAAGCATAAGTGTAACGCTTAACAGCAACCAACTTTCAGGATTAACCTTTGTCAATGGACAAGGTTACAGAATTGGACAGCTTGGAACATTTGTAAGAATACCAATTGGCTACATAGATTTATTTGGTATCGTGTCACAAGTTGGTGCAAGTGCAGTTCCAGAAAATTTAGCTGCCAATTCACCTTATGGCAATCGTTGGCTAACCATTCAACTAATTGGAGAAGGCTATAGAAAAGGAAATTTTCAAAGAGGCATTTCACAATACCCAACTATTGACGATGAAGTTCATTTAGTTTCGGAAGAAGATTTAGCTAACATATACGGAGAACAGAAAAAACAAAATCACTTAGTAAGAATTGGACACGTTGCAGGTTCAGAATCCATTGATGCACTAATTGACATCAACAAATTAGTTACAAGACATTCTGCAATTGTCGGCACAACAGGTTCAGGGAAATCTACAACCGTTGCAGGGTTATTAAATGCTTTATCAGATTCAACAAAGTTTCCATCAGCAAGAATAATTGTCCTTGACATTCACGGTGAATATGGCAATGCTTTAAAAGACAGAGCAAACATTTACAAAATCAATCCAGAGACAACTTCTACAACAGAAAAACCTTTGCATATTCCTTACTGGGCTTTGAGTGTGGACGAGTTGGTAGAAATTACTTTTGGAAATTTTGGAGACAACCACAAAACAAAAAATGTAATCATTGAGAGAATCACTCAATTAAAACAAGAAGCATTTGAAAAATTAGATGCAGCAAACAGAGAAGGAATTGCAAAAGAAAATATTAACGCAGACAGTCCAATTCCTTTCAGCATTCATGCACTTTGGTATGAATTATATTGTAGAGAATTCGCAACCTACTTTTCCGCAAATGACAACCCACCTATTGAGGCAAATTGGGCTTATGAATTGGATTCATCAAGCAACCCAATTAAAGGTGATGCTATAAAAGGAATACCACCAAGATTTAGAAAACCTAAAAATATTAAAGCGGATACTGAAAAGATAAATTATTTGCCTGACGGATTAAACATGAGAAGTCAACTGGAAAATTTAGGAGCAAAAATTCGTATTTCAAGATTTGATTTTCTCTTTAGTCCAGGAGATTGGAAACCAACATTAGAAGGAAAGGTAACAAAGGACTTGGATAAGTTGGTTAAGGATTGGATTGGTTCAGAAAAACCAATTACAATTTTAGACTTATCTGGTGTGCCGACAACTTTAACAAACAACATTGTTGGAATTCTTTTACGCATTTTATACGATGGACTTTTTTGGTCAAGGAATTTAAAAGAAGGAGGACGACTAAGACCTTTACTTTTGGTAATGGAAGAAGCACACTCATATCTCAATGATAATATTCAAGGCGTTGCTTCTTCAATAGTTCAACGGATAGTTAAGGAGGGTAGAAAATATGGTATCGGAGCAATGATTGTAAGTCAACGACCTTCAGAAATCAATCCAACAATTTTATCACAGTGCGGAACTTTCTTCGCTATGCGACTTTCAAATCACACAGACAGGTCTCATATCACAGGAGCAATTACAGACAATTTAGAAGGGTTGACAAACATGCTTCCAATTCTAAGAACAGGCGAGGCTCTTATTCTTGGTGAGGCTGTTAAACTTCCAATGCGGACAATGATTGAAGCTCCAGCAAAAGATAAACGACCAGACAGCCAAGACCCAATTGTTTGTGATGAACAAATTGATTTAGACAAGAAGTTTTCACAAGGCGGTTGGAGTAACCCTTTGCAAGTAGACACAGATTATTTACCTTTCATTTCAACATGGAGGCGACAAAGCCCAATAGTATCAAAACAATTAAATACTGATAAAATGGAACATTTCTCAGCGTTTGAATCTTCAAACATTTCATTACTTAGCTATGATGCAGCTTCGGAAACTCTTCAAGTAACATTTCACAATGGAGGGGCATATCAATATTTTGATGTGTCAGCAAACAAGTGGGACGACTTTAAGAGAGCAGATTCAAAAGGACAATTTTTGCATCAACAAATTAAAGACCAACACCGTTTCGTAAAAATGTAACAATGACAGCCAACGCATTTGCAAGCACATTTTATTTTTTTCCTACACACAAGCCAACGCACTGGGACACTGCAAACTTGGCACGACAGCCCTTCGACCGAAAAGAACCACTACCGGTAACATGGGGTTTGCGATAGCGGGAGTTCCGTTCTTCGCAAACACATTTGTGCAAGGTGGAAGTTCAGATCTCGGAATGAAGTTTAGTGCTATAACTCCCCGCCATCGCAACCCCCCGAAACGTTATAGGCAACCGACAAGAAACCTTTTACACACAAAAGCTTATTTCTAAATTGATGCTTCCGAAATTCATCATTAACATCATTAACGACTTTAAGATTGAAAATGTATTATCGTGGTTGAAGGAACTTGCAACCTTTTATATTCTGCCAATACATTTTTTTAAAAGTTTATTTAGGAAAGATTACAAGCTACAGGTATATCAAATAGTATTCTACACCGCTTTAGCAATCTGTTTAAACATTGTGTTGTGGAAAACAGAACTGGTAGACAATTATAAAACGATATTTTCTTTAATTCTATTAGGTATTCCTTTCATTATTACTAACGTATTGAGTGTCCTTATTGTGGGTAGATCAAAGTCTCACTTGTGGACAATTTTTTCATTTGTTTATCTGGTTTGGCTTTTGTTGTCAATTCCTTCGTTTGTTCTGCTTAATTTATTTGTTTCGACCGAGAACTATTCTTTTTATTTCTTGAGTAATTTATTAATGGTACTTGCTTTTCTTTTCGCTCTATTTCTAATATGGCATGTTCTATTTAATAGTTTAAGAAAGATCGTCGGCGGCTATGTACTAAACCTGCTTTTTTTAAATTTGTCTTACGTTATTTTCAGCCTAATATTTTTTGATTCGTATTCTAAAACATCATCAAACGACCCAATAATAAACGAGCTAACAGAACATTTGAATGAAGTGAAAAATTTTCAAGGCGTTCCTTATACCTTCGTTGAAGAGTCGAATCCCAAGCTAAGCTATCGCAATTATAAGCTTAGCCTAATTAACAACGACACTTTGCTCTATTATAATAAAAACAACACCGATTTTTATAGGGAACGTTCAAAAGAAAATTCACTGTACCTAGATAGTCTCAACAAGATCGTTAAGTTTAACCGGAATAAGGAAATTTTATCCGAATTGTCAAAGTTTTACAAAAATATTTCAACCTATTTCAAGTATCCGCCTTGTGATACTTGCCTTGTAAAGCACGTTGTTTATCGTAGCAAAACCGATAGTTCAATAGTGTTAGATAGGAAAGAATTTATCATTGACGAACCTTATATTAGACCCTACAGAAATTTCGAGAGGAAAATGGAAGAGTTGTCTGAGTTAAATGATTTCGCAACGTCTCCTTGCCTAGCGATTGGCTTTCTAATGAGACCTATCCGATATATAGTTTCGCTATTGGGCTTGAAAGAAGTACAAGTCAACATGAATTTTTCCTTATAACCACGGCTACCTATAACATAAGGCTTTGTAAAAGTTGGTCTGATGGAATATGGGCTAAACAAAATGTCAACAATAAACGCCTGAACATAGGCTGAACTGCAAGTAACATGTAATATTAAACCTTTGTATAGCCTTTTCCGTTTTATGTCATTGCTTTAGTAGTACTATCAAATACAGAATGGTAATTCAGCTGACGAACTCCAGTTGTCAGTTAAGACTGTTCAAATGATGAGAGGTAAACCACCTTCCCCCAACATGATATTGATACTATCGACGAAGCATAAAGTAATTAATTAACTAATTTATCCGACAGTATCGATACCTTAACATTGGGCATAACATATCTTTAATACTCTAATAATTCAGTCGAAAATGAAAAGCAAATTACTTGCTGACCATAAACAAACAGGAAAGTTATTTCAGCCGCCACTTTTAACTTTAGGTACTTTTGTTGAAACTGCTTGGCTTGACTTTGGAATTCCAGAATTTATTTGGATTCATATACTATGTGAAGAATGTGGGATTGATGAAGGAAGCATACTGTTTCTTGAATTCACTAAAATTAGTGACAAATACTTTTCATCAAAAACCAATAATGGGACAGCTTCTACACTTATAAGTAGTTACAGTATTTTATCTGAAGATGATAAAATACAAATAATTAAAGCTCTTAAAAAGAATGGACTTTTATCAAGACTAAAATATATATTGTCTCCTTTTCTTTTTCTTTATCCTAATTGTCCTTTGAATTTTAT
This sequence comes from Sphingobacteriia bacterium RIFOXYC2_FULL_35_18, assembly GCA_001829005.1. GTDB lineage: Bacteria > Bacteroidota > Bacteroidia > Chitinophagales > Chitinophagaceae > Sediminibacterium. The sequence continues at coordinate 2,918 of MIAG01000007.1, read as the reverse complement.
TCTTGAACAAGATATCGCCAATAATCTTCATAAAGAGTATCTTTTTAAATACAAGGAATATTTGGAAAAGCTAACAGACAAAACAAGTTTTGAATCCACTATTGTGATGGCAAATGTTGTAAGCTTTTTAAACCACCTTAACCGACTTAAAATTGCACAAGGAAATAATTTTCCCGATTTTAAAGAAGTATTAGATTATCCGGAAACTGAAAATTCTAAGAGAATAGCCAGTTTTTTACGTTCAACAATTTCTATGTGCTTTAACAAAGAGTGGGATTACAATAGAGATAATGAATGGATAAAATACTTTTGGAACCAAAGCTATCGACTTGAACCTTTTAAAATATGACACAGAAATTTAATAATGACTTAAACCAATTATTGAAAACATTAATTGGAGACTTAGAGCAGGAAGTGCCAAGACGATGGAATACACTTGAAATTAAGCTAGAACAAAAAGAAATGTATGAAGTATTATTTGGCCAACTTGCTAGGCAAATAACATTAGCAATACAATTTGCTTCAAATCAAAACTGCTGGACTTTTGATTTAGCACCTATTATTCTGAGATGTATGGCAGACAACTATATAAATTTCTCTTGGATTACAAAAGAACCATTAGTTCGCTCAAAGAAATTTATTCTATATGGCTTAGGGCAAGAGAAATTAGCGCTTGAACATCGAAAGAAACAAATATTAGAAGATGGAGGTAAACCGGATGATGATTTAATGATTAAATACAGTGAAGCTTGGCTAAACTCCCAGCGATATACATTTCTAACTGAAGTTAATGTTGGCTCATGGTCAGGTATAAGCACAAGACAAATGGCTGAAGAATCTGATTGTATGGATTTCTATGATTTTGTCTATACCCCTTTTTCAAATGTCGTACATAATATGTGGGGACACATATCGAGATATAATCTTGTGCAAAGCTACAATCCCCTGCATAAGTATTTACGCCAGCCAACTCTAGGTGATTTTGCAATTGACATTTATAATATAAGATTAGCAGTTAAATATGCAGACAAATTACTACGAAAATTTGACGAAACATTTGAGATAATTTGTGAAGACAAATCAACTTACTTGAAGTTTTTGGAAGCCTTTGAGATATTTGAAAATAAGCATCTCACAAATTAGGCTACGCCCAGCAAGGAGCTTTATACAAGTTGGGCTTCTTAAAATAAGTTTCAACTAGTTGCAAAGCGGTTCCTCAGTTCAGGCTAGACAAACATCGTTTAAATTCAATTCTTAACTTCATCTATAGATTTTCAATCAGCAGCGGACCGGGCAGACGGAATGCTAATACCCAACCTGCATAAAGCCCCAAACGTTGTTCGTAACTTAACTTATCAAAATGTATTCTGATACAAAATGTATAATTGATAACTGGTCTTTGGAGCATGCAGCAATTGTGCTGGATGGATCTTATGATTATTTCGAATCTCCACTAATTTCATTTTCGAATCATATTGGCGGACTTTCAAACTATATAAATGCAATACTTCTGTATAATTCACCAAATTATATAAACAATGGTTTTGAGGGCGACTGGAAAAGATTTGAATGGTTTTCGAAAAATAATATTGAGCTTTTGAGTTTGACACAAGCAGACCAACTGGGAATTCAATGGAAAAGCTCAAAAAGTTATGCGGACAAAGGAATATCAAACTATTTACTAACTTCTAAATTTTCAGCTTCAGACTTATTTGTTAGCCCAGAGCGAGCCTCTGAATATACTGCGATTAAGAGAGAAATAATTAATACGGCACTTCATGAAACACTAATTGGAGTTGATAGAAAAATTGAAGTAGCACAAGAGAAATCTTGGTATCAAAACATAAAGGTAGGTGTGAATGATAACTTTAGTTTGCCATCTCTAACGCAATATGTACTTTCACTGGCTAAAAGTCCAAGCGAAATATTTACAATTTTATCACAGTTAAAAACTGATGGTAAAGTTCAAAGAGTATATGATAAACTTGAAGAAATTTGTATTAATTCTAAAAAGTCAGGACAACTTCAGCGCGAATTAGAGCTGATTATTGATCATGAATTTGGTGGTACATTTAAACAAGAAAACATATTGTCACTTACAATTCCTGTATATTTCTTGTCAATAACTGTTCCAATAAGTTTGAATTTTTTTAATCGAAAAGAACATCTCATTTTTTTGAAAAGTGTTATCAAAAGTAGGGTTGAAGCAAATAATCTCTCAGATAATATATATCGAATTTTTAAACGAAAGTTAATTGAATAAAGGTCTCGAACGGTAGAGGTTTTGCAAAAGTGTGGGACAGAATTTGGCTCTTCAGCTTTAGGATTTCAGACTAGACTTCATTAATATGTACGAATTAACGAAAAGTTACGACCAAATCAACGACAGAATATCCCCGCCCCTCCTTTGTAAAGCCGAAGCCACTAATGTTAATTTCAATCCAATATTTTTATGAAAATAATAACTTCAAATTTAAATGACCATTTAATTGCTGAATTAGAACTTCTTGCATCAGTTCAAGAAGATCTAAAGAAACTTTATACCGAAGTAAAAGATTCATATTATCAAAGCGAATACGCAGAGATTAAACAGCTATTACTTGAAAAAACGCATAATAACTGGATCGAGTATAAGAATATAAAATCTGAATTAGATGCGTCTGAATATCTTGGGTTATCTGAATACAAATTAGTTAAGGCAAGGAGCCAAATTGAAAGCATTGAATTATATTTTGACTATTTACTCAAGATTAAGGCAACACTTAATAGGTAATTGTCACTTTTGGTTATCAATTTCCTTTTTTGGTTATCGTTTTCTTAAAAACAAACAATTTTCTTTTAGAATTTAGGGTTTCAATTGATTCTTATGAAAAATCAATGGATTCCTATTCTTTGTTATACTGTTTTAATTTTTGTGC
>MIAG01000006.1 GCA_001829005.1 Sphingobacteriia bacterium RIFOXYC2_FULL_35_18 | reverse complement strand
TGAGGCGAAATTCGTCAGCTGATTAAAATTTTTCGATAGATATTTAGATTTTTATGTTGAAAAAAGTTAAGTTAAAAAGTCTTAATACTGCAAGCCTTTAGTCGAAGGCGCCGCAAGCTTGCTAGTGAAGCGCCGTAGGCAAAAGGCTTGCATGAAGCTAAATATTTTCATTACAAGATTCTGATTATTTAGAATGGATTTATACTTAACCTGAATGTTTTATCACCCAATAGTATTCAAAGTAACATATCTACTAAAGCAACAACATAAACTTCTTTTATGTCATTGCTTTAGTAGTACTATCAAATACAGAATGGTAATTCAGCTGACGAACTCCGGTCGTCATTTAAGACCACTCAAATGATAAAAGGCAGACGACCTTCGCCCAACATTGGTATTGATACTATCGGCGAAGCCTAAAGTAATTAATTAACTAATTTTAGCCGACAGCATCAATACCTTAACGTTAGCTGTTATTTTATGAAGACCGTTACAGAACAAAATTTTGAAATAATAATTAAGGATTGTTTCCAGACAATTCTTAAGCCATTGGGTTTTAAAAAGAAAGGGAACAATTTTTATCGACAACTTCAAGACCTTGGACAAATTATAAATGTTCAGAAAAGTTCATTGTATTCAAAAGACCATATCTCTTTTACAATTAACACAGGACTTTTCATCCCTGAATATTGGTTGACTTTTTATACTTACCACAACGGAACAATTCCGGATTATCCGACAGAACCAATTTGTGCAATCAGACAAAGAATTGGCAAACTAAAATATAATATTGACAAATGGTTTGACTTAGACCCAAGTACAGACATTGCTGCACTGAAGAATGAAACTATAGACAATATTCTCAACCACATTCTTCCTTATTTTGAAAAAGCAAAAACTAAGGCTGACATTATACAATTATTGCAGGACGAGAATACTCCACTGGACAAGTTTGGTAGACTTATAATATTTGGTGAGTACAACCAGTTAGAAAAAGCTCAAGTAGAGTATGACAGACTTAAACAAGACAAGTACACTTTTGCAAATATGAAATCAACCTTATTTGAGTATAGAGACAAATACAAATTGGTGGACTAAAAACAACAGCTAACATTGGTATTGCTTCAAGTGTGGCTTGACGTTGGTATCATCGGCTGCTGTTCCCTATCAGCAGCGGTTTCGGCGGACGAAATTCTGTTGAGCTTACCGTTTTTATCTTGTACTTTTAATTCTTTGTTGGGCAGCTGTTTGGGCAAGACGAACATTGAATTCCACACCTGCAGCAATACCTGTTCGTTAGCTGCCACTATCTAAAATGTCTATGACAAATAAAAAACTCATTCCACTATTTATTACCCTCTTGATAATTTCTTTTTTTGCATTATCTCCTTTTTTACCTGGGCCTTCTTTTTTGAGTGAACCTGCAAAATTTTTCTATTCTGCAGCGCTGCTCTTAAGTATGTTTGGGATTTTAATTTTGCCGGTTGGACTTTGGCTTACAGTAGGTGAGATAAGGCGAAAAGCTGCAAATAAAAATTACTCTTTTCGCTTGACCCCACTTTTTCTATTTGCAATTCCTCTTACACTTATAATCTGCATATTCTTGAGTTACCCACTACGAAATATTAGCCGCAGTATAGCAATTAAACGCGCTAGTAAAATTATAGAGGCTATTGAAGCCTATAGAAATGAAAGAAATGAATACCCTAAGAATTTAAATAATCTTCAACCGAAATATTTAAAAGTCATTCCCAGTTCCTTTATAATAGGGATTCCTAATTATCAATATCAATATTTTGACAGTTCATACAGTTTGACTTTTGAGCAGGAGGTATTGTTTGACTTAAATTATGAAGTAGTCACTTATTATCCTTTTCATGAAAACCAAGCAGACGGTGAAACATTAGAGACAGGTTTCAAACATTGGAGTTACTACATTTTTGACTGACGTATAGCGGCAGCTAACAAAAGGCTTTACGCAAGTTGGGCTTCATCAATGGCCCATCAGCTTTGGTAGTGCTAATCAACTTCAGTATTTTGGCTTTTAGCTAATCAAGTTTTTAGTGGCCAAGCGAGCAGTAGGAACAACTATTCCCCACCCTGCGTAAAGCCTCGGCCGTTGTGTGAAATGCATTATCAATTTCAGTATCACTATATTTTTGTTAGCTTTAGATTGAAAATTATCATAAGTGCCAAATCTCTATATTATTTCTGGTTGTAATGGTGCAGGAAAAACAACTGCATCATTTACGATACTTCCGGAAATGCTTAATTGTAAGGAATTCGTAAATGCTGATGAGATTGCAAAAGGACTTTCTCCTTTCCAACCAGAAAGTGTCTCATTCCAAGCAGGCAGAATTATGCTTGAAAGAATAGAGGAGCTTGTAAATAGCGGTGTTGACTTTGCATTTGAAACAACATTGACAACTCTCTCATATATAAATACTATCAAAATAGCAAGGGAGAAGGGATATTCAATAACATTGCTATTTTTTTGGCTAAATGATGTAGACCTAGCCATTGAACGTGTTAAGATCAGGGTAAGCGAAGGTGGACACAATATTCCGGAAGAAACAATTCGCAGAAGATATTTTCGAGGGACTAATAACCTAATTAAAAAGTTTATTGAGCTTTGCGATTTCTGGATTATTATAGATAATTCAAGCAAACCATTTAAATTTGTAGCGGAAGGTCAAGTTAATACCCAAATAAAGATTCATGATGAATCAATTTGGCAAATAATTAAAAAACAGAGGGATGAAAAAGACTGAAATCGACATTCAAAATTTTCGTGAACTTCTTCGAAAAGGATTAGACTTGACTTTTAAAAAGCTTCTTACTCAAAAGAAGGCTCAAAATGGGTTCCTTATATTATCTGAAAAAGGGGAAATCAAAAAAGTAAGTGCAGCAGAAATAAATAATTAACTCTAGCACTTCACACAACAAAAGGCTTTACGCCAGTTGGAGGTTCCGCAATGGCCCATCAGCTTTGGAGTTTCAAATCAACTTCAGTAATTTGGCTTTAGCTAATCGAGTTTTTAGTGGCCAAGCCAGCAGTAGGATCACTGATTATCCAAACTGCGCAAAGCCTGGGACGTTGTGTGCTATATTGATTCAGAGACTATGAAACTTATTATTCTCCTATTTATTTTCCCAATATTCTGTTTTGGGCAAATTAGTATAACTGGTAAGGTTATTAATAAAAGAACCAAAGAGGCAATTGCGTTTGCAACTGTGGGTCTTGTTAAAGAAAATATTGGCACAAATGCTGTTGAAGATGGTAGTTTTCATTTGCAATCTATAAAACCAATTCTAAATGACACTTTAATTATTTCTTGTCTTGGTTTTGTAAGAGTAAAATTACCTACAGTTAATTTAAGCAAAGGGAATAATATTATTGAATTGGATGAGCATCAAATAACTCTTGATGAAGTATCAGTTAAAAGTAGGTCCAGTTGGACATATGAAACGCTTAATAATTTTTCAAATTGTGGGAATCATTTTATTACATCCGGTGGTTATCAAACTCAAATAGCACAACATCTTATCGCTTTAGAAGAAAATTCGGTACTAACCGAAGTGAAAATTTGCAGAATGAGTTCATTTATTATTGATCCTGAAAAAACAATATTTAGAATTCGTATTTATGATATTGACTCTTTAACAAAGTTACCTTCGTCTGATCTTTGCGACCAAATAATCGAAGTCAAAACAAGAAGTAAAACTGTCACCGTTAATCTTGAAAAATATAAAATTCGTATTCCTAATAAGGATTTCTTTGTTGCTGTTGAATGGTTAAAAATTCCTTACAATGAGAGCAAATCAACTATAAAAATTAATGGGAAAGAAACTGAACACACTACATACAGACCTAGTATTGGATGGACTGATAAACCTAATCCCCAAATAGAAGCATGGATGCTTGACTATAAAAATATCTGGCGTAGAATGTTTAAATCAACTTTAAGGACAAGTGTTTCTATTTCAGCCACGGTTAAATATTGATAAAATAAATTACGCAAAGCCTCTTATGTTAGATGCAAATGTGAACGGTCATAGAAAATACCAAAAAGCGAACTCAAATTATTTTATGGGCTTAAAAAAATCTTTATTTCTTTTCTTTTTAATATTAATTTCAAAGGAGACTTTTTCATGTAGCTGTATTAATACTCCATTACTTGAAAAGTACCAACGTTCAGATTTTGTTGCCAAAATAAAAATCACAAAAGTTATACAAGACAAGAGTAATAAGGATTATCACGACATTGATTTTGAGCTGATAAGTATTTATAAAGGAGAATCTATTAACAAGATAAAGATCGTAAGTGTTTTAAATACCTCCTGCTCTTTTCTTCCTTCAGAAAACACTACATGGTTAATTTTTGCTTCAAGAGACCGTAATGGTTTTTTAAGTTCTGGTGCTTGTTCGGGGAGTGAACAAATTGACCAAACGTTTGATCTTGTCATGTACCCAAACTTAGATGTTAAATACAAAGAAAGTATTGACTTAAAATTGGAGGTTTTAGAATATATAAAAGGGAAAAAAATCACAGTTGATAATAAATTTATATTAACACCAACTGATTATAGACTTTGTTTAGATGACTTAAAAGGGTATGAAGAAAAAAATCGATTTGCTGTGTATCAAGTAATTGTAAATCGTGACTTATCAATCAAAAACATTAAAGTCATAAAGCGTTTCAACAACAAGGATTTATCAAAGAAACTCACAGGTTGCTTGCAAGACAATATGAAAATATCAGCTCAAAATATGAAAGTAATTCCTGAGAAGGCAAAAATGATGATTATTTACTTCTATTATTTGGCTGAGAAAAACAATCAAAGCTTTGTTAGTATATGGGACCTATAAAATTAAAAATGAAACTTAATCTGCTCCTTTTATTTTTATTGAATGCATCATTCGTTTTTAGTCAACAAATTATTGTTGAGAAAGTAAAATTGATTGAAACTATAGACAGTCAATTTGTATCTGAAATACCAAGAGTAAAAGATTTAAATAATAAAAACAGTAAAATTGTCGAAAAGATTAATGCTGAGATACTTGACAGATTCATGATAAATAGCTTTAATCAAAGTGAATTAGATGAATTTCGATGGCACGAGGTAGAATGCGGTTCAGAGCTAAAAGGTGATATTCTTTATATTTGGTTTAAAGGTGGATATTACGGTCCATACCTCAGTTATGGTGAAGATGATTTCTATTTTAGTCTCAAGACCGGAGAACTCCTAAAGCTAAATACAATACCTTTTCAATCATTATTTTCAGTATCTGGCTATTTAGATTTTTTAAACAAGTATTGGCTAGATGGAGTTAAGAAGGAGTTTGAAACCGCTATTAAATGTGCAGAGCTTGAACCATATTGCAGCTATTATGATATCTACTCATATGCTGTCGAAAAAGATAAATTAGTTATTGATTTAATTGATGATTGTTATCCACATGTTGTTATGGCTTGCTCTCCAAATTACCGAAAATCAATTAAGCTTGATTCCATTAAACCTTTTTTAAGTGATTTAGGTCGGTATATGCTCATTGAAAGCAACTATATGTCAAAATCAATTATAGAGAAGTTCAATGAGAATATTTTACTTAAACCTCGAATGCCTAATAATTTGTTTTTTTTCGGTAAGATAGATAATAAATACGCTTTTAGTATGGCCATAAATATTGACTCAACTAAGAAAGTTACTGGCTATTACTATTACGATAATAAGCGAGAAAAGATTTCGCTAAAAGGACAAAGTTTTAATGAAACTATAACGCTTGTTGAAACACATAGTCAAAAGACGACTGGATTTTTCGAACTAATGATTAGTAAAAATCACGATGCAGATGGGTTATTTATCTATGATGATGAAAATGACTATAATAGTAAATATTTGACTGGAAAATGGTTTAGTACAGATAAAAAGAAAGTTCTTAATATAAAGTTTACAGAGTTAAAAACAAACCATAAATATTAATCTTACCAAAACTATTTCCAATACCAAGAAAATAACTTTAGTTAAAAAATGACAGGAGACAATACAATTAAGAATTTTGAAGATGAGCTTACCGGAGAGCAAGCATTAATCCTTCAAAATAAAATACATCAAGAAAAGAAAGTATTCAATTACGGATGGATTCTTTATCTTTTCTTGGCATTAGTTGGCCCTTTTCTTCCGCCTAAAATACCTTCATTTAAAGACACAAATACTAACTATTTCCCTTCAGTACTTTTTCATTTCCTTTTTTGGGGTTCATTTTATTTGTTTTCGTTAAGAGACCTATTTAGATTGAATAAAGACTTCAAAAAAGGAATTAAACTAAATACAACAGCGCGAGTATTGAAAAAAAGAATTTCAAAAAGTTTAACTTCAACAAAGTATTCTCTTAAACTTTATGTTGGAAACAATGAAAAAATGAATTTTGAAGTAAGTCAAAAATTGTTTGATAAAATAGAGGAAAATGAGCATGTATTGATTTCATACACCCCTCATTCAAAAACAGTTTTAGAAGTAGAAAAAATATGATATTGCTAGCAATCTGTTTTGTCTAAGTCAATCATCATTCAAATCATGCCCTTGAAGTATTAATCTAAAGCCCACACTGAAAAAATAAGCCTTTTAATTTTTTGAATCCTATGAACAAACTCATATTAACCCTCATCCTGTTTTTATTTTCAATCATTTCATTTGCCCAAATGAAATGTACAATCAAAGGAAAAATAATTAATCGTGAAAGTAAAAATATACTACTGAGGAAATGCTCCGAAGGATATAAATTGTTCATGAATAATCCTACCAAAATTCCAATCAAGAATGGACAATTCAATTATACATTTTCTATCAAAACGGTTGAAGCTTTTGAATTAATTTTTGAAGATGAATTTGAAAATGGAACATGGGTACCCACTTTGTTCTTTTCTACAAATGGCGTCATTCAATTTGTACTTAATCCAAAAGACCAATCGAACAAGAACACAGTCATTGGCGGTGATTTAAATATGGCGTATACCAACTACCAGTCTGTCAATAAAACAGCGTTTGAAAAGGCAAAGTCGGTATTGATGGGTATTCAAAAAGACTTAGTAGAAACCGATGAATATGAAAGTGATGAGTTTAAGGAGGTATTAAAAAAACTCAGGGCCACACAATCTGGTGACCATGATGCTAAAGTTCCTATCTACAATAAAATGGAGGAATTAGAAAAGACTTATGCTCGTTATACTGAAAAAGCCAAAACGCTATTTGCGCTGCCTTATGATTCACTAATGAATGTTGAACTCAAATGGAAATATGAATACATTCAGAATAATATCTCTATTGTTGGGTACTATCTTATTTGGAGAGATGTTGAAATGCAAATGAAAAAGAAACAGCTGGTTGCGCAGTTAGTAGCGGAGGTTTTTCCTTTGTATCAAAAAAAATATCCTGATCATATTTATACAAAATTGATTGAAACACAGCTTGCTGGTCAACAAACAATCACCATTGGAGGGAAATACATTGATTTTAAAGCGCCAACCATTAGCACCGGCGACTCCATTCAATTATCCAAAGTCATTCAAAATCAAATTGCATTGATTGATTTTTGGGGATCTTGGTGTGGCCCATGTATTGCTAAAAGTAGATTGGTTGTGCCCATCTATGAGCAATACAAAGACAAGGGATTTAAAATAGTTGGCATCGCTCGAGAATTCGGCAACACAGCAGAAGTAAAAAATCGTTTAAGTAAAGAACAATTTACTTGGTTGAATTTGGTTGATTTAGACGACAAATTGAATATCTGGAATAAATATGGTATCAGTAATGGAACTGGGCTGATGGTCTTGGTTGATAAAGACGGAACCATTTTGGCCATTGATCCTAAACCAGAGGAACTCAAGAAAATTCTGCAGGATAAACTGAATTAATTGGTATCATTCTGTAGTTCTTATAAACTCATCCTACAAAACCTGCCGTATAATTTTTCGTAAATCGGTATAATATTTTTGATATCAAATAACGATGCTTGCGCATAAGCCGCTTCTTTCATTTCTGCCAATCTAGGTTCATCTTTTAATAGTTCAATGGCAAAACTACTCATGGCTGCTGTATCACCTACATCGGCCATAAAACCTGTTTTTTCTTGAATATTGATTTCACCTAATCCTCCTGCATTGGTGCTGATTACAACGGTTCTGGCTGCCATGGCTTCTAGTGCGGCTAATCCAAAGCTTTCGTATTCGGAAGGAAGTAAGAATACATCGCTTACTGCTAAAATATCTTCAATTTGTTCTTGCTTTCCTAAGAAGCGAACATCGTGTTCTACCCCTAATTCTCTTGCCAACTCTTCGCAAGCAGGTCTTTCTGGGCCATCACCTACCATCAGTAATTTAGAGGGCACTACTTTTTGCACTGCAGCAAATACCGTAATGACATCTGTGACTCTTTTTACTTTTCTAAAATTACTCGCATGCATCAAGATCTTTTCTCCATGTGGAGCAATTACTTTTCTAAATGCATCAATCGGTTTTTTATTGAAGCGACTTACATCTACAAAATTGTAAATGACTTCTATTTCTTTTTCTATTGCAAAAGAATGATAGGTCTCGTCTCTTAGGTTTTTGGATACTGCAGTGATGGCGTCACTTTCATTGATTGAGAAGGTAACTACGGGTTCATAGGTTTTGTCTTTGCCCACTAGTGTAATATCTGTACCGTGCAACGTAGTAATGAATGGTACATGTCTGCCCGTTTTCTTTTGTACTATTTGACGCGCCATATAAGCAGCAGACGCATGCGGAATAGCGTAGTGAACATGCAATAAATCTAAATCATAGTTCATGATCACATCTACCATGGTACTGGCCAATGCTACTTCATAGGGTGGATAATCGAATAATGGATAAGTGGGCACCCTTACTTCATGATAAAATATATTGGTATTAAATACATTCAGTCTTACGGGTTGCTGATAAGTAATAAAATGAACCTGATGTCCTTCATCGGCCAAGGCTTTACCTAATTCAGTAGCCAAAACACCTGATCCGCCAAAAGTGGGATAACACACAATACCTATTCGCATAATAGCTTAATTAATCAATGTAAAGAACGGCTTTTTTTTGCTTTTGTTCGCTCCGTTCATCAAAGCATAACAAATCAATCAAATCGTTAACTTTAGCCAATGAAGCAATTATTTATATTGGCAGCATGCATTCCAATGCTGCTTTCTGCACAAAGCAATGCAGACTCCGTGTATATTAAAAAAATAAGTGATGAAATCATGCGCAATGGCAAGGCACATGATTTATTGCGTGAACTCACTAAAGGAATTGGTGGCCGTTTGGCTGGTTCTGTACAGTACACCAAAGCAGTAGAATGGGGTGAAGCATCCCTTAAAAAATTAGGGGCAGACAAAGTGTTTTTGCAGGAATGCATGATGCCCAATTGGAAAAGAGGTGGCAAAGACCAGGCTGCTGTGGTAGTACAAAACGGTAAAAAAACCAATCGTGCATTAGATGTGTTGGCATTGGGAAATTCTTTGGGTACGGGTGGTAAACCATTGGTAGCCGAAGTAATTGCCGTGCAAGATTTTGATGAAATGGAAGCCAAGAAAGACCAGTTAAAAGGGAAGATTGTTTACTTCAACAACAAATTCAATCCAACCAATATTCAAACATTTAAATCGTACGGAGAAGCAGGTCAGTACAGAAGATCAGGACCTAGTCGTGCTGCAAAATATGGTGCAGTGGGGGTGATGATTCGTTCTTTAACCGAAGCCACCGATAATAATCCGCATACGGGTACAACAGGTTATGATGAATCTTATCCGAAAATTCCTGCAATTGCTTTGGGTAATGAAGACGCCGATTTTATTTGGTCTACTACTAGAAATAGTTCCATTAAAGTTTCAATGACGACCAATGGTTCATTTGGCCCAGATGTAGTAGGGCATTCGGTAGTGGCTGAATTAACCGGTACCCAATTTCCGAATGAATATATTACGGTAGGAGGTCATTTAGATAGTTGGGATGTGAATGAAGGTGCACATGATGATGGTGCGGGTATTGTTCAAACCATCGAAATTATGCGTGCATTAAAAGCGTTGGGGTATAAACCAAAAAGAACCCTTCGCTTTGTGTTATTTGCAAATGAAGAAAATGGCATGCGTGGTGGTAACAAATATGCAGAAGAAGCCAAGAAGAATAATGAGAAACACGTTTTTGCTTTAGAATCTGATGCGGGCGGATTTACACCGCGAGGTTTCGGTTTTACCGTGTCTCCAGCACAGTTAACTAAAATCCAAAGCTGGTTGCCTTTATTAAAACCTTATGGTACCGACTTCTTACAAGCTGGTGGGGGCGGAGCTGATATAGGTCCACTCAATAGAACTTTTGGAACACCTATTGCTGGTTTAATGCCCGATAGCCAGCGTTATTTTGACATTCACCATGCTCGCTCTGATGTTTTTGAAAATGTAAATAAAAGAGAATTAAATTTAGGAGCAGTGAATATGGCTGCATTAATCTACCTTGTTGATCAATACGGATTATAATATGACCATGAAAAAATTTGCCTGGAGTGCTGCTACTGTTGTCATTTTGTTACTAGCCGCATTTATATATTGGCGCTTTTATTTTGTGTACTCAGAAGGTACCAAAGCTGGAATACTAAATACCTTTCAACAAAAAGGATTTGTATTTAAAACCTATGAGGGCAATTTAATTCAGAGTGGTTTTAAAGCCAATGTACAGAGTATTGAATTTGAGTTTAGTGTAGAAAATGAAAAAGTTGCAGCCGTCTTGAATCAAAATTCAGGCAGAGAAATTAATGTACATTATAAACGCTACCTGGGTGCATTACCTTGGCGTGGTGTTGAAAAATACATTGTAGACAGTATTTTAGAAGTTAGGGGTTTGGGTAATGAAACCATTATTGCACCTAAGAATAATTAATTCGCCTACGTCTTGTGGTAACTTCACTTAATTAAGCTTGAATTAAAAAGATTACCGGAATTTTATGGAGTTCCGGTATTTTTTTTGCCCAGTCCTGAACAGTTTTAGTTACAATGGTTTCGTCGGGAGCAGTAATATTTTTGGCTATACAAATACGGGTTGTTGGTTTGCAGCTTTGTAAAAGATCTCCTAGTAATTGATTATTTCTATAAGGAGTTTCAATAAAAATATGGGTGCATTGATTTCGTTGTGAATCTTCTTCGAGGGCTTTTATTTTTTTCTTTTTCTCTAAAGAGTCAATGGGTAAATAGCCATTGAATTGGAAGCATTGTCCATTCATTCCACTGGCCATTAAAGCTAGTAAAATTGAGCTGGGTCCCACTAAGGGAGTTACTTTGAATCCCTTTAGCTGTGCGGCTTCTACTAGAATTTGTCCTGGATCTGCAATGCCTGGGCAACCGGCTTCACTTACAATGCCAATAGTTTGTCCTTTTTCTAATACATCAATAAATGCTTTGGTTACTGCTGTTTCTGCTTTATGAATAGTATGCCATTGGTAATTGTCTATGACCATTTCTTTCCAAAGCTTTTTAAAAAATCTTCGTGTTGTTTTTTCGTTTTCAACAAAAAATACGGTACACTCTTTAATGGCTTCAGTAATATAAGCTGGTATGGTATGCAATGCTTCTTCGTGCAATACCGTTGGGATCAAAATGACTTTACCCGTTTTTTGCAATGGATTGTTCAATGGCCTCTTTTTTTAAAGGGTATATGCTTAAAGTTGCAGCAACTACTGCGTAAGTAGGGGCTAAGATCCAACCGATAATAGGTAAAAAATGAAATAGATAAAACACCATTCCATTTCCTACGGCCAATCCTTTGTGTGCACTCACAAATGCAATGCTTTCACCCTCTGTTTTTTTATGTCTTTCCATACTATAGTCTAACATAGAAAACCCATAATAATAACATTCTAATAATAAGGCTAAGAAAGGGGTAAGCCATCCAACCAGTGGAATTAAACTTAAAAAAATAATACTGAGCAAATAAACGGTTTGCCACAAACTATTCCGAATAGAGAGTTTGATTCCCCTAATCATGTCTTTAATAAATTGAGCTTGATTAAAAGGGAAGTCCTTCTTTTCTATAATGGCTTCTGTTTTTTCACTCAAATAAGCAAATAAAGGGGCGCCTACTATTAAGAATAAGTATTTAAATAAGGAAAAATAAAAGAGCATTAATAACATCCATAATAACATGCTTCCCATGGTAAATAAGAAACCTAGGAAACCGCTATCTAGTGTGTCTAACCAGCCTTTTAAGCCAGTTCTTAGTGCTATCCATTCAATGGCGTTATTGGCGCTCTGACTAAAAAAATACATGCCCGTAATGAATAACAACATGTATAAAATGCCCGGCACAATAATCCATTTCCACAATTTATTGGCTTTAATAAATTGATGTGCTGCACCGTAAGCTTGTATGGATATAATAATTTCTTTGAACAATCAGGGGGTGTTTCGCCAAAGATAACAAATAGCAGGCTAAAACTTTGGACAGTTCACTGGTCGGTCTGTATTTGGTCTTCTTATATAAATAAGTGATACTTCAATTCCACCTCTATTGATTGAAGCTGTTCTTAATGAAGATGTATTGTAGTCGTAACTAGCACCAATTCTGATATTATTGAATTCAATACCAACATATGGTATAATGGCGTCTTTTAAACGCATCCATGCACCAACATAAATACTGGTTGCATTGGGATCTTCAGGGGCTGTACTTAATTGTACTGCACCTCCAATGATTGTTTGACTTACTTGTGCCTGAAAACTTTGTGATCCACTTAAATGCAATGTTGTGGTAGCACCTAAAGGAAAATAAGTGCCTGCGTGTATATTGGTTCTGGGTTTTAATAAATATTCGGCTCCAGTAAAAGATTGTTTGGGTCGATTAATATGATACATGCTTACACCAAAATAAAAATTGTTTCGATCATTGGTGCTTCTATTGTATAATAAGCCTGCATTTAAATCTACATAGCTCGATTTTAATGTGCTAGAATTAAATATCTCAGAAGTTAATCCAGTAAATCCTGCAGTAGTTAGTTGATCTTCAAAACTGAGACGATTGGTGTTAATGAGCATATTTGCATAAGTGGCTTGTACACCTAATCCAATTTGGTGCATGCCATCTTCGTCTAAACTTTTATGATAAGCAGTTGAAAATGTTCCGTAATTAAACTGTACTGCACCATTGCTGCTATTGTCGTTAAAGCCCATGAATCCAACACCCCAACTGTCTCCTTGAGACATTTTGTTTTGCATTACTTGAAAGTCTACGGATGCAGTGGCAGAAGTAAAAGCATTATTGATATTAGGCCACTGGTTTCTGTAATTACCTGCCACTCTATAAGTGCCGAAAAATTTTCCGGTGAATGCTGGGTTTAAAGTAAGCGGGGAAGAGAAAAATTGTGAGAAATGCGGATCCTGTGCAGTAACCACCACAGCAACGACCAACCCCATCCACATAAGCAATATCCTTCGCATACACCAAACTTGGTCTTAAAGATACAAATTATACTATGCTTGCAGCTTAGAACCAAATGCTAAATCGCCCGCATCGCCTAATCCTGGAACGATATAGGATTTTGCAGTCAATTCTTCATCAATATCTCCACACCAAATGGTGATATCATCGCCACATTCTCTTTCTAGGTACTCAATACCCACTGAACATGCAATGGCTACTACCACATGAAAAGAGGCAGGGTTTCCTTCTGCTTTCATATGCTGTATGGTTTTAACAACCGATGCACCTGTTGCCAACATGGGGTCTGATATAATTACCACGCGATCATTTAAATCGGGACAGCTCATGTATTCCATACTGATTTCGAAACTACCATCGCGATGATGTTTTCTATACGCTGAAACAAATGCATTGTCGGCTTTGTCAAAATAATTCAACATGCCTGTATGCATAGGTAATCCAGCTCTTAAGATAGTAGCTAGTACAGGTTGTGCTGCCAATACTTTGCTTTCATGAATACCTAATGGAGTGGGTATTTCTTTGGTTTCCCAAGGCAATTGCTTGCTTATTTCGAAAGCAGCCACTTCTGCAATGCGCTCTAAATTTCTTCTGAATCGCATGCGGTCGCCTTGTATCTCCACATTTCTTAACTCAGATACCCAGTTGCTTAGCAGGCTGTGCTGCTCACTTAAATTAATTACCATTAGCTAGTATTGAGTTGCGAAAATACGAGTTTATAGAAACGCAAAGCGGTCTCCATCAAATATTCCTTTATCGCTCAATTTTAAATGGGGTATCACCAATAATGCCATAAAACTCAAGGTCATAAATGGTGCGCTTAAAGAACTGCCTAAACTTTTAGCCATAGCATCTATTGCGGTATATTTCTGTGCAACCACAAACCCATCTTCGGTACTCATTAAGCCTGCTACTGGCAAGGGTAACACTAGGGTTTGATTATTGCTGTCTACACAGCTAATTCCTCCTTCTGCTGCAATAACCGCATTAATAGCTGCCGCAATTGCTTCATCTGTTGCACCTACTGCTACTATATTATGGCTATCGTGTGCTACCGTGGAGGCGATGGCGCCGGTATGGAAGCCAAAATTTTTAATAAATGATTTTGCAACCGGCGCCATATGGTACCTGTTCACCACTACCATTTTTAATATATCATCGGCGGTATTGCTTACATAACAATCATCTACGATTGTTGCTGGTAAGTATAATTTATTGGTGATGAGTTGTCCATCCAATGCTTCAATAACAGGAATAAGCCCATCTTGATTGGGATAAGATGCAACAGGAACAGACAAATCAACTTCATTTACCGGCGCACAGGTAAAATGATTGATGGGCGTTGCGGGAACGGATTTAATCAACGATTTTTTTCTTGAGGTTGTTGCGTTTAAAGCGGAGGGCGCTGATGGTGTAGACAGTGCTGAATCGGAATCAAGATCAGTTGATAAAAGTGCTTGCCCGTCAATATAGGTTTGCAAGACCTTGAAATGAGTTAAGTCTTCTACAATGATAAAGTCGGCGGGGTCTCCCACGCGAAGCGTTCCAATATTTAAGTTATAATGTTTTACAGGATTGATGCAAGCTGCTTTCAATACATTAAATACATCCAATCCTTTCGCAACTGCTCTTGCACAGAGTTGATTGATATGTCCTTCTACTAAACTATCCGGATGTTTATCGTCGCTGCAGAGCATAATCATATTCGGATGATCGTCTATTAGTTCGGCTAAGGCCTCAAAATTTTTAGCAGCACTTCCTTCGCGAATAATGATTTTCATTCCGTAGGATAATTTATCTACGGCTTCTTCTAGTGTAAAGCATTCATGGTCGGTGGAGATTCCTGCCTCTATATACTGTTTGGCTGATGCTCCGGTAAGGCCGGGGGCGTGCCCATCCACGGGCTTACCGGCCCGGTGTGCTGCTGCAATTTTTTTCATGACTTCCAGATCACTGTGCAGCACGCCGGGGAAATTCATCATTTCACTTAAGTACTTAATATCATCTGAAGCAAGCAATGCCTCCACATCTTGACTATCCAATGCTGCACCTGCAGTTTCAAATACGGTGGCAGGCACACAGCTGGGTGCACCGAAATTAAATTTGAAAGGCACTTGCTTACCGTTATTGATCATAAACTGTATGCCTTCTAAGCCACAAACATTGGCAATTTCATGTGGATCACTTACAGTACCTACAGTGCCATGCATCACTGCTATCCGCGCAAACTCACTGGGAATAAGCATACTGCTTTCTATATGCACATGGCTATCTATAAAACCAGGCATTAAATATCCAGTTGTTTTTAAAGCAGATTCATCTATTTTTTCAATGGCAACAATCCGATTATTTTGAACAGATATTTTTGCAGGATAAATAGTTCGTTGATAAATATCTACCAACTGAACAGCTAAATTAAAAGTTGACATGCCTTAATTTATTTGCTGATTTCTAGATTCGCCTACAACTCTATGAATGGCTTTGTCTAATTCCTTTGCCGCTATTTCAAGTTGTGATGTTAAATAAGATTTTTCTTCATTTGTAATATCAAAATTTAATAATTTGGTAATTCCTAAAATATTTGTAAGTGGTCCTCTTACTTGATGGCTTTGATCTACTGCAATTTTATTAAATCTGGCTTCAATTTCTTTATCTTTTGTGATATCCTTTTTGATAGCAAGAAAATGTTTTATTTCACCAGAATTATCCCTAACTGGTGATATTGTAACATCTTCCCAGAATAAGGAACCATCTTTCTTTTTATTTAAAAACTCACCATTCCATGTTTTACCAGATTTAATTGTATTCCACATTTCTTTATAAGTTAATTTAGGTGTTAGTCCAGATTGAAAAATACGTGTACTTGCACCTATTGCTTCATCAACAGTATATCCTGTAATTTGAGTGAAAAAGTGATTTACGAATTCTAAATTCCCATCTAAATCCGAAATTACAATACTTGAAGTACTTTGTTCTACTGCTTGAGATAATTGAATTAGTTTATCTAAATCTCTTTTTCTTTCTGTTATATCTCTTGATAAAACTATAAATCTTTGTTCATCGTTTATTGGAAGTTCAATAGGGGATACCGAAAGCTCGAACCATAATTTATTATTGGGTAAAACTAATTCATATTGCCTTCCAATTGAATGTCCATTTTCTATTGCTTCATTTAATGAAACTTTTAATACTTCGTTAACAGAATTGGGCATTATGTCGAAGGTGTTGAGCCCAATAAAATTTTCAGGTAAAATTAGAAGGGTATCTATTTTTTTTGAGTAATAATTATAAATTTTACCAGATAAACCTATTTCAAAAATCAAATCTGGGATGGCTTTTAATATTGCTTCTAGCTTATTTGCTAAAATAGTAATTTTTTTTAAAGCTTTTTTTTGTTGGGTAATATTTGTACAAAATCCATACCAAGTAATAGATTCATCAGTTAAATTTTCTGGAGTAGATTTTGCTAAAATCCATTGAACAGATTTGTTCGGAATACAAACTCTAAATTCACAAATAAATTCAGTTAAATTATTTGCTGAGTATTCAATTTTTTCAATTAGAAGATTGCGGTCTTCTGGATGAATTACTTTTAAAATAGGATCTAAATTCTCCTTAACATCTTCGGGTAAACATCCAAAAATATTTTTTATACCAATTGAGGCAATAGGAACACAATAACTTTTATCGGGTCTTCTAGTAAATTGAAAAATCAAATCTGGAAGATGTTTTGAAAATTTTCTAAATAGGTCTTCTGAAAAATTTGCAAAATTATCCATGGTTTTACTATTAGATTCTATACAAATTATGTTAATTTACTGATTGAATAAGAAAACATGAAAAATATTATACTTACACTTACCTTTATTTTTGCTTGCATCTCAATTCAAGCACAAAAAAAGGAAAGAACCAAACAAGTTGCTGCTCCTAAAGAAGATCAGTCAGATCAACTACTTTCAAAAGTAAAATATCGTTCCATTGGTCCTTATAGAGGTGGAAGAAGTGCTGCTGTTGCAGGTAGTTACAAAAACAGAACTACTTTTTATTTTGGTGGAACAGGTGGAGGTGTCTGGAAAACCACAGATGGTGGTAGTAATTGGAAAAATATTTCCGATAAATATTTTGGAGGAACAATTGGGGCAGTGGCTGTTGCACCAAGTGATGAATCAATTGTTTATGCAGGCGAAGGTGAAAACACCATGCGCGGTAATGTTGCAGAAGGTTTGGGTGGTGTATGGCGAAGCGCAGATGCCGGAAGAACTTGGAAGAATATTGGTTTAAATGATGGAAGACATATTATTCGATTAGTGATTCATCCTAAAGATCCCAATACAGTTTGGGCTGCAGTGGTAGGTCATTTATTTGGCCCTAACGAAGAAAGAGGTGTTTATAAAACCACTGATGGAGGTAAAACTTGGAAAAGAACTTTATACATCAATAACCAAACAGGTGCTTCCGATTTAGTAATGGAGCCTGGTAATCCAGATGTATTTTATGCAGGTATGTGGAGAGTGATTCGCACACCTTATAGTATGGAAAGTGGTGGAGAAGGAAGTGGTTTATATAAGAGTACAGATGGGGGAGAAACTTGGGTTCCATTAATTAATAAAAAGGGAATGCCGAAGGGCTTATGGGGAATTGTAGGAGTAGCAGTTGCTCCTTCTAATCCTGAAAAAGTGTATGCGATTATCGAAAATAGCAATGGTGGATTATACAAAAGTGATGATGCTGGTGAAACCTGGTCTTTAACCAGTAGTGATAATAATATTCGCCAACGTGCTTGGTACTACACCAAAGTATATGTTGATCCTAAAAATGAAAATTTGGTTTATTGCCCCAACGTAAACTTCATGAAGAGTTCCGATGGTGGAAGAACATTTCAATCCATTAATACCCCACATGGTGATCACCACGATTTGTGGATTGATCCAGAAGATGGCAAGCGCATGATTGTAGCAGATGATGGTGGCGCTCAAGTAAGTTTTGATGGCGGTAATAATTGGAGTACCATGGACAATCAACCAACAGGTCAATTCTATAGAGTAACAACAGACAATGCAGTTCCTTATAGAATTTTAGGTGCACAGCAAGACAATTCTACTGTACGTATTAAAAGTAGAACAACTGGTGCTGGAATTACTTCAAGAGATTGGGATGTAACTGCTGGCTCTGAAAGTGGCCATGTGGTTGCAGATCCGTTGAATCCTGAAATTGTATATGGTGGAAACTATGGTGGTTATTTATCTAGACTAGATCATCGTACTGGTGAAAACAGGGCCATTAATGTTTGGCCTGATAATCCAATGGGTGCAGGTGCAGATGTATTGAAATACAGGTTCCAATGGAATTTCCCTATTTTCTTCTCTCCACACAATCCAAAGAAATTATACACTGCTGGTAACCATTTATTTTCAACTGAAAATGAAGGACAGAGTTGGGAAATGATTAGCCCAGACTTAACTACCAATGATAAAATGAAACAAGGACCTAGTGGTGGACCTATTACCAAAGACAATACCTCTGTTGAATATTATTCAACCATTTTTGCTGCAACAGAATCTGCCTTAGAAAAAGATGTTCTTTGGACTGGTAGCGATGATGGGTTGATTCATGTAAGCCAAGACGGAGGAAAAAATTGGAGCAATGTAACTCCGGCTGATGCTGGAAAATGGATGATGTGGAATTGTATTGAAACCGATCCTTTTAGAAAAGGAACTGCATTTTTTGCTGGAACCAAATACAAGTCTGACGATTATACACCATATTTATTTAAAACAACGGATTACGGTAAAACCTGGACTAAAATAACAACCGGTATTAATAATATGCATTTTACTCGCGCTATTAGGGCAGACAGAAAAGTGCAGGGTTTATTGTATGCGGGTACAGAGTTTGGCATGTATATCAGTTATAATGATGGACTGAGTTGGAAACCCTTTCAGTTAAATTTACCCGTTGTGCCAATCACTGATATTGCTTTAAAAGACAATGATCTCATAGTGTCTACACAAGGTCGTTCGTTCTGGGTGATTGATGATTTGACCATTGTTCAACAAAAATCAGCTTCTATTTTAGATAAGAACTTACATGTATTTCCAGTTAACGATTCTTATAGAACAGAAGGTGGCGGAAGAAGAAGACGTGGTGCTACTGCTGCAGAACCTAATGCAGGAGCCAATCCTCCGCAGGGTACAGTAATCAACTTTTATTTAAAAGGTGTAACGGATAGTTCAAAGTTGGCGATTACTGTAATGGATAAAAAAGGGAAACCAATTAAAACTTTCAGTAGTACTACTAAAGTTACTGAAGACAAAATTGAAATTACTGAAGGAGTAAACCAATTTGTTTGGGATCAAAATTATCCCCCTGCTGAAAGAGCGGACGGCATGATTTTATGGAATGGAGGTATTGGTTCCGCCAAAGCCGCCCCAGGTAAATACACAGCAAAAGTTAAATACGGAAATGATTCAACTGAATTTTCATTCGTAATAAAACCTAATCCTGTATATCAAGCTACTGAAGCAGATTATGATGCCCAAGTTTCTTTCTTATTATCTGTTCGAGATAAATTTAGTGAAGTACAAAAAGCCATTAAAAATATTCGAACTGTTAGAACCCAAATTTCTGATCTTACTGCAAGGGTAGATGCAAAATTGAATAAAGAATTAAAACAGTTTGCTGATAGCATTAGCAAACAACTAACATCAATTGAAGAAGCTTTGTATCAAACCAAAGCAAAAAGCGGACAAGATGTTTTAAACTTTCCTATTCGATTGAATGATAAAATTGCAGGATTATATGGAGTTGCTTCTAGTGGTCAAAATGCACCTAGTAAGCAAGTTCGTGAAGCATTTGCTGAATTGGGTGGACAAGCAAATATGCAATTAATCAAATTGCAAAAGATCATGGATACCGATTTAAAGCAATTAAATAAAATGATTAACGAAAAACAAATACCTGTAATAGGTATTAAATAAGTTTTTATAGATTAAGCCAATAGTTCAACTTAAATACGAGCGCTCTATTTCTACTTTTAAATAAAGGCGATGTAAAATAATTGTCTGTATAAACTAGAAATAGATCGCTCATTGGCTTAAATCGATACTGCAATCTACTGTTGATATTCATGTTATTTCGTTGGGTATTATACTGGAAAAAAGTAGTCCAGAATACCTTAGTAGAAAAATTGATTTCCGTTCTTTGAGAAATCAAGAATAATTCAGTAGACCCATAAGTGCCAGGAAATTCTAGTTTATTGTATTGAAAGTTTAAGTCCAAATTAGTATTAGGTAATTTCCTGAATGTAATGCCTGCTGATAAACTTCGATTGGTTCCATTATAAAAACCACCAGTTCCACCGCTTACCCTGAAACTAAAAGGTCTTCTGAAATCTGATCGATAATTTACTTCTATATTTCTGTACTTGTATTTATTTACTGGCAATGGAGTAGCATCTGTAAAAGAAATGGGAAATAATAAATCTACTTCTGAATCATTAATGCCATAGCTAACTCTAGAAGTATTCCTAAATTCTATGCTATTGCTGAAGTTCGTATTTCTTTCGTTAAAACTATTGTCTTGGTTGAAAACGATATAATTTTCTAACTCAAATCGAATACCTATTAGCTTTCCTTTTGTTGGTATAATTTTGTATTCTGCGTTGGTATACGAGTGTTTAAATCCAACTCTAATACTGGTATCTCTTGAAGCGTCATAATTTTCAATTCTTTCAATAAACCCCATATCGGCATAATAATTCGTACCCAAATTGGTAAGGTCTTGCATGAAAGAAAAATTGCGACTATTGTATGAAAATCCAAGATTGTAAAAAGCGTTGTCTTTTTTAATATTGGGTTTAAAAGATTGATGATAAGTAGCCCAGGCGCCCCATTTTCCCTCTAAATCGGAATAGTTGTATTCTATTCCCGCATTTCTACTAAAAGCGTCCAATGGGTTGGCTGCTTTTTCAGCATCAGTCATAAAATTAGTGCGGTTTAAAAAATAGCCCTTAATGACCGATCGATTAAATACGCGTTGGTCTACAGAAAACGCGGTATAGTTTTCAGGAGCATAATCACCCTGTCTACCGGTTTGCATATTCATGAATCCAATACGTGTTTTCTTAGTAATATTTCCGGTCACTCTTGCTCCAAACAAAATGGGAATTTTGTTCCCGTTTTTATCAAGTCCTATTCTTCTTGAATAAAAAGGCCTGATTGGATCTATACCATATCCAGAAAATAAATCTGCATTTTCTAAAAAGAAAGTTCTTCTCTCTGGGAAAAAAATATTGAAACGAGTTAAGTTGGTTACTTGTCGGTCTACTTCAATTTGGGAGAAATCTGGATTTACTGTTAAGTCTAAATTGAGGGAAGAAGTTAATCCAATCTTTGCATCAAAACCTGCATTCGGTTTGGCATTTATTGGATCACCGTTTAATCTATTCTCTGTTACTTCTGTTGTAACAAATGGAACAAATACCGTATTGGCTCCAGGCTTTGGTGGAGCATCTTCCCAAATTAATGCACCAGTGTATCCTATATCGTGTGAAGAAAAATTTACAGGAACATTGGTCCAAGTAGAATATTCGTTGGTTTTAGTATCTACTCTTACAAAGTTAATTCCCCATTGTTTTTTATCTGCAGGATAACGGATTGATTTAAATGGTATGGCTATTTCAGCAGTCCATCTGTCTCCGTATCTCTTTGTTTCTGAAAACCAAGTTTGATCCCAACTGAAAGAAACACCATCCCCGGCAGATGTAAGTTGATCTTCACTTTGAGCATTGTATGCATTTACTACAAAGAAAAACCCGTTGTTCCTGGTATTCACTGGATCAATGACCAATGCAACACAATCGTTTCCGTCGTGTCCTATATCTCTTTTAAGACTTTGTATAAATACTTTTCCTGAGTCAAAAGCGGTATATGCTACATACAAGAATTTGTCGTCGTATGCGGTTTGAACCTCGGTAGCGTGTTTGGCCTTTTTTTTATCGTCTGGATATTTTTCCCAAAAGGAACTTACTTTTTGTGCTCGGCTCCATACTTCTTCATCGAATAACCCATCAATTTTAACGGGTGTGCTTGTTTTAGCAATTTTGATTTGGTAATCCTTTTGAAAAGTTTCTCCATTCCGCACTTGAGCAGTTAATGTAGAAATAAAAGCAGTGAATAAAAAAAGTACGAAAACTCTCATAAACTTTAGCGGCATGGAATGGTCGGTTTTAGCCGCTGCAAATTTGATATAATTTATGCTAGAAAGTCTTATTTATTATGGTTAATGGCAGAATGAACGGATAAACGCCCAATTAATCTTCCTTAAAAAGATCAGGTCTTCTTGTTTTGGTTCTTTCTACGGATTGCTCAAAACGCCAGTCTTCCACTTTTTTCGGGTCGCCTTGTAGCAATATCTCGGGCACTTTCATTCCCCTAAAGTCGGCCGGACGAGTATATACAGGTGGGGCTAATAAATTATCTTGAAATGAATCGGTAAGGGCTGAAGTTTCATCACTTAAAACACCTGGAATCAGTCTTCCTATTGCGTCTACTACCACCGCAGCAGCTAATTCACCACCACTTAATACGTAATCGCCAATTGAAATTTCCATGGTAATATACTGGTCTCTTATTCTTTGGTCAATTCCCTTATAATGACCGCAAATAATTAAGAGATTTTGTAACATAGATAATTGATTGGCCATGGGTTGATCAAATGTTTTGCCATCAGGGGTCATGTAAATTATGGCATCATAGGAAGTATTGATTTGTAGCTCTTCAATGGCATTGGCCAATGGTTCGCACATGAGCACCATGCCTGCACCTCCACCAAAAGGATAGTCGTCTACCTGTGCATGTTTATTGATGGCCCATTTTCTCAAGTTATGCGTACGTACAGTCAGCAATCCTTTATCCTGTGCCCTTTTCATGATACTATGACTAAAAGGACCTTCCAATAAATCTGGTACCACTGTAATAATATCAATCGTCATCATAGTCAACAATTAAAAGGATTCTTTAATCCATGAATTCGCCCAAATCTCTTCGATCTCTTTTGGTAGGCCTGCCTACTTTACTTAACCTTTTACCGGTATGAAAACTTGATGCTTCAAATTTAATTCGATCTAGTTCTTCTGCTGGTGTTATATCAATATAATGCTTAATAGCTTCCGGATAAGCGGCCCTAGTATGCAAGAGGCCTGTTACTTTAATCACCCATTTTTTTCCCTCTGTTTTAACTTCATATTCATCTCCAATTGCAACCACCCTAGATGATTTTACTGAATCTCCATGGTATTTTACTTTCCCCTTGCTACAAGCATCCCCCGCTTGGCTTCTTGTTTTAAAAAGCCGAATACTCCAGAGGTATTTATCTATTCGTAATTTTTCTTTTTCAACCGCCATGCTTATTGTTTCATTTCTGCAAAATAATGGTGGAAGTAAGGAATGGTTTCAATGCCTTTATAGTAATTTTCTAAGTTGTATTTTTCATTAGGACTATGCAAATTATCGCTGTCTAATCCAAAACCTAAGAATACAATTTTCAATCCCAATTCTTTTTCAAACAGTGCACAAATAGGAATACTTCCTCCACCTCTTACGGGTATTGGTTCTTTACCAAAACAAGTTTCAACCGCTTTTGCAGCAGCTTTATATTCTATAGAATCAATAGGAGTCATATAAGGTTCTCCGCCATGGTGTTCAGCTGCTTTAACAGTAACACCTGCAGGTGCTATGCTGTGGAAATAATCCAATACTTTTTTAGTGATGATTGCTGAAGATTGATTGGGCACCAATCTGCAAGAAATTTTTGCGGTTGCTTTAGAAGGCAAAACTGTTTTAGCACCTTCTCCTGTATAGCCGCCCCAAATTCCATTCACTTCTAATGTTGGTCTAATACCAGTTCTTTCATTGGTGGTGAATCCTTTTTCACCCCATAGTTCAGTAATGCCTAAGTCTGCTTTATAGGCTGATTCATCAAATGGTGCTTTGGCCATTTTTTCTCTTTCTGCTGGGGTTGCTTCTACTACATCATCATAAAAACCAGGTATGGTGATATGATTGTTTTCATCGTGGCATGAAGCAATCATTTGCGCAAGTATGGTAATGGGATTCGCTACCGCTCCTCCATAAACACCACTGTGCAAGTCTCTGTTGGCAGCAGTGATTTCAACCTCTATATAGCTTAATCCACGAACACCTATATCAATGGAAGGATTTTCCATACTCAACATAGAGGTATCTGAAATGAGTATTACATCTGCTTTCAAAAGCTCTTTATTGGCCTTAACAAACTCAGCCAAATTAGGACTGCCTATTTCCTCTTCGCCTTCAATTAAAAATTTAATATTGGTGCAAAATGAATTGGTTTTTGTAAATGTTTCCAATGCCTTTACATGCATATAAAACTGCCCCTTATCATCCGCAGATCCTCGAGCGTAAATTTTCCCATCTTTGATTACGGGCTCAAATGGACCGCTATGCCATAATTCTAAAGG
This sequence comes from Sphingobacteriia bacterium RIFOXYC2_FULL_35_18, assembly GCA_001829005.1. Lineage (GTDB taxonomy): Bacteria > Bacteroidota > Bacteroidia > Chitinophagales > Chitinophagaceae > Sediminibacterium. The sequence continues at coordinate 34,785 of MIAG01000006.1, read as the reverse complement.
ATCTGCTGGTTGCACATCATAGTGACCATACACCAGCACCGTAGGTTTACTTTGATCAATTATTTTTTCTGCGTATACGATTGGATGACCTTGAGTAGGATAAATAGTAACCGTATCTGCACCTGCTTCTGCTAGTCTTTGTTTTACCACTTCGGCACAATGCAACATATCCGCTTTATTCTCAGATCGAGCACTAATGCTAGGTATTTTTAATAAGTCAATTAATTCCGCTAAAAATTCTTCTTTGTGTGCGTCTTGGTATTGTTTCCAACTATCCATAATCGTATTATTTGAGCATGCAAGTTACCTATTTTAAACCTGCTTGGCAAGACTGTGTTTTTGATTAGAGACCACATTCTCAATGGTCCAATTCAATTGTTGTTGAAATGGTTGGGTTCTTACCTCGCAGTCTTTTTTGGTGCAAATAGCGCAACTGAAATTTAAACAACCGTCTGTATGTACAAAAAGTTCAATAGCATCTCCAAAATTGGTCTTGATTAAATTAGATAGTTCATCTATTTCTACATGGGCTTCATGAATATTCAAATACCAGGGCAAGGTTAAATGACAATCAATATGCAATAAATCTCCATACTTTATTACCCTAAGATTGTGCAAGTCTATCCAATTTGTTTTTTTATTTGTTTGTAGTACTTGTATAAATTCTTTAAGCATTTGTTCATCTGCCTCATCCATAATTCCGGCTAGCGATTTACGTAAAATAGTATATCCATTATACATGATCCAGCCACTTAATATAAATGCAATCACTTTATCAATCCAATATAAATGAGTAAAGTACATTAGACCAATAGCTAATAATACCCCTACAGTTGAGAAGGTATCAATTTGCAAATGCTTCCCGCTGCTTTCTAATGCCAATGATTTATTCTTTTTGCCAATTTTGATACATATTGCTCCAGCTATATAATTGAGTACAGCAGTTGCCCCCACCAACCACATACCTTGATCCAATTGTTGTACGGTATGATTGGCCAACATATTTACGATGGTTTCGTAAATAATTAATATTCCGGCTGCTATAATAAGGCTTCCTTCGGCAGCTGCGGATACAAATGCTGCTTTTCCATGACCATAGGGATGGTCTTCGTCTCTTGGTTTAGACGCTACGAATAAGCTATACAATCCAATAAAACCAGCTACTATATTCACAATGCTTTCCAATGCATCAGATAGTATAGCAAGGGAATCGGTTAAATAATAAGCAGTGATTTTTAGCACAAACAAGATCACACTTAGCCCTGTAACCCACTTCTGAACCACAAAATTCTGTTTACTTTGGTACATAAAAGCCTTATTTAGTGGGTATTAAACAAATTTGCTTTATTTTTAGCATCCAAATTAGGGTAATTTATTTGGAACATTAACCCCCGAAATGCGTAAACCAGAACAACGAGAGAGAATACCTTCTAGGCCGCCGCTAATTGCACCACTGCACGATGAAACCGATCAACCTATTTGGTCGGTGATGATTGCCGTTGACAATACCTTCACTTATTTAAATACTACTTTATTATCCATTTTAGAGTTAGATCAAGGAATTGGTATCATGCAAATGTTGGTGGTAGACGATGCTAGTACCGACGGAGATGTAGAGCAGTTGGTTAAAGACACTGGCAAAGGAAGGATTGGGTATTTTAGACAACCCAGCAAAGTAGGGCGATTAAGAAATTTAGAGACTTGTATTAAACTTTCAAGAGGAAAGTACGTACACCTTTTATACGGCGACAATTACGTAATGCCTGGTTTTTACGATGAAATTTTATCGTTGTTTAATGAGTTTCCGAGAGTAGGAGCTGCTTTTACTGAATTCCAATACATTAATGAAAGAGGAACCCCAATTTGGAAACACCAGCCTTTGGCTAAGGAAAGGGGTTTATTAAAAAATTGGGTTAAAGCCGTTGCCCTTAGGCAAAATACCGAGCCATCTGCCATGGTGATAAAAAGAACTACTTACGAAAAATTAGGTAGTTATTTTGGAGCTGAGCATGGAGAATTCTGGGAAATGACGGTAAGAATAGCAGCTCACGCAGAATTAGCTTATGTACCTAAAGTATTGGCCAATTTTAGAATCCATGGCAAAGCATTATACTCAGAAGCTTTGAAGTCTGGTAAGAATATTGAAGACGTAACCAAAGTGATTGGCATTATCCGAGCATACTTACCCTTGGATGTTAGAGACGAGGTAAATGCAATGTCAAAAAAATATTTCTCTCAACACTTTGCGCAATTATCGCATAAGATTTACCATGAACTCAACGATACAGAAGCTGCCTTAAAGCAAGCTTGGGGTGCTTTAGTACTAGACATCAATTGGATATCATTCAAATACAGTATGCTTCTGTTTATTAAATACCTCATTGCTTACAAAGTGATTCGCAAGTGGGTAGAAAAATTAAGCTAAATTAATTGTGTACTATAATTGATGGGGCAATGTTTAGCCAACATAGCAGATATACCACAATACTTATCCATCGATAAAGAAACTGCTCTCTTCAATTTGTCTTCATCTTCTGGTTGAACATCGCAATGATAAACCAAATCAATATGGGTGAATGTTTTTGGATGTTCTTCTGTTTGATCTGCTTCAGCAGTAACTTCTAATTTGCTGAACGTCACTTTCATTTTGTTCAAAATATCAATCACGTCTATAGCGCTGCAACCGCAAAGGGATGCTAATAACAATCGCTTAGGATTCATGCCACTGTCTAATCCTCCACTTTCTTTAGATGTGTCAATTCTTACTACATGACCGTCTTCTCCAGTTGCATCAAAAGCCAATGCTTCTTTCCAATTCAAACTTACTTTCATAGTATATTATTTTCTTTTTTTTTAATCTTATGGGGAATTTAGTACTTAGATAAGCTGCTTTTCTACAAAGCTCCAGTCTACTAAATTGAACCAATTATTGATATAGTCAGGACGTTTATTCTGGTACTTTAGGTAATAGGCATGCTCCCAAACATCCAAAGCTAATAAGGGCTTCCCTTTTAAATCGCTTATATCCATCAATGGGTTGTCTTGATTAGGCGTTGAACCACAAATTAATTTTCCATCTGCTTTTTGAACCAGCCATGCCCAACCACTTCCGAATCTATTTTTTGCAGCATCAGAAAATTGTGCTTTAAATGCCTCAATTGATCCAAAAGATTGATTGATGGCTGTTAATATTTTTCCAGAAGGCATACTGCTTGTTCCTGGTTTCATGCATTTCCAAAAAAATTCATGATTAAAATGACCACCTCCATTGTTGCGCATCTTTGCAGAATATTTACTAATATTTTGCATTAATGATTCCAATGAAACAGAAGCAGTATTTACTTTTTCGGACACACAAGCATCTGCTAAATTTTTTGCATAAGCAGCTGCGTGCTTGCTGTAATGGATTTCCATTGTGGTGGCATCTATAAATGGCTCTAATGCATTGTATGCATAAGGAAGGGCTTGTTGTGTAAAGCTATTGCCCTCTGCTGCTGAAACAATCTTAGGTAGAATGCTCATGCCAATACCTGCCGCTAATGTTGCTTTACCACTGTTTTGTAAGAACAGTCTTCTATTGTATCTACGCATGTTAATCATTTTTTTGTTTCTTAAAGGTAGCCAAAAATTTACGCAGTCCTTTAAAATTGCGATAGTAGAATTCTTGGTTAAATAGCTGTGAATCGTGCATAGCTTTATAAATCAAAAACACACTTATAGGAACCAAAATAAATGTACTAAGCCACATTCCAATAAGGGCATTGGTTTGACCTGAGCGAACAAATTTTTCACCGAACGTATTGAGTAAGTGAAACAACACAAAAAATACAATGGCAAAAACCATCGGCGTTCCCAATCCCCCTTTACGAATAATAGACCCCAACGGTGCACCAATTAAAAACATTACCAAACATGCCACCGATAAAGTGAATTTCTTATGCCATTCAATTTCATGTAATTGCATCGACAAATATTTGGCTTTGTAATCTTCTGCCATTACAGCCACCGACCCTTTAACTGTTGCCAATTGATTGGCTGCAGCGTCTATCAGTTGTTGGTTCAAGCTGTCAGGAAATATTTTGGCTGGTTTTACTTTTGGTAACGGCTTCAATATTTTACTCCATCCAGTATCTGCATATCGAGTAAATCTTAAATAAGGACTTACTTCTAGCTTTGCTTTTTTTGCATAAAATGTATCAATATGATCCAAAGAATCAATGGCTAAATTGAGTTGTCTTACACTCAACATTTTTGGATCGTAAAACGCAGAGTCTTCAGTTTTATTCATTTGAAAACTCTTGAGGTCGAACACTTTTTTATATTCCTTGAAACCCATTCTAGTGAACTCTGTTTCTATCACGCCTCTTGGTCCTTTCTCTTGATACCTCCACCCATTCTTTAAAATAAACTCTAAAAATTGTTTGTCTTTAGATACCCGCATCACCCCACTTTCAGCTACCATGATATTGTCTTGCAAATAGTAGCCTTTCTCAAAAATGACTACATCATGAATGATGCTGTCATTCTTTTCTTTTTTACCTAACTTAATGATGAAGCCATCAATCTTATCGTAAAATATTCCTTCCTTAATATCAATAGATGGTTTAGAAACAATGATATCATATTTAAGTGCAGATAATTTTAATTGCGTAACGGGTATAATATTGTTTGCAAATAAAAATGCAATACCACAAACAAAGAAGGTAAACACCAACAATGGTCGCATGAAACGGGTAAGCGAAATGCCAGCTGCTTTAATTGCAACCAATTCAAATTTTTCACCCAGGTTTCCAAAAGTCATGATAGAGGAAAAGAGTAAGGCAAGGGGTAATGCCATGGGTACCCAGAACAAAGCTACCAATCCCACCAATTTCAAAACAGTAATTAAGTCTAATCCTTTTCCAACTAGATCGTCAATGTATAACCAGAAAAACTGCATGGTTAGCACAAAGAGGGAAATAGCAAATGCAGCAATAAAAGGACCAATAAAAGATCGAATAATTAATATGTCTAGTTTTTTTATCACGATAGCTGTCTTAATATTGCTGTATGAGCGCTGCAAAAGTAACACTTTCGCCAAAGGAACTGGAACTGGTTAATAATGCCGACTGGATTTTAACAAAGAACCATATTATTCAGAAAGTAAATGAGCTATTTAGTTCCCTTGCAAACGGGTATAGGCAAGAATATATGCAGCATAACGCATTTGCCAAAAGCCCCGTTTTTGAAATTCCTCCTAAAATTTCAAAAGGAGAGCAATACCAATTGTTGCCCTATATCATGTTAGATTTTCCAAGGTGTTTTACCGATACAGATATTTTTGCTATTCGAACCTTCTTTTGGTGGGGCAATCATTGCAGTATCCATTTGATTTTGAAAGGTAAATTCTTAGCCCAATATGGTCCATCAATCGACCGCTACTTTCAGTTATATGGAAAATATGGCGTTGAAACCAAAGATTGGTTTATAGGTATTGCACAAGATCCTTGGCAACATCATTTTGAAAAAGACAATTACGCATCCATTCAAGATTGGAATGGATACAGTGTAACCATGTTGCCATTTTTAAAGTTGGCAAAAAAAATCCCACTCGAAGAGTGGGATGATATAGAAACTTTTATGATGAATCATTTTAAAAAGATGTTGACCATCTTAACCGACTACTAAGAACCCAATCTATGGAATAGCTCCTTAGTTTGGTAGCCCCATAATTGGCTCTGGTCTTTAATTTCGCTCTTTTCAGCAAAATCTTTTACTACTAAAATCGTCTGATTAGAAATCTCTGTTTTTTCGATTTTGAATTCAAAATATTCATTCTTATCGCTGTGTAACCAACGAAAACGAATAAACTTATTTTCCTCCTTGTCTAATACTTCTGCTTTTTCCGGAACTCCTCCATCCCATGAAAAACTGTAGACGTTTTCCCACTCATCTACCTTGTCTGCAAACCATTCTTGCAAGCCAGCAGGAGTTGCTAAAAACTCATATAATATAACAGGGGAACATCTAACCGGGAATTCTAATGTAAATAGTTGCTTCTTACTCATTATTACGCTTTTACCATCTAGGTATGTGCAATGATATTAAATAATACCTATTACCCAAATGTTTTTTTACAAAAACCAAATTTTAATGCTATAAATAGTTGTATAAAAAAACAATTAATTGTTTAATTGACTTATTATCAAATTGTTATCAATTTATTTTTTAAAAACTGTGGAAAATGTTAAATTAGGATAGTTCATTATTTACCAATCTTAATCTAGTTGTTATGGGTATGCGCCAACTCAAAATAACCAAGTCGATCACTAATCGTGAATCGCAGAGTCTAGAAAAATATCTACAAGAAATTGGTAAAGTAGATTTAATTGAGCCCGAAGAAGAAGTTCAATTGGCGTTAAAAATTAAAGAAGGAGATACCAAAGCATTGGATCGGCTTGTTAAAGCAAACCTACGTTTTGTAGTATCTGTTGCTAAACAATACCAGAATCAAGGGCTTACTTTATCCGACTTAATTAATGAAGGCAATTTAGGGTTGATTAAAGCCGCTATGCGATTTGACGAAACCAAGGGATTCAAATTTATTTCTTATGCAGTGTGGTGGATCAGACAAAGCATTCTTCAATCTTTGGCCGAGCAAAGTCGTATTGTTCGATTGCCATTAAATAAAGTTGGATTAACCAATCGCATCAGTAAAGCCTATCAATTTTTAGAACAGGAATACGAACGAGAACCAACTCCACAAGAGTTGGCCGATTTTTTAGAATTGCCAATAGATGAAGTAACTGCAACCATGAAAGCAGGGTTTAAACATGTTAGTATGGATTCTCCCATCAGTAATGGAGAAGATATTACCCTGATAGACTTATTAGAAAATACCAACGAAGCAAAGACAGATGAGAAACTGGTTTACCATGAATCTTTGCATGTTGAAATTGAAAGAAGTTTGGGAACATTAACAGACCGTCAAAAGAAAGTGCTTTGTTTTTTCTTCGGAATAGGAGTAGACAGAGCGCTGAGCTTAGAAGATATTGGAACACGCTTTAATCTTACCCGCGAAAGAGTTAGACAAATAAAAGACAAAGCCATTAATAAATTACGATCTGCCAACCGCGCCAGACAATTGCGTTACTATTTGGGTTGATTTTTCTAATTGGGTACAGTTGAAGTGCTCCCTTTTTCAATTAAAGAAGTAATCGTCTTGTCTATCCAATTAGGCAAAGACAAACTATAACCCGTTGCATGAAACTGTACGATTCCATTTTGATCAACAACCACGTTGGTAGGAAATGTGTTGATCCCAATTTCAGCTGCAATCCATCTGCCAGCATCTACAATGGCGTAATTGAATGGGGTTGTTTTTAAAAAATCTTTTAAATCTGATTTATCGTCTAAAGCAACCGCAATAAAAACCACATCGTTTCTGTCTTTGTATTTATCAACCAATCTATTTAATTCGGGAATTTCTTTCTTGCATGGCGGGCAGTTAATAAACCAAAAATTAAATACCACAATCTTACCTTTCATTTCCTGAAGGTTCAATTTATTGCGATTGATATCTGTGGTTTTAAATTTTCCAAAAGGAGAGCCAGTAACAAAATAAGTAGACTCTTTGGGTTTGGGGGTACGCTTAATCATTTCTTCCTTATCCTTTTCAGTTAATTCGAAAAGAATAAATTGATCATTGTCGTCATTGAATGAAACAGGCTTAAGGCTATAATTACCTGATTGTATCAACTTACTCCAGATAGCATAAGGATAAATCATACCGCTGCTGTCTTTAACGATCGATTTCTCTGTTAAACTCATCTTCTTGGGTTGTGCCTGAAGGCTTTGTGCTTGAAGGGCTTGCGTACTGAACAACCCTAAAATGAATAAGACTATAAAAATTCTCATCGTTAAAATTTATAATATAAAAATAAGGAATGCGTGCAAATTCCCCAAGCTAGTATATTTGCACCTCGTTCATCAATAAGTGGGTAATCATGTTTCAGAATTTATCAGAAAAACTAGAGTCAGCGTTTAAGAACCTCAAAGGGGAAGCAAGAATTAATGAACTCAATATTGCCAATACAGTAAAAGACATCCGAAGGGCATTATTAGACGCCGATGTGAATTTTAAAATTGCCAAAGAATTTACCGATAAAGTAAAAGACAAAGCAGTTGGTGCAAAAGTGCTGAATGCAATTAGCCCAGGCCAGTTAATGGTGAAAATTGTTCAAGATGAACTAACCGAATTAATGGGTGGGCAAGAAGCGGTTTTTGAAACAGAAGGAAGGCCTGCAGTTATTTTAATTGCTGGCTTACAGGGTAGTGGTAAAACCACATTCACTGGAAAATTGGCCAACTACTTAAAAACCAAAAAGGGCAAGAGTCCATTGGTGGTTGCAGCAGATATTTATAGACCTGCGGCTATTGATCAGTTAACGGTTTTAGCAGAACAAATTGGGGTAAGTGTTTATAGTGAGCGAGAAAATAAAGATGCAGTAGCTATTGCATTAAATGCCATCAAAGAAGCCAAGGCAACCAATAAAAATGTAGTCATCATAGATACCGCCGGTCGTTTGGCCATAGACGAGGTAATGATGAATGAAGTGGCTAATATTAAGGCGGCTGTTAATCCCTCCGAAATATTATTCGTAGTAGACTCGATGACCGGTCAAGATGCGGTCAATACAGCTAAAGCATTCAATGATCGCCTAGATTTTACCGGAGTAGTATTAACCAAATTAGACGGCGATACCAGAGGTGGTGCTGCACTTTCTATTAAGTACACAGTAGACAAGCCTATTAAGTTTGTCAGCAGCGGAGAGAAAATGGACACGTTGGATGTGTTTTATCCGGAAAGGATGGCACAACGAATTTTGGGAATGGGTGATATTACCACTTTGGTAGAAAAAGCACAGGCCCAATTTGATGAAGTAGAAGCAAAAAAACTCGAAAAGAAAATTCGCAAAAATCAATTTGATTTTCAGGATTTCTTAGACCAGTTACAACAGATTAAGAAAATGGGTAACCTAAAAGACCTGATGGGGATGATTCCAGGTGTAGGGAAAGCCGTAAAAGATATAGACATCAAAGACGATGCGTTTAAGGGGATTGAAGCCATGATTAGTTCAATGACTCCGCACGAGCGCGCCAACCCCGATAGCCTGACTCCTTCTAGACGAGCTAGAATTGCCAAAGGGGCGGGTAAAGACTTAACCGAAGTGAATGCTTTTATGAAGCAGTTTGAGCAGATGAAACAAATGATGAAAATGATGAATAATATGCCAATGGGAGGCCGTTTCCCCGGTATGAAACGCTAATCTTTGGTAAATTATCTAGAATATACTAGATTTGCGCTCCCGGTTTCTACTGGGATTAACCCTATTTAATAACGCCTTTAAATTTCTATTTAACATGGCAGTAAAAATGAGACTTCAAAGACACGGAAGTAAGAAGCGTCCTTTCTACTTTATAGTAGTAGCCGATGCTCGTGCACCAAGAGATGGTAAGTTCATCCAAAAAATTGGAACTTACAATCCATTAACAGTTCCTGCAAGCATTCAATTAGATCGTCAAAAAGCTTTAGAGTGGCTTAACAAAGGTGCTCAGCCAACAGACACTGTGCGCAGAATCCTTTCTTTCAAAGGAGTATTGTACCTAAAACACTTATTACGTGGTGTTAAACTAGGATTGTTTGATGATGCAACTGCAATGACTAAGTTCCAAGAATGGCACGCAAGTCATGAAGAAAACATCACTCGCAGAAACAGTGAACACAAGAGCAAGCAAGTTGCTAAAAGAGCCTATGTCCCTGTAGTTAAAAAAGTAGAAGAAAAACAAGAAGAGTCTGCTGCCCCAGCTGAAGAATCAGCTCCTGCAGAAGCTTAATTGTAGAATTCATACATCTGTTAGAGGGTCCAGTTAGCTGGACCCTTTTTCATTATCCCTATTCATTTTGTAACTTGCGCCCATGAAGGAATATATTCATATTGGAAAATTAGTAGCCGTATTTGGTGTGAAGGGTGAATTAATTCTAAAACATTCATTAGGAAAAAAATCCAATTTAAAAGAAGCATCTGCCATTTTTGTGGAGGAAACTAAAGGCTCTTATATTCCTTATTTTGTAGAAACTGCGAAAGCAAAAGACGAAGAAGAAACTTTTATAAAATTAGAGGGAGTCAATAGTAAAGAGGCAGCTGCAAGATTTACGGCAAAGCCTGTTTGGTTATTAGATGCCGACTTTAGAAAACTAGCAGGAAAAGATGCCCCTATTTCTTTATTGGGCTATGAAGTAATAACAGATGAAGACGAGAATTTAGGCCCCATTGAAGAAGTGATTGAACAACCGCATCAAGTATTGTTGCGAGTTACTTTAGAAGGAAACGAAGCCTTGATCCCTTTGCACGCAGAAACCTTAGATAAAATAGACCGTGTTGCACAAAAAGTATATGTTACCTTACCAGATGGGTTACTAGATATTTATAGAGGGCTATAAAAGTCTAGTCTTTTGAATTGATCCATTCTTTAGCTTTCTCTAACACTGCATCTTTATTTTTTGTAGGAAGTACCAATACATCAGGTAAAATAGCGTCGCTATTCTTTTCATTTCCATCTGCTCTAAAAAACATTTTACTGGGTCCTCTAGCTATGATTTGACTATTGGGTAACATGAAGTTGAACATTTCTCCATAATCATTTCCTGGTTCAGCAGTTGGAGTTCCAAATACCTTGGCTAACTGATAGGTTTTAATTCCATCACTAAACATATTGGCGCTACTGAAAGTATTTGGGCCAATTAATAAAGCTGTTTTCCCTTTAAACCTTTGTGAATTTTCTAATGGCTTTTTTAAGTCTTTATTGTCGTAAAAATAGACTGATCCATTTTGCATAGTAAAATAGAAAGCAGGTTCTTCTTTTCCTCCTTGACTTCCCTTCATAAATTGTTTGTATGGTTCGCTTACTTTCCATTTCATACCCGCAGTAAGTCTATACGGTTTGTTACTAAAATAGGGAATCATTAATTCGGCCAGTGCAGAATTACCTCCGCCGTTTTCTCTAATATCAATAATTAGCCCTTTAGCTTTTGCTGCATTTATTTTAGTAAAACTCTCTGCTAAAAATTGTGAAAATGGGTTGCTGGGGTCATTGGTCATATTATTATAACGGATATAGGCAATGGAGTCTGGTAATAGTTCAAAACTATAAGGGATTATTTGAGTCCTTTTTATTGATGCCATTGCTTTATTGATGCTATCAGCTTGTTGCTGATTGTACCCTTTTACTTTAAACTGAATCTTTTTTCCTTCTGCGTTTACAGCGCTAATATAATAGGGACTTTTAACTCCATGTAAGAATAAAAGCTTTCTAATATAAGTGGCAACTTGCTGATTTTTCCAACTAGCTAATCCGCCAAAATACTTGCCGTATAGTTGATTAATCGCAGCTATATTTTTACCATTGATAGATAAAATAGTCCCTCCTTTTTTTAAATATTGTTCTTTACTTATATCCAAATCAATTTCCCATCCAAGTTGATTAGACGATTTTATTAAGTATGGAAATCGCAGCGATTGTTGAAATAAACTATCTGAAATTTTTGCAGATGGTAAACCGAGATGACCTTCATTTAAAGCAGCAGCCATCTTTCCTATAACTAAGATTGCTTGGTTTATGGAAACTTCTTTGGGCAGTTGCGTGAGTAATTTATTTTCTAATTGATTAAGTGATTCTTTACTTATGGCATGGTACATATTTACATGCGATGCTTCTAAGGTTGTTTTCCAAAATTGAATATCTTTTATCAGCGCTGTTTTTGAAATAGTTAAGGGAGCTTTTTCTTTTGTGGTTGCTTCTTTATATAATACAAAGGATTGTGCTGTTGCAAATAGCATGCACCAAGAAAAGAAGGCTGTAATAATTCCCTTTTTCATTTTAATGATTTAGTGCAAAAATAGCTTGATTTAAAATATGTGTCCATCACATAAAAAGGTGATATTGCTACCAATATTATGCAAGGCCCTCAACGATATATTGCTCATTTAGATTTAGACTCCTTTTTTGTGAGTGTAGAAATGTTGAACAATCCTAGCTTAAAAGGGAAAGCAGTGATAGTAGGAGGTAGTGCTGATAGGGGTGTAGTAACTACTTGTAGTTACGAGGCACGTAAGTATGGTGTAAGAAGTGCCATGCCAATGAAAACAGCCATGAAGTTATGTCCTCATGCTATTTTGGTAAAAGGCACACGTGGAGAATACAGCAGGTACTCTAGATGGGTTACGGAAATTATCGCTGCTAAAGCACCATTGTTTGAGAAAGCTTCCATAGATGAATTCTTTATTGATCTAACGGGTATGGATAAATTTTTTGATCCATACCAGTGGACCATTGATTTGAGAAATGAAATTATGGAGACCACTGGATTGCCTATTTCATTTGGTTTAGCAAGTAATAAAATGGTTGCTAAAATTGCAACAGATGAAGCAAAGCCCAACGGCTTTTTATTTGTACAGCCTGGAATGGAAAAAGAATTTTTAGCCCCATTGCCTGTCAATAAATTTTCTGGTGTTGGTGAATCGCTTCACAGTAAGCTCAATCAAATGGGTATTTATACCATCCAACAATTGAGTAATACGCCTATGACCCTTTTAGAAAAAATATTGGGAAAATCAGGAGCAGATCTTTGGAAAAAATCGCAAGGTATTCATGAAGGAATTGTGCAGCCTTATCATGAGTCTAAGTCAATTTCAACAGAAAATACTTTTGAAGAAAACAAAACCGACGTGGCATTTTTGTTGAGTGAGTTGGTAAGAATGACTGAAAAAGTAGCGTATGAATTAAGGCAAGATGGAAAGTTGGCAGGGTGTATTGCAGTTAAAATACGTTATCCCAATTTTGATACTACTTCAAAGCAAATCGCTATCAGTTATACGTTACGCGATGATGAATTGATACCAGTTGCCATTGATTTATTTCATAAACTTTACCAAAAAGGTCAACCCATTCGATTATTAGGCGTTCGTTTGTCTGAACTTACTTCGCACAAATTGCAAGGTTCATTATTTGATGAAACAGACAAAAAGGATGATCTCTATAAAGCCATTGATGCGGTAAAAAATAAGTTTGGCAAAACTGCATTACAAAAAGCCAGGACAGTAAAATCTCCTGAAAAAGACAATCCAACTAAAGGATAATTTATTAGTCTACTAAATTAGTAGGAATATCATATATTCGCTTTCTAAATTCAATACTATGGCTTTAAGACTTGGCGATATCGCCCCCAATTTTGCTGCACAAACAAGTGTAGGTCCAATTGATTTTTATGAATACTTGGGCAATAGCTGGGGAGTACTTTTTTCACATCCTGCCGATTATACCCCCGTTTGTACAACCGAATTGGGCAGAACTGCTGCTTTAAAAGAAGCTTTTGAAAAGCGAAATGTAAAAGTTTTGGCATTGAGTGTAGATAGTTTAGAAAAACATGCTGGTTGGATTGGCGATATCAATGAAACCCAACATACGCTGGTTGATTTTCCAATAATTGCCGACGAAGACAGAAGCATTTCTCATGCCTATGATATGATTCACCCAAATGCTTCAGAAACTTTTACGGTCCGCTCATTATTTATCATTGGGCCAGATAAGAAAGTGAAATTGATGATTACTTATCCAGCTTCTACCGGCAGAAATTTTAATGAAGTATTGCGGGTAATTGATTCTTTACAACTTACTGCTAAATTTAGTGTTGCTACGCCCGCAGATTGGAAAGAAGGAGAAGATGTTATTGTGGTTCCAGCTGTAAGCACGGCTGAAGCTATTCAACGTTTTCCAAAAGGAGTAACAGTGGTAAAACCCTATTTGCGTTATACTCCTCAACCAAATAAATAATTTTTTAGTTGTTGATTATGCCCGGCAAATGCTGGGCTTTTTTTTGTTCAGTATAGAATGCTTAACTTCCTAAAAATCCTTTTATGCGTAAATACTTTTTGGCTGCAGCTTTATTAATCGGCAATGCTGTAATGGCACAACGAACATTGATTCATTGTGGTCAATTGATTGATGTAAAAAATGCTACTCAACTACCTGCAATGACTATTGTGGTAGAGGGGAATAAAATTGTTGAAGTTCAAAAAGGGTATACAGCTGCAACAGCTGGTAGTACAGTGATAGATTTAAAGAAGCTAACCGTAATGCCAGGCTTAATTGATATGCATGTGCATTTAGAATCTGAAACTGGACCAGCTAGTTATTTAAACGGATTTACTTTTAACCCCGCAGATTATGCGTTTCAATCGGTCATGTTTGCTGAAAAAACTTTGATGAGTGGATTTACTGCAGTAAGAGATTTAGGGGGTACCAATGTAAATATTGCATTAAGAAATGCCATCAATAAAGGTTGGGTTGTTGGACCTCGGGTGTATACCGCCGGAAAATCCTTGGCTTCCACTGGAGGGCATGCTGATCCCACCAATAATTATAGAAAAGATTTAATGGGTGATCCTGGTCCAAGAGAAGGAGTAGTAAACAGTAAAGAAGACGCGGCAAAAGCGGTACGTCAAAGGTATAAAGATGGAGCAGACCTAATCAAAATTACGGCAACTGGCGGTGTACTAAGTATGGCCAAAGATGGCAGTGGTGCACAGTTTAGCATTGAAGAAATAAAAGCCATAGTTCAAACTGCCAATGACTATGGATTTAAAGTTGCTGCACACGCGCATGGTGCAGAAGGTATGAAAAGAGCCGTTTTAGGAGGGGTTCATTCTATTGAACATGGTAGTTATATGTCTGAGGAAGTAATGGAATTAATGAAAGAAAAAGGTACTTATTTAGTGCCTACTATTGTTGCTGGTAAATCAACCGCCGACTCTGCAAAAAAACCTGGCTATTATCCAGATATTGTTAAAGCCAAAGCCTTAGTGATTGGAAATTTTATTCAGGGCACTTTTGCAAAAGCTTATAAGAAAGGGGTAAAAATTGCATTTGGTACCGACGCAGGCGTATATGCACATGGAAAAAATTGGATGGAATTTCAATACATGACCGAAGTGGGTATGCCTATTTTAGAAGCCATTAAATGTGCAACCGTGAATGCTGCCGACTTATTAGGAGACGACAGCATTGGAAGTATTGAAAAAGGCAAAATGGCCGATATTATTGCGGTGGACGGTAATCCTCAACAAGATGTGAGCAGCATGAGCAGAGTACAATTTGTAATGAAAGGAGGCAAAGTATTTAAACAATAACGTTTACCCCTTCCATTTTTTTAATTGTTGCAACACAGCTCGCAAGTCCTTTGGCAATGGTGCTTCTAATTGATAAGCAATTTCATTGTAAGTAAAATTCAATTGGAAAGAATGCAAAGCCAATCTTGACAAAATTGGTTTTTCTTCTTCTGCAACTTTTGCCAACTTGAAATTCTTTTTAATAGAAGAAAGCAAAATGGGTTTGGCATCTCCATATATTTCATCGCAAACAATGCTATGGCCAATATGCTGCATATGCACCCTAATTTGGTGTGTTCTTCCAGTATGTATTTGAAAACGCACCCACGAAAACAACCTAAATTGTTCTACCACTTCATAATCAGTTAAAGATGGTTTGCCTTTTACATGAGTCATCATTTTAGTGGTTTTCCCAGGATGTTCCATAATAGCAGCATCAATGCTTCCACTCGGGTTCATCATTTGACCATTCACTAATCCCAGATAAAATTTTTCCATTTCCCTGCTTTCAAAAAGTTGGGAGAGGGCTTTATGTGATTCTTCGTGTTTGGCAAAAATGATAATGCCACTGGTATCTCTATCTAAACGATGGACCGTATAAATATTTCCGTATCGTTGTTTTAATAGGTCTTTTAAAGACTTTTCTACGCCCATTCTATCGGGAATACTCAATAAGCCTGAAGGTTTGTTTACTGCAACAAAATCGGCTGTTTCTACTATGATATCAATGCTCATGCGTTTTCTACTGACTTGTTTTTTCTAAGAAAAGATTTGTTCATGAATTTAAGTAAACGCACTTCTTTATCGTTTAAAAAACGCCACTTACTTCTCTCTACATTTTTCTTGGTAAGATTGGCAAACATTACTCTATCTAATGCTTTAACATCGTATCCTAAGTGTTCAAAAATTCTACGTACAATTCTATTTCTACCACTATGAATTTCAATGCCTACCACATTCTTGCTTTTGCTATCGGCATATCCAACAGAATCTGCAGCAACAAAACCATCTTCTAAAGTGATGCCACTTACTATTGAATCTAAATCTTTTTTAGTAACGGGTTTATCAAGGGTTACCTCATAAATTTTCTTTACTTCAAATGAAGGGTGGGTCAGCTTTTGCGCTAATTCTCCATCGTTGGTTAACAACAAAACACCGGTGGTATTTCTATCCAATCTTCCAACAGGATATACTCTTTCTGGTGTAGCACCCTTGATTAAATCAAGCACTGTTTTTCTTCCTTGCGGATCGCTTGCAGTGGTTAAATAATCTTTGGGTTTATTCAATAAAATATAGACCGAATTACGTTGTAAAAAAATGGGTTTCCCTTTTACTAAAATTTTATCTGCCTGAGAAACTTTGTAACCCGGTTCAAAAATTTTATCGCCATTCACGGTTACTTTACCTTCTTTAACCAATTCAGCCGCTTCTCTTCTTCCACAAACACCTGAATGCGCCACATATTTATTAAGGGGGATTAAAGACTCTCTGGTAGTGGCATCTTTTTTATCGGCATCCATTGGATTGCCAGGATAGGTTGCTTTTGCTGGTTTAGCTGCCCCTTTTTCGTTTTTGAATGCTTTATAAGAACCAGCTGCTGGTTTTGCAGAGCCGGCTGCTGCTGGTCTACCTGGTCCTTTTGCTGCGTTTACTGGTCTTCCTGCTCGGCTAGTAGGTTTGTCAGATGGAGCCGATTTAGTATGAGCTGATTCTCTTGGTGGTGCAGCAACTTTTTTTGGATCTATATATTCTTCTCCACGAGCTTTTGCTTTTTTTCTTGCCCTCATTTCTTCGCCCGCAGCTCTTGCATCTGCTTTGTTCTTTCTTTTTTCTTGGCGATAGGCTTCTTTAATGGCAGCGCCTTTTTTCTTTTCGGCAAATTTGCTGAAGTTGTCTGTACGTTTTTGCATGGTGTTGATTTGCTGTTTTACAACAGGATTTAAAATTAAGTATATGTTGAATTAGCCTTTATTAGCCAATTGCCCGCAAGCTGCATCAATATCTTTACCCCTGCTTCTTCTCAATCTTGCATTCACTTTATTAGCCGCAAGAATATCCATAAATGTTTGGGTATCTTCTTCGTCTGGTTTGGTAAACTTGAATGCATCAATGCTATTGTATTCAATAATATTGATCAAGTCTGCGGGTATTTGTCTGAACACTTTCGTTAACTCTTCTGCATCTTTTGCAGAGTCGTTTAGATTTTTAAATAAGATGTATTCTAGGGTAATTTCGTTACCTGTTTTCTTATAAAAATAATTTAATGCCTCCGTTAAAACCTTGATATTATTGGTTTCATTGATCGGCATAATTTGATTTCGTTTAGCATCATTGGGAGCATGCAAAGACAAAGCCAATTTAAACTTCACTTGATCATCGCCCAGCATTCTAATTTGTTTGGCAACCCCTGCTGTGGAAACGGTGATTCTTCTAGGACTCATAAACAATCCATCTTTTGCAGAAATGCGTTCAATGGCTTTCAACACATTATTATAGTTGAGTAATGGTTCGCCCATTCCCATGAATACAATATTGGTTAACTTTTTTTCGAATACCTGTTCACTCTGTTGGTTAATCAAAACAACTTGGTCTACAATTTCATCGTAAGTTAAATTTCGCTTACGTTCCATATAACCAGTTGCACAAAATTTACAACTTAAACTACAGCCAATTTGAGAAGACACACAAGCTGTTTTTCGATCATCTGTTGGAATTAATACTCCCTCTACTAAATGTCCATCAAAAGTTTTAAATCTACTTTTAACGGTTCCATCATTGCTGTATTGGGTAGCATCTACACGCAAAGCCGGCAGGGAAAAATCGGCCGCCATTTTAGTCCGCAGTTCTTTGCTAAGATTACTCATATCTTCAAAACTGTGGGCGTGCTTTTGCCATATCCATTCCTGCACCTGCTTGATCCTAAATTTCTTTTCGCCAATGCTTTCAAAATAAGTCTCCAAATCTTGTTGGCTTTGATGGCGAATATTGGGTAAAGAGGCACTCATTCTGCAAAGATAACTTATATCTTGCAGCCTCAACCATCCTGTATGAGTAAAGCTTGCTATATCATAGACGCAGTACGTACGCCAATTGGGCGTTTTGGCGGAAAATTGAGTTCAGTTAGACCAGATGATTTATTGGCCACCGTTATTCGGGCCTTGGTAGAACGCCATCCCAGTATAGATCCTACGGCCATTGAAGATGTAATTGCAGGAGCGGCCAACCAAGCGGGTGAAGACAACCGAAATGTAGCTAGAATGGCGGCGCTCTTGGCAGGATTGCCTACTACAGTTGCTGGGAGCACGGTAAATCGGCTTTGTGCTAGTGGTTTACAGGCAATTATGGATGCAGCAAGAGCCATTCAGTGCGGCGAAGGATTATTATATATTGCCGGTGGTGTAGAGAGCATGACTAGGGCTCCATTTGTAACTGCAAAGGCCGATTCGGCTTGGAGTAGAAAAGTGGAGACCTATGATTCTAGTTTTGGTTGGCGTTTTATTAATCCAAAATTGTCTGCCATGTACCATCCGTATACGATGGGCGAAACTGCAGAAAACGTTGCAAAAACATGGGGTATCAGCAGAGAAGCACAGGATCAATTTGCTTTTAATTCTCAAGAAAAATATTTCAATGCAGAAGCAGCTGGTTTATGGAACGATGAATTGGTGGCTGTTGAAATGCTAGAAGATCGTATGGTTAGCTGGTTTAATAAAGATGAGCATCCTCGTAAAACCAGTTTAGAAAAATTGGCAACATTAAAGCCTGCTTTTATTAAAGAAGGAACAGTAACTGCTGGTAATGCTTCTGGCATTAATGATGGAGCAGCTGCTGTATTGTTAGCCAGTGAAGAAGCGGTTAAATTATTTAACCTTCAACCTATTGCGAGAATCAGTAGTATGGCTGTTGCGGGAGTAGATCCTGCTATCATGGGTATTGGCCCTGTTCCTGCTTCGCAGAAGGCCTTGAAAAGAGCTGGACTTACTCTAGATCAATTGGGCTTGGTAGAATTAAATGAAGCTTTTGCATCGCAAAGCATTGCTTGTATTAAAGATTTGGGGTTAAATGAATCCATCGTTAATGTAAATGGCGGTGCAATTGCTTTGGGGCATCCATTGGGCTGTTCAGGTGCGCGTATTTCGGCAACTTTGCTCCACCAAATGCATAGAACCCAAACTAAGTATGGCTTAGCTACCATGTGTGTTGGAGTAGGCCAAGGGGCGGCCATTATTTACGAAGGCCTTTAATTAAGATTAATTTTGTTAAACGGTTTCTCGTATTATTATTGAAATGCTTAATTTGTAGTTCTTAAAAAGTTATTGAAAAATGAAAAAGATTTTATTATTCGCTTTTATGTTAGTTGGATTCGTAAGTGCATCTAATGCGCAATCTGCTCCAACAGATACCACTGTAAATCAATTAGTGGGCAAATACAAATTTGCAGAAGGAAGTCCTGTTGCAGAAGTAACAGTTGTTTTAGAAAACGGTGTGTTAATGATGAACTCTCAAGCAGGTTCTTCCACCTTAGAAAAATCTGCCGAAGATGTGTATGTAATTACTCAGTTCCAGGGTACTGCAAAATTTACTCGTGACGAAAACAAAAAAGTAACTGGGGTTACTATTTTAGCCATGGGTTATGAGTTGGTAGGAACAAAAGAACCAGTTTCAACAGTAGCCTTTTCCATTAAAAAAGCTGTGTTACTAACTCCTGTTGTGAAATAGTTTTCTGTTCTCCGTTTACAATGTTTTTTATAATGCAAGTTCCTTCTGTTAATTCGGTACTACCGATAATCACAACATAAGGAACTTGTTTTTTTTCTGCATACTTGAACTGTTTGTCGAACTTACTTTGCTCGTGATACAATTCTGCGGTAATACCACTTTCCCGTAATTCTTGCATTAAATAAAAAGCAGTTTTACTTTCCTCATTTCCTAAATTAAAGAATAATACTTTAGTTCCTTTTTCTACCGCTTCAGGAAATAATTTTAGCTCTTCAAGTACATCATATATTCTATCAACTCCAAAGCTAATACCAACACCAGGTACATTAGGTACTCCAAATAAGCCTGTTAAATCATCGTAGCGACCGCCACCACCAATGCTTCCCATTTGTGCACCAATGGCTTTGATTTCGAATATTACCCCAGTATAATAATTCAAGCCTCTTGCTAAAGTAAAATCAACAACTATTTTGGAAGAATATTTAGTGGAGTGATAAGCAAGAATATATTCCAATTCTTCAATGCCTTTTATTGCGGTTGGATTATTGCCCATCAACTGTTTGAGTTGCTCAATTTTTGCGTCATTGGCTCCATCAATTGATAGGTATTTTTCGATAATCAAAATTTGATCTTGGTTAATGCCTCTTTGTAATAATTCCTCTTTAACTTTTTCGATTCCTATTTTATCTAGTTTATCAATTGCGACTGTGATAGGTACCATTAATTCTTGACCGCCGCAAAGTTCTGCTAACCCTGCCAAAATTTTTCTGCTGTTGATTCTAATTTCAACGGGTAATTGTAAACGTTCAAAAACGGTGGCATAAATGGCTGTTAATTCCACTTCATTCAATAAACTATTGCTGCCTACTACATCGGCATCACACTGATAGAATTCTCTATACCTTCCTTTTTGTGGTCGGTCTGCTCTCCAAACAGGTTGTATTTGGTAGCGCTTAAATGGCATGGTTAACTGGCCATAATTCATTGCTACATAGCGGGCAAATGGAATGGTTAAATCGTATCGTAGTGCACGCTCTGTAATCCCCTTATTGTTTTTGCCTTCTAGAATTTTATTAAAATCTTCAATAATTTGAGATTGTTTTGCAGGGTTGTCTAAACCATTATTGAGTATTTTAAAAATCAATTTATCGCCTTCTTCTCCATACTTGCCCATCAAAGTATCCAAGTTTTCCATTGCAGGCGTTTCTAAAGGCTGAAATCCATACAGTTCAAAAACAGTTCTGATGGTTTGAAAAATATAGTTCCTTTTTTGAACGGTGGCTGCGTTAAAATCCCTTGTTCCTTGTGGTATACCTGCTTTGTTACTCATATGGCAGCAAATTTAACGCTTGTGGTTTAATTATCCTTTAAGCATTCAGACGATCATATATAAACGATTCTTTAACTAACGGTCATTAGTTTAAAACCAATTTTATGTAAAGTTTTTATGGATTTTTAATTTTAGTGCATCTCACGTAAAATATTTACTAAATTGCCCATCCCGTAAAGTGATTGTATGGAAAATACTTTTAGAGAAAGGAACCAAAAACGGTACAGTATATTCAGAAGGATCTATGATATTTCGATGTCGCTGTTGTTTTTGGGTGTAGGGTTGGCTGTATTTTTTATAGAAAAATTGGGGATGGATCTGGTGTTTACGGCAGAACCAGTGTATCGGAATTTATTCGGTAGCATTTGTTTGTTGTATGGCGCATTCAGATTGTACAGAGGCATTAAGCAAGAATATTAATTATGAGGAAGTACAGTTTGTTTGTGTGTATGCTGGGTGTTTTGCTCTTTGTTTCTTGTGATTCAAAAGAATCAAAAAACGCTTTTCAAGATAATACGGAGGAAGGTACTATCCGCATTAGTGTAGACGAAAGTTTTAAGCCTGTAATTGAAGAGCAGCTTAAGGTTCATCAATCTTCCTATCCAAAAGCCAATATCATTGCATCATACAAATCTGAAGCAGATTGCTTTCGTGATTTGCAAAATGATAGCACTAGAATGATTATTGTAGCAAGGGGCTTAGATGAAAAAGAAGCGGAGTATTATAAATCCATTTTGTCTTATCCTCCACAGTATGCAGAACTAGCATATGATGCCGTTGCATTGATTGTAAATAACAATGCAGCTGACAGCATTTTTAGTTTTCAGGATGTGAAAGATATGCTGAGTGGGAAGCATAAAATTACCGCTGTAATGGATGGTAAGTCTGCTACTAGTACTGTTCGATATTTAAAAGACAGTGTGTTGAAAGGCGGAAATTTTGGTGCCAATGTGGTTGCAGCCAATAATAGTAAAGAAGTAATTGAAATAGTTACTTCAAGAACGGATGTGATTGGTTTTGTAGGCATGAGTTGGATAGGGGATGTGTACGATAAGCAGCAACAATCCTATCTTACCAAAATTAGATTGGCTAGGGTAGAATGCACTGCATGCTTAGAAAAAGGCATTTTTGCAAAGCCTTCTCAATCAACCATAACATACGGTCAGTATCCTTTGGCACGACCTTTGTTTTATGTGTTAAAAGAGAATCATGCGGGTTTAGGAACTGGGTTCATGAATTTCATGAGTTTAGAAAGAGGGCAGTTAATATTTAGAAGATCTTTTTTAGCTCCGGCTAAAATGGCTTTTCATAAAAGACAGGGAAGTATAAAATAGGAATAACAAAACAACTAATAAAAAAGAGAGAACATGAAGAAGTCTGTTGCTTTGATGTTTGCAGCTGTATTTGCTGTACAGTGCTTAACGGCTCAGGTTGCCGAAGGCATTAAGCTGTTGCATTATGAAAAAAACAAGAGTGCAAAAGAGGTACTGCAAAAAAACTATGATGCCAATTCAAAAGACCCTCAAGCCATTTATTGGTTGGGTCAAGCATTTCTAGCTGGCAACGGTATTGAAGTGTCTAAGGAAGATGTGGCTGCTGCAAAAGCATTATACCAAAAAGGTTTACAAGAATTAGGTAGTGATGCTTGGTTATTGGTAGGGATGGGGCATGTTGAAATACGTGAAGGCGGTGATCTTAATTCAGCCAAACAAAAGTTTGAACAAGCCATCACTGCAACAACTCCAACAAAGGGAAAAAATAGAGGTAAACCAGACGCTGGAATCCTCACTGCAATTGGTCGTGCCAATGCAGATGGAGATAGTAAAATGGGAGACCCTCTGTATGGTATTGAAAAATTAAAGCAAGCAGGTACGCTTGATTTGATCAATCCTGATATTTTCATCTATATGGGTATTAGCTACCAGAAAATGGGTGGTGAAAATGGTGGTGAAGCAGTTAAAGCTTACACTGAAGCTATAGCTCGTGATCCAAAGAACGCATTGGCGATGTTTAGGATTGGCTTAATATACAGAAGCCAAAATAATGAAGAATTATTTAACCAATATTTTGATAATGCAAAAACTGCAGATCCTGCTTTTCCTCCAGTGTATTATGCCTTGTACTTGTATTATTCAGAGAGAGACGTAACTAGAGCAAAGGGTTATTTAGACCAATACGTTCAAAGTGCTGACAAGGATTCAAGAAATGAATTGTACCAAGCAGATTATTTATTCCGTGCGGGTAAATATGATGAGTCTTTGGCTAAAGCAAAAGAATTAGAAGCAGCAGTTGGTTTAAAAGCAGTACCAAGATTAGGGGTAGTGTATGCTTATAACTATTTAAGAAAAGGAGATTCTTTGTCTTCTAAAAAATACATTGAGGAATTCTTGGCAACAGCTCCTGCTACAGAAATTCAAGCCTCTGATTATAAATTAGGGGTAGAAGTATTAACCAAATTCCCTGGCAACGAAACAGTTGCTTCAAGCTATATTGAGAAAGCATTATTGGCTGATACAGTAAAAGCAAATAGAGTTGCTCTTATTAACGCAGCAGCTGATATGTTTGGTAAAGCCAAATCATATAATGCTCAGTTGAGTTGGATGAAAAAAGGTATGGAGCTAAAAGGAGAATTAACTGAATTTGATCATTACAAGTTAACTTCATCTGCTTTTGCTGCAAAAGCATACGATCAAGTAATTGAATTTGCGAAGCCTTATATGGCTGCTCATCCTGATAAACCACAACCTTATAGTTTCTTTAAAAGAGCAACTATGGCCAATGGTACAGATACCGCAGTCATTATCAGCAACTTAAATTATTTAGATTCTGTTTATGCTACAGTAGATTTAGAAAAACATAGAAAATCCATTTTCTTAGATGAATACTTTAAGATCAACTACTATGTGAATCTATTCAATGAAATCAAAAAAAGACCTGATTTCAAAATAACTACAAAAGGGGACCGATCTCCTGCTGTAGATGAATTCTTGGCTACTTGTCAAAAAGCTATTGAAGTGGCTGATAAAATGTTGGCTTTATATCCTACTGCAGGCGAAGAAAACAATAAGTTTGCCCAAGATGTTAAAGCAACCATTCAAAAAAACATCGATTATTACTCTAATCCTGGTGCAAAAGGCAATGCTTCTGGTGCTAAAACTGGTAGCTAAGCCCTAGCCTAAAAATTAACTTAAAGAAAAAGCTCCTCAAATTGAGGAGTTTTTCTTTTATATCTATTACTAGCGTATTTTTGCGGACTTAAACAGAGCTATGGGTATTATATACACTTTGTTAGACGCCAGTGCATCCAATTCGGCATCCAATTATTTGCCAATTGCGATCCAATTAATTTTTGCAGCTGGTTTTGTGGCCACTATGATTGGTATTTCTTCATGGGTAGGCCCAAAGCGCAAAACAGCTGATAAATTAGAAAATTTTACCAGTGGTATTGAAACCCATGGTAATGCCCGCCAACCCATGGCCATAAAGTATTTTTTGGTAGCCATTCTGTTTGTTTTATTTGATGTAGAAGTCATTTTCTTTTACCCTTATGCTGTTAATTTTCGTGAGCTAGGATGGAATGGATTCCTTGCTGTAGTGATGTTTGTTGGGTTTTTCCTGATTGGATTCACTTATATCATCAAAAAGGGTGCTTTAAAGTGGGAAGATTAAACCGAACTAAAAGTTTCGGAAACTGTTTGATAGTTCAATAGGTCTTAAAATTTTAATATAAAGGAATATGTCACGTCCAGTTAGATATAATATTCATCCAATTGAAGCCAATATTGCAGATTCAGTAACCTATGTTGATGCACCAGATGGCTATGGTGGGGACGGATTTTTTACCACTAAACTAAGTGATGTAGTAGGGCTAGCTCGAAAAAACTCACTTTGGCCAATGCCATATGCTACTTCTTGTTGTGGTATTGAGTTCATGGCAACTGCAGCATCACATTATGATTTGTCTCGTTTTGGCGCGGAACGTATGAGTCACTCTCCTCGCCAGTGCGATTTATTGATGGTAATGGGAACTATTGCCAAAAAAATGGGCCCAGTTTTACGTCAAGTCTATTTACAAATGGCTGAGCCACGTTGGGTAATTGCGGTAGGTGCTTGCGCATCTAGTGGCGGAATATTTGATACCTACAGTGTATTACAGGGGATTGACCAAGTGATTCCTGTTGATGTGTATGTTCCAGGTTGCCCTCCAAGACCAGAAGCTATTTTAGATGGTTTTATGAAAATTCAAGAACTGGTAGGACAAGAGAGCATCAGAAGAAGAAACAGCGATCATTATAAAGCATTATTGAACGGATACGGAATACAATAAGATATGGCAATTAGCAACGAATATATCCAGCAAAAACTGACCGAAAAGTTTGGAGACCAGGTCTTCAACTTTGAAGATACTTATGGTATGCTTTGCTTTGAAGCACCTAAAGATCTCAACTTAAAAGTATTGCAATACTTATACGATGAGCCTAGTTTAGGCTTTCAATTTTTGACCGATTTATGTGGGGTTAATTTTCCAGAAAACCCCAATAGGGAGTTGGCCGTTGTTTACCATTTACACAATTTGGTAGAAAATACCCGTCTTCGTTTTAAAGTGTTTACACCAGTTGCAACCCCAGATGTTTTTACTGCAACTCAATTATTCTCCTCTGCCAACTGGATGGAAAGAGAAACCTATGATTTCTTTGGAGTCAATTTTGTGGGGCATCCCAATTTGAAGCGCATTTTGAATGTGGATGAAATGGATTATTTCCCACTAAGAAAAGAATACCCATTAGAAGATCAAACCCGTATTGACAAAGACGACGAAATGTTTGGACGCGGATAAAAATAAAAATATGAGTGATCATAATATAACATTAGCAGAAGACGCAATTGAGCGGAAAACCACTACCATTAACTTGGGTCCTACCCATCCTGCAACGCATGGGGTATTCCAAAATATTATGGAGTTAGATGGGGAACGCGTTGTTTCTAGTGATCAAACTGTTGGATATATTCACCGTGCATTTGAGAAGCTGGCTGAAAGAAGACCCTTATATCAAATCACTCCAATAACCGATCGCTTAAATTATTGTAGCAGTCCTATTAACAATATGGGATGGCATTTAACCTGCGAAAAATTATTGGGTGTTCAAACTCCTAAGCGAGTAGATTACTTGCGGGTTATAATTATGGAGTTGGCTAGAATTGCCGATCACTTAATTTGTAATTCTATTGTTGGGGTTGATGCTGGAGCGTTTACCGGTTTCTTATATGTAATGCAATACCGCGAATTAATCTATGAAATATATGAAGAAGTATGTGGGTCCCGTCTTACTACTAATATTGGGCGTATTGGCGGCTTTGAAAGGAATTTCACAAATACAGCGTTTACGAAACTCGAGAAATTCTTAAAGGAATATCCAGTTGCATTAGGCGAGTTAGAGAGTTTGTTAACTCGCAACAGAATATTTATGGAGCGCACCATTGGTGGCGGTCCTATTAGTGCAGAACGTGCCTTGAATTATGGATTTACTGGTCCTAATTTACGTGCCGCTGGCGTAGACTATGATGTTCGTGTACATAGTCCTTACAGCAGTTACCAAGATTTTGAATTCGATATTCCTGTAGGTAAAACAGGCGATAACTATGACCGTTTTTTAGTACGTAACCAAGAAATGTGGCAGAGTATGCGCATTATTCAACAGGCATATAATAAAGTACAAGAATTTAAAGGAACGGATGCAGAGGTATACCATGCAGATGTTCCTGAATACTATTTGCCAAAGAAAGAAGATGTGTACACCAAAATGGAAGCATTGATTTGGCATTTTAAAATCATCATGGGCGAGGTAGATATGCCAAAGGGTGAAGTGTACCAGTCTGTTGAAGGCGGTAACGGAGAGTTGGGATTCTATATGATTAGTGATGGAGGAAGAACGCCGTTTAGACTGCATTTCCGCAGACCTTGTTTTATTTACTATCAGGCATACCCTGAGTTGGTAAAAGACAGTATGTTGTCGGATGCTATTTTAACCATGAGTAGTTTAAACCTGATTGCAGGAGAATTGGATGCTTAATAATATTAGCGTATGAGTAAGTTTAATGATGAACAACTGAAAGAGTTTAGCCGATTGGTTGCTCGCTATCCCGAAGGCAAACAAAAAAGTGCCTTACTACCTGTGTTGCATTTAGCACAAGATAGTTTTGGTGGATGGTTAAGTGCAGAAACCATGGACTATGTTGCAGAGATGTTGCAAATCAGCCCTATTGAAGTGTATGAGGTTGCCACATTTTACAGCATGTATAATTTGAAACCAATTGGCAAACATTTATTCGAAGTTTGTCAAACTGGTCCTTGTATGATTAATGGATCGGATGATATCATTGAATACATTGGAACCAAATTAGGTATAAAGCCAGGTGAAACTACCACTGATGGTATGTTCACACTAAAAACGGTTGAATGTTTAGGAGCTTGTGGTTATGCGCCAATGATGCAAATGGGCAAACATTATCAGGAGCATTTAACCAAAGAAAAAATAGACGCCATTATTGATGAGTGCAGAAAAAATGCTGCCGCAAATAATTAAGAATATGGGTGTAAAATTATTATTAGATAAAGCGCATGTACCTGGGATTCGTTTCTTTGAAACGTATCGTAAAGAAGGTGGATACCAAGCGGTTGAAAAAGCACTGAAACAAATGGATCCCGCTTCAATTGTCGAAGAAGTAAAGAAGAGTGGTGTTCGTGGTAGAGGTGGTGCAGGGTTTCCAGCAGGAATGAAGTGGAGCTTTATTGCAAAGCCCGAAGGTGTTCCTCGTCATTTGGTATGCAATGCCGATGAAAGCGAACCGGGTACTTTTAAAGATCGTTATTTAATGGAGTTTTTACCTCACTTATTAATTGAGGGATTGATCATTTCATCTTTTGCATTAGGGAGTAACGATACTTATATTTATATCCGTGGGGAATATGCATGGATTGTTGATATTTTAGAACAAGCAATTGATGAAGCTAAAGCAGCTGGCTTTTTAGGAAAGAATATTTTAGGTACTGGATTTGATTGTAATATTTATGTTCAAAGAGGTGCTGGTGCTTATATCTGTGGAGAGGAAACTGCTTTGATTGAATCATTAGAAGGTAAAAGAGGTAATCCAAGAATCAAACCTCCATTCCCTGCTATTGAAGGATTATGGAAAAGACCAACCGTTGTAAATAACGTAGAAACCTTAGCAGCCGTGGTTCCCATCATCAATATGGGTGGCGATGAGTACGCTAAAATTGGTGTAGGTCGTTCTACTGGAACCAAATTAATTTCTGCATGTGGTAATATTAACAAGCCGGGTGTTTATGAAATTGAGATGACACTTTCTGTAGAAGAGTTTCTATATTCTGATGAATATTGTGGTGGTATCGCAAATGGAAAAAGATTGAAAGCTTGTATTCCAGGCGGATCATCTGTTCCCATTTTGCCAGCCAATCTTTTACTCAAAACAGCCAAAGGCGAAACCCGTTTAATGAACTATGAAAGTTTAAGCGATGGTGGTTTTGCAACAGGTTCTATGATGGGTTCTGGTGGATTCATCGTTTTAGACGAAGACCAGTGTATTGTAAAAAACACCTACACATTGGCTCGTTTTTACAGACATGAAAGTTGTGGACAGTGTTCACCATGTAGAGAAGGAACTGGTTGGATGGAGAAGATCTTAAAGAATATTGATACCGGTAAAGGTAAGATGAGTGATATAGATTTATTATGGGATATCCAACGCAAAATAGAAGGCAATACCATCTGTCCGTTGGGTGATGCTGCTGCATGGCCTGTAGCTGCTGCCATAAGACATTTTAGAGATGAGTTTGAATGGCATGTGAACCATCCGGAAGAAGCACAAAAAAGAAATTATGGATTGGCACATTATGCAGATCCTATTCATGTACCAGCTTAATTAAGTTATGTCTGAACAAACATTATTTAAAGTAACCATTGATAATATCACAATAGAAGTTCCAGCCGGAACAACTATTCTAAATGCAGCGCGTAAGATTGGCGGAGATATTGCTCCCCCTGCAATGTGTTATTACAGTAAGCTAGAAGGCAGTGGTGGTAAATGTAGAACCTGTTTGGTTGAAGTAAGCAAGGGCTCAGAAAAAGATCCTAGACCAATGCCTAAATTGGTTGCAAGCTGCAGAACTACTGTAATGGATGGAATGGAAGTGAAGAATATTACCAGTGATCGTGTTATTGATGCCCGTAATGGGGTAGTAGAATTTTTATTAATTAATCATCCATTAGATTGCCCAGTTTGTGATCAAGCAGGTGAGTGTCATTTACAAGACTTGAGTTATGAGCATGGTAAAGCGGGTACTCGTTATGAGTTTCAGCGTAGAACATTTAAGAAGCATGATTTAGGTGACAAGATTCAGTTGCACATGACTCGCTGTATTCTTTGTTACCGTTGTGTATTCACAGCAGATCAATTAACCGGCAAAAGAGAGCACGGTGTTTTAGATAGAGGAGATCACGCAGAAATTGCCACTTATATAGAAAAGAATTTAGACAATGAATTCATTGGAAACGTGATTGACGTTTGTCCGGTGGGCGCATTAACCGATAAAACATTTAGATTTAAAAACAGGGTTTGGTTTTTAAAGCCAGTAGATGCACATAGAGATTGCCCAACTTGTAGTGGTAAAGTTACTTTGTGGAATAGAGGAGACGAAGTATACAGAGTAACAGCACGCAAAGACCAGTGGGGTGAAGTGGAAGATTGGATTTGTAATACTTGCAGATTCGATAAAAAACAAACCAGTGATTGGGTAATTGAAGGCCCAAGATTGATTGACCGTCATTCGGTTATTGCACAAGGGCATTATGCAGGAACAGTGGGTACACACAAACCAACAGAAACATTTGAAGCAGTTCATGCGGGTAGACAACCAAAATTGTTGATGGATATTCATAGCATTAGTGAAGTGAATCAAACCAATATCACATTAAGCAAATTGGATAGACCAGCGCATTCAACCGACTTTAACCATAACAAAGACTAATTACCAGAAGCATGACACTATTGGCCTTAGATTGGATATTGATGCTAGAAAAACTAATCCTGATTGCGATTATTGTTTTTGCTAGTTTGGGTATAGCCCTTTACACCACTTTTTCGGAGCGTAAAGTTGCTGCTGTTTTGCAGGATAGACCGGGACCTAACCGAGCTGGTCCAATGGGTTTATTACAACCTTTGGCGGATGGATTAAAGCTCATCATGAAGGAAGAAATTATTCCTAATTCGGCGAGTAAGGGATTATTCATTTTAGGACCTGCAATGGCAATGACTGCTGCATTAATGACTTGTGCCGTTATACCTTGGAGTAGCTCTGTAGAATTATTTGGACGCAAAATTGATTTGCAAATTGCTGATATCAATATTGGTATTCTATATGTATTTGGCGTAGTAAGTATGGGTGTTTATGGCATCATGATTGGTGGATGGGCTTCTAATAATAAGTTTTCTTTAATGGCCGCATTAAGGGGTGCCTCTCAGGCCATCAGCTATGAATTAGCTATGGGTTTAGCATTGATTGCGGTATTAATGATTTCTGGATCTTTAAGTTTAAAAACCATTGTTGATCAACAAATGGCTCCTGGCGCTTGGTGGAATATTGTTTACCAGCCCTTGGGCTTTATTTTATTTTTCATTTGTGCAATGGCAGAGTGTAATAGAACCCCATTTGACTTACCAGAAGCAGAGAACGAATTAAATATGGGATACCACCAAGAGTATTCCTCTATGAAGTTGGGTTTTTATCTTTTTGCTGAATATGTAAATATGATTATGAGCAGCGCGGTTATGGCTAGCTTGTATTTTGGTGGGTATGATGTTCCGTTTTTAGACGAGTCTACATTGGCCCCTAATATTGCTGCTATCATTGGTGTATTGTCGTTACTAACAAAGATTGTTATTTTCTTATTCCTTTTCATGTGGATTCGTTGGACCATCCCTCGTTTCCGCTATGATCAGTTAATGAATTTAGGTTGGAAGAGTTTAATACCACTGGCGTTGGTGAATATGTTGGCAACGGGTGCGGTGATATTATGGCAACAGGGTTAAGATCAATATTATACATTTGTGAACCTTTTATATAAAAGAATAAATGCAAGCTTTAACAAACAGAGCAAAAGAAGTAAGTAGGGAGCCAATGACTTTCATGGAGCGCCTTTATTTGCCCAATATCGTAAAGGGCATGGCCATTACTTTTAGCCATATTTTTAAAAAGCAGCCTACTATTCAATATCCAGAACAAAAGCGTGAGTTTAGTCCTGTATTTAGAGGATTACACGTTTTAAATAGAGACGCTGAAGGAAGAGAGAATTGTACTGCTTGCGGATTATGTGCTGTTGCTTGCCCTGCGGAAGCCATCACAATGGAAGCAGCAGAACGCATGCCTGGCGAAGAACATTTATATCGGGAAGAAAAATATGCAGCTAAATACGAAATCAATATGCTTCGTTGTATTTTCTGCGGATTATGTGAAGAAGCTTGTCCTAAAGATGCTATTTATTTAAGTGAAACTTTTGCTCCAGCAAACTTTACACGAAAAGGATTCATCTATGGAAAAGACGATTTGTTAATTCCAGATAAGAATAAAGCACCGGAAGAATATGCTGCAGCAAGAGGGGCTGCTCGAGGATAAAATTTTTGCCTGTTTAATACAATCTAAGAAATGGATACGATTCAAATTTTGTTTTTCTCTTTAAGTGCACTGGCCATATTCAGCGCTATTATGGTACTGGTTAGTAAAAATCCAGTACATAGTGTACTTTGGCTAATAGCTGTATTCTTTGCCATATCTGGTCATTATATTTTATTGAATGCACAATTCTTGGCAATTGTAAACTTGATTGTTTATGCAGGAGCTATCATGGTCTTATTCTTGTTTGTGATCATGTTAATGAATTTAAACTCAGAAGGCGAACCAAGAAAGAATTGGTGGATGAAATTAGCAGGGGTTGTGTCTGGTGGATGTTTTTTAGTGGTATTGGTTTCATTGGTAAAGCAAGCAACTGAGCTATCTGGAAAAGCAGCTTTGATGAAAACCGGCGATATCGGTTTAATTAAAAATTTAGGTAAAGCATTATTTAGTGATTTTGTAGTTCCATTCGAAATAAGCAGTGTACTCTTCTTGAGTGCAATGGTTGGAGCTGTAGTAATTGGTAAAAAAGATTAATTAATAACAACGCAATTATGCCGATACAATATTATATCTATTTTTCATTAGCCTTGTTTAGCATTGGTATTATTGGTGTACTTACAAGAAGAAATGCCATTATTGTTTTCATGTGCATAGAACTGATGTTGAATGCAGTAAATCTTTTATTGGTTGCATTTTCAAAAATGCACCATGGAGCAGCTTTGTTAAATAATGCAACTGCAACAACTGGAGTAGAAGGACAACTCTTTGTATTTTTTATCATGGTGGTAGCTGCCGCTGAAGTAAGTGTGGGATTGGCCATCATTGTGATGATGTATCGAAATACCCATTCTGTAGATATTAATTTCTTGAACCGATTGAAAAACTAGCACCCGCAACTTAGTATATGAGTAAAATTGCTTTTTTAGTACCATTGTTTCCCTTGCTGGGTTTCCTGATTAACGGATTGGGCAGGCAGCGCTTGTCTAAATCTGCTGTAGGTATAATAGGGTCAGGAATGATTTTCTTGTCTTTCTTAACCTCCTGCTTTTTATTTGGACAAGTGTATGGAGCTGCTGCCAATAGCGGTGGTGCACCCATTAATTCAGTAGTTACTCTGTTTAATTTTATTCAAACAGAAGCGTTCACTATTCCATTTTCATTTCAAATTGACCAATTATCTGTACTGTTTTTATTGATTATTACCGGAATAGGTTTCTTAATTCATTTATATTCTACCGCGTACATGAAAGAGGAAGCGCCTCATCATTTTGCACGCTATTTTGCTTATTTGAATTTATTTGTGTTCTCCATGTTGTTGCTCGTAATGGGTAGCAATTATGTGATCATGTTTATTGGATGGGAAGGAGTAGGATTGTGTTCTTATTTATTGATTGGATATTGGTTTAAAAACGGTGATTATAATTATGCTGCTAAAAAAGCATTTATCATGAACCGTATTGGAGATCTTGGTTTTCTGTTAGCAGTATTTTGGTTGATTTTTAAGTTGGGTACGGTAAATTACACAGATGTATTTGCTGGTATTTCTCAATTATCCGCTTTTGATATTACCGCTATAACTACCTTACTATTTGTAGGTGCAATGGGTAAGAGTGCGCAAATCCCTTTGTACACATGGTTACCTGATGCCATGGCGGGTCCTACACCGGTATCGGCTTTAATACATGCGGCAACTATGGTAACTGCTGGTATTTACATGATTGCCAGAAGCAATATATTATATACCATGGCGCCAGCTACACAAACACTGGTTGCAGTTATAGGTTTGGCCACAGCCATTTTTGCAGCTACCATTGCACTAAAACAAAATGATATTAAAAAAGTATTGGCTTATTCAACAGTAAGTCAATTGGGTTATATGTTTTTAGGATTGGGTGTAGGTGCTTACACAGGCGCAGTATTTCATGTGATGACGCATGCTTTCTTTAAAGCATTGTTGTTCTTGGGTGCTGGTTCCGTAATTCATGCTATGCATCATGAACAAGATATTCGTAAAATGGGAAACCTTAAAAAGTATATGCCCATCACGCATATCACTTTCTTATTGGCTTGTTTAGCAATTGCTGGAATACCACCTTTCTCAGGTTTCTTTTCTAAGGATGAAATTTTAGTGGCGGCTTACAGCAGCAATCCATTGTTCTATTATATTGGTGTAGGAGGAGCTTTAATGACTGCATTTTATATGTTTAGATTGTACACCCTAACTTTCATAGGAAATTTCAGGGGAACACATGAACAAGAACATCATTTGCATGAGAGTCCATCTGCAATGACCATTCCTTTAATTGTATTAGCTGTTTTATCTGTAGTAGGCGGATTTATAGGAATACCTGCTGTGTTTGCAGAGAACCAACATTGGCTTCAAAATTTTCTTGCGCCTATTTTTGCTGAATCAACCAAATTAACAGAAGCACACCACTTAAGCCATTCTCAAGAATATATTATGATGGGTGTGGTGACTTTATTAATTGTATTGGTGATTGCATTTGCGGTTAAGTCTTTCAGAAATTATACGAATACAAACGAAACAGAAGAGCGTGGATTGGGCAAGCTATTAATGAACAAGTGGTATGTAGATGAATTGTACAATACCGCTATAGTAAATCCATTAAATGCCTTGGGTGGTATTTTGAAAAATGTAGTAGAGAAGTCGGGTATTGACGGGGCAGTGAATGGAGTAGGAAAGTTGGTTGCTTATGGTTCAAGGCAATTGAGATTAATTCAAAGTGGACAGGTAGCCAGCTATTTGCTCATCATGATATTATCCATGGTAGTGTTTTTCATTGTATGGTTTAATGATGCCACTATTACTCGTTTTTTAG
>MIAG01000005.1:109387-116797 GCA_001829005.1 Sphingobacteriia bacterium RIFOXYC2_FULL_35_18 | reverse complement strand
TTCCCATTCCGAACAGAGAAGTTAAGTCCCCCATGGCCGATGGTACTCGCATCTAGCTGGGAGAGTAGGTAGCTGCCATATTTATTGAACCTCGATCTTTATTGATCGAGGTTTTTTTATGCCCCTATCTGAATTGATTAATCGCTTCGCACAGTAATTTAATATGCATGATTAAACATTGATTAATTTAAATAACTTAACTTGCGTTTGGTTTTATGACTAAACCAAAATCCAATATATTAATTCAAATTCTTTCATTAGGTAATCAGGAAAATACTCCTTTTAGAGTAGCGTATAAGAACTATATGTTCAACCTGTTCCTTTTGTTGGCAACACCTTTTGCCTTTTTGGTAATGTGTATTAATTTTTATATTGGAGAATACACATTGGCTGTTTTTAACGTTGCGCATCTTGCCATTTTCATTGCTGGTTATTATATATCCTATTCACAAAAGTATCTTGATTATAGACCACTGTTATTATTTTTAGGAGCAATCATTGCTTCTTATACAGCTTATGTTTATAAGAATGGAAATGAATATCGTTTTTTGATAATGATAGTTGCTGCAGTGGTACTTTGTGAAAAAAATTGGCAATATATATTATTTGTACTTTTTGTCTCACTCAGTTTTGTTGCTATTAGGCTTGAAGAATTGCCTTTGAGCAATATGAATGCAATAAATATTGTTGAAAAATCAGTCAAATTATTATTTCCGCTTTCATTCTTTTCTATCTGTCTTTATTACTTCAAAGAGATTTATTTTAAAAACCAATATAAGCTTGAAACTGCGTATGCTGAATTATCTAAAAATAAGGAAGAGCGCGATCGAATCTTAAATGTTGTTGCGCATGATTTAAGAAGTCCTTTAAGTGGAATTTCTGGAATTAGTAAAATGATGTTAGCTGATGACAAAGTTGTTGAAGACAACAAAGAGATGTTTAGATTAATAGAACAGAGTGCTGAATCTACGCTTAGGCTAATCAGTGATTTAATGCATACCAATATTAATTCTGTAGAACAATATCATTTTAATGCAATTGAATTAAATAAATTAGTTCATCAAATTCTTCAAATACTTGTTTTTACGGCCAAAGAAAAAAATATTATTATAGAAGCAAATATTGCAAAACAAAAAATAATATTAAAGGCCGATAAAGATAAAATAGACAGGGTAATTTCTAACTTAGTAACTAATGCAATCAAATTTAGTAAGCCAGGTTCTATAGTCCATGTATCCTTGCATGCAAATGATGAGTTTGCAGAAATAATTGTAAAAGACAATGGAATAGGTATACCCGAATATTTGCAGGGAAAAATTTTTGATTTATTCACAACTGCAAAACGAAAAGGAACTGCTGGTGAAAAAAGTTACGGTTTAGGATTGGCTATTTGTAAAAAAATTATCGATATGCATGAAGGTTTTATTCATGTGGAAAGTAAAGAGGGGGAAGGATCTTCCTTTATTGTAAAGCTTCCACTCAAGGCCTAACCATTTCAATATGCTCTATTCCATCTTCTAGATACATTTCTCCTTCTTCAATAAAACCAAAGGAAGCATAAAATTTTATTAAATAGCACTGAGCACCAATTCTTATTGGACCTTCTCCAAATTGTTGATGTATTAGTTGAATGGCTTCTGCAATTAAGCGTCTACCAGCACCTGTTTTTCTATATTTAGGAGAACTTACTACTCGTCCAATACTCATTTCGTTATATGCTAAACCAGGGGGTAGCAATCTGCAATAAGCAATCAATTCGTTGTTTTCCCAAAACATTAAATGGATGCTTTTTTGGTCTTTATTGTCTGCATCTTGAAATACACAGTTTTGTTCAACCACAAAAACTTCATTTCTTAACTGAAGCATTGCATACAATTCAAATGGGGTAAGTAATTCAAATGGTTTTAGTGAAAAATAACTTGTTGCCGTATTCATAGAGTTCGTTTAACTGATTTGCAAATAATCCCGCATCTTTGCAATGCTGTAAAAATAAGCATACCAGCGATAAACATGTCAAAAAGAGTTGCAATCATAGGTGCCGGCCCAGCAGGATTAACTGCAGCCTATTTGTTGGGTAAAGAAAAACAACAAGTAGTAGTGTTTGAAAAAGATGCTACTTACGTTGGTGGTATTTCTAGAACAGAGAGTTATAAAGGATATCATTTTGATATTGGAGGACATCGTTTCTTTTCTAAATCAAAAGAAGTAGAAGATTTTTGGACAGAGATCTTAGGAGATGAAATGCTGGAGAGACCAAGAAGTTCAAGAATATATTACAATAAGAAATTCTTTTCTTATCCCTTAGTTGCAATGGAAGCGTTAAAGAAATTAGGGATTTTAGAAAGTGCACTCTGTGTATTGAGTTATTTGAAAGCTAAAATATTCCCAGTTAAAAATCCAACCAATTTTGAAGATTGGGTAGTAAATCAATTTGGCCAAAGACTCTTCAATATTTTCTTTAGAACCTATACAGAAAAAGTATGGGGAATACCCTGCAAAGAAATTTCTGCTGATTGGGCAGCTCAAAGAATTAAAGGACTTTCTTTAAGTAGTGCAATTTGGAATGCGCTCTTTAAGCCCAAACCTTCTAAGAAAGGGGATGTGATTAAAACATTGATTGATTCCTTTAGATATCCAAAGCAAGGACCTGGTTTAATGTGGGAGCGCTGTACGGAAAAGTGTAAAGCAATGGGTGTGCAAGTTGAAATGAATTGTGGCATTAAAGACATTGCTACCGCAGATGGTAAATGGACTGTACACACCAGCGACGGAAGAACTTATACAGATTTTGATTATGTACTTTCCTCTGCTCCAATGCGTGAACTAATTCAAGCGGTTAGTCCTGCCTTTCCAACTAAAGCATTTGAAGGTGCAGCCAATCTGGGATACAGAGATTTTTTAACTGTGGTATTAATTTGTAAAGACGAGGATGCCTTTAATGACAATTGGATTTATATTCATGATCCAAGTGTGAAAGTTGGGCGTATTCAAAACTTCAAATCTTGGAGCCCTTATATGGTACCAGATCCTGAAATGGCTTGTTATGGGTTAGAGTATTTTTGTTTTGAAGGAGATGGGTTATGGACCAGTAGCGACTTTGATTTGATTGAATTAGCGAAAAAAGAAATTGCACAGATTGGATTAACCAAACCTAGTGCAGTGGTTGATGGGTATGTAGTAAGACAGCCCAAAGCATATCCAGTTTACGATCATATGTATAAGGAAAGAGTCAATGATGTTCGTGAAGCATTAAAGCAATATCCTGGTCTTTATTTAGTAGGAAGAAATGGAATGCACAAATACAATAACCAAGATCATAGTATGATGACTGCAATGCTGGCTGCTAAAAATATAGTTGCGGGCAAAGAAGTGTATGATTTATGGGATGTAAATGAGGATGCGGAGTACCATGAAGGAGGCGAACGTGGAGCAGAAGTAGAAAAAGTTGCAGAACGATTGGTTCCACAAAAATTGAATCCTTAGTAATCATATTTCCCCTTCCATCGCTCCCTTAAAAATTTCTTTATTTCATTTTCTCTAGGGTTGTTGCCAGGCGTATAGAATGGTGTATTTTTCAATTGGTCGGGCAAGTATTCTTGTTCAATGAAATTGTTTTCGCCTAAATGTGAATACTGGTAATTTTTACCATAGTCCATTTGCTTCATCATTTTCGTGGGAGCATTTCTCAAATGTAGTGGAACGGATAAATCACCATGCTTTGAAACTGCTTGTTGGGCTTTTGCGATTGCTTCGTATGCGGCATTGCTTTTTGGCGATGAAGCTAAATAGGTTGCGCATTGCGAAAGAATTATTCTGCTTTCGGGATAACCAATTTTTGAGACAGCATCAAAAGTACCATTGGCCAATAATAATGCATTGGGATTTGCATTTCCTATGTCTTCACTTGCGAAAATGAGCATTCTTCTTGCAATAAATTTCACATCTTCGCCACCCTCAATCATTCTAGCTAACCAATACACTGCACCGTTGGGGTCAGAGCCCCTCATGCTTTTAATAAACGCAGAAACAATATCATAATGTTGCTCACCACTTTTATCATAAAGGGCAATTTTTTGTTGAGCAATTTTTAAAACAATTTCATCAGTAATGAGTGAGGCCCCTGTTTGTACTACCAAATCCAATAGATTCAATAATTTTCTTCCATCACCACCACTTAGGTTGATTAAAGCCTCTGTTTCTGTTAACTGTATATTTTTTTGTTGCAGTAGTGTATCTCTATTAATGGCATCCTGCATTAATTGAATTAATTGTTGCTTCTCTAATGCTCTTAAGACATAAACCTGACATCTACTCAACAATGCCGCATTTACTTCAAAAGAAGGGTTTTCGGTAGTAGCTCCAATTAGTCGGATGGTTCCTTTCTCTACAGCACCTAGTAATGCATCTTGTTGGCTTTTATTAAAACGATGAATTTCATCAATAAACAAAACTGCTCCAACTAGGTGCTTTGCTTGTTCAATTACTTCTCTTACTTCTTTAACGCCACTACTGATAGCAGAGAGCTGGAAATAAGGCACTTGTAAGGTTTGGGTAATTACATTAGCCAATGTGGTCTTTCCCACACCAGGAGGCCCCCATAAGATCATTGAAGGCACTACTCCTTTTTCTAATGCTGTTCTTAAAATACTTCCCTTACCAGTAATATGTTCTTGACCCAATACCTCATCTAAATTATTGGGGCGCATTCTTTCCGCAAGTGGAGTATTAGCATTATTGGTCATTGATCTACTTTAATTTTTAAATTTAGTGATTCCCGCAAGAATAGTAGTGCCAAATCCTAGTAAAGCAATAATCCCGAAGGACCATTGCAATCCAAATGCTTCAGCAATAAATCCAATTAATGGCGGCCCAATAAAAAATCCTAAAAAGCCAATACTCGAGACTGCTGCAAGTGCCATACCTGCACTCATTTTATCTGATTTACCAGCTTGACTATATACTATTGGTACAACTGAGGAAACCCCAAAACCCACCAATAAAAAACCAATG
The DNA here is from genome assembly GCA_001829005.1 of Sphingobacteriia bacterium RIFOXYC2_FULL_35_18. Taxonomy (GTDB): domain Bacteria; phylum Bacteroidota; class Bacteroidia; order Chitinophagales; family Chitinophagaceae; genus Sediminibacterium. The sequence goes on along the minus strand of MIAG01000005.1, from coordinate 111,787 downwards.
GTTGCAAATACGATTGTTGGAATAAATACTGCAATGAGCAATCCAATGGCAATGATGATGCCGCTACCTTGTAGAATTTCTTTTCTGCCAAAACGCAATACCAGTCCGTCTCCTAAAAATCTACCCAATGCCATAGTACCCATAAATGCAGAATAACCCAATGTTACAAGTCCTGTAGGGGCTTCTACAATTTTTTGAAAATAAATTCCACTCCAGTCGAACATGGTTCCTTCTGCAGCCATACAGCAAAATGAAATTAATCCCAGTTTCAATAAAACTATGTCGGGCTTTACAAATAAAGGTTGATTACCTATCACTGCATCTTTTGGCATTCTTCCAAATTTCATGAGAAGGGCAAGTAAAATCATTGCTGCTGCAATAATTGAAAAATGTTTGAGTGGATCAAAGCCAAAAGAAATCATTAAGGTTCCTACAGCTGCTCCAGTAAAACCTGCCAAGCTCCAGATTCCATGGAAGGATGCCAAAATGGATCGGCCATACAATTCTTCAACTGCAACAGCTTGTGTGTTTACTGATATATTCATCATATTACCCAATAATCCAAAGCAAAACAATAATATGGTAAGTATTAAAGTTGTTGAGGCGGAACCTAATAATAGAAGTAATATTGGATAAATAATCGCAGCAATCAACATGACTGTTCTGCTTCCCAATTTTGAAACCAGCCAACCCGAAATGGGTAAACTAACCATTGATCCTGCCGGCAATGCAAAAAGTATTCCTCCTAATTCCGCATCATTTAATTGAAGTTTTTCTTTAATGTTTGGAATACGACTTGCCCAACTAGCAAATGTAATTCCAGCAATAAAAAAGTAACTACCAATAGCCCAACGATGTGTTCTTCGAGAAAGGTTATTCGCACTCATAATATTAATTCAATGGCAAAAATACCGCAATAAGACTACTTGACCCATTTAGGTTATATTTGCGCTCTTAAATGGCCATTTGGCCTGTTGTATAAATTATTTTTTGCGTATGTATCGTACAAATACTTGTGGGGAATTAAGATTAGCAAATGCGGGTCAAGAAACAACTTTGGCTGGCTGGGTTCAAACTGTTAGAAAGTTTGGTGCTATTACTTTTGTTGACTTGAGGGACCGTTATGGAATAACTCAATTATTGTTTGGAGAAGCTTTAACTGCATTGTTAGATGCGCAGCCTTTAGGTCGTGAATATGTTTTGCAAGTAAAAGGAAATGTTCAAGAAAGAAGTAGCAAGAATGCCAATATTTCTACTGGGGAAATTGAAATAGCCGTTACTGAATTTAAGATATTAAACAAATCAGCCGTTCCTCCATTTACCATTCAAGATGATACGGATGGTGGAGATGATTTAAGAATGAAGTATCGTTTCTTAGACTTAAGAAGAAACGCAGTAAAAAAGAATTTGGAATTGCGTTACGCGGTCAATCGATCTGCAAGAAATTATTTGCATGAGAATAGCTTCATGGATATTGAAACTCCTTTCTTAATTAAATCTACTCCAGAAGGTGCAAGGGATTTTGTGGTTCCATCTAGAATGAATCCAGGACAATTTTATGCATTGCCACAAAGCCCGCAAACCTTTAAACAATTGTTGATGGTAAGCGGCTATGATCGATACTATCAAATTGTAAAATGTTTTAGAGACGAAGATTTACGTGCAGATCGTCAACCAGAATTCACTCAGATAGATTGTGAAATGGCATTTGTTGAACAAGAAGATATTTTGCAAATGTTTGAGGGGTTGGTGAAGCGAATATTCAAAGATGTAAAAAATATTGATTATACCGAGCAAGTAGAAAGAATGTCTTGGGAAGATGCCATGTGGAATTATGGTAATGATAAACCCGATATTCGTTTTGGCATGAAGCTTTCTAATTTGAAAAGTGCCTTTTTAAAAGGAGGTGTAATTGAAGCAACTGGAGAATTGATTAATGGTGCTGGATTTGGTGTATTTGATAATGCAGAAACCGTTTTGGCTATTGCAGTACCTGGTTGTGCTGAATATACGCGCAAGCAAACTGATGAATTAACGGAGTGGGTTAAACGTCCTCAGATTGGTATGCAGGGGATGGTGTACATCAAGTGTAATGCTGATGGCACTTACAAGAGTAGTGTAGACAAGTTTTATTCTGAAGAAAAATTGAAAGCCATTGCAGATTCTGCAGGAGCGCAAGCAGGAGATTTGGTTTTGATATTGGCAGGTCGTGAAGAAAGAACCCGTAAAGCAACGAGTGAATTGAGATTAGAAATGGGTAAGCGCTTAGGAATGCGCAAAGACGATGAATTCAAATTATTGTGGGTAATGGATTTTCCATTATTTGAATACGCCGAAGAAGAAAATCGTTGGGTAGCCAGACACCACCCATTCACTTCTCCTAAGCCAGATCATATTGAA
>MIAG01000005.1:45223-109359 GCA_001829005.1 Sphingobacteriia bacterium RIFOXYC2_FULL_35_18 | reverse complement strand
ATACGATATGGTATTAAACGGCAATGAAATAGGCGGAGGATCTATTAGAATTTATCAGCGTCCATTGCAAGAGAAAATGTTTGCTGCATTGGGTATGACCGAAGAAGAAGCACAACATAAATTCGGTTTCCTATTGGGTGCATTTGAATACGGCGCACCTCCACATGGTGGTATTGCTTTTGGGTTTGATAGACTATGTTCTATTTTGGGTGGTAGCGAAAGTATACGCGATTTTATAGCCTTCCCTAAAAATAATAGTGGCCGAGACGTTATGTTAGATGCCCCAAGTTCTATTGACGATAAGCAGTTTGATGAATTGCAAATCAAATTGAATTTGAAATAAAAAGTTTCTTTTTATTTCTTATGCTGGCAAACGCTAAGAATATTAAATCATACAAATTGAGCCGCTCCATTCAATCAGAGCGGCTTTTTTAATGCTCAATTTTATTGGGCAAATGCATTTGGATATTGTTGTCTAATTTTCAATTGAGATTTGATGTAAACTTCTTGCCATGCCAAATTGAGTAAGATTACAACTGGTAGCAGATAAAGTGCAATTTTATAAATAAATAAATAGCTGTTAGTGATTTCAAAAATAATTCCCAAGGAAATCAGTAAGTAAAAAATACTGGGGATGATGAATATTATATGAAAGTCTCGGATGACTTTCATGCTTAATAAGTTTTTCTTTTTATCTCTGATGTTATCGTTGGCTAATTTCCCCTTTCCAAAAGCGTATGTAATATTTAAAGCATTAATCAGGTGTATAAAAGAAGCCGCTATTTTTTCAACAGCATAATTTTGATCTAACCATATAACTAAAGCTACTAGCAAAAAAGTCAATGCAATCTTGGGTAGACTTAGGTATTGGAGTAATTCAGATCTTAACTGAAGTTTGATACTTCTTTCAATAGAAGTAGCCTTTTCAGTAATGATATTACTAATAGCTTTCGTATTGAAATCCTGTTTAATTTCTTCAAATAAACTACTGAAGTTTTTAGTATCTGTTAATCTATCTTCAATGTAATTAACTATATGATCTGTCAATTCTAGTTCAACATCATAAAATTGTTTTCCAGTTTTTCGGCAATATTCACTCACTAAGGAATATTGTTCTTGTGTTAGTTCCATAAATAATTATTTAGGCAAATGCTTTGGGATACAATTTCAGGGCACCACTGTGTAGTTCCTTTACAAAGTCTCGATGTGCAAGTATAGAAACAAAAATTACTAACATGAATAGTGATATCAAGGAATAGGCAAGGAAGTGCATTTGTTTTGCTTCTGCGAAATCAAAAACACTACTAGTAAAGAGAATTTGCACAAAAAATACTGTATCTATGATTCCAGATAGTCGCTCATTAGTAAAAATCATTTCTTTTATTTGCTTTTTGAAAAGTCTATTTAGATGAATTGAATAAATAATTTCAAAAACAAAAAGTGAGACACCTAAAACAGCGAGAAAAACTCCTCTAAAATAATCTTGAGTTAAAAATTTACCCAACAATAATATAGCTGCATATATACAAAGCGTCATTGCAATTTTGGGAACCGTGAAATAAGAAAAAAATAATTTCCATTTCTGTTTTCTACTTTTCTTGCTTACCATTTCCATTCTAGTGGCAACAATATCTGCAAATCCCTTGATGCCAAATCCTGCATATACGGAATCTAATGCTTGTTCAAAACTTAACTTTGGATTTAGCTTTATTTTTTCTTCAATGGCTTCTGATAAATGGTCAACTAGTTCAACTTGCACGTCATAGTAATGAACATAGTGTTTTCTACAAAAAGCAAAGAGGCTTTCGTATTGGGCTTCTGTAATCATCCTACAATTGGTTTAGGATTTACAATGAATTCAAGGCTCTGCATAAATGCTTTCATTTCATCCATGGCATTAACCGTATGTTTTTTGCCTGCCTTGGTTAAGCTATAATATTTCCGCATTCGGTTGCCATTCATTTCTGTTTCCGTTTCAACCACTCCCTGTTCCTCTAGCTTATGTAATAATGGATACAATGCACCTTCAGTGATGTTCAATTCGCCTTTGGTTATCTCCTTTACCATTTGGGTCATTTGATACCCATACATTCTGCCATTGTCCTTTAATAACCTTAACAAGATTGGTTCTAGGCAACCTTTATAGAGCGACGATTTCTTCATAGAATTCAATATTTCTTTAGCTTTATTTGCATCTTTTCGATTTGCAATAATACATCATTTTTATATACATAAGAAAATTATGCATAAAAAATAAAGTATGCTGCATATGGATCGTAGAAGCAGAACGCCTATTGATTATTCTTTACCTTTACCCGCATTTAGTAAGCATATTTATGAAACAACTGACCATTTACAGAATTCTCACTTTTATTTTGGTTCCAATTGCCTTAATCATCGGATTTTTAGACCTTTTCGTTTTAATAATGGGGTTGTCTGGTAACCCTGCTATGTTATTCATTGCGTTTGTGATGGCCTGTTTAGTTATTTATGTTTTTGCTTCCTTAAGATTTTTATTACATGGAATAGGAAATGAGCGTCCTTGTAAATCCACTTTAAAGGATTGGATTAAGGTAAATGCTTACGGAACTTTGTTTATATCCGGTATGTTCTCTTTAAATTCAACTGGAGTGTTTTTTCTTGGAGACATACAGTTACAACAAATGCTATCCGATGTAATGGAGCAACAACCAGAATTAGCTGGTAAGATTTCAATGGAAACGATGGTGAGTATGTTTAAAACTGTTGCTGTAATTATGTTTATCATAAGCATTACCGCAATTATTCATGTACAGATTAGCTTTAGATTGCTTCGTAAACACGCTTTTTTATTCGTTAAATAGTCTTTATTTCGCTGCTATTACCTACTTTTGCAGCCGTCTTAATCAGACTTTATATTTAAAAAATTACTTATGGCAACTACTTCCGACATCAGCCGTGGCATGATTCTAAAATTAGACGGCAACCTTTACTCCGTTGTAGAGTTTGGTGAAAATAAAACTGCAAGAGCTGCAGCTAAAGTTTGGGCTAAATTGAAAGGCGTAGACAATAAACGTTCTATTGAAAAGACATGGAACAGTGGTGAAAATATTTTTCCTGTAAGAGTTGAAAAAAAGGCATTTCAGTATCTCTATAAAGATGAAACTGGGTATAATTTAATGAATAATGAAACTTTTGAGCAAATTGCCTTAGCTGAGGAAATGATTGACGCTCCACAGTTTTTAATGGATGGTTCTGAAGTATTTGTTTTCATTAATACGGAAACAGATTTGCCAATAGGAGCTGAATTACCTGAAAAAATTGTGGTGAGAGTTACATATTGTGAGCCTGGTCTTAAAGGTGATACTGCTACAAGAGCACTAAAAGCTGCAACCATAGAAACTGGTGCCACAGTTATGGTGCCTTTGTTTGTTGATCAAGACGAATTAATACGCGTAAATACCAAATCTGGTGATTACGTTGAACGCGTAAAAGAATAATATCTCCCGGGCAATCCCGGAAACAATGACCTGATTCTATCCGTTTCAGGTCATTTTGCTTATAACGAGAAAATCCCCGTTTTTTAGTAAAAAAAGGCTATTTTGCCCCACAATTCAGCAAAAACTAACTGATTTTACCCCTAAAACTGCCATTTATGGACTTAAAGCAAATCCACGAATTAATCAAGATTATCAACAAAAGCAATATTGGAGAAATTAGTATTGAAGACAAAGACGGTAAAGTAACCATCAAGCAGAAAGAAGAACCTGCTGTAAATGTTACCGCTGCCCCTAGTCATCAAGTGTATACTACAGCGGCTCCTTCTGCGGTTGCTGCTCCGGTACAATCAACTGCACCTGCTGCTGCACCTGCTCCTAAGGCAGACAACTTAATAACAGTGAAAAGTCCTATGATCGGAACTTTTTACCGTAGACCTTCACCTGACAAGCCTATTCTTGCTGAAGTTGGGTCTGAAATCACCCCAGGTAAAGTAGTTTGTATAATTGAAGCAATGAAGTTGTTCAATGAAATTGAAAGTGAAGTAAAGGGTACTATTGTAAAAGTGTTGGTAGAAGATGCCAGCCCTGTGGAATATGATCAGCCCTTGTTCTTAGTTGAGCCGGCTTAATTCATTCTTCACCCAAAAAATTGTACATGTTTAAGAAAATACTAATTGCCAACAGGGGAGAGATTGCTTTGCGTGTAATCAGAACCTGTCGTGAAATGGGCATAAAAACAGTTGCCGTTTATTCAACTGCAGATAGAGATAGTCTTCACGTCAAATTTGCCGATGAAGCTGTTTGTATAGGAAAACCTCAGAGTAGTGATTCTTATTTGAATATTGCCCATATTATGGCAGCTGCTGAAATTACCAATGCGGATGCCATTCATCCTGGATATGGTTTTTTAGCAGAGAATGCAAGATTCTCCCAAATCTGCGCTGATCATGGGATTAAATTCATTGGTCCAACTCCCGATATGATCAACAAAATGGGAGATAAGATTACTGCAAAAGAAACGATGATTAAAGCTGGTGTTCCTGTTGTTCCAGGTGGGGAAGGCTTATTAGAAAGTGTTGAACAAACCAAGTCATTGGCTAAAGAAGTTGGGTATCCCGTTATTCTGAAAGCCACCGCAGGTGGTGGTGGTAAAGGGATGCGAGTAGTTTGGAACGAGGAAGAAATTGAAAGAGCGTATACTACTGCAAAAATGGAAGCCGCAGCTTCTTTTAAGAACGATGGTATTTATATGGAGAAGTTTGTAGAAGAACCTCGACATATTGAAATACAAATAGCAGGTGACCAATACGGAAATGTTTGTCACTTAAGTGAAAGAGATTGTTCTATTCAACGTCGCCACCAAAAATTGGTTGAAGAATCTCCTTCTCCTTTTATGACAGCTGATTTGCGAGCAAAAATGGGTGAAGCAGCCATTAAAGCAGCGTCTGCTATTAATTATGAAAGCGTAGGAACCATTGAGTTTTTAGTAGATAAACATCGCAATTTCTACTTTATGGAAATGAATACCCGTATTCAGGTAGAACATTGCGTAACTGAAGAAGTAGTGAGTTTTGATCTAATTAAGGAGCAAATTAAAATTGCCATGGGCGAAAAAATTTCTGGTAGAAATTATGAGCCAACCATGCATGCAATTGAGTGTAGAATCAATGCAGAAGATCCTTATAATGATTTCAGACCTTCTCCAGGAAAAATCACGAATTTATTTACACCAGGTGGTCATGGTGTAAGAGTAGATAGCCATGTTTATGCTGGGTATGTAATTCCACCATATTATGATTCAATGATTGGTAAGCTAATTACTGTGGCACAAACCCGCGAAGAAGCAATTGATACCATGTATAGAGCACTGAGTGAATATGTTATTGAAGGTGTTAAGACTACCATTCCTTTTCATTTGCAGTTGATGCAGAATGAAGATTTTAGAAAGGGAAATTTCACAACTAAATTTTTAGAATCATTCACCATGAAATAATCATTTGGTTTCTGTAGTGCTATTTCAGGACGGGACAGAAACCAGTAATAAAGAAGCCCCAAATACTAATAATTGGGGCTTCTTTATTTAAAAATCTCTTCTAAGCTTATTTACTTAGAACCTCCACCGCCTCTTTGAGGACGATTTTTTCTCATTTCTTCATAGAAGTCATTTACCGATTTAATTTGGTCATCTGTTAAAGGAATGGCTTTGAATTTCTTTGTCTTCTCTTCGTTAACAGATTTCATTTTGGCAGCTCTTTCATCTTCACTAAGATCGCGCATGCCACGCATTTCACCTTGACTCCATAATTGAATTTCTAAAACCTTATCTGCTTGCGCATCGGTTAGTTTAGTTTTTTCAATTAATTGCGGTTTAACACGCTGTTTCATCATTTCAAGCATTTGTGCAGGATCCATTTGACCACCGCCCTGAGCTTGTGCTGTGTTAAGAGAGCAGATTAGCGCAAAAATGGCTACTGTGATTATTTTTTTCATTTTTTAATAGTTTATATTAAACAAAATAGTGGATTTATTTAAATCCACTATTTGTTTATCGGTCAAAAGCTAATGATTGTCGGCAGTTCCTATTAACGTAAGAATAACATTTCTCTGTATTTAGGTAAAGTCCAATACTCATCGTCCACTAAATGTTCTAGTTTGTCAACATGGTACCTGATTTCATCAAAGTAGGTGCTCTTAATATTTTCATAAGCAATTGCTTTTTCTCTGCTATGTGAAATATTGTTCACTACTTTTCTTGCTTCAACCATTTCATACACTTTAGTATGAATAACAGAAATATGTTTGCTGATGAATTTTAGTATAGTTAATTGACTGCTATACATAGACTCATCTAATCCGGCTTCTTTTAAACCAGTAATATTTTTGATTAAATCATTTTGGTATTTAATGGCAGCAGGTAGAATATGATTGATGGCTAGATCTCCCATAACTCTTGCCTCAATTTGAACCGTCTTAATATACTTTTCTAATTCAATTTCATATCTTGCTTCTAATTCAGAGTGAGAGTAGATGCCATTGGATTGATACAGCTTCATTGCTTTTTCTGTAACCATTGCATCTAATGCAATAGGGGTAGTTTTTAGATTTGGTAAGCCACGCTTCTCTGCTTCTTTATGCCACTCTTCGCTGTATCCATCTCCTTCAAACAATACTTTTTTACTAGAAACAATATATTGCTGAATTACATGCATGATGGCAATTTCTTTTTTATCTCCTTTTTCAATTAAGCCATCTACTTCCGCTTTAAATTTCTTTAAAGTATCAGCCATGATCGTATTTAAAACAGTCATTGCATTTGCACAGTTAGCAGATGAACCTACTGCACGGAATTCAAATTTGTTTCCAGTAAATGCAAAAGGCGAAGTTCTGTTTCTATCTGTGTTATCTAGCATTAATTCAGGAATACTGCGATGCAAGTCTAATTTCAAAATGGCTTCATCTTGTTCGTCAAACTTTGTTCCTACTCTTGTTTCAACATCTGCTAAAACTTTAGATAAATATTGACCAACAAAAACAGAAATAATTGCAGGAGGTGCTTCATTGGCTCCTAATCTGTAATCATTTGAAGCAGACGCAATTGCTGCTCTCATGATATCTGCATTATCATGAACCGCCTTAATGGTGTTTACAAAGAATGTAAGGAACATTAAATTGGTCTTAGGTGTTTTACCTGGTGCAAGCAAGTTAACGCCAGTGTCTGTTGCTAAACTCCAGTTATTGTGCTTTCCGCTACCATTTATACCAGCAAAAGGCTTTTCGTGTTGAAGAACAACAAGGTTATGTCTTTTAGCTACTCTTTCCATTACATCCATTAAAAGGATATTGTGGTCAACGGCAATATTTACATCTTCAAAAATAGGAGCACACTCAAATTGAGCCGGAGCTACTTCATTGTGACGAGTACGTAATGGAATACCTAACTTATAAGCTTCTTGCTCATAATCCCTCATAAACGCATATACTCTTTCTGGAATAGAGCCAAAGTAATGGTCTTCCATTTGTTGACCTTTTGCAGGGGCAGCACCAAAAACTGTTCTACCACACTGTACCAAATCTGGTCTTGCAGTAGCTAGGCCTGCATCAATCACAAAATACTCCTGTTCCCAACCTAATGTAGGAGTTACTTTGGTAACGTTTTTATCAAAATAATTACATACTTCAACTGCAGCTTTATTTAAAGCTTCAGTTGCTTTTAATAAAGGCGCTTTATAGTCTAATGATTCACCAGTATATGAAACAAATAGGGTTGGAATACACAAAGTTTTACCTTTTCCAATTTCCATGATGAAAGCTGGAGAGGAGGGGTCCCATGCTGTATAACCACGTGCTTCAAAAGTGGCTCTTAATCCACCACTAGGGAATGAAGATGCATCTGGTTCTTGCTGTATTAGTGCTGCTCCGTCAAATTCTTCAATTGCAGTTCCATCACTCTTTAGTGTAAAAAATGAGTCGTGTTTTTCTGCTGTAGTACCCGTTAATGGTTGAAACCAGTGAGTGTAGTGTGTCACCCCTTTGCTTTCAGCCCAAGCTCTAATACCGTTGGCAATTTGGCTGGCAACACTGCGGTCGATTTTTTTACCACCTCTAATGCTGGTAATTAAACTTTTATATGCTTCATCACTTAAAAATTCACGAGCAGTTTTTTGCGTGAATACGTTTTCTCCGAAAATACCTGTAATCTTAGAACTGAATTGCGGTATAGAAGTTTCCGCATCGTTGGCAATACTGCTGATTGCGTTAAATCTTAAAGACATATATTTTTGATTTATTTGCGGCAAAAATAAGCCTATTTACCTTTAGAAATTACTCTTTCGGGGCAAATAGGCTTAAAATGTGAATAAAATAATCAAAAACTAATACATCTATTTATTTTTAATATTTACCAGCTAGTATTTTAGTTGCTTTGTACTTAGTGTTGTCTAACCCTGTTCCATCTAAATTAATAATCAAAACTTTTTGAGCTCCATTATTTTCCATTTCAACGGGAACGATATTTTCTCCTCTAATAGCATTTACTTGCTTGGTTAATATTACTCTTCCGGTAACACCATCGCTTATTTTTAATTGTAGCGTTTTGCTATTATCGCTTTTAAAGCGAACATTGAACTTATTGCCAGTAACTGGATTAGGGAAAGCACTCATGCTAACTTCTTTTAAGCTATTGATATAGTTCATATCTTCTTTACTAAAAGAGATATTACTTACCGCAAGCTGTAAATCGGTACTTTTCCCCTTATTTGGAGGAACAATTGTGATAATGATGGAACTGATATCTTTTAAATCAATGTTGCTATTAAATGCAGTTGATTTAAAATCTTCTAGCCCAATAGCATAGTCTTTTGTTTCGGTGCTAATTGGTAACTGTATATTGTACTGGTCATCCCAATTTTTGATAGATTGTTTTACCAGCGTTATTACCACTGGAGCATTACCAGTAGCAGTGAATTTTAAAGATTTAAAGCTACTAAGATCTTGTGGTGTTCCACCTGCTCTCAGTAATTTATACACGGTAATATAATCAGGAGTAGTTCCAGCAATTTCAGCATTTCTAAATACACTAAATTCATCTTTTGCTTTTGGAGCAGTACTGTTGGTTACTACAAACTTTTTAAGACTAGTGGTATTGGTGTTATAATCTACGCCCCATGCACCATCAGCCATGAATACCTGGTCTTCTAATTTTCCATTAATGTATAAATTAATGGTTGATTCAAATAAATCATTGGTTGGTATTGAAACACTTGTAATTCCATTGGCTTTTGCAGTAAAAGGAATTGTTCTTTTCACTTGAGTAGTAGACTGCTCATTAGCTCTGTCGCTAATTTCAAAGTAGCCAGTGGTTGCGCTTAAATTGTTTTGAAGTGTTAATGTTACATTTTCGTCAGATCTTTTGCCTGCAGTAAAATATGCATTAGGCAAACCTGCAGTATTTGGAATTGCAACCACGGGTAATCCTGTATTCAAACGAGTAATAATGTCGGTAGCCATTTCAATCACTAAGCTAGGAGACCCACCCCAAAGCTGAATATTGTACATCATCTCTTCTAAGGTATAATCTTTATTTAGCCAATTTGATTGAATAGTGTAGTTATTTCTGCCACTTTCTGCACCAATGATAAAGCTGGTAGCATACTCAATTTCTCCATTATTATTTTTCAAATTGTATTGAACTAACTCGTATCCTTTTACATTGATTGTTTTCAAAGAAATCAATTCAAATCCTTTTAAACGATCACAAATTGCTTTGGTATGATCATAAACCTGCCCAACTGTTCTAGTACCAAAAGCTACTGCTTTAGAAATATTATTGCTTACAAAATCAATAGATAAAATTTCTTTAGCATTGGTGATAGAAATAATATCGTTTGGAGTAGAAACAAAAGATTTATAACCATTAGACAATTTAGTAGGTAAAATGTCTTGAAGTTTTAATGATGTTCCCACAGACGCACCTGCATATCTGTTGTATTGATCAGGAGTTGGAAGTTTTGTGTAGTCAACAGGTCCTTGCTCACTTTTAACAGCTCTGTTAAATACTCTGTAAGCAATGGCGTCACCTAAGCTTTTGCTTTCAACTCCACCACCACCACCACCACCAACACCGCCAATGGTAACAAATCCAAAGTCGTATGTATGATTGTTTTCTCCAGCTATTCCAGCTGTAATACTTATTTCTGCATCATTTCCAGTAAGGGCTGCATCGCTGTCTCTTAAGTCATTATCAATATCTAAACCGCCATTATTAATTACAGTTAATTCGTATGTACTTAATGGGGTTTGAACGCTTGTTCCTGTTGCATTTGCTATGCGAATGATTAATGCAGCTCCTGGTTGAATTTGAGTAATATTATATATAGCTGATGCGGTATTTACTCCATTTGGATCTGAAGAAAAAATATAGTTGCCTTCTGCATCGGTAGTTGCCGTTGCAATTACAGTTGAGCCTTGAACTAAACTAACGGTAACGCCAGCTATGCCAATTTCTTCTGCGTCTTGTATTCCATCTCCATCTACATCGAACCAAACTCTGTTTCCAATTTCAATTGGAGCGGGTGCAGTAATGATTTCTAAATCACCTAAACCATTTGCTTTACCAAAAACACTAACGTCGTTTCCTTCATACAATACTTTACCATTTAAGGCAACACCATTGCTGTTATTGTAATAACGAACCCCACCGGTATACCAGGTTGTAATTGGGTCAAATGCGGTGCTTATTAATTCTTTTCCAGGAAAGTTAAGAATAGAACCAGTACTTGTTTCTTCGTGGTCAATAAATAATTTTCCCGTTGAGGTATTTCCAATTCCTAAAGTGCCACCTAAACCAGCAGAAAATCGATCTGTAAAGTAAAATTCTCCACCACCAGGGCCTTCACCATTTCCTGCACCTGCTGAAGTATTGGTTCCATCAGAACCATTATTTTCTAAAGTAAAGCTGGTATAAGTTCCGTTGTTACTTGCTTTTAAAATATCACCAGCAGCATTACCAGTAAATAAACTGGTGCCAGTGGTGCCTCTATTTTGGTTACCTGTTTGATGACCTGTACGGTCCATCAAGCCCAAAATCATTGACCCATCTGCGGGATTAAATTCGATGCTTGAAAGCATTGGTTGAGGATAAATGGCTGTACCAGTATTTCCTACTACCGTTAATTCAGTAAATGTTCTTGCCCATGGATGCCAAGAACCATGGCTTGTTGTAGCTGCAGGAATGGTTCCATTAGGGTCTACATAATCGGTATTATGGTTTACATTAAAGCCTGTATTCATGTTGGCTTTTCTGTTATAAGTTAAAGGAGCATCTAAAACAGTTGTAAATGTTTCAGCACCTGGAGTTGCAGTTGCATCTACTTTTAATACGACCATTTTCAGTTCAGCTCTATCAACAGTTGAGTTGTCAGGTTTAACACCATCTAATACACCACCCACATAAATAGCGCCTCTATAAAACTTAACTGCAAAAGGTCTGAAACTGCTATTGCCTTCTGTAACAGGAAATGCATTGTAAGAAACTATTTGAGTTGCAAGCGTTGGGGCAGTTCCATTTACACCAATATCAACTCTCCAAAGTTTACGATCATTTAAATTGATTAAATATAAATAACGACCATCATCAGAGATAGCCATTCCGCCAATTCCTTTTTTTCCTATTTCGGTAAAAGCTAAAGGATCGTTATTGGGTTGTGTTTTATTAAAATCTCCCGGGCTAAAACTTCTACCAGGAATATCTCCTGCATCAAATGCAGGGTTTACCGCATTTAAGTTTACAAAATTGGTTGTATTGGTTTTATTGGTTGTACTTTTTGCATTGTTGGTTACATAAATTCCGTTCATACCTAAAGGGCCCATAGACACATGGCGCTTAACAAATGCAGCATAAAATACTTTATCTGCTTTTCTGCTGTATGCAGTAGCCCAAACAGAACCAATTTGACCCATATCTGCAATAACATTTGCAGCAGCAACACCATCATAATTGAACGCAAAACTTCCGTCTCCATTTTTAGCATCGAACCAATTGCCATTGTCTACTTGGCTATTTCCGTTTGCATATGTAGGAAGTATAATCCTTGCATTTAAATTATCAATATAATCGCCTGGGTAGTTAATGCCAAAATCTGCAGTTGTTGAAGGTGCGGTTACAAATTGAACACTTGTTTTATTATTAGAACCGAATGGCGCAGTAAAATCTGATGACTGCCATCCGCTAAATTCCAATCTAACTTTAGTTGCAGCAGGAATAATACCCGCAGAAAAACTAAATGCGCCATTAATTCCTGAAGTAGTTGTTCCTAACAAAGTCCCTGCATTATCATAGGCTTTAATGGTGATGCCAGCAGCACCAGGCTCATTATAAGATGCATTGTTGTTCTTAGCGCCATTTGCATTAAAGTCTCTGTAAACAGTTCCACTAACTTGAGCGTTAGTATTGGCAATTATTCCTAATTGAGCCAAAACAACCAACAAAGCGAACAATATGTAACGTTTTGACGCGTTAGCTTTTGGGTTGATTAATGTGTAAATAGCTTCCATATCCGGGTATTTATAAATAAGTTGTAAAAAGCGATTTTATATTATACTAAAGGTAGATACAAAACAGCTTTTTAATGCTCAAAATAGCTGAAAATGGGCCCTGGAAGCCAAATATACCAACCATTTTGTATGTATTTTTCTTCAAATCAGTATCATTTTTTAAGCAAGACTTACAAAATTGATAAGATTGACTTTAAAGATCATTCGTAGATTCAATAATTTTAATGATGAAATATTCACTTTGTACAATGAAATGGTGGATGGAATTGTTGGTACTTTGGTTGTTCATTTTTCCCAATAATGGATTCGCGCAAAGAGAAATAAAACCTTGTCAGCAAGAGCCTGCATTTATTAGGACATTGGGATATGATCCATTATGGACAGCCCTCAGCACATCAGAAAAAACATATATCGGTATAAGTTTAATTGCTTTTGAAAAAAAAACAGGACAAGCGACTCCTACTGCACAAACGCCTAAAATGGACATATACCAACATCCAAGTTGGAAAACAGCAGGTTATTTATCTACCATCAGTTTTGATCAGCTAGGTAATGCTTATACGGTTCCTGCACCACTGATTTCCATGTTATACAATCAAACAGAAAAGCTCAATACCATTTATAAAATTGATGCTATTAATGGTGAAATGAATGAGTGGGTTAATTTACCTTTTGCGGCTAAACCGAGTTCTCATAATCCTTATGGTTTGTTGGGAATTAATTATGACTGCCAAGACCATTTTTTAGTAGTGTCAACAGTAGCAGGATCAGACAGATACAATGAGCGTGGTGTTATTTATATGATTAATCCAAGGAATAAAAAGACAATAGATTCAATCACTAATTTTGATGCAATGGGTTTAGGTTTTGCTTTAGATGAATCTAGGAAAAAGCGATTGTATTATGGAAGTACTAGAACTGGGAATATTTTTTCAGTAGTGGTAAATACAAAAGGTAAAATGGAGAAAAAAACCATTCGTAAAGAGTTAAGTTTAGAAGGGTATGGTCCTAGAGGCGATGACAAAGCAAGGAAAATAAAATTTAGTGGGAGCCAATTATTGGTGAGTGGAACTGCATTTAATTATAACCTACAAGCGGCTAGTGAAAAACCTGAAACCTTGTATACTTTTATTTGGTTGGCAAAAGAAAAAAAATGGGGATTAATCAATTATAATTAATCATGCAACAAAAGCAGCGTATTATTGGGTTGATTATAGCCGCAGTTTGTGTTGGCCTCTTTCTTATAAATGAAGAAAGTGCTGCAAAGCAAAACTTGGAAAAAGCACGCGCCAACTTAGGTCGTCATCTTTTTTATGATACCAGGCTTTCTTATAATTTAACCAAGAGTTGTGTATCATGTCACGATCCCTATTTGGCTTTTACGGATGGTTATAGAACTTCATCAGGTGCAGATGGCTATAATGTTAAGCACAACGCGTTGTCTTTATTAAATGTAAAGTATAGAACCAAATATACTTGGGCAAACCCTGCAGTTGTTAGTTTACAAATGCAAATACAATTTCCTTTTTTTAATGAACATCCAACCGAGTTAGGGTGGAAAGGTCAGGAACAAATAATACTTAATCGATTTTCGACTGATGCAAATTATCAGCAACTTTTCAAATTAGCTTACCCTAATCAAAAAAATCCTTTCAATACCCATAATATTCAGGAAGCAATCATTGCATTTGAGGAACAGTTGGTTGCATATAATGCACCTTATGATCAATACCTAAAAGGTAATTTACAAGTAATGAATCAACAAGCAATAGCTGGTTTGAAATTATTTGGCTCTAATAAATTAGGTTGTATGAAATGTCATGTTTGGGAGCAACCATTTGAAACTAATGTTGCAAATTTTAGTTCTGGAATAAGAATACCTTCATTGCGAAATGTCATGATAACAGCACCCTATATGCACGACGGCTCATTGGAAAACATTTTTGCAGTATTTCAGCATTATGAAAAAAAATATTCCTTGAATTTAGACGATAAAGAACAACAAGAATTAATTGCTTTTTTTAATGCATTAACAGATACCAGTTATCTTAGCAATAAGGAATTACTTAATCCATTTCAATACCAATAGCATATGCTTAAAATAAAAATATTTTCATTAGTGATGCTGTTAAGTATGTTCCAGATAATTGCTTCTGCACAACAAAAAAAAGCGAAGCCTAAAAAACCAGCTGCTGTTTATTTAAATGAATATAGAGCAGGTTTAATGAGTTCACCAAAAGTTGATACCAATTGGTTTATTGTTGAAAGAAAAAAAGAAATAGAACAAATTTTAAAAGATAGTTTACCTGTAAAATGGTGTAAAGAGAAAGGGGGAGAACAAGCAATACTGGCACAAAAAATTGCCTTAGCTGATCCATTCTTTACGCGTTATTTATTTGATTTAAAAACAAAGAAACCTTTATGGAATGAAATATTTGGGGTTTATCCAGCAAGGCCAGGGGATATAAAAAAAGGAATCACTTCGTTGCCCGGTTCTTTAATGCGAGTTGAAATGTACAATTATGCCAATAATTTAACCACCATTGGTATTGTGGATATTTTTAAGTTGAAACTAGTCAGTGCAGATCATTATCCAGATATGCAGCCAGATATACCATCATCTTTGATTCAGCTTGCTGAAAGAATCGCCATTAATGCACCAGAAGTAGAAAAAGCATTAGGGTTTAAACCTAATTCCCAAAAGCCCATCATGAGCAGTACTAAAACTGCATTAAACAGGACCAAATGTGAACGCTCTCAACATTTATGCGTAGCCCCAACATTTGTTCAGGGTAATAGGGCTTTGTGGGCAATTGTAGATTTGACTGATAATCGCTTGGTTGGTTTAAGGTGGACCAATACAGGTACTGATGCAGCAGTAGTTACTGAAAGAAAATTGCAGAATGAAACAGTAGCTGATTGTTACTGTGAGAAAGTAAATTCAATCAATAAAAATGGGTGGAATATGGATTACTTGCTCACAGCTTCAGATGGATTGCAGATTAGCAATGTAAGTTTCAATGATAAAAGAATATTGAATAGTGCCAAATTGGTTGATTGGCATGTTAGCTATTCTGGAACAGATGGATTTGGTTACAGTGATGCGGTTGGCTGTCCAATTTACAGTCAGGCAGCAGTAGTGGCTACCGATCCTCCTAAAATTGCGGAAATAGTAGAAGGAGATTCAGTTGTAGGTTTTATGTTGGAACAAAAATTCTTTTCAGAATTATGGCCGGGGCCTTGTAATTACAGTTATTCTCAACGATATTTTTTTTATAATGATGGAAGGTTTAGAATTACCTGTGCTAGTATTGGAAGAGGTTGTGGAAATAATGGTACGTATAGGCCAGTCTTTAGAATCTCTTTTGCAGGAAATGAGCAAAATTTTTATGAATATGCACAAGAGGGTTGGAAACACTGGACCAAAGAAAATTGGCAATTGCAAAAACCTTCTACTCTTTATGACTCTAGTGGGTATCAATATAAAATTAGTTTAAACAATAGCAGCAATTATTTCATAGAACCAGGGAAGGGCCAGTTTAATGATGGTGGTAAAGGAGATAATGCATATTTGTATCTTACCAAAAATCACTTGAATAAAGATGAAGGCGAAACCGATTTAGTAACGATAGGTCCGTGTTGCAATACCAATCATGAACAGGGTCCTGAAAAATTTATTAATGCTGTTCCTGAAAGTACAGCAAATACCGATTTAGTGCTTTGGTATGTACCTCAAATGAAAAATGACGACCGGCCTGGATCAAAATATTGTTGGGCAGAAACCTATTATGAAAATGGGGTGTATAAAATAAAAGCGTATCCCTGTTTTGCTGGTCCTATGTTTGTTCCCCAAAAATAACTTATATTGAAACCTGATAATATGGAAAAAAAGATTCAAACAATGATTGCTGATGATCATCCCCTTTTTGTAGAGGGCTTAAAGATGATTTTAAGTAGCAACGATCTTTTGCAGATTGCAGGTATTGCAAATGATGGCAAACAGCTTTTATATTTACTTACCCAGCAACCCAATATTGACCTCATATTGTTAGATGTAAATATGCCCAACTTGAATGGGTTAGATACCATTAAATATATCAAACAGTCTTTTGGCTCTTCAAAAGTATTAATGCTTTCTGCTTATAGTGATGAAAAAGTGGTTGAACAGGCTAAAAAGGCTGGAGCTGATGGGTATATTTTAAAGAATAGCAGTAAGGATGAATTGATGAAAGCAATTATGGATGTTGTGAGCGGGAAGACTCATTTTGATCTACAAAATGAACCTAATCAAGAAGATGCTTTCAAAAAAATGGATATTTTTTTACGCAAATACAATTTAACGAAAAGAGAAAAAGAAATTTTGTTGTATTTGAAGCAGACTTATACCAACCAACAAATAGCAGATACATTGCACTTGAGTATTTATACTGTTGAAACACATCGAAAGAATATAATGCAAAAGCTGCAGTTGAGTTCACCTGCAGCTTTAGTAAAATTTTTAGTTGAATTTAATATCTAAGATTAATTCATAATTATTCTATTGGTGCCGTACTTAACACCAGCCCCCTCTACTGAAATCATATATACTCCCGCAGCTGGTTTAGAGTTAAACTGAACTGGTACTACATTATCTCCCTTTATTGCTTGTACAATTTTGCTATAAACGGTTTTTCCTGTTGCTGCATCAATAATCCTTAACGTAAGTGATGCGTCAATATCAGAACGGAATGTTGCACTGAATTTACCTCCTGTGGTAGGGTTAGGGAAAATATGTATTTTTTCCTGTTTTAGGTTTTCAAGATATTCTTTGGGCTTTTTTGAGAAGAATATGTCTGCAATTGCAGCATCAATAGTAGTACTAATGCCAGTCGTATTTTCAAAAGCAAATACCACAGTAGTAATATCGTTCGCATTAATTTTTTCTAGCGGGTCTTCGCCTGTAAAATCCGATAGATTAATAGTATAGTCTTTTAAATCCTTACCAATTGGCAAAACATAACTGAATTGTTTTGCAAAATTTGTAATGGAATATTTAACCAATGTAATCTTAAGACTGGCACCTTCTCCTTTAGCTTTAAAGCTCATCGTTTTGTATGCTGTAAGGTCTTGCATTGCGGCAGCCCCTCTCAGTAGTTTGTAAGCAGAAATATAACTGTCTGTTTTTGCTTTAAACTGAACATCTCTAAAAACTGGATAAGTATCTGCGAAATTTCTAGCAGTATCGTTTGTAATTGAATAGGATTCAACAACTGTTTTAGTAGAGTCATAATCTAAATCCCAACTACCATCACTCATGTACACCACATCTTGGAGTTTGCCATTAATGTACATTGAAATAAGGCTTTCATGGGTATCATTCATTGGGAATGATACATTTGTTTTGCCATTTGGATTTAATGTTAATGGAATAATACGTTTGGTTTCTAGTTGAGAAAGTTCATTGTATTTTTCTTCAACTTCAAAATAAGCAGTAGTAGCGCTGGTTTCATTTTCCACCAATAAATTCACCTTAAGTCCGTCTCTATTACCATACCGGATATAAGTGCTCGGTAAAGCAGTTGGAGGAGCAATAGGTTCTACCGGCATAATAGTCGTTAGTTTGTCTAAAACGTTTAATGCCATATCAATACACAAATAAGGAGCAACGCCCCATACTTGGTAGTTGTACATGGTGTCTTCTCCTACAAAATCTGCGTTTAGCCAATTGCTTTGGAAAGAGAAGGTATTTCTACCTGCTTTTTTACCTATTGAAAAACTCATTGAATATTCAATATTCCCATTCTCTTGCTTTAATTCGTATCTAGTAAATACTAAGTTTCTCAATTTGAATTGGTCCATATTGAGTAATACTGCTCCTTTGAGCCTATCGCAAATTGGTTTAGTATGATCGTAAACGTCTCCTAAAGTTTTAGTTGCGAAAGCTACTGCTTTACATGTATCATTTTCAGTAAAGTCAATTGCCCTAACTTCTACGGCGTTGGTAATACCTGGAATATCTGAAGGTGTACTAACGAATGCGGTATATGCTCCCTCTGGAATTCTATCTGGCATTACATCGGCTAGTGTAAGTTCTCTGCTTAGAGAAGTGC
The DNA here is from genome assembly GCA_001829005.1 of Sphingobacteriia bacterium RIFOXYC2_FULL_35_18. GTDB lineage: Bacteria > Bacteroidota > Bacteroidia > Chitinophagales > Chitinophagaceae > Sediminibacterium. Next base: position 90,740 of record MIAG01000005.1, on the reverse strand, counting down.
TCCGAATTTGATTGTGTTGTAAATCGAGTTTCTCCATTCGTGCATAATTAACAGGGCCGTTCGTGCCTTCTTTTAATTTATTCATTACACGCTTGGCAATTTTATTCCCAAGGCCTTTACTTTCTAAGCCACCTGTATTACCTGAAAAAGAGACCCCACCATCTTCTGTAAAAATGGGAATAGAGTCTAATTTTTCTGTACATAAAATTGGATTCACTGTAGCATAAAATAGTAAGTCGTTAAAGTCTTGATCACAATCATTTCTATCTCTTAAGATATCTTCAAAACCTATGACTAATCGATTTGTCATTGTATCTCTAACAATAACCGTATGTTGTTTTAATGAGTCATTGTTTTCAGGGTTAAATGCAGGATTAGAATATACTTTCCAATTCCCTTGCTTTACATCAGTACCATCCCATCCATCTGAAATTAAAACAAATCCTATTTCGGTATTGGCAGGAAAATTACCTAAATAGACTTTGTCGCCAGCAACCAATGATCCACCAAAATCGGCTTTAGAGGCATTTGGGAAAATGATGGTAATATCTTTATTCTTGGGAGCGGTAGTTGGCGGGTTTCCTTTAGGAAATGTATAATATCCTAATGCGTTTCTATAAGAGGCACCTTCATCTATAAAAGTAATCCATACATCAGAAGGACAGTTTACACCAATGGTTTTTACTCTTTCTTGTGAAATTAATAATGGGTTATAAACAGGGACTGGTCTGTATTCTGGTAAAGTAATTTCAATTAATGTTCTAAAGAATGGACTTACACTATCTCTAGGCGTAACTAAATAGTTTGGGACACCCCTTGAATTGTAGGTTCCCATATAGGTATAGTTCTGTGCCTGAACCTGCTGGGCACCTGTAAACAGGAACAAAGCAAATAATAAGGATAGGATAGGGCGGTTCATAGCTAATGAGTTTAATGTAAAATTACTGTATATCGTAGGATATGCTATCCTAATAACGTTCCAAAGGCCTAAAAACGTATTAAATACCAACTAATTTGTATATATTTTTTATGGAAAACTTCATTCGGACACATTGCCTTGGTTTTGTACCTTCGCAGCATCATGGAAATCACCGTAAAAACAGCCCAGCAGTTGAGATTAACTGCAGATGAATTTGAGTTGATAAAGCAAAAAATGGGTCGCACCCCCAATTTTACCGAGCTCTGTGCTTTCAGCGGTATGTGGAGCGAACATTGTAGTTATAAAAATTCTATTAAGTGGCTAAAGACACTGCCAAGAGATGGAGGTAGAATGTTGGTTGCTGCAGGTGAGGAAAATGCTGGTCTCATGGATATGGGAAATGGTTTTGGAGTAGTATTTAAAATTGAAAGCCATAATCACCCCAGTGCTATTGAGCCATTTCAAGGAGCTGCAACTGGTGTTGGTGGAATCCAACGTGATATTTTCACTATGGGTGCAAGACCAATTGCTTCATTAAATAGTTTACGTTTTGGTAATTTAAAAGATAAAAAAACCCAGCATCTTTTAGCTGGAGTGGTCAAAGGAATTGGACATTACGGAAATTGCTTTGGTGTGCCTACTGTTGGTGGTGAAGTTTATTTTGAAGATTGTTATCATACCAATCCTTTGGTGAATGCAATGAGTGTAGGAATCATGCAAGCCAATAAAATGGTGAGTGCAACTGCAAAGGGTACAGGCAATCCGGTAATTTATGTGGGTAGTGCTACTGGTAAAGATGGAATTGGCGGCGCAAGCTTTGCAAGCGCCGATATTACCCATGATTCTGTTCAGGAATTACCTGCGGTTCAAGTAGGGGATCCTTTTCAAGAAAAGAAATTATTAGAAGCCTGTTTAGAAGTGCTTGAAACAGGTGCTGTAGTAGGCATGCAAGATATGGGTGCAGCTGGTATAATTTGTTCCACTGCAGAAATGAGTGCGAAAGGTGAAGTGGGAATGCATATTGATTTAGAAAAAGTGCCTACCCGTCAACAGAATATGAAAGCTTGGGAGCTCTTGTTGAGTGAGAGTCAAGAACGTATGTTAATGGTGGTTGAAAAAGGAAGAGAAGCAGAAGTTGTTGCCGTTTTTGAGAAATGGGATTTAAGTGCTAGTACTATTGGACATGTAACAGAAGATGGCTTATTAAATTTTTACATGAATGGAACTTTAGAGGCCAGCATACCTGCTTATGAATTGGTTTTAGGTGGTGGCGCCCCTCAATATACTAGAGAATATACTGAGCCAAAATATTTTGAAAAAATTAATGCCTTTGATTCTACAGCATTAGCGGATATACAAGACCTTAAAGCTACAGCGGAGGCCTTGATCACCTTACCTAATATTGCCAGCAAAAGATGGGTGTATACCCAATATGATAGCATGGTTGGTGCTGCTAATACGAGTACCAATAGCCCAAGCGATGCGTCTGTTGTTCTTGCAAAAGGAACAGGTAAAGCATTGGCTATTACTGTTGATTGTAATAGTAAATATGTTTTTGCTAATCCTTATATTGGTGGAATGATTGCAGTGGCTGAAGCTGCAAGAAATATTGTTTGTAGTGGGGGAGAGCCAATTGGTGTTACTAACTGTTTAAATTTTGGTAACCCTTATGATCCTGAAGTTTATTTTCAATTTGTTCATGCAGTTACCGGAATGGGTGATGCATGTAAAAAATTCAACACGCCAGTAACTGGGGGTAATGTGAGTTTTTATAATCAAAATCCTGACGGTCCAGTTTATCCAACACCAACAATTGGAATGGTGGGTATATTAGATAATATTGATCAAAAAATGACCATGCATTTTAAAGATGCAGGTGATATAATTGTATTAATAGGAGCTCAACACAACGATATTGCTTCAAGTGAATACTTGCATAAATTGAAGGGGGTACAATATTCTCCAGCACCCTATTTTAATTTAGAAGAAGAATACAATACACAGCAATTGGTTAGTAAACTAATTAGGAATAAAAAAATTAAGAGCGCCCATGATATTAGTGAGGGCGGATTAATGATTACATTATTGGAAAGTGGTTTCAGTGGTGGTAAAGGTTTTAGTGTACATCCAACTGTTGATATAAGACAAGATGCCTATTGGTTTGGTGAAGCGCAAGGAAGAGTAGTTGTTTCTATTGCAGCAAGTGAATGGGGTGCTGTTCAGGCTGCCGCAACTGCTGAAGGCATTGCCATTACTCAATTAGGAACCGTTACTGCAAACGAAGTTGAAGTAGCTGGAAATAATTGGGGATCAATAGAAGAATGGAAAAATAAATATGATACAGCCATAGAAAAGTTGATACAATAGTATGAGTAAAGACTTGCATATTATGGTTACTGGAGCAGCTGGTTTCATTGGCAGTTGCATGGTTCAATACTTGAATGAACAAGGATATTCGAATATTTATTTGGTAGACGATTTTGGTGTTGAAGAAAAAAGAGACAATTGGCAAAACAAACAATTTGTCACTATAATTGAGCGCTATAATTTATTGGATTGGTTAAGCCAGCATCAGCCCAAATTAGATGTTGTCATTCACTTAGGTGCAAGAACAGATACAACTGAATTCGATTATGCAATACATGAAGAACTCAACTTAGAATACTCTAAAGATGTTTGGAATTATTGTTGCATTCATGCAATACCCCTTATTTATGCATCTAGTGCAGCTACTTATGGCGGAGGAGAATATGGTTACAATGATGATCATATTATAGTAGATCGGCTAGTACCATTGAACCCATATGGTGTAAGTAAGAATGAATTTGACAAATGGGCATTACATCAAATTGCTCAGCCTCCTAATTGGACAGGATTAAAGTTCTTCAATGTGTATGGTCCTAATGAAGCCCACAAGAAAAGAATGGCTTCTGTTATTTTTCATTCCTATAATCAAATCAAAAACACAGGAGTAGTAAAATTATTTAAGAGTCATCAACCAGCTTTCAAAGATGGAGAACAGCTGCGAGATTTTGTATATGTTAAAGACGTGGTAGCGGTGATTTTATGGATGATGGAAGAAATGGTACAATCAAAATGGTCCAGCACAAATAATGGATTATACAATTTGGGAACAGGTAAAGCAAGGTCATTTATTGATTTAGTAAATGCTACTTATGCTGGGATGGATATGGTACCCAATATCGAGTTCATTGATATGCCATTAGACATTAGAGACAAGTACCAATACTTTACAGAAGCCAATATGAAGAAGTTACAAACTGCGGGATATGTAAATTCTTTTTATTCTTTAGAAGAAGGTGTAGATGATTATGTAAGACAGTATTTAAGTACCAACAAATATTATTAGTTAAAATAAAAAAAGAGGTTGCCTTAGCAGGCAGCCTCTTTTCCTTTTAAGTTGAGTACTTTTTACAAACGAGCTTTTAAAAATTCAATAGTCTTTTTGTGGGCATCATCTGTAGCTTCCTTATTAAAAGAAGGATTGCTTGGATTAGCAAAACCATGATTGGCTTCATAGCGATGAAGCGTTAATTTTTTACCAGCAGCTGCCATATCTTTTTCAAAAGTATTTACTACTTCAGGAGAAGGACTTCTATCTTGGTTTCCAAAAAATCCAATCACATCAGATTGAAGTGACTTTAGCTTTTCCAAATTGTTTTCAGGTCTGCCATAATACATAACGGTTCCAGCTGCTTGTTTGCCAGCCAATATACTACTCTGCAAACTCCACATTCCTCCAAAGCACCAACCAATTGTAAATATTTTTGCTTTTGTTCCTGCATAAGATAGTGCACCCTTTACAATCGCTTCCAATCTTAGATTAGTAGCCGCTCTCATTAATTTCATTGCACTGTCTGGGGTAGCAGCCACTTTTCCATCATACATATCTAAAGCGATAACATTTACGTTACCTAATTCTGCAGCTAATTTTTCTGCTTCCTGTTTGATTTGGTCGTTTAAACCCCACCATTCTTGTATTACAAAAATCCAATTATTGGTTTTTTTCTTGCTCTTGATAAAATAACCTGACGCTTTATTTCCGTCTGGTGCATCAAAACTGATGGTTTCTCCAGTGCCATTGGTTAATTTAAAGGGCAATGGATTTTCATGCATGGCTGCAAATTCAGGTGTCATTGCTTCATCTCTAAACTGATCACGTATGTCTGAATAACAAGCCAAATAGTCTTCAGCTGAGCGAATGTTTTGTTTGGTTTCGGTATAACGGAAACCTTGAATGGCAATCAATACCACTACAAAAAGGGCAAAAAATCGTAATTGTTTCATATATGTTGGTTGTTTAAATAAAGACTTGTTCACTTTTCACTAACAGTTTTTCGTCAGATTGGTTGAAAATTGCTTTGGTATTTTTCTTATTTCATTTTTTAAGCTAGCTTTGTTTGACCTCCGAACTATATCAGTTCAAATTTCCAGGTCTAAGATTGTTTTTTAATTTATTGCAATAAAAGTATTCATTTTATGGCCAAGTATATTTTTGTTACCGGTGGCGTAACAAGCAGTTTAGGTAAAGGGATTATAGCCGCCTCATTGGCAAAATTATTACAGGCCAGAGGGCTTAAAGTAACCATCCAAAAATTTGATCCTTATATCAATGTAGATCCTGGAACATTAAACCCATATGAGCATGGGGAATGTTATGTAACAGAAGATGGTGCAGAAACCGATTTAGATTTAGGGCATTATGAAAGGTTCCTTAATATTTATACATCTCAGGCAAATAACGTTACAACTGGAAGAATATACCAAACTGTAATTAATAAAGAAAGAGCAGGAGATTTTTTAGGTAAAACGGTTCAAGTGGTACCGCATATCACTGATGAAATTAAACATCGCATGCTATTGTTGGGTCAAGACGACCAATTTGATATTGTGTTAACAGAAATTGGTGGAACAGTGGGTGATATTGAAAGTTTGCCTTTTATAGAAGCAGTAAGACAATTACAATGGGAATTACCCGAAGAAGATGTAATGGTAGTTCATTTGACTTTGATACCTTATTTAAAAGCGGCTAAAGAATTAAAAACCAAACCCACCCAACATAGTGTGAAAATGTTGAGTGAAACTGGCGTTCATCCGGATATTATTGTTTGTAGAACAGAAGAGCCATTAAATAATGAAATCAAAAGAAAAATCGCACTTTTTTGTAATGTAAAACAAGAAGCAGTTATTGAAGCCATGGATGCCAGCACTATCTATGAAGTGCCATTACATATGCTTCGTGAAAAGCTAGATATTATTTGTTTAAAAAAATTAAATATTACCAATTTTGCTGAACCCAATTTAAATAATTGGAAAGAGTTTTTAGATAAATTAAAATATCCAAAAAGTAAGGTTACCATTGGATTAATTGGTAAGTACATAGAGTTACAGGATGCATATAAGTCTATTTTAGAAAGCTTTGTACATGCAGGTGCCATTAATGAAGTAAAAGTACAAGTTGTAAATGTTCACTCTGAGTTTATTACAGACGAAAATGTTGCAGAAAAACTAAATGGACTAGATGGTTTGTTGGTTGCTCCGGGTTTTGGGAATAGAGGTATCGAAGGTAAAATTGTTGCAGTTAAATACGCCAGAGAAAAAGGCTTGCCATTCTTTGGAATTTGTTTGGGAATGCAAATGGCTGTGATTGAGTTTGGAAGAAATGTACTGGGATTAAAAGACGCACACTCAATTGAAATGGATGCCAATTCATCACACCCAGTTATTAATATGATGGAAGAGCAAAAGAAAATAACCATGATGGGGGGGACCATGCGATTAGGTGCTTATCCATGTGAAGTAGAAGAAGGTTCATTGGCACACAAAATTTACGGAACAAAAACTTTTACAGAAAGACATAGACACCGTTACGAATTCAATAATGATTACTTGGAACAATACCAAGCTGCAGGGATGAAAACCAGTGGAAAAAATCCTGCTACTGGCTTGATTGAAATTATTGAATTACCCAATCATCCTTTCTTTATTGGAGTACAATATCATCCAGAATTAAAAAGCACTGTAGAAAGACCTGCTCCTTTATTTGTTGGTTTCATTGATGCTGCTAAAAAATACAATGAAAACAAGAGCAATTTTAAGTCTTCAAGTAAAAAAGATGCAGTCATCTAAGTAAAAAATTGCAAATAAACTTGAATCCCACCACCCAAAATGGTGGGATTTTGGGTGTTTCGTGAAAAAAATGGGGGGATTGGTGAAAAAAACGCCCCCTGCATTTCCGAATTGACGAATTTAACATTGTTAAAGAATCAATCATTTATCCGGAAATGAAAAAAACCATTTTACTCATTTTTTTGCTCCTTCTCTCTGCAACCTATCATTTTAGGGGCAACTTGGAGGCAACAGAAACTTTGGCATTTATTCCTACCATTTCTCCAGTTGAAAATCAACCCATTGCAAGCGATCAAGAGTTGATGCATAGCCTTATTTTATTAAGTGATAAAGTAGTGGCTAATGTATTTTCGAATGAAACTTCTTTGTCTTATGATTCATTAAATGATTATTTGGAAAAGCATTCGTCATCTCTAAATAATCAAACCCTATCTATTGCTGTTGCAAAAGGAACTGATTATATGGACGTCATTAGGGTAGTTGATATGATAGCTAATTCGGCTATTAAAAATTATAAATTGGTTCGTTACGAGTAAGTGGATTTAATTAACTTAATTTCTTCTTCTTCCACTAATTCTGCTTTTACTTTATAAGTTCCAGAAGGAAGTAAGTATTTCGCAAGTAATGGCATTATTTCAATTAATAGCAGCAATACTATTAATAAATAGTATCTAAAAGCGACTGACTTGTTTTGTTGAATTAAATGATCTAATGCTTCTATTTGCGTGATAAATCCTGTATTCAAAAGTTGGTTAAATGATGCTTGTTCTTTAGCAATAATATTATTGATTGATTGAATGGCACTATCTGCATATTGAATAGTAGGAGTAAGCTTTTCTACTACTAATTCATAATCATTGGCCGATTTATCTGCAGCCGCTTTTTTAGCTAAAGCAATATTTTTTAATCCAATTTTTTTAGACCCACCTGTGCCATCTGTTTCTTCGATAAAACGGTTTCTATTGTAAACCATTTCTTGATAGTATTTATTGAGTGTTTCATTGGCTATTTTTTTTTGATACACCAATTCATCTTTATCATTCTGATAGCTTTTTACTAGGGCGATGTTTTTTGTTTTTTTTCTTATTTCATTGTCAATGGATGCCTGCACTTTTACCTCTTTTTCAAAAAGAAACAATAAAGCAGGCTGAGCCATAAATAGCCCAATGGTAACGGCTAAGAATAAACGAAAAACTAGTGGTTTCCAACCAAAATCGGTTGATTTCTGAACACCCTTAATTAATGCCCGATCTATGAATAGAATCAATCCCCCCATGAAAAAACCCAAAATAATTGCTACCCACCATGCTGAAACAACGGTGCTAAAAAAGTAAGACCATGCCAAAGTGGCAAATCCCCAGGTGCCTAATACCAGCATTCCTATAATGGAATGCCTATTACGGTCTACAACCGCATCTTTTAATAACTCGGTTTCAGCCGTACTTAACCACCACAAGAATTGTTCTCGGCGGTTGGGATGATAATTTTCCTGCATAACTATTTTTTTTAATGGTTAAGGCAGGCACAGGTTGTTTTTTGGTTGGTTGGGGTTGGCTGGTTGGAAAGACAAAGAAAAGGTATTTTTTGTTAGGCAAACGTTACCTTTGCCGCTCAATAAAAGTTTGTATGAAGACGGACAAAAATACGGTCATTGGTTTTGTGTTGTTGGGTATCCTGATGTTTCTATATTTCTGGTACACAAGTCAGCAGCAAAATGCAATTATTGAGATGAAGAAAAGAGAAGAAGATTCTCTTTCAAAAGTAGCTGCTGCAAGAATGAAATTGGTGGATACTGTTGCATTAAAAACAGATTCATTAAAAAGAGACTCTGCAGTTAGGGTTGCTGTTGCAGGAAATTTTACTGATGCAGCTGTAGGACAAGAACAAGAAACTGCTATAGAGAATGAATTGGTTAAAGTAAATTTCACTAATAAAGGCGGTCAAATTAAATCGGTTGTATTAAAAAATTATAAAGATGCCAATAATCAATTGGTAGTGCTTTCTAATAATAGCAGCATTTCTTATGCAATTAATACTGCACCAGCTCAATCTGCAACAATTGATAATTTGTATTTCACTCCCGGAGCGCTTACTAAGAATGCCGATGGCTCTCAAACATTGCGTTATACACTTTCTGCAGCGAATGGACAGTCTATAACACATGAGTTTAGCCTACAGCCTAACAGTTATAAAATTGGATGGAAGTTAGAAATGAATGGAGCTGCTCAACTACTTACTAATAATGCGCTCAATTTAAATTGGACGGTCGCTACCCAACAAATGGAACGTACTTCTCAGTATGAGCGCCAGGTTTCTAATATTTGTTTTTCAGAAGATAATGAGTTTGATTATATCTCTTCTAATACCGATCACACATTTGAAAAGCCTGCACAATGGGTTGCTGTAGTACAACAATTTTTTAATAGTACCCTAATTGCCGATAACTCTTTTAACAGTGGAAGTATTAAATGGGCTAGGGCAACAGATTCATCACGCAATTTGGCTACTGCTACTAGTACTTTACAAATGAAAGTTCCTACAGCAGCTAGTATTTCTGTACCATTCCATTTTTATGTAGGTCCTAATGAGTATGAAATTCTTGCTAAACAGGCACCAGAAATGGATAAGATTGTAAATCTGGGCAGAGACATGTATTCCTTTGTTCGTCCAATCAACAAATACATCATCATGAATGTGTTTGATTTTTTTGCTTCATTTGTTAAGAATTATGGATGGGTTATTTTATTGTTGACTTTATTTATTAGACTAGTTACTGCTCCGCTAACTTATAGTAGCTATTTAAGTGGTGCAAAAATGAAAGCCTTACGTCCTGAATTGGATATCTTAAAAAAGAAAATGGGTGATGATCAACAAGGCTTTGCAATGGAGCAAATGAAATTGTTTAGAGAAGCAGGGGTTAATCCATTAGGTGGATGTATTCCAGCTTTATTACAAATTCCTATCTTCTTTGCACTATATAGCTTCTTTAACTCTGAAATTGCATTGCGTGGGCAAGCATTTTTATGGAGTGAAGATTTATCTAGTTTTGATTCAATAGCCAATCTTCCTTTTACTATTCCGGCATTTGGTAATCATATAAGCTTATTTACAATTACTGCAGTAATTACCAGCTTTTTGATTTCCATTTACAATATGAGCATGACACCAACTCAGGATAATCCTGCGTTAAAATACATGCCTTATATTTTCCCTTTCATGTTGTTATTTATATTTAATAGCTTGCCATCGGCATTAACTTGGTATTATACGGTTTCTAACGTAGTAACCCTTTTATTACAATTTGTAATTCAGAATTATATCATAGATCATGATAAAATTTTGGCGAAGATTGAAGCAAAGCGAAAAGCACCTAAAACCAAAAGTAAATGGCAAGAACGCTATGAACAAATGGTTGATAGTCAGAAAAAAGTGCAAGAGCTAAAAAACAAAACCACTAAAAAATAATTTGTAATGCGCTACTTATTGAACATAGTCTTTATTTGTTGTTTGGTAAGTAGCGCGTCTGCACAAACACGTGTAGTGGCGGAATGTACAGTTAGTTATGCAATAACCGTGAACAATGAATCACAGATTGATAAAGATGCTGTAGCATTATTAAAGCAAAGCGTTAAAACGGTTTATATTAAAGGAAATAATAGTCGATCCGATTTAACCAGTCCCTCATTTTCTCAATCCCTTATTTTTAATAAGGCAAATGGGAACGCATTTATTTTAAGGGAAATTGGTGCCAATAAATTTTTAACGAAAATTGATGGCCCTAAATGGTTAAAGCAGAATGAAAAATTTAGTGATATGCTTATTCAATTTACCGAAGAGAGAAAACAAATTCTCGGGTATGAATGCAAGCATGCAATTATGCAGATGAAAGATGGGAGCACATTCTCTGTTTATTACGCCAGTACAATAATACCATCAGTACGAGAGTTTGAATATCAATTTAAAGACATTCCTGGATTTGTTTTAGAATATGAAGCTAAAGACGGGTATACACAAAAAATAACTTATACAGCATCTAAAATAAGTTTCAATCCTGTTTCTGCAGCTAAGTTTGAAATACCAACAACCGGTTATCGGTTATTGAATGAATAATAATTAATTACGAGATTCTTGAGGTGTCTTGAACTTAGGTACTTTCACTTTAATCTTATAAGGATAAATGTAAGTAGTGTTGCCATTATTGTATTGCAACATGCTGTTCTTATCGTTATTCTGCTGCATTAGACCATTTCCAGTTAGGGTTAATCCTTTGTAGTGTAGGTTAGATTTAATAGCAGATAAAGACAATCCTTTCTTAGAGAAGTTATTGAGACTGCGTAAGGTAAATTTGCTATTCTTAGCTTTGTCGTCAACAATTCCAGTGAATGCAAATGCAGCAATAGCCAAGTGCAAACTCATAACGAGCATCACCATCGGGGCTTTTTTTGCGGATTTAATTTGCATTAACATATGGCAAAGGTAGGACATATCCTAAATATTTTAACGAATTATTTTTATTAACAAACGTTAATAAGGGGGTAAAAGTTTGGTTTTCGCCGAAAAAAGTTTAATTATTTGCCTAAATTAGGTAAACCATCACCCCATGAGCCAAAATCCGTACCGCGAAGACAAGGAAGAATTAAGGGAGTTGATCATTCAGTATCAACACCTTAAGCATGGAAGAAGCCATCCATTTTTAGATGAAGATGCTTTTGAGCGGATTATTGATTATTATGATGAGAAGGATGATTTGCCAGAAGCAATGATTGCAGCAGAGCTGGGATTGGAGCAGTTTCCCTATTCGGCTAACCTCATGATTAAGAAGGCTGATTTGTTATTGGCCAGTAGAAAATACCAAGAAGCACTGAACTTATTAGAAACTGCTGAATTATTCGACAGCACAGATTTAAATTTATTTATACTAAAAACAGATGCTTATTTGGCATTAGATCAACAGGCTAAAGCGGTTGAATTATTGGAAGCAGCTTTATTACTTTTCGAAGGCGAAGAACGATTAGACTTGCTTTTTGAGTTAGCCGATGTATATGATGATTATGAAGAATTTGATAAGGTATTTGATTGTTTAAAATTGATTTTAGAAGAGGATCCAAATAATGAAGAAGCTTTATATAAAATTTGTTTTTGGACAGATTTTACTGGAAGAAACGAAGAGAGCATTAAGCTTCATCAATCAATCATAGAAGAGCACCCATTTAGTGAATTAGCTTGGTTTAATTTGGCAGCAGCTTATCAGGGGCTTAAATTATACGAGAAAGCGATTGATGCATACCAATATGCAGTTGCCATAGACGAAAAATTTGACTATGCCTATCGGAATATGGGGGATGCTTATTTAAGATTGCGTAAGTATAAAGAAGCTATTGATGTATTAGAAAAAGTGCTTGAGCTCAGTAGACCTGAAGATGTCATTTATGAAGCAATAGGTCATTGTTATCATAGAATGGGTAAATATGCTCAGGCAAGGTTTAATTATAAGAAAGCGGTTCACTTAAATGCCGGTGATAGTAAGTTGCACTATAAGATTGCAGTGACCTATATGTTAGAAGAGCAATGGCAGGCTGCTGCAAAACAATTGGAAAACTCAATGCGCATTACTCGCTCTGTACCAGAGTATAATTTGGCAATGGGAGAGTGTATGATGAATTTAGATAAGTACAAAGATGCCATCATATACTTTGGAACTGTAGTTAAACATAAGCCCAAATCTGTAGCTGGTTGGGAAGCATTATTGCGTTGTTTAATTAAAGCTGAAATGTTAGAAGAAGCCTATAACCAGTGCCAAGCCGCATTGGTTGCAACGGCAGAAAAGCCCTTATTTTATTTTTATGCAAGTACTATATTATTTGTGTTAGGCAAATCCAAAGAAGCATTGCTTAAGTTAGAAACAGCCATGGATAAAGCACCGAAATTGCTCAAAAAGTTCATGGAATTGAATCCATATATTTTGCAAAATAACCAGGTAGTGGATATCATTGCCCGTTATAAGAAGGGAAAGAAAATTTAAATATGTACTTTTGCCCCGATAAATAAGATAGGAATGAATTACAGACTTACACAAATACCAGAACGAACAAAGCAACCTAGGGCAAATGGATTAACCATGGTAATGGACAAAGGGTTAAGCATTAATCAGGCAAAAGATTTTCTTAGTGTTGCTGGTCCTCATGTAGATATTGTTAAGTTAGGATTCGGAACCTCTTTTGTAACGCCTAATTTAAGAGAAAAATTAGCTGTTTATAGAGAGGCGAATATGCCAGTTTATTTTGGTGGAACTTTGTTTGAAGCCTTTTTAATTCGAAATCAATTTGATGATTACGTTGAAGTTTGTAAAGATTATGGCGTAAGTTATATTGAAGTATCTGATGGATCTATTACTATTCCACATGCGGAAAAATGCGGCTATATTGAAAAACTAACACAGCATGCAACCGTGTTAAGCGAAGTGGGCAGCAAAGATGCAGCACATATTATTCCTCCATACAAATGGATAGAATTGATGCGAGCTGAATTAGAAGCAGGATCCTCTTATGTAATTGCAGAAGCAAGAGAAGCTGGTAATGTGGGAATTTATAGAGGAAGTGGCGAAGTTAGAGAAGGGTTGGTTCAAGAAATTTTAACCCAAATTCCTGCTGAAAAAATAATTTGGGAAGCTCCTCAAAAAGCGCAACAATTGTATTTCCTCGAGTTAATCGGGTGCAATGTAAATTTGGGTAATATTGCTCCAAATGAAGTTTTACCATTAGAAGCAATGCGAATCGGATTAAGAGGAGATACTTTTCATCTTTACTTAGATAAAGCTTAATATGCGTTTATTTGGTTTGGTGGGTTACCCATTATCGCACTCTTTTTCTCAAAATTATTTTAGCCAAAAATTTTCATCCCTTGGATTGGGTGAGGAGCTCTTTTACGAAAACTTCTCTATTCCTGATATTGATGAATTGCCCTATTTGCTGATACAAAAGAAATTCTTAGAGGGGTTTAATATTACCATACCTTATAAAAAACAAGTACTTCCTTTTCTTCATCAACTAACACCTGAAGTAGCCGAGATGGGTGCTTGTAATTGCGTTCGTATTCAGAATAAAAAATTAATTGGTTACAATACTGATATCATTGGTTTTGAAAATTCATTAAAACCATTTTTAAAAAAGCATCATACTCATGCATTAATTTTAGGTACAGGTGGTGCTGCCGCAGCGGTAGAATTTGTATTGCGGAAACTTAATATTACTTATTTAAATGTTTCAAGAACCACCGCTAATCAATCAATCCAATATGCTGAATTAAATAAAGAAGTACTCGAACAATATCAACTCATCATCAATACCAGTCCTGTTGGTCAATATCCAAATGTTGAAGCGTCACCACTTATTCCTTATGAATTCCTGGGTCCTCAGCATCATTTGTACGATTTGATTTATAATCCAACTGAAACCCAATTTTTGCTAAAGGGTAAATCACAAGGTGCAACAGTACAGAATGGATATGAAATGTTGGTATTGCAAGCAGAAGAAAGTTGGAGAATCTGGAACCTTTAATTAGCTCAGCTGTTGAATAATATTTTTGCTTAAAGAGACTTTCTTTTTAGCTGTGTAATCGTATAACATCATTCCTGTTTTAGCTCGAACAGCTAAATGATGTTCACCATTTTCTAATACTGTAACTCGATAGTAAATATCAAAGCCAAGTTTATCAAAATCGGTAGCAACAACGGCAATTTCGATTGTGTCTTTATGGTTCAATTCTTTTTTGTATTCAATCATTGCATCCGCCATGATTAGCCCAAACGATTCAACACTCAATTCTGCATATCCCCTTGATTGTAAAAACTGCTGCCTTGCTTCTTGCAGTAAAGACAAAATCGTATCGTTACCTACATGACCCCCATAATTCAAATCGGTTACCCGAATTTGCATTTGAGTAGTAAAGCTAAAATGATCTGGAAGTTGAATTTTAATTCGGTTCATTGTTGTTTATTTACTCAAGTCAGCTATAACTAATATTACTTTGTTTGGTTTAGAAGAAATTCAAGGAGCTTGCTCATTGCTTTTTTTCTATGACTGAATTTATTTTTTTCATCCATGCTCATTTCAGCAAAACTTTTGCTTGCTCCGTCTGGAACAAAAATGGGATCGTAGCCAAATCCATCGGTACCTTTTTGATCAGTAATAATCTGTCCTTTGCAAATTCCTTCGAACAAATATTCCTGTTCATTCCAAATAAGAGATATTACCGTTCTAAACTGAGCAGTTCTGTTATTAATATTCATTAGCTTAGAAAGTACTAAGTCTATATTGGCTTGGAAATTTCTATCATCACCAGCATAACGGGCACTTTTAACGCCCGGTTCTCCATTTAGTGCATCAATTTCTAATCCAGTGTCTTCGCTAAAACAATTCTTTTTTGTTAATGTATGTATAACGCTAGATTTCTCACTGGCATTGGCTTCCAGCGTATCGTGAGGCTCAGGAATATCAATATCTATGCCTGCTTCGGCAAGTGATAGAATTGTTAAAAGTTTGCCTGTTACTGCTTTTATTTCTTTTACTTTATTTGAGTTATTCGTAGCAAAAATAATTTCAACTGTTGCCATTGATTAAAGTTTAAAAAGTAATTTAAGGCTTACCCATAGTTTGGTCTTTTCTAGTTTTGCATCTCCACTGTCACCATAATATTGCAAAAGCGAAGGGGCCATTAAAAAAGTACATCCGCCGTATTGTTGAACTTGGTAATTAGGAACAGTAAAAGGAAGTTTTACCATTGCTGCACTTACATTGAACAATAAACAGCTAGTAGGATTTAGCTCTTGTTTAATTTCGGCAAAATTAGCCAGGTAGCGGGCCATATTAATGACTGCCACGTCTCCCATATTCAATTTACAAGCGCCTAAGATTTTGGTTAAAAAGTCTAAACTTTCCTCATTTAAAAATGCCGATTCAGGTTCTTGAACTAATATGACAATATTTTTACCATTATTACCCAAATACCATTTTTCAGGACGTTCTTTTAATGGGCCATCAATAATGGGAGGGTCTATTGTTACAGCTTTTGGGGCCGAAATCGGCTGTACTTTTTCGGCTGATTCAACTATGACCAAATTGCTCGGAAAAAGGTTAGCCAATACAAAATCAGGTAGTTGTTCAGGCATTTTTTGGTCCATTTAAAATATTAACAGTTGTTAGTTTTTATTTTTTTTGTTTCTTTGCGCCAAATATAAAACTATGAACGCAGTACTTGATATAAACATTACCAAGGCTAATAAATCTAAATTAGATACCATTAGCTTGGAAAATATACCTTTTGGACGAGTATTTACTGATCATATGTTGGTTGCAGAATACAGCAATGGAGTTTGGAAAAATGTGGAGATTAAACCATACGAACCTTTGAGTATGGATCCATCATTAGCAGCTTTGCATTACGGCCAATCTATTTTTGAAGGAATCAAAGCCTATCGAAATGCAGAAGGTAAGGCAGCAATATTTAGACCTTATGAAAATTTTAAGCGTTTCAATATCTCTGCTACAAGAATGCAAATGCCCACTGTACCAGAAGAAATATTTATTGATGGAATGCGTGAGTTAATCAGTCTAGATCGCAACTGGATCCCTACCATGCCCGATCATTCATTGTATATTAGACCATTCATGTTTGCTACCGATGCAGTATTAGGTGTTAAGCCTTCAGATACCTATAAATTCATGATTATTCTGAGCCCAACTGGTCCATATTTCAGTACGCCAATGCGTATTTATGTTGAAGAGAAATATACAAGAGCAGTAACAGGTGGAGTTGGGTATTCTAAGAATGCAGGAAATTATGGATCAAGTATGTATCCGACACAGTTAGCTAAAGAAATGGGCTACGATCAAGTTTTGTGGACAGATGCTTACGAACACAAATATTTACAAGAAGTGGGAATGATGAATGTGTTTTTTATCATTGGCAACCAGGCAGTAACTCCTTCATTAGAAGAAGGAACTATTTTAGCGGGCATCACAAGAATGAGTTCCTTAACTCTTTTGGCAGAAATGGGTCTAGAAGTAGTAGAAAAAAAGATATCGATTGACGAGTTAATGGCTGCGTACAAGGCAGGACAATTAAGAGAAGTTTTTGGAGCTGGTACAGCAGCAACTATTTCTTTAATTAAGGAATTGCGTTATAAAGATGAATCTATGTTTTTTGACACCGATAGTTGGACGGTTGCCCCAGAATTAAAGAAAAGATTAAATGATATTCGTCAGGGTAAGTCTGAAGATACGCATGGTTGGATGCTTTCTGTTTAGGACAATTTTCGAAAAAGGTAAATCGGTTTTCAATAGATGAATAGTTTAAAGAAAGCCCCGTCTGTATCATTTCAGTCGGGGCTTTTTATTTCGTGTTTTTATTTTTTATACTGGCATCATCTACTGTTTAATAAAAGGAATATTTTGTTGATTGGATCCACTAATTACTTGAATATAATATTGGCCATTACTAATATCACCTATTGGTATGCTCACTAGTCCCTGTTGCATACTACCCACTTGTATTGTTTTGATAAGGGTGCCAGATAAATGATATAATCTAATTGAACTATTAGCAGTAACCGACGATTTGAAAATTACTTTTATTTCAGTTTTTGCTGGATTAGGATAAATTTTAACGGTGAGCAAATTCACTAAAGGGCTGCTTGCTTTGGGAATAAATTTGCCAATGTAAAAACGATTGCTTGCTTTACTTAAAGTATCACTAGTGATGCTAAACTCGTAGCTGCTGTCTTTTGATAGACTCAATGTTTTATTAGTGTATTGGTCATATAAAACCAATTTGAATTGGTTAGGCATGAAGGCATCAAAAATCTGAAAACGATAATTGCCTTCAATAGTATTGTTTAATTCAATTGGAATGATGGTTTGTTCTTGAAAAATTCTACTATCAATCGCCAGTTTAATGCTATCTGAAATTTTACTGAACATATTGATTCCAGGATTCATCAACTTAATGGCATCCAATGAATCTTTGCCATTTCTTGCGCCTGATTGTTCTCTGATGATGAATCTGTCTTGAAGCCTTTGGTTGCTCAATAAATCAATAGTAGAAAAGTATCCAGTCCCTTCTTGATAGTCTTCCAGAACTCCTTTGTTCCATTCATTAGATTTAGATGCTTCCGAAATGGTAACTTCATTAGCAGCTGAACTATCAGTTAAAAGTATATAAGCTTCAAATGGATTAAGTATATGCTTTTGTGTAAAAGGAAGTGCCATATAACCACCCATATTTCCTAATTGTGGATTCCAGATATATTTGTATGTACTCACTTTTGTAGATCGATTAAAGGTTCCTGTATTAACAGGGCTTAAGTAAGGATTAGCTACTACATTAAAACCATTCCCAATTTTATTGAGTGCAATTTGATGTGTTCCCAATTGTATGTTGCCACTTAAGTAGGTTGGCCATATATTCGTTTGATTGGGTAAAATAGTCCATTTGATGCCCTGGTATTTCTTCCAATCATTGCTTACACTATCCAAACTAAAATTGACTGCTTGCCATCCAGTTTCAATGGAGTAACTATCTGAATTTAATAAAGGATTATTATAAAATATAGTTGGTTTGTTGGTCCAAGAATTAAACGAAATTGATTGATTAAATGGATGACCTGCCAAATAGTTGCCAACTGCTTTTTTGCCAAAAATATTTGCAGCATGAACCCTTCCAAGAATTTGGGTTCCAGCAGCTGAAGCAGCAATGGAAGCTGTTTCGGATAAATAAAGTTGATCATTGGTTATTAAATTTCCTGCTGCTAATTGCAAGTAGCCGTCTATCACTAACCGATGGGTAATTTGTATCCCTGAATTATTTTTTACAATAAAACCTTGAATGCGATGTTCTTTAAATAATCGACCATCAATTGATTGATTTTTATTTCCATTCAATTCCAATATTGCTTGGGTTGCATCAACAGACAATGAATCACCATTGATCATTTCGCTTATTTTTAAGGTACCCGTTATCTGTAATTTAGCCCCAGTTAATAGATGCAACTGTTTAACATTGTGCACACCCGAAATGGCAGGTTGATATCCAGTGTTGGCTGAGATAGTTATAATAGCACTATCAGAAGGAATGGTTGCATTGCACCAGTTTTGTGGATTATGCCAACTACTGTCTGTATTTCCCAACCAGCTTGTAGAATGAAAGAATAATTTTTTGTTGGCGCTAGTTGTACCATTCGATACCCGAATAACCATACTATCTTTAACAGAAGACATTTGGGAATATATTTTCCAAGCGTTAGGGCTGGTAATACTTCCATTGGAAACACTAGTATAGTTTTGGAAACTGCTAAACCAGTGTATTGGCGCCTGAATGATTTGCCAATTTAATTCTTCCCCTACAACAGTGGAGTCAATCGCAAGCAAATTGCTGATATCAATACTATCTCGATTATTGCATTGCGTTAACAAAGTATCAGCAGGGGATCTAAATTGTATGTTACTACCATCTACTTTTATATATTGAATGTCCGTAGACAATAGATTAATAGTAGCAAGATTTTCTGCTTGGTCTTTTATCATCAATTGATTGGGGTTAAAATTATTGGCTATGGAAATACCATCTATATCTTTTTCTCCTTTCTGAATAATATAATTGAAGCGAATTTGATTAGTGTAATTGCCGCTTTTATATACTGCCTGTCTATTGTTATTGCTAATAGTAATGGGTAAATAATTAATAGAAGAGCTAGTGTCTAAATGAACTGATTCACTGAACAATAGATTCAGTTGCAAAGTATCACCCGTTTTTAATAAGCTATCATTTGGCGAACTGAAACTGATTTGAATCGGTTTAACTTTATCAATTAGTTGGGTGTCAATACTGAAAAATGGAAGCCCACTTAATCCCGGAATTAGGTTATTATTATTGTTAATTCCTAACACCATTTTTCCTTCACCCACTCCTGTATAAATATGAATTAAATATTCATTACCCGTTCCTGAAATACTGGTTATTACAGCATTGCTTAATCCCTCAGTTATTAGCGAAAAGTTATCAGTGCTTAATCCACTAATGTCTCCACCCGCTTTAAAGCTGTATTGAATCGTATCTGCATTGCTTGGTTGTGGCGCAAGTGAATACAAGCTATCAATACTCACCGTATTGTTGGATGTATCAAAATTGGCACTAAAACTAAAATTGTCAATTGCAACTAAATCGTCACTTCCAGTTTCGTCTACATCTTCCCATCTTAATAATAATTGTTCTCCATTTTTCCAATCAATCCCTGTTATAGTAAATTGAATATTGGTGAAGTTTTCAGGACTATTTCCATTTAAACTTCCCGCACCAGTTGTAAATTGAATAGATGAAAAATTCATTGAAGTATGATTCAATAAGTTGGGTTGATCAATGCTGTTCATTGTGCCAGTGGCATATTTCCCCATCCAAGTATTCCTATTTCCAGACCCTCCTTTTCTCCATTGCTCTGCTGAGAAAGAACCACTTATTTTATTCAAGCTTCCCCCTGTTTGGTTCGTAAATAAGATTCCAAAAGCATAAACACCCGTACCTGCAGCTAAAGAGCCTAATGCTCTATCTGTACTTCCACTTGTGCCTACGCTATACATTCCACTTGAGGTTGATGTTCCAGCTCCTTGCATAAAAACAGCATTTGTGCCAGTACCAGACTTATGCATGAATTCCCAACCGCTTAATCCGGGTATTACAAAGGGAGATTGCGCAAATAAATGAGGTCCCTTTCCAATTAGCGTAAATGATCCCCCATTGGGTAATTCATTAAAATTTTGTTGGTAAACCGCATTTTTTTCAGAATAAATTACTGGACTACCTGATTGTGCATAAACAGTTGAATCTGCCACTAAGAAAAGCAACAGTAAAAGGATAATATGTGGCCTCATGGCGGGATAGGGGGGTATGCGGGGCTACGAGTGTAAAGCAACAAACTGTTGCCGAAACCAACAATAGGGGGACAAAAATTGGGCTAAATCCCTTTTTTTTGCCCGTAGAAATACTTTTTTTTTGAAAACATTTTGGATTCTCATTTGGAGCCATTACCTTTGCCGTCCGAAATTTTAAATGGTTTATAATGCCTACAATACAACAATTAGTTAGAAAAGGCCGCGAAATAATCAGGGCTAAGAGTAAGTCAAGAGCTTTGGATGCATGTCCTCAGCGTCGTGGCGTATGTACCCGTGTATATACTACCACTCCAAAAAAACCAAACTCTGCTTTGCGTAAAGTAGCGAAAGTGCGTTTGACCAATAAAGTAGAGGTGATTGCCTATATTCCAGGTGAAGGCCACAACTTACAAGAGCACTCTATCGTATTAATCCGTGGTGGTCGTGTTAAAGACTTACCAGGGGTACGTTACCATATTGTACGTGGTAGCTTAGATACTGCTGGTGTTAAAGACCGTAAGCAGAGCCGTTCTAAGTACGGTACAAAGAAGGAAAAAGCTAAAAAATAGTTCTATTCATAACTGCGACTGAGTAAAGTTTTAATACTTGAAGAAGATCAGTCTCTTTAAAAATTAAATCATGCGTAAAGCACAAGCGAAAAAATTACCCTTAGCACCAGACGGTCGTTTTAACGATAAGTTGGTTACCCGTTTCATCAACAATTTGATGTGGGATGGTAAAAAAAGTACTGCAATCAATATTTTCTATGATGCAGTAGACAAAATAACAAAAGTTACTGGCGAAGATGGTTACGAAGTGTGGAAGAAAGCAATTGCAAACGTAACGCCTGCTGTTGAAGTAAGAAGCCGTAGAATTGGTGGAGCTACTTTCCAGATTCCTGCTGAAGTTCGCCCTGATCGTAAAATTTCTTTAAGCATGAAGTGGTTAATCCGCTACAGCCGCGAAAGAAACGGTCGTACAATGGCTGATAAATTATCTAATGAAATCATGTCTGCTGCAAAAGGTGAAGGTGCTGCATTCAAGAAAAAAGAAGATACACACCGTATGGCTGAGGCTAACAAAGCCTTTTCTCACTTTAAAGTGTAATTTCTTACAAATATTTACAAGACCTCTCCAATATTTCGGAGAGGTTTTTTTTTGACCAAACTCTTGCAACTCAATTATTTAATAAGCCCATTCGGTAACGATTTTTCCCCATTCTAAATAAAACGGGCCGAACCCTTTGTTGGTTCGGTATTATCTGTACCTTTGCGGCCTCTAAAAAAACAAGAATACTATATGGCTGATTTGAAATTTCAACGAAACTTTGGTATTGCCGCCCACATTGATGCCGGTAAAACCACTACCACCGAGCGTATTTTGCGCTACACTGGTATGATCCATAAGATTGGTGAAGTACATGATGGTGGTGCTACTACCGACTGGATGGAGCAAGAAAAGGAAAGAGGTATTACCATTACTTCTGCGGCAGTTAGCTGTCAGTGGAATTTCCCAACTGTATTGGGTAAAGCCACTCCTGAAACCAAGAATTATTATTTCAACATCATCGATACTCCAGGACACGTAGATTTTACCGTAGAGGTAGAACGTTCTATGCGTGTATTGGATGGTTTGATTGCGTTGTTTTCTGCAGTAGATGGTGTAGAACCTCAGTCTGAAACTGTTTGGCGTCAAGCTAACCGTTATAAAGTTCCACGTATTGGATTCGTAAATAAAATGGACCGTGCAGGTGCCGACTTCTTAATGGTGGTAACACAGGTTAAAGAAATGTTGGGTGCTAAAGCTGTTCCATTGCAATTACCAATAGGTGCAGAAGATAATTTCAAGGGCGTTGTAGACTTGATTAAAATGAAAGGTATTGTATGGCATGCTGAAACAGAAGGAATGACTTTCGATGAAATTCCTGTGCCTGCAGATATGATGGAAGACGTATTACATTGGAGACAAAACTTAATTGAAGCGGTAGCTGAATACGACGATAAGTTGATGGAGAAATTCTTTGATAACCCAGATTCAATTTCTGAAGATGAGGTGCACGAAGCAATCCGCAAAGCTTGTATCGATTTAAGTATCGTTCCAATGATGTGTGGTTCTTCTTTCAAGAATAAAGGAGTACAAACTGCTTTAGATGCGGTTTGTCGTTACTTACCTTCTCCTGTTGATGTTGAAGATACAGTAGGTACTGATCCTGATTCTGGTGAGCAAATCACTAGAAAGCCAAATGCAAAAGAACCATTTGCTGCATTGGCATTCAAAATCATGACCGATCCTTTCGTTGGTCGTTTGGCATTCTTTCGTTGTTACTCTGGTCGTTTAGATGCTGGTTCTTATGTTTTGAACGTAAGAAGCGGTAAGAAAGAACGTATCAGTCGTATCATGAAGATGTTTGCTAATAAGCAAAATCCAATTGACTTTATTGAAGCGGGTGATATTGCTGCTGCAGTAGGTTTCAAAGAAATCAAAACAGGAGATACCCTTTGCGATGAAAATCATCCAATTACTTTGGAGAATATGTTTATTCCAGAACCAGTTATCGCGATTGCTGTTGAGCCTAAAACTCAGGCAGACGTAGATAAAATGGGTATGGCTATTGCAAAGTTGGTTGAAGAAGATCCTACTTTACGTGTTAATACCGATGAAGATACTGGTCAAACCATCTTACGTGGAATGGGTGAATTACACCTTGAAATCATCATTGACCGTATGCGTCGTGAGTTTAAGGTAGAAGTAAACCAAGGTGCTCCTCAGGTTGCTTACAAAGAGTCTTTTGGAACTACTATTAACCACAGAGAAGTATTGAAAAAGCAGTCTGGTGGTCGTGGTAAGTTTGCCGATATTCAATTTGAGATTGGACCAGCAGATGCAGAGTGGTTAAAAGAAAACGAAGGAAAGAGCTTCCAATTTGTAAATGATTTATTTGGTGGATCTATTCCAAAAGAATTTGTTCCAGCAATCCTTAAAGGGTTTGAAACATCAATGACTTCTGGAGTATTGGCAGGATATCCTGTAAACAATATGAAAGTGCGTGTATTCGATGGTAGCTACCACGATGTGGATTCTGATGCAATGAGCTTTGAATTGTGTGCTAAAGCAGGTTTCCGTGAAGCAGGACGTAAAGCAAAGCCTACTTTATTAGAGCCAATCATGAAGGTAGAAGTACTTACACCAGATCAATACATGGGAGATGTTACTGGAGACTTAAACCGTCGTCGTGGTATGCTAGAAGGAATGGATAGCCGCGCTAACCTTCAGGTTATCAAAGCTAAAGTTCCATTGAGCGAAATGTTTGGTTATGTAACTCAACTTCGTTCTTTAAGTTCTGGTCGTGCAACTTCTACTATGGAGTTCTCTCATTACAATCCTGCTCCAAATAACGTTGCAGAAGAAGTAATGGCAAAGAATAAGGGTAAGGTTAAATCTGATGATTAATTATCCATTTAATTGATATACCGCGCCCCGAGTTTACTCGGGGCGTTTTGTTTTAATAGGGGTGGGAGTATAGCCGCTGGCTAAATTTAAAATGGCTGAATGAAGGGATGGGGAAAAGTTAGAGAGCGGGTATATTATTTTTTAATTTAATACAAAAGTCGTTTTTGGGGAAAAACAGGGGGTTTTTGGAAAAAATAAAAAATAAATCCACAAAAACACCTAAAAAAAAGATAAAAAACTTGTCTATTCAATTACAGCTCCTTACCTTTGCAACCCCAACGTAAAAATTGGTTTTTGACTATGTCTCAGCGAATCAGAATCAAATTACAATCATACGATCACAATCTAGTAGATAAATCTGCAGAGAAGATCGTTAAGACAGTACGTAGTACAGGTGCAGTAGTAACAGGACCTATTCCTTTGCCTACTCATAAGAAAATCTTTACTGTATTGCGTTCACCACACGTTAATAAGAAAAGCCGTGAGCAGTTCCAATTAGCTACGCATAAGCGTCTAATGGATATCTACACTTCTTCTTCTAGAACAGTAGATGCGTTGAGCAAGCTAGACTTGCCGTCTGGTGTTGAGGTTGAAATTAAAGCTTGATAAAGCCATTTCTCTAGAAAGAGAGAAACTAGTTCTTATATACCCAATTATCTGCCAATCGGCCTAGGCCTGAAAAAGCAGCTCTGATAAAGAAATTATAAATCATTTAATTCACAATGAATTAAATGAGTAACATATAAACAGGCCCTTCGAGGTTTGTTTACTACCGGTACTTCCTCTTCAAAATGTAAGTTTTGAAAACAACGGAAAAGGTCGGTAGCAAACTAGGATTGAATCCCGCTTCATCGGTGGGATGTCCTCATAACCGAGCGGGGCATAAACCGCAAAACGATGAAAGGAATTATTGGAAAAAAAATCGGGATGACCAGCATCTTCGCTGCTGATGGAAAGCAAACAGCTTGTACCATCGTAGAAGTTGCTCCTAATACCGTTACACAAATCAAAACGCAGGAAACCGATGGTTATTCTGCTGTTCAATTAGCAATCGGCGATAAGAAAGAAAAGCACGCTACAAAAGCCGAAATCAATCACTTTGCTAAGGCTCAAACTCCAGCCAAAAAGTTCGTAAAAGAATTTCGTAATTACTCTATAGAGAAAAACTTAGGGGAAACTGTAACTATTGACATCTTCTCTGAAGGTGACAGTGTTGAAGTTGTAGGTACCACTAAGGGTAAAGGTTTCCAGGGTGTTGTAAAGCGCCATGGATTCTCTGGTGTGGGTGAAGCATCTCATGGTCAGCACGACCGTCAGCGTGCACCAGGTTCTATTGGTGGATCATCTTATCCTTCAAGAGTATTTAAAGGAATGAGAATGGCCGGCCGTATGGGTGGAGACCGTGTTAAAATGAAAGGTTTGAAAGTAGTAAAAATATTTTCAGAAAAGAACTATATCCTGATCAGCGGTTCTGTACCAGGTCACAACGGTTCTATCGTTTTAATTCAGAAATAATCACCCTGTTTAATTGACAGATTAATTGAAAGATCATGCAAGTAGATGTATTAGATATAAAAGGACAGAAAACCGGTAGAACGGTTGAATTACCACAGGAAATCTTTGGTATTGAACCAAACAACCACGTTATCTATCTAGCTGTTAAGCAATACTTAGCCGCACGTCGTTCTGGAACGCACAAAGTTAAAACTCGCGCTGAAGTACAAGGTGCTAGCCGCAAGTTACACAAGCAAAAAGGAACAGGTGGTTCTCGTAAAGGTAATATCCGTAACCCTTTATACAAGGGTGGTGGTACCATCTTTGGACCAAAGCCACACGCTTACGATTTCAAATTGAATCGTAAAGTGAAAGATTTGGCTAAGATTTCTGCTTTAAGTCATAAAGCAAAAGAAAGTGCAATCATCGTAGTTGAAGAAATTAAGATGGATGTACCTAAAACCAAACAACTGGTTGATATTATGGGTAACCTTAAAGTTGCTGATAAGAAAGCGCTTATCGTTTTACCAGAATACAACGACAATCTGTACTTAAGTACTCGTAACGTACCAAATGTTGCTAGCACATTGTTAGCCGACATTAATACTTATGAAATCATGAACGCAGATGTATTAGTAATAACAGAGAACACTGTGAATATCTTTAACGAAGAAGAAGCAGTAGCTTAATTTAAGTAACGTTTCAATCATACAAAATGAGACAGTCAGAAATTTTAATAAAGCCAATCTTAACTGAGAAAGCAAACGCACAACAAGATACGTTGAGAAGATATGCTTTCAAAGTAAACCGTAAGGCTAACAAGTTAGAGATTAAGAAAGCAATTGAAGATTTCTATGGTGTTAATGTAGTAGATGTTAATACTGCAGTTGCTCCAGGAAAAAATAAAGCCCGTTACACAAAAGCTGGTTTTATTCAGGGAATGAAGTCTGCATACAAGAAAGCATTTGTTACTGTAGCAGAAGGTGAAACAATTGATCTTTACGCAAATATTTAATTTATAGCAGCGGAGCTGAAAAATCCGCACAAAAAAAATAAACAATGGCACTAAAAAAGTACAAACCAATCACAGCAGGAACACGTTGGAGAATTGGTAATGCTTATGCTGAGATCACTACTAATAAGCCTGAGAAGAGCTTGTTAGAGCCTCAAAAAAATACTGCTGGTCGTAACTTCCAAGGTCGTAGAGTTATGCGTTACATGGGCGGTGGTAATAAGCAACATTATCGTATCATCGATTTCAAGCGTAATAAAAGAGATATTGCTGCAACTGTAGTATCTATTGAATACGATCCAAACCGTACAGCGTTTATTGCATTGGTACAGTATACAGATGGCGAGAAGCGTTACATCATTGCTCCTCAGGGTATTCAAGTTGGTCAAACAGTAATTGCAGGTGATGCAGTTGCTCCTGAATTGGGTAATTCATTGGCTATGAAAAATATGCCGTTGGGTACAACCATTCACAACATTGAATTACAACCTGGTCAAGGTGGTAAGATGGTAAGAAGTGCTGGTGCTTCTGCACAGTTAGCCAATAAGGAAGAAAAGTACGCAGTACTTAAAATGCCTTCTGGTGAATTGAGAAAAGTATTGATTAACTGTTATGCAACCGTTGGTGTTGTTTCAAACAGCGATCATAACTTGGAAACAGCAGGTAAAGCGGGTAAAAACCGTTGGAAAGGTATTCGTCCACGTGTAAGAGGTGTTGCCATGAACCCAGTAGATCACCCGATGGGTGGTGGTGAAGGTAGAGCTTCTGGTGGTCACCCACGTAGCAGAACAGGTAAGTATGCAAAAGGTGAGAAAACTCGTACAAAAGGTAAGGGTAGCGATAAGCTAATCATCCAGCGCAGAAATGGTAAAAAACTGGCTAAGTAATAACTAACCAGTCAAAATAAATAAATAAACTAATAGACCAGTAAACTCAAATAATTATGGGTCGTTCGATTAAAAAAGGTCCTTACGTAGATGCTAACTTAGAAGGTAAAGTAGTTGCTATTAACGACGGAAAAGTAAAGAGAAACGTTATCAAAACTTGGAGTCGTCGCAGCACAATCACACCTGATTTTGTTGGACACACTTTTGCCGTGCACAACGGAAATAAGTTCATCCCTGTTTACGTAACAGAATTCATGGTAGGTCACAAATTAGGTGAATTTGCTCCTACTAGAAACTTCAGAGGACACGCAGGAACTAAAAAATAACTGTAGGGGCTAACACCCATACATCAAACAAAAAAAGAAATGGAAGCAGTAGCTAAACTGAACAATTATCCAACAGGTCCGCGTAAAATGCGCCTGTTAGCCGATGTGATCCGTGGAATGGAAGTGGAGAAAGCCCTGGCTATTCTGGAACATCATCCTCAGCACAATGCCACTCCATTGGCAAAACTGTTGAAGAGTGCTATCAGTAACTGGGAGCAGAAAAACAGCGGATCAAATGCTGCAGACAGCAGTCTGATTGTAAAGACCGTATTCGTTGATGGCGGTAGAGTATTAAAGCGTATGCGCCCTGCACCACAAGGCCGTGGCTACAAAGTACGTAAGCGCAGCAACCATGTAACATTAATCGTAGATTCTAAAACTAATTAGTAAAACCATTATATGGGTCAGAAAGCAAATCCAATTGGTAACAGGTTAGGCATCATCCGCGGATGGGACAGTAACTGGTATGGTAGTAAAAAAGACTACGCATCCAAACTGATCGAAGATCATAAGATCCGTACCTACCTGAGTGCCCGTATCAACAAAGGTGGAATCGCAAAGATCGTTATTGAGCGTACGCTTGGTAAATTGATCATAACTATTCATACTTCTAAGCCAGGTATTATCATCGGAAAAGGTGGTAACGAGGTAGATCGTATTAAAGAAGAGTTGAAGAAGTTAACTGGTAAAGACGATGTTCAAATTAATATTTTGGAAATCCGTCGTCCTGAACTAGATGCTACTATCGTAGGAGATACCATCGCTCGTCAAATTGAAAACCGTATCAACTTCAAACGTGCAACTAAAATGGCCATTGCCTCTACACTCCGTATGGGTGCTGAAGGTATTAAGGTTAAATTAAGCGGTCGTTTGGGTGGTGCTGAAATTGCTCGTAGCGAAGAATTTAAACAAGGCCGTACTCCATTACATACTTTCCGTATGGATATTGATTATGCCAATGTTTTTGCTCAAACTGTTTACGGTAAAATTGGTATCAAAGTATGGATCTGTAAAGGTGAAGTACTAGGAAAGCGTGAATTGAATCCAAACTTCGTTGGTGGTAAGAACGATATGAGCGATAGAAGAGAAAGAACTGGTGGAGATGATAGAGGTCGTGGCGGAGACAGAAGAGACGATAGAAGAGGTGGTGGAAGAGGAGAACGCAGAAACTAATATTCAAAAATTAGTAATGCAGAATTACTAAAGTTTTAAATAACTACGAATAAAATTCGTGGACCAAAAAACTAAAAAATGTTACAGCCGAAAAGAAGCAAACATAGGAAACAGCAGAAAGGACGCATTCGCGAAGTAGCTAAGCGTGGAACTGCTATATCATTTGGATCATTTGCCTTAAAAGCATTAGAGCCCATCTGGTTAACTAACCGCCAGATCGAATCTGCCCGTCAGGCCATGACCCGTGCTATGAAGCGTGAGGGAAATGTATGGATCAGAGTATTCCCTGACAAAATTATCACCCATAAGCCTGCTGAAGTGAGAATGGGTAAGGGTAAAGGTAACCCTGAATATTGGGCTGCTGTTGTTGAGCCAGGACGTATCATCTTCGAGTGTGATGGTGTTACTGAAGCTGTAGCAAAAGAAGCGATGGGTCTTGCAGCACAAAAATTACCAATCGCAACCAAGTTCATCGTAAGAAGAGATTTGCAAGCATAACCAAAAAAAGAAATTGCAATGGCTAATAAAAAAACATACGAATTCAACAAAAATCTAAAGGATCTCAGTGTAACAGATCTTAGAGCAAAAATCCAAGAAGACGAACTACGTTTGAAAAAATTGGAATTTGCTCACGCTATCTCTCCACTAGAAAATCCAATGACTATTCGTGGACTTCGTAGAGACATCGCCCGTATCAAAACGGAATTGAAGAAAAAAGAAATGGGTATTTAAACCATAAATTAAACACAATGGCTGAAAGAAATTTGCGCAAAACAAGGACAGGGATCGTTACCAGCGATAAAATGGATAAAACCATCACTGTTGCGGTTGAAAGAAAAGTAAAACACCCTATCTACGGTAAATTCGTAAAGAAGACTACTAAGTTCCATGCTCATGATGAGAAAGGAGAGTGCACCATCGGTGATGTGGTGAAGATCATGGAAACTCGTCCGCTTAGTAAAACCAAGCGTTGGAGACTAGTTGAAATTGTAGAAAAAGCGAAATAATAATATTGATTTGAGTAACTACCTCATCTTAAAAGATGGTGTTGTACTTAAATTTAAAATTTCAAATTAAATAAAATGATTCAGCAAGAAAGCAGGTTAAATGTAGCTGACAATAGTGGCGCTAAAGAGGTACTTTGTATTAAGGTACTTGGTAATAGCGGTCAGGATTATGCTAAGATCGGCGATAAAATTGTTGTTACGGTAAAAGACGCAATCCCTGCAGGTGGTGTTAAAAAAGGAACAGTATCTAAAGCGGTTATTGTTCGTACTAAAAACAAACTTCGCAGAAAAGATGGTTCTTATATCCGTTTTGATGACAACGCAGTTGTGTTGTTGAACAATTCAGACGAGCCTCGCGGTACACGTATCTTTGGACCTGTAGCTAGAGAATTGCGTGATAAGGGATATATGAAAATTATTTCTCTTGCTCCTGAAGTATTATAAAAAAAGCTAAAAGCTAAATAAAATGAGTACAAGATTTAAAGCCAAATTCAGCATCAAAAAAGGTGATTCCGTAGTGGTTATTGCCGGAGATGACAAGGATTTGAAAAAGCCTCGCACAGTATTGGAAGTGATTGTAGATAAAGGACGTGTAGTAGTAGAAGGAGTGAATATCGTTACAAAGCACACCAAGCCATCTGCTCAAAATACCAAAGGTGGTATTGTTAAAGTAGAAGCCCCTATCAATATCAGCAATGTAATGTTGTGGGATGCTAAAAAGGGCGAGCCAACCAAAGTGAAGCGTACCCGTGAAAATGGAAAATTAATACGTGTATCTAAAAAATCTGGGGAGGTAATCAAATAATGAGTACAGCAAAATATACACCGAGATTAGCAACGAAGTACAGCAAAGATGTTGTACCTGCGTTGATGAAGAAGTTTGCTTACACTACCGTAATGCAAGCTCCTAAATTAGAAAAAATCTGTATTAACCGTGGTGTTAATGGAGCG
The DNA here is from genome assembly GCA_001829005.1 of Sphingobacteriia bacterium RIFOXYC2_FULL_35_18. Lineage (GTDB taxonomy): Bacteria > Bacteroidota > Bacteroidia > Chitinophagales > Chitinophagaceae > Sediminibacterium. The sequence goes on along the minus strand of MIAG01000005.1, from coordinate 59,452 downwards.
GTTACAGATAAGAAATTAGTGGATATAGCAGTAGACGAATTGAATATGATCACTGGTCAGAAAGCAGTTCCTACTATGTCTAAAAAAGACATTTCTAACTTTAAGTTACGTAAGGGCATGCCAATTGGTGCTCGCGTTACTTTAAGAGGAGAGAAAATGTATGAGTTCCTTGACAGATTGGTTTCTGTAGCACTGCCTCGTGTCCGTGACTTTAAAGGAATCAGCGATAAAGCTTTTGACGGAAGAGGTAACTATACTTTAGGTGTAACTGAACAAATCATTTTCCCTGAAATTGATATTGATAAAGTAAATAAAATCACCGGTTTAGATATCACTTTTGTAACAACTGCAAATACCAATGAAGAAGCTTACGAGCTTTTGAAAGAATTGGGTATGCCGTTTAAAGGAACCAAGAAAGATTAATTAAACACAGAACAAAAACATTATGGCAAAAGAATCAATCAAAGCCAGACAAAGAAAGCGCGAGAAAATGGTAGCTCAATATGCTGAAAAGCGTGCAGCTCTTAAAGCAGCAGGTGACTACGCAGGATTAGATCTACTTCCAAAGAACGCTTCTCCGGTACGTTTAAAGAACCGTTGTCAGCTTACAGGAAGACCTAAAGGTTATATGCGTTATTTTGGTTTGTCAAGGATTATGTTCCGTGACATGGCTTTAAACGGTATGATTCCAGGTGTTAAAAAAGCAAGCTGGTAGTAGTCAGTTTGATAAACAAAATTTAGAACTAGTATAATTATAATAATATGGTAACTGATCCTATAGCAGACTTCTTAACTAGAATTCGTAATGCTCAGTTGGCTGGTCATAGACTGGTTGAAATTCCTGCTTCTAATTTGAAGAAGCGTTTAACAGAGATTTTGTATGATCAAGGTTATATCTTGAAATACAAATTCGAAGACGATAACAAGCAAGGCTTAATTAAGATCGCTTTAAAGTATGATCCTAATACAAAAGTTCCAGCAATTCGTTCTTTAGAAAGAGTTAGTCGTCCAGGATTACGTCAATATGCAAAGCCTGCTGAAATCAAAAGAGTAATCAATGGTTTGGGTGTTGCCATCCTTAGTACATCTAAAGGTGTTCTAACCGATAAGCAAGCTAAGGCGCAGAATGTTGGTGGAGAAGTGTTGTGTTATATTTCTTAAAATAAACCGTTCCGACAATTAAGCCTCTTAGTCGTGGCTGAACACGGAGCAATGTTCATAATAAAATAAAAATCGACTATGTCTAGAATTGGTAAACAACCGGTAGTAGTTCCGGCAGGTGTAACAATCACCGTTAGTGCGGAGAATGTTCTTACAGTTAAAGGTCCTAAAGGACAATTAACTCAGAATATTGATAGAGATATCACTATCGAGGTGAAAGAAGGTGAAGTTGTTTTCACCAGACCTACAGATCAAATTCGTCATCGCGCTATGCACGGATTATACCGTTCATTAGTGAACAATATGGTTAAAGGTGTAACCGAAGGTTATAAAAAAGAATTAGAGTTAGTAGGGGTAGGTTTTAAAGCCGCTAACACTGGAAACTTATTAGATCTTGCTTTAGGATATTCTCACAATATTATTATTGAGATTCCAAGTGAACTTAAAGTTTCAACTACCACTGAAAAAGGTCAAAACCCAAAAGTATTCTTAGAAGGAATTGATAAGCAGTTGATCGGACAGGTTGCTGCTAAGTTGAGAAGCTTACGTAAGCCTGAGCCATACAAAGGAAAAGGTGTTAAATACGCAGGTGAAATCTTAAGAAGAAAAGCAGGTAAATCAGCAGGTAAATAATTAAACTAACAATCCCCCGGCCGAATCGGAGGTATAAAATAAACAACAATGGGTAAATTAATACAAAGGCAGAAAATCAGGTATCGCATCCGTAAAAAGATTGCTGGTACTGCTGTAAAGCCACGTCTTTCTGTATTCAGAAGCAATGCCGAAATCTATGCACAATTAATTGATGATGATAATGGTGTTACCATTGTTGCCGCATCTTCAAGAGATAAGGATATTGCTGCACAAAAAGTAACTAAAATAGAGAAATCTAAAATGGTTGGCGCTGCAGTAGCAAAGAAAGCATTAGCTCTCGGATTAACTAATTGTGTATTCGACAGAGGTGGAAATCTATATCATGGCCGTGTGAAGTCTGTTGCAGACGGAGCAAGAGAAGGTGGCTTGGTATTCTAAATTACTAACATCAATTTAATCGCTCAATAAATGTCTAAAGTAAGCGTAAATAAAGTAAAAGCGGGTGGCGACATCGAACTGAAAGATAAGGTAGTTGCTATTAACCGTGTGGTAAAAACCACAAAAGGTGGCCGTACATTTAGTTTCTCTGCTCTTGTAGTAGTAGGAAACGAAAATGGTATTGTTGGTCAAGGTCTTGGTAAAGCAAAAGAAGTACAAGAAGCAATTGCTAAAGGTATTGAAGATGCAAAGAAGAACTTGGTAAAAGTACCAGTTATGCACGGAACTATCCCTCACGAACAGTGGGCAAAAGATGGTGCTGCTAAAGTACTAATCAAGCCAGCTGCACACGGAGCGGGTGTAATTGCGGGAGGCAGCATGCGTTCTGTTTTAGAAAGTGCTGGAATTACCGACGTACTTGCTAAGAGCCTTGGTTCTGCTAATCCACATAACGTGGTTAAAGCTACCATTAAAGCTTTAAGCCTTTTAAGAGAACCAGTTCAGGTTGCTAAAGGCCGTAACATCAAATTGAGCAAAGTTTTCAACGGATAATATTTATGAAAAAGATAAAAATCACTCAAATAAAAAGCGGCATCGACAGATCTGAGCGCCAAAAGCAAACGCTTATTGCACTTGGTTTAAAAAAGTTGAATGCTTCTAAAGAAGTAGAAGCTACTCCACAAATACTAGGAATGGTTAACAAAGTTAGCCACTTGGTAAAGGTTGAAGAAGTTGCTTAATTAAGAAATTTTCAAGTCAGTAGTTTGGATATACCACTTCATGCGGATATCTTTACTCCTGACTTTTATTTATTATAAACAATGCGAGGGGTGATACCCCGTAAGTTCAAAATCAAATCAACATGAAACTACACAATTTAAAACCTGCTGAAGGTTCTGTAAAAAGAGAAAAAAGATTAGGTCGTGGTGAAGCATCTGGTAAAGGTGGTACTTCTACAAAAGGTAACAAAGGTGGACAAAGCCGTGCTGGTTACAAAAGTAAAATGGCTCATGAAGGTGGTCAAATGCCAATTCAGCGTCGTATACCAAAGCGTGGTTTCAAAAATATCAATAGAGTTGAATACAAAGTATTTAATCTTGGTCAATTAGATCAGTTGGTAGAGAAATACGGTTTCACTGAAATCTCTTTAGAGAATTTATATATCAATGGTTTAATTAGCCGTACAGATAATGTTAAAGTATTGGGTAATGGCGAGCTGAAAACAAAACTCAGTTTCAAAATTAACGCCATCAGCGAAAAAGCAAAAGCTGCTATTGAAGCTGCAGGCGGAACTGTTGAGATTATCAAATAATTTTAACGTAATTTGCCAGACGCATCGAGTATGCGTCTTTTGGTTTTAAGTTATAACGCCATTTAATTTAGTGAAGTGAAAAAATTAGTTCAAACTTTTAGGAATATTTGGACCATTGAAGAATTACGAAATAAAATTATCGTAACCCTTGCATTGGTGTTAACTTATCGTTTCGGTACGCACATCGTTTTACCAGGTATTGATCCTAATAAAATTGAAGCTGCTGCCAATTCTGCTAAGAGCAATGGATTGCTAGGTATATTTGATATGTTTGCTGGAGGAGCTTTTTCTCAAGCTTCTATTCTTGCATTAGGTATCATGCCTTATATCTCTGCTTCTATTTTTATGCAATTGATGACTATTTTAGTTCCTCAATTACAAAAAGTTCAAAAAGAAGGTGAGAGCGGTCGTAAAAAAATTAACCAGTGGACTCGTTACTTAACTGTAATTGTAACACTATTCCAAGCAGGCGCTTATGTTGCTTACTTAAATAGTCCTGGTTATGCAGAAGCTATCTTACCAGCTTATAAACCATTCTTTTGGTTTTCTACTGTTGTTACTTTAACTGCTGGTACTTTATTTGTAATGTGGTTAGGGGAAAGAATTCAAGATAAAGGCTTAGGTAATGGTACTTCTATCATTATCATGGTTGGTATCTTGGCTCGTCTTCCACAAAGCATTATACAAGAGTTTGGTGCCAAAGGTGTAAGCGGTGGTGGTGGTTTATTAATATTCTTGATTGAAATTGCTGTATTGGTTTCCATTATTATGGGGCTAATCATTTTAGTACAAGGTGTTAGAAAAATACCTGTTAACTATGCTAAACAAATAATTGGAAGTAGACAATTTGGTGGTGCACGTCAATTCTTGCCTGTTAAAGTAAATAGTGCAGGGGTTATGCCAATCATCTTTGCGCAGGCCATTATGTTCTTACCAACATTGGTATCATTCACTAATTTGGATTCTGCTTCTGGAATAGTAAAAATCTTTAATGACCATAGCAATGCATGGTATATGTTGATATACTCTGTAATGGTTATTGGATTCACGTTCCTTTATACCGCATTAATTTTTAATCCTAAACAAATTGCCGAAGATTTAAAACGCAATAATGGTTTTGTTCCAGGTGTAAAACCAGGCCAACCAACTGCAGATTATATTGGTGCAATTATGGATAAGATTACATTACCAGGTGCTATATTCTTAGCATTAGTAGGTATTCTTCCTGGTTTTGCTCAAAGATTAGGCGTTACACAAGGATTCAGTACATTCTTTGGAGGTACTTCACTGTTAATTATGGTTGGAGTTGTTCTAGATACTTTGCAACAAATTGAAACTTATTTATTAATGCGTCAGTATGACGGCTTAATGAATAGTGGAAGAGTTCAAGGAAGACAAGGTGTAACTAGTACTACTATCTAATATCAAATAAAACAACGAACTTTGTAAACCTGTTTGGCTATGCTAAACAGGTTTACTTTTTATTACAAATGACCAGAAGGAATAAAGATATGATCATCTATAAAACGGAATCGGAAATTGCACTAATGAAGGAAGCTGCCATGTTGGTGAGCAAAACACTTACTGAAGTAGCTAAAGTGCTTAAGCCAGGTATGACTACTTTGCAAATAGATAAACTATGTGCAGATTTTATTAAACAGCACAATGCTATTTCTTCTTTTTTAAATTATAGAGGTTATCCATTTACCATTTGTGCATCGGTGAATGATGTAGTAGTGCATGGATTCCCTAATGATATTCCGTTACAAAATGGAGATATTGTTTCAATTGATATGGGGGTAATATTAAATGGTTGGCATGGAGATCATGCATATACATTTATTTTAGGTGAAGCGGATCCTGCGGCCATCCAACTAGTAAAAATTACTAAAGAGTCTTTATATAAGGGAATTGAAAAAGCAATTGTAAACAATCGTATTGGAGATATTGCTTTTGCCATCCAAGAGCATACTGAAATTAAAAATGGGTATGGAGTTGTTAGAGAGTTGGTAGGTCATGGACTTGGGAGAAGTTTGCACGAAGATCCTCAAATGCCCAACTATGGTAAGAGAGGATCTGGCCCTAAGTTAAAAGAAAATTTAGTGTTGGCAATTGAGCCGATGATTAACTTGGGTTCACGTGAAGTATATACGGATGAAGATGGTTGGACAGTAAGAACAAGAGATGGTAAGCCTTCTGTTCATTTTGAACATGATGTATGTGTGAAGCGCAATAAAGCCCTTATTTTATCTGATTACAGTATTATTGAAGCAGCTGAAAAAGCCAATCCAAATTTGAATACTAGTTATTATTCATAGGGAATGAAAAAACTGATTGTGATTGGAGGAGGTGCAGCAGGTTTTTTTTGCGCAGTGAATGCTGCAAGAAAAAATCCACTCCTTAGTGTAACTATTTTAGAAAAGTCTAATAAACTATTATCTAAAGTAAAAATAAGTGGGGGAGGAAGATGCAATACAACACACCAACTTTTTGAAATACCTGCGCTAATAAAAAAATATCCAAGAGGAGAACAGTTTTTAAAAAAAGCTTTTTACCAATTCAACACCCTACACACTATAGAATGGTTTTCGGAACGTGGCGTTCAATTACATGCTGAAGCGGATGGAAGAATGTTTCCTGTAAGTAATAATTCTGCAACTATCATTGAATGTTTATTAAAAGAAGCAGATCAATATCATGTGAAAATTGAAATGCAAACTGAAGTGAGAAAAATCACTAAGCAAGAAACCCAATTTCAGATTGAAACCAATAAATTAGGGATCATTCAAGCAGATTATATTTGTATTGCATGTGGTGGCTTACCCAAAATGGAAATGTTTAATTGGATAAGTAAGCTGGGTCATTCCATTCAATCTCCTGTACCTTCACTTTTTACTTTTAATATGCCCAAACATCCCATTACTGCATTAATGGGTTTATCTGTTAACAATGCAGTAATAAAAATTAGTGGCACCAAATTAAAAGAACAAGGTGCGTTATTGATTACACATTGGGGACTAAGTGGTCCGGTTGTATTAAAATTGTCTGCATGGGGTGCAAGACAATTGGCTGATATGGGCTATCAATTTACAATTCAAGTAAATTGGTTGGGAGAAACTACAGACGCATTACTCAGATTGGATTGGCCATTTTATCGTGAGCAATTTTCAGCCAATAAAATGGGTAGTAAATATCCTTTTACATTACCAACTAGGTTATGGCATTTTTTATTGGGTGAAGCAGGAATTTCAACAGATACCAAATGGGGTGAACTTAAAGCAGTGAATCAAAACAAATTGATTCAACTACTCACGGGTCATGTTTTTGATATCAACGGTAAAACAACATTTAAAGAAGAATTCGTTACTAGTGGTGGAGTACAGCTGTCAACTATTCATCCACAAACCATGGAAAGTAAATTGGTTCCCGGATTGTATTTTGCTGGGGAAGTAATGGATATAGATGGAATAACAGGGGGATTTAATTTTCAACATGCCTGGACCAGCGGGTATAATGCAGCAACAGCCATTGCTCAATCTGCTCTCTAAGTTTTCAAAAGCATACTTTTTTGGAAACAACTATTGCGTATTATTTATAAAAGTCTTAACTTATAGCTAGAAAATTACCCTATGAGTAAAGTAAGTAATATCCTAGCAAGAAAAGGCAATCAAGTTGCCACTGTTAGCCCAGACACTTCTGTAATAGATGCATTGCGTATGATGGCGGAGAAAAATATTGGCTCTGTTGTAGTTGCGGAGAATGATCAATTTTTAGGCATTCTTACAGAAAGAGACTATTCAAGAAAAGTCATATTGCTTGGTCGGAACTCAACCAAAACACCCGTTAGTGAGATCATGAGTTCCGATTTTCCAGCTGTTGCAACAACCGACTCTATTGAACATTGTATGCAATTGATGAGTGCAAGACATATTCGATATTTACCTGTAATGATAGATAATAAATTGGCTGGAATTATTAGTATGAATGACGTGGTTACTGAGACCATTTTAAATCAGAAGGAGACCATCACTCAATTAGAGAATTATCTTCAATCCTGATATCCCATTCGTACAAGCTAATTTACTTGAATTAGCTGTTTTTTACCAATTATCAAACATTCTGTTAATTCATTCTCCGTTATTACTAGAATGCATAATTTGTTTTACCTAAACTAATTATATGAAAAGATATTTCTTGGGCACTGCATTGCTCATGGTAGGAGTTTCTACGTTGGTTCATGCACAACAACCAACAACCCCAGCTGTAAAGCCTGGTGCTGATACAGCCAAAGCAGCTGCGCCTAAAAAGCAAACTGTTGCAGATAAAACTAAAGGGGCTAAAAAAGTGGAAGGCTTATTTACCATTTACCAAGATACGGTAACTGGAAGCTTACAAATGTATATTCGTAAAGATCAATTAGATAAAGAATTTATTTATCAAAGTTTTTCTATTAGTGGTCCTACCACTTTGTTTTTAAATCAAAGTATGCATCGAAATACTGCGGTGTATAAAATTAAAAAGGCATTTGACAAACTAGAATTCTCTGAGGTTAATACGAATTTTTATTACGATCAAAAGAATCCTGTAAGTAAATCGGCAAATGTAGATAAACCAGAAGCCGTTTTCTTTAATGATAAGTTTAGCATTGAAGATGAGAACGGATATTTAGTTAGCGTGGATGGTTTATTTCTTAGTGAAAAAATGGATCCCGTTAAGCCACAAATGGCGCCAAGTCCGTTGACTATGTTTATGTTTAATTTAGGAGGGTTAAATCCTACTAAATCTAAATATGTAGACATTCGATCTTATCCAAACAACACTGATATTGTAGTAGACCTGTCTTATGATAATCCTACTACATTAGCTTCTGGTGGTCCAGATGTTGTTGATCCTAGATATGTTCGCGTTAGAATGCAACATAGTTTTTTGGAAATGCCTAAGAATGATTTTAGGGCAAGAAGAGATGATCCAAGAGTAGGCTACTTTATGCAACAGCGTACCGATATGACTAGTATTGGTGTCACTCCTTATAAAGACATGATTAACCGTTGGTTTTTGAAAAAGAAAGACGCAACAGCTGCAATGAGTGAGCCTGTAGATCCAATCATTTTTTGGGTAGAGAATACTACTCCATTAGAATACAGACAAACCATTGTAGATGCGGGACTAAAATGGAATGAAGCATTTGAAAAAGCAGGTTTTAAAAATGCGGTACAAATGAAAATTATGCCTGATGATGCTAAGTGGGATCCAGCAGATATTCGCTATAATGTAATTAGATGGGTATCTTCTGCTCAACCATCTTATGGCGCTATTGGACCAAGTTTTGTGAATCCTAGAACAGGTCAAATTTTGGGTTCAGACATCACTGTTGAGTGGTACTCTGGAAGTGCAACTCCAATAAATGATGAATTGTTTAATGGCCCATCAATGCCACAATTGGTTTTCCCAGGAATGGAGCATCAACACCTTTACAATTGCAATATCGGTGCTGAATTAAAAATGCAATACACTGCAGGTTTAACTACATTGGAAACAATGAATGCAAGTGCTGCAGAAATAAAGGAAATGCACCAGCAATTCCTTATTTATTTGATTATGCACGAAATGGGCCATACCCTTGGATTAAACCACAATATGAAGAGTAGCCAAATGTTGTCTCCAACAGAAGTGCATAACACTGCAATTACTCGTAAGATTGGTTTAATTGGTTCTGTAATGGATTATCCTGCAATTAATATTTCTTTAGATAGATCTAAGCAAGGGGATTATTATACTACTAAAGCGGGTCCTTATGATATTTGGGCTATTGAATTTGGGTATACTCCTTTTAATGAAACGGAGGAAGAAGCCATGTTGAATAAAATATTAGCTCGAAGTACCGATCCTAAATTAGCATTTGGAAACGATGGAGATGATATGCGTGCACCCGGAAAAGCAATTGATCCTAGAATTAATGTTAATGATATGAGTAGCGATGCAGTTGCTTATGCAGAAGAAAGATTTAAGTTGGTCAATAATGTAATGGGAAAATTAATTCAAAAATATACCAAGCCTGGTCAGTCTTACGCAGAACTACGCAATCGCTACTTAATGTTGCAAGGTCAACGTAGTGGACAAATTAATGCAGTTAGCCGTTATATTGGCGGAGTGTATATTGATAGAAGTTTCCCTGAACAAAATTCATCTGCTAAGCCATATACACCCACTCCATTTGCTACTCAAAAGAAAGCGATGGATGTGTTGAATAAATATGTTTTTGCACCCAATGCTTTTGAAGCAGACACTCAATTATTTCCTTACCTACAAATTCAACGCAGAGGCTTTAATCAACCTGGAAACGGAGAAGATTTTAAAGTGTCTACTACATTCTTAGGTTTGCAAGTGAATGGAGCTTTAGCGCATATTTTAAACCCAATCACTTTACAGAGAGTGAATAATACTCGTTTGTATGGAAATGACTACAGTGTGGTAGATATAATGAGTGATTTAGTAAAAGGAATTTTTGATGCAGATATCAATAGCAATGTAAACGTATATCGTAGATATTTGCAAATCAATTTTGTAAAAGGTGCTGCTGGTTTATTGGCTCCAACAGCTCCTTTAGACGATGTTTCTAAGTCTGCTACTTTGTATACTTTGAAAAAATTGAGAACTAAGTTGGCAGCGGCTGTATCTCCTAATGAAGATACAAAAGCGCATAGAGCTCATTTGTTGTTCATCATAGACAAAGCTTTGAAAGTAGATTAATTATATCGATGTCTTCAAATAAAAATCCCGTCTCGATATATTGAGACGGGATTTTTTTTGGAGCAAAGAATTATTTTGTTTGCCCCAGCTTGTTTTTTTCTTTATTGTTTTTTCTTTTTAGTCTCTTTTTTTATAGCTTTTTGTTTGACCAATTGTTGATTCTCTTTATAACGCATATCTGGTGTTCCATCCGCTTTTCTAGGACCAGGAGCAATTGCATTCATTTTTGCTTTATTGGCTTTATAGCGCATATCCATGGTACCATCCGATTTAGTAGGATGCAAAACGGCTGCATTTTTTCCATTGGGTTGTATCCCCTTTTGGAGCGATTGAATTTTTTTGATGTCTTCAGGCCGTTGACTTTTTTGTTGTGCCTGTACCGGGGAGAAAAACGAGGAGAGAATGAATAAGAATAAGCAATTGCGAAACATAAGTGATTTATTTTATCACCTAAAATACAACATGCTTTTAATTTCGTTTAGGATAAGTTTGAGCTATTCTTGCTTCCTTTCTTTCAACATTATTAGAAGGTGATTTATAACCTGGGGATCCTTCTCTTATAGCAGCCCCTCCGGGCCCTGCTTTGTATTTAGCTTCTGGGTTGGTAGTGCTTGCATTATTTTGAAGAAACTGCATTCGTTTCCGAATTCGGTCCATATTTTCTTTATTTCTCTTTGCTTTTTCGGCATCTGTTAAAACGGGGCCTGTATTTTTAGTTTTTTTACCCATCGACATTGCCTTGGCTCTTTCTGCCTTATTGGCCATTATTCGGGCTTCCATTGCTTTTTTCTGGGCTCGCATGGCTTTTTCAACCCTTGGGTCATAGGATTGTGCATAAGATGAAACACCGATTATACACCCTAATAAAAGGAATAGCGGTTTTATTTTCATAAGAAAATGGTCATTGGAGTACTAATATAGTGAAAAATTGATAAAAATGCAACAGATGACAAGTATTTTAGAGCTTTTATAGGGTAAAATTTCGGAAGATTGATTAGCTTTGCACCCCGATTAAAACCATCGGGTTATTGTATGAATTTATTTAATAAACAACTAAACGCAGATGCTCAGGAGAACGTTGCCGCTTCAGAAGAAGCCGTTACAGTTCCTACTGCGACAACAAATGCACCTGAAGTTGAAACTGCTCACGACGATTTTGATTGGAGTATTGACAAAAGAAATGTTAGTCACTACGCAGAATCAGAGCGTGTAAAGTATGACAAAGTGTATGATAACACTTTTATTCAGATTGAAGATGGCGAAATCATCAACGGTAGCGTTGTTGCCTTAACTAAAACTGATGTTGTAGTAAACATTGGATTTAAGAGTGATGGTTTAGTTTCTTTAAATGAATTCCGTGATTTGCCAGGATTGGCAGTAGGTGATGAAGTAGAAGTAATGGTGGTAGAAAAAGAAGACCGTTCAGGTAATCTTCATTTAAGCCGCAAGTCTGCTCGTATTTACCGTGCTTGGGAAAGAATTGTGGAAGTTCACAAAACTGGAGAAGTTGTAACAGGAACTGTTACCAGCAAAACAAAAGGGGGATTAATTGTAGATGTTTTTGGTATGGAAACATTCTTACCAGGATCTCAAATTGACGTGAAGCCTGTAACTGATTACGATCAGTTTGTTGGTAAAACAATGGAGTTTAAAGTAGTGAAGATTAACGAAACTATTAAGAATGCTGTTGTTTCTCATAAAGCCTTAATTGAAAGTGATATTGAAGCACAGCGTGCAGAAATCATGAGTAAGTTAGAGAAAGGTCAAGTACTAGAAGGTATTGTTAAAAACATTACCGACTTTGGTGCATTCATGGACTTAGGTGGTTTAGATGGTTTATTATACATCACCGATATTTCTTGGGGTAGAATTTCTCACCCAAGTGAAGTGGTTAAGATGGATCAGAAATTACAAGTGGTTGTATTAGACTTTGATGACGACAAAAAGCGTATCAGCCTTGGTCTAAAACAATTGACTCCACATCCATGGGATGTATTACCAGAAGGATTGGCTGAAGGTTCTGTGGTAAAAGGTAAAGTAGTAAATATTGAAGATTACGGTGCATTCTTAGAAATTCAACCAGGTGTTGAGGGCTTAGTACACGTATCTGAAATTACTTGGGCTAATACACCTATCAATGCAAAAGAGTTCTTCAAGTTAGGAGATGAGCATGAAGCTAAAGTGGTTACCCTAGACAAGGATGCTCGTAAAATGAGCTTGAGCATTAAACAAATGACTCAGGATCCTTGGAATACCATTGAAAATAAATTCCCTGAAAACAGCAAGCACAAAGGGTTGGTTAAAAACATTACTCCTTATGGTGTGTTTGTTGAGCTGGAGCCAGGAATTGGTGGAATGATTCATATCAGCGATTTAAGCTGGTTGAAGCGTTTCAATCACCCAACTGACTACACTAAAGTTGCTGATCAAATTGATATTATCATTTTAAGTATTGATAAAGAAAATCGCAAACTTCAGTTAGGTCACAAACAACTAGAAGAAGATCCTTGGAATTCTTTAGAAGAAACATTTGCTATCGGATCTATCCATGAAGGTACTGTTACCCGTAAGGATGATAAAGGCGCATTGGTTCAATTACAGTATGGTTTAGAAGGTTTTGCACCTAACCGTCACTTAAACAAAGAAGATGGTACTCAGGTTAAAGCTGATGAAACTGCACAATTCGTAGTAATTGAGTTCGATCGCAACGAGAAGCGCATTGTTTTAAGCCACGCTCGTATTTGGGAGCAGCATATTGCTGAAGAAAAAGAAGCAGCGAAGAAAGAAGCGAAAGCTGAATCTGATAACACCAAGAAAGCAGTTAAAAATATCCAAGCTAAAGTTGAAAAAGCTACCCTTGGAGATTTAGGTGCTCTTGCTGAAATCAAGGCTAAATTGCAGGAAGGAGAGGGTGATACTAAGTAATATCACCTGAAGTTGTAATAGAAAAGGCTGTCCGGTTGTAAAACGCTGGACGGCCTTTTTAGCTATTAATTAACGCCCTGTTCTGTCAACTTGAGAAAAACCCTTCTTAAATTGCTATTTTATACGTAATTTCGCCAACTTCTATGGGTAGAATTGTAACTATTTTATTGTTGACCGTTTTCTTGGCTTCGTCTTGCACTACAAAGTTTGCGAAAATAATGAAGAGCAAGGATTATGAGTATAAGTACAAAATGGCTGAGCAGTACTATGCAAACAAAAAATACCAAGAAGCATTAAGGCTCTTTGAAGATATATTTCCGTACTTAAAAGGTAGCCAGCGATATGAAGATTTGTATTACAAGTACGCTTATTCATATTACTATATAAAGGATTACCTGAATGCGGAAAATATGTTTAAAAGCTTCGTAGAAAATTTTCCTGCAAGCACCAAAAGTCAAGACTGCGAATACATGCGGGCTTACTGTTATTTTAAACAATCTCCTAAGGTAGAATTAGATCAAACGAATACGACCAAAACGATGGGTTTAATGCAGGCATTTATTAGCACGCACCCAACATCTAATAGAGTTAAAGAGGCAACAGATATTATTGATTTGTGCAGAGAGAAATTGGAACGGAAAGAATTTTTAAGTGCTGAGTTGTATTATAATCTGGGATTTTATAAAGCAGCTGCAATCGCGTTTAGCAATGTAGCAGATAATTTTCCTGATTCTAAAAAGTCTGATGAATATAAGGCGCTCATGATAAAGTCATACTTTAAGTATGCTGAAATGAGCTACGAGGAAAAACAAAAAGAGCGTTACGAAAAAGTGATTTCTGAGTGCAATGAATTTGCAGACAGATTCACCGATAGTAAATTTTTAGAAGAAGTTAGTAAGTATAAAACACAAACCCTTAACATACTTAAAAAAACGGGAAAAAATGAGTAAATTAAGAAGGCAAATGAGTGCCAACACCGCTAGTGTGGTAGAAACCAAAAGCCTAATCTCCATAAAAGAGAAAACAGGTAATCTGTATGAATCAATTGC
>MIAG01000005.1:0-45174 GCA_001829005.1 Sphingobacteriia bacterium RIFOXYC2_FULL_35_18 | reverse complement strand
CCATACCGATAGCTTAGAAGAAATTCATGAAAATAAGGAGCAAATTGAAATTTCCCGTGCATACGAGAAAATGCCTAATCCAGCAATTTTAGCAACAACAGAATTTATGGAAGGTAAAGTGTACCACAGAAGAAATATCGATACAGACTTATTTAGATAAGCCAATTCTTTCTAAAATGATTTAAACGACAGTATTATACTGTCGTTTTTTGTTACTTTTAGTTTCTGTTCAAAATAACATTGATTATGCGTAAGCACTTGTTTTTATTGATTGTTGCAGTTGTTTCATTATTGAATACATCTGTAAAAGCCCAAGAATTAAAAGCAAAAGTTACCGTAATGGCTGGGCGGGTTGCAACCACTGTAGACAGAAAAATATTTACCACTCTACAAACACAGTTAAATAATTTCATGAATAACCGCAAATGGACTGCGGATGTATTTAGAGAAAATGAAAAAATTGAATGTAGCTTTATCGTGAATATTGAATCTGCGGTTGAACCCAATATTTATAAAGCTTCCTTAACTGTACAAGCTGCAAGACCTGTATTTAATGCATCCTATCAAGCTGCTTTAGTAAATTTTATTGATCCAGAGTTGTTGTTTAAGTATGTTGAATTTCAACCAGTAGAATTTAATGAAAACAGAGTGCAAGGAACTGATGCAGCAGCTGCTAATTTAACGGCGGTATTAGCCTACTATGCATATATGATTATTGGTTTGGATTATGATTCTTTTTCTCCCAAAACAGGAGAACCTTATTTTAGAAAAGCGCAAAACATTGTAAATAATGCTCCGGAAGGACAGCGGATTGCTGGATGGAGAGTGTTTGATGGATTACGAAACAGGTATTGGTTAAATGAGAATTTAATTAATACTAAATTCAATATTATTCATGATGTAGTTCATACTTACTATAGGTCTGGATTGGATAAATTGATAGAGAATGAAAATGAAGCTAGGGCCAATATATTACAAGCATTAATTCAACTAAGTGCTTTTAATAAAGAGAATCCTAATACAATGATTCTTCAATTTTTTATGCAAGGTAAAGTGAATGAATTGATTGGAGTTTTTAAGAAAGGAACTGCTGAGGAAAAGTTGAAAGCAACAGAAATTTTATCTTTGCTAGATATACCCAATGCAAATAAGTATAAAGAGGAATTAAAGTGAGAAAAAGTATTGGTTTAGTTTTTTTTGTATTAGTCATCGCTTGTGCAGGTGAAAAAATTCCTAAGCAGGTTGTTCCAATTAATGATATGTCTAAAATAATGTGGGACTTGATGAAAGTAGATGAGTACTTTATTAGAATCACTGCAAAGGATTCTTTGAATAAGTTGGCCAAAGAAAATATTCGTTTATACGATCAAGTTTTTAGAAGTTATGGTATTGAAAGAAAAAAGTTTTATGATAGCTACGCATACTACACTGCACATCCTGAACAGTATAAAGTTTTAATTGATTCAATGGAAGCCATTTCTACTAGACAGAGAGCTTCATTTATACAAAAAACACAACCTACTAAATAATGAATAAGGTTTTTAACAATGCATTAGAAGCAACAGCCGATATTAAAAATGGTGCAACAATTATGCTAGGAGGGTTCGGTTTAAATGGAATTCCTGAAAATTGTATTGCAGCATTGGTTAAACACAATGTTGGTGATTTAACCTGTATTTCTAACAATGCGGGCGTTGACGATTTTGGTTTGGGTTTGTTACTTCAGACCAAACAAATTAAAAAAATGATCAGTAGTTACGTAGGGGAGAACGCCTTATTTGAAAAGCAATTATTGAGTGGTGAATTAGAAGTAGACTTAGTACCTCAAGGCACTTTAGCTACAAGCATTCAAATGGCTGCAATGGGTATTCCAGCTTATTTTACTCCTGCTGGTTATGGAACAGAAATTGCCATTGGAAAAGAGGTAAGAGAATTTGATGGTAAAATGTATTTAATGGAAAAAGCCATACATGCCGACTTTGCTATTGTTAAAGCCTGGAAAGGCGATTCTGCTGGTAATTTAGTTTTTAGAAAAGCAACTCGCAATTTTTCTACTTCAATGGCAAAGGCTGGAAATATCACTATTGCTGAAGTGGAACATTTAGTAAAACCTGGAGAAATTGATCCGGATGAAGTGGATGTAGCAGGTGTTTATGTGCACCGTATTTTTCAAGGTAGCAATTATGAAAAAAGAATTGAAAGAAGAACTACTAAAATCTAATTCATTACAATTATTTAATTAATTCAATTTTATGGCATTAGATAAATTTGGAATTGCAAAACGCATAGCCAAGGAGTTAAAAGATGGGATGTATGTGAATTTAGGAATTGGTATTCCAACTTTAGTAGCTAATTATATTCCAAAAGATATAACGGTGGTTTTTCAAAGTGAAAATGGTATTTTAGGAATGGGTCCTTATCCAGAAGAAGTCGCAATTGATGCAGATTTAATTAATGCTGGAAAAGAAACAGTAACTGTTATCCCTGGAGGTGCATTTTTTGATAGTGCAGAAAGTTTTGGAATGATTAGGGCAGGCAAAATAGATTTAACGGTGCTGGGTGCTATGGAAGTTAGTGAACAAGGAGATATTGCCAATTGGAAAATACCAGGCAAAATGGTAAAAGGAATGGGTGGAGCCATGGATTTAGTAGCTAGTGCTAAAAACATTATTGTTGCAATGATGCATACTAACCCTAAGGGAGAAAGTAAACTGTTGCCTCAGTGCAGTTTGCCATTAACTGGACTGGGATGTGTAAAAAAGGTAGTTACAGAATTGGCAGTCTTATCCATAACACCCAATGGATTTCAATTGCTAGAACGTGCTCCTGGTGTTACAGTGGAAGAAATCATTGCTAAAACTGCAGGTAAACTCATTGTTCCTGAATTTGTTCCAGAAATGGACATTTAATAACAGTAGCGATTCCAAACTATTTGTTGAATACGCTGTTAAAATAGACATTATTATAAACCATAAAACAAATCATAATGAGTATTCAAGTTGGTCAAAAGGCTCCAGCATTTTCCCTGTTTAATACAGAAAAACAAAAAGTAAGTTTAGCAGAACAACAAGGGAAGCCTGTAGTATTGTTATTTTTCCCATTGGCTTTTACTGGTGTATGTACTGCTGAACTTTGTAATGTAAGAGACAATATTGCTTTGTATAATAATACCAATGCACAAGTTTTTGGTATTTCAGTTGATTCTCTTTTTACATTAGATAAATTTAGCAAAGAGCAGAACCTTAATTTCCCTTTATTAAGTGATTTTAATAAAGAAGCTGCAACAGCTTTCGGTGTGTTATATGAAACCTTCCCTGCATTTGAAATGATGGGCGTGAGCAAGCGTGCAGCATTTGTAGTAGATAAAGACGGAGTGGTACAATATGCAGAAGTTTGCCCTACTCCAGGCGACTTACCCGATTTTAATGCAATTCAAGCAGTATTAGCTGCATTGTAATTTAATTGTATATCTACGGTGTTGTTCCTCAAATTATTGAAAAGCAACACCGTGGGTATTTTTGGTATTTCCCCAAATACTATTTAACTTCATTAGACAATAAGTTGAATGAAGATTCTTTACAGATCAATTTTATGGGTATTTTTTGCTATTGGCTGCAGTTGTTTTGTAGTGAATGGTAATCCTGTAGACTTTGCTGCATCTGTAAACTCCGATAATAAAATCCAACGATTCTATCCCAACCCTGCAACGCAATATATCCATTTTCAAATGGATCCTTCTGTAGACAAGTCTTATACCCTAGAAGTGTTCAATTTCATGGGAAGAAAAATGAGTTCACAAAGAGTGAATGCGTCTAAGCTCACCATTTATTTTGATGACAATTATTACAGGGGTTTATACATTTATCAATTAAAAGATCGCTCTGGCAGAATCATTGAGTCGGGGAAATTTCAAGTAGCCAGATAACTATCTATCACTTTATCTATCTGTCACTTCTACAATTAAGAATTTTAAATAGTTGGTATTTTCCATCCCCCAAATAATTGGATGATCACTTGCTTGTGCTTGAAAAGTAACTTGTTTAATTCGTTTGCGTGCATCTTTAGCTGCAGCATTAATGGTGTGTAAAAACAGTTCTGGATTCACCAAATTAGTACAGCTAGATGTAACGAGGAAGCCCCCGTTGCGTATTAGTTTCATTCCCCTTAAATTAATTTCTTTATAACCTGTAACTGCTTTTTGAATATTCTCTCTGCTCTTAGTAAATGCGGGGGGATCTAACATCACCACATCATACAGCGGTCCATCTTTGCCCCAATCTTTTAGCACATCAAAAGCATTCATAGCTTTAAATTCTACTATTTTTTCTAATCCATTTAATGCAGCATTTTTATTGGCTTGTGCAACCGCTTGCTCCGAAATATCAATTCCTAAAACAGATTTAGCACCATAGTGTGCAGCATGAATTTCAAAAGTTCCAGTATAGGTAAAAGCACCCATTACTTCCGCTCCTTTTACAATATGTTGAATGGCTCTTCTATTGTCTTGTTGGTCTAAAAAATAACCAGTCTTTTGGCCATTTTCTATATCTACATAAAATTGTAGTCCATTTTCTTTGATGATTATATTAGTATCGAAAGGAGCGGATAAAAAACCCTTCTGTTGTTCTAATCCTTCTAAAGTTCTAACTGGTACATCGTTGCGCTCGTAAATACCTTTAGGCTTAAAAATGGTTTCCAAAGCATTGATAATGGCTGGTTTCCAAAGATCTATACCTAATGCTAATGTTTGAATAACAAAATAGTCGTTGAATTTATCAATGATTAAGGCAGGTAGTTGATCCGCTTCTCCAAATACCAATCTGCAATTCTCTGTATAACCTGTTTTTTGGCGATACTGCCAGGCTTGTAAAATTCGTTGGTAAAAAAATGCTTCGTTTATTTCTTCAATTTTTCGGCTAAGCAAACGGACTACTATTTGCGATTGAGGGTTATAATATCCAACACCAGCCAATTTGCCGTCGGCAAATCGAACTTCTACAATTTCACCAGGTTCTGGGTTACCTGCAACCCTATCCACTTCATTGCCATAAATCCAAGGATGTCCATTCGCAATTCTAGGTGCTATTTTTTTTCTCAGGTATACCTTAATCATTTGGCAAATATAAGCCGGCTAGAACTGTCAATTTTTCCCTTTTCTTTGCGTGGCAAAATTATTGCCTATATAGGCTATCAAATATTTTATACCATGGAAGAGCAAGAATTACCAAATAATAGTGAAACAACCGAAAAAACAGCAGATATGGACATTAATGCTGACGAAACTGCAGCTGGAACTGCCCATTTAAATGAACCAGTAGCGGAAGAAACTGCAATGGCCAAATTAGAAGAAGAATTGGCAGAACAAAAGGATAAATACCTCCGTTTAATGGCCGAATTCGACAATTTTAGAAGAAGAACGGCTAAAGAAAGGTTGGAATTGATTCAAACAGCCGGAAAAGACGTGATTGTTTCTTTGTTAGATGTGTTGGATGATTGTGATAGGGCAGAAAAGCAATTAAATGGCAATGATGATATAGCGGTTCAGAAAGAAGGCATTTTGTTGGTATTTAATAAGCTGCGCAGCACATTACAACAAAAAGGCGTTAAAGTGATGGAAAGTATTCAAACCGACTTTGATGTAGAAAAACATGAAGCCATTACTGAAATTCCTGCTCCTACTGAAGAATTGAAGGGTAAAGTAATTGATGAAGTAACCAAGGGTTATTTTTTGAACGACAAATTGATTCGCTTTGCTAAAGTGGTTGTAGGAAAATAATCCAATTTAAATTTTATGGCAAAAAGAGATTTTTACGAAATACTAGGGGTATCTAAATCTGCATCAGCGGATGAAATAAAAAAGGCTTACCGCAAAACAGCCATGCAATTTCACCCTGATAGAAATCCAGGAGATAAAGCAGCAGAAGAAAAGTTCAAAGAAGCGGCAGAAGCTTATGAAGTATTGAGTGATGCTGATAAGAAAGCCAAATATGATCGTTACGGTCATGCTGCGTTTGGTCCTGGAACTGGTGGTGGTGGAAACTATGGTGGTGGTGCAGGCATGAATATGGACGATATTTTCAGCCAGTTCGGAGATATTTTTGGCGATGATATGTTTGGAAGTTTCTTTGGCGGTGGCGGCAGACAGCGTGGTGGCGGTGGAAGACAACGTGGAACAAGAGGATCTAACTTGCGCATCAAGCTAAAGTTGAACTACGAAGAAATTGCCAAAGGAGTTACGAAGAATGTAAAAGTAAAAAAGCATGTTGTTTGTACTACTTGTACAGGCAGTGGTGCTAAAGATAAAAACAGTACACAGTCTTGTTCTACTTGTGGAGGATCTGGACAAGTAAGAAAAGTTACCAGTACTTTCCTAGGACAAATGCAAACTGTTTCTACTTGCCCAAGCTGTAATGGAGAGGGTACAACTATTACATCAAAATGTGGTTCTTGTAAAGGTGAAGGACGTGTATATGGGGAAGAGACCATCAGCATTGAAATACCAGCTGGTGTTCAAGAGGGAATGCAATTGAGCATGAGCGGTAAAGGGAACGCGGGCGAGAGAGGTGGATCTAATGGAGACTTGATTATTCAAATTGAAGAAGAATCACACGAAGAGCTTCATAGAGATGGTTTAAATGTTGCTTATGATTTATATATCTCTTTTCCTGATGCAGTATTTGGAACACAAGTAGAAGTTCCAACAATAGACGGCAGGGCCAAAATTAAAATTCCCGCAGGCACACAGAGCGGAAAGATATTCAGGTTAAAAGGAAAGGGATTCCCTGAAGTACAAGGTTATCATAGAGGCGATCAACTAATTAATGTGAATGTTTGGACACCTCAAAGTGTAAGTGCAGAAGAAAAACAAGCTTTGGAGAAATTTAATTCAAGCGGTAACTTTAAACCCAATCCTGCTAAAGGAGAAAAAAGCTTTTTTGATAGAGTTAAGGAAGCTTTTAGTTAAACTGTATTAATTTATTTAGAGCCTTGCAATTGTATTAACTAATGATTGCGAGGCTTTTTTCTTTTCGAAGGGTTGTATATTTTATCTGCTTTCTGAATTAATTGTAATAACTCATTGTGTAACTTATTAGTAGGGTTGCAAGCGGTTGCAGCTAAATTATACACTTGATTGAATTGATACGCGTTCATAAAACTTGATTTTCTAAGAACTCCTGCAAATGCAGCAACTGCTATAGATCGTCTATAGGATGAATCTATTTCAATTAAACTACTGAGCTTATTTGTTAAATTGAATTTATCTGTTTCTTTTTGACTACTATAATTCGATTCAAACTCAACTGCTACAGCAGCAAGTGAACTGGGCATATATTTTTTTGTTGGTGTTATTTCGAATAGTGCAATTGAATTATGCCCACTTCCTAATTCGCCGCCACTCAATTTTGCAGTGCTGTCTGCAACTGCATCTTTTTTGTTGTCGAAACCAATCAGCCTATAAGAATTAATAGCTTCCTTATTAAATTGAATATTTAAAATGGCATTTCTCGCAACGGAGTACAAAGTAGTAGTGAATTCATTAACCAATACTTTTTCTGCTTCTGCAATTTTATCTATATAGGCAAAATTACCACTTCCTTTTTTTGATAATGTTTCTAATTTGCTGTCTTTATAATTACCCATTCCAACACCTAAGCAGGTTAATAAAATACCTGACTCTTTATATCCTACAATCATCTCTTCCAATTCTTTTTCTGTTCTTTGACCTACATTGAAGTCTCCATCTGTTGCTAAGATTACTCTGTTATTACCGCCTTGTATAAAACTGCCTTTTGCTAAATTATAGGCCACTTTAATGGCATTTTCTCCTGGTGTTTCTCCATTTGCACTTAATGAATCTATAACTGTGTTGATGGTTTGTTTTTCAGCCCCACTAGTAGGATATAAAGCAATGGAAACATTGCCCCCATAAGTTACAATACTTACCGTATCAATGCTTCTTAAATTGGCTGTAAGTAATTTAAAAGCAGATTGCAATAAAGGTAATCGATTGGGGTGGTCCATTGAGCCAGAAACATCAATTAAAAAAACAAGGTTGCTAGGTGGTATATGATCTAGCTTAATTTTAGGGGCAGATAAGTTAATCAGTAATAATTGACTTTCAATATTCCACGGACAATCGGTTAAAATGGATTCAAGCTGAAAATGGTTAGAGTAATTTTTATTTTTATTTTCAAATGAAAAGTAATTCAGCATTTCTTCTGTTCTTATTGCATCTATTGGCACATACATTTCGTTAGATAGAAATCTTCTTATATTACTATACGCCGCTTTATCAATATTTAACGAAAATCCTGTTTCTGGATATTGGGATGCTTGTATAAATCCATTCTCTATTAATCCGCTATAGCTTTCGCCCATACCTGCATAAAGCGATGTTTGGGATGGGTTTAAATTGGTGATTACTGAAGCTAAATTCTTTTGATACAAACTAGCTGTATTGGGCAACATATTTAACGTGAGCTGTTGAAAAATGCCTGCATGAACCCAGGCTTTAGTTGTTTCATATCCAGGTAACGATAAATAAATGCTATCAGCAATTTTATTTAATGGGATTCCAAAATCCCCATCCTTTCCACTTAAAAATGGGACGCTCCCTTTTGATTGTAAATGAATAGTAACTCCTTCAAGCTTTTTGCCTCTATTGTCTTTTATTTCACCCCTTAAATAATATTGGGCACCAGTAGTTGAAGTGTAAAAGAATGAAATCAATATGATGAGCAATCGATACATCCTTTACAATTTAAGCAAACTTGCTGATTCTTACTTCTTAGTGCTAACTATTCTGTTTCTTTTAACTGATAAATTTCTTTCAGGTTTCTACCAAATCCGTCGTAGTCTAATCCGTATCCTAAAACGAAACGGTCGGGAATACTAAAACAACAATAGTCAATTTGTACAGGGTAAATAGTGGCATCTGGTTTATGCAATAGAACCGCCATTTTAATAGATGCAGGCTGTTGGTGATACAATTGAGGTATAAACTCGTTCATCGTTTTACCTGTATCAATAATATCTTCTAATAAAATTAAGTGCCTATCTCTTATATCAGTGTCTAATCCTATTGCAGTAATTACATTTCCTGTAGACTTAGTTCCCTTATAAGAAGCCAACTTAATAAAACAGATTTCTGCTTCAATAGAAATTTGTTTAAATAGGTCAGCAGCAAACATGAATGATCCATTTAAAACTCCAATGAATAAGGGTCGCTTTCCTTCGTATTCTTTACTAATGATTTCCCCTAGCTCTTTAATTTTTTCTTGAATTAATGATTCGGGTAAATAGGGCTCAAAAGTTTTATTGAACAAAGTAATATTGGACATGCTTATTTTTTGTTAGGGGTTGTTTTATTTTCAATCAGACTTTTTAAATAAACTTTACTGCCAGGGATAGGAAGGGTTGATTTACTCCATTTATTATACAATAAAATACTTTCTAACCTTACTCCAGTTAATTGTGAAATTTCATTTAGGGTTTCACCTTTCTTTACAATATGAAAATCATTCTCGCCTTTTTTTTGTTTTCTTTCTAAATAAATGAGTTGGTCTTCTTTAAGTATATCCACTTCGTTCATATCGTTATACAAAAGCAACTTTGATAAAGAGATATTGTATTGGTGAGCTATAGCAAGCAATGAGGCACCTGATTTGGCTAATACTACACTTGTATTGTTAATAGTAAATAATCCTTCAGGAAAATTTAGATGACCATATTTACTGTTTGATTGGTCAATATTTTTTTTGCTAGTTGGTATATATGTTTCAGATTCAGTTGTTTCCGAATCCGGTTCTTTTTCTTGGATAGGGGTACTTGTTTTTTCACTTGGTGTAGATTCAATTGGAATGGTTTCTACAATTGGAGCGATAGGATTTTTTACTCTAGCCAATGCAATCAAATTGTATTGGTCTAGTTGGTAGTCCTTAATTATTTTGATAAGCTTTTGCGGATAAGTTGGCGCAGTAGCATAGCCTGCTTTTTTTAATCCTTTTGCCCAAGCTTCAGAATCAGTTGGGCTCAAATTAAATAAGAATTGATAATGGGCCCTAGTTCTTAAAAAATCGGAATGGTCTTTAAAAGATGCTTCCGGATTCTCATAAACTCTAAAGCATTCCCCTTTTGCATCGTCATCATGAAAAGTTCGTGCGCCAGTCCATTCCGGTTTACATTTAATACCAAAGTGATTATTCGATCTTTTTACTAAATCACTTTCTCCTGATTGAGATTCAAGAACAGCTTGTGCAAGTGTAATTGCTGCCGGTACGCCCGAACGAATCATTTCATTGATGGCAGTTTCTTTGTATTGATCAATGTACGCAACAGTTTTACTATTCTGTGCATTTATTTGAAAAAATAGCATTAGACCAACTACGGTTACAATCAATTTCATTTTACTCATTTCTTTTTGATGATGGTTAATCCATCTCTGATAGACAACATCACTTGTTCTGTTCTAGGGTCCTGCTGAACATGCTGGTTAAAAGCGTGTACAGCTTTGGCGTTTTTCCCTTTTAATGGTTCTTCTAATACTTGCCCATGAAACAACACATTGTCTGCTATAATAATCCCATCTTTTGCTAACAGAGGAACAACCATTTCATAATAGTTGATATAGCCTGTTTTATCGGCATCAATAAAAACAAGATCCCATTGATAGGGTAGCTGACTAATGATTTCTTTAGCATCGCCTATATGCAAAGTTATTTGCTTATTTGCATTCAATTTGCTAAAATTTTCAGCAGCCGTGGCCCCATCTTCAGGTCTTATTTCAATGGTATGAATCATGCCTTCTTTTGGCAGATATCTTTGCATGCAAAGGGCGCTGTAGCCCGTAAAAGTGCCTATTTCTAGTACATATTTTGGTTTTAACATGGCACAAATTAGACCTAGAAATTGTCCTTGCACATGACCGCTAATCATATGCGCCAATGGATGTTTTGCAGCAGTTGCCTTATTGACTTCTTCTAATTCAATTGGCTCAGGACTCGTAAACTGAGCAATATAATTTTCAATAAGAGGGCTAATTAGTTCCATTACCTTTTTTAGATATGAGGATAAGCCCTAAAAAAGTGATGGTGCCGTTGATGATTAACAGTTCTAATCCAACCTCATAAGAGCCTAATAATGATTTTTGGTATTTATCTATGATAAAACAAATGATTGGGGCTGCTATACATACATAGGGCACCAATGCATCTTTTACAACTCTTTTTGTGATGATTCCAAAAGTGAATAAACCTAAAAGTGGTCCATAGGTATACGCAGCAATTTTGAGCAATAATCCAATCATACTAGGGTCATTAACCCATTTGAAAATGAGCACAAATACAAGGAATATGGCTGCAAATGTTAAGTGTACTCTTTGTCTGATTTTTTTCTGAGCAGCTTCGGTTAAATCTGCTCTTCTTTGAATACCAATAATGTCTATGCAAAAAGTAGAAGTTAATGCAGTGATTGCTCCATCTGCACTCGGAAATAAGGCAGAGATTAGTGCAATGATAAAAATGACTGAAACCACGGGAGGCATATGTTCCATTGCTAATACAGGGAAAATTTTATCTCCAGATACTGTAATATTTAAATTTTCTGCATACAAATAAAGCAGGCCACCTAAAAACAAAAAGATGACAATTACGGTAGCCAATGTGATGGCCATAGACATCACATTTTTTTGAGAATCTTTTAATGTTTTTACTGATATATTTTTCTGCATCATTTCTTGGTCCATACCAGTCATAGTAACCGTAATAAATGCACCTGCAATAATTTGTTTTAAGAAGAAAAATTTACTGTTTGGATCAGTAAAAAATATTTTAGAATAACCTCTGTCGTTCATTGCTTGTAAACTATCTCCAAAGCCCATATTCAATTGGTTTAGGATATAGAAAACACATATCACTAAACCAGCTAACATACAAGTAGTTTGAAGGGTATCGGTGTAAACAATGGTTTTTACTCCACCTTCAAAAGTGTACAATAGAATCATTACTAAAATGATTAGCGTAGTTGCCCAAAATGGAATATTAAAACTGTTTAAAATCGCTTCTTGTAAAATATTAACTACTAAATACAAGCGGGCTGTAGCACCTAATGTTCTCGAAAGTATAAAAAAAGAAGAACCTGTTTTATAAGAATTAAATCCCATTCTAGAGCTTAGATAATTATATATAGAAGTGAGATTGAGTTTATAATAAAGCGGCAACAGAATATATGCAATCATTAGGTAGCCAAACAAATAACCGATGGTAATTTGTAAGTAAGCAAAGGATTCTTTGGCAACTGCTCCAGGAACGCTTACAAATGTAACCCCACTCAAAGAGGTTCCCACCATCCCAAACGCCACCAACATCCAGTTACTATTCTTGTTTCCAATAAAAAAAGAATGGTTATCACTGTTTCTTCCAGTATACCAAGCAACTACTAATAATATGAGGAAATAGCCTATAACAAATGAAAACAACAATAAGGGAGACATATGGGGTTTGTTTCGTTAAAAGAATTTTGTAAAGTAGTAAAAATAATTCAGGTATTTTGTCTGTCCTAATGGTATAATATGAAAATTAAAAATATAGCGGTTTTCTGTGGTTCTAAATCTGGAAATGATCCTGAATTCTTGTTGCAAACAATTGAATTAGGAAAATTAATGGCTCAAGAAAAAATTACGCTGGTATATGGAGGAGGCAATAAAGGCCTAATGGGAGCAGTAGCTGATGCAGTTATGCAAGGAGATGGAGCTGTAATAGGAGTTATACCGGAAGTATTGTTAGAGTGGGAGCACCAACACAAAGGGATTACCGATTTAAGGGTAGTGGCCGATATGCATGTTCGAAAAAAAATGCTCTATGAACTTTGTGATGCAGCCATAATTTTGCCAGGCGGTAATGGAACTTTAGACGAGTTGTTCGAAATGCTTACATGGAACACCCTAAAAATTCACAATAAAAAAATAGTGATATTAAACTGCAATGGATATTATGATCACTTAATTGCACATATAGATACCATGTACCAAGAAGGGTTCTTATATGAAGATTGGAAAGAGCGATTATTAGTAGCTTCTACTGCGGCCCAAGCTATCGCTTTCTTGCATTAAGATACATTCCAAATCCCCCTCTAAAAACAGGTTGTGGGTCTCCAAATTGATCACGGTAAGGTGAATTGATTGCTTGATTTAAATCGATCATGATGGTAAAATGAGAAAAGCGATTGCCAATTTCTCTGGTGCCATATCCAATACCCGCTAGCATACTAGGAGCTTGAAGTTTATATTTAAATGTTTGCCCCGTATTTACATCTGTTTGAGAAGAACTGATCCAGTTGTACTCTGGTTGAATTTGTAGGTGTAAAAAGCTAATAGGCCAAACCCTTAAAAAGGCACCGCCACCAAAGTTGAAGTTTTTGTATTTAATGGTATTAAAACCGGTTGCACTTTGTGAATAATAATTCAAGTTCATTGCCACCCCAATATCTAACCAATTATTTAAACTATAGCCCACTTCGGGATTAAGCCCTAAATTAAAAAAACGATTTGAAAGGCCAAGGTTCAAGCTTGTTCCAATAAATACTCTTGCAGGATCAAACCCTACTGGTTTTTCTGGAGCTTCTAATTGAGCTTTTAATGAACTTAAGCTACCTAGCATCAAAATCAATATCCAACATCCCTTTTTCATACAAATCATTTAATTAAAATTACTCAATCCTTTGAATCAAATATTTTTCCAACATTTAAAATATTGTTAGGATCAAATGCCTTTTTAATATCTCTCATGAGTTGAATAGAATTTAAGCTAAACACCGTTTCCATATAAGGTTTCTGTATCAGTCCAATACCATGTTCTCCACTAATGGTGCCTCCTAAACTTTTTACCAAAGCAAATAGGGCTTTTAATATTTGGGTCATTTCTTCGTTGCCATGACTGTTCTTAATAGTGGGGTGGTTGATTCGAATATGTAAATTCCCATCTCCAGCGTGCCCGTAGCAAACTACTTTAAAACCATATTGAATACCCAACTCTTTTACTCCTTTAATTAGTGCAGGTAGTTCGGCCCTAGGAACCACTGTATCTTCTTCAATAGTGTATCCATCTAATTTTACTGCTTCAGCAGCCCTTCTTCTAAGCTTCCATAGTTCTGCTTTTTGTTGCGCATCATCTGCAAATAAAATATCACCTGCATCAAATTCAACAAGGAGTTCTGCAATGGCTTCAACCTCTTGCATTAAGACGTCCATATTGTTTCCATCCACTTCAATAATCAAATGTCCTTCTGTTGTATCTGTTACTGGTACAACAGTACTGTCTACCATTTTGCTTACAATTTGTAAGGCATTAATTTCTATCAACTCTAAAGCACTAGGAACAAACCCTGCTCTAAAGATTGCACTTACTGCGGCTCCTGCTTTTTCTAGTGAATTAAAAGGAACCAACATGAGTAAATCATATTTTGGATAGGGGATTAGTTTCAATACTATTTTGGTTACAATACACAATGTTCCCTCACTACCTACAATGAGTTGAGTAAGATTATAACCTGTTGCATTTTTTAGCACATTGGCCCCAGTCCACATAATTTCACCATTCGGTAATACCACTTCCAAATTGAGCACGTAATCTTTAACAACACCGTATTTGACTGCTTTAGGGCCGCCGCTATTCTCAGCAATATTTCCTCCAATAAAACAACTTCCCTTGCTACTCGGATCAGGAGGATAAAACAATCCTTTTTCTTTTACTGCATTTTGTAAAACTTCGGTAATAACACCCGGTTCTGTAGTTACTTGTAAATTTCTTTCGTCTATCAACAGAATTTTATTGAGTTTTTCTGTAGACAGTAAAACACCACCTAAATGGGGTAATGCACCTCCGCTTAAACCAGTACCAGCACCTCTTGGCGTAACTGGAATTAAGTATTTGTTGCACAGTTTCATTATTGAAGCAACTTGCGCTGTATTGGCAGGTTTTAGCACTATTTCAGGCAAGAAAACCAAACGTTCGGTTTCGTCGTGACCATAATCGGTTAAGCTTGATTCATCCATTAACACGTTTGCTTCCCCTACTATTGATATGAATTGGTCTACAATTTCCTTTGTTAATAGACCCTGCTGCTTTTGGTCACCCATTTATTAAATTTTGGTAAAAATACGACTGAAAGAGGGTAAAAATTGTGTAATTAGTACACAAATAAGATGTTCAAATAATTAAACAATGTACTTTTGCATACTAACTAACGATTGTTTGTATATGTCATTACCAACTTTAACCGTAGACGCATCAAAATTTTTAGCCTTGGGATTAACCAACGAGCATGGGGTACATTATCAATTATCACCTGAAACTTTAGTAAATCAGGCATTATTAAAAGGGCAAGGTGTATTAAACGATACTGGTGCCCTTTGCATTAATACTGGGGAATTTACTGGGAGAAGTCCACAAGATAAGTTCATAGTAAAAGATGAAATAACAGCTGATACAGTTCATTGGAATAATTTCAATATTCCTATTGATGAAAAATACTTTCATCAATTAAAGAAAAAAGTATTGGATTATTTAGGGCAACAAGATGAAGTGTGGGTGAGAGATGCATACGCTTGTGCGGATAATAATTATCGATTAAATATTCGAGTGATTAACGAAAATCCTTGGAGCAATTTATTTGCTTACAATATGTTCTTGAGACCAACCGAGAAAGAGTTGGAAAACTTTACACCAGAATGGCATATTATTCAAGCACCTGGCTTTAAAGCAGACCCTGCAATAGATGGAACCAGACAACATAATTTTGCTGTTGTATCATTTACTCATAAAACCATTTTAATTGGCGGTACTGGATACACTGGTGAAATGAAGAAAGGTATTTTCACTATTCTCAATTATATTCTTCCTCAACAAAAGAATGTTTTGAGCATGCACTGCAGTGCTAATATGGGCACAGAAGGTGATGTGGCTGTTTTCTTTGGATTAAGTGGTACAGGTAAAACAACATTAAGTGCAGACCCCAATAGAAAATTAATTGGAGACGATGAACATGGTTGGACCAGTAATAGTGTGTTCAATTTTGAAGGTGGTTGTTATGCTAAGACCATTGACTTGAGTGAAGAAAAAGAACCTGAAATTTTTCATGCAATCAAACCAGGGGCTTTAGTAGAAAATGTGGGTTTTATAAATGGAACCAATCAAATTGATTTTAGTTTTAAAGGCATTACAGAAAACACCAGAGTTAGTTATCCTTTGCATTTTATTTCGAATGCTATGGAACCAAGCATTGGTGGATTACCTAAAAATATATTTTTCTTAACCTGTGATGCATATGGCGTTTTACCTCCCATCAGTAAGTTAAGTCCGGGTCAAGCAATGTATCAGTTTATTAGTGGCTATACAGCCAAAGTAGCTGGAACAGAAGCTGGCGTAACTGAACCAAAGTCTACTTTTAGTGCTTGTTTTGGGGCACCTTTTTTACCCTTGCATCCAGGCAAGTATGCTGAAATGTTGGGTGCTAAAATGAAAGAAAACGAAGTGAATGTTTGGATGATTAATACTGGCTGGAGCGGAGGT
Source organism: Sphingobacteriia bacterium RIFOXYC2_FULL_35_18 (assembly GCA_001829005.1). Taxonomy (GTDB): domain Bacteria; phylum Bacteroidota; class Bacteroidia; order Chitinophagales; family Chitinophagaceae; genus Sediminibacterium. The sequence goes on along the minus strand of MIAG01000005.1, from coordinate 28,609 downwards.
GCTTATGGTACAGGAAGCCGGATGAAATTAAGTTATACCAGAGCAATGATTACTGCAGCATTAAACGGCAGTTTAGATAATGTTGCTTATGAACAACATCCAGTTTTTGGTATGATGATGCCAACTACCTGCCCAGGTGCTCCTGCAGAAATTTTAAATCCTAAGTCTACCTGGAAAGATGCAGCAGCGTATGATGCAATAGCTAAAAATTTAGCACAACAATTTATAAAGAATTTTGAAAAATATGCAGCTGGTGTTTCGGCAGAGATTCTGGCGGCTGCTCCAATCGTGTAACTATTGATTGCTTAACTGTTTGCGATTGTTTGCCTGAAGAGCCTCCTTCTAAAAAGAGGGAGGCTTTATTATTTTGCAGATAAAAAGTTGCCAGGTAAGCGCATTCCTTTTTCGTCGTCTACCACTTTACGCATGACTTTTTTTAATCCATCGGGTAATTGTTCCAATTCTGTTTCATTAAGAACATGCACTATTTCATGAAACTCATCTTCATCATCATAGTAGCCCACAAATAAATCGATGGTTTGATTGGAATGCATTCGAAGTGAAATTTCTAAATCTTCTTCGTACTGGTGCATGCTAACAATAGCCCATTGGTCGTTGTCTTCAAAATTGAATAAAACTTCAACGGGGTCTTGGCTTACCACATGGGTTACCAATTTTTCAATTAACTCTCCTGAATGATTTTTTACTAGTTCTTCGTAGTTCATAGTGTATTGTAGTGCCCATTAAAAAAGTCCAAAAAGCATTCCGTCAACTTTGCTGATGATTTCACCAAATTGTTCTTCGTTTTCAGCAAATTTATTTTTATCACAATCAATAATTAAAAGCTGTCCTTCTTTGTAACCATCAATCCATTTATTGTAATATTCATTTAGTTTTTTCAAGTAATCTAAACGAATATTTTCCTCATATTCTCTGCCTCTCTTCTGAATTTGTGAAACCAATGTAGGAACAGACGCTTTTAAATAAATTAATAAATCTGGCGGTTGTACCATCGTTTTTAATGTTTGAAAAAATTGATAGTAGTTGTCAAAATCTCTTTTACTCATCAATCCCATTTCATGTAAGTTAGGCGCAAATATATTGGCGTCTTCGTAGATGGTTCTATCTTGAATTACTGTTTCAGTGCCATGTTGTATATCTAAAAGCTGATTCAATCTGCTATTTAAAAAATAAATTTGCAAATTGAAACTCCAACGAGGCATGTCCTCATAAAAATCCATTAAATAGGGGTTGGTATCTACATTTTCAAACTGTGGAATCCAGCGATAATGCTTACTCAACATTTCGGTTAATGTTGTTTTGCCCGCTCCAATATTTCCCGCTATTGCTACGTGCTTTGGTTTTTTAGGTTTTGCCATTGGTAAATGCTGTTAAAGTGTCGCAACTTAAGTAAACTAATCTGATTTTGGTTGTTTGAGTGCTAATAATTCAATCCTACTGCATCTCTTACCATTTTTAATGTTTCAGAAGCCCTAGATCTGCCTTTGTCGGCACCTTGTTTGATTATTCTGTGCAATTCCTCAGGATTAGCTAAAAGGTCTGCCGCTTTCTCTCTGATGGGTTTAATAAACAATACCATATCTTCTGCCAATTGCTTCTTCATGTCGCCATATCGAATGATACAATTTCCATTAGAACTGGCATTGAAATCTTCTTCAAATTTGGTTAATGTATCTGCAGTACTTACCAATTTCATCATGGTAAATAAGTTTTGAATATAATCAGGTTTTGCTGAATTTGGTTCAGCTGGTCCCTGATCGGTTTTGGCTTTCATTATTTTTTTTCTAATCTGTTCATCATCGTCTGCCAAGTAAATGGTCGCATTTTGATTCTCACTCTTACTCATTTTGCCATTTCCATCTAATCCCATAATTCTAATTAACTCATCCCCATAATTAAATGCATAGGGTAAAGGAAATACTTCTCCGTATCGATAGTTAAAACGATCGGCAAAGTTTCTGGCCATTTCTAAATGTTGCTCTTGGTCTTTTCCAACAGGAACTTTCACCGCTCTTTGAATAATGATATCAGCAGCCTGAAGTACAGGGTAGGTAAGTAATCCAGCATTTACGTTTTCGGGTTGCATTCTTACCTTCTCTTTAAAAGTGACTGTTTTTTCCAGTTCTCCTTTATACGAAAGCATATTTAAATACAAATAGAGTTCAGCTATTTCTGGCACATCACTTTGTACATAAAATGCCACTTTTTGTGGATCTAAGCCACAAGCAATATTTTCTGCAATAACCCTATACACACTATTTTTTAATTCTTTGGTATCAGGGTGTGTGGTTAAACTATGCCAATTGGCAACAAAAAAATAACAATTAAAATCGTCTTGCATGCGCACATAATTACGCATGGCGCCAAAATAATTTCCTAGATGAAGAAATCCGGTAGGCCGAATTCCACTTACAACAACCTCTTTTTCCATGTGGGCGAAGATAAATATAGTGTTTGGTTTTTTATGGTTGGCATCAAAAGAAATCGGAAATTGTAGCCGGAACCATATTATTATCATTATTTCAGCTGTAAACACCATACTCGCTTCGCCTATTGAATACCTTAAGGGGGTTGGACCGCTTAGGGCTGATATGCTTAAAAAAGAGTTGGAGATATTCACTTTTAACGACTTACTTCAGCATTATCCCATCAGGCATATTGATAAAACCAAGGTTAGTAAAATAAGCGATATCAACTTTCAAACTGAATACATTCAGGTTGCAGGCCGATTAGTGCAATTTGATGTAATAGGAGAAAAGCGCGCTAGAAGATTGGTTGCGCAAATAAAAGATGCAACTGGTGTACTTGAATTAACCTGGTTTCAGGGAATAAATTGGGTGCAGAAAAGTTTATATGTGGGTTCAGATTATTTGGTATTTGGTAAAACCACTTATTTTAATGGTAAAGCCCAAATGGTTCATCCAGAAATAGAAGTATTTGTTCCTGCTAAAATGGGAGGCGCAGCATTTTTAGAGCCTGTATATCCATCTACAGAAAAATTAAAGGCAAGGGGTTTAAATGGAAGGCAACTGGCTAAGTTTACTTACACCCTATTGCAGCAATTAACTCCTAACGATTTACCAGAAAATATTCCAACAAATGTGTTGAAAGATGTAAAACTATTAGGACGCTATGAAGCTATTGCGGGAATTCATTTTCCAACTTCAGAATTGCATTTTAAAAAAGCGATGGAGCGATTAAAGTTCGAAGAATTTTTTATTGCGCAAATAAGATTGCAACTGGTACGCTTGCAAAGAAATACTACTAGTAAAGGAGTCGTTTTTGAAAAAGTTGGGTCAAACTTTAATGACTTTTACCAGCACTATCTTCCTTTTGCTTTAACTGGTGCACAAAAAAGAGTCATTAAAGAAATTAGACAAGATACTGCACGTGGTAAGCAGATGAATCGATTATTGCAAGGAGATGTTGGAAGTGGAAAAACTATTGTGGCTTTATTGAGTATGTTATTAGCAGCAGACAATGGTTACCAGAGTGCATTAATGGCACCTACCGAAATTTTAGCACAACAGCATTACCAAAGTTTAACCAGTTTATTAAAAGAAATGCCAGTTGAAATTGCACTCTTAACAGGGAGTACTAAAACAGCGGAACGAAGAAGAATTTTAAAAGGATTACAAGAAGATACGATTCACTTTGTGGTAGGTACGCATGCCATTATAGAAGATAAAGTGCAATTCAAAAATTTAGGATTGGTTATAGTAGATGAACAACATCGATTTGGTGTTGCACAACGTGCAAGACTATGGACCAAGGCAGTGATTCCTCCACACGTATTGGTAATGACTGCAACGCCAATACCAAGAACATTGGCCATGACAGCTTATGGAGATTTAGAATACAGCGTTATGGATGAATTGCCTCCAGGAAGAATACCTATTACTACAGTGCACAGAAACGAAATGGCAAGGGCAAGTGTTATGGGTTTTGTAAAAGAAGAAATTGCTAAAGGAAGACAAGCCTATTTTATATATCCATTGATTGAAGAAAGTGAAAAATTGAGTTACGAAGATTTGATGCAAGGTTATGAGCAAGTGAAAAGTTTTTTTCCTGAACCCAATTACCTAATTAGTATGGTTCATGGAAGACAACCCTCCGATCAAAAGGAAACCAATATGCAAAGATTTGTTCAAGGTAATACCCAAATTATGGTAAGTACTACGGTGATTGAGGTAGGAGTGAACGTGCCGAATGCCTCGGTCATGGTAATTGAAAGTGCCGAAAAATTTGGATTGTCTCAATTGCATCAGCTAAGGGGAAGGGTAGGTAGAGGCAGTGAAAAAAGTTTTTGCATTTTATTAACGGGTAGCAAAGCAAGCAAAGAAGCCAAAGAACGTATCAATATAATGTGCGCCACTAATGATGGGTTTAAAATTGCCGAAAAGGACTTAGAAATGAGGGGACCAGGGGATATAGAAGGAACCAGACAAAGTGGGGCATTGAACTTTAAACTGGCAAGTATTGTTAATGACAGAGCTTTGCTAGAAAAGGCAAAGGAAAAAGCAGAACAAATTGTGGAACAAGATTTGTACTTAGATTCAACTGAGAATGCTTTGTTAAAAAACTACTTGTCATCACAACAGTTGAAACATGGCTGGAGCAAAATATCGTAACTTAAAGTAGAGATGTTGAAAAATATTGGATTGATATTGGTTTTTTTGATGGGAATGCTGGGCCTAAATGCACAGGGTTATTTAGATTTTATTGAAAATAAAGGCCAATGGCCCGATGCTATACAATTTAAAAGTGATTTGCCTGCCAGTGCTTTTGCACTAACAAAAACAGGTTATAGGGTTTTACAACATCAGGTAAGTGATTATGCAAGTATAGCAGAAACCACCCACCCACATGGAACAAGTATTGGCGTGGGTATCAATAATCGAAATGCCAATGAGCCCGGTAATACCCAAGAACCTTTATTAGATAAAACTTTGCGTTCGCATGTGTACGAAGTAAAATTTTTGAATGCCAATCCTAACCCCACTATTGTAAAAGAAAAGCCTTTGCCAGGGGTTAGTAATTATTTTATTGGAAATGATCCATCAAAATGGGCAAGCAATTGCAAAACATATCAATCGGTTACTTACCAAAATATGTATCCCAATATTGATATACGATACTATACTAATAATGGGGTGTTGAAATATGATATTATTGTGCACCCAGGAGGAGATCCATCTAAAGTGATTTTATATTTTGAAGGGACAGAAGGGATTTCTCTAAAAAATGGGGCATTACAAGTGAATACCTCTGTAGGCGTATTGCAAGAAACAGTTCCTTATACCTATCAATTAATTGGTGGGGAAAGAAAAGAAGTGGCATGTGGTTATGAGATAAAAGGAAATTTAGTTAAGTTTAAATTAAGCAGTGAATACAATCGCAATAGTACATTGGTGATTGATCCTCAGCCAGTATTCATCAGTTATTCAGGAAGTAGGGCAGACAACTGGGGTTTTACTGCCACATATGATTTACTTGGAAATTTTTATGCAGGTGGAATTGTGTTTAGTGCAGGCTTCCCTACTACCAATGGTGCGTTTAGACAAAATTATTCAGGTGGTGTTAATGAAGGTAGTATTACTGGTTTCGATATGGGTATCTTAAAATTTGAACCAGGCGGAACCAATTTAATTTATGCAACTTATATAGGAGGTAATGGAAATGAACAACCTCATAGTTTGGTTGCAGACGCAGTAGGTAATTTGGTAATTGCAGGTAGAACTTCTTCTGGTGATGCATACCCAACAGTAAATACTTTTCCATTATTTGGTTCTGGTGGAGGAACTTTCGATATTATTCTTACCAAATTAAATAGTACTGGTACTGCATTGGTTGGTTCTGTTAGAATCGGAGGAACAGGAAGAGATGGTGTAAATATTAGACCAAATTATGAAAATCCAACTGGCCCAGAAACTACTAGAAGAAACTATGGTGATGATGCTAGAAGTGAAGTGATTTTTGACAACCAAGGTAATATTGTATTGGCTTCTGTAACTCAATCAACAGATTTCCCAACTACGGCGAATGCTTTTCAGCGAGTTAGAGGAGCAAGCAGAACTGCACCAGATGCAAGATTTCAAGATGGTGTGGTAATTAAATTAGATGCCAATTTATCTCGAGTTATATTTTCTAGTTTTTTAGGCGGTGGTGATGATGATGCTGCATTTGTTTTGGCCATCAATCCTGCGAATCAAAATATTTATGTTGCTGGAGCAACATCAAGTACAGATATGCCATCAAGACAAAATGCGGCTCCTAAATTTCAGAATACCAATGGTCCAGTGGATGGATTTATTAGTATTATTTCGCCAGATGGCACGAATATTATTAGCACTAGTTTTATTGGAACAGATAGAGTAGATGTCATTTTTGGAATTCAATTTGATCGACAAGGTTTTCCTTATATCGTGGGTACAAGTACAGGGGTTTTAAGTCCAATTAATTCTCCTTATAATAATAATAATCCAGGACAAGCATCTGGCAAACAGTTTATAGCCAAATTGCAACCAGATTTATCCGATTTTATTTATCTCACTAATTTTGGTTCAAGCGGCGCTACTATTCCGAATCTTTCCATTTCGGCATTCTTAGTAGACCGATGTGGTAATGTATACGTATCGGGTTGGGGTGGTAGTAATATCAATAATTTTCAAACAGCGCCATTGGCCAATATGCCATTAACTCCGGATGCATATCAATCTGGAACAGATGGCGCAGATTTTTATTTCTTTGTTTTAGAAAGAGATGCGCAAAGACAATTGTATGGATCTTATTTTGGACAAACAGGAGGATTTGCTGATCACGTAGATGGCGGTACCAGTAGGTTTGATCCAAATGGCACCATTTATCAATCTATTTGCTCGTGTAGAAGAACAGGTGATCCAAGTAGACCGATTGTAGGTACAGGGGGTGCATGGTCTACTACCAATAGAAGCAATTCATGTAATTTATTGGCTATTAAAATTGCTTTTAATTTAGCAGGTGTTGGTGGGGGGATTAAAACCGCTATTAATGGGGTAGCGCGTGATACATCGGGATGTGTACCACTCACCGTTGTTTTTTCTGATACATTAGAGTTAGCTAAAACCTATCGATGGGATTTTAATGACGGTTCACCAGAAGTAACAACCAATAATCCTTCTGTTACCCATACATTTAATAATGTTGGATTGTATAATGTAAGATTGATTGCCATAGATTCTGCATCTTGTAATATCAGTGATACTTCATATGTAAAAATGCGGGTAAGAGCAGACGAAGCCATTTTAGCTTTTACGCCAAATAAACTATTGCCTTGTGAATCTTTAACCTATCGATTTGATAATAATTCTATTGCTCCAAAACCCTTTGGAGCCAATGCTTTTCGTTGGGATTTTGGAGATGGAACCAGACAAATTGCTTCTTTTGGTCCGGTAACTCATACCTATGCAACGGCGGGTTCTTATAATGTGCGATTAATTTTAATTGATACCAGTTTTTGTAATGAGTTTGATAGTGTAGGTATTCAATTGCGCATATCTCCTTTAGTGAAAGCGCAGTTTGAAACACCCTCCTTAGGTTGTGTACCATACACTGCCGTATTCAATAATACATCATTGGCAGGTAGAACATTCCGTTGGGATTTTGGTGATGGTAACACTTCTACCCAAACATCACCACAACATTTGTATGCAGCAGTAGGTACTTATACAATTAAATTAGTAGCCATAGATTCCTCTACTTGTAATCTAGCCGATAGCACGGTGTTTACTATTGCTGTAAGAGATAACCCAACTGCTGGTATTAGCTTTAGTCCAGATCCAACAGAAGCCAATACTCCTGTAACATTCACCAATAATAGCTTTGGGGCCAATAGATACAAGTGGTTGTTTGGAGATGGAGATACATTAAATACACTTAGAAGCGATACAACTGTGCGTCATCTTTATAATGCAAGTGGTACTTATAACGCCTGTGTAATTGCCTATAACGATGCGGGTTGTGCAGATACGAGTTGTGTGCCAGTTCTAGTAACCATTGTTCCAGGTTTTAATGTGGCTAATGCGTTTTCACCAAATGGAGATGGAACCAATGATAGAATTTTCGTACGAGGATTTGGGATAGTGAAAATGACTTGGAAAATATACAATCGTTGGGGTAAGCTGGTTTATATTGGTACCAACCAATCGGAAGGATGGGATGGCAGGTACAATGGCAAATTACAACCACAAGAAGTATATCATTATACGTTAGAATTAGAATTCAGTGATAAAGAGAGGGCAACTAAAAAAGGAGATATAACACTATTGAGATAATGCTAAAAAGAATATTCATATATAGTCTCTTTATTGTTGCATTGTTTGGGCAAAAACAACTGCTTGCACAAGCATTGAATTACTCACAGTACTATAATGCTCCGCTGTTAACCAATCCAGCCAATACGGGCTTTAATCCAGATTACGATTATAGAGCTGGTATGAATTATAGAACCCAATGGGCTTCCGTTGGAACACCTTATAAGACCATGGGAGTATGGGCCGATGCAAAACTTTTTGCTAATCGTTTTGAGAACGGTTGGATGGGCATTGGGGGATCCATTATTAAAGATGTAGCAGGTTCTGGTCAATTAACTTCAACTGGAGCAGCTGTATCAATAGCATGGCATCAAATGTTGGGTTATAATAGTTTGTTGAGTGCAGGCTTTAGTGCAGGCATCACTACAAAAAGAGTAGATCTTTCTAAACTTAATTTTGATAATCAATGGAACGGAAAATTCTTTGATATTACCATTCCTACATTTGAACCCTTTGCTTATAGTCAAGTAGGTTATTTAGATTTAAATATGGGACTGAACTATGCCTATTTTGCTTCTGAGAATTTCTATTTTAATGCTGGCGTTTCCATCATGCATTTGAATAGTCCTAAAGAAAGTTTTTTTGCTCCAAGTGTAAGTGATGCAAGGGTCCCAATGCGATATAATTTTTTCGCCAACGCCAGTTTAAAAATGGACAATTTATGGATTGTAAATCCCAATGTTTATTATAGTTCAGTAGGAAATAAAAGTGAATTGGTTATGGGGATGAATGCCAATAGAAATATCAGTGGGGATGGTATGCAACAAATGATTTTAGGACTTTATTATAGAACAGGAGACGCCATTATTCCAATGGTTGGATACCAGGTAAACGACTTGAAAATTACTGTTAATTACGATGCCACCATTTCTGGGTTAGGCAATTTGAATGGGTCTAGAGGGGCTTATGAATTGTCTATCATTAAACAAGGAATTTTTCCAAGTTCACAGGGCAGGTCGGTTAAATGTCCTACAGTGCGGTTTTAAGTGCGCCAAACTTTATATATTGCGTGTCTCAATTAAGATACGCATGAAATACCAGCCATTAGATCCAGCTATTTTTATTAATAATAGAAAACGATTTGTTAGCCATATGCTTCCAAACAGCATTGCTGTTTTTGTGAGCAATGATGAATGGCCCAGCAATGGCGATGCCTTGCATTCTTTTAAGCAAAACAGTGATTTATATTGGTTAAGTGGAATTGTACAAGAAGATTCGATGGTGATACTTTTTCCAGATAATCCAGATCCAAAATTTAGGGAAGTATTGGTATTGGTTCGTCCCAACGAATTAAAGGAAAAATGGGATGGAAAAAGATTAAGAGCGGGTGAAGCAAAAGCAATTGCTGGAATGGCCACGGTGGTTTGGTTAGATAGCTTAGATGCTTTATTGCAAGGTTGGATTCATTTAGCAGACAATATTTATTTAGACAGCAACGAAAACGATCGGAAAGCATCAGCAATTAGATCTAGGGAGTATCGCTTTATTGATGAAATGAAAGCGCAGTATCCATTGCATCATTATATGCGTGCTGCAAAAATTATGAAAGAATTGCGTGCCATCAAATCGAAAGAAGAAATTGTGGTGGTGCAAAAAGCCATTGATATTACCGATAACACTTTTAGAAGGTTGATGAAGTTTATACAACCAGGTGTAAACGAATGTGAAATTGAAGCAGAAATTTGGCATAGCTTTTTAAGTCAAAGAGCAACTGGCCCAGCTTATGGAAGTATTATTGCCAGTGGTGACAATGCAAGAACTTTGCATTATGTTTCTAATAATGCAGAATGTAAAGACGGGGATTTAATTTTAATGGATTTTGGTGCAGAATACGGAGGGTATTGTGCAGATTTAACCAGAACCATTCCAGTGAATGGAAAATTTACTCGCAGACAAAAAACAGTGTACCATGCTTGTTTGCATTTGCACAATTATGCGAAGTCTATTTTGAAGCCAGGCATTAGTATTCTTGATTACACCGATAAAGTAGGCGAGGAGGCAACCCAACAATTTTTAAAAATTGGCTTGCTAAAAAAGTCGGATGTTAAAAATGAAGACCAAGAAAACAGGGCTTATCGCAAGTATTTATACCATGGTATATCTCATCATTTAGGCATTGACGTACACGATTTAGGAACCAGAACAGCACCAATAAAAGCAGGCATGTTGTTTACCATTGAACCTGGCATTTATATTGAAGAAGAGCAGATGGGTGTTCGTATTGAAAACAATTTTTGGATTACCAAAAACGGCAATACTGATTTAATGAAAAATATTCCGATTACAGTAGAAGAGATTGAATCATACATGAAGCGATAATATGAAGCAACAAATTCCCAACTGTTTTACCCTGATCAATTTGTTTTTAGGCGCAACAGCAATAATATATATTTTACAACCCGGGTTGGCTTACCATGCAGATGGGGATGGATTGGTTACTATACCTGAGAAAATGATGGTGGCAAGTTGGCTTATTTTTGCAGCTGCTTTGGTAGATTTTTTGGATGGTTTTGTAGCAAGGTGGATGAACCAGTGTTCTGAAATGGGCAAACAGTTAGACTCTTTGGCCGATGTGGTGAGTTTTGGTGTTGCACCAGGTTTAATGGTGTTGCAATTCTTGCGTTTTTCTTATGCGAGTACTGAAGGAGGCTTAGATATTTCAATGGCTTTTTTACTCCCAGCATTATTGATTCCTTGTGCTGGAGCCTTTCGTTTAGCACGTTTTAACTTAGATCAATCTAAATCAACTGGCTTCAAGGGTATTCCTATTCCTGCTGCGGGAATATTAATTGCCTCTTTTCCATTGGTAAACTGGTATGCCACTGATGCCTGGGTGTTAGACCTATTATTAAGCAAATGGCTATGGTATAGTTTAATTGTTTTGTTAAGCCTAGGTATGGTTTCCACAGTACCCATGCTGGCACTTAAGTTCAGTGGATTATCGTTTAAGAAAATATTACCTTTTTTAATCATTTTAGCGATTGCCCTACCTGTGGCCTTCCTTTTTGGATGGCTGGCAATTTCCGCGGGATTTATTGCGTATGTAATTCTATCTTTGTTGTTTAAACCAACCGAATCATGAAGTTTGAAGTAGCCATTAATGTAATGCCATTGAAAGATTTATTAGATCCACAAGGAAAAGCCGTGTTGGGTGGATTGGCTAATTTAGGCATTACCGAAGTAAAAGATGTAAGAGTAGGTAAACATATTACTTTATCGGTTGAAGCAGCTTCAGCGGAAGAAGCAAAAGCCATTGCAGAAAATGCCAGTAAGCAATTATTGGCCAATCAAGTAATGGAACATTTTGAGATTACCATAAACGGTTAATTTGCTTTATTTAGTTCCTACACCTTTAGGTAACCTAAAGGATATTACCTTGCGTTCACTAGAAATCTTGAATTTAGTGGACTTGATTTTGTGTGAAGACACGCGCACTTCTTCAAAGTTATTGCAGCATTATAATATTCAAAAACCGCTAACTCCTTATCATCAGCATAACGAGCATAAGATTGTATCTCATTTAGCAGATCAATTAGAAGCAGGTAAAACAATGGCCTTAATTACCGATGCAGGAACACCTGGTATTTCAGATCCTGCTTTTTTATTGGTAAGAGAATGCATCAAAAGAAATATTCGTGTGGAATGTTTACCTGGTGCAGCAGCATTTGTACCTGCATTAGTGAATAGTGGTCTTCCTACCAATCGATTTGTGTTTGAGGGTTTTATTCCTATAAAAAAAGGCAGGCAAACATTATTAAAACAGTTGGCTACCGAAGAGCGAACCATGATTTTCTATGAGAGCCCTATGCGATTAGTTAAAACGCTCGAAGACTTAGCGCAATATTTTGGGGAGGTTCGCAACTGTTCAGTTGCAAGAGAGCTCACCAAAATGTTTGAAGAGAATAAAAGGGGAACGCTTAAAGAAGTAGCCGAATATTTTAAATCAAAAACGGTTAAAGGGGAAATTGTATTGGTGGTGGCAGGTGCAGACTAACACTTATTGCAATATATTTATACTCAATTACTACCTAACGATAATAAAATGAAAATGCAAAAATTAACCCTTTCCCTTTTGGTGGGATGTTTGTTATTGAGCACAGTATTGTTGGCACAGCCCGATCGCTGGCAGCAAAAAATCAAGTACACCATTAATGTGAACATGAATGTGGAGACCAATCGATTTAGTGGTACCGAAAAGATTGATTATTTTAATCAATCTCCAGATACCCTTACTAAAATATTCATGCACTTGTATTGGAATGCATTTCAGCCCAATAGCAGTATGGATGTAAGAAGCAGGGAATTAGGAAAAACCAAATTGGCCGATCCAAGAAGAAACAACGATGGATTAGATTGGGATGCAAGAGTAAAAGATAGAATCAGCAAATTAAAGCCAGATGAAATAGGGTACCAAAATGTAAAATCTGTTTTAATTAATGGCGTTGCACAAAAGTTAATAGAGCATGAAACCATTTTAGAAATTGTGTTGGCAAAACCCATTTTGCCAAAGTCTAAAATATCCATGGATGTGGCATTTGAAGCACAAGTACCTAAACAAATAAGAAGAAGTGGAAGAGACAATGCAGAAGGCATTCGTTACAGTATGGCGCAATGGTATCCTAAAGTAGTAGAATACGATTACCAAGGATGGCACGCCAATCCATATATAGCACGCGAGTTTTATGGTGTATGGGGAGACTTTGATGTAAATATTACCATTGATAAAAAATACTTGGTAACCGCAGGTGGCGATTTATTAAATGCCAATGAAATAGGATTTGGATACGAAGCCAAAGGGGTTCAAGTAAAACCTGCAACTGGCAATACCTTGACCTGGAAATGGCAGGCCAATAATGTGCATGATTTTATGTGGGCAGCAGATCCAAATTATAAATTAATAACCAGAACAATACCCGGTGGCCCTTTATTAAAAGTGGTGTATAAGCAAGTAGATTCTTTAGAGAATCGCTGGCAAAAAATGGCCGACACCTGTGCATTAATTTATCCAATCATTGCTAAAACATTTGGAGCTTATCCATACAAGACCTACACATTTGTACAAGGTGGAGATGGTGGTATGGAATATCCTATGGCTACTTTATTAAAAAGCGCCAGTATAGGAACTGCCATACACGAATGGATGCATAGCTGGTACCAAATGATTTTAGGTAGCAATGAATCTTTGTATGCTTGGATGGATGAAGGTTTTACTGATTATTCAAGTACTAGGGCAATGGCTACTATGAGAAATAGTCCTGGTTTCTGGTACAATGGTTCTTACGGCGGATACTATCGATTAGCAAGAAGTGGATATGAAGAGCCTGCAAGCACTCACGCCGATCATTTTAATACCAATTTTGCTTCTACTTCTTCAGCGTATAGTAAGGGAGCTGTTTTCATGGAGCAGTTGGGTTATATAGTTGGTGCAGATACCAGAGATAAAATTTTGCACGCTTATTTTAATACATGGAAATTCAAGCATCCCAATCCAAATGATTTTATTAGAGTAGCAGAAAAAGTAAGTGGGTTAGAATTAGATTGGTACAAAGAGTATTGGATTTATAGCACTAAAACCATTGATTATGCAGTTGGAGATATTGCTATGGTAGATAATAAAACCAGTATCACCATCAAGCGTGTAGGTAAAATGCCTATGCCAATTGATGTATTGGTTACATATAAAGATGGCACACAAGAAATGCATTATATGCCTTTGAATTTGATGTATGGCGCTAAATCATCAGAAACCAAAGTGCCCACTACCGTGCATGCTCCTTGGAAGTGGACGCATCCCGAATACAGCTTTACAACCAGTAGGGCTGTTGGAGAAATTAAATCAATTGAAATTGATCCAAGCCAGCGATTAGCCGATATCAACAAGACCAATAATAAACTAGTGATTCCTGAATAAGAAATATCGAAACTATAAAAAACCGTCCTGAATAATCGGGACGGTTTTTTTATTTAGCTACGTGAATTATATATTTCTCCTCAAAATAAGACTCAGGAAATATTTTGAAAATCGGCATCATTTTAGGACGGGCCCCACTTTCGAAAATTTCTTGATTCAGGTCGCCCCCTTTTAAACAAATCAAACCATTTCTAAGTCCACCATCTGTAATAGGAGCGGTGGGCTTTTTAATTAAGGGCATGCTCCATTTTAATAAATCTTTTAAAGGTGCTACCGCTCTAGAAATGGCAAAATCGAATTTTCGGTTCGTAATATCTTCTGCTCTGGTATGTTTGGTGGTAATATTTTTAATACCTGCGCCTTCGCAAACTGCTTCTACTACTTTTAATTTTTTAGCAATGCTGTCTACTAAATGAAATTGAACTTCTGGAAAAAAAATGGCCAATGGAACACCGGGGAATCCGCCACCACAGCCAATATCAATGATATTCATGCCCTTGGAAAAGTCTGCAATAGCAGCAATACTTAATGAGTGCAATACATGGTGTAAATAAATGCTGTCTATATCTTTTCTAGAAACTACATTTATTTTAGCATTCCAATCTTTGTATAATTCTTCTAATAATCTAAACTGCTCTAGCTGTGTGGGCGTAAAGTCGTCGAAGTATTTGGTTATTAGTTCCAGTTTTTGCGGGGCGCTTTCCATATAGCAGGTACAGTAAATAGGTAATAAAAAAACATCCAGATATCTAAGAACAAGAACCAAGGATATAAGTCTTTCTCATTCAGTTTGTTCATGCCTTTATACAATACAATAGCTTGTACAATAAAGCGAAGTGCAAAAACGCCAACGGCCAATTGCCAATTGAAAAATAAAATGCTCAACACCAATAATGGGTAGACCAAGAATAAAGAAAACGAATACAATCCCAATAAAAATTGGTGAATTGGTTTATAATATTTTCCTGTTGAATAGTGACGATATTTTTGTGTCATCCACTCTCCCCAACTATTTTTAGCATCGCTAAGGGTATGCGTATCGTGGTCTAATAGGATGGCAGTATTATCAGCTGTTGCTACTTGGTTAATGAACAAATCATCGTCTCCACTTGGTATTTGATTAATGGAAGAGAAGCCTTTGTTTTTAAAGAAAATTTCTTTTTTATAACTTAAGTTTCTACCAACACCCATATAGGGTTTGCCTGCCAACGCATAAGAGAAATATTGTAAAGCAGTGTGGAAAGTTTCAAAACGAATCAGTTTATTTAGCAAACCAGGTTTCTTGTGGTAAGCTCCATAACCCAATACAATTTCTGTTTCATCTTCATATGCTCCTTGCATTTTTTTTATCCAGTTTTCCGATGCCGGAACACAGTCTGCATCCGTTAATAGGACAATTTCATACTTAGCACTTTTAATCCCCATAGATAAAGGAAATTTCTTACCACTAATCATTTTAGCTTCTTGGGTAAGTTCTATCATATTTAGGTTCTTAAAAGAGCGCCTGAACTCGTCAATCACATATTTACTTTCGTCGGTAGAGTTGTCGTTTACCAAAACCACTTCGTGTGTGGTGGCATAATCTTGTACCAGCACTCCAGGTAAATTTTTTACCAAATTATGGGCTTCGTCGCGTGCGCAAATAATCACCGAAACAGGATGTTCAACTGAAGTTTCTTTTTCAGTTGCTTTATAATAAGCCATTCTTCTAAAGAAATACAGGTAATAAAAAACCTGTATAGCTATAACAGTACAGAAAAGTCCGAAACAAATGGTCCAGACAATAGCGGGTATGATCATGCCGCAAAAATAGGGCAAAGACCACTACTTTTGCAGCATGGCCGCACTAAGTTTTACACTAAACAATACCGCAAATGGATCCGCAGCAAGGGCGGGTGTTATTGAAACAGACCATGGAACCATTCAAACGCCCATCTTCATGCCAGTAGGCACCGTAGGATCGGTAAAAGCAGTAACCCAACAGCAATTGAAGTTGGATGTACAAGCGCAGATTATTTTAGGCAATACCTATCATTTATATTTAAGACCTGGAACAGAAGTGTTGGAAGCTGCGGGGGGATTGCACCGTTTCAATGGATGGGATCGCCCCATCTTAACGGACAGCGGTGGATACCAGGTTTTTTCTTTGGCAGCCAATAGAAAAATTAAGGAAGAGGGAGTAATATTTCAGTCTCATATTGATGGAAGCAAGCACTTGTTTTCTCCTGAGTCGGTAATGGATATTCAACGAAGTATTGGCGCCGATATCATCATGGCATTCGACGAATGTCCTCCCTATCCAAGTACATATGAATATGCCAAAAAAAGCATGGAGTTAACCCATCGTTGGTTAAATAGGTGTATTGCTCGATTGGCTGAAACACCTGACAAATATGGATATACACAAAATTTATTTCCCATAGTTCAAGGGAGTACCTATAAAGATTTGCGAAAAGCTTCTTGTGAATTTATTGCTTCCCGTGGTGCCGTGGGTAATGCCATAGGAGGATTAAGTGTAGGAGAGCCCGAAGACATGATGTATGAATTTACTGCATTGTGTACAGAGCACTTGCCTTTAGATAAACCTCGTTATTTAATGGGTGTAGGAACTCCATGGAATTTATTGGAGTGTATTGATTTAGGTATTGATATGTTTGATTGTGTAATGCCCACCCGCAATGGTAGAAACGGCATGTTGTTTACTACACAAGGCGTTATCAATATCCGAAATAAAAAATGGTACAAAGACTTTAGCCCTATTGATCCTGGGCTGCCTTCTGAAACCAGCCAGTATTATACTAAAGCATATTTGCGTCATTTATTTGTAGCTGAGGAAATTTTAGGATTACAAATCGCCAGCATACATAACTTAAGTTTTTATTTATGGTTGGTAGGTGAAGCAAGAAAGCATATTCTAGACAATACATTCAGCAGTTGGAAGAAAGAAATGTTGGAGATACTAAAGCGGCGATTATAATCCCCTTGGAAAACAGCATGTGGATAAGCGCAAACTAAATTTATATTTATTCACTTATATACTAATTGTATTCAGTGTTGCAAATTCAGTGGTAGATTAGCATTACTTACTAATCCGCTACCTCTGAAGCCCTAAAATTGATACATCCATTTTCATGGATGTATTTTTCTATCTTTGAGTTAATGAAGAAGCTTGATTGGTACATACTCAAAAAATTCCTCACTACTTTCTTCTTTGCTATATTTCTTTTTGCTGTTATTGCTATTGTGGTAGATGTAAGCGAAAAGACCGATGACTTTGTGCGTTCACAGTTGGGTTTCAGGCGGATTATAACCGACTATTACGCTGGATTTATTCCACATATTATTGCCCTCTTATTTCCTTTATTTGTTTTTATTGCTGTGATTTTTTTCACTTCTAAAATGGCGGGTAATAGTGAAATAGTGGCAATACTTGCCAGCGGTACAGGGTATTCAAGGTGGTTAAGACCTTATTGGATTGGAGGATTTTTAATGGCTACTTTATTGTGGTTTGCTAATCAGTATGTGGTACCCAAGGCCAATGTATTGCGCGGTAATTTTGAAGCAAAATACATAGATGCCAATTCTAGTTACAACGCGTTATTGGGTCAGTCGAATCATATTTATTTGCGCATAGATTCATTTACTTACGCTGGCATTCATTATTATGATACGCTGGTAAAAAGAGGTGGTCCAGTATTTTTGTACACTGTAAAAGACAATAAGGTAACTGAAAACCTAAGAGCAGAATCCATTATTTGGGATACGGCCAGTAAAAAATGGAAGTTGGATGTGTTATTAGATCGGAAATTGAAACCCATGCAAGAGATGGTGGTAAATGAAACCACTCGATTAATGAATTTCAATTTTAAACCATCCGACTTAACGCGCGATAAATACACCAAAGACAAATTAACCACCCCGGAATTAACCCGATTTATTGCATTGGAAGAATTAAGGGGATCGGAGGGCTTGAATAGTTTGAAAGTTGAGCGATACAGGCGAGACGCTACTTGTGTAACAGTAATTTTGTTGACTTTAATTGGTGCTATAGTAGCGGGAAGAAAAGTTAGGGGAGGAAGTGGGGTGCATTTGGCCGTTGGTTTTGTAACAGCAGCATTGTTCATTATCACCGATCGATTCTCTACTATATTTTCTACTAAAGGTAATTTGCCCCCATTAATGGCAGCCTGGATTCCTAATATGATATTCCTAATAGTTGTAGTATATCTATACAGAACGGCACCAAAATAATTATTTGTGAAATTTTGCAAGAAGACTGGCATTGATTTTGTTGTAGCTGCAACTTCAATTACCTTTGAAATATTAGATTATCTAACAATAGATTGCCATGGGAATAATCAAAGACAGGTTTAAAGCAAAGGCTGATATAGCCAGTGCCGAGATAAAATCAATTATTAAGGAACACGGAAATAAAAAAGTAGGGGAAGTAACCCTGGCCCAGATATACCAAGGAATGCGTGGTATTACAGGTTTGGTTACCGAGACCAGCTTATTAGATGCCCAAGATGGTATTCGCTTCCGCGGACATTCTATTCCAGAATTACAACAAAAATTGCCCAAGGCACCTAATGGCGGAGAGCCTTTGCCAGAAGGATTATTCCATTTGATGTTGGTAGGAGACTTGCCAACAGAAGAAGAAGCCAACCATATTACTAGTGTATGGCAGCGCAGAAGTCATGTACCCAACCATGTATTTGCAACCATTGATGCATTGCCGTTGAGCACACACCCAATGACCATGTTTGTGGTAGGGGTGATGGCATTACAAACGGAAAGTAATTTTGCTAAAGAGTATTCCAAGGGAATGAATAAAAAAGACTATTGGAATGCTACTTACGACGATGCAATGGATTTGATTGCACGTTTGCCAAGAATTGCTGCTTATATCTATAGAAGAAAGTATAAGAACAACGATCATATTCAACCCAATGGTTTGTTAGATTGGGCAGGCAACTTTGCTCATATGATGGGATACGACGATGAAAGCTTTAAGGAGTTGATGCGCTTGTACATGACCATCCACGCAGATCATGAAGGAGGAAACGTTTCAGCACATACCACCCATTTAGTAGGTTCTGCATTAAGCGATCCATTCTTAAGTTATGCAGCAGGAATGAACGGATTAGCAGGTCCATTACATGGATTGGCTAATCAAGAAGTAATTAAGTGGATTTTTGAAATGCAAGAGCAACTAGGCACTGATAGTCCTAGCAAAGAACAGATTGCACAATATGTTCAAGATACGCTTACATCTGGTAAAGTAGTTCCAGGTTATGGACACGCAGTTCTGCGTAAGACTGATCCAAGATTTACTGCACAAATGGAGTTTGGTAAAAAGCATATGCCCGATGATAAATTGGTGAATACCGTTTGGAATATTTATGAAACAGTACCACCTATTTTACAATCATTGGGTAAAATTAAAAATCCATGGCCGAATGTGGACGCACATAGTGGAGCATTATTGGTACACTACGGATTTGTAGAGTATGAGTTCTATACTGTATTATTTGCCGTTAGCCGTGCGTTAGGAGTAATGGCCAGCTTATGTTGGGATAGAGCCTTAGGTTCTCCATTGGAGCGTCCAAAGAGCGTTACCACCGAGTCTGTAAAATTATGGTTAGAAGGAAAAGATCAGATTTGGGAGTAAATTGGTTGTTGAGCAGCAGATGCTGTTAAGAAATATTGATACAAAGCCCGACTATTATTGGTCGGGCTTTTTTGTGGTAAAGATTAGTATTTAATTAGTCTATTACTCTTTTGCCCATATGAAAATAAAAAAGCCAAAAATATTTTTTGCATAGAAATAACATAAATATTAAATCAGTATCAGGTGCAATGAAAGCTTAATTATTGGGTTCAGTTTATTCCCCAACTATAATTGCTTTAGTTGTAGGTCTTTTAAAAGGATTATTTAAAAACCGTTCAACAATCTGGTTAAATAGGGAGTGTTCACTTCTTAACATAAAATGTGTGGCTCCGGGCATTATAAACAATTGCGATTTTGGAATATTTTGATACATTTCTACAATGTGTTCCAATTTGATCATATCAGCATCGCCTGCCATCATAAGTACCTCAGCTTTAATTTTTAATAATTCCACATTTTTTATGTTAGGATATTTGTAGTCAAGATTGGTAACAGTTAAATTTCGTAAAGTTTCATTCGAAGTATCCCCTCTTGCAATCTTATCCTCCATTTGCTTAATCGTTTTTTCCATATCAACAATAACCCAACGATAGAGTGCATTTGAATCAGGACGTATATTAGCAGAGGTAGCAACAAGTTTCTTTACTTTGTTCGGATACTGAATGGCCATCATTAATCCAATAATACCGCCGTCACTTTGACCTATAATGTAAGCTGAATCAATTTTTAAATAATTAAGAAGGGCGTTATAGTCTTTTGCCAGTAAATCGAAAGTAAGTTCCTCGTTCCCATTGTCAGACTTGCCTTGAAATCTACTATCTGCAATAATCACATAATATTTGCTTCTAAAATATTCTATCTGACACCTTTCCGCATTTATATAGCCACCATTTCCGTGAATAAGTAACAGGGGTTGCCTAGATGAATCTCCATAGGTTTCATAATACATTTTAATATTATTGACCTGGGCAAACTTTCCAGCAGGAATGTTTTGTCCATAATTTACAGAAGTAATACAAGTGTCTTGACTAAAAACATCTGCACTAATAGAAAAACTGATAATTAGAAATATAAATTTCATAATTGTTGAGGTTGAAAAATTTCAGCTAACTGGCAGGTATTACTACTGGTAGAATTTTTATTCCGTCCGACAGCATTGCGGCAAACCCTTTCATATGCATTATGCGTTTGTAATTTTTTACTTATCAATTAAATGATACTCTTCACGCAAGGTATTGATTAACATTACTGCATTTTCTTTCATTTCCTGTAATTTGAAATTGTAATTAGCAAATGTTCCACCAAAAGCAGCTAATTTATTTCCAAAATATGTCAATTTTAAATTATTGTGGTTTAAGAGTTTAGCTTCAGGTGATACCCCAATATAAGTCCCAGGATTCAAATATTTAAAATTAAAAAATTCAAATGAAGCAGTGATATAATCGTATACTAGTTTGTCTACATTTTCTTGTTGAGATTGAACGTCTTTTTCTATTCCGTCATAAAAAATTATGATATCAGCAGCGACTTTTTTTCGTATTAAACGCATACCACCAGCGTTTTTTAACTGTAGCAATGTTCTTTCTGTTGGCTTTAGAAAATTTATAGAACTAATAGTTCTCCTGTAAAATTGATATATTTCATAATCATTTGTCTTTTGATTTTCGTAGTTGAAACAAACCGCCATAAGTGAGTCAATATAAAGCAAAGCCATTTTGTTTTCATTTATTGCTTTATTAATGTTAGCTGTATCAATTTGAGCATCTTCTATCATGGAATTAATAAATTCTTTTTCTCTACTATGTTCAATAACATGCTCTAACTGCCATTCTGCCAAAAAACCACAAAAAACTGCAAGAAACAACATTAAAAATTCCCAGAAATACGATTTCCAGTTTTTCCTTACTTCGTGATTTGCATGATGATGTACTTCCATATTTTCAGTTTCTTGATTTAGGTTAATCGACTTTGTGTCAATAGTAGGGATAATTTCGTGAGGAGATTTTTCCGGTTGATTGTTTGTGGGATTCTCTAAATTTTCTTTACCTGTATTGTCTTCCATTTATTTTTGGGTGGCTTTGTTAGTGAAGTGTTCAATTGCATGGCGCAGGGTGGGGAAGGATAGTTCCTGCTGCTGGCTTGGCCGTCCCGCAAGGCGGGAACAAGATTAGTTAATGCCAAATTACTGAAGTTGATCAGCATTACCAAAAGTTTAATGGCTATAGCTGAAGTATAACTTTTGAAAAGCCAATGTTAGGCATATTTGTTTTATCGGAATCTAAATTTCTGTATGCTCCACATTATTATTTTTTACCCTTTTCTCTAAGTAACTCATAAACTTATGATGAATAGGGCTAAATGCCAATACAAATATTCCGGATAATAAAGAAGATAATATAACATCAGATATTTCGAGTTCGTGCGAAAGCCAATGTAAAAAATAATGTTCTATCGTATTATATATGAATACAATAAAGATAAATATTAACCCATCTACAAGTATTCGCCTGATAAGTATTCCTGTATCAAAAGCATTTGAAAAGAAGAGACTCATTATTTGTGATAGTACGAATGTAAGTATCAAACCTATGTTAAATACCAGTTTTACATTGCGAGAAACTTCCGTTACGCTGGCATTCAATATAGAATAAACAATCATTATTAAAGTAAAAGAAATCAACCCCCAGAAAAGCCATAAGATTTTATTTCTTTCTGTTGTAGATGACTTTTTATAATTAACATACAGGCATAGCAATCCAGTAATTAGTACAAATACATCACTTAGTCTCTCACTAATTTTTAACAATGCCCATCCTGCCAGTAGTAAAGGGAATATTAACCAGGTATAGTCCTTTATTGCCCAGTTTAAATACCTAGATCCTATTTTGTTTTTTGGAAACACTGAGATGATATCTTATTTTGAAATTTGCCTGGGGAAACTTTGCAAAGCTTTTATATAAAGCGTTCCTGTTAAAGCATTTATGATTAATAAACCAAAAACTGGTATCCAATCTGGATTCATCAATTGTAAATATTGAATTATCCAGTTCATTGAAATTGCGGAGAGAAACAATGCAAACAGAATAATACCTTTTTGCTGCTTGGTTTTTACTGAAATAATAAAGGAGAAAATAACCAATAGGGGTATTGAAATAATGTGGGCTATCGATGTAAAAAAACGACCATCATTTCTATATGATGGGTTGCCAAGCAGATTTACAAAAAATAATATAAGTAATACTATTGTAATTGTGATAAACAAATAATTTACTCCTTTTAATAGTTTCATTATGTTCGTTTATTCGTAAGTGCCATTACGCCTAACGAACTGGCTTTGCGTAGTTTGGATAAACTTTGATCCTGCTGCTGGCTTGGCCATCCCGCAAGACAGGAACGCAATTAGCTTAAGCCAAATTACTGAAGTTGATTTGAAACACCAAAGATGATGGGCCATAGCTGAAAGCCTAACTTGCGTTAAGCCTTTTGTTTACGGAATTAATTAGATTGGTGTATTGTCACAATATAAAATTTTCGCATCAACAATAACAGGTGTTCCGTTAAGTAAAGTTTGTAGCACTATACAACTTTGCTCAGTAGCTTTAATTAACTTATTAGCCATTTCTTCTTTGACAGAATTGTTGAGGGTAACTTCAATTTTCAATCCCATTGTCTGAAAATATACTGGCACATTTATATCAACTCGCAAAGTTCCACGAACATCTACATTTGCAGTTGCCCTAACTTTTGTTTTATATAGGACAATTTGTAAACGGTTTGCAATCAGTCTAAGTGCAGTTTCAAAGCAAGATGCCAATGCAGCACATAACAAATCACCAGAATTAGGGAAATCATGGTGTCCTCCAACTGCTCTATGAACCCCTATTGGAAAGTCAACTTTAAGTTCATCATTAATACAAACCGAAGTATGAAAAGGATCATTAAGATTTTTGCCTTCAATCACAGCTACATCAGTAATCCAAGCTGCCTTAGGATCTATAATATAGTTTTCGTTCAATGGTTGTTGTCGTTCTTTTACAATTGAATTAAAAATCATAATAATATAAATTTTAATTGATTAAAGGTCAGTATCTTCTCACATTATTCTACAACAATTTTTTGTTTCTCTACAATAAAATCAAATGAGAGTTCTTCCAATTTTTTCCCATTTATTGTAGCGTCCCATGGACCGTGTCCTCTATTCTCAAGGGTGTATAATTTATACGAAGCACCTGTAGAAGTATAAATATTTTTTAACAAAATTGCTTCTGAATATAGTACAGTTTGGTCGTTAGTGCCATGAGCAATCATTATTGGTGGATCGGTAAAATCAAAGCGATTGTATCCATATATATTATTATTTGCAGTCACGGCTACACCACTACCCCAGAAATCTAAAATTGTTTTTATAGAATAATTATTACTATTCAAATTTGTCTTTACTAAAGTAGGGTCATTGGTCATTGAAATTTCGTTTGTAAAATCAATTGTGTTAGTAATGCCTAATGTTGTAGCTATAATGGCACCTGCTGAACCTCCTCCAACTGTAATGTAATTGGTGTCGATATTATATTGGTTGGCATTTGCGATAAGCCATCTAAGGGCTGCTTTAGCATCTCTGTGAGCAGGATACATCGCCAAAAATTGACCTTGGTCTGCAGTTGCAACACTATTCTGCGCATATTGAATCCATTCGGTAGGTACAGTACCTTTATTACTCAGTAATCTATAATTGATAGAAAAAGCCACCCAACCTCTCGACGCAAAGTAATTTGCAAGATTCACAATGTTTACATCAGTTTTGTCTCCACCCGAAAATCCTCCGCCATGAATCAACAATATGGCAGGCTTCTTTTTAGTATTATTAGCTGGCTTATAAACGTCTAATTTTAAATCCATGGTTGAATAGGTAGTACTATTATAGCTTTGATGGCTTAATCCCTCACCATATTTGACATTTTGCTCAACTACAACTGTATATGTTGATGATGACTTAATTGTCATAGAATTCGAAACAATGGTGTTTGTAGTTATATCTTTTTTGCAAGAAGATATAGCTGTTATGAATAGTAATAGTTTATATAATTGGTTCATTTTTAATTATTATAATTTGTTAGACCGTATAAAAGACAAAAGGTTTAATCAAAAACTGTTAAAGTATTAGCTTGGCCACAACAACTTTCGTAAAGCCTTTTGTTAGCTGTAGTGCTTATAAATCTAAAAAAATAGAGATATTACTTCTTAATTTGACAATTTGATCTACCAAAATATCACTTGGTTTATCAAGCTGATTTTTCTTCAGCTGCACTCTTAGAAGTTCGACTTCAGGTTGAACATTAAAATTGATTGGACAAATCAGAGTAGATAAATGATGACCGTTTAATAAATCCGTCTGAATAATAACAATAGGCCTTGTTTTACCTGGTTCTGTCCCTTTACTTGGGTTCAAATCGGCTAGCGAAATGTCAAACTGTCTAATTTTCTTTTTTTATATCGGTTGTAGACACTGATCGCTTCGTTTATATATCTGTTTCTTACGACTTTAAGCTGGGTTGTTATTTCTTCAGCATCATCAAATATTACATCGTCAATTTTTATAGAGGTATATACTTTTTGTATATACTACGAAATTTTTAATAAAAATAACATCAAGTAGCATTACAGTGAATGTAAAGCCTCTTGTTACAAGCTGCTCGACCTTTCGTTTCTCAAATAGGGTTATTTCAAAATTACTCTTGGTGAGGTAACACCATTTTTAATTCGCTCTACAATCTTTATTGCTCTTTCTATTTTCTTGTCGCTAGACTTTACTTGACTAACTAAATAAATAAGCCCTCTTTGATTACCTTTTGTTAATGAATGAAAAATTTCATCTGCTTCTTGATCTGTATTTAATACCTCTTTAAACTCTTCAGGCATTTCAAATTGATATTCGGTTTTGTCAACTGAAAAAGTTGCTGAAACCTTAGAACCAACTTTGATTTTAAGTTTCTTGCAAATAGTTAACCCAATATTTATAAAATATCCACCTTCCTTTTTGGACATAATTGCACAGTGAAATTCTATTTCATTATTTAAATTGCATATTGCTCTTTTATTCCAGTTTTTTGTTAGCGAAAAAACAGTTTTTTTATCTAGCATAATATAGTGCATGCCACTATCAAATTTCTCAAGAACATACTCTGTTGGCATATTTTTTATCTAATAAAGTGTTTATCTTCTTTTTTAAGAATTATGTTTGAAATAGGGTAGTAGGCAAAGTACCGCTCTTGGCGAAGTTGCGGGATCGCCGCTTACTGTCACCCTGACTTAACTTGTGCCGCCATCTTGCCAAACGCAATGTTGGCTGAAGTAAAGTATATTTTTAAGGAACACAACCTTATCATTCTTCAGTACCACTCCTAAAAGCCACTACTTGTTTTCCAAATTTCTTTTCAGAATCTTCACTTTCTTTAAAAGCAATCTTTATTTGACTGCGTTTCAATTTATTATTTACGTGTGCTAATTTTATCTTTTCACCGTCTATAAAAACAAGAGGTCGCTTGTCAAAATAAGCAACTGATAGCCTTGTAGAAAACATAAACCAACCATCAATAAGAAAATAGACACTTTCATTTCCTTGCTTCTGTTGTTCTAATTTACGAAACCTTTTTAATGAAGTAGTAGCTTGATCAAAAGTTTGTTTAATAATTTGGTATCCATGCACATTTTCTTTTGCTGGAGCACGAGCCATTGATGTCGAATTTTTAATACTTGAACTCTTTGCCATTAGAAGAATTTGCACGGGATAATTCCATATTTCAGGTCGGTCAGTAGTGTCTATTTCATTTTGAAAAGTGCTGATAATTGTCTAGCCATTTCTTTTATAACCTTTTATTACGAAGTCTATTATAATTAGCCGTTTATCTCTTACAAGATTATATGGAGCGACAACTTTAAAATAACCATTTTCGTCAGAGGTTGTAGTGATACCAAGTGTATCATTGAAGATTATAACAGAAGGAATAATTTTCAATGTTTCTATATCTGCAACTACCCCCTCTACAATGTAGACTTTTTCAATCGGCTTCATTTGAGCTTTTAGAAAAAGAGGAAACGACCCTACAAGGAGAAATAGATATTTTAAAATAGGTCGTGTCATAATAAAATTATTATTTCAGCCAACGTTTTCGGGATTGGCCACTAAAGACGCGATTAGCTAAAGCCAAATTACTGAAGCTGATTAGCATCACCAAAAGTTGAATGTCCTTCGAAGGAAGCCCAAATTGCGCAAACCCTTATGTTGTGTGCCGTATAATTTTTATCCTTGCATGATGCTAAAGAAAAAATACTTAATCCTGCCGTCAACAAAGTTAACTGTTGAATGGCGTCTCGCCTCGTTGTTGGATTTATCATTTTATTATTGTTAAGGTATGGGAGTGTGATATGTCACTCAACGGCCGAGGCTTTACACAGGGTGGTATTGCCTCTTACTGCCACCCTGGCTTATTGTTGCTGATTAAAACTATGAATTTGATTTTATATTCCAATGATCAACATAGATCCTGGCAGATGGAACAAAAGCTAAACAGTGATTTAAAAGATGAAAGACTCTTTTCAAATGCCGCCATTTTGCCAAACGCCATGTTATGTACTGTTTTATTCAGTCCAAAGTAGGAAGTTGACCACATTATAGATTGATCTCTTCTCTTCAACAACATCTCCTTGAAACATGTCATAGAAATATCCATTTGTAAAGGCTTTTCTTTTCTTAGACATTTCAAATACTAATTGTTGTATTTCTCGTTTCATTTCAACTGTCATTGAGGTTAAAATATCGTCAACCATTTCCTCCGCCCAATTTATCTTTATATAATCAGTTTGAGGTTTCAAAACCACATGAATAGGGTTTAAGAGAATTGCGTACAAGTCAGGATAAATTTTGAATGTCTCGATGGCTAGCAAGGTGGTCAAGTAAGCTTTGGGTTGAATATAATTTTGGTTTCTGTCCATTTCAAGAGTCATTATGTGCTTCTTATAGTCAAGAGTACTATCATAAAAGACTTTCAAGATTTTTACTTGTCTTTTCAAATTTTCAGTTATACGAAGTGAGTTTCGTATTAATCTGTACTTTGGTAATAATTCTGTTTTTAAAAAAGTAATGTAATTTGTCCGTGCAATAATGTCATTATTAAAATTTGTATCAACCATACATTTTTCAAATTCTGATTTAGTCAAAACTGAACTGTCACAGGTATTGGGAACAAGTGTCAAACCTTGTCCATATAAAGACAAGGTCAAAAAAATGTATATACAGATTAAAATTGAACGCATAATATTCAAATTATCAAAAAAATCAATTTGGTGTTTAAATTATTGAATAGCACACAACGTCCGTGGCTTTAGGCTGGTTGGTTAATCAGTATTCCTACTGCTAGCTTGGCCACTAAAAACTCGATTAGTTAATGCCAAATTACTGAAGCCGATTTGCAATACCAAAGCTGATGGGCCATTTCTGAAAGCTCAACTTGCGTAAAGCATTTTGTTATGCGGCTGTATTACTGTATCTCGATATAGAATCTAACTCCGATTTAAGCAAATAATTCTCTTCTTCAATATCAAAATCATCCTGTTGTATTAACCCCCTAAAGGACTGGATTCAAAATTAAAATCAATTTT
>MIAG01000004.1 GCA_001829005.1 Sphingobacteriia bacterium RIFOXYC2_FULL_35_18 | reverse complement strand
CCAGCATGTTGTCTAATCGATTGAAGATTAGTGATACTGCAAATTTTGTGTCGAATTATCGCAGAACGACCACTAAGATTGAAAATACAGATTTATCAAAGAGCACCATCAGTGGGGTTTCATTAGGAGATAATTTAAAAAGTTTAAGTACTTCTTATGGATTGAGTGGAACTGGATTTAATGGTTCAGCAGATATTACAGATTGGAAAGTGGATACATCTGCAATTAGTACCAAAGCAAATGTTACTGGGTTATTAGCTGGTTATGCCACAACGGGTTCTGTTGGGAATTTAGATAAATTAACAGACGTAAAGTCTGGGGGTGAAAACTTTTCTAATAGTATTATTGTTGGACATAAACAAACGGGTACTCTAAGTAATGCTTCACAAAACACAGTACTTGGTTTAGAAGCATTTAAATCAGTAACAAGTGCTACCAATAATACTGTTCTTGGTTTTAATGCAATGAGAAGCAACCTAAGCGGTAGTAACAATGTTGCCTTAGGTTCCCACGCACTATTATCAAATACTACAGGATCAGATAATATCTCTGTTGGTTATAATGCTATGCTTAATAATGTTTCCGCTATAGGAAATATTGCAATTGGAAGTAATTCTTTGAATTCAGGAACTACAGGCAATTATAATGTTGCTGTAGGCCATCAATCTATGGTCAATAATACAACTGGCGACGTGAATACGGCTTTAGGCTATACTTCATTGCATGGTAATACAACTGGAAGATATAATGTTGCACTTGGCGTTCAAGCTTTAGAAAGTAATACTACTGGAAATAATAATACGGCAATAGGTGTTGGGACATTAGATCGGAATACTGGTGGAAATGAAAATGCTATTTTGGGGGCTTTTGCAGGTAGATATATTGCTGATGGATCTACTTATAATACAACAACATCAAATTCTGTTTTACTTGGTGCAAATATTCGAGTAAATGGTGTAGGGCAGAGTAATCAAATAGTAATTGGTCATAACGCAATAGGCAATGGTAGCAACACGATACAATTAGGTAATACTAATATCACCAATGTAAAAACTAGTGGTACAATAACCGCAGGTGCAGTTACATATCCTAACGTAGATGGGAATAGCGGAGATTTATTAACAACTAATGGTTCGGGTGTTGTTTCTTTTATTGCTCCTACTTTAGTTAGAGAAGTGGCAGATGAATTCAGTGCAACTGCTAATCAAACTAGTTTTACCCTTACACAAACAAAGGCAGCTAATAGTAAAGTGAAAATGTTTATCAATGGAGTTAGAATAAGCAATACTGCATATAGTGTAGTTGGTACAACACTTACTTATATCCCTGCTAATAATGGCAATACTAATCTTACGTTAAATGATCGAATTCAATTTGATTACTATTATTGAGTTTTAATTCTTTTCAAGGCCTCTCTTTTACTAAGAGGGGCCAATTTATTTTGCTCAACGAATGATACAACCCACTCTGAATTGGTTTTGCTGTATTCCCTTAAAGCCCATCCAATGGCTTTCTGAATAAAAAACTCTTTTGATGATTTATGTTGTAGAATATAATTAGAGAGTAACTGGGTGTTGGTGTTTTTCTTATAAGATCGTTGAAATAATATGCTACTCCTTTGTAACCACATATTATTCGACTTATTCCATTTTTGTGTAATTGAATTTTGTTTTTCTGGGAATAAAGAAAAATATTTTGGGAACCAATCACTTCCAATTCCATCTACAGCATCCCACCAACTTTTATGGACTAAACAGTATTCAATTAAGTTAATAACATTAGCTCTCCATAAAATAATATGTGAAGCCAATAAATCAATAGCGGCATATTGCCATTCTCGTTCTCTTTGGCTCCACATATATTTAACTACTTTCTCTAATTCAGTATACTTTTGAATTCGGTTGATTTTAAGAAATGCTTTTACTATTGAGTCTCTCTGAGGGGTTTTAATTCCATAAAACTCAAATTGGTTCAGCATATAGGCTTTCATTCCTTTAGCCTCTTTTTCATTTGCAGCTTTTTCAAACGCTAGTATCAGCGGCTTCAAATAAATGCAAGCTTCAAAAGAATCTTTTTTCATTAAATGGAATTGCTTAGTACGATGTTTAGTTCTTAGGTGCCTCTTTTTCTTTCATACGATCTACATAACTAACCCCATCAGTAATCCATTTCTCAGCAGGCTTCCCCAATAGATAATGATCAAACCACTCTCTTTGTCTTTTTTGATAATCAATTTGATTTTCTTTTTTAGTAAAATTGTGGTTCTCGTCTGCATACACCAACATCACAAAAGGTTTTTCCATTCTACGCATGGTACCATACATTTCTATACCCTGATGCCAATCTACTGCACCATCTTTATCCCCAAAAGTTACTAATAATGGGGATTTTATTTTACTAGCATTAAACATAGGGGAGTTGCGAATATGGGCTTCTGTTCTTTCATACCATGGTCCATCGAATCTACCCTGACTGGTTTCAAAAATTTTCTGATCAGGAGTTCCACTATTCCAATAAATGGATAACGACATACTAATTAAATCGGTTAAAGGTGCGCCAGCAATAGCTGCTTTAAAAATATCAGTTTGGGTAATTAAGAAAGAAGTTTGATAAGCTCCCCAACTATGACCCATAATGCCTACTTTATTGGCGTCTATCATACCTGTTTTCATAACTTCTTTTACGCCTGGAACAATACAATTTACTGCACTCATTCCTGGGTCGTTGGTTTCATAAACAATATCTGGTTGGAATACAAAATAGCCGTTTGTTGTGTAGTTAGTTGTGTTATAAGCTCTTCTAATACTTGGAGCTACATAGTTATGTACATTATTAGATAGTATCTCATACATGTAAACAATCATTGGATATTGTTTGCCAGGTTCATAGTTTGCTGGGTAGTACAAAGCTCCTTGCATTTTTTTACCCAACTTATTGGTAAACGAAACCAATTTACTCTTTCCCCAATAATAATTTTGTTGTTGAAGATTAGTTGTAGCTGCTTTTTGCTCTTTGGTAAAATTCTCGGAAATATACAACTCTGGAGATAAATCGTAGTCTTGTTTAATATAACTAAACACATTAGCGTCTTTTGCTTTTGCTAAACGATTTATTTGTAAGTCTTCAAAAATAAGTTTAGCTGTTTTGCCATTTTCATATTGGTAATATCCAAACTTTTTTGTTTTATCTCCATAAGCAGAAAAATAAATTGGCTTTGAATCGTCTAAATAAGGTTCTTCAAATTCAACTCTAGTAACGCGAAATACAATTTCTTCTTTGTCTCCATCTGCAATTTTACGTGCGCTTGATCCATCAGGACTTACTGCCCATATATTGTATTCATCATATAATAAAACCTCTTTATCACCATTTATCCATCCGCCTAATCCAAATGGTGGCTTTGTGGCGGGATGGTCGTCCCTTGTATTCCAAAAATTGCTTTTTATTGTTCGGGTAATATTGGTATTCTGACCAGTAGCAATATTATAGGTCTGCCAATTTTTGTCTTTAAAATAAATTAGGTATTTGCCATCTGGTGAAGATTGAGGTGCTGTATAAAATCCGGCTTGTAATCGAGTATATAATAACTTGCTTTCACCAGTTTTGATATTGACTAAACTATAATCTGCATAATCTTCTTTGAATGCTGGCTTATATTTTTTATCAGTTGCAATCACAGCCATTTTTTGATTACCATTTAATGTAGCAATTGGAAACGTTTCTGTAGCTAATTGATAAAAACTGTTGTTATCTGTATTCCAAACTGATAAATAGCTGGCATTTTTATCTTGAATGTAAGTTACTTTTTGACGCGGTTGAATCTCAGCGTCTTTCCAATGCCATACATCTGCTAATTTATTATCCGATTTTAACGACAATTTTGCAGCAGCCATTTTTAAACTATCCGCTTTTGTTTTTGAACTATCGGTTGATTTTTTATCTTCTTTTTTAGGTTTATAAGTCCAAGCTTTTAACCCAAAAAATACTGATGATAAATCATCGCTCATTCTAAGCGATGATCCATTGTGTATGCGCATTCCAACAGGGAAACCACTCATTGTAGCTGGATTGAGTACTTTTATAGTTGGGTTACTCAAATTTGTACAACTATAAACCTGAGCATTTTCTTCTTCATAATCTTCTTTTTTAAAGGTTTTGAAAAAAGAGAAACCATCGCCTTCTTTTGACCAATTTAATTTAGAAAACTTTAATGTGTCGCTAGCTATTATTTTTAAAGTGTAGGTGTTTAAATTAAAAAGTTCCACTGAATTACCTGCTGTATTAGCTGATTCCACTATATAAGATAGGTGATCACTTTTTTTATTGAATGCATATTCTGTTACATTTCCAATAGTTCTGGTACTACCATCTATCAAATTTTTCAGTAAAAGAACACTTCCTTTATCTTTATTTTCTTTGGGGGGAGTTAAGTATGCAGCCAACATTTTTCCATTTTTGGAGAAACCAAATCTGTTAATATTGGAAATTATTTCAATTTTTCCTGTAGAAAGATTTAGTAATCCCATTTTATATTCAATGGGTTTGCTTTGATCTCTTAATTTCTCCGCTTCTTTAAAA
Organism: Sphingobacteriia bacterium RIFOXYC2_FULL_35_18; assembly: GCA_001829005.1. Classification (GTDB taxonomy): domain Bacteria; phylum Bacteroidota; class Bacteroidia; order Chitinophagales; family Chitinophagaceae; genus Sediminibacterium. Next base: position 203,605 of record MIAG01000004.1, on the reverse strand, counting down.
GGTAATCCAATTCTATAAGCAAGCCATTGGTTGTCTTTAGAAAATTCAGGAGTGCTGGCAAAAGCCAATTTATAGGATTTATTAGAAGAGCGATTTATTACATACAAACTGTCGTTGTTTTCCTGCACAATTATTTGGTAGGCAATCCATGTACCATTAGGGGATATTTCAGTTTGTCCTAGACTTTGCCATTTGCCATAATCTTCAGGACTGAGCTGTTTTTTTTGTGCTTGAGCAGAAAAGCCTAAAAATAGTAGGCAAATAATAACCCTCAATTGTTTGTGCATAGTTGAATATTTTGTAACAAGTTATAAAAAAGTTTTAGGCTATACTAGTGTTTTTGCACGTCAACTAATATAATTGAATATTTTGCCCCATGAAGCGAATTTTATTGATCATCATTCTCGCACAGTTTTTTTGTACTTCGGTATGGTTTGCTGGTAATGCGGTTATGACTGAAATGGCCATTGCTAAGGACCTTGATGAGTTATATTTAGTTTATCTGATTAGCGCGGTACAATTTGGATTTATTATTGGCACCCTGGTTTTTGCATCATTTGCTATTGCAGATCGGTATTCACCCTCTTTAGTATTTCTTTTTTCAGCCTTATTTGCAGCCCTATTTAATGGTTTAATTACATTTAACTGGATAACTGGTTATAATATATTAATTTGTAGATTTTTAACTGGCTTTTTTCTGGCAGGAATTTATCCCGTTGGTATGAAAATAGCTGCAGACTATTTTGAAAAAGGTTTGGGGAAATCTCTAGGATTTTTGGTAGGAGCCTTGGTATTGGGAACAGCGTTTCCTCACTTGATAAACGGGTTATCTATAAAAAAATCTTGGGAATTTGTTTTATATGCAACTTCTGTCTTATCTATTTTAGGAGGACTTATCTTGTATGTAGGAATTAAGGATGGTCCTTACCGAAAGAAGTTAGGAGTTATCCAGTTTGCAGCAGTTGGAAAAGTTTTTCGAATTCGAGATTTGAGAAAATCTGCATTTGGCTATTTTGGTCATATGTGGGAGTTATACACTTTTTGGACTTTTGTGCCATTATTGTTATCTCACAAACTAAACAGCCCCCATTATAATTATCCATTTTTAACATTTATTATTATTGGATCAGGAGCTCTTTCCTGTTTTTTAAGTGGTCTATTATCTACGCAATTTAGTATCCACAAAATAGCTTTAGTGGCTGTATCGGTTTCAAGTGTTTGTTGTTTGTTGTTCCCTTTGTTTTATTATTATGCTTCTGAAGGATTATACATTGCGTATTTAATTTTTTGGGGATTATTTGTTGTAGCAGACTCTCCAATGTTCTCTAGTTTAGTTGCAGCCAATGCACCCCCTGAATTAAGGGGTAGCACTTTAACATTGGTTAATAGTATTGGCTTTTTAATAACCATTTTGAGTATTCAAATGATAGGGCAGTTGCTAAACTATCTTCCTTTCTATTTTGTCTGGACTATTCTTTCTATAGGGCCTGCATTTGCAGTGCTACAATTGGTTAATCGGTCAAATAAACTTAAATTGTAATAATCTATTTGTATTGAGTCTATGCCTAATAAAAAATTATTGATTTTGTTTTTTCATCCTCGTTTTGAGGATAGCAGAGTAAACGCTAGATTGGTAGAAGGAGTAAAACAATTACGCGATATTACTTTCAGGGATATGTATGAGTTATATCCAGATTTTAATATAAATGTAGAATTTGAACAGGCTCAATTAATCGCACACGATATAATCATTTGGCACCACCCTTTTTATTGGTATAATTGTCCGCCTTTAATGAAACAATGGCTTGATTTAGTATTAGAATATGGGTGGGCTTATGGTACAAATGGAAAAAAGTTAGCAGGAAAGTGGGCAATGAATGTCATATCTTCTGGAGGTAATTTCAATGTTTATCAAAAAGAAGGAAGAAATAGATTCACACATCGAGAGTTTTTGAATTCTTTTGATCAAACTGCTCATTTATGCCAAATGGAATATTTACCTCCATTTATTGTCCCTGGTGCAAATAAGCTCAGTGCCGCTGAAATTGAAGACTATATGATTCGATATACTCAAATTGTTCATTTCTTAATGAATGAGCAAATAGATGTAAACAAGCTAAAGCTAGTAGAGAACTTTAATATATTAAACGCAGACCAATGGGAGCATCAGTTTTACAAAATGCAATGATTTTTTTAGGAGCTGCATTGCTATTTGTACCTATTGCAAAAAAACTGGGTATTGGTAGTGTATTGGGTTATATCATTGCTGGAATTGTAATTGGTCCGTTTGTACTAGGCTTTATAGGTACAGAGGGTGAAGATATTATGCATGCTGCAGAATTTGGGGTTGTTATGATGTTATTCTTAATTGGACTAGAATTGAATCCCCAATCCTTTTGGAGAATGCGTAGGAGAATTATTGGTATGGGCGGATTACAAATGTTATTGACTGGAATTTTATTTTTTTTGTTCTTCTTTTTTGTAAAAGAGGTTAATATCAATACATCTATAGCGCTATCACTTACATTTGCCATGTCTTCTACCGCAATTGTGCTTCAAACCTTGAAGGAGAAAAATTTGGATAAAACACATGCAGGTAAATCTTCTTTTGCTGTTTTATTATTTCAAGATATTGCGGTGATTCCAATCCTTGCCATTATTCCATTATTAGCAAGTACCGGCAACGAAGTTAAAAATATACGAGACGGATTTTTAGGTATAATTGATCAATATCCAACAATTACCATCATAGTTGCTGTTACTGTAATTATATTTCTAGGGAAATTTGTATTTAGTCCATTACTTCATTGGATTGCAAAAGCACATATGCGTGAGCTATTCACAGCTTCTGCATTGTTTTTGGTTATTGCTGTTTCTTGGCTCATGGATTTAGCGGGAATAAGTGCAGCATTGGGTGCGTTTTTGGCGGGAGTATTGATGGCTAATAGTGAATTCAGGCACGAGTTGGAAAGCAATCTAGAACCATTTAAGGGGATTTTATTAGGACTGTTTTTCACTGCAGTAGGGTCTACAATCAACTTTGGATTAATCATAGATCAACCAGTAAAAATATTGCTCGCAGTATTGCTTTTTATGGTTTTAAAATCTGTTGTTTTATATACTGTTGCAATACTTTTTAAATTGGTCATTCAACAAAAAATTCTTTTCACTTTACTTCTTTCTCAAGTTGGAGAATTCGCTTTTATTCTTCTAGGGTCAATTGGCGAACTCAATATGATTAGTAAACCAATATTGGATTTTTATATGGCGGTAATAACAGTGAGTATGATTATTTCTCCCATTTTATTATTCATTGATGAAAAGTTTCTATCAGGTAAATTGTTTAAATCTGATAAAATGGATAATGAGTACAAAGTTGATCCCAAAGAACATAATGATATCATCATAGCAGGATTTGGGCATTTTGGCAGTACATTGGGTAGATTTTTACGCGCAAATGGAATTGAAGCCACCATTTTAGATAATAATAGTGATCAGGTTTTACTTCTTAGAAAAATGGGTTTTACTGTTTTTTATGGAGATGTGACTAGAATCAATATATTGGAAGCTGCTGGAGCATCACATGCCAAAATTCTTGTTTCGGCTTTAGATATTCCTGAAAAAAATGTACAATTGTCGGAATTGGTTGCAAAGCACTATCCGCATTTAAAATTATTTTTTAGGGCTAAGAATAGAACAGATGCGTATGAACTAATTGATAATGGCGTTGAGAAAATTTACAGAGAGTCTATTCATGCATCAGTGTATATGGGAGTTGATATATTGAGTGAATTAGGTTTTAGAAAATACACTTCTTTAAGAAAAGCAAACGATTTTATATTGTATGATGACAAAGCTTTACACAAGTTGTCAAAACATCGGCACAATTCTGATAGTTATGTTCAAAATGTAAAAGAAGAAATTGCCCAGCAAGAAAGGTTGTTGGCAGAAGACAAACAATTTATGGAACATAAACCTGATAATGCTTGGGATAAGTCTAAAATTGCAGCAAATGATTAGGCGTTAATTGTAATAACTTTTTTCAGATTATTGCTAAACTGGGCAGCTTCAATAATTTTCATCACATTCCAGCCATCTATACCACTAACTAAACAAGGTTTTTTATTTATGATGGATTCATAAATACCATCATAAAAGGCCCCATAGTTACCTTGTAATGTTGGTATTTTCTCTTTTATGATTTCTTCATTTAATTGGGTATGCAAATAGCCCATTTCCTCATTCGGTTCTTGTCCCCAATTTGGGGTATATGGTATTACACTATTAATAAGAGCCGATTCTTGTATATCAGCCCTGGTTTTTATAAATGACCCTTTACTTCCATGAATTATATATGAAGGTATTGGCTCCCTTACCATTAAGCTACTTTTAAGTGTAACACGTAATTGTTCATAGTACAGAACAATTGTAAAATCATCGTCTACTAAGGAGTTCGGTCTAACCGTTCTAATATCTGCCATTACGGCTTGAGGCATTCCAAACAAATAAACAGCCTGATCAATTAAGTGAGGGCCTAAGTCTAATAGTAACCCAGCACCAGCATTAGGTGTTTCTTTATGTGATTTTATGCTAAGGGCTTCTTTATATCGATCAAAATGAAATTCAGCTGAAATAATTGATCCAATTTTTTGTGTATCTACAATTTGCTTTACTGTACTAAAGTCGCTATCCCATCGTCTGTTTTGATAAACGGAAAGTACCAAACCTTTTTCTTTAGCTAATTCAGTTAATATTTTCGCTTCAGCAGCTGTTGTAGTAAATGCTTTTTCAACCACAATATGCTTCCCTTTTTCTAATGCCCTTTTAGCAAAATCAAAATGGGTATATGTTGGAGTGTTTACAACTACAAGGTCTATGCTATCATCATTTAAAACAGCATCAATACTTCGGTAAATTTTTGTATTGGGATATATTTCAGCAGAAACATTTTTAGTTCTTTCTACTATGCCTGATAATTCAAAGCATTTGTGATGATGAATAAACGGAGCATGAAAAACTTTTCCAGACATGCCAAATGAAAGTATGGCTGTTTTTATTGGCAGGATTGTGTAATTATTGTCTTTCAAAACTATATGTTATTTTTGCGATGATGTTTTTAGCTTTATCTCTGGCGGTTTCTGTTTCTCTCAGGCCATTTGAATGATATGTGTAGGTCCAATGAACTACTGCGCTTCCATTAAAACTTATTTGTATCATACTGGTCAATTGATTTTGTTGGTTGTATTCGTAAACAAAGTCAGGAATTAAGCGATTGGCTTTTATGTTAAATCTTACTACGTCTGTTAATTGATTATTTGAATAGTAATAATAATAGGTTTCAATTTTCTTTCCTTTTTTAAACCAGTATTCTTCAATAATTAGCCCCGAACTATCTGATACCAATTCCACAGTAAGGGTGTCCATTCCATTCCCAAATTTAATCATTTTAGAGGGTGAGCCATTGGGTTGATAATACCAAATATGGGTTTCTGTAACGGGTTTTTTTTGTACTGAATCTATAGTGGTCGAAGTTATTTTGTTTAAGGCACCGTTTTCGTTGTAGCCATATTCTGTTTTGGTTTCAATACTCGATTTGTTAACTATTGTTCTTTTTAGTTTGCTTAATTCATAAATATTCGTAATTTTTTCAGGCGAGCTAGACGAATTAGCAATAGTGGTAGTCATTTTTTTCCCATCTATTTGCAATTCTTGGTTTAATATAAATCCTTTTGTATTTGACCCATCTGCTTCTATGCTGTTACCAATGATTTTGTTAATTTTGCTTTTTCTCATCATTTGGTACTTTTCCTGCGATACTTTTAATCCAATAATATCATTTAAATAGAATTGCCCCCAAAGGGAATTTCCATGCATTAATATACAAAAAAGTAAGAGCCACTTCATATTATCTATTTATTCAAAAATACAATCTAAAATGGGTAATCCATACAAGCAGCTAATTGCGTATTTTAGTCAAAAAATAAGCTTTGTCTCATATAAAAGAACGCCAAGAAAAGTCATGTTTAAACTGCAATGCAGTTATTCATGGCAGGTTTTGCCATATCTGTGGTCAAGAAAATGTTGAACCAAGGGAGAAGTTTAGACATATGTTGGCTCATTTTATATTTGACCTTTTTCATTTTGATGGGAAGTTTTTTAGTACCATGAAATCGCTTTTGTTAAAACCAGGCCTTTTGTCTCAGGAACACTTAAGAGGAAGACGGGCAGACTACTTGCATCCTATACGTTTGTATATTTTTACTTCTGCTTTTTTCTTTTTGTTCTTTTTTGCGGTCAAAACTGAAAAGGTAGAGGATAAAAAACCAGTTAATTCTGCAGATTCAATCAGTAATAATGATGTAGTTAATTTTAAACAGAGTTATTCAGGAATTCGCGAGTATGATTCTCTTCAGGCTGGTTTACCCAAAGACAAACGGGATGGTTATATCATAAAGAAATTGACAAGGAGAAATTTGGAATTAAAAGAGAAGTACCCAGATGGTAAAGAAATGAAATCAAAATTATTTGATGTATTTACCCATCAATTTCCCAAATTGCTCTTTATTTCCTTACCCATTTTTGCATTCATTCTATTTCTATTGTATTCCCGAAAGAATAAATATTATTATGCAGATCATGTAGTTTATACCCTCCATTTATACTCCGCTTTTTTTATCATTCTATTCTTAATTATTTGCTTAAATATGCTATTTACAGCAACTGGATTATATACATATAATGCTGATAAGGGTGTTAATTATTTAAATGGCCTAATTTCTTCAACATTGGCCGCATGGTTTTTGATGTTTTACTGGTACAAATCTTTGCGTAAATTTTATAATCAATCGAGGGGTAAAACCATTCTTAAGTTTTTCATATTGTTAGTTACTAACTCTATTGTTTTCGGTATTCTATTTTTGATTTTTATATTTTTCTCATTCCTGATAGTATAATATAATGAATAAGACTGCAGATGCTTTTTTACGATTAGTAAATATTATGGACGAGCTTAGAGCGCAATGTCCATGGGACCAAAAGCAAACAATACATACACTAAGATCAATGACCATTGAAGAGTTGTATGAATTGGTAGATGCGATTGATGCGAATGATTGGCAAGGCATTAAAGAAGAGCTAGGAGATCTGTTTTTGCACTTACTTTTTTATAGCAAAATTGGATCTGAACAAAATCAATTTAAGTTAGAGGAAGTGTTAAATGGAATAGCTGCGAAACTGATTAGAAGGCATCCACATATTTATGGAGATGTTAAAGTGAAAGACGAAGAAGAAGTAAAACGAAACTGGCAAAAAATAAAGTCCAATGAAGGGAAGATAGATAAGTCAATTCTTGAAGGCGTACCAAAGTCGCTACCTGCAATAGTAAAAGCAGCCAGAATACAAGAAAAGGCAAAGCAAGTAGGATTTGAATGGGAAAATAAAGCCGATGTTTGGAAAAAGGTAGATGAAGAGATTGGGGAACTTCATCATGCAGAAATAAACGAAAGCCAGGAGGAAATAGAAGCTGAATTTGGCGATATTTTATTTAGTTTAATCAATTACGCACGGTTTTTGCAGGTAGATCCTGAAGCGGCTTTAGAAAAGACCAATCAGAAATTTATTCAACGATTTAAATCGATGGAAAATATTGCTTTAAGTAAAGGATTACAATTGACCGATTTAAGTCTTGTTCAGATGGACGAGTTATGGAATTCGGTAAAACGAAAAAACTAATCATTTGTTAACTAATATTAGAAATGCAACTTTTAAGCACGGTTATTTAATTATAACTGCGGCTTGGCTGTATACCATCTCGTTCATTTTTTCTAATTATTTTAGTTATAACTCAGGTCCAGATAAAGTTAAACAGAATCTAGAGAACAGAATTCATACTGAAGAAGAGCGCTTTAATTTGTTTGCAAATGATACCAATAGACTATCAAGTTTAATTTTTGATTCAGCAAGTACTGTAGTTGAACTGGCTCTCGAAAAAGGGAAATCTGGTGTATTTGTATACAAAAAATTGGCTCAATCAAAGTTTGAGGAATTGTATTGGAGTACCAATAAAATGACTGTGCCAAACTCATTCCTTTACACGAAATCTACGGTTCAATTTGTTAATAGTTCAAATGGTCAGTTTTTACTTTCAAAGAAAAATGTTCGTTTAAGAAATAAAGATTTCTTAATTGTAAATGTATTGCCCATTAAGTGGTCGTATTTTATAGAGAACAAATATTTTAGTACAGATTTTGTTGATTTTCCTGGACTTGATGAACAATACGCAATTACCAATAATTTAACTCATTCTCCTATATATAACCAAGACGGGTTATTTCTTTTTAGTATTGATTTAAAAGACGGGAAACAGTTTGTATCGTATGATATCATTACCATTTTTTTTAGGATTGCAGCAATTCTTTTATTACTACTCTTTATTCATGCTATTTCAAAGGATTTAATAGATGAGCTTGGTTTTAAAAAGGGATTCCTATTTCTTATTGTTTCGGTCATTTTGCTAAGACTGATTTCATATTTATTTCCATTTCCTTTTGATTATTCTAAGCTTTCGCTTTTTGATCCATCTATTTATGCCTCCAATTTTTTACATCCTTCGTTAGGTGATTTGTTTTTAAATGCAGTCCTGTTCTATTGGATAATGCGGTTTGTAAAAAACAATTATTCAATCAATATAAATATACCTACTACTAATTCGTCCTTCCAAGTAAAAGCTGTTGGAATCTTTATTTATACTTGTACTGCTTTTTTTATAGTAGGAATAATTCAAAGTTTAATTCGGGATGCTAAAATATCATTTGATGTAACCATTTTTTTTAGTTTAACAATTTACAGTACTATAAGTATCGTCATCTTATGCTTTTTAGCATTAGGCTTTTTTTACTTATCTCAACTGATTCTTGTCCCAATTTTAAGCCAAAAACAATCCCTTGGATTGCCAATTGTTATAGTAATATTGAGTGGATTTATCAATATTTTATTTCAATATAATGCATCACAAATAGGATTTCAATTTATTGTTATTGGTTGGTTACTCTTATTTATGCTATTACTTAGGAGAAGAGCTTCTGATTTAAAAATTCAAATTATTAAGTCTTCTTTCTTTATTTTCTGGGTAATGCTTTTTGCAATGTCTATTGCTGCATTGGTGATTCATCAGAACAGATTAGTTGAATTTGAACAACGTAAAAGAATTGCAGAAAAATTAGCTATTCAGTCGGATCCTTCAGGGGAAAACTTATTGAAAATTGCGGCAACTAATTTTAATAATAATTTTTTGAGTGAAAACTTTGATAGATTTCATGAAAGTGAATATGCTAATAAGTTCATAAAAGACAGCTTAATTAACCAAAACTTTTCTGGTTATCTTAATAAATATGATACAAGAATTTACACTTTTGATAGTCTTTTTCATCCATTATTTAATGAGGACTCACTTAATTATTCATCTATAAAAACAATTGTCCTTAATCAATCTGTTAGTACAGACGTACCTAATTTATTTACTTATGAGAATAATTTTGAAGGATTTAATTATATCTATCAAGTAACTGTTGAAAGGAATAATTATCCTATTGGGTATTTATTTATTATAATGAATGCTAAAAGGTATAAAAGCGAAGCGCTTTATCCAGAATTATTTAACCAATCGCAAGATGTGATAGCAGACTTAAATAATAATTACGCTTATGCTATCTATAATAAAGGGAGGATAATCAATCATTTTAATAATTATAATTTCCCTACTCAGCTTAGTTCTTCTGCATTGCCACAATTTGAGTTTGTATATAAAATGGAAGGGGATTTTTCTGAATTATGGTTTAATGCCGGTAATGATAGACAAGTTGTTGTTGTTAAAAGAAACACCTGGGTTATAGAAGCCGTTACTTTATTTGCATATTTATTTTGTTCCTTTTTGTTTATCATATTCATTTTTCATATTGGTGCACTAATTATAAAAGCTAAGTTTAAATTAGATGAGTTAAAAAAATTATTAAGGTTTAATATTCGCACTCAAATTCAGGCCACCATCATTTTTGTTAGTGTTTTTTCTTTTTTGGTAATTGGAATTGCAACCATCTCATTTTTTATATACAGATATAATCGTTCAAATGAAGAGAGATTGTCTAAGTCTATTCAAGTAATGGCAAATGAGTTGAATGCCAAAGTTGTTAGTATTTTGGCTTTAGATGATGAACCTAATAATTCAGGTGTCAAAAATGAATTAGAACAAGTTATTGCTGAAATTTCAGATTTACATAATGTTGATATTAATTATTACAATGCACAAGGAGACTTAATTATTTCTACTCAACCATATATTTACAATAAGAATCTTTTAAGTAAAAAAATGGATCCCGTTGCTTATATAGAAATGCATCGGGAAAATCGAATAAGGTTTATTCAATCTGAAACCATTGGTAGTTTTGGTTATTTAAGTATCTATATTCCTCTCATGACTGATACAGGTGAAACTTATGGGTATTTAAATATTCCGTACCTAAATTCTCAAATTGATTTAAATCAGGAGATATCTGGGTTCTTAGCTACTTTAATTAATTTAAATGCCTTTATATTCTTACTTGCTGGGGCTATTGCATTTTTTATTACCAATCAAATTACCGCTTCATTAAGCCTTATTGGTGCCACTATGAAGAAAATGAATTTAGGGGTTAAAAATCAGCAAATTGATTGGAATAGAGATGATGAAATTGGGGTATTGGTAAATGAATACAATAATATGGTTCGTAAACTTGAATTGAGTGCTGCTTCTTTAGCAAAAACAGAAAGGGAAGGGGCGTGGAGAGAAATGGCCAGACAGGTTGCTCATGAAATTAAAAACCCGCTTACCCCGATGAAATTGAGTATACAATATTTGCAACATGCCATACAGCAGGGAGCACCAAATGTGAATACGCTCAGTGCCAATCTAGCTAAAACATTAATAGAGCAAATTGATCAGTTGGCTAAAATTGCTGGAGACTTTTCTCAATTTGCAAATATTGGTATAGTTAAGTTGGAAAAATTTTCTGTAGCCAATACAATTGAATCCCTGCAAAATCTTTACGCTGGTGATTCTCTAGTCAATTTTCAAGTAATTGATGACTCTACTAATTCCAATATTGAATCGGATAAAGTTCAAATCAATAGATTATTCATGAACCTTATTCAAAATGGAGTGGAAGCTGGTAAGGAATTGAATGGGAAAGCTAAAATTGAGATTCAACTTAATAATTTAAACGGGTTTATTGAAATTACTATTAAAGATTATTCTGGCGGAATTCCTGCAGCTATGAAAGAAAATATGTTCAGGCCAAATTTCACAACAAAGTCAGCTGGTACAGGGTTGGGGTTAGCTATTTGTAAAGGTATAGTGGAGCAGGCCAATGGTACTATTCATTACCAAACAGTAGATGGGGTTGGAACAACATTTACTGTTCAATTGCCAACTACTAATATTAATTAACTTCGTTTATTTTGTTGAATTTGAACAAACTGTTCAAATTGGGTTACATTAAAGCTACTTAGATTTTGATTTTTGCTTAGGCCAGCTTTCTGTGCTACCAATACCCCGTATTTGCAATCTTCATATCCATCAATGGTATGTGCATCAGGATTAATGGAAATCAATACATTTTTATCTAGGGCTTTCTTTATCCATCTCCAGTCTATGTCTAATCTTCTAGGATGTGCATTTAGCTCTATTACAACGTTATTGGCTACACATGCATCAATAATAAGTTCATGATTGATGGGGTATCCAGCCCTACTGAGTAAAAGTCTTCCCGTCATATGACCTAAAATACTCGTATACTTATTCTCTATAGCTTTTAAAAGCCTTGCATTGGCTTTTTCTGCATTCATCTTTAAATTAGAATGAACAGAAGCAATGATTAAGTCGAAACTGGACAATATTTCATCTGGATAATCTAAACTGCCATCATTTAAAATATCACTTTCTATACTTTTAAAAATTTTAAAGGGTGCCAATTGCTGGTTTAGTTGATCTATTTCTTTGTGTTGATCAGCCACTCTTTCAATGCTAAGTCCATTTGCATAAAAAGCAGATTTTGAGTGATCACTAATTACTAAATACTGCATTCCTTTTTCTATTGCAGATTTAGCCATTTCGGCTAAACTATTCCCTCCGTCGCTCCAAGTACTATGCGAATGTATTATTCCTGCAATATCCTCTACGTTAATTGTACTAGGTATAATATTTTGTTTAGCTAGATTAATTATTGATGCAGATTCTCTTTGGCATGGTGGAATAGGACAACAATTATAAGTTGAAAAGATTGCATCTTCCATCGGATATACCGCTGATTTATCCCATTGTGTGGAATGACTCCATTCATTTAAAAATTCTTCACTGCAACTTGTTTCAAATAATACCGATTGAAAATTATCTTGGTTTGCTAACCAAAATTGAACGGTAATATTTTGTTCGTTTTTAAAGCTAAGTTTTGATTCATTCTCTTCTTTTAGTTGGAAAGAAATGGAGTTCATAAAAGCTTTTAAACTCTCTGAATTAGCATTGGTGACCCAATCTATAGAGTCAATAATTTCCATTTGTCTTCTCATTTCTCCCGTTAATTGAAAAGTAAATGGGAGAGAAGTGGTTAAAATTTTTTCTAATTCTTTTGAAAAGCTTTCCACTTGTTGGTATAAATATCTACCCATGGTGCCCATATAAAATTCAATGGACTCTTTAATGTTTTGTTGGGTTTTTTCACCAAATCCTTTGTATAAAGTCAATCTATTTTCATTGCAGGCATAGAGCAATTCTCCTAGTGTTTCAATTTCTAATTCCTTCCAAATGGTTGCAATTTTCTTAGGTCCAATTCCTTTTATCTTAAGCATTTCTAAAATACCAGGAGGGGTATTTTGAATAATATCTTCTAGAATTTGCAGCTTGCCTGTTTGCAGCATTTCAATAATTCTATTACCTGCACTTTCTCCAATTCCTTTTATACTAAAAATAGCATTTTGTGGCATTTCTGAAAGAGGGGTTAAAACTTTATCAACGCTAAAAGCCGCAGCAGCATAGGATTTGGCCTTAAATGAGTTTTCTCCATGAATATCCATTAGTTTGGCTAACAAAGAAAAATTATTGGATATTTCATCATTGCTTATCATACTGGAAAATTATGAACTTGAATGCGTTTAGTCAAATAAAAAACCCGTTCCAAAATTGGAACGGGCATTAAATCTATTTCTGCTTGAGAAATAAGAAGAGAATTACTTCTTCTTTGCAGCTTTCTTAGGAGCGGCTTTCTTAGCAGCTTTTTTAGGAGCAGCTTTCTTAGCGGCTTTTTTAGGAGCAGCTTTTTTTGCAGCAGCCTTTTTAGGAGCAGCTTTCTTAGCAGCTTTTTTAGGAGCGGCTTTTTTTGCAGCAGCTTTCTTAGGAGCAGCGGCTTTTTTTGGTGCAGCTTTTTTTGCAGCTTTTTTAGGAGCGGCTTTTTTTGCAGTTGCCATGTTTTTTAGATTTAATGGTTAGTAAATAATACATTAAAAATAAAAATCTTATTTGGAACTACAAAAAATATTTTTTATGCAGTAGCTTCTGCAGGTAAAACAGATACTGTTGTTCTATCTGATTTTCCTTTTTTGAATTCAACAACACCATCAGTTAATGCGAATAATGTGAAGTCTGTACCAACTCCAACGTTCTTGCCAGGGTGGTATTGGGTTCCTCTTTGACGAATGATAATGTTGCCAGATAATGCAGGCTGTCCACCATAGATTTTTACACCTAAGCGTTTGCTCTGAGAATCACGACCGTTCTTAACACTACCTTCCCCTTTTTTGTGTGCCATAATTGTATGATTTTAAATTATCGGATTACTCCGATAAAGTGTTAATTACTAAGCGATGCTTTCGATTTTAATTCTGGTATAATGAGTTCTGTGTCCGTGCTTCTTACGAAAGCCCTTTCTTCTTTTCATTTTAAAGGCGATCACTTTTTCGCCTTGTACCAGGTCGCTAACGATTTCCGCTTTCACAGTTGCTTTAACAGCAGCTCCTGTTGAAATGTTACCGCCGTTGTCTACGAACAGTACATCGTTAAACTCTACTTTGTCTCCGGTTTTACCCTGCAGGTGGGGAACGTACAAATTTTGACCTTCTTGTACTTTAAATTGTTGACCTGCGATTTTTACTATTGCTAACATAGCTGTCCAAAATTAGGACGGCAAAGGTAAGGTTTTCAAGGGATATATCACAAAGAATTTCGAAATAAATTATTGCAAATTTAGGGACAAAGCAGCCTAAACCGGCGATGATAAGCCTATTTTTGTTATTCTGGTATCAATTTTAGCCTATGAACTTTAAATCTTTGCTGGCAAAACCCTTTGCCAATGTAATATATAATAAGACCCGAAAATCGATGATGCAGGCTGTTCAACACCAGGAAATCATCTTTAGGTCCTTATTAAAACATGGTGCAGGTACCCAATTTGGGAAAGACCATTTATTAGACCAAGTTGCAGACCATGCAGCTTTTACACAAGCAGTCCCTATAAGAGATTATGAATTAATCAAGCCTTATATTGAACAGATTAAGCAGGGTAAAGCAAATGTGCTTTGGAAAGGGAAGCCCATCTATTTTGCTAAAACCAGCGGAACCACAAGTGGAGTAAAGTATATACCAATTACCAAAGAGTCTATACCTAATCATATTCAAACCGCTAGAAATGCGCTTTTTTGTTATATGGCTGAAACTGGTAATACCGCTTTTGCAAATGGGAAAATGATTTTTTTGAGCGGATCCCCTGTTTTGGAAAGAACTGGTACAATTCCTACTGGAAGATTAAGTGGAATCGTGAATCATCATATTCCTGCTTATTTAAGGTCTAATCAATTACCCAGTTTTGAAACCAATTGTATTGAGGATTGGGAAACCAAGCTCGATAAAATTGTAGCGGAGACCATTAATAAAGACATGACTTTAATTAGTGGTATTCCCCCATGGATGCAAATGTATTTTGACAGGTTGATAGAAAAAACGGGTAAAAATATTGCGACTTTATTTCCTCATTTCAGTATAATGGTTCAAGGGGGTGTTAATTTTGAACCTTATAAGGCCAGGCTTTTTGAAAGCATTGGGAAAAAAATTGATTCAATTGAATTGTTTCCTGCCAGTGAGGGTTTCTTTGCGTTTCAAGATACCCAAGACCAAGAGGGTATGCTATTAAATACCAATAGTGGTATTTATTTTGAGTTTATTCCTGCTGGTGAAATTTTCAATGAATTTCCTACTAGACTCAGCTTGAAAGATGTAAAGCTAGGCGAGAATTACGCATTGATCATTAATAGTAATGCAGGACTGTGGGGCTATAATATTGGAGACACTATCAAATTCGTCAGTTTAAATCCCTTTAGGATAATCGTTACAGGTAGAACAAAGCATTTTATTTCTGCTTTTGGCGAACATGTAATTGGAGAAGAAGTTGAAGCTGCTCTAAAATCTACGCTAGAGGTACATCCTGCGAAAGTGACTGAATTTACTGTGGCACCCATGATTCAACAAGGTGAAGGAAAGAGCTATCATGAATGGTTTATTGAATTTGAATCTCTGCCTAATGATATGAATGAATTTGCCCAATATCTGAATGATTCATTAAGTAATAAGAATGTGTATTACCAAGATTTGATGAAAGGGAATATTTTGTTGCCTCTAAAAATAAGGGTGGTGCATAAAAATGGATTTATTGATTATATGAAATCAATTGGAAAACTGGGAGGGCAAAATAAAGTCCCTAGATTAAGCAACGACAGAAAAATTGCCAATCAGTTGGTGCAATTTGTACAACCTGAGAATGAGTAAGGAAAATTTTGGCATATATTGTGTATCTATGCCCAATTCCAATTATAAAGGATAATATACCTATGAGTCAAAAACGCATTGCCATATTTGGTTCCACTGGATCTATTGGAACTCAAGCCCTGGATGTCATAAAAGCCAATCCTGAATTGTTTAGTGCAGAAATTCTTACTGCTCAAAGTAATGATGAGTTGTTAATAAAACAAGCAATGCTTTTTAATCCAAATATTGTAGTAATTGGGGATGAAAAAAAATACCAAACTGTAAAAGCAGCTCTTGCTCAAACAAGTATTAAAGTATTTGCCGGAGAAGATGCGTTAGCAGAAGCAGCTTCCATTGATTGTTACGATATGATGTTGGCTGCTATTGTAGGTTATGCAGGATTGAAACCTACTTTAAATGCAATTGAATTGGGGAAGCCTATTGCGCTGGCTAATAAAGAAACTTTGGTGGTTGCTGGAGATTTGGTTATGCAAAAAGCGGCAGAAAAGCGAGTGGCAGTAATACCTGTGGATAGCGAGCATTCTGCTATTTTTCAATGTTTGGTGGGAGAGGGTAGAAATAAAATTGAGAAAATTATTTTAACTGCAAGTGGCGGACCTTTTTTAGGGAAAAAGCCAAATTTCTTAGTTAACGTAAAAAGAGACCATGCTTTGCAACATCCAAATTGGAGTATGGGAGCAAAAATCACCATTGATTCTGCAACATTGATGAATAAGGGTCTTGAAATGATTGAAGCAAAGTGGTTGTTTAATTTAGAGGCCCATCAAATTCAAGTGGTCATTCATCCTCAAAGTATTATTCATAGTATGGTTCAATTTGAAGATGGAAGTATCAAAGCACAAATGGGCTTACCTGATATGAAATTGCCTATTCAATATGCGTTGGCTTTTCCTCAACGGATTGCTAATAACTTTCCTCGGTATGATTTTAAAAAACCTGGCACTTTAACTTTTGAAGAACCAGATATGAAAACGTTTAGAAATCTTGCTTTAGCAACTGAGGCTTTATATAAGGGTGGGAATATGGCTTGTGTTATGAATGCGGCCAATGAAATGGCAGTATTTGCATTTCTTAGAAACAGAATTGGGTTTTTAGATATGACCGAAGTAGTTGAACAAACCATGAATAAAATTGCTTTTATTGAAAAGCCAACTTTACAGGACTATTTTGACAGCGACGCTGAGGCACGTAACTTTGCGGCTTCTCTATTACATATGTAATTATTAATTGAGCAAAAAAGAAGGGGTTTTATATGATGTTATTAGCTATTGATTGGGCAAGTGTTGGAGTAAAAGCTGGCCAGTTTATTTTATCATTCTCCATATTGGTTGTTTTACACGAACTAGGACATTTTTTGCCTGCAAAATGGTTTGGTTGTAGGGTAGATAAATTCTATTTATTCTTTGATCCATGGTTTAGTTTATTTAAAAAGAAAAAGGGTGATACTGAATATGGGTTGGGATGGATTCCATTTGGAGGCTATGTAAAAATTGCCGGGATGATAGATGAAAGCATGGATAAAGAGCAAATGAAAAAACCTGCTGAACCTTGGGAATTCAGGTCTAAGCCAGCTTGGCAAAGATTAATTATTATGGTGGGTGGTGTTGTTGTAAATATACTCTTAGCTATAGTAATATTTATTGGAATCACTTGGTACTGGGGAGATGAACAGTTGCCTGTAAAGAATTTAAAATATGGTGTTCATGTAGATTCACTGGGTAAGTCTATAGGATTAAAAGACGGCGATAATGTTGTTGCAATGGATGGTAAAACCATTGAAAATTTTGGATCAATCGAATCTGAATTGGTTTTGACTGAAGCTAAAAAATTAACAGTTATTAGAGATGGCCAATCTATTGAAATTGAGGTTCCCGAAAGTTTCATGCAAAAAATTGTAGAACAAAAAAAGTTTAGTGGGATGCTTGTTCCACAATACCCGGTAATTGTTGATTCTGTTAGTAGTACTGCAGTTTTCAATTCTGGGGAATTAAGAAAAGGGGATACTTTGATTGCTATGAATGGGAAACCATTTACCTATTATCAAGAGTTTGATCAATTAAAAAAATCGGCTGCAAATACGGTTGCACAATTAACTGCAATTAGAGGTAAGGATACGGTTCAAATAAAGGCATTGGTGAATGATAAAGGTGCAATTGGTTTTTTCCAAGTTAGCCCTCTTACTATATTAGGTACAGAGCATATTCAATATGATTTAATGGCTTCTATTCCAATTGGTTTTACCCGTTGTTGGGAAACTTTAGATCGTTATGTAACTGGTCTAAAACAATTATTTACTGGTAAAGTAAATGCCAGTGATTCTTTAGGTAGTGTAATTAGTATTGGAAACACTTTCCCGGGAGTTTGGGATTGGGAACGTTTTTGGACTTTGACAGGTATTTTCTCCATTGTTTTGGCATTTATGAATATTCTGCCAATTCCTGCATTAGATGGAGGTCATGCTTTATTTACATTGTATGAAATGGTTTCTGGAAGAAAACCTGGCGATAAATTCATGGAATATGCCCAAATGGCAGGAATGATCCTCCTTATGGGATTAATGGCATACGCTTTGGGGTTAGACTTTTGGAGATTATTTAAATAGACTTACGGGGCCGTTTTGGTTTTGACAGCATAGGTTACGGTTGGTGTAAGCATGCAGTGCGTTGGATAATTAGCACTTTAATCTGAATATTCAACCATTAATTGGCAATACTCAGTATGCCATGGCTGCTTAATCAGTGATTAAGTAACCATTTGGGCCGCCGCACAGGTTCGCTTCTTTCCATGTGCCGCCGCCGACTCAAAACAAAAGGAGATGCTGCAATAGTAGGCTGTGCCTATTGCTTAAGATTATCCAGCTAAGTGATGAATTGGTTTGTTCTTTTCCGGTTCGTCGCCTACAACTAATAAAGAAATAAGCATGTAGAAAGCTAATGGTCACGATGTTTGGACACCGGTTCGAGTCCGGTCGGCTCCACTAAGACAAGAAAACCCAATCAATTTTGATTGGGTTTTCTTATAGTTATCTTACAACCCTGTTGTTTAAATCTGCACTATAAGTAGCAAGAAACTTAAGGATATTTATGGTCTGTAATAAATTTAAATCATCATAAATTAATTAGACAGAATGATTCGGCTTATTAAGAGTTTAATGGTTATTTTTTCATTGGTGGTGTTGCAAAGTTTTTTATTGATTCAAGATGATTCTAGTGCAATTATTGGCGTTTGGAAAACAGGTGATGGAAATGCAATGGTTCGCATTTATAAGAATGGTGAAAAGTTCCAAGGGAAAATAGTTTGGTTAAAAGAACCGAATGATCCAGAAACGGGAAAACCAAAATTAGATAAGAACCATTCTGAGGAAGCCAATCGGACTAGACCTATTCTTGGCCTAGTGAATATTTGGGGCTTTTCTTTTAAGGAGAAAAATATTTGGGACGAAGGAAATATCTATGATCCTAAAAATGGTAATACTTATTCTTGTACCATGAAATTAATCAATGCCAATACACTTGAAGTAAGAGGTTTTATTGGGGTGTCTTTAATTGGTAGAACCGATACTTGGACTAGACAAGTGGCAAAATAGGGTTTAACAATACCTGATTTCTAAGGCGAAACAAGATTGATACTAATATTGAAATACAATGGGTTTCCCAAGTTGCTTGTGAAATAGCGCTGACTACTTTGTTTTGCATTGTATTCATTCATTACATCAAATCTCCAGTTGTATCTTAGCCCGGCTTGCGCGCTGAACCAAATAAAACCACTGATTTTCTTATCCCAAATTATTCTTGGTTTTAATTCTCCTCTTTGAATAAATACTTCTCCGTTTGAACTGTTGGGTAAGTTCATCCAGAATTGATTGCCTTCCAATTCAAAACCCAATTGCAAAATATTGGTCGTTGAAAAATTATATCTTAAATGACCACGTGCAGGAAGTAACAATTCCATGCCCCATCGATCATTAAAGGTTTTATTCCAAAGTAATACTGGGATATGTAAAATTTGTCCTGCGCGATACGTTCTTGACAAGCCTGCACCAATCATATTTTTGTCGGAAGTTTTCCAACCATATATTGCTGTACCACTAATAGTTAGTGCTTTCCCATTAATATCACTAAAGTTTTTAAATATCCCATTAAAGTCTGCACTTGCTTGGAGGATTAAAAATTTTTTCTCATTTAATGGTTTAAAGATAGTTGTGTTAATTCCTGCTGTTATCATTGATTGATTATCTAGCCTGCTTGCAAAGGAGTTGGTTCCTGTATTCTCAATTGAATATTTACTAGACCAATAATTTGCCCCCATTTGCCAAATGAGTTTGTTGGTTGATACAACTGGGATATTTGCTTGTGCACGAATTGCAGAAATCTGATTCACCTGAAAATTTTGAAAGGCTGGTAATAATGCACCGAGTGGAACACTTGGAAGTGCAAATCCTCCTTGGTATTCATAACCAATACTTAGAATACGTTGAGGTGTTTGATTCAATACTTTTTGAGTGGCATATCTTTTTACCCCTTCTGCATCACCGAATTTACTGTAATCATAATTATCTGTACTGTCAATCTGTGCATTTACATGAACAGAAAATAACATCAAACAAGCTAATAAGTAATATTGCATTTTGTATGATTTGTATATCGTAAACAACAAATATACCTTTCCTACTTTTTGCTTGTTTGATGTTTGATTTTCTATTTATAACCGGTGGTTGTATTCTGTTTAAAAAGTGTACACAGCCGCGACTAAGAAATTGGAAGCGCTAGAAACTGTCCCAGTTTTAGTATTAAATACAGGGGCAGTGCTATTATCTATTCTGAATTCAGGAATAAGGGTAAGCTTATTCAACTTAAATTTCCCAGATAGGGTGGTTGCATTTAAATTTCCAATACCGATTGGATTATTTTGTCTGTCGTTAAAAAAATCTTCTCTTAAAGTAAGCCCTATTTTTTCTGAAAAATCATAGTTCAAATAAAATGCTTGAGAACTCCAGTTACTTTTTCCTAGTGGGTTCTTTTGTTGGTTAATACTGCCATCAAAAACAGCACTTATCTTACTCGATAATGATGCACTTAATACAAGATTATATTGAGTGGTGATATCGCCATGCAAGAAATTAAAAAATCCTTTTATTTTATCATTGCTGGATGCGGAACTAAATTGTGCTATAAGGTATTTGGGATTGCTATTAAATGTAGAATAATCTGTGGGATCAACTACCCCAACCATCATTGCAGACTTTCCACCCAATGAAATGTCTGCTTTTAAACCAGTATGAAAGAATGGTCCATATGAAAATCCATACGACATACTGTAATTCCTATTACTTGTTGCATCTAGTAATTCGTAACCAATATGTGTTGAGAATTTCCCAGCTGTTAGTTTTAAATTCTTTGAAAAAGCGTAAGACAGCGTAACCTGTTTAATATTAGTCAATAAATCTTTGTCGTTATAAGAGAATTCGTCTACTCTTTTGCCAACGCCAATATCAAGTGCAGAAGAAAATTTGCCATAGGTTTGATCTACCTTGATACTGGCCATTCCCAAATTAAAAGAATTATACGAATTGGTAAAACTGGTGAAATTATTATGGGTTCCCCCTCCATCTTTTGTAAGGGCTCTGAAATAACCATCTATATACCCTGTAATAGTTGTTGTTGACTTGATTGGTTCTGCTTTTTGACCAAAACCGTTTAGCATTGCACATAAAGATGCGCAAGAAACTAGAATTTTCTTTAACATTGTGATGACTTTTTAGTTAATAAAGGGGTACAGTCTCGAATTCTGATCAGAGAATTTGGTAAAGACTGTACCTTGTTTTTTTATGCGTTTTCTCTTACGAGTAAAGTGCCTTGTACATATTTTTCATCATGCTGAGTAGCGTCTAATCCTAGTTCTTCTTCTTCTGAACTAACCCTTAAAGGGAGCATAACGCTGATTAATTTAAAAATGCCTAGTGAAACTGTAAAGCTGAATGTTACCACTATTAATAGTGCTTTTACTTGGGTAATAAAGAATTCAGTATTCCCATATAATAAGCCTTCTGCACCTGCTCCATTTACAGATTTAGTTGCGAAAATTCCTGTCATCAGCATGCCCACCATTCCACCTACACCATGACAAGGGAACACGTCAAGTGTATCATCTAAAGAAGATTTAGATTTATAATAAACAGCTAAGTTTGAAAGTATTGCGGCAATAAATCCAATAAATATACTTTGTGGAACTGCAACAAAACCAGCGGCAGGCGTAATGGCTACTAAGCCAACAACTGCCCCTATACAAAAGCCTAACACAGAAGGTTTTTTGCCTCTCATTACATCAAAAAACATCCAAGATAAGCCTGCAGATGCGGCAGCTGTGTTAGTAGTTGCAAATGCAGAAACAGCTAATGCGTTTGCTCCTAAAGCAGATCCTGCATTAAAACCAAACCATCCAAACCATAATAAACCAGTTCCTATTAACACATATGGGATATTGGCAGGAGGGATTTCAATTTGGTCTAAATGTGCTTTTCTTCTTTTTAATACCAATGCACCGGCTAATGCTGCACATCCAGCAGATATATGAACAACTGTTCCACCTGCAAAATCCAATGCCCCCATTTTAAATAAAAATCCTTCTGGATGCCAAGTCCAGTGTGCGATAGGGGCGTAAACTAAAAGACTAAATAATGCGATGAATAAAATATAGGAAGTGAATTTTACTCTTTCTGCAACAGCACCAACTACTAACCCTGGGGTGATAATAGCAAACATTAGTTGGAATAATGCAAACAAGCCCAAAGGAATTGTTGGGGCTAAGCTCCATGGGGCACTGCTATTTATTCCTTTCATAAATAAGTAGGTAGTAGGATTCCCGATAAACCCTCCTAATGATTCGCCAAAACAAAGGCTATAACCAACCGTTACCCAGATAATGGTTACCACTCCAGTGGCTACTACACTTTTAATCATAGTAGAGATTACATTTTTTCTATGCACCATTCCACCATAAAAAAAGGCTAAACCGGGAGTCATTAGGAAGACCAGAGCAGTCGCAACTAAAATCCATGCAATGTCTGCTCCATTGTAAACACCTTCTTTATCTTCGAAGCTTAATTCTGGTGGAGCAAAAATGGCAAGAAGAGCCACAATCAGTAAAACGAGAAATGGTGTGACGTTGTAAAAGTTGAGTTTTTTCTGGTACATAATTAAATAACTTTTATTTATAATATTCATTTACTGAGTTCAAAATAGTTAAAATTTTATAAAAAATGTCAGTTTATTAAACATATAAAATATAGTAATGTTTATAAATTCAATTGACAATTTTCAAAATAACATTATATTAAATGATTAAAACCTTTAAAATCAAGGGAATACTTTAAAGTTTACGAAAATTAGATTTAAACATTAAAAAAATGTAAATATAATTTTTTAATGTTTTCTTAATTTAAATATGCGTGAAGAGGGTTAAATAAAAGATATTAATAAATAATATAATTTATAAATATCAAATAATGCTTGCTTCATTATCCTGCCAAACAATCTTTAAATTGAGCTAGTATAATGCTATTCGTATGAATTCAAATTTGAGTGAGACAATTTCAGGTACTAAGAGGTTTAAATATGGGTCATTGATGTTGGTATTTGTATTATTGTCCAACATTTGTTTTGGACAATTGCCTCCTGAATTACAAAATCCCGAATTGGTTTCTATCAATCGAATGCCTATGAGGGCCAATGCATTTGCATTTGAAAATTGGGCAAGCGCAAATGGTTTTGACAAGGAAAAATCGGCGAATTTCTTGTCCTTAAATGGGGAGTGGAAATTCAATTGGGTACAAGACCCCAATAAACGCCCAATTGGTTTTTATGAAAGTAGTTTTGATGATTCAATGTGGGGGGTCTTTAAAATTCCAGCAAGTTGGGAAGTAAATGGATATGGATTACCTATTTATGTAAACCAGCCCTATGATTTTGCTGGTCATAATCTTCGATATGGTAAAATGAATCCTCCTTATGATATTCCAGCAAACAATAATCCAGTTGGTTCATATCGGAAGAAAATATTTTTACCCAAGGGGTTTAAAGGGAAACAGGTTTTTTTGCATGTTGGGAATGCTAAAAGTTGCTTATTTGTTTGGGTAAATGGCAAAAAAGTGGGTTATAGCGAAGACAGTAAACTCGCAGCTGAATTTGATATTACTGGTTATTTAAAAGAAGGGGAAAATCTCATTGCTTTTCAAGTATTTCGCTGGAGTGATGCCAGCTATTTGGAATGTCAAGATATGTTTAGGTTCTCGGGTATTGAGAGAGAGGTGTATTTATTTGCAACGAATAAATTGAATATTCGGGATTTTAAAATTAAAGCTGAGCTAGATCAACAATACGAAAATGGTCTGTTAGATATTAAAGTTGAAGTAGACAATTACAAATTGGAAAAAGGGTATTTAAGTAAAAAAGACAGCTTTAATATTGAGGTTCTACTAAAAGATATTTCAGGGAAAACAATCTTTCAAGAACGGACTAAAGATTTTGCTACAGTTCTTGGTAATTACCATTCTTTTATATCATTTAAAACCAGCATTCCAAATGTAAAAGCTTGGTCGGCTGAATCTCCATACTTGTATACATTGTATCTGATATTAAAAAACAAAGATGGCGATGTACTAGAAATAATTCCACAAAGAGTTGGGTTTAAAAAGATTGAAATTATTGGCTCTAATTTCCTAGTAAACGGGAAACGCATTTTTTTAAAGGGTGTTAATAGACATGAGCATCATCCACGAAATGGTCATGTATTAAGCAAAGAAGATATGTTGAAGGATATGGAAATGATGAAAAAACTAAATATTAATGCAGTAAGGCATTCTCATTATCCTCCTGACCCTTATTGGATGGAGCTTTGTGATAAATACGGATTATATGTGGTGGATGAAGCAAATATTGAAAGTCATGGTTTAGGATATGATTTAAGTGTAACGCTAGGTAACAAATCAATTTGGAAAGAAGCTCATATGCAAAGGGTGCAGCGTATGTATGAAAGGGATAAAAATCATACTTCTGTAATTACTTGGTCTTTGGGTAATGAAGCAGGTGATGGAAGTAATTTTTATACTGCCTTTGACTGGCTTAAAATGCAAACCAGTTTACCCATTCAATATGAAAGAGATATTGATTATGGGAAACCCAATAACACGCCATTTTCTGAAATTTTTTGCCCACAATATATTTCACCGGATGGTATGTTAAAATACGCTAAGTCCAATGCTGAGTTGCCTCATATTCAAAGTGAATATGCACATATAATGGGCAACAGTCTGGGTAATTTTAAAGACTATTGGAAGATAATTGAAAATAATCCTAAGCTGCAGGGCGGCTTTATTTGGGAATGGATTGATCAAAGTATCGACACGGTAAAAAATGGGAAAAGAATCAAAGCTTATGGTGGAGATTTTCCATTGGAGGGTCCAGTTGATGAAAATTTAAGTGACAATAATTTTTGTGTTAAAGGGGTAGTAGATGCATATAGAAACCTCACCCCAATGGCGTTAGAAGTGAAGCAGGTTTATCAAAATATCAAAACCAGTTATCAAGGGAACAATCAAATACTAATTAAAAATGGTTTTTTCTTCAAGTCGTTAAACAATGTTTATTTGAGATGGGCTTTACAAGAAAATGGACTAGTTAAAGAAACGGGTAAAATAGAAGCAATTCATATAGAGCCACAAGAAGAGCACTCTTTCTTAATTGCAACAAATTTTAAACGAAATGCAAATAAAGAGTACCAATTAAATATTTACTACGCTTTAAAAACGGAGGAACCCTTTTTAAGTCAAGACTATATCATTGCTTCTGAACAGTTTTTATTAAATGAATTGCAAGCAAATAATAGTATTCCATCATTCAAGAATGGATTATCAGTTAGCCAATCAAATCAATTCTTGCAAATCAAAGGACGTTCTTTCTCCGTTAAGTTTGATATTGAAAAAGGGGTATTAAAAAGCTATATAAAGAATGGAGATGAAATTATTCAATCAGGTCCTGTGCCCTCCTTTTGGAGAGCACCTACCGACAACGATATCGGGGCTGGATTTAATAAAAGCTTACGTGTATGGCGCAATATTTATGATAGCTCAAACAATACGGAACATTCTATTATAGAGATTAATAAAGGGCTCATTCAAGTAGTTTTAGCTAAAACCTTACTAAATGGAGATGCCAAACACAGCCAAGTGTATTCTATTTATGGTGACGGTTCAATTAAAGTTGAAAATAAGTTTGAAGCGATTAAAGGGAAATATTCGCTTTTGCTAAGAGCAGGAAATGATTTGACCTTAACTGGAGACTTTTACAATATCAATTGGTATGGTAGAGGCCCTGGTGAAAATTATTGGGATAGGAAAACGAATACATTTATTGGGCAATATGCTCAAACAATTGACGAGCAATACTATCCTTATGCTAGACCGCAGGAAAGTGGAAACCATACTGAAGTTCGATGGGTCAGTTTCAGTAATTCAAAGGGCAGAAAAATAAAGTTTATTTACAATGATCGTTTGTTGAGTTTTTCAGCATTACCTTATCATTTAAATGATTTAGATCCAGAGATGAATAAAAAGCAATACCACAGTGGTGAATTGATTAAAAGACCAGAAATTTATTTGCATATGGATTTGAATCAAACAGGATTGCAAGGAATGGATAGTTGGGGTGCTTGGCCTTTAGAAAAGTATCGGGTGCCATTTAAAAACTATAGTTATAGCTACTGGATCAAATTTGAATAGAATGATTTATCACGGGGTATTATTAGTAAGATATAGTGGCAGTTAAAAATTTATCAATGAATAAAAAAGTTCAACAAATTATTGAGTTTTATCAATTGTTACCACACCCAGAAGGGGGTTATTATAAGGAAACCTATCGATCATTGGAGTGTATACCAGCAAATAGTTTGCCTGAAAGATTTATTGGGAAGCGTAATTTTTCAACTGCCATTTATTTTTTATTGGAGGAGAATTCTTTTTCTGCCTTTCATCGAATTCAATCGGATGAATGTTGGCATTTTTATTCTGGTGACGCAGTTGATATTCATGTTTTGCATGATAATGGAAAATATGAACTCATTAAATTAGGAAGTAATATTGAAATGGGAGAGCAATTTCAAGCCATGGTTCCTGCCGGTGCTTGGTTTGCATCAAAAACTAGTGGAAGTTTTTCATTAGTTGGTTGTACTGTTTCTCCAGGGTT
Source organism: Sphingobacteriia bacterium RIFOXYC2_FULL_35_18 (assembly GCA_001829005.1). Classification (GTDB taxonomy): domain Bacteria; phylum Bacteroidota; class Bacteroidia; order Chitinophagales; family Chitinophagaceae; genus Sediminibacterium. The sequence goes on along the minus strand of MIAG01000004.1, from coordinate 176,527 downwards.
TGATTTTGCTGATTTTGAATTGGCAAAAGCTGCAGAATTAGCTGCTCAGTTTCCTGATCAATTTGCATTAATTCAACATTTTTGTAGGGCCTAGCGATAATAATGAATCAAGAAGTAGCCCACAACGCTCAAAAGTAAAACAGCAAGTACTGCCACTATAAGCCATTGTTGGTCTTGAATTTTTCTCTTTTTATTTCTTTTGTGAGATCTGGAAATTTGTTTTTTAAGTTGTTGATTGAGTGTATTTGTTATTGCAATTATATTTTCTTTCGATTTTAGTTGTGCTAATCCTTCTATTGCATCATTTTCAAAATCGGATATGGCCATTTTTTGTTCAATGGCATTCATTTCATCCTCTGATATATCCTTATCAAGGTATTTCAATAATTCCTCGTTGGTTATATCAGTTTCTTTTTTAAATATGTCTTTCCAATTAGTCATTAAAAAGATTGTTTTTTCTCCATTAAAATTTTCAAATTTCTTTTTCCATTCTGAATACTGCTTTTTACTTGCAATAAACTTAATCCGGTAATTGAGCTTATTTGCTGATAACTTTTCTTTTGAAGATAAAATAAAGTTATACAAGTTTTTTGCTCTTTATTGAGTTCTTTAATTGCAGCTTCTAATAAGTTTAAGTTTATTTCCTTTTCAATAATTGAAGTATTGTCTTGTTCTATTGTTTCTGCTAAAATTGTTTCATTATCTATTGATAGATATGTTTTTTGGTCTCTAAGCTTCATTAAACAGTAATTACAAGCAATTTTATATAGCCAGCTTTTCGGATAATCTACTTGGTATTTTTCTAACTCACTAAGTGCTTTTAGAAATATTTGTTGAACCGCGTCTTTGGCTTCTTCCTCGTTTTTGAGGTACTTCATGCATACTCCAAGCAATAACATCGTATAACGTTGAAGCAAAATACCTAACCACTCCTTATTTTGGTCGGTTTGAAACTTCTTTAAAAGTTCTATATCAGTGATATGTTTAAATGTTTGTTGAATCACTTGTTAAATTAACTCATTTTTCTTAAGATGCAAGCTTCGTAAATTTCCATATCTTTCATTAAAAATATTGAATGGCATTTGTTGTAGCAATTGTTGCTGTTGCCCCTTTAAGAGCAGACGCGGCACATCAAAGTGAAATGGTTAGCCAAATCTTGTTTGGAGAAACTGCCGAAATAGTTGATGGTGGCCAGCTTTTACAAACTGGCACATTTACAAAAATTAAGTGCCTGAACGATGGGTATGAAGGATGGTGTCAAAGTGCCCAATTAACGCTGATATCTGATGAGATGGTTATGAGAAGATCCAGTGCAATAATGCCTGCGTATTCAAATTTGATGCTGTTAAATGGGACTGAAATGAAACTTCCATTTGGTGCTTCGTTGGAACTTTTTCAAGAACAGCAACTCTGTCTTCCCAATTTGGTATTTAAATATGAAGGAGAAACTTTTAAACCAGGTAAAATTTCATTTTCGCCAGAATCAGTAAAGCATATTTCTCAACTTTTTATGAATACCCCTTATTTGTGGGGAGGGAGGTCCATTTTTGGTATTGATTGCAGTGGTTTTGTGCAACAAGTGTATAAATATTTTAATATACAATTACCCAGAGACGCATACCAACAAGCCGAGTTAGGAACAGATATTGGGTTCCTCGCTGAGACCCAATGCGGTGACCTTGCTTATTTTGACAACAAAGAAGGAAAGATAACTCATGTAGGTATTCTATTGGATACCCATACAATCATTCACGCGTCGGGAAGGGTTCGCATTGACCATATTGATCAAGCTGGCATTCTAAATAGGGAAACGGGTGAACGAACACACCAGTTAAGAATAGTTAAGCGCCTTGTTTAGGAGAAAACTACATTAAATCCATCCCTTTAGCAAAATAGGTAACAGTTCCAGGAAGCGCTAACCAAAAGAATTCACGGTAGACAAATAGGAGTACAATTAAAGCTGCAAGCCAGAAAAAGAATAACGCCCAATATTTACCAGTGGATTGTTTTGCTTCCATTTTATAGTATTTTATGCAAAGATAAGGGGGCGGAATCAATTCACCCGCTAATGAGAGGTGCTTTGTTGAATTTTTGTTGGTTCAACAGTGGTGCTAATTTTTTTCTTATCGAAAAACAACATTTTGATGCTCAATAACAATAGAACAACAGCAAATATTTTCTTCATTTTATCGTCGCTTAAGCTCAAAGCTAATTTGCTCCCTAAGAATCCCCCAGTAATAAATGCTATAGCTATTAGAAAGACATGATTAAAATTGATTTGCCCCTGTTTATGGTATTGCCAAACAGCAAGGGCAACTACTGGAAGCACTAGAACCCCCAATGAAGTTCCTTGGGCCTGTTTTTGAGTAAGCCCAAGGAAAAACACCAAGGCGGGTACCATAATGATGCCACCACCAATACCTACTAAACCACTTAAAAATCCGGCAGCTAGGCCAATGCATAGTAGCAAAAGTAGGGTAGTAACACTCATTTTATTTGTTTATAAAAGTTTCTTTATAAAATGCGATTGCTTCTTCAACAATGGTTAAGGCTTTCGCTTTGTCACCAAAGTCTTCTACTAAAACTTCTTTCTTTTCTAACCTTTTATATTCTTGAAAGAAATGCCTTAATTCATCAAAGAAATGTCTAGGCAATTCTTCAATATTATTGTAATGGTTTACACCAGGATCAGTTGCTGCAACAGCAATAATTTTGTCGTCTGGTTCACCTCCGTCAATCATTTGCATTACCCCAATTACTTTTGCTTCCATCAGTGTTAATGGCTGAACAGGCAATGAAGTAATGACCAATATATCTAGCGGGTCTTTGTCTCCACCATAAGTTTGTGGAATAAAACCATAATTAATGGGATAGTAGAAGGAAGAGAAGATGACCCTGTCTAATTTTAATAGTCCACTTGGTTTGTCTATTTCATATTTACATCTGGATCCTTGTGGAATTTCAATAACCGCATTCACAATTCGAGGAGCATTTTCACCAAAATGAACACCATGCCAAGGATGAAGAACTGTTTGTTGATTCATAAATTTTAATATTGTTTATTAATTTGTTTGTTTAAAATCGACTTGCCAAATATTGTTTCTTTTAATAATGACTGCTTTTTTAGCACTAGTATCTAAAGAGTTACTATAATATAATAGTACAGTAGAATCATTAGGTTCAACAACTTCTTTAATATTGATAGAAGCGAGTCTTAATTCTTGTCTACCTTCTTTATCCCTTTCTCTATAGGCAGCTTCTACCGTTAAAAGTAGTTGTTTATTCTTTTCATCCTCAACCATATAAAACGAAGCTTTACTAAAATCCCCTTTTAAGCAAGCATCAATAAACTCTCTTCCAGCATCTAATCCATTTTCGGCTGGAGTGAAATTTTTATCAGGATTACCGCATGCTAAAATTAGCATATACAATACTCCTATCAGAACAGTAGACATTTTCATAACGCTAAGTTAGTTAATAATGCGGGTTAGAATATATATGACTTATAAAGCCAAATAATAAGGAGCCAATAATTTGCTGAATTCTTTGCTGTATCCATTACCATCTTTGATGACTATGGTATCATTGCTAGTTGTTGAAGCTTTTTTTTGCAGTAAAATCATAACCCTGAAATAATCGTGGGTAGTACTTTGTTTTACCAAAGTTTCTTTGATAACAAATAGGCCTATTTTTTCAGCAATACCCCTCCATTCTTCCAATCTATTCCATGGTAATAATATGGCAGCTCTTCCAGAATCAGTTAATAGTTGTAAGATACAGCGGGCCAATTCAGTTAAAGTTAATTTGGCGCTATGCATCGCAATATTTCTTTGTGAATCCTTGCTTTTTAATTGTTGTTCAAAGAAAGGCGGGTTTGAAATAATTAAGTCAAATTGCTTTTCATTTGATTGTGCATATTCAATTATTGAGGTTGCATGCACCTGCAATTGATCTTCCCATTTGCTTTCTTTGAAATTTGACCTTGCTTGCTCTACCGCCAATGGATTAATTTCTACCGCATCAATGCTAGCTTTGCTATACTGTGCCAACATTAATGAAAGTAACCCGGTGCCAGTTCCAATATCAAGTATATTTTTTAGGCTAGGCATATCTATATTATCTACCACCCAAGCTCCAAATAAACATGCATCGGTGCATACTTTCATTGCTGTTTTATCTTGATGAACAGTAAATTCCTTAAATCTAAAAAATTGATTACTCATTTACTTGCTTTTATTCTGATATTCCTTCTAAAGCAAGCAAGAAAGCAAAATTGAGTGCTGTTTCTTTTAAGTAATCAAATCTACCCGAGGCACCGCCATGTCCATAATCCATATTGGTCTTGAGTAGTAGTAGATTTTGATCTGTTTTCATTGTTCTAAGCCTTGCTACCCATTTAGCTGGTTCAAAATATTGAACCTGACTGTCGTGTAATCCCGTGGTAACTAAAAGGTGAGGATAGTTTTTCTTTTCTACATTCTCATAAGGTGAATAACTTTTTTGATAGTCATAATAAACTTTATCTTTTGGATTCCCCCATTCGTCAAATTCATTCGTTGTTAAAGGGATACTTTCATCAAGCATGGTATTTACAACATCTACAAAGGGAACTTCTGCTATTACCCCTTTCCATAATTCAGGTGCCATATTGGTTACGGCACCCATTAGTAAACCACCGGCACTTCCTCCATTGGCATATAAATGATCTTTACTGGTATATTTATTATTTACCAAAAATTCTCCGCAATTAATAAAGTCGGTAAACGAGTTTTTCTTCTTTAATAATTTTCCATCTTCATACCATTGTCTACCTAAATCTTCTCCGCCTCTAATATGGGCAATTGCATATACAAATCCTCTATTTAATAAGCTTAGCGTTGTGCTACTAAAATCGGCGTCAATACTATATCCATATGACCCATACGCGTATAATAATAGGGGGGCATTCCCGTCTTTTTTAAAGCCCTTTTTGTACACTAGCGAAATAGGAATTTTAGTGCCATCATTAGCAGTTGCATATATCCGTTCGCTGGTATAGTCTGATGGATTATACCCTCCAACTACTTCTTGTTGCTTTTTAAGCGTTTTAGTTTTTGTAGACAGCTCATAATCAAAAACGGAGAATGGGGTGGTTAATGATGTGTAAGTATACCTAAGGGAAGTACTATTAAATTCTGGGTTGGAACCTAGATTCGCAGAATAAGCAGGTTCATCAAATTGAATATAATGTTCTGAAGAACCACTGTTTTGTTTAATCCTAAGTTGAATTAGTCCGTTTTTTCTTTCAGTTATAACTGTATAGTCTTTAAATGCTTCTACATTTTGCACCAATACATCTGACCGATGTGGAACAAGTTCTTTCCAGAATGTATGGTTTGTTTTGTCTAATGGGCATTCCATCACTTTAAAGTTTAGCGCATTTTCATTGGTTCTGATAAGGAATTTATCATTTAATGCAACTACATCATACAATACATTTTTGAGTCTAGGCTGAAAGGATTGAAATTTAGCTTCAGGCTCATCGGCTTTAATATAAAATTGTTCTGAAGACAGTGTTGCTTGCGAACTGATAAAAATATACTGTCCGTTTTTAGATTTGCTTACACCTATATAGTTACTATTGTCTTTTTCTTGATATACCATTACATCCTTTTTATTGCCATTTATTTGGTGGCGCATTATTTTTTCAGAAAGTAATGTGACTGGGTGATTCAATGTATAAAAAATAGTATTGTTATCGTTTGCCCAAACTCCATAACCGCTTGTTCCTTCGATATGGTCTGGCAATATTTCTCCTGTAGTGATATTTTTAACTTTCAATGTATATTGTCTTCTTGAAACTTCATCTATTCCGAATACCAGGAGATTGTTGTTTGGACTTACACTCATGCCGGTAACATTATAATAGGGTTTGCCCTCCGCCATCTTATCAACATCTAATAATATTTCTTCTTTAGCAGTTAAACTTCCTTTCTTTCTACAATATTTATAATATTGTTTTCCCTCCTCAACCCTAGTGTAGTAGAAATAGCCATTTTTAAATATAGGTACAGATTCATCCTTCTCTTTAATTCTGGCCTTCATTTCATTGAAAAGTTTGATTTGTAGGTCTTTAGTACCTGCCATCATTTTTTCGGTATAAGCATTCTCATCTTTGAGATAGTTCAACACTTGGGTGCTATCTGGTCCTTTTTTAAAATAGTCAATCATCCAATAATAGGGGTCTGGTACTGTGTCTCCATGTAGTATTCTGATATGTTCTTTTTGTGCAGCTATAGGTGCTTTTTCTCCTGGCCAATTATATGTATCTTTTTTCATATTAGTGTTTTCTGAACAACTGATTATCAACAGGATAACAGCATAAAAAGGGAATATTTTTTTCATGATTTGTTCGATTTCAAATGAAAAATAATTAAAAACCGCCATATAAAACCGAAAGAAATTATTTATCGTATATAAGCTGTTAAACAAGATTTATGGTAGCAATTATTTCTAAACAAAGAGCAGCATCACGCAGGTTGATTTATTTTGGTGCCGTAGCATTAACGGTAATTCTAGGTACAGGGGTAATAAACCATTCTAGGGGATTATGGTTGTCTGCATATATACTCTATAGTTTTGCGGCCGCTATTGGTGTGATTATGTTTTTAGACTATCTCGGATATAGTAAATATAAGAATGCAAGTTTGGTGGTTACCATTAATTTCTTTTTGAGTTGCATTACAATGGTGGAAGGACTAGATGCTGGAGGTTATCTGTTTATCATCCCTACTATTTTTGCGTTGGTTTTTATGCTGGGAAACACCAGAGAATACAAAGGGGAAGTAATTGGATATTTTGTAATTAGTGTATTAAGTTTTTCATTGTCAATTTTGTTTATACCCGAAAAAAGTAACTGGCAAAATATCACAGCTGATATTTATTCAAAAATGTTTACAACCAATGCTATAGCGGTTGTTGTTTTATGTGCTGTATTTGCGTATATCGGTATTTATTTTGAAAGACAAGTTTATGAGAGTTTAGTGAATGAGCGAAATAAAGCAAAGCACCAAGAGCAAATGATTAGAGAACAAAATGGATATTTAAGAGAAATTGCATTCATGAGTTCTCATACAGTACGTGCTCCATTGAGTAATATTTTAGGGTTAGCTGCTTTAATGAGAGATGTTCCAAATGATCCAGATACACATTCATTGGTAATGGACGGCATACAAAATTCAGCAAAAGATTTGGACAATGCCATACACCATATGGTGTCTAAAACAGGTAATTTAATTAGGCGATAATAGGGGATTGTTATAGCAAAAAAGTCCCGGCTTGCATTCGCAACCGGGACCAATTTTTTTTAATGAACTGTACGAATAAGTAAGCTCTTTTATTTGTCTGCACTTAAACTAGCACCTAAGTATTCTGAATTTAAACGTGCGATATTGGTTAATGAAATTTCTTTAGGGCAAGTTGCTTCACAAGCGCCAGTATTGGTACAAGCACCAAATCCTTCTTTATCCATTTGTGCCACCATATTCATAACGCGTGACTTTCGCTCTGGCTCTCCTTGAGGTAACAATGCTAAATGGCTCACTTTCGCACTTAAGAAAAGCATTGCAGAACTGTTTTTACATGCTGCAACACAAGCGCCACATCCAATACACATGGCAGCTGCAAAGCTATTGTCTGCATTGTCTTTATTAATTGGTAATGCATTACCATCTACGGCATTACCAGTATTAACACTGATATAACCACCAGCTTGAATAATTCTGTCAAATGCACTTCTATTAACTGTTAGGTCTTTAATTACAGGGAATGCATTGGCTCTCCATGGTTCTACCACAATAGTATCTCCATCTTTAAAAGCACGCATATGCAATTGACAAGTTGTGTTGGCTTGCCAAGGTCCATGTGGTTTACCATTGATATACATAGAACACATTCCGCAGATACCTTCTCTACAATCATGGTCAAATGCAACAGGTTCCTCACCTTCGGTGATGAGCTGTTCGTTTAACACATCGAACATTTCCAAGAAACTCATTTCAGAGGAAATATTTTTTACTTGATAGGTTTTAAAATCTCCTTTGGTATTGCTGTTTTTTTGTCTCCAAACTTTTAGGTTTAGATTCATATGATAATGTTCCATTATTGTAAAATTAATTCAGTTAAACAATGCTTTTTAAACGATTATTTGTAGTTACGCTGGGTTGGTTTAATTACTTCGTAGTTCAATGGCTCTTTATGTAATTCCCATTGGTGTTCGCCTTTTAATTCCCAAGCAGAAACATACATATGACCTGCGTCGTCTCTTAAAGCTTCTCCTTCAGGTGTTTGGAATTCTTCTCTGAAATGTCCACCACAACTTTCGTCTCTAGTTAATGCATCAACACACATTAATTCACCCAGTTCAATAAAGTCTGCTACACGGTTTGCTTTGTCTAATTCCGTATTCATTTCATTTACTTCCCCAGGAATTCTAACATCGCTCCAAAATTCTTTCTTTAGTGCCTGGATTTCTCTGATAGCTTGTTCTAAGCCTTCTTTGTTCCTAGCCATTCCACATTTGTCCCACATGATTTTTCCCAAACGCTTGTGAAAACTTTCTACTGTTTGTTTTCCTTTGATATTCATCAAATGATTGATTCTATCACTAACCGCTTTTTCGGCTTCTTCAAACGCAGGGTGGGTTGTTTCTATGGCTTTACTGTAAATTTCGTCGGCTAAGTTATTCCCTAGTGTATAAGGGATTACAAAGTATCCATCTGCCAAACCTTGCATTAATGCAGATGCCCCTAAACGGTTGGCTCCATGATCACTAAAATTAGCTTCTCCCAATGCATATAATCCTGGAACAGTTGTTTGCAATTCATAGTCTACCCACAAACCACCCATGGTATAGTGTACTGCAGGGTAAATACGCATGGGAACTTCGTAAGGATTCTCTCCTGTAATCTTTTCATACATATCGAAAAGGTTACCATATTTAGCCTTCACCACTTCTTTACCCATTGCAATAATCTCTTCCTCCGATACATTGGATCTACCTTGCTTTCCAGCTTCAATTTTACCATATCTCAAAATGGCATCTGCATAGTCTAAGTAAACAGCTTGTTTGCTGCTACCAACCCCGTAACCCGCATCACAACGCTCTTTAGCAGCTCTAGACGCAACGTCTCTTGGTACAAGGTTACCGAAAGCAGGATACCTTCTTTCTAAATAATAATCTCTTTCTTCCTCTGGTATATCAGTTGCTTTTCTTGTATCGTTTTGTTTTTTCGGAACCCAAATTCTACCATCATTTCTCAATGATTCAGACATCAAGGTTAATTTACTTTGGTGGTCTCCACTAACTGGTATACAAGTCGGGTGAATTTGAGTGAAACAAGGATTAGCAAAAGCAGCTCCTTTTTTGTGCGCTTTCCAAGCAGCGGTTACATTACTACCCATTGCGTTGGTTGATAAATAGAATACGTTTCCATAACCTCCAGAACACAACAATACTGCGTGTCCAAAATGTCTTTCCAGTTGTCCGCTCACTAAATCACGTGCAATAATTCCTCTTGCTTTTCCTTCTATGGTAACCACTTCCAACATTTCGTGTCTGCTGTACATGGTTACATTGCCTAATGCTACCTGACGCTCCAATGCTTGATAAGCACCAATCAATAATTGCTGACCAGTTTGACCCGCAGCGTAAAATGTTCTTTGCACCTGTGTTCCTCCAAAAGAACGATTGCTTAATAAGCCACCATATTCTCTTGCAAATGGAACCCCTTGTGCAACGCACTGGTCAATAATATTGGTACTCACTTCAGCTAAGCGATGCACATTGGCTTCTCTTGCACGATAATCACCTCCTTTAATAGTATCATAAAATAGACGGAATACACTGTCTCCATCGTTTTGATAATTCTTTGCTGCATTGATTCCTCCTTGAGCTGCAATTGAATGTGCACGACGAGGAGAATCTTGAAAACAAAATGCTTTTACTTTATATCCCAATTCACCCAAAGAAGCTGCTGCAGAAGCACCGGCTAATCCTGTACCTACAACAATCACTTCCAATTTCCGCTTATTGGCCGGGTTTACCAGTTTGCAATGTCCCTTGTAATCAGCCCACTTATTCTCTAATGGTCCAGAGGGAATTTTAGCATTTAACATAGATCCGAAGGTTTATGATGATTTGAATATACTTGAATGATCATGTACTTGTATTATCCTATCCAGCCCATTTTAAAACTAACTGGCATTAAAATAAATACCAATGCAATAATGATTGAATAGGCATATCCTATGCTGGTAAGCATAAGGGTGTATCTATTATTGTAGACTCCTAATGTTCTGAATGCACTTTGAAATCCATGTGCTAGGTGATAAGCCAATGAAATACAGCCTGCACTGTAGACAGCTATGATCCACCATTCACTAAATGTTGCCTTCATTAAAGCAAACATATTGTGCATTTCAATTCCATTGTAAGTAACTGGATCTAATCCCTGATGGGTGAAGCGAGCAGAAACCCAAAAATGGTAAAGGTGTAAGATTAAAAATATCAAAATCAATGTGCCCAAAAGCCCCATGCTTCTACTATACCACTTACTACCATCTTTATAAGTAACTGCATATCCTACAGCTCTTTTTTGCTTATTCTCTAGGGTTAACAAGTAGCCCTGGAAAATATGTAATAGGATGCCTGCAAACAAACCGATTTCCATGATGCGGATTAAAACGGTGGAACCCATAAAATGGGCTGCCTTATTAAACATGGCCCCATTTTCGTCTGGGTCAACTAGATCTGCAAAGATGCAGGCATTGATTCCAGCATGTACAATTAAAAACAAAACCAACGAGATACCGGTTAGTCCCATAACCAGTTTTTTTCCGACAGACGATGTAAAGACTTGTTTCCAGGTCATATAGCAAGATTATATTTGGTTAAATCTCCGCAAATTTAACTCATTTATATATACAATACGGTAAGACTTTGGTTGTGAGAAAATTGGCTTTTATTCAGCTGTTGAATTTGATATGGTCATTTTTGCAGACTACTTGAACATTGCTTTCAACCGTTTACATAAAAACAGCTGTATGGGAGTATTGATAAACCGTACATTTGAGTATGGTTAAATTACTGAGTATTTTATGGAACAGCTTCCGTATGGCTTTACAGGAACTGAGAGTAAATAAGCTAAGAACTTTCTTGTCATTGTTTGGCATAACCATTGGCATTTTTTGCATCATTGGGGTGTTGGCTACAGTTGACAGCTTAGAAAGAAAAGTTCAAAATGACATTAAAACTTTAGGTAGTAATACTATTTATATAGATAAATGGAATTATGGTGGTGGTCCTGATTATCCTTGGTGGAAATATATGAAGAGACCCAATGTAAAAATTGAAGAGTTAGATGTAATAAAACAAAAAAGCGAATTGGCATCTTTTGCAGCATTCTTTGTTAGTAGAAATGTGAACTTCAGTTACGAAGACAATATATTAAGTAATACCAGTTTATATGGGGTTACACCAGAATTCAATAGCATTCAAACGATTGACATTGAACAAGGTCGATATTTAATTGAGTCAGATTTTTTACGTGGGGCCGCAGTAGGTATTGTAGGGTATAAAGTTGCCGAAGAGTTATATGGGAAAGCAGAAAAAGCAGTGGGTAAGGAAATTTCTTATGGTGGCAGAAAAATATATATTGTTGGAGTAATTAAAAAGCAAGGACAAAGTTTAATTGGGGGTTTCAATTACGATGAATGTACCATTGTACCTTACCGATATTTTGCAAGTGTATATAGCCCTGAAACGAGCAATCCAAATATTATTGTTCAAGGTAAACCTAAGATTGCTTCTTCAGCTTTACAAGATGAATTAAATGGAGTAATGCGTCAGTTAAGAAAATTGAGTCCTACTCAAGAAGATAATTTCACTTGCAATGATGTAGCCATGTTTAGTGAACAAGTAAATGGATTCTTTGGACAGGTAACTGCGGGTGGTTGGGCTATTGCGGGTTTAAGTTTAATTGTTGGGGCTTTTGGAGTTGCCAATATTATGTTTGTTACAGTAAGAGAAAGAACCAGTCAGATAGGTCTTAAAAAAGCGATTGGGGCCAAAAAAAGTACCATACTAACAGAGTTTCTTTTAGAAAGTGCATTTCTATGTATTATTGGGGGATTAGTAGGGCTAACACTGGTTTGGCTCTTGTCGTTGGTGTTGAGTTCTGTACTTCCTTTTCCTATTTATATTGCACCCAATATTGTGATTTTAGGATTAAGTATTTGTATTGTTTTAGGGGTATTGGCGGGAATTATTCCAGCATCTATTGCTGCAAAAATGGATCCAGTGGTAGCCATCAGAACTAAATAGTATTTTTGCTAAATGAGCGTAACTATTCTGGCAATAGAATCTTCCTGTGATGAAACAGCCGCAGCAGTATGTAAGGATGGAATGATACTAAGCAATATCATCGCTTCTCAGTCTGTTCATGAAAAATACGGGGGAGTAGTTCCAGAACTAGCTAGTAGGGCACATATGCAAAATATTGTTCCTGTTGTAGATCAAGCAATCAAAAACGCAGGGATAACTTTAACTGATTTAAACGCAATTGCATTTACTCAAGCTCCAGGATTAATAGGAAGTTTATTAGTAGGTACACAGTTTGCAAAATCATTGTCTTTATCATTGGGAGTTCCTTTGATTGGTGTGCACCATATGCAAGCGCATGTATTGGCCAATTTAATTCCTGATGAAAAGCCCAGTTTCCCCTTTTTGTGTTTAACCGTTAGTGGTGGACATACGCAAATTGTGTTGGCCAAGTCTGCTTTAGAGCTAGAAGTAATTGGAGAAACAATTGATGATGCAGCTGGTGAAGCATTTGATAAAACGGCAAAATTATTGGGGCTGCCTTACCCTGGAGGACCTTTAATTGATCAATATGCACAATTAGGCGATCCACTTAAATTTAAATTTGCAGAGCCTCAAATTCCTGAATTGAATTTCTCTTTTAGCGGATTAAAAACTTCTGTCTTATATTTTTTGCAAAAGCAAACTCCTGAGTTTATTTTAGAGAATCGAAATGACCTATGTGCTTCCATACAATACACTATTGTGCAAATTTTATTAAAGAAGTTGGTGAAAGCCGTTAACCAAACCAATGTAAAGCAGGTATGTATTGCAGGTGGAGTTAGCGCAAATAGTGGGTTAAGGACAGGTTTAATTTCATTGGGTCAAAAAAAGGGCTGGCAAGTATTTATTCCAGACTTCAGTTTTTGTACAGACAATGCTGCTATGATTGCTATAACAGGCTATCATAAATATTTAAGCAATCAATTTGTTCCTTTATCGGTAAATCCCTCAGCCAGAGCGGAATGGTAATAATTTAAAGTTCATCGGCAGGTAACCCTTTAATTTTGTAATTTTGCAGCCGAAAAACAGCAAATTCAATGATTAGTGCACGGAATATCACCCTCGCTTATGGCAAAAGGGTTCTTTTTGACGAAGTAAATATCAATTTTACCAAGGGCAATTGCTATGGTGTAATAGGTGCCAATGGCGCCGGCAAGTCTACTTTTTTAAAAATATTAAGTGGGGAGATTGAACCAAATAAAGGAACGGTTGAAATTACTCCTGGCGAAAGAATGGCTGTTTTAAAGCAAAACCAATTTGAATTTGATAATTGTACTGTATTGAATACGGTATTGATGGGGCATAAAAGACTTTGGGATGTGATGCATGAGAAAGATGCATTGTATGCTAAAGAAGACTTTTCTGAGGAAGATGGAATGAAAGCAGGAGAACTGGAAGCAGAATTTGGCGAAATGGGTGGATACGAAGCTGAAAGTAATGCCGCGAGTTTCTTAAATAGTTTGGGTGTACACGACGATATGCACCAAAGTTTAATGAGTGAAATACCGAGTAATTTTAAAGTGAGGGTGCTTTTGGCACAGGCATTATTTGGGAATCCTGATATTTTATTATTAGATGAGCCTACCAACGGATTAGATATTGAAACAATTGGATGGTTAGAAAACTTTTTAGCAGATTACGAAAACATCGTTTTAGTAGTAAGTCACGATCGTCACTTTTTAGATACGGTTTGTACCCATGTTGCAGACGTAGACCGTTCAAAGATTAAAGTGTTTACAGGAAACTATACTTTCTGGTATGAGAGTAGTCAGTTGATGAGTCGCCAAATAAACGACAAGAACAAAAAGAACGAAGAAAAACGTCAGGCACTATTAGATTTCATTGCTCGATTCTCTGCTAATGCTTCAAAAAGTAAACAAGCAACTTCTAGAAAGAAAGCTTTAGAAAAATTAACTATTGAAGAAATTGAACCTTCAAATCGAAAGTATCCTGGAATTATTTTCCAACCATTAAGAGAAGTAGGGAATCAAATTTTGAATGTAGAGAATCTGAGTAAAACAGTTGATGGTAGAAAATTATTTGATAAGGTTTCTTTTAGCGCAAACAAAGGAGAAAAAATAGCATTCTTAAGTAAAGATCCACTTGCTATTACTTCATTCTTCGATATTATTACTGAAAATGCTCCAGTTGAAGGTGGAAAATATGAATGGGGTACAACCATCACCAAAGCATATTTACCGCAGGAAAACAATGAGTTTTTTAAAGAAGGATTAAGTTTGATGGATTGGTTACGCCAATTTGTTCCAGCTCATGTTACTGATGCAGACGAGCCTTTTATTCGCGGGTTTTTAGGGAAAATGTTGTTCAGTGGAGACGATATTCAAAAGAAAACAAATGTTTTAAGTGGAGGAGAAAAAGTGCGTTGTATGGTGAGCAGAATGATGTTGCAAAATCCGAACGTAGTGATTCTTGACCAGCCCACTAACCACTTAGACCTAGAGAGTATCCAAAGTTTTAATGAAGGCTGCCAAACCTTTCCAGGCATTGTATTTATCACTTCTCATGACCATACTTTTATGCAAACGGTAGCCAATAGAATTATTGAGCTAACACCTAAAGGAATCATTGATAGACTCATGACTTTTGATGAATATATGGAAGACGCAAGGGTTAAAGAATTAAGGAGTGAAATGTATTCGTAGATAATATTTTTCTTCAGTAACTTACCGGCAGAAATCCTTAGTAATGAAGAAATTTAATCTATTTTTTGCCCTCTTATTGATTGGGTACTTTGCACAGTCTCAAGACCTTTCTTATTATTTGCCTAAAAACGTGGTATACAATAATGCTATACCTACTCCTGCAAATATAATTGGTCATGAAGTGGGGGAATGGCATGTTACACATGACCGATTGGTCCAATATGCAAAAACAGTAGATCAAGCTTCAGACAGAATGGTGTTGAAGCCGATGGGTTTAACCAATGAAGGACGTCAACAACTGGCTTTAATTATTACATCTCCCGAGAACCACCAAAAACTAGAGCAGATTCGCTTACAACATCTTGCTTTGTCTAATCCAGATAATTCTAGTTCAATGAATACCGATGATATGCCTGTGGTGGTTTGGATGGGTTATAGTATTCATGGCAATGAAAGCAGTGGTGCTAATGCTTCTCTATTAGCCATGTATTATTTGGCTGCCGCACAAGGTAGTGCTGTGGATGCGTTATTAAAAAACACCGTTATTATTTTAGATCCTTCTTTTAATCCAGATGGATTAAACCGTTTTGCAAGTTGGGTAAATATGCACAAGAGTTTTACTCCAGTTGCCGATCCAAGTGCAAGAGAATTTAATGAAGTTTGGCCAGGCGGAAGATTCAATCATTATTGGTTCGATTTAAACCGCGACTGGTTACCAGCCCAACACAAAGAAAGTAGAAATCGATTGGCTTTATACCATCAGTGGAAACCCAATATTTTGACGGATCACCATGAAATGGGTAGCAATTCTTCTTTCTTTTTTCAACCAGGCGTTCCTTCAAGAGTAAACCCGAATACCCCACTTAAAAATCAGGAATTAACTGCTGCAATCGGTAATTACCATGCCAAATTCTTAGACAGTATTGGTTCCATGTATTTTACAAAAGAAGGCTATGATGATTTTTATTATGGGAAGGGTTCTACTTATCCTGATATTAATGGAGCAGTGGGTATTTTATTTGAACAAGCAAGTAGCCGTGGACATCTTCAAGAGACAGAGAATGGCTTATTAAGTTTTCCATTTACTATTCGAAATCAGTTTACTACTACTTTATCTACTTTGGCAGCTGCAAATGGTTTAAGAAAACAGATGTTGAATTATCAACGAAGTTTCTTTAAAGAAACAATAAAAGAGGCAGAGAGTTTCCCTGTAAAAGCATTTGTATTTGGGGATGCAAAGGATAAAGCGAAGACCAATATTTTCATTGAAATGCTTTTAAGACACGAGGTAGATATTTATCCGCTTCAATCAGAAATGGCTATTGATGGAAAGTCGTTTAAACCAGGTTCGGCGTTTATAATCCCAACAGCACAAAAACAATTCAAAATCATTAAGACCGTTTTTGAAAAAACATTTAATTATAAGGACAGTTTATTTTACGATGTTACAGCTTGGACAATGCCCTTGGCATTTGGGCTACCTTATGCTGAAATAAAAACTCCCGTTTCATATAGCAATGCAAAGCTTGTATCAATTGAACCTTTGAAATCAAATTTTTATGGTTCAAAAAATGCCTATGCCTTCGCTATTAAATGGAATGAATATTATAGTCCTAAAGTATTGTATAGGCTTCAACAAAAAGGGGTGAAAACAAAAGTTGCTACCAAATTATTTAAGATGCTTGTAAATAACAAAGAGGAATCTTTTGATTATGGAACAATTGTTATACCAACAAGCATTCAATCAATGGGAGCTGATGCACTTGAAGCAGTTATTAAGGATGCCATTGCTGAAACTGGCGTAGATGCTTATGCATTGCCTTCTGGTTTTGCAACTGATGGAATTGATATAGGGAGTAATAGTTTTGTTCATTTGAAAAAGCCTTCTGTAATGATGTTTGGCGGTGTTGGAACTAGTGCTACAGATGTTGGGGAGATTTGGCATTTGATGGATACTAGATTTAATGTTCCAGTAAGTATTGTTGATGTAGATCGTTTTGGTTCAATCAATGCAGATCGATACAATGTAATTATTATGCCTTCGGGTTCTTATAATAACTTGAACAAAAATGCACAGGATAAATTAAAAGATTGGATAGGAGCTGGTGGCACATTGATTGCTACCGAAGATGCAACCAAATGGCTGTCAATCAATGGGTTTACCAAAACCTTATTCAAATCTGGGGATGATAAAAGGGATACGACTTTACAGTTGCCTTATTATTTACGTTCTGATGAAACCAGGGCAAAAGATATGGCTGGTTCTCTGTTTGAAGCAAAAGTAGATTTAACGCACCCACTGGGCTATGGTTATACCAATCCATCTGTGACCATTTTTAAATCGAATACTTTATTTATGGATAAAAACAATGGGGCATATGATTCTCCCGTTATGTATACGGATCAACCTTTGCAAAGCGGGTATTTATATAGAGGGTATAAGAACGTTGTAAAAAATACTGCGGCAATTAATGTTGATAATATGGGAAGAGGTAGGGTTATTTCAATGGTTGACAACCTTAATTTCAGGGCTTTTTGGTTGGGAACTTCTAAGATGTTCATGAATGCGATTTACTTCGGAAATTTAATTAGATAGCATACTATGCAAACATTTTTCAAGCATTTATTTTCATTGGTACTGTTTTTTGGTATTGAGAAAAATGTATTGGCTCAATCTGGGTTGACCAAAAAAGAACAATTGGCATTTGATAAAAGAGAAAAGCAACTAAAAAAACAGTTTGAACAGGCATCACTTAATTGGCCTGCCAAGCAATTGTATATCAGAAGCTTTAAACAAGATGGGCAGTTAGAAATATGGGTAAGAAATACAATGACAGAACCATTTACATTATTTAAAACGTATAATGTTTGTGCACTTTCTGGCAAATTAGGACCAAAGAGAAGAGAAGGCGATTTGCAAGTACCAGAAGGATTTTATTATATTAATGAGTTTAACCCAAATAGCGATTATCATTTTTCGCTTGGAATCAATTATCCTAATCAAAGTGATTTATATTTTACTGACAGCAAAGCCCCAGGTGGAGAAATTTATATTCATGGTAAATGTGCAACAGTTGGTTGTATTCCTATTTTAAATAACCCAATTGAGGAATTGTATGTGCTGGCTAATATTGTGCGTAAACAAGGGCAGGACTTTATTCCAGTGCATATTTTCCCAGTTCGGTTTACCAATGAAAACTCATTTAAAGTATTACAATCTCATATTGCACAAAACAGTATATACCAAGACTTTACCAATCAACTGAAAGAAGTTTTTGATTATTTTGAACAATACAAACAATTACCAATTGTTGGGATTAACGAAAAAGGGGTGTACAAAGTGATTTCCAGATAAATTTATATCCGATTTTTTTGTATTTTGTGCTTGTTTTATTATCCTTTTAGCCGCTGGAGACCATTGGTTTAATGTTCAATTATTGCATTCATGAAGCGGGCAAAACTTTCTTTTTCAAATATCATTTTAATTATAGCGTGCTTAGTAGTGGTAGTTTCCATTCTCTTTTTGAATGTGATTAACACGCGTAATATCATCACTTTAAAAAACTCGATAGATACGCTGAGTATTGAAAACAAAAATATCAGTATTCTCAGAACTGCAAGTGATGTCTTATTAGAGGGGGAATTGATGTTTACTCGATTTACACAAACGGGTGAAGTTTCATTGAGTAAACTATCTGCAACTTCAATTGATAAAGCAATTGAACATTTGAAAGTGTTAAAAATGGAAAGTGATAGTGGCAGAGCAGCCCAAATTACTCTTCAGCTAAACAAGGAGCAATCTTTACCAAAAATGATTGCAGAATTTGAGTTGTTTTCAAAAGGGTTAAAGGAAAATCAAGTGGACCCAACGAATAGGAGAGAAGTAGATTCTTTAAGTAGTATACTCGCTAAATACAATCAGCAACTAAAAGGGGTTTTAGTAAAAGAAGATGCTTTTAGAGAAAACTTAAATGCTACTATCTTTAAAAATGCCGTGACAGGTACAGATGTTATTCAAAAATTCTTCTGGGTTTCATTACTTATTATTTTATTCATTGTAGGAGTTCTGGTTTATAATATTTATAAAATGGTGAACTATGAAAATGAAATATTAGAAGCAAGGGAAAGGGCACTAAAGTTGGCGCAGGTTAAAAGTAGATTCTTGAGCAATATGAGTCATGAAATTCGTTCCCCTCTCACCGCAATTATGGGGTTCACTGAAATAATTGATAAAATTGAGGTAGACACTGAAAAGAAAAACTATCTACATGCTATCAAAACTTCATCGGAACATTTGTTATCTACTGTAAATGATGTATTAGACTTTTCAAAATTAGATGCAGGTAAATTGAAATTGGAGAAACAGCCTTTTTATATTGCGTCTGCTATAGAAGAAGTTGCATTTGCACTTTCTTCAACTAGTGCTGCTAATAAAGGGATTAAAGTAGATTCCATTATAGAATTAGACAAAAATTTAGCAGTAAAAGGGGATTTATTCAGGTTAAAACAAATTCTATATAACTTATTGAGTAATGCCATTAAGTTTACCGAAAAAGGGAATGTTACCATTATTGCCAATATTTCAGGAACTACTGAGAAGCAAGTAATGGTTAAAATTGCAGTTGCCGACACTGGTATTGGCATACCCAATGATCAAATTAAAACGGTATTTGAAGAGTTTACCCAAGTAACCAATAATAGCACTAGTAAAGATACCCGTAGAGCAATCAAAGGAACTGGTCTAGGGCTTTCTATCTGTAAAATGCTGGTTGAATTACAGGGTGGTACCATTGGTGTAGAAAGCAAGTTAAATCAAGGATCTGTGTTTACCTTTGCCATTCCATACGAAGTTGCAAACGACAAAGTTGCGAATGAAAAAGAGTTAACAGCAATGAATCCTATTTCTTCTTCCTTGAAAGATAAGCGTGTATTAGTAATTGAAGACAATGATGTAAATATCATGTTACTTACCATGTTATTAAAGAAAGTGGGTATTGTATATGATATAGCAAAAGATGGTGAAATTGGATTGCAATTATTTAAAGATAATAATTACGATATTATTTTAACAGATATCAATGTGCCCAAATTAACTGGGGATGAAATTGCTATTATAGTAAGACAATATACTGATGAAGCCAAAAGGAATATACCCATCATTGGCTTAACGGCAACAATTGTTCAAGACGATTTAGATGAATACATTGCTTCTGGAATTAACGAGGTTTTGGTTAAGCCATTCAAACAAGATGAATTATATGCAACAATTGAAAAATATCTTTATTAGTTGTTAAGTAGTTCTATAAATACATTGTAGCGTTTCTTTGGTTTTTTGTTCTAATAGTAGGTCTTTATTAGCCATTAACTCATTCATTATTTCAACGTTGTAATGTCTGATCGTTAAGAGATTTAGTTGTTTTTCTAATTGTACATCAAATAGTATACTGCATTCATTCGCTAGCTGATTTATTTTTTCTTCGTGATCGTCTAAACACAACTGTAAACTGATTGCTCCAGTTTGAATTAAGTTAGGCTTCACTTTTAACACGCTAAAGATTTCATACAATTGGCTCATTGGCGCTTCTCCAATAAACGAAAAGTCTTTGGTTTTTAAATGCATCATAACCTGATGCGCTTTTATCACAATAATTGGAGGAAGATTTTTGACCAACTTATTATGAATAATGGTGCCTTCTAATTGGGGATCTAAAAAACATTTTACTAATAATGGGATGCTTTTATTTTGAAGCGGCTTGATTGTTTTTGGGTGAATAACTTGTGCCCCATAATACGCCATCTCAATTACTTCGTTAAAATTCAATTCGTGAATGAGTTGAGCATCGCTAAATGCTTTAGGGTCAGCGTTCATTACACCTTCTACATCTTTCCAAATGGTAAGACTCTCGGCATCTAAGATATTGGCGAAGATAGCTGCCGTATAATCACTGCCTTCTCTGCCAAGTGTAGTACTTTCATTGTCGTCTGTTGCGCCAATAAATCCTTGCGTAATGGTAATATTACCTTGATATTGTTTAATTGCCTGTTTTATTCTTTCTGCTGAATATTCAAATTGAACTCCCGCATCTCTGAAGTTATTGTCGGTTCTTAGTAAGTCTCTTACGTCTAACCATTGATTAGTTAATTTTTCTTCATTTAAATAATGGCTAATAATGCAAGTGCTAAATAGCTCACCAATGCAAACAATTTGATCGTAATAATAGTCATAAGACCTTACAGGTTTGTCGTGAAGCAGCCATTCTACTTCAGTAAAGAAGTCGTTTAACTGCGCAACACAATCATTATACTTGAATACCAACAAGTATTTTGCAGTTGTTAAGTGCTGATTTTTAACTATGTTGAATAATTCTAAAGATTCGTCTTTGTTTCCTCTGTAAAAGGCATTGACTACTTTTTCTAATCCATTGGTTGTTTTACCCATTGCAGAAACAATAATTACCAATGGTTCATTACTGAATTCCTGAACAATATTTTTTAAGTTTTTTATTCTTTCAACACTATTTACGCTTGCGCCGCCAAATTTGAAGATTTTCATAATCTAAAGCTTATTATACAAATCAATATACTTACAAATATACGCTGCGTACACGCCCAATTAGTATCTTTATGTAAACGAATTGCACCATATGAGTATTAATAGAAACGTATTAACACTAGACGAATTTACTTTACAACAGTTACGTCAGTTCCCAACTGCAACGGGAGAATTAAGCAGATTGCTTAGGGATATGGCTCTGGCTGCAAAAAGGGTAAATGTGGAAGTAAATAAAGCCGGATTAGTAGATATATTGGGTGATGCTGGTAGTATTAATGTGCAAGGGGAAGATGTAAAGAAACTAGATATTTTTGCCAACAACCAGTTTATGGGGGTACTTCAACACGGCATTAGTTGTGCCGGTATTGGAAGTGAGGAAATGGATGATTTTGTAGTTTTTGACGATGAAATAAGTAACAACAGTAAATATGTTGTGCTATTTGATCCTTTAGATGGAAGCGGAAATATTGATGTAAACGTGTCTATAGGTACCATATTTGGGGTGTATAAAAGAGTAAGCCCATTGGGTAAGCCTTGTACAAAAGAGGACTTTTTGCAACCAGGTAAAAACCAAGTTGCCGCAGGTTATGTGGTATATGGATCAAGTACCATGTTTGTTTATGCCACTCGCAGAGGCGTAAATGGCTTTACTTTAGACCCATCAATCGGCGAATTCACCATGAGTCATCCAAATATCACTTGCCCACCTTCGGGAAAATTTTATTCTGTTAACCATGGTAATTTCTTTCAATACAATGAAGGGGTAAGAAAATATATTGATGGTTGCCAAAGAAAAACCAAGGAAAATGGTGGGCCATATACTCAACGATATATCGGCAGCATGGTTGCTGATGTTCATAGAAATCTTATAAAAGGAGGGATATTTATGTATCCTGGAACCATTGAAAAACCTGGCGGCAAATTGCGACTTTTATACGAAGCCAATCCATTTGCTTTTATTTTGGAAGTGGCAGGTGGTGTTGCTACCGATGGAGTAGGAAGAATTTTAGACATAGTGCCCACTTCATTGCACCAACGTACTCCTCTTTTTATTGGTAGTAAATTAATGATGGAAGAGCTGGCTGCGATTGCTGGCGTAAAATAGGAACTACTATGATAAAAAAAATGGTGATTATTTTTATGGGTATTTTATTAGGGCAATCTGTGGTTGCACAGCAAGCATTGCTAAAGGGCAAGATGAGTTTTACTGCTATGACAAAGCCTAATAATATAATTTATAATGATAGCATCTATAAAGGGAGTACTCAATTTAAACAGTTATTTTATAGAACTGGTAATCCAGAAATAATTCAGTCCTTTCAAAAACATCAATCAAATAAAATAACGGGTCAAGTACTCAGTTTTTCAGGAGCTATTGTATTATTAATTGGGATCAACAATTTGTCGGGATCAAATAAAAGCATGGGGTGGACTTTGATTGGCAGCGGCTTCGCAGCATCCATTGCTGGGGGGTATTTTACATTGGTAGGCCAAAATCACCTACTTACAGCTGTTGACTTGTTTAACCAACAATATAAGAAATCAACTGTTTCATTAGGCTTAGGGGCGCAATCTGCTGGCTTGATTTATAAATTTTAATTATGAGCAATGTAATCATCAGTGTTAAAGACCTTCATAAAAAATACGGGAGTTTTCATGCAGTAAAAGGAATCAATTTTGAAGTGTTTGAAGGCGAGATTTTTGGATTGTTGGGGCCTAATGGGGCAGGCAAGTCAACCACATTAGAAATTATTGAAACTTTAAGAGATAAAACAAGTGGAACCATTCATGTTGCAGGGTTCAATTTAGATAAAGAGCCCAATGAGATAAAAAAAATAATTGGGGTACAGTTACAAACATCTGGATATTATCCAAATCTCAACTTAACAGAATTAATTCGATTATTTGCTGGCTTGTATAATCAACCAACAGATCCAATTGAATTATTAGAAATGGTTAATTTGACCGACAAAGCCAAAGCCAAATACAAAGAATTAAGTGGAGGGCAAAAACAACGATTTTCTATTGCAACCACATTGATTAATCAACCTAAAATTATTTTTTTAGATGAACCTACTACAGGTCTAGACCCACAGGCACGTAGGAATTTATGGGATTTGATTAAAGCCATCCGATTGCAGGGCACAACTGTAATTATAACCACACATTATATGGATGAAGCGGAAGTACTTTGTGATAGAGTTGCCATAATTGATAGCGGTAAAGTGATTGCAATGGCTTCACCAGATAAATTGATAGATGATTTGGTTGCAAGTGGTTTTGAAAGGCCAAAGCAGGTGAAGAATGCCAATTTAGAAGACGTATTTATTCAACTTACTGGTCATGAATTAAGAGCCGAAAACTAACGCTATGATAAATGAACGATATCCGATAGGACATTATGAAGCATTGCCCTTTTCTGAAAACCAAAAAAATAAATGGTTGGCAGACATTCAATTTTTACCAGAAGAGGTAGAACGAGCTTTATTGAATTTAGATGAGGCACAATTGCATATACCTTATAGAAACGAAGGTTGGACTTTGCACCAGGTAGTTCATCACTTAGCTGATAGTCATATGAATGCCTATTGCAGGTTTAAGTTAGGCTTAACAGAAGACGCCCCAATCATTAAGCCATACGATGAAAATGCATGGACATTGCTCAATGATGTTTCTCATCTTCCTGTTAATATTTCTGTTACCTTATTACATGCATTACATACCAGGTGGTATTTTGCAATCAAAGACCTAACAACCACCCAATGGGAGAGAACGATTTATCATCCTGGTAGCAAAAAAGAAATGAGTTTATGGTATCTGCTAGGAATGTATGCATGGCATGGTAAGCACCATACTGCTCATATAAAAATGTTAAGAGAAAAAAACAATTGGTAATGTCTTCAATCAACAAATGGAAACTTCTGCAGTCTGAACAATTAGTGAAAGACCAATGGGCAGATGTTAGAAAGAATAGTTATCAGAAAAATGACGGTTCAGTTATTGAGCCGTTTTATGTTTATGGTTTTCCTGATTATGCAACTGCAGTAGCTATAACTAAAAAGGGAACAGTTATTGTTGAAAAAATTTATAGACCAGGTTTAGATACTGTTGCATTAGAATTGCCAGGAGGTTGTGTTGATTCAACTGATACAATGCTAGAAAATGCAATTGAAAGAGAGCTATTAGAAGAAACAGGATATCAATTTGAAGAAATTATCTACCTGGGGAAAGTTTCTCCTAATCCAACTACAAATACCAATGTAATGCATATGTTTTTAGCAACAGGAGGGGAGGAAGACCCTTCGGCTATAAGAGATACAGAGGAAGAGGTAGAAGTAATAGAAATGGAATGGGACGATTTTATTACCCAGTTTAAAGAACAAAAGTTTATACAATCAATGCAAACTTGTACTATTTTATACGCATTGATGCGGCTAAATAAATTAATCGTTTATTAAATGCAAAATCCAATAAAACCCTGGACAGTTCAGCAATCTACTGTTGTGTATGCGAAAAAATGGATGCAAATAAAGGAAGAAATTTGTCAATTGCCAGATGGGCAAATCATCAATCCATACTTCGTAATTGAAGTGCCCGATTTTTGTAATGTAGTAATGGTGACTGCTCAGGATGAAATTGTAATGGTAGAACAATATAGACATGCTGCGGGTATTATATCGCTTGAATTACCTGGAGGAATGATAGAGCCAGGAGAAGATCCAATGCTTGCTGCAAAAAGAGAAATGGAAGAAGAAACAGGCTATCAATCCAATCATTTTGAATTATTATATTCAATTTATCCTAATCCCCCATTAGAAAATAATCGGGCTCATTTTTATTTAGCTACTCAACTTACTCTCACTGGTAATACTTCATTTGATCAATATGAAGACATCAAATTGGTTTTAGTAAATAAGCATGACTTCATGAATAAACTTTTACAAAACTCCTTCACACATGGAGCACAAGTAGGAGCAATGTTTGCTGCGGCAGTTAAATTAGGTTGGTTGAAGCCATAAAGTTAATTCTGATGACGATTTACTTCGGCAATTACAAAAACGCTGCCGCATACTAATATTAAATCGGAAAAGTCGGCGTTTTCTTTGGCTGCATCTATTGCACTATTAACATCGTTAAATGCAGTACCTGATAATCCAAATTCCTTTGCTTGGATTAATAATTCTTGCTCATCTAGTGCTCTGGGAATACTTGCTTTTGTAAAATAATATTTTGCAGTACTTGGAAGTAATTGCAAAACTGCTTGAATGTCTTTGTCTTTGACCATGCCCATTACCCAATGCAATTGTTTAAAATTGCTTAGATCTAATTGAGTTAGAATTGCTTTGATGCCATCTACATTATGACCAACATCTAATACCAGCGTTGGATTTGTTTGAATGATTTCCCATCTCCCTTGCAGTCCGGTCAATTTCTTAACATTGCTTAATCCTTCTTTAATATCATGTGATTGAATGTTCCACCCATTTTTTTGTAACACTTTACAAGCCTCTAAAACTGTTAAGAGATTTTTAGTTTGATAAAACCCAGTTAAGTCAAGTGCATAATGCTGGTATTCATTTTTGCTTTTATCTACTACTGTTACATTCAATAGCGGCTGTTGATACAACCAGTCACTTATATACCATTCATTCTCTGCAAACGATATAGGACTTGATTGAGCAGCTGCAATAAAAACTGGTAAGGTTTCCTTATTAGATTCACCAATTACCACAGGCACGAAGGGTTTAATAATTCCTGCTTTCTCTCCTGCAATAGCTGTTAGCGTATTCCCCAATAAATTCATATGATCCATCCCAATATTGGTAATGATACTTAATTCAGGTAAAATAATATTGGTACTGTCTAATCTTCCACCTAAGCCTGTTTCAATAATAGCAATATCAACCTCATTCTCGGCAAAATAGTCAAACGCCATTGCAACAGTAATTTCAAAAAAAGAGGGTGCAATAGTTTCAATTTGATGTTGAATTCTTTGTGTAAAGTTGATTACAAATTCTTCTGAGCAACAAACCCCATTGATTTTTATCCGTTCCCTAAAATCATATAAGTGCGGAGAAGTATACAGCCCTGTTTTAAAACCAGCCGCTTGCATAATTGCCGCCAGCATATGACTAGTAGAACCTTTTCCATTGGTACCTGCAATATGAATTGATTTAAATTTTTTATGTGGGTTATCCAATGCTTCACAAAGTGCAATGGTGTTGGTTAGGTCTTTTTTGTAGGCAGCTTCCCCAATTTTACTAAACATGGGAAGTTGATTAAATAAATAGGAGACGGTTTCAGCGTAATTCATACTGCTGCAAAGATGCAAAATTATTAATTCCTAAGTTTAAAATTAAACACCAAAGTGCCTGTTTGTTCATCGGCATTGCCTGCATTTAATTTCAGTGTTTTTGCTTTTTGAATAGCAATATTTCTGATTCGTTGATTGGTTGTAGTGGTGCCTTTAGGATTAATGACAGCAGCAATAACTCCGCCTGATTTATTTACAGTAATATCAACAGCCACTTTTGCATTCTCATTAAAGTCGTCTTCAAAAGAAGGCAATTTGGTAATTCTTCTACCATCTAAACCGCTTCTAATTGCTACACCACCAGCTCCGCCCAAACCGGCATTTCCACTTGATGCATTTCCTTGGTAACTATCAGAATTAATGTTTCCTGTTGGTTTTCCTTGATCTCCTTTTCCACCAGCAATACCTTGATTGGTAACTCCATTGTAACTATCTGCTAAATTTCCTCCAGTTCCTTTACTTTTATTTCCTGTAAATACAGCTTTTGGTTTGGGATTAGGTGGAGCAATGCTGCTAGAACTGCTAGGCTTACTAATTATTTTGGTGGTATTATTTGTTAGAGGAACATCTTCCTCCGATGAGTTGTTTGGAGAAATTGAAATGGTTTCTTCAGAAAGATTTGCTGAAGTATTTGTTTGTTCTTGACTAGCAGCTCCAACTGAAGTGGGCGGGATTGCACCATATCCAGTTTCAGCGTCGCCTAAATTCACTTCAATTCCTTCACCACCATTTGGCACTTGAATGACTGGCTGTTGATAACGCACATAAAAAAATAAAGAAAATAGAATTACAGTTATAACTAATGTTATGATGGTGGCTTTAAGTTGATCCTGTTTTTCTAAAACCTGTTCTTGATTCATACACATTAAAATTACAATAATACCCTAAGTAATATTGGAATAGAACGTTAATCCTTTAAAAAGATATCATATCCAAATCTTAGTAAAGTAGCCATCACAACCAATAAAAAGAAAATTCGGATGAACTGGTTGCCTTTATAGATGGCCAACTTTGCTCCTAATATCCCCCCAATTGCATTACACACTGCCATCGGAATAGCAACTGACCAAAGTATAGTGCCTTTTAACATAAATAAAGAGATGGACCCTAGATTGGTGGAAAGGTTGATTAATTTGGCATAAGTTCCTGCTTTTAAAAAATCAAACCCTAGTATGCCAATAAAAGCCATGATAAAAAAACTGCCTGCCCCTGGCCCTATAAAACCATCATAAAATCCAATCACTAAACTAATTCCTACTGCATATTTTAATTGAGTTTTATTGGATAATTCTTTGTGAACGGTTTGTCCAAAATTTTTCTTAGAATATGTGTAAACTGCAACAACTATTAAGACAATAAAAATAACTGGTTTCATGTATTGATTGCTAACTACAGAAAGCAATTGTGATCCTGCAAATGCTGCACTAAAAGCAATTATGCACATTAAGCCAACCTGTCTCCAGTTAACTGTAACTTTTTTTAGGTATTGTTTTGCTGCAAATGCAGTACCTGTGAATGCAGGAATCTTTAAAGATCCCATTACAGTTGCAACCGGAAATTGAGGCAAGAGCATAATCCCTGCAGGCAATTGAATTAATCCACCGCCACCTACAATAGCATCTACAAATCCTGCTAAAAAAGCAAAAATGCATAATAATATCAAGGTGTTTATGTCCATCTAAAGCTTATTTATTTTTAAATTTTAAATTAGCAATGATTAATCCCCCTATAACTAAAATACCACTATAAAAATGAATAGGAGTAATGGTTTCACCTAAAATTAAAATTGCTTCTATTGTACTGAAAATCGGTATTAAGTTCCCAAATAAGACTGTTCTGCCAGCTCCCAATTTTGATATAGCCAAATTCCAACACCAAAACGCTAAGACAGATGTTCCTACTCCAAGATATAGAATTGAACTAATTAATGCACTAGACCATTGAACAGTATCTTTCACAATGATTTGTTCTAGTATAAAAAATGGAAATAGCATTATGGTGCCTAATATGAAAATGATGAGCAAGAACGATAAGGAACTGAGTTGTACTGGTTTTTTTCGCACTAAAATATTGTATACTGCAAACGAAAAAGCGCCTCCTAATATCCATGCATCACCACTCGAAAATTTAAAAGAAAATAATACTTGCCAACTTCCTTTAGATATCAGCAGTACGATGCCCAAAATGCAAATAATCATTCCGATAATTCTATAAAAACCGAGACGTTCTTTTAAAAAAATAACAGCCATTATAGTTGCAAAAATGGGGGAGGAGGTAGTTCCTATTAAGGCCATATTGATTGCGGTGGTATTGTGGCCAGCTACATAAACAAATGTGTTAAATAAGGCAATTCCGGTGAGTGCAATCAAACTTATTATTTTCCAATTTGCTTTAAAATGGTTTAGTTCAGCGGTAGCTTTTTTATAAGCAAATGGAAACAATACCAATGAAGCACAAGCCCAACGATAGAAGGCCAAACTAATTGGACTAATGGTATTACTAACTTTTCTTGCGATAATAAAATTACCAGACCAAAGAAGTGTTGCAATAATAGCGAGTAAAAAACCTTGGACAATATGATTGCTTACTTTAGACTGCATTATTGTAAAGTAGCTCCCGCAAATTGGTGGTTATAATCCCCTTTAATTCTCTCCATGGGTGGATTGAAATAGCCAAATTTTACATTGGGGAATTCATCTTGAATTAAATCCATCATTTGCTTAACACCTAACATTTCACCTGTATCGGTCATTCCAATTTTGCCCATATACCAATCAGGGTCAATATTGAAATTTCTCCACTGAATCATATTTAAATTGGTATCGCTAATCAGTTTCCTCAACGCTTCATATTCAGCCTCACTATCTGTAATTCCTGGGAATACAAAATAATTGATGCTGGTCCATCCACCATAACTACGCATCACTTTTAAGCTTTCAATGATGTCTTCAAATGCATAATTATTGGGTCTGTAATAAGCTTCATAAATATGTTTCTGCGCTGAGTTGGTACTTACACGCATGCTATTTAATCCAGCTTTACAAAGTGCATCAACTGCTGCAGGCTTGGATCCATTGGTATTGATATTGATACTGCCTCTACTGGTATGCTTTCTGATTTCGATAATTGATTCTTTAATGGTTTCCCACATTAACAAGGGTTCGCCTTCACAACCTTGTCCAAAACTAATGATGGGGAATGGAGCATTGATTAAATGAGGAACTGTAAATTCCACAATTTCCTCTGCCATTGGCTTGAATGTAAGCCTGTCTTGGGTGCTAACGATGGTTTCTTCTTCCGGTTGAAATGAAATACACCCAATGCAATTGGCATTGCATGCAGGTGAAGTTGGAACAGGGCATTCCCATCTACCTAAGGAAAAATTTCTTGCTGCTGGACAATGATAAGTCATGCAGCAATTTTCCATCAAATGTTTAACCAATCTATTCTCGGGATATGCTTGTAACAAGTGGGCAGTTCCTTCCTTAACTTTTGTATCATCAAATCCAGCCGCTTCTTGTCGAATATCTTTCTCTATTCTAACCGCTGGCACATAATTTTTTTCATCCATCCAACCTACGGCTGTATAGCAAAACAATGGAAGGGTTGGCGCGTCTGGCATGGTCTCATATGCCGCAATAAATAAACCAGTATAGGCAGGCGGAATAAATGCTGCAACAGCCCATCCTTTTTCGCAAAGTCTCATTTCGCCCGTTTCAACATCAATTCCTATCCCTCTTCTTCCTGGTAGCTCATATAAGTTCCCGCCCTGCGGCAATTCTATCCATTGATCCGATTCTACTGGAAAGGCGTCCCATCCCGCACGTCCTACCGCATAAAGGGTTTCATCTTCGTAAATATTCCCCTCTCCATCGGAGTACAATAAAAATGGTTTAACTAACATATGCTGTTTTTTCTATGAGTGCTTTTGCAAATGCATTAAATTCTTCCTCGGTATTTTTTGTAGTTTCCGACTCCAATTCCTTTTGAATAAGTTTATCGTTTTTGAAATCTAAAGTTAATAGCCCATCTTTTAGTACTACGTTATTTAATGCACCCCACTCATATCTCTTTTTTGGAAAACTATTGAACACAATTTCATTTTCATCAAATGCAATTTCTTCAGGAAATTTTACTTGCTTTTCTAGCATTGCAGCTAATAAATAAATCAAAGCAATCCATAAGCCATCCTCCATGCTATACCAACCCATTGCGCCTAATAATAAACCAAATCTAAAGAATGGTGGGGTGCCTCTTTTCTTCTGCCAAATACAAAATATGCCCCATCCAGCAGTTAAGATTGCAAATGCTATTGAAGACACCCAATTGGTTGCACCGTTGGCTGCGTTTCCTATAAAAGCTATTATTGCTATTAAAAGCATTATTTGGCTTACATTATCTACCGTTGTATAGTTTCGTTTTTTTAAAACGATGATATAGTCAAATGTTTTCATTATACCATTAAGTTACAAAGTCTCCATAATATTCTTGCACCTACATTGCTGTCCCAATCTGTTTCACCTACTCCAATTTCAACCAAATCAAAGCCTATTAATTCTCTTCCACTCTCCTTGATTTTTTTAAATAAGTAAATCATTTCTTCACTTTCAAATCCACCAGGAACGGGTGTGCCAGTGTTGGGGCAGAGTTTTCTGTCTAAGCCGTCTATATCAAAACTAATATATACTTTCTGAGGAAGGTGTTGAATAATTTCCTCGGTAATATTTTTCCAAAGATGGCCTTCGAAAAGCCTTTCCTTAATATTTTTATCAAAATAGGTTATGACCCTGAAATTACTATTACAGATGTACTCCCATTCTTGCTCACAGTAATCTCTTACACCTACTTGAACCAATTTAGTTAGTTCTGGAATTTCATTTAAGGCATTGTACATGATGGACGCATGCGAGTAAGTAAAATCTTCATACTTTATACGAAGGTCACAATGCGCATCAATTTGTAAAACACCAAAACTGCCATGCTTTTCAGCTAGTGCTTTCATTAAACCTAGTGGCGTGCTATGATCCCCCCCTAAAAGTCCTACTATCTTTTGCTTATCTAAAATCGCTTTGCTTTGTTCGTACACCCAATTATTCAGGTAGTTGCTTCCCTCATTAATTTCCTTCACACTTTTGCACATGAACTTGTTTTTCAACAATTCGGCTCCTTGAGAAATATAGTCAATATAGAGTTCCGCTTCTTTTCTTAAATAATCACTTTTTAGCAATAGTTTTTTATCAATTTCTTTCATGAAAAAACCTTGCTTCCATCCAGCATTTCCATCCATGTCTAATAAGTCTACTTGCATGCTGCTTTTAAATACATGCTCAGCAGCTCTTGCTGTTCCTGCTCCATAACTTACAGTTACTTCCCAAGGAACAGGAAGTATAATCACTTTTGATTCTTCTTCTGTAAAAGGAAGTCCAAAAATATTGTTGTTGGGATTGGCAACCGCATTGGGATTAAAGCCAGTTAAATCGTTCATGATATACTGTATTGAAAACGGGGTGCAAGTTAGTTCCTTAATTGATACTACTTTACTATTTTATGGCTTATCTGGGCTCATAATACCTGTTAAATGAATCAAATAATGCTTTAAAGGGTAAAAAGGGGATGAAATACAGCAAATAAACTGGAGTAGCGGCTATATTTAATCCATAATTGAGCCAGTTGGCAGCCGCAAAAAGTATAACCAACCATTTATTTCTATTGAAGAGGGTAAATACTAAAGCTGGGTTCAAGCAAAAGGGGATTAATAAAGCCCACCAAATAAAGTTGTAAAATGCATTATTAGCGAGTTCAAAATAACTAAAATTGAAAAGGAGCATTAATAATGCAGTTAATATGCTCCATGCCTTAGTTGGGATAAAAAAACCTACCAAAACAGCAGTAGATGCCAAAATGCTTACAGTGGGTCTAAACCAGCTATTGATGTACCAGCTTGATTTTTCTAAGGGTAATTGATAAGGCATTTGATGTAATCCCATTTGTACAACCATTATTAAAAAAACTACACCAAATACAATTCTTGCCACAAATAGTCTAAAGTCTTCATTGTTTGGGGCGTTTTGATTGGTTGATGTAGGCATTTTTGTTATTTGTGGAAAGTTGAAAATTTTAACAGGCTTCAATAAACAACAAATCTGTTTACCTATTGTTTTTAAATTACCTTTGCACAATAAAATTAGCTATGAAAACTACTCATATTATCATTCTTGTTTTAATTGCCGCGGCTATAGCGGTTTTGGTTCAATACAGTGGAGACCTTACTACATACGAAACTATAGCATCTGCAAAAGAGAAAGAGGGAAAATTTGTCAATTTAATAGCCAAATTAGACACTACTCAAGCAATTGAATACGATGCAGTTAAAAATCCCAATTATTTAAGTTTTACTGCAATTGATACCTTGGGCAATTCTATTAAAGTAGTATACCATGACACTAAGCCCACTGATATGGAAAAAAGTGAGCGTATTGTACTAAAAGGTAAAGTAACAAATAATCAATTTGAGTGCGAACATATCTTACTCAAATGTCCTTCTAAGTACAAGGATGATCCAAATGCTATGAAGAAACAACTGCAAACTTCTAACTAACTGTTTTATACTTAAGAACTGATTCATGAATTATATTGGTGAACATTTACTGCCCGGTCAAATAGGTCATTTTTTTGCCATTCTAAGTTTAGTTGCCTCTTTGTTGGCAACTTTTGCATTTTTTAAATCGGCAAGTACACCTTTAAATGAAGATAAGCGTCCTTGGCTTTTATTGGCCAGATGGGCTTTTTTGGCCGAAACCATTAGCATCATTGTATTATTTGGCTGTTTGTATTATATCATTTCTAATCATTTGTTTGAGTATAAGTATGCTTATACGCATAGTGATTTGAGTTTGCAATTTGAGTATCTATTGAGTTGTTTTTGGGAGGGCCAAGAAGGCAGCTTTATGTTATGGAGTTTTTGGCATTGTGTATTAGGTTGGATACTCATTTGGAAAGCAGGTAAGTGGGAAGCCCCGGTAATGACCGTTATTAGCTTTGCTCAATTCTTCATGGCTACTATGTTGTTGGGAATGTATTTCTTTGGATCAAGAGTAGGAATTAGCCCGTTTGCATTGTTGCGTAATGAAATGGATGCACCCATTTTTAGTCAGCCTAATTACCTTGAATTCATAAAGGATGGTACAGGATTAAATACATTACTTCAGAATTACTGGATGGTAATACATCCACCAATTCTTTTTCTTGGATTTGCCTCTACAATTGTTCCATTTGCATATGCCATAGCAGGGTTAGCAAAGAAAGACCATGATTGGATTAAAGCAGCTTTACCTTGGGGGTCCTTTTCTGGTGCTATTCTAGGTACTGGAATTATGATGGGTGGTGCATGGGCTTATGAAAGCCTTTCTTTTGGAGGTTATTGGGCTTGGGATCCAGTAGAGAACGCTTCATTGGTTCCTTGGTTAACATTGATTGCTGGTTTGCACACTAACTTGATATACAAAAACAGTGGATACTCT
This sequence comes from Sphingobacteriia bacterium RIFOXYC2_FULL_35_18, assembly GCA_001829005.1. Classification (GTDB taxonomy): domain Bacteria; phylum Bacteroidota; class Bacteroidia; order Chitinophagales; family Chitinophagaceae; genus Sediminibacterium. The sequence continues at coordinate 142,077 of MIAG01000004.1, read as the reverse complement.
TTAAGGCCAACTTATTTTTTCTATATCATCAGTTTTGTCTTGATTTTGTACTCTTCCTTCTTAACGAAAAGTGGAATCTTAGGTGATACATCTGTTCACTCTTTTACCGATATGGGATTGAATGCGCAACTATTATTGTTTGTATTGATCTTTTTTATACCAGCCATGGTATTATATTTTGTACGATACAAAAGCATCCCTTCCATTCAAAAAGAAGAAAGCACTTATAGTAGAGAATTTTGGATGTTTATTGGATCATTGGTTTTGTTTTTATCTGGTATGGTTATTATTGCAAAAACATCTACGCCAGTTTGGAATAAAGTTTTTGGAACCAATATTGCGCCACCGCAAGACCCTGAGTTTGCACACAATCAAATTCAAATTTTTGTTGCAATCATTTTAGGGATGCTTACTGCAACAACCCAGTACTTAAAATACAAGGATACCCCTAAGGGAATGTTTTGGAAAAAAATCCTAATCCCTACTATTATTGCAATCACCATTTCGGCTGCAATTAGTATTTGGGGTGATATTTCATATACTAAAAAAGGACCTGGATTTTTGGCTGCAATACATTTAGGCATTTTTGCTGCTGTTTATGCAGTTGTTGCAAATACGGCTTATTTGTGGTTGGGGATAAAAGGTAAAATAAAAGCGGCAGGTCCTTCTGTTGCACATATAGGATTTGGATTGGCATTATTGGGTATCTTGATTTCATCAGGAAAGAAAACGGTGCTGAGTTGGAATACAACTGGTGTAACACCTTTAAGTATTGAAAGTAAAGATGAAAAGGGAAATCCAGCAGGAGATCCTGCAGAGAACCTTACCTTATTTAAAGCAGTTGCAACAGATATGGGTAAGTATATGGTCACTTACTCAATGGACACTACCAATCCTAGGGATCGTAAAAGGTATTTTGAAATTGATTTTAAAGCTAAAGACGGTTCTGAGCAGTTTAAGTTGTATCCAGATGTGATAAAGAATAATAAAGGTATGGAAGGGTTTGCGGCTAATCCTGCTGCAAAACATTATTGGTATAAAGACATTTTTGTTTACATCACTTCTTTTCAAGAAAATAGGGCTGCTGATACAGTTAGTTTTAAAAACAAAACAGTAAAAGTAAATGATACTTTGTTCTATGGAAATGGTATGATGATATTGAATAAAGTAGCAGTTAATCCAACTGAATTAAAAGCAAAATATGCTGATGATGAAACTGCATTGTTCTTAGATATGACTATCATTTCAAAAGAAGGAAAGCAATACAGAGCCTATCCAGGGATTGCCTTAAAGGGGCAAGAATTAAGATCCTTGCCTGATAGTGTGATATCTCAAAGCCTTGTTTTGAAGTTTAATAAAGTGATTGATCAAGATGCAGGTAAATTAGAGATTGGGGTAAAAGAAAGTGGTAATATTACCGACCTGATCACCCTTAAAGTATATCAATTCCCAATGATTAATTTCTTATGGTTAGGAATTGTCATCATGGTGGTTGGATTTGTAATGTCGATTATTCAGCGTGTTAAACAAATTCAAAAGTCTGTTTTGTAGGTACGGCAGCGTAGGTTACTTTTTTGGTGTCATGGTATTAATATTAGTCTAATTTGACTAAATTGAATAACATTGAAGCCCAAACACAATTATATTATTTTATTGATTTTCTTAAGCTTAAGCTTTTGTCGATTGTACAGTCAAGAGAAGGGTCAATTTGACACAGTAAAAGTTTATGCTTATATAACTCCTGAAGGAGACACTATAGGAGAATCATGGCTGCCAAGTGTATTGGTTATCAAAAGGTTAACAGCTGCTCAAAAAAATTATTGGGCAGATTGGACTCGATTAAGAAATGCAGTGTATGTAACTTATCCTTATGCAAAAGCCGCAGCCAGAATTATTAATGAGATTAATATTCAATTAGTTAATGTAAAGGATAAGAAGATTCGAAGACAAATCATCCGATCCAGAGAAAAAGAAATGAAAAAACAGTTTACTGATCAATTAACGAAGTTGTCTGTATACCAGGGAAGGGTATTGATGAAGTTGATCAATAGAGAAACAGGAAATAATTGCTACGAAATAATTGATGAATATAAGGGTTTCATGACGGCGGCCTTTTGGCAAACAGTGGCTGTTCTTTTTGGAAGTAATTTAAAACAGGCTTATGACCCTTCTAGCAAAGATGCAGATATAGAAAAGATAGTAAAAGATGTTGCCCGAATGTATGGATATCCGAGTTAACCATATTTGGTTAGAAAATTTTTAAAATTATCTCTTGATATCATCGTTGCTCCAAGGCTTTCTAAATGGCTTGTATAAACTTGGCAGTCAATCAATACAATTCCTTCCATTTTTAATTGGTTCACCAACTGTATAAAAGCAAACTTACTTGCATTTGATACTTTGCTAAACATGCTTTCTCCAAAAAATAATTTGCCCATTTTGATCCCATATAATCCACCCACCAATTGATTATTTTGCCAAGCTTCTGCAGAATGGGCAATTCCTTTTAAGTGCAATTCATTATATGCTGATTCTACTGCATCGGTAATCCAAGTGCCGTCTTGTCCAATTCTCGGTTGATTTTTACATTGTTTAATTACTTTGGCAAATGCGGTATTGGTTCTGTACTCAAATAAATTCTTTTTAATAACTTGATGCATGCTTTTGCTAATTACTAAATGTTCCGGGAATAAAACAAACCGAGGATCAGGACTCCACCATAATGGGGTTTCTCCTTCATACCAAGGGAATATACCTTTTTGATATGCTAGAATAAGCCGTTCACTAGATAAATCACCTCCAATAGCAAGTAATCCATCTTCTAATGCATCTTCAATAGGAGGGAACCAAATAGTAGAGGAAAGTATATGCATTAATTGTTTTGTTCTACAGTAGCACCTATGCCTCTGTCTGTGATGCTATTACACATGGGTTTTAAAGTATCGTAGTCCCCTTTTTTAACTGCATATTTCCCCTTATGATGAACAAACAAAGCACATTGTTCTGCTTGTTCTAAACTATGCCCACATACTTCCATTAGAGTTTCAATCACCCATTCAAATGTATTAACCTCATCGTTCCAAACAACCAAACTATATGTATCAGCAATGGCGGTGTCAGTCTCGGAATCGGCGGATTCCCAAGTTTGAGGATTAGTAGCGAAATAGAAATTGGACATGATGTAAAATTATGGAATAGGCGCTTATTTCAAAAAAAATGAAATTTTGTTGCTAAAAAAACATAATTTTTTTGGGTAGTTTAATTCGAGACCCTATTTTTGCACTCCCAAACAATAAGGGAGCATAGCTCAGTTGGTTTAGAGCATCTGCCTTACAAGCAGAGGGTCCGCGGTTCGAACCCGTGTGCTCCCACAAAGGTCTCGATTTTTCGAGGCCTTTTTTATTTCTCCTCGACCTTACCTTAAACTCAGTCCATAAAAATCATTGATTACACCATAAATGCACGGTAACCATTAATTGGGTAAATTGTAATTAATTCAAAAGGTGAAAATGAAACGATTGCTGTTAATAGGTATTTTTTTTCTTCAGATAAATCAAATGATGTGTCAGGTTTTTCAAACAGCCAATAAAAAAGCCAGTTCAAAAACAGTTAAGCTGTTTAATAATCTATTTAAAGCCTTACCGGAAGGAATACTTTTTGGACATCAAGACGATTTGGCTTATGGTTTAGGATGGGAGTATATTCCAGGGAAAAGTGTTGTTCAGGATGCTGTTGGGGAATACCCTGCTATGTATGGTTGGGAATTAGGCGATTTGGAATTGGATGCTGTTTTTAATTTAGATAGTGTGCCATTTAATAAAATGAAAGAATTTATTAAGGAAGGGTATGAAAAAGGAGGGGTCATTACCATTAGTTGGCATGCTAATAATCCTGTTACGGGGAAAAATGCATGGGATATTGGAGGTAATGCAGTGGGGGCAATTATTCCCGGGGGAGAAAAACATGCATTGTATAAATCTTGGCTCGATAAAGTAGCCAATTTTATGCTTGACTTAAAAAATGCAAATGGCGAATATATACCTGTCATTTTTAGGCCATTTCATGAGTTTACTGGAAACTGGTTTTGGTGGTGTCAAAATGTTTGTAGTCCTGAAGAATATAAGGCATTATGGAAGTTTACTTTTGACTATTTAACCAATGTTAAACAAGTCCATCATTTGTTATATGCATATAACCCAGAAAAATTTGAAACAGAATCAGGATATATGCAATATTATCCAGGAGATGAGTATGTAGATATCATGAGTTTTGATTTTTATCAATATGGGGATCCTTCCAACAATAATGATTTTGAAAACACTTTAGATAAGCGGTTAAGCATATTAACAGAAGTAGCTAGAAAACATAAAAAACTTCCTGCATTTGCTGAAACCGGATTTATGAATATTCCTTATCCAGAATGGTTTACTAAAAAATTAATGAACGGAATCGGCAATCATCAAATTTCCTATGTGCATTTATGGCGAGATGGAGGATTGGTAAATGGTACGGGAAAATATCGGTTTGCTCCTTCACAAGATCATTTTATTCCTGTAGGAAGAGATCCATCATTCATGGATTTTTATAAATTGTATATTTCGAATAAATTCATTTTTGAAAAGAAAGCCCGTGATTTAAAATTATACCAATGAGACCATTTGTTATTTTACTGCTCTTTTTGTTTGTGAGTAAGGCTAATGCCCAAAACAATACGTATGATTCTGTACTTGCGAAAAAGTTGGGTGCCGATGAATATGGGATGAAGGGGTATATTCTAGTCCTTCTAAAAACAGGCCCTAATAAAACAACCAACCAACCATTCATTGATAGTTGTTTCGCAGGCCATATGCAAAATATGGGGGTAATGGTTAAGGCTGAAAAATTAGTGGTAGCGGGCCCACTTGGAAAGAATGATAAAACATATAGAGGTATTTTTATCTTGAATTTAACCAGTATTGAAGAAGCGGAAAAATTGCTTCAAACAGACCCCGCAATAAGTTCAGGATTACTCGCCGCAGAATTGTATAAATGGTATGGATCAGCTGCGTTATCTGAGTACCTTCCATTTGCAGAGAAAATCAGTAAGAATTCATTTTAATCAAGTAATGCGCTTAAATTTTTTAGTATGCAAAAATTAGTTCAATATATTAATGAGCTGAAAACCTATTTGCCTAGCGCAAATGTACTCAATGAAAAAGTGTCTTCATCCAATGTAGGTTGGCATATTGATCATTCTTTATTGGTTATTTCACAAATTATAGCCGCAATGGAAGTTTCTGATCCAAATAATTATCGGTTTCAATTTAATTTAAAACGATTTTTAGCTTTTAGTATGAATCGATTTCCAAGAGGAATCGCTAAAGCTCCAAAGCAAGTTAAACCAACAGAAGTATTTAATGAAGCCAATACAATTACCAGTTTTGATAATATAAAACATCGTTTATCTGTACTTGAAAATTTAGCTCCTAATCAGTTTTTTACGCATCCTTTTTTTGGGAAACTGAATAAAAAAGCTACTATAAAAATGCTTACAATACATACTGCACATCATATCTTAATTATAAAAGATATCATTCATAAACAAGCGTAGCAGTCGAAATTAAACTTTGTATCTTAGCAAAAACAAAATACTATGATACAAGCTAAAGGATATGGCGCTACAAGTAAGGAAAGTGAAATTGTCCCCTTGTCTTTTGATAGAAACGAAGTAGGAGCCACCGATGTCTTAATTGATATTCTTTATTGTGGAATATGCCATTCAGATATTCATACTGCTAGAGGGGAATGGGGGCCAGCTATTTATCCTGTAGTGCCCGGACATGAAATAGTGGGTAAAGTGGTTAAAGTGGGCGATCAAGTAACCCGATTTAAAGTGGGCGATATTGCAGGAGTTGGCGTATTTGTAGATTCTTGCAGATCTTGTGCGCCATGCAAAAAAGGATTAGAGCAATATTGTGAAGAGGGGATGGTTCCTACTTATAATGGGTATTATCGAGACAAGAAAACACCTACTTATGGAGGCTATTCCAACTGTTATGTTATAGACGAGAAGTATACTTTGCATATACCTCAAAAAGAAAATTTAGCAGGAGTTGCTCCATTGCTTTGTGCAGGTATTACCACTTATTCTCCCCTCAAATTTGCCGGAGTAGGTAAGGGGCATAAAGTGGCCGTTTTAGGTTTGGGTGGCTTGGGTCATATGGCAGTAAAGTTTGCTGCATCTTTTGGAGCTGAAGTAACTATGTTGAGTACTTCACCTTCCAAAGAAGCAGATGCAAAAAAATTAGGAGCACATCATTTTGCTTTATCCACCGATGCCGCTCAAATGAAGGCACTAAAAGGAAAGTTTGATTTTATTTTGAATACTGTTGCAGCAGTTCACGATATGAACAAATTCTTAGATTTACTTACATTAGAAGGGAAGATGATTATAGTAGGAATTCCTCCAGAAGATAGTGCCTACAATGCTGCTAAATTGATTTCAAAAAGAAGAAGCATTATTGGTTCAATGATTGGGGGAATAGCAGAAACCCAAGAAATGTTGAATTACTGCGCAGAACATAATATCTTTTCAGATATAGAATTAATAGGGGTAAAAGATATTAATACAGCATACGAAAGAGTTATTAAATCGGATGTAAAATATCGTTTTGTGATTGACATGAAAACGCTTTAGTTTTCAATTTCAACAATTAGTTCAACTTCAACAGCCATATTAAAGGGAAGTGTGTTGGTTCCAATTGCAGAACGAGCATGCTTTCCTTTATCACCTAAAGCAAAGACCATTAAGTCAGAAAATCCATTCATAACTTTAGGTTGTTCATAAAAATCTGAACTGCTGTTAACTAGCCCCAATACTTTTACTATTCTTTTTATTTTAGAAAGTTCACCGAGTTCTTTTTTCAACACCGCTAATTGATTAATAGCTGTAAGCCTTGCAGCTGCATATCCTTCCTCAATCGTTAAGTTCGTTCCTAGCTTTCCAGTGATGTATTTGCCTGATTGATCAGATGGCCCTTTACCAGAAAGAAATAATAAATTACCGGTCTTAACAACATTTACATAGTTGGCTACTGGGGCTGATAAATTGGGTAATAGTATGCCTGCTGCTGCCAATTTTTCTTCTGGTGTTTGTGCTATTGTTGTTTTGACAAATAAGATGCTTATCAATAATATTATCTTTTTCATTTAGGCATTGTTTGGTTTAATGATTGCTGGAAGTTGTTTAGGTTGATGAATTCGAAATTGCTTATGTGGAATAAATTCCCCAGTAACCAATTCAACAGACTTTTTTGATACTTTAAAACTCTTGGCCAAGAAATCAATTAAAAAAGCAGTGGCCTTCCCATTTTCTGGTGCAGTCATAATACTAATCTTTATTTGATTACCTTTTACTTTCCCCCATAAATTGGTTCTTGCTCCTGCACTAACCAATACATTCAAATTTAATACATCATTCTCCCAGCTGTAAAAGGATTCTGTCATGTATTAAAATTAGTGAATGCCGTACATTTTTTCGCCTGCCGTAACCGCAAATGGCAAAATATTTTGTGGTGGTGGAATAGGGCAAGTTGCATATGGAGTAAAGACACAAGGAGGATTATACGCTTTATTAAAGTCGATCATGAAATTGGGAGATTCTGCTTCTGTTTTTAGAATATACAAAAATCTGCCTGCAGCATAAGTAGATTGTCCAGATGTGGCATCACCCATTACAATTAATAAATAGTCCCCTTCAGATATAGCATCTAATGTGTAAAACTGTCCATTATATTCAAACCTAATTTTACCTATTAATTCTGTAGGATTTTCTTGACCTAAAGCGTTCTTTATTATTATATTCTGTTTAAATGCAGGCTTAATTAAATTGGCTTTAAAGCGCCAACTACTATCGGTTTCAAAATAATCAATACCTGCAAATTTTTTCAATTGGGGTGATTGAAGATTTCTTAGTCTAACCCCAATTTTTTCTCCGCGTTGGATAATGGTGAAGCGTAAGTTTCGATGATTAACTACTGCGGAAGGATTAGATTCGCTGAACAAAAGGGTTTTATTTTTATTGATTTTACCATTTATTTCGAAACTAATTCCATTGGCAGGTTTTAACCATACACTGTCTGATTTTCTAATTAGCTCGCCACCATTTGATACCATTGTTCCGGAAGGAAATACTAATTTATTTTGGGCTCCAGATCCAAATTTATTTGCACCTTCATCTAACCAAAGCAAACCTTCTAAATTAAGCCAGCCGTCTTCTGCTTTTAAAGCCCTTACACGAGCCCTTTTCCAATCTTCAATTTGCTCTGCATAAGTTTGATGTAATAAATCATTGGCATGTATATTAAAGCTATCTATAAATGCTTGATAGTAGGAACCAGTTGCAGGGCCAGCAAATCCAGCGTGAATATTTTGAATGGTTCTGTCGGAACGTATAAAAATAGTAGTGGGAAACCCTGTAAAATTCTTTAATAGCGGAAATGTTTTCATCACAGATTCCCCATTAGAAATTCCTCCAAAAACCTGCTGGTATTCAATACCAAATTTTTCTTTGAAGCGGGTCATTGTTTTTTGCGCATATCCTAATTCATCTTTTACTTCAAACTGCGCTGTAATTACTTCAATCCCTCTTGCTTTATTGGCCTTATACCATCCAGATAAATATTTGGCTTCATCAGCACAATTCGGACACCATGTTCCTCCAATAGTTAGGATTACCGGTTTATTGAAATACATTGAATCATCAAGACTAATTTTTTTACCTGCTATATTTGGCAAACTAAATTGAAAAGGTTGTTGATTATTCTTCAATTGAGTTAAGGTTGCAGGATTGGGTAGGGATGCTGCTTCGTTTTTGTAAGCCCTGATTAATTGAACCGATTTTAATCCTTGCTGAATGCCTTTTAATGAACCATCTACTTCTATGCTTCCCGTAAATAACAATGGCGAATAGCCAATAAATAAAGAGAATTTAAATTCATTTCCTTGAATAGAACCAAATGAGTACCTAGAATCTCCACTTGGTCTTAAAAAGGTTACGCCACCTTTATTGTTATCTTGGTTAAAAAGGCCAATAGCTTTTATTTGTTTACCTGAGTCATTGGTAAAAACAACATCATATTTTCCAGCAATATTTTGTGGAGTTGTTTGTTTATCCCATATGAAACGCGCTGTGTTGTTTTGTTCAACTAAAATAGGATAAGCATCTTCTCCATTTGTTTGCCTTCTCCAGATTCCCTTTAATATTTTGTTGTTCTTTATCCCAATGGTCATGAGCCTATCAAACTGATTGATCCATATTTGTAAACTATCTTTTACCTGTATTAATTGGCCACCATAATATTCTTCAGGGCCGTTTATAAAATAAACCACATATTTTCCTAAGCTATCGGTTCTAACGGAAAAATTAAATGGAATTTCTTCCCCATTGTATAATGGGAAGGTTCCTCTCCATTCACCTAATGGGTTAAATGAATTTTGAGCTTTAATTGATGAGCTAAATAATAGTAAAAGCGATAAAAAGATTGCTTGACGCATAATGGTCTATAAAATTGGTAGACAAAAGTAGGTTGTTCTAATTGAATTGAAGTGCTGGTAAACGATAGTGTTGGCTATCATAAACAAATAGCTCTTCAATTGAATAGGTCCAATATTTGTATAAAGGCGTTTTAACCAAATACTGGTCGGCGGCTTCTTTGGTATCTGTGTTCATAGTAATCCAACAAGTTTGAGTTTCCATACTAACCGCATAGCTGTCGATTATACCTTTATTCATTAAAAAATTAATATAAGTGCGATGAGCAGGAACCAGTGTCATGAACTGGTCATCCATTTTAAAGTGAATAATTGCTTGGAACTTCTTCATAAAATAATATTACAATCAAACTCTTCACAAGTTTTGTGCCTATCAACCAAAAATGGCAATTTGTCTTCAAAAATAAACATCTTCAAACATTTCGATGGAAACTGGTTGATTGTGTTGTAGCAAAATGGATATCACATTGAATTGAATTCTTTTGTATTGTGGGTGATTAAAATGATATACGGTGGCCGCTAGTTTAAGCCTTTTCATTTTTATTTTGTTAATACTTTCCTCTGGATATCCAAATGCAAGTGAATTTCTGGTTTTCACTTCAATAAAAACCAGTAAATCTTGATGGGTAGCAATGATATCAATCTCAAAATGTTTACAACGCCAATTTCTTTCTAGTACTATATAATCTCTTTTATCTAAGTAGGCAACTGCGAATTCTTCACCTGCTGCACCAGTTTCTAAGTGATTCTTTTTCATTTTAAACAAGATAATGGTCAAATACTCGTTAATAACAAGAATAAATACCTGTATATGCAGCTGAACGAACGGATTTTTAAATTAAAGGGAGTAGTACAACATTATGCTTGGGGAGGTCACTCATTTATCCCCGAATTGTTAAACACTGGTGCTAATTCAGATCAACCATCTGCAGAGTATTGGATGGGGGCTCATCCATCTGCTCCATCCATGATATTGGTTGGTAGTGATTGGGTCAATTTAACCCAACTGATTAAAGAAGATCCAGCAAATACTTTAACGACTTCGGTAATGAGTAAGTTTGGCGAATTACCCTATTTATTTAAAGTGCTGGATGTAAAAGACATGCTTTCTATTCAAGTTCATCCTACAAAAGCGTCAGCAGAAATTGGATTTGAGGAAGAAAATAACGCAGGTATCCCTTTAAACGCACCTCATAGAAATTATAAAGACCAAAATCATAAACCAGAAGTAATGGTTGCATTAAGTGAATTTTGGTTACTGCATGGATTTAAAAGTAAAGCAGCATTAGAGGAAGTTTTAATTAATACACCTGAATTAAAAATATTATTGCCCTTATTTAAACAAGGGGGAATTAAAGCTTTATATCAGTTTGTGATGGAAATGACACAAGCAGATGTAAATAATATGCTTGAACCGTTGGTTAAAAGGGCTATTCGACTTAAAAAGGAGGGTAGTATTGATAAAACCAATCCAGGTTGGTGGGCAGCCAAATTATATGAAGCAAATGGGATAACTGAAAACATTGATAGAGGTATTTTTTCTATTTATTTTTTCAACATTGTCAGCGTAAATAGGGGGGAAGCTGTTTTTCAAAAAGCAGGGGTGCCGCACGCTTATTTGGAGGGACAGAACATAGAATTAATGGCTAATAGCGACAATGTTCTTAGAGGAGGCTTAACACCTAAGCATGTAGATGTTCCGGAGTTGATGAAACATACATTATTTGAATCAGTTGTTCCTGATATTATGAAAGGCAACCCTGGAGAAGGGGGTGAACTGGTTTACCCATGTCCTGTTCCAGATTTTGGGTTGAGTAAAATTGCAATGAGTACTGGAGCAGCCTATCAGGCGAAAAGTTTTTCATTGGAAATTATTATAGTAACGGAAGGCTCTGTTTTGGTAAACCAAAGTATGGTTCTTAAAAAAGGAGAAGCTGCAGCAATTTTTGCTGATACCCAATATTCTTTAACCGCAACAGGAAACTGTACCATTTTTAAGGCTTTTGTTCCATCAATTTGATGATTATTCACATAATGGGTAAAAATGAAACCCTTTCTTTCATGAATAGGCTTATTTTTGTTTCCGAAATAGAATGAAATGAAACTGAATAAACAATTTATATTTTCTCTAGTATTAATGGTTCTTGCATCTGCAATTTACCGAGTGTTTCCAAATCGCCCAATGGGTTTTGCACCTCAAATGGCCATAGCGCTTTTTGCTGGTTCTCTTTTTGTTAAGAACAAAAAATTAGCTTTCTTATTGCCATTGCTTTCAATGTTCATATCAGATGGTTTGTACCAAATACTTTACATGAATGGCTTAACAGAGATTTCTGGATTTTATGGTGGGCAATGGAAAAACTACTTGTTGATTATTGGATTAACTAGTATTGGATTCTTGGTAAAACAAGAAAAAATAGCTTCAATTGCAAGTGCTTCAGTTGCAGCACCTACTATTTATTTTATCTTATCAAACGGGCTAGTTTGGTTAGGTGGTGGTGGATGGCATAGACCTAAAACTTTTGAAGGATTAATGATGACTTACGCGGATGGTTTACCATTTTATCCTAATAGTATCTATTCTACCATATTTTTTAGCGCAGTATTTTTTGGAGCTTGGTATTTAATCAAACGAAATGCAGCGAAATTGAATATAGCTTAAGCTTTTTCAGCTTCGTATACTTCATCAATCAATAAATGCTTTCCATCGGCTGCTTGAGTGGCTAACTCATCGCATCGATTGTTCATGGCGTTATCGGCATGACCTTTTACCCAAACAAACCGAACATGGTATAGCTTCGCTAATTCATGGTATTGTAACCAAAGGTCTTTATTCTTTTTGCCACCTTTGAAATCGGTTTTTATCCAATTTTGAAGCCAGCCTTTTTGTACACTATCAACAATATATTTACTATCAGTATAAATGGTAACCGGAATAGCTGTTTTGGTTAATGATTGTAAAGCAACAATCACAGCCATTAATTCCATTCTGTTGTTGGTTGTTAATCTGTATCCTGCAGCAATTTCTTTTCTCTTTTGCCCCCACATTAAAACAATACCATATCCTCCTGGTCCTGGATTTCCTCTTGCTGCTCCGTCAGTATAAATCATTAAATGATGAGACATTGCACGAAATAAATACATTTTGTGCATTATACCTGAAACACACCCGTATTGAATTTCTCCAAATATGGATTGTGGTTCGAAGCTGCAATGCTTTCAGCTATTAATTGTCTGGTATTAATTGGATCAATAATTTCATCTACCCATAATCTAGCAGCAGCATAGTAAGGAGTGGTTTGTTGATAGTATCTGTCTTTAATGGTATCAAGCAATGTTTTTTCTTCTTCAGGAGTTACTTCTCTTCCTTTTGATTTCATAGTTGCAACTTGAATTTGGGCAAGGGTTTTAGCTGCTTGGTCTCCACCCATTACTGCAATTTTTGCTGAAGGCCATGCAAAAATAAATCTTGGATCATAAGCTTTTCCGCACATTGCATAATTGCCTGCACCATAGCTATTGCCTATTACAATCGTAATCTTTGGAACGATGGAATTGGCCACTGCATTTACTAGTTTTGCTCCATCTTTTATAATACCACTGTGTTCGCTTCTACTGCCAACCATGAATCCTGTTACATCTTGTAAGAAAACTAAGGGAATCTTTTTTTGATTGCAGTTCATGATAAATCGAGCGGCTTTATCTGCACTGTCGTTATATATTACCCCCCCAATTTGCATTTCCCCTTTTTTACTCTTACATACTAATCGTTGATTGGCCACAATGCCAACAGCCCATCCTTCAATTCGCGCATATCCACACAAAATGGTTTTACCATAATCTTGTTTAAATTGATTGAACTCACTGTTATCTACCATTCGTTCAATTATTTCTAACATATCATATGGCTTCAAATTTCCTTCAGGTATAATACTGTAAATCTCTGCTGGATTTTTAACAGGTGCTACAGGACTAACACGATCAAATCCTGCTTTTTCTGGAGCCCCAATTTTACTAATTATTTTTTTTATATGGTCTAAACAATCATGTTCAGTTTTGAATTTATAATCTGCTATACCACTTATTTCTGTATGAGTTATTGCTCCCCCTAAGGTTTCATTGTCAATATCTTCACCTATTGCGGCTTTTACTAAATAAGATCCTGCTAAAAAGATACTACCATTGCCTTCTACCATTAAAGTTTCATCACTCATAATAGGCAAATAAGCACCCCCTGCAACACATGCGCCCATGACCGCTGCAATTTGAGTGATGCCCATTGCACTCATTCTTGCATTATTTCTAAAAACTCTACCAAAATGTTCTTTGTCTGGAAATATTTCATCTTGCATAGGTAGAAAAACACCTGCACTATCTACTAAATAAATAATTGGAAGCCTGTTTTCCATTGCAATTTCTTGCATCCTTAAATTCTTCTTTCCTGTGATAGGAAACCAAGCTCCTGCTTTAACTGTTTGGTCATTTGCTACAATTACACATTGCCTACCACTGATATATCCAATTCCTGCTACTGTTCCTCCTGCAGGACATCCTCCTTCATCTTCATACATGCCATATCCGGCGAAGCCGCCAATTTCTGTGAATGGTTGAGCTGAATCACACAAATATTCAATTCGTTCCCTTGCCGTTAGTTTATTTCTTTCTTTTTGTTTTTCAATTGCCTTTTTACCTCCTCCTAATGCAATTTTTTCCATGCGCTGTCTCATTTCGCTTAACATGAGTTTCATCCAATCTTCATTGCGGTTTTCATTCAAATTCATATACGAACAATTGTTAGTTTACAAATATAAGTGTACTTTAAGTATATTTAAGATATGACGTACGACTTTATCATAATTGGGGCAGGTTCAGCAGGTTCTGTGTTGGCATATCGGTTATCAGAAAATCCCGAAAACAAAGTATTGCTGATAGAAGCAGGTGGTCCTGATAAGAAAAGGGAAATTCATATTCCAGGGGCTTATGGAGAACTTCATCGATCTGAAGTTGACTGGCAGTTTTGGGGTACACCTCAGCCTTCTTTAAACAATCGAAAATTATATATCCCGAGAGGGAAAACACTTGGTGGTAGCAGTTCTACTAATGCTATGGCATACGTAAGAGGAAATAAGGCCGACTTTGATGAGTGGGCTGAACTTGGAAATCCTGGTTGGTCTTACGAAAAGGTATTGCCGTATTTTATTAAGTCTGAATTCAATGAAAATATTGAATCTGCTTTTCATGGTCAAGATGGCCCAATGTATATCAGTTATGCCAAGCAACCCAGTGTTTTTGCAGAAGCATTTGTAGAAGCTTGTGAACAAAATGGGATATCTAAAAATGAAGACTACAATGGTGCAGTTCAAGAAGGTGCTCATTTGCTACAATTTAATATAAAAAACAATAAGCGATTTAGTGCGGCTGATGCATTTTTAAAGCCTGCCATGAAAAGAAAGAATCTTGTTGTAAAAACCAATACCAGAGTTAAGCGGGTAATTATTGAAAATGGAAGAGCAGTAGGGGTTGAAGTTTCGTCTGCCTATACCCAATCTGAAAGAATCAATTGTAATAAAGAAGTTTTGTTATCGGCTGGAGCCATTCAATCTCCCCAATTATTGATGCTTTCAGGTGTTGGTGATTCAACTGAATTAAAAAGAGTAGGAATTGACGTATTGGTTGCTTTGCCAGGTGTTGGAAAAAACTTGCAAGATCATTTTTGGAGTGGGGTAACAATAGAAACCAATACACCATCGGCCAATTCATTATTAAAACCTTGGAACAAACGAAAAGCCATTTTACAACATCTTTTGTTTAAGAAAGGACCATTGGGAAATAGTCCATTAGAAGCAAATGCTTTTATACAATTGCAATCGAATCAAATTAGGCCAGATATACAATTTCATTTTGCCCCAATTGGTATTTCGCCAGATTATTCTACTGATATTTATAATTTAAAAACATTTCCTACTACGGATAGCATTTCAATTATGTCCATTTTGTTGCACCCAGAAAGCAGAGGAACGGTAGGCTTAAAGTCTGCTAATCCAACTGATAGCGTAATTATTAATCATCAAGCACTGAGTAGTGAAAATGACCAATTATTATTGTTGAAAGCCATCAGGAAATCAATCAATATTATGCAATCTCCTGCTTTGGAAGCCTATGCCAATGGAACGAGTTCTATTCCTGCTGCAGACGCATCTGATGAGCAAATAAAAGAGCATATCCAAAAAACACTGGAAACTTTGTATCATCCTGTTGGAACCTGCAAGATGGGTAATGATGCATTAGCAGTGGTAGATCATACTTTGAAAGTTAAGAAAGTAAAAGGATTAAGAGTGGTAGATGCATCTGTTATGCCTACCATTGTCTCAGGCAATACCAATGCAGCAACCATCATGATAGCTGAAAAAGCTGCCGATATGATACTTTCAGGTAATTAAAGTGTCTTAGTTACACATTGTTTACTATTTTAGCGTCAATAAATTTTTTACATTGGCTACTTCAAAAAAAACGATTGCTGCAAAAGGGGAACTTCCTGTTGTAGAAAAAAAAGCAAAAGCTATTGTTGCTGATCATACAACGATAGAAAAAAAAGCTACAGTAAAAAAAAGTACAGATAAAAAGGCTGCTCCCAAAAAAGCTGCTGTAAAAAAAACAGTGGTTAAACAAGCTGGGGAAACAACGGCAAAAAAAGCTGTTTCAACAAAATTGCATTTTCAGTTACGCTATCATACTGAGTTCGGGCAGAATCTTTTTTTAACTGGAAATCATGTATCACTGGGTAATGGTGATATAGCCAATGCAATACCCATGCAATACCTTAATGAACAGGCATGGACTGTTACTCTCGATTGGTTAGAAGATGCATCAAAAGAACCAGTACAATACAATTATGTTTTGATGAATGCAGACGGTTCAACAGTAGTAGACTGGGGCACTGACAGAGTCATTGATATTAAATCATATAAGGCAAATCAAATACAAATCATAGATACCTGGAATCATGCAGGTTACTTTGAAAATGCTTTTTATACAGAAGCTTTTCAAAGTGTATTATTGAAGGAGGCACAAACAGAAAATAAAACAAAAGCAGAAAAATCTTCCACACATATATTTAGAGTTAAAAGCCCCTTACTTTCCAAAAACCAAGTTGTTTGTATTTCAGGTACATTCAGTAAAGCCAATAATTGGTCTGAAGAAAATTTGGTGCTGATGCAGAAAAAATCAGAAAGTCCATTTTTTGAAATCAGCTTAAACCTTGGTAAAGAACAATTTCCCATCGCCTATAAATATGGAGTGTACGATCTGGAGCTTAAAAAGCTAATACAATTTGAATCTGGTGATAATCGAGTGTTACATCATCCAGTAGTAAAAAATCAAATTACACTTGTAAATGATGGGTTTACATATTTGCCGAACCAAACCTGGAAAGGGGCTGGTGTAGCTATCCCAGTATTTAGTTTGCGCACTCAATCTAGTTTTGGAGTGGGTGAATTCACCGATTTAATTAAAATGGCGGATTGGGCTTCAATGGTTGGATTAAAAATGATTCAACTATTGCCAGTAAATGATACTACAGCAACTAATACCAATAAAGATTCCTATCCATATGCAGCTATTTCTGCATTTGCCTTACATCCTCTATATCTTAATTTATCTAAGATTGCGGGAAAAGGGCATTCAAAACAATTGCAGCAATTAGAAAAAGAACGATTGCAACTAAATTCATTGCCTAGTGTAGACTATGCTTCTGTTATTAATTTAAAATTAGGTTTCGCTAAAAAAGTTTTTCAAAAAGTAGGTAAGGATTTGCCAGAAGATAAGTCCTTTCAAGTTTTTTTTGAACAGAATAAACATTGGTTGGTTTCTTATGCTGCATTTTGTTATTTGCGAGATGAATACGGTACAGTCGATTTTGGGAAGTGGCCTGCTTATAAAAATTATAAAGAAAAAGATATTGCTGAATTGACTAATCCTCAATCTGCTGCATACCTTGACATTGCTTTCTACTATTTTTTACAATACCATTTGCATCTACAATTAAAGGAAGCAACTGCCTATGCGCATGGAAAAGGGGTCATCATAAAGGGTGATATAGCAATAGGGGTGTTTAGACATGGCGCAGATACTTGGCAGCATCCAGATTTGTTTCATATGGATTTTCAAGCAGGTGCACCACCTGATGATTTTGCAGTGACAGGTCAAAATTGGGGCTTCCCTACTTATAATTGGCAACGAATGCAAGAAGACGGGTTTGCTTGGTGGAAACAGCGATTTGAGCAAATGAGTCATTATTTTGATGCATTTAGAATTGACCATATTCTTGGATTTTTTAGAATATGGAGCATTCCTTTACATGCAGTAGAAGGCATTATGGGTCATTTTGTGCCAGCAATTCCTATTACACTTTCAACTTTCGCTCAACTAGGAATATGGTTTGATTATGATAGATATACGAAACCATTTATAACCGACTCGGTACTTTGGGAAGTGTTTGGTTACGATAATGAGTTGGTTAAAAGTATGTTCTTAATCAATCTTAAAGATGGAACCTACAGTTTAAAACATGGGTTTGAAACACAAAGGCAAGTAGAGCAACATTTTGCTACATTAGATCAAGATGTTTATCATGAAAAAATAAAAAAAGGACTATTTAGTTTAATAAGTAATATTATTCTATTTGATGCAGATGGCACCCGTGAATATTTTCATTTTAGGTATGGGATAGAAAATACTTCAACATTTAAAAATTTGGAATACAGTACGCAACAGCAATTGCGTAGTTTGTATCTCAATTATTTCTTTAAACAGCAAGATGAGTTTTGGAAAAAAGAAGCGAATAACAAATTGCCTGCATTAAAGCGGGTCACCAATATGCTGGTTTGTGGGGAAGACCTAGGAATGGTGCCAGGCTGCGTACCTGAAGTTATGCAACAGTTGGGATTGTTGAGTTTAGAAATCCAACGTATGCCCAAAAATCCTGAAACTGAATTTTTCCATCCCAATGATGCCCCTTACTTAAGCGTAGTAACTCCTTCTACGCATGATATGAGTACAATACGCGGGTGGTGGGAAGAGGATAAAAACAAGATTCAACATTTTTATAATCACCAATTAGGACAATGGGGTGATGCGCCATATTATTGTGAAGCATGGATTAATAAAGCAATTGTTTTGCAGCACTTATATTCTCCCGCCATGTGGAGTGTTTTTCAAATACAAGACTTAATGGGGATGAATGAAAAAATAAGAAGGGAAGACCCATTAGAAGAACAAATTAATGTACCTGCAAATCCAAACCATTATTGGTGTTATCGAATGCATACAACCATTGAGGAGTTAATCTTAGCTGATGATTTTAATCAGGAGCTATTGGCATTTATTAAAAAATCAGGGAGATAAATATAAATAGTGGTACTTCAATTTACACAAACCAATCTTCCATTTGTAGACGCATTTACCATCTCTAATGGAAGAACAAAAACACATCAAACTGCATTGTTGGTAGCATTGTCTGTGGGTCCTTTTATAGGTTACGGTGAAGCCCCTGCAATTGCATATTACAATATCACGGTAGATCAAATGGTGGAGGACTTGACTAAGAAGCAAAAGTTGGTCGAAAAATTTGCATTAACTGATCCTGAACGTTATTGGCATTATTTGCACCACTTATTTCCGCAAAATCCATTTTTAGTATCTGCTTTAGATATGGCTGGCTGGGATTTATTTGGACAAATGAAAGCCAAGCCTTTGTACCAATTATGGAATACCGAATGGAAAGAAGAATTGCCTAAATGTGATTATACAATTGGAATTGATTCCATTGAAAAAATGGTTGAAAAAATGAAGGCTAAGCCATGGCCTATATATAAAATAAAATTAGGGACGCCAGACGATATCGGAATTATTCAAGCCCTCCGTAAATATACTGACGCCATTTTTAGGGTGGATGCCAATGCTGGTTGGACAACTGAGCAGGCATTAAAGCTTATTCCCGAGTTAGCACAGTTGGGTGTTGAATTTATTGAGCAACCATTAGCCAAAGATAATTGGGAGGGAATGAAAATTTTATTTAATGAATCTACTTTGCCATTGATTGCAGATGAGTCTTGTGTGAGTGAACAGGATGTGGCAAAATGTGTAGGTTTTTTTCATGGGATTAATATTAAATTGACCAAGTGCAGTGGCATAACTCCTGCAAGAAGAATGATTCAAGAAGCTCGTTCGCTTAATTTAAAAGTGATGATGGGAAGTATGAATGAATCAGTAATTGGTTCTGCAGCCATCGGACATTTCTTGCCTCAATTGGATTATGTTGATATGGACGGGCCCCTTTTGCTTGCAGAAGCAAATGCCAAAGGCGTTGAATACAAAAAAGGGAAAGTAATATTATCTAATAAACCTGGATTAGGAGTTTTCTTTTAATTGTTGAATTACCACTTTGTCAATAGGTAAGGTTACCGATTCTGTGGTTAATTGGTTTAAGGGGATCCACCTAAATACTTCAGACTCCCCGTTAGGATCAGCCACTTGTTCTTTACTAAAATTAAATGGGATCTCAGATGTTTTAATTTTAGTAGTATCTGCAGCATGAACTAAATAATAAATGGAGATGATTTGATCTTTGTTATTGAAAGCTGAAATCTGAAAAAAATCAGTCGTGTAGAAATGAGCCCCTACTTTTACTTCAATCCCAGTTTCTTCCATAAATTCTCTTTGTAAGCAATCTCTAGTACCTTCTCCAAATTCCAATCCTCCACCTGGTAATTTAGTAATATAGCTTCCTCTAATAAATTCATCTGTCACCAATAATCGTTGGTATTGATCAACTAACAAACCGTAAACACGCACATTAAATAAGGGCATTTAAAACCATTTTTTCTTGTAAAAATAACCACCAATAACAATTGATATGAAAAGCGAAATTATTACGGGTATATAAAACGCATGATTTGAATGCTGGTAGGGGAGGTCTACATTCATCCCATATATACTAGTGACTAAAATAGGTAAAGACAATATAATTGTAATTGATGTAAGCCGCTTCATTACATTGTTTAAGTTATTGCTGATGATACTGGCGAATGCATCCATTGTACTACTTAAGATATTGGTATATATATTAGCCATTTCCAATGCTTGGCTGGTGTCTACTATTAAATCTTGGAGAAATTCTCTTTCGTCTTCGTTTAATCCTAGAAAATTAGTACGCTCCATTTTCATCATGAGCATTTCATTACTCCTTAGGGCTGTTACAAAGTAAACTAAGCTTTTTTGTACCCTCATCAATTTTAATAAGTCTACATTACTGTTGCTATCGTATAAGCTTTGTTCGTATTGATTTCTATTGTGGTTGATTTCTTTTAAGTAATCTAAAAATGTTTGAACAACTTTCTCAAACACTTTTAATACCATCATATTTCGTTTGTCTGGATGTCTTTTCTGAAAAGTATTTAAGAACTTTTTGATGGCGCCATTATCGAAAGAGTTTACAGTAATGATTTGATTATGGGTAAGAATTATGCAAATTGGAATGGTAATATAAAATGCATCCGAGTCATTAAATGAATTGTTTTCTGTAGGGGTTTTTATGATAATAATTTTTACATTATCCTCCATTTCATAACGAGGGCGCTCGTCAATATCTAATGAGTCTCTTAAAAACTCAATGGGAATTTCTAATTCATTACTTAGTTCTATAAACTCTTCCTCTTTAAAGGGCGGAACTAAGTTTACCCAAACCCCTTGATCGGCTTTTGGAATTTCAATCGTTTGACCGTTTATGTTTTTGAAATACTGAATCATCCTTTAAAGCCTTTGGTGTTTATTTACAATGCAATAGTTCCTTTAAATACAAATGTTGCTGGCCCACAAAGCCATACGTTTTGAAAATGTTGGTTATCTGTTTTTTCAAACTCAACGCTTAATTCTCCCCCTTTTGTAATTATTGAAACAACATTGAATCCAATTAATGCATTTTTATTACACAAGGCAGCAGCAGTTACCCCAGTTCCGCAACTATAAGTTTCGTCTTCAACTCCACGTTCATAAGTTCTAACCATTAATTTCCCGTCCGGTTGCTCTTCTACAAAATTCACATTGATGCCCTCTTTCTTAAACTGGGTATTGTACCTAATTTTTTGCCCTTCCGAAAAAACATCTAATTCATTTAATTGCGTAACAGGTTTGATATAATGTGGTGAACCTGTATTTAAAATGAAAGCCCCATCTTGCTCATCAATTGTTTGAATATTATTCATTTTTAATTTAACCCATCCTGCTTTTTCAATGATTGCTTCATGTGTTCCATCAGATGCAATAAAATTGAAGTGACTTTGTAAGATTCCACAATCTTGGGCAAACTGAGTTAAGCACCTGCCTCCATTTCCACACATGCTCCCTTCGGCGCCATCTGAATTATAGTACTTCATTTCAAAGTCATAGCCTTCTTGCAAATTCAACAGCATTAATCCATCGGCACCAATTCCAAATCTTCTATGACATAAATGGGCAATCTGTTCTTGCGAAAGATGTACTTGCTTATTCCTATTGTCTATTACAATAAAGTCATTACCTGTACCCTGGTATTTATAAAAATCCGATTGCATATTGCAATTTAGGTTGAAATGCGGAAGAACAAGAGGATTAATTGCGGTAGCTCGATTGTATATTGCTTTCGCAGAAAATGAGGATTTGATCTAAGGAATTCTCTAGTGTAATTAGGTCTGCTGAAGTGAAATGCCCTAAAGTGATAGAGATTTTCATTTGGGTTTTGATTTCCGCATACACTTTAATAAAAAATTCGCTGTTCCTTTTGAGTGTTAATTTGGAATTACTTTCAGTGAATGCAGATAGTCTGTTACAAACATTAATGATTGACCTTCTCAATTGTGAAGTGAGCACAAACTGTTGTTGTATGGGCAGCTTGCAAGTAAGTTCGTACACTTCTTTTGCTACCAATATTGTTTGTTGATAAAGAGATATGTCGGGTCTTATAATATCAGACATTAATCAAATTTACTATCTATCCTTCTGATAAAAAAATAATTATTTGATACTAGACAATATTTCCAGGCTTTTTACGATAAGGCTTTCTACTGCTTTCCCACCATCTTTGCTAAAGGTTTGTTCCACTCTATTTGCAACTATTGCACTTAGGCTTAAGCAGTTATGATTTAATAATTTTCCTAATCCATAAATTGCACTGGTTTCCATCTCAAAATTGCTGATTCGATGTTGTCCAAATTGAAAATGGGTCAATTGGTTAATAAGGTCGGGAAATTGTAGCGGTAAACGCAAAATTCTTCCTTGAGGTCCATAAAACCCGGGGCAAGTAACTGTAATTCCTTGGTGAAATCCACTAACAAACTCTTTTAAAATATGAGTAGAAGCTGCAGCTATATAAGGTTGAAGCCCATTTTGCCCTATTTGGGTATGAACATTGAATGCTTGTAAAATTTGCAATTCTTCTTCATTGTTCAACAATTTATAAAAATTGAGAAGGTTGTCAATACCTAGTCCATGCGTACTTGCAACAAAACTATCTACCGGTATTGAAGCCTGTAATGAACCAGAAGTACCCATTCTTACGATGGTTAACTTTGTTTGATTGGGCTTTAGAGTTCTTGTTTCAAAATCAATATTGACTAATGCATCTAATTCATTTAAAACAATATCAATATTGTCAGGCCCAATGCCTGTGGAGACAACGGAAATTCGTTTATTGCCTACTAATCCAGTGTGAGTAATGAATTCTCTATGTTCGTATTTGCCCTCTATCTTATCAAAATACTTGCTTACTTCTGCAACCCTGCCAGGGTCTCCAACGGTAATAATCGTATTCGCTAACTCTTCTGGTCTAAGATTCAAGTGATAAACTGCACCTCTATCATTAATTATTAATTCGCTAGCGCCAATCTGGTTCATAATCCATTATTTATGAAGTAAAATTCGGTATTTCTTATTTAGAATTTTAAAATTAGTTTGTTTCCGCTATTTTTGCATCCCATTTAAAGGTCCTGTGGCCGAGTGGCTAGGCAGAGCTCTGCAAAAGCTTCCACAGCGGTTCGAATCCGCTCGGGACCTCCGAAGCACAAAAATGAAACCCTCGAGTAATCGGGGGTTTTTTCTTTACAATAAAGTGTAACTTTTGTAACCATTTCTCCCTAATTGTTTGTGCAACTTTGTATTCTAAATTTATTCTATGGTAATTATTGGATTTTTACTAGCAGCATTAGTAGGTATTTCACTTGGCTTAATTGGAAGTGGAGGATCAATATTGACTGTTCCTATTTTGGTGTATGTGATGGGCGTCGATCCTGTTTTGGCCACTGCTTATTCTTTGTTTATAGTTGGGTCAACGGCTTTAGTAGGTGGAGTACAAAGTGCACTCCAAAAAAGAGTTGACTTTAAAACAGTATTGATTTTTGGTATTCCATCTATTGCAGCAGTTTATGCAACTCGTTTATGGTTGGTACCATTAATACCTGCTGAAATAGTGTCAATTAGTGGATTGGTGATTACTAAACCAATTGCATTAATGTTATTATTTGCGGTAGTGATGATACTCGCTTCTGTTAGCATGATTAGACCTGGGAAAAAATCGGATGCGGATGAATCTGCTCCAATGGTATATAACTATCCTATGATTTTATTAGAAGGAGCAATCGTAGGAGTGCTTACTGGATTGGTGGGAGCGGGTGGTGGATTTTTAATAATACCAGCACTCGTATTACTGGCTAAAATGCCTATGAAATTAGCAGTAGGGACTTCTCTTTTTATTATAGCCGCAAAGTCTTTAATTGGTTTTACTGGA
The DNA here is from genome assembly GCA_001829005.1 of Sphingobacteriia bacterium RIFOXYC2_FULL_35_18. Classification (GTDB taxonomy): domain Bacteria; phylum Bacteroidota; class Bacteroidia; order Chitinophagales; family Chitinophagaceae; genus Sediminibacterium. The sequence continues at coordinate 117,731 of MIAG01000004.1, read as the reverse complement.
GACTTACAAGGATCTCAAGTAATCGACTGGAAATTATTATTAACTTTTACTGCTTTTGCGGTAATAGGAATTTTTGGGGGCATAATATTATCTAAGAAAATTCCTGGTGAAAAATTAAAGAAAGCCTTTGGTTGGTTTGTTTTAGTAATGGGAATTTACATCATTGTTAAGGAATTGTTTTTTCCTTCAGGAAGTGGGCATTAAATGCAACAAATGTTACCAAACTACTATTTTAACGAACAGATATTTGCAATATAATTTTAATCAAACTTAAATACGAAACCATATGTTTTTTCAACACGTTTACGACAAGAGTTTAGCACAAGCAAGTTATTTTATTGGGTGTCAAAAAGCAGGTGTTGCTGCAGTTATTGACCCTAAAAGAGATGTGGATACCTATTTGGAAATTGCGAAGGCCAATAATATGACTATTACGCATATTTTCGAAACACATATCCATGCAGATTTTTTAGCAGGTTCAAGAGAATTGGCTCAATTAACTGGAGCTCAATTATACTTATCTGATGAAGGTGGAGAAGGCTGGGAATATGAATTTCCTCATGTTGGGTTAAAAGACAACGATATTGTAAAATTGGGAAATCTTAGTTTTAAGGTTTTACACACACCTGGTCATACTCCAGAAAGTATCAGTTTCTTATTAACCGATCACCCAGCTAGCAACGAGCCAGTAATGTTGTTCACAGGCGACTTTGTTTTTGTAGGCGATATTGGTAGACCAGATTTATTAGAAAAAGCTGCTGGTATGGTAGGTACTCAAGATAAAGGTGCAAAACAAATGTACCAGAGCATCAAGAAGTTTAATGCATTAGCAGATTATATTCAAGTATGGCCTGGTCATGGTGCGGGATCTGCTTGTGGTAAGGCATTGGGTGCTGTGCCAAGTACAACGGTAGGTTATGAGAAAGCTCGTAACTGGGCATTTCAATATCCAACTGATGAGAATGGATTTACAAAGTATTTATTGGCTGATCAACCAGAGCCGCCAAAATATTTTGCAATGATGAAGAAGTTAAATAAAGTGGATCGTCCTTTATTAACCGAAGTTCCAAAGCTTAAAAAATTATCTATTGATGAAGTGAATTCGAATATGGCTAAAGGAGTAAAGCTGTTAGATGCAAGACCTAAAACAGAATTTGCAGCTGGCTTCATTCCAGGTAGTTTAAATATTCAAGGTAATAATTCATTTGCTACTTGGGCAGGTTGGTTTTTAACTTATGATGAGCCTTTCATGATCTTAGCTGACGAGTCGATGTTAGATGATTTAACTAGAAAATTAATGCGTATTGGTTTAGATAATATTGCAGGTTATTTACCTTCTGTAGCTGAATATAGCAATGCAGGTGGAACATTAGAAAAGGTTAATTTAGTTGAACTAGCAGAAGCAAAAGCATTAGCAAATGATGCTACTGTTCAGGTTGTTGATTTACGTGGAGTAGCCGAATTTAATGCAGGTCACCTTAAAGGAGCAGACAATGTATTTGTGGGAACACTGCCTAATAATTTAGACAAAATTAGTAAAGACAAAAAAGTAATGATTCATTGTCAAGGTGGAGATAGAGCTGCAATAGCTTATTCAATCCTTGTAAAAAATGGGTTCAAAAATATTGTTAATTATTCCGGAGGTATGAATGAGTGGTTGAATGCCGGTGAACCGGTTGTAGATTAGTGCATACCAAAGTTTAATTAGAGCTGCCTCCCCCAGGCAGCTTTTTTTATGATTATACTCATTTTTTAGCTACTTCTTGTCTTGTAATTTTGTAATATTAAAATAGTAAAATGCAATTAAAGTTAACTTTATTAGTCTTATTTATTTCATTTTTATTTGCATCATGCAAGAATAATGAAACTGATTCAACATCCACATTAACACCTGTAAAACATGGCTCAACTATGCAGGTTGTTCATTCAGATTCTGCCCCAAAATTCACCCCAGATATGGTTAGCAATAAAAGAGATTTTATTTGTGGAATGCCAGTGATAGCAGGAATAGCGGACACCGCACAGTACAAGGGTAAAGTGTATGGTTTTTGTGCAACAGAATGCAAAGATGAATTTCTGAAATCCCCCGAAGCCTACACTGCAAAAAAATAATTCAGCTAAAGTATATATGTAACTTTTGATACGGTGTGTTAACCGATTGTTTCAGAAATTTACTATATAAATAATACAAAATATTGGTTATGAAAATTGAGCAAATATATACTGGATGTTTAGCCCAAGGTGCTTATTATATAGTTTCAAATGGAGAAGCTGCAATAGTTGATCCATTAAGGGAAACCAAACCCTACTTGGATCGATTATCAAAAGACAATGTACAACTCAAGTATATTTTTGAAACACATTTTCATGCAGATTTTGTGAGTGGTCATGTAGATTTAAGTAACAAGACTGGAGCTCAAATTGTTTATGGCCCTACAGCAAAAGCTGCATTTGAATGCATTACAGCAAACGATGGCGATTTATTTAAAGTGGGAGATATTACTATTAAAGTATTGCATACACCAGGTCATACCATGGAGAGCAGCACTTTTTTGTTAATTGATGAATCGGGAAAAGAGTATTGCATTTTTAGCGGAGATACTTTGTTCCTTGGAGACGTTGGTCGTCCTGATTTAGCGCAGAAGGCGGCAAATATGACAAAAGAAGAATTGGCTGGAATGTTGTACGAAAGTTTAATGAATAAAATAATGCCTTTAGCGGATGATCTTATTGTTTATCCAGCTCATGGCGCTGGCAGTGCTTGTGGTAAAAATATGATGACTGAAACGGTTGACACTTTAGGGAATCAGAAAAAAGTAAACTACGCTTTAAATCAGCCAAATAAAGAAAGCTTTATTAAATCAGTTACTGATGGGTTATTGCCTCCACCCGGATATTTTGGAATGAATGTTGCAATGAATAAGCAAGGGTATGCTTCATTTGATAAAGTATTAACTGAAGGAACTAAACCTTTATCTGTTAATGCATTTGAAGCAGCAGCAGAAGAAACAGGGGCCCTTATTTTAGATACTAGAGATCCAGACCTTTTTTTCAGAGGCTATATTCCTCAGTCGGTAAATATTGGATTGAATGGTGACTTTGCACCTTGGGTGGGTGCGTTAATAGTCAATGTTAATCAACCCATATTGTTAGTTTGCAATGAAGACAAGCAAGAGGAAGCAATTACTAGATTGAGTAGAATTGGATTTGATCATGTGATTGGATTTTTATCAGGCGGATATGAAGCCTGGTTAAATGCAGGTAAACCGGTAGATACAATAGAACGAATTGATGCAAAGTTGTTTGAAGAAAATTATGACCCAACAACAGACCAGGTTATTGACATAAGAAGAGAATCAGAATTTGCTGCTGAGCATATTGAAAATGCATATAATAAACCATTGTCTTATATTAACGATTGGATAAAAGATATTGATCCTAAACAACATTTTTTTATGCATTGCGCAGGTGGATATAGAAGTATGATTGCCGCAAGTATACTACAAGCAAGAGGGTATAGAAACTTCACAGAAATAGCGGGCGGGTACAAGTCAATTCTCGAAACAGCTATTCCGAGAACTGATTTTGTTTGTCCTTCAAAACTTATGAAAATTTAATCATTATGAATAACGCACATCATTACGAAGTTGATTTGGTTTGGACAAGTGATAGAAAAGGAACAATTAGTTCACCCGTATTAAATAGTTCAATTGAAGTGGCTACTCCACCAGAGTTTCCAAAAGGAATTCCAGGAATATGGTCACCAGAGCATTTATTGGTAGCCGCAGTCAATTCTTGTTATATGACTACTTTTTTAGCCATAGCTGAGAATTTTAAATTAGCGTTTGAATCGCTTGATTGTAAAGCAGTAGGATTATTAGAGCAGCCTGAAGGTAAGTACCTAATAACCACAGTGCTTTTAAAGCCAGTTTTGGTAATAAATGATGAGCACAATGCAGAAAAGGCAATGCGTGTATTAGAAAAAACAGAAAAAGCCTGTTTGATATCTAATTCAATCAAAGCAACCGTAAAATTAGATGCAGTTGTAAAAGTTTCACACAATTAATCAATGCTGTAGTGATGGATAAGTCCTTTGCTTATATACTGGTTCTAATCCAATTTTCTTCAATTGGTTGGTTAGTGCAATCGGCTTATCCATTTAACTTAAATATAATTGGTCTTATCCTTTCTACATTTGCTATAGTGCTTGTTGCATGGTCATTATGGGTAATGCGCATTAGTAAAATTCGAATTTTACCCATGCCACATTTAGAAGCACAGTTAATAACTAGTGGTCCGTACCGTTTATTGAGGCATCCAATGTACACGGCTGTATTGTTATTTACTGCTGGCATTAGTATTACCTATTTTCAATGGTATAATTTGTTTATTTGGCTGTTATTATTACTCGTTTTACTAATTAAACTTCATTGGGAAGAGCGAATGCTCAGTCAGCGGTTTCCCCAATACCAAGATTACCAGCAGCATTCATATAAGTTGATCCCCTTTATTTATTAGCCTATCTAGGTAACTTTTGTTACCAAAAAGAGCATATTTTAATTCTACCTTGCTACCTATTAGCCCAATATGCAAGGATTAAAAGAAAATAAAACACAATTTCTATTATTGGTATTAGTCAATGCTTTTGTAGGAGCAATGGTTGGTATGGAGCGGTCTATTTTGCCTGAATTTGGCAAAACGGTATTCTCTTTATCAGCAGCATCTGCATTAACTAGTTTCATTGTAGCTTTTGGAATCAGTAAGGCAATAAGCAATTATGCAGTTGGAATTTTATCTCGAAAATTCACTCGTAAACAAATATTAGTGACTGGTTGGTTATTGGCATCTCCTGTGCCATTTATTTTAATGTACGCCAATCATTGGAATTGGATTATAGTTGCAAATATTTTTTTAGGGATAACCCAAGGGCTTACTTGGAGCACTACTGTAGTAATGAAAATAGATTTAGTCGGCAGTAAGAATAGGGGATTAGCCATGGGAATTAATGAATTTGCAGGTTACCTATCTGTAGGCTTGGCTGCTTATCTTTCTGCACAAATAGCTTCGCAATTTGGATATGCATTTTATCCTTTCATTCCAGGCTTATTTTTTGTTCTAGCTGGATTAGTGATTTCACTTTTTTGGGTAAATGATACAGCTTCATTTATTCAAAAGGAGACCGCGCAAAGTAGTATTCCATTACTTAAAAATATTTGGGCTTCCACAAGTTGGAAGCACCGGAATTTAGGTTCGGTAACTTTAAATGGGTTGGTGAATAATTTAAATGATGGAGTAATGTGGGGGTTGGTTCCTTTGCTTTTAGTACAAAGGTCTTTTAGCATTGCAGAAGTAGGCATTGTAGCTGGTCTTTATCCAATCGTTTGGGGCATTTCTCAATTATTTACAGGAAAAATGGGAGATCTTTTTTGTAAAAAGCAATTGATAACGTTCGGTATGCTATTGCAAGCTTTGGCGATTGTTTTATTAGTGCTTTTTTCATCTTTTGCTGGCGCGATTATAGCCGCCGTTTTACTGGGATTAGGAACAGGATTGGTTTACCCCAATTTTTTAACAGTAGTTGCTGAAAATGCACACCCCACTCAAAGGGCTGAAATAATGGGCGTGTTTAGATTTTGGAGAGATGGGGGCTATGTTATTGGGGCATTATTAAGTGGTTTTTTGGCAGATTGGATGGGATTGAATTGGGCTTTGTATGCTGTTGCAGCTGTAACAGCTGGGGCAGGTTTAGTTGCAAATATTCGAATGTGCTGCACGCTAAAGCTATTTTGGCGCTCACAGGAGTGTATGCCAGCTGTGTAACCTTTGTTACCAATTTGCCCGTTTAGCTATTCTACATTTGTATTCAATTATATAAGATCCATTATGAAGGAAGTATTGTTTAACAATTGGAGTTTTATGCGCATTGTACGCTTATTAGCAGGAATGGCCATTATTATTCAAGCAATTGCTAATAAGGATGCGGTATTTGGAGTGGCAGGTTTTTTATTCACTATTATGGCCCTTTTTAATACGGGTTGTTGCGGAACAGGAGGGTGTTATACACCAGTAAAAAAGACAACTAAAACAACAGAGGAAATCAGTTATGAAGAAGTGGTTAAATAATAATAAGCTTTACTTGATAGGGTCATTATTAGGCGCTATTGGAGGATATATTTATTGGCAACAAATTGGGTGCGATTCAGGAACATGTGCAATTACATCGAAGCCACTAAATAGTACACTATATGGTGCATTGATGGGAGCTTTACTACTAGGGATGTTTAAAAAAGAAGAAAAAACAAAAACGGCTAATCAATAAAATAAAGTGTTATGACATTTAATGAAATGATACAATCGGATAAACCTGTTTTGGTAGATTTTTTTGCAGAATGGTGCGGCCCTTGTAAAATGATGTCGCCTATTTTGAAAGAAGTGAAAGACAGTTTAGGAGACGAAGTAACTATTATAAAAGTGGATGTAGACAAGAATCCACAAGCAGCAGCTGCTTATCAAGTTCAAGGAGTTCCTACCTTGATTGTTTTTAAAAAAGGAGAAGCAGTTTGGAGACAAAGTGGGGTGGTTCCAAAAGCAGGATTAGTAAATATTTTACAACAATTTAAATAATAAAGTCATGAGTATATTTAGTCAAATTTTTGGAGGTGGGCCTTCTGTAGATTTAAAGTCTGTAATAGCTGAAGGCGCTTTTTTAGTAGACGTAAGAACTCCTGGAGAGTTTGCGGATGGAAGTGTTAAAGGATCAGTCAATATTCCGCTAGACAACCTAACAAAGGAAATTGCACGATTCCAAGACAAGAAAAATATTATTGTTTTTTGTAGAAGTGGAAACAGAAGTGGTATGGCCAAATCATTGTTAGAGCAACAAGGATTTAAGAATGTAATTAATGGCGGTACTTGGCAAAATGTAGCCCAATTTGTTCACTAACCAAAAAAATGAAAATGGAAACCTTGAAAATATTAATACCTACTGATTTTTCTGTTCAATCTGAATTTGCCTATTTGATGGTAAAAAAATTAGAAGAGAAAATAAATACAGAAATACATTTTTTACATGTTTTGTCTGTGCCAGATACGGTTACCATGGACTCAGTTGGTAATATAAGTACTTGTGGAGAAATTGACGTAACGTATGTTGAAAAGCAAAAAGAAATAGCCGAAAGGAAATTGGCCAATTTGAAAACCCTTTATGGATCAGCTATCAATACCCACTTGTTATTGGGTAAAACCACTGATGCTATTGTTGATTATGCTCAATCTGCAAGAATGGATTTAGTGGTAATGGGGACAAAAGGGGCATGGGGTTTAAAGGAGAAGATATCTGGTACATCTACCCAAATGGTCGCTCGAAAATCTACTATTCCTGTATTGTCATTAATGTGTGACCGATCTGATTTGACCATTAATCATTTATTATTAGTACACGATTTTTCAAAGCCTGCTGCAGAGAATTTAACCTTGATGCACAAGATTTTGAAAGCATTTAATCCAACATTACATCTATTGCAAATTGTTTCTGGTGAAGTTGTTTCAGTTAAAGCTGAAATTGAATTAAACATGCAGCAGTTTGCTAATTTAAATTCAATTAACAAATTTGAATGTCATATCATTAACGATAAAGATGTTGAGAATGGAGTGATTCATTTTAATCAGATGAATAATATGGATATGATCTGTATTGGCACTCATGGAAAAGGTGGTATACTTCACCAAAGTGCAACTGAAAAATTAATCAACCATTTATTTAAACCAATCATTTCTTTTCATCTTAAATAATAACCATTTTATATGCGTGAAATAATTACCCAAACTTGGGCTTGGTGGTTCTCTGGGGCCATGATTGCCAGCATCATGTTTTTCCTATTGTATTTTGGACAGTCCTTTGGATTCTCATCTAATTTGCGCACTATTTGCGCAGCAGCAGGATTGGGAAAGAAAACTAAATTCTTTGATTTTAACTGGAAGGCACAAATATGGAATATTGTTTTTTTAATTGGGTCAATTATTGGTGGTTATATTGCTTCCCAATTTTTATCTAGTGGTCAACCTGTAGAAATATCGGCTGCTACCATTAACGACTTAAGTAAGATGGGTATAGCTGCACCAGCATCTCTGCAGCCTCAAGAGTTGTTTGGATGGGACGCTGTATTCAGTTTAAAAGGCTTTTTAATCTTAGCGTTTGGTGGATTAATGGTTGGATTCGGTTCTAGATATGCAGGAGGATGCACATCTGGACATGCCATAAGTGGTTTATCCAATTTACAATTACCCTCTTTAATTGCAGTTATTGGATTCTTCATTGGAGGATTAGCAATGACTTATTTAATCATGCCTTTAATTTTTTAAATAATGAAATTCATCAAATTTTTATTGTTAGGGATTGTGTTCGGGATTGTAATGGCAAAATCTGAAGCCATTTCTTGGTTTAGAATTCAAGAAATGTTTCGATTCCAAGCTTTTCATATGTATGGAATTATTGGGACTGCTGTAACCCTTGGTGTAATTGGGGTTGCTTTAATTAAGAAATTTAATATTAGAGATTTTCATGGTAACCCAATCTTGTTTTTACCCAAAGACAAGTCTGTTGCAAGATATTTAATTGGAGGAACCATTTTTGGATTGGGATGGGCTTTAAGTGGTGCATGTCCAGGGCCAATGGTAGTGAATATAGGGTATGGATTTTTATCAATGGTAGTAGTATTCTTTTTTGCCATTGTAGGTACTTATTTATATGGCGTTTTCATGAAAAAACTACCTCATTAATCAATAAGATAATTATAATAAAATGGAATCTGAAAAGCCCAGTTTTAAAGAGCAAAGTCTAATCAAAATGATTCAGCGAATGCTGAATCTGATTATAGTATTAGTTGCTTTTATAATCATATTGCCATTGCTTATTTATAATGCTGATACTATTTCAGGTTGGTTCAAATCTTCTAATGAAAAAGCAATAACACCTGCATTCCCAGAGGCAAAGCCGGAGAAGGGAAATGCGGTTGCAACAACAGTGGCATATTGGCAACCAAAAGCAATGGATGCGATAGCAGACCCTACATTAAAAGAACAAGTTTATTATGGAAGAGAATTAATTGCACATACTGCAAAGTATTTAGGCCCTAACGGATCTGTTTTGCAAATTACCAATGGGCAAAATTGTCAAAACTGTCATTTACAAGCAGGAACAATCGCATTTGGAAATAATTATGGATCAGTTGCTTCTACCTATCCTAAGTTTAGAGCAAGAAGTGGTACTGAAGAAAATATTTATAAAAGGGTGAACGATTGTTTTGAAAGGAGTTTAAACGGTAAAGCATTAGATACATCTAGTAAAGAAATGCAAGCTATTGTGGCTTATATCAACCATATTGGATCGAATGTTCCAAAAGGCGAGAAAGCAGTAGGATCTGGGTTAAAAGACCTGGCTTTTTTAGATAGGGCTGCAGACCCAATAAAAGGTAAAACCGTTTATGAAACAAAATGTCAGAGTTGTCATCAAGCCAATGGAGAAGGAGTATTAAATCCCGATAAAATTGAATACAGTTTTCCGCCGCTTTGGGGTAAACATAGCTTCAATGACGGAGCAGGGCTTTATCGAATTACCAACTTCGCAAAGTATATTAAATACAATATGCCATTGGGTGTAACGCATGAAAATCCGCAGTTAACAGACGAAGAGGCTTGGGATGTATCGGCTTATGTGTTAGCGCAATCACGTCCTCATATTGCAGTACCCAAAGACTGGCCCGATATATCTAAAAAACCAATTGACCATCCATTTGCTCCATACGCAGATCCCTTTTCAGAAAAACAACATAAATACGGTCCTTTTAAACCTATTGCTGAAAAAGCAAAAAAATAATTCCTATGTCTAATAATAGAAGAAAATTCATACAACAAATAAGTGCTTTGGGTGGAGTTGGATTGGTTTCAGCAGCTGGGATTAATGAAGTAGCTGCATCAGTGGGCCATCAAAAAAATACTGATTTTATTGATGCAGACGGAGTAACTACGTTGACAATATTACAAACTACTGATGTTCATTGTCAGGTTCATCCACATGATGAATTATTTTGGGAGAATGGGAAAGCGGTATTTAGAAAGACGGGCGGGTACGCACATTTAGCTACTTACTTAGCGAAAGAAAAAAAACACCATCCAAACAGTTTTTTAATTGATACAGGAGATATGTTTCAGGGCAGTGAGTTGTCGGTTAAAACATTAGGCAAAGCGATGGTTCCCATTTTAAATGCTTTAAACTACGACTTGTATTTGCCGGGTAATTGGGAAGTAATTTATTATAAAAAAGCGATGCAAACTTTATTAGGAGCTTTACATGCTCCCAAAGTTTGTGCTAATATGTACCACGATTTGGGCCAGGGTAAAAAAGGCGAATTAATATTCCCTCCTTATCATATTTGGCATTCTAATGGAATCAAAATTGGTTTTATTGGTTACACAGATCCATTGGTACCATTGAGACAATCACCCAATTACAGTAAGGGAATCATCTATACAAAGCCAGAGGAAAATTTAGCGCATTACGTGGATGTACTAAGAAACCAGGAGCAATGTGCGGCGGTTATGGTGATTGCCCATTTAGGATTATCTCAACAATTGCATTTAGCCAATCAACCTGAATGTGAAGGGGTTGATTATATTTTAGGTGGTGATACACATGAACGTGTTAGAAAACCTATTGTATGTAAATACGCAAAAGTGGTAGAACCAGGGGCATTTGGTTCTTTTGTTGGAAAGTTACAATTGAGTTTTAAAGATGGAAAATTAGTAAATGATGAATATCATTTGGATGAAGTAAATGCTTCTGTTTACAAAGCCGATAAAAATTTGGCTGCATTAATTAGTCAATATGAGCAACCATTTGCCAATCAAATTTATAAAGTAGCTGGGTATAGTACCATTCCTTTGTATCGATATTTTGTAGTAGAGAATCCCATTGATACAATGATCCTAAATGCATTGAAATGGAAATTACCTGAAACGGATATTGTATTGTCAAATGGATTCCGTTTTTGCCCACCAAGAACAACCCCCGATTCAACAGGCAATATTCCAATTACGGAAGGATTTATTTTTGATATGCTCCCTGTAGATAGCACTGTTAGAACAGGCGCAGTAACCGGAAAGCAATTATTCGATTGGTTAGAAAAAGAAATGAATAATGTATTTGCAAAAGATGCTGTAGAAAGGTTTGGAGGTTGGGTTATCAAGTTTAAGGGGATGACCGTAAAATTTGAGGCATTTGCAGAAAAGGGAAAGCGTGTTAAAGAAGTTAAAGTAGGTAACCAGCTTTTAGACCTCAATAAAACCTATACCATTTGCGCTTGTGAAAGAGATGGTGACCCTGAAGATATGTTGTGCAGAATTCGAAATGTTCAGCAGCCAAAAAACACACCTTACACTTTACATAGTACAATGTTAGATTATTTGAAAAATAATTCACCAGTTACGCCAACACCTGAAAGGAATGCAATTATTCTTGATGGTCCACAAGACTTGTTAACCCAAGTAACTGGTGTAGACTATGTGTTTCGTTAATGACTAAATAAATTTGTATGCGTCTTATATATACAGCTATAGCAATAATGCTATGGACAGCTAATACTTTTGCCCAACACCAAGAAATAACTGCTAAGCCAGATATGTGGAAGGGGAAACAGGAAAATACGGTAGATACCAGTTCATTGTTGTATGCGTTTAAATCTGGAACAGTGAATGGGCATTTTCGTTATTTTTTTATGGCAACTGATAATGCTAAAGGATTAACTGATTTTCATGCGAATGCAGCTGGAGGCGGAATTCGTTTTGAAACAGCTAAGTTTAAAGGCTTTCAATTTGCAGTAAGTGGATTTTATATTTTTAATATTGGTTCTTCAGACTTAGCAAAAAAAGATCCTTTATCTGGGCAGGGAAGTAGGTATGAAACCACGTTATTTGATATAGAAGATCCACATAATACAATGGATTTAGATAGACTTGAAGAGTTTTATTTAAAATACAATTTTAAAAAATCATCTGTAACGCTTGGACGACAGTTGATTAATACCCCTTTTATCAATTTGCAAGATGGTCGTATGAGGCCTACTGGAGTTGAAGGTATTTGGGCAGTTATTAATGATGTTCCTAAAACAAAAATTGAAGGGGGGTTATTGTACGCCATTTCACCTAGAGGAACCGTAAAATGGTATGGTGTAGGTGAATCATTCGGAATTTACCCTTCAGGGGTTAATACGGATGGTACAAGGTCTGGTTATCCAGGACATGTAGAAGCCAGTAACTTGGTACAGATAGGTATTCATAGAGAACTTTCTAAAAAGACTACTTTACATGCTTGGAACTTAACGGTACCAACCGTTTTTAATGCGGCTTTATTGCAATTAGATTACACCATCCCTGCACATCAAAAAGGCTATGAATATTATGGTTCATTGCAAGCAGTTAAGCAACATGCTTTAAAGGATGGTGGAAACGAAGATCCAGCAAAAAGATTTATAGAGAAAGACAATGGCTCATTTAGTTTTGGTGCAAGAGTGGGTTATAAAACTCCTGTTTGGGATTTCTCTTTAAACTACAATCGTATCACTAAAGAAGGTCGTTATTTAATGCCAAGAGAGTGGGGGCGTGATCCATTTTTTACTTTTATGCCTCGCGAAAGAAATGAGGGATTTGGAGATGTTCACGCGGTGGTTGCTAAAGCGGCGTATGCGATCCCCCAGAAAAGATTAAAGTTTAATTTAGCAGGAGGGTACTTTAAATTGCCCGATGTAAATAATACCCTCTTAAACAAATTCGGGATGCCTTCATTTGTACAAATCAATGCAGATATTCGCTACTCATTTGCTGGATTTTTACAAGGGATGGATGCACAAATATTGATAGTTGGTAAAATCAATCAAGGAGAAACCTATCAACAAACAAAATATGAAATAAATAAAGTGAACATGGTTCTATATAACTTTGTACTGAACTATCACTTTTAAGGATGAATAAAAATGTCACGCCATTTGATGCCATATTTGAACCAGCTTTGGTTACAGAAATGTACCAGTTTGGTGAAGTAAGGCAGTTTAAGGAGGGGGATTTAATCATGGATTACGGAAAGTATATCCGATATATGCCATTGATTTTAAAAGGTACTATCAAAGTTTTGCGAAAAGATGAAAATGGCAAAGAACTATTGTTGTACTATTTGTCTAGTAATGAAAGCTGTTCCATGGCCTACAGTTGCTGTGTAGAAGCAAAAAAAAGCGAGGTAAAAGCCATTGCTGAGGAAGACGTTGAGTTGCTGGCCATTCCTCATATTAAGTTAGAAGAGTGGTTGTGTAAATATCCAAGCTGGAAAAATTATATCATGCGCAGTTTTAATGAACGGTTCTTAGAATTGCTGAAGAATATTGAATCAATTGCGTTTCACAAATTAGATGAGCGCTTGATTGCTTATTTGCGCGATAAAAAGCAAGTGACAGGTTCCAGTGTTATCAAAGCCTCCCATTATTTAATTGCCGATGAATTGGCTACATCTAGAGTGGTTATTTCGAGATTGTTAAAGCAATTAGAGAATGATGGTCGCATCTTATTGTACAGAAATGAGATTAAATTGCTGAAAGACTTTTAAGTTAACTTTGCAGTACAATTGAAAAAATGAAATATTCTCAAACCATTGGATTTATAGCTGTTATATTGGCCATTTTGGTATGTTTTATGCCGTTGGTTTACATTGAAAGTAAAAGTTTAACCATCACTGGTTTTAAAGCAGAAGGAACTCGATTTGGAAGGCCAGGAATGTTTATTGTTTATATGGGGAGTATAGCCGCCCTTCTATTTTTGATTCCCAAAATTTGGGCTAAAAGGGTAAATGTTTTTTTGACTGCCATGGTTTTTGCATGGGCAGTAAGAAATTATTTACTTCTTACTACTTGTTCTGCAGGTGAATGTCCGAAAAAACAAATAGGATTATTTCTCCTACTTGCTTTCTCGGCTATTACGATGGTCATGTCTTTCTTACCTAAGATAGATCTTTCAAAGAAGCAGCAATAATAGCGACGCATTCTAAAATCTGTTCTTGATTAATCACCAAAGGAGGGGCAAAACGAATTTTATCTCCATGCGTTGGTTTTGCTAATAAACCTTTGTCTTTTAAAATTAAACAAAGGTCCCAAGCTGCTTCTGGATTGGGATGATTAATTACGATTGCGTTTAATAATCCTTTTCCCCTGATGGTTTTGATATATGGTGAGTTGAGCTTACTCAATTCATTGCGTAATAGTTGGCCCATTGCTTCTGCATTCTCTACCAACTTTTCTTCTTTGATTACAGTTAATGCACTCATAGCAACTGAACAAGCCAACGGGTTTCCGCCATAAGTTGAACCATGTTCTCCTGGCTTAATATTCATCATGATAAAGTCGTCTGCAAGTACTGCTGATACAGGTAAAACCCCGCCACTTAGGGCTTTCCCAAGAATTAAGATATCTGGTCTAACGCCTTCATGGTCGCATGCAAGCATTTTACCAGTTCTTGCTAATCCTGTTTGAATTTCATCCGCAATAAATAATACATTGTATTGGGTGCATAATGCTCGAACTTTAGTGAGGTATCCTTCGTCTGGAATAACTACTCCTGCTTCTCCTTGAATAGGCTCTACCATAAATGCTGCCACATTAGGATCTTGCAATGCTTTTTCTAGTGTAATTAAATCGTTGTATGGAACCAATTCAAAACCTGGCATGAATGGACCAAATTGGTGGTAACTACTAGGGTCGGTTGACGAAGAAATAGCAGCTAGTGTTCTTCCCCAAAAATTACCTTCAGCAAAAATGATTTTGGCTTTATTTTCTTCAACACCTTTTTTAGTATAAGCCCATCTGCGAGCTAGTTTGATGGCAGTTTCTCCACCTTCTACACCCGTATTCATGGGCAACACTTTATCGTAACCAAAATAGGTTGCAATAAACTGCTCGTATTGGCCTAATAAGTTATTATGAAATGCACGAGAAGTGAGGGTGAGTTTTTTTGCTTGATTAACCAAACTCTCAATAATACGAGGATGGCAGTGGCCTTGGTTTACCGCTGAATAGCCACTTAAAAAATCATAGTATCGTTTTCCTTCAACATCCCATAAAAAAACGCCTTCTCCTTTTTCTAGAACCACAGGTAGGGGATGATAATTATGTGCACCATATTGATCTTCTAGTTGCAAGTATGCAGCAGTAACTGGCGACAGTAACGCAGTTTCCATTGATAAAAATTTATGAATAAAAGAATAAGTTGTTCAGTGTGCTATGGTCATAAAACAATGAGCATGCAACTGTTTATACAACAACAAAATGGACAGGGTTATTTATCTAGTACCCGCAGGATGGTCTAGAAAATCTAAGTTGAAGTGTAGAAAATGCATGTTTAGCATAGATGCAAGATAATTAATTATATTCAATCTCAAATTGTACAATATGAGATTGATAAAATTGATATTTATTTTCTTGGTAATCATACTTGGGGCATTGTCGGCTTACGCAGTTTTATTTGATAAGACCTATTTATTCAAGGCTGCCTATTATAATTTTTCAGCCATTGACGATTATACCATTTTTGAAAACAATACAGTGGCCAAAGCCAAAGAGGTAAAAACATGGCCCTTGGCTAGTGAATACAATAAACAAGCTTACCCAGATAGCTTGAATAATTTATTAGAAGACTTGAGAACAGTGGGGGTATTAATGATTAAAAACGATTCGATTTTATTTGAAAAATATTGGGATGGCTATAGTGACAGTTCATTGTCGGGTTCCTTTTCTGTTGCAAAAAGCATTACGAGCATTTTAATTGGGGCAGCTATTAAGGAAGGTAAAATTCAATCTATAGAACAATCGGTTGGGGATTTTATTCCTGCATTTGCAGTGGGGGATAAAGCAGCTGTTAAAATCAAAGATCTACTAACAATGAGTAGTGGTACCGATTGGAATGAAAGTTATTGGAATCCTTTGGCTGTAACTGCTGAAGCCTATTATGGTGCAGATTTAAATAAGACTGCAACAGCATTGAAAATGATTAATCAGCCTGGTACTTTACACAAATATAAAAGTGGAGATACACAACTATTAGGCCTTATTTTAGAGAAAGTAACTGGTAAAAAATTGAGTGAATATGCTGCAGAAAAATTATGGCAGCCTCTTGGAGCAACACATGATGCATTGTGGAGTACAGATGGTTCTAATGGAAATACCAAAGCATTTTGCTGTTTTAATACCAATGCCAGAGACTTTGCACGAATTGGTAAGTTCATGCTCGATTCTGGAAAAATAAATGGGGTGCCAGTAATAGACAGTACCTATTGGAAGCAATCTATCACCGCTTGTAAGATCAAAGATGAAAAAGGACTAGCCTGTAATTATTATGGATTTCAATGGTGGCTTGATCCACAGCATTCCGAAATTTTTTATGCAAGAGGAATATTGGGCCAGTACATTATTGTAATTCCTTCTAAGAAAATTGTCATAGTAAGATTAGCGCATAAAGCTTCTAAAGAACGGGTACAAACTGTTCCGAGAGAAGTGAGGGCATTAATTAATTGGGGACTGAATAGTTAACCATTTTGATTGTACTTTCGCCAAAATACTGATTTTGACCCCATCTGTTGCAGTAGTAATATTAAATTATAATGGTAAAAAACACCTTGAGCAATTTTTGCCCTCGGTAATGGCAAGTAATTACCTTAATTTAAAAATTATTGTTGCAGACAATGGGTCTACAGACAATTCAATCTCATTTGTAACTGACACCTATCCGCATATTCAAATTCTAGATCATCATACCAATGAAGGATTTGCTGGTGGATATAATTGGGCTTTACAAAGGGTAGAAGCAGACTATTATGTGTTGCTTAATTCGGATGTTCAGGTTAGCAATGATTGGATTAATCCAGTGATTGATTTAATGGAGAAGGACAAAACAATTGCTGCAGCTCAACCTAAAATGCGTTCTTTTCATGAACCCAGTTTATTTGAATATGCTGGAGCGGCAGGAGGATGGATTGATTATTTAGGTTATCCTTTTTCTAGGGGCAGGGTTTTTGATGTATGCGAAACAGATGAGGAGCAGTTCAATCAAAGTGAAAATATATTTTGGGCTTCGGGTGCAGCTATGTTTGTACGAGCTTCTGTTTTCCACGAAATGAAAGGGTTTGATCCTTATTTTTTTGCGCACCAAGAGGAAATTGATTTGTGTTGGAGAATGCAACTAGCTGGATATAAAATAATGGCTTGTCCTTCATCGGAAGTATTTCATGTAGGAGGGGGAACATTACCAAGAGGGGGAAGAAAAGTTTTTTTGAATTTTAGGAACAACTTGATCATGTTGGCCAAAAATTTGCCATTTACTGAATTGGTTTGGAAATTACCTTTTCGGTTTTTCTTAGATGCAATCTCTGCTTGGAAAGGGTTATTAACAGGCGATATTTATTTTTTTACCGCTATAATGAAAGCACATATGGCTTTTAGCTGGTGGTTTTTAACTCGTTATTGGAGTGCCCCCAAAGTAAGTATCCCCATGCTTGAATTGAATGGAGTGTTTGGGGGATCGGTGGTTTGGAACTATTTTATTCGGAATAAAAAACGTTTTCTAGAAATTATATCCACAAAGGGATGATAATTTTAGTTGCTTACCCTATTTTTGCAATGCAATAATCTACTATGTCACAGGAAATAATAGAACACAAAGAAAAAGACATTAAGACAAACTGGGTGAATTCATCTAGATTCTTATTTTACCTACAAGTATTTTGCATTCTTGCATTTGTATTAGGCGGTTGCTACCGTATGTACAACCAGCGCTACAAGGGAAAACCTAAAGTAGAAGTACAAAGTAGCTCTAAATACAAGCCTGAGTATAAATAGTCCAAAAAAAATTTTGTTATGAACTAGAGATTGCTATTTTTGCACTCCCAATTTAGTTCTTACAAACCGCGGAAGTAGCTCATTTGGTAGAGCACGACCTTGCCAAGGTCGGGGTGGCCGGTTCGAGCCCGGTCTTCCGCTCCAAAAAAATCCCGCTCTTATTGGGTCGGGATTTTTTCATGGCAGCCCCGGTGGTGGAATTGGTAGACACGCAGGACTTAAAATCCTGTTCGCCGCAACGCGAGTAACGGTTCAACTCCGTTCCGGGGCACAAAGCCTCTCTGAGAATTTAGAGAGGCTTTTTTATTTGTGAGCGACGAAAGCTTGCTTTCGGAAGTGAACAAATAAAAAAGCCTTCATCGCCGAAGGCGATGAGGAGGCTTTGGGTAAGACCCACTATTCGGTAATCAGCGAGCGAAGCGAGCTAATCCGTTCCGGTATTTTTCTAATCCGCTCCGGTATTTTTCTAATCCGTTCCGGTATTTTTCTAATCCGTTCCGTTATTTTTCTAATCCGTTCCGGTAATTCAACAAAAATTTACTGATCAAATTGATTCGGCCACTTAGACTTCATGCCTGCAGCTTTTTCTTCAACCGCATGTTTCATATCTGTTTTATAGTTGGCCATTTTAGTTGCAATGCTTGCATCAAAAGCACCAATAATTTGTGCTGCCAAGAGCCCCGCATTTTTTGCTGCATTTAGTGCCACTGTTGCAACTGGAACACCATTAGGCATTTGTAAAATGGACAAAACTGAATCCCATCCGTCAATTGAATTAGAAGATTTAATAGGAACACCAATTACGGGCAATGTAGTTACTGAAGCAACCATGCCAGGTAAATGTGCAGCTCCACCAGCACCAGCAATAATCACTTTTAATCCTCTATGTGCAGCTGAAGATGCATAGTTGATCATTCTTTGCGGCGTTCTATGTGCAGACACAACAGTTAGCTCAAAAGAAATTCCCATTTCTTGCAAAACCAATGCTGCAGCTTCCATCACTTTTAAATCGCTATCGCTTCCCATGATGATGCCTACCTGAGGTTGATTATTCATATTGTGGTAATTAATGCGTTAATTGTCTTTTATATAATTGTACGGTGTTTTCTAATCCTAAATAAATGGCATCACATATTAATGCATGCCCAATACTCACTTCGTTTAGCCAAGGAATTTCTTTACTAAAATAACCCAAATTAAACCTATCTAAATCATGACCTGCATTCAATCCTAAACCCAATGATTTGGCTGCTTCTGCGGCTTCTTTAAATGGAGCAATCGCTTTTTCTTTTTGACCATTGGCAAACTCAACTGCATAAGATTCTGTGTACAATTCAATTCGATCTGTGCCGGTTGTTGCTGCGGCTTCTACCATTGAAACATCTGCGTCTACAAAAATAGAAACCCGAATACCAGCATTTTTAAAAACAGCAATGATGGTTTTTAAATATGCTTGGTGTTCAATGGTATTCCACCCATGGTTACTCGTTAATTGTCCTAATGCATCTGGTACCAATGTAACTTGGGCTGGCTTTGAAGCCAACACTAAGTCTACAAATTTTTGTTCTGTAGGATTCCCTTCAATATTGAATTCAGTATTCAATACTTTTTTCAAATCGTACACATCGGCATAACGAATATGACGCTCGTCTGGTCTGGGGTGAACCGTGATTCCATCGGCACCAAATTGCTCTATATCTAAAGCAGATTTTACCAGGTTGGGATTATTGCCTCCTCTACTGTTTCGGAGTGTTGCTAATTTATTGATATTGACACTGAGCTTTGTCATGGCACAAATTTACTTAAACTATTCGCATATCAACTTTTGCTGTTTAGCTTTGTTAGTATAATATGAACTATCCATCACTCGAAGCCTGTTTAATTGATCTGGAAAAAAATGGTCAATTAATTAGAATTAAAGAAGAAGTTGATCCTTTTTTAGAAATGGCCGCAATCCATTTAAGGGTATATGAAGCCAAGGGACCGGCTTTATTATTTGAGAATGTGAAAGGAAGCAAATTCAGAGCAGCATCCAATATTTTCGGCACCCTAGAAAGGTCTAAGTTCATTTTTAGGGATACGATTGCTTCGGTTCAACAATTGATTGAATTAAAGAATGATCCCATCAAAGCCATTAAATCTCCATTGCAAAATGCATCTGCTGCTTTGGCTGCTTTAAAAGCATTGCCATTAAAAAATCCATGGTCTAAGCCAGTGATGTATGAAGAAATCAAGATCAGTGACCTGCCGTTGATTCAACACTGGCCTATGGATGGGGGCGCATTTGTGACTTTACCTCAAGTTTACACAGAAGATATTGACCAGCCAGGTATAATGAAATCTAACCTTGGCATGTATCGAATACAGCTGAATGGGAATGATTATATAAAGGATAAAGAAATAGGCTTACATTATCAATTGCATAGAGGCATTGGGGTACATCAAACCAAGGCCAATGCAAAAGGGCAGCCGTTAAAAGTGAGCTGCTTTGTAGGAGGTCCGCCATCACATACTTTATCGGCTGTAATGCCATTGCCTGAAGGAATTAGTGAAATGACTTTTGCTGGTGTATTAGGTGGAAGAAGATTCAGGTACACTTATGATGATGGTTATTGTATCAGCACCGATGCCGATTTTGTTATTACTGGAGAAGTTTATCCTGGAGAGAACAAGCCAGAAGGACCATTTGGCGATCACTTAGGATATTATAGTTTGAAGCACGATTTCCCATTGATGAAAGTGCACAAAGTATATGCTAAAAAAGATGCAATCTGGTCTTTTACAGTAGTGGGAAGACCTCCACAAGAAGACACCAGTTTTGGAGAATTGATTCATGAAATTACTGGTGCTGCTATTCCGCAAGAAGTGCCTGGATTAAAAGAAGTACATGCTGTGGATGCAGCGGGTGTTCACCCTTTGTTATTAGCTGTGGGAAGCGAGCGCTATACTCCCTATACACCCACCAAGCAACCCGCAGAACTTTTAACTATTGCCAATCATGTGTTGGGAACTGGTCAATTAAGTTTGGCTAAGTTTTTATTTATTGCAGCAGATGATACCAATCAATTAAGGGCACACCACGTGTTCGATTTCATGAAATACATTTTAGAAAGAATCAATTTGCAAAGGGATATTCATTTTTATACCAACACCACTATTGATACACTCGATTATTCAGGAACAGGTTTAAATACAGGTAGTAAAGTGGTATTGGCTGCTTACGGAGAACCTATTCGAACACTCGCCACAGAAGTTCCTAAAGTATTAAACGATTTAACTTCATTTGAGCAAGCTAAAGTTGTCATGCCAGGTGTGGTTGCAATAAAGACCAAGCCTTTTACAAACTATGAAACGGTAAAGGAAGAAATGAAAATGCTTAACTACCAATTATATGATTCGGTTGAACAGTTAAAAGGAGTGGCTATACTGGTAGTTTGCGATGACTCAGCCTTTGTTGCTGCTAATATGCGAAATTATTTATGGGTCACTTATACCCGTTGCAATCCATCGCATGATATGCATGGTATTAAAGAAAGTTTTGTGAACAAACATTGGGGTTGTGAAGGACCCTTGGTCATTGATGCTAGAATTAAACCCCATCATGCACCGCCCGTTGAGAAAGACCCCTCTGTTGAAAAACGAATAGATCGAATTTTTGCCAAGGGAGGGAGCTTGCAGAATATTGCGTAATCAACACTTCTGTTTGCGGTTGTTTGCGTATTTTAGGTAAAATTATCAAGCATGAACCAATATATTGCTCAATTAGCTCGAATGGGGGCTACTGAAAAAAGGACCATTATTGGCTTAATGAGTGGTACATCCTTAGATGGATTGGATATTGCTTTATGCGAAATTGCTGGAAGTGGTATGGAGACAGAAGTGGTATTGAAAAAGTTTACCACAGTTCCATTTGAAGAAGATTTTAAAACAGCCATCCGTTCTATTTTTTCCAAGAAAATGGTTGACTTTGAACAGTTGTGTTTATTAAATCCTTGGGTTGGAGAAAAACATGCATCCATTATTTTAGCCACTTTAAAGGGTTGGGGGATTGATCCCTCCAAAATCGATTTAATTGCTAGTCATGGGCAAACGGTATACCATGCACCAAAAATTTTGCACGGAAATCCAGTATTTGGAAATGGTACTTTGCAAATAGGAGATGGGGATCATATTGCTGTAAAAACCGGCATTATTACTATCAGTGATTTCAGGCAAAAACATATTGCAGCTGGGGGAGAAGGTGCACCATTAGCTGTATATGGAGACTATTTTATTTTTAGCAAAAAGGGAGAAGACCGAATCATGTTGAATATTGGCGGTATTGCTAATTATACATTTTTACCAGGGAGTTTAGATGCTTCTAAAATTTTCAGTACTGATACAGGTCCTGGTAATACTTTAATGGATCAGTTTGTACAAAAACATTTTGATTTGCCTTATGATAAAGATGCTGCCATTGCAAAACAAGGTAAAGTGAATGAGGCTTTATTGACGGTTTTGTTAGAAGATGATTTTTTTGCAAAACCTTTTCCCAAAACTACTGGGCCTGAATTGTTTAATCTAGCTTATGTAGAAAAATGCATTGTTGCTGCTGGGCAAATTGGTATTTCTCTATATGATATAATGGCAACGCTGAATAGATTGACTGCAGTAACAATTGTAGCAGCCATTCAAAAAGGACAAGAAATGATTGGTCATAAGCAATTGTCCATTTACAGTAGTGGTGGGGGAATGCATAATCCAATGATTATGCAACATATTCAATCTTGCCTGCCAGATTCAAGCTTTTTTACAACCGATGCATTGCATATTCATCCAGATGCAAAAGAAGCAGTATTGTTTGCTGTTCTAGCAAATGAGCATGTAGCAGGTGGTGCACTTGAAATTGGTGGAGGCAAAGCAGGCATACCTGCCGTTACGATGGGGAAGATCAGTTTCCCCAAATAAAAAGCCACCCCTTTTGGGGGCGGCCTTTCATCTTAAACCATATTGCTCTGAGTACTACTTCCTTGTATTAGAAAAAATGCTTACTTCACCATATTCTGTAATGGCTAAAACCAAATAGTCGGTTTCAGTTGTCATAGAAACATAATAGGTTGCCTCATTGTATCCATTCGTAAATACAATACATTCTTGTAGATTGTATTCTGGGAATGTATACTTACTTGTGATGGTTTTAATTGCATTCTTGGGAAGCTTATCGAAATCTTGGTAACGTGTACTTCCAATTAAATCTCCTTCTTGGTTGTAGAATACTTCTACTTTTTGTTCTTCAATAACCACACTTGCTTTTTCAAAATTGGCTGCAGATTTCCATTGAACATTGGAAACTTTACCCAATAAGCTTTTCAAATTGCCTTTGTCGTTTGAACTGGTTGTTGTAGTTGCGAAGCTACTGGTACTTACTAAGATAGCTGATGCAATTAAAATCTTTTTCATGGTGTTTTATTTTTTGTTAGTTGTTTAATTTTTACAAGTCAAAACTACTTGCTTGCCTATATCAGACGAAGCCGATTGTGATAGGTTACATGGCAATAGGGGGCATTTAGATGAACGGTAAGGCATGCGGTGAGCAAGATTGTGTTAGACTTGCTAAAACAGGCTACAGTAGCGGTTTTGGTAACATTTGTTCAAGAAATGTTAAGGCGCTTCGGGCTGTGATGAGAATTGTTAAAGGATCTTTCACACTTGATAAAAGGTTGGTAAATAGCCTGTTTTAGGGTTAATTTTGAAAAAAATGGAAAAAAACCTTTTTTACTCTTGTTATTTTGGTGGATTTACTTACCTTTGCCGTCCGAAAAAATCGGAAAAAAACATTTGAGTCATGGCAAGAGTATGTCAGATAACCGGTAAAAAGCCAATAGTTGGTAACAGTGTTTCTCACTCGAACATTAAAACCAAGCGTCGTTTCTTACCTAATTTGCAAAAAAAGCGTTTCTTCTTTGCAGAAGAAGATCGTTGGGTAACAATGAAAGTGTCTACGGATGCTCTCAGAACCATTAATAAAAATGGTCTTAGTACAGTAATCAAAGAAATGAGGGCCAACGGCGCTAAAATCTAACTAAACACAGTAAACTACCTATAAAATGGCAAAGAAAGGTAACAGGGTTCAAGTAATATTAGAATGCACTGAGCATAAGACCAGCGGTCAGGCCGGTACAAGTCGTTATATTACTACCAAGAACAAGAAGAATACGCCTGAGCGTATTGAATTGAAGAAATTCAACCCAATTTTGAAAAAAGTAACCGTTCATAAAGAAATCAAATAATCATGGCTAAAGTAGCTTCCAAAAACGCGAAAGTAAAAGACTTAAAAGCAGCAGCTGAAGCAAAGAACTGGACTAAAGTAATTAAGGCCGTTCGTAGCCCTAAGTCTGGTGCATACACTTTCAAAGAGCAAATCATACACAAAGACAAAGTAAACGAGTTCATCTCAGCGAAATAGTCTTTTGTTGTCAATAATCTTAAAGCTTCCTTCATTACAGTCGGAGGCTTTTTTGTATTAAACCATAAATACCTCTACAATGGGTTTTTTCGATAAATTATTTGGTAAAAAAGAGAAAGAGAGCCTTGATCAGGGATTGCAAAAAACCAAGGAAGGTTTCTTGTCTAAACTCACCAAAGCAATTGCCGGCAAAACCACTATTGACGATGAAGTGCTGGATAATTTAGAAGAAGCATTAATTGGCGCAGATGTAGGTGTTGAAACCACTTTAAAAATTATCAAGCAAATTGAATTGAGGGCTAAAAATGATAAATACCTCAATACTAGTGAGTTAAACACGATACTTCAAGAAGAAATTGCATCTGTTTTAGTAGACGCCCCAGCAGATTCCTTACAAGGGTTTTCGATTCCTGCTAACAAGAAGCCTTATATTATATTAGTCGTTGGCGTAAATGGAGTAGGAAAAACAACCACCATTGGAAAGTTAGCTTCCCGATTTAAAGCGGCTGGTAACTCCGTTATCTTAGGTGCTGCTGATACTTTTAGAGCTGCAGCAGTGGATCAATTAACCATCTGGAGCGAACGGGTAGGTGTTCCAATTGTAAAGCAAGCCATGGGTTCAGATCCCAGCGCAGTTGCTTATGATACGGTGGCCAGCGCGGTTGCTAAAAATGCAGATATTGTCATTATTGATACGGCTGGTCGTTTACACAATAAAGCGCATTTAATGGATGAGCTTAATAAAATTAAACGGGTAATACAGAAAGTAGTCCCAGAAGGACCTCATGAAGTATTACTGGTATTAGATGGGTCTACTGGACAAAATGCAGTAGAACAAGCACGCCATTTTACTGCCACTACCAATGTAACTGCTTTAGCAATTACTAAATTAGATGGTACTGCAAAGGGAGGAGTTGTTTTAGCCATTGCTGATCAATTTAGTATTCCAGTAAAATATATTGGTGTAGGCGAAAAAGTAGAAGACTTATTAATTTTTAATAAAGAAGCTTTTGTAGACACTTTATTTTCCATTCAAAAATAATCAAAATGAAAAAAGGGATCATTCTATTGGCCATTTTGGCTATTGTTTCAACGGAAACCAACGCTCAATTAGGAAATGTTTTAGACAAAGCTAAATCGGTGGCAACTAATGCTGGTTTTGATGTGAATACATTAACTACTGGAATTATGGGAAAACTTTCTCCAGCATTAACATTATCTGCTGCACAAAAACCCAAAGTAACCAATGCCATCACCGAGTATTTAAGTCAGAAAGCACAGTTTATTGCCAAGCAACAAACCAATCCTGCAGAGTATAAGCAGCGTCAAATGGGTATTTTTCAAGGATTAAAATCAAAGTTGGCCGGAATATTGGTCAAGAATCAAATGAATAAATTCCTTGGATTAAAGCCCGCAACCAATGATCCGGCCAACGTACTGTCTCAATTATTTTTTTAAATAGTTCAGCGGTTTTTAAAAAGTATAGCGAATCGCTAATCCGCCCCAACCACCTTCAAAATAATTGTACCCAATAATATTAAAGGAGGGCTGCCAATCAAAACTGAGATTGAGCGGTGCTCCTTTAATTTTATAGTCCAATCCTAATACGCCATCTACACCTATGGCCAATCCGTCGGCTCTTGTTGGGTACCTGCTTTTCCAGCTATCACTCCAAACCCCAATATGGCCACCTCCGCCTACATACCACTGTAAACCTTCGGCTCCTGCAATGGGAAAATGGAGTTCATATAATCCAGTTAGTCTAAATCCATCTGAAGAAATATATCCCAAACCTTCAATGGCCCTACCTTTTGCTACAAAATGTTTTACAGAAACTGCTCCCGGGTACATTTTAACCCCTAGTGCTGTTTGATAATTGGTGCCATTATTTTGGGCATAGATTGTACCGCCAATAAATAGGGCAGCTAAAAGTGCAAATGCTCTTCTCATGTTCTTTGTTTTACGTTATGCTTATAAAATCATGCCAATCATCAACCTAAGTAGTAAAAAAAATGTTAAGCTCCTGAAGAGTTCCATTTTTTTATAATTAGGTTTGTAGCATGTATTCATTTAAAGATTTAGTTGTACAGTTTAGTGAACGTTTTGCTTCTGCTCATTTTGACAGTGAGCCAGCATCATTGTATGATCCCTGTAATTATTTTTTAACGATTGGTGGTAAAAGAATCAGACCCATTTTATGTTTAATGGGAAATGAATTATTTAATGAAATTGATAAGGATGCTTTTCATTTAGCTACTGCTATTGAGCTCTTTCATAATTTCACATTGATTCACGATGATATTATGGATGCGGCTGCTTTAAGGCGTGGCATGGAAACAATTCATACCAAGTATAATAACAGCACTGCAATTCTTGCTGGTGACGTAATGATGATTAAATCTTATGAGTACATCAACAAGATGAATGGACCTTACTTACAAAAGATCTTACGCATTTTTAATACCACTGCTAAAGAAGTATGCGAAGGACAACAACTTGATATGGATTTTGAACAAAAAGAGGTTGTTACTTTAGATCAGTACATACAAATGATCACTTTAAAAACTTCAGTTCTATTAGCAGCGAGTTTAGAAATGGGGGCCATTATTGGAGGTGCAAGCGAAGGGAATTGTAGGCATTTATATGAGTTCGGTAAAAATTTAGGTATTGCTTTTCAAATACAAGACGATTATCTAGATGCTTTTGGTGACCCCGAAAAATTTGGTAAAGAAGTAGGGGGCGATATTCGTCAAAATAAGAAAACCTTTTTATTGTTACATACTTTAGAAGTTGCTCCTGAAGAGCAAAGAGCGCAATTGTTTCAACTAATGAAAGACCAATCTTCAGACAAAGTGCAGAAGGTATTAGCTATTTACAAAGCTTGTGGAGTAGATGCATGGGCCAATACTTTAAAAGAACATTACTTAAATACCGCACTAAAACACCTTGATGATATTGCGGTGGTCTCTTCAAGAAAATTACCATTGAAAGAATTGGCTAACTTCTTGATTCAACGAGATGTTTAATTTGCTTATCTTCCTACCTAAATAATCATACATGTCTTCTTCTTTATTTAGAAAGAAATCATTGGATAAAATTACTGCAGATGCAGCTGCTGGTATTAGCGATTCTCATTCAAGTGGGCTTAAAAAAGTTTTAGGTGTTAAAGACCTCACTTTCATGGGAATTGCAGCTGTTATTGGAGCAGGTATTTTTTCTACTATTGGATCTGCCGCTTATAATGGTGGGCCAGGAATTGCCATCTTATTTGTTATAACAGCGATCACTTGTGGATTCAGTGCATTATGTTACGCTGAGTTTGCCAGTAGAATTCCAATTTCGGGTAGTGCATATACTTATGCGTATGTTTCATTTGGTGAAGTTGTTGCATGGATTATTGGATGGGCTTTAATTTTGGAATATGCCATCGGAAATATTGTAGTAGCGATTAGTTGGAGCGGCTATTTTAATAATTTATTAGAGGGCTTTCATATTCATTTGCCAGGTTGGTTAGCAACCAATGCCAGTAATGCCCAGCTAGGGTATGAAGAAGCAGTAAAAGCATTGGCTGCAGGAGAAGCTCCAGAAACCATGACCAAACATGCAAAATTGGGTTATGACGCAATCATGAATGCACCAATGATTGGAACATGGAAGGTTATTTTGAACGTACCTGCATTTTTTATTGTGATGTTAATTACCTGGTTAGCATATATCGGAATAAAGGAAAGTAAGCGTAGTACCAATATCATGGTGATTTTTAAATTAGCGGTAATTGTAGGAATTATTATTGTTGGATTTTTTTATGTAGATACCACTAACTGGACCCCATTTCTACCCAATGGATTTGGAGGAGTCTTGGCTGGGGTTTCTGCTGTATTCTATGCCTATATTGGTTTTGACGCTATTTCAACAACTGCAGAAGAATGCAAGGATCCACAAAGAGATTTACCAAAAGGGATGATGTATTCCTTATTAATCTGTACGGTATTATATATTCTCGTGGCACTTGTTTTAACAGGAATGGTGCATTATAGTGAATTGAAAGTGGATGATCCTTTGGCTTATGTTTTTGATAAACTAAACATGAATAAAATTGGGTACTTGATTTCTGTGAGTGCGGTAGTAGCTACAACTAGTGTATTATTGGTTTTCCAAATGGGGCAGCCTCGTATCTGGATGAGCATGAGTAGGGATGGATTATTGCCTAAGAAATTTGCACAAGTGCATCCTAAATACCAGACCCCATCTTTTTCTACTATTGTAACCGGTTTATTAGTCGGTATTCCTTCTTTGTTTATCAGTAGTGGCTTTATGACCGACCTTACCAGTATCGGCACTTTATTTGCTTTTGTATTGGTTTGTTTTGGGGTTTTAGTGTTACCTAAAATAGCGGAAGGCGCTGGAAGAAAAGGATTTAAACTTCCTTATATAAACGGCAAGTTTATTATTCCTGCAATTGTATTACTCATTACTTTTTTGTTTAGGAGTAGAATAAATGATGCTTTCTTAAACATTGGAAATGAGGGATCACAAGAGATATTGTTTTTG
Organism: Sphingobacteriia bacterium RIFOXYC2_FULL_35_18; assembly: GCA_001829005.1. Lineage (GTDB taxonomy): Bacteria > Bacteroidota > Bacteroidia > Chitinophagales > Chitinophagaceae > Sediminibacterium. Next base: position 88,811 of record MIAG01000004.1, on the reverse strand, counting down.
ATTTTTATGGTTATTGCTTTAGTAACCGCATTTTATAGTTTTATTCGTTCTTATTCATTTATACCTGTAGCAGGTGCGCTTTGTTGTTTATACCTGATGATTGAAATTCCAGCTATTAGTTGGCTTTGGTTTTTTGGATGGATGGCATTGGGATTAATTATTTATTTCTTTTACGGCAAAAACAAAAGCAAACTGGCTCAATCATGAAGTACCAAATCGGAGATGATATTTTAGTGTTGCACAGCAATGAAGAAGGTAAGGTAATTGAAATTATCAACGACAAAATGGTGATGATTGAAGTTAGAGGAGTGAAGTTTCCTGCTTATATGGATCAGATTGATTTTCCGTATTTTAAAAGATTTACAGAGAAAAAAAATATTCCTTCCAAAAAAATTGAACCCAAAACTTATGTAGATCAGGTTCCAAAAGAAAAGCCACAACCCAATCAAATCAAAGTATCTGATGGAGTATGGCTGTCTTTTATCCCAAAATTTGCTTTAGATGATTTTAATGACGAAGTAGTAGAACTACTAAAAATACATTTGGTTAACAAAACCAATCAGGGTTATCAATTTATTTATCGGCAATATTTTAATGGGGAGGAATTTTTTTCATTGAAAAATGAGGTTCAACCTTTCCATGATTTTTATTTGCACGATATCAAATTTGAAGCGGTGAATGATACCCCTTCTTTTTCTATTGATTTTAGTTTACAAAATCCACAAAAAGGAAAAGCAGAACATTTTGAAGTTCAATTAAAATTGAAACCTAAACATGTATTTCAAAAAATTGAAACATTAAAAGAAAATAATGAGCCCACTTTTTCTTATTCCCTTTTTAATGACTATCCCGATAAAGCATTAGAAGCATTGCCATTAGATAGTTTACGTGCTAAAGGGTATAAAGTATATGATGCTGGCCGAGTAAAAGAATTCTTACCTCCTGCAAGATCTGTAATTGATTTGCATATTGAAAAATTGACCAATGAGCATGCTCAAATGAGCAATTTTGAAATGTTAACGTTACAATTAGCTGAATTAGAAAAATGGGTGGATTTGGCAGTAGCACACAAACAAGCGGAACTTGTCATTATTCATGGGGTAGGAACTGGGAAACTCCGTGAAGAAGTACACGAATTACTTAAAACTCGAAGAGAAGTAAAGCATTTTTACAATCAATATGATGCCCGTTTTGGATATGGGGCAACACAAGTATTCTTTCAATATTAGTTTTTCGGCATTAATTGATGTATAAATTATACCAAGTATTGGGTATTTTTTATGCCTATCTGCTTATTCAATCGTCCTATAGACCACATTGGCCACTCAATACGTATCTTCGTAAGTACTATAAACCCGAACCATCGCTCCAATTTATTGGGGAGGAAAGTCCGGACAGTATAGAGCAACCCACCGGTTAAGCGCCGGCTTCTCAATTTATTGGGAAAGAGAGAGTGCCACAGAAAATAACTACCATGGTAAAACATGGAAAAGGTGAAAATGTGAGGTAAGAGCTCACGATGACAAATGGTAACATTTGTTGAGGGTAAACCTTGGGTACTGTAATGCCATGTAAAGGATTGTTGTAGAGTTGCTCGCTCTCGTTTCCAATTTATTGGAGCGCAATCCAGGGTAGGCAGCAAGATCACAGCAGTAATGTTGTGGCTAGATAAATGATGGAGTTGAAACAGAATCCGGCTTACGAGGTTTATGGTATTTTTAACCGCACCCTATCAATTGCTGTAATACAGCATTGGAACAATTATTTTGTCATAACCAGAAATGAAGTTGATGTCTAAGACAAGTATATATTGTGTAAAAGGGTTTATGGCCATGTTGCTAATTTTTGCAACACAGCTATTAACTGCGCAATGCGTATTTGTAAGTATCTCGGGTCCTAAATGCGCTGGAGAAGGAACCATAACGGGTACATTTAGTCGAAGTCCTTACCAAATAGAGTGGATTCTCAATGACTCTGTAATTCAAAAAACAAAAGCTTCTTTAAGTACGGTTGCTACTCCTGTAGTAAGTGGTAATATTGCCGGTAAACCTAAGGTTTCCGGAACCAACGGTATAGCAATTGACAATAGCGGAAATATTTATGTTTCCGACACCATTAATAATAGAGTTGTTGCTTATAACAAGAATACACCTGATGGAGTAACAGTTGCAGGGGGAAATGGTGGAGGCAATATGCCTAATCAATTAAACAAGCCTGCGGGATTATTTATTGATGGCTTTGGAAATTTATTTGTAACCGATCAGTATAATAATCGAGTACTTCGTTTTGCACCAGGATCTAGCAATGGATTTTTGGTAGCTGGGGGTAATGGGAAAGGTGCTGGGGCTAATCAGCTAAGTGATCCAAGAGACGTTTATGTAGATGCACAGGGTTTTGTGTATATAGCTGATGCTGGAAATCATCGTATACAAAGATGGGCACAAGGTGGAGCTTCAGGGTTAACTGTTGCAGGTGGCTTCGGTGCTGGATCAGACTCTCTGCGTTTAAATAGCCCACAAGGTGTTGCGGTAGATCGCAATTTGAATATTTATGTAGCAGACTCTGCAAATAACAGAGTACAACGATTTCGGTTGGGAAATTCTGTTGGAACTACCGTAATGGGTCAATTAGGAAAAGGTACAGGTTACGGATATTTATTTCAACCAGTAGATGTTTTAGTGGATGCTTTTGGAGATGTATATGTTATTGAAGCTGGCAATAATCGTGTTCAAAAATTATTTAACAATGGTGTAGGTATGGTTACCATTGCTGGGAGCGATAATGGTAGCAATGGCTCAGACAACAATCAATTTAATTACCCTACCGGTATTGCATTTGATGCATCAGGTAATTTATTTGTATTAGATCAACAAAATGCAAGAGTGCAGCAATATGGGGTGGTTCCAATCAATACCGAATTAAGACCTTACCAAGGGGGTGTTTATATGGCAAGGGTTAATTCTTTTTCAGGTTGTGTTCAACAATCAAATATCATATATGTAAACCCTAAGCCAGATATAAATATTACTGGTAAAACAGCCATTTGTACTGGTGATGTGGCTGAAATAAAATTAACTGGAAGTACCAATTATACTTGGTTCCCTAATACTGGAGTTAATAAAATAAATGATAGTACTTATTTACTTAAACCTGATTCAACTACTTTTTATGGAATTAATTCTTTAACCGATAGCGGTTGTGTTTCATTTAGAGCTTTAACAATTAATGTTGGTTCAAGATCAATTCCAGTGGTAACTCCTACTATTTGTTTATCTCCTGATGCTACAAAAATTACTACCACCATTTTAGGTGAGCGACCAGCTAGTTTAAATTACTTTAGGAACAATGGAATTAAAGCAGGTAGTTTTTTCCCAGAATGGAGTAAAATTGGAACTGCTTTTGCAGGAGGCAATGGTATTGGAAATGGTGCCAGTCAATTTGGCTTACCCATGGGAGCTTTTGTTGACCCTAAAGGAAATGTTTATATAGCAGATGCAGTCAATCACAGAATTCAACTTTGGAAGCCAGGCGATTTGGTGGGCACCACTGTTGTAGGTGGAAAAGGAGAAGGTAGTGCAAACGATCAACTTAATTATCCCACAGGCGTATTTGTGGATGTTGCAGGTAATATATATGTAGCAGATCAAAACAATCATCGTATTCAATATTTTGCGAAAGGAGCAACTATTGGAACTACAGTAGCTGGTGGATTAGGTGCTGGTAATAGCACTTATCAATTAAATTTCCCTGCCAGTGTTTTTGTAGATAGTTATGGAAATATTTATATAGCCGATGCGGGTAATCATCGGGTACAAAAGTGGAGCAATTCTGGTTCGCAAGTTAAAACAGTTGCAGGAACTGGCATACCTGGAGGTGATGGGGTTAGATTAAATAATCCACAAGCTGTTTATGTAGATCAGCGGAATAATTTATTTGTGGCTGATGCAGAAAACCATCGAATCATGTTTTATGACCAAACAAGTTTGGTAGGAGCAGTTGCTGCCGGTAATCGAGGCCCTGGTACATTACCCAATCAATTAAACTTTCCAGCTGGAATTTTTGTAGATGGAAATAGCAATATGTTTATTGCAGACAGAGGTAACAATAGGATTCATCGCTGGGCCTTATATGATACTGTAGGAACTACTGTAGCAGGATTAGCAAACGGAAGTTCTGGTTCTGCATTAGATCAATTGCAATTACCCAATGCTGTTGGAATTGACTTAGAAGGAAATATGTATGTGGCAGATAGCAGGAATTATCGGATACAAAAATATACCATAACAGCAGGAGCAGATACCGTATTACAAACAGGAATTTCAGGAACTTATACTGCTTTATCTGCATCTTTCTCTGGTTGTGTTACTGGATCGGGCAACGCGTTTGTAGTTGTAGCGCCCAATTTGAAAATCAAAAATGATACCACCGCAATTTGCGAGGGCGGTCAGGCCAATCTTATTGTAACTGGATCTAATAATTATAGGTGGTCGCCTGCAGCAGGGTTAAGTGCAACCAACAGAGATACCATTATTGCAAGGCCTTCTGTAACAACTAAGTATACGGTTGTTTCATCAATTGGTAATGGTTGTAACTCTACTGCGGATGTAACGATTACTGTATATAAAAAACCAGTGCTGAATATTATCAGTCCTACTTGTGTTTCAAATGAACCAATGAAATTGTCTAGTAACCCAAGAGTAAGAAATGTTCTATGGACGCTAAATAACGACACATTAATTAATATGACCACTGGCTTTAGTAAAACTGCTGAAACGGTTGCTGGTAAGCTGGTTGGTGGAACAGACTCTACTCAATTTGGTAGACCCAGTTTTGTTTTTGTAGATGAAAAGAAAAATATTTTTGTATGTGATCAATGGAATCATCGAATACAAAAATGGGTTCCTGGCGCTAAAGCAGGAATAACTGTTGCGGGCGGAAGGGGTGCAGGTAAAAGATTGAGCCAATTAAATAATCCTACGGGTATTTTTGTAACAGCCGACGGACTTTTATACATCGCTGATACAGACAATGATCGAATATTGGTTTGGAAAGAAGGTGATACAACAGGAACTGTTGTTGCTGGCGGAAATGGTAGAGGTATCAAGCCCAATCAATTGTCTTATCCAACAAGTGTGTTTGTAGATGCATATGGATCCGTTTATATTGCTGATGCGTTAAATGCTAGAATTCAACTTTGGATTAAAGGAAGCATTGCAGGTAAAACGGTTGCTGGAGGTAATTTTGCCGGTGCCGGGGCAAATCAATTGAGTAATCCCTTGGGTGTTTTTGTAGATCAAAGAGAAAATATTTATATAGCCGATTCTCAAAATGACCGAATTCAAAGATGGAAATTAGGCGATATTAGAGGAACTACTGTTGCTGGTGGAAAAGGCAAAGGGAATAATGCCAATCAAATTGTGTCTCCTTTAAATGTTTTTTTGGATGCCAATAATCAATTAATCATAACTGAGGGAGGAACTGCCAACAGAGTCAAGAGTTGGAGAGTTGGAGCAGACTCAGGGCAAGTTATTGCAGGCGGAATTGAAAAAGGAACTGGGGCTGATCAATTGGATTTACCCGGAAGTAGCTTTGTTGATTTAGACGGCAATTTATTTGTTGCTGAGATGAATAATTTTCGAATTCAACAATATAGTATAACTGATACCATTTTCTCCATTCAACCTAAAACAAAAGGCGTTTATAATGCATTGGCCACTAGCTTTAGCGGGTGTTCGGCTAATTCAGATGACTTTAGATTAGACAGCGGCTATACTCCAGCTAAACCTGTGGTATTTGATATACAATATTGCCTAAATGAAACAGCAAGACCTTTGGGAGCTTTAGGTGATAGTTTGCTATGGTATACAAGGGCGAATGGTGGAATTGGTGCAACAACTGCACCTACTCCAATAACAAGTACTGTTGGTACTGCAACTTATTGGGTTTCTCGCACAAATACTTTAGCAGGTTGCGAGAGTGTTAGACAGAAAATTACAGTAAACACCAAGCCATTACCTGGCGCAGCTCTTGCCATTCTTGGGAAACAAAATATTTTACCTGGAGATACAACTAGATTAATTGCATCTGCAGATTCAGGAAAAGTGATTAGTAAAATTTTATGGTATAGAAATGGAACACAATTGAATGCTATACCAGATACAACCGATAAATTATTTGTTTTTTATTCAACCATTGGCCGATACAATATTGCGGTAACGGATACCAATCTTTGTACCTCTATTTCTGATACCATTGATATTAGGGCCGATTTAACCACAGAGCAACAAATTTATTTTTTCCCTAATCCAGTAATCAATTCTGCCAAAATTATTTTTACTCCTTTAACCAATAGTAGTACTTATCTCAAAGTCATATCTAATAATGGGGTGATTATGGTAAATAAACGAATCATCACTGGTACAACAACAGGTAACTTTGTTTACGATTTAGAGTTGGCTCAATTGCCTAAAGGAATTTACAATCTTGAATTAGTTACAGGGGCAGGAAGGATTATTGCTCGAAATAGGTTTGTGAAACTCTAACACAAATCCTGCAACATCTTTTGTACTTTTGATACATGACAATAGAGCAAGTTAAATATATGAGGGACCGCGTAATGGTCCTGAGGAGGTTTCTTTGACGTCGATAATAGATTATACAAAGTAGAAACCGATAGACAACTTTCCCTTTCACCTGGTTTTTGGGACGACAATGCCCGAGCAACTTCGGTCATGAAAGAAATTAAGGTAAATGAATACTGGCTGAAGCTGTATAAACAGTTAGAGAATGCAGTGGAAGACTTTGTTCTTTTATTCGACTATTGGAAAACTGGTGATGCTTCAGAAGAAGAAACTAAAGAAGCATTTCAATCTGCACTTTCTCAAATTGAAGAAGCTGAATTTAAAAGTACACTCAATAAACCGGAGGATGAGTTGCCTGCAGTGCTACAAATTAATCCTGGAGCAGGTGGTACAGAAAGCCAAGACTGGGCAGAGATGTTGCTCAGAATGTATCGCATGTATGGAGAGAAGCAAGGATGGAAAGTGACTGAACTTGATTTTCAAGAAGGGGATGGTGCTGGTATTAAAAGTGCAACATTACAATTTGATGGAGACTTTGCTTATGGGTTTTTAAAAGCTGAAAGTGGCGTACATCGCTTAGTGCGTATTTCTCCATTCGACAGCAATGCAAGAAGACATACTTCATTTGCATCTGTATTTGTGTATCCTCTTATAGACGAGAGTATAGAAATAAATGTAAACCCTGGTGATTTGGAATGGGCTTTCTATAGAAGTGGAGGAAGTGGTGGCCAGAATGTAAACAAAGTAGAAACGGCTGTTCGGCTTAAACATATACCTAGTGGTATAATTGTTGAATGTCAACAAGCAAGAACACAAGGAGAAAATAGAGAGTTGGCAATGAAAATGTTGAAGAGCAGACTATATGAAGAAGAGTTGAGAAAAAGACAAGAAGCCATTGATGCCACCAATGCCGGAAAGAAAAAAATTGAGTGGGGAAGTCAAATAAGGTCCTATGTGTTTCATCCTTATAAAATGATAAAAGATCATAGAACCGATTATGAAGTGGGCAATATAGGGCCTGTAATGGATGGGGAAATTGATGGTTTTATTAAGGCTTATCTCATGATGCAACAAGAAAATAATTAAATTATAATTATGTCTTTGGAACTGGAACAACCTAATTTATTTGAACAATTTGAATTATTAATTCAAAACGATGATCCCTTAGAAATAAGGGAATTTTTGAACGATCAAAATATTAGTGATGTTGCAGATTTGATTAATGAATATCCAGAATACGAAGCAAGAATTGTGGCGAATATGGCCATTCACAGGGCAGCCAGCGTATTTAAAATTTTAGATATTGCACAGCAAAAAGACATTGTAAAAGAATTGCCTTCTGCAAAAACAGCAGAATTATTAAATGAGTTGCCGGCAGATGATCGAACAGATTTTTTAGAAGAATTACCCAAAGCAGCTATTAGAGATTTAATCAAATTATTAGATCCAGAAGAAAGAAAAATCACCCTTTCTTTATTGGGATATCCAGAAGATAGTGTAGGCCGATTAATGACACCAGATTATGTATATGTGTATTTACACAATACCATGTCTGAAGTATTCGAAACCATTCGTAAGTATGCCAGAAACAGTGAAACCATTGACGTCATTTATGTAATTGATGAAAATGGGTTATTAATTGATGACGTTCGAATAAGAGATATTATTTTGGCGGCTCCAGAAAAAAGGATTGATGAAATAATTGATGGGAGAGTAGTATCTCTACAAGTAAATGATGACCAAGAAAATGCCAGCCAAGTCTTTAAGATGAATAACCGGGTAGCTTTGCCCGTAGTAGATGAAAATAATATCTTATTGGGAATCGTGACCATTGATGATATGTTATGGGTAGCTAATGAAGAGTTTAGTGAAGACATGCAAAAAATGGGAGGTACTGAAGCGCTGAATGAACCCTATTTAGATATTCCCTTATTAAAATTGTTTAGAAAAAGAGTAGGCTGGTTAATCATACTATTTATTGGTGAATTATTAACAGCCACTGCAATGGGACATTTTGAAGATGAAATTGCCAAAGCTTTAATATTGGCCTTATTTGTTCCCTTAATTATTTCAAGTGGAGGCAATAGTGGGTCTCAAGCATCCACCTTAATTATCCAAGCGATGGCAGTTGGAGAAATTTATATTTCCGATTGGTGGCGGGTATTGAAAAGAGAAATTATAAGTGGAATACTATTGGGATCCGTATTGGGATTATTGGGCTTTTTTAGAGTAGCTATTTGGCATTCTATTATCCCTAATGTGTATGGACCTCATTGGGCTATGATTGGTGCAACTGTAGGCTTTTCACTTATAGGAGTGGTATTATGGGGTACTTTAACTGGATCTATGTTACCCATTTTATTAAAGAAACTAGGAGCCGACCCAGCCGTATCATCCGCCCCTTTTGTAGCAACATTAGTGGATGTAACTGGGCTGATCATCTATTTTAGTTTTGCTTATCTTTTTTTAGAGGGATTGCTTTTATAAAAGTCTGCATTGATTTTCCTAAGTTTAGGAATAATTCATGCATTATGACTCGTTTTCTTCTAATTTGTACTTGTTGTTTTTTTGTATTTACACTTTCTGCTCAAACAGTCTTAATACCTGCCTATACAGGGTATGCTTTGCCTGCTGAAAAAGAAAATATTCAGCTCTTTTCAAGTAAAACAGGATTGCAAAATTGGGTAGATCCACAACAGAAAATAAGCTGGTTTTTTTATGTTAAGAATCCTGGAGAGCTACAATTAAATCTATTGTCAAATAAAATAAATACAGGTTCTACTATTGAAATTGCTTTAGCTGGAAAAACTTTTAAGATTAAAATGGCTTCAAGTGCTGCACTCAAAAAAACTGCAGTGGGGAAGGTCGTTATTGCTGATACTGGCTTCTATTCAATTACTATTTCATGCATTAATAAAGTAGGTAAACTGATTGCGAACATTCAATCGCTTGAGCTAAAAGGTCCTGCAACAGAAGGCATACATTTTAACCCCGTTGAAAGAAGAAATGCTGCTTCTGTTCATTTAAAATACCCTCTTGCCGACTCAACAAAAGCCATGGCTTTTTACAATGAAATCATGGTTCCTGCAGGGGCAGACCATTTATACAGCTATTATATGGCTTGTGGATTCAAGCGAGGGTATTTTGGTATACAAGTCAATAGTCCAACTGAACGAAGAGTTATTTTTTCAGTTTGGGATGCAGGCAATGAAGCAATTGATCGAAGCAAAGTACCAGATTCAAATAAAGTTAAATTATTAGCAAAGGGATACAATGTGGTAGCGAATGATTTTGGCAACGAGGGTACAGGAGGTCATAGTCATTTTGTATATCCTTGGAAAACTGAAGAAAAATACCAATTCATGGTTTTCGCATTAACGGATAGTGCAAAAGCAAGTACCATTTATTCTGGATATTTTTTTATACCGGAAACAGGTAAATGGAAACTAATTGCAAGTTTTCGCGCACCCAAGGATGGCAATTATTTGCAAAACCTGTATTCATTTAGCGAGAATTTTTGGGGAATAAATGGTCAGTTAGAACGCAAAGCCTATTTTGGTAACCAGTGGATACAAAAGTCAAATGGCCGTTGGGAAGAATTGCTAACCAGTAAATTTTCTTACGATGCAACAGGAAAAGCGGGTCATAGAATTGATTATGGTGCGGGGGTAGAAGGGAAACAGTTTTATTTGAGCCATGGCGGATTTAAGCCGGCTAATATTCTATTTGGTCAAAGCTTATTTAGGCAACCAACTGGTCAAAGACCCAATGTAGATTTAAACAGAAATTCAGATTCATTGGTTCAAGCTAAAGTAGATGAGGAAACAATTAAAGCTGCTGTAAGTAAAGGGATAATTGATACAACAGGAAATGAGTCATCTGTTTATTATCATATAGTTAAGCAAGGGGATGGAAAGCCAATCAAAGTAACAGATACTGTAACAGTTTATTACAAGGGTTCCCTGCTTTCCGATGGTAGTATTTTTGATCAAACCAAAGAGAAACCTGCTACTTTCCCATTAAATAGATTAATTAAAGGTTGGCAGTTGGCTGTTCCAAAAATTAATGTAGGCGGCAGTATCAAAGTAATTATTCCATCTGGGTTAGCGTATGGCATTAGAAGCAGAAGTAAAGACATACCTGCCAATAGTGTACTGGTTTTCGATATTGAAGTCTTGGATGCTCGGCAATAAATTATTTAACTTAACTTGAATTCAAATCCAATATAATAAGTAATATGAGAAAGTATATTTTCATCTTTATTTTATTTGTGCCTATTTCATATCTATTCGCACAAAAGACTGCACCTATTACTGAACCAACACCTGCAGGGGTTACAGTAGTAACTACAAAGAACAGTGTTACCATTGCTGGGAAAAAAGTAGATTATACCGCTTTCACAGGATATCTGCATTTGAAAAATGATACAGGTAAGTTGATTGCAAAAATGTTTTTTACTTATTACAAAAAAGACGGGGAGGATGCAGCAAAGCGTCCTGTTACATTTACTTTTAATGGAGGCCCTGGGTCATCATCTGTTTGGTTACATATGGGTGGATTAGGTCCTAAAAGAGTGCAGTTCAACGACGAAGGATTTTCTGAAGGTCCTCCTTACAGTTTTATTAGTAATGAATATAGTTGGTTAGATAAAACTGACTTGGTTTTTATTGACCCAGTTTCTACTGGTTTTAGTAGACCTGCTCCTGGGGAGAGTCCTAAACAGTTTCATGGGTTTAATGAAGATGTTGCATCAATGGCATCATTTATTAGACATTTTTTATCGAGGTATGAAAGATGGGGATCTCCAAAATATTTAGCTGGTGAAAGTTATGGTACTACAAGAGCTGCTGGGTTATCTAAATATTTACAAGATAGACATCGCATTTACTTGAATGGCATTTTTATGATATCAGCCGTGTTGAATTTTGGGACCAATGATTACTATGTTGGGAATGATTTACCAAGGGCTTTATATATTCCTTCTTATACAGCGGCTGCTTGGTACCATAAGAAACTAGCTCCTGCATTACAAGCGAATTTGCAAAATGCATTGAAAGAGGCTGAAGCATTTGCCATTGGACCATATGCATCTGCCTTAATTAAAGGTGGTTGGTTATCAGAATCAGAGAAGAATGCCATTGCCGAAAAAATGAGTTACTATACTGGTTTGTCTAAAGAGTATTGTTTGCAAGCAAACTTACGAGTAGAAGAGAATCGTTTTTATAAAGAACTTAGAAGAAAAGATGGGTTAAGTATTGGCCGGTTAGACGCCAGATTTACTGGTAGAGATATTGACGATGCTGGAGAAGTGAACAGCTTTGATCCATCCTTTGCCAATATTGATGGACCATTTACTGCTACGATTAATGATTATTTCCAAAGAGAATTAAACTTTAAGGAAGAAAACGGGTATAATATTTTTGGAGATGTTTATCCTTGGAATTACAGTAATGTTCAAAATCAGTTCTTAAATGTTGCTGAAAGTTTAAGAGATGCAATGAGTAAGAATCCAGATTTAAAAGTATATATGGGTGCTGGTTATTATGATTTTGCTACTCCTTATTTTACTGCGAAGTATGATATTGAACATATGTTTTTACGACCAGAACAAAGAAAAAATGTGCAATTCTATTTTTATGAATCAGGTCATATGTACTATATTCACAAACCATCACTAGTGCAATTTAAAAAAGACGTAGATGCATTCTTCGAATTCAGTAGGGGGAAATGAGGAAATTAAAGATTTGCTGGTTGCCATTGCTTATAACAATGATCAATCGGCGTTTCGCTCCCTATTTATTCAATTGCATGGGAAATTAAAACAATTTTCTTTTTCTATTGTGAGGTCAGAGGAAGAAGCAGAAGACATCGTTTCAGAATTATTTGTATTGATAGTACAGCGGAAAGAACAACTTTGTCAGTTGGAATCTCCGCTGTATTATTTTTATACCACTGTTCGAAATATGTCGTTGAATTTACTGAAAAAGCAAAAGAGAAGAGCTGGCCTTTCTATGGATCAATGGCAGGTTCAACTAAATAGTATTTATTTTAGGCCAGATTTATTGATGATTACAGAAGAAATGGTATTGAAAATAAAAATGGCCGTTAATAGCCTTCCTAACCGATGTAGGCTAATTTTTAAGCTGATTAAAGAGGATGGTTTAAAGTACAAAGAAGTAGCTGAACTATTGGATATTTCCATTAAAACGGTGGAAGCCCAAATGGCCATAGCAATGCGGAGAATGGCCCAAAGTATGCAGGTTGATCTTCAATCAAAACCTATTTTAGAAAAAAGGGTCAAAAAATAATTTATTTTCTTAGGGGTAAATGTATCTCTCAGTTGTTATAGAAGTGGAATCAACTATAACGATGAGTCAGGAAAGATTTTGGGTATTAATTGCTAAAAAGATTGCAAAGGAAGCCAATGAGCAAGAACTCATTGAGCTTAACCAATATATTCAGGATCATCCTGAATGGCAATTTGCCATTCAAAACCTAGAAAATATCTGGGAAATTCCACTCCCCAATAATAAAGCAGAAGCAGAAGATGCATTCATGCTTCACCTCAATAAAATTGCAGGAAACAATACAAATGATTTTTTAGAAGAACAAAACACTCCTAAAAATTCAATACGAATTATTCCTAAATGGGTTTATTATGCAGCAGCTTCTCTAGTAATTGTTGTAGGATTCACGTATTCCCTTTTTAAACCATCTTTTTCTCCTGCATTGGTAAAAGTTCAACTTGAATCTAATGAGGTTTCTACTCGATTGGGTTCAAAAACGCAAGTAAAGTTACCAGATGGGTCTATTGTTTGGTTGAATGGAGGAAGTAAGCTTGTGTATCAAAAAGAATACGGCAAAATCTTGCGAGAAGTTAGTTTAATAGGGGAAGGTTATTTTGATGTGGTAAAAAATAAAGAAGTCCCATTTATTATCAATACTAAGAGTATAAAAATAAAAGTTTTAGGCACCATTTTTAATGTGAAAGCATACCCTGAAGATAAGCAGACAGAAACCAGTCTTATTAAGGGCAAGATTGAAGTGACCATCAAAAATAGACCTGATAATAAAATTATTTTATCTCCTAATGAAAAGTTGATTGTAGAAAATGAACTGATTGAAGCGCAAAACAAGCGTAAATCCATTGAACTAATTCCTGCGGTTTCTATTAACAAATTAAAATTCATTTCACCAGACAGTTCTGTTGCAGAAAATCAATGGGTAGAAAATAAATTAGTTTTTAGAGATCAAACTTTTGAAGAGTTGGCATTGATGATGGAGCGATGGTATAATATCAAATTAGAAATTCAATCGACTTCATTGAAGTCTACAAGAATGAATGGAAATTTTGAAAAAGAAACCATTGATCAGGCTATAGAGGCTTTGAAGTTAATAATACCATTTAAAACTTACCAAAAAGGGAATACGATTATTATTTACCAATAAAATTGCTGCCTTATGAGATTAAGATTGAATTCAACTTAAAAATGGGCGAAGTTCCGTTGGCGCGGAACCCCGCCAGGTTTAGAAAAATACAAACTGTACAATCTGAATGTAATTCATAACCCTTTCAATTTGAAAATATGAAAAATAATGAAACACCTGATGTTTCACACAAAGATCTTTTTATACAAAAGCTTGCCCGAATTATGAAAATCACTACTGCGTTACTGCTACTTGTATGTATGCAAGTTTCAGCAATTGGCTTTTCTCAAAGCCGTATTACAATAAAGATGGCTTCGCTAGATTTAAAAAAAGCATTATTTGAAGTGGAGAAAAAAACCGATTATCGGTTCTTATTTGCTGAAGAAGTAGTAAAAGGCAAACCAAAAGTTACTATTAACATGGTAGATGCTACTTTAGATGAAATCATGGGTAAGCTATTGGTAAATACAGGTATCAACTACAAAATACTGGGAACAAACTTAGTGGTTCTAAAGGAAACCAATAGTGCTACCAAAGATCTTGCGGAGATTGTTGTAAAAGGAAGAATAACTTCTGCTTCTGGAGAGTCTTTATCTGGTGTGTCCATACAAGTAAAAGGCACCCAAGTTGGTACAACTTCAGATAATACTGGTGCATTTGCGATAACTGTTGCAGATGAAAACGCAAAATTATTGATCTCTTATATTGGATACGAACCACAAGAAATTTCAGTTGCCGGTAAACGAGATTTGAGTATCATATTAACCACGGCTGTTAATAATTTAGAACAAGTTGTTGTAACTGGTTATGGTACACAACGTAAAAGAGATCTTACTGGCTCTGTTACAACTATTAAAGGGGAAGAATTGGCAAAAATGCCCAATACCAATCCTATTAGTTCATTACAGGGAAGAGTTGCAGGTTTAACAGTTGCTAATTCTGGAGTAGCAGGTGCTAGCCCAGTAGTTAGAATAAGAGGTGTCAATAGTACCAATAGTGCGAGCCCTGTTTATGTAGTAGATGGAATTTTGCAAGACAATATCGATTTCTTAAATCCAGCGGATATTGAAACAATCGATATTTTAAGAGATCCTTCATCAATAGCTATTTATGGTTTAAGGGGTGCGAATGGTGTAATTGCTATTACATCAAAAAAAGCTGCAAGAGGTCAAACAAGAATTAATTTTCAAAGCACTGTTGGATTTCAAAAAGTGACAGATAAAATTAAAGTAACAGATGCTGCTGGGTTTAAAAAACTGTATGATGCACAATTAGCCAATATCAATGCTGCTCCATTTGATTACAGTAATTATACTGCTAATACAAACTGGCAAAATGAAATTTTGCAAAATGCATTGCTTACAACAAATAACTTGAGTGTTTCTAATAATTCTGAAAAAAGCAGTACTTATTTAAACATTGGTTATAATAAACAAGATGGGGTAGTTAAGTATAATAGCTATGAAAAATTCATGATTCGTTTGAATCAAGAAATTCGTTTCAATAGTAATATTAAAGTTGGTGGAGAAATCAATGCTTCACATTGGATACAAAATCCTGCAGGGGTTAGTTTAACGAATGCATTATGGGCAGCTCCAATTGTGCCAATTCAACAGAATGCAACAACCTACTACAGTATGCCTTCTTTCCAACGGGCACAGGTAGGTAATCCAATTGCAGCACTGAATAGAAATAATGGAACTAATATCAATAAAGGTTTCCGCTTTATTGGATCATTATACGCTGAAGTTAAATTCTTAAATGATTTTACTTTTAAGTCATCAGTATTTGCAGATTTAGGATTTAATAATTCTAGGTCTTATACTCCACTTCCGTTCACTTTTATTAACCAGGGTGAAGGAACAGCGCCAACTACAAGCTTTTTCGACAACACAGTAAGAACAGGGGTTAGTCAAGAAATGGCTGAGTTTAAGCGTTATCAACAAGATCATACACTTACTTATGACAAAAAATTAGGGGATGGTCATAAATTAACTGCATTGGTTGGTTTTACCTCTATTTACAGTGTTAGTACTAATATAAATGGTAATAGAAGAGATACTTCTGTAAACGTACCTAATAACCCAGATTTCTGGTACATCAGTACTATTAATGCAAACAATCCAGGATTGTATGGTGGTGGTGGTGGAGAGAGTGCCATCATGGGTATGTTTGGTAGATTAAGTTATGCTTATCAAAATAAATATTTGGTAAACGCTACATTAAGAAGAGATGGTAGTTCAAAGTTTGCACCACAGAATCGTTGGGGTACTTTTGGATCAGTCGGTTTAGGTTGGATTGCATCTGAAGAATCATTTGTAAGAAAGTTCAACTTTATTAATTTCTTAAAATTAAGGGCTGCTTGGGGTGAAACAGGAAATGCTAATGGATTTGCAGATAACTTATTTAGACCTGGTATTTCAAATGCATCAACGGCTATTTTTGGTAATAATGTCTACACGGCTATTCAGGCAGCTTATATACCTGACCCCAACTTGCGTTGGGAAGTAGTAAGAGGTCTTGACATAGGTTTCGATTTGAAAACTTTACGCAATCGATTGAATGTAGAGTTTACTTATTATAATAGAACCACATCCGATATTTTAACAGCGGTTACATTGCCTAATGAAACCAGAAGTTATTTTACCAATTTGGGTAAAATAACCAACCAAGGGATAGAATTGAGCTTAAACTGGACAGATAAAATTGGTAAGGATATCACTTACTCTATTGCCCCCAATTTTAGTTACAATAAGAATACGGTTAACTCTATTGGAGACAAAATCAATTTCCAACTTTTTGGAAATGGTGGTGCTAACTTAACTGAAACTGGCCAGTCAATTGGTTACTTCTTTGGATACAGACAAATAGGCATTTATCAATCAACTGCTGAATTGGGAAAAATGGCACGTTTTAATAACTCTTTGCCAGGAGATATTGCATATGCAGACATCAATGGAGACGGTTTATTAACGCCAGCTGATAGAACCTATTTAGGAACCCCATTCCCTCCATATAGTTACGGATTAAATATTAATGTGGCGTATAAAGGATTTGATTTTACCATTGAAGGACAAGGAGTAGCAGGTAATAAGATTTATACGCAAAGAAGAATTGCCAATTTTGCAACATTGAATTATGAAGCCAATAGATTGAATGCATGGACTGGCGGTGGTACAACAAATGTTGAACCCATTCTTGATAATACAAGAGGTAATAATTTCTTGTTCAGTAGCTATTATTTAGAGCCAGGCGATTATTTCAGATTAAGAACATTGCAAATTGGATATACTTTTTCTGAAGGATTATTAAGACGTGTGGGTATTTCTAAAGCTCGTGTTTTTGTAAATGGACAAAATATTAAGAGCTGGAGTCAAGTTACTGGGTATTCTCCTGAGGCCCAGATTGGCAGCATCTTAGGTGGGGGAGCCGACAATGGAACTTTCCCTGTACCTGCAGTTTATTCTATGGGTATTAATGTTACATTTTAATTGAACTAATAAAAATATTCAAAAATGAATAATTTAATTAATAAAAAAAGCTTTGGTAAATGGATGCTACTGCTTTTAACCGTATCGGTTTTTACAGCATGTAAAAAGAATTTTTTAGATACTGCAAGACAAGGGGGATATGATGAAGAAAACTACCCTTACCCTGGTGGTTCTGGTCCATATGATCAATATATTTTTGGTGCATACAATAGTTTAAGAGACTATAGCGTCCATGTAGATGGTTTTATTAATGCTACTAGTATTAGAAGTGATGATGCAGATAAAGGCAGTACCCCAAATGATGGAGGCGCAGATGTAATTAGTATGGATAATTTCCCTGTACTTCCAAATAGTGGTAGAGCCAATGCACTTTGGACAGGATATTATGGATTAATTAATAGGTGTAATAATACTTTATTTCAAATAGGATCAAACAAACAGATAGTTGCAACTGATGCTGTTAAGTTACAATCACAAGCAGAAGTAAGATTTATTCGTGGCTACTCTTATTTCATGTTGACTAGATTGTTTGGTAAAGTTCCAATCATCGATACTTTATTTTCAGATCCTGCAGCACAAAATAATGTTCCTCAAAGCTCTGTTGACCAAGTTTATGCATTTATAGAGCGTGACCTCAATTTTGCAGCCGCGTATTTGCCCGCATTTTGGGATGCCGTTAAATTCCCTGGAAGAATAACTAGTGGTGCTGCAAACGGATTGTTGACTAAAGTATACTTGACACAACAGAAATGGGCACAAGCTATGAATACTGCAAACATGGTTATGAATTCTGGTCAGTATAATTTAAGTACACCTTATAACACAATTTTTGGTGAAGAAGGTGAAAATAGCAAAGAGTCTATTTTTGAAGTGCAAGCAAGAGCAGACGCTATCAATCCAACTTCTCAGGGGATACAGTATACCAACTTGCAAGGAGTTAGAGGTGCAGGTCCTTGGGATTTAGGTTGGGGTTGGAATTCGCCAAGTGCAAACCTTGCAGCAGCATATGAGCCCAATGATCCAAGAAGAGCAAGAACTATATTATTTACAAGTACTCCCACAACACCAGGTGTAACTATTTACGGAGAAGTTACTCCTATTGGGTTGCCTAATCCTCGCTACAATCATAAAGTACATACAAACCCAGCAACAAGAGCTGCAGTAGGTAATCGATTTGGATGGTGGAATAATGTGCGTATTCTTCGTTATGCAGATGTAGTATTGATGTATGCAGAAGCCGCCAATGAATTAGGAGGAGCAAATAATATTACCGCTGCTAAAGCGGCACTTAATAGTGTTCGTTTTAGAGCAAGAGCTGGAAACAATGCTATTCTTCCTGATGTAACTACCAACGATCAAGCGTTATTAAGAGATGCAATTAGACATGAAAGAAGAATTGAGTTGGCTATGGAACACGATCGTTTCTTTGATATTGTTAGATGGGGTATTGCTCAAAATGTAATGAATGCTGCTGGTAAATCTAATTTTAATGCTGCTCGAGATGTATTGTTACCAATACCACAAGCGCAGATTGATTTAACTGGAGGGGTATTAAAACAAAATCCAGGATATTAATTGACTTTTAAACTTTATTATATGCAAATGATGAATAATCATATTAAGTTTTCCCTCATCACTGCTTTTGCTATCAGTAGTTTGATGATTTCTTGTAAAAAAGATGGGAATCCCAATAATCTTCCATCTGTTTCCACTGCAGACTATGTTGGAAAAATTGATGGCTTTAATTCTTCTGATGAAGTGTTCCCTGAAAGCTTGGTTGCCTACTGGCCTTTTGATAATTCAAAGAATGAGGTCAAGTCTAATACAGCACCTGGTACTTCATTGAACGATAGTTATATTGCAACAGGTGTTAAAGGGCAGGCATTAAGATTAAATGCAGGCTTCTTATATTATCCTACTCAGTTTAATGCATTTAAAACAGATGCGTTTAAAAGTTTTGCCATTAGTACATGGATTCAGATTTCCAATAATGGGTCTAAGCGGACGATGCTTTTTCAGTTAACTAGACCAGGTGTATTTAATGGTAGTTTAAACTTTGCTTTAAACACTCAATCCTTTCCAGCTTCAAATGTAACTGATCTTAAAGTGCAACCTACTTTTATTACGATTGGAGGAGGAACGCAAGACAATATAAATACACTAAGAGACGCTCCTGGGGCTCCTAATTATATGCCATATATCACACCCCCAATTGGCCCAGATAAATGGGTTCATTTAGCCTTGAATTATAATGCGAGCAATGGGTTCTTTGATATTTGGATTAATGGTACAAGAGCAGGCGCTTTCCCAAGTAGAGGAACTGGAAATAATAATTTTAAAGCCTATGAGCCCAGTGAAGTAATAATTGGTGGCAATTATAATGTTATCCCAGGTAAATCAGTAAGCTCCGATGTGAGTTTTGCTGCAATGACTGGAGTGATAGATGAAATGCGGATTTATAATATTGCACTACCCGATGCACATATACGCGCATTATATAATTTGGGTAAGGCAGGCAAATAAACAATAGTTTTTTAGGGTTGAATACTGGGTTTATTATTGACTAATACCCGCCCAAGGGCGGGTATTTTAAATTGATTAAATTTTAACATGAAAAAATATTTACTGCTGATTGCTTGCCTTTTGGGAACTACTTTATTCGCACAAAAAAAACGAATAAGTGTAGATCCGATTTCGCCTAGTGATACCGCTTTGTTTAGAAAAGTACAAGCTGCCACTTTTCAATATTTTTGGTCTGGGGCAGAACCTACTAGTGGATTAGCTAGGGAAAGGGTTCATATGGACAATATTTATCCGCAAAACGACCAAGATGTAGTAACAAGCGGTGGAGGTGGTTTTGGTGTAATGGCCATTCTTGTAGGAATAGAAAGAAAATTTATAACAAAGGCAGAGGGAATAAAACGGTTAGAAACCATTTTACATTTTTTAGAAACAGCAGATCGTTTTCATGGAGCATGGCCACATTGGTGGAATGGTAAAACAGGAAAAGTAAAACCATTTAGTAGATATGACGATGGAGGTGATTTAGTAGAGAGCTCGTTTATGTTACAAGGTTTATTATGTGTTAGGCAATATTTTAAAAATGGGAATAAACAAGAAAAAGCATTAGCAGAAAGAGCAGATAAACTTTGGAAAGAAGTTGATTTTAATTTCTATCGCAATAACCAGAATGTATTGTATTGGCATTGGAGTCCTAACCATGAATGGAAAATGAATTTTCCAGTAAGAGGATATAATGAATGTTTAATCATGTATGTTTTGGCTGCATCTTCACCCACCCATGCAGTGCCTGCTGAAGTTTACCATGAAGGTTGGGCAATGAATGGCAAGATTAAGGAAACTAAAAGATCCTATAATTTACCACTTGACTTAAAGCACCAAGGTAATCCACCCAATGGTGGTCCTTTGTTTTGGGCGCATTATTCTTATTTAGGTCTTGACCCAAGAGGATTAAAAGATCAATATGCCGATTATTGGAATGAAACAGTAAATCAAGCTAAAATCAATTATGAGTGGTGTGTACAAAATAGTGAAGGGTATAAAGGCTACGGCCCCAATAACTGGGGATTAACTGCCAGTTATTCTATAAAGGGGTATGCTGGTCATGCCCCAAGTAAAGAGAGAGATAAAGGGGTTATTTCTCCTACAGCGGCACTTTCTTCCTTTCCATATACGCCAAAAGAGTCTATGCAAGCCATGAAATTTTGGTATAATGAATTGGGTAATAAAGTTTGGGGGAATTATGGTTTTTATGATGCATTTAGCATTCATCACAATTGGTTTGAGCCTAGGTATCTTGCAATTGACCAAGGTCCAATAGTGGTAATGATGGAAAATTATCGAACCGGCTTATTGTGGAAATTATTCATGAGTAGCCCTGAAATACAACAAGGATTATCTAAGTTGGGATTTACAAGCCCTTATATAAAAAAGTAAGTATGAAAAAGTATTTGATTTGGGTTGCTACAGTTTTATTTGTCACTAATGGTAGTGCACAAACAACCATCAAAGCCATGTCATTTAATATTCGTTTAGATGCTGCATCTGACGGAGAAAACAGATGGGATTTGAGAAAAAATAGGGTAGCGGGCCTTATGCAGTATTATGAACCAGATTTTATTGGTGCGCAAGAAGTATTACATCATCAGTTAACTTATATAGACAGTATGCTGGTTCAATACAGCTTTATTGGCGTAGGTAGAGATGATGGTAAAACACTTGGAGAATATTCTTGTATTTTTTACAATCAAGAAAAATATATCCCAATAAAGCAATCTACATTTTGGTTAGCACCTAAATCAGACTCTGTTTGTATGGGTTGGGATGCTGTATGCAATCGCGTTTGTACATATGGGTTATTTAAAAACAAAAAAACCAATCAAGTCGTATGGGTATTCAATACACATTTCGATCATGTTGGCAAAACAGCCCGAATTGAATCATCAAAATTGATATTGAAAAAAATAAAAGAACTGAATGTTAAAAATGACCCAGTGATTTTATTGGGAGATTTTAATTTGAGACCAACCGAGGAGCCTATCCAAAATATTGCGAGTGAAATGAATAATGCAAGGGATATTAGTAAAATGGTTTATGGCAATATAGATACTTGGAATGCTTTTAAGTTTAAGGAAAAGCCGAACGGCGGAATTGATTATATATTTGTGAATAAGCACCAGAAATTAGTGGTTGAGAAATTTGCAACTATTACAGATTCATATGATTTAAAATATCCAAGCGATCATTTCCCAGTAATGGCTACCATCACTTTGTTAAAATAATAGTAAATGAAATTTATAATTAAGTGTGTTTGTACCTTTTTTGTTTTTTTACAATTTGGCTTTGCTAATTTTGTTAAAGCACAACCTTTTATTAAAGAGATAAAAGCTTTTCAATCAGCCGACAGTACGTTAATGCCTCCCCAAAATGCAATTTTATTTGCAGGCAGTTCTTCTTTCCGACTTTGGAAAAATATTCAAGAAGATTTTCAAGGGTATACTATAGTCAATAGGGGCTTTGGTGGTTCTGCCTTGCCTGATGTTATTCGTTATAGGGAGGAAATTTTATTTCCATATCATCCAAAGCAAGTAGTGATTTATTGCGGTGAAAATGATTTTGCCATTGACCCAAAATTGCCAAGTGATTCAGTAGTGGAAAGGTTTAAAACCCTTTTTAAAATGATTAGAGAACGTTTTAAAAAAACTAATATTACTTATGTGAGCATGAAGCCAAGCCCTTCAAGATGGAAAATGAAAGACCAAATGATGGCAGCTAATGAAGGGATTAAAACATACTTAAAGTCTCAACGAAGAACAAATTATGTAGATGTTTGGACACATATGTTGGCAGAAAATGGGGAACCAATGAAAGACTTATTTTTATCTGATAATTTGCATATGAATGCAAAAGGCTATGCTATTTGGAAAGAGGCAATTACGCACTTTTTAATCAAATAGGAGCATTGCATAACTGTTTTTGTTTAACTTTATGCAATATTTTTACTTCTAAAGTGTAGCATGAACATTGAAGTCGACACGTTACTAGCTTATGGTGCCACGTCCAAAAAATGGATAAAGGGAGAACAGATTTTTACGCAAGGAAATGAAGCTAGGTATTATCATCAGATTGCGGAAGGATCTGTGAAAATGATAACTTCTGCTAATTTATCTAAAGAGTTTATCCAGGGCCTTTTTTTTAAGGGTAATAGTTTTGGGGAGCCTGCATTAATGATTGGGAAACCTTATCCAGCAAGTGCATATGCAGAAACCGACTCACTCATTTATCGGTTATCGAAAGAGAAATTTTTAATACTTCTGGAGGATCACCCATCTTACTATAAAAATTTATTTTTAATTTTCGCCGAGCGGCTTTACTGTAAGACCCTTACAGCAAATATTTTAATGAATAATTCTCCTGAAGAAAAAATTATTGGGTTATTGGAGAAACTAAAAATAGAGAAGAAGCTGAACGAACAAGGATTGGTTCCATATACACGACAGCAAATCGCTGATTTTACAGGATTAAGAGTAGAAACTGTGATAAGAACGCTTGCTAAACTGGTAGAAAAGAGGCAAGTAGTAATTATTAACCATAAAGTATTTTATTTATGAAGATTAATCAGTTATTAAAGGTTGGATTGTACAATTTGGTAATAGTGGCCATTTTAGGGGTTTTAATGCGTTACAAAATTGGGTTCGAACTCCCCATTGTTAACCAAAAAAACCTTCAATTGGCCCATTCTGGCTTT
Organism: Sphingobacteriia bacterium RIFOXYC2_FULL_35_18; assembly: GCA_001829005.1. GTDB lineage: Bacteria > Bacteroidota > Bacteroidia > Chitinophagales > Chitinophagaceae > Sediminibacterium. The sequence continues at coordinate 65,043 of MIAG01000004.1, read as the reverse complement.
GCGTTTTCAGGCTTTATATCAATTGTGATTATGAGTCTGATGGTAAAAACGAACCTAAAATGGTTATCAGCTTCGCAAGTTAAGTTTTTAGAAAGCCAAATTTCCCTGAGCTTGTTTTCAGCATATATTGCTTGTATCGCGTTGATATTTTGGGGCTATGGAGTTTATTCTGTTGTTTTTCAGGTAGCGGGTTTACTTTTTAATATGCTTTATATTATAGCCTTCATAAAGACGCTGCATCAACATCCGAATAAGGATACTGCAAACTGGTACAAAGCTGCTGGTATATTCTTTTTCATTTCTGTATTTGCAAGCTTTTGGTTGATTTATATGCTGTTTTCTGGGAATAAAACCCAGCATTCTTATCTAGGAGCAACTTATTGGTTTTTACATTTTCAGTACAACGGTTGGTTCTTTTTTGCTTGTATTGGTATGTTTTTTCAGTGGTTAGATCAAATGAATATTGATACGAAGCTTAATAGAACTACTTTTTTATATTTCGCCATTAGTTGTATTCCTGCGTATGGCTTGTCTGCACTATGGTTGAATTTACCCGTTTGGATGTATTTATTAGTCGTTATTTCGGCTATTCTACAATGTATAGGTGTTATAAAATTCTTCTCCATAGTATTCAACAAAAGAGTGGTTAATGCTATTCATCAGAACCCGGTTGTTAAGCTATTATTTATTTTTTCTTTTGGCGCCTTGCTAGTAAAAATATTACTACAAATGGGTTCTACGATCCCGTTCTTAAGCAAATTAGCATTTGGTTTTAGGCCAATTGTAATTGCCTATTTACACCTAGTGCTCTTGGCTTTTACCGCATTATTTCTAATTGCCTATACACATCTGACTGCTGGGCTTAATTTTAGTAAGGCTGCTATTTTAGCGACTAAAGTATTTGCTATTTTTGTAATTTTAAATGAAATGGTATTAGGTGTTCAGGGAATAGCTTCTCTTAGTTATCAGGTAATCCCTTTTGTAAACGAAGCATTGCTAATAATAGCTGGAGGTATGCTTATTGCTTCAGTAGTTATGATGCCTAGTTCTCAAAAAATAGGATAAAAATTATCTTAAAATGTGATTGAAATCATATAACTATTTAATGCTATTTTAGAACTTCGCTTAAACAATAAACATATTTTATGAAAAAAAATGCAATCCTTTTATCTGGACTAGTTCTACTTTTTGCTACCGGATGCTCAAACGGAAATACAACTGAAACGGAAAATGCAAGCCCTGCAACCGTTACTGAAACTGGCGCAGGTCAATCTGCGGTACAGGATGAAACATCTAATCCTAATATTGTTCAAGTTGCTGTTGGCAGCAAGGACCATAGCACGTTAGTTGCAGCAGTTAAAGCCGCAGAATTGGTGGATGCATTGAGTAATGCCGGTCCATTTACTGTATTTGCTCCAACAAATGCTGCTTTTGAAAAATTACCAGCTGGAACAGTAGATGATTTATTAAAGCCTGAAAAAAAGGCAGATTTAAAAAATATATTAGAATACCATACTTATGTAGGTGTTTTAAAAGCTGAATACATGCAAGATGGTCAAGAATTTGAACAAGTAAACGGCGGTAAAGTAAAAATTACCAAGAAAGATGATAAGGTTTTTGTAAATGGTTCTGAAGTGGTAGCCTCAATAGTTACTTCTAATGGAATCATCCATGTAATTAATGATGTTCTATTGCCTAAATAGATTAACTGAACATTTTTATTTGCATTACAGTAGCAATGCTTGTTGCCCTTTGCTTTGCAAGTTCACTAGTATTTCCTTCAAATAATTCATCTACTGTTTCTGTAAATAAATGAATCCATCTTTGAAAATGCTCCATCTTCATGGGGCATTTTTGATGTATATCCCTATGCTTGGCCATGGGATTTCCTTCATACTTTCCTGCGTAGAATAAGATATTATCCCAAAAGTCATACATGACAGGTAAGTGTTTTTCCCAATCAACAGCTACTATTTCAGAAAAGAAAAATGAAATCAGTTCATCTTCTCTGACTTTATTATAAAAGCTATTGACCAATAATTCCACATCGGCTCTGTTGCTTATATCTTTTTTCATTGGATGATTTTAACAAATAAAAATGTTTATTATAAATCCTTTTTCTTGAATTTCTTTAAAGAGACTAGAAAAGGGATAGTTGACCATAATATTAAGAGGGTAAACGAAATACTCATGCCAACGGTATTGCCAAAAAAGTTTCTAAAGATGGCGCCAGTATATCCCATGATTGCTGTAGAATCTAGTTGCAGCAATAATAAGATTCTAGATAGGTCTAGAGGGCTTAATGCAGTCATTAATACCATTGGTTTCTCAATAGGGTAGTCGGCAAATTGGAACATTAAAAACAACAAAAGGCCATCAAACAACAACGCAAAATATATCCAGATTAATATAGTTAATCCAATTCCTTTTGCCTTATCTCGGTAAATAATGGTACTCAATAATGCCAATGAAACGAAAATAACCGTAATTAAAATTCCAACAACAAGCATTAGTAAACTGATGGTGAATTCTGCGAATAATAATAATGGAATTCCTGCACCAATTATAAATGCTGTTACTAAGCTTCCACATAACCCCCAATAGAGGCTTAACCATATCTTACTTCTTTTTATTGGATGACTAACCAATAGTTCAATGAACTCACTACTATTGTAAATATAAATGGCTGAAAAAAGAACAGAAACTAGCGGAACGGTTAGTAAAATCAGATTCAATAAGGTGAGCATTCCTTTAGCACTATTGTCTTCTAGGGTAAATGCTGACCAGGCAACGAGTGACATCATTACCATATAAGCAATTACAAACTTGTTTTTTAAAATATCAAGCATTACATATTTAAAAATTCTACCCATCTATTTATTTTTTAAAATTTGTAAAATAGCACTTGAAATTTTCGCTGTTTGAGTTGATTCTTTAAGTGCTGTTACTGCTCGATGAAAAATAATATTCCCCTCTTGCATAAAAATGATTTCACTAACCATATCATCTAATTCACTTAATAAATGAGATGTTATAATGATTAGTTTTCCATTTCCTTTTTCTTTAATGATTTTTTGTTTCAAAATTTCTGCTGCAATTGGATCCAAGCCAGCCGTTGGCTCATCTAGAATAAGTATACTAGGATTGAATAAGAAGGAAAGTACTGCGCTTACTTTTTGCATTGTTCCACCACTGAGGGTACTCATTTTCTTGTCTAATAACTTGTCAAGCTCGTAAGCTTTATATAATTCTTCGTCTAATGGTTTTTTTTCGTTTCGAATACCTTTCACCATATCAATAATTTGACCGATGGTCATATTTTGAGGGTATCTTCCAATTTGTGGCATGTAGCCTATATGCTGTTTGTATAATTCGCTCTTAGTAATAGACTCATTATTTACTAAAATACTGCCACTGTCAGCCATTACCATACCTAAAATGATTTTCATTAAAGTGGTTTTGCCGCAGCCGTTAGGACCTATCAATGCAATGCACTCACCTTTTTTAAGTGTAAGATCAATCCCATTTAGCACAACAAGTTTTCCGAATTTCTTTTTTATATTTTCTACAGTAATCATAATCTTAAAGCACTCATAAGTGGTTTATTGTCAATAAAATTTTCAGGTGTTAAACTTGGAATCTTTTTTTCTGATTGATCTAAAAGCGACACAAAAAAGCTTCTGAACAAAATCATAGCAGTGGGGTTGCTCTCCACAATAACAGAGTACAGACTTAGTGGTCTATATGGAACATCTCCAATTTTGTCTTTATTTAAATCGTAGCCACTGTATTTATCCCAATAGTTTTGTGAAAAAATATTTAATAGCAAAGTGCCATTGGTACTAACATCAAAAGTGTTTTTAATAAAATTATTTTTTTGGATAATATTGTCCATGCAATTCGCTTGTATTTTCAATCCCCATCCATTATTACTAAAAACATTATTTTCTACAATCGTTCTATTGCTGCCATCCATGAAAATGGCGGCCGTATTTTTGTTAAAATGATTTCCCGATAAATGACAGTCAGATATTTCTTTGAATAATAATCCGTATGCTGCGTCTCCCCAATTTTCATTGAAAGTATTGTTCATCATGGTAATTTTTTTAGAGAACATAACGGCCACTCCAGCGCCATTTCTACTAAAAATATTGGTGAAGTATGAATCATTATTTGAATTCATAAAATGTAATCCATAACGAATATTATCAGTAACAATATTTCTCCATATCACTGAATTATTTACAAATTCAAAATAGACCCCATCTCTACAACCATTGATATTGTTACCTATAATTTGTAGGCTATCACTTTTCCAACAATGCACTCCATTCCCAATTGTTTGTTCTTCTTTGCCAAATGCAATGATGGAGTTGTTTTTAATGAGGCAATTGGTACTGAATTGAATGTATATGCCAAAAAAATTGTCGAATAATTCATTATCGATAATGGTAACTTTCGTTGCTTCGTATACTTTTATCCCTCCTGGGTCGTCTAAGCTTGCATAACCAGAGTGCTGAACCCTCAATCCTTTTATTGTAACATAGCTCGATTTGATTGATAATACTTCATATTTTTTGTCGCCATCTAATATTGGTCGATCAATACCTATGATCGTTATGGCTTTTTGAACAATTATATTTCCTTCCTTATATAGACCTTTATGGATATAAACAGTGTCACCTTCATTGGTTACTGCCAAAGCAGATTTAATGGTTTTATATGGATGCTGCGCACCAACGTGGAATACTTTTCCTGAAGCTGATAATCCTTTAAATAGGAGTAGAACAATAAAAAAACACTTCATTTTATTGAATTATATTCTCCCAGGAAATAATTGAAACAACAGCAGACTTTGCCAAATTCTCAGCTGCTTCTTTTTGCGCAAATGCGGCTGTATTGCTACCCATAGGACTTTTAATGGTTTCATGCTTTACATACCATGCTTTGGTGGCATCAATCAAATGATTATCGGCATTGTAGTCATTTACAAAATATTGTTTTAGGACAATTTTCTGATTGGATTTATTAAATGAAATCATGCAGTTTAAATCATCAAATTTGTAAATTCTTCCTTTATCGCTGATTGCTTCTGCACCAAATCTTGCATCTGCAACAGTCATCTTGCAAAACTCGCATTGGTCTTTATTTAAAACCAATTTTTCAGGTTGTGTATTTCCACATGCACTAAATAAAAACAGCAATAAAACGGTGGTAACTACTTTGGGTTTTATTATTTTTTTTAACCACCCTGCCTCGATTGCTACAGCAAGTAAACATAAAAGTCCAGCACCAATAAATAGCCATCCGCCCATATCTGGTATAGAATAAGCTCCAAAGTTGAGTAATTGTTTAAATCCAATGAGTGGTGGTTGGTAAGCCATGCCTGGAACAATAATGGCAGCATTCGGGTCTAAGTTATGGCCATAGTTATATTCCCATCTCCAAAAATCAACCATTGCAACAATGCCAAATACTACAAAAGCAATAAAAGTGGTGTAAAGCATTTTTCTACCACCCTTAATTCCTGTGATGAACATTAAAATAGCATAGAAGCCAATAATATAGGGAAGAAGGGTGAATTCAATAAAGTTTTCTTCATGTAAAGTTTGCATCCCTATATAGTGATTCAAACCATTAATTATAGCAACATCACCTCCTAATTTGTAAGAAAATATTTTTAAGCCTAATCCCTCTGGATATTGCGGCGCATCTAGTTCAATTCTCCATATTGGTAACACAATTGATACAGCTAAAAAAATACCACTAATGATTAGTAACCATTTTGATAATTTTGATATTTCTATTTTCATCTTTCTATTTTTAAAATAAAAAAGGAGCAGTTATGATTTACTGCTCCTTTTTGTATAAACTATTTACTTAGTTTCTGGAACAGGTTTTCCTAAACTAAAGCTAAGCGGCACATTGCTTCCAGCAGGAGAAACTCTGATATATCCTTGCATTTCTTGGTGTAATGCACTACAGAAGTCTGTACAATACATTGGGAACATACCAGGTTTTTTAGGTAACCACTTTAAAGTAGTCGTTTCACCTGGCATAATCAATAATTCTGCATTGTCAGCTCCTTTGATAGCAAAACCATGCGGAACATCCCAATCTTGTTCTAAGTTAGTTACGTGGAAATACACTTCATCTCCAACTTTGATTCCTTCAATATTATCAGGCGCAAAGTGTGAACGGATAGAGGTCATATAAACATGCACTTTATTTCCTTCTCTGGTTACTTTAGCGTTTGCTTCACCTTGTGTTACATAAGGGTGCTTGTTATCAGACAATTTATATAATTTCAATTGTCCATTATTTCTAATGATATCCGCTGGTGCAGACTGAGCATAGTGTGGTTCACCAATAGTAGGGTAGTCTAGAATCAGCTGCATTTTATCTCCACTAATATCATATAGTTGAGCACTTTGTGCTAATTCAGGACCAGTTGGTAAATAACGATCTTTAGTGATCTTATTGTACGCAACAAGGTATTTACCATTTGGCTTTTTAGTGTTACCACCAGGGATGCTTAAGTGACCAACAGAATAATAAGTTGGAACACGGTCAAGCACTTTTAAATCTTTAATATTCCATTTAACAACTTCAGAAGATACAAAGAAAGAAGTGTAGGCATTTCCTCTACCATCAAATTCGGTATGCAAAGGTCCTAAACCTGGTTTTTTTACTTCACCGAATAATGCAGACTCGTATTTAATTACAGGAATACCTTCGTAATCTCCATCATAAGATTTAGCAGCGATAGATTGTTGAATTTTATCAAAGCTAAATACAGGGATTAAGGCAGCTAGTTTACCAGAACCAACAATGTATTCACCAGTTGGATCTACGTCACAACCATGTGGAGATTTAGGACAAGGAATAAAGTAAACGATGTCTTTAAATTCTTTTACATCTAATACCAATACTTCTTCTTCCATTTTAGAAGTTGCAGTGTGAGTAGCTTCATTCCAAGTGTTATGGGCATATTTAGTTTTTACTTTTTTGCCTTTACCTGCTTTGATGTATTCCTCTGCTTTTTTCCAGTTTACTGCCATTATAAAGTCTTTATCTTTTTGAGAAGCATTGACTTCTAATAAAGTACTTGCTTGTTCAGTATTGTAGCAGCTAAAGAAAAACCAACCATGTGATTTGCCTTTGCCGGCTCTAGCCAAGTCAAAGTTTACGCCAGGTGTTTTTAATTGGAATGCAACTTTCATTTCCCCTGTTTCTTTTGCAACGCTCACAAAAGAGATATGGCCTTTAAAGTTTTTCTTGTAAGAATTGATAGGAACATCACCGTTGTCTTCATCAGAAGGAACGCTAAAACGTGTTCCTGCTACAATGTATTCAGAGTTTTCAGTTCCAAAAGGAGAACTGTGGTTTCCAGCACTATTGGGAAGTTCTATTATCTCAGCAGTTTTGAAAGTTTTCAAATCAATTCTTGCTAAACGTGGCGTATTGTTACCATTTGCAAAAACCCATTTACCGTCGATTTCACCATTGGTCTGGCTCATTTCGGTGTGGTGTAAATCGTCCCAAGGAACAAAACCATGAGAAGTATTTAGCATTGGTTTTGTTTCTTCGCTATATCCCCATCCTTTTTCAGGATCAACAGAGAATACAGGAATTACCCTAAGCAAACGGCCACTAGGTAATCCGTATACACTCATTTGTCCGCTGAATCCACCAGATACGAAATTATAGAATTCATCGTATTTGCCAGGTGCAACATAAGCTTTTGCAGCAGCGTCTCCACTTACTGCACTACCTGTGCTTTTGGGTTTACACGAGAACAATGCAGCAGCAGATATCACTGCAGCAATCGAAGTTGATTGTATTAGTTTCATGTTGATTTAATTGGTTTATTATTTATTTAGCGCCATCATTTTTACGCATAAATTCAAGGATTTCTCTAGCCTCATTGTCTACCAAACCTTGATTAGGCATTCTAACCAAACACAATTCTAATTGTGCTTGTACTTTAGGATCTTTTTCAATCATTGGATCTGGGTTTGAAATAAAGTTCATAATCCAATAAGGAGTATTGCGGGTAGTTACACCTTTCCATCCTGGTCCTACTAATCGCTCTTCAGTAAGTTTATGACAAGAGGTACATTTTGTTGCTGAAATGGCTTCTCCTTTTGTTGCCATTGCATTATCTAAAGCGCCAAGTGTAACATTTGACTCATTGAATTTACCTTCACCTCTCTTAGGGTCATAATCAGAGGGAGTGGCAGTTGTAGTTGTTGCAGCTGCATCAGTCTCTGTTGCAGTTGCTTCGGCTTTAGGACCTCCACCACCGCAAGCAATTACAGCTAAGCAGAATGAAGTCATTAATAAGAATACGATAGGTTTTTTATTCATAACATAAATATTTAGCACAAATTTAGGTAGACCAAATATCCTATTTTATGATTATGGTCATATTTCAAAACTATAATATAGCTTGCACTCAATATTTTTTTTTATGTCCGCAATTTTTATTATATTAAGTACTTCAGTTACTTGGTTAGATTCGCTTTTAAAAGCAGATCAGGAATTGTTTTTAAAAATCAATACTGTTTATATTCATCCATTACTTGATGCTGTTTATCCTTGGTTTAGAGAAGGAAATACTTGGATGCCTTTGTATTTATTTATCATTGTGTTGTCCTTGGTGAATTTTAAACATAAGGCTTTTGCTTTTATTTTATTTGCAGTAGTAACAGTTGTATTAACCGATCAAATAAGTAGCAGTATAATAAAGCCTTTTTTTGAAAGACCTAGACCTTGCAGAGATCCTATTTTGATGAATCAAATTCGACTATTACTAAACGGTTGTTCTGGAGGATATAGTTTTACTTCCTCACATGCTACTAATCATTTTGGTTTTGCTATTTATATATGTTTAACGATGGGAAATATCATTGGCAAGTGGAAATATGCTTTTTTAATTTGGGCAGCAACAATTGCCTATGGTCAAGTATATGTTGGGGTGCACTATCCATTAGATATTTTTTTTGGCGCAATTCTCGGGTCTTTAATTGGATTCGTAACGGCATATTTGAACAATAAAACTGCTGGAAAAATTACTTCAGATGACATTCAAAATAAACTAACACATGGTATCCAATAAATTCTTTTATGCTGTTATTGGAAGTTGTATTGTTATTTATATAATTGGAATATTTGCAATTCCTCTAATGGATATTGATGCTTCTCAATATGCTTCAATAAGTAGAGAAATGCTAGAGCGGGATAGTTTCTTGCAAATTTTTGACCAAGGGCAAAATTATTTAGATAAACCACCTTTACTATTTTGGTTGTCTGCATTCAGCATGCATATATTAGGCGTTTATGATTGGGCATATAGACTGCCTTCTTTATTTGTGCTGTTGGGGGGTATTTATGCCACTTATCAATTTGCGAAAATGTATTATGGAGATGCGATTGGTAAACTGAGCGCAATGGTATTGGCTTCTTCTCAAGCAGTATTTTTAATTAGCCACGACGTAAGAACAGATACCATGCTGATGGGTTGGGTAATGCTTTCTATTTGGCAACTAGCGGTTTGGTTTAAACACCAGCGCTGGGCAAATTTTGTTTTGGCATTTATTTTTATAGGTTGTGGATTGATGACCAAAGGGCCTATTGCATTGATGGTTCCGGGTCTAGCTTTTGCTAGTCATTTTTTAATACAAAGAAACTGGAAACAGTTTTTTAGGTGGGAGTATATAGTTGGAATCTTAATAATTGGAATCATCCTATTACCCATGTGTATGGGGCTTTATCAGCAGTACGATTTACAGCCAGGTAAATTAATAAATGGAAGACCGATTGAGTCTGGTCTTCGTTTTTATTTTTGGACACAAAGTTTCGGCAGGTATACAGGAGAAAATTTTTATCATGAAATGAGCCATTTTACATTCTTGTTAGAGAATATGTTTTGGAGTTTTCTGCCTTGGATTTTTTTCTTTTTGCCTGCACTATTTTTTGCAATCAAAGCACTAATAAAACAACAATTGCGCATAACGAATGAACAAGAATTTATTACTACAGGCGGTTTTATATTAACCTATTTAATACTAGCAAGAAGCCAGGCCCAATTGCCTCATTACATATTTGTAGTTTATCCTTTGGCTTCTGTTATCACTGCTAAATTTTTATATGACTTATTTTACTTGAAAAAGTGGGTGAAATGGGAAAAAGGACTTTACTATTTTCATTTATTTATTTGGGGCCTACTATGGATCGCTATTATTGCTATCACTAGTTTAGTATTTGAGGAAGTCTCCAAAATAGTTCCAGTAATGGCAATAGTTGGGCTGGGTATATTTATTTGGGTTGCTGCTAAAAAAACGGCTTTAATCCCAACGCAGTTGGTCATGGCTTTAATGACAAGTATTGGAGTAAATATTTTTTTGAGCACTACCTTTTATCCGAACTTACTCAAATTTCAAATGGGTAATGATGCTGCAAAAGCCATTAAAGAAAAGCGGCTAAATGTAAAAGAGATTAATTTATACGGGATCCACAATAGCAATGCACTTCATTTTTATTCAAAGCATATATTCCCCTATAAATCCAATAAATTATTGTTCAAACCCCAAGATAAAGTATTGACAAGTAAAGACAGTGTTGCCGTTTTCAAATACCTATTTCCTTCCGCTACTTTAGTTCATGAAGGAAATCAATTTGCTGTTTCATTATTAACCATTCAATTTTTAAACCCAGCAACTAGGGGAACGGAGACTCCCAAGTATGTCATTTTAGATTTAGATGGTAAGCCTTAGACTGCTTATTTTTGCTTATTTTTACCAAAATGATGGAATTTTTTCTGATACTCTTTTTAATAATTGTCAATGGGCTTTTTTCCATGGCTGAAATTGCCTTAGTGTCTGCCAGAAAAGCACGCCTTGAAGCGCAAGCAGCAAAAGGAGATGAAGATGCGGCAAAAGCACTCAAATTGGCCAATCACCCAGATACTTTTTTGTCTACTGTTCAAATTGGCATTACTTTAATAGGAATTTTAACAGGTATTTTCTCGGGAGATAAGTTTAAGGAACCTTTAGCGGCTTGGTTGTCGGGTTTTAGCGGTTTGGCTGAGTACAGTACAACAATCTCTACTACTATTATTGTGATTATCGTTACTTATTTATCGTTGGTTTTAGGTGAATTAGTTCCTAAAAGGATTGGGTTAAGTAATCCTGAAGGTATTGCCAAATCGGTTGCGGGGCCAATGCGTGTTGCTGGCTGGATTACTTTCCCGTTTATTTGGTTATTGTCTAAGTCTTCGCATTTAATAGTCAAGATGCTTCGAATTAAAGCCAATGATAATCAAGTTACCGAGGAAGAAATTAAAGCAATTATAAGTGAAGGAACAGAACAGGGAACCATTGAAGAAGCAGAACAAGAAATTATTGAAAGGGTTTTTCATTTAAGTGATCGCAATATTACTTCTTTAATGACGCATAGAAGTGATATTGAATGGTTAGATGGAGAAAAGAAAGTAGGAGAAATAAGGGCTCAGTTGCAAGACATGATCCACTCTGTCTATCCAGTTTGCGAAGACGATATTGATCATATTAAAGGGGTGGTTTCAATAAAAGACTTGTTTACTGCAGATGAAAATGCAACCATTTTCTCCATCATGCGGTCAGCTATGTATGTGCCTGAAAACAACTCTGCATACCAGGTTTTAGAAAAATTTAAGCAGACCAAAATACACCAATGTTTTATTGTGGATGAATATGGTAGTGTTCAAGGACTAATGACTTTAAATGATATTTTAGAAGCTATAGTAGGAGATATACCTCAAGAAGAGGACGAAGATTATGAAATTATTGAACGCGCTGATGGCTCTTATTTAATTGATGCGCAGATTCCATTTTATGATTTCCTAAGCAAATTTGATAAAACAGAGTGGATGGAGAAGTGGGAGCAAGACTTTAATACGCTAGCTGGTTTTATCATTCATCATTTAGAAAGAATACCTAAAACTGGAGAGACTTTAGAATGGGAATCGTTTACTTTCGAAATAGTAGACATGGACAACCATCGTATTGACAAAGTGTTGGTTACAACAACAGAAGCTTTATCAAGCGAGGATTAAAAACTAAAACTGGTTGTTTTATTGGGGTAATCCAATTTATAGCTCTTTTGATTCCCTTTACTTTTCACATGAAATAAGTTGATCTGGCTGGTCTCGAAATCATGTAAAATGGAACAATTAATATCTACGGCATTCATTTCTTTTATATCGGTTACTTCAAAATAAGACCAAGTACTCTCCTTAATGATCTCGTAGCCTATATAATTGAATTTAACGGCTTTCCCATTAATCTTCAGTTGTAGCTTCTGACCGATATACTGACTAATTTTTTGGTCAATAAGGGCTTTGTTTGTTGGCTTAATGATATCAATGGTGCCGGTACTTTGTTTCTGTAGGGTTTTCTCCAAATCATCTGTGAATATTCTAACACTTATTTCTGCTGTTGCGTCTTTTGGATTATGCTCAATTTCGATTACAGAAACAAAAAAAGGGTGCAAAATTGCTATACTTGCACTTATTAACCATTGAGCGAATATTGTTGCCATTAAAACAATTTATTTACTGCAAATGTCGGTTTTAATTTAAATTGCTCCAATGAATGATTTTGGTCTCTTTTTTGAAATGGGTTACCAGCATATTGCTGACTTAAAAGGAATCGACCATATTTTATTTGTACTAGTATTATGTATACGCTACCAGTTTGCAGACTGGAAAAAGTTGCTTTGGTTAATTACCGCTTTTACCATTGGTCATTCTATAACCCTAGCATTAAGTGTTTTCAATATCTTAAATTATTCTACCAGTTGGATTGAGTTTTTGATTCCAGTAACAATTCTTATAACTGCAATTAGTAATGTGTTTGTTAAGAAGTTTGTATACAAAGCAAAATTCCCCTTAATCTATTTCTTTGCCCTCTTTTTTGGCCTTATTCATGGATTGGGGTTTAGCAATTACCTCAAAAGCTTATTGAGTAAAGGGGAAAATATTATTCCAGAACTCTTGGCATTTAATTTAGGATTAGAAGCGGGGCAACTCTTGATTGTATTATCCATTCTGTTTATTTCACTTATATTCGTAAACCTTTTTAAAGTTAATAGAAGAGAATACATTCTGTTTATTACAGGGGGTGTTTTTGCAATTGCACTTCAAATGACTTTGGAAAGAATTCCATTTTAATAAATCAGCACTATTATGAAGAAAATTACGGTGTTATTTTTTGCTTCTGTACTCGCTTTAAGCAGTCTGGCGCAGAACATCATGAACAACCCCACTTCTAATCACGGTAACAAATTTGAGCAATTAGGTACTATTTTGCCTACGCCCAATGAATACCGAACTGCAAGTGGTGCTCCTGGTCCTAAGTATTGGCAACAAAGAGCCGACTATGTTATCAAAGCAGAGTTAGACGAAGCCAATCTTAAATTAAAGGGAACAGAAACAGTCACTTATTTTAATAATTCCCCTGATGTGTTAACCTATTTATGGTTACAGTTAGACGAGAATGAGCACAGCAGTAAGAATAATGCGAACTATCAAGATGCATCTTTTATGCCACGCCAATTAACAACTGCTGCTTTAGACAATATGGCTGCAGCAAAAACAGACAATGGCAATGGTCATATCATTTCATCATTAACAGATGCTGCTGGTAAATCTTTAAAGTATACCATCAACAGAACAATGATGCGAATTGATTTGCCAAGTCCTTTAAAGCCTGGCCAAAAATTCGTATTTAATGTTGCATGGAGTTATAAGGTAACCAATCGTATGACTGTTGGAGGAAGAGGTGGATATGAAACCTTAGAAGACGGGAATAATTTATTCACTATGGCACAGTGGTTCCCACGTTTATGTGTATATAGTGATTTTCAAGGATGGCAAAATCAGCAGTTTACAGGCAGAGGAGAATTTGCTTTAGCATTTGGTAACTACGATGTAACACTAACAGTACCAGCTGACCATATCGTATTAAGTACAGGTGTTTGTCAAAACTATGCTCAGGTGTTAACACCAGCTCAAATGGCTAGATGGAATCAAGCCCAAACTGCAAAAGAGCCTGTTGAAATTGCTACTCTAGCTGAAGCCAATAGCAAAGAGAAAACAAAGAGCACGCAGAAAAAAACTTGGGTGTACAAAGCAGAAAACGTTCGTGATTTCGCTTGGACAACGAGCCGCAGGTATATCTGGGATGCAATGCCAGTATATGTAGAAGGAAAGAAGATTATGTGTATGAGTGGCTATCCTAAAGAAGCATATGGCTTATATAGAAAATATTCTACTAAGGTAGTTGCACACACTATCAAATCTTATTCTAAGTTTTCTATTCCATATCCTTACCCAGTAGCTCAAAGTATTGAAGCTTCTAATGGTATGGAATACCCAATGATTTGTTTTAACAATGGTAGAACCAATAAAGATGGGTCTTACAGTGAGCAAACCAAAGTAGGTATGATTGGCGTAATTGTTCACGAAGTAGGGCATAATTTTTTCCCTATGATTGTGAACAGCGATGAGCGTCAATGGAGTTGGATGGATGAGGGTATCAACAGCTTTGTTCAATATTTAACAGAAGAATTATTCGATAATAAATATCCATCAAGAGGTGGCCCAGCTTGGGGAATCGCAGGTTATATGCGTTTGCCAAAAGAGCAGTTAGAGCCTATTATGACCAATAGTGAAAACATTGTTCTCTTTGGACCTAATGCGTATACTAAGCCAGCAACAGGGTTGAATATACTTCGCGAAACCATTATGGGACGTGAATTATTTGATTACGCTTTTAAAGAGTATGCTAGAAGATGGGCATTCAAACATCCTACACCAGCAGACCTATTCAGAACTATGGAAGATGCCAGTGCAGAAGATTTGGATTGGTTCTGGAGAGGATGGTTCTATGGAATTGATCCAGTAGATATTGCCATTGATACGGTTAAACATGCAGTGATGAATCCAGATGCAGTTCCAACTACACCACAAGCTCCTACTCAAACGATGTCTTTAGCAAGACCTTTGTTTAGTGGACCTGCTGCTTTTGACGATATTTCTAAGCAAAGAAATAGAAACGATAAGAGCATTGTTTTCCAAACAGATGTAGATACCAGTTTAAGAGATTTTTATTGGAGATATACAAGAGGCATAGAGCCTTATGATTCAACTGTTAAATTCTCTTTTCCTGCACCAACAGCACCAACTGCATTAACAGAAGAAGAGAAAAACAAATACAAGAATGTAAATTTGTATGAAGTTACTTTTTCTAATAAGGGTGGATTAGTAATGCCGATTATTGTAGAGTTCACTTTTGAAGACGGAACCACCGAAACTCAAAAAATCCCTGCTCAAATTTGGAGAAAGAATGAACAAAAAGTAACCAAACTCTTTATGACTACTAAAAAAGCAAAAGGCATTAAAGTAGATCCAATGAGAGAGACAGCAGATATTAATGAAGGGAATAATAGCTGGCCTAAAAATGGCGTTGCACCTGAACCAAGCAAATTCAGCTTATTCAAGGGTGCTGCAGGTAGAGCTCGTGGAGTATCATTTGGCGTAAATCCTATGCAAAATGCTATGCAGAAAGCCAATAAGTAATTGATTAAATAGATAATTGAATGCCACCTGTTTAAATACGGGTGGCATTTTGTATTTTAGCCATCCTTATGCTTCTGACTAAATAAACCATTATGAAAAAAATTGTTTTTGTTCTCTTTGTTTTAATGATATCTGTGATTGCACATGCACAAAATATCATGAATAATCCTACCTCTAATCATGGCAACAAGTTTGAACAACTTGGAACCATTTTGCCTACTCCAAATGAATATAGAACAGCTAGCGGAGCCCCAGGTCCAAAATACTGGCAACAAAGAGCTGATTATATTATTAAGGCAGAATTAGATGAAGCTAAATTGCTATTAAAAGGAACAGAAACCATTACTTATTATAACAATGCTCCTGATGTACTAACGTATATATGGTTGCAGTTAGACGAGAATCAACATAGTACAGTGAATAATGCCAATTATCAAGATGCATCAACCCTTGAGAATGCAATTGCTACCAATCAATTGGAAAAATTGGCGGCTGCAAAATCAGACAATGGGTATGGTCATAAAATTGCTAAGCTAACCGATGCTTTGGGTAAGCCATTGAAGTACATTATTAATAAAACCATGATGCGTATTGACTTGCCAGCTCCTTTAAAGCCTGGTCAAAAATTTGTTTTCAATGTTGCATGGAGTTATAAAATTGCTGATCGAATGACATTTGCTGGAAGAGGTGGTTATGAGATGTTAGAAGACGGCAACCATTTATTTACCATGGCCCAGTGGTTTCCTCGTTTATGTGTGTATAGCGATTTCCAAGGATGGCAGAATCAACAGTTCTCTGGTAGAGGTGAATTCGCCCTAACATTTGGTAACTACGATGTTACAATAACTGTTCCTTCTGATCATATTGTGTTGAGTACAGGCGTTTGTCAAAATTATAGTCAAGTATTAAGCCCAGCACAAATGACTCGCTGGAATCAAGCACAAACAGCAAAAGAACCTATTGAAATTGCAACGCTAGAAGAAGCCAATAAAAGAACAGAAGGAAAAGCTACTTCATCTAAAACTTGGTTGTATAAAGCAGAGAATGTTCGCGACTTTGCATGGACTTCTAGCCGAAGATATATTTGGGATGCAATGCCTGTTTATATTGAAGGCAAAAAAGTAATGTGCATGAGTGGCTATCCAAAAGAAGCGTATGGTTTGTATCGTAAATATTCTACTAAAGCAGTAGCACATACCATTAAAACCTATTCTAAATTCTCAATCCCATACCCATATCCTGTAGCACAAAGCATTGAGGCATCCAACGGAATGGAATACCCAATGATTTGTTTTAACAATGGTAGAACCAATAAAGATGGCTCTTATGCAGAAGCAACTAAGTATGGTATGATTGGTGTTATCATTCACGAAGTTGGACACAATTTCTTTCCGATGATTGTAAACAGTGATGAACGCCAGTGGAGCTGGATGGACGAGGGGTTAAATACTTTTGTTCAATTCTTAACAGAGGAATTATGGGATAATAAGTATCCTACAAGAAGAGGTCCAGCTAGATTAATTACCGATTATATGCGTTTGCCTAAAGATCAGTTAGAACCAATTATGACTAATAGTGACAATATTATTCAGTTTGGTCCAAATGCATATGCAAAGCCTGCCACCGGATTGAATATTTTACGTGAGACTATTATGGGACGCGAATTATTTGATTATGCTTTTAAAGAATACGCAAGAAGATGGGCATTTAAACATCCAACTCCTGCAGATTTATTTAGAACGATGGAAGATGCAAGTGCGGAAGATTTAGATTGGTTTTGGAGGGGTTGGTTTTACAGTATAGAACCTTGTGATATTGCTATTGAAAATATAAAGCATGCGGTTGTAAATACTACCCCTAATACGGATGCGCCAAGGGCTACTAACCCAATGACACGCGGATTAGACAAACCCTTATTTAGTGGAGCAGCTGCTTTTGATGATATTTCTAAACAAAGAAATAGAAATGATAAAAGTATTATTTTCCAAACAGATGCGGATACTAGTTTAAGAGACTTTTATTGGAGATATACAAGAGGATTGGAAGGGTATGATTCAACCTTTAAATTTCAAGTACAAGCAAATTCTCCAGCATCACCATTATCATCAGAAGATTTAGCCAAATACCAAAACACCCATTTGTATGAAATAACTTTTGCCAATAAAGGTGGATTGGTTATGCCTTTGATTGTAGAATTTACATTTGAAGATGGCACAAAAGAAACAGAAAAAATTCCAGCACAAGTATGGAGAAAGAATGAAAATAAAGTCACTAAACTTTTCATGACTACAAAAAAAGCGGTGTCCATTCAATTAGACCCATTAAAGGAGACAGCAGATATTAATGAGTCGAACAATAAGTGGCCTAATGGAACAGTATCTGAGCCTTCTAAATTTAATATTTTCAAAGCAGGGGCGGGTAGAGGTAGAGGCCAATCTTCAGGCGTTAATCCAATGCAACACGCAATGCAAAAAGGGCAGTAAAAATGAAGAAAGTTTGTTTGAGTTTTTTATTAGGATTGGTCAGTTGCATCATTTATGCAAAAACAGATACCATATCTGTCTACAGCAAAAGCATGAATAAGCTGATTAAAGTAGTGGTTATTCAGCCTGATAATTTAATAAAGGGTAAGAAACTTCCAGTTGTTTATTTATTACATGGGCATGGAGGTAATCATCGAGCTTGGTTACAGTCGGCACCTCAATTGGAAGCCAAGGCAAACCAAATGAATATGCTACTGGTGATGCCAGATGGTAGCAGAAATAGCTGGTATATGAATAGCCCAATCAATCCTGCAGTACAATACGAAACCTTTATGGTTAAAGAATTGGTGCCTTATATTGATTCAGCTTATTCCACTAATTTTAAAAGGGCCATCACTGGATTGAGTATGGGCGGACATGGGGCTTTTTATTTGTCTTTTAGAAATAAAGGAGTATTTGGTGCAGCTGGAAGTATATGTGGTGGTGTAGATATACGCCCTTTTCCAAAGAACTGGGAACTCAGCCAGTTATTAGGAGATATTGCTGAACAACCATCAAATTGGGATGCTAATACAGTCATTAATATTGCGGAGAATTTGCAACCTGGAGATTTGCAACTCATTTTTGATTGTGGGTATGGAGATTTTTTCCTAAAAGTAAATAGGGATTTGCACCAGAAGTTATTGCAGAAGAAAATTCCTCATGATTACACTGAAAGACCAGGGGCACATAATTCAGCCTATTGGGGGAGTAGTATTGATGGGCACCTTTTATATTTTAGTAAATTTTTTAATCAGTAATCTTAATCTATGAAATTTTGGACAGTCATAATAGTAGGATTAATTTTTAGTGGAAGCGCATTTGCTGCTCAAACAGATACCTTGGCTGTGCCAAGTGCCTCTATGAAGAAAAAAATTCCCACTGTTATCATTTTACCAGAGGGATATACTTCTTCTAAGCAATCATTTCCTGTTATTTATTTGTTACACGGTGCTGGGGGAAGTTATCGAAATTGGATAACTCGTGTACCACATATTCAACAATTAGCCGACCAAAACCAAGTAATTATTGTTTGCCCTGATGGAGCAGTAACCAGTTGGTATTTTGATAGTCCAATTGATAGCTCAGTTAGATATGAAACATTTGTGGCAAAAGAGTTGCCTGCATATATTGACCAACAGTATAAAACAATTTCAAATAGAAATGGTAGGGTAATTACTGGATTGAGTATGGGTGGGCATGGTGCACTATTTTTAGGATTTAGACATTCCAATACTTTTAGTGCTGCAGGAAGCATGAGTGGTGCATTACATGTAACCGTCATTAGGCAAGGATATGGCGTAGAGAAAATATTAGGGGATACTGCTGTAAATCGAAAATATTGGAATGACTGGAGTGTGTTAAATGCCATTGAACAAAAGCCCACAGACTCGTTGTCAATAATTATTGAATGTGGAGTGGAAGATCGTGTATTGCCTATGAATAGGGCGGTTCATGAGAAAATGCAAAAGCTGAATATAGCACATGAATACACAGAGCGACCAGGAAATCATGATTGGAAATACTGGTCTAATGCCATTGATTACCAAGTTTTATACTTTAGCAAGCATTTTAAAAGAATGCAAAAACCTAGTTAGCCTTTACGGTGGGTTACTTCATGCCGCATTCAATGGCCTAATAATCCCTTTAGTGCATCAATTCTAAATTGAATAACTGGTTTCATTTTAGCAGGTGACCCTTGAAACAAATAACCAAGGGCTAAGATGATAGAAGCCGCAAATTTAAAAAGGTACTCTGCAATTTTTTTGAAATAGGTTATCTGACTGATGGATTGTGTTCTTACTTTTTCGCCTCTGCCAATTCCACTGGCTACTCTATACATGTATTCAGGGGTAAGCTTTTGGACTTCCACTACATGGTCAACAATAATGTAAGGGTGGTAATAAATGGTTTTCCCTAAAGCTTTCAATTTTAAGAAAAATTCTTTTCCTTCTCCGCCAATTCTTAATGTACCCTTAACGCCAGGTAGTGCGGTATTAAATCCGTTTACTAAATTAAAATCATCCCGTTTGATAATCATATTAGACTCTAAGGGATATTTATTAGGACTAAATACACAAATCTCTTTACTATAGTCGAAATTCCCTACCAATGACGAAACAAAATGGCTCATCCAAACAGGTTCAGCAGGTATATACTTTGGAATAATTCTCCCCCCTAAACCTCCAGCATCTGCATGCGATTTAAAAAAATCAATAATTAGTGACAAGTAATTGGGATGCGCAATTGCATCATCATCCATAAAACAGAGTAGGGGAGATTGTGCAATTCCTGCTCCAGTATTTCTGGCAAAAGAAGCTCCTTGATTGGGTTCATTTAGATAAATAAAATGGGCATCTGTATGCGTTGCTATAAAATGGGTGCAAACGCTTTCTGTGTTATCTGAAGAGTTGTTGTTGACTACTATTACTTCATAGCAGTCTTTATTGATTTGCTGATTATACAGACTATCTAATGCCGCTGGTAAATAGAGCGCTCTATTATACGTACAGATAACGACTGATATTTCCAGCTTGCTATGATTCATTTAGGCAAATATAAAATGGATTCTCGAACTATAGTAGCCCAGTTAAATGCTTTATAAAACGCGTTTGAAGTATCATATAACTTGTTTAGGGGTAATTGAATCATTGCGTTTGCAAAAGCATCCCAATTATAGTCTTCAATTGAAATAAGTTGTTCTTTTAATAAAGTTCCACTGAATCCATCACAACTTTTTTTACATGCAATTACTGGTAAGCCTGAGGCAAGTGCATCCGTAATTTTGGTTTTGACACCAGTACCTAAAGTTACTGGACAAATAAAACAATGTGCCCCTTTATAATGTAAATCAATATGCTCAACAAAGCCTTTAAAAATAATAGTTGGACAAGCCAATAGCTGTGCTTCCCAATTGGGTTTGATTTGTACTCCACAAATCAATATTCGATAATTTAATTTTGTTTGATTAAGCCTTGGTATTAATTCATTTAAAATAATATATAGAGCGTCTTCATTAGGGATATAATCAAGGGTTCCGTTAAATAAAAATAATTTGGTATCTGCTGAAAGTGAATGGCCATTCAAAATTGTTTCTCTGCTTTCACTTTTTTCTAATTGGCTATAGGGTTCTTCTATATATGTTCCATAAGGTACCGTAAAAGAAATGGTTGCATTAACGTTCCAGTGTTCAATAGCAAATAGTCTTTCTTCATCGGAGATAAAAAAATTTCTATCAGCATGTTTGAGTACCCATTTTTCATACATTTCATAGAATTTCCATCCCCATCTCCCCATATCTCTGAAACGGTATGCTTCTAAGTTGGCAGATTTAATAATTAATTTTTTACCAGTTAAAAAACGAAGCAAAATACCTAACCAACCATAATAGCTATGATCAATGATGATGACATCTATTTTTTCTTTCTTGATTAGTTGAATCAATTTTAAGCAATAAAAAATATTCAAGAATCCATACCAATGATTAAATAAAAAAGGAAGCAGGTTCAACGATGTTTCGGTTGAAGCGGCTTCCTTATTATCTTTTGAGACTGCTAAAACAACTTTAGTTTGTTTAGCTAGTTCTCTATAGTAATCAACAATATATTTTTGTCCTCCCATTAAAGCAGGGAAAACTTTAAATGAAACAATTCCCAATACATTGGGCTTTTTGGAATACATTAAACGGTTTTCGTTTTTTTGAAACCGTTAATAATAGCTCCTAATAAAAGCAACCAGATAATGATAGATGATCCTACTGCTGCTTTAGAGCCAATAGCATAAGAAGCAGGTTCAAATTTGAACTCAATCGTATGATTACCAGCAGGAATTTCCATCCCTCTTAATACATAGTTAGTTTGTAAAATAGCGGATTCTTTTCCATCAATATAAGCTTTCCAACCCGCGTCATAAAATACTTCACTAAATACAGCAAATTGATTGGAACTAGATTTGTATTGATATCTAGCAGCATCATTTTCGTTATTTAATAATTGAATGCTTGCAGTACTATCAAATTGAATCGGGCCTATTCTAGTTTTGTCTTTTTGATCTAATAATGCCGTTTCAGCAGGATTAAAACTGGATAAGGATTGCATGATTGCTGCTGGGCCATCCTTAAATTCAACTGATTTTACTAGCCATGCCGCTCCCAATGCGTTGGGGTTTTGCTGAACGGTTGCTTGACCAGTTTGTGGATCTGGCATAATCAAGTATTTGGTATTCAGCATATTTAAGGAAGGCATACAATTAGGGAACTTATACAGCTGATTCTCTATTAAATCTTGGTAGATACTCAGTTTTGCAGGATGATATCCTCCAACTGATTTATGGAAATAAGCGGTAAGTGCACCGCCATTAAATGCATCAGATATGCCTTGAGTAAGATTCAAAACTCTGTAATAACCAGTGTCTTTTAAAATTTCCTGATCTGCTGCTGAAGGCGCAAAATTATTTGCGTACTCTGTTGCATCTTGGTAATTGTCTGCATTCAGGTATTTGGCATTAATACCAAATACATCAATCATTGCAAATAATCCAATTACCGCAATGATGATTAGCGAATTTATTTTTTGTTTGATGGCCGCAAATACAGCAACTCCAGCTACTGCACAGAAAAGGAGTGTTCTTAATAAGTCTCCTAATACCAAACTTTTTCTATCTTCTCTTAAACCATCTACAAATGATTTTACAGGTGCTTCAATTTGAGCGCGTTGGGTAGCGTCTGAAATATTACTGATTAGCCCTAACAAAGTTTTATCACTGGAATTACTAAAGTCAGCGGTTAAATAAACCAATACTGCAATTCCAAAAACTGCAGCAACCACTATTAATCCTTTCTTGTACTTTTCCCAAAGAAGGGTTTTGTTTTCAGTGTTTATGATGGTATTCAAAGACAAAGCCGCCAACATACAAAGTAAAAAAGTAGGCACAACCAAAATCATACTGGGTGCTCTAAACTTATCGTAAACAGGCAAGTATTTTAACATGGCAACATTAAAGCCCTCCAAGTATTTACCCCAACTCAACATTAAAGTGAACACAATGGCTGCTCCCATCCAATAAGTATATTTTTTATCTACAATCACCATTCCAATTAACGCCAGGAAACATACGATGGCACCTGCATAAGGAGGGCCTGATGTACCAACACCGTCAATCCCCCCCCAATAAAATTGCATGTACCTTTGTACCTGCTGTGCCAATTCTTGTGGCATTTGTTGCAATGCAGCTATGGCCTGAGACTTTTCTTGTGCTACCTCAAGCTGACCACTGCTTCCTCCATAAAAACGAGGGAACATCATTACCAATGGCTCTGTTTTGTATACACTATAGCTTAAAGCATAATCTTTACTCAGTCCTGTTTTAGTTACATTCGTAGTACTGTCTGCTAAAACACTTCCACCTCTAATGGTTTTTTTAGCATATTCATAAGTTGTAAATAAAGTGACTGCATTAACTAAAATCCCTAAAAGAGCGGCCATGATGGCTAAGCCAGCAGATTTGCCTAAATGTTTCCAGTCTTTTGCTTTAATACAGGTAATAGCAAAAGCAACACTCATAAATAGGATGATTAAAAAACCATAATAAGTAATTTGTAAATGGTTGGCTCCTAAAAGAAGTGCAGTGAATAGTGCTGTTAATGCAGTACCTGCAATATATTTTTTATTATAGATTAAGATTAATGCGCCAATTACTGCAGGTAAATAAGCAATCGCATTCATTTTAGTGTCGTGGCCTGCTGCCAATATTATTGGGTTATAAGTTGCATAGGTATATGCCAAAGCGCTAAATATTCCAATATATGCATTGATGCTCAAAACCTGCGTTAAAAAGTAAAAACACAAGCAGGCTAAAAAGAAAACACCCACAGGCTTGGGGAATCCTAACAAAATAATATCCCCTAAATATCCAACAGATACTGGGTTTTCACTGATGCCTGTGATTTGATAAGCGGGCATACCCCCAAACATCCCATTGGTCCAAAGTGGAAAATGACCAGTACGTTCTTTTGCTTGAAAAGAATTTTGTGCCATCCCTTTCCATTGGGTTACATCGTGTTGTTGCAATACTTTACCTTCCAAAGCTGGCTTGCAATAAATAAGGGCAACTAATAAGAAAATCACCACCGCAAGTGCATGTGGCATTAAAGCTTTCCAATTGATCCTGTTCATAGAATTTAAAATATGCAGCAAACCTAATAACTTTATGGTATGAGACCACTTTTATTTGCCACAAGAATGGCTTTTATCTGTAATATGCTATTTATTTTATGTTTAATCATACAAAGGACCTATGATTTTATACCCAGTAAAGACCTAAGTTCTATGGTAGTATTATTGGGTTGGATTGTAGCCCCTATCCAGAATTTGATTGCGAACATTTGGTATGGATTGGTGTTAGTCAGCAAGTCATCCATACGTTTACCACTATGGATTGCTGTGACCAATATGGTATTACTAATTATCCAATTTATAGTATTTATAATTCTTCCTTAGTGATAAGTAAAATATTAAATGATCGCCCAACTAAACTTTTTTTGGGAATCACCGCCTTCTTTGTTGCCAATGCATTAATTGCCGAATGTATTGGTGGTAAAATCTTTTCACTGGAAAAGCTATTGGGAATAAATCCGTTTAGTTTTAGCTTTTTTGGACAATCCGGTTTGGCATTTAATCTCACCTGTGGAGTACTTTTATGGCCACTTGAATTTGTAATAACAGATATTGTAAATGAATATTATGGCCCCAAATCGGTCAAAAGAATTAGTTATACAGCCGTTGTATTAATTCTTTATGCGTTTATAATGTTTTATGCTGCTATGGAAATTCCTCCTGCTGATTTTTGGATAGGTTCTGGAGTAGAGAAGGGTATACCTAATATGCAATTGGCTTTTGGGGGCATATTTGGTCAGGGTATGTGGATTATTGTAGGGAGCTTAACAGCTTTTTTGGTAAGTCAAATAGTAGATGTGACTGTTTTCCATAAGATTAAAAAAGCAACCGGTGAAAAATGGGTTTGGTTAAGGGCCACTGGGTCAACAATGGTTTCCCAAATGGTAGATAGCTTTGTAGTATTGTTTATCGCCTTCAAAATTGGAAATGGATGGAGTTGGCAATTGGTATTGGCAATTGGGGTGGTGAATTATATGTATAAGTTTACGATGGCCATAATATTGACACCTTTAATTTATTTCATTGAGCAAAAAATCGAAAACTACGTTGGGAAAGAAACGGCTCAAAAAATGAAAAGGGAAGCAATGGGGTTAGCCAACGAATAACGAAACTTATGCTACTGCACTTTTAGAAAGACCGCCATTATTGCTTTGATCTAAATGATCAATAATGTAATCATAATGTTCTCTTTCTAGTCTTTTTTGGTCTACTCTATGTTTTACTAAAACCCCTACGCCGTAAATCAAGTAGGCTGCTTGTATATAAACCAATAATTGAAATATACCCAAAGCAAGTGTATTGTAATAGGACCATTTTTTATAAGCAGGCAATTCACCCACATAATATCGCCACTTAATATTTATAGGTAACGCATAGGTATAAATAAAGAGAATGGTAGCAATTAATAAACAAGAGAAGAAAACATGTGCCCATGATGCAAAAAAACTTCTTTGTCCTAAATCCCTTAAAACAGAATGCATCATAAAAGGAATAAGCATTGTTAATAAACAAATACCAATAAGGGTAGGGAATGTTAAAATGTAATAGTTTTCGTCTATGTATAGCAAAGCCACATCGCTGTATGCAGCGTAGTTGGCCAATAGGCCAAATAGTATAGGTACCGCCCAGAGTAAGTTCTCTGCACGGATGAGTCTTGCTGTCATAGGGTTGACGAACGGGTACTGTACAAAAATATATTAATAAATCAAGACTAAATTGCAATTTTGCTCCAATACCTAGCTATTTGCCGCAAAATACCAACCTGTTTGTACCATTATGACACCAGAAAGAGCCAAGAAATTAGAAGAAGTAATTACTAAACGCCAGCATGGCCTTACCGTGGTAATGGAAAATGTACATGATCCTCATAATATTTACGCTGTTATGAGAACCTGCGATGCAGTGGGGATACAAGATATTTATGTGTTGAATACCCAATTACCTAAGGAAGGTTATTTTGGAATTAAAAGCAGTAGTAGTGCAAATAAATGGTTGACCATTCATTCTTTTGATAATGTTAGTGATTGCTTTGCCGAATTGCGAACAAAATATCAATCCATATACACTACCTATTTAGGTGAGTCAAGTAAATCGGTATATGATATTAATTTCACCAACAGTATTGCGTTGGTTTTTGGCAATGAACACAAAGGAGTAACTAAAGAAGCAAGAGACTTGGCAGATGGAAATTTTATTATACCTCAAGTTGGAATGATTCCAAGTTTAAATATTTCTGTTGCTTGTGCGGTTGCTATATATGAAGCGTTTAGGCAAAGAAAAGCAGCTGGATTGTATGATCATAATGCACAGCCTCATCCTGAAGCAGAACAGATAAAAACTTTATGGGCAAGTTTCTCAGCTAGTTGATTCTTGTAATTTTTTCCTTTGAGCAGCATGTTGGGTTAAATAAGTAATACTCACGTTTAATTCAAAACCAATTAATAGAATCAGTGAATTGATGTACGCCAAAATCATTAGTATCATGATGGTACCAATTGATCCATATACCTTATTGTAATTTCCAAAATTATTAACCCAATACGAAAACAACAAAGTAGTACTTAAAATAAGTGCTGTGGCTAATAGGGAACCAGGAGAAATCAGTTTCCACCTGATTTTTACTGATGGAGCATATTTGTAAATAAATGCAATTCCATAAAAAAATAAACCAATAATCACCACCCATCTAATGCCATTGAGCCATGCTAGATTTGATTTTTTTAACCCCAATAATTTGCTTAACAAATAAGTAAGTTGCTCTTGTCCTAATAAAATTAATGTTGAGGCAATTAATAGTAATATAATTATTGTAGTTAGTTGTATCGCTTTCCAACGCTGATGAAGGAAAAATCGTTTGTGCTCCATTATGGAGCGATCAAAAGTAATAATGAGCGACATCATTGCATTTGAAGCGTAATACACCACCAATAAAAATCCAAAAGAAAATACTCCCAAACTTCTCTGCATAAGGTCGTCCATCAAATTGGCAATGATTTTATATGTATTTGAATTAGGACTGATGTCTTCAAATAGCGCAAGCATTTGTTGCTTAATGTTCAGGAATTCGGGGAAATAAGGGAGAATTGAAAATAAGAATAATATGGTTGCTGGCAGCGCCATAATTAAATTGAATGAAATAGCTGCAGCACGTTCGTTCAACCCTATTTTGTTTACTTGTTTAATGAAGAACACTACTACATCATACAAAGGAATACCCTGAAAACCTGGTATATATAAAGCTTTGCTCTTTCGAATAACAAAAGCAATAGGAGGCCAATTCAGTATAATTCTTTCGAGTTTAGTCATGCTATGGTTTTTCAGCCCTTTTCTTCATCATGTATTCATCTAATTTTTTCTGGTATTCTTTTGCTCTGCTATTGTGCTCTTCGTAATTATTGCTAAAATGATGATACCCACTAAAATCACTCTTTGCCACAAAATAAATATAGTCTGTTTGAGGCGCATCTAGAACAATATCAATGGTTTTAGGAGAAGGGGTGCAAATAGGGCCAGGCGGCAAACCTTTAACTTTGTAGGTATTATATGGGGAAGGGTTGGTTAAATACTTTTCATAAATACGTGTAATAGTAAAATCATTCATTGCATATTTAATGGTAGGACATGCCTGCAAAGGCATTTGTTTCTTTAGTCGATTAATATATACACTAGCAATTTTATATTTATCAGAATCGTAATTGGTTTCTTCATCTACAATAGAAGCAAGTATATAGACTTGTTCCGGTGTCATATTAATCGCAGCCGCTTTTTGGAGTCGATTATTTTTCTCCCAAAAATTTTTTGAACCATTGCTTAGTTTTTGCAGAATGGTTTGCATAGACGCATCAGCAAAGTAGTTATAGGTGTCTGGTATAATTTTGGTAAATAATAAGGTTGTATCTGACCCAATAATTGCTAATGAATCATTTGAGCTCAGGTATTCCATCACTTTGCTAGAATCGGTCATGAATTGTTTGCTGATTAACTTCGCTAACTCTGCTTTGGTTCTAACCCGATTGATCACTAATTTCACTTCTGCCAATCTTCCATTCTTAAGCATTCTAACAATATCAAAAATACTTTGCCCTTTCTTTATTTCATACCTGCCCGGTTTCATTTTATCCCAAATATTCAAAGGCGCGCCCGCAATGCCTAAAAGACTAGGAAATTGTAGAATTCCGGCCTCTTCAAAAACTTTTAAAACAGCAGATTTTTGGGTATTGTCTTTTTCTATAGTAATCATTCTGCTTTTTTCATCAAAAGCAGTTGCTGATGTAGCAAATAGCCAATACAGAACAAAAGCAATTAATACAATTGCAATAGCAATAATGAACAAAGGTTTTTTAGCCTTGTTCGTCGATTTTGGAGCAGGTTGTTTTTTTCGAGCCATAAGGTAAAATAAATAAAAAACCCTGTCTTTTTTATAAGGCAGGGTTTAAAATAAGTGGAAATATATTTATTTCTTAGAAGTATCAGTTTTTGCAGGTACTGTAGCGGCCGGTGTTTGTTGAACACCAGTAGCGGCAGGAGCAGGAGTAGTTGTGGTGGTATTGATCTTCTGAAGAACTTCAGTATCAACATCTGTTGAACCTCCTTTTAAAAACAACGTAGAGAATAATGCCAAAAGTGCTATGATAGCGGCAAAAATCCATGTGCCTTTCTCTAAAACATCGGTTGTTTGCTTAACACCCATTAATTGGTTGCTGATTCCCCCCACATTACCGGCTAATCCACCGCCTTTGGGATTTTGAATCAATACCATAAAAGCCAAGCCAACAGCTGCAATAACAATCAGAACCAAAAACAGATAAATCATTTTAAATACCTTTTAATTGTTGAATTTTGTCTGCAAAATAAGCGGTTTTTTCAGGATTAGAGAAACTTAATTTGATATAAAGCTGAATTGCTTTATCAATTTGGCCTTGTTTAGCTAGAACTTCGGCCATGGTCTCGGTCAAAATTTCTTTAGACTCATTTGAAACCAAGGCTGTTTCAGCTACTTTTTTCTCTTGTTCTGGGCTAGTACCAAGGTCTTCGGGGTTTGGACTATGATTTTTCATGTCCTTTAACCAATCGGTAAACCTTCTCAGTTTGGTTGTTAGTTTGTCCTGAGGAATCTTACTCAAATCAATTTGTATACCCTGTGAGGCAAAATAATCAATGGTATGTAATTTATCTTGCACTGGCTCAATGGTCAATTCAGTCTCTTTTTCAATTGGTTTTCTAAATTCGGCCAACTGGTTAGATAAAATACTGGCTATTTTGGCATCACTCTTGTCTTGATCTGGGTGGGTGATGGTACTGCTTGTTTCTTCTTCACTGTAATCCTGCTCTGGCAAGAGGGGCTCAAGGTTAGATTTCTTGGCTTCAATGGGGGCAGGGGTATTTAGTGGCTCGGGGTTGTTTAAAGCACTAAAAACGGGGTCAAATGGTTCGCTAGTAGGTACTTCTGGTAGGGTATAGTCTACCGGCTCCGAAGGCATATTTTCCCTGATAACTGGAATAATAGTTCCAGGTTTATCTATTGGATCAATGCCTTTCATTAATTCTCTCACGCTCTCAATTGTTGGAATGGAGATATCGGGGTTTGGCAGTTCAGGTGCTTCAAAACTTTTTTCAGCAGATTCAAGTGTTTCTTCAATTTTTGGCAAGCTGATCATTTCATCCCACTCAATGTCTTTTTGACGAATAGAACGAAGTAATGCAGTATCTAATTCTTGCTTCGGTGCCTGATCAATTCCTGGATCCTTTAATGCCTCTAATTGAAACTGAAGCCAATGTGGGTTGGTGAAATACAAAGCCGTTTTCATTGCTTGTGAACCAACCAATGGGTGATCTTCTTTTTTTAATTTAGCAGCAAATAAGTATTGTCCTGGAGAAAAGAAGGGATAGTCATGTACCAATTTTTCTATTGCTTCCATTTTGATGGAAGAGAGGTCGGCACTGCCTGTTAAATGAACTAAAGCTTTTTCCTGCGTAAATTTCATAAAGAATAAAGATACAACTCTCTTACCAGTTATTAAATATGCGGTTGAATATTTCGTCTGTTAAGTTCCTAACAACTTCATCTAATAATTGCCCTTCTGCTTGCTGCAGGGTAAGATTTGCAGAGAAGTCAAAACTTCTAGAAACATCAAATTCCTCTACTTTGTTTTCTAAAGTTTTGCGAAGTATTATATGAACAGTAACAGTTAATCGATTGGTACTGGCTTGTTGCGCAGAAACCCCCACCGTTTGACTTGGATCATAGTTGGTAATGGCCCCATTAATTACATAATCTGCATCATCATTATTGGTTCTAGTCAGTTTGGTCTGTCCTGTAATTTTTGATTGTATCTTATCGGTTAATTTAGGGCTCAATTGTGGGTTAACATACCTCGCCCTATTTTCAATAAAACCAATCTTAACAGTTTTTACATTCGTAGGAATTACAGCGTCATTAAATTTATAGACAAAACAACCACTTATTGAAAACGTAACTAATAATAGTAGTGTGGTAATTCTTTTCGTCATCCAATTATTCATCAATATCATATTCTTTCAATTTGCGATATAAAGTTCTCTCACTAATGCCAAGATCCAAAGAAGCATCTTTTCTTTTACCTCTGTGCTTTTTAAGTGCTTTAATGATGAGTTCTTTTTCCTTGTCCATTATATTTAAAGACTCTTCCACTTCTTCATGCACTTGAATGTCTTCATTGTTTAAAATCACAGGTAAAGATCCGTTGTTATTGTTCGCAGGGAGTAAATTGTTTTGCCCATTGTTTAATGAATTTACATTATTGTTCGAATTCATTACAGGCATTTCATTTACATTTCCTGCATAGTCATTTAAGATAGATTCCTTAGTAAAATTTGCTGCTGCCCCAGCTAATGACGGATTTTGTAAAATTTCTACAAACATCTTTTTTAATTCTGTAACATCTTTTTTCATGTCAAAAAAGAGTTTGTACAGTATTTCTCTTTCGTTGGCAAATTCCCCAGTACTAGCTCCATTACCAGCCAACATGGGCATTCTATTGTCTTTCTTTTCAGGAAGAAATATCCGCATTTCTTTGCCGCTAACTTGATTGGTAGGGCTTAGTACAGAAATTTGTTCAGCTATATTTTTCAACTCTCTAATATTACCAGGCCAAGGATATTGAATCAGCATTTCTTTTGCTTCTTCATCTAATTGAACTGGTGTTGTTTTGTAGCGTTCTGCAAAATCAACTACAAACTTCCTGAACAACAAAAGAATATCGTCTTTTCGATCTCTTAATGAAGAAACCCTTATTGGAACAGTGCTTAAGCGGTAATACAAGTCTTCTCTAAATCTACCTTTCTGTGTAAATTCCAATAACTCCCTATTGGTTGCAGCAATAACCCTCACATCTGTTTTCTGCACTTTGGAACTACCTACCCGAATGAATTCTCCAGTCTCAAGAACCCTTAATAATCTTGCTTGAGTGCCTAAAGGCATTTCCCCAATTTCATCCATAAAAAGGGTACCTCCATTCACTGTTTCAAAATATCCTTTTCTGCTATCTACTGCACCAGTGAATGCTCCTTTCTCGTGACCAAATAATTCAGAGTCAATAGTGCCTTCGGGGATAGCGCCGCAGTTTACAGCAATAAATGGATTGTGCTTTCTAGATGATAATGCATGAATGATTTGTGAAAACACTTCCTTACCCACACCACTTTCGCCCACAATCAAAACTGTTAAATCGGTAGCAGCAACTTGCACTGCGGTGTTAAGCGCATGGTTTAAAGCAGGGGAGTTTCCAATGATCCCAAATCTATTTTTAATACTTTGTAAATCCATAATAAATGGTTTAAGGATGATCCACAATTGTTCCTAAAAGAGTAGCTCTGGTGCAATCGTGAATTTTTACCCAAACATAATCACCCGGTTGTTGGTTTTCATTTGATTTGGGGAATACGGTTATTTTATTTTGACTGGTTCTGCCTGTCCAATCATTGGCATTTCTTTTTGAACGAGTCTCAATTAATATTTTAAAAGTCTTGCCAATATCGTTTAAGTTACTTTTGGTAGAGAGTTCTCCTTGTTTGTCTACAATTTCTTGTAAGCGACGTTTTTTATCTTCTAATGAAATATCATCCTTAAATCTTCTAGCAGCTAAAGTACCCGGACGTTCACTATAAAAATACATATAGCTCATATCGAAACAACAATAATCCATAAGGGTTAAAGTGTCTTGGTGTTCTTCTTCTGTTTCAGTGCAAAATCCTGCAATCATATCAGATGTTAATCCACAATTGGGTAAGATTTCTCTAATGCGATCCACTTTAGCTAGGTACCATTCTCTAGAATAGGTTCTATTCATTAATTGTAATACCCTTGTATTGCCACTTTGAACTGGAAGATGAATGCACTTACAAATATTTTCGTATTTGGCCATCGTATATAACACATCATCTGTTATATCTTTTGGGTGCGAAGTGCTAAATCGAACCCTTAAATCAGGGCTAACCAATGCCGCTTGTTCTAATAAATTCGCAAACGTTACGGTTTCGTTACCCGTCTCATTTACCCAATGATAACTGTCTACATTTTGGCCTAACAAAGTAATTTCTTTATAACCTTCAGTAACCAATGATTTAATTTCTTCAATAATGGAATTGGCTGACCTACTTCTTTCGCGGCCTCTGGTAAACGGAACTACACAAAAGCTGCACATATTATTGCATCCTCTTGTGATAGATACAAATGCGGTAATTCCATTGCTGTTTAATCTAACGGGAGCAATATCGCCGTATGTTTCATCTCTACTCAATAATACATTCACCCCTCTTTGTCCACCAGAAGCTTCTTTAATTAAATCAGGAAGAGATCGATAAGCATCTGGCCCTATTACTAAATCAACTAATTTTTCTTGTTCTAATAATTGCGCTTTTAATCTTTCGGCCATACAACCGAGTACGCCTATGAGCATTCCGGGCCGAGTTCTTTTAATTTTTCTGAATTCAGTTAATCGTTTCCTGATTGTTTGTTCTGCTTTTTCTCTTATAGAGCAGGTGTTGATTAAGATTAAATCTGCTGCCTCAAAATCAGGGGTGGCACTAAACTCATTTTCTTGCAATATAGACGCCACCACTTCACTGTCAGAAAAATTCATTGCACAGCCATAACTTTCTATATAGAATTTCTTGCCATCCAATAAAGGTGTACCAATCGCTTTAAACGCTTCACCCTGTCTTGCTTCGTCGTGTTTTTTATTCAATAATTCAGCCAGTTCCATCCTTTGTTAATTAAGCTACAAATGTACTGAATATCCTCAATCTATGCCAGTTTGTCAGCGATAATACAAGAATAATTGCGTGGGTTTCCTATATTTGAATTGAAAAATGTACACATGAGTAGAATTTTCCTGTGGTTAGCTATACTGTTAACAACCGGATTTATTGTGAAAGGGCAAGACAATGTGGTTCAGGCATTGAAACGAGAGATCAACCGAACAATAAAAAAGGACAATGATACAACAGGCTGGAACTGGAAACGAGGAGGGTTATTTAGTTTCAATCTAGCGCAAGGTTCGTTAAGTAACTGGGCGTCTGGGGGAGATAATTTTTCTCTAACCGCCAATGGATATATGAACTATTTTATTTTGTACAAGTATAAGAGACATTTTTGGGATAATTCCATAGATGTCAATTTAGGGTATATTCAAAGTACCAGTTTAGGAAGTCGTAAAAATGATGACCGTTTAGATTATTTGAGCAAGTATGGTTATAAAATGGATTCTTTAGGTAAATGGTATGTTTCTACCCTTATAAATTTCCGATCGCAATTTTTTGATGGGTATACTTTCAATAATAACCAACCCACTTTTACCTCTTCTTTATTATCACCAGCTTATATCATCTTATCAGCAGGATTTGATTATAAACCAGACCAATATCTATCCATTTTCATTTCACCACTCACATCAAGGTGGATTGTGTTGGCAAATAAATCATTATCAGATAAGGGAGGATATGGGGTGCCCGCAGGTGCAGGAAATTTTAATCAAATAGGAGCTTTTATCACTTTAAATTACAGCAATACCATTGCTAAGAATGTTACCTATAAAGGCAAAATGGATTTGTTTTCCAATTACCAAAGTAGACCCCAAAATGTAGACTTATTTATGACGAATTTATTCTCTTTTAAAATCAATAAATTCTTCTCAGCAACCTATAGTTTAGATCTTATATACGATGATGATGTAAGATTATTTGGCCCTTCAAAAAATTCCCCAGGGCTGCAAACCAAAAGTTTAATTGGGATAGGTTTTTTAAAGCCATTAAATACCAAAAGAAGCTAATTGGCTTTAACTCTAAGCGTATTCTTTATCTTATTTGCTTTATGTGTTAAGTCTTGATAATCTTTGTGCATAATGGTAACATGTCCCATTTTTCTGCCTGGCTTTGTGGTTTGTTTGCCATATAAATGAACGAAAGCATTGTCTGTTTTAAGTACATCTTCTAATCCTTCATAAACCGCATTGCCACTATAACCATCTTCCCCAATAATATTTACTATTGCAGCAGGAAGAATGGGGTCTGTATTGCCCAATGGATATTGCAACATGATTCTCCAAAGCATATCATATTGACTGCAGTAATTGGCTTCAATAGTATGGTGACCACTATTGTGCACACGCGGTGCCGTTTCGTTTACCCATACTTCATCATTTTGGTCAATAAACATTTCTACAGCAAACAATCCTGGGCTATTTAGCGCTTTAACTAATTTAATGGCAACTGCTTCAACCACCCAAAGTACTTTTTCTGGGATAAGTGCCGGACTAATTTGGTAGTCTAATAAATTCAATGCAGGGTTAACCATCATTTCAGATGCAGGAAATAGTGCAGTTTCTCCTGTATCATTCATTGCAACAATGAGCGCTATTTCTTTTTTAATGGACACTTTTTTTTCTAAAACACTTGCAGCACTGAAGGCTTTGTCTACATCAAATTTATTGTTAATAATTTGTACGCCCTTGCCATCATACCCTCCCTCACCAATTTTGTGTACTGCGGGTAAGAGTGAAAGATGATTTAATACATCTTCCTTGGTTTCTGTTATTACAAACGCTGAACTTGGAATGCCGTTGTCTTTGTAAAATTGTTTTTGGGTGATCTTGTTTTTGATAATGCGAATAGCGGAAGGATGGGGGTACACTTTAACTCCTTCTGCCTGTAATTTTTCTAGTGCATCTACATTAACCGACTCAATCTCAATAGTTATAGCATCTAAATTTTTACCAAACTGGTATACTGCATCAAAATCAGTAATATCTCCTTTGGTAAAAGAATGACATAAATGCGCCGATGGACAATTGGGGTCATTTTCTAAAACATAGGTTTCTACTGTATAATTAGCTGCTGCTTGAAGCAACATTCTACCTAATTGTCCGCCACCAAGAATTCCAATTTTCATAAGCCCAAAGATAACTAAATTTGCAACGATGCTACCCGATTATCCTCATAAACGATTTAGTGATAATAGAATTGAATATTATCTATTGATTGAAGCACTTACCATCAGTCATTGACTATTGGTTGTTTAATCTATGTCTACTTTATTTTTCAATTTAAATTTTCATTAATTATGAATATATCTTCTGCATTGCCTTTAAATGCTGCTTTAAAGCAGGGCGATTTTTTACCTTTACAAGGGACCGACTACGTAGAATTTTATGTGGGGAATGCTAAACAAGCAGCACATTTTTATAAAACTGCATTTGGTTTTCAAAGTTTGGCTTATGCTGGTCCAGAAACAGGTATCAAAGACAAGGTAAGCTATGTCGTAAGACAGAATAAGCTCACTTTTGTATTTACAACTCCACTTAGGGCGAATAACCCTATTGCTGATCATATTTATAAACATGGGGATGGAGTAAGGCATCTAGCATTAATGGTAGAAGACGCTGCTGACGCATGGTTTCAAACAACCAGTCGTGGAGCAATATCAGATTTGGAACCCATCAAACTAACAGATGAAAATGGAGAAGCTGTTATCAGCGGAATTAAAACTTATGGCGATACAGTTCATCTCTTTATAGAAAGGAAAAATTATCAAGGTGTTTTTTTGCCAGGGTTCAAAAAATGGGAGTCTTCTTATAATCCTACTAGTACAGGATTATTGTATGTAGACCATTGTGTTGGAAATGTAGGTTGGAATCAAATGAATAAGTGGGTTGCATTTTATGAAAATGTACTTGGGTTTAAAAATATCTTAAGCTTTGATGATAATGATATTTCTACGGAGTATTCAGCTCTAATGAGCAAAGTCATGAGTAATGGAAATGGCTTTGTAAAATTCCCAATTAATGAACCTGCAGAAGGAAAGAAGAAGTCTCAAGTAGAGGAGTACCTTGATTTTTATGATGGGGAAGGCTGTCAACACGTAGCATTGGCTACTAATGATATTGTTGCTACTGTTACCCAATTACAACAACGTGGCATTGAGTTTTTAAAAGTACCAAACTCGTATTATGATGATTTAATTAGCAGAGTGGGTAAAATTGATGAAGACCTTGAACCATTGAAAGAATTAGGCATATTAGTAGATAGAGACGATGAAGGTTATTTACTGCAAATATTTAGTAAGCCAGTTGAAGATAGACCAACACTTTTCTTTGAAATTATACAAAGAAAAGGAGCTAAAAGCTTTGGTAAAGGAAATTTCAAGGCTTTGTTTGAAGCATTAGAAAGAGAACAAGATTTAAGAGGAAATTTATAAAAATAATTATTTAGCAAAGCGTCTCAGTTAGTATACTAATTGAGGCGCTTTTATATTGATTTGTCTTTATAATCTTTTACGGCAAGCGCTATTGCTTTGCAAGAAGAGTACAATTCTCTGTTCAAGTTAAATAAGGTAGCAATATCTTTTTCTTTAAGCATGTTTTGACCTGCATGAAAATAAATATGATTAATTCTTTCGTCAAAATCGGTCTTATTTTTTTCTAACAAAGACGATATGCTTTCTAATCCATTATTCATTTCTTTGTTTGTAAACGATACATACAGCAGTTTGTAGAATTCACTTAACTCAGACTGAAACTGGTGGTACATTTCGTATTTCACTTCGTTAATTGAATTACTAAATTCTGTTTTATCTTGGTAAACATCTTTCATTCCCTTGGCTGAATACATTGCATTTCTAAGGGCTTCTATTAATTTGTTTATTCTAACTATTTCATCAGACTGTTTCATTTGAGACATCACTTTTGAATAATAGGTTAAAATTTCTCCTTCAGACTCTTTTAGTTGTTGGTATTGTTCAGGCAATTCTATCGAGTCGTTTTTAGCATATTGGCTTTGATAAATGAACTCAAATTCGCTATTGATAAGCCAATTAGGCTTAATATGGAAGCTGGTTAAATTAAAACGTATTACTCTTTCAATGTATAGGCCTACTTCTTTATTCAACATATCTGTGATAGTAGAAGGCACTTCTACACTTGCATTTTGTAGAAACTGAAGTACCGTTTTTTTGTCTTCTTTAAATTGGTTCTCTAAAAAGTTGCCATATTTATTCAAGAAAAAATAAATCAATATAACCCCAGCCAAATTAATAAATGTTTGAAATGCTACTAGAACCAAAATAGGATCTTTAATTAAGAATGTTTGGGTAATCAACTGTATAATCGGGTCAATAAAAATAAAGCCTGCAGCAGAAGTAAGTACGTTGAATAAACTATTACCCAATGCCACTCTTTTTTTAGCAGAATTGCCACCAATTGCACCTAAAATTAATTTAACAGTAGTACCTAGTTCTGCACCTAAAACAACCGAAATAGCGGTTTCAATAGGTATAACATGGGCATATAAAGCAGTTAATACCACAACAACCGTTGCAGAACTTGTTTGAACAATGGAAGTAATGATAAATCCTAATAAAAGAAAAATAATGCGTGGATAGGATAGGTAAGGAGTAAAATCAAATTGGGTCATCATGGCATCCATACTCTGCTTCATCAATTGAAGGCCTAAAAAGAGCATACCCAAACCCATACAAAAAAGGGCTATTTGATAGATTGTTTTTTTTTGTTTAAAAACGATTAAGCAAATGCCACCAATTCCAATTAATGGCAAAGTGACATTATTTAACTCTACTTTAAATCCTAATAATGCAACTAGCCAACTATTAAATGTTCCTCCAATATTAGCTCCTAAAACCACTGCTATCGCATTTCGCATAGACAAAATGCCAGCTCCCACAAAAGATAATACCATTAAGTTTACAATAGAACTGCTCTGCAAAACACCTGTAACGATTGTTCCACTCAGTATTGCCTTAAATTTATTTTTAGTATTTTTTTGTAGAAATAACTTAAATGAACGGCCTTCCATTTGCTTCATGGAGTCTTCTAAATGAAACATACCATAAAGGAATAATCCCAGTCCGGCTATAAGCATCCAAATATCTGTCGCGCTCATAATGTAAATTTAAGCATGCTTTCTCATGCGTTTGGGCCCATACCAAAGCCAAAACCCAGTAACAGTAAATAGTATTAATGCGAGTCCCATAATGCTGGTATAGATTAGTTTAAAATATCCATCCCAACCAAAATAAAAATCAATAATAGAGCCATCATGAATTTTTTCTATGTAGTCTGCTCTTCTTTTTTCAATATGTAATATTTGTCCTGTAGCGCCATCAAGTTGTAATCCTGTAAAGTGATTGGTGAAAATAAATTTAACCATTCCCTTATCTTTTCTTATATCTATTCTATCAACTTCTGTTGACAGGTCCGCTGAAACAGAGTCTCTTAAATAATTGCAGGCATTTCGATATAAACTATCAATTGAAAGCCAATCTTTTAATTGTGTTGAACTTCCCTTGTATGATTTGGCCATAATCATGCCTCCACTATTTTTTTTCCATCCTAATAATGAACCTGTGATGGCTACAATAAAAAAGAATACAAATAACAAAGCCCCAGTAATTCTGTGCAACTTTCTAAAGTTTCTTAATATTTTGGCTTGTGCTGGCCTATTGTTAGATTCTCTCATGATTTTTTATTCATCTTTTGAATTAGTAGCATCCCATAAATTTTGGTCAATTTGGTATTGAAAATTTAACCGATCAGGTTCGCCGTAGTAAGGCATTAGTACTTCACCTAATTTGACCGCCCCAAGCTTTTCCATCGCTTTTTGGGAGCGAATATTTTCAGCACCCACAAAGAAATGAATAGTGTTTACTTTTTCAAGGGCATAATTGATCATTAGTTGTTTGGTAGATCTGTTATATCCCTTGCCCCAGTATTTTCTTGCATAAAAAGTATAACCAATTTCAATCGATTTTTTTTCTGCGTTGAAATTGCAAAACCGACTACTACCAATTGCTTCATTGGTTTGAGCATCCGTTATTAGAAATGCTCCTTTAGAAAGAATGGCTCCCTCAAAAAAGTTTTTAAAAACCGTTAGTTGGTATCTATTCTTATTTGGATGCTGCTCCCAAATGAGTGGATCTGATGCAACAGCATACAATTGTTCAAAATGGGTTTCAGCAAGTGGTACCAACTTTACTAAATCATTTTCTAAATACTCTGGTTGCCAGTTCATTTTATTGGGGTTGATAAATTGATTTTTTGCCAGCAATAAAACTAGCTATAAAGGCAATAACAAAAGCATAAAATATATATTCTTTCCCAAATAGCTCATAAGCTAATAGTGCTGTTGCCAAAGGGGTTTTTGAAGCGGCCCCAAAAACAGCCACCATGCCCATTCCGGCTAAGAATGAAATGGGTAAGGGGATGATTAACGAAAGTGCACTCCCCAGGGTGGCACCAATAAAAAACAATGGAGTTACTTCACCTCCTTTAAATCCTATAGATAGAGAAAAAATAGTAAGCAATAATTTTATTAAAAAAGCAAATGGAATTGCTGGTGCTGAATAAGCATTTAAGATATATGGAATACCCAAACCTATAAAATCATCAATAGCTGTAGAATAAATAACCACTGCAATTAATATTCCTCCTGATACCGCTCTCCATGATTCATTTGGAATCAATTTTGCCGTTGAATATTTAGTAAATGTTAAACCAGCTTTAAAAACAAATGCAATAACGCCAAATAGGATTGAGGCTAATAAAATTTGTAAGCCAGAAAGCAAATTAAAGGCGGGTAAATGAGTAATAGAATATACAGTATGTTGAATACCCCACCAGAGTGTAACTTGGTCTGCTAAAAAGCCGCAAATAAAAATTGGGGCTATATTTTTGGTGAAATGAATTTTCTTATCCGCAAACTCTAAGGCAAATAATGCACCAGCTAAGGGAGTGCCAAAAACAGAGCCAAATCCAGCAGCCACAGCTGCTTTAAGCAGAATTGCTCTTTCATAGTCACTTAGTTTGAATGGTCTGGTTAGTTGATCGGAAAGTGAGGCAGATAGTTGAAGTGCAGTTCCTTCTCTACCTACGGAAGCACCACATAGATGGGCAATTAATGTGGTGAATAAAATGAAAGGGGCCATTATCCACTCAATTAAGGGCTTAGATGGGTGTTCTATGGTTGCCACAATTAGTTGGTTCCCTTTAGCAGATTTTTTCCCAATTGTTTGATAGAGTATTACAGAAATTAATGCTGCCATAGGCAGCAAAGCAATCAGGCCGGTATATTTTGTTCTTAATGTTGTTACAGAATCCAATAAAACTAAAAATAACGCCGAAGCAGAACCCGCAAATAATGAAATCAGAATACATAAAATGCCCCATTTAAGTAAAGACCTGATTATTGTCATTTATTTTAAACTTTAACTTGAATAACTTTAAGTTATAAAACTACAACATAATGGAAAAACACGACTTACACCATGAATTCCCTGAATTTGATTCGAGAATTTCTGAATTTAAAGTGGCTAATGCGCATTTTAAAAAACTTTCAGACGAGTATGATGAAGTGAACCATGCAGTGCATAGAATTGAATCAGGAGTAGAGACTCCAGCTGATGAAGTATTAACAGAATTGAGAAAAAAACGACTGCATTTGAAAGATGAGTTGTACGCTTTATTAACCCAATAGCATTAGGATAAGGGTAGTTCTACTGTAAAAGTGCTGCCCTTTCCTTCTTGGCTTTGTACATTAATGGATCCATCATGTGCTTCAACAATGCGTTTGCAAATATTTAAGCCTAATCCATAAGACTTTTCTCCATCTGTTCCTTTCCGTTTCCCTGATTTTGAAATATTAAATATTTCTGGAATTAATTTTTCAGGTATGCCAATACCATTATCGGCTACTTCAATAAAGACTTTATTGCCAACGGTTTTTGCTGAAAGTATAATTGTAGTGTCTTTTTTACTAAACTTAACCGAATTG
Organism: Sphingobacteriia bacterium RIFOXYC2_FULL_35_18; assembly: GCA_001829005.1. Classification (GTDB taxonomy): domain Bacteria; phylum Bacteroidota; class Bacteroidia; order Chitinophagales; family Chitinophagaceae; genus Sediminibacterium. The sequence continues at coordinate 23,410 of MIAG01000004.1, read as the reverse complement.
GTTACAAGGTTAAAAATAACTCTTTTCATTTTCTCAGGGTTCAACATGACCGTTGTGTCTAAATCTGGTAGTTGTACAATGAGTTGTTGATTTTTCTCTTTTACTTTTAACTCTAATATTGCGGCACAATCATTAATAAACTCATTGAGTAAGGTGGGTTCTTTTTCAATATTTTTATTACTAATATCTGCTGTAGCCATAATTTCTGCAATCAATGTTAAAGAACTATTGCATGCAGATTTGATCATTTCAAGGTATTCTAATTTTTGTGCTTCATCTTCTTCAGCAATAATAATTTCAACCATTGTTGGTATGGAAGCAACTGGAGTTCGTAAATCGTGTGCAACTAATTTTAATATACTGTCTTTTTCTGAAATGGTTTTTTGCAAAGCACTCATGGCTATTTCTAACTGTTCATTTTGAGTACTAACTGTTTCGTTGAGCTCTTTAAGTGTGCTAATATGTTTTCTTGAATGAAGCCAATTTCTTCCAAGGATTATACTTAATAGAATAATAAGGAAAAGTATTACAGCAATTGAAATTAGGTAAGTTCTGGATACTTCATTTTCGTGTTGAGCAATATGAAGTTGGTTTTGTTGTTCTAATAATTCTAACTGCTTATTGATATCTACTTCATAAATTTTTTTGTTTATTTTTTCATCTGCATCTTGAAGTTCAAGAAATTTAACAAGGTAATCATGGGCTTTTGCTTTTTCATTGTTTTGCTCAAAATATTTCCAAGATAGCTTATTCCATTTGATTTCACCTTTTGTATTAGGGGTCTCGTTCATTGAAATTCTAATCTCTGCTAGAGCATTTCCAAGTTTTGTAAATTCTTTTTTTTCTGCGTATAACTCGGCTAGTTTTAAATAACTGAGTTGTGCATCAATCGTTTCTCTTCCAGAATGTAAATTGATATCTATGCTCTTCTTAAAGTTGCGCTCAGCTTCTTGAATATTTCCTGATTTTTTATGTATGTCCCCAATATTCCCATACACTACTCCTTTAGCCATTTCATCATAAAAAAAAGTAGTGGTATCTGCCTTTTGGTGAGTACTAATGTATTCAAGCGCTTTATTATAATAAGTTAAAGCGCTATCGATATGGTCTAATTTGTAAAAACATAATGCGATATTATTGAGTAATTCCTGTTTTCTGTAATAATTAGAATATTCATTATTTTTTTCGCACAATAAAGCTTCCGAAAAACTTTGTTTAAAGTTGTCGGCTGCATTTTTAAATTCACCCTGGTTGTATAAAATCATCCCAATTCGATAGCTATACTCTTTTAATGCACAATAGTCTTTTTTTAGCGTGTTGAATTGCCTTGCTTTAAAGTAGTAGGTATATGCTTCATTAAACTGGTTGTTTGCATACATTGCATCACCTATGGTATAATAGGTGTAGGTAAATGCATTTGGATAGTCATTAGGATCTTTATCTTTTAAAAGATAATTCATAGAATCTGCATACAACTTTGCGGAGTCAAGTTTTTGTAAATAGTAGCAAAAAAGGCCAGATTTATAGGCGTATACTTGTAACTGTTGTTTTAGACTTAATGATTTTTTCTTTATTGCAGAGTCGAGAAACATAATCTCGCTCCTTTTTGTTGTGTTCTTTTGTTTACTTATTTGATTCAATACAGAATCTACAAAGCTTTCATTGTTGTCCCAGTCTTTAATGTCTTGATTGGTTGAACAGCCCCATATAAATATTGATAAAAATAAACCAAGAAGGTTTGCATTATTTTTCATTGTGTTAAAATTACACTTCATTAAGCCGAGGGGGAATTGTAAATTTTTCTAAATATATTAAAGTATATGCTAATTATAAAAATGATTGTAATCATAAATGATATAAAAAGCTCACACAAATAAAAACGCCCCGAGTAAGCTCGGGGCGCCATATTATTCTAAAATAAAAATACTAGTAACGATACATATCAGATTTGAAAGGACCGTTTTTGCTGATACCTAAATAGGCAGCCTGCTCATCGGTTAATTCATCTAATTGAGCACCCACTTTTGCAAGGTGTAAACGTGCTACTTTCTCATCTAAATGCTTAGGTAAAACGTACACTTTGTTTTCGTAGTTCTTGTGGTTTAACCACAATTCAATTTGTGCTAAAGTTTGGTTACTGAAAGAGTTACTCATCACAAATGATGGGTGACCAGTAGCACAACCTAAGTTTACCAATCTGCCTTCAGCAAGAACAATAACGTCTTTACCGTCAATATTGTATAAATCTACTTGAGGCTTAATGGTATCTTTTGTATTGCCATAATTTGAGTTCAACCAAGCCATGTCAATTTCAATATCAAAGTGACCGATATTACATACGATTGCTTTGTCTTTCATCAAACGGAAATGCTTTTCAGTAATCAAGTCTCTACAACCTGATGCAGTTACCACTATATCAGCTTCTGCAACTGCTACTGCCATAGGTTTAACTTCAAATCCGTCCATTGCAGCTTGCAAAGCACAAATAGGGTCAATCTCCGTAACAATTACTCTACAACCTGCTCCACGAAGAGAAAGTGCAGATCCTTTACCTACATCTCCATATCCACCAACAACGGCAACTTTACCAGCCATCATTACGTCGGTAGCTCTGCGGATTGCATCAACTAAAGATTCTTGACAACCATATTTGTTATCGAACTTAGATTTAGTAACAGAGTCGTTCACATTGATTGCAGGAATTGGTAAAGTACCTTTAGCCATGCGCTCATATAAACGGTGAACACCAGTAGTGGTTTCTTCAGATAATCCCTTAATATGAGCAATTAACTCAGGATATTTATCAAAAACCATATTGGTTAAATCTCCACCATCATCTAATATCATATTTAATGGACGATCAGCACCGCCGAAAAACAAAGTTTGCTCAATGCACCAATCAGCTTCTTCTTGAGTTTGACCTTTCCAAGCAAATACACCAATTCCAGCAGCAGCAATAGCAGCAGCAGCTTGATCTTGTGTAGAAAATATATTACAAGAGCTCCATTTAACTTCGGCACCTAATGCAACTAATGTTTCAATTAAAACCGCTGTTTGAATGGTCATATGTAAGCAACCTGCTACTCTTGCACCTTTCAAAGGTTGAGAAGCACCATATTCAGCACGTAAAGCCATCAATCCTGGCATTTCCGCTTCCGCTAAACGAATTTCTTTACGACCCCAATCGGCCAAGCTAATATCAGCCACTTTGTAAGGCAAGCTGAAATCAATTGTAGATGTTAATGTAGACATAATAGTATTTTATTGTAGCGCAAAGCTAATTTTAAAGAATAAAAGCGCATAATTATTTATAAATAAAGAATAAATGTCTATTTTGTGTCAATATTAAAGAATATAATAGGATAATGCCATGCCCAGACCAATTAAAAAAGCCGAATCCACTGTTTCTCTTTCTTTAGATTCAAAAGACATTGCCATTTTAAAATTATTACAGCAAAATGCCAGAGCTACCGTTAAGGAAATTGCTGATCAAGTTCATTTGAGTACAACCCCTGTTCACGAGCGTATTAAGAGAATGGAAGAATCGGGTGTAATAAAACAATATGCCACATTAGTTGATCACACTAAGGTAAAAAAGGGATTAATGGTTATTTGTTATGTCTCTTTAAAGCAACATGATAAAACCGCAGGTGGAAAATTTATTAAACGAATGCACGAATTAAATGAAGTAATAGAGTGTTACAATATTTCAGGTGAATTCGATTTCATGTTAAAAGTGGTAGCAGAAAGTATGGATGCTTATTATGATTTTCATGTAAACAAATTGTCTCAAGCAGAAAATATAGGACATGTGCAGTCGGTATTTGTAATGGGCGTGATTAAACAAACCCATGTATTGGTTCATTGATTAACTAATTTGCACTAAAATAAGTTCCATTGACTAGCGCTATTTTCAATTTTAATACATCGTACCAATCATTAGGGGATTCATTTTTTGAATTAGTCAATCCCACAACAGTTCAGTCCCCTAATTTATTGCTGTTCAATCAAGCTTTGGCAAAAGAATTAGGACTTCAACTTGAACAAACGGAAGAAAGCGGAGGTGCTTTTGCTCAGATCTTCAGTGGAAATCAATTAGCGGAAGGGTCGACCCCTATGGCACAAGCATACGCTGGTCATCAGTTTGGCTATTTTACCATGCTGGGAGATGGGAGAGCCATTTTATTAGGGGAACATATAACCCCTGCTCATCAACGATTTGATATTCAATTGAAGGGATCAGGTCCTACACCTTATTCAAGAAGGGGAGATGGGAGGGCAACGCTTAAGGCAATGTTGAGAGAATATCTCATCAGCGAAGCAATGCATGGATTGGGTATTCCAACCTCAAGAAGTTTGGCTATAGTAACAACTGGTGAAAAAGTGTATAGAGAAGAAATTCAAGATGGTGCAGTTTTAACAAGGGTCATGCAAAGTCATATAAGAGTAGGTAGCTTCGAATATGTCAATCATTATTTGACCAAAGATGATTTAATAGCCTACACCAATTATACGCTCGCAAGACATTATCCATCAGCTGCAGTAGAAAATCCTGCTTTATCCTTATTAAAAGAAGTTTTAATTCAACAAGTACATTTAATAGTGAATTGGATGCGGGTAGGATTTATTCATGGGGTAATGAACACCGATAATATGTCTATAGCAGGTGAAACATTTGATTATGGCCCATGTGCATTTATGAATGCATACGACCCATCAAAAGTATTTAGTTCTATTGATACCAATGCTAGGTATGCATTTGCCAATCAACCAGGAATTGCACATTGGAACTTAAGTTGCCTTGCTAATGCTTTGTTACCCATCATTCACGACAATCAAGAAGAAGCGGTTGAATTGGCAAAAGAAATATTGAATTTATTCCCCGATTTATATACACAAGCGTATACTGCCATGATGGGCGCCAAGATTGGGTTCCAAAAAAATCAATTGTCTGATGAAGTAGTTGAGTTAATAAAAGAATTATTAAACTGGATGAAAGAAAATCAAGCGGATTATACCAATTCTTTTTTACAAATTCAATCTGTTCTTTTTCCTGAAGGGATTTATGCCGGTTCATTTTTTACAGATTGGCTAAAAAAGCGAGAGGCTTTATTGAATAAGCAGGGGAGTAGTGTTGCCCATGCTAAAGAATTAATGCAGTCGCAAAATCCGTTAGTGATTCCAAGAAATCATTGGGTAGAAAAAGTATTGGATTCTGTAGCGTTTACAGGAGATTTAACTTCCTTTAATGCTTTTCTAAAAGTATTGCAGACGCCTTATGTATCAACGCAAAATATTGAAAATTATCAGGCACCTCCTGAAAATGGGGATGGTTTTTATGCTACTTATTGCGGAACTTGATTATAAATCAATCCCCATGATGAAGTCATCCATCACAAACCCTTTTTCTAACTCAAAAATATTTTCAGATAGTATGCTTAGCCCTTGTCTTTTGTAAAATTCAATTGCAGGGTTTTGCTTATTTACTTGTAGGATCAATTTTTTGCCTCCGTTTTGTACTGCGTAATCTTTTACTGCAGTTAAAAGGGCTTTACCTGCACCAGTTTTTTGGGCTTCAGGAACTATATAGAGTTTATTTAATTTAAAAATGCCATCCAATTCAGTTGAAACAGAGGCAAATCCCATTATTTCGTTTTCCTTAGTGGCTGCTGAATCGCTTTTTGCAAATAAATAAAATTGGTGCCCTTTAGTCATTTGTTGTACTAAAGATTCTGTGCTATACATTAAGTCTAACATATAATTAATCTGCTCCTCAGATATAATGGCTCCATAAGTAGAAGGCCAGGTATTATAAGCAATTTGCTGAATAGCGGGTATATCGTCTAGTGTTGCAATTCTAATCATTACAATGATTTCAAACTTTCTTCAATTGTTTTAATTCTTGCTTCCGCGTCAGCTTGTTTTTTTCTTTCTAAAGCAATGATTTCTGGCTTTGCATTTTGTACAAATTTTTCATTGCTCAACTTTTTCATTACTGAGGCAAGAAAATTTTGTTCGTAATCAAGGTCTTTTAAAAGACGATCTTTAATGGCAGCAGTATCCAATTGTTGTTCTGCTTCTATAAAGAATTTGTCTTTCTCCATATTAACCACAATGGTATTTGCTACAGCAGTTGAAGTATACATTACGCTGCTGGCATTAACCTGTTTCATCAAAATGGGTTCAATGGCTTTATACCCGTTGGTGTTTTCTGCCATGATATGCAATACTACAGGGTCTTTTGGCTTTAGTTGGTTTTTATTTCTAGCGTCTCTTAGTTTAGTAATTACGTCTTTTAATAAACTTCCTGCTGCTAAAATAGTCTCATCAGCAGGGATGGGTTTTCCTTGTAATTTTACGGTGAGATCTTCATTTTGCTCTTTTAATAAATGGAATATTTCTTCCGTTATAAAAGGCATAATAGGGTGTAATAATTCCATTAATTTTTCGAAGAATTCAATGGTTTTATTGTAAACTTTTGGGTCTACTGGTTGCTCAAATCCTGGCTTTGCCCACTCTAAGTACCAACTGCAGAAATCGTCCCAAATTAATGAGTAAATGGTTTTCAGTGTTTCGCTCAATTTAAATTGAGTCATCAATTCATCCACTTCAGCACTTACTTGGTTTAACCTATTTTCAAACCAATTAATAGCAAATGTTGCTTCTTCCGAGTCGGCACCTGTTGAAGAGCTGGCTAAACGGGCTTCCCACATTTTTACCAACTTCAACGCATTCCAGAGCTTATTATTAAAGTTTCTGCCTTGTTCTAATGAAGACTCATCAAATAAAATATCGTTTCCTGCTGGAGAGGCTATTAAGATTCCAAACCTTACTGCATCGGCTCCATATTGATCAATCAAACCAAGTAAGTCCGGAGAATTTCCTAGGCTCTTACTCATTTTACGCCCTAGTTTATCTCTTACAATGCCGGTAAAATAGACGTCATTAAAAGGTTTAGCGCCTTTGTATTCATAGCCAGCCATGATCATCCTAGCAACCCAAAAGAAAATAATTTCAGGAGCAGTTACTAAAGTGCTAGTAGGGTAATAATAATTTACTTCTTCATTATTGGGTTTGCTTAAACCATTAAACACTTCAAAAGGCCAAAGCCAACTACTGAACCATGTATCTAAGCAATCCTGGTCTTGGTAAATATCTGCAATGGTTAAAGTGGCGTTGCCTGTAACAGTTTTTAATTCTGTTAATGCTTCTTCTGCGGTTTTAGCAACTGTAAAAGAACCGTCTTGTGTATACCAAGCTGGTATGCGATGTCCCCACCATAATTGTCTGCTGATGCACCAGTCTTTTACATTTTCCATCCAGTGGCGATACAAATTTTTAAACTTTGCGGGATGAAAATGAATTTCATCATCCATTACAGCAGTTAATGCTGGTGCTGCTAACTCTTTCATGCTCACCCACCATTGTAAACTTAAACGCGGTTCTACCACTGCGTCTGTTCTTTCACTAAATCCTACCTGATTGGTGTACTCTTCAATTTTATCAATATGGCCAGCCGCTTCTAAATCGGCAACAATCTTTTTTCTTACTTCAAAACGATCAAGCCCAATATACATTTGTGCAGCATCACTCATTGTGCCATCATCGTTCATGGTATCAATGATTTCCAAATTGTATTTCTGCCCCAGCTGATAGTCGTTCATATCATGTGCAGGAGTCACTTTTAATGCACCTGTTCCAAAATCTAGGGTAACATATTCATCTGGAATGATTTTGATTTTTCTATTAATCAATGGAACAAATGCATATTGTCCATGAAGGGATTTGTACCGCTCATCTGCAGGGTTCACGCATATTGCTGCATCGCCCAAAATAGTTTCAGGTCTTACAGTAGCAATAGTTATAGTACCCCCATTTTCGAGATGGTATTTTACATGGTACAATTTGCTTTGTACTTCTTTGTAAATAACTTCTTCATCACTTAGGGCTGTTTTTGCTTTTACATCCCAGTTAATCATTCGCTTCCCTCTGTATATATAGCCCTTTTTATAGAGATCTAAGAATACATTAATAACCGAATCGTAATAATCGGGGTCCATGGTAAAACTGGTTCTATCCCAATCTAAACTACAGCCCATTTTACGCAGTTGTTGCAAAATAATGCCACCATATTTTTCTTTCCATTCCCATGCATAATCTAAAAACTCCGACCTGCTTAAGGAAGATTTAGCAATGCCTTTTTCGCGCAACATGGCTACCACTTTTGCTTCAGTAGCAATAGAAGCATGGTCGGTTCCAGGAACCCAACATGCATTTTTACCTTGCATTCTTGCTCTTCTAACTAAAATATCTTGTATGGTATTATTAAGGCAATGACCCATATGTAACACGCCCGTAACATTGGGGGGAGGTATTACAACGGTATAAGGTTCTCTATCATCTGGTTTACTGGAAAAATAATTCTTATTGATCCAATGTTTGTACCATTTAGCTTCTATTTCCGTAGGGATATAATTCTTGCTCAGCTCCATAAAATCGATTGGCTGCAAATTTAAGGAAACTGTAGGAGCTTGTTGTAATCTTCTAGATGATTAGGGGCTATTTACCAAGTAGAAATGATTTCTGTTTTGTCAGAAATTGACTCAGAAAACGAGGGCGGACGTAAAAATTGTTCCAATTCCGATAAACAAGCTTCAGAATCAAGTTGGCTGGGTAAACAAAGCTGGGTTACTTTCTGGGTAGCTTTTTTGCCAATTATTTTTGCAGCCCGCTCTGGAGAACTACAAGCAAATAGGCCGAATACTAGTCCAGCCATAATGATGGGGCTTACAATTAGTTTGGGGGTTTCAGTTTTGCAGTATCTCATAACAAGTATATAAACGGTTGGTTGACTTATTTGTTACAACTAAGAGCTTATTTTTTATCATTAGTTGTAATTTCAATAAGAATATTACAAATCTTATCTTGCAGCCATGCGATTTGCGGTAGTGGATATTGAAACAACAGGGGGATTCCCTAGTCAGCATGGTATAACAGAGATAGCTATCGTGTTGTACAATGGTTCCGAAGTAGAAGGGGTTTATGAAACTTTAGTAAACCCACATCAACCTATACCTCCCTTTGTGATTGGAATGACGGGCATTACCAATGCAATGGTGGAAGCAGCTCCTTCCTTTCATGAAGTGGCTCCACAAATTTATAACCTATTGAAAAATAGAGTATTTGTAGCGCACAATGTCAATTTTGATTTCAGCTTTGTGAAGCATCATTTAAAAGAAGCTGGGTTTGACTTGCAAACTCCAAAGCTTTGTACCATAAGATTAAGCCGAAAAGTTTTTCCAGGGTTTCCTAAATATGGGTTGGGTCATTTATGCAGACAACTCAATATTGAAATTGAAAACAGGCATCGTGCTGGGGGAGATGCTAAAGCTACTGCCAAAGTATTAGACTTGGTTTTACAAAATAATGGGGAAAGATTAGTAAAAGAGATGTTGCAGAAAGAAAACAGGGAACAATTAATGCCTCCTAATTTACCTGGACATTTTATTCAATCTTTACCCGATTCTCCTGGGGTATATTATTTTCATAATAAACTGGGTAAAGTCATCTATGTAGGTAAGGCAAAAAATATAAAAAAAAGGGTAGTTAGCCATTTTACTGGGTTAGACTTAAGTAAAAAAAGACAGGACTTCTTGAGAGAGATATATGAAATTTCCTATACGGAATGCCCCACTGAATTTATTGCCATTCTATTTGAAAGCATAGAAATTAAAAGACTATGGCCGGCATTCAATAAAAGTCAGAAAAAGTTTGAACAGCTTTGGGCCATCTATCAGTTTGAAGACAATCGGGGATATTTACGATTAGCTATAGATAAAAAGCATAAAAATGCACAACCTGTGCAATCATTTTCATTATTGGCAGATGCCCACCGTGAACTTTGGAAATTGGTAAGAGAATTTGAACTGCATCCAGCATTGTGTTTTTTAGACAAAACCATTCCAAATGAATGGCCCGATCCAATTATTCATAATGAACAAGTAAAAAAAGCCCTCAATTATATAACAGCTGAAAAAGCATCTTATATTATTAAAGAAAGCAATACAGCCATACTAATTGAAAAGGGAAAATTTATAGGAATGGGCCCTATTGATCATTTAGAAATGGCTGAACCTTCGGCTCCCGCTTATATTGCTGCAATAAAAGAGGCAGTAATACCTTATGCCGAAAATGAAGTCATTAAATCTATGCTTCGTAAGTATTTAGAAAGATATCCTCATCGTGTGGTGCGTATAATGGAATAATCTACTTTCGCCTCCCTAAAAATTGAATTTTATATATGTCGTTTGCTCCAATTATTGCCGCAAAACTTGGTTTGCGCGTTACTCAAGTTGAAACCGTTTTAGATTTATTAGCTGAAAGTGCTACCATTCCTTTTATTGCCCGTTATAGAAAAGATAGTACGGGTAATTTAGACGAAGTGCAAATTCAACAAATTCAAGATGAACAAAAAACCATTCTTGCTTTTACCGAACGTAAAACCTTTATAGAAAAAACCATTACCGATCAAGGTAAAATGACGGAGGGTTTACAAGCTAAAATAAATGCTGCTACTACAATAGTTGAATTAGAAGATATTTATTTGCCATACAAAGTAAAGCGAAAAACAAAAGCTGTAGTTGCAAGAGAAAATGGACTAGAACCATTAGCTAATTTTTTATTGGAACAGGGCCAGGAAGATCCTGAAAAAGAAGCAACTAAATTTTTTAATGAAAAAATTACCACTATAGAAGAAGCACTTCAAGGTGCAAGAGATATTATAGCAGAGCAAGTAAATGAGCAAGCTGAAATTAGAGCCCAATTAAGAAAACTATTTGAAGATACAGCTACGCTACAGAGTAAAGTACTTTCCGATAAAGAAGCAGAAGCCATCAAATACAAGGATTATTTCGATTTCTCCGAGCCCATTCATAAAATACCTTCTCACCGTATTCTGGCTATTTTAAGAGGATTCTTAGAAGGATTTTTACGAATGACTATTGCACCAGTTGAAGAAGATGCAATTGAATCTATTGAAGCCTTTTTTATAAAAGGAATGAGCCCTTCGAGTAACCATATTAAAAAAGCCATCAAAGACGCTTACAGAAGACTACTGCAACCCAGTTTAGAAACGGAGTGTAGAACTGCTTTGAAACAAAAAGCAGATGAAGAAGCCATCAATGTTTTTGCAGAAAATTTGCGTCAATTATTATTGAGTGCTCCTTTAGGAAGCAAGCGGGTATTGGCGATTGACCCCGGTTATAGAACGGGCTGCAAAGTGGTTTGTTTAGATGAATCAGGTGAATTGCTTACTACAGATTTAATTTATGTTCATGAAGCCAATAAAATATACGATAGCGAGTACAAAATAAAACAACTTGTAAAGCAATTTGACATACAAGTATTCGCTATTGGGGATGGAACTGCCGGTAGAGAAACAGAACAGTTTATTAAAAAATTAAATCTTGGTTTACCCGTGTTTTTAGTGAATGAAGACGGAGCTTCTGTATACTCTGCTTCTGAAATTGCAAGAGAAGAGTTTCCTGATTATGATATTACGGTAAGAGGCTCAGTAAGCATAGGCCGAAGACTCATGGATCCCTTAGCAGAATTGGTAAAAATTGACCCTAAAAGTATTGGGGTAGGGCAGTACCAGCATGATGTGAATCAGTTTAGACTAAAAGAAAAGTTAGACCAAACGGTAGTGAGTTGTGTAAATACCGTAGGCGTAAATTTAAATACCGCTAGTAAACAACTCTTGAGTTATGTGAGTGGTATTAATGAATCAGTTGCAGAAAATATTATTAAACAAAGAAAAACTTTGGGTTCTTTTTCTAGCAGAGAAGAATTGTTAAAAGTCCCTCGATTAGGTGCAAAGGCTTTTGAACAATGTGCAGGATTTTTGCGCATTCCTAAAGCAAAACATCCATTAGATGCAAGTGCTGTTCACCCTGAAGCATATCCGATTGTTGAAAAAATGGCTACTGATTTAGGAACCAATGTAGCGTCTCTTGTTGGGAACGAATCCATGTTAAAAACGATCAATACGCAAAAATATGTGACTGATCAAATTGGGGTTTTAGCATTGAATGATATTATTAAGGAATTACAAAAGCCTGGGTTAGATCCAAGATCAGAATTAGAGCAATTTGAATTTGCCAATATTTATTCTATGGAAGAAGTTACTGTTGGGTTGGTATTGCCGGGGGTAGTAACCAATTTAACCAGATTTGGAGCATTCATAGATATTGGCGTTAAGCAAGATGGCTTGGTGCATGTGAGCGAAATAGCCAATCGATACATATCCGACCCTAGTGAGGCATTAAAACTTGGGCAAAAAGTACAGGTAAAAGTATTAGAGGTAGATTTGAGCCGCAAGCGAATTGCGCTCTCTATCAAACAAACAGAGGCCGCACCTGCTGCGGGTGTGGGGGGCAGGAAAGACTTCAATCAACACAAGCGCTCTAATCAACCTGTAAAAAAAGAAGAAGATTTGAGCAACTTAAATGTGACGGATGCTTTACAAGCTTTGAAGAAGAAGTTTGGCAAATAACGTACCTTAGAATAAATCAATTGTATGAAATACTTTTTTTTAGTTTTCGCTCTACTATTCAGCACATCAATGGTTAATGCACAAAAAGTGGTGCGTCCATTTATTTCCCAATATGGAGATGTTACAGAAGTGCCATTTGCAGTTGATGTAATTGACAAAAAAGCAGACTACAAAATATTGGTTGATATTGTTAGTGCAGCTCCTAATCCAAAAGAAGTAAGTGAGTATTTTGAAAACATAGCTCGCATTGCCAATTTGCATGTTGCCGGGGGAGTTAATCCTAAAAATTTAAAGATGATTGCTGTTGTACATGGTCCTGCAGTACCATTTATTTTAAATAATGAAACCTATAAGCAAAAATTTGGAGTTGATAATCCAAATCTTCCTTTGTTTAAAGCTTTAAAAGAGGCGGGCATTCCGTTATACGTTTGTGGTCAAACGCTGTTTAAAAGAAAAGTTGATCCTTCAACGCTTGCTCCCGAATTTCAAGCTGTACTTTCTGCAATTACTACTATTACTACCTATAACGCAAAAGGGTATACCGTGTTGAAATTTTAATTATGACTAAACTAAACGATAGTAAGCAAACACTTCAAAATTTGGGTATAGCTGCATTAAATGAAATGCAGGAATCTGCGGTAAGTAATATTATACACCATAAGAATGTGTTGTTACTATCTCCTACAGGATCAGGAAAAACCCTTGCTTTTTTAATTCCGTTGTTAGAGCATTTGAATCCTAAAGGGAAATTGGTACAAGCTTTGGTATTAACTCCATCTAGAGAATTAGCCATTCAAATTGAACAGGTTTGGAAAGCCATGCAAACTGGATATAAAATCATTTGTTCCTATGGTGGTCATGATATGCCAACAGAAATTAATAGTATGGTTGAGCCACCTGCATTATTGGTAGGTACACCTGGTAGGATTGCCGATCATCTTAAAAGAAGAACTTTCGATCCAAAGGGAATTCGATTGTATATTTTTGATGAGTTTGATAAATCATTGGCGCTGGGGTTTGAAGAAGATATGGAATACATCACTAAAGCCTTAAAACCTGAAGTGCAAAAAGTATTTGTTTCTGCTACTGCATCTATTGCCATTCCTGCATTTGCTGAACCAAAGCAGTTGGTGGTATTAAACTTTTTAAAAGGTCGGGATGAAGCACCTTCTTTTGAAATGCATACAGTATGGTCTCCTGAAAAAGACAAAGTGAATACGCTGTATGATTTGATTTGTACTTTAGGAAAGGTTCCTGTCATTATTTTTTGCAATCATCGAGAAGCTGTGGAAAGAACTGGCAGTTTATTAGCCGAATTAGGTATAGCTAATACCATTTTTCATGGAGGAATGGAACAGATGCAAAGAGAACAAGCATTAATCAAATTTAGAAATGGAACAGCTCAATATTTAATTGCTACTGATTTAGCAGCAAGAGGGTTGGATATTCCTGATATTGATCATATTGTTCATTATCATTTACCCTCTACCAATGCAGAATTTACTCATCGCAATGGTCGTACTTCTAGAATGAACAACAAAGGGAATGTATATCTCATTTTGCACGAAGATGAAACCCTGCCGAATTATTTACCCGAAACGCCTCCTACTTTTTCTTTAAAATTACATGCACCGCCTCCTGCTGCTTCAGAATGGGGTACTGTGTATTTAAACGGAGGTAAAAAAGACAAACTCAATAAAGTGGATATTGTGGGTTTGTTTATTCAAAAAGGCAAGATAACAAAAGAAGAATTGGGTTTAATTATTGTGAAAGACCATAATAGTTTTGTGGCGGTTAAAAAAACAAAGATATCATCATTGTTGAAAGGGGTGCGTGACGAAAAAATTAAAGGGAAAAAATTCCTGATTATGGAAGCTCGTTAACATGGATGCTTCTGAACTAATTTGCTTATTTTGAGTCTTTAAATATTTGCTATGAGGATTGTACCATTGCTTGTATCGGCCCTATTAACTTGGGGTGCTGTTCACTTATTTAATACCCAATTAGCTGTTGGGGGAAGTAAAACCCCGAGGCTGGGTTATTTTTTATCTCCACAACATGGTTTTTGGCAAAACGCAGAAGCCACTGATGTTAATTACAACGATAATATACAACTAGAGGGGCTAGCTGGGAAAGTTGATGTATATATAGACGATCGATTGGTTCCACATATTTATGCAGATGAAGATAATGACGCATACTACGTTCAGGGATACTTGCATGCTAAGTTTAGACTCTGGCAGATGGAATTTCAGACCCATGTTGCGGCAGGTCGTTTAAGTGAAATTGTAGGGAAAGAAAGAATTGGTACCGATAAATTTTTTAGAAGACTTGGAATGGTTTATGGGGCTGAAAGAACCAAGGCGTATGTAGAGAAAAATAATCCTGAAATGCAATCTGCCATTGACGCTTATGCAAAGGGAGTGAATGCATATATTGCTCAATTGAAGCCAGAAGAAATTCCATTTGAGTACAAATTACTCGATTATAAACCTGAAGCTTGGACTTCTTTAAAAACTTATTTGTTCCAGATGTTTATGTCTTATGACTTAACAGGAAGAGGCGCAGTAACCGATTTGCAAATGAGCAATGCTCGAAACTATTTCAGCTATAAAGATTTTGATTTGTTGTTTACCGATGTACAAGATTCTTTGGATCCAATTATTCCTCGAGGTACTGTTTATGCAAATCCTGCTATCAAACCCGTTGCTCCTGCGGATGTTCAAACTGCTTACTTAGGTGATACTGCAGGAAGCTCAACAGCATTGGCTCCTTTTATTCCAAATAAAAGCAATGGAAGTAATAACTGGGTAGTAGGTGGAACAAAAACAAAATCCGGTAGACCCATACTTGCCAATGATCCACACTTAGGGTTGAATTTACCATCTCTTTGGTACGAAGTTCAAATATCAACCCCTACCCATCGTACTTATGGGGCTAGTTTCCCAGGTTCACCAGCTGTTATCATTGGATTTAATGATAGTATTGCTTGGGGAGTTACTAATGCTGGAAGAGATGTGTTAGACTATTACGATATGAAATTTAAAGACACTACTTTAAATGAATATTGGTTTAAAGGTCAATGGGTGAAAGCAGAAAAAAGAATCGAAACCATTAAAGTAAAAGACAGCGCTACTATTCAAGAAAACATTGCAATAACGGTGTTTGGACCTACTATGTACGACCATAATTATAAGAATAGTGGTTCAGGTGGTAAAAATCTTGCTTTAAGATGGACTGCTCATGATGGTGGAAGTGGTTTATTAGCATTTTATAAACTGAACCATGCGAAAAATTATGATGATTATTTAGAAGCTATTTCACACTGGAATAGTACTGGTCAGAATTTTGCTTTTGCCTCTAAAACAGGCGATATCGCATTAAAACAACAGGCCAATTTTGTAGCAAGATGGTATAGACAAGGCGACTTTATTTTACCAGGACAGGATAGTGCTTATGCTTGGCAAGGTTTTATTCCAACGGAAGAAAATCCAATGATAAAAAATCCGGAGCGTGGTTTTGTAAGCAGTGCCAATCAAAAATCGACAGACCAAACGTATCCTTATTATTTAGGGGCAGCCAGTAATTTCCCGGTTTACCGAGGAGTAATCATCAATAGAAAGTTGACTGAATTAACTAAAGCTACCCCGCAAGATATTCAGCGTCTTCAAATGGATAATTACAATGTTTTCGCTGAAATGGCTCGTCCAATATTATTAAAATACATTGATCAATCTGCATTAACTGCTGATGAGAAAAAGTACATTAATATATTAAGCACTTGGAATTTAATAAGCGATGTGAATGAAAAAGGAGCAACAGTATTTAATGTGATTTGGGATAGTTTAGAAACAACCATTTGGTCCGATGAATTTTCAGGGGCTACCACTAGCTTGGGTTGGCCAGATGAAATTACTTTGTTAGAAAGTATTAAAAGAGATAGCCTTTACTCTTTTGCAGATAACATAAAAACACCAAATAAAAAAGAAACCATCGCTGATGCAGTCATGGAAGCAGTTAAAAAAGCCACTGCTGTATTGGTAAAAGCAGAAAAAGAGGGTAAATTAGAATGGTCGTTGTTTAAAGATACTCGGGTTTCTCATTTACTAAAAATTAATGCTTTGAGCTCATTGCATTTGCCAATTGGTGGCGGGAAGCATATTATTAATGCCACCACAGAAACACATGGCCCAAGTTGGAGAATGATTGTACATATGACCGATGAAATAGAAGCCTATGGGGTATATCCTGGTGGCCAAAATGGTAATCCAGGAAGCAAGTACTACGATACTTTTATGAAACATTGGGCAACTGGAAAGTATTATCCAATTCTATTTATGCACCTTAAAGATGCACCAAGTAATAAACGCATCAAGTGGTTAATGACATTTACCCAAGCTTAAAAACATTTTATGAAATTTATAGTATCCTTATTTTTAACGGCGTTATTGGCTTTTGTAGCAGGACTTTTTACTCAATTGCCTTGGTGGGTTTTTGTGGTTACTTCTTTTGTTGTTGCTGCACTATTGCATCAGACTCCCGGTAAATCTTTTTTAAGTGGGTTTCTAGGGTTATTCTTATTATGGGTAGTCTTAGCTTTTATTAAAGATGCAGCCAATGAACATATCCTTTCCGCAAAAGTGGCTTTGATACTTCCATTGGGGGGCTCATATATGATGTTGATATTGATTACCGGTATTATAGGTGGATTAATCAGTGGTTTAGCTGCATTAACAGGGTCTTTTGTAAAGAAATAGGTATGAACTTATTGAATCAATTCCAACAGAATTGGCAAACCTATTTTGCTTCATTGATATTGTCAGGACAAAAAATTTTGTTGGCATTGAGTGGTGGAATAGATAGTACTGTATTAGCACATTTATTACATCAATCAAAGATTGAATTTATTGCTGCTCATGTAAATTATCAATTGAGAGGCGAGGAGAGTAATCGAGATGAAAAATTTGTTGTTTCTCTATGCGAAAGCCTTGGCGTCCCTTTATTGATTAAAAGAATCGACACCAAAAAGTATATGTTGGAGAAGCAATTGTCTGTTCAAGTAGCTGCCAGAGAAATCAGGTATGATTGGTTTGATGAAATTCGTTTAAATGATATTACACTTAAAAATGCTTGGGTAGCTACTGCACATCATGCGAATGATTCTGTGGAAACCAGTATGATGCATTTTTTTAGAGGGACTGGTATTGAAGGACTAAAAGGGATTTCAGCCCTTCATCAATCAAAAAAAATATTGAGACCCTTGCTGCCTTTTTTTAGGAGCCAAATTGAATTATATGCTGAAGATAATGGGATTTCTTTTATTGTAGATTCTTCAAATTTAACAAACCAGTATACCAGGAATTTTTTAAGAAATTCAATCATTCCTGAATTAGAAAAAGTAATTCCATCTGTTCAAGAAAATATTTTTCAAAATACACAACGATTCTCTGAAGTAACCATTTTGTATAAGCAAGCAGTGCATCAACAACTAAAAAAAATGCTTGAGCAAAAGGGAAATGAATGGCATATACCTGTTCTTAAATGGAAGAAAGTGAATCCCATACAAACCATTACTTGGGAAATGATAGAGCCTTTTGGATTTTCGGCAACTCAAATTTCTGAAGTAATCAAATTACTGGATGGAACAAATAGTAGTTTTATCCAGTCTCCTAGTCATCGAATCATAAAGAATAGGCAATGGATGATTATTGCCCCAATCGCACAAAATGAATCTAATCATATTGTAATAGTAGGGGTAGGGAAGACCTTATTTATAGAAGGGGAACTTACTATTTCTTCACACGATATTGCTGATGTTTCAAATGAATTAACCAAGACTAGTTTGAAAAGCAAACAATTCAATATTGAGTGGTTGGATGCCCATGCAATACAGTTTCCCTTGCTGTTAAGGCAATGGGCGTTGGGTGATTATTTTTATCCATTAGGGATGTCTAAGAAGAAAAAAGTGGCTAAGTTTTTAATTGACTCCAGATTAAGTAAAACAGATAAAGAAAAAATTTGGGTACTTGAATCTAATAAAAAAATTATTGCCATTATTGGCTTACGCATTGATAATAGATTTAGGTATACCGCGGCTACCAAACAATTATTGAAAATTCAGTATGCCCGTATCTAAAATGATCCGAGGTATAATTGAATAGCGTTTAAGAAGTTTTCTATTGCATTAAACTTGGTCATAAAACTAGTGGTGATTATTACAAATACAATCCCAAATATAGCCCCCCAAATATGCGCCGAGTGATTAATATTTCCATGCCCTTTTTTTGCTAAATACGCAGATAAGATTAAATACAAAGGGCCAAATACAAATCCTGGAATATGAAATGGAATCGGGAAAATTCCCATTCCCATTGTAGGATATAAAAATATACCAGCAAATATGACTGCAGATACTGCTCCAGAAGCACCTAAACTTCTATAATGATAGTTGTTTTGATTGTTCAAATAAGTGGGTAATAAACAAACAATCAACGAAACAACATATAAAACGATGTAGATGACTTTACCTGATTCACCAAAAATTTGAACGAATGTTTTTTCAACTAGGTCTCCAAATAAATAAAAGGAATACATATTGAATACCAAGTGCATGATATCTGCATGAATTAAACCACTCGTAATAAAACGGTACCATTGGTTTCTATTGGTAATGGCAGGCGGATAAAAAATTAAATCATCCAACACTTTTTGGTTTGAAAAAGCTGTAAACGAAATAAGACTTGTTAAGAGTATTATGCTGATGGTTAAGGTAATCATGGGTTAAATATGGTGGTATTTTTCGTTTCTAATGATGGTGCAAGCTCGGTATAATTGTTCTGATAAAATTAACCTGGCTAACATATGTGGAAATACAAGCGGTGATAAACTCCAAACTAATTGCGCTCTATTTGTTACAATTGGGTCAACTCCAAAAGCACCTCCTATCAAAAATACCAATTGCTTATTGCTTTCATTGGCTCTTTGTTGTATAAATTGAGCCAGTTGAGGAGAGCTAAATGATTTTCCTCTTTCATCCAATAAAATCAAATAGTCGTCTTTTTCAATTTTGTTCAGTATTAAACTTGCTTCTGCCTTTTTAAGTTCCGTTTCAGATAAACTTGGCGCAGTTTTTGGAGTGGGTATTATCAACCAATCTGCTTTGAAATATTTGTTTATCCTTTGAGTGAAATCGTTGATTCCCTCTTTTACATAGGGCTCATGGGGTTTTCCAACAGAAATCAAACTTAGTTTCATTGGTTAAAAATAGTCAACAAAACAATGGTAGCCAATTTGTGCTGCTTTGTAAGTTGCAACAGACAAAGTATCTTACAGTTAAAATTGTACAAAGCATGAAGTATCTTAAGGTCTTAATTGGGTGTTTAATATTGTTGGCCTCCAAGCAAGTTGCATTTAGCCAACAACTAGACTCAATGATGAATGTATATGCAGAAGGGGCTCCCAAAGAAAAAATACATCTCCATTTTGATAGACCGCGGTATAATACCGGTGATACGCTGTTTTATAAAGCCTATTTATTAGCGGTAAACGAGCCCAGTATTTTAAGCAAGAATTTATATGTAGAATGGTACGACACAGCCGGTGTTTTAGTAAAACAAACCGTTTCGCCTTTGTATCAGTCAACTGCCAAAGGGAGTTTTGAAATTCCATCCAATTATAATGGAGGATTTTTACACGTAAAAGCATTTACAAGGTGGATGTTGAATGATGATATTGCTTTTTTGTTTCAAAAAAATATCCCAGTTAATGGAGGGAACCTGGTTAGTGCAAAATTACCTGCACCTACCAAAGTTGATGTATTCCCCGAAAGTGGAATGTTAGTTGAAGGACTAAATTCTCGAGTTGCATTTAAAGCATACCATAATTCTGGCCTTCCAGTAAAGATTAAAGGTGTTTTGATTGATGCCCAAAAGAAAGTACTTGATAGTATTAAAGTTCAACACGATGGGATGGGGGTATTTGTGTTAAAACCTATTGCAGGTCAACAATATCAATTAAACTGGACCGATGAATTTGGAAGAAGCGGTGTTACTAAAATCACAGATATCAAACCTGAAGGAGCAGTATTAACGGTTAGAACCAATAATGAAAAAGCTTTTCTTCAATTTGAACGATCCCTAAATGCTGGTCCAAGTTTTAAGCAAATGAATTTATTGGTTCATATGAATCAGTCCTTAATGTACAAAGTAGGGCTTAAAATGGTCGACAAGAACTATCAACGGGCCGAAATACCAATAGAAGAGTTGCCTACAGGTATTGTTCAGTTTACATTATTTACTTCTGATTGGATTCCAGTAGCAGAGAGAATTGCATTCATCAACAATCATACACATGATTTTAGTGCTAAAATAAATTCACTTACGACTAATCTGAATAAAAGAGGATTAAATCGATTTGAAATTATTGTTTCAGATACTACAATGACCAATATGTCGGTTGCCGTAATTGATGCAAATGCAAATGAGACAGATCCTCATTCTATATATTCCAATTTTTTGTTGGCTAGCGAAATTAAAGGGTATGTGCACAATCCTTCTTATTATTTCCAAAGTGACGCAGACAGTATCACCAGCAAATTAGATTTAGTAATGATGACCAATGGATGGAGAAAAATTAATTGGGAACAATTAAAAGCAGGGGTTGGTCCTCAATTAAAATATATGCCAGAGAATGATTTCATGTCTTTAAAAGGCAGTGTGTTTGGAATTAAACCTGGTATGGTTAAAGACCAGCAACTCAATTTTGTATTGGCTGCAAAAGACAGTAGTAAAAACCTTTTATTTGCGCCTATTGATGCCAATGGGAGTTTTGAACAGCCGGGTTTGTTCTTTTATGATACCGTTAAAGTATATTATGGGTTCAACAATAATTCAAAACTAAGTAGTGCTACCCAAGTAAAAATTGAAAATGGCTTACTTCGAAAAGAAAATGGAGCAAAAGTTAATTTAGGCACCATTCCTCCTGTATGGGGAGGGGTAGACTCAATGGCTATAGCTAGAATGAATTATTTTTTAAAAGAACAAGAACGAGTTCGAAAACTAATGGAGTCAGCTACTTTGTCTGAAGTTGTTGTAAAAACTAGAACAAAAAGTAAAATTGAAATATTGGATGAAACCTATTCTTCAGGATTATTTTCAGGAATGAATGGGTATAGTTTTGATTTAACTGATGGAACAGTAGCAGCATTAGACATATTTACTTTTCTTCAAGGACGAGTTGCAGGATTACAGGTTACAGGTAATGGACCAAGTGCAACATTAACTTGGAGAGGGGGAGCTCCTGATGTTTATTTGAATGAACTAAGAGCAGATGTTCCAATGGTTGCAAATATTCCCCTTGCCGATATTGCCTATCTTAAAGTATTCAGACCTCCATTTTTTGGTACAGGCGGAGGTGGTGCAAGTGGCGCAATTGTAATTTATACAAAGAAGGGTGGAAGTTCTTCTAAGGGTTCTCAAAATGTGAAGGGAATGGAGAGTACTATTTTAGCGGGGTATTCTAGATTTAAAGAGTTCTATAATCCAGTATACGATAAATCTGCCGCTTCATTCAATCCAGATACAAGAAACACCCTTTACTGGAATCCTTATATTATGACAAATAAAAGGTCGCCAAGGTATCCTGTAGATTTTTATAACAATGATGTTTCTACTAAATTAAAAATCGTTTTAGAGGGTATAAATGCGCAAGGTAAAATGACCAGGGTAGTAAAAATATTAGAATAATTATCTAAGAGCAGAGTTGTTAGATATATTGCTCTTGTCTATTGATTTTGCATCGGTGATGTACACTAGAACTGTTGTTAGTATAACCAAAATCATAAGTGCTGCCACACCATGCTCAGTCCCATTAAAACTTTCTGGTGGGAAATTGGTCACTAAAATTGGAGATAGATTGCTCTGATAAAAAATACTCAATGAACCAAGGCTATACATGATAGCAACATAACATTGAAAGAGCAGAAACAAATAGATTAAAGTGTTTACAGTTGCATTTGTGTGCACAATTCCAGGGTTAACCGCATCATCTTTAATGATTTTATACAAGCACACGATTAAGTAGGTTAATATATGTACAGGAATAATCAGTAGTAGAATTTGGGGTTCAATTAAAAGAATGTTATCTGGGTTTACCATTAGCAATGAGCGATTGTTTAATACTGCTCTTGCAAAAATGATTTTATTTTCTGTGCTACTAGTAATCCAAGGAAAAATGCAAAAGATAAAGATGATGAATGGTATAAAATGAACCCAGTCTTTTTTAAGATTGATTTCCTTGTGATTCAATAATATCCTAACATAGAAATATAAAATAGGGCCAAGCAAAAAGAATAAAGTACTTGAAGTAAAAAGAGTATAGGTTAATATTTTTTCACTTGTTCCATAAAATTGGTAGTAATGCGAACCAACTATCGCCAAAAAAATGAACAAATAAATGCTAATACAAGTAGTTCTTACCAATTTGTATCTTTTGATTAAATAGACCAATAAAATGCTGGCCAAACCAACAAATCCAGATGATAGTAATAGCATTTGTAAATTAAAATAGGGTTCAGAAAATATGGGTAAATTTCTGTTTATTCAATTTGGAATATGATCCCTTATATCAAAATCTAGTATTAATTATCAGTCATTTTGCATAAAAAAAGCCCCGTTCCAATTAATTGGAACGGGGCTTTAAGATTATAGTAGTTGTATTATTTCACTATCACTACAGTAGTAGGAGCGAACTTAACACCTTTACCTTCTAATGTTAGGAAGTGTGTTCCAATCACACCGTTGTTCAATCTTACCGGAACAGCGTTAGGACCTTTGACTACGTTTACTTGTTTAGAGTAGA
>MIAG01000003.1 GCA_001829005.1 Sphingobacteriia bacterium RIFOXYC2_FULL_35_18 | reverse complement strand
TTTTTTCAAAGATACGTACAAAAGTTAAATAACCAAAATTGCTTGCCTATAACGTTAGGGCTTGGCGACGTGGCGATATTCCGTGTTACGTCAAGCTGGGATATGTTACCGATCAAAGATATGAAGATGAAAATATATTCTAAAGCTGGGCTTTGTTCGTCAGCTGGATATGTCGCTGAGTAATGTTATGTCGATCAGGATATATTCGTAAAGCCGCCATGACGCCAAACCCCATGTTAGCTACAGTGCCTTGTCGTCAAGATAGTAGCCAGCCTAAAAAAAGCATAATGGCTGAAATAATTAAACTCCAAAGCCAATGGTCTTTTATTAATTCAAAGATACCCTGTGGTGTCAGCCCGTAGATTTGTCGTATAGTTGCATTTGTTTTTAAATCGCTTTCTACAGAGCGTTTCAAGATGGCATCAATAACGTCTACTTTTCGTAATGTTGATTGATGTAGTCTGACATATTCCTTATTATCAAATGCTTTTGCTTCCTCGTCACCGGTCAGAAGGTTTTTAGCAGATATATCATTTCTTTCAAGAAGTTTAGTCAGCCTTGGATGACCTATATATTGTACGCCATATTTTTCGATCAATACTCTTGCAATGTCTATTTTATTGTCATCGTTTAACTGAAAAGGCTGCCCACCTAAAACAATAAACCTATTTTCAAGTGCTTCAAACCCATAGTTTATATCACGCATATTCCAATGAGCCCATTTGAAATCTTTATGTTCTCTTAAAAAGTCGAAATACTCAGTTAACATTTGTTTTTCTAAAGTGTCGTAATGATTTTCTATTTCCGCAAGTGTCAAGCTTTGTATTTCTGCAACTTTATGAATTGAAAAGCTTTTTGTCTGAGCACTTCTTAGGTACCTAATAGCAATTGAAGTAATTCTCGGCGTCCTCCCTTCCTTAATGTCGTAGAAACTTTCGCATGAATAGTGAATTATTAAAACGTGGCTCGGATTGTCGTATAAATCCTCAAGTATCTTTTTTGCATTCTTGTATTTTTGAATTCTTCGAATCGTTATACTCATGATAAGGTGTTTAATGGCATTGTAGCTAACGAACAGGGCTTGCCGCAGGGCTGGAATTCATTGCTGGTCTGCCCGTAACCGCTGCTGATTAAAGATATAAAAGTACAGGTTAACAAACAAAAGCCCAACAATGTACGTCCTGCCCAGATGAAGCACAAAAGCGATAAAATGACCATTGCTCCAATGTCCAGCCAGCCTTGCAGCAAACCCGATGTTGTATGCAGTTAATTATTGTTCGACTATTTCGTCTGAAATTAAGAGGAAGTCTTTAATTAAATCTATAGTATTTACAAATTCTTCCCAACTCAGATTTGATATTATGGAGTTTTGACTGTGTGCCAATTCATTTCGCAACGTCGCTACATCTTCCAACAGGTTTTTAAATTTGCTTTTCGAATATTTGAAAGTTACCAGAAAAGTGCTTGTCTTTCTTAGAATATCTTTTTTGTCAGCAATTTGTAGGCATTCAAGTAAGGTTAGTTGAATATTATTTCCTTTTCTTTCTGCATGTAATTTTTCAGCAGCCTGAAGTCTTTCGTTTTGTAATAGTTCTTTCCATGCCTCGGCTGGGTGAGATTTATCTATCCAAAAATTTAGGTGTAATTCAAAGAGGGAAACTAAGCCAAACAAGTAAATTCTTATTATGGGCTTATTCAGGTCAGCTTTTGTGACTATGCCAGTTATGTTATTGTGGCTCAATACGAATGCAAAATCATTTTTTGATAAAATTTCAATTAATTTGGCTAAAGGTGTAGAATCTGAAATAATTTGATTTACGTCAATTGGTAATGTGTTAGCGGTTAATGAATCATGGATTAAATTATTATTATGAACGTAACCTATGACTTTCATTTTATCATCAATAACACCTAAAACATCAAAGTCTCTTTCAACCAAAGTTTCCTTCACATCAATAAGATTGTCAGAACTGCGGCAGCACAATAATGGCTCATATATATGATGAGTCGTAATTTTATCTACAAATAGTCCATGTATCTCTGAAAACGTAGTTCCTCGCCTTCTTAATCCAGTATGCTGAGAATACCAAAGTTGAAATCCCATAATAAATTTTGTATGTTGTTTATTTGTTTATCATGTCGCAAAATCGTGTGCTTCCAATTACTGGAGGTGCGCTGTCACAGAAGATTTCCCATTCAATTATATTTTCATAGTCAAACGCAAAATCCTTTAATGATAGCTCTTTCAATTTAAATGTTCTTGTCGGTAAAATCGGTTTATAGCGGGAAGGTCCATAAGTGTATATAGGAGCACCGCCCATTACAGCAATTTTTACATCAATTGCGTCTCTCACAGTATTCTCTACAGAAAATTCATAGCGCCTATCATATATGGACTTAAAATTATCGTCGACAACCGCTGCTTGAGAGATACGCATTACTACATTTAGGTAGTTTGCTAATATGGGCCCAGAATTTAAAGCACTAATTATAAGTTTTTTACCTCTAATAAGATGTTCAAATTTTAATGAAACAATTGGATGCTGTGCCCTATTTAATATATCCCTTATTTCATAGTCGTACATCGCTGTTGATTGAAAATTATAGCGACGATAGTATTTTTTGTCATCAGCCTGGTGAGCTGTATTGCTTTTTTTAATATCAACAACATATACTACGTGGCTGTTAGCTACTTCAACTACAGATATTATGAAGTTATTTATTCTTGGTTTTATTTTATCAATTATAATTTGTTCAAGCCATTCCTTAGAAAATTGTGTCCTGTCAATTGGGTCAATTTCATTGGGGAGATGTTTATTGTTTTGATCTTCCTTAATTCCATAAATGATTATTCCGCCGTCTGAGTTTGCGAATGAACTAATATCCTTTGAAATTTCAGTTGTTTTATTATTCTGCCTGTCAAGAGCTGCGGCAGCTTTGTATTCCAAGTTTAAGCTTTCTTCTACTTTGTTGGCAATCAAAGAATTTATATAGTCGAGGTTAAAAATCATTATTGAACGAAGGGTTTGTTTAATTGCATACAACGTCCGTGGCTTTACGCTGGTAGGAGCATCCGTGTTCCTACTGCTTGCTTGGCCACTATAGACCCTATTAGCTAAAGCCAAATTACTGAAGTTCATTTGAAATACTAAAGTTGATGGGCCATTGCTGAAAGTCCAACTGGCGTAAAGCCTTTTGTTGTGTGCTGTTTGTTATATCAGTATTTAACAGTGGCTGAAATAGAAACACTTGTCCTTATAGTTGATTTAAACATTCTACGCCAGATATTTTTATAGTCAAGCATCCATGCTTCCATTGCGGGATTAGGGTTATCAGTCCATCCAATACTAGGTCTGTAAGTAATGTGTTCAGTTTCTTTCCCATTAATTTTTATTGTTGATTTGCTCTCATTGTATGGAATTTTTAACCATTCAACAGCAACAAAGAAATCCTTATTTGGAATACGAATTTTATATTTTTCAAGATTAACAATGACAGTTTTACTTCTTGTTTTCACTTCAATTATTTGGTCGCAAAGGTCAGATGCTGGTGACTTTGTCAGTGTGTCAATATCATATATACGAATTCTAAATATTGTTTTTTCAGGACCAATTAAAAAGGAACTCATTCTGCATATTTTCACTTCGCTTAGAATCGAATTATACTCTAATGCCTGAAGATGTTGTGCTAATTGAGTTTGATAACCACCAGAAGAAATAAAATGGTTGCCACAATTTGAAAAGTCATTAAGCGTTTCAGATGTCCAACTAGTTCTGCTTTTAACTGTTACTGCATCAAGAATTGTTTGTTGCTCAGGTAATTCAAAAATACTTTTCCCTTTCCTTAAATTAGCAACAGGCAATTTTACTGTTACAAAACCAAGACAAGAAATAATTAAAGTGTCATTTATAATTGGTTTTATAGAGTTCAATTGAAAACTACCATCTTCTAAAGCATTTGTGCCTATATTTTCTTTCACTAGACCCACAGTTGCAAATGCAATTGATTCTTTGGTTTGTTTATTAATAACCTTCCCAGTTATACTTATTTGCCCAAAACAGAATACTGGGGAAATTAATAGGGAAATAAATAGTTTCATGGTCTGTGATTCAATATAGCACACAACGTTCGGGGCTTAACGCAGGTTGGGATTAGTTGTTCCTACTGCTGGCTTGGCCACTAAAAAACTCGATTAGCTAAAGCCAAATTACTAAAGCTCATTTGAAATACCAAAGCTGATGGGCCATTGCTGAAAGCCCAACTTGTGTAAAGCCTTTTGTTGGGCGTTCGCAATTGGTAACTATGAAAGTTGGAGTTGTTTCTTTTCAATAGTTACATTAAAATGAATGTCGGCTTTTAATGCTTTGAATACTTTAAGAACAGTATCAATTGTCGCACTATTTGCGCTACTCTCTAATTTTGAAATCTGAGCTTTCTGAACCCCTATAAGTTTTCCTAGTTGCTCTTGTGTCAAATTGCGTTCTTGTCTTGCTTTTTTGATCATATGGCTTAATACATCCATATTCAATTCATATTCATAATCCTCTCTGTCCTTAGTTCCAACTTTGCCGATATATTTTTCTTTCATTTCGGCAAGTGAATATGATTTCATTGTTGTCTTTGCCATAACCTACTTTTTAATTTTACTTTCAAAATATTTAGTTCTAATTTTTACTGCCCTCTCAATTTCATTTGATGGTACTTTGTCAACCTTTTTAATAAAACCATGAGTCGCTAAAACTAGTGTTTTTACTCCATCGGTTTTGTCCCAAAAAGCTAGCAACCTAATTTGTAATCCATTATATCTTGTGCGAAATTCCCAAATGTCATTTTGTAACTTTTTGAATAGCTTGGGATCATTGGTTTGTTCAGCAAGGTCGATATTGTAAATGACCTTTCTGGATGTCTTGGAATCAAGACCTGCGATGAATTTTTCAGCTTCTTCTAAAAATCGAGTTTGGAAATATTGCAAATGAAATATTTTGAACAAAGATAAGGATAGTTTCCAAATTTGGAAACCTAATTTTTCGAATAAAAGCAACTCAAAAAAGTGACGCCCAACGTCCGAGGCTTTACGCTGGTTGGATAATCTGTGTTCCTACTGCTGGCTTGACCACTAATGACGCGATTAGCTAAAGCCAAATTACTGAAGTTGATTTGAAACTCCAAAGCTGATGGGCCATTGCTGAAAGACCAACTTGCTTAAAGCCTTTTGTTAAGCGCCGTATTATTCCTCTGTGGGAATTACTGCAATAATCCGTCTAAGAGTCTTGTCATCAATTGAATCAAACTCAGCTTTATCAAAAATCGTTAATAAATAAATTTCCTTCTGTGGTGTAATCACATATGTTATAATTCTAGCACCTCCACTTTTTCCTTTTCCTTTACTCTTAATTGAAACGCGGATTTTATAAGTATCATTCCCTAATGGAGTCCCAAGTGTTGGTTCTAATGACAGAGACTCAGCAATTTCTGATAATTCAATTTTGAGTGAAGGATATTTTTTTATTAGCCGCTTGGCTTCTCGTTTAAACTTGTCAACAGGTATAACTTTATAGCTCATTTAGAAAATCAGTTAAAGTTTGTTTTTTACCTTTTGATTTTCTTACTTTCTCCACTTGCTTGAATGCAACTTTAAGATCAGACTTAAGTTGAAGCACCTGTTCAGACTTACGAATCCGAGAAAGTACTTTCTCCCATTCGCTTACTGGCAATTGAACAGCTTGGGGTTTGCCATTCGCATCACTTACATATTGGAGTGCTATTTTCATGACTTAAAGTTAGAGATTTTTTAGTATAACAAAAATAAAGGAATTGCGCTTAACGTCCGGCAGCTTGGCGAAGGCACGGTTTTGGAAAACGTCTGCTCAAATTTAGTACAAAAGTTGATAGAATTACCAAAGCTGAATTTGGCACTTCTGCCGTGCTTTTGCCAAACTGCTTGTTGGCTGCTGCTTTTCTGTCACACTATAGAACGCCAAATCTATTATTTATATAGTCAATTATTATAACTCTGTCCTTGAACAAAATGGGTCCAATTAGTCCAATGATTTTTTCTTCAATGTCAAATTGAACATCGCTATCTTGGTCAGAATACTGAGCTTTTTTTAAATCAAGTTTCTGTCCATTAAAGTAAACCTTTTGACTCAATTTTTTATTGAAATATGCGACAGGTTGTCCCCAAGTATTACCATTAAGAAATTCTTGGGGTAATTCGTTTAAGTCTGTAAATTGTTTAATCGTTTCTTTGTCTAAAAGTAAATCGCCCAAGCAGTTGCCTGTGTCAAACATAACGTAATAAGTACCTTTGCCTATAGAGATGGGGATTTTGATTCTTCCTTTTTTAATTGTTGCAGAAACGAAATTAGCTTTGATATATTTTTGGGGAAGTTTATCAAAAGTTGTTAGTCTGTTTTGTAGAAAATCAATCACTAAGATTTTTCCCTGAAATAAGTCTGGTGCAATTGTGCCTATTAATTTTTGAGATTTTGTATTAATTGAGTCAGCTGATATTTCATCCCCATAATTTGGAATTAGTGCTACATTTCTATTCAAATATGATATTCCATCTAACTGCAACTTCAGGTTTTTAAGAAAATAACTTTTTCTGCCATTAAGATAATAAGGACTAATTGTTGTGTCTAATTTCTGTATTACGGAAGGGTATTTTTGTGAAAAAGGTTTGAATGAATTTTCATAAATCATTGTAGTTGTTGCTCCAAGGTCCAATTGTCCGCAAAAATTATACGGGAGATTCTCAATTTTTAAAGGAATTGACATAGCTACTTTTGGATAATATTTTCCAAAAATTGTTTCGCTGTGCCAATCAAATTTTATCCAATTGGTTTTTGTCTGTCCAAATAGTGTATTTGAAAAAACTAAAATTGCAAACATTAGGTTTCTGTATTTCATATTTCTGTCTAAGTATAAAGTTCGTCAAAGTAGCAGCCAACGGACAGGGCTTGCCGAAGTACGGGAATTAGTATTCCGTCAGCCCGGTACTGATGATGATTGAAAAACTGAAGATGAAGATAACAACAAAAAGCTAAATAGATAATGTCCAGCTGGATATGAAGCACAATAGAATTACAAAAAGCCGAAGATAACTTCCGTCAGCCCGTATTTTGGCAACCCCCCTGTTGTACGTTCGCCCTTCTCCTCGGTCATCTATAATGTGGGTCTGTGTCCAACCGTAAAGTGTTGCCTGTGCGTTGGCACAAGGCAGGCTCTTTTGCAAGGTTAGCTTTTGTGTGTCGGCTTTGTGTGCCTTGCAAATGTGCCTGACTTGGTGCGTAGGATATTTGTGGATAAACTTTTCACTAAATTTTTTGGTATTCAGTTTTGTTTTCTATTTTTGTCAAAATATGACAAGTCTTAAAATTCCCAAATGAATAGTCCAAAGTCAGAATTAGGGCAATACCTTAGAGAGTTAAGAAAGGAAAGACAGGAAACACTTCATCAGGTGTCAAAAGGAACAGATATTGATTCTCCCATGCTCAGTAAAATTGAAAGGGGGGAAAGATTAGCTACAAATGACCAGTTAAAACGACTTGCCGCTTTTTACAAAGTGTCCGAGGCAAGTTTAAAAGTAAAACACACTGCTGAAAAAATTTTGAAAGAGTATGGTGTCAACGAAACTACTTACGATGCTATTCAACTTGTCAATGAACAAATAGCACCTTATATCACAAAGTCAAAAGGGAAGAAATTGTGAAACAGAAAATTAAAAATCTTATTGCATATTTCATTGGAAGTTTAAGTCCGTTGGAAAAGAAAATTCCTGTGCAGGATTTGAGCATCTTTTTTTCTATCATGATTGCAACTTTCACTTTAAGAAAGAAGCAAAATAAAACTGACAAAATTGAAGTTTCTTTTTCTGATTATTATTCTGAATTCAAAACAGAAATTCAACTTGTCAAACAAAGATTTCCTGCTTTGATTAAGATTTTTCTTTCAACTGAATCTCAACTCAAAATTGAATTACTTTCTTCTGTCTTTGAGAAATTGAAAATTGTTTTTGAAAAAACCGATGATGATGTTGACGATATTATTTCATGGTCGTATCAGTTTTTGAAAAAGGATTTAGAAAAATCGGCTTTCAAGAGAATCGGAAAAGACAATGCAAAAATTGAGGATTCAGATTTGCTTTTCACCACTCAGTTTTTTACTGATAAATACATGGTGAAATATTTAGTTAATGAATCTTTGTCGGGCTTTGACAAAACGAATATTCAAAATGTAGTTGTCATTGATTCCGCTGCTGGTGGTGGCAACTTCTTGAATTATTCTTTTGAACACCTTTACAATATTTACAAAAAGTCAAATCCGCATTGGGCTAACCAAAAAATTGTTGATACAATTTTGAATAATTCAATTGTCGGCTATGATTTGGATTCAAACCTTTCTAAAATTGCTTCTCTGTCTTTATTTGTGAAAGCTTGTGACTATGCAGTTCCGAGCAAATCAATCCCGATTAAAATTTTTGGTGGAATTGCAAATGATAAATTGGGTTTCTTAAATCCTTACGTTGCCTCAAACTCAATTGGTAGAGTAACTTTCAAAAC
This sequence comes from Sphingobacteriia bacterium RIFOXYC2_FULL_35_18, assembly GCA_001829005.1. GTDB lineage: Bacteria > Bacteroidota > Bacteroidia > Chitinophagales > Chitinophagaceae > Sediminibacterium. Next base: position 6,886 of record MIAG01000003.1, on the reverse strand, counting down.
TCAATTAGAGAAACTGAATAAAGAGAAAAAAATAAAAGTGTTTGTAACCAATCCTCCATTCATGGGCAAACGGGATATGGACACTTCGCTGAAAAATTATTTGCTTGCAAACTATCCCGAAAGCAAAGGTGATTTGTGTGTGTCATTCATTCAACGAACTATTCAGTTGATGAATGAGAAAGATGTGTTGGGTGTTGTGTCACAAAATAACTGGATGTATTTGTCCTCACTCAAAGATTTTAGAAAAATATTTTTAGCAAAGCAAACATTAAAAGAGTGCATTGATTTGGGCAGCAATGCTTTTGAAGATATTAACGGGGAGAAAACAAATGTTGCATTGTGTATTATCGGAAACTCTGAAATAAAAACCTCACGGTTTTATAATTTGAAATTCAAAAACCTTTCTGAGAAAAAAAGGTTGGTATCGCAAAAAAATATTACTGCTGAACTGACCTTTGAGCTAAACCAAAATCAGTTTTTGAAAAACAGTCATCTCGAATTCAATTATCAATTGGAACATCGGTTTGATAATATTCAAGGGCTTCAACTTTACTCTGAGTTTGCAAATCCAATGCAAGGAACTTCAACGGGAAATAATACAGAGTTTGTAAAATTTGCTTGGGAAGTAAACGGAAGTCCTGACTGGAAATTAGTTAGCAAAGGTGGCGGTTTCAGCAAGTGGGCTGGCTTGAATTATTACAAAGTGCATTGGGGAAATAACGCTGAAATAATAAAAGCAAATAAGGGAAGTGCATTAAGAAACATTGATAAGATTGCTACAACTCAACTTGTTTATAGCGATACAGGAACTTTGGGTTTGAATGTTAGAGTGCTGAAAGAGAATCAAGTTTTCATTGCATCAGGTCCAGGTATTCAAGTTTTGAAAGGAGATAAGTATGCCCACCTTGCCTTCTTGAATTCAAAGATTGCAACTTTTCTGTTGAAACTTATCAATCCAAAATTTACGATTAGTGCAGGTTACATTTCCAAAATCCCTGTTGCACAAAATATTTTGGATTCAAAATTTATTGCTGAGAAAAGCAAAGAATGCTTGGAATTAAAAGAGAAATATTTGCAAAATAAATTGCCAAACTTTGAATTTGAACACATCAATTATTCAGCAATCAAAAATCTTGATTCCTTTCTTGAAAAGTTAATCATTGAAGATATTGAAAGCGATTATCAACGACTTTTCTTGGAATCAAAAATTGAACTTGAAATCAGGAAGCAATATAACTTCAATTCAAAAGAGTTGAACGAGGTGAAAAGTGTTGTTGGTGAATCCCCTTTCTTCAACAAGAAAAAATATTTGAAAATCAATTCAGAGCAGTTGGATTTGCTTTTGTCTGCAAACATTGATTTGAATTGCTTGTCAACAAGTAGAGCAATCAATGGCTATTCAGTGGGCAGCGAAAGTGTGTTTGAAGATTTGTCTTACAAACTTGATGTAAACCCAAAACCGCTTTTTGATTTTATAAAAACGAATGTTTCTGATTTCAAAATCACAAAGGCAAAATATTTCAATGACTTGTTGCACAAAATTATTTTGAATGAGTTGGGTGTAAGGCAAATTTCAATTTACAAGTTTAAAATTTTTGATTTGTCAAAGTTGGTTGAATCCATGCGGTCAAAATATGTTTTCCTCAACGTTCAAACTGACTTGACTGAACGGATTATTTCAATTCTTCAAACGCATCATAAGAGTAGCTTCTTCAACAAACCTTTGGTTTCTTATTTCAATAAATCTTTAACAGTCGGACAAGCTCACAATGGATAAGGCGTTAGAGATATACGGCTACATTCTGAAAGAATATCTTTCAAAATGTTTTGCAAATCAGCAAAACATCAACCCTGTTGAACTCAATAAAGAAAGGTTCAAAGTGAAAGCTGTTTTTACTGCTTCAATTATTTTCTTGAAGAACAATTCTAAAAGAGAAGATTGCAAAATTGTTTCTGTTACTAATTACTGGTTGAAAAATTCATTCGCTGATGAAAATTTATTTTCATCAATCATAGATAATGCAAATGAAGAATTAATAAAATTGGTTGATGACAATATTTGCAATTTGATAGGTGCTGAATCATTTGATGTTCCTACGCTTTATGAAACGCTGTTGGGAATTGAAACTGGAAATGAGGGTAACGGAACAGAAATTTCAACATCAAAAAATTATAGAAACAAGTTAGGCAGTTATTACACACCTGCAACCTTTGCAAAGTCAGTTACTGTAAAAACTATTGATACTTTTTTTGAATTGAATTTTGGAAGGGTGAACAAAGAATTTCTAAAAGAAATAGCTTCAATAAGTTTTGCTGATTTCTCTTGCGGTGGTGGCAATTTTATAATTGCAGTCATTGACTACTTTGAAGACCTATTTTCAAAATGGAGCATTGAAGAAGAAAGGCGATTGGAATTGCTGAAAGCAATTGCTTTAAATATTTCTGCCTTTGATGTGGATTGCTTGGCTTTGGAAGTAGCTAAACTGAATCTGCTTTTGAAGATTAAGCAATCGTCACTCTACAAATCGCTGAATGAAAAATTCATCCACGCAAACTTTTTATTGCAGTCTGATTTTGCAATTGATAATTCAAAAAAGGTTGAAATATTTTCAAGCGGATTTATTTACCATGAGCAACTCAGTTTAAGCAAAGACAAACTGAATAACTATGATGTTGTTTTAGGAAATCCACCTTGGGAGAAAATACGGTTTGAAGAAAAGAAGTTTTATGCTCTCTATTCAAATACAGTTGCTGAAAATCATTTCAAGTCAAGCCGAACAAGTGAGATTGCAGAAACAGAATTGAACAATGTTCAATTAGCTGAATATTCAAAAGAATTCAAACATGAAATTGAAAAAGCAAAGTCAGACTTAAAGAAGAATTCTTTTTTCGCTTTGTCAAACAGTGGTGAGTTGAACACTTATGCTTTGTTTACCGATGCTTCCATAAAATTGAGAACTAAAAGAGGTGTTGTCGGCTTGGTTTTGAAAAGTGCAATTGTAACAAGCCAGGTTAATCAAAATCTTTTCAAGTATTTGACAAAGGGAAATTTTGTTGTTGCGATTTATGATTTCATCAATCGTAAAAAGATTTTCAATATTGATAGCAGAGAAAGGTTTTGTTTTTTGCTGTTAGGTAATTCTAAGAGTGAAAAATTTCATGTTTCAATGAACCTTAGCGAAGTTTCGGAAATTGGAAAAGTAAAATCAGAAATTGAGTTGTCTTTCGAAAGTTTGAAGTTGCTAAATCCATTTACTGGGATGCTTCCAAACTTCTCAAATAAAAGAGAAGCAGATTTTCTTCTAAGAGTTTCTTATGACTTTCCTTTTTTCAAAAATGTTTATGAGAATGTAAGATTCGGTAGAATCGTTCACCTTACAAGTCATGCTGAGTTTATCACAAAGAAAAAAGAAGAAGATAATATTCCAATTTATGAAGGAAAATTCTTCAACCAGTTTGACGGAAAGTTTTCAGGATTTAATGGTGTAGAAGATGAATTGCGGTATGGCAACAAATCTTCTTCTGTGAACATTAATGAAGCAAAAAAAACGAGTGCAGATTATTTTCCTGAATCAAGATTTTTTATCAAGGCTGAAAAGTGGCAACTACTTTCTAAAAATCACAAAGAGAAATTTATGTTGGCTTGGAGAAGTTTAACTTCTGCAACTAACACACGAACCTGCATTGCAACCGTATTGCCTTTTATCCCTGCATCACAATCGGTTCAGTTCTTAACTACAAACCAAAATGACTTGTTGTATTTGTCGGGGCTTTTTAATTCGGTTGTGTTTGACTTTATTTTGAAGAAAAAATTGAGTGGGATTGATTTAACTCAATCGGTAATAAACCAAATGCCTGTTCCGAACATTGAGCTACTCACAAGCCAAATAAATTTCAATGGTGGCGAAGCCACCATTGAACATCATATTTCTTTGCTTGTGTTTTCTCTTTTAAGAAATGATGTTCGTTTAAATTCTCTTTTTCAAAATTTGGATTTGCAAAATGAAATCAGAAGCGAAAGCAAATTTGAGACTGTCAGAAAAATTGATTTGCTTTTTATGGCTCTTTACAAATTGACTGATTCGGAAGTGCAACTGGTGCTTACTGAATTCAGCAAGCAATATTCAAAAGAGGATTTGAGTTGGTTTAAAAAAGAATTGCAAAAGTTACTCAGCAATTATTCCGTAAGCTCTGCCTTTTCCACTGCCACCTTTAGCCCAGTCTGATGAATTTTCAGTTAGTCTTTGCATTTCATCTTGCTCTAAAATTTCAAGTCTGAAATCGGTATCATCAACTCTTGTAAACAATAGAATCTTGTTTTGAAAGCCGCCGTTTTCGCCAAGACTTGGCTTGGAGAAAATAGTAATTTTTTCTCCGTCTGCTGTCGTACCATTCAAACGAATTCTCCAGTTACTATTTCCTTCTGCATAGAAGACATGATTTGATATGTAGGTCTTACCGCCAAAAATTACATTAATATCTTTTGTGTCGTTTGTATTTTCAGGGTCTAAACCAAAGTAGCTTACGCTACCAAACTTGTTTACCCCGTCTAACTTTCCTTTTTTTGAAAGGTCAAGAATATTTCTTGACCCGCCAGTCATTAGTCCAGTTTCAATCCACATCGAACCTGCTGCAAGTTCTGTTGTTTCATCAACAACATTTACTTCGTTGGTTTCTTCTTCCGCAATTAGTTCTTTCTTAATAACGGTCTTTCTGAAACCTTTTGGTGGTCGTTTAGCTTTGACTTTACCAAATAGTTCAAGAAGTCTTGTATTTACTTTGGTTTCCTTTTGACCAAACTCTTTATTTATTTTATTGCTTTTGGCTCTGCTTGCTGCTTCTGGTAAAACAACATTGCTTTCAATAAGAATTTCTAAAACTTCCTGTGTGAGGAGTTGGCAGCTTGGATGCTCTTGATTTATTATTGCGTTAAAGTGGTCGTAAATGTCAGCTAAGAACTCATTGCCATTTTCATCATTACTTTCAAAGTCAACGCAAACAGACGCTTCTATGTTTTGAAATAGACCACTTTCTGTCAGGTTGGAAGAACCTATTATTGCCCTTGTTGTTTCATTGCCTTCAAAGGCGTAAATTTTTGGATGGTAAATGATGTTGTTTGGTGAGTAAACAACATAGGACTCAATTTCGTTTTCAAGTAGTTTCTCTAAGGCTTCCTTTGAAGTAGCGTTTAAGTTTACACCCAAATACAATTTGACTTCTCCACCTGCTTCTTTGAAAGCAAGCATTTCGTCAATAATATTTTTAAGTCCACCTGTGCTTACAAAAGCAACAAAGGCATTGAAAGAACTATAGTTTTCGCTTTCTAATGAATCAATAATAAAATTTCCTGCAGTTATATCACTTTCAGGGTCTAAACCTTGTCCTATAAATTTTATGTTCATACTTGCGTGCTTAAGTCAATTAAAAAACAAAAGTACACAATGTCAGCCGAATGGAACTGTTTGCTGATGTTTCAAAGTCAAGTCGATAAGCAGAATGTCTGCTGGGTGGTGGGTGGCCTTTGGTGTCCGGTAATGATATGTTGCTGAAGTGTCGAACAAATGATGATGGATATTCGTCAGCCGGGGTGGGCGGGCTGTGAGTTGGCATTTTTAGCTCTTTGCAAGGTTGGGCTTTGTGTCGGGGTTTTATGTGCCTTGCAATGTGCTAAAAATAGTGTGGGGTCGGGTCAGCAAAGTCATGGATGCTTGAATGTTTGTAGGATGTCGTTTAGGGTGACGTACAACGTCCGTGGCTTTACGCTGGTTGGTTAATCCTTGTTCCTACTGCTGGCTTGGCTACTATAGACTCGATTAGATAAAGCCAAATTACTGAAGCCCATTTGAAATACCAAAGCTGAAGGGCCTTTGCTGAAAGTCCAACTTGCGTAAAGCCTTTTGTTATAGCCAGTGCCTTTTTCTGTCCACATAGTGTTCATACTAAATTGCTTTTCCCTAGGTTGCATTGTTCGCAAAGTGTTTCCAAATTTTCAATAACAGTTTCTCCGTCTTTACTCCATGGAATTATATGGTCAACATGCAAAATTATGCTTGGGTCTTTTGCGGGAGAACTTCCACATTTTCTGCATGAAAAAATATCCCGTTTAAGTATTGTCCATCGAAGACGCAGGTTAATTCCTCTTGGAGTTCTTTTTATTTTAACTTCCTTTGGAGTTGCTGTCGAATTTTTCGAAGAAACAATAAGTGGAATTAATTGCGAATTGATTTCCTCCGGTTCTTCGATGCTATTGTCTGAGTTGACATATTCAATAAAAGCCTCTAATGCAGCTCTCCATGAGCCAAATCTTCTCGCATATGTTGAACCGCTAAATTTAGAATTTGGACTGATTACTTCCCCATATTTTGGTTGTCTACCTAGATGAGTCCACAAGTCAAGAATATTTTGAAACAAATCTTCATTGGAGTTGTTTATTACATAAGTAACTTCAAGATTTGCTTTTTCTTTCGCTTTGTTCCAACTTCCAAATCTTACCCCCATTGTAACATGAGTGTATTTTCCATACTTCTCGTATTCGCTAATCGTGATATTTGGGTTATTCAATTCGGTAGCTACTCTTAAAAGGTCAGCTAGTAAAACTTCATCTTTAATTTCCTTTTCGCCATACTCTATTCCCTTTAAACTTTTCTCTCCTTCAAGTCCTGCTTTTTTTAAAGTGTTGTCCCAATTTCCAAATCGTTTGATAGCTGTCTTGGAGTTGTATATTGCGCCGTTGTCTTTACAATAGTCCCGCATCTTCAACGAGTTCTTTCCTAAATTATTCGCAACAGTCCGCATGTATTAACCCCCTAAAGGACTGGATTCAAAATTAAAATCAATTTTGTAATCATAACTTTAGGAAACATGTCAAGAGTAAACCGCAAATTTA
>MIAG01000002.1:378836-890744 GCA_001829005.1 Sphingobacteriia bacterium RIFOXYC2_FULL_35_18 | reverse complement strand
AAGGACTAAGACGAACAGGATTGTTGGCTACTTCTGTATTATTGTTGTTTTTCACTGTATATGTTGCATATATCAAGATAAGTGGCTATGAAGCCACAACATGCCCTTGTGGTGGACTATTCTCAAGCTTAAACTGGAATCAACACTTATTGGTAAATAGTGCTTTAACTGCACTTTCTTTTTTCACTTATTTCTATTATAAACGATGGTAACAATATTTCCTGGCCACGGAAGCTGGGGGAATGCTGATGCCTCCATAATATAAGTAAGCGAAAACTTAAATTTTACTAAAATGAAAAAGATTCAAATTCTATTTGCTGCAGTTATTATGACTGCTGTTTTCAGTGCTTTTACAACGAAGCAACCTGATACAGTTTATTATTTAACCCAATCTGGTCAGTTCCTTGAAAAAACTATGGCAGGTGATTGTGTTAATAGTACAATATTTTGTGAGTACATATGGACTGGATTAGCTGATCCTAATGATCCTCAAAATCCAGGAAATTATGAGCCACAGGGCGAACCAAATCGTCGATTTCAACCTTCCGCTCAGTAAATAAATTAAAGTGCCGGTATTACCCGGCACTTTCTTACTGTACTAACCCTATCAATTTTTCTAAAAGCTCTGATCCTCTAAGATCCATTGCTATTATTTTCCCGTTGGGGTCAATTAAGAAATTTCTTGGAACTCCTTTTACACCAAACTCTAGCATTGCAGTTTGAGTAAAGCCTTTGAAACTTGTTAATTGTGTCCAGGTGATCTTGTCTTTTAAAATAGCATTCTCTAAATCTGTTTTAGATTCATCTACAGAGACGCCAATAAAAATTAGGTTTTCATTGTTCTTGCTGAGATTAGCATTTACCAAATTGACATTCTCTTGTCTACAAGGACTACACCAACTGCCCCAAAAGTGTATAAAAACATATTTGCCTTTATAGTCATAAAGTGAAACCATATTGCCATGTAAATCCGGCATTGTGAAATTTGGGGCAAGTTGGCCTGGTGCAATTTCTTTGAGCTTCTTTAGTTTTTTCTGCATATTAAGACCTATCGATGCTTTTTGAAAATTCTCAGGCAGTTTGTTAAACCATTGATTTAATTCGCCTAAATAGGTTGCATTAGAAATTCTCTCATACATTAGTAGTAGACTTACATACGAAGATGGTTTTGCCATTATAAATGAGTCCACTAAGGCATTTTGACGTTGAATTAATTCACTGCCTTTGTGTTTTTTGAAAAGAGGATTTAAAGCGTTGTTAAAAGATAATAGATCATTATAACAATTTGACCCTCTTATAGTATAATCATTGAACTTGGATATAGTGACTTCAGCATCACAGTTTTCAATAGCAAAATAGATTTCAATTTGTTTGTTTCTTTTGCTAAGGCTTAGATTAGGTTCAGCATGCACTGTTAATTGCATTCTTGAAACAATTGGAAGTTCTCCTTTAAAAGAGAATTTCCCGTTAGTCGTAATAGCTGTATCAAATTTAAACCGATCAGTAGAATCCTTATAAATCAATACTACTTTACCAAGGTGATAAAGGGTATCTGTTATAGTGCCTTTTAAAACAAATTTATTTTGTTGTGTAAAACCATCAATTATTAAAAATTGAAAAGCGATTATCAATAGTAATGTTCTCATTCTCTTTCGTTTTGTTGTATGCCGGTTAATATGATTTCAGCTGCTGGGATGGGGAAGACGTATCTAGAACTATTGGGCGGAAGCTCGTAGACAACACTTTTGATGGTTCTTTTAAGCGTCCTAGCAAATCGTGTGTCTTTATTTAATCGTTTTAAATCAGACCAATTTAAATTACCAGTGAAGGGAAGTTCTTTTCTTCTTTCGGTTAAAATGATTCGGAGTGCTTCATCCGAATTGACAGCAGTAAAAGATCTGTATGTTCCCCTGCGCCATCTTTTTTCCAGTAGTGTGTTTAAGGTTAAAAGTGCTTCTTGTGTATTACCTAATCTAGCTAATGCTTCTGCTTTAATTAAGTATAATTCATTAGTTGCAAGTCCGCCAAAAGGTGTAATGGCATTTCCGGTATAAAATCCTTTAAAGATGGGTCTATTAGAAAAAAGCCTATAAAAAATTACTTTTCTAAGATCATTGTTATCGTAGGAAGCATACAGGGCAGTATCCATGAAGGAATTATTACTGGTGTATGAAAGATTAGCATTCATTTCCCTGTAATTAATTACTTCTATGTTTTTATTTTGATAAGTAGGGAAGGGTAAGGATGCAGTAGTTGATAGTGTATTAAAATCAATCAATACATTGTATTGGCTAAGCGCATCTGTTGCAAATTGATTGGCTAAATCCCATCTTTCAAGTACTAAGTAAACTCTGGCAAGTGTGCCTTTAGCCGCTGTTTTACTAGGCCTTATTTGAAGTCCTGTTTCATTGGGTAAGAGATTAATTGCTTCATTTAAGTCTGATAATATTTGATTATAGCAGGCTTTAATGGAAGCCCTTCCAGGTCTTTCATTAACATCTGAGGTGAGTCTTATGGGTACTCCCAGATCTGTATTAGCGGTATTTGAATCATAGGCTTTAGCAAAGAGTTGAATCAAATTGAAATAGGCAATTGAACGGTTGTAATGGGCGATTCCCTTGGCTAATTCATAAGCCCCTTTGTTAGTTGTACTGATTTTGATTTTGGATAGGCCTTCAATACAAATATTGGCAATGGTAATCATTTGATAGTTTTTATCCCAATCCAAAAAGAATGCACCTTCATAAATTGTTTTATTCCAGATATATAGATTTCTTGATATGGCAACTTCAATGGCGTCATACTCGACATCTAGAATGTTAAATTGACCGTTGCTAATAACACCCATTAATCCTTGTGATTGAAACTGGTTATCAGTATCAAGAAGTGCCTGAAAGTCACCGATTTTTTCTGGAACAACACTATTAAGGTTTACTTTGGCTTCAAGCCATTCTTGTTGTTTGGTACAACTGAAAAGTTGAATTGCAATGAATAGATATATTATGATTGATTTTTTCATGGTTAATTATTTTAAATGAAGTTTTACGCCTATAGAGAATGATCGCATGGGTAGAATATTATCAGAAGCATTTTGTGCATCATTGGTATCTGGGTCAATACCTTTTTTATTGGCTTTCCAGAGTATTCCAAGGTTGTTGATATAAGAATAGAACTCTAAGTGAGATACATGGTTGTTTTTTAGATTTAGCAGATAAGCCATTCGAATATCCTGTAATCGTATATGATCCCCCGATTCTACTAATACAGAAGAGCCATTGTAGAAGTTGTTTCTAAAGGTGTTGATGGGAAAGACAATAGAAGGCACATTGCTTTTTATTTCATCACCTGGTTTTTGCCAACGATTTATAAAATCCACATTTTGTGAGAATGAAACTACATCTGAATAGTTTAGAGAGGTAGAAGTTACTCTAAAGTAGTAGCCTGTTTTATAAGAAATATTAAAAGAGAAGCTAAAGTTTTTGTAAGATAAATCTTGTCTGATAGAACCATAAAATGTTGGTCTTCCTGAACCATGAAATAATAAGCTGTCAGGATTAACATTTCCTAATATGCTCGCATAATTTTTGCTTGTTGTCCCATTTAAAAATCCCATTGGGTCGCCATTTGTTGGATCAATACCTGCAAAAGGATAACTCCAAATACCGAAAAGGGGTTTGCCAACTGCCGCTATTAAATTGGCACCGCTTGCCTTAATAAACACTGTAGGTAAATATTTCTGTTCAAAAGCAAGTACTTTATCCCTAAGTGTATTTGCGATGATGGTTGTATTCCATTTTAGTTTTTTGGTTAAGATTTTGGCTGTCACTTGTAATTCAATTCCTCTAGTAAGTGTAGCGGCACCATTCCCATTTAGTATGGTAAAACCAGTAGAAGTAGGAAGTTCTTGATTTTGAATTAGGTCTATTCCTTTTTTACTATACCATTCGATGGAACCCATAATAGTGTTATTAAAAGCACTAAAGTCAAGTCCTAGATTTATGGTTTTCACTCTTTCCCAGCGAAGCTGTGGATTGGGGGCAGATGAAAGAAAAGCGTTAGGTAGTCCTGAGAAAGAGCTATTACCATATCTGGCCGTAAGAAGGGTATTGGCGTTTACAGCATTTCCGTTAAATCCGTAAGTGGCTCTGAATTTTAAATAGGGTAACCAATTGACGTTGTAGAAGTTTTCCTTGCTGATTTCCCAACCAATCCCGGCAGACCAAAGGGGTACAATTTTTTCATTGGTTTTTACGCCGAATAAATTGGCTCCATCACTTCTTACGCTGATGTTTAATAGGTACCTTTTTTTATACTGATACCCTGCATTGGCATAAAATGAGATAAATCTGTTTAATACTTCCGATTCATTGGAATTGGGTGAAGGAATTAACGCATTTCCAAATGGATGCACGGGTAAAGTATTTTGATAATTTAGGTTTCCTCTGCCAATACCATTTAATTTTTCGTATCCTAATACATTACGGGTTAAGCTAGTTGATTTTCTTTGACGGATTTCAAAACCTGTAATGGCGTTGATAGAATGGTCGGTGGAAAAGAATTCTTGGTAATTGAGTTGGCCTCTTAAGTTTTGGCTATTGAGGGTTGTTCTTGTTTGATCTAATGTGCCTCCTAAGGGTACTGGGTAATTAAAGGCCCCATTGGCACTTCTTACAGAAAATCTATTGACTAGGTTTCTGGCATGAAAAGTTTCTGCTGTTCGAAGAATATCGTTTTCAAAAGATTGGTATTCTTGTTGATAGTTAAGTTCAATAATAAAGCGATTATTGATCCGATATCTTAGGCCTAATCTTGTAATCAGATTTCTAACTTGGGTTCTATTTTCAGTATTGGTAATTTCATCCAGTAACTTAAAACGCCAAGGAAGGAAACCAAGCCTCTCAACACTATCTAAATAAGTAGATCGAAAGTTTCTTTCTGTTGCTAACGGATTGCCATTTTCATCTGCAAATCTAGCATAGGGATAAATCTGTGAGCTATTAATATGGCTTTGATTCAAAGATCTAAAACCAAAATTATTTGGATGGTCTATTATTGAGTTCATGTAATATATGGAAGTGTTTAACTCAAGTGCTTTAGATATTTTGATGCTTTGTTGTGTTTGTAATGTCAATCGATCATTTTGATTGGCAACTAACCTATCCAGGTTTTTATCATAACCCATAGAAAATATATAGCTATGTTGTGCAGAACCACCTTGTAACTGCAATGCGTATTGTTGTCTCTGTTCTCTTCGGTATAAGTGTTTGCTATATTGGTCTCTTATATCATAGCTATTGAGTGTATTTAACTCTTGTTCAAGTTCTGCTAATGAAATTCTATTTAGTCTCTGTTGGTTTAATAATTCTACTACCGGGGTAACTGCTGTTCTAGTAGTTGTATTGTTGAGTGTTGAATTATAAAAACCTTGGTTAAATAAAAATCGTTCAGCTTCAATGTAATCTTTGGAGGGTAAATAGTTTCTTGAATATTGTAGATCTGGGGCATCTGTAACCGTAAAGTTTTGATTAAACTCTATTTGAAGCGGCTGATTAAACTTTCCCTTTTTGGTTGTTATAACTATTACACCATTGGCAGATCTTGAACCCCAAATTGAAGCTGCTGCGGCGTCTTTTAAAACTGTGATGGTTTCTATATCATTAGGGTTAATACTGTTTAATTCTCCTTCATAAGGAAAGTTGTCAAGTACGATTAGTGGATTAGCTTGGTTATTGATTACACCAAGTGTACTTCTTCCTCGCACGTTTATTTTGTCTTCTGCAGAATTTTTCCCGAAGAGAAGACCAGGTGTTACCCCCTCCAATCGATCTAGAATATTAGAAGATACTCTTCGATTGACTAGCTCGTTGTTTAGAACTGCAAAGGAACCTGTGGCTCTTTCTCTGGGGATGGATTGGTAACCAGTTTGGACTGTTACATCAGATTCACCATATGCTGGAATGAGGAAGAATTGTTTTAAAGTGGGTTGATAGGCAATAGTTAGATTGGAATAACCTTCGGCCCTGAATTGTAATGTGTCTGAGGCTTTGATTTGTTTAAATGTAAATCGACCTAAAGTATCTGAAATAGTTACTTGCTTGGTTGATTTTAGTTGAACAGTAACCATTGGAATAGGTTCCTTGGTTTGTGCATTTAGAACTTGTCCATTGTAAATGGAGGTTTGGCTAAATGCAATTGTTTGGATTAAGCATAAGCATAGTATGGCCTGTACGCGTTTTTTACATCGCATATTGATAGTTTTAGTTGTTAAAAATTAAATGGGGGTAAGAACCATTTGTTATTACATCAACTATCTATATTGGATTCTTTGGCTTCTTCGCAAACTGCGTGAGCAATAGGTGTAGTGCCCACTTGGGGGAAAGACAGTTTGAGAATTGATTTGAACTTTTTTGCATACTCCGTATTTAGTGGTAAATCGGAGTCTGATAAGTTAAGTGTTGGCCAAAAAAAATAGCGTGGAACTCAACTTATCGATTCAAGGTACCTAGGAGAACCTGTGCACGAATAAGAGAGCCCACGCCGTAACGTGGGCATTCTACTTATCGTCTCGTGCACTTGAAATTTCCTAGGTTTCAGAATCGAGACTCAAAGCGAATGCTTCATTTTAAAAGAAGGTTCGCAAAATTACCTTTTTATAATACTTCTATCCCAAATATACTGAATTGCCTATATATTATAGGCAAATAAAAAAATATTTTCCGTTTTTATTTTATGGCTAAAACCATAAAGAAAAGTACTGTTGACTGGTATATCGTAAATAAAGTAAGAGACTTACGAATAAAGAGAGGTATGAGCCAGGAGGAGTTAGCCATTCATCTAGGGATTAGCAGGGGCTTTGTAGGACATATTGAAAGTCCTCAATTTGTTTCAAAGTATAGCTTGGTCCAATTGAATGAAATTGCCAAGATATTCAAATGCTCTCCCAGAGATTTTCTGCCAGAAAAGCCACTTTAAATTGTTTTATCTTTTAATCAATATTTTATTTCTATACTGACCTGGTGATAGACCAAATTTCTGTTGAAATTGACGAATAAAATGCTGCGTTTTTCTGAAGCCGCAAATTAAAGCTACCTTCTTAATACTATAGTCTAAATGATTTTCTAATAAATAGATAGCGTATTCAATTCGTTTCTCTATACAATACTGAAAAACCGACTTATTGAATAGTTGCTTAAAATGTAATTTAATTATTCGAATTCCTAAATTGAATTTAGTAGATAAGCCATATAAAGTATGACGCTTAAAAGGGTAGCAGTCGATTAGGTTTTTAATGCTATGTATTTTTTGTGCAATTAGGTCACTTTCCGTTTGTGATGAAAAAAGCTTGCGGCTTTTATGAATAAAGCAAAAGTTGGATAGGATTAATTGAACAAGTGAATTTAATTTACTTGGCAAGAGTTCAACTAAATCAATTGGTTCAAATATTTTTTCCCATTCACGTTGTGATTTTGAATCTAATGAATCAATAAGAATCGGGTTTTCATCAACATTATTCAATAAAGTAGTATAGTAATGTATCAAAATTGATTCAGATCCTGATTTTAATTTACAGCAGACAAAACTATATTGGCCTTTTCCAATAGTCATTTTTATTGCATTGCCAACCACCTGCATGCTTGCAAAAAATGAAGATTTCTCAAGAAGTTCAAAATTTTTATCATTTAGATTAATCAGTTGAATATTTCCGGTGTCTAAATAGAATAAAAGCCATTTGCATGAAGCTGATTGGAGAAATACTTGAATCGCTTCTTTATTTTCTAGTTGATATATATAAATATCGAAATGGGGGCTTAGGTAGTATTGACAACTATGACTAAATGAAATATATTCCTTAAAGAAAGATTTAAAACCGTTTATTTTACTATTCTTACTACTTGATAAAACAGCATTTCCTTTTGTTATAATTTCTTTTTGATTGCTTTCTGGTATAAGTTCCATGACCACTTATTGAGTCGTTATCAATAAGCAAGAACTACAAGTGCAGGTAATATTGACTTTCCCTAGGTTATCAATCGTAACATTTACTTTACATGTACAATCAAATCCATCACAGGTTGATACTTTAAATTGTTCAGTTTCACCAGGTTCAATTGACTTTTCAAATAAAATATTATGTCTACCTGTATTCGTATTATAAAATATGATTGCATAGTTCGCAGAATCCGAATTAATGTATGAAACGGATTCTATGTCAATAAGCTTCTCAGTTGTTTTTCTTTTTTTCAATTCAATGCTAAGTTTCTCTTTTAATGCTGATTTGTTGGTGAAGAAGGAGCCACTATTAAAGCGTTCATTTTCAAATTTGAGATCAGCTTTATTGCATGCCAAAATAATGATTACAAATAGACCAAGGAATATATGGTTTTTCATGGTTTAAATTTTCCGAAAAGTCATTCTTGAAAATTGAAACTATTTGTGTGAATGTGAATTCGGATAAATGAAATGTGAATTAGGTAGTTTATAAAAGTATATGCGTATGAGAAGACTTTTGTTTCTTTTAATTTTTGTATTAAATCAACAATTAGCTTTTGCCCTCCCAGTTTCTAAGCAAGTAACAGGTGTTATTAGTCAAGTACCTTTTATTATAAAATCGGATGATTACTTAGTATCATTTAATTACAAAGACACTTTCATTATTCAAACAGGTAGATTACAGCTATTTAATTTTGATAAGAATCTAGGGTTTGAATTTGATCAAGTATTACAAGTAAACCAGCCTACAGAGAGTAAACCAAATTTAGAAACAGGTGTTTTGAATAATCAACAACAAATTTATTATCCAAATGATAAAACACAGAAAGACAAATTATTGTTAGATACTTCTCTAGTGTATGGTAATATATTAACTATTGTGTGGGTGGATAAGCATTCAAATATTGTTCAAAAGTTTGTATTTGTATGTTCAAAAATGGTCCCCAAAGTAGTAGGTTTTAGATCATTTAAGGGAATTGACGGCACAAGTCAAGCTTATAAAGCGCGAAGATTAAATAAGAATCAAGCTTTCCCAATTGAATTTACCAGATTAAGGGGTAAAATAATTGAGACTGAAACCAATGGCTATTTAGAGTTAATTATTCATAAACCTAATTTAATATTAGATTCTATTGTTGAGTATAGAATAGTTGATAAAAAAGGGGCTGGTCAAATAAAGTGGTCTAAAGCTGGACACCTTATTACATTAAACGAGATTAAATCTAATAGCAATTTTTTTATTGAGTTAAAATATCGAAACCAGCCTGAAAGTATATTAGTAGAAATTATCACTCTGAAAAAATTCTATCAAAAACTATGGTTTATTGCAATTGCACTCATATTAATATTAGCAATTGTTTTTTTAAGTACAAGATGGTACTATAAGAGGAAACTTTCAAGTTTAAACATTCAAAGAAATAGGGTAGAGGATAAGCTTAAAATGCTCCAATCTCAACTGAATCCGCACTTTGTATTTAATGCGTTAAGTTCAATTGAAGGATTGGTTACAGCGGGAGAAAATGAATTGGCTAATCAATATCTTGCAAATTTCTCTTTAATTTTAAGAGAAACTTTACGAAATATGGATAAGATATTATTAAGCCTGGAGGAAGAACTTAATTTAATAGACAAATATTGTAAGGTAGAGCAGTTAAGGTTTGGATTTCAATATAGAATAGTAATTGATGATAATATTAATAAATCAGCTATAGAGTTGCCTCCTTTGCTACTACAACCAATAGTTGAGAATGCTATAAAACATGGATTGGCTGGATTAGGAAAAAATGGCTTTTTAGAAATTACTATTAATCAGAAAGAAAATAATTTAGAAATACTTGTAAGAAATAATAGAACGAATGCCTATACAAATATTCCCACCGCAGGAGGTTTTGGCCTAAAGTATCTAAATCAAAGGATAGTACATTTTAATCAACTTAATCCTGACATCCCAATTAGTTATGAGTTTAGGTTATTTGATAAAGAAGCAATTTCGATAATAAACTTTCAAAATTGTTTTTTATAGGCATTGTTTTATAAGTACTTCTTTCACGTATGATAGTTTTTGTTTTGATATTGGAATTCTAGTATTGTTTAATAATTCTAATTCATTTGTACTTACTATTCCTTTTATAAAATATTTGTTCACTAAATAGGTTTGATGTACTCTAATAAAACCTAGGGACGATAAGAGTTCATCAAAATAGTAGATGCCTTTTGAAACAATTAGTTTTTCGGATTCTGTTGTATGAATAGTGGTATAGTTGTTGGAAGATTCCAAGTATAAAATCTGGCTAATTTTAAGTAATCTAATCTCTCTGCTTTGTGGAATCGCTATAGTTTGATAAGAATATGTTTCTGATTTTAAATTTTCAAGTAATAAGTCTAGTTGTTTAGATTGATTGAACTTGATATGGTTATTTTTTGCTTTTTCAACCGCTAAAACAAGTTCATTGATTTGAATGGGTTTTAATAGAAAATCCAGCGCTGCAAATTTGATAGCTCTTAAACTGTATTTTTCATGTGCTGAGGTAAAGATTACTGAAAAAGAATGATCCTTTATTGATTCTAGTATTTTAAATCCACTTTCACCACCAAGTTCAATATCTAGAAAGATAGTATCAGGTCTTTTTTCGTAAAATAATTCCTGTCCTAGATTTACCGTTTCCGCAACTCCTAGTATAGTTACATCAGTACAATACTTAGTAATCAATGATTTAAGTTGAACCTGACTATGGTATTCATCCTCAATGATAATGGCTCTCAAGGTTATGGTTTTAACGTCTGCGTTAAGTTAAAACAAAAATTGACCTTTTGAAACCGTTTAACTCCTTAAAATAGACCGTTTTTTCACGGTATGAATGGGCCGCTTCTTTTTTGAAAGTTCTAATTTAAACTGAATCCCCAAAATTCGATATTTTAAAAAGAATTATTATATTCATATACCCAATTTATTCCTCCCCCAATTGTTTCTTTTGTAATCGCTATTTAAATAGCATAAATTAACGTGATGTCGTCAAAGCTATTGGACAACCAACAATGACCAAAAATTTAATACAGCATATCGAGAGATTTATTGTGGTTTCGGAAGACTTGAAAAATAGACTTTTCGAAATTTCCAAATTGCAGAGTCTTGAAAAGGGAAAATTTCTTCATAAGCCTAATAAGGTTTGTAACTTTACTTATTTTATAAATTCAGGTTTGGTAAGAATCTATTATAAAAAAGGGGACAAAGAAATTACAGACAATTTTTCGGCAGAAGATGAATGGATTACTTCCATTTACAGCTTTATGCAAAATGTACCCGATAATTGTTACATACAAACCTTAGAAAAATCGGAACTAATTTCAATTGACATTCTTCAGCTTGAAAAATGTTTTTTAGACTTTCCTGAAATGGAACGTTTCGGACGGATGTTAATCTCTAAATATTTTGTTGAACAATCAGAAAGGATAATTTCTTTACAATTTCATACTTCAAAAGAGCGGTATGACTTCTTCTTCAAAACAGCAAGAAATAAAATCCAAAGAGTCCCTCTTGGTATGTTAGCTTCTCACTTGGGTATGACACAAGAAACATTAAGTAGAGTTAGAGCAGAAAAATCCAGTTTTTGATATACATCAAATTTGACGATTTCAATTGCTTGTAATTTTGTGCTTTAAAATTACTCATTTCAACGTATGACAAATAAGACTTACGCAATCATTGGCATTTCAGCAACCATTTTATTTTGGGCGACTTATATCATTATGTCAAACTTAAGGCCAGAGTATAATCTTTTTCACAAAGCAGTAAGTGAACTTGGTTCATTGGATGCGCCAAACAAATGGATTTGGAATATTTTTGGTTATATTCTCACAGGCATTTTAATTGCAGTTTATTCATTTGGACTATTTAAAAATATAACTAACGGACAGGGAAGCAAGTTGCCGTTAATTAGTTTTGTTTTAAGTGGACTGTTTATGAGTTTATCAGGTATTTTTCCAGGTGATTTTGACAACAGGCAATCAACGACAATGTTGTTGCACACAGTCGGAAGTTTTGGGAGTTACCTTTTTTTCTTATTCGGAGCTTTTACTAGTCCAAAGCAAATGAAGCAATCCGAGTACTGGAAAAAATCAATTAGGCCAACATTAATATTTACGTGGCTGACAATTCTATTTGGTTCTTGGCCTTTTATCTTTACTTCATACCCATCTCTTGGACAAAGAGTAGTTTTTTTCTTTTATTTATTGTGGATTTTTTATACAGCAATACAGCTTTATAAACAACCAAAAACTAAATAAGGAATAACGAGAAATGCCCAACCACCAACTAATAAAAGTTCGTGCTGACAGACAATTCTTCGCTACTATATTTTTCTTGAGAATATTAATCATTTTAAGAGTAATACACGAATTCGAAAAGTCAGCTCTTAGGATCTGGCTTTTTTGTTTCAATAAACCAAGCAATATATTTCTCAAGTTGTGAACCTAGATAGTATGGCAGGTTGAGTATTTTGTATTGCTTACCTTTTTGAGTAATAGCATCTGTAATATTTAGTGCTCCTGCATAAAATCGAATAGCCATATCATGTGGAGCTATGTCCATGAAACTATGTAATGATTTTAATGTGCCTTCTTTACCAGACTTAACTTCAATTGGAATAATCAATCCATCGTACTGAAATAGATAATCAACCTCAGCCGTTGATTCTTTTTTTTCTCTAACCCAAAATTGAAGTGCACTTAGTGCATTATATTGAAATGCTAATATTTCTTGTCCAATAAGGTGTTCAATTAGTATCCCTTGGTAAATACTATTTAAATCATTTGTACCTATAATTTCCTTTTGAATTCCTACAAAGTAATTCAATAATCCTGAATCCAGAATTTGAAGTCTGGGCGATTTTTTTATATCAGGAATCATTGGTATGGTTGCTGTAGTACATGGATAAATTAACTGTAAGAGTAAGGCCTTTTCCAGCGTGCGCAAAGATTCCCCCATTTCTCGTGACTTATATACAGCGTTACCAAATCCTTCAAATTTTATTCTTTTACCAGCTTGTGCAAATGAACTTTGAATACAATGTCTTATATGTAAAATTTGCGCATTGCTTTTTGCATATTTTTCAACATCATCCATATATCCACTTATTAATGAATCATAAATAGGGCCTAATGCCACCAAGTCCTTATTTGTTGAGTAATGTTGAACAATTTCAGGCATGCCTCCTATTAACGCATAAGTATGAAACAAGCTTAATAATTTCGTTTGAGCAAATGCAGCTATTGGTACTTGTGTTAATTGTTCTAAGGCAGCTGTTTCACTTATTGCAGAAAGAAACTCGGGAAATGAAACAGGTCTAATAACTTTATATTCAACACGCCCAATGGGGAAACTTATATTCTTATCAAACAAAGTCTCCAACATGCTTCCAGCAGCAATAACAGAAATGTCAGGTGCTGATTCATAAAAATATCTAAGTGTATTTAATGCCTTTGGTACTTCTTGTATCTCATCAATAAATATCAGCGTGGTACTTTTTTTAGCTAATCTTTTATTTTTTAAAAAGAATAATGCACTTATCAAGTTCTCAATTGACGTGAAATTTTCAAAGGGTTCCTTGTCTTCAGAAAGTTCTAGATTTAAATAGATGTATTGTTCATACTGTGCTGCAAATTGATTTACAAGGGTAGTCTTTCCAACTTGTCTTGCCCCTCTAATTACTAGGGGTTTGCGCAACTTATTTTGTCTCCATTTATCAAGCTCCGCTATTAGCTGTCTTTTAAACATGTTGCAAAGTTATGGTAAAAATAAAATTTTATTGTAATAAAGTTAAGGTAATTGTTTCTATTTTATGTAACAAAGTGATAGGTAAAATCATATAAAATTTTCTTTATGTATGATTTTTTTCCTAAATTCATACTACCCCAATTTATTCCTCCCCAATTGTTTCGTTTGTAATCGCTTACTGACCTGCGATAGCTATGTCTGGGACTCAGGAAGCTTTGCTATGGAAGTAATTGAAATTTAAAATGTTTAATATCACATAATATTTGGGACGGTGAAAGGGTCAAGAAAATACCAAATTCGATTCAGGAGATATCTAGGCGTAAGCTAAGAATGCTTAATAACTCAGTAATTCTTCTGAAGTTGAAATAATAGGTTATTATTAAAAGCAGAAAATGAAACCTCTAAAGAATATCCATCCAGGTGAAATTTTGCAAGAAGAATTTCTAGTTCCTCTTGGTATTTCTGCGTATAGGCTCTGCAAGGATACAGGTATTCCTCAGACAAGGATTTCTGCGATCATAAAAGGCAATCGAAGAATTACAGCAGATACTGCGCTAAGATTCTCAAAGTATTTCGGGACTTCAGCTAAGTTTTGGCTAGGCATGCAAGATGACTTTGATATTGAAGAAGAGAAACATTCACTGAAATCTGAGTTAGCTTCTATATCGAGATACAGTAATACAGCCGTTACAAGCAATGTTAAATGACGAAACAAATAGACTTATGAACATGAGTAATTTAAAATTCACAGACATTGACGAGTATCACTCTTGCCAACCTGCCGATATTCAGAAAACCCTTGAACAACTTCGGCAGACAATTAAACAAGCTGCACCACAGGCGACAGAAGCGATTAGTTACGGCATGCCTGCATTCAGACAAAACAAGGTTTTGGTTTACTACTCTGTTCACAAAAAACATATCGGCTTTTATCCAACGCCCAATCCTATTGCATATTTCAAATCAGAACTTGAAAAATACAACACTTCAAAAGGGGCAATTCAGTTTCCTATTGACAAACAGTTGCCATTGAAATTGATAAAAAAGATTGTTAAGTTTCGTGTAGAAGAAGATATAAAGGCAGTCTCAACCAAACCCCTCAAAAAATCAAGCACAAAAACGCAAAACATCAACAAGGATATTCTTTCTTACAACAACAAACAATCCAAAAGCGACAAAGTCGTTTGTAATTTGTTGTCGCAGGAAATTAGTAATTGCTTAACAAAAACGGAAAACAAAATTTGGCATGGACACCCTGTGTGGTTTTTAGACAGCAATCCCATAGTGGGTTACAGCAAACAGAAAGCGGGCATTCGTTTAATGTTTTGGAGTGGGGCAAGTTTTGACGAAACAGGTTTAGAAGTGCGAGGCAAAAAATTCAAGGACGCTTCTGTATTCTACAATGCCGTTTCAGAAATTAACACCAAAGACCTGAAACGCTGGCTAAAAAAATCAAAAGAAATACAATGGGACTATAAAAACATTGTGAAAAGAAAGGGCGTATTGGAACGATTGAAATAAATTTAACGGAAAGACTTTTGAATAGCAATTTTAAGAAATACGAACGCAATGCCCGAAACTATTGGGGGTTACTTAAAAGAACCTTATGCACTTAAGAGATTACTTTAAATTTAATTTTACCTATTTCGCTTTAACAATAATCCTTTTTATTGTTGAAATTCTTATTGCAATATATGTGCATGACCAAATTGTTAGACCGTATGTTGGAGACCTTTTAGTAGTAATTCTAATTTATTGTTTTGTCAAGACCTTTTTTGATTTCCCAGTTGTACCAACCTCAATATTTGTATTAATCTTTTCCTTCCTGGTTGAGACCTTACAATATTTTAATTTTATAGAATTTGTAGGACTTGAAAAATCAAATATCGCAAGAGTCGTTATGGGAACATCCTTTGAATGGATTGACATTGTTACGTATATAGTTGGAATTGTAATAATAATCACTATAGAAAAACTTATCACTAAATGGCAATTAAAAATGAAATAGTTTAGCTTAACCCAATTGAAATTAGATAATCAATAAAGTATTTAGAGAAATTACAATGACGACTAGAGAAATTTTAAATGGTTTGGGACAATTCTCCAATTTTGATATAGAACTTTTTGAAAAATATTCAGAAAGGAGAATCCTTAATAAGAATGAACTGCTTCTAAAAGAAGGCGAGGTTTGTAAAAGTTTTTATTACATTTTATCAGGTTCTTTTTCACAATTTCAAATTGACGATATTGACGAAGTTATAATTGATTTGCATTTACAAGATGAGTGGATGTTTAATCAACAAAGTCTTACAGAACAAACACCCTCAAATACAACAATTAAAGCATTCTCAAAATCAGAAATTATTGAGTTGAGTTTGAGCAGCTTTCATTGTCTTTGTTCAAAATCACCATCCTTCCTACAATTTGGAAAAATACTTAGCCAATCAATAAACAGAGTTTTTCTATTTGACAATTCTCTTAAACCTTACGAGAAATACAGCTATATAAACAAAGCTAAACCTGAATTAGTAAAAGTATTTCCTATTAAAATGATTGCATCCTATTTAAAAATTGCACCTGAAACTTTGAGTAGAGTGAGAGCTTCATATTGAATTTACTGATTTCAATCAAGTGGACTTCACAGGCATATTTATCATTTTTGCAAAAAAATAGCAAAATGGATAATAAGCAAAATGCCTCTTTACAAAAAGCTAAACAGTGTTTAAAAATAATGGGTGCTATGTCATTAATATTTAGATATTACCTATTGCCACACTATTTTATTTATGCATCAATGCCGGTTTATATTGCTTTGAGTTTAACCTTAATGAACTTAACTTATAAGAATGCACCTTTTTATTCATTTGCAGGTGCTATTCTTTCAATTATTGGAGGTGTATATTTTGTTGGAGTTTTAGGTGCTTATCTTTCAAGTCCAATTGGCAGTGTAGTTTCGACTAATATTTTGAAAATTTCATTTGCTTTATGTCTTTTAGTTTTTGTGGGTAATATATTAATAGGGATATCTCTTTACAAAACAAATATTATATCTAAATTGACTTCATTACTTTTTATCATAGGCAATTTCTTAATTTTAATATTTCCGGGAATTGAAAATTGGATGGCATTAGGCTCTTTAATGATGATTATAGCGATGTTTCCTCTAACCCAAAAGATATTCATAAATAACTTATTTTCATAAGAATAATAAAAAAGTTATGCTTACAACCATTATTCCAAAACTTCCTATGCGTAGCAAAGCTGCGACAAGAGAATTTTATTTAACACAGTTAGGGTTCTACGATATTGGTAGTGCAGACTATGAAGGCTACTTGTTAATTAAAAAAGACAATGTAGAAATTCATTTTTTTGAGTTCAAAGGGCTTGACCCAAATGAAAATTACGGACAAGTTTATATTCGTACTAACGATATTGAAGCACTTTATCAAGCTATGCTAGACAACAATAACAGCATACATCCGTCAGGACATTTACAAACCAAGCCATGGGGACAAAAAGAATTTGCAATGCTTGACCCAGACAACAATTTGCTGACATTTGGACAGAGTATTTAATGTGAAATTAAGCAGCCACAGCTAAAAGGGTTTTGCGTCAGGCGGGTTGATATGCAAACTTGGAGCTTTTTCTTCGAAAGAACTTTACAATACTCTTCCCTCCCCAATCTGATTTTACTTTTTTCACATCCTCTTTACCATGATTTCTATTTGTGTTGAATAAATGAAAAATTATCTACTTCTACTTCTTCTTTTTAATTGCTTTAATGCTTTTTCTCAAGATATAACCATTCGAGGAGTTATAAACGATAGTGCATTGAAAATGAACATTCATAATGCATCAGTGGTACTTTTAAATGCTAAAGATTCCATTATTCTTTCAGATCTTAGAGCTTCATCAAATGGAGTTTTTGTTTTTTCTGGATTATATAATAACCAAAACTATATCTTACTTATAAGTTATCCTGGATATCTAAGTTTGGCTAAACAAATTACAATCGGTCAAAACAACAATGTTGATTTAGGTTCAATATTTTTAACTTCTAAAGAAGTGTTATTAAAAGAAGTGGTAGTTAAATCAAGTATCAGATCAATTCAATTGCGAGGTGATACTCTACAATATAATACCTCTGAAATTAAACTTCCTCCGAATGCATCTGTAGAAGATTTATTAAAGATTTTGCCAGGACTTCAGGTAGACCCTAACGGGAAAATTTCTGCGCAAGGGAAAAAAGTTAAAAAAGTATTGGTTGATGGAGAGGAGTTTTTTAGTGACGATCCAGTTTTTGTTACGCGAAATCTGCGTTCAGAAATGGTAGCTAAAGTTCAGGTTTACGATAAAAAATCGGATGCAGCCTTATTTACAGGGATTGATGATGGTATAAAAGACAAAGTCATTAACCTTCAATTAAAACAAGATAAAAGTAATGGGGTATTTGGAAAGGTTGAAGCAGGAATAGGACTAGGTCATCAGTTTACTCCATATAATACTCAAGCAATGCTAAATAGTTTTAAAGGTAAGCGGAAGACTTCTGGTTATATGGCATCTAATAATATTGGGCAATCTGGACTAGGGACAACAGAAAAGAATCAATTGGGTGTCAAAAATGATATGGAACAATATGATGGAAAGGGACTACCTCAATTTTCAATGATAGGCTTGCATTTTGATAATAAATGGAATAAGGATCGTAATTCATTTAATGGCGATTATTACTATTCTATCTCTAATGTTTCTGGATTTGATTCAACATTTACAAATACTATATTACCAATAGGTGCAATCAAAAGATTTGCTAATACTGATTTTCAAAAAGAAGGATTTAGCCATAAGATGAATTTTGCATATAAGCAACAAGTAGGGACGAGGGGAACCATTACATTTAGTAATACAGCATCTTATAATAAAGGAACTTCTAGTCAACAAAGCGCTTCTTCGGATCTAAATGGCAATGAACAATTTTTAAATCGGACAAATAATCAAACTAGTGTTAATGGGGAAGGCCGTAGAATACAAACTGCTTTTTTGTTTCAGCAAAAATTTAAGCAACCGGGAAGAACAATTTCTTTTTCCATAGAACAACAATCAACTAGCTCAAATGAGCAACAAACAAATATAACGGCTACTGAGTTTTTTAATGGTAAACCATTATTGGATAGTACTAGAAACCTAGATCTTTTTAAAGGAAAGGATCAGACCTTACAAAATTTTAAAATCGGACTTAGTTTTTCAAATAAAATCAATAATGCATTTTCTTTTATTCTCTCCGTAAATTCTGCATATGATGTTGTAAATGATCATAATTTATCTAATAGGATTTTTAATCCTACTGGAGCTATTGATTCGCTTTTTTCAACAATTCGAAATGATTCTCGAAAAATATTTTTGGGTAATTTAAGCTTCAATTTCGTAAAAAATAAAGTTAGCGCCTCACTTGGTAGTGGTTCGGGAACTAATAGGATTTTTATAAACAATCTAATTCAAAAAAAAGAATTTGAGCGAAGTTTTTCGGTTTGGAAACCATTTGGACGTGTTCAATATTCCATTAGTGATAATACCAATTTTGAAATCAGTTATCGTGGCACAACAGTTGCACCTAGTTTCCAAGAGCTATCCCCCCATGCTTTTAATAACGCTCAGCTAGTTACTTTTTCTGATAATTTGTCCATTAATAATGCATTTTCTAACAAAGTATCGCTAACCTATGAGTCATTTAGAAGCCTTACTAAATCCTTCACTGGATTAGTTGTGAGTCATACTAGCACAAAGAATCCAATCAAGCTACTTTCGAATATTAACACTAGTGGAGCTTATTTTTTACAGTATGTGAATATGACTGGTTATTCAGATCAAGAATTGGAGCTAACAGGATTTTATTCAAAACCAATACCGTCATTAAAAATTCAAGCAACAATTGATCTAAGTGGTAAATCTGGAAAAAACTTTAGTTTCATAAATGGGTCACTTAATAAGCTTATTTACAATATTGCTTCTACAGGCGTATTATTATCTAAAAATAAGTCTGGTAAATATGAGATTCAATTGGGAGGTACGATTTATTATGATGTAAATTCTTTGAATGAAGGGTTAAAGAATATTCGAAATAATTTCGTTACTTATAAACTCAAATCTGCAATAGATTTATACTTGTCTTCTTCATTTCAAATGCATTGTGATGCAGAGTTTTTCAGGCAAGGTAAGAATAATATTTTCACTGATAACTTTGATAGAATGGTTTGGAATGCATGGATAAGTAAAAGCTTACTAAAGAATAATCTAATAACGGTTAAACTAGCTGCCAATGATATACTAAATTCTAATACCGGATTTTCAAGAATTGCTACTTCAACCATATTTTCGGAAAATCGATATTTAGCTATTAGGAGATATTTTATGTTAAGCGCTATTTGGAATTTTACAAAGTATAATCCAGTAAAGCAATAATTAATGATCAGGCTTTTTTTTATAGTTATTTTTTTAGTGACGTATGATTCATCCTTTTCACAATATCATTTTGTAGAACGAGGTCGAATTATATATGAACGAAAAATTAATACTCACGCAATTTTGCCTGAAGTAATTGGTGAATCTGGAATTGTTCTTAAAGAAGATTTTCCGACTTTCTTTCAGAAATATAAAGTAGATCATCCACAATTTTGGATAGATAGTTTTCAATTGATTTTTGATCATGATTCAACTTTGTATAAACCAGCTGGATTTATTTCCCCTTTTTTGCATGGTATTGGAGTCCCTATGGCAGACAAGAACCAGGTGCTTACTGATTTATCATCCTTTCATTTTGTTGCAGAAAAAAATGCCTACAACGAACAAAAGGTCATAAGAGATACATTAAATAAAATTCGCTGGAAACTAACAGATGAGATTCGTGAAATTGCAGGTTTTGAATGCAGGAGAGCAAATGCTTTAATCAATGATTCTATATATATCGTAGCTTTTTATACAGATGCTATAAAGACTAAAGGGGGGCCAGAACTTTTTAATGGATTACCAGGTATGATACTAGGTGTAGCTATTCCCCATTATCATATCAGTTATTTTGCTACCCGTTTTGAGGCTTTATCTAAAACTGAAAAAATGACTTTTCCCAATTTTTTATTTCAAAAGAGAAAGATTAGACAAATAGACTATTTTAATGAGATGCTTGATTATCTAAGGGAAAGGAATCTCGATAATCCTTGGATGAAAGTGTTTATAAGATTGTAAATAGATGCGACTAAGTTTAAATGGGCTTGTGTATATAGGTCAGTTTTGATAGATCTAATTTGTGAATAAGATAATTGATGCTTCTTATGATCTAGTAGGTTTATATTTGCCTCTGAATTAGCACAAAAAAATCAGGTGCAATTTTCCTTAATTGTTTTTTTTTCCTAAATTCATACTACCCCAATTTATTCCTCCCCCAATTGTTTCGTTTGTAATCGCTTACTGACCTGCGACAGCTATATCTGGGACTCAGGAGGCTTTGCAATGGAAGTAATTGAAATTTAAAATGTATAATAACAAGAAACACTTGTTTAATGCTAATATATTGTAGTAATGATATTTTAGTAGCATATATAAATGTGTTAGCGGTAATGGTAAAAATATGAATCTATTTAGAAATATTGTCTTTCTAATCTGCTTAATTAGTTGTTCTGATAAGATTAAACAATCAGAGACAATAAATATTAATGAAACTCTCTCTGACAGTTTTACAAAAGAATATAAAAGTATTGATACAGTAAGGGTAATTGATTTAGAATACTTAGATTGGAATTCTCTTAAAATTAATAACAAGCTTCCATTACTTACTAGTAAGCGAGAATTGATAAATTTATTTGGAAGTATAGATAGTATTGTAAGTCCAAATTATGATGAAATATGTGTTTCATATTTCGACTCTGGTTATAAATTCTTGTATTTGGGGTTAAGTGTCTTTGAAATTAAAGATACTATGTCAGTAATAAGTTCAATTGACTTTGAATCGGGAAACATTAGAATATTTTCTCCTAAAATTATTTTCGAAAAGTCGACCACTTTTGAAGAAATAAAAAAATTATTTCCTAACTCGGCAAAGGAGGCTACACAGGTAGTTATAGAAAATAATAGAACTGTTTTAAGCTTAAAGCTTGCAACATCTAAATTTGAATCAGATAATGCTTGGATTTTATTATTTGAAGGAGAAAAACTTATCAAATTCGAATATTGGATGCCATGTTAGAAACACCACCGCTAACAAATGGCTTTACGCAAGTTGGGGTTTCAGCAATGCCCCATCGGCTTTGGTATTTCAAATGAGCTTCAGTAATTTGGCTTTAACTAATCGAATTCCCGCCTTGCGGGATGGCCAAACCATCAGTAGGAACACAGATTATCCAACCGGCCTTAAGCCACAGATGTTATATAAAACTTTATGAATAGAATCTTTCTCATATTTTTTGGACTGATTTTCTCCATAACATTACATGCTGAATGCACTATGTCTGGGATTTCTATTTTCCCACAAAGTGGTTCAATCTCAAAAAATCAAAATTTTGTAATTGAAGGCTATTCAATGAGTCAACAAACAGTATTAGGATTAAATAAAAAGCATAGCATCTATCTCAAGAGTGGTAATAAAAAAATAAAACTCATAGTAACCGAACTATGTATCGGGCAATATAATTTGACACAAGTAATAGTAAAACCAGATGAATTACTTGAGATGGGTAAAGAGTACACAATTATTATCGACAGCTTGCCTAAATTTGAAAGGTTACATCAGATAAACACTTTAACTAAAAAGTACGAACCATTTAAATATACGGTGAAGACTGATGTAGATACTCAGAGCCCAAAAGTAAATGGTAATCCTTTTGAACTAAAGAAGACATTTGCTCAATATGGTTGTGGGCCTTCAATGTACATTGTATTTAGTAATCCCGCTAAGGATCAATCCCCCCTGTTAGTAAAAACAAGCGTAAAGAATCTGCTTACTGGGCATACAGCAACATATTACTTATTACCTAACGATGAACAAATAAAAGTAGGCCATGATATGTGTTCAGGCGCATTTGACTTTGATGAGAGTGAGTTATATGAAGTTAGTTTTTCATTTATGGACAGTTCTGGTAATATAACAAAATGGGATGGGCCTGGTATAAGATTCTCAAAACCAACTATTGCAAACAGCCAAAAAGAGGAATAGACAAATTTTCGTGTCTGTAAATTTTAAATTTTATATAAAATCCTAATCCTTATCTATGAAGAACTTTCAAATAATTTTTTTCTCTTTTGTTACTAGTTTATTAATTATTGGTTGTTTTGGAGGTCAAAATGCAAATGATATCTCAAGCAAGTTTAATGACAGTGGTAAAATTCTAGATAGTATTACTAAGGTTTTCAAATGTAAAAAAATAACGCTTGACAAATGGGAAGCAACGGGAGTGACTGATTCAACATTTTCCATCAGTATAATTAATGCAAAAATAATTCCTCAAACATCTAATATAGATAGCAGTGTTATCCTTTTTAAGAGTTTAGGAAAGTCAATTAGCAAATCATTAAAAGATAATAATCGGTATAATTCATTTCAAATTGTATTTGTTGTTACAGATACAGCTTTTGGACAGATTCAGCAATTAAATAAAGCTAGTATGACTGTTTCAAAAGATGAAATCCGATAACTGAACATTATATAAGGCTATACGCCCGTTGGCTGAGATGCAATGACCACCCAACTATTTCGACAACTACTAATCGCAATATTTAGAATGGCAATATTTAATTTATTTCATCAAGAAAAACCAAAACAAGATCCATATTGGGAGTTTGAGAAACAAACACATTTTAGACCAAGGCTAAATAAAGGCGACTTTTTCAAACTAACAGGTTTTGACTTTGGTTGGTTTGTACTTAAGCCAATTTCAAAGTTTGTTAAAAACATAGATCACGAAGTTGAAAAAAGCAAATCCTTATCATACGGACAAAAAGCTCTTTATTTTTGGTGGTATATTGATGGACAAGTAACAAACGGCGGTTTTGTACAATTTTATTATAATGGTTATGGTTCTTATGTGCCGACAATCATTAAAAGTCTTCAATACATTGGCGACATTAAAATGGCAGATTTAATTCAGAGAGCCGAAAACATTTATCAGAAGCACATAAAATTAATGAATAGAGCCAAACAAAAGGATTTGTTTGGTAGTGATTTATATGAAAAACTTGAAGAAATGTCAGCCTTAGACCATGAGTATTATAAACTCAACGATAAGACTATGACTAAAATAGAAAAGTATATTAGAAAAAATCCAAATGAAATTTGTTTAGACGAAGATGGGCAAGAGTTTGATATTAAATTTTCAGGCGAATGCTTAACATTTTACTCTGAAAATGCTATTAAAGAAATATTTTATTTAGAAAATGGTATTTTAAGCGGAGAATTCAAAAGTTTTTATGAAAGTGGAAAATTAAAAGAACAAATTCAATATTCAAAAGGCAAGCAAACAGGAGAACGTGTTGAATACTACGAAAACGGGAATAAGAAACATTCAATTCGAAAAGACCCAATTTTAAAACAGTTTGAAAATTTTTGGTTTTATGAGAATGGGAAGCCAAAAAAGTTAGAGCATAAACTTTTAGACAAAGACGAAAAAATTGGTGAGTATAAGGAATGGTATGAAAATGGACAACTTGCCAAATCAGGGTTATATATTTCAGCTTATACAAGAGATGGAAAGTGGCTTGAATTTAATAAAGATGGAAGTAAAAAGTTAGAAGCTGAGTTTAAGAATGGTGATTTCTTAATTCAAAACTGTTGGGATGATCAAGGCAAACAGACCTTAGAAAATGGAACAGGTTTATACATTTATGATTATAGCTATTGGGAAGGACATTTAGAGCATAACGTACAAGAGTACAAAAATTATAAACAGCATGGAATACAAAAAACATTTTTAAATGGTGTCCTAAGCCTTTATCAGGAAATGGATAATGGCAAAGAGAATGGTTTTACAAGAAATTATTATAAAAACGGCAAGGTAAAGGAAGAGAAAGTTTACAAAGACGGTAAAGAAATCTCAAATACAAATTTTCCAAAGTTTGATAACCCCAAAGTTGAACTTGAAATCTACTCAAGATTGTGTATTGAATGTTACAAAGATGATGAGGCTTTAAAACTACCAGATAATGAACCAAAACTTTTAAACAAAGATGATTTAGAAAAAGTTTTTAAGGCAGACAAGTCATTATTTGAACCTTACGGCGACGAACATGTTCTATGTTACTCATATATAGTAAAGACAGATAAGCATGGTAACGTATCAGAAATACGCTTTTCAAGTGCCGATAATATGTTCATAGAAGAGGATATAAAGAAATCGCTTGTAAAATTGAAGTATGAAGTTGCTTATAAAAGCAACGAGCCGATTGAGTGTATTTTTTTCGTTCAGCATAAACTATATTTGACCGACTAAGCGAGAAGCATTTTTGAGAACATGGGGCTTACCAAAATGGGGCTGCCGAATTTATAATTCCCCACTATCGGAAAACTGCTCGTTGTCTGTAATCAATTTATTTTGTCTTGATAAATAAGTGTTAACTAGTTGAATTTTCTATGATAAAACGATATGTTCCTTTTCTTGCTTTTATTAGTCTTTTATTCTTGACATTACCTTTAGTATTAGACTTTGTAACTTCTGATGTTCAAGGGTGGCATACAACTTTAAATGCTCCACAATTTACTTTTAGGTTTATTATACTCATTATGCTTTGTTTTTTGATAATTGGAAATTGGCTAAACACTAATAAAGCTGATAAAGTAAGCTGGATTTTATTTTCTTTTCATGTCTTATTGACTTTGTCGACTATTACTTATTTAAAATTTCCAAGAATCTTTTTAGATGTTCCATTAAAAGATCAGAAAGCATTAATAATCTCAGTTGAATTGAGGCTAAAATTTATACCTGTTGTTATGACTATTTTTTTTCTAGGACAGGTTTTACTTATGATTGGTTTTATAAGAGTAATTAAGAAAACGAAGAAATTAGAATTATAAGACAACATTAAACAACCACCTTCACTCAAATTGTTCCTTTATTAAACCCAACCACCAGTAGCAACTTACCTTTGTTCTCAGTTTAAATCCCCCCTCATTATCCCTACCCATTGATATAACAACATATAAAAAGGACAAGGAAACGGAAGACTTGAATTTCGCATATTTTGGAACGACTCTACTGATATATCAGAATCTTAAAGGGAAAGGTTGGACTCGAATAAAGAAAAGGGATTACCTAATTTTATAGAAATTTATTCACCAACAATGAAACACCTCCTCCTAGCCCTTTTCATTTTAACCCACCTAAACAGCTATACACAAACTGTACCTACCCACTATAACTTTAGCCACAAAATAATGGAAGTAGAAGGAGACTTAAATAAAGACAGTCTGCCAGACAAAGCTATAGTAACACAGGATACTATAAATGAAAATGCACCTTACCGACTGCAAGTGTTTTTTAAAGAAACCAATGGGAATTATAAACTCATTGTAACCAGTACAAAAATAATAGAACCTCAATATCCCGACGGTAGAGACGGATATAGCACAGGAAATGATTTTGGTGCGATATCAATCAATAAAGGAGTACTAAATTTAAGATTTGATTTATTGCGAGGAAATTTTAAACATAAATTCAGATTTCAAAAAGGAAACTTTGAACTAATTGGGTATTCAGAAGTTTCTTCAAACGGTCAAGGTGAAATGACAACCATTGACTTTAACTTATCAACCGGGGTAAGAATTGAAAAATTGGAACGATATGATACTGATAAACTATTGAGTTATAAAAAGAAGAAGATTTTAATCAGACCCTTGCCAAAGTTACAAGACATTACAGCAATGGATAATGAATTATATTAAATAAAGTATACCTTAAATATTTTTTTGCATTCATACCAATTTTTGTGTTGCCAATTATACATAATGAGCCGATTAGGCTATTTAATCGGCTCAAATATAAGATGAAATTGAGCCGATTAGTCATTTCTTGCGGCTCAAATTTTATAAATAGCTAGTTTGCATTCTTGATATTAAAAGAAAAATTACTATATTCAGCTAACCCATTTATTGACACCTATATGTTTTGATTGTAATCGATTACAGATCTGTGACTCAGGAGGCTTTGCTTTGGAAGTAAAGAAAATGTAAGATTTAATTTTAATATACACTTCTTAATGACAAAAAAGACGATAATTTTAATAGGTTTCATTGGGCTTAAATTCTTGCTGCAATTTTTGCTGCTAAGTAGTGAGTATGACTTGCAAAGAGACGAATATTTGCATCTTGACCAAGCAAATCACTTGACTTGGGGTTATCTTTCTGTTCCACCCTTTACTTCTTGGACATCTTATATTATTCAATTACTCGGAAATTCAATTTTGTTAATTAAGTTTTTCCCTGCCTTGTATGGTGCATTGACAATTTTTATAGTTTGGAAGGCTATAGAAGAATTAAATGGAAACCTCTTCGCATTAATTTTAGGGGCTACTTGCGTTTTATTCTCCGCACTATTGCGATTAAACACATTGTATCAACCCAATTCTTTTGATGTATTAAGTTGGACGGTTTTATACTTTACGCTACTGAAATATATCAAAACGGATAATGCAAAATGGCTTTATATAGGAGCAGTAGTATTTGCAATTGGCTTTTTAAATAAATACAATATTTTATTTCTATTGATTGGACTTTTCCCTTCATTGTTACTAACAAAACACAGGAAATTATTTTTTAATCCCAATCTATATTTTGCTGCCTTATTAGGCTTTGCTTTAATTTTTCCTAATCTCTTATGGCAATATAATAACAATTTTCCTGTCTTTCATCACTTAAAACAATTAGCAGAAACTCAATTAGTAAATGTAAATAGATTTGATTTTTTGAAAAATCAGTTGCTGTTTTTTATAGGCTCACTATTGGTGATCTTTGCATCATTTTATGCATTGCTTTTCAGAAAGTCTTTAAAAGAATATAGAGTTTTCTTTTTCTCAATCTTATTTACTTTAATAGCTTTTCTTAACTTCAGGGCAAAAGATTATTATGCAATAGGTATTTATCCTATTTATATTGCATTCGGCTCTGTTTATCTATCAGAAGTTTTAAAAGAAGGTTGGAAAAGATATTTACAACCCATAGCAATTGCGATTCCTTTACTATTTTTTATTCCCATTTATAAAGTTGCTTTCCCTAATAAAAGCCCAGAATACATTGTACAACATTCAGGATGCTACAAAAAAATGGGTTTGCTGCGCTGGGAAGATGGCAAAGACCATTTATTGCCACAGGATTTTGCAGATATGCTTGGTTGGAGAGAATTGGCCTTAAAAGTTGATAGTATTTATTTGAGCTTACCCAACAAAAATAATACCTTGATACTTTGTGATAATTATGGACAAGCTGGGGCTATTAATTATTACACAAAACAAAAATTAAATGCAGTTTCGTTTAATGCAGACTATATTAATTGGTTTGACTTATCAAAAAAATATGTAAACTTAATTAGAGTAAAGGAAGCCAATGATGTAAATGCAGAATTGCAAGAAACATCGCCATTCTTTCAAAATTCAATTCTTGCTGACTCAATAACTAATCGATACGCAAGAGAATATGGTTCAACAATCTTTGCTTTTACAGGTGCAAAAATTGACATCAGAGAAAGAATTAGAGATGAAATTGAACAAAAGAAAAACTACCGTTAATACTTATGCAGTTAACCCCAAACATCTCGACTATTCATTAAATATAATAAATGAAAAACTTAATAATTCTTCTTCTTACTCTCTTAATGAAAATAATTCCAAATTTGAATGCATTTACATACGACCAACAAATGGCAGAGCAGACGACCAATTGCGACGCAATCACTCAATTCAATACTTTTCATTTCCAGATTATAAATTTCAAACACTTATTGTTAATGACCTCAAGCATGGTGCAGATGCTTCGGGTGCAATTGGCTTTTTTGTGGATGTTGGCACTGAGGGTTATTTCAGTGACCTAAAAGTTACTACACAACAATATAGATAAGATATCTTATAGAAATATTTAGACAAATGAGCTTATTCAAATTTAGGATTCAAATTTTTTCTTTGTTATTGTTTACTATAGCTTTTACATCTTGTAAGGGACAGACTTCAACAAACCGGACGCAAAAGAATTCAAATTCAACCAATCAAAAGGAAGAACACCCTAAGATTGTTCGGACTTTTGGAACACAGTCCGAGAATGTAGTTGGTCACTTATTAGACAAAAACGGCAACTTATGGTTTAGCATTCGTGGGGAAGGAGCTTATCGGTATGACGGAAAATCATTTACCAATTTTACTACCAAAGATGGTTTATGTAGCAACAATGTAGGTTCAATTATTCAGGACAAAGCAGGAAATATTTTGTTTGGAACCAATAGAGGATTATGTAAGTATGATGGAAACGCCTTTATAAATATTCCTATGACAGATACCCTGAATATTACCAGTCTTTTAGAAGACCAAGCTGGTAACATTTGGTTTGGCGTAATGAATAATGGTATTTATCGGTATGATGGAAAGAATATTGCTAATTTTCTGTATAAATACGAGCACCCATTCTTTGGTGAAAAGTACGAGAAATATATCAGTGATATTATACAAGACAGAAACGGTAACTTATGGTTTAGTTCATGGAATGGCGGTGGTGTATGGAAATATGACGGAAAAAGTTTTAAGCATTTTCTTCCATCTTTAGACTATTACAATGCAAACCAAGATAATAGACGAAACAGCAATGCTGAAAACGCATTAAATTTTATCCAAAATAAAAACAAGTCTTTTATTCAAACGCAAGATTATATTTCTGATGATATGATTTTTTCAATGACAGAAGATCATTTAGGGAATATTTGGTTTGCAACAAGAAACCACGGAGTTTGCCATTACAATGGAAAAATATTTACAACCATCGGGATTAAAGAGGGTTTTGAAAGCGAAGGGGCTTATGCTATTTTGGAAGATAAGAAAGGTGTTTTTTGGTTCACGACCGAAAAGGATGGAATATGGCGCTATGATGGCAAGACCATTAAAAACTTTAATGAAAAAGACGGGCTAATAAACAATTCTGTGATGAATGTTTTGGAAGACAAAGAAGGCAACTTATGGTTTGGAACAAAGTTTTTTGGTTTAAGTAGGTATAACGGCCAAACTTTTACCACATTTTCTCAATATGATAAATAGATCTAAAGCAAATTTAAACAAGTAAGCATTATGAAATTGAAAATTAGTACCCTCGTGTTTCTCATACTTTCGTTAGCTGGTTTTAGCCAAACAACTAATGCTTTAAGAGTTTACAGTATTGGGAATGCGAGTATAAAAATTAACGCTTCAAAAGATACATTAAGCAACTCAGAAAAACTTATATGGCTTGAAAACAGTGCATTAGCATTTAGCGACAATGAACAGGAATTGTATTTCAGGCATCCAACAGATAATTACTTCCAGGTGTGGAATATTGCCAATAAACAAAAAACAGCTGAAATCCCATTTAGTGAAGCTGGAAACACATCTGAAGGTAGAAGAATGATTTCCTTATTTCATAATACCGCATACCCAAGTGACACTTACGTCAATACCAAAATATGGATTTCTGAAGACTTAAATGTAAGTTTCAACAAAAAGAATGAGTTTACCATCGCCTCCCTTCAAAATATTCCTGATCGTAAATTTAATATTTCACCACGTGGATATGCTTTTGAAAGTAATTTTATGGGATATGAAAAATTTGTAAAAAAAGTACCACTTACAAATATTAAGTACTTTTTTAATTACCATAAAAAATCTAACAAACTCTTTATAATTATAACAGGAGATCAGATAACGAAAGAAAAAAGTTATTATCCGTATTTTGGTATTTATACCTATAACTTAACAACCGACTCAAAAGATTCACCTACAGAAAATATAAAAGGTCAAGCTACTAGTGGGTCAACCTATAAATACCGATGGTATTTTTCTAACAATACTATTTTCAATTTTTACGTATCACATCCAAATATGATGTACAAAGAATTTGGATTAGATACTGTTTCAAAAAAAGATATAAAATACTCCTCTATTTCACCTGCTGATGTGTATTCGGATAGCGAGCCCAATGGATGGTATATGCAGTATATGGGAACGGACAATGCAGGCAATCTATACTTATGCAATCCTTTAAACTATGGCTTATTTATTACAAAGCTTACTAATCGAGAAAAAAATTTATGGGAGCCAATGGTAAATATCAGGCATTCTACTAACCGAAGAAATTCAGTAACACGCCAAAAAAGTGAAACATTGAATGTAATGGCGGTATCGGGTTCTGGAAAGTTATTTGCCTATCTAAACCTTTACAACATACCAGACAGTGGGAACATAGCATCCCTAATGCTCTACAATGATGCAGAAAAAGACCGAATATACACCTTCAACGATCAAACTAAATATCAAGCAAATATTGCTAAAAATTATATTTCCGATAGCGAAAGCGAAGACCTGGCATTAAATTGGAAAAAGCAAACTGAAACAAGCAAACAACAACGGGCAGCTTTATATAAATCACAAATTGATTCCTTAAAAATAAAAATTGTGGAGTCGGAAAAAATGTTGGTAGCAAACTATCAACAAGATATTGATTTAGCTAAGCAAGGAAAATATGCCGCGATGCTTATAGGCAAAAAATGGGTTGGCTATAAAACATATTTATCTACTATGACCTATGCTGGGGAAGATGGTGGACCACAAAGAACCATTACTGCAGAGTTTAAAATTCAGGAAGAATTTGAATTTATAAAGAGAGGTGAAAACATAGACGCTAAAATGATAGAGACACTCACACTGCCAAGGGGTAAAGAAAACAGATATGGAGAACTAATATTAAAAGACAAAGGGTTGTCTGATAATGCAGCGTCGCAGGTTGGGTATGGACCGGTAAAATACATTACATCAATATGTTCAGCACCCTTAAATAATTTTAAGTGGCCTGAATTTGCGTTGGGAAACACACCTTATATTGGCTGTGCCGACCCCTTTGGTAGTATTAAAGGAGCTGAAGTTATAAAAGAAAGTAAGTATTATAAAAAATTTACTGATGATTACATGAATTTTTTATGGAAATGTAAGTTTAAATTTTATTTAAGCAAAGGGAGTTTAAAATTAACCTTGCTTGCCATTGGAAAAGATGGAACAGAGATAAATTTCGATTATGAAACAACAAGTGCTCAAGCCGAAATAATAAACAGAAAAGAAAATTTGTCAAAACAATTACGTTCTATAGAAGAACTTGTTGAAAAAGGAAATTAATGGATGTTCAGAAAATACTAAAGAATTGTATTTAAAACAGATTTTATAATAGTCAAAATGGCCACCAATATTATTTCTAACTTATTTCTTTGGGTATTACTTATATTTTTACCCGAAATAGTATTTTCTCAATCGGCAGCTTTTACTATTCAAGATGTAAAGTTTGAAAGTCAAGGAGTTACTCTTGTTGGCTCAATTATAACACCTAAGAATCCATTTGCTGCAGTAGTAATTGTTCACGGTTCTGA
The DNA here is from genome assembly GCA_001829005.1 of Sphingobacteriia bacterium RIFOXYC2_FULL_35_18. Classification (GTDB taxonomy): domain Bacteria; phylum Bacteroidota; class Bacteroidia; order Chitinophagales; family Chitinophagaceae; genus Sediminibacterium. The sequence goes on along the minus strand of MIAG01000002.1, from coordinate 858,365 downwards.
TCCTGTAAAAAGAGAAATAGAGTTCGCTAAACGTCTTGCCAAAGAGGGTATTGCTGTTTTAACATATGATAAACGTGGAGTTGGAGAATCTGGTGGTGTATATATGGGACCATCTGTTGGCACAAATAATATTGATACGTCTAATCTAAATTTATTATCTCAAGATGCAAGGGCAGCAGTAAATAAATTCCGAACCAATTTGAAGGATAAAAAAATGCCAATTGGTCTAGTTGGCTTCAGTCAAGCAGGATGGATAATCCCAATTGCTGCAAGCAAGAACCCTCAAGTTGAATTTATGGTTTTATTTAGTTGCCCTACAATTACAACTTTAGAGCAACTTCGATTTCAATTTTATACTAATGGGAATAATGATTTTTGGAAAAATCATACAGAATCAGATGCTCGTGAACATACCAAAAATGATCCTGACAGGTATCAATTTACAGCTACTGACCCGAAAATATCTTTGAGCACTCTTTCAATTCCAGGACTGTGGCTTTTTGGTGAGAAAGATATTCAGATACCTGTAAAATTGTGCATAGAGGAATTAAATACATTTAAAGTTCAAGGCAAGCCATTTGAATATACTTTGTTCCCGACATTAGGCCACAATACAGCTTCTGATAATTTTACTGCACCTGTTGATATTTCAATTCAATGGATAAAACAGAAAGCTTTCAACTTTAAGATATCTAGAACATCAAAGTAAATTAATGCTTACAATATTTTCAAAACCCTATCCCCAACCAAACATTCATTTTTACTGAAATATGATTATTTTCAATCACACAAATTCCCACTGATTTAAATACTGCCTCACCTCAATTGTTTTTTACAAGATGGATCACCCATTTGTGTGCCCCAATCTTTGTGTTTCTAGCAGGTAGTTCAGTACATCTTTCCTTTAAAAATAATTATGATTTTAGAGCTGACCATTGTACACTTTTCTTTCTTTTATGAATGTTTCTAAATACCCACCTTCTTTGTTATTTTGTGGTGCATTTTTATTTTATCCATATATTAACGCTTGTAATGCTATTAGTGCTTTATAAGCCTTGCTTATGGTTTGGGAACTACAAAGCCACTCATAAAAAATGGTGGCTAAAATATATTTAAATTAGCTGTCCCTTTCATTCTACTATAAATCAAGCAACCTCTAACCTATAACCAATTCCCCTAATCACTACAATTTTAACCCCCTCATCCATTTCTAACTTCTTTCTCAATTTTGATATAAACATATCTAAACTCCTTCCAACAATCACACCTTCATCTTCCCAAATCTCTTTCTGAATCCTATTACGTTCAATTGCCATATTCGGAGACATTGCAAATATTCGCAACACCCTAGATTCAGTTGCAGTCAGGTCTATAGTATTGTCATTATGCATCAACTTCTTATTCTTATAGTCAAATATAAAAGCCCCCAAATGAAATAGGTCTTTATCATCTGCAGGCAATTCTTGCAAAGTCTTCTCTGGTTTGCGAGATTTAAAATACAGCAACCCAACAAAAGCTAAAACTGGCAGACTTCCCAATAGGTATCCATTCTTTGAAGTAATAAATGATGAAGCTTTAAATTGTATATTAATAATATAGCAGTCAGTTGGAAGTTTTCTCCCTATACATGAAACAATATCATCTTTCTGATTATTAGTAATCGCATATCCATAAACAATACTAGTATTGTTGCAATTCCTTACAGAAACAACATAATCAGGTATTTGAGGTTCTTTACCTAATAACCCCTGGGTAATATTTACTAGAGAGTCTGGTAGAAAACTAAAAGTTTGCTCAAAACTTATCTGGTATTCATTTCCTGAAATTTTATTAACTGGAAGTACCCTTGATACACTGTCTCCAGATTGTAAAAGTAGTTCATGTCCAACTTTGCGAATTAACATTTCCATTCTAGCTTTTTCAAAATCATCATTGCCAGCTATACTAAACGCCACGCATGCCACAGAAGTCATTAATAGCAATAATGCGCCAATCAGGTGTTTACCATTTCTAAAGTGCAAATTTTGGCGTTTTGACATATTATTTACTGATTATTTACAAAGGTTACACTTTTATTTACAATACAAATTCACATTGATGAAAGGTAGTGGTCTACTTTAGCCGAATCAATTTTAAACCGATAAAAATTGTTAAAGATGAAGTATATGCCTAATATTTACGCCATTTGTTTGACCATGTTAAGTTGTTTTTTATTTTATGCCTGTGGCAACAAACCATTCTCAACTAATTCAATTCATGAATTGCAAACGAATGAAGTTCAAACTAAAAAGACTTCAATAGTTGCAAAGCTTAAAGAAAATGCTCAACTACCTATTGAAGAAAGGATTGCATTATATCATCAACTCAAAAAGGAAAATTTTGAATTATACGATTTTGCCAATGAAACCGAATTGACACTATACGGGTACTCATTTTTGTGGGATAATAATTTAGATGATGCGATTCCCATTTTTGGACTCATAATTGCTGAATTTCCGAATTCTGCTAATGCTTATGATAGTATGGGTGAGGCCTATCTTCAGGCAAAAGATAGTGCTAAAGCACTTCAATTTTATTCGAAATCATTGCAGATGAACCCTGATAATTTTTTTGCAGAAGATTTGATTCAGAAAATTAAATTTCCAACAATCAAGCCGCTAACTTCAAAAGAAAAATTTTCAAAAATCTATGACAAAAAAGAGTATCTAGCAGATTTAGACCAATTGGGTCAAAAACTATTGTCTGTTCACCCTCATGCCCTAAAATTTATTTCGAAAGACCAATTTCTTAAAAACATTGAAAACAAAAAATCATTGATTACAGATAAAACCACCTATGCTGAATTTGCTTGGCATTGCAATGCAATAATTGCAAGTATAGGTTGTTCACATACGGCTTCTTCTACTATGCAAAATGATTACCATGAGTTTTCAATATTACCTATCGAGAATAGTTTTCCATTGCAAGTAAGATTGATTAATAAGCAATTATTTGTGGTAAATCCGATGAATAATGCAGATAAGGTTAAAGTAAAAGATGAAATATTGAGCATCAATGGTATTGAAACCCAAAAACTTCTTTCAATAATTTATGACCACACTGTATCACAAGCCAATATTCAAACTGCAAAAACACAACGGTTCAACACTTTTTTTGCTGCTCAAATACCCTATGCATTAGGATTACCAAAAACTTTTGAAATTGTTGTTAAAGAAAAGAATGGCTCCATTCAATTGCACAAAGCCACAAAAATGGCAACCGAACTATATGATGCTTCTATCAATAGCTGCTCAAATGATTTGTGCTTTGAAATTGTAGAAGGGAATACAGCTGTTTTAACAATCGCTTCTTTCAATTATTATGAATGGAACAATTATGCTGTTTTTAAATCTTTTCTTGATAGCAGTATGAAGGAGATTAATAACAAAAAAATTAAAAATTTATTGATTGATGTAAGATATAACAGAGGCGGTTCTCAATATCCAAGCATTTATTTACTCCAACATCTCATGGATAAATCATTTACTTATTACTCAAAGGTAGAATCTGAAGGAAAAACAGATAAAAATTATGGTGAAGACGTTTTTCATCCAGTTGAAAATCGTTTTAAGGGGAAAGTCTATTTTTTGATGGATGGGAATGGACATTCTACCACTGGACATTTTATGAGTTTAGTGAAAGTGCACAACTTAGGTACAATCATTGGGGAAGAATTAGGGTCTAATCAATTTTGTACCGCTGGACAAACACTTTTTCGCTTGCGTAATACAAAATTTGTAATTTCTTCGGCAAATAATACACATGTATCTATCGCCACAAAGTTGCCTGATAATGTAGGTATTCTCCCTGATATCTTTTTAACACAAAGCATAGATGACTATTTAAATAGAGTAGATGCTGTAAAGAATTATGCACTTAAGCTTATTAGAAAATAATAGGAAGATGAAATTTTATTTTACCACTTATAAACTAAAAATGGTTTACCGAGAAATATCTTTACAAAATTTAGCTACAGTTTTTTGATTAATTTTTATTTGTTTTAAACAAAAGCATAAAAAAGCGACAATTGTTTAGATAATATTCAGTTTTACACTATATATCATCAATTTTATTAATATTTTATAATTGCTTATTCGTTTAATTTTTCAAAAATCGGATATTAATTGTTTAATTTAACGGATTAATTTAAAATCTTAATTAAACAAATATGTGGAATCCAACTTTTGAAACTTTAGACATTAATGATTCTGTCTGCTTAAACTTATTAAACAACCTCCCCGGAATGTTTTTTAGGTGCTTAAATGATGAGGATAGAACAATGATTTATGTTTCTAACGGTTGTAATGAATTAACAGGGTATAGTTCTGATGAAATATGTAATAATAAAAATGTTCCTTTTTTTGCGCTTCTGCATCCTGATGATAGAGAAAGGGTCCGGCTTAAAACAGTTAAATTTTTAAATGAAAGAGACAATTGTAATCTAGAATACCGAATACTTTGTCGAAAAGGAAAAACTAAATGGGTTAAAGAAATTTCAAATGGAGTATATATAGATGATGAGCTAGTTTATATTGAGGGATATATATCAGATATAACTAGTGAGAGAGAATCGAGTAAGCTTAACTCAATGTTAAACACTTATCAAAACGCAGTGAATAGTGGTTCTTTAGTCTCTATAACTGACCCTAAAGGAATGATCTTATTTGCAAATGATCAGTTTTGTAAATATTCAAAATATTCGCGTAAAGAGTTAATTGGACAAAATCACCGAATCGTAAATTCTAAATTTCATTCTGATAGTTTTTTCCTTGATATGTGGACAACATTAAAATCTGGTGACACATGGAGAGGTGAAATACGCAATAAGGCTAAAGATGGTTCCATTTATTGGGTGGATACTGTAATTACTCCAGTTTTTGATACAAGACATCGGATTATCCAATATTTGTCAATTAGAAATATTATTACTGAAAAGAAGGAAAACGAATTTGCCCTTGTAAAAAAGAAAGATGAGTTAAGTAAAGCAGTAATTGAGATTAATAATCGCTTCAATGAAATGATGCAATTTAACTATATAGTATCTCATAATTTACGAGCTCCAGTAGCCAATATATTGGGCTTGACAAATTTATTAGTCAATAAGGATGTAAGTGAAGAGGATAAACAGTCTTTAATTGAGTCTGTTCAAGTTTCAACTAGAAAACTTGATGAAATTTTAAATGATTTGAATCTTATACTTTCTTCAAAGTCTAAAATAAATCATGCAATTGATGAAATACATTTTAATGAAATTATTGATAATATAGTTGAAACGTTTACTCAGAGTGGGGGGCTTGATATACATAATATTACTGTGAAGATTGATGAAAATGCAAATACTATATTTAGTATAAAAAGCTTTATTGATAGTATTTTATATAATTTAATTAGTAATGCAATTAAGTATAAGTCTGTTGAAAGAGATTTAAAAATCAATATTGATATTACAAGAATTTTAGGATCAATACAAATTGAATTTAAAGACAATGGTATTGGAATTGATATGCAGAAATATGGCGATTCCTTATTTGGACTATATAAAAGATTCCATCCAAAAATAGAGGGAAAAGGAATTGGATTGCATATGACTAAAAATCAAGTTGAGTCATTAGGAGGAAATATTCGAGTTGAAAGCAAAGTAAATGATGGCACAATATTTTTTATAACTATTCCAATTGAGTTTAAAAAGGAAAATCATAATGAATCTTAACGCAGATTGGTTTTTTAAGCAAACTTCAAAATGGAAAGAAGAATACTCAGCATTGAGAATGCTTATTCTTGATTGTGGCCTTAAGGAAGAGCTAAAGTGGGGTTGCCCTTGTTACACATTTGAAAAACAAAACATTGTACTAATTCATGGATTCAAAAATTATTGTGCTTTATTGTTTATGCAAGGTGCATTGTTGAAAGACCAGACTTAAAAACAGCTTTTCAATCATTAACACCAGGGCGTCAAAGGGGCTATTTACTCTATTTTTCAGTACCTAAACAATCCAAAACAAGAGAATCAAGGATTGAGCAATATCTTCAATATATACTTGATGGAAAAGAATTAAAAGACTAATACAATTTTGAATAATTTTTTTGCACAAATGATTAAACGATATTCAGTTTTGATATGCTTAATTGCTTCTATAGTTTTATTATTGGTGGCATCTTTTAGATATCCTGGCGGATCATTACTTGATAAAAATTCAATAGGATTTCAGTGGTCAAAAAATTTCATCAGTAATTTGTTTACAGCAAAAGCTATAAATGGTTTAGAGAACTCCGGAAGAATTTGGGCTATTATTGGGATGGCATTTCATTCGATTGGGTATGGTGTTTTTTTTATCAATATGTCAAAAAAGTTGTCTTTTAACAAATGGGCTAAAAGTTTACAATTTATTGGATTAGCCAATTTGTTATTTATTTTCTTAATAGCTACTCCCTTACACGATGTTGGAACAATTTCCATTGTTCTAACATTGGCAGGATTGTTTACTATTACTTTATTTATATTTAGTACAAAACTTCACTTTCTTAAAATTTGCTGCGTTACTTGCTTGTTAACTTATTACGTTTTCTTTGCTTTTTACGGGTTAGGTTATTTGGAATTAACAGCCATTATGCAGAAAGTGTACATTTTAAGTTCTTTGTTATTGGTAATAGGGCTTGAGTATTTTAGTAAAACTGAAGATTTTATACGGTTATGAAAAGTAATTAAAAGCTAAATTTCTTGTACTAAACCATTTTAATAAGCTTAAATAAGTGACTTTTTTACCCTTGTGTAACAAAACTTGGTCGACAATCGTCTTACAAGAAAAAATGCGGACAATCTTCACAATTTTATGCTCCTTCGTTTTTCTAACTATTGCAGCACAATCGTCAAAAACAACGGTATTAACTCTAGGAACATTTCACTTTAATTTCCCCAATTTAGACGTTAATCGAATTAACGAGAAAGATCAAATTGATGTGCTGAATCCAAAATATCAAAGCGAGATAGAAGATATTGTAAATAGAATGATGGTTTTTAAACCTACAATTATTGTAATTGAAAGGAAACCAAGTGATCAATTCCGAACTGATTCTACTTTTAATCAATATTTAAATAATAGTTACCAACTTAAGAGAAGGGAGGAGGAACAGATAGGATTTAGGTTGGCAAAACGCTTGGGTTTAAAAAAACTTTATTGCGTTGATGAGTGGGGTAATTTCAATGATAAGATTAACGGTATTATCTATGGGAAGGACAGTCTTGAAGCTATAAAATTTGAAGCCTTCTTTGAAAATAATCCAGATTCTTTAAAGCGCTTTATTAATCCCCCAGTTTTTAAGAAAGATGGAATCCTTGCAGCTTTAAGGCAATCAAATGATGAAGTTAATATAAGAAAGGATTTGGGTAACTATCTAATAGGGCTGTTCAAATATGAATCTCAAGAAAAAGATTTTACAGGTGTCGACTTTGAAACAGGTCGCTGGTTTAGTAGGAACTTAAAAATATTCAGAAATATTCAAAGAATTGAAAGCAGTTCTTCGGATAGAATTCTGGTAATTTATGGAGCTGGACATATGAATTTGCTCAACTATTTTTTTGATTGCTCTCCTGAGTATAATCGGCTAAAAACAAATGATTTTTTGTAAATTAGATTAGTCTCTAGTTCTCTAATATTTTTAATATTCAATTTCAATGACAAATCAAAAAATAACCCCATGCCTTTGGGTTGAAAAAGACGCTAAAGCCGTAGTAGATTATTATTTATCCATATTCAAAGATGGTAAACTGAAAGACTATCGATTATTTAATAATATGCCAGATAGTGACGGAAATGGCTCTGCTGGAAGTTTTGAGACTGCTGTAATGGAAATTGCCGGTATAGAATTTTCAATTCTTGCCGCAGGCCCCATGTTTAAATTTAATGAAGCAATATCCTTAGTAATAAATTGTAAAGACCAAGATGAAGTAGACTATTATTGGGAAGCACTTACAAGTAATGGTGGAGAAGAAGGCCCTTGCGGTTGGTGTAAAGACAAGTATGGGTTATCTTGGCAGGTAGTTCCAATAGAATATTTTGAATTATTGCATAGTACTGATGCTGCAATAAGGGAAAAAGTAATCAAGAATACATTTACGCAAAAGAAATTGATACTTTCAGCACTTAAATAGTATTAAATGCTTTAAACGCCATGCAAAATATCCTCTTCTTTTTACTGCTAATCAGTGCTACCCGAATGGTAGCTCAAGACCCAACTGCTAACTATCCTATATACAAAGGAAATGACTTGGGACTCACTTATACATCAAAGGCTTCTACTTTTAAAATTTGGTCACCTACTGCAACAGCGGCTAGAATCAATTTATATAAAACCGATATAGGCAGCGTATCTGATTACACCGCTAAAATGAATAAAACTGTCAACGGTGTTTGGGAAATTACTATTGAGCATAATATAAAAAACAGTTATTACACTTATCAAGTGTTGGTTAATAATAGTTGGAGTGCAGAACTAATAGATCCTTATGCAAAAGCTTGTGGTACCAATGGGGCAAGGGCACAAGTGATTGATTTGAAAGAAACCAACCCCAACGGATGGGGGCAAGATCATTCTCCAGATTTTTCTAAGGGAAATAAGCAAACCGATGCAATAATTTATGAATTGCATGTTAGAGACGCAAGCATACATATTAATAGTGGTATTGTAAACAAAGGAAAATTTTTAGGACTCACAGAGTTAGGAACTCAAAATGGTTCAGGGTTATCAACTGGGCTTTCGCATATAAAAGAATTGGGTGTTACACATATTCACTTACTGCCTTTTTACGATTATAATTCGGTGGATGAAACAAAATCTAATCAATACAATTGGGGCTATGATCCGGTGAATTATAATATTCCAGAAGGGTCATACAGTACGAATGCATCAGATGGGAAATTACGAATAAGAGAATTAAAAGAGTTGGTGAAAACCATGCACAGTAATGGTTTGAGAATAATCATGGATGTTGTATACAATCATACTGCATTAACGGGTAATTCTAATTTTAATGCACTCGTGCCAGATTATTATTATAGAAAAAAAGCAGATGGATCTTTTTCGGATGCAAGTGCTTGTGGCAATGAAACAGCAAGCGATAAAGCTATGTTTAGAAAGTTCATGCTCGAGAGTGTATTGTTTTGGGTGAATGAATACCATATTGATGGATTTCGTTTTGATTTAATGGGCATTCACGATATTGAAACCATGAACTTGATTTCAGATACTTTGCGCAAAATAAAACCATCTATTGTTTTATATGGGGAGGGTTGGACTGCTGGTTTGTCTCCTTTGCCAGATGAACAAAGAGCCTTGAAGAAAAATGCTGGCACTCTAAACGGTATTGCAGTATTTAGTGATGATATGCGGGATGGAATTAAAGGAAGTGTGTTTAATATAGAAGATCGAGGTTTTGCTACAGGCAAATTAGTAAATGCAGAGTCAGTAAAATTTGGCATAGTTGCAGCAGGAAAACATCCACAAATTGATTACACAAAAGTCAATTATTCTCAAGCTCCTTATACAACGTCACCCGCAAGTCTCATTAATTATGCGGATTGTCACGACAATAATATTTTATGGGATAAGATTGCGCTTTCTTATAAAGACGCTTCTGAAATGGATCGTATTAAAATGCACCAACTTGCTTATGCCATAGTATTAACATCTCAGGGTACTCCTTTTTTAACTGCTGGTTCTGAATTTTTAAGAACCAAGTTTGGGGTAGAAAATTCTTTCGATAAAGGGGATAGTATTAATGCAATTAACTGGATTTTGAAATCGAAAAATTTGGCTACCTACCAATATATTCAATCACTCATTAAAATCAGAAAAGTGCACCCTGCTTTTCGTTTGCATACTGCTAAGCAAATTTCGAAGCACTTGGTATTTCAAAACAATTTGTCCGATGGGATCATTGCTTATACTATAAATGGAGCCGCTGTAGGGGATAGGTGGAATAAAATATGGGTAGCTTTTAATGGATCGGAGCGTGCTCAAACAGTTGAACTGCCGGCGGGGAATTGGAAAGTAGCATCAATCAATAATCAATCTTCCCTAAAAGGAAAACAATTAATGATTGATGGTAGTTCGGCGGTGATTTTGTACCAATAATAGCTATTTTAATAAATTAATCAATTATGCAAAACGAATTCATAAACAGTGCCAAACATCAATTTGAATATTACAAGCAGTTAGCTGAAAAAACATTTTCACGACTTACCGAAGATCAGTTATTTTGGAAATACAATGAAGAGAGTAATTCAATTGCCACGATTGTAAAACATATGAATGGAAATATGTTATCTAGGTGGACCGATTTGTTTACCACTGATGGGGAGAAGGATTGGCGAATGCGAGATGAAGAGTTTGAAAATGATATATTTACTAGAGCAGAGTTGCTTTCAAAATGGGAGGATGGATGGAACTGCCTTTATAAAGTTCTTGATAATTTGACTATTGACGATCTTGACAGAGTCATTTTTATTCGACAACAACCACTTACTGTCACAGCTGCAATCAATCGACAGTTAGCCCATTATCCATACCATGTCGGACAAATTGTTTTTATAGGTAAGATGTTATGTGATACTAATTGGGAGTCATTATCAATTCCCAAAAAAACTACTTAGTTCATGCTTATACATCCCTTTTCTGCTGATTGGAATACTCATTTTGAATTAATCAAGTATGTATTGGATAAGTGTTTTCAAGGGCTAGATTATACTATAGAACATGTTGGGAGCACTGCTGTACCCGGTCTTGCAGCCAAACCAATCATAGACATAGATATTGTATTCAATGACCCTTCTACATTTCCTTTGATTAAACAAGCGTTGGAATTGATAGGGTATTTTCACAATGGCAATCAAGGCATTGAAGATCGAGAGGTTTTTAAGCGATTAGGAACTGAGCAACACGAAATACTAGACTCGATTCGTCACCATTTATATGTTTGCTCTGCTGAAAGTCAAGCACTAAAACGCCATTTGATTACCAGAGACTACTTGCGGAATAATGAATGGGCCAAAACAGAATACCAGCAAATGAAATATGCGCTAGCGGAAAAAGCAGGGCAGGAGCAGAAAGCATATGCTGACTTGAAAGAAAAACATGTAAACGAATTGATTGATAGATTTTATATATTTAATGCATAAACCTATTCATGACCTTAATCGCTATTTTCTTTCCTGGGCTGTCTTTCTTTCTTCGGGGAAGAATATTCACTGCATTTATCTGTTTTATTTTACAAATTACTTTAATTGGATGGATTCCAGCTGCTATATGGGCTGTAATATCTCTCCAAAATTCAAGAGCTGATAAACGCAACGAAAAACTTATTAAAGCGATTAAGTCAAAATAAATATTTATTCTCATCTAATGAAATACAAACTAATATTCATTTGTGTAATAAGTTTCCTTTTAGGAAAAGTTTCTGCCCAATCCAACAAAAAATTACTGATTGAACACTTATCTGGAAACTTCTATGTTTATACCACTTATAATACTTATCTGGATAGTAAAGTGCGAGCTAATGGTGTTTACTTAGTTACTAAAAAAGGGGTGGTATTATTCGATACACCTTGGGATTCTACCCAATTTCAACCTTTGTTAGATAGTATTACTGCCCGACATAATAAAAAAGTAATTATGGCTTTTGCCACTCATTGGCATAGCGATAAAACAGCAGGGCTGGATTATTATAAGCAACTAGGAATTAAAACCTATACTACTCAGTTAACGGATGAATTAAGCAAAAAGAACAATGCTAAAAGAGCAGAATTCCTAATGGCAAAAGACACTTCATTTGTTGTAGATCAATACCAATTTGAAACCTATTATCCAGGTGAAGGACATACACAGGACAATATTGTAATCTGGTTTCCCAAAGAAAAAATTCTATTAGGTGGTTGTCTAGTAAAAGGCGCGAAAGATAAAAACCTAGGTTACTTAGGGGATGGCAATACAAATGAATATGCCAATTCGCTTTTAAATGTGCAGCAAAAGTATCCCAATCCTAAATTTATTATTACTACTCATAGTGATTGGCGAAACATTAATTCTTTAAAAAACTCTATAAGAATGGCTAAGCAACTAACAGTTGAAAAAGAACTCCGCCACGTTGTTTTATTTGGGTGGAAAGCCAATGCCAATAAAGACTCCATTGAAAACGCCATCAAAGCTTTTGGGGAATTACCCGAACAAATTAAAACCATTAAAAACTATGAATGGGGTGAAAATAATAGTCCGGAGAAATTGAATCAGGGATTGACTCATTGTTTTGTGTTGACTTTTTCATCTGAAAAAGATCGGAATGATTATTTAGTGCATCCTACACATATTGCATTTACTAAACTACTACCCAATATTTTAGACAAAGTAACGGTAGTAGATTATTGGATTAGAAAATAAATCACTGCTCAATCAGAAGAATACTCTTTATTGATTTAGAGTTGTAGTAAGCCACTTTTTCATTTCTTCAAACCATTGGATGGTCGATTGGTTGTTTTTCAGTCCAAAACCATGGCCACCTAAATCCATCAATAATAGTTCAGCCGGGATATTTGCAGCATCCAAAGCAGCTTTCATTCTTAAACTATTCTCAACTGGTACCGTTTTATCATCTTTAGCATGAAAAATAAAACATGGTGGTGTTTGTTTAGTTACTTGTAATTCTGTAGAAAATTGTTCTTTATTAGTAATAGAAGCATTCTTGCCTAATAACTTATTTCTAGAACCCATATGTGTTATTTTATCATTCATACTAATTACAGGGTAACCAAGTATTGCAAAATCAGGTCTTGCGCTGGTTCTAGAGCCATCATCATTTAGATTCCAGTTAAATTGCGTTGCAAGTGTACTGGCCAAATGCCCCCCTGCTGAAAAGCCTATCACCCCAATTTTATTGGGATTTATTGCATATTTGTTTGCATTGCTTCTGATATATTTTATTGCGGATTGTGCATCTTTCAATGGTGCCCATTCTTTATTAGTCATACATGAATCATTGGGTAACCTGTATTTTAAAACGAATGAAGTAACTCCAATTGCTGAAAATGCTTTGGCTATATCATGCCCTTCATGATTGATAGCTAAAACAGCATAACCTCCACCTGGGCAAATTAGTATGGCTGGTTTTTGGGGATTTTGATTGGTAGGTTCGTAAATGGTTAATGTGGGTGTATTAACTACTTTAAATACCTCTAGTCCTAATTGATTTATTTCTGTTTCATTGTTGGTGCCGCAATTTTTTGAATTGGGTATTCGTCCCGTATATAATGGAATTTCCTGTTGTGCAATAGCGCCAAGCATGATTAGTATAAAAATGGTTGAGAATAAGTATTTCATAAATTATTAATGCTGTATAAAAATAGCTTAAATTCAATAGCATAACGATATAATACAATTTATGCAAAAAATTATTTTCATTTTTTTCTTTGCAATCATACCATTTTTAGCATCTGCTGATGGGTATCCAATAAATAGAAATATAGACATAAAGCATTATTCATTTGCACTTAACTTATCTGATAGTTCAAATGAAATTTTTGGCAATACGATAATTACCATTCAATTTAAGAAAGATAGCGTTCAATCTATACGCTTAGACCTGGTTAATCAATCAGTAGAAAGGCAGGGTAAAGGAATGAAAATAGATGAAGTATTATTGAATAATCAAAGCCTTTTATACGTACACGAAAAGGATGAATTAATTATTCAATTACCTTCTCCTTCAACTGCTGGAGCCGAAATACAGATTAGTATTCAATATCATGGTATGCCATTTGATGGATTAAGAATTGGCGCTACAAAATTTGGTGATCGAAGTTTTTTTAATGAGAACTGGCCCAATAGAACCCGTCATTGGTTACCTACGATTGATCATCCCTACGATAAAGCAACATCTGAGTTTATTGTGAAAGCACCTGCAAAGTATAAAGTAGTTTCAAACGGATTGTTATTAGAAGAATCTTATTTGGGTAATAATGTAAAATTGACCCATTGGAAGCAATCGGTTCCTGTTTCTTCTTGGCTATTTGTTTTAGGTGTGGCAGAATTCGCAGTCCAATATGTTGATCAATTTAAGGGAAAGTCAATTGAAACATGGGTATATTCTAAAAACAGGGAAGCAGGATTTTATGATTTTAAAGAACCCACAAAAAAAGTATTAGAATTCTATACTAAGTATGTTGGGCCCTTCGCCTACGAAAAGTTGGCCAATATACAAACGCCTAGTGTAAATGGAGGTATGGAAACTTCTTCTGCCATTTTTTATGGGGAAGATTTAGTGAATGGAAAACGAGATGAACGTACTAGAAATATTGTTATTCATGAGATTGCACATCAGTGGTTTGGCAATGCTGTAACAGAAACAACCTGGGATGATGCTTGGTTAAGCGAAGGATTTGCTACTTATTTTACTTTACTGTTTATTGAAAATGAATATGGCAAGGCAGAATTTGACAAAGGCATTCAAAAAGCTAAGAAGTCGGTATTTGACATGTCTGTAAAAATGCCTCAGTTTAGTATCATCAGTGATAGAACTGCAGAAAAGGAGGTCGTAACCACTGGACTTACTTACCAAAAAGGAGCTTGGATATTACATATGTTGCGAAACTTAGTGGGCGATGCAAGTTTTCAAAAAGGGATTCAGCTGTATTATGCAAAATACTTTAATGCCAATGCAACTACCAATCAGTTTAGAGAAGAAATGGAAAGGGCTTCAGGTAAAGACTTAAAATTGTTTTTTAAGCAATGGTTATATCAGCCGATTAATCCTATTATCAATGCTAACTGGAGTTTTGATGGCACTCAACAAAAACTTAAAATCACTTTAGCTCAAGTTCAAAATGGGGATATGGTTTTTGATTTGTCTATTGAAATTGGGTATTATATTAAAGGAACCAGTGTTCCAAAAGTGCTGAAAGTTCAGTTGAATAAAAAGGAGCAAATTTTCACCATCCCAGTTAATGGCCTGCCTGAGAAAATAGTTGTTGATCCTAATAATAAGCTACTTAGTAGTATATATTATACTAATTAATAAAGTATTGGTTTGCCCGGTTTAACAAACTAAATGGAAATTTTATTTATTCTATCAGTAAATAATATTAGTTTTGTTAACCAAAAGGTTAAACCAAATGGTTAAAAATAAAAATGAGGCAGAGATTGCCATATTAAAAGCAGCAAAAACCGTCTTTTCAGTAAAAGGGAAAGATGGCGCTACTATGCAGGAAATTGCCAATGAGGCAGGAATAAATAAAGCATTGTTGCACTATTATTTCAGAAACAAAGATTTGTTATTTGAAGAGGTATTTTTTGATGCTGTAAAAAAATTCTCCCCCATTTTAAAACATGCAATAGCACAAGAAGTGGATTTATACCCAAAAATTCATCATATATGTGAAGCTTATATAACAATGGCCATTGAAAATCCTTTTGTGCCTGTTTTCGTATTAAGTGAACTGAATAAGCAGCCTGAAATTTTTATTCAAAAAATGTTTCATGGGGATCTACCAGATTTTCCCAAGTTGGCTGCTCAAATTAATAAGGAAGTTAGCCTAGGAAATATAAAACCAATTAAGCCTCATCATTTGATTTTAAACATGATGAGTTTATGTGTATTCCCTTTTGTATTTAAGCCAATTTTTATTGTTGGAATGCAAGCTGACAAACAATTATTTGATCAATTAATGCTTGAGCGCATTAAAACGGTCCCCCTGTTTATCATTGATTCAATTAAAAAATAAACCTTATGCGGAAACTGATATTTTTTTTAGGATTATCGCTGCAAATAACAGCTTATGCTCAATCTTTTACATTGCCCGTTATTGAATCGTTGGCTATTCAAAACTATCCTTTGATTAAACAATCTGATTTGTTGAATAAAACGGCACAATTATCTGTTGAGAATATTCAAAGAGCTTTATATCCACAGATTACGATAAATGGCCAAGCTAGTTATCAGACGGATGTTACCAGCATTCAAATACCTATTCCTGGTTTTAGTCCTTCCGCTTTATCTAAGGATCAATACAGAGCAACGGTAGATGTTCAACAGAATATTTATGATGGGGGTATTAATAAAACGATGACTCAAATAGTACAAGCTGGAAATAAAGTAGCGCTCTTGAAAAACGAGGTGAATATCTATCAATTAAAGGAGCGTGTTACTCAATTGTATTGTAGCATTTTGTATACACAATCTGTTATTGGACAGATTGAATTAATTAATACAGACTTAAGTCAGGCTTTATCTAAAGTAGAAACTTTGCACAAAAACGGACTTGTGTTTAATAATAATGTGTTGCAAATAAAAGCCCAGATTTTAAAAAATCAACAAAAACTGACTGAAGTAATTGCATCAAAAAAAATTGTTTTGGATGCACTTGGTTTATTAACCAATACCACTTTTCAATTGAGTACTCCATTTGAAATGCCCAATACCATTTTAGCAGCTGATAATCAGCCTGAGTATGAGCGCCCTGAGTTCAGGTTATTTGATGCACAAAAAAATAATATTCAATCTCAACTTGCGCTGGTAGATGCAAAAAACAATCCTAAAATCAGTGCTTTTTTGCAAACAGGATACGGAAGACCTGCTTTAAATATGCTTAAAAATGACTTTGCTTTGTTCGGTATTGGCGGAATAAGATTGCAATGGTCGTTGGGTAATTTTTATACTGCTAAACGGGAGAAAACCATTCTTCAAAATCAAACTTTGTTAGTGCAAAATGAAAAAGAAACTTATTCTTTAAATTATCGTATTGAATTACAAAAGTATTTAGATGAAATTGAAAAATTAAATAGTCTAATAGTAGCCGATAAAGAGCTCATTGAATTAAGAAATCAAATTAAAAATACAAGTTTAGTACAATTGAATAATGGAGTTATAACGGCTAATGATTATTTAAATGAAGTGAATGAATATGACCAAGCTAAGCAACTACTTATTCAACATCAAACACAAGTGGTACAATCAAAACTTCAATATCATTTAACAAAAGGTAAAAGTAATTAACATGAAAAAGTATATATTTATCTTCGCTGGGTTTTTATTCGCTAGTTGCGCAAAAAATAATGGAGCTTTTGATGCACAAGGTGTATTTGAGGCAGAAGAAGTGATGGTTTCATCCGAATTGCCCGGTAAACTTTTAGCTTTTGAGGTGAACGAAGGGGATAGCTTGATGATGAATCAGTCAGTGGGTTTTATTGATTCCGTTGGTTTATTACTGCAAAGAGAACAATTAAGAGCTACTTTAAATTCACTCAATCAAAAAATATTTGATCCTAATCCTCAGATTGAATTATTTAAAAAACAATATGAAGTTCAATCTGTACAGTTGAAGAATCTTTTATTTGAGAAAAATAGAATTCAGGAACTTTTAAAAAGTGATGCCGCAACACGTAAGCAATTGGATGATTTGATTTTTCAAATAGAATCATTAAAAAAACAAATGAAAGTTACACAGCAGCAAATTACTGTTCAACAAAATAATACCAGCACACAAAATAGGTCTATATTAAGTGAATCAGATCCAATTAAAAAGAGAATTGAGCAAGTAGAAGACCAATTGAAAAAAGCTACAGTTGTTAATCCCATCAGTGGAGTTGTTTTAACTTCCTATGCTGAAGCAGGTGAAATAGTTGGTGCAGGTAAGCCGCTTTATAAAATTGCAAATTTATCTACGATTATTCTTCGAGTTTATGTAACTGGTGATCAATTACCTAAACTTAAAATTGCGCAAGCGGTTAAAGTTTCTATTGATAAAGACAAAGATGCCTATACGGTTTATGATGGTAAAATTGCTTCTATAGCTTCAAAAGCAGAGTTTACGCCTAAAACAATTCAAACAAAAGATGAAAGAGCCAATTTGGTGTATGCAGTCAAAATTCTAGTAAAAAATGACGGCTTAATTAAAATAGGGATGTATGGAGAAGTTAAGTTCTAAACCAGCGGGTGTTATTATAGAAGGCGTTTCTAAATCTTACACAGTTAACAAAGAGAAATTGGTTGCTGTGAACAATATTAGTTTTGAAGTACCTGCTGGAACCTTATTCGGGTTAATTGGCCCTGATGGAGCAGGTAAAACAACCCTTTTTAGAATGTTGACTACTTTGTTATTGCCTGATAGTGGTAATATTTGGGTTGACGGATTAAATGCAGTAGCAGATTATAAAGCCCTTAGAAAAAAAATCGGGTATATGCCTGGCAAGTTCTCTTTGTATACCGACTTAACCATACAAGAAAATATTCATTTTTTTGCTAGTTTATTTGAAACCAGTTTCGACAAAAATTACGATTTAATCAAAGAGATCTATGAACAAATTGCTCCTTTTAAAGATAGGAGGGCTGGTCAATTGTCTGGTGGAATGAAGCAAAAACTAGCATTATGTTGTGCGCTGATTCATAGACCGAGTATTCTATTTTTAGATGAACCTACAACAGGTGTAGATGCTGTTTCTCGAAAGGAATTTTGGGAAATTTTGCAAAGGTTGAAAACAGATGGTATTACTATTTTGGTTTCAACTCCTTATATGGATGAAGCCAGTTTATGTGATCGTGTAGCATTAATTCAAAATGGAAAAATTATGCAGATTGATACGCCTCAACATATTGTAGATCATTTTGATAAACCGCTTTATGCGGTAAAGTCTCCGAAAATGTTACCCTTATTAAAAATGTTGGAAAATGATGCTGCTGTATTAGACATTTACCCTTTTGGAGAAGTACATCATATGGTACTTAAAAGTAAAGATAGTAAGGTAAACTTACCTGAGGATGCTACTATGCAGGTAATAAAACCCAATATCGAAGATTTATTTATCTACCTAATGAGAAACCATGAATAAAACAGCCATTATAGTAGAAAATCTGAGTAAACAATTTGGCCATTTTAAAGCAGTAGATCAGATTAGTTTTGAAGTTGCTCAAGGAGAAATTTTTGGATTTTTAGGAGCCAATGGTGCCGGCAAAACGACTGCAATGAAAATGCTATGTGGTTTGTCTATGCCCACATCAGGTAAAGCCAATGTAGCGAGATTTGATGTGTATACTGAAAATGAGTCCATTAAAAAAAGCATTGGTTACATGAGTCAGAAATTCTCTCTCTATGAAGATTTGACAGTGAAAGAGAATATTAAGTTTTATGCAGGAATTTATGGAATAAGCCCTAAGCAAATTATTCAAAAGACCGAATTGCTTTTACGACAGTTAAGTCTCGAAAAAGAAGCCAATGTTTTAGTTGGTCAACTACCATTGGGATGGAAACAAAAATTAGCTTTTTCTGTTGCAATTTTTCATGACCCCCAAATTGTTTTTTTGGATGAACCAACTGGTGGAGTAGATCCAATTACTCGAAGAGAATTCTGGAATTTAATATATGAAGCTGCAGAAAAAGGAATAACAGTATTTGTAACCACCCACTATATGGATGAAGCTGAATATTGTAATCGGGTATCTATCATGGTAGATGGGAAAATTGAAGCATTGGATACTCCTTCCAATTTAAAATCCAATTTCAATGCAGCTTCAATGGATGAAGTATTTATTCAATTGGCTCGTAAAGCAAAAAGAAGCGAATAATATGAAACAATTTTATCAATTTATTGTAAAAGAGTTCTATCATATTTTTCGAGATAGAAAAACCTTGTTTATCCTTTTGGGTATGCCCATGGTGCAAATCATTATTTTTGGGTTTGCGCTTACGAATGAAGTCAAAAATGCGCGTTTTGCAATTGTTAATCAGTCTTCGGATGAAATTTCTACGAAATTAATTCAACAAATAGATGCAAGCAGGTATTTTGAACTGTATGCTGAAACAAAAGATCCCCAATCAATAGAGGCATTGTTTAAAAAAGGAAGTGTAAAAATAGCTTTAGTTATTCCTCCCGATTTTGAAACATCATTAGCTAATCAAAATAAAGGGTCTTTACAAATTATTGCAGATGCAAGTGATCCAAATGTTGCAACAACACTAACTAATTATTTATCTGTAATTGTTCAAAATTTTCGAGAAGATTTATATCCTAATCAAGCTATCCCATACACAATTAAAGTTGATACTAGAATGATGTATAATCCTCAATTAAAAGGTGCTTATAACTTCGTTCCAGGGGTGATGGCAATGGTTTTATTATTGGTATGTACTATGATGACTGCGCTAACCGTAGTTCGTGAAAAGGAATTGGGAAATATGGAAATATTATTAGTATCACCCATTAATCCCATCAAAATTATTTTAGCCAAAGCGGTTCCTTACTTATTGCTTTCAATCATTAATATCACTACTATTTTATTATTAAGTTATTATGTTTTAGAAGTGCCAATCAATGGGAGTTTAATATTATTATATGCAGAGAGTATTTTATTTATTCTTGTTTCATTGGGGCTTGGTTTATTAATTTCTGCCGCTACAGACTCTCAGCAATCTGCTATGTTTATTTCATTGATTGTAATGTTTCTTCCTACTGTAATGTTTAGCGGATTTATTTTTCCTATAGAAAATATGCCTTTGCCTCTGCAAGTTGTATCAAATATCATCCCGGCAAAATGGTTTTTTATCATTGTTAAGTCAGTTATGATTAAGGGGGGAGGTATTCTTTTGGTTTGGAAAGAGACCCTGGTTTTGATTATTATGATGACTTTGTTCTTTGGATTAGCAATTAAAAAATTTAAAATCAGATTGGCATGAGTCCTTTAAGATATATACTTGAGAAGGAATTCAAGCAGATTTTCAGAAATCCTGCTATCCTTAAAACTATTTTTATTTTACCAGTAATTCAGTTGATCATGTTGCCTATGGCAGCTGATTATGAAATAAAAAATATCAATATTGCTGTGGTAAATAATGACCATGGAACTTTATCTACTGATTTGGTTCAACAAATTACCGCATCTAATTATTTTAAGTTGGTCAGTTATACCAATGGATTCAATACTGCAATGGAAAGTCTAGAGTCGGATAGAGCAGACTTGATTTTAGAAATACCTAACAATTTTGAAACAAGTTTATTTAAAGAAAAGGAAGCTAGCTTATTCTTGGCTGTTAATGCCATAAATGGGGTAAAAGGTAGCCTTGGTGCAGCATATCTAAATAATATTATTCAAAATTTTAACCAATCCTTTAGAAACAAAGAATTGGTTCCTGGACGTTTTAATGAAATACCGCAAATACAAATTAGCTCAAGCAATTGGTATAATCCTAAAATGAATTATCGCATCTTCATGGTGCCTGGCATTTTGGTTTTGTTGGTTACCATTGTTGGAATGAATCTTTCTTCTATCAATATTGTACGGGAGAAAGAAATGGGTACTATTGAACAAATTAATGTAACGCCTATTCAGAAATTTCATTTTATTCTAGGTAAGCTAATTCCTTTTTGGGTAATTGGTTTAATTGTAATGAGTGTTGGTTTTATTGTTGCTTGGTTGGTATATGGCATTATTCCATTGGGTTCTTATTTTACATTGTACTTTTTTGCTGCTATTTATTTATTGGTTATTCTAGGAATTGGGTTGTTGATTTCTTCTTATTCCGAAAATCAACAGCAAGCAATGTTGGTAACATTTTTCATCTTGATGATTTTTGTTTTAATGGGTGGGCTTTATACCAGTATTGATAGTATGCCGGAATGGGCAAAATGGTTTACTAAGTTCAATCCAATATCTTATTTCATTGAAGTAATGCGGATGGTGGTATTAAAAGGAAGTAATATCAAAGATATACTACCCCAAGTTCTAGCCATGCTAGGTTACGCAGTAGTCATTAATATTTGGGCTGTTTTGAGTTACCATAAGAGATCATAGACGAACCATTAACTTAATTTAATAGGATTCATTAGTATTTGGAAAGTTTTTGTTTTTTACATCTTTAATGTATAGTTTAACTGCTTCTAGAATTGATGCATTTAAGTTTAGATAATTTCTTACAAATTTGGGCTTAAATGTTTCATCTAAGCCTAATAAATCATTTATCACCAATACTTGCCCATCACATCCATTTCCTGCTCCAATGCCAATAATGGGTATCGAAATTGAATTGGCAATTTCGGCAGCCAATTCGGCCGGAATTTTTTCTAATACAATGGCAAAACAACCAGCACGTTCTAAAGCAATTGCATCTGCTTTTAGTTGATCTTTTGCTTCTTGAGAAGTAGCTTGTAATTCGAAAGAGCCCAATTGATGAATACTTTGTGGGGTTAATCCTAAATGCCCCATAACTGGTATACCCGATTGAACAATTTTAGTAATTGTTTGGGAAACTTCTTGACCGCCTTCTAATTTAACTGCCTGTGCATTGGTATTTTTTACGAGTTGTATGGCGTTTTTTAATGCTTCGGAATCATTTACTTGGTAAGTACCAAATGGCAAATCAATCACTACAAATGCTTGTTTCACTGCTTTCATCACCGCTTTACCATGATAAATCATTTCTTCTAAAGTAACAGGTAAAGTTGTTTCGTTTCCTTGAAATACATTTGATAAACTATCACCCACTAGAATAATATCAATTGCTGCGGCGTCTAGTATTCTTGCGAATGTATAATCATATGCAGTTAGCATGCTGATTGGTTGACCATTCTGTTTCATTTGAAACAGTGTTTTAATTGTTTTTTTACCTGAAGTCATTTTTTAAATCTTTATATTGTCTATTAGCCTTACTCCTTCAATGGTAGCAGCTGTTAAGATGGTTATTGGTTGATTGTTTTTTGATGTTGAATCTATTGATTCAAAATTTTCATTTACAAATGCAAAATAATCAACAGAGTCAAAGCCATTTTTTAAAATATTTTGGATTGATTCTTGCCCTAATAGTATTAAGTCTACTTCTTTTTCTGCAGCAAGTATTTTTTCTTTAGCTGAGTTTAAAATTTTACTTAATGCTGTTGCTTTATTTAGGCCATTCATACTTAACCGTTTATTCCTACTGCTCAATGCTAACCCGTCTTCATTCCTAATGGTTTCACAAAATTTGAGCGCTACTCTTTTATCTAACGATGTTAATTGAGTCATTTTTTCAATCACTTTACATTGTTGATAGTCTTTTAAACCAAGGTAAAGCCGGTGAGGTTGAATAATATCTAATAATCGATGCACCACATTGCATACACCTTGAAAATGACCTGGTCTGTAAAATCCTTCCAAAAAATTTTCAATGTCGCCTAAGTTATATTTTTTTAATTCATATCCTTCCGGATAAATGGATTGTTGATCAGGTACAAATAAGCAATTACATCCAATACTTTCTAATAGTTTTATATCTTCTTCTAGCGTTCTTGGATATTTAGCAAAGTCTTCTTCTAAATTGAATTGTATTTTGTTAACAAAAATGCTACATACAGTAAGATCATTCTCCTGAATTGATTTTTCTACTAATGCTAAATGACCTTCGTGTAATGCCCCCATGGTTGGAACAAACCCGATTGATTTGGTTTGCTGTTGCTGAAATAAAAATGCATTTAATAAATCAATTTGTTCGAATATTTTCATTTTTTTATTGCTTAGTTTATCCCGAACTTTTCAAAAACAATAACTAATTTTAAAGTATGGTAAATGATTTTAAAATTTTGATTGGCATTACTGGTAGTGTGTCTGCTTACAAAATGTATACCGTAATTAGACACTTAAAGCAAAGTAAGGTCGAAATTCGTGTTATTATTACACCAGCTGCAAAAAATTTTATTTCTCCTACACTTTTGACTACTTTTTCTGAGAATAAGGTTTATTGTGATTTTGTAGAAAATGATCTATGGCAAAATCATGTGCTTTTAGGGCGATGGGCCAATTTATTTTTAATTGCACCTGCAAGTTGTAACACAATTGCCAAAATGGCAAATGGGATAGCTGATAATTTTTTACTCGCCACTTATTTGAGTTGTAACTCTCCGGTTTTAGTGATACCTGCTATGGATGAAGATATGTGGCTTCATCCAAGTACTCAGCATAATATTAAAGTATTGCAAAATTATGGCAATCGAATTTTAGAGCCCAATGAAGGATTACTGGCCAGTGGTTTAACAGGGAAAGGTAGATTGCCAGAGCCAGATGAAATTGTTTCATATATTAAAGAAATTTATTTAAGATCCATAGAATTAAAAGGGAGAACTGTATTGGTAACAGCAGGTCCTACGGAAGAGCCAATTGATCCAGTAAGGGTACTTACCAATCGTTCTTCGGGTAAAATGGGCTATGCAATAGCAGAAGCACTTTATTTGGCTGGAGCAAAAGTTATATTAATTTCTGGTCCCGTTTCAATTACTCCAAAATATGAGGGTATTCAATTAATTAAAGTGACAACTGCATCAGAAATGCTCGACGTATGCATGCAATATCAACAAAGTTATGATTTTGGTGTTTTTTCTGCTGCTGTTGCAGATTATACTGTGTCCACCCCTAGTGTACAAAAAATAAAAAAGGGAAACGAAAATTTGGAATTGACCCTAGTTAAAACAGTTGATATTATTGGATTAATGGGAGCTCATAAGACACAACACCAGAAAATTATTGGTTTTGCACTTGAAACCGAGAATGAGTATGACAATGCAAAAACCAAATTAAAGAAGAAGAATGCGGACCTAATTATTTTAAACAAATTAGATAAAGACAATACTTGTTTTAATCAGGATAATATGTCGGTCTCTTTTGTAGATATGGAAATGATTCATCCAACTATTTCGATGACAAAAGAATCTATAGCTCAGCAATTATTATCTTATATACTTAAAAACTGGAATTAGTGAGTTGGGATTTACAAAATAAAACTGCTATTGTTACAGGGGGTACAAAAGGAATTGGTTGGGCAATTGTAAATGAGTTTTTGCATTTAGGGGCGAATGTTATTGTGATTGCTCGGAATGAAGAAGATATGGCAAGTAGCCTTGCAGAATGGTATGCTAAAGGGTTTAATGTTAAGGGCATTATAGCTGATATAACCGCCTATGATACCTATGAATCAATATTGATTCAAATTGATTTACCTGCCATTGATATTCTAGTAAATAATGTGGGAGGTAATTTTCCAAAGAAATTTCTAGAATATACACAGAAAGATATTGAGTCAATTTTCAATTTGAATTTATTTAGTAATATCCGATTTACACAACTTCTTTTTGATAAATTGAAAGCTGCGAATGGGGCAGTAATAATTAATATTAGTTCTATAGCAGGACTAGAAGATGTTGGAACAGGTAGTTTATACGCCGTTTGTAAAGCAGCTATTATTCAATTAACTAAAAGTTTAGCTATTGAATGGGCGCCATTTTCAATTAGAGTGAACTCCGTTGCACCTTGGTTTACTGCTACTCATAGAATCAATACTTTGTTACAAGACCAATCCCTTAAAGATTTTGTAATTACCAATACCCCTTTAAAAACAATCGCAAGACCTGTTCAAATAGCCCATGCCGTTAGCTTTTTAGCAATGGAATCAGCTAATTATATAACGGGTGAAACAATTGTAGTAGATGGCGGCTTTTCAACACAAAGGAAAGTTTAAATATTTAAGCTAGTTCAAAATCTTCTTCAAAAATACCCCTGTTATCAACATTCATCAACTGATTACTTGACATTGCATAAATCCATTGCTGTATTGAAGCCGGAGAAATATTTTCTCCAAATAAATTTGCTTTGAACAAGTAATTTGATAAAGATTCAGAAAGAGAAGGGTCATATTCAGAAGTTAACCATTGGCTGACTAAGCTTCTGAATTTTGCTTGTTCATTGTCTAGTAAATGATCAAATGCATGTAATTGAATCATTTCTGAAATAGCCATTTGTAATGCTACTTTACTTGAACTTTTCATTTTTAATAATTTATTAATGTGAAGATTAACTTTAATTATAAACTCAATGTTAAGTAATGCCCTGTTATCAACAATGTGGATAAATTAGGTGTATTTGTTTTTACTTATTTTTAATAACTGTATTAGACCAGTAAAAAGTAAAGATACTCCTATAATGAAATTGATAAGATAAGACTGATTCTTAAAAAAATGTATTAATCCAGAACCTATTTCAATGTACAAATAATAGGCAAATCCTGTTCCCAAAGCAATTGCGATAAAATAAGCAATTTGGTGAATTAAATGTTTTGGTAATAGCTCTTTTGATTTTAAGATAGAAGTCCAAGCAATCCAAAAGGGTAATTGAAGTGGGTTTAAAAAACTAAGAAATGCCCCCCATAAAATTAAATTGTTTAGTTTAATAGCCGGATATGTATCAGAAGGTATTTTTTTAATTGCATACATAAAGAAAATTATAGCTAATGAAAATAATAAAATGATAGAAAGCCAATTAAATATTTTCAATAGATTTTTTATTTTCTCTAATTGAATAGTAAAAGAAATAGAAATCTTCACAATAATTATTTCTACGAGTATTGCTCCTAAAGCAAACATTACGGTATTAAAATATCCTTGTTGTATACTCAAATTGGTTATGGTAATATTCAAAGTACCTAATGGGAGTGAACCTAAAAAGCTAATTGTAAAGGCAGACAGAATAAGTTTAGTGAGTTGCTTCAATATCTTGAAATTTAAGTTAAAAGGGCAACTTGTTTTTTATTCTCTCGGAGCATTTTCATACCCTCTCTTGTTGTCATAAATGCCAATCCCCTTATTTTTTTATTTGCCAAGCTGATTTTATATAAAATTTTGCAATGCAATTTTATTTCCTTCCAAGCATAAAAAATGCTGTGTTTCGGGTCATATATATGAGTTGGTTCACTTCCTGCTCCATTGACTTCTATAATTGAAAAATTTTCCCCATTTTTTAAGTCTTCCCAATTTTTAAACTTAATGTCTAATCGGCCATAATAAAAGTCAGGAATTGATTGACAAATTAAATTAATTGTTGAAGATAGTTGCTCGTCAATTAAATCACTTAAATCTATAAATTTAGATCCTCTACTGTGATTTCCATAAGGAACTAAATTATATTTTTCATTTAGTGGTAGTATTTTTTTTAAAGTCTTACCGTAAATAACGCTGAGATTATTTAATTGTAGTAAGTAACGATCATTCTTTTTTACAAGCGTTTCAATAGTAGATACTCCATCCCCTGTAATAGTTAAAAATTCTTTTCCTACAATACCAGTAATCATACCTGATATTTCAGCCGGATATCTAATATAAAAAATTCCAACTTCATTTTCAAAATCAATATATTCCTGAATTAGGTAACTAAATCTAGCGTTAGAATGATAGGTATACAATTCGTCGAATGTATGCAGCAGTTTTACTTTTAATCCACGCATTCCTGTATCAGGTTTTACAATAAATGGTAGTTGTATTCCTTTTGCCTCTAGTTGGTGAGTTATTAGCTTTATATCTTTATCTGGATTTATAAAAATGGTTTTAGGGTACAAGTATTCTGACATTGTTTCATATATATCATACTTGCTTTCCATTAAAAATCCAGCATTTTTAATGGAAGGATTGCTGGTGCTAAAAAAGAAAAATGATCTGCCTTTAAAAGATAAATATAGCCAGTATATAAATATTGGAATATATACAATATTGAATGGCCAAAATTCCCAATTCGTTATTTTTATATATTGTATTCTAGCAATCAGCTGAAACTTTTTAATCAAACTCATAATTATTCTGAATCTAAGATTGCATTTATCATTGCAGTCTTGTTACTACTTGATAGTTTATTATCCAATTCCTTGTTTTTGTAGTCATTCGCACTTTTCAGAATTTGTTTGTTATGTGAAACAAAAAATCTGCATAAATAACATACTGCCATATGTTGTATTAGCTGATATTTTTCTGACCAAGATATTTTCCCTTCCTCTTTCTTAGAAATCAATTCTGTTGCTTTTTTACATGATATACTCATAAAAATAATTTTATTGATTATTCCAGTTCTTTTCTAAATAGGCTCTTAATTGAATTTTTGCTCTATGCATGATAACCCAATAATTAGCGGTTGTTAGATTTAGTATTTTGCAAATTTCATTACTGTTCAAGTCGTCTATATATTTCATTGTAAATACTGTAGCTTGAACATTTTTCAACTCTTTTAATCCTTTTTTTAAAATCGTATAAAATTCCTTTGACTCAAGATTTATCTTTTCCCACTGTATTGGATATGCTGATGTAGCCCAATGCCCGTTTATATCAAAATATTCCTCTGTATCGTCTTTTATAAGTTCCTCTGTTAAATTCATTGCAACTTTCCTGTAATAATCAATTAGCTTGTTTTTAAGAATGGCGAATAACCAAGTTTTTACAGAAATCTGATTATTGTATTTTTCTATATTTCGCCATGCTGATAAAAATGTTTCTTGAACTAGATCTTTGGCGTTTTCCTCGTTATTTGTTCTTTTAAGTGCAAATCCATACAACATATCCGAATATAGATTAACCCAAGAAGTTACATTCTGCTGATTCTTAATTAAAGTCATGAATTAATTGTCTAATTGAAATCTTTACTTTTGATGCTACATTATTTCTAAAGTCAATATAATCTACTATAGCTTTTTCATCTTTTTGAAGTTCAATAAAGGAATAACTTAAGGTGCTTATTTCATTATCTCTTTTAATAATAAAACCATTTAAATGATCTGTTTTTTCTCTAAAAAATTGGAGTAAAGCATTTTTAGTGAAAAGTGGTTCAGTTTGTAGCCAGTGGTTAAAAAGATTTTCTCTATACTTAGCTGCATGCTTATCGTATAAAGTTGCGGATGACCATATATAGGAAGTGGTCTTGTCTAGTATGCATTTTTTCTTCTCATTCCCATCCCATACTAATTGGTATAATTGGTCATTTGAATAGAATATTAAAGTATGTGGTGCTAGATTATCCATATTCTTATTTTGCCAAAATTCAATTGGATTAGTTGAAGTTAGCATTGATATTACAATAGTTCCTCTACTTTCTGAATAGTTTTCTTTTGGAATATGATTGATATAACCACCGTTTAATAAAACAATGGTTGTGCCATTTTCATTTATTCCAATCCAAGAACCTGCGGCTAATCCATCCTTAGGTGCTATAAATTTTATCTCGTTTTGTTTATAGGTAAATGGAGGTATTGCTTCGGCTCTGTTAATATTTTCATCTCTTAAAGATGCTATGAATATTTTTGTTTTTGTTGGATAGTAAACTACTGTGCACATTTCAATTAAGATTTACCATTAACAGTTTATATTTTCTTTATACAGTAGTGTAGAATGCGCTATTCCAAATGATTCTTCTACTAATTTTAAATTCAGTTCTATTAATGCTACCTTAAGTAAAGCTAGATGATGAATAATATGTTCCTCATTATATACTATTTCGCGATAATAGGTGGTTGAAATAAGATTTGCGTCAAATGGGGTTTTCATTTGTAACACTTTGTCTTCTAAATGTATATTTTTGATCAATTCGGCAATCGCCTCTATGGCTAAGGGTGGTTCCTTTTCTAATAATAAATTCCTTGTTCTATTAATGTAATCTACTTGATTTATTTTGTATCCATTAACAGTGCATTGTAATAATTCTATAATATGCCTTGTATGTGCACCAATAGTTCCATTTGATAAGTGTATAATTTTTTGTGTGTATTGACTTTCGGAGAGCTGATGTAACAATTTTGTTAGTCTGTTTAGTTGTTGAATTATGTTTGAAATAATCATTGCCAAATGTTATTTTTTATTGATAGAATATAAGAGCTGATGTAGAATACTGATCCCTTTTGTTTTATGTAAAAACAATAAACAAACCGAACATATCAAAACAACTATTGCAAGTAAAAAAAGTAATCCACCATCTCCATTTGAGGATATTCCTAAAATAAATACATGTGATAAGATGGCACCTAACATTATTCCTGTTCCCAAAAACGCCCCAATAAAAACAGTTCTTGGAATTAGTAAAGCAATTCCCGTAATTAATTCAATAATTCCAATTCCGATACGGCCAACTGGTTCTACACCTAATTTAGTGAAAAGCTCAATAGATTCGGCTGCTCCTGTAAATTTAAAGTACAGGGTTTGTAGTAGTATAATTGCAGCTAGAATTCGTAAAATCCATGAAATAAATAATTCTTTTTTCATTCTTTATCCTTTAATGTTATCCAATGGTATTCTGCTTGTTTTATCAAACTGTCTTGATTGCTGATCCATTTTTGTTTAACTGATTGATTATAGTTAAAATAAAGTTTATTATTAATTATTGTCCAAGTTTCAGTTAGTGTTGGTGCCTTGTGATTTCCAGCTGTACCATATGCGCAGTATCCCCCAAATTGAGGTGCATACATTTCTGGATTTGTTTTAAACTGGTTTAAATTATTTTCAGTCGAAAAGTTCCAAGTTGCACCATTCCATTCAAAGGTCAAGGAGTCTTTTCCTTTTACTGGTTTAGATTCAGTGAAAAATGCTACTGGGTCATACCCTCTTATGGCTTTGCCATTTGAAATGAAAACTGGGGACTTTTGTGCGTTTATGGTATTGAAGAAATTGATAAGTATTAATAGTGCTAATGTTTTTTTCATAAAATTATTTTTGACCAATTAATGTCCGCTTTCATTTTTAAACTTGCTTCGTCTTTATTCCATTTTGTTAAAGTATTATTTGTCCATGAATGATAGAATAAATAAAGCTTTCCGTCTTTTACTTTAAATGTTTCGGGGTCTATTTCTACTTTTTCACCCGTAGATCCCATGGCAAAAGCGCACCAACCACCGTATTGCGGTATGTATTTGGAAGCGTTTATTTTAAACAATTCTTTATTTGTTATACTAGAGAATAAATAGGTAATGCCTTGATAGCTCACCATATTTTCCTTTAATCCTTTAATTGCCTTATTATTTGTAAAATAGGCAACTGGGTCATAGCCTTCAATGGCCAAGCTTTGTTTTGAAATATTATAATGCTTTTTGATTATTTCTGTTTGACTATAGCCAATGGATTGACATAATAATAGAATTGGTAACAGAATGGCTATGAATGTTCGTTGAATCATATGTAAAGTGTAATGGTTTACTATGTATTACGTGTGTTTTTATTTTTCCTTACAGATTTTTTTAAAAAAAGCTATTATTTATTAAACCTTTCGCTTATATATATATCTAAACCAAAATTGATTGAATGAAATATCTCTTACTATGGTTTACTTTTCTAGTCTTTTTTGCCAGCTGCTCAAAAAAAGTAGACCCTTCGCCTACCATTGTTTCCGATCAAATGTTTTTTCCAGATATAGCGGGAAATAATTGGGAAACGAAAACCATCAGTAGTTTAGGTTGGAAAGAGTCTGCTGTTCAACCACTTAAAGATTTTTTAGTCCAAAATAACAGCAAGTCTTTTATGGTTTTGGTGAATGGCAGAATTGTAATGGAGGAATATTTTAATGGACATACAACAACTACTACCTGGCCTTGGAATAGTGCTGGTAAAACTTTAGTAACAGCAGCAACAGGTATTGCACAACAAGAGGGATTGCTCAATATTAATACACGGGTTTCGGATTTCCTTGGTACCGGTTGGACTAACACCCCATTGAATAAAGAGCTGCTGATTACGTCAAAGCATTTGTTAACGATGACATCTGGATTAAATGATGCCAGTAACTTAGTAATACCTGCTAACTTAACTTATTTGGCAGATGCCGGCTCTAGGTGGTCTTATCATAATGTTTTTCAAAAATTAATGGATGTAGTGGCAAAAGCCAGTAACCAAAATTTTGATACTTACTTTAATGCCAAAATTAAATCTGCTATTGGTATGGATGGATTTTGGAACAATGGGTTAATATTTAAAATCTATCATAGTAATACTAGAAGCATGGCAAGATTTGGATTGCTTGCATTGAATAAAGGAAAATGGAACAATCAACCAATTTTGAATCAAACTTTCTTTAATGAAAGTATCAGCTCTTCTCAAACAATTAATCCAGCTTATGGTTACCTCTGGTGGTTAAATGGCAAACCCAATTATATGGTCCCAGGTGGTCAAATCAATTTCTTAGGTAGTTTAGTTCCCAACGCTCCTGCCGATATGTTTGCTGCCATGGGTGCTGAAGACCAAAGAATTTATATTATCCCTAGCAAGAATATGGTTGTTGTTCGAATGGGAGACGCTTCTGATCCCTCCAATCCTAGCTTTGCGGTTTCTGGTTTTGATAATGCCCTATGGCAAAGAATAAATGCACTGATTAACTAATAGCTCTATTTACTGATTTCGTAAAACCTTTTCCCGATTGCTACTTTTTAGTTTGGGTTCCTGCTTCATTTTTGCAGCCAAATTAAAAAAGTAAAGAAAGTGAAGAGATTATTTGTATTACCCTTGATTGTATTTGGATATACTTTACAGGCGCAACAGTTAAAAGATAGCATCCCAGTTTTAGAATTAGATCCCGTAACCATCATTGGTTCAAGAGCCAACTTAATACCAGGAGCCGGCCAATACATTGGTAGTAAAACCTTGGCCAAAATGAATCAGCCGAATATTAACAACGTGCTAAGAACCATACCTGGTGTTAATATTAGAGATGAAGAGGGGTTTGGATTAAGACCTAATATTGGTTTAAGAGGTACCCCCGTAAATAGAAGTGCTAAAATCACATTGATGGAAGACGGCGTTTTAATTGCTCCAGCACCTTATGCAGATCCTGCAGCATATTATTTCCCTACTTTTTTAAGAATGCAAGGAGTAGAAGTATTGAAAGGGAGCAGCCAAATTAAATATGGTCCATATACAGTGGGTGGTGCTGTGAACTTAATTTCTACAGAAATTCCAACTAGTTTTAAGGGATTTGCACAATTGTCTGCAGGTAGTTTTGGAACCAACCAACAAAGAGTTTGGGTGGGTGATAGTCAGCAGAATTTTGATTATGTTTTCGAAGTAAATCGGATGGCAAGTAATGGATTTAAGCAGCTAGACAATGGCGGTAACACTGGA
Source organism: Sphingobacteriia bacterium RIFOXYC2_FULL_35_18 (assembly GCA_001829005.1). GTDB lineage: Bacteria > Bacteroidota > Bacteroidia > Chitinophagales > Chitinophagaceae > Sediminibacterium. The sequence continues at coordinate 825,425 of MIAG01000002.1, read as the reverse complement.
TTTGAAAGAAGAGACCTAATGGCCAAGTTAAGATGGCATACCGATTCTAAAGCCAAGATTCAGCAGTCTTTGATGATGAAAATAGTGAGTCTTACTGAAAACGGAAACGAAAGTTATTTGGGGCTCACCTATGAAGATTATCAAGCAAATCCTTTAAGAAGATATGCAGCTACTCAAAAAGATTTATTGGATATGAAGCATAATCACGTTTCATTGTTACATACAATTAGACCAGGGAAGAATGTCATTATTCATACCACTGCTTATTATTCTACTACTTTCAGAGATTGGGGTAGGGTAAATACGATAGGTGGGCAAAGCATCAACAATATATTGGGTAATCCTACCCTATTTGCTACTTCATATCAAATTATGACAGGACAAACAAATGGCAGCATTGATTTCCAAAGTGCGGCTAGAACCTATATTTCAAAAGGCATTCAATCAAATGCACAATTTAGTTATACTAATGGGGAGGTAAAACATAAGTGGCAGTTAGGAGTAAGGATTCACTCAGATCAAGCCGATCGCTATGCAACCCGTTCTAATTATGCAATGACCAATAGCACTATGATTTTGAATAGTGTGGGAGTAAAAGGGAATCAAGAAAATCAAATCAGAAATGCTCGTGCAATAGCCGCTTATATGAACTATGATATTGAGTACAAAGGATTAAAAATTTCTCCTGGTGTTCGTTATGAAAGAATTGAATTTGACTTTCAAAATTTTGGCAACAATGATAATGGCAGATTAGGTGCAGGTTTGCGTTCTGCTACGAATGCGATGTCTATTGTTTTACCAGGGATTGGATTCAATTATGCTTTCAAAAATGGAAGCGATCTTTTCGCTGGCATACACAAAGGTTTCTCACCTCCCGGAATGCCCTCGGTGAATTCAACTACGCAGGCAAAAGTAGAAACAGCCATCAACTATGAATTGGGTTACCGATACGACCAAAATGGTTTACATATTCAGGCTGCTGCTTTTTTAAATGATTATGCTAACATTCTTGGTTCAGATAATATGAGCGCTGGTGGATTAGGAACTGGTGATATGTTTAATGCTGGAAACGCTACCATTAAAGGTATTGAGCTAAGTGCTGCTTACAATTTATTGAAGAATAAGAATACAAATTTGAAATTACCCTTACAGATAGCTTATACATATACCAATGCAAGCTTTAGAGAGACTTTCCGAAATGGGGGAGGAGATTGGGGTTCTGGGATTATTAATAAGGGTGATTTAATTCCATTTATTACGCCACATTTGTTTACCGCAAGTGTAGGTTTTGAAACTAATAAATTTAATACTTTATTAGTAGCTAGATATGTTGGCGCAACAAGAACTCGACCTGGTCAAGGAACGCTGATAGTACCAGACAATAATGTAGCGTACAACAATGTGAATGCGCTTAAAGGTTTTTTAATGATTGATTTATCTGCTAATTATCAGTTTACTAAAACTTTTACTGCTTTTTCTACGATTAATAATCTAACAAACAATAATGCCATTGTAGCTAATTTACCCAATGGGTATAGACCGAATATGCCAATTGGATTTACCCTTGGATTAAAAGCTAATTTCTAAAGCTGAATTTTAAATGGCTTTACTAAATTGCTTTCCCTGATCTTCAGTGGAAAGCAATTTTATGTCAAAGGCCTTACAAATATTTCTAATAAAATGAGCGCCAAGTGGTGTAACGGTTAGTGATGAATTGTTCCATTCAACTAAACCGTCTTTTGCTAAATCTGATAAAACTGGGAATGAATATTTTTCTAAAATTGGTAAATCTGAAGCCTGAAAGGCAGTTGTTCCTAAACAAGAAACATTTAAAATATATTGTCGCATTGCTTGGTCTTCAGCACTTAAAAAATATCCTTTTGTTACGGCAAGTTTACTGTTAGCCACTTCATTATAATATTCATGAATCGTTTTCTTATTTTGTGCAAAGCCATAATAAATATCGCTGATGCTAGAAACCCCTAGCCCTAATAACATTCCCGTTTTCTGCACAGTGTATCCCATGAAATTTCTATGTAAGCCGCCATTATCTCTTGCCTTTACCATTTCGTCTGTAGACAATGCAAAATGATCCATACCTATATCTGTGTAACCATTTTCAGTAAACATTCTAGTACCCATTTGATACAATTGCATCTTAGTAGTCGGGTCTGGTAAGTCATTTTCATCAAATAATCTTTGAGCCTTACTTGTCCAAGGCACATGTGCATAACTGTAGAAGGCTATTCTGTCTGGTCTTATTTTTAATGAATCTTCTATAGTTTTTTTCATACAATGACCATCCTGTAATGGTAAACCATATACTAAATCTAAGTTTACAGAATTATAACCAATCTCTCTAGCCCAATTAACAACTTGAACAACATTTTCTTGTGGTTGAATTCTATTAATCACTTCCTGTACTTTCAAATTACTGTCTTGAACGCCAAAACTTACCCTGTTAAATCCAAGGTTAAATAGTGTTTGTAAATGTTCTTTTGTTGTATTATTCGGATGTCCTTCAAAGCTGAATTCATGCTTTTTAGGTATGATACAATCTGCAAATATACTTTTTAATAAATATTTTAAATTATCTGAAGAAAAAAAAGTGGGTGTTCCTCCCCCAATGTGAAGCTCACTAATTATTGGAGGTTCTTGCATAAGGCTTCTATAATTTCTCCATTCCTTAAGTAGATGTACAATATATTCATTCTCAACTCCATGATTGGCGGTAATTTTTTTATTGCATCCACAAAATGTGCAAAGCTTTTCACAGAAAGGAAGATGTATATAAACACTAATGCCTCCATCTTGATTGCATTCATTCATCCTTTTAATGAATAATTGCTGCCATTTTTCAATTTCAATATTATCATTCCAATACGGAACAGTTGGATAACTCGTATACCTTGGTGTGGGTACATTGTATTTATTCATTAAATATAATGGAACTAGCATAAATTATTGTTTTAGGGCAGCTAAGCTTTGATCTGCAGCTTTAATGGTATTATCTAGATCCTGGTATATTAATGCGTCATTCAAAAACCAGCTTTCAAATGCAGAAGGAGGAAGGTAAATGCCTCTTTTTAGCATTTGATGAAAAAATGCGTTAAAAAAATCATTATTAGCAGAAGCAGCATGATCAAAATTATTAATAGGGCCATCACTAAAATGCACACTGATCATTGACCCTATTCGATTAATTACAAAAGGCATTTTATGATCTAAAAAAACGCTATTCAATCCTTCATGCAAATAAGCACTTTTTTTCTCTAATGATTCATAATGATTCCCACTGTTTAATAAAGACAAAAGTGTATATCCGGCCCTCATGGCAATTGGATTTCCACTTAAGGTTCCAGCTTGATAAACTTTTCCCAATGGCGCTATATGAGACATAATTGATTGTTTGCCGCCAAATGCCCCTACAGGTAATCCGCCTCCAATAATTTTTCCAAAAGTCACAAGGTCAGCTTCAATGTTTAGCAGCTCTTGAGCACCTCCTTTTGCTAATCTGAATCCAGTCATTACTTCGTCGAAAATGAGTACTATATTTTCATTGGTACACAATATTCTTAGCTCAGTTAGAAAATTTTTCTCAGGTAAAATACAACCCATATTTCCTGCAACAGGCTCAATGATGATGGCAGCAATTTGATTTTTATGCTGATTAACTAAATTTTGTACAGCTTTTATATCATTGTATGCACAGGTTAGTGTATCCATGCTAACACCCGCCGTAATGCCAGGTACTGACTGAATATCTAGGGTAGCCAATCCGCTCCCAGCTTTTACTAAAAACGAATCTGCGTGTCCATGATAACAACCTTCAAACTTGATGAATTTGTTTCTCCCGGTATAACCTCTAGCTAAACGAAGTGCACTCATGCATGCTTCGGTACCGCTGCTTACCATCCTGATTAAATCAATATTAGGTACCATCGATTTAATCAATTCAGCCATTTCTATTTCGAGTTGGGTGGGTGCTCCATAAGAAGTAGAATAATTTACTTGTTGTTGAATTGCACTAACAATTTCAGGATGTGCGTGGCCAAGAATCATCGGCCCCCACGAGGCTATATAATCAATATATTGATTCCCATCTACATCAAAGAGATATGCTCCTTTAGCAGATTCAATAAAAATAGGGTGGCCTCCTACACTTTTGAATGCCCTCACTGGTGAATTAACACCACCAGGAATAGATATTTTAGCTTTTTCAAAAAGATGGCTACTAATGGTATTATTATTCATATTGATTTTTATTGATTGAGTAATTTTATTGCATCTTTTGCAAAATAGGTAGCAATTAAATCTGCTCCAGCTCTTTTAATGGAATACAAACTTTCTAGAATTGCCAAGTCTTCGTTCAGCCAACCTTTATTTGCAGCGGCTTTAATCATTGCATATTCTCCGCTCACTTGGTATGCACTAACTGGAACAGTAACTTGATTTTTCACTTCTCTGATAATATCGAGATAAGCCATAGCAGGCTTTACCATAACAATATCAGCACCTTGCTCAATATCTTGTAAAGTTTCATTAATAGCTTCTAGTCGATTGGTGTAATTCATTTGATATGATTTTTTATCTCCCATACCTGGAGCACTGTCTAATGCGTCTCTGAAAGGACCATAAAAGCACGAAGCATATTTTGCGCTATAACTCATTATTCCAGTACTAGTAAAATTGTTCTCTTCTAGTGCATTTCTAATAGCTCCTATTCTTCCATCCATCATATCACTGGGTGCTAAAAAATCTGCACCTGCTGCCGCATGACTTAAGCCCATTTTTACTAATGCATCTACAGTTAAGTCATTAGCAACATCCCCGTTTTTAATAATTCCATCGTGACCATAAGAAGAGTAAGGGTCAAGGGCAACATCAGTCATGATAACCATTTCTGGCACAGCGTCTTTAATCGCTTTAATGCTCTTTTGCATTAGTCCATCTGGGTTCCATGCTTCTTTGCCTGTATTGTCTTTGAGTTCATCGGGAGATTTAACAAAAATCAGTACAGATTTTATTCCTAGTTGCCACAGTAATTTAACTTCTTTCACAACATTATTAATAGAATACCTATTGTAGCCAACCATTGACTCTATGGGTGAAATAATATCTACTCCATCAACAATAAAAAGGGGTACAATAAAATTGCTTGCACTAAGCTGTGTTTCAGCAACCATTGACCTAATGGCTGCTGATTTTCTTAATATTCGATTCCTTTTAAAGAGTTGCATTGTTTAATAATTTTTAAAGTCGAATTCTTTAATGGTGTTTACAAATGCTTTTGCATGGTCAACGGATACATTTGGAAGTATTCCATGTCCTAGATTGGCGATGTAGTTTTTCTTTCCAAATGAACGCAGCATTGCTTTAGTTTCTCTTTCAATAATTGGAATTGGTGCTAATAATTTTGCTGGGTCAAAGTTTCCCTGCAAACAAATATTGGTGCCAGCAAATTCTCTTGCTTTTTCAGGAGTAATACACCAGTCAATTCCAAGTCCGGCTGCACCTGTTTTACTCATTTCTTGCAATGAATGCCAGGCACCTTTTGCAAAAATGATGGTAGGAGCTTTGTCTTTTATTTTTTCCACAATTTGAGAGATGTAACGTAAAGAATATATTTCAAAATCTGCTTTACTTAATAGTCCGCCCCAACTATCAAATAACTGAACGGTATCTGCCCCTGCTTCAATTTGGGCAGTTAAATATTCAATAGTAGTGTCAGTTATCATTTGCAACAATCTATGCGCCAATTCTGGTTGTTGGTAACAAAATGCTTTTGCTGTATCAAAGGTTTTGCTACCACTTCCTTGAACCATGTAACAGAGCAACGTCCAGGGAGCTCCGGCAAATCCAATCAATGGAACTCTATTGTTTAAATTGTTTTTAATTAGTTTGATAGCAGCTGTTACGTAGGATAATTTCTCATGTACATTCGGTATATAAATTCTATTAAAATCTTTTTCAATCCTAATTGGATTAGGCAAATAGGGCCCCTTAGATTCTATTAATTGAACTTCTAATCCCATTGCTTGAGGAACAACAAGGATATCTGAAAAAAGAATAGCGGCATCAACACCAATGATATCAACAGGCTGGATAGTTATTTCAGCAGCTAACTCAGGAGTTTGACAGCGTTCAAAGAATCCATATTTCTCCCTTATTTTTATATACTCTGGCAGGTATCTTCCTGCTTGTCTCATCATCCAAACCGGCACCCTATTTGTTTCTTCTCCCTTGAGTGCTTTTAGAAGAAGATGATTGTTTGCTGTTTCCATAATTATTTAAAAAACTGTTGTATGGTATGAAATAATATTTTTTGTGTTGGCTTTGGCGATGTAATTATAGGATTGAAAACAATTTTTTTTAAGGCTGCAGCGGTTGTTTCTCCAATAGCAAAAAGAGGTATTTCTATTGAAATTTTGTGCTGCTTAAAAAAGCTTTTAACTGCACTAGGACTTAAGAAAATGATGCCATCATAATTAACTTCCATATTCTGCTCAACATCTTTTGTATGATAAGTAATGATGGTTTCAATATCAAATCCTTTCTTAGATAAGTAAAGTGGAATGATATTTAAGTGGCGGTCTCCAGTGATAAAGTATACCTTTTGTGATTTTGAAAATACTTTTTCAATATTTTCAGCCAGCATTTCACTTTTTTGATCTGTTAAAACAATTAGGTTTTTCCATTCGTTTGTAACAAATACATCCTGAGTTTTTCCGGTCATACATGCAATCTTCCAATTGGGAACATTTGCTGCATACATGGTTATCCATTTTGCAGCTATATTGCTAGTAACAATTACTTGGGTCTCTGATTCTATAATGAAATTTAATTGCTCAATTAAATGCTTGTTGGCTAATAATTCAGTTTTAATAAATGGCAAAACAGATACATAGAAATGTACTGGTAATTCTTCTAAAATATTTTCATCTAGTTCTTGGCCTGTAAATAGTAAATTAATTCTTTTCACTGGCTTTAATTTGGTGAATTAATTCCTTTCCTCCTTTTTCTAAAATGTCTATCCCGGCCAGTTTGCCAATTTCTGATGCGTCTTTAGCTTTTACTATTTTTTGGATTGATATTTCTTGTTTTCCATCTAAACTTAATAATTGACCAGAAAAATAAAGAATTTCCTCTTTGATATATGCATGTGCACTAATTGGAGTTGTACAACCTCCCATTAAAGTTCTCAAAAAAGATCGCTCAATGTAGGTACACAAATCTGTACTGCCATGATTAATTTTACTTAATTCAGCCAACAATATTTCATCATTTGCTCTGGCAACTACCACAATAGCTCCTTGCGCAGGAGCTGGTAACATCCAATCAATCTCAATTGCATTAGATGGAATTAAGTTAATTCTTTCTAACCCTGCTTTTGCGAAAATGGCTGCATGCCAATGGCTTTCTGTAAGTTTTTTTAATCTACTGTTTACATTTCCTCTAATAGAATTTATTTGATGTTCAGGAAATCGATTCAACCATTGTGATTTTCTTCTCGTGCTGCTGGTAGCAATCGTAAAATGGGAACCGTTTGTTAGATCTTTTCCTTTTAAGCATAATTCCTGCAAAACATCAGTAGGTAAATTTTCGTTGAAGACCAATATGTCTCTATGATCTGCTCTTTCTAAGACAGCTGCTTTTACTAGACCTTTTGGTAACTCTGTAGGAACATCTTTGTATGAATGAACAGCAATATCAATTTCATTATTTAGTAATGCAGTGTCTAGTGTTTTTGTGAAAATACCCTGTACTCCCATTTCATACAACGGGGTAGTTAAATTGATGTCACCTTCAGATTTTACCGGGTATAGTTTAGTTTGAATACCTTTTTCTTCTAAAAGTATTTTTGTGTGGTTGGCTTGCCAAATTGCCAACTGACTGTCTCTTGTACCTATCCTCCAAATCTTTTCCATTTGTTTATTTAATTTCTAGAAATAAATTCATGCACTGTTTGCATGTAAAAGCACGTAGGTTGTCTTTTTTCCCTTATTTCTGTTGCTATTTTCTTGATTGTTCTCTCAACTTCTTCTTCATGTACTATTTTATCGCCCACTTCTTTTAACTCAATTAAATTCCTTTTTAGTGAGTGTAGTAAAGGAGCGTATTTGCGAAGTTGAAGCCATTGTTTAAGTTCAGCTTTATGCTCCTCTATTATTTTAAGTGCTTTGGGCACTTCTTTTCTTCTATTAGCAAATGTTTCATCATTGATTTTTGAGAGGTCATCAACGTTTTTGAGATGTTGATTTTTTAGAATATTAATTTGTGTATCTATATTATTGGGAATAGATAAGTCATAAAAATATCTTTCCTTGCTTACATCAATCATGGATTGTGTGATGAGATAATTACTAGCTTGGGTTGAGACTATTATTATATCTGCTTTATTTACAGCAGTGGTAAGACAATCAAAAGGGATAGAAATTATATTTAATTCGGTTGCTAATTCATTTGCTTTTGAATTAGACCTATTCATTATGGCAAAATTAAGTGGTTGTATATAATCTATTATATTTTTACAAGTTATATGTCCAATTTTACCCGTACCAATAAGGAGAATATTTTTATGTTTTACATCTTTTAGTTGATGCAAAATCGACTGCACTACAGCAAAAGAGACTGAAATAGTCCCAGAACTTAGTTTTGTTTCTTGTTTAATAGATTTGGTTGATTGAAGAACTGTATTAAATAATCTTTCTAGAAAGGAGTTGGTTGTATAGTTTTTTTTAGCTATTTGAAAACTTTTTTTGAGTTGTCCTACAATTTCATAATCCCCTAGTATCTGGGAATCTAGCCCTGCACCAACTTCAAATAAATGTTGAATGGCTTCCTCTTCATATTTGATGTAACAATTTTTATTTAGTATCGAATATTCAACATTTGCATATTTCGAAAATAGTTCTTTTAAAAGCTTTGTATTTTCAGTTGTAGCATAAATTTCTGTTCTATTGCAAGTGCTTACAATAATAATGCCATCAATGCCTTTAATCTTAGCTTCTGTAGTAAACGATATATTTTTTTCTTCATCAATTGAAAATAGACCACGAGTAGCGGCGTCGGTTTTCTTATAATTTATACCTATTAAAACAAAGTGTAACATAGAATATCCACTGATTAAATGCAAAGCTATTTTTCACTTAGAACTTGATTGTCATGCTACTGCCATTTTAGTTTCAAATTGTTAATTCCTGTTATGATATGCGTCATCTTTGTTTTTTAGCATTTAAATTTTAAATGATATGAAAGACATTTCTAAGAAAGGAATATTACTTATGAATCTTGGTTCTCCAGATTCGCCTGCTGTAAGTGATGTAAAAATCTACTTGAACGAATTTTTAATGGATGAAAAAGTAATTGATATCCCTTATCTAGTGAGGTTATTATTGGTAAAAGGTATAATTGTTCCGTTTCGTTCACCTAAATCAGCACATGCTTATCAATCAATATGGCGTGCTGAAGGCTCTCCTTTAATATTGAATACTATTGATTTGCAAAAAGCACTTTCAAAAGTTGTTAAAGAACCAATAGACATTTGCATGCGTTACGGGAATCCAACTCCTTTAGTTGCATTCCAAAATTTTAAGGTTAATTATCCTGAAGTAGAGGAAGTGTTTCTTTTCCCCTTATACCCTCATTATGCCATGAGCAGCTATGAAACAGCAGTTGAATTTGCCTTAAAAATTCATGCGGAAAATAACTTTCCTTTTAAGCTATCTGTTATTCCACCATATTATAGGGATGAAAAATATATCAAAGCATTAGCTGGTTCAATTCAAGACTATTTATTAAATCCCTTCGATAAAATTCTTTTTAGTTATCACGGTGTTCCCGAGCGACATATCCGCAAAGGTGATATTACAGGGAAACATTGCTTAAAATGTAAAAACTGTTGCGAAGTAAATTCCGCTGCCCATGCACAGTGTTATCGACATCAGACTTTTGTTACTACTAATTTGGTAGCTAAGCAATTGGGATTACAAGAAAATCAATTTGAACAAACTTTTCAATCTCGATTAGGACAAGACAAGTGGCTTAGGCCTTATACTGCTAACCGTTTAAAAGAATTGCCTTCGGAGGGAGTAAAAAACTTACTAGTGGCTTGTCCTGCATTTGTTTCTGATTGCTTAGAAACGTTGGAGGAAATTGCAGAAGAGGGGAAGGAGATCTTTTTAGAAGCAGGTGGTGAAAATTTTACCATGATTCCTTGTTTGAATTCGAACGATGCCTGGGTTGAAGCAATTGATCAGTTAATTCAACCTTATAGGGTATAAATTATTTTTTATGTATTTATATATAAAGGCATTGCATATCATATTTGTTGTTACTTGGTTCGCTGGATTATTTTATATTCCTCGTTTGATGATATATATTATAGAAGCAAATGAAAAGCCAGAATATGAAAAAACAATCATTCAAGAGCAACTTAAAATTATGCTCAAGCGCTTATGGTTCGGGATTACTTGGCCTTCTGCTTTCATTACATTTATTTTGGGTATTTGGGTTGCTTTATCTGGTAATTGGTTTAATATAGTCTTTCAAAAAGAGGGAAAGTGGTTTTTAGTCAAATTGGTTTTAGTCCTATTACTTTATGGGTACCATTTTTCATTACAATATTTATATACTTTATTAAAAAATAATAAACTTAACTATTCGGCGCAACAGATCAGATATTGGAATGAAGTTCCTACAGTACTTTTATTTTCCATTGTATTTGCGGTAGTCATTAAAGAATGGCTCAGTTTTTTTTGGGGGCTTTCTGGGTTATTATTACTCATGCTGATATTAATTGGCGGAATTATGCTTTACAAGGAGTTTAGAAATAAATAGGTTAATACAAAGTCATTAATATTTAGTCACTTTTTCTACATTTTCAACTACTTTGTTTACATCAATATTACCCTCTTCTTGACTCATTAGTTTTCCATCAGCGCTAAATACACTAATGATATTTGAATGTGAAAAATCTATGGGGGATATTTTTTTATACTTCATAGCTAAAACGTTGGCAAATTCTTGTGTAGCTTCTTCTGTAGAACGAAGGAAAATCCACTGCTCGCCAACCATACCATTGCTTTTTGCAAAGGCTTTTAATTTCTCAGGAGTATCTGTTTTAGGGTCAATTGATACGAGCACTAATGCAATATCTTCTTTAATTTTTCGAGTAAATTTTCCTTCAATTGCTTTCATTTTACTCACTAAAATAGGGCAAGCAGATTTGCAAGTGGTATAAATCATTACAACCACCAACGTTTTATTTGGTAGGTCTTTTAATTGGAGGTCTATCCCATCTTGATTTGTCCAAACTGAACTTAAATTGAAAATAGAATTTGGTGGGAGTGCTGATCTGTCTTTTTTTACTTCTTTGCAGCTATTCAACAAGAATAGGAAAAGTATACTCGATAGTATGTACTTCATTTTAATTTAATTTTATTGCGGTATCTTTTGCACACCTAAAGCCTAAATTGCCTATGGTATAATGTGCCTTAATGGAGGTTCTAAGTGCAAAACGCATGAATGCTGCATAGTTCAAAATATCAGTAGAGCTTGTTGCACTTCCAGCACAAAATAATTCTTTGTCATCATATTGGCCAGCTCTTGAATCGTTAGTAGAAAGAATAGAATTAAAATCATCTGTCCATTCCCAAATTAAATCAAACATATTATATACGCCCCAATAATTGGGTTTACTTAATTTAACTTCGTTATACTGTCGATTCTTTTGTAAGTATAAATCGATGATAGCGTCTGAATAATTCTTTTTATTTCGCGCGTTAGCAGTTATTTCATCTGCCATCGCAATAAACTCCCATTCATCTAATGTGGGGAGCCTTTTCCCAACTGCTTTAGCATAGGCTTTGGCTGCAAACCATGAGACATTGCATACTGGTGCATTCGGTTTTGCGTTTTTAGGTAATTGCAAATCGGTAGGCCAATCTTTTAAATAATTAGAATCTGAATAAAGTGGCTTGATGGCCGACTTTCTCCACTGCGGATTTTTTGTAACAAAGGCTAAATATTCTTGATTGGTTACTGCTCTTTGATCAATTACAAATGGAATAACTTTTACCAGTAAGGTGTCAGGTCCATAGAATGGTTTATACTCCCCTCCGGGAATATAAACCATTTTAACTACTGCTGTGATGGGAACAAGTGTATCTGTAATTATTTTTTGCTCCTCTCTACCAAGATCATGCTGATTATTTTGGGTGCAAGCACTGATCAATATAAATAGCAGAAAACAACCCGCGATATCAAATTTTCTTTTCACTTGATTTATTCTTTAGCCATTGTTTTGGCATTAAAAACTTTTAGATTGGCTTCACCTGTAACTTTTAATTTTCCGATTGCTCCTTTGTTAAATGCTCTAGATAGGGAGTGGTCAACCAATACATATTCTCCTGGTACTTCACATTTAAATTCTACGATTACCGCACCACCTGCAGGTATCATGGTTGTTTGAATATTTTGTGAAATAGTAGTTCCGCCTTCAAGATAAACCCTATCAAATATTTCACCAATTACGTGAAATGATGAAGTTAAGTTTGGTCCGCCATTGCCAATAAATAAACGAACAGTCTCGCCTACTTTTGCTTCAATCATATTTGCTCCTAATAAAGCACCTTTTTTACCATTAAATAAAACATAATCTGGATTTTCTGCAACCGCTTTGTCGTTGTCAAATTCCATTAAACCTTTTTTAATATTAGACGCTTTTGTATAAAAATCACCTTGCATGATGTAATATTCTTTATCAACTTTAGGTAACCCACCAGCAGGTTCTACTAGAATAAGTCCGTACATGCCATTCCCAATATGCATTGGTACGGGTGGTGCTGCACAATGGTAAACATATAAGCCAGTATTAATGGCTTTGAAAGTAAAAGAAGTTTCCTTGCCAGGTGCTGAAGAACTTGCAGGAGCTCCACCGCCTGGTCCTGTTACTGCGTGCAAATCGATATTATGAGGTAAAACACTATTTGCATCGTTTTTTAAGTTTACTGTTATTTCATCGCCAACTCTAACTCTTATAAAACTTCCTGGAACAGTATTGTTAAAAGTCCAAAAGGTATAAGGAATACTATCTGCTATTATTCCTTCTATTTCGGTTGTCACTAAATTAACAATCAGTTTTTTTGCAGCACGGTCGCCAATAGGTTTAGGAACTTTCGGTGCTCCAGTGATTTCTGCTACTTCAGGCGTGCCCTCTGCAACAATATCAATAGCATTTTCTGTAGAAGTGTTTCTTTGGTTCGTATTGCAACTGACGATGGCAGTGAGCGCAATAATGGGAAATAAGTGAACTAGATTTCTAATTTTCATGTGTATAGTTTTAAGATTTAAATTTAGATTTTAAGAGATTGGGACTGATTTGTATGCTGAGCCAAAACCATTGTTGAATTTTATGGGCATTGTTTACAGATTTTAGTAATAGTAATGTTGGTGTTGTTTTGTATAATGAATATCCACCTTGAAGCGTAGTTATTTTATTGATGGTATGATTGTAGCTGATATCTATTTCTGATCCAAGATTCCTACTGAAATGTTGGCCAGGTACCATAATAGCTGAGGGACTTTGGAATTGATGTACCGCTACCTGAATATTATTTTTTGCTGAAATTTTATAGTTCCCCTTAATAAAATAATCTAATAGGCCAACATTATTATGCCCATCGGCTACAAAATAATAATCCATTAAACCATAAAATTTATGACCTGTATGAAATAATGGATTGAAAGCCCGATTCTTATTACTAACTGTTCCATAGTTGTTTCCGCTTAGATAGTCAAGGCCAACACCTACTTGTACTTTACTATTCACATTGCGTTGTAAGTAAATTGCAGCTAATATAGCATTGGTAGTTAATCCTCCACTATTATGGCCAGTTTGATAATATCCAGATAAATTTAGTAGCCATTTTGGATGATTGCTTTGATAATATATTCCCATTGTGTGTAAATAATGGGTAACGGTATCTATATTATTAAATAAGGCATTCTGATATCCAATATTATTAACTAAAACAGAAAGTTTTTGGGAAGGGCCTAGTTTGAAATTTACCCATATAGTCTGCATTAATTTATAAGGGTAAGCATTTTTAGTACTATATAAATTACCAGAAATATTGTTGATATTATTTTGGTAAAACTGCTTGTAATTCTGATTGTATCCTAAATAACCTTTTAGCGTTATGCCATTGTTTTGAAAATGAATGGAGGCTGCATCATGTGATCTTCCTCCCTGAGCCCAATCTAGTTCTCCAAATATACGTTCATCATCTAGTGAAATCACTTGTCTTCCTACTTGTAAATCCCATTTTTTAGCGATTTTGATTTTTGTCCATGCTTCAAAAAGTGCAAGCTTATTGCCATCATTCTCTATTCCTTGAATCATACTGGCTTGTCCCCAAAGACCAACTGCTTGAGGTACAATTTTAAAGGTTACTATGTTTTTATATTGATATTCAAAGGAGAAGCGTAAACGATCAGTAATTAATATGGCAGGGTTTTCAGACTTTAAAAGCGGACGGAAATTGCCATTTCTGATTTCAAACCTTGGTCTGTATTGTGCAGAGATTGTTACTTCTGTATCTGTACTATCTAATTTTTGACCAAATGAAACGGGGACTTTTAGTACTTGTATAATTATTGTGATGACAGCGATTCTTTTAAACATATCCTTAAGATAAAATCATTATGCAAAGGAAAACCTTACTAATGACCTGAAATATGATGTACATCACAAAATGAATTATTTAATCTGTTATTATGCTTTTTTGTAGAAAAGATTAAATAAGTCAGAAATGGCCTAAATTTTGAATAATCACTATGTTTTCGTCAGATTCTTACGCTACTTTTGCATAAACCAATTGTTACTATGCAACCACCTATTCCCAAGAATGAAGATGAAAGAGTTTGGGCTTTAACGGAATACGATATAGATTATTCAGATACTGCTAGTTTATTGAAAGATTTGGTTGAATTAGCTGCTAAAATAGCTGGTACAAAAATTTCATTGATTAATTTAATTGATACTTATACCCAATGGACGGTGGCTAATTTTGGCTTGCCATTGGAGCAAATGAGTAGAGAAGATTCTGTTTGTCAATATACCATTACCAATAATGATGGTTTTGAAGTAAAAAGTTTATCAGCAGATGATCGCTTCAAAGACAAATTTTATGTTGTTGATAATCCTAATTTGGAATATTACTTTGGTATTCCTCTAGCTACAGCCGAAGGGTATAATTTAGGAGCGCTTTGTGTGTTAGACACAGCAGCAAAAGAATTGTCTCCTGAAAAAGTAGAGCTGCTCAAAATAGTTGCTAAAGAAGTAGTGAATAGATTATCTACTATTAAATATATTCAAAGCCTCAAGTCTAAAGTTAATCAGGTTAGTGAGAATAATAAAAAAGTGGCCCACGATATTCGTGGCCCACTATCTGGTATTATTGGTTTAGCTCAAATGGTAACAGAGCATGGGGAGGGTCAAAAGCTAGACGATATTTTAGAAATCATGAAACTGATTCATCGTGCAGGAAATTCTTTATTAGACCTTGCTACAGAAATTTTAAATGCGGAAGACCAACAAGCAAAAGGGGTAGTTCAGTCAAGTGATTTTACTTTACTCAGTTTTAAAGATAAGCTAGAGAAATTGTATACTCCCCAGTCTGCTAACAAACAAATTGACTTATCATTTAAAATAAAAGTAGGACAAGAGCAAAAGCCCATCCCTAAAAATAAGTTGTTACAGATTGCAGGTAATTTGATTACGAACGCCATTAAGTTCACGCCTAGTAATGGACGTATTTTGGTTGATTTAAATATTCATACCACACCCAATGGTCAGTACTTGGAAATAGTAGTAGCTGATTCTGGTGTAGGATTGTCTTCGGCAGAGATAGAAGATATTATGAAGGGGATTAAAGTTTCTTCTAGTGGTACTACTGGTGAGAAAGGATATGGCTTTGGTTTGTCTTTAGTTAAACGACTAATAGATGAATTAAATGGAACACTTGTAATCACTTCAGAAATAGGTACAGGAACCCAATTTAAAATTACTTTACCTCAATAAGTATTCTTTAAAATAAGAAATCCCGTCCATCAATTAAGATGGCCGGGATTTTTTTATGCTCCTGTTCTAATTACGGCCTGATTAATACAAAGTAAATTCTACTCTTCTATTTTTCTGTCTTCCTGCAGCTGTTTTGTTGCTTGCTACTGGTTGTGTTTCACCGTATCCTACAGCTTCAATCTTCCCAAAATTTACTCCTCTAGAAACCAAATAGTTTTTAACTGATTCGGCTCTGTCTTTCGATAAGGTTAAGTTGGCAGCATTAGATCCCACTGCATCCGTATGACCTCCCAATTTTAAGCTAAACCCTTTTAGCGTCATCATTTCGGCAACTCTGTTTAAGTAAGGGAATGAACGATTGCTGATAGAAGATTTTGCAAATTCAAACTCAAGGTTTCTAATTGCTTCACTCACAATTCTGCGATCTTCTTCGGTTATAACATAGTTATTGGTAATTCTGATGACAGTGTCTTTTGCGGGTACTATTACTGGTAGTGGACATCCTGCTCCATCTACTTTAACTGATTTATCTGTATTAGGACACTTGTCAAAGTAATCTGATACACCATCACCGTCGCTATCCATTTTCATTTTAGCTAGCTCCGCTTGTAATGCATTCATTTCAGCAATTTTTCTATTAAGATTTTCTTGTCCTGTAGCAATTTCTGCAGCCAGTTTTGCATCTGCAGCTCTTAACTCACTGTTCATTTGTGCAGGAGGATTATGCGTGGCCATTTGCGGTTTTGATTTTTTGCCCAAAGCAAATTCAAGACCTATATGTGCATATGAAAATTTGTCTGAAGCATAAGGAGGTTTAAAGTAGCCATCCAAGTTGTCGTTGTCAACAAATGACATTGTATACCCTATATCTAGATTTACGGATTTAGTTAAATTCATTTTAACCCCAAAACCTACCGGTACAAAAAATGAAACAGCTGTTGCTTTTGGTAGCATGCCTTCTGAAATACCGCTATTATTAATTGTTCTGGGGGTATAACTAACTGCTCCTGCTCCTACACTTAAATAGGGTTGAACAGAAGTGCGCATTTGTGACCAGTTAATATTGGCTAATGTTACTACACCACTTAAACTAGCAGCCCAATTCATTTTAGTTGAAAAAGAACGGTATGGACTTACAGGAACTGCACCGTTTTGTAACCTGTCATTATTGCCAGCTAAGTCTCCCATTACTCCATCTAATTGAATGCCAAAAGCATGAGAAGCTTGGTATTTTATAGATGCTCCATATCCTAATTTCGGTACCCATTTAGAAAAATCGGTTCTGCCGCCAATAGCAGCAAATGGAACTAATGCACCTACATTTAATCCGAAAGACCATTTTCTAAAACCATTGTTACCTGAAAATAGCGGTGGATTTATTTCGGTTACTGTTGTTGTTTTTGTTGTTGTTTCTTGCGCTTTAATTGAATTGAAGCTTCCAAGCATTAATGCAATGACTGGTAAGCATTTGAGTAGTTGTTTTTTCATATTTTTAATCTTTTTTATTCTTTTTATTTCCTTTGTTGCCATTATTTCCTTTTTTACCATTGTTTCCGTTACCTCCATTGTTTCCTGGATGACCTTTGATGATATGGTATTTTTTATCTTTACTGTAAATAATGGCTTGTTGTTGATTGTTATTTCTAAAACCTTTGTACTTATTTAAATGAATTGCATGATTGGTATAGGGTCTGTCTTCTTTAAATACCACTTTATATCCTTTGAATAAGTCGTAATTTCTATAGCGATCAGGTAAATGATTGATATAAACCCAGCGATTATTTTCGTTATACATGTATTCTCTTCTATTGATATCGTAATACATATCTAAGTCGGGTAAATAGTAAAATCTGGCATAATCGTAACCAGTTGGTCCCCAAACGGGTTGACTACCTATATTGATGTTTACTTTGATTTGTGCGGTATTTTCTTGTGGAAATATAAAACTCAACAAGAAAAGGAGTAGGATAGCTTTCATAGAATGATTTGAGCAAAGAACCATCTATTGAGTTTCTAAAGCATTACACTATTATGCTTATATATTGTATTATTCACGCTTAAATATTATTTAGTATATTTAAGTCTAAATACAATAATATGCCTACCGGTACAGTAAAATGGTTCAACGATGCAAAAGGATTTGGTTTTATTAAACCAGATGATGGTGGTGAAGATTTATTCGCCCATTTCTCCGCAATTAATATGGGAGGATTCAAATCATTAAAAGAAGGACAAAAAGTTTCCTTTGAAATTACTGATGGTAAAAAAGGAAAACAAGCTGGAAATATTCAAAGTGCTGAGTAGGCTATTTAAAACAGTCTATTCTACTCTTCATTTCTTTTTTTCTGAAGGGATGTATATTCAAAAGAATATATCCCCCGCCGTTGAGTAAGCTTCCTTGTTTCAATATACCAAGCCTATGTATACCTGCAATAACTGGTCCTGCTTTCACCGCTAGGCCAGTCCATACTTGGCCATCCCTTGTATATTGTATAGGCATGTAAACACCCCAATTTAATGTTTCCCATCTTGGTGTGATGGTTACAAAACTATAATCATTACTTTTTTGTTTCAAGGCGTTTTTGGCGTTGCTAAAATGTATGACCATTTGTGTATTAACAAAAAAATTCGCACTGATTTGTTTGTCAAAATTCACAATTGCTCTAGTAGGATTTTCAATCGTAAATGTTGGAGGCAATACCTGAACAGAGTCATATATCACTGCTAAAGAATCCCTTAAGTCCCTGGTATTATTTACACCATTGAATGCCCTTGCAATGGCAGCGTCACTGATCCCATTATTGTTTTCAGAAAATCTTCCGGTGTATTGGCTATTATTAAATTTTTGCGAGCCAATATCTACAATGCTGAATCCAATTTTATAATTATAGACTCGTCCCGAGTAATTGCGTCTGTCTAAATAAGTTTCATCTTCGTATTTTACATATTCTAGGCCAACAGTTAATCCAATTGCAGATTTGGCTTCATTTAAAAAACTTTTGATACTTGCACTTGTTGCCCCAAATTGTTGCAGCACATCATAATTGGCTGAATAGCCATATTCACCCACACCACTTGTACTGGTATAGCTGGTATCTGATCCATTAATATTTTCTCTAAATCTCGCTTTGTTCATTTTAGAAAATCCGCCAATTAAACTTTTAGAAAATTGCATGGTTGCGCCAACTGTTAATCTACTATTGTCTGTTTCTAGGAGCGCACCTGCATAAGTTAGATTCAATTCTCCCCAGCCAACATGTATAGATTTGCTTTCTAGAAATGGGGTAGTTCTATTCAGTTTAAAAAAACTTCTTAAACTGGTACTGGTATCTTGTATATTAAATTCATTGGTATAAATATGATTGTACATTTTGCCTCTAAAAGCAATGGCTACAGCATGCTTTTTATTGATGCGATACATGGCCGAAAACAAACTAAGGTCTGAATTGGTAGTAAAGTTTCTCGATTGAAATCCATCTTTAATATAATCTCCTGGTCGGTTGGTTATTGCATTTTTTAATGATTGTGCCCAAATGGTATTGGTATAGATGGAAGTTTGGCCTGAAAATAATTGGAAATCCCATCTATGTAAACTGTTTCCAATAGATGCGGGGTTATTAAAAGCCCCACTTACTCCAGCATATGGAGATCCGTGTATGGCATGATATTGTTGTGCAGAGCCAACTTGATTGGCATGAATTAGTATTAAATAGAATAAAAAAAGAAGTATTTGTTTTAGATGCATTGGTTTCACATTCCTATTAACGCAAAGACAATTCAATTATTCCACATGCAGCTTCTGTAGTAGAAAAAAATAAACCCCTCGTAGAAACGAGGGGTTTTTCGATTGCTTGCCATTATAGAGATCGTTCGTAATAATTTGATACTGCTAAAGTAGGAAGTTTAATTCGAAAAATCAAATATAAAAAATATTAATTTGTATTTTATTTGAAAAATATTGAAAAAAAATGACAAAAACTTTACAATTTAATAATATTATAAAAATAAATATATTTATGATTGTCTTGCTGGATAAACTTTTAAAGCCTGCTCTAAACAATCCATAGCACACTCTATGTCATTGATATTTAATACATAAGCCAATCTAACTTCTTTCTTGCCAAGTCCTGGGGTTCCATAAAATCCAGTAGCTGGTGCCAACATCACCGTTTGTCCTTCATGGCTAAATTCTTCTAATAACCACTGACAAAAAATATCTGAATCATCAATTGGTAATTGAGCCATTGCATAAAATGCACCTCCTGGGTTAGGGCAAAATACCCCATCCATCTCGTTTAAGCGCTTTACAATTAAGTCTCTTCTTTTTTTGTATTCTGCCTTTGTGGTGTCAAAATAATCCGCAGGTAAATCAATGGCTGCTTCTCCAGCTATTTGTGCAAAACTAGGTGGGCTTAATCGAGCCTGTGCAAATTTCATAACAGCATCTAATACTTGTTGATTTTTTGTAACAAGGGCACCAATTCTTCCACCACAAGCACTATATCTTTTACTTATAGTATCCATGATAATAACATGCTCATCTACTCCAGTTAAATGCATGGCACTTACTTGTTCACCTTCGTAACAAAACTCCCTGTATGCTTCATCAGAGAATAAATACAAATTGTATTTTACAATTAATTCTTTTAATTGCTCCATTTCGGCCCTACTATATAAATAGCCAGTAGGGTTATTAGGGTTGCAAATCACAATTGCTTTTGTTTTGGATGTGATTTTAGCTTCCAAATCTGCAATGGGTGGCAAGGCAAATCCATTCTCGATTGCCGATGTTACTGGCACTACATGAACACCTGCGGCAACTGCAAATCCATTGTAATTGGCATAAAATGGTTCAGGAATAATCACTTCGTCGCCTGCATCTAAACAGGCCATAAAGCCAAATTGAATGGCTTCACTACCACCTGTTGTGATGATAATTTGTTGGTGATTCACTTTTATTCCAACTGATGCATAATAATCCACTAATTTCTTTCTATAACTTTCATTGCCTGCACTATGACTATATTCTAGCACTTTGAAATCGCTGTTTCTAACTGCGTCTAATACCATTTTGGGGGTTTCAATATCGGGTTGACCAATATTTAAATGGTATACTTTAGTGCCTCTTTTTTTAGCAGCTTCTGCAAAAGGAACCAGTTTTCTAATAGGTGAAGAAGGCATAGCGTTGCCTCTGTTACTAATGGTTAACATAGCTAATATTAAAATATGGACTGAATGAAGAAGCTTATTTTTTTACGTCAACCACTTCGCCTTCAATGGTTAAAATATAAGGTTGATTAGAGTGAGCAAACTTGACATCTACTCGTTTTTTAAATACACCCACTGCTTCTGCATTGTAAGTTACTTTAAGGGTACTTGTTTTACCTTTTGGGGTAGGGGCTTGGTCGTAAACGGGTTTAGTGCAACCGCATTCTGCATTGGCAAATTCAATTACAACAGGCTTTGCAGCATTATTTGTGTAAGTAAATACAAATGTAGCTGGAACTCCTTTTTTGATTTTACCAAATTGATGAGTAGTCTTGTTAAACTTAATATCGGTTTGAGCAAAAGCAGTTAAACCCGTAAGTAAAAAAAGGGATAAAAAAATTGATTTCATATATTTTTATTTTCTTAAGTGAGTACTATATTTATTGAACACCTTCTCCTGTAAAGCTGGTCTGTTTAACCAAGCCTCCCGAGATAATGATATCTGTAAAACGAGTAAATTTTCCTAATACAGACCCATTAAACTGAATTTTTATTTTAACTGTTTCGCCTGGTTTAAATGTTTGATTTGGAGTAAAATCAGGGGTTGTGCAGCCACAGCCCGCTCTAACTCCTTCTAATTTAAGGGTCTCTTTACTTGTGTTGGTCACTTCAACCCAATATTCTACAGGTTTACCAAAAGTTACTTTACCCATATTATAGGTTTCGTTTTTAATAGACACTTTTGCCGCATTATCTTGCGCAACTGCACCAAGCGATGTACCTAAAAATACAATAAGGACGAATAAAAATTTCATTGGCATAATTTTAGAGCGTAAAAGTACTGAAATTGATTGCTTAAAGTTTATCTTAACAGTTATTAACCCGTTAATTTCCAATTAAACTAATTATTGTTAGTCTATTCCGTTCCTAATCCTATTTTTGTTTTATGGAATCAACTGCTTCATTACAATACAAAGACGATATGTTGTCTTTTGAAGGTTTTAGAAATACCATTCTAGAAGATTATAAAACTGCTGTTATAAGCAGAGAAGTAAGCTTATTAGGTAGAAGAGAAGTACTTACTGGAAAAGCCAAGTTTGGCATTTTTGGTGATGGTAAAGAAGTTGCTCAATTGGCTATGGCTAAATTTTTTCAGCCTGGCGATTTTAGAAGCGGCTATTATCGCGATCAAACATTCATGTTTGCTGCTGGGCTTTCTAGTGTAGAACAATATTTTGCCCAGTTGTATGCAGATCCAGATGTTAAGAATGATCCTTTTAGTGCAGGAAGACAAATGAATGCTCATTTTGCTACCAAATTGGTAGATGATAATGGTAACTGGTTAGATCTGGCCAATCGTAAAAATATTTCTGCTGATATGGCGCCAACTGCATCTCAAATGCCCAGAGCATTGGGGCTTGCTTATGCGTCAAAATGTTTTAGACAAAGTAATCACTTAAGAGAATTAGACAGTTTAAGCCATAACGGAAATGAAGTATGCTTTTGCACCATTGGAGATGCTAGTACCAGTGAAGGGCATTTTTGGGAAACAATGAATGCTGCTGGTGTTTTACAAGTGCCTCTGGCTGTTTTTGTATGGGATGATGGGTATGGCATTTCTGTTCCCAAAAATTTTCAAACCACCAAAGGTTCTATTTCCGATGCATTAAAAGGCTTAGAGAAAATGGAAGATACCAATGGTATCAGAATCTATAAACTAAAAGCATGGGATTATGCAGGACTTTGTCAGGCTTTTGAAGAAGGAATTCAAAGAATAAGAGATACACATGTTCCTGTATTATTTCATGTAGAAGAAGTAACTCAACCTCAAGGTCACTCTACTAGTGGTAGCCATGAGCGATACAAAACACCAGAGCGATTGGCTTGGGAAAAAGAATGGGATTGTATTAAAAAAATGAAAGAGTGGATGCTCGAAAATCAATTGAGCAACGAGGAAGAAATTGCTGATATAGAATCAGCTGCAAAAGAACATGTTCGCGAAAGCAGATTGCGCGCTTGGGAAAAATACATCAATCCAATTAAGGAGCAAGCAGATAATGCAGCCACTTTATTGAAAGAGTTGGTTGTAAACGATATGGATAAATACAATCGTTTACAAAAAATGGCAAATGATTTGTTGCAAAACAAAGAGCCTTTACGAAGGGATGTTTTAAGAACATTGTCATTAGCCATTGAATTAGCACCCGATTCTCCCTCTACGCAAGATGTTCAATTATTTTACCAAGAGTTACTCAACTTAAATAAGGAATTATATAATTCTCATTTATACAATCAAACCGCAAAAAGCGCATTAAATATTCAGGAAATAAAACCGCTGATTTCATTTGATGCACCTTTAGTAAATGGGTTTGAAGTATTGAATAAATACTTTGATGCATTATTTACACAGAACCATAAAGTATATGCTTTTGGTGAAGATGTGGGTTATATTGGAGATGTAAATCAAGGGTTTGCAGGGTTGCAAGAAAAACATGGAAGAGATCGAATTTTTGATACGGGTATTCGAGAACTAACCATCATGGGACAAGCGGTGGGTATGGCTTTAAGAGGATTAAGGCCGATTGCTGAAATTCAATATTTAGATTATTTATTGTATGGTTTGCAAGTATTAAGTGATGATGTTGCTACCACTCATTTTAGAACAAAAGGTCAACAGTGTTGTCCGGTGATTATAAGAACCAGAGGACATAGATTAGAAGGTATCTGGCACAGCGGTTCACCTCTTGGAATGATTATAAATGCGCTAAGAGGCATGTATGTTTGTGTGCCAAGAAATATGGTACAAGCGGTTGGTATGTACAATACACTTTTATCCTCTAATGACCCTGCATTAGTGATTGAATGTTTAAACGGATATCGTTTAAAAGAAAAAATGCCAGCTAATTTATTGGAGTACACTGTTCCTTTGGGTATACCTGAAGTAATAACAGCAGGGGATGATTTAACCATTGTTTCCTATGGCTCTACTTTAAGAATTATTCAAGATGCAGTAGAACGTTTAGCTAATGAAGGAATTAGTTGTGAAGTGATAGATGTACAAACTTTATTGCCATTCGACATCAATCATATGATTTTGGATTCTTTAAAGAAAACCAATAGAATCTTATTTGTAGATGAAGACGTACCAGGTGGTGCAGCTGCTTATATGTATAACCAAGTAATTGAAGGCCAAAAAGCATTTCAGTGGTTAGATGTAAGCCCCAGAACACTTACAGCTCAAGCACATAGACCTAGCTATGGTAGTGATGGAGATTATTTTAGTAAACCCAATGCTGAAGACATCATTCGTGTTGTTCGTGAAATGATGAGCGAATAAAAAAAATCAAATATGAAATCATCTGTCAGTTCAATCGTAATTGCGCTCTCTGTTTTAATAGCTTCATTTATTTTAGGCAATGCCTATAAATATAAATTTATTAGTACAGAAACTATTATAGTTACTGGCTTAGCAGAAAAAGATTTTATTAGTGATCAAATTGTTTGGAAAGGGCAATACAGCAGGTCGGGGTACGACTTAAAAGAAGCATACACCCAAATTAAATCAGATGAAGCTGTTATTAAATCATACCTGAAAGAAAAAGGTATTGCAGATTCTAGTATGGTTTTTCTGGCTGTAGATGTAGTGAAGAATTTTAATTATGAAAATGGACCTAATGGAACTTCTAAATCGGTTTTCAGTGGCTATACTTTAACCGGCGGAGTGAAAGTTGATTCAAGAGAAATCAAGTTGGTTGAAAAAATTTCTAGAGAAGTGACAGAACTACTACAAAAAGGTATTGAGTTTAATTCTAACAAACCAAGTTATTATTACAGCAGATTGAATGAGTTGAAAATTGACTTGTTAGCCAAAGCTGCTGAAGATGCTAAATTACGGGCCGAAACAATTGCTAAAAGTTCTGATGTAAAACTGGGGTCGCTCAAGAAAGCGAATATGGGTGTTTTCCAAATTACGGGTAAAAACGATAATGAAGATTATAGTTATGGAGGGTCTTTCAATACCACTTCAAAAGAGAAAACAGCCTCTATTACACTTAAAGTAGAATATTTAGCAAACTAGTAAAATAATGACTTGAGTTCAGGGCTTGGAATCGCACAGCTTTCTTTTTTCCCAAACCATTTATACCTGTTATTTGCAATAAATTGATAGACTGCATTGCGAATAAAAGGCGGTATTATAATGAATACATACAATAATGGCCATGCTCCTGATAGTTGTTTTGCAACTTTTAGTGCCCCAGTCGAATGCGTATATATTTGATTGTCTTTTAAAAGGATAAAAGAATTAAGTGAATCTGGTGGTAAATGAAACTGCTTTAATACTTGTTGGCCATAATCCCCCTGAATAGAAGCAAAACGAAATTGCCTTTTTGGATCATGTTTTATTACAAATTGCACACTGCTATTGCATAAATTACAAACCCCGTCAAATAAAATAACGGGGTTGGTATTGGATGAAATTTCCATTTAATAAAGTTCTATAAATTATCCCATATTATGGAAGACTTTATTTACGTCTTCATCTTGTTCTAGTCTTTCAATTAGTTTAGAAACATCTTCTGCTTGTTCGTCTGTTACTGGAACAGTATTCGTTGGAATCCATTCTAATTCTGCACTAATTGGGGTGATATTTTTATCTTCTAATACTTTTTGTAATTTACCAAAATCTGCAAATGCACAGCGTAGAACAATGATTGGATTGCCATTATCATCCTCACTTTCTCCCAGTTCTTCTAAGCCATGATCAATAAAATCTAATTCCATTTCTTCTAAATCCTGGCCTTCTGCCTTAAGCTTGAAAACCCCCATTTTTTTGAACTGAAAACTTACACTTCCATTAGTACCCATGGCTCCATGACCTTTATTA
Organism: Sphingobacteriia bacterium RIFOXYC2_FULL_35_18; assembly: GCA_001829005.1. Classification (GTDB taxonomy): domain Bacteria; phylum Bacteroidota; class Bacteroidia; order Chitinophagales; family Chitinophagaceae; genus Sediminibacterium. The sequence goes on along the minus strand of MIAG01000002.1, from coordinate 799,248 downwards.
AAATGACTCTTTACATTGGCCACCGTTCGAACATGATTATCGGTTGCGGTTTCAACTAATAAAGCAACGCCATGCGGCGCATATCCTTCGTACAAAATTTCCTCATAGTTACTGGTGTCTTTACCCATTGCACGCTTAATAGCTGCTTCTACTCGATCCTTGGGCATTCCCACACTTTTGGCATTTTGAAAACATCTTCTTAATGCCGGATTGGTAGCAACATCAGGTCCTGATGCTTTTACTGCAATTACAATTTCTTTGCCAATGCGGGTAAAATTTTTGGCCATTTTATCCCAACGGGCAAACATACTTGCTTTACGTACTTCAAAAATCCTTCCCATAATAATCGTTTTCGGATGGCAAAATTAGTGAAAAAAAAGCCCCGATTTGCATCGGGGCTTTGATATAAATAAGTTCTATTATTTAGTGCTTCTCAAAATCAGAAGCTTTTGGAATAATATCGCTTGGGTTTTGAAGTTTACTTCTCTTTTTGCTGTAAACAAAGTAGACAATTAGTCCCAATGCCATCCAACCAAATGCTACTTTTAAAGTAGTGGCATCTAATACAAAAATCATTGAAGTACATACGATAACTCCTAATGAAGATACCAATGGAACCATTGGTGTCTTAAATGGACGCTCTAATTCAGGTGATTTTACCCTTAATACCCAAACACCTATACTTACTAGTACAAATGCAAACAGGGTTCCAAAAGAGGTTAAATCTCCGGCCACATGCCCTGGAACAAAAGCAGCAAATAATCCTACAAAAACAAATAAGATAATATTGGCTTTATAAGGAGTGCGGAATTTAGGGTGTAATTCTCCAAATGCTTTTGGAATTAATCCGTCGTTACTCATAGAATAGAAAATACGGCTTTGTCCCATTAACATTACTAAAATAACGGAAGAGAAACCTGCTAAAATTGCAATGGTTACTGCTTGTGCTAACCAACCGTAGCCAGTCATGTAAGCAGAAATAGCATACGCTACTGATGCTTCACGACCTTTTTCTGGGTCAACAAATTCTTTCCAGTTAGCAACTCCGGTTAATACGTGTCCAAATAATATGTATAAAATAGTACACACTACTAAAGAGCCTAAAATACCTATAGGCATATCTCTCTTAGGATTCTTTGCTTCTTGTGCAGCAGTTGATACCGCATCAAAACCAATGAAGGCAAAAAATACTACAGCAGCACCACCTAATACACCACCCCAACCATGTTTATTGAAAGGGGAATAATCGGCAATTACTTTACCTGCACTGTCTACTACTGCAGCAGTTCCTTCTGGAATTAAATAAGGAGTATGATTCTCAGGCTTAATAAACTGCCAGCCAATTCCAATAAATAGTAATACAATACCTACTTTAATAAATACGATTACCGCATTTACAATGGCAGATTCTTGCGTTCCTTTAATCAACAATAAAGTGATTAGACCCAAAATCAATAATGCTGGTGCATTAATCATTCCCTGGTGAAGAACACCTGCTGAATCGGTAAAACTTTCGAAGGGGGAATGACACCATTCATAGGGGATGGAGCCTCCAAATAATTTATTGAGGTATTCGCTCCATGCAATTGATACAGTTGCCGCACCCAATGCATATTCCATAATTAATGCCCATCCAATAATCCAGGCAACCAATTCTCCTAATGTAACATAAGAGTATGCATACGCACTACCTGCAATTGGAATCATTGCTGCAAACTCTGCATAACATAGACCAGCAAAAGCACAACCAATAGCGGCAATAATAAATGAAATGGTAACAGCTGGTCCTGCAGATTGTCCGGCAGCAGCAGCAGTTCTAACAAACAAACCGGCTCCAATAATGGCTCCGATGCCTAATGCAATTAAATTTCCGGCACCAAGTGTTCTTTGTAAACCATTGGTAGAATCCTCTGCATTGGCCAGCATCGCTGTAAGCGATTTCTTTCTGAATAAACTCATAGTTTTATTAATTGGGTTCTGGTTTTAAATTATCTGGCAAAATAGGTATTATATTCAATTTACGGCTATATTGCCAACTCAAATTTTGCCGGATGAAGAATAAACTGACTATTTATATCCTGATTGCCATGGTATTGGGAATTATTACAGGATATATTGTACATGAAAATGCCGCTCCGGAAACGATTAGTGGGTTTTCTAAAAACATCAAACTCCTTGGAACGATATTTATTAGATTAGTAAAAACCATTATAGCTCCATTGGTATTTAGTACACTAGTGGTAGGTATAGCAAAGCTGGGTGATCTTAAAACAGTAGGTAGAGTAGGAGGTAAAGCCATGTTATGGTTTGTTACCGCTTCTTTGGTAAGCTTATTAGTGGGAATGGTGTTGGTTAATTATTTTCAGCCAGGGTCTTATATAGATTTATCGCAAGCAGATAATGCAGGGTTAAAAGACTTGATGGGTAAAACATCTGAGTTTTCATTGCAAAAATTTATTGAGCATGTAGTGCCGTCTAGCATTTTTGAAGCCATGGCAACCAATGAGATTCTTCAAATTGTTGTGTTCTCTATATTGTTTGGAGTGGCTGCCGCTAACCTAGGACCATATTCAAAACCAGTTATTAATGCCCTTGATGTTGTTGCGCATATTATATTAAAGATTGTTGGTTATGTAATGAATTTTGCTCCCTTTGGTGTGTTTGGTACACTTGCTGCAGTTGTTGCAGATAAGGGGTTGAGCATTTTTAGTTTTTACTTTATTTACTTTGGCTATTTTGTTTTAGGTATTGCTGTGTTATGGGTGCTCTTATGTACCGTGGGATATATCATTTTAGGCAAGCGAATGAAGGGCTTATTGAAAGCCATTGCTAATCCATTATTAGTCGCATTTAGCACCACGAGTAGTGAAGCCGTGTTCCCGAAATTAACTGAAGAGTTAGAAAGATTTGGTTGTAAAAAAAGCATTGTGTCATTTATTTTACCTCTGGGCTATTCTTTTAATTTAGATGGAAGTATGATGTATATGACTTTTGCCAGCCTAGCCATTGCTCAAGCTTACGGAATTCATATGCCAATAGGGGAACAGATTACCATGTTATTGGTATTAATGTTAACCAGTAAAGGGATTGCTGGTGTGCCAAGAGCATCACTAATTATTGTATTAGCTACTTGTGCAATGTTTAAAATTCCACCAGAAGGGGTAGCATTGATTTTGCCAATTGATCATTTTTGCGATATGTTTAGAACAGGTACCAATGTATTAGGAAATGCTTTGGCAACTACAGTAGTAAGTAAATGGGAAGGAGAATTACAAGAAGAAGGAGCAGTTGAACTGCAATCATAAAATGAATTAATGTTGTGTTATGTTGATGCAAATTTTATTAGAGTTTCATTGGACCAATTTATTGCAGCCTCAGTTTTATATTGAGCATGGTGGTTTATGGTTGATCTTGTTTGTGGTATTTGCAGAAACAGGATTGTTCGCAGGATTCTTTTTGCCAGGTGATAGCTTGTTATTTGTTGCAGGTATTTACAGTACCAATTTAGCCAATGAATTTATACCAACAGGTAATGAAGTATTTGATTTATTGTTAATCATGATGCTGATTTCTGTAGCTGGTATTATTGGAAATACAACTGGATATTGGTTTGGAAGAAAAGTAGGCCCAGCCATGTACCAGTGGAAAGAAAATATGTTTTTTAAACAACGCTATTTGCAACAGGCTCATGAGTTTTATGAAAAGCATGGGGGTGGTGCAATTATTGTTGCACGTTTCATCCCAATTGTAAGAACTTTTGCTCCTATTGTTGCAGGTATTGTGCAAATGGATCAAAAGAAATTCAGCTTCTTTAATGTAGTAGGTTGTGTAGCTTGGGTAGGTAGTATGCTTTTTGCGGGACATTTTTTACAGAAATGGATATTGGCACAATTTGGATTTGATTTAAAAGACCATTTAGAAATTATTGTTCTAGGAATTGTAGCAGTAACCACTGCGCCGGTTATCATGAAATTGGTGTTTAATAAAAAGAAATAATCAACATGACGGCTAAAAAATATGGTATATTTTCTCTTCCTGTAATTGTTGCAGCCCTCGGTTATTTTGTAGACATCTACGATTTATTACTCTTTACCATTGTTCGTGAACCCAGTTTAGCTGGTATTGGTGTTCCTTTATCAGATAGTGTTCAAGTGATTGCTGCTAGTACAAAAATTATCAACTGGCAAATGGTTGGCTTATTAATCGGTGGGGTATTATGGGGTACTATTGGCGACAAAAAAGGAAGATTGAGTGTATTATTTGGATCAATTGCTTTGTACTCTGTAGCAAATTTTGCAACAGGATTTGTGCAAACAGTAGATCAATACGCATGGGCCAGATTTATTGCTGGTATTGGACTAGCAGGGGAATTGGGTGCAGGCATTACATTGGTGAGCGAATTATTGCCTAAAGAGAAAAGAGGAGTAGGTACTTCATTGGTTGCTGGCATTGGTTTGTTTGGAGCAGTGTTTGCTTATTTTGTTTACAAACTCACGAATGATTGGAGGCTTTGTTATATGATTGGTGGAGGACTCGGTATTGGTTTATTGTTGTTACGTATATCTGTTACAGAAAGTGGTATGTTTCATAGTTTAAAGGAACAAGTTGGCATTCAAAAAGGAAATTTCTTCATGTTCTTTAATAACAAGAAACGTTTCAAAAAATATTTGTTGGCCATTTTAATTGGATTACCCACTTGGTATGTAATAGGTATTTTAGTAAACCTAAGCAATCGTTTTGCTGGCGCATTGTATGGTGAGAATAAAATAGAGAGTGGGAGAGCCATCATGTTTGCATATGTAGGAATTGCCATTGGTGATATTTTAATTGGATTAGTAAGTCAGTATTTTAAGAGTAGAAAAAAAGCATTGCTTTCTTTTTATTTACTCTGCATGGTTTGCTTAGTTTTTTTCTATAGCAGTTTCAATAACAGCGATGCTTCCATGTATTTTATTTGTGGCATGTTGGGCTTTAGTACCGGATTCTGGGCCATTTTTATAACCATGGGTGCAGAACAGTTTGGCACCAATTTAAGGGCAACGGCAGCTACTACTATTCCTAATATGGTAAGGGGAGCATTGCCGCTGATTAACCTGATGTTCTTGAATTTATTTCAGCAGACCTGGGGTTGGTCACTTATTCAAAGTGGAATTATCACAGGGTTAATTATTATGTTTATTACCTTAGTTGCATTCTATTTTACTGAAGAAACTTTTCATAAAGATTTAGATTTTGTTGAAAAGCATACCTAAATAAAAATAGATCGACCATGGAAGCTCCAACAAAAAAAATATTGGTCATTCGTTTTTCTTCAATAGGCGATATTGTTTTGGCTTCTCCTGTATTTAGGTGTTTAAAACAACAGGTACCCGGCGTTGAAGTACATTTCTTGACTAAGCTTTCAATGAAAGCAGTTACAGAAGCAAACCCTTATATTGATCAGTTTCATTACTTCAATAATAACCTGAACGAGCTTGTACCAAAATTAATGAGTCAACAGTTTGACTTGATTATTGATTTGCATAAAAACTTTAGGTCTTGGCTCATTCAATTTCAATTAAAAGTTCCTGTATATGCTTATCATAAGTTAAGCAGACAGAAATGGTTGCTGACCCGTTTTGGAATCAACCAAATGCCTGATAGACATATTACACTCCGAAGCTTAGATACACTCGCTCCATTGGGAGTGGTCAATGATGAGCAAGGTTTGGATTATTTTATTCCTGAAGGAAAGGGAATTCAAATAGCTGATATACCTGCATCTCATCAATTTGGATTTATTGCTATTGTAATTGGGGCTTCTTATGCCACCAAAAAATTGCCCATTCCTAAGTTACAACAGCTATGTACTCAAATTCAATACCCCATTATTTTAATTGGGGGTAAAGAAGATCAGGAAGAAGGCCAAGCCATTGCAAGCATTGATCCTATTCGTATTTACAATGCTTGTGGTAAATTTTCTTTGCATGAATCGGCTGATTTAGTAAAACATGCTAAGCTGGTTATTTCACACGATACTGGCCTGCAATACATTGCCTGTGCTTTTAATAAAAAAGTATTAGCCATTTGGGGAGGTACTTCTCCTAAGTTGGCCGTAGAACCTTATTACGGTTCAAAACAATTGGCTTCGCATAAAAATGAAGTAGGGTATCACAATTTCATCGTTCCTAATTTGACTTGCCAACCTTGTAGCAATTATGGCAAAAAAAAATGCCCCAAAGGGCATTTTAATTGTATGCAGTTACAAGATACCGCAAGCATTGCAGCAACGGCAATGCAGTGGATCCAATAATTATTATAATGTTTTTAAAACGTCGTTCATGCTTCTTACTGCATCGGCGCTCTTATTAAATGCAGCTTGTTCTTCTTCATTTAATTTAAGGTCGATGATTTTTTCCCAACCATTCTTTCCAATAGTTACAGGAACGCCTAAACAAATATCTTTCTGACCATATTCGCCTTCTAAGCTAACGCAGCAAGTAAATAATTTTTTCTCATCACGTACAATGCTTTCAACCAATGCAGCTCCAGCAGCACCTGGTGCATACCAAGCAGATGTACCTATGAGTTTAGTTAGTGTTGCTCCACCCACCATGGTATCATTTACAATTTGCTGTTGTTGTTCTGCAGAAAGGAAATCAGTTACTGGTGCACTATTCCATGTAGCATAACGAATCAACGGAATCATGGTAGTATCTCCATGTCCACCTACTACCAATGCATTTAAATCTGCAGGGCTGCAATTTAAATGTTGACTTAATTGGTATTTGAAGCGGCTGCTGTCTAATGTGCCGCCCATTCCAATAATTCTATTCTTTGGTAAACCTGTTGCGGTTAACGCCAAGTAAGTCATTGTATCCATTGGATTACTGATTACAATGATAATAGCGTTTGGCGAATACTTCAGAATGTTTTCGCAAACACCTTTTACAATACCTGCGTTGGTTCCAATTAATTCTTCGCGAGTCATACCTGGTTTACGAGGAAGACCAGAAGTAATTACTACCACATCACTGCCTGCAGTTTTACTGTAATCGTTCGTGCTTCCGGTAATTTTAGTGTCAAAACCTAGTAATGCTGCTGTTTGCATCATGTCTTGGGCCTTGCCTTCTGCAAAACCTTCTTTGATGTCTAGTAATACCAGCTCAGTACATAATTCCTTACGGGCAATATTATCGGCACAAGTGGCTCCTACAGCACCAGCACCTACTACAGTAACTTTCATAATCGGCATTATTTAAAGTGGTTAATTTAAGTGGTGCAAAGGTACGTGCAGCAGCCCTATTTTTTGTGAATAAATTGTAATAATTCAGGCATTTCTACACCCGACTCCCAAGCTTTTAAAAACTGCTTGTTTTGATCGTATAATGCAACAAATGGAGTGAATTTGACCTGAAAAAATGCAGGTACTGTATATTCTGGGTCTCTTCCAATGATGATATTAGGATATAAATCGAACTGGTACTTCCTGCCAAATGCTTTGATATCATTAAATTCTCGATAACTAACCCAAATAAATTGGACTTGTTTTAAACTGTCCATATTTCGAATCATTTGGTCTGCTTCATATTGGCAGTGACCACAATCTGGACTGAAGTATACAATGCATGTAAAGTCTGCTTTAGGAACCATTTTATTGGTAAATAAGCTGCTGTCTGTTAAAATTAATTTGAATTCGGGTATGGCAGGATTTTTTACATACGCAGGTCTATTGTCTATTGGACTTTGGGCTTGAATAGCCAATGTACTGAATACTAAAACCAAGAAAGCAAAAAAACACTTTCGTGCCATAAAAATTAGATTAAATGTGTTTGTTTATTTACCCGCTTCTTGCATACGCATTTGTTTGGCATCTTGCAGAAACTCTGATGCAAAAATAAAATCATTCAGTAATTGATCTTTACTAAAAATGATGTCTTTATTAGAACCTTCCCACTGTTTCTTTCCATTGTACAAATACAAAATATGGTCCCCAATTTCCATTACACTATTCATGTCATGGGTTACCACTACCGTGGTCATTTTGTACTCAGTAGTAATTTCTTTAATCAACTTGTCTATTACCATGGAGGTTTGTGGATCTAACCCAGAGTTGGGCTCGTCACAAAACAAGTACTTGGGGTTTAACACTATTGAACGAGCAATACCCACCCTTTTTTTCATACCTCCACTAATTTCTGCGGGGAATCTTTTATGGGCATCTGTTAAATTAACCCTTTCCAATACTTCGTCTACTTTTTTTAATTTCTCTCCATGAGTTAATTTGGTAAACATGTCTAAGGGGAACTTTACATTTTCTTGAACCGTCATTGAATCAAATAAAGCATTCCCTTGAAATAGCATACCAATTTTTTGTCTCAACATTTTTTTGGTCTTATCATCCATGGTAATCAAATCTTCCCCATCAAATTCGATACTCCCTTCGTTTGGTTTAATTAATCCAACAATGCATTTTGTGAGAACTGTTTTGCCACTTCCACTTGTTCCAATGATTAAGTTGCATTTACCACTTTCCATTACCGCATCAATTCCCTGAATAATTACTCGGTCATCAAAGCTTTTACTTATATTTTTTAGCGTAATCATGGTAATGTAAACTACTGAATTGTTATTAATTGAGCTCGATCTGATTTTTTAGTATGTCTTCCATGGTATCTCTTTTTCTTATAAGGCGCATTTGACCTTCTTTATACAAAACCTGTGCAGGTAAAAATCTTGAGTTGTAATTGCTTCCCATTTCAAACCCATAAGCGCCTGCATTGTCTATTACCAACAAATCATTTTCCCTTATTTCATTAATTGGCCTGTCCCAAGCAAAATTGTCTGTTTCACAAATATTCCCCGTTACAGCATAATTTTTTATTGGTCCATTGGGGTTACTGATATTTCTGATGTGATGGTAAGCTTCGTAAAACATTGGGCGTATCAAATGATTAAACCCACTATTAATGCCTGCAAATAGCACAGATGGAGTTTCCTTAATTACATTCACACTGGTAATTAAATAGCCACACTCGCTCACCAAGTATTTACCTGGCTCAAACCAAACCTGAAATTTTTTGCCATAAGTTGTCTCAAACTTATTTAATACTTCTCCAACTTTTTTAGCCAATAGCGGAATATCGGTTCCTTTTTCATTGGACTGATAAGGAACTTTAAATCCTCCCCCCATATCTAAAACTTGTAGGTCTTGAAAATGAGGCACTAAATCAAAAAAAATATCTGCTACTTTAATAAATACATCCACATCTTTTATTTCACTTCCTGTATGAACGTGCAAGCAGTTGATGCGTAATTGGTATTGATTTTTTAGTGAAAGAATATCATCTAACTGTTCTAATGGAATACCAAACTTGCTTCCATTGTGTCCTGTAGAAATTTTTAAATTTCCTCCCGCCATTATATTGGGCCTCAGTCTTATGCCAACAGGGTACCTGCTACCATATGCTTTCCCAAACTTTTCTAAGTTGCTTAAGCTGTCTATATTCACTGAAACACCCGCTTCCACGGCGGCTATAATCTCCTCAAAAGCAATACCATTGCTGGTATATAAAATCTGCTCTGGATTAAATCCTGCTTTAAGCGCCAAATAAACTTCATTAATGGAGCTACAATCAATATTGCATCCTATTGATTGAATATGTTTTAATACAGAAATATTCGTGAGTGCTTTACATGCATAAAAAAAACGGGTATAAACCCCTTCGAATGCTTTTTGTAATTGTTGGTGTTGAGCAGTAATTTTTTCTGCATGATACACGTACAATGGAGTGCCATATTGTGTTGCAGCTGCTTGTAATTGTTCGTTGGAAATAGTTAAAGACATAGTGTAAAGATAATCCAACTATTGCGGATTATTCTCGTCTTCAACATCGTTTGATAAATTATCCGAATCATCTTCTGTTGCATCGGTTGATTCATCAGTTGATGCTACTTCTGAAGCAGATACTATATCGGATGATTCATTCAATTCGGCAATAATCAGTTCTCCTTCTTCATTCACTGTTAAATCGGATACATCGCCTTCAATTATTTCATCGTCAGTAGGCAATGCCGCCATTGCATCAGCAATCTGATTATCGGTAAAGTCTTCTGGTTTTATGATCGTGCCTTCTACAATTTGCTCGGCCAATACCTCTTTAATTTTGGGTAAATCAGCAGCGCTATTGATGCCAAAATAATCCATGAAAGTTTTTGAAGTAGCATACACCAAGGGTTTACCTGGTAACTGCTCATTTCTTCCACTAATTAAGATCAATTCTTTCTCTAATAATTTTTGAATAGAATAGTCGCTATTTACTCCTCTAATCGCTTCAATCTCTCCTTTTGTAATAGGCTGTTTATAACCAATGATTGCAAGGGTTTCTAAAGCTGCATTCGATAGTCGCTTTAAAAATTTATCACCATTTAATTGTGCAATCGTTTTATGATAGTCTTTTTTTGTAAGGAATTGCCATCCACCGCCACTTTCTCTCACTTCAAATGGATAAAATTCTGCTGCGTATTTTTCTCTAATACCTTCTACTGCCGTTTCCACTTGGTCCAACGAAATTCTTTCTTCTAAAAATCCGAAACTGTTATTGATGAGCTCTACAATATCCAATGAAGTCAATGGCTTATCACTGGCAAAAATGAGCACTTCTATATGTGGTATGATTTCGCTTAATTCCATGGTTGTTTTGGCTATTATCCTTGTAATGCAGCGGCTCCGCTCACAATCTCCGTTAACTCTGTAGTAATAGCAGCTTGACGTGCACGGTTATAACTGATTTTTAATGATTTCAGTAATTCGTTTGCGTTTTCGCTTGCTTTATCCATTGCAGTCATACGAGCGCCATGTTCACTTGCGTTACCGTCTAATACTGCTTTGAATAATTGGGTATTTAATATTTTAGGCATCAATTCTGCTATCAATACTTCTTTAGCAGGCTCAAATATAAAATCCGCTTTCTTGCTTCCTGCTTTGGGAGTAACCTTCGGAATTGGTAAAAACTGTTCTGCTACAAATGCTTGCGTTGCAGCGTTTTTAAATTCACTATAAATAATTTCCACTGCGTCAAATTCTTTTTGCTCAAAAGCTTTCATAGCAGCTTGAGCAGCTTCTTGTACCGCTTCAAAATTTAGGTTCAAATAAATGTCTTTAAAACGCTCATTGGTATTATATCCTGCTTTATTTAAACTTTCCCAACCTTTCTTTCCAATATTCCAAACTGTAACGTTTCCTTTATTAAATTGACTGCTGTATTTTTCTGCAACAGTACTCTTTGCTAATTTAACAATATTCGCATTGTAACCTCCACATAAACCTCTGTCAGAAGTAATTACAATCAACAATACTTTTTCAATTGTTCTTTCTTCTGCCAATGCCAAAGTAGTACCACCCTCGATACTGCTCACAATATTGCTGAGCATTTCCTGCAATTTTTGGGCGTAAGGGCGCATTTGGGTAATTGCATCCTGTGCACGGCGTAGTTTAGCCGCACTCACCATTTTCATTGCCTTGGTAATTTGCTGAGTACTTTGAACACTTTTGATTCGGTTCCTAACCTCTTTTAATTGACCTGCCATTTGTAAGGTTTAAATTTTAAATCTAACGGGTTGCAAAAGTAGCTGAAAAGGCTATAAATTCCAATAAGTTTAATGGATTATTTAAAGGGGTAAACGCAATCCTATGCCATTTCCGCTTGCATGAATTTGAAGTTTAGACAATTGCCCCTCTAATATTTTGCCATTCCTTCGGTGGTTTCCGTATTGAACTAAGTCAAATACCAATAAAAATGCCCCTTGAAGTAAGAAACTATTGCCATATCCAGTGGTTTTTAGGTTGTTCAGCCTATTCCCATTTTCCTTTAATAGAAAGCCTGTTGCTATGTAGGCCAAGTCTAAACCACTGTTCAGCAGCAAAATTTTTTCTAATTTTTGCTGGGCCAATTGGTTTTGGGGATAAGTATATTTTTGGGTAAGTTCTTTTCTAAGCTGAATGAGTCCCCAACTGGCAATTCCAAGATTTACAATATTCCAATAGGCGTTCATCTTAAAAAAGTATTCTCCTGAACCAGTGGCATTCGTGGCAGAAATACTGCCTTGAATTATATTGACTCCTGCCCAAGCTGCCAGAATGGTCATATTAGATTTGTTTTTATTGTATCTGTCTGCAGCAATAGAATCACTAATCAATACAAGGCTGTCTAATGGACTAAGCGGAAGAGTGTCTTGTATAAGTGGTTGCGTCTTATAAGAGTTTGTTTCATTCAATTCCGGGCTTTGTGCAGCTATCGTATTGAATGCCATTAATATGCTTAAAAAAACCGTTGATAGAATAGTTAATTGCTTCATTTGCTTCTAAAATCAAAACCTTACCTTTGGCGGCTCTCATTCAGGGTGCCAAATTGACTAAAATAAAATTGTTGCACGCTGTTTGACTGTTAAATTTTTTCATATCAGAGTATTAAAAATATGTTGAAGTTCATTTCTAAGTTATTCGGGGGTAGTAAAAGTGAGAAAGATGTGCAGCAGTTGATGCCAATCATCCAAAAAACCAATCAGTTTTTTCAAGAATATCAGTCATTAACTAATGATGAGTTACGAAATAAAACTGTGGAATTTAAAGCTAGAATTCAAGACCATTTAAAGGGGATTGATGCTGAAATTGCTGCAGAGAAAGCCGCTGCTGAAGCATTACCCGAAATGGACATTCATGGCAGAGACACTATTTATAAGAATATTGATAAACTACGTAAAGACCGCGACAAAAAAATTGAAGAAGCTTTAGCAATCATTCAGCCAGAAGCTTTCGCAGTAATTAAAGAAGCGGCTAGAAGATTCAAAGAAAACGAAACCTTGGTTTCTACTGCTACAGCGCTCGATAGAGACTTAAGTGTTAAAAAAGAATATGTGACCATTCAAGGCAACGAATCTGTATTCAATAATACTTGGACTGCTGCTGGGGGTAAAGTAACCTGGAATATGGTGCATTACGATGTTCAGTTGATTGGAGGTTCGGTATTGCATCAAGGTAAGATTGCTGAAATGGCCACTGGAGAAGGTAAGACCTTGGTATCTACTTTACCAGCTTATTTAAATGCATTAGCAGGTGAAGGGGTACATATTGTTACCGTGAACGATTACTTGGCCAAACGAGATAGTGAGTGGAATGGTACTTTATTTGAATGGTTGGGTCTTACTGTTGATTGTATTGATAAGCATGAACCCAATAGTGAATCTAGAAGAAAAGCGTATTTAGCAGATATTACTTACGGTACTAATAATGAATTTGGTTTTGACTACTTAAGAGATAATATGGTGCATAGCCCTGAAGAAATGGTTCAGCGTAAGCACCATTTTGCCATGGTAGATGAAGTGGATTCTGTTTTAATTGATGATGCAAGAACACCTTTAATTATTTCTGGCCCTATTGGATATCAAACAGGAGAACAACAATTCTTTGCATTAAAGCCTAGAATTGAAAAATTAGTTGATGCACAAAAAAGAGCAACCCAGCAGTTCTTAACTGAAGCAAAGAAAAAAATTGCAGAAGGAAATGATGATCCAAAAGATGGTGGACTGGCATTGTTCCGCGCACATCGTGGTCTTCCTAAAAATAGCGCGTTAATTAAATTTTTAAGTGAGCCAGGAAATAGAGTAAAATTACAGAAAGCGGAAAACCATTATTTGGCAGACCAACAGCGTGAAATGCCCAAGGCAGATGAAGAACTTTATTTTTATATTGATGAGAAAAATAATTCAGTTGAATTAACCGATAAGGGTATTCAATTAATTACTGGTCAAGGAGAAGATCCTCATTTTTTTGTATTACCCGATATTAGCTTAGGACTTGCAGCCATAGACAATGATGCAAGTTTACCTGCAGATCAAAAGTTATTAAAGAAAGAGTCTTTAATTAATGAGTATTCTGTTAAAGCAGATCGTATTCATACAGTACAACAATTATTGAAAGCCTATACTTTATTCGATAAAGATGTAGAGTATGTGGTGATGGACGGAGCTGTTAAAATTGTAGATGAACAAACAGGCCGTATATTAGATGGAAGAAGGTATTCTGATGGCTTACACCAAGCGATTGAAGCGAAGGAAAATGTGAAAATTGAAGCGGCAACTCAAACATATGCAACCGTAACCTTACAGAACTATTTTAGAATGTACCACAAATTAGGTGGTATGACGGGAACTGCAGAAACAGAAGCTGCAGAATTATGGGATATCTATAAATTAGATGTGGTTAGTATACCTACCAATGTGCCTGCAATTAGAAAAGACGAAGAAGATAAAATCTTCAAAACCAAGAGAGAGAAGTTTGGTGCCGTGATAGATGAGATTGTTTTATTGCGCGAAGCAGGAAGGCCTGTATTAGTAGGTACAACTTCTGTTGAAGTGAGTGAATTATTGAGTAGAATGCTCAGACAAAAGCAGATTCCACACAATGTATTAAACGCAAAACAGCACTCACGTGAAGCACAAATTGTTGCTGAAGCAGGTTTAGCTGGTGCAGTTACCATTGCTACCAATATGGCTGGTCGTGGTACCGATATTAAATTAGGGCCAGGCGTAAAAGATGCTGGAGGCTTGGCAATCCTAGGTACTGAAAGACATGAGTCAAGACGAGTTGACCGTCAGTTAAGAGGTCGTGCTGGTCGTCAGGGTGATCCTGGTTCTTCTTTGTTTTTTGTTTCTTTAGAAGACGACTTAATGCGCATGTTTGGTAGTGAACGTATTGCCAAAGTGATGGACTTCGCAGGGTATAAAGAAGGGGAGGTTATTCAGGCTGGTATGATTACCAAGTCTATTGAAAGAGCCCAACGTAAAGTGGAAGAGAATAATTTTGGCATTAGAAAGCGTTTGTTAGAGTACGATGATGTAATGAATAAACAGCGTACTGTAATTTATAGTAAGCGTAACCATGCTTTATTTGGAGAGAGATTAGCATTAGACTTAGACAACGCAATGTATGCGGTGGCCGAAGGTTTAGTAGTATCTTTTAAAGAACAAAATGAATACGATCAATTTAAACTTGCTGCAATTGTAAATTTCGGAATTGATACTTCAATAACGATTGAAGAATTTAATAAAACCAACGCCAATCAATTGGCAGAGAAATTATACAATGAAGCAATTGCACAATATGAAAAAAGAAAACAGGACATGATGGTTCAGTCTGTTCCTGTATTTAAGAATATTAAATTGCAACAAGGTTCTCATATTGATAATGTGATTGTTCCTTTTACCGATGGCAAACGCCAGGTTCAGGCTTTGGCTAATATGGAAAAAACCTTGCAAACAAATGGTGCCGAATTATTACACTCTTTAGAAAGAACTGTAACACTAGCGTTTATAGACAATGCTTGGAAAGAACATTTACGTTCTATGGACGATTTAAAACAAAGTGTACAAACTGCCACGTATGAACAGAAAGATCCATTGGTAATTTATAAAATGGAAGCATTTGAATTGTTCAGAAAGATGGACGGTGAAGTAAATAGAGAAATTGTTCAATTCTTATGTCATGCTGGTATTCCTTTGGCTGAGGGGGATGAACTTCAAGAAGGTCGTCAAGAAAAAACCGATATGAGTAAGTTGAGTGCCAATAAAGATCAAGTAGATGCTGCTGGTCAAGAATATGGTGCAAACGAAAATGATTATTACGATCCAACTCCTGTAAAACAAGAGCCTGTTAAAGTAGGTCCTAAAATTGGTAGAAACGATCCATGTCCTTGTGGTAGTGGCAAGAAGTTCAAATCTTGTCATGGTAAGGACGCGTAAACAGTAGGGTCAATCAATCATTACACGAATCCTTTTTAAATAAAAAAACCGATGAAATTTCATCGGTTTTTTATTTACTTATAGAAACATATTATTTGTATGGGAAGGATTAATTTATAGTCGGAATGCTACACCAAAATCCATACAGAAAGATTTAATTTGAGAACTAGTATTGCTGGCGTTGGTCCAAGTATATTTTCTAGTCCCGATATTAAATTTGAATTTTACTTTATTGTCTTCGTCGTCAAAGTCTACTAGCGATACCCCCCATCCAAAAAATTGAGGCGAACGTGTTACATCTGCATAACCTTCTTCTTTCAATTTTACACCTGGGGAAATACCTCCTTCTACATATAAGCCACTAAGTGCCCATGTTCCTCCAATGATGAATAGATTTGTGAATCCGGCATTTTTGAATACTTCCTTTTGATCGTCTGGATTAAATCCGTTTCTAAAAGCAAATGGATAAATCCTTGCTCCAAGGGGTTTTTGCGTCATCGTTACATTCGTTAGAAAAGTAGTTTGATTTCTGAAGTTTTGCGGCTCTAATCCTGCAATTGCAGCCACTTTTACAAACATTTTATCCGTATATCCGAGGTTTAAGAAATTGTATTCTAAGGTTAACCTCGGTTGTATCCCTTTTGATTTATAAAACTGTCCAAATACTTCAGTTGCTTTAGGACTGGCAATTCCAATATATACACCTAATCTAGGTTTCATGCCTTTTTGTGCATTGGCTGAAAATAAAGCAGTAGCAAGGAAGAGGGTTAATAAAATCTTATTCATATTTATGTATTTTATGCGAATGAAGCGCTTTTTAATTGGCACACCTATACCGTAGTTACGGTATTTGTTATCTTTGTCTAAATTGAGTTTATGCAATTAGCTTCCTATATAGATCATACCATTTTAAAGCCAACCACTTTAGTGTCTGATGTGGCCCAAATTTGTAAAGAAGCGGCGGAATATGGGTTTGCAGCGGTTTGTGTTCCCCCCAACTTCGTAAAAAAAGCCAAGGAGTTTTTAGTGGGTACAAATGTTAAAGTTGCAACAGTTATAGGCTTTCCTTTTGGTTATTCTGCTGTAGAAGCCAAGTTGGCTGAAATTGTTTTAGCGATGGTTGATGGGGTAGATGAATTGGATGTGGTAGCTAATATAAGTGCAATAAAAAACCAAGACTGGGTGTATTTGGCCAATGAGTTAAATCATATCATGCCCGTGGTAAAGTCTAAAAATAAAACCATCAAAATCATCATTGAAAGTGGTATTTTAACCAATGATGAAATCATTAAATGTTGCGAATTATACGGAGTTGCTGGAATTGACTATTTAAAAACTTCTACTGGATATGCCGAAAAAGGTGCTTCTGTAGAAGCGGTGAAGTTGTTTAGATTGCATTTGCCTGAAGCAGTTCAAATTAAAGCTTCAGGAGGAATAAGAGACTATGCTTTTGCTGCTGAACTAGTAGAAGCGGGTGCAACCAGATTAGGTTGTAGTGCTAGTTTAGCTATTGTAAATGGAGAACCTAATGCTTCTAACGCAACGTATTAACCTTATATTTACCCCATGAAAACAGCTTTGTTTTTATTATTGATTGGTCTATCGGTTTCTTCAAGCGTTTTTGCTTGTTCAAGCGATACTGTAATTATGGTAAAAGACGCTCGTTTAGATATTTTAGTTGCTAAGCAAAATCAAATTAATAAGCGAACTGCCATGATGACTAGTGCAGGATTATACAAGGGGTATCGCTTACAAGTTATCAGCACTGCTAAAAGAGATGATGCCAATAAAATGAAAACAGATTTGATGAATCGTTTTCCTGAACAAAAATCTTATACGCTTTTTCAATCGCCCAACTTTAAAGTTAGAATTGGCAACTTCCTAAAAAAAGAAGATGCAGAGAAATATAGAAACCAAATAAGTAAATTTTTTCCTAAAGGAATTTATATAGTAGAAGATACTATTGAATATACTCATCCAGAGGAAGAACAAGAATAGTTAAGCAATTCGCATGTTAAAAGAAAAAATTAAAGCACTCGCTCATACTATTGCACCCGAACTGATTGGCATCAGACATCATTTGCATGCCAACCCAGAATTGAGTTACCAAGAATTTAAAACAGCTGCTTTTGTTCAAGAACAGTTAACCCAAATGGGAATTGAATTTGAAGTAAAAGCTACCACAGGTATTTTGGCAACTATTAAAGGAAACAATCCAGCCTCGCGTATTATTGCTTTGCGTGCTGATATGGATGCATTACCTATTCAAGAAGAAAATAATGTGCCCTATCAGTCTCAAAATAAAGGAGTGATGCATGCTTGCGGTCATGATGTTCATACTACGGTTTTATTAGGGGCGGCTCGTATTTTAAACGACTTGCGTGCCGAGTGGGAAGGCACCATAAAATTTTTATTCCAACCAGGTGAGGAAAGAAATCCTGGTGGTGCAAGTTATATGATTAAGGATGGAGTATTAGAAAATCCAAGACCGGATGGTATTGTAGCATTGCACGTTCATCCAGGGTTGGATGTGGGGAAATTGAGTTTTAGAAAAGGTCGTGTAATGGCAAGTGCCGATGAAATTTATATAACTATTAGAAGTAAAGGAGGGCATGCAGCTGCCCCGCATTTAACCGCTGATACTGTCTTAATTGCATCTCAATTAATTGTGAGTTTGCAACAAATTATTTCAAGAAACAATAGCCCTATTTCTCCCTCTGTTTTATCTATCTGTTCTATACAAGGTGGAAATACCACCAACGTGATTCCCAGTGAAGTAAAATTGATGGGAACTTTTAGGGCCATGGATGAAACTTGGCGCTATAAAGCACATGAGCTAATTAGAAAGCAAGCCACCGGTTTAGTAGAGAGTATGGGTGCAGAAATTGATTTGCATATTGATATTGGTTACCCTACTGTAGATAACGACCCTGAGTTTACAGAAGCAGCTTGGCAGTTAGCCAACGATTTTATGGGCAAGGAGCATGTTGAAGAAACCGAATTGAGAATGGGTGCGGAAGATTTTGGTTATTATACACAAGTGATACCAGGATGTTTTTTTAGATTGGGTGTTCGCAATGAATCAAAAGGAATCATCCATCAAGTACATACCCCTAAATTTGACATTGATGAATCAGCCATTGAAATAGGTGCTGGCATGATGGCTTATTTAGGAATTAGTTTAACAAAATAGTTTATAACGAATCATATATATGTCTGATAATAAGCAATCCAAATTACGCAGAGAGCAAGCATTGGAATATCATTCAAGTGGTAGACCTGGTAAGATTGAAGTAATACCTACCAAAGAAGCTAAAACGCAAAGAGATCTTTCATTAGCATATAGCCCTGGAGTTGCAGAGCCTTGTAAAGAGATAAAGGAAAATCCTGAAAACATTTATAAGTACACTGCAAAAGGAAATTTGGTGGGTGTAATTACCAATGGCACTGCGGTGCTTGGTTTGGGTGATATTGGTCCTGAAGCAAGTAAACCAGTGATGGAAGGGAAAGCGGTATTGTTTAAAATATTTGCAGACATTGATGTATTTGATATTGAGATTAACGAGAAAGATCCAGAGAAATTTGTTCAAATAGTCAAGTCTTTAGAGCCCACATTTGGTGGAATTAATTTGGAAGATATTAAAGCTCCGGAGTGTTTTTTTATAGAGCAGCAACTAAAAGAGCAAATGAAGATTCCTGTGATGCACGATGATCAGCATGGAACTGCTATCATCAGTAGTGCTGCAATGTTAAATGCATTAGAATTACAAAAGAAACGAATTGATAAAGTTCGCTTTGTAATTAATGGAGCAGGCGCTGCTGCTATGGCTTGTATTAACTTGTATGTAGCATTAGGGGCTCGCCATGAAAATTTTATTGTATTTGACAAAGACGGAGTATTGCATCAAGACCGAACAGACTTAGGTAAGGGGCGTGAAAAATTTGCGGTAAAAAAATCAGATTGGACATTGGCCAAAGCAATGAAAGATGCTGATGTGTTTTTAGGGTTAAGTGTTGGTAATGTAGTTACGCAAGACATGGTTAAATCTATGGCTAAAAATCCAATTGTGTTTGCCATGGCTAATCCAGATCCTGAAATTACTTACGAAGATGCTGTTGCTGTTCGAAAAGATATTATCATGGCAACTGGAAGATCCGATTATCCTAACCAAGTGAATAATGTATTGGGTTTCCCTTATATTTTTAGAGGTGCATTAGATGTTAGAGCAACCCAAATTAATGAAGCCATGAAATTGGCTGCAGTTAGAGCATTGGCTGAGTTGGCAAAAACAGCTGTGCCAGATATTGTAAACTTGGCGTATAACCAAAGCAATATGAGTTTTGGTCCGTTATATATCATTCCAAAACCTTTAGACCCTCGATTGTTAAGTACTATTGCACCAGCTGTTGCTAAAGCAGCCATGGAGAGTGGGGTTGCACAAAAAAGTATCACTAATTGGGATGGGTATGTGTTAGAATTAAATAAGCGATTAGGTTTAGATAATCAGCTATTTAGAGTTGTTAGTAATAAAGCAAGAAGAGATCCTAAACGCTTGGTATTTGCCGAAGCTGATAATTTAAAAATATTAAAAGCTGCAACCATCATTTATGATGAAGGAATTGCTTATCCTATATTACTAGGTGATCCAGAAAAAATCAATCGAATTGCTGATGCAAATAGCATAGACTTATCTGATATTCCTATTGTAGATCCTAGAAGTGATGCAATGGAATCAAAAAGAGAGTTCTATGGAGAATTGTTCTTTAAGAAACGTCAACGAAAAGGGTTTAACCATCATGAAAGTATGAAAGTGATGAAAGACCGAAACCATTTTGGTTGTATGATGGTAGAAACAGGTGACGCAGATGCAATGTTGTCGGGATTAACCAAAAACTATGCAGAAGCAATTAGACCTGCATTACAAATAATTGGAACTGAAGAGGGTGTCAAGAAAATTGCAGGTATGTATTTATTGTTAACCAAAAAAGGTCCATTGTTTTTGGCAGATACAACCGTAAATTTTCATCCAACCGCAGAAGAGTTAGCAGATATTACTCAAATGGTGGCCAAGGAAGTTAGAAGCTTTAACTTAACCCCAAGAGTGGCCATGTTGAGCTATAGTAATTTCGGAAGTAGTGACTCTTCAGAAGCAAGATTGGTTGCAGAAGCTACTAGAATACTAAAACAAAGGGATCCTAATTTAATTGTTGATGGTGAAATGCAAGGAAGTCTTGCTTTCAATAAAGAAATTCTAAGAGACAATTATCCATTTAGTGATTTAGTAGAACAAGAAGTAAATGTGTTGATGTTCCCGAATTTAACTGCAGGAAATGTGGCTTATAATTTATTGAAAGAAGTAGGAGGTGCCGATGCCATTGGTCCAATATTGTTAGGATTAAAAAAACCAGTACACGTTTTACAATTGGGTAGCAGTGTTCGAAATATTATCAATATGGCCTTGGTAGCTGTGGTAGATGCACAAATGAAAACCAGGGTAGATACAGCTGAAGAAGTGCAAAGAAGTTCATGGTGGAAAAGCAGAAGAAAAAACAAGAAAACGACTAACTAATTATAACCCTATCTTTATTCTATGAATTTTTTCACTCATTTAGGTAAGTTCTTATTAATGCTGAAAGGCATGTTTTCTAAGCCAGAGAACTTCAAAATGTATTGGAAAGAATTCATGCATCAATGCGTAGAAATTGGAATGGGTGCTTTGCCTATTGTCATTATTATTTCTTTGTTTTTAGGTGCAGTTACAACTATTCAAACTGCCTATCAATTAGTAAGTCCATTAGTTCCGCAAAGTACCATTGCACAAATTGTTAGAGACAGTATGATACTAGAGCTTTCTCCTACTGTTGTAAGTATTGTATTAGCAGGTGTTGTTGGAAGTAAAATTGCCAGTGAACTAGGAAATATGCGAGTGAGTGAACAAATTGATGCGCTAGAAATTATGGGAATAAATACCAAAGCCTATTTGCTGTTTCCCAAAATTTTAGGGGCATTAGTAGTTGTTCCTTGTTTAATTGTGATTTCTGCAGTATTAGGTATATGGGGTGGAAGAACTGCTGGTGAATTGGCTGGTATATTAGCCAACGATACATTTGATATTGGTTTAAGACAAAACCTGAATTTTTTTAACATCAACTTTGCTTTATATAAGGCTTACACTTTTGCTTTTATCATTAGCAGTGTTCCAGCCTATTACGGTTATTATGTAAAAGGTGGTGCGCTAGAAATTGGTAGAGCAAGTACCAGTGCAGTTGTGGTAAGTTGTATTTTAATTTTATTAGCAGATTATTTATTAGCAGCACTCTTGTTGTAAACTGAATATTGGTTAAATTGAGAAATGAATTCTCAGTTCCCTGCCTTCAAAAAAATCATCACTAGCCCTATCCGTTTTGCTTTTTTTAAATTAGTAAAACTGCCTGCAGCATTTATTGCAGGATTAAAAGTGGGTTATATAGATGAAGAAAAAACCGTGATTTTAGTAAAACATGGTTGGCTCAATCAAAACCCGTTTAAGTCTATGTATTTTGCCGTTCAAGCGATGGCTGCGGAAATGAGTACAGGTTTGTTCCCCGTAGGGCAAACCTATAAAAGAAGCCCCGCTGTAAGTATGTTGGTGGTTGGATTAGACGCAAAGTTTGTAAAGAAAGCAACAGGATTAATTGCATTTACTTGTACCGACGGTTTAATGGTTGCTGAAACCATTGAGGATACTATTCAAAGTAAAGAAGGAAAAACAATCGTATGCAAATCTATTGGTACCAATACCAATGGCGAAGTTGTTGCGGAATTTAATATCACTTGGAGTTTTAAATCAAAATAAGTATGAAAATTTCTTTTCATGGTGCCGCTAGAACCGTTACAGGGTCTAAACATTTACTTACTTTAAAGAGTGGCAAAAAAGTATTATTGGATTGTGGGTTATTTCAAGGAATGGGAAAAAATACCGAAGAGCTCAATGCAAAATTTGGATTTGAACCTGCTGAAATTAGTTACTTGATATTATCGCATGCACATATTGATCATTCTGGATTAATACCTAAATTGGTTAAAGAGGGTTTTAAGGGTACTATTTATGCAACACCTGCCACCAAGGCTTTGGCTGAAATTTTGTTAGAAGATTCTGCTATTATACAAAGAGATGATACCAAGTTCATCAATAAGCGAAGAGCAAAAAAAGGTTTGCCCCCTTTTGAACCATTATATGATTTAGAAGATGCTGCTGTTGCTTTATCCTTATTTAAATTTATTGACTACAATCATTGGACTAAAATTGATGAGGAAGTCTCCGTTTGTTTTACAGACGCAGGTCATATCATTGGTTCCGCAGCAGTTCATTTAAGAGTGATAGAAGATGGGAAAACAAATAAAATTACTTTTAGCGGAGATGTTGGAAGATACAATGATGCAATTCTTCGTTCCCCCGATACATTTGATCAAGCCGACTATATTATTTTGGAAAGTACTTACGGAAATAAATTACACGATGAGGTTTTTGGCATTACCGATACGATTTTAAAATGGATGATGCATACCTGTGTGGAGAAAAAAGGAAAACTAATTATTCCTGCATTTAGCGTAGGAAGAACTCAAGAAATCTTATATGCGCTAAATCAATTAGAAGTAGAAAATAGATTGCCAAATATTCCTGTATATGTAGACAGCCCTTTAAGCAGAGAAGCAACCGAATTATTAAAACAATTCCCTGAGAATTATAATAAAAGGGTTAAGAAAATAATGGAGCACGATCATGATCCTTTTGATTTTAAAACACTGAAGTTTATTAAAACGGTAGACGAAAGCAAGCAATTAAATGACAATGATGCCCCTTGTGTAATTATATCTGCCAGTGGCATGGCAGACGCTGGAAGGGTGAAGCACCATATAATGAATAATATCGAAAAAGAAAGGACGACCATATTAATGGTTGGATATTGTGATCCATACAGTTTAGGAGGAAGGTTAACTGCTGGTCAAAAAGAAGTAAAAATTTTTGGTGAATTGTATCAAGTGAAAGCTGAAATTGGGGTTATGAAAAGCATGAGTGCGCATGGTGATTATGAAGACCTCTGCCAGTTTCTTTCAGGCCAAAATCCAGAATTGGTAAGAAAATTATTTTTGGTTCACGGTGAGCAGGATGTCCAAATTGATTTTGCTGCTCGATTAAGAAGAAAGCATTACAAAGAAGTAATTATTCCAGAAATGCATGAAACCCATTTATTAGATTAAAAACTTAACTTCATACTGAAATTATTTGCCATGATAACATTGAATATTAACAACACCCCCTACCAGGTAGATGCTAGTGCAGATATGCCCTTATTGTGGGCTATCAGAGATATGGTAGGATTAACAGGAACCAAATTTGGATGTGGTATGGCGCAGTGCGGTGCCTGTACTGTGCATGTAGATGGGAAGCCGGTACGATCCTGTAGTTTTCCTGTTGCGGCTGCGGTAGGAAAGAAGATTACGACTATTGAAGGGATGAAAGATAAAATTACTGAAGCGATTCAAAATGCTTGGGTAGAACTACAAGTGCCTCAATGTGGGTATTGTCAATCAGGACAAATCATGAGTGCAACTGCTTTACTAAAAGCCAAGCCCAACCCAACTGATGCTGATATTGATGCAGCCATGCAGGGTAATCTTTGTAGATGTGGAACTTATCAACGTATACGCAGTGCCATACATCGCGCTGCAGAAATGATTAAGTAATTCAAAAAAAATTAAGCAATGAATCAGCAAAACAGTCAAATAAATCGCAGAAACTTTTTACGCCTTACCAGTTTAACTGGAGCAGGCTTGGTAATGGGTTTGGGCGTTAAAGCAGATGGTTTATCTGTTATAGAAAATTTAGGAACTTCAACCGCTTCTTTTGAATTGTCGCCATTGGTGATGATTGATCAAACTGGGCTAGTGACCATATTTAATACTAAACCTGAAATCGGTCAGGGTACTTACCAATCTATTCCTGCTTTAATAGCAGAAGAATTGGAAGTAGCAATGGATAAAATTGTTATTAAACAAACTGGGGGTGAAAAAAAATACGGCCCTGCTCAGTTTGTTGGGGGTAGTTCTTCTGTAAGAACCAATTACACCAACTTACGTAAAGTAGGAGCTGCTGCTAAAGAAATGTTGGTCAAAGCTGCTAGTAGTACTTGGAATGTTCCAGTATCGGAATGTTATGCAGAAAATGCAACCATAATACATCGTCCTACTGGTAAAAAATTAGGATATGGAGAATTGGCAGAAGCAGCTTCAAAATTAGAAGCACCTAAAAATCCAACCCTAAAAGACGCAAAAGATTTTAAAATATTAGGTAAGTCTGCACCAAGACCAGATATTCCAATGAAAGTGAATGGGACTGCTAAATTTGGTATTGATGCAAGTGTTCCTGGAATGGTGTATGCTTCTATTGAGCGCTGTAAAGTGTTTGGTAGTAAACTGGTAAGTTTTGATGCAACCGCTGCTAAAAAAGTGAAAGGAGTTATTGCAGTGGAAACCTGTGAACGAATTCATGGTATTTATAAGTCAGAAGGAGTAGCAGTTATAGCGGAGAATTATTGGGCTGCTGTACAAGGAAGAAAAGCTTTAGTAGTTAAATGGGACCATCAAGGAAATGAAACTTTTAATTCTAAGGATTACGAACAAAGTTTAAGAGAAGCTGCCAAAAAAGAAGGTGCTGTAGAACATAAGCAAGGTGATTTTGATAAAGCTTTTGCTGAAGCGCCCACTCAACTAACTGCTTTTTACGAAACACCTGTTGTTTCGCACTCACCTATTGAACCAATGAACTGTTTAGCGAGTTGGCAAGATGGGAATAAATTAGAAATCTGGACTTCTACCCAAGTTCCAGGAAGTGTGATGAATGATTTTTCTAGAATTTACGGGGTTAAGCAAGAAGATTTAAAATTGAATGTATTATTTAATGGAGGAGGCTTCGGAAGAAGATTGTATCCAGATTATATTCATGAAGCGGTTCAGTTGAGTAAGAAAGTGGGTAAACCTGTTAAGTCGGTTTGGAGCAGAGAAGATGATACACAACAAGGACCATTTAGACCTCTGACTTTTTCAGCAATGAAAGGAGCTTTGGATGCCAATGGTAAAGCCATTGCTTTCCAACATAAAGTAATCTCTCCTACATTAGACATGAAGAAGGATTACGATATTACTAAAGCTGATGGAACCATGACTGAAGGTATCAGCGAACAGAAATATGAAATAGAACATATGAAGAATTTGTATGTTCATCATTATGTTCATATTCCTTTGGCAGCCTGGAGAGCGGTAACCAGCACTACTTTGGCTTTTTCTCATGAATGTTTTTTAGATGAAATGGCAGTTGCTGCAAAAAAAGATCCAATGGCATTTCGATTAGAAATGCTCACCAAAGATTCTGATACCAAACAGATTTTAAATAAACTAAAAGAAGTTTCTAATTGGGATAAAAAATTACCTGCTGGTTGGGGACGCGGTGTTGCGCAATATGAATTTTTTGCAGGTCAAGCTGGCTTTGTAATTGAAGTATCTAAAAAAGGAACAGGTATTAAAATAGAAAAGGTATATGCCGTTATAGATTTGGGAACAGTAGTTAATCCAGATAATACACGCGCTCAAGTAGAAGGAGCTGCTGTTATGGCTTTAACTGCTGCAATTAAAGGTGGAATTACTTTTGATAAAGGTGCAACTGTTCAATCTAATTTCCATAATAATCCATTGGTTCGTATCAACGAAATGCCAAAAGTAGAAGTACATATTTTGGCCAATGGTGGAAGCAAAATTAAAGGGGTGGGTGAACCAGGTTTACCACCATTTGCACCGGCATTGTGTAACGCTATTTTCGCAGCAACAGGTAAGCGAATCAGAAGATTACCTTTTGATATCAATAAAATTGCTTAAGTATGAAAAGATGGATGATTATAAGTGCATTATTGGTATTTGTAATTTCTGCAGTGGCTTTTGTTCAGCCAGCAAATCTGGCTAAGAGTATTGCCAATGGAAAAACAGTATATACCAATAATTGTATGAACTGTCATATGGAAGATGGTAAAGGATTAGAAGGAGCATTTCCTCCAGTTGCCAAATCTGATTATTTAAAACGCCCTTCTAAGGATTTGATAGCCGTGATATTAAAAGGGCAATCAGGAGAAATAAAAGTAAATGGAGTGGTGTATAATGGAATGATGCCTGCGCAAGATTATTTATCCGACGAAGAAATTGCCGATGTACTGAATTATATCAATAATAGTTGGGGCAATAAAAATTTGAAGCCAATACTTCCAGCACAAGTAAAACTACTAAGACCTTAAGCCATTCATTCATGAAAGAACTTGGTGATATTGTTCAAGCTTATGAGAAGTGGCTACAGTTGGGTCTCAAAATGGCTTTAGCTACGGTAGTAAATGTAGACGGATCTTCTTACAGAAGGCCGGGTGCAAGAATGTTGGTTACAGAGGATGGACATTTTACTGGAGCCATCAGTGGGGGGTGTTTAGAAGGAGATGCACTTAGAAAAGCTGCATTAGCAATTAATCAAGGGAAAAAGAAGTTGGTAGTTTATGATACTACTGATGAAGATGATGCTAAACTAGGGGTACAGTTGGGCTGCAACGGGATTGTAAGAATTCTATTTGAGCCAATAGATACCAATAACAGTTCAGTGATCAATCATTTTAAAAAAATGAATGCTTCTCGTGAACCATCCATCTTGGTCACCGGATATCACCAAGATCAAGGCAGCCATTGGGGCACTATGTTAAGGGAAGCCATTCAAGAAAAATACCATGCTGATTTAGTGCCAGTATTTGAAACTGTTTTGAAAAGTAAAAAATCAGAGCATTTAGTCATTGAAACCGATGAAGGGAATCAGGTGCTATTTGTAGAATATATAAACCCTGCCATTTCACTGATTATAGTAGGTGCAGGAAATGATATTATGCCTTTGGAAAATATGGCAAGATTAATTGGGTGGAGCACAACTGTAGTGGATGGTAGACCTACCCATGCAAATACACTCCGCTTTGGACAAGCTAATAAAATTGTAGTAGGAAAACCAGTAGAAGTAATGCAGCAACTGTTGTTTGATGATAGAACTGCGATTGTATTAATGACCCATAATTACAATTATGATTTTGCGATGTTATCGGAGTTGGCAAATACGCATGTTCCTTATATCGGTTTATTGGGTCCTGCTGCAAAACGAGAGCGATTATTCAATGACTTAGCTGATATTAGTATTCATTTTACAGATCTACAGTTAAAAAATATCTATGGTCCAACAGGCTTAGATTTAGGTGCAGAAACTTCATCAGAAATTGCTTTATCAGTTTGCTCGGAAATCATGGCGGTGATTGAAGGCAAACAACCACAACATCTAAGATTAAAAACCACGCCTATACATGCTTCCATATGAAATGGGGTGTAATGATATTGGCTGCAGGGGAAGCTACTAGAATGGGGAAAGCAAAAATGCTCTTGCCCTTTAAAAACACAACCATATTAGCGCATCTAATTGAGGAAATCACTTTGGTCGAGCCCAATATTATTCAGTTGGTTACCGGATATTATCATGATTTGATTCAAGCACAAATAAGCACCAATAAGGTT
Source organism: Sphingobacteriia bacterium RIFOXYC2_FULL_35_18 (assembly GCA_001829005.1). Taxonomy (GTDB): domain Bacteria; phylum Bacteroidota; class Bacteroidia; order Chitinophagales; family Chitinophagaceae; genus Sediminibacterium. The sequence continues at coordinate 770,852 of MIAG01000002.1, read as the reverse complement.
GCCATCATTCAAAACCCTGATTACTCTTTAGGAATGAGTAGTTCAATACAAGTAGGACTTACCGCTATGTTAAAAGTTTGTCCAGACCTAGACTTTTTGGTCATTGTGGTTTCTGATCAACCCTATTTAAATCAATCAATTTTGCTACGCTTATTAACTAAACACCAGCAAACAGCAAAAGGTATTATCGCTTCTTCTTACAATGGAATAAAAGGAACACCTGTATTATTGAGTTCAACCTATTTTACCCATTTGTACAATTTAACAGGAGATAAGGGTGCACGTGTTATATTGCAACAATTTCCAGAAGATATCGAAACCATTGAATTTGAAAATGGGGCGTTAGACATTGATACTCCGGAAGATTACGAGCTGCTTTGTAAAAAAATAAATGAAGAAGATGTTGATTGATCAATACAATAGGGTTCACGATTATCTACGAATTTCTTTAACAGATAATTGCAATTTGCGCTGCTTCTATTGTATGCCTGAAGAAGATTATGCTTTTATGCCCAATAAGCAATTAATGCAAAAAGAGGAGATTGTTTCCATTGCTACTTTGTTTGTGCAGCAAGGGGTAAAAAAGATACGATTAACAGGCGGTGAACCATTGGTTAGAAAAGACGCGGCTGAAATTATTCAAGCCTTGGGTAAACTAGGAGTTGAGTTAACCATTACGACCAATGCAACTCGCATACACTTGTTTATTGATGATTTAAAAAATGCTGGCGTAAAGTCTATTAATATTAGTTTAGACACACTGAAGCAAGAAAAGTTTCAATTATTAACAAGACGAGATCAATTTAATATCGTGAAAGACAATATTGATCTATTATTGAAAAACGACTTTAGGGTTAAAGTGAATATGGTAGTAGTGAAGGGCATGAATGAAATGGAAATATTAGATTTTATAGAGTGGACTAAATATATTCCCATTCAAATTAGACTGATTGAATTTATGCCTTTTGATGGGAATAAATGGAACAGTGATAAGTTGGTAACCTTGAAAGAAATGTTGGAATTAATTGGTGGGAAGTATACCATTGCTGCTTCGGAAAACGAACCCAACGACACAAGTAAGCGTTACAAAATAGAAGGTCATCAAGGCAGCTTTGCAATAATAAGCACGATGAGTGCCCCTTTTTGTAGTACTTGTAATAGAATTAGATTAACGGCTGATGGTAAAATCAAAAACTGTTTATTTTCTTCTTCTGAAACAGATTTACTCACACCATTTAGAGCCGGTGCAGATATACTTCCATTCATTCAACACTCAATTGCAAGCAAACACAAAGAATTAGGAGGTCAATTTTCAAAAGAATTTGAAAAAATAGATACGAATGAATTGCATAATAGAAGTATGATTGCAATTGGCGGTTAATTAAATACTATGATTACTGTAAATGAAGCAAAGCAATTGGTATTTACTCAAGCAAAGCCCTTGGGCAAAATTTGGGTGCCATTAGTAGATGCTGCTGGAATGGTTGCTGCAGAAGATATACAGAGCCCTATAGCGATGCCTTCGTTTACACAATCTTCTATGGATGGCTATGCCATTCAGCTGAAAAATATCGATGCTATTCTGCCCATTCAAGATGAATTACCTGCAGGCTCATCCAAACAATTGCAATTAAAGGAAGGCCATTGTATAAAAGTATTCACCGGAGGCCCAGTGCCATTGGGTGCAGATTGTATTATACAAAAAGAATGGGTGAACTATTTGGGTGAGCATATTCAAATTGTAGATAAAACAAATGAGCTGGGTTTAAATATTAGAGAAATGGGGTCCTCAGTTGAAAAAGGCGATTGGGTAATTGCAAGAGGCACCTGTTTACATCCATACCAACTAGCTATGTTGGCTAGTTTAGGAATATCGGAAGTCTTGGTTTATAGAGCACCTTCCACTACTTTAATTATAACAGGTAATGAGTTGGTTAAACCTGGCGAATCACTCGCATTTGGGCAAGTGTATGAATCCAATTCTATTGGTCTTGTATCTGCTTTAAAAGCTACTGGAGTAAAAAATGTTTCAATCCTATATGTGAAAGATAACTTAGCTGAAACAGCCACTGCAATTAGGAATGCATTAAATGAATCGGATTTAGTATTACTTACAGGTGGAGTAAGTGTTGGGGATTATGATTATGTAGCAAAAGCTGCAGCACAAGAAAAAGTGGATACGCTATTTCATGGTGTAAAACAAAAGCCAGGGAAGCCTTTGTTTTTTGGGAAGCAAAATGAAGCATTGGTATTTGGCTTGCCGGGTAACCCCAGTTCTGTATTACATTGTTTTCAACAATATGTAAAGCCTGCTATTGAATTGATGCAAGGCAAACAACCAGTTCCAACTATACAAGCTAGGTTAACAGCCCCGTATAGCAAGAAACCCGGGTTGACTTTTTTCTTAAAAGCCTACTATCAAGAAGGAATAGTAACCATATTACCAGCACAGGGGTCTTATCAGGTAAGTGCTTTTTCCAATGCCAATTGTTGGGTAGAATTGCCCTTGGATGAAGCTTTGTTTAATCAAAACCAACTGGTTACAGTCCATTTATTTTAACCTGCTTATTATGGAAGAAATCATTCTTTATGGACTTGCTTTTTTTGTGATTGCATTTTTATATGCTTCCGTTGGTCATGGTGGCGCAAGTGGATATTTAGCGTTGATGGCAATCTTTAATTTTAGTGCAGGTGTAATAAAACCAACCGCATTAATACTAAACTTATTGGTTTCATGTTTAGCATTTATTTCATTTTATAGAGCCAAACATTTTAATTCTTCTATGCTTTGGCCCTTGGTTATTACTTCTATTCCATTTGCCTATATAGGAAGCATTGTGCCTATTTCAGAAAGTTTTTATAAAAAATTGTTGGCTATTGTTTTATTAATCGCAGTTGCTAGAATATTGTTTTTAAGTAAAGCAAGTAATCATAAACCTGCACCTAAGTGGTATTGGTTGAGTATTGCAGGAGCATTTATTGGCCTAGTATCTGGAATGATAGGAATGGGCGGGGGCATATTATTATCGCCATTACTACTTTTGATGGGTTGGTCTACACAACAGCAAACTGCAGCTTTGAGTGCAATTTTTATATTTTTGAATTCAGCAGCAGGGATGGTTGGGCAAGTTCAAAATGGATTTCAATTAGATCCATCCATTTATGTGATCATTTTATTTGTTTTAATCGGCGGTTGGTTGGGTGCATATATTGGGGCTAAGAAATTAAAAGCAGATCAGTTGAAATTTATTTTAGCATCGGTATTAATTGTTGCGGCAACTAAATTGTTTTTTGTAAACTAAACCTATGGATGTACAAGTAATTTTCTTTGGATCAATAATCGATATTACGCTGGTTGATTCGGTGTTATTGAATAATTGCACCGATTTAGATTCAATCGTGAATGACTTAATTGAGCGCTACCCAGCATTGGCAAATAAAAAATATTTTATTGCTGTTAATCAGAAAATGGTACATGAAAATATTAAACTTAAAATGGGAGATACGGTGGCATTAATGCCCCCATTCTCTGGAGGATAATATGGACTTGAATAATCGTTATATCAGACAAATCATTCTACCTGGATTTGGAATAGCTGCACAAGAAAAATTGGGTAAAGCTAAAGTGTTGATTGTGGGTATGGGTGGATTGGGCTGTCCTGTATTGCAATACCTCGTTGGGGTAGGTGTAGGAACCATTGGTATAATGGATGCAGACAAAATCACTAAAAGTAATTTACATCGTCAATTATTATATGAGGAAAAAGAGGTAGGCAGGTTGAAAGTGGAAGCGGCAGCAATTAAGGCCAAAGCACAAAATAGTTCGGTTAATATTATAGAATATCCTTTTGAATTAAGTAAAAATAATGCAGCTGAAATTATTAAGGTTTATGATTTAGTCATTGATGCTACAGATAATTTCTCGGCTAAATATTTAATCAATGATGTTTGCGTGTGGTTGCAAAAGCCTGTAGTGTTTGGAGCAGTATCCGGATACGAAGGTCAGGTTGCCGTTTTTAATTTTTCAAGTGATGCAAAGCCTCCTATTCATTATCGCCATTTGTTTCCCGTACAGCCTGCTGCTAATGAATTTGCAACCTGCGAAGAAACAGGAGTCATAGGAGTATTGCCTGGCATTATTGGAACCATGCAAGCTGCGGAAGCAATAAAACTAATTGCAGATTTGGGTAAACCCTTGAATAATCGACTACTTACTTATAATTTCTTGGCAGCTCGGTGGTATGAAATTGAGATGAATTCAAGCGCTGAAGTTCCATTAATTGATGAACATTTTATTAATACAACCAACTATCAAATTGTTTGCGATTTTACAGAAGCAGATTTAGAAGAGATTGATATTGATGAAATTGATGTGTCTCAGTTTTTAGATCTAAAGTATGATTCGAATATATTTATTCTTGATGTAAGAGAGTTACATGAGTATCCAACTATTGATTTTTCACATGCTCAAATTCCTATGTCTGTATTAAAGGAATCTATTCATCTGCTTCCTGAAAAGCCCATCTATGTTTTATGTCATCAAGGAATAAGAAGTATATATGCTGCACAATTAATTAAATTGCATAAGAAAGTGGAAGCATATAGTTTAAAAGGCGGCTTAACTGCCTATTTTAATAGAGTAAGCAATGAGTAATAAAAAACCAAGTTCTATTTTTGTTAGTGGTCCTATTGCTGCACAAAAAATAGCAGAAGATATTCAAAAGCATTCATCTAAAGTGAGTATTGGTGCACATAGTATTTTTTTAGGACAAGTAAGAGCAGATGAAATAGACAATAAAAAAGTTACTGCAATTGAATACACTGCTTATGAAGAAATGGTGGTGGAAAAAATGGCTGTTATTCGGGAATCATTTTTTGCTAAATATGCACTTACTTGTATGCATATTTATCATAGCTTAGGTAGGGTGGAAGTGGGTGAAATTTGTTTGTTTGTTTTTACTTCTTCTGCGCATAGAAGAGATGCTATTGATGCATGTAATGAAATGGTTGAAACCATAAAAAAAGAATTGCCTATTTGGGGGAAAGAAATTTGTGAAGACAATAGTACGGTTTGGAAGCAAAATAATTAATCATGGTTAATATTACTCATAAATCGAACACACTTCGAAAAGCAATTGCAGAAGCCACTGTTTTGGTATCTAAGCAAGAAACAATTGAAGCAATTGAACAAAGAAAAGTACCGAAAGGAGATGTATTTTCTTTTGCTAAAGTGGCTGCTTTATTTGGAGTAAAAAAAACCAGTGAATTAATTCCAGATTGTCATCCTTTGCCCGTTGAATTTACCGATGTGAGATTCAATATAACTGATTTGAAAATTATAATTGAGGTTGAAGTGCATACTGTTTATAAAACGGGAGTTGAAGTGGAAGCCATGCACGGTGCTTCTATTGCTGCATTAACCCTATATGATATGCTGAAACCCATTGATAAAAATGTTGTAATCCAGCAGATTCAATTAAAATCAAAAACAGGTGGAAAGACAGACAAAAAATCATATTTAAATAAGGGTTTACAAGCAGCCGTTATTGTTTGTTCAGATACCGTTTCAGCAAATAAGGCAGAAGATAAAGCGGGTATTGCAGTTATTGAAGCTTTAAAGAAATTGGATATACAAGTGCCTGTTTATAAAGTGATACCTGATGATTCAACTGCCATTCAAGAACAAGTGGCTGCCAATACACATGAGGGCATACAATTATTAATTATGGTGGGCGGTACAGGTGTTTCCTTAAGAGACATCACCCCCGACACAGTTAAGCCTTTATTAGATCGTGAGTTAGATGGTATAATGGAAACCGCTAGAAGGTACGGACAAGAGCGAATGCCATATGCCATGCTGTCTAGAAGTGTAGCGGGTTTGATCAACCAAACACTGGTGCTAACATTCCCTGGTTCATTATCTGGTGCAACAGAATATATGGATGCGTTATTTCCGCAAGTATTACATGTGTTAGAAGTGATTGCTGGGGATAGACATGGATTATAGCGGTGGTAAATTGGTATAATCTACAGCTGCTTGAGGGTTTGTAATTCCCCTATTAAAATCTTTTGCAATAGTATGCGCTCTAAGTGCAGCTTCCGGAAGCTGGTAGGTAGCTAATTCTTTTATTCTTTTTTCTCTTAAAGGTCCAATCCATTCTTCCGCTAATTCGTGAGGAAGTATGGTGGGCATTCTTTTTTTTGTGTTGTGAATTTTTTGCATCAAGCCATTTGCTTGGGTGGTAACAATGGCAAAACTATGGATCATTTCTCCAGATAATTTGTCGGTCCAAGGTTGCCATATACCCGCCATATAGAATAAGGGTTCTTCTTTGTTAGCGCTATGAATAAAATAGGGGTAGGCAATTGGTTTTTTATCATCTGCTCCTTGAAAATGTCTCCATTCATAAAACCCTGTGCTCAATACCAAACACCTTCTTGCTTTTGCAGCAGCTTGATAAAGTTTGCTTTCAAATAATTTTTCAGCTGTAGCATTAAGGGTGGTATATTTTTTTCTACTTTCTTCTAGCTCACCTATATGTTGTATAAACCAAGGAATGAATTCCCAATGAGCCAATTCAGGATGCCATTCACCTGCGTTGTCTTCAATAATGATTGGCCATGATGCATAACTAAATCCAGACTGCACTTGAATATCTACAGGTGGAATTTCTTTTTCTTTCCCTTTTAGTTTGATCTTTTTTTTGGAAGGAATTTTAAGTGAGTTGTAATAACACATAGTTTAAAATTACGCAACTCGGAGGTTATAATCCAACCACTTCTATAAATTGAAATTTGTTGGGCCTGCTGCTTACTGTTGCTCTGCAAGTGCCACAATCGGGTTCTGATTTTGCTTGATTGAGTAGTTTCACGCTAATGATTAAACCAGTAAGATTACTTGTTAAGGTTTGCATTTTTGTACGGTCGGCACAACTAAATCTGGTGAAAAAAACATGATCATAGTTTTGTCCTTCAAAAGCAAATCCGTTTTCCGCATATTGTTTATAACTAGTATCGATTAACTGTACAATTGCATCATTGCATACTTCTTTAATAATTTTCACTTGGAATGTAGCGGTATTTAAATCGTCTTTTTTGGTGCAGGATAATTGTAATAGTCCAAGTAGAAATAACGCGATGAAAGAAGTTCTCATATTATTCTTTTTTATAAGAGGCGAGCTTGATATAAAATGCTGCTTTTGCCTACTGGATTGACGGCCTCGTTGTACTCGGCCGTCTTCCTCGGCCACACTTCGTGTAATTGGGATTGCCATTTCTCACTTTGTTCGAAATGTCTTCCCCAAATGGTGGCCTTACCCAAAGCCCTCGCATCGGCTGCGCCGCTGCTGGGTTTTTCTATTTACTCACTTAGCCGAATGCATTCGGCACGTTCGCAAATAAAAAAACCCTCTCACTTTCGTTCGAGGGCTTTGTAGCCGGTACGGGAATCGAACCCGTCTTTGCCCCGTGAAAGGGGGCTGTCCTAACCGATAGACGAACCGGCCATGGTTTTATCTTTCGGGTTGCAAAAATAAGAGGCAAATTGTTTTCTGCCAAACTTTTTTATCAAATTACGCAAATTGATTTTAGAAACTGTAAATTTGCCATCCTAACGCTAATTAATCAAATTAAAACAGCTATCAATGAGTACAGTAAAAGTTGCTATTAACGGTTTTGGAAGAATCGGTCGCTTGGTATTTCGTCAGATTTACAATATGAAAGGTATAGATGTGGTTGCTATCAACGATTTAACCAGTCCAGCGGTATTGGCACATTTATTAAAATACGACAGTGCACAAGGACGTTTTGATGCTACTGTAACTTCAACAGATGATTCAATTGTAGTAAACGGCGAAACTGTAAAAATATATGCACAACGTGACCCAGCTCAAATTCCTTGGGGTGCGCATGGTGTTGATGTAGTAATTGAATCAACAGGATTCTTTACTGATAAAGATAAAGCAGAAGCGCATATTAAAGCAGGTGCTAAAAGAGTGGTTATTTCTGCTCCAGCAACTGGTGATTTAAAAACAGTGGTATTTAATGTGAATCATGCCATTTTAGATGGTTCTGAAACCATTATCTCTTGTGCGTCTTGTACTACCAACTGTTTGGCTCCAATGGCTAAAGTATTGAATGATCAGTATGGTATTTTAACTGGTATCATGAGCACTATACACGCTTATACCAATGACCAGAATACATTAGATGCTCCACATCCTAAAGGAGATTTAAGAAGAGCTAGAGCTGCAGCTGCCAATATTGTTCCAAATAGTACTGGTGCAGCTAAAGCAATTGGTTTAGTATTACCTGAGTTAAAAGGAAAGTTAGATGGAAGTGCACAACGTGTTCCAACCATCACTGGTTCTTTAACTGAGTTAACTACCATCTTAAGCAAGAAAGTAACTGCTGAAGAAATCAATGCTGCAATGAAAGCTGCTGCTAATGAAAGCTTTGGTTACAATGAAGATGAAATTGTGAGTTCAGATATTATCGGAACCCATTTCGGTTCTTTGTTTGATGCAACTCAAACCAAAGTGATGACTGTTGGTGATACTCAAATGGTGAAGACAGTTAGCTGGTACGATAACGAAATGAGTTATGTAAGTCAGTTGGTAAGAACTGTACAATACTTTGCAGGATTAATCAGCAAATAATTCTTTAATAATAGCATTAAAAGCCGTTTCGATTTTTCGGGACGGCTTTTGTTTTTTGGTTAAATTGCCTTTAAATAAATTTTTTATGACGAGTCCTTTTGTAGCGTTTAATTTTTCAGGAATGAAAGCCTTAATTAGAGTTGATTTTAATGTGCCTTTAGATAAGCAAACCTATGCTATTGGAGACGATAATAGAATGAGAGCTGCAGTTCCAACGATTGTGAAAATTTTGCAAGACGGTGGTGCTGTAATTTTAATGAGTCACTTGGGTAGACCCAAAGAAGGACCCGAAACAAAAAGTTCATTGATCCATATTACTGGTCATTTGCAAACCTTATTAAGTAATGCAATGAATAAAGAAGTATTGGTTCAATTTGCCAATGATTGTATAGGCCAAGAAGCATATGATAAGTCTGAAAGTTTAAAAGCCGGCGAAGTTTTATTGCTAGAAAATTTGCGATTCTATAAAGAGGAAGAAAATGGAGATGCATCATTTGCTGAAAAACTAAGTAAACTCGGAGATGTTTACGTGAATGATGCTTTTGGTACTGCACATAGAGCACATGCATCAACTGCTGTAATTGCACAATATTTTAGTGCAGATAAAAAAATGTTTGGGTTATTAATGGAAGGAGAAGTAAAGGCAGCTGAATTGGTGTTGCATAAAGCCGCTAAACCTTTTACCGCAATTATTGGCGGTGCTAAAGTGAGTGATAAGATTTTAATTATTGAGAATTTATTAGAACGCGCAACTGATATTATCATTGGTGGTGGAATGGCATATACATTTATGAAAGCACAGGGAGGGCAAATTGGGAAAAGCCTTTGCGAAGAAGATCGATTAAGTACCGCTTTGGATATTTTAAATAAAGCAGCTGCTAAAGGAGTGAATATTCATTTGCCCTCAGACAGCGTAGTTGCCGATAATTTTGCTGCAGATGCCAATACTAATATTGCAGAAAGTAATCAAGTGCCTGATGGTTGGATGGGATTAGATATTGGACCAGAAGCTGCTGCTTCTTTTGCTGCAACTATTAAAAGTTCAAAAACCATTTTATGGAATGGTCCGATGGGTGTTTTTGAAATGGAAAAATTTCAGCAAGGAACTAAAGCAATTGCTATTGCAGTAGCTGAAGCAACCGCTAATGGTGCATTTAGTTTAGTAGGCGGCGGTGACAGTGTTGCTGCAGTAAATCAGTTTGGTTTTGCTGATCAGGTTAGTTATGTAAGTACTGGTGGTGGTGCTATGTTGGAATACTTTGAAGGAAAAGTATTGCCTGGTATTGCAGCCATTGCAGTTCAATAAGATTATGCTACATCTTCACCTGTTGCAGCTTTCATCATTAAGAACCAGTCTTCTCGGGTTAGTTTGATGGAAGCTGCAATTTTTGCTTGAGCCAATCGCTCTGATTTAGTGGTTCCAATTACTGGTAGAATTTTAGACGGATGGGTGTTCAACCATGCAATTAATATTTCGTTCAATCCAGCAACATACTTTTCAGTCAATAATGATGCAGCATGTGTAATACTTCTATAGTGTGGATGCAAATCATCTGTAAGCAATCCTCCGCCTAATGGCGCCCATGCCATTGGTGTAATTTCATTTTCAATGCAATTGTCTAAAATTCCATTATTAAATGGAGCAGTACAAATAATAGACACTTCAATTTGATTGTATTGAATGGGTACCCATTTACGCAACATATTCACTTGATGAGGCAAAAAATTAGATACACCAAATGCGTGTACTTTTCCTTGATTTTGTAAAGTCTGGATTGCTTCAGCTACTTCTTCTGGTGCAAGTAATGGATCTGGACGATGAATTAAAAGGACATCTAAATAGTCGGTACCAAAGTTTTTTAATGATTGCTCTGCAGATCGGATAATATGTTTTTTACTGGTATTATACGATTTGATATTGTGGTTGGGCCTATTCTCAGTTACCATTTGAATACCGCACTTAGTAATCAATTTTATTTGAGAACGCAATGTTTTGTCTTCTTTTAATGCATCTCCAAATTCTTCTTCTGTGGTATAATCACCATAAATATCTGCATGATCAAAACTATTAACGCCAATAGCTAAGCACTCTTCAATCATTGCTCTATAAGCAGCGGTTGAAAAATTAGCTCCCCATTTTCCCCATCTCATGCAACCGGCAATAGGACTACTTAATTGTTCTTGCTGTTTCATATTTAAATATAGGAATAAAAAAATCTCGTTCTGTAATCAGAACGAGATTTATAAATCGGTAGGTTAATTAGATTAATATCTGTTGTATCCACCACCGCCGCCGCCGTTTCCACGATCGCGGTTACCGCCACCGTATCCACCGCCGCCGCGATTACCGCCGCCGCCACCACCGTAGCCGCCACGACTTCCGCCGCCACCACCACCGTAAGGCTTCTTTTTAAAGCCGCCTCTTTCGCCTTCAGGGCGAGGGGTAGATTCGTTTACAACAATTTTGCGATCCATAACATCAGTGTCATGTAAAGCAGCGATTGCAGCGCGAGCTGCATCATCATCAGCCATTTCAACGAAACCAAAGCCTTTGCTGCGGTCGTTGTTAAATTTGTCGGTAACGATTTTGGCACTGCTTACTTCACCATAGGGAGCAAACAGATTTTGCAGGTCTTCACTAGACATATTCCAGTTCAGATTTCCAACGTAAATGTTCATTTTTAAGAAATTAAGTGATCAAAAAACCAAAGCTAAAACAGTAACCAAAAACCCTGAACCATTTACGTAAAAACGTTCTGAGACCTGGAACTTCTGCATTTGGACAGTTAAAGATAGGGTTTTTAATGATTTGGGCGTTTTTTTCCAAAAAAATGACAAATCTTTCTATACAAGCCAATATACCGCATATGCGGTATTGTGCCAATTGAATTCGGCAGCTACATTCACCAAAAAAGAATATGCACAAATGGATCAAATTGGTCATTGTAATGATGATACTAACCAACCTTAATGCACAGCAACTTGAGATTGTAAAATATTCATTTGATGATGACAAGTATGGTATCGCCAAATTCGCAAATGCAATGAGAAGAGATTCTGTAGACGCAGGTATAGAAAATGGCAAATATATTTTTCAGAACTACCATAAAAAAGGGGTAAGCAAGTGGTCACTTTTAAACTATGGACTTAATAGTAAGGCTAATACCGGATATAAGGCATCCATTACTCAATTAGCAGGAGCACAAGATTACTCCTATGGTTTGGTGATTAATGCCGAGAATGGAAGCAATTATATCATGTTTGGTATTGCAAGTAATGGGTATTATATTTTATTGTACTCCAAATCAGGAACAACTACTAATATCTCTAACGGTTGGGTTAAATCATCATTGGTAAAAACCGGGTATAATGCTATTAATGAATTATACATTGAGAAAATTGGAAACAATTACCAGTTTTTTTTAAATGAGGTTTCATTAAAAACACAATCTATTGAATTATCAAAATTCTCTGCTAATGTTGGATTGTTTGCTAATAGTAATATGAAAGTTGGTCTTGAGCAATTAGAGATAAAACAATGGAATAGTCAAACAACTATTCCAGGTAAAATTGTACGTGGTTACACACCAATGACTATTATGCCTGTAGCAGCTAAGCCTATGCCTACCATTTCTAAACAAAACGAAGTATACCGGATAGAGCTGAGTACTTTCAATAATCGTTATGGTATAAAAGACAAAGATGGGTATCGATTGGTTGACCCAGTTTTCAATTTAGCCTACTTGAATAATGGATTTTTCATCGCCGGAGATGAATCAACTAATTCATTGGGGGTATACGATATACAAGGTAATATGATCATTCCTCCCATCATGAAGAAAATTAATATGAGCAAAGATAAATCTGCTGTTTATTTCTCATGCAGATCTGAGTCGGGTTTTTGGGGATTGATTGATCAGAATGGTAAAACAGTATTGCCTTTTGTATACAATTATCTTGATGCTGTATCAGAGGGACTGGTTTATATGAAAAATGCTAAGGGGTGGGGTGTTGTAGATCTAACAGGGTTGCCTTTGATTGCCCCAGGGTCTATTGATGACGATACTGATCGCAAAAAAAAGAATTTTCGAATACCAAATAAAGTAAATAATGGAAGAATTATAGTATCTGCCAGTAAATCAGATGGGGGAAAAATGGGAGTTATGGATATACAAGGAAATTGGGTAATCATGCCCAAATATTATAGCATGCGCTATGTAGACACCAATCAATCTTACATAGTATCTATGCCAAAGCCAACTGATACTAAAAGATTATTACATGGGGTAATTGACAAAAATGGATCGATCATTATTCCAATAAAGTATTCATCCTTGTCTCCTAAAGGGAAAAATTATATTGCTTCTGAAGGAGATGATCCATTTAATGATGATTTTACAGATGAGGCAATGGCTGCAGCTGATGATGATCTTTTTGATTTCTTAGAGGAGGAGGAAGTTATTCAAAATAAGATGAAATGGGGGCTGTTTAGTCATACCGGCTCAATGATATTGCCTTTCAATTATGACGATTTAACTACGAATTCAGAAGTGGGCATCTTAACCTTAAAGCAATTGAATCCTACTACCAAAAAGATGGTCAGCTTTCTTTATGATCAATCAAATAAATCAATGCTAAGTCTTGCTGCTTATGATGAATACAAATATGATTCAATCCTTTTTAAAGGGAAACCAAAAAATTATTATAGCACTTCTTATCCATATTTTGCCGAAGGTTTAATGAATGTTGCTAAAGCAGGTAAGTGGGGTTTTATTGATAAAACAGGGAAAGTAGTGATTCCTTTTCAATATGATCATGCGAGTGCATTTTATAAAAATGCTACTCTAGTTAAGAAAAACAATGAGTGGTTTTATATAAATAGGCAAGGGAAAAAAATACCTGAACCTCAATTAATTGAATCTTCCAGTAGTAAAGAACTTCCCCCCATTCGTCCTGGGGTATTATAAAGCTTTTGCATTTATCAGGGGGATAGAGGCAAAAAAAATGCCCCGAGTAATCGGGGCATTTACTATTTCTTCAGAAGTGATTAACCTTCTACTACTTCAAATTCAATCTCTGTATTGTTTCCGTTGCCAAAGTCGATAGTAGCTTTGTAAGTTCCTAACTCTTTAACATCGTCTACAATAGTGATACGCTTACGGTCAATCTCATAACCTTTTTGGTCACGGATAGCACGAGTAATTTGTAAAGAAGTAACCGCACCAAAGATTTTACCGCTGGTACCAGTTTTTGCACCCACTTTAACAGGAGATGACTTCAATACTTCAATTACTTTGTTGATTTCAGCCAACATAGCAGCTTCCTTCTTTGCTTTTACTTTAAGCTTTTCTTCTAATTGTTTCATATTAGAAGGGCTTGCTTCAACAGCAAATTTTTGAGGAATCAGAAAGTTACGTGCGTAGCCATTTTTAACGGTTACTAGTTCGTTCTTACCGCCTAAATTGTCTACGTCTTGAATTAATATTACTTGCATGTTTTGTTTTTTAGTCCCAGCGCCCAATCATTTGATTTTGATTTGACTGTCTCACGCAATGCGTGATTAGGGATGGTTAACTAATTGGTCTATTTCAATAAATCTGTTACGTAAGGCAACAAAGACATTTGACGAGCTTTTTTAACAGCGTCAGTTACTTTACGTTGGTATTTTAAAGAGTTACCAGACAAACGACGTGGTAATAACTTACCTTGTTCGTTGATGAACTTCTTCAAAAATTCTACGTCTTTATAGTCTACGTATTTGATACCGTATTTCTTAAAACGACAGAATTTCTTCTTTGGCTTCTCTTGCTTAATAGCGGTCAGGTATTTTATTTCGTTCTTTGCCATGATTATGCTTCCGCTTTTTCAATTTTAGGAAATCCGCCATTTCTCTTAGTGTAGTTGTACTCGACGGCGTATTTGTCGAGACGAGTAATCATGTGACGCATCACTTGCTCATCACGTAGTAATTGGATTTTTAATTTCTCAATTCCTTCAGCAGGAAGCGTGAATTCTAAAACCCAGTAGATACCAGTGGTTTTCTTTTGAATAGGGTAAGCGAGTGATTTCAATCCCCATGGATTGCTGTGAACGGTTGCACCGCCCAGTTCAGTGATCAGGTCTTGGAATTTCTTTTGAGAAGATTTGAAATCTTCTTCAGAAAGAACCGGAGTAAAGATCACCATCAATTCGTAATTGTTCATTACTTGAATTTTTTTGGTTAAAAATTGGTTTTGCCCAGTGGATTCTTGCAAGCAAGAAAATCTGCCAAATACAGATTTGGGGCTGCAAAGGTAAGTATAATAGGGTTCTCAACCAAATTACTTACCTGCTAATTCAATCATCGTGCTCAATTCATTCACTAATTTGTCTGCGTTGGAGTCTCCTCCCACGCTTTTGAACCTGATTTTGCCTGATTTATCTAAGATGAATTTGGTAGGAATACCGTTTACTTTATAAGAATTGACCACTTTATAGGAATCAGATGAATCTTTTTCATCATATAAAACATTGAAGCTGTATTTGTTTTTGGCAATGAAATCCGATACCTCTTTTGTTCTTTTTTCCATGGTTTCTTGATTTTCCCAAGTATCTACGAATAGAAACGCCACATTTGGATCATTTTTATACTTATCCAACGCCTTTTGCATACCTGGGAATGATGCAATACAAGGACCACACCATGTTGCCCAAAAATCAATCACTACCACTTTTCCTTTCAAACTGGACAATTGTACTTCTTTGCCTTCTAGGTTTTTGAGTTTAAAATCAACTGAAGGTTCTTCTATCATTTTTTTAATAATTGCTTCCTTAGCTTTTATATTGGCTGCATTGGCTAATAGGTTGAGTTTTTCATTTGCTGCTGATTCCGATCCCAATTCTTTGGTTAAGGCTTTTTTGAGGACTTCCTTGGTATTACTACCTGCTGTATTTTTCTCTATCAAGGGGCTTAATGTTTCAATAAGCTTTGCATTGGTTAGTACCTTTTCTGCAATGTCAGCAAAACGATCATTGTATTCACTATTCAACCACTTACTTGATTCACAACCCAATTTTGCATAAGTATAGGCTGTGTTGTAATCTTTTAATTTAGATAAAATAAAAGCATATGTATCTGCATACATACCTAAATAATAGTTTCTTCTATTTTTCCATAAAAAGGAGGTAAAAAATTCAGGTTGTGTTTCTGTTGGATTGATTGATTCATTTTTTGCCCATTGGGTAGCTTCCCGTGATAATTGTTCAGCCTGTGAATACATGGTATCTTTTTTATAAGCCCAATCCCATGCAACATCATTATACAATGAAGCTTTATCTGCAGGTAATAATTTAGCTGCGTAAAAAGACAGTTTATCTATATTGAATGGTCCTTTAGTATTAGCATAAGCTTGCGCTATCATTTGGTACAGTCCACTGTAACCCTCTATCTCATTTGTTGTTTTCGCAGGATATTTTTTTACAATCTCATCAAGCTTTGTCATTCTTTTATCTAAATCAATAATGCTATTCAATCCTTTCAATTCTTCACTTTTTTTCCAAATTCCTTCAGGATATTTTGATTTCATTTGAACAGTTAATTGATTTGATGCTTCGGTCATTTTTAAAAGATTAGCAAAAGACAATAATCTACTATAATCATCCTCTTTAACAGAAGGGTGAACTAAGATTTCTTTTATTAGATCTTGAGTGATTTTATTTAACTCTTTATTTTTAGTTTGAAAGTTTATTCTAAAGTAATGCGGGTATAAAACATAATGAGATTCAGGATAGTTTTTCCATTCATTGTTCATTGCCTCTAATGCTTTTTCAGGATTTGGACCAATTTCAAGAAAAGCGTCCCCCAAGCCAGAATATAAGTTTATAAGCGCAACACCCGCTCCCATCACTGGATTTCCGTTTTCATTGTGAATAGGAATCAAAAAGCCATTTTTTTTATTGTTATCGATGATTTGTTCTTCCTGTATTAGTAATGCTAAAAACTTAGCATCATTAGGTACCACAAAAGAACCTGTATAAGATTGTTTTTTTTGTGTTGTTGCTAACGATTCTATGATTCCATTTTTTTTGTCAATAAAATTAAAATGGTATACAGAAAAAGTTGGACTAGACTTTCCTGGCAATACAGAACCTTTCGGATTATATGTAAATTCAACTTTGTCTCCTGCTTTAGGTTTTTGTGGTTGAAAACTAAAAGTTTGTGCAATTATTACTTGGTTAAATAATATGAACAGCATTAATAATAAACCCTTCATTGATTTCATTTTGTCGATTTTATAGAAATTAAACTACTAATATTATTAATAAGTAGAATGTTAATTTTTTTTCAAAACCACATAAGTAGGGTAGTGGTCACTAAACCCGCCTCTATAATGATTTCCATCCCAGGTTCGCATAGGATACCCTTTATACCTTCCGGTATTTTCTGTCATGAATGGATGATGATAAATTCCTGCTTTAAAAAAACGCCAATTTATTGTTGTGTTATCTAAAAAAGGCTGCGACAAAAGGATCTGATCGAATAAGCCCCAGACATCTTTATTGGCGAGGGTACCAATCCCTTTTTGGTAAAATTGTATCCATGGATTGAAGAATATTCCAGCGTGTAACTGTTTGACGTCTCCTGTTGCACCTAATGTTTCAATAATACTATGGTCGGTAGGATTGTCATTTAAATCTCCCATTACAATAATTTTTGCAACAATATTTGCGCGGCGAATAGAATCTGCGTGTTCCCTACAAAGTTCTGCAGCTGCAGCTCTTGCCGGAGCGCTTCTATCTTCACCTCCTCTTCTACTTGGCCAGTGGTTTATATAAATATGAATTTCTTCTCCACTCAATTTCCCTTTTATATATAAAATATCTCTAGTAAAAAAGGCTTCTTTACTTCTTCCAGGAAGTGTTACTTCAAGTGCTTGAGCAAAGTAAGGATGAAAATAATCTGACTGATACAATAAACCGACATCTACACCACGTGCATCTTTTGAATCAAAATGAATGATTTTGTATTTCTTCGATCTAATTAAAAAATGATTGACTAAATCTTTTAAAACAGTATCATTTTCAATTTCAGCTACCCCAATAATTGCAGCACCTCTTGGGTGTATTTGAACGCCAAAATCTTTTAGTACATAAGCCAACTTAAACAATTTGTTAGTATAAATTTCACTCGTATAATGTTTAGCTCCCATGGGTGTAAATTCATCATCATTCACAATTGGGTTGTCAATGGTATCATATAAATTTTCTAGATTATAGAATCCAATCACAGCAACTTCAATTGGTTTTTTTTCTTGCCAACCAATTGTTAAACATATTATTATGAAAAGAGGCCATTTCATAAAGGAAAAATACTTTTATAGGTCAACAAGTCATCTGGTATATATAACAAAAACTAAGTTTTTTTAACGGAGGAAAGGAGCGTATTTGTCACAAAAATTTTGTGTCCCCTTGGTTGTTTCTATTAGAGGCCTTACTTTTAATTGTTTGTAATTCCGCAAGTATATTTTATGCGGATTCTTTTTTTCTTCTTTGGGTTGATTCAAACTGTGGTATTTGCACAACCTCCACCAAAGCTGGAGTTGCTGAAAAGCAAGAATCAATGGGTTGACAGCAATTTGGACAAGGATGGATGGAAATATTTTCAAGATCAATACACCAACGAGTCTTCTTTAAATGAAGGTGATGAGGAAAGTACATTTATTCCCTCTTTGTTACAGTCTGGTAAAGATTTGTTTAGTTCGTTAACGGGTTTTAGTTTCAGCATTAGAAGGTTTAGAATGAAGGGTTTGAGTAATCGATATTTTTCTCAATCCATTCATGAAATTTCTATGAATCAATTATCTGATGGTAATATACCTTGGGTTAATTGGGGTGGATTAAATGAAGTGACTTCAAATAATCAATATGCAGCTGGTTTAAAAGATAATGAATTCCAATTTGGCGCATTAGGTAATGCTGTATTCATGCAATTAAATGCGAGTAAATTATTTCCGCAAACCACTGTTTCACTCAATTTGTCTAATAGAAATTATCACCAAAGGTTTGCCTTTACTAAAGTATGGAGTGAAAACAAAAATGGTTGGTCCTTTGCTTCTAGCTTTGCTTTTAAACAAGGTATTGGGGGGGTAATAAAAGCTAATGAGTTTAAAGGGGCTTCTTATTTTTTGTCAATTGATAAGCGACTTAGGAATCAATTATTTTCACTCGTTTTGCTGGGAAACAGACAAGTGAATACCAGAGCTGCTGCAATAACACAAGAAGTAGTTCAATTAGCAAATAGTAAGCAATACCAACCAGTATGGGGGTACCAGTCAAGCAAAATCAGAAATGCTAGTTGGCAGTTCAATCATCATCCAATGTTAATTTTATCCCATGAGTTTAATCTACACGAAAAGATTAAACAAGTAAGTACTTTACTATTAAGTTCTGGTGAAAAATATACCACAGCTTTAGATTGGTATAATGCAATAGATCCTCGACCAGATTATTACCGCTATTTGCCTTCTTTTTATTCCGATAGTTTACTTAAGCAAAATGTACTTTCTCAAATACAATTGAATCCGTCTCAATTACAAATTGACTGGGATCAATTGTATTGGATTAATCAAAATAGTACATCAGATAAAAGAGCACGGTATTTATTGGAAGATAGGGTAGAACAGTCAAAAAAAATTGTATTGAATACACGTTATCGCATTCAATTAACTAATCAATTACTGATTAGTTTCCAAGGACAGTATAGAAAAGAAGCATACACATATTTTAAGCGCATTAATGATTTACTGGGTGCGGCTTATTCAATGAATTGGAATCATTTTGCTGAGGACAATCTTCCGAATAGTACAGCTATACAAAATGATTTAAATCATCCCAATCAAATTGTAGGCCAAGGGGATACATTTGGGTATAGTTATAAAATGCTTTTGAGCCAATGGTTAATTATGTCTCAAGCATTATATACAATGCCGAAGTTTGATTTTAATGCAGCAATTGAATATACTAGCACCCTTTACCAGCGAGAAGGGAATTATAGAAATGGTGTATTTCCTCAAAATTCGTATGGTCTTTCGGAACCCAATTATTTTAATAATGGTCAAATTAAAGTGGGTGTTATCTACAAATTAAACGGACGTAATTATTTTTATTTCAGAACAGCTTTTTCAAGTAAACCTCCATTGGTAAATGATTTATATATATCCCCAAGAATTAGTTCACTCAAACAATTGGATATTTCTAATGAGCGGGCTTATATGGCTGAAGCCGGATATATATTAAATGCGCCTAAATTAAAAATCACCTTAAACGGTTATTGGATAAATATTTACAATGCCATGGATGTGATGAGTTTTTACCACGACGGATACAGAAACTTAGTCAATTATGCATTATCTGATATCGGGAGTAAAATGGTGGGTCTTGAATTCAGTATGGCTGTTTCATTAAATGGGCGAGTAACGTTTAATTCAGCAATAAGTGCCGGCAAGTTCGTTTATCATGGAAGGCCCAATTATATTGTTATGGCCGATAATGAACCCTATATTTCTGAAAAAGGCTTTTTATACATAGACCAATTTCCTGTAACTGGACTTCCTCAGTTAGCGCTATATAATGGGTTCACTTATCGATCAAATAGCAATTTGTTTTTAAATTTAAGTAGTTCATATATGGGCAATCAGTGGCTCTCTTTTAATCCCATAAGAAGAACTTATGATGCTGCCCAAAACTTGCCAATTCATTTAGATGTTGATCAAATTACAAGGCCAAATAATTTGCCAAATGCATTTATTCTTGATTTTTCTGCAGGGTATAGTTGTAGGATTAAAAAATTTAGAGACGGAAGCGCTTATTATTTACAGTTTTTTTTGGGAGTAAATAACCTAATGAATCAATCAATAATTACTGGAGGATATGAACAATTACGATTTGATTTACCTGGTGGTGATGTGAATAAGTTTCCCAACAAGTACTATTATAGTCTAGGTACACTTTATTCTCTCAGTGTAAAATGTAAACTATGAAATGGATT
Source organism: Sphingobacteriia bacterium RIFOXYC2_FULL_35_18 (assembly GCA_001829005.1). Lineage (GTDB taxonomy): Bacteria > Bacteroidota > Bacteroidia > Chitinophagales > Chitinophagaceae > Sediminibacterium. The sequence continues at coordinate 750,170 of MIAG01000002.1, read as the reverse complement.
GTTATCACTAAAACTTTCTTCGTGTCCTCTTTACTGGGCATTTTGTTGATTGCTTGTATAAAAAAATTTGATGCTCCTCCACTTTATACTGGTACCAATTTGAAAGCAAATACATCTATTAAATCTTTGTATGATTCTCATCTTGCGGGGAATTATGAAAAATTTATGGATAATGAAATAATTACAGGTGTTGTTACTGCAAACGACGCCAATGATAATTTTTACAAGACCATTGTTTTACAAGATAGTACAGCAGCTATCAGTATTAGGATGGATGGATTTGGGCTTTCCGCCAATTATCCTTTGGGGATACGTTTAATCATAAAGTTAAATGGTATGTGGATGGGAGAATATGGAGGAATGCTACAATTGGCTGGGGGAGTAGACCGATCGGATCCACTTTTTACAGAATTAATTCCTGTGCCTGCAGCGTTGTTTTCTAAACATTTTGTTGCAGTATCAAAGGATATTATTCCTATGCCTTTAGATGTTACTTACAACCAATTGAACGACAGTTTACATAGTAGATTAGTTAGACTGAATAATATTGAGTTTGATATAAAAGATACCGCTAAGTTTTTTGGAGATGCAATTAATAAATTAACCACTAGCCATTCATTAAAGTTTTGTGGCGGAGGAACTGTTTACCTACGTACTAGTGGTTTTGCCAGTTTCGCATCTATAAGAACGCCAAAAGGGAGTGGTTCAATAACTGGAATATATTCTGAGTTTGGTTCACAACGACAGTTAATGATTCGGGACACTAGTGATGTTCAATTCAATCAAAACAGGTGTGTTTTTAATGGCCCCTCTGTTTTGTTTTTTGAAGATTTTGAACAGTACACCCCTAATCAATCAATAGCCATTCCTCCATGGTCAAACATAGCAGAATCTGGAAAACAGTTTTATCAAGTTCAATCATTCCAAAATAACCGAGTTGCTTCCATTACGGCTTTGGGAACAAATGAAACAACTGTAGTGAGTTGGTTAATCTTACCAGCTATTCAACTAAATAATTCCACAGGTGAACAACTCAGTTTTTTAACTCGTGATGCATTTGATAATGGAGCAGGGTTGCAAATTCTTATATCTAATAATTATGATGGTAAAGGACAACCTTGGAATGCCAGATGGTTTTCATTAAATGCAACTATTGCCAAAGGAGCTATTGGTGGAATTAGTTCTGTTTTTACTAAATCGGGTAATATTAATTTGTCTAATTATGCTGGATTGGTTCATATTGCCTTTAAATATACTGGAAGCGATACTGGGCCTTTGGCTTCAAGAAAAAATACCAACTACTGGGTAGATGATGTTAAAATTACTGCTCAATAGCCCCTTTTTCAGGCTATGAGTGGAATTGGCTCTTGAATTAGCTTAACTTAGTATCATGTTAACCGCAACCGATTTAACGGGAGAGGAAACGCACGAAAAGAAAAATCCAAGATTCCTCCTACTTGTATTGGCCTTGTTTATCATGGCCGGTATAGGATATGCTGCATTTTGGTGGATCGCCAAACAAGAAACTATAGCACCTGTTGTTGAAGAAAAAGAAACAGTTGATGCCAGCGCACATGCTTGGTACGAAGAACAACAAAAACTTATGGAAGCTAAGTTGAATCTTCAACCCGATTCTGCCGTATCATCTGTTCCAATTGATTCTGTAGCTCTTGATGCTACAGCTCCTGATTCTGCTGCAATAATGCCAAATATACCGGCTCCTGAATCAACATCGACGATGGTTGAAAACTCTACTGTAGCAAAAAGGGAAAAGCCAACACCAATTAAAATTGGTGCCCCTAAAGAAGCAGCTGAAATAAAATCTCCGCCTTTTACGAAAGTAAAAGCAGAATCACCTAAACCGGGTTTGGTTAATAAAGTAAAAACCATAGCTCCTTTACAAGAAGAGGATGAACGTGTTTATGTAGCTCCTGCTTACAAACCTGTTCGTTCAAAAAAAGTAGTTGATGATAATATTAAGCCATCAGATCCAACCCAGTACTTTCAGCAAGACAATCGAAAGCCACAATACAACGGCAGTGTTCCTCCTACTAATAACAAAAGACCTATTGAATCAGAACCTGTTTACGAACCCGTTAATCGACCACAAAAAGAAACAGAAAAAATGCCCCCTTCTTTCAATAATTCAATGATAACAAGGGCTGAGTTGGAGGAATTTATGCAACAATTTCCTTACAAAAAGACAACTGTTCAATTTGTTTGCTACACCAAACCCAATGAAGATATGGAAGCTGTAAAGGGGCAGATTCTACAATTTCTTCGGCAAAATGGATATACGGATATGGAAACCAACTGGAATATTTGGTCTGATCATACTCCAGTAAAAGAAGTCCATTATGGTAAATCAGGTGCAACAGGGGCTGTTTTTTATATACCTAGTTTTCGATAATCCATTACCATTCTGTCAAAATTTATTTTTAAAACGGTAATTTCCCTATTTCATTGTCATCCTGTCAGCAAACAATCAATTGGTACTTTCTTTGACAAGACAAGGAAAAAGTATTGATATGCAAAAAGGACAGATACGCGTACAGACGGAGAATATTTTCCCCATCATTAAAAAATTCCTCTACAGCGACCATGAAATTTTCTTGAGAGAGCTGGTTAGTAATGCTACCGATGCAACGCAAAAAATTAAAACCTTATCATCCATTGGAGAAGCCAAAGGCGAATTAGGTGAACTTCGTATTGATGTTAGGCTTGATGCCAAAGAAAAAACCATCACAATAGAAGATTGTGGGGTGGGTATGACCAAAGAAGAAGTAGATAAATACCTAAATCAGGTTGCATTTAGTGGAGCAGAAGAGTTTTTGACCAAATATAAAGATGCGAGCATTATTGGCCATTTTGGTTTAGGCTTTTATAGTGCATTTATGGTGGCTTCTAAAGTTGAAGTATTGACTCAAAGCTATCAAGATGATGCAGCTACCGTTTATTGGAGTTGCGAAGGAAGCCCCGAATTTGAATTATACGAAGTTGAAAAAAAGCAACGCGGAACTAAAATTATTTTGCACGTGAACGAAGAAAGTGCAGAGTTTTTAGATGCTTTTAAGCTAAAAGGTATCTTGGAAAAGTTCTGTAAGTTTTTACCTATTCCTATTTTCTTTACTGATGTTAATGCTGAAGTAAAAAAAGAAGAAGAGAAAGAAGAAGAGAAATCAATCAATAATACCAATCCTATTTGGGTTAAAAAGCCAAGCGAACTAACCAAGGAAGACTACGAAAAATTCTATCGTGAGTTGTATCCTTTTGGTGAAACACCTTTGTTTTGGATTCACTTGAATGTAGACTATCCATTTAATTTAACGGGTGTTTTGTATTTCCCAAAAATTAAACAGAGCTACGAAATTCAAAAAGATAAGATTCAATTGTATTGCAATCAAGTTTTTGTAACTGATGAAGTAAAAGACATCGTACCTGAATTCTTAATGCTTTTACATGGTGTAATTGATAGCCCAGATATTCCTCTGAATGTGAGTAGAAGCTATTTGCAAGGTGATCCAAATGTGAGAAAAATTAATGCGCATATTACCAAAAAAGTAGCGGATAAGTTAGAAGAGATTTTCAAAAATGATCGAACTGAGTTTGAACAAAAATGGGAAAGTCTTGGCCTATTTGTAAAGTACGGTATGATGACCGACGACAAATTCTTAGATAAGGCCAATAAGTTTTTGGTAATGGAAAATGTGGATGGTAAGTTTTTCACTTTAGATGAATATAAAACCGCTACTGAAACTTTGCAGAAGAACAAAGAAGGGAAACATATTGTTTTATACACGACCAATCCTGTTCAACAAGACGCTTATATTCAAGCTTGTAAATTGAAGGGTTATGAAGTGGTGAAAATGGAAACTTTGGTAGATGCTGCATTCTTGAATACCATGGAAATGAAGTGGGAAAATACCAGCTTTGTAAGAGTAGATGCAGATATTGTAGACAACTTAATTGATAAACAAGAAAGCACTGAGTCTGTTTTAAGTAAAGAAGAGACTGAGCAATTAAAAACGCTGTTCACTTTGCAAATTCCTGAGCTTCATGTAACTACTGAAGTGAAAGGATTAAGCACAGATTCTGCACCAGTAATTGCAACTCGTCCTGAGTTTATGAGAAGGATGAAAGACATGGGCGCTGCTGGTGGTGGTATGACTGCTTTTTATGCACAAATGCCTGATGAAGTAACCCTTACTGTAAATGGGAATCACCCTGTTTTTCAAAATATATTAAAGGAGAGCAACGAAGACATCAAAACTAAGCAGGTTAGAAATTTAGCTGATTTAGCATTGTTGTCTCAAGGATTATTAAAAGGAGCAGAACTGACCAATTTTATTAATCGTTCTGTGCAGATGATGCAGGGAGTAGGTCAATAATTTTCAGTTGCAAACTAGTATTTCCTTGCCATTCATTTTCGTCAATGGCAAAAACGATGTCTACTGGTTTACTGTTTTCTAACAAAGAAAATTTATCGGCCATATTAAATCCAATACCCGATAAAATAATATCTTCTTGTTTTAATACTACTCTAAGATGCAGGTCTTTTACCACTTTGGAAAAGCCTGCATCTTTTACCTTTCTAGCAATAAATACAGGTCGCATATTATCTGGTCCAAATGGTTCCATTTGTTTGATAATATTATACAAAGAAGTATGGATGTCTTTAAAACTGATTTCAGTATTTATTACTATTTCTGGTATTAATTGATCTGGCTGTATGGTTTTGGCTACCTCTTCTTCGAAAGCGATACTAAATGCCTCAATTTGATCAATCGAAATGGTCATTCCAGCTGCAGCAAAATGCCCCCCATAACCGAGTAGATACTTACGGCAAGCATGTATTGCTTCATATAAATTAAACCCAGCAACACTTCTTGCGCTTCCTGCTGCATAGTCTCCACTCTTGGTTAAAATAATAGTTGGTCTATAAAAGGTTTCAATTAATCTGCTGGCTACAATACCTACTACACCTTTATGCCAATTTTCATTGTATAAGACACTCGTTTTTCTGTTAATATTATTTGGGTCTGCAGCCAACATTTCCATGGCTTCAATAGTAATACTACTATCTGCTTCTCTGCGATCTGTGTTATCACTGTGTAAAATATTAGCAAGAGTAATGGCTGCAGTAGGGTCTTTTTCAATAAATAATTGCACCGCTTTTTTCGCGTCATCCATTCTGCCAGCTGCATTTATTCTAGGTGCAATTACAAATACCAAACTTGTTAAACTCATTGGGAATTTTGCCTTAGACAAATTCAATAATGCTTCTATTCCAATGGACGGTTTTGTATTTACTTTTTGAATTCCAAAAAATGCCAGTGTTCTATTTTCTCCAGTAACTGGTACAATATCTGCAGCAATGGCAATTGCGACTAAGTCTATATACTGTAAATAGGCTTCAGTATTGAGTTTTAGATGCTCTGTTAATGCTGTCATGAGCTTAAACCCAACACCACATCCGCATAATTCTTTGTAGGGATAGTTGCAATCTTTTTGCTTAGGATTTAATATGGCAACTGCAGCTGGAATAATTTCGTCTGGTAAATGGTGGTCGCAAACAATGAAGTCAATTCCTAGGCTTTTTGCATAGGCAATTAGGTCTGCTGATTTAATACCACAATCAAGAGATATAATTAAACTGAATCCGTTTTCTTTTGCAAAGTCAATTCCAATTTTTGAAATACCATATCCTTCTTTATATCTATGAGGAATATAAAAATCAATAGGATCATGTAAGGATTTTAAAAATTGAAACATACTTGCGACAGAAGTAGTACCATCCACATCATAATCTCCATAAACTAAAATTTGTTCTTGGTTATTAAATGCATGCAAAATGCGTTCTACTGCTTTATCCATGTCTTTCATTAACCAGGGACTATGCAAATGTTCTAGGCTCGGTCTAAAATATTCTTTGGCCTTATCATAATCATTAATACCCCTTTGTGCTAGTATGGTACAAAGTGTTGCATTGATTTTTAAAGAATCTTGTAGGGATGCTACTTCAGCAGGGTTTGCTGATAATATGTTCCATCTTTTTTGCATTAATATTCTCTATCGGTAGTATACCTTACCAGCTCTTCTAATGCATCTCTAATAGGGGAGGTTGGAAAACGATACAATAATTCCAATGCTTCATCTCTATAGGTAAACATTTTTTTAGTTGCATAATCAATGCCTCCTAATGCTTCAACTTGTTCAATTACAAAAGCCACTTTATCTTTTTGGGTATTTTGATTTTTGACTATGTATATGATTTGCTTTTTTAGAGATGGGGGGCAATTATTCAATATATAAATCAATGGCAGTGTTAATTTTTTCTCCTTTATATCATTGCCGGTAGGTTTGCCTATATTTTTACTGCTATAGTCGAATAAGTCATCTTTGATTTGAAATGCCATTCCTACTTTTTCCCCAAACAAACGCATTGTTTCTATATCAGCTGGGTCTGTAAAAGTGGTGGAAGCACCTGCTGCACAAGCTGAAGCCAATAAGGACGCTGTTTTTCCATTGATTATTTCGTAATAAACCGCTTCGCTTAAATTGAGGTTTCTAGATTTTTCAATTTGTAAAAGTTCCCCTTCGCTCATTAACCTAACGGCTTCAGAGAGGATACGTAAAACTTCATGGTCTTTATTGTTTAAAGACAGCAATAATCCCTTCGATAACAAATAATCCCCTACCAATACAGCAATTTTATTTTTCCAAAGTGCATTTATTGAGAAAAATCCCCTTCTTTCCATTGATTCGTCTACCACATCATCGTGAACAAGGGTTGCCGTATGTAATAATTCTACTAATGATGCTGCCCTATAGGTACTGTCGTTGATGATGCCTCCTAAGCGGGCGCTTAATAGCACAAACATTGGTCTTAGCTGCTTTCCTTTACGCTTTACAATGTATTGCATAATGCGGTCTAACAATGCCACCCTACTCTTAACAGCCTCTCTAAAATGAACTTCAAACTGCTCTAGTTCGCTTGAAATAACCTTTTTTGCTAAATTCATGTTATAATTATGCTGCAATATACCCATGAATCTGACAAAATAAACTGTTAAAAGCAGCGTTTATAGTATATTCGCAGTCATACACTATCGTTTACCCCCCTGGATAGTATTTTTGAGTATTTATATAAAAAATAAGTACTTTTACGGCGATTATAATTAATTATTAAATCAAATATCGATTATGGCAAGCAAGAAGCTCCTTTTATTAGTTGTATTATTTGTGTCAGCACAATTTGCAGCTAACGCACAAACAGATTGGGGTTGGGATTGGAAAGACACTTCCAAAATAGCAGTAAAAGATCTGCCCCAGCACAATGAATTCATGAACAACCAGTACCCTTACCCTGCAAAACCAAGAAGCCAGTGGGAATTAGGTTTTAATTTAGGACCAACTTGGTTAGTAGGTGATATTAAAGCTAAAATGGGTTTAGGTTATGGCGTTTCTTTGAGAAAAGCCCTTGGTCATATTTTTTCAGTTAGAGGATCTTTAACAGGAGCTTCTACTTCTGGTACACCTAATCCTTATGGGGTTGCCGTTGGTCAAACTGCTTATAAGAATACTATGTATGCTTTGGGCTTTGATTTTATCGCTTCATTAAATACACCAAGCTATTACAGAGGAAATCCAAAGACTAATATCTATGTATTAGCTGGCTACAGCTTGTTGGGTTCTAAAGCACAATACCAAGGTGCTCCAGGAGCTCAACCAGGTGGATACAATATTTTTTATGGTCAGCGTCCTGGACAGGCTTACACTCAAGATGGTTTAATTACCACTATGTTTGGAGCTACTGTAAATAACAGAAAATCATGGGCTTTGATGCATGCTTGGAACTTAGGTTTGGGTGCTGCATTTAAAGTGAGTGAAAAAGTAAATATTGGTTTAGAGCAGAAATTCATTTTCACTGCTGGTGGAAATGACTATTTAGATACTTGGAAAGATGTTAGAAACGAGAACAATGATTACTTCAGCATGACAACTGCTAGAGTAAACATCAATATTGGTGATAACAGCAAAAAAGTTCAACCTCTATACTGGATTAATCCAAACAACTTTATCTACACCGAGTTAAACGCTCCTAAGCATATGAAAATGCCTAAGACTGTTTTACCTGATGCCGATAAAGATGGTGTAACTGATCAGTTTGACATGGAACCAAATACTCCAGCTGGTGCTCCAGTTGATTCTCATGGTGTATCTAAAGATACTGACGGTGATGGCGTTCCTGATTACAAAGACAAAGAGTTGTTGACTTCTCAAAAATGTTTCCCTGTAAACAATGACGGTATTGGTACTTGCCCTGAAAATCCTTGCTGCAAGGAAATTAAGGAAATGGTAACTAATATGCAAGCTAATCAAAAGCCTAGCTGTACCATCAGTGCTTTACCAAGTGTACAGTTCAAAGGAACTACAACAAAATTGAGCAAAGATGCAATGGTAGTTTTAAGTGCGGCTGCTGCTCAATTGAAAGCAAATCCTACTTGTAACGTTAAAGTTGTTGGTTACGGTGCAACGAGCAAAGCGGCTCAGCAACAAAGCTGGGAGCGTGTGAATGCAGTTATCAAATACTTAGTAGAAAAGCAAGGAATTGCTGAAAGCAGATTGTTATTTGTTTATGCTCAGGATGGTAAAGCCAATACTGTAGATTTACAAGGTACAACTGAAGAAGGTCCTAATAGCTTACCTGCTCCTCATCCAAACTTGAAAAGCAGAAACTAATAATAGTTAATTATAAGCTTAAATGCCCCGAGTAATCGGGGCATTTTTTTATGTGTATGCCTAAATTTTTTGTTTGAGTTAATTGTTCTATTTAATGAACAGACCGAATTTAATATTGATCTTAACTGTTTAATCGATCAAAATGAAGCGCTCCAAAATTCTGGAGCGAACTTAGCTTAAGATCTGCTGCGCCCCAGCGCTCATCTTTATTTAGAGAATGATGTGGAATAATTACACATTTCATTCTTGCAGCTTTAGCTGCTATAAGACCATTAAAAGAGTCTTCAAAACAAATACATTCAGTTGGCTTGCTTTGCATTGCTTCTGCACAATTTAAATATACTTGCGGATGAGGTTTTCCATAAGGTAAGTATTCGGCGGAAGCTGTTGCAGTTAAAAAGGCATCTATACCAGTCATTCGTACAACTAAATCAATTAGTGCTGGTGGAGAGGAAGTAGCCAAACCAATTTTAAATTGTTTATTGGCAAAAAATTCAAATATATGTGGAACACCAGGCATGATATTCGCTTTTTCTTCTATTCTTTTTAAAACACCGGCAACAATATTTTTTTCTGCTTCAGCAGCATGCTCCATATCAATTCCAAAATAACCAAACCACCATTGCACAAATTCTTTGGTTCTTAGGCCAGTTGTACTTGCGTACATAGCATCGGTCAATTTTACTCCATATTGATTAAACACTACTGTAGCGGCTTCATGCCATAGTGGTTCACTGTCAATTAACAAGCCATCAATATCAAAAATTACTGTTGTTAAAGCCATTGTTTATTTTTTCTGGTGCAAATGTATAATACATTCCTTATTTTGCACTGCTGGCCAATTATTATCGACATGAATTTAGTGGAGAGAATAAAGAATATACGCGTTGTACGATCGTTCGTTTATGGAATAGTAGGAATGGCAACATATCCTGGTCTTGCTTTAATTAATTCTATTAAAATTGAAGGGACTGAACATTTGCGTAAACTTCCAAAAAATAATGTGCTTTTCGTGAGCAATCATCAAACTTATTTTGCAGATGTAATCACTTTTATCCATATTTTTTGTGCGGTAAAATGGCGGAAGCAAAATAAATTGGGATTGCCTTATTACTTATTGAATCCTTTTACGAATATCTATTTTGTTGCTGCGGAAGAAACCATGAATGGGAGTATGATTAGTCGGCTATTTAAGTTGGCTGGTGCGCTAACTGTTAAAAGAACATGGAGAGCAGAAGGCCAAGATATTAGTAGAAATAGAGATGAGTCTGATACTCAAAAAATTGATCAGGCGCTTAATAAAAGTTGGGTAATTACGTTCCCTCAAGGAACTACTAAGCCATTCGCTCCAGGAAGAAGGGGTACAGCACATATTATTAAGAATAATCAACCAGTAGTTGTACCTGTAGTAATTAATGGTTTTTGGAGGGCGTTTACTAAAAAAGGATTAAGCTTTAAAAAGAAAGGATCTCTTTTATCTGTAAGATTTAAAGAGCCTTTGATAATTGATTATACTCATTCTGTAGATCAAATACTAGATCAAGTGATGGAAGCAATTGAGCAAAGCAAGAACTTCATGCTCAAAGGCAAACACCACTTAATGAGTAAATTAGATAAATAGGGTAATTAAGCTTCCTTAAAAAATAGTGCTTTTAATTCGTTGGCATCGTCTGGTTTCATTTTACCAGCTAAAATTAGCCTCAATTGTCTTCTTCTCAAAGCGCCGTCAAATAATCTTTTCTCGTCTTCCGTTTCAGGTATTAGTGCAGGAACAGTTCTTGGTTTGCCATTGGGATCAAGTGCCACGAAAGTGAAGAAAGCTTCATTGCTTTCGTATCTATACTGGTGCAATAAATCTTCGCCCCAAACCTTTATATGAATTTCCATTGATGTATTAAATGCCCTACAAACTTTGGCTTCAATATGAACAACGTTTCCCAATTTGATGGGATTTTTAAAACTTAAGTTGTCTACAGAAGCGGTCATACTAGGTGTATTGGAGTGTTTGCCAGCAGCAATACCTGCAGCAATATCCATCCAATACATTAACCTTCCACCCATTAAATTTCCAAATGTATTGGTGTCGTTGGGTAATACCAATTCGTTCATAATGGTAAAACTTTCACTCGACTTTTTTGCTTCCATAAGTTTTATTTGAGCTGCAAATATAGGTTAGCTAATGTTGCCTTTTTGTTTAAATCGTAACGCTTTCAAGGGATTGTAAAAAGGTGGGATCAACACTGGCGCCAATTCCAGGCTCATCATTCACACTTAATTCCATACCACTGTATTTGGCTCCACCTAAAACTGGATCTATTTTGTGGCCTAATAAGCAAGTGTCTAAATCATAATAAATAATATTTGACTTGGCCATTGCAAAATGTACTTTGGCAGTGAGGGCTAATCGGCTTTCTAACATACCACCCATCATACAGGGGATATTGTTTTTTTCTGCCACTTCATTTATTTTGATGGCTTCAGCAATGCCTCCACTTTTTGCAAATTTAATATTGATAGAGTCGCAAGCTTTGTTGCGAATAATTCTTTCTGCATCATGATGCGTATAAACAGATTCATCTGCCATCAATGGTATAGGAGATTGAACGCAAAGCTGCGGAAGCAATTCATCATTATAAGTGCGCATGGGTTGTTCACAAAATTCTATATGATATTTTCCTAATTCAGTTAATGCAGTAATTGCGTCTTCATAAGACCAACCTTGATTGGCGTCAATTCTGATAGTGGTATTATTGCCAATTGCAGTTCTTATGGCTTTAATTCGTTCAATATCTGTTGCAGGGTCTTTCCCCAATTTAACTTTTATAGTGGCTACACCTTGTTGAGCAAATTCAATGGCTTGTGCTGCCATATTAGACGGAGTATCAATTCCAATAGTTAAGTCGCTTACAATCTTTTTTACTGACCCACCTAAATAAGCATACAACGGCTTATTGGCAGCTTTTGCAGCTATATCATGCAAGGCAATATCAAACGCACTTTTTGCTGTATAATTTCTTGCTGTAAAACTATCTAATTCTTGCATTCGAGCAGCAATATCAAGTGGATCTTTATGTTTTAAAATGGTTGCAAAGGCTTTACCCATTTCATAGCAGGTTGCTTGTGTTTCTCCTACAATCATTGGAAAAGCGGAACACTCTCCATATCCAGTGATGCCTTCATTGGTTTGAATAATTACCAATACATTTTGTGCAAAATCCATTGTGCCTGTTGCTATGGTAAAAGGCACCATCGGAATAGAGTAACGATAAATTTGTGTTGAAGTAATTTGCATGAGCAAATCTCTCTATTTATTGGTAATAGCGTTCACATTTTTTCCAATAACTAAAAAAACTTCCATGGTATTGATTTACATGATCAAATAGCCAAGCTCGGGGTTCCATTTTGCCAGTATAGTGGGTGTTTAAAGGATGTTCTTTATAAATAAAATTGTCATTGGGCGCCAAGTTCTTAAGGGAGTCAAATGATCCTGTATATACTTGTATATCGGGGATATTGTCTTTTGCAAGTGCAAGTATAAAGTCCAATACTTTTTTGCTAATGGGATAGTTATTAAAATGGGCTGGTTCTAATAATAGAATTCTGTTGGCCATTTTTTTGTTGTGCCAATTGGGGTCCAGATTATAACTATTGTAAACTAAAATAGGTAGGCTGTGGTCTACTAATGGTGTTTTAGTAGCAGGTAATGCTGTTTCTAGTTTTAATTCTTTGGTTGCTTTTAGTAAAAAAGGAATTTCCAGATTGGGCAATTCTTCATAACTATAATCAACTAAGGTTTTTTGTTGTTTTTTGCTAGTATACTTATTGATATTTTCTTGATTGGCATAGTATTTTTTACTACTAAAACTACCAGCAACCCATTGCCAACTCAACATATTACTGGCAAGATCTCCATCTAATAAGTGGTAATACATCCATTTTGCTGGATTAAGCCAATGTGTTTGTGCAATATTGCAAGTTAACATTGCTGTGTACATTCTTGCATGGTTATGCATATAACCTGTTGCATACAAAGTTTGAATTGCTTCGTCAACAGCTTCAATTCCAGTTTGTGCTTCTTCAATAGCTGTTGGCATTAAATAATGTGCAATATTTGTTTGATTCTGTTTTAGGTCGGTAAATATTTGAGATTGTTTGTGTTGCCAAACTCTTTGAAAAAATTCTCTCCAAGCTAACTCTTGTACCAATTTCTCTGAGATATAACGGCCATATTTAGCAACAATGATTTCTTTAATTTGCGGAAGCTGAATAACACCTCTTGAAATATAGGGAGATAAATAGGTTACAGCTCCATTCACGAAATTTCTTGTTCTTTCATATTGTTTTGCGTCAATCTGTTCAATTCGTTCAATGATTGAATGATAATCAGTAGGAAAATGTAAAACTTCATTCATATAATTATAGTTGCTCGTCTAATTTTTGTAAATATTTTTCAGCATTATTTAAGTGAATTGTTTTTTTGGCTTCCGGCATTTTATCAAAAGTTTTTACCAGCATTCCTAAACGTGGGTTCTGTAAAAAAAAGGATTGATGAACATGCATGAATCTCCAGAATAGACCATCCCAAATTGCTTGCCATTCCCCCTTGGGATAATTGCTCATTTTTAGAATATAATTACTGCCGCTGATATATGGTTTTGTAGTCATCATGCCACCATCTGCAAATTGTGTCATTCCGTACACATTGGGAACCATGACCCAATCGTACGCGTCTACATACATTTCCATAAACCATTGATAAACTTGGTCTGGATCAAACTCGCAGAGCAACATGAAGTTGCCAATAATCATTAATCGCTCTATATGATGGTTGTAGCCTGTTTGTTGTAGTTTTTGGATGGCATCGTCTAATGGAACAATACCTGTAGTTCCTTTGTAAAAAGGTGTAGGGATTTTTCTTGTGAAGCCCCAGTAATTCCGGGTTCGTTGTTTACTACCGGCTCTTGCATAAACCTGGTAAATAAATTCCCTCCAGCCGATTATTTGTCTGATGAATCCTTCTAATGAATTGATTGGTATTGCGGCCCTTTTGGCATGGTGTAAGGTTTCCTCTAATACTTGTTGAGGGGTCAATAATCCAATATTAATTAAAGGGCTCAATACACTATGATGTAAGATTGATTCACCCAAAACCATTGCATCTTCGTAAATGCCAAATTCACTAAATCGGGTATTTAAAAATTGGGTTAACCATTCCTGTGCAGATTCAAAACTAATTGGGTAATATCCTTCTATATTATTCTGTTTAAAAGGAGCTGTTTTACTACCTGGGTTGTCGGGAAAATGTTGAGTGATGTATTTAGTAGCGGCTTTAATCAACTCATTTTCTCCCATGAAATCACAAATAGGGACTTGCTTGTTCTTCGGATACTTATCTCTGTTGTCTGAATCAAAAGTCCATTTTCCACCTTCTGGCTGTAATGCATCATTCACCAATATTTTCCTTGTCTTTCTTTGCCAAGTATAAAAGTCTGTTTGGAAAAACCTATTTCTCTTTTCGAAGAACGCATCTGTTGTTGAAAGGGTATTTAGGAATCCTGGAGAGTTAAACTGCTCAATTGTTATCTTATTTTTCTTGCAAGATTCTGATAGCCTTTTATTGAGCCAGTTATCTGTTGGATCAACTACTCTAATTTGTGTAACTCCATTTTTTGCTAAATGGTGAACTAATTGAAGCACGTTTGAATTAGTGTCACTGGTTTCTACGTAATGAACGATATAGCCTTTATTCTCTAGATGGTTTTTGTATTGCTGCATACTGGCTCTATGCAACAAGAGTTTTTGAAAATGAAAAGGGTATTGTCTAAAAAACAGCCATTCTTCTACCAAATAAACGGGGATAGAGGGGTCCAATGTTGGTTGCTCTTTAAATAATTGATGCGGAAAGACGATGCTAACTGTATTCATAAAGACCTTTTACAACAAAATGCTTTGCTCATTGTTGTACTTAAAACGAATAAATGGAATCTTTAAAAGGAAAAATAGTATTGATTGCTGGTGCAACAGGTGGCGTTGGATCACAAGTTGCCAAACAAGTAAGTGCAAGTGGTGCGGTTGTGTTCTTAACAGGGCAAAACATGGCTAAATTAGAAGAAGTTGCGTCACAAGCAGGTATTCCTCAAAGTCGTTGTTTTCAGATGGATATCACCAATGAATCGTCTGTAAATCATACCGTACAACAAATTTTGGTACAAACCCCTGTGATTAATATTTTGATTAATGCAGCAGGTATTGGGGTTATTAAAACAATGGATGTTCTCACTAGTGCTGAGTTTGAACATACACTTCAGGTTAATTTGATGGGTGCCTTTTATTTAGTTAAAGCGGTTTTACCTAATATGAAGGAGCAAAAAAAGGGTCTTATTATTAATATTCCAGGGGTGCTTGGGAAAGTTCCTATGGCTGGAGCTGCAGCATATAGTGCAAGTAAATATGGCTTGGTGGGTATGATGCAAAGCATTCGGGAAGAACTCAAAAGAACAGAAATTCGAATTACGAATATTTTCTTGGGCGGCATAGATTCGGCTTTCTGGGACAATATCGATTTAAGGGTTCAGCGAGATAAAATGATTGTTGCAGAAGAAGCAGCTAAAGCCATTTGGTTCCTTTGTCAACAGCCTGCAAGCGGGGTAGTTAGTGAAATGGTTTTGCAACCCTTTAATCACCAAGCTATCTAAAAAATTTATATGGTTTTTTAGTTAAATACTACATACTTAAGCATGGAGTACCGATATTTGCTCAACGAACATCTGTTAGTATGAATATTTCTTTTGACAATACCCAAAATGCATTTGCTTACAAGACTGATAAAGAGTTAAAAGGGGCTAAATTTTTATTTAAAACCATGGAATTTCCCTGGTTTGTAAAATTAGGAACCACCCTTACGCCTTATATCATGAAGACTGGGCTGCCATTGGTGAATGGGCTAATTCGTAAGACTATTTTCAAGCAATTTGTAGGGGGAGAAACGTTAGAAGAAACTGCTGAAGTGGGCAATGTTCTTGGAAATTATGGTATTCAAGTAATTCTAGATTACGGGGTTGAAGGGAAAGAGTCAGAAGAAAGTTTTGACCATGCTACTGAGGAATTTATTAGAGTAATTAATTATGCCGCTACACAAACCAATATTCCTTTTATTAGTATCAAGGTTACAGGTTTAGCTCGTTTTGCTTTATTGCAAACCTTGAACGAAGCACCCAGATTAAGAAGTGGGGTGCATGATCATGAAGAAGAAGTTGCAGAATGGGATAGGGTCCGCGAAAGAATGTATACCATCTGTGAAATTGCAGCGGAGAAAAATATTGGTGTTTTAATTGATGCGGAAGAAAGTTGGATTCAAGATCCGATTGATCGCTTGTGCATGGAAATGATGGAAGTCTTTAACAAAGACAAAGTGATTGTTTATAATACCATCCAATTATATAGACACGATCGCCTTCACTTTTTACAATTGTCTTATAAAATTGCAAAGCAGCAACAATTCAAATTAGGCATCAAATTAGTTAGAGGTGCTTATATGGAAAAAGAGCGTGAAAGAGCAAATGAATTGGGTTATGGTTCTCCTATTCAACCAACAAAGGAAGCTACAGATGCTGATTTTAATTCAGCGGTAAAGTTTTGCTTTGATCACTTAGAAGACATTTCTGTAATCATTGCTTCACATAATGAAAAAAGTAATTTGCTGGCGGCTGAAATAATGCACGAAAAAAACTTGCCACATAATCACCCTCATGTACATTTCTCTCAGTTGTACGGAATGAGTGATAATATTACATTCAATCTGGCCAAAGAGGGATTTAAAGTAAGTAAGTATTTACCTTTTGGTCCTATCAAAGATGTGATTCCTTATCTTATGCGTAGAGCCAAAGAAAATTCAAGTGTTGCAGGTCAAACTGGACGTGAGTTGTCTTTGATTAAGAAGGAACTAGACAGACGAAAGGCATCATAAAGAATAGTCACAATTTCTGCACAGCAATGATAATGGCCTAAAAATGCGGCCATTTCGTTGTTAATTTGCTTATGCAACAGTATCACGATTTATTAAAACATATTTTAGCGAACGGGGTAGCAAAAACAGACCGTACAGGCACTGGCACCATCAGTTGCTTTGGTTATCAAATGCGCTTTGATTTAGCGAAGGGGTTTCCTCTTGTGACAACAAAAAAATTGCATTTAAAAAGTATTATTTACGAGCTGCTTTGGTTTTTAAAAGGGGATACCAATACAAAATACTTGACCGATCATGGGGTGAGTATTTGGAATGAATGGGCTAATGAAAATGGTGATTTAGGTCCTGTTTATGGTAAGCAATGGAGAAGTTGGGAAGGAGCAGATGGGAAAGTGATTGATCAAATTACAGATGTGCTTCATCAACTCAAGCATAATCCTGATAGTAGAAGAATGATTGTGAGCGCTTGGAATGTAGGGGAACTCTCTCAGATGGCATTGATGCCTTGTCATAGTTTGTTTCAATTTTATGTTGCAGACGGAAAACTAAGTTGTCAATTGTATCAACGAAGTGCAGATGTGTTTTTAGGGGTGCCATTTAATATTGCATCTTATGCATTACTCACTATGATGATGGCTCAAGTAACAGGGTTGCAATACGGAGACTTTGTTCATAGTTTTGGTGATGTGCATATTTATAATAATCATTTAGATCAAGTTAATCTTCAATTGAGCAGAGACCCATATCCTTTGCCATTAATGAAATTGAATCCTACTGTTGCCAGTATTTTTGATTTTGACTTTAATGATTTCACTTTAGAAAATTATCAGTGTCATCCTGCTATTAAAGCACCTGTTGCCGTTTAATATGATTATATCTATAATAGTAGCCGCTTCTACCAACAATGCCATTGGTTTAAATAATCAGTTGCTTTGGCATTTGCCTAATGACATGAAATTCTTTAAGCAAACCACTTGGGCAATGCCTGTAATCATGGGAAGAAAAACCTTTGAATCTTTATCAGGCAAACCATTGAATGGAAGATTAAATATTGTTGTAACCAGGCAATTAGACTGGCAGGCAGCCGGTGTACAAAAAGCTTCCTCTTTAGAAGAGGCTTTGCGGATTGCATCAGAAAATGATTATAAAGAATCATACATCATTGGAGGTGGCGAATTGTATGCAACTGCATTACCTTTTGCCCATAAAATATATTTAACTAGGGTAGATACAATTATTGAAGGAGACACTTTTTTCCCCGCAATAGACACGGATAGTTGGCAACTCACAATGGATGACCCTAAAGATGCGGATGCTAAACATGCTTATGCATATCGTTTTCAATGTTGGCAAAAGCATTTATAAATATGCAACTTATTCCATTTCTCTATTTATTATTTGTTCCATTTCTAGTAATTATTTCTGTAGTGTATGCCAATACTATTAAAAGTGCATATAGTAAAAGCATATTGCAAATAATGAATATTTTATTATTCATTTATGCCCTTTATCAAATCCGATTATTAGTGGGTGTCATCCAATTTTTAAGATCATTAAATTCAGGTCAATCAATCAATGAATTTTGGTTAAATTATATTGATCAGTCGGTGGTGAGAACACTTATTTCTATTTTGCTTCCGTTGTGTTTTGTTATACCATTTCTAAGAAAGAGTTTATGGTTTAGCTTAGGTGTAATGGTATATTATTTGGATGGTACCGCTTTGCCTAATTTTGATATGATTGAATGGGTAATAAAATTTGCCCATTTTTTAAGTTGGTTTTCATTGGTATATGCCCTATTTTGGTTGAAGAAATGGCTTCCCGTTAATCAAATTCAATCATAATGTATTCTCCTTTTCAGCTTGGGTTGCGCTATATACATTATTGGATGAAGTCTTCCAACTCAAAAGGGCATGGAATACATTCACCCTTTGTATTTGAACTAGTTGAGAAGGTTTTTATTGATGATAGAAATTTCTATGTTTTCCCATTAATTGAAGCTGCAAGAGAAGAGCTTTTGTACAATAATACTTCAATTGCTGTAACAGATTTTGGGGCTGGATCAAGAGTAAATAAAAACGATTCGCGAACTATTTCTTCTATAGCCAAGAGCTCATTAAAGCCCAAAAAGTTTGGTCAATTGTTGTTTAGATTGGTCAATTATTTTGGCTCTTCTACCATACTAGAATTGGGAACTTCATTGGGAATTACTACTAGTTATTTAGCAGCTGCGAATCATAATGGTTTAGTAATCACTATGGAAGGAGCTCCTGAAATTGCAAAGCAAGCAGAACGTCATTTTCAGCATATAGGACTTCATAATATTGAGCAAATAGTAGGGAATTTTGATGAAACGTTAAGCAACGTGCTTCAGAAAAATAATATTTTAGACTTTGTCTTTATTGACGGGAATCATCAATTTGAGCCAACAATAAGGTATTTTAATATGTTAAAGCCTAATCTACATGAGAATTCGGTTCTGGTTTTTGATGACATACATTGGAGTAAAGAAATGGAGCAGGCTTGGGCTGCAATAAAAGAAGATGATAGTGTTACATTGACCATCGATTTGTTTTTTATTGGATTGGTTTTTTTCAGAAAGGAACAAAAGAAAAAGCAGCATTTTATAGTTCAGTTTTAATGAATTAACTTACATACATGATAATTGGTATCCTTAAAGAACCTGCCGGAGAAAATAGAGTAGCAATGTTGCCAGAACAGTTGGTTCCATTGGTTAAACAGGGTATAGAAGTGATGGTAGAGGAAGATGCTGGGGCTAATGCATTTGCGAATAATGAATTGTATGTAACAGCGGGTGCAACAGTTACTAACAGAAATACCGTTTTATCTTCTGCTTCTATTTTATTGAGTTATTGGAGTATTCCAGATGATGAATTAGCAAAAACACAGAAGGGGGTAATTTTGATTGGGGTATTTCAACCTTTATTCAATTTTCAATTAATGAAAGCATGGGCTTCAAATGGCTTCACTGTTTTCAGTTTAGATATGATTCCTCGAACAACCCGTGCACAATCCATGGATGTTTTAAGTAGTCAGGCGAATATTGCCGGGTATAAAGCAGTTTTAAAAGCAGCTAATTTGTTGCCTAGATATTTCCCAATGTTCATGACAGCTGCTGGAAGTATTCCTCCAGCAAAACTAATGGTGTTGGGTGCTGGTGTTGCAGGACTTCAAGCTGTAGCAACAGCTAAGAGATTGGGGGCCGTTGTAGAAGTTTCTGATACTCGTCCTGCAGTTAAAGAGGAAGTAATGAGTTTAGGCGCTAAGTTCATTGAAGTGGATGGTGCAGCAGACGCTTCAGCTGCAGGCGGATATGCAGTAGAACAAACGGAGGAATTTAAACAAAAACAAAAAGAACGTTTAGCCTTATCTGTAGCTAAATCTGATGTAATTATTGCAACTGCACAATTACAAGGGAAGCCTGCTCCATTATTGATTGATGAAAACATGCTCAAAACGATGAAGCCGGGAGCAGTTGTTGTTGATTTAGCTGCATCTACAGGGGGTAATGTTTTTGGTGTCCAAAACAATGCCACTATTCAATTACATGGTGTTACATTAGTTGGAAATAGTCAATTGGCATCCGATATGCCTGCAGATGCTAGCAAAGTTTACGGTAAGAATATGTTTAATTTTTTGCAATTGATTTTAACCAAAGAAGGGGCAATTCATTTAAATTTTGAAGACGATATAGTAAAAGGCTGTTGCATGGCACACGGTGGTGCTGTAGTAAACGATCGAATACAATCATTGCTTGCATCTTAATTAATTTAGTATGAATACTTTTTTAGCTTATTTACAAGAACATATCCAGATAATTTATATCGTAATCTTATCTATTTTTTTAGGTATAGAAGTAATTGGTCGTGTTCCTAGTGTGTTACATACCCCTTTAATGAGTGGAGCCAATGCTATACACGGCGTTGTAATCATTGGAGCGATCATTGTAATGGGACAGGTTTCGGCTGATGATATACCAGCATTAATTATTGGTTTTTTAGCGGTAGTGTTGGGTACATTAAATGTGGTAGGTGGATTTGTGGTTACTGATAGAATGTTGGAAATGTTTAAGAAGAAAAAATAACATGGAAATAAATTTGCTTACACTCTGTTACTTATTAGGCTCTGTTAGTTTTATAGTAGGGCTTAAAATGTTGTCTCATCCTGATACCGCTCGAAAAGGAAATTGGGTAGCAGCAGCAGGAATGGCCATTGCTATATTGGGTACCATATTTTTATATAGTAAAGATGGAGTCAAGTTAGAAAATTACGGTTGGATTTTTGGCGGATTAGCTGTGGGTACCATTGCAGGAACCCTAGCAGCAAAAAAAGTGAAAATGACTTCTATGCCCGAAATGGTAAGTCTATTTAATGGAATGGGAGGTGCTTGTGCTGCTTTAATTTCTATCATTGAGTTCCAGCATTTAACTCATCCAATGTTGGTTCAAGATAATATGTATGCTGCTGCTGGAAGTTTAGATGGGGCTACTCTATTAATCATTTTTGCAGGATTAATTATTGGTACTATTTCATTTGCAGGCAGCATGATTGCTTGGGGAAAGCTAAATGGTTCTGTAAAGGACTTGGCATTTAATGGTCAACAGATTGCAAATAACATTCTGTTACTAGCTATTGTAGGTGTTGCAACTTATTTAGTGTACAATATCTCTATCACCAATTATTATTGGTTTTATTTTATTACGGCTGCTGCAGTTTTATATGGTGTATTATTTGTTTTGCCTATAGGGGGAGCTGATATGCCTGTAGTCATTTCTCTCTTAAATTCTTTTACTGGTGTTGCCGCAGCATGCGGAGGATTTTTATACGATAATCAAGTAATGCTCACAGGAGGAATCTTGGTTGGTGCAGCTGGTACATTGTTAACCATTCTGATGTGTAAAGCAATGAACCGTAGTTTAATGAATGTCTTATTGGGTTCTTTTGGCGCATCTTCAAAAGGGGAGCAGCAAGCTATTACTGGTAGTTATAAAGAAATATCCATTACTGATGCTGCGGTTTGTATGAGTTATGCAAGCAAAGTGATGATTGTTCCTGGGTATGGGTTAGCGGTGGCACAAGCTCAACATATTTGTCACGAACTAGAACAATTATTAGAAGAAAAAGGAGTAGAAGTTAAATATGCCATTCATCCTGTGGCAGGTAGAATGCCTGGCCATATGAATGTATTATTAGCAGAGGCAGATGTTAATTATGATTCATTATTAGAAATGGAAGATGCAAACAATGAATTTAAATCAACGGATGTAGTGCTTATTTTAGGAGCAAATGATGTAGTGAATCCTGCTGCTAAAACGGACCCTGCTTCACCTATTTATGGAATGCCAATTTTAGAAGTAGAACAGGCGAAAACGGTAATTGTAAATAAGCGAAGCATGAAGCCAGGTTATGCAGGTATTGAAAATGCATTATTTTTTCAGCCTAAAACATCCATGTTATTTGGCGATGCAAAAGCCGCTTTACAAAAATTAGTTGCAGAAATAAAAGCAATCTAGCAGTGGATTTACCCAAGCAATTGATTGATTCTTTAGCAAATGTAAAAGGCTTTGATAAAGCAGCATTTGAAGGGGTGCATACTTCTGGGGAACAAGTAACTAGTATTCGGTTGAACCCCTTTAAACCCAGCGATGTATTAAATGAATATAGGTCTGCACAAGTACCATGGTGCAACGATGGGTTTTACTTAAATGCAAGACCTTCTTTTACTATGGATCCATTATTTCATGCGGGTGCCTATTATGTACAAGAAGCCAGTTCAATGTTTTTGCAACACGCTATTAATGAATTAATTCCTGGTCCTAAAAAAGGTTTAAAAGTATTAGACTTGTGTGCCGCACCAGGTGGTAAAACTACCTTGTTGGCTTCAATTTTTACTGAAGGTTTGGTGGTGAGTAATGATGTAATCAAATCTCGTGCTGCTATATTGGTAGAAAATACAACTAAGTGGGGATTGCCCAATATGGTTGTTACCAATAATGACCCAGATCATTTTAAAGACTTTGTTGGCTATTTTGATGTAATTGTAGTGGATGCGCCATGTAGTGGAAGTGGTTTATTTCGAAAAGACCCTCAAGCAATTGAAGAGTGGAGCGAACAAAATGTGATTCATTGCAGTGAAAGACAAGAAAGAATACTGGCTTCAATTATTCCATGTTTAAAACAGGACGGAATACTATTGTATTCAACCTGTTCCTATTCTGAAGCTGAAGATGAATCCATTGCTGATTGGATAGTAGACCAAATGAATATGGAATCTTGCCCAATTAAAACAGATCCATCTTGGAATATTGTAACAACTCAATCACCTCAAAAACAAGCTTGGGGATATCGGTTTTATCCCTATTTGGTAAAAGGTGAGGGTTTTTATTTGGCAGCATTTAAACAACAACAAAATCAGTTTGGTGGCAGACTAAAAGAAGTCCCATTAACCAAATTGACTAAGACCGAAATAGCAGCATTGGACCCGTATATAGTGAACGACTTATCAGCAGCATACTTTAAACAAAACAATGCAATAAGAAGAGTGTCAGCCCCTTTTTTAAGTACTATACAAGAATTAGCTGGCAGATTATATATAAAAAAAGCAGGGATAGAAATAGGAGAATTCAAGGGTAATGCACTAATTCCATCACACGAGTGGGCCGTTTCGGTATTGCCCAAAAATGGGTTTAGTTTTTTGCCTGTAAGCAAAGAACAGGCTTTGCACTTTTTGAAAAGAGGAAATTTCATGCCTGACAATGCTTCAATAGGCTGGAATTGGGTACAGTTTGAAGGGGTTATGCTTGGATTGGTTAAAGTTTTGCCCAATCGGATCAATAATTATTATCCTGCTGAATGGAGAATATTAAAAGATTAACTTTGCACCCTATTTATTATCTCATGTACCTGAAGAAATATTTGTTTTTAGCATTACTTTTTTGCACCCATGCAGTTATTGCACAGGATAAATTAATTGCAGCAGGCCCTACAGGTGACCTCTATATTAACCATACTGTTAAAGGAAAAGAAACCCTATCGGTATTAAGTAGAATTTATGGGGCAACGCCAAGGCAAATTGCAGCTTATAATAATTTAAACGCGAATGCTGTTTTACCCTTAGGCGTTAAATTGAGAATTCCATTGTCGGAAGATAATTTGGTACAGCAACAGGAATTTGCAACCAGTGAACCCGTATATCATATTGCAGGCAAAGGCGAAAATTTATTTAGACTTAGTCAACGATATTATAAAGTTCCCTTGGCCAATTTGCGTGAATGGAATGATTTAAAAACGGATGTTTTAAAAAATGGACAAGCAATTGTAATTGGCTTTATAGGCGGATCAAAACTGGCTGCAATGAAAGCTGATGCCCCTGCAGCCAACACCCAAGTTTTTGTTAAACCGCCCGTAATTGGTGCACCAGTTGAAAACCCGCCATTAAAAGATCCCAACGTAATGGATGCTGCTGTAGATGGAAGTCGAGAAATGAAGAAAGGAGAGATGAAGCCATTAACAGAGACCGACAAGTTTTTTGCAAAAGCAGCTGCGGATCGAGCAAAGAAAGATGCAGAAGCAGCCGCTAATATTGTTCCAGCTCCTGTTCCAGTAGATCAATTTAAGGAAGCCAACAAAGTAGCCCCAACAGAATATAGAATTAGTGAGGAAGATTTGCGTTATCTACCCAAACCCAATGACGAAGGTTATTTTGGTTTAGTTTATAATATGGACGAATCAACTAAAAACAAAATTAATAAAGCAGGCGATGTAGGAACTTTCAAATCGGTTAGTGGATTTTCCGATAGAAAATTTTATGCATTGTTGAATGATGTTTTGCCTGGAACTATAGTGAGAATTACCACCGCAGATAATAAAACTGTTTGTGCAAGAGTTTTAGGGCCAGTTCCTGAAATTAAAGGTGCACCTGCTTTAATGATGAGGGTTAGCAATGCAACTGCAGCTGCTTTAGGGAAAAACGATTTGCCATTTTCTGTTACAATTACTTATTTACAATAATATGAAATTACCTCTATTTAGTATTGCCTTATTCTTTGTTGTTCTTGCGTGTAATTCTGCACCTAGTGAAAGTTCAGTATCATCAAATGAAAGTGAAGCAAATACACAGACTGGCGGAACCATTTCAGTTGCTGCTTTTGAACAAAAAATGAAAACACCGGGGATTCAAATTCTAGATGTTAGAACTGCAGGTGAATTTCAGGGAGGCCATTTTAATAATGCATTGCAAGCTAACTGGCTTGATGAAAAAGAATTTACAGAAAGGGTTCAACATATAGATAAAACCAAGCCAGTTTTGGTGTACTGTGCTTCCGGTATAAGAAGTGCAGAAGCAATGACTTGGATGAAACAAAATGGTTTTGCAGATGTAAGCAACTTGCGTGGAGGCACTTCTGCTTGGCGTATGGAGGGTAAACCACTAGAGTCAAAAGCAGCTAGAGAAGAACTGAGTATGGCTGCATTCACCGCAAGTACAAAAACTGGAATTGTATTAGTAGATATAGGTGCAGAATGGTGCCCCCCTTGCGTAAAAATGGAACCCATAGTACAACAATTAATAAAGGAAAAAGGAACCCAGTTTAACTTGGTAAAAGTAGACGGAGGTATAGATATTGAAGTAATGAAACAATTGCGTTCTGAAGGCTTGCCTACATTTATTGTATTTAAAAATGGCAAAGAAACTTGGAGAAAACAAGGAATTGTTGACTATGCAACTTTAGCTGCTGCCATTCAATAATTGTTTAAGAAACTGTTGGCTTATATCCCCTTAAAAAATCGGTAATAGGCATTCTTTTCTTGCCTTCTAATTGTAGATCAATAATATGTAAATACCCATTACTGCAACTAAACTTTAAATATGTTTTATTGTCTGTAAACACCTTGCCTACTTCATTTTGATGTACAACAATTTCTTTTTGACTTTTGAAAACTTTCAAGATTTTACCATCTAATTGGGTAATAGCTCCTGGGAACTGTGCTAACCCCCTAACTAAATTATGTAGTTGTTCCGCAGATTGATTCCATTGAATAGTGCAGTCTTTGGTAAAAATTTTGGGCGCATGTTTTGTTTCTGCAGTAAGCACTTGCGGAGTCTCTTGAATGGTTCCTTCCATCATTTGCTGCAAGGTTTTTACCAATAAATTGGCCCCAATTATTTTCATTCGATCATGCACTTCTGTAGCTGTTTCATCTTCACCAATAGGCATGGATTCTTGTAATAAAATATCACCAGTATCTATTTCGTGCTTTAATTTAAATGTAGTAACGCCGGTTTGTTTTTCCCCATTCATTACTGCCCAATTAATAGGAGCAGCACCACGATATTGAGGTAGTAAAGAACCATGTACATTTAATGTCCCCATTTTTGGCATATTCCATACAATCTCAGGTAACATTCTAAATGCAACCACAATTTGTATATCTGCTTGTAAGTCTTTTAATGATGCTATAAATGCCGGATCTTTTAATTTTATGGGCTGAAGAACTGGAATTCCTTTTGAAACAGCATATTGTTTAACTGCACTTTCTGTTAATTTAAGCCCCCTTCCAGCTGGTTTATCAGGTGCAGTAACTACAGAAACTACATTGAATCCATTGCAAACCAATGCGTCTAAAGAAGCCACGGCAAAATCAGGGGTACCCATAAAAACAATCCGCATAGCCAAAATATTTGGCTTCAAAGGTAATATTAAGCGCGAAGGATAGTACTTTTGCCCCTTAATAATAATTTATGCAACAAGCAAAAAAGGGTGATAAGGTAAAAGTGCATTATCACGGAAAGTTAACCAATGGCAATACTTTTGATTCATCAGAAGGCAGAGAACCATTGGAGTTTGAAATAGGAAGCGGTATGGTAATTGCCGGTTTTGACGACGGTGTTACAGGTATGGTAATTGGAGAGAAAAGAACCATCAATATCCCTGCTGATCAGGCCTATGGTCCAAAGCAGGAAGAAATGATTATGGAGTTTCCTAAAGATAGATTTCCAGCTGACATGGTACCTGAAGTAGGAATGCAATTGAATATGAGCAATGGTTCAGGGCAAAATTTCCCTGTTGTTATTGTGGAAGTAAAAGAAGCGGTGGTAGTATTAGATGCCAATCATCCTTTAGCTGGAGAAGAATTGGTATTTGATTTAGAATTGGTTTCAATAGACGGTCCCCCATCAATTATAATTACGCCTTAATACTTCTTTGATCATTATTCGAATCATTGTATTAGTAGAAACTTTTCATAAAAAAGAGACCGGCATGCCGGTCTCTTTTAGTACTGTTGATTTCAATTTAATAAATCAATTATTTCTGGCTCCTATTCATCCACCAGCCAAGCCAAGCACCTACTAATCCCCAACTTACAATTGCATCAATCAAATATGCCCTTATATCGAACATGGGGTACCAAATATGGCCTGTATAGCTGCTGTTTAAATAAACAATTATTCCAACAAATAGCGTAGCTGTAAAAGTGGTAGTAAAATTGTTGTTGGCAATTTTTGCGAGAATCCAGCACAGCAACCATATGATAAAAATATTCGCGATTAATCCTCTCGTCATATTCATTCCCATATTGTATTCTAGCGAAGCATGGTATTGAACGCTTGCCCATGGTTTACCTACATTAGCCATGGCCATTTTTTCCATGTCTTCAAAAGAAGTTCCAGCAGGAGCAGATGGCATATAATAGCCTCCTTCTTTATCTAAATTGGTTTTCAGCATTTGCATAATGCTGTCTTGATTAGGAGTGTACTGCTGAGATGATCCATGCAAATTAATGATGGTCCATGAAAGGAATTGCCACATAAATAGTACAATACCGCCTACAATGGCAGCAATCAGTGTTTTTTTCATTTGGGGGTTGTTTGGTTGCTACAATATAGAAATTGAATTTTAGAAATGCAATAGATGGGGCAACAAATATTAACTTGTGATAAAAAGAAGATGCAAGGCCTAACCCAATACAGTGTTGCTGAAAGATTAATGCGCTATGTTCAAATAGATACACAGAGTGATCCACTCAGTAGTAGTTTCCCATCCACCCAAAAACAAAAAGAGCTAAGCCAATTATTAGTACAAGAATTAAAAACTTTACAAGTCATAGATGCACATACAGATGAACATGGGTATGTTTATGGAACCATACCTGCAAATACTGCCCAACCAGTTCCTGTTATTTGTTTTTGTGCACATATTGATACTGCCCCGGATTGTAGTGGAACCAATGTAAAACCCTTACTTCACACAGCATATAGTGGCCATCCAATTGTATTGCCAGATGATGCAAATATTTGTATAAATCCAGAAGAGTTTCCTTATTTAAAACAACATATTGGTAAAGATATCATTACTGCAAGTGGATTAACTTTATTGGGGGCAGATGATAAAGCCGGAGTTGCAATTATTATGAATTTAGTTGAATATTTATTTCATCATCCTAGCATTCCACATGGTACTATTAAAATTCTATTTACACCAGATGAAGAAGTTGGAAGAGGAACCAATTATTTAAATCTTCAAAAATTAGGAGCTGATTATGCGTATACATTAGATGGAGGAGAGCTAGGAACATTTGAAGATGAAACGTTTAGTGCCAATGCTTTTACTGTTCATATTGAGGGGGTGATTGCTCATCCTGGCTATGCAAAGGGTAAACTCGTGAATGCATTAAAAGTTGCTGCTGCAATTTTAAATCAATTGCCTAAAGATATTTTAGCACCTGAGGTAACTGAAAAAAAGCAAGGATTTGTTCATCCAGTAAGAGTAGAAGGATTAGCAGAAAAAGCCAGTATTGAATTTATTATACGCGATTTTGAGACTGCTCAATTGGGAGAACATCAAGCACGCATAAAACAAATTGCTCTTCAGGTAATACAGCAATATCCTGGTGCTACCATTTCTTTTACAGTAGAGGAACAATACCGCAATATGAAGGAGATTATTGACCAATATCCATTTATCAGTTCATTTGCAGAAGAAGCATATACTAAATGTGGCTTACCCTTTATAAAAGAGCCTATTAGAGGAGGAACAGATGGAAGTAGATTGAGTTTTATGGGTCTCCCTTGTGCCAATATTTTTACAGGAATGCAAGCCATTCACAGCAAGAGGGAGTGGGTGGGGGTTTCTGATATGGAGCGTGCTGTTGATGTGTTGGTACAATTGGTTCAAGTGTGGGAAGAAAAGGGGGCTAATCTGGTAAAATAGATATTATCTTTATTAAAATTAATTTTTATGCAATTTTTAATGAATTATTGGTGGCTAATTGTTGCCTTGATTATTGTGTTTACTGGACTAGTTACAGTAAACCAAGGAACCATTGCAGTAATTACCATGTTTGGAAAATATAGAAGGATTCTAATGCCTGGACTGAATTTTAAAATCCCCATTCTAGAGCAAGTGTATAAAACAGTGAGTATTCAAAACCGTTCTGTTGAATTAGAATTTCAGGCAGTAACCGTTGATCAAGCGAATGTTTATTTTAAAAGTATGTTACTGTATTCGGTAATTAATCAAGATGAGCAATCTATTAAGAATGTGGCCTTTAAATTTATTTCTGAAAAAGATTTGATGCAAGCTTTGATTAGAA
This sequence comes from Sphingobacteriia bacterium RIFOXYC2_FULL_35_18, assembly GCA_001829005.1. GTDB lineage: Bacteria > Bacteroidota > Bacteroidia > Chitinophagales > Chitinophagaceae > Sediminibacterium. The sequence goes on along the minus strand of MIAG01000002.1, from coordinate 720,850 downwards.
CGGTTGAAGGTTCAATACGTGCATTTGTGGCAACAAAAAAACAAGCAGAAATTTTGCTGTTGAGAAGAGAAATTGTAGAAGATGTAAAACAACAAATTGATAAGTCTTTAGAAGATTGGGGGTACCATTTGCAAGACCTACAAATTAATGATATCACATTCGACCAGGTAATTATGGAAAGTATGAGTAGGGTGGTGGCTAGTAATAACTTAAAAGCGGCTGCTGAAAACGAAGGTCAGGCTTTGTTGATTACTAAAACCAAAGGGGCTGAAGCAGAAGGTAATGCAATTAAAATAGCAGCTGAGGCAGAGCGCGAAGCGGCACGATTACGTGGTATGGGTGTTGCATTATTTAGACAAGAGGTTGCTAAAGGGATGAGTCAGGCTGCAGAAGAGATGAAGCAGGCTAATTTAGACACTAATGTGATCTTGTTCAGTATGTGGACAGAAGCGATTAAAAACTTTGCTGAAATTGGAAAAGGAAATGTTATTTTCTTAGATGGTAGCCCTGAAGGCATGCAAGATAATATGCGTCAAATTATGGCTATGATGAAAATGAAGGAAATGGACAGACCTAGCAAATAATCATCATGTGTAAAAGCTTTCTTAATTAACGAAGTGAATGATTTTTTATTAACGATTAATTGTTCTTTTGTAGAACCTACTACATTAGCAAACTAAATTGAATTCATGTTTTATTTATTACAGTCAGATACATTGCAAAAAGCAGCTACTGCTGCAGTAGCAACTGCGGAAAAAGTGTCGTTGTGGACTTTATTAGAAAAAGGAGGATGGATTATGTATCCTCTTTATGCTTTGCTTATTGCAGCTATATATGTTTTCACAGAACGCTTATTAGCAATTAGAAAAGCAGGTAAAATTGATTTGAATTTTATGGTAGTTATTCGAGATCATATTTTATCGGGCAATGTACAAGCTGCAAAAAGTTATGCAAAGAACAATCAGAGTCCTGTTGCTAAAATGATTGATAAAGGATTACAGAGAATAGGAAAGCCAATTGATGCTATTGAAAAAAGTATGGAGAATGTAGGCAAATTGGAAATGTACAATATGGAAAAGAACCTGAACATTTTGTCATTGATTGCAGGTATTGCACCTATGTTTGGATTCTTAGGTACTATCATTGGGATGGTTCAATTATTTTATGGTATTGCTTCTACTGGAGAATACACATTAAACACCATTGCAGGAGGAATTTATACAAAAATGATTACATCGGCAACCGGCTTGATAATTGGATTGATTGCTTATGTAGGGCATAATTTTTTAAGTACGCAGATAGACAAAACGGCTAATAAAATGGAAGCTGCTAGTGCAGATTTTATGGATATTTTACAAGAGCCAACTAGATAATATGAATATCCGAAAAAGATTTAGAACACATCCTGAAATGCATACAGGCGCTCTGAATGATATTTTATTCATTCTCTTGTTGTTTTTTTTAATTGTATCTACATTGGCTAATCCGAATGTAATTAAGGTGTCTAACCCTAAGGCAAAAGCAGATACCAAGGCCAAGCAAACGGTAGTCATTAGTGTAAATAAAGACCAAGAATTATTTATTGGTTCCGAGCCTATTGCAATTGAAAATTTGGAAACTAAATTGCAAGAGTATTTATCGAAGGAAACAGAGAAACCAACAGTTGTTATAAATGGGGATAGTACCTCACATTTAGGTACTTCAATAAAGATTATGCAAGTCATTAAAAAATTAGGTGCAACACCGGTGATGGCGGTTGATCAAAATTGATAAGCCATTATCATTCTCTCTTTTCCTTGCATGTCATTCTTAATCTCAACTTGATAGTTGTGTTTAAATAATTCGGCTGTTTCCTTGCCTAACCCTTCGTTTATTTCTAAAAAGATTGCTCCATTTTTATTCAAATGACTTTTGCAAAAATCATGAATTGCTTTGTAAAAAATCAAAGGGTCATTGTCTTCTACAAATAATGCTGTATGCGGTTCAAAAGCCAATACATTGGTATGCATGCTTGCAGCTTCTGTTTTACGGATATAGGGAGGATTACTAATAATAATATCAAATAACCCCAATTTCTCCCATTCAGTTGAATCTAAAAAATTCAATTGTTTCCAGTTGATGATTACGCCATTTTGATGGGCATTTATTTTTGCTACTTCTAAAGCATCTGGGCTAATGTCTACACTAGTAATTATTGCATTAGGGTAATATTTAGCAATTGCAATGGGTATACATCCTGAACCAGAACCGATTTCTAGAATCTGAACATTTTTGTAATTGTTAGCCTTTAAATATTTTATTAGGGTATTCACTAATTCTTCTGTTTCAGGGCGAGGAATTAAAGTATGAGAATTAACTACAAAAGCTAATTCCATAAACCAAGCTTTACCTATGATATATTGAATAGGTTCTCCTTTACTCAATCTAGTAATAGATTGAGTAAGCTTATTCACTATTTCTTCTGAAATCAGGGATTGTTTTTGAAGAAATTGGTTCATCTTACTAAAACCAGTTAGTTCTTCTAGTAATAAAGTGGCAATATTGACTGCTTCTCTATTGTCATAAATGGGCTCAATAGCGGCTATTATGGCTTGCTTAGCATCTCTGATGGTCATGCTGCAATGTAGCCATCATTTGTTTATTTTTGTAAGCTAATGCCCATCAATCACGAATTCTATATGCAAAGATGTTTGCAACTGGCTCAAAAAGGAGCTGGATGGGTTGCTCCAAATCCAATGGTAGGAGCTGTGTTGGTATACCAAGATCAAATTATAGGGGAGGGATATCATGAACGTTATGGTCAGCCTCATGCCGAAGTAAATTGCATCAATAGTGTAGCGGAAAAAAATAAAGCAAAAATAAAAGAAGCTACTTTATATGTGAGTTTAGAGCCTTGCGTGCATTTTGGTAAAACTCCACCCTGCACCAACCTAATCATTGCCAATCAAATAAAAAAAGTAGTCATTGGATCAATGGATCCTTTTGCAGCAGTAAATGGAAAAGGAGCAGCAAAGTTAAAAGAGTCGGGTGTTGAAGTAGTAGGACCTATTTTAGAAGCAGAAGCAAGAGAAATCAATAAAAGGTTCTTTCATTTTCATTTGAAACATAGCCCATATATTATTTTAAAATGGGCTCAAACTGCTGATGAATTAATTGGAGTACAAGATCGCGAAATTAAAATCAGCAATGCCTATGTGCAAAGGCTTGTACATACTTGGCGCTCAGAAGAAGCAGCCATTTTAGTTGGCACCCAAACTGCAATTACAGACAATCCGCAATTAAATAGCCGACTGAGTAGGGGGGCTGATCCAATCCGGATGGTCATTGACAGAATCTTGCAACTAGACCCAACATTGCATCTATTAAGCGACCAAAGTTGTACTTGGGTTTTCAATACAATCAAAAACGAAACTCAAAGCACAGTTCGTTATGTGCAATTACCTGCACAGCAAAGTTTGATTGAACCTATATTAGAATATGCATATGAGCAGCAAGTACAAAGCATTTTAGTTGAGGGAGGAGCAAAGCTGTTACAAAGTTTTATTGACCAAGAATTATGGGATGAAGCAAGAGTAATACAATCAAATCATTCAATAGGTAATGAACATATGGATGGAATTCAAGCTCCTCATTTATTGAATGCTATATTAACTCAAACTGAAAAAGTAGGAACTGATATTATTCACTATTATCGACGAATTCAATCATGATATATTTATTAGGCAGTATTATTTTAACCAGTTATTTGTTACTATCTTTTAAAGTATGTGGTAAATTAAATATACCCGTATTTCCTGCAATCGTTTTCAATTATATTACCTGTGTTGTAACAGGGTCTTTTGTAAATGGATCTTTTCCTATTCAAGTAGAATCCTTAGCTACACCTTGGTTCAGGTGGGCTATGATTATGGGATTATTATTTATAACTAGTTTTAATTTAATTGGAATTACTGCACAAAAACTAGGCGTTGCGGTTGCTTCTGTAGCCAATAAATTGTCTTTAATCATACCCGTTGTACTCACTATTATATTATATAATGAACAAGTGGTGGGCTGGGAAATTGTTGGTATTTCTTTGGCATTAATTGCGGTAATATTTACTTGCTATCCACAAAAAAATGAATCGGATAAAACCATGCCTGTACCTTTTTTGCAAAAAATACTATTACCCTTATTGGTATTTATAGGAAGCGGTTTTTTAGACGCCTTAATTAATCATGTGCAACAAACTTATGTTACTAAAGAAACTAATAATGCATTTTTGATATCGGGCTTTTTTTCCGCAGCAAGTATTGGTGTTATTGTATTATTTTATCAATATTGGAAAAAGCAATTGGTATTTAAGGTAGACCAAATTATTGCAGGTGTTTGTATTGGGATACCGAATTATTTTTCGATATGGTGTCTGGTCCATTTTTTACAAGATAGTCCATGGGAAACAAGTGCTAGCTTGCCAGTGAATAATATGGGTATTGTATTGTTCAGCACATTAGTAGCAGCCATTGTTTTTAAAGAGAAACTTTCTGCAATAAATTGGACGGGCATTGCATTATCTGCTATTGCCATTTACTTAATTGCATTTGGGAACACTTTATAAGAATAAGCTACTTTTTAAAACTAGGACTTACTACTAATTCTTTAGAGCCAGGCGTATATATATAAAACCCTTCCCCTGATTTAACACCTAATTTTTTTGCTGTTACCATGTTAACCAATAAAGGACAAGGAGCATACTTAGGATTACCATAGCCATTATATAATACGTTCATTATGCTCAAGCAAACATCTAATCCAATAAAGTCTGCTAGCTGCAAAGGACCCATTGGATGAGCCATACCTAACTTCATGATGGTATCAATTGATTCAACATCTGCAATCCCTTCATATAAAGAATAGATGGCTTCATTAATCATGGGCATTAAAACCTTATTGGCAATGAATCCAGGGTAATCATTTACTACAGATGGGGTTTTGCCCAATTGTTTACTTAAATCAACAATTGTATTGGTGACTTCCTCGTCAGTTGCATAGCCATTAATAATTTCAACCAATTTCATTATCGGAACTGGGTTCATAAAATGCATTCCAATCACTTTATTAGGGCGGTTGGTTGCAGCCGCAATTTTAGTAATTGAAATGGAAGAAGTGTTGCTAGCTAATATTGCATTTGCGGGAGCAGCAGCATCCATTTCTCCAAATATTTTTAATTTCAATTCTACATTTTCTGTAGCTGCTTCTACCACTAAATCAGCAGCAGCAACACCTTCATTGATAGAAGTATTGGTACATATATTGGCAAGGGTTTCCAGTTTTTCTTCTCCAGCAATAGTGCCTTTAGCAACCATTCTGTCTAGGTTTTTCTCAATAGTAGCCAGTGCTTTTTCTAATTGTGCTTGTTGCACATCTACCAATACTACTTTAAATCCTTTTTGGGCAAAAACCTGTGCAATACCATTACCCATGGTTCCTGCTCCTATAACTGTTACATTGAAAATTGACATAATAATTTATTTTTTTCGCTTGAAGTCTCCACGTTTCCAAGCAGTAATAAAATCTGCCCAAGCTGCAGGGTTCATGATATTCATTGGCGGTACTTGACCGGCATAATAATATTTATTCGTTTGTTGTCTTAACTGAAAATTAACGGCTTCTCTTCCGTCTGCAGGTAAACTATTTAATAATATTCTACGAGTAGCTTCATCTGTGTTTTTACGTGCTATTTCATAAGCATCATCAGGGAAGCGATTATTTAAAAAGTCTCTTTCGAACTGTTCTTTGGTAGGTCTGGGCTTAAGAATAGTAGCAGGCAAATAAGCAGTATCACTAATGAGTAATTGAATTACACTGTATTGGTTGCTTTCTAAATTAAGCGGAATTTGAATGCTATTGTTTTTGAACCCAATGCTACTAAAAGTAATTCGATCACCTTTCATTACCGCAATTGAAAAGACCCCATCATAACTAGTGATGGTTCCTCGGCCTTTACCCTCTACAATTACCGAAGCAGATGGAATACCCCTTAAGCTATCGGCAGTCATTACTACTCCATATAATTGAACAATGGAGTCTCTATAAGGATTGTTTTGCTGCGCATTTGCCTTTTGCACCAAGCTTAACCCGACTAATAATATCAAAAAGGGTAAAATTAATCTATTCATAAAGGCAGTTGCTGTTTAAGGGAGGGCAAAGGTACTAATTTGCTTTGTTCTCCGTATTTCATAACAAAGTAAAGTCCTAGGTTGTTAACTTTGCAATCCAACGGTTATTTTAACAAAAACTTGAGCAACAATGACAACGGAAGCGATTTTAAAAGCATTGAGTAATGTGCAGGAGCCAGATTTAGGAAAGGATTTGGTAACCCTAAACATGGTAAAAGACATAGTGATCAATGGGGATGCGGTAAGCTTTACCATTGTATTGACAACTCCGGCTTGCCCAATGAAAGATTTAATGAGTAGGGCAAGTGAAAATGCCATCAAGTTATTGGTTAATAAAAATGCGAAAGTAACGGTGAACTTTACCGCCAATACTACTTCCACCCGTAAAGACGACCAAAAAGTGTTGGGTGGGGTAAAAAATATTATTGCAGTAGTAAGTGGAAAAGGCGGGGTAGGTAAAAGTACCATTTCTGCCAATCTTGCCTTGGCTTTAGCAGAAGGAGGTGCATCGGTAGGATTGATGGACGCAGATATTTATGGACCGAGTGTCCCAATCATGTTTGGAGTAAGAGGGGCAAGGCCAATGATGAAAGAAGTGAATGGGAAAGGAATGATTGTTCCATTAGAGAAATTTGGAATTAAACTCATGAGTATTGGTTTATTAGTAGATGAAAAGAATGCAGTGGTTTGGAGAGGTCCAATGGCAAGCTCTGCTATCAGACAATTTGTAACAGAAGTAGATTGGGGCGAATTAGATTACTTGGTAATTGATATGCCACCAGGAACAGGGGATATCCATTTAACTTTAATGCAAACAGTTCCAGTAACCGGTGCAGTAATAGTCACAACTCCACAAAACGTAGCATTGGCTGATGCTAAAAAAGGGATTGCTATGTTTAGCCAGGCTCAAATAAACGTTCCAATCATTGGCCTTATTGAAAATATGGCATATTTCACACCCGCTGAATTGCCGAACAACAAGTATTATTTATTTGGTAAAGAGGGGGGAAGGAAACTGGCTGAGGAATATGATCTCTCTTTCTTGGGCCAAATCCCCTTGGTACAAACCATTCGTGAAGGCGGAGATGATGGGGTACCTGCCATGGTAGGAAACGATGAGTTGACCAAAGAAGCATTTAGGAATTTTACTGCACAAACTGTTCGAAATATTGCTATGCGCAACGCTAATTTGCCTCAGACTTCATTAATTGAAGTAGTATAAATGAAATGGTTGATCACCATAATTGGATGGTGTTTATGTTTAGTGGTTGTAGCTCAACCCAATGATTCTATAATGCCATTACAGAAAACCAGTGCCATTCAATTGAGTGGTTATGCCGAATTCTACTATCAGCATAATACCAAAGGACCTGTAACCAATAATGATGTTCCATTTGTTTACAGTCATGACAAGAATAAGCTGCTTAGTATAAACTTAGCTTTCGTAAAAGCTGCATTTAAAAAGGAAAGTATAAGAGTAAACTTAGGCTTGGCATTTGGCTCTTATATGCGCGCCAATTATGCCGGAGAGAATGGCTTGTATAAGCAGTTATTAGAGGCTAATATTGGATGGAAATTAAGCAGGAAAGCTAATTTATGGGTAGATGCAGGTGTATTTAGTTCGCATATCGGTTTCGAAAGTGCCATTGGAAAAGATTGCTGGACCTTGAGCAGAAGCATAGCAGCAGATAATTCCCCTTATTTTGAAACAGGTGTAAAATTGTCTTATACATCGCCGAATGAAAAATGGGTTATGAGTGCCTTACTTCTAACTGGTTGGCAACGTATTCAACTGCTAAAAGGCAATAAGAGCCCATCTTTTGGTCACCAGATTCAATATAAACCTACTAGTAAATGGACTATTAATAGTAGCTTATTTATTGGTAACCCAACTGCAGGCATTAGTGGCGTAATGCGTTATTTTCATAATTTCTATGCCATTTATCAATGGAGTAACCGGATAGGATTAATAGGGGGATTTGATATTGGATTACAGCAAACCAACAACCAAGGACTCATTTGGTATACCCCAGTTTTGATGCTGCAATATGCTGCTAATGACAATATGAAGTTTGCGTTAAGAACAGAATCCTACCAAGATGCAAATGGGGTAATGATTTCCACAGGAACTCCTCAAGGGTTTAGGGTAAAAGGCATTTCTTTGAATGTAGACTATGCTATTAACAAGCATTTATTCTGGCGTACAGAAATAAAGCAATTACAAAGTAGAGACTTTATTTTTACTAAGCAGGGCAATTTGCCCACACAAAATTTATTTACTGCGTTAACAGCATTGGCAGTTAGCTTTTAAATTTTCAAATTAGTGGTACATTGCAACTACAATGTATTTAACCAATCATTTTTCTACAGCAGAACAAGCAGATATATTGGCTTTTATGGAATCCAATTCATTTGCTACTATTTGTGGTATTGGGGTGGATGGATTCCCTGTAGCTACGCATGTGCCCGTTATGATTGATTTACGCGGAAATCAACTTTTTTTGCAGGCGCATATTATGCGTAAACAAGCACATACGATTGCTTTTGAAAACAACAAAAATGTATTGGCTGTATTTCATGGTCCACACAGTTATGTAAGTGCTCAACATTATGAGCCTCAAAACACCGCTAGTACTTGGAATTATTCTGCAGTTCATGCAACTGGCATTATCCATTTTTTGGGGGATGATGCGTTATATATAATGCTTAAAAGCTTAACGGCTAAATATGAGAAGGATGCCGCATCTCCTTCGCAATTCAAACATATGACTGAAGAGTATATCCAATCGAATATGAAAGCCATCGTAGCATTTGAAATTGAAGTGACTCAATTGCAACACGTATTTAAATGGAGTCAAAATAAACCAATTAATATTCAAAAAAATATTATTCAAACATTAGCTAATGGCTCAACAGAGGAACAACTAGCTGCTGAAGAAATGAAATTAAGATTGAATAAATAATACTTCTTTCATGAAAAATATTTTTATCATCAGCGGTATGGTTTTTTTATACGGCTGTACCAGTTCTAAAATGAATCAACAAAATAATTTAACTGCTTTTGACTGGCAAGGCCATAGGGGTGCTCGAGGTTTGGTACCTGAAAATACCATTCCTGCCATGTACAAAGCAATAGATTTGGGAGCTGTTACTCTAGAAATGGATGCAGTAATTACAGCAGACAAACAAGTGCTACTAAGTCATGAACCTTTTTTTAATCATGAAATCACTACTAAGCCGGATGGCACAATAGTGACCAAAGAAGAAGAAAAACAGTTGAATATTTATACCATGCACTATGCAGCTACTCAAAGGTATGATATTGGCTTAAGAGGGAATCCTCGGTTTCCTCAACAGCAAAAGATGGCTGCGTATAAGCCATTATTATTAGACGTAATTGAAGCGGCAGATCAATATGCCTTATCAAAGAATAAGCCATTACCTTTTTATAATATTGAAACGAAGTCGCAACCAGCCACAGATAATAAATACCATCCAAGTCCAAAAGCCTTTGTTGATTTATTAGTGGCTGTAATTAAACATAAAAAAATAGAAGATAGAGTTACGATTCAGTCTTTTGATATTAGAACATTACAATACTTGCATCAACAGTATCCTTCTATATCAACGGTTTTATTAATTGAGGATTACAACAAAAAATCATTAACTGAACAATTGCAGGAATTGGGCTTTACACCAACTGCATATAGTCCTCACCACAGTTTGGTAAATGAAGAATTAGTGAATGCCTGCAAATTGAAGGGAATGAAACTGGTTCCTTGGACAGTGAATGATTTAGCGACTATGAAAAAGTTGCGTGCATTGGGTGTGGATGGAATTATTTCAGATTACCCCAACCTTTTTTATTTTCCTTAACAATCCATCTTGAATCTTTCTTCGTAAATGAATCTGTAAAAATTAATCAATCAATTTTAAATCAGATTTATGAAAAAAGTTTTCTTTGTTATTGCTTCCGCTTTATTAGTGAATGTTGCTACTGCTCAAATGAGTGAAAAAACTGTTGAAGTAGGTGGGGCACCTATGTATCCATCTAAGAATATTGTAGCTAATGCAGTTAATTCAGCAGATCACACTACACTAGTTGCCGCTGTAAAAGCAGCAGGACTGGTAGAAACTTTGCAGAGTGCAGGACCATTTACCGTTTTTGCTCCCACCAATACGGCATTTGGAAAATTACCAGTCGGAACGGTTGAATCATTAGTAAAACCAGAGAACAAAGCTACGCTTACAAAAATTTTGACTTACCATGTTATTGCTGGTAAATTGGATGCGAGCGCTATTGCTACTTTAATTAAAGAAGGTAATGGTTCAGCTACTTTAAAAACAGTATCTGGCGGCATTTTAAAAGCCACCATGAAAGGGAAGAAATTAATTTTAACGGACGAAAAAGGTGGAGTGTCTACAGTAACCATTGCTAATGTATACCAAAGTAACGGGGTGATTCATGTAATTGATACAGTAGTATTGCCTTCTTAATTACCTTTGTGGTAAGAGATATTTATGAAAAAAATTATTATTACCCTTGATGGATATTCTTCCTGTGGAAAAAGTACCCTGGCTAAACAAATGGCCAGGGCACTTAATTACGTGTTTATTGACAGTGGAGCCATGTATAGGGCCATCACCTTATATTTTATAGAACATGCTATTGATTATACTAATGATACAGCAGTACAAGAGGCGTTGAAGCATATCAACTTGGAATTTGATTATAACGAATCAACAGGAACTAGTGATATATTATTGAATGGGCGGAATGTAGAAAATGAAATACGCGAAATGCGTATAAGCAATCTGGTAAGTGATGTAGCTGCTAATCAATTTGTGCGAGAATTTGGAGTAGCTCAGCAACAAAAAATGGGTTTGCAGAAAGGGATTGTTATGGATGGCAGAGATATTGGAACAACTGTATTCCCTAAGGCTGAATTAAAAATATTTGTAACAGCAGACCCAGCTATTCGAGTAGCTAGAAGGTATTTAGAATTATCTGCAAAGAATCCGGGTATTACCAAAGAAGAAGTTCAGGCTAATTTAGCTATGCGAGATGAAATTGATAGTACCAGAGAGTTTAGCCCTCTAAGAAAAGCGGATGATGCAGTGGTTTTAGACAATAGTCATTTAACCAGAGAAGAGCAGTTGAAAACCGCTCTCCAATGGGTAAACGAAAAAATTAATTCAGAAGTTGTTCTGTGATTTTACCTGTTGTCTTATGCTTTAGGATAAGTTTTTTGGCACCATAATGGGTCATCTCTTCTTTTACTAGATAATGATCTTGATCATAGGAAACCAAATGCGACTCCTTGCTAAGTCCAGTTTGTCCTCTCCAAATATCTAGTTGAACAGGCTCCCATATTTTAGACTTTGCACTTTTATATGCGGCATCTAGTATAGCATTTACTACATAGCCATCATAAAAAGTTTCTTTTGGAGCAACCCCTTTTTCTAAAGCATTAAACATATCCATAAACATATGGTTGTAGCCTAATTCATTTAGTTCATCTCCTACTGGGAATAACCAACCACTATTGCTTTCGGCTTTCTCTGCAATATAATCTCCGCCTTTTCCAGTAGTAAACATGTCAAATCCGGTGCGCAAAAACGAGTTAATCCAAATAGTGCCTTCGGTGCCCATTACTTCATCTCTAAGATCCAATCCGCCTCTAAATGTCCAACTTACTTCGAACTGACCAATGGCTCCGTTTTCGTATTTAACCAAACCAATGGCATGATCCTCTGCATCTATAGGTTTTACTTGCGTATCAGCCCAACACATGACTTCTACTGGTTTAATATCTTTTCCTATATAACTACGCGTGATTTCTACACAATGACAGCCCAAATCTAATATACAACCTCCACCAGCTTGTTCTATATCCCAGAACCATTCACTGTGAGGGCCAGGGTGAGTTTCACGGCTTTTAGCCCACAAAATTCTTCCTAATGCTCCTTCTTTTACGCTTTGATTGGCTTTTATGAATTTGGGCGTATACACTAAGTCTTCTAAATATCCATTGAAAATACCAGCAGCTTCTACAGCTTCTAACATTCGCTTGGCTTCGGCTGCATTTCTACCTAATGGTTTAGTAGTCATTACTGCTTTTTTGTGTTTGCAACAAAGCAATACCGCGGCTTCATGTAAATTATTGGGAAGTGCAATACAAACAATATCTACATCCTCTCTTGCAATAGCTTCTTCCATTACAGTAGTATAATGATGACATTGATAATCTTCTGCAAATTTGCGTGCACTCTCCTCTCTTCTAGAATAAATACTTACAATAGAATCTCTACTTCTATAACCTTGTAAAGAGTCTGCATAAAAACGGCCAATAAAGCCAGAACCTAACATGGCAATGCGTTGCATGGAATTTATTTTAATTAAGTGGTAGTAATTGATTTTTTCTCTTTGAAGAATATGATAAAGAATACTAAAACGGCTGCAGCAATATAGGCAGGAACCATCCAAATGCTCATCCAGTTATGACCTGTAGTAGTTTTAGCTCCATCTACTACATATCCTGAATAGCCTGTTCCGATTACCATTCCTAAACCATAAGTAGCAAAAGTAAATAAGCCTTGAGCAGCGTTTTTAATTTTCTCACCCGCTTTTTTCTCTGTATACATATAACCAGTTACAAAAAAGAAATCATAACAGATACCATGTAATACTATACCTGCATATAACATCCAATTAGCATCACCTGTGTTTCCGTATGCAAAGAATACATAACGCAATACCCAAGCCAGCATACCAAATATGAGCATATTCTTGACCCCAATTCTATTGAAGAGCAATGGGATGGCTAAAATAAATACCGCTTCAGAAACCTGGCCTAAAGTCATTTTAGACGCTGCATTGGGGAATCCAATTTCATTTAAGAATGGATTGGCAAAACCATAATAAAAGGATAGTGGAACACAAATTAAAATGGCTGCTATAAAAAATACTAAGTAAGATTTATCCTTAAACAAAACAAAAGCCTCTGTGCCTAAAGCTGAAGAAGCATCGGCAGTTTGAGCCTTAGGAGGCGTGTTGGGTAATATAAAACTAAACAGCCCTAATCCCGCAGAAACAGCCGCAGCAATATAAAAAGTATCTGCAGACTTTTCAATGCCCATTTGTCCTATCATAACCCCAGCAACGATCCAGCCAATGGTTCCAAATACGCGAATCCAAGGAAATTGCTTACCAGGATCAGTCATTTGAGAAAAAGCTACGCTATTGCTTAAAGCGATGGTAGGCATGTATAAAAGAGAGTAACAAAGTATGGTCCAATAAAAGATATTGCTATCAGTAATTTTAGTTGCCATAAATAAAAGTCCTGCACCCAATACGTGTAAGACCCCCATAATTTTTTGTGCTGCAAAAAAGCGATCTGCAATTAAGCCCACAAAAAAGGGAGAAATCATGGTAGCGATTGCCAATGCACCGTAAGTGGCTCCAATCTGTATGCCAGATGCGCCTAAAGGGGGTTCACTCATATAAGTTCCAAGTGTTACATACCAAGCACTCCATATAAAGTACTGTAGAAACATCATCAACGATAATTTAATACCGGTAGTTGTATTCATATAGCAAGTTTTGAATCGACAATATAAATATTTATATTGTCTTATGAAAAAACCATTTTGGCCACTCACCATTCTTTATTTTGGTGCCGTTATCCTGGGGATATACGGAATGGTTGAGGCTTACCAACAAAAAAATGATTTTAATCTATTCTTTCGGGGAGTTTTGGTCTTTTTGTGGACAGGTTTTTTGATCAATCGAATTCGAAATCATGTTAAAGCGTAAAATCAAGTTCCTATGATCAAATGTCTCAATAAAGAAGAAATAAGTGAAAGAATGAAAAATATAGATGCTGCCTGGTTTCTTGTAGAGAAATCAATCATTAAAGAGTTTTTGTTTAAAAATTTTAATCAAGCATTTTCATTTATGTCTGAAGTAGCTTTAATAGCAGAAAAGCAACAACATCATCCAAGTTGGTCTAATACCTATCACAAAGTTTTTATTTCTCTAACAACACATGACGCTGGAGGCTTAACTCAAAAAGATTTTGATTTGGCCATTGAAATTGATAAGGTCAATTTATTTTTTAAGAAAACGACACAATAATTAGCAATTCGATTGTTTGAAGATTAATTAATTAATTATTTATTATGATTAATTAAGCCTACATTACAACTACAATTTTATCGGCCTCAATTGCCGGACTGACAATTATCAAATTTTTGTGTAACACAATTACAAATGTTGCACGAGACCCATTGGTCTATTATTAGCCTGAACTTTAGATGAAGATGCAATTATCAAACGTTTTGTTTTGATATCGGCGTAAAAAATATGCACTATAAATAGTGTCGCAGGTTCATGCTTAACACAAAATTATATTATGAAAATTTACGTAAAAAACATGGCATGTGTTAGCTGTAAAGTAGTTGTGACAGACGCTCTTGAAGAATTAAAAATCCCTTTTTACAAAGTTGAATTAGGCGAAATTGATACACACCAAGATGTTTCCGAAGAAGACAAGTCTGTTCTTAATGGAAAATTACGTAAAGCTGGATTAGAGTTGTTAGAGAAAAAACAAGGCATATTAATTGAAAGAATAAGGCAAATCATGATTGATTATGTATACAATTCTGATGGAAAGCCAGACATGAAGTTTTCAGTTCTGCTGCGAAAAGAATTAAACCTTACTTATACCTATTTAGCCAATTTCTATTCTGAAGTAGAGTCTACCACCATTGAGCAGTTCATGATTGCACTAAAAATTGAACGAGTAAAAGAGTTGCTCATTTTTGGTGAAGATACTATATCAGAAATATCGTATAAGTTGAATTATAGCAGTGCTGCTCATTTATCAACGCAATTCAAAAGAGTAACTGGGTTAACCCCTTCACATTTTAAAAATTTAAAAGAAAGAAGAAGGATTGCGATTCAGAATATTTGAGGTTACTGATTGATGTTTTTAAAGACATATTGAAAGTTTTTTATATTTTTAGTCAAAATCTTTCTTCCCTTTATAAAAAGCTTCTCATGGATCAAATATGCCCCAATTGCAGTAATACAATTAAAGTAAACTTTTGTGAAAACTGTGGTCAAAAGAAATTCAAGCGAATCGATAAAAAATATATTTGGGACGAAATTCAGTATACTGTTTTTCACACCAATAAAGGGCTACTATATACGCTCAAGAAAATAATTCAAAACCCAGGTAAAACAGCAAAAGAATTTATTGATGGGAATCGTGTAAATCATTATAAACCTATCTTGTTAATTTTTGTGCTTAGTGGTATTTCTACTTTTATCTCTTTTAAACTATTGGATCTAAGTAAAATTCTAGGAGCTTATTTTGCCGACAAAAATATTAATTCAAAGTTCATGGGAGACCTCATGACATTTTTGTCTAGTTATACTACTATTCTGATGTTGGTCTTAGTTCCTTTTTTTGCATTGACAACAAAAATCGCATTTAGAAAATGGGGCCATAATTATTATGAGCATGTTGTAATGAATGCTTATATACTATCTTATTATACCTTGTTTAGCATTTTAGTAGTATATCCATTGATGTTTGTTCTTAGAGAAAGTTCTCCTACAACGCTTTATTATATTACCCAAATTTCTTTATTAGCAGTTCCTTTTATCATTTTTATTTTTTTCAAAGGATTCTATGCGGATAAACCTACCCTTACCATCATTGGGAAAACTTTATTGGTTCTACTTCTTACTATACTAGGATATATCTTGTTTATAGTAATCGTTAGTATTGTAGGTATTTTTATCTCAATGATAATGGGTCCTGAGACTTTAAAATATCTTAAAGCTGGATAACTTATATACGTTTTTATTCTCAATAAATAAATAGATTTAAAAAAATTAATGATTTGATAATATAGTATAGATATATTCATATACTTGCGTTTAAAATCATTTTGATGAGGCTTTTAATGCTTGTTATCTGTTTATTTCCTATAATTTCTTACGCACAGTTAGATTTACAGCTACGAAAAGAAACTCCTTCTAACCCTAAATGGTATGAAAGTTTCTCCATTAGGGGTTATAGTCAAATTAGGTATAATAGATTACTGGAAACAAATCCAAATTTAAATTGTGAGCAATGCGACCGCTCTTGGGGTAATAATGGCGGATTTTTCATGCGACGTATGCGGATCATTTTTTATGGACAAATTAGTAAAAATGTATATTTCTATGTACAACCTGATTTTGCGAGTAGTCCTGCATCTGATAGATTGCATTTTGGTCAAATTAGAGATGCGTATTTTGATATAGGTGTTGATAAGGACAATGAATTTAGATTTAGAGTTGGACAAAGTAAAGTGCCTTATGGTTTTGAGAATATGCAATCAAGCCAAAACAGAATTCCATTAGATAGAAATGATGCATTAAATAGTGCCGTTTCTAATGAGCGAGATATCGGAGTATTCTTTTATTGGGCGCCCAAGGAAAAACGCAAATTATTTTCGAGTTTAGTAAACGATGGTTTAAAGGGAAGTGGTGACTATGGTGTTTTTGCCTTAGGTTTTTACAATGGTCAAACTGCCAATAATCCAGAGTTGAACAATAAGTTGCATGTGGTATCAAGATTTAGTTATCCCTTTGAATTGAATAATCAAATTGTTGAATTAGGAGTTCAGGCATATAAAGGGAAATATGTAATTCCTAGAACCAATTTATCTTCTGGAGTTAAATATAATTCAGATTTAAACTATACAGATGAACGAGTAGCTGCTTCTTTTATATTGTATCCTAAACCATTTGGTATTCAAGCTGAATATACAATAGGACGTGGTCCTCAGTTTAATAAAGTAACCGATTCTATAGAAGTTAAAGGTTTGAATGGAGGGTATATTACATTGAGTTATTTAAAAAAAATGCAAAAGCAATCAATAATCCCATTTATTCGCTATCAATATTATAATGGGGGTAAGAAGCATGAGAGAGACGCTAGAAGTTATGCCGTGAATGATTTAGAGATTGGTGCAGAATGGCAGTTCAACAAAAACTTTGAATTGGTTTTCAATTACACCATCTCAAAAAGAAGATTTGAAGATTTTGTAATGCAGAATAATTTACAAAGTGGAAATCTACTAAGGATTCAGGCTCAAGTCAATTTTTAGTATGTTTAAAACTGATAAGCCCCTTGTAAATAAGTTGTATATACTTGAAAAATTTCCTGGTAAAGGGGGGTGGACTTATGCACAAATTCCCGAAATATTACCCGATAAACATACTCACTTTGGTTGGGTAAGAGTAAATGGGTTTATTGATGATTATGAAATAAAACATTATCATCTTATGCCTATGGGAAATGGACGATTATTTTTGCCAGTTAATGCTGAGATTCGAAAGAAAATAAAGAAACAAGTAGGGGATTATGTTAAGGTAGTTCTATATGCAGATAATCTTCCTTTAGAAATACCTGAAGAATTATTATTATGTTTTTTTGATGTGCCAGGAAGTTTGAGGTCTTTTAAAAATCAATCTGAAGCAGAACAAATTGCTCAAATACAGTGGATTTATGCCGCCAAAAAAGAAGAGACTAAAGTAAGTAGAATTAATACTGTTATTGAAAAACTTGTTATTAATTTGGAATAGCTACCTTGTTCATAATTAATTCATTCTCATGACATCTGCTATCATAATCACTTTCTGTTTTTTATTGTTAATAGCGTATGTATTTGATATTAGTTCATCAAAAACAAAAATACCTTCTGTTATTCTGCTATTGCTTTTAGGTTGGGGTGTAAAGCAGATGTCCGTTTTTGTTGACATTTCTTTACCCGATCTTTCAC
This sequence comes from Sphingobacteriia bacterium RIFOXYC2_FULL_35_18, assembly GCA_001829005.1. GTDB lineage: Bacteria > Bacteroidota > Bacteroidia > Chitinophagales > Chitinophagaceae > Sediminibacterium. Next base: position 702,851 of record MIAG01000002.1, on the reverse strand, counting down.
CATTCTTGCCCGTTTTAGGTACTGTTGGATTGATACTTATTGTTTTAGAGGGTTCATTAGAGTTGGAACTAAACAAATCAAAATTGGGTATAATCAAAAAATCTTTTTTTGGTGCCTTATTTCCAATGTTGGCCCTCGCTTTTTTATTGGCTTTTCTATTTAGTTACTTTGGAGGATATGATATTAAAGCTAGTTTAACTAATGCTATACCCTTTTGTGTCATTAGCAGTGCTATAGCTATTCCAAGTGTAAAAAATTTGAGTGCATATAATAAAGAGTTTGTAATCTATGAAAGCAGTTTGTCTGATATAGTTGGTGTTGTTCTCTTTAATTTTTTTGCATTTAATGAAATTATTAATTGGAATTCTTTTGGAAGTTTCTTTTTGCAGCTTTTGATTATTATAATTGTATCTTTTTTGTGCACAATTGCCTTATCTTATTTGCTAAATAAAATAGAGCACCATGTAAAATTTGTGCCTATTATTTTGCTAATTATTTTAATATATGCAGTTTCAAAAGTATACCACTTGCCCGGTCTAGTCTTTATTTTACTTTTTGGTTTGTTTATTGGGAACTTAGATGAACTCAAGCATTATAAATGGATAGAGAAGTTTAAACCTGATGAGCTCAATAAAGAAGTACTAAAGTTTAAAGAGTTAATTGCTGAATTCGCTTTTTTGGTAAGAGCTTTATTTTTTTTGGTATTTGGCTTTTTAATGGAGACTTCTGAAATACTCAGCACTCAAACCCTGCTTTGGGCAATTTCGATATCAATTTTAATTTATTTATTTAGGGCAATACAGTTGAAATTATCTAATCTGCCTTTAAAACCTTTATTATTTATTGCGCCTAGAGGACTAATTACAATTTTACTTTTCTTATCTATTTTGCCCATTAATTCAATTGGATTGGTAAATAAATCTTTGATTATTCAAGTAATTATTATAACTGCTCTTGTAATGATGTTTGGGTTAATGACCAATAAAAAGCAAAGTGCAAGCAAGTACTAAATTTTATCTTGGATAATTTTAAACACAGAAGTATTAACATTGATATGAACAATATTTATTTCAATATTTTTGGATTTACTTTATGTGCAGCTATTATTATTTTTAGTGGATCAAAGCTGTCTACTTATGGTGATAAAATTGCAGAAATTACTGGGTTAGGTAAAGCATGGCTAGGATTAATTTTAATGGCATCTGTTACCTCTTTACCTGAGTTAATTACTGGGATTAGTGCAGTATCTATTATCAATGCTCCCGATTTGGCAGCCGGTGATATTTTTGGTAGTTGTATGTTTAATTTGTTGATTCTTTCCGTTTTAGATGCTCGAATCAAGAAACCTTTATTTTCATTAGTTAAGTCAAGTCATATATTGGTAGTGATTTTTGGAATAATCTTATTAACTATTGTAGGGATAGCTATTCACTTAACCAATAAGATTCCAAGCATTTTATGGATGAGCAGCTTTACATTTTTGATTTTTGCTATTTATATAGTGTCTGTTTGGGGAATTTTCAAATATGAACAAGCAGACTTAATGAAATCTGGTGAAACCAATAATGCATATACAACCTATGATAAAGTAGAATTAAAAAAAGTTATTGGAAATTACGCATTGCATGCGCTAATAGTCATTTGTGCAGCCATTTTTTTGCCTTATTTTGGTGAAAATATTGCCAGTGCAACGGGGTTAGGAAATTCCTTCTTTGCTACATTATTTATTGCTGCAGCTACTTCATTGCCAGAACTAGTAGTTTCAATAGCTGCATTAAGAATGGGCTCTTTAGATATGGCGGTAGGCAATTTATTGGGTAGTAATATTTTCAATATGTTTATTTTAGGAATCGATGATTTATTCTATAGAGAGGGATCTATATTTTCTGCAATATCTCCTACACACTTATTATCCGTTTTGGTAGTAATCATCATGTCTGCAGTTGTAGCACTTGGTCTATTGTTTCGGCCTGAAAAAAAGCAACTTTGGGTTTTCAGCTTGGATACTTTTATTATTATAGTTTTATATGTTTTCGTAATGATTTATTTGTTGCTCAATTAATATAATATCGGATGATGTACTTTTCAGATAAAGACTTTAGAAAAGAAGATTTTATTACTTCAGTATTGGACACAGGTGAATATGAAAATTGTCACTTTTATCATTGTGACTTCTCCAATCAATCCTTTTCTGATTGTAAATTCATTGACTGCGTTTTTTCTAACTGTAATTTGTCATTAGTAAATTTTACAAATACTGCATTACAAAATGTGCAGTTTATTGATTCAAAATTATCTGGTATACAATTTGATACTTGTAATCCATTTGCTTTATCTGTTTCTTTTAAAAAATGTATTATTCAGCATGCTACTTTTTTTCAATCAAAATTGAGCAAAACGTTATTTGAACAATCCGATTTAACAGGCACGGATTTCACAGCTGCAGATTTAACTGCTGCTAATTTTGATCAATGTAATCTCGCTCAAGTTATTTTTGAGCGAACCATTCTTGATCAAGCTAATTTGACTACAGCATATCATTTTTTAATTGATCCTGTTGCTAATAGTTTAAAGAAAACTAGATTTTCTATAGATGGATTACCTGGCCTCCTTAGTCAATATAATATTGTTATTGAATAAAAAATACCTAAAAACATAAATAATTTATTGTTTATCAATAAATTTATCTAATTTTGATTCATCATCTTATCAAATTAATATTATGGAAATCAAAATTGGCTCTAAAGAAATGCTAACATTCTTGCATATTATGGCATGGGTAATTTTTATTGGAATTTGTATTGAAGCAGGCGGGCTTATTTTTAATACTTTCTTTGCATTGGTTATTAATCCAATAGGTGCAAAAAACTTTTGGATGCAAATAGATTTATCTAATTTGATAAGCTACGATAAGGGTTATTTTTTAGTGGTAACAGCTATTATGAGTATAGTTGCATTAATGAAGGCATTAATGTTTTATTTGATTGTTAAACTCTTTTACAACAAAGTGTTTGACTTTAATCGACCTTTTAATTCAACATTAAATCAATTAATTTCCAATTTAGCTTACCTCAGTTTTGGAATTGGTTTATTCTCTATTTGGGGCCTAAAGTATTCTGCTTGGTTGAGATTGAAAGGGATTATTATACCATCCGTTGATGATTTACATATGGGTGGAGCAGATGTTTGGCTTTTTATGAGTGTTATCCTTTTTGTGATTGCGCAAATTTTTAAGCGTGGGATTGAAATTCAAATTGAAAACGATTTAACTGTTTAGTCATGCCCATAATAGTAAATTTAGACGTAATGATGGCAAAGAGAAAAATGTCATTAAATGAACTCTCAGACAAAGTAGGACTTACATTATCAAATCTTTCGATATTAAAAACCGGAAAAGCAAAAGCCATTCGTTTTAGTACTTTGGAAGCTATTTGTTTGGTTTTAGATTGTCAACCTGGGGATATATTAGAGTACATTGATGAAAAATAATATTACAATTGACTGACTATTCCAACTAACAATTAGTTCAATTTTGCGTTTTAATTGAACTATGAAAAATCCTGTAGAATACATTCCAATTTTCACCACTTTGTTTTCTATATATTTCTTCCAAGAAATATATAAGCACTATCAATTAAAGAAAAAAGATTATTTGCTTTGGTGGGCTTTGGGAGTCTTGACTTTTGGATTAGGTACATTATCGGAGAGTATTAATATTTTGTTTGGATGGAGCGAAGCAAATTTGAAGTATTGGTATATAGTTGGAGCTTTGTTAGGGGGATATCCTTTGGCGCAGGGTAGTGTTTACTTGTTGATGAACAAGCGATTTGCTCATATTACCACGCTGTTTTTTATTCTTTTAATCATAACAGCTTCCTATTTTGTAATTTCAACTCCAGTAGAATTGCCTACTTCTTTCAATAATAAGTTAACAGGAAGTGTTTTTGCTTGGAAATGGGTTCGTTATTTTTCTCCACTAATTAATATTTATGCATTCCTTTTTTTGGTTGGCGGTGCTATTTATTCCGCATATAAATATTATAAACAGGGAATAAAAGAAGCTCCATTCAAGGGTAATATTTTCATTGCAATTGGGGGATTACTTCCAGGCATTGGTGGATCTTTTACAAGAGCAGGATATGTAGAAGTGCTTTATGTCACTGAATTTATAGGCTTAGTTGCTATTTACTACGGGTATAAAATCATAAAAGAAAATAAGGTATTTCTTAATACTGATCGCTCCAGCTAAAAAATGTTTTGGCAACTTGTTTTTTTTCTAGGTTTATATATTTGAGGTACGCTTCTGCAACAGGTGAATGTTTCTTCCCTTTTAACCAGATTAAACTCCATGTTGTTTTTATTGGCAGTCCTTTTACTGGTATAATAAATAGTTGCTTATTGATGATTTCGTTTTTTATTCCAATAATGGGCATGACGGAATATCCTAATCCAGCAATGAGTGCTTGTTTTACAGCTTCGTTGGTACTCAGTTCCATTTTTTTCTGAATGGTTAGTTTGTTTTTCTGAATAAATTGTTCCATGGCTTGTCTTGTTCCTGATCCCTTTTCACGAAATATGAGCGGTAAATCTTGAATGGACGATTTAGTAGGTGTATTTCCAATCAAAAAAAGTTTATTAGGTAAAAAATCAATTTTCTCAATATTAATTGCAGCAGGTAAGATGGATACTAATGCAAAATCAATTTCATTTTTTTCCAAGCTTTCAATTACCATTGACTTATTCGTAACATCCATATTTAGTTGAATTCCAGTATGCATTTTCATGAAACCATTTAGAAAGTAAGGCATTACGTATTTACCAGTGGATACTACTGCAATTTTGAGTTTCCCGCTTAATTGACCTTTAAAAGCGAATGTTTTATTATTCATTGCATGTACTTGCAACATGATATTTTCTACAGTGTTTGCAATTTCTTTTCCAAATTCCGTGATATATATTTTTCTGCCCACCACTTCAGTTAATGGTATATCAAATTGGTCTTGAAAGTTTTTTAATTGAATAGAGACTGCTGGTTGACTCAGATGCAGTTCTTCGGATGCTTTGGTTACACTTTGTGTTTCAACTACTTTTAAAAAGATCTGTAATTGGTTTATTGTATAATTCATAAAAAATACTTATAGATTATATATTAAAGATAAATAAAAACTTATGTAAAATATAGCCATTTTTGCACCCGTTGATTTCTAATGGAGAAATGGCATTAATAAAATGCGGCATAAATCAAAATAACGCTTCCCATGAGTAATACACTCTTCATTATTTGCCCTTTTTCTTGTGTGGAGAATATGATTCTACGTAAGTACGGCTTAAAGTCAATATTTATAACTTGTCCTGGAGCAATTATTCCTTATAATGATGCTTCTTTCATTAATCTTTTAACGGAAACGATTGTCAATAATAATATAACTCGTATTTACTTTGTCAATGATACATCATGTAGAATCCTAAACAACGTTATCTTAAATAAATCATTGCATGGGCTTGAAGCTGAGTATTTAGTTAAATCAATATATAATCAAGTATTTACTATGAGCAATAAGCGAAGCTCATTGTTATATCAACAATTTAGACTTGCAGAATTAAATCTTCAATTTCAAAAAGAGGCCTTTTTAATTAATGGGATATTCACCGATTTAATCATTGATGGGGAAATTGAAATCAAGACATTAGTTACAGATAAAAATCTTCGAATTTTTAAAGAATCTAAAATAACATCTGGGGTCAAAACAAGCTATGAATTATAATTTATTACTAGATAATTTAACGAATCCCGCTTTATTGTTTTTTGTTTTAGGTATTTTGGCTGTTTATTTAAAAAGCGATTTAGAAATACCGCCTAATTCTTCAAAGTTTATTTCACTTTACTTATTATTTGCAATTGGTTTTAAGGGCGGCCAAGAACTTTCACATGAATCATTTAACTCTGAAATTGCTTGGTCAATGCTTTTTGGTGTAGGAATTTCTGTATTCATTCCTTTGTACACTTTCTTTATACTTAAGAAGCGGTTAAATATATATAATGCAGGGGCTATTGCTGCTGCCTATGGTTCAGTGAGTGCTGTTACTTTTGTAACTGCTGTTACTTACTTAGAAGCCCAGCAATTTAATGTTCATGGCTACATGGTGGCTATTATGGCTTTAATGGAATCTCCTGCTATAATAGTTGGATTATTGATGATTAGTTTATTTGATAAAGAAGAAGTTAGTGATATCAAGAAAAGAACTGTAATAAAACATTCATTTACTAATGGGAGTGTTCTTCTTATATTGGGTAGTTTATTAATTGGATTTGTAGCTAATGCCAAGCAAGCAGAAGGAATTAAACCATTTACCAATGATTTATTTAAGGGATTTTTGGCAATCTTCCTTTTAGACATGGGTATTACAAGTGGCAAAAAGTTAAAAGCATTTTTCTCATTCGGGGTATTCCCCTTTCTATTTGCATTTTTGATTCCATTAATAAATGGGTCTTTTTTTGCATGGGCAAGTGCATTTGTTACAGATGATATAACCAATCGATTTATGTTTGCTATTTTAGCTGCAAGTGCCTCTTATATAGCTGTTCCAGCAGCAATGAAGATATCTGTTCCTAAAGCCAACCCTGGTTTATTCTTGCCAATGGCACTTGCTATTACCTTTCCCGTAAACATAACCATTGGAATGCCTCTGTATTTTTTCATTGCCCAAACTACTTGATATACTGGTTTATCTTTTTTATATTTATAGATAAAACAATTTTATGAAGCAGAAAATATTTACAGTTGCCACTGTGTTATTCGCGTTGATGTTTATAAATGGAGGCTTAAATAAATTTTTCAACTACATACCTGTACCACCAGATATGCCAACTGAGCTAGTTAAAGATAATGCTGCTTTCATGGAGGTAGTTTGGTTAATGCCTTTAATAGCTGTTGTTGAGTTAGTTGGTGGGGTTTTATTATTGGTACCCAAGTTTAGGGCATTTGGTGCAATTATTCTATTTCCTATAATGGTAGGTATATTATTATTGCATGCAACAGTGGCTGTTAGTGGATTGCCACTTGCAATTATTTTAGCTGGAATTTTGGTATGGATATTATGGGAGAATAGAGCTAAATATATGGCAATGTTTAACTGATTATCAGCTATTAACTCATTTATTATTATTTAATACATTCTTTTGGCATAAAATTAGCTATTTGAATGACACTTAGTTTGCTAAGTCATTCATTTTGTCATTCTAAATAGCTGCTTTATGATTTCTGTGATTATTCCAACTCTAAATGAAGAAGATAACATTGCTAGTGTAATTCAATTTGCTAAAGCACAACCATATGTTACTGAAGTGATTGTTGTTGATGATAAGTCTCAAGATAAAACAGTTGCCATTGCTCATTCAAATCAGGCTAAAGTAGTCACTAGTACAAAGCTTGGTAAAGGGGCTTCAATGAAAGATGGAGTGCTTTGTGCTAAAAATGATATTGTTGTTTTTTTAGATGGAGATATTGATCCTTATCCACACTTTACTATTAAATTATTAACTGATCCAATTTTACAAGACGAAGTTGACTTTGTGAAGTCTTCTTTTAGTAGAAATGCAGGAAGAGTCACTGAACTTGCTGCCAAACCATTATTGAGTATTTTCTTTCCTGAATTATTAAGGTTTAGTCAACCATTAAGTGGTATGATAGCTGGAAGAAAAACTTTGTTTGAAAAACTGGATTTTAGAGATGATTATGGGGTTGATATTGGTATTTTGATAGACATGCATTTGATGAATGTTAAAATGAAAGAAGTTGAGATTGGCTATATTGAAAATAAGAGTAAACCATGGCAAGCATTAGGCAGGATGAGTAAAGAAGTTGCTCAAACAATCATTATGAAAGCTGCAGCTTCTAACAACCCCAATTATAATTTTGAAGAGTTGGGTGTTTTAAATGAAATACGTTCCCAAATGGAATTAGCTTTAAATAGCCAATTAGAATCATTGGATAAATTGGTTGTATTCGATATGGATAATACACTATTACAAGGGAGATTCATAGACACTTGCGCAGTAAAATTCGATTTTAAATCTGCATTAATGAATATTCGATCAAGCGAATCGGATGTTATTATCCTAACAAAACAAATTGCTACGTTATTAAAGGGCAAAACTTTTAATGAATTAATAGAAGTTGTTGATTCGATTCCAATTATTGAAGGAACAAAAGAAGTGGTAGCAGAGCTGAAAAGTAGAGGCTATATTGTTGGCATAATTTCAGACAGCTATGATTGTATAACCAATCATATAAAGAATAAACTGGGGATGGATTTTTCTTTATCAAATGAATTAGAGTTTTCAAAAAGTATTTGTACAGGGGAGGTTAAGATTCCTTCTTTCTTATTTAGTAATAAAAAAAGTTTATGTAAACATTCGCTCTGTAAAACAAATGCAGTACTGAGTTTACTGGAAAAGTACAATATTCAAAAAGAAAATACCATCGCAATAGGTGATAGTATGAATGATCTATGTATGATTAAGGAAGCAGGCTTAGGTATTGCATTTTGCTCAAAAGATGAATTATTGAATCACCATGCCGATGTTATTATTTCTGAAAGTAGTTTTAATGAATTATTGAATTTAACTAAATAACTAGATATTATAGAATTTGATAAATAACTGCTTCATATGGTTGCAAAGTCTCTCCATTTAGATTCGGGTAATTTTGAATCAGCGGCTTGGCTTTGGCTAAATTTAATCCTGTATTAACTTTAGAAGTTTGATTACTAAAGTTGAGTAATACCAACATTTTGAGTCCATTCCATTCTCTTGTATATGCATACACAGTTGGATTGTCTTTATCTATTAAATGGTATTTTCCGTAGACCAATACCTGATTTGACTTGCGTATTTGAATCATTTTCTTAACATAATTCAATACACTATTCGAATCCTTTTCTTGATCCGCAACATTGATACTTGTATAATTTTTATTCACCTGAATCCAAGGAGCTCCTGTACTAAATCCGGCATTAACTGAATTGTCCCATTGAAATGGAGTACGACCATTGTCTCTGCACTCGAATTGCAATCGCTTCAAGAATGCAGGTATATTTCCTTTTTTATTTAATTGATTCTGGTATTCATTTAAAGTGGCCATGTCTCTATAGTCGGTTATTTTGCTAAAACCAGCATTGGTCATGGCCAGCTCATCTCCGTTGTATAAATAAGGGGTGCCTCGCATGCTTAAAATGAATGTATTCAGCATTTTAGCAGATAGGTCACGATACGCTGCAGAATCGTTTCCAAATCTACTGACCATTCGAGCCTGATCGTGGTTTGCTAAAAAAATAGAGATCCACCCTTTATTGTTAAATGCACTATCCCATTTTGAAAATACTTTTTTGAAATGAGGGATACTATATCCTTCTGCTTTGGCAATATCAACGCCCTCAAATGCATAAGCCATGTTTAATTCTTTACGAGATTCGTCTACAAGGTTGTGTGCATCTTCAAAACTATTGCCTGCACCTTCTGCTACACTCATTACGTTGTATTTACTAAATACTTCTTTATTCATTTCTTTTAAATAATCATGAATAGCTGGTACCATGGAATAGTAAGCCATGAAGTTTTTTTCATACCCTTTGGGGAAGGCAGGAAAGCTGGTGTCTTTAGCTGCAAAGCCAAATGCGTCTAGCCTAAATCCGTCAATACCTTTATCGGCCCAGAATTTCATGATATCATAAACTTCTTTTCTTAGCGTTGGGTTTTCCCAATTTAGGTCGGGTTGTTTTCTAGAAAAGTAATGTAGGTAATATGAGTTTGTTAATGAGTCATATTTCCATGCATCATGATTGACGTCAAATAAACTGTACCTATAATTGGGTTTTCCTCTTTCTGCGTCCCACCAATGGTAATAGTTCCTATATTTATTTGTTCTTGAACTCCTGCTTTGTTTAAACCATTCATGTTCGTCGCTGCTATGATTCACAACAAGGTCCATTACCAATTTTATTTTTCGATCATGCAAGCCTTTTAGAAGTGTATCAAAATCTTCCATTGAACCAAACTCTTTCATAATGGCTCTGTAATCACTAATATCATATCCATTATCATCGTTAGGAGAACTATAGAAAGGATTAATCCAAACAGCGGTAATGCCTAGATTTTGTAGGTAGTCTAATTTTGAAATAATTCCTTTTAAGTCACCAATACCATCTCCATCGCTGTCTTTAAAACTGCGCGGATAAATTTGATAAACAATGGCTTCTTTCCACCATTTTTCATCCGAATTCTCCACTGAAGAAAGTTGCTTCTCTTTCGTGTTTTGACACCCAGTTACAAATGAAATTGCGAGAATAGATAAGAAAAATATATGGAAGTATCGCATGGCAAACATTTTAGTAATTCTAATTAAATGTACTAAAAAGCGATATTAATTTTGCTAACTGTATTTGTTTCTCCTAATCTTATTAGGGTTAATTTGTATCTTAACAGCTAACTGAATAGAACTTGGATAATCTTTTTACCATATTGCCTGATTTAGTCGGAACTTTTGCATTTGCAATTAGTGGAATAAAGTTGGCATCAGGGAAGCAAGTTGATTGGTTGGGGGCATATATTATAGGCTTAGCTACAGCAATTGGAGGGGGAACTATTAGAGATTTATTGCTAGGGGTTACCCCATTTTGGATGTTGGACAGCCGATATTTTATTACAACTGGGGTTGCTTTACTAGCTACGCTTTTATTCAAAGAAAAATTATTTAGATGGAAGAATACGCTTTTTTTATTTGATACGATTGGATTAGGACTGGTTACTATCGTAGGAATTACAAAAAGTTTAGACGCCAATTTTCCTATTTGGGTTTGCATTGTTATGGGTGCAATAACGGGATCTGTAGGAGGTGTTATAAGAGATATTCTATTAAATGAAGTGCCACTACTTTTGCAAAAAGATATCTATGCATTAGCCTGTATAGCAGGTGGAGTAGTATATTTCGTTTGTCATTATTTTGAAATAACAACAGTCTTGACAGAACTAATTGCAGCAGCTGTAGTGATGATTGTTAGAATATTAGCAATTCAATTCCATATTCATTTACCAGTTTTAAAATCAATACAATCCCTATCAAATAAATAAAATTATTTTTTATGTCAACTATTAAAATTGAAATTAAATGGGCCATACTTTTCTCTATAATGGGATTGGTCTGGATGCTTTTAGAAAAACTAAGTGGTTTGCATAGTACTTATATCGATTACCAACTTTACTTGACCAATCTCTTTGCTATTCCAGCAATTTGGGTGATGGTATTGGCTCTAAAAGAAAAAAAGAAAGTGTATTTTGATGGCAATATAACTTATGTTCAAGGCTTGGTATCTGGCATTATATTATCTGTAATCATCGCATTATTGAGTCCTATAACACAATGGATTACAACCTATCTAATTACCCCTGAGTATTTTCCCAATGTAATTAAACGATCCGTTGAAATTGGTTATTATAAAACAACTGCAGAAGCCGAAGCCAATTTTAATTATTCAAATTATGCTGTACAAGGAGCTATTGCAGCTTTTGTAATGGGTTTACTAACAACTGCGATTGCCATGATTTTTATTAGAACAAAAAATAAAATTAGTTAAGGGCTTGTAAAATATCCTCTAGAATATCTTCCTTGTTTTCTAGACCAACACTAATTCTAATAAGGCCTGGTGTAATATTCACTGCCTGTCTTTCTGCTTCAGATAGTTTGGCATGTGTGGTACTAGCAGGATGGGATGCAATACTTCTGGTATCTCCTAAATTAGCAGTGAGGGATAGCATCTGTAGTCGGTCTAAAAATTTTCTACCAGCTTCAATCCCCCCCCTTAATTCAAAACATACAATACCACCACCATTTTGCATTTGTTTTGTTGCAATTGAATAATGAGGATGTGAAGCTAAAAAAGGGTATTTCAAAGTTGCAATACTCGGATGATTTTCTAGTGATTGTGCAATGAATAATGCATTGGAAGCATGTCGCTCCATTCTCACATCTAAGGTTTCAATACTCTTACTGAGTACCCAAGCATTAAAAGGAGAAAGTGCAGGTCCAGTGCTTCGGCAGAATAAATAGATTTCTTTAATTAAGTCCTTTCGACCAACTACTGCTCCACCTAAAACGCGTCCTTGTCCATCTAACCACTTTGTTGCCGAGTGAACTACTAGGTCTGCTCCAAATGCAATAGGTTGTTGATTTACAGGTGTAGCAAAACAGTTGTCAACATTTAAAATAATCTGATGTTTTTTAGCCAGTTTTCCAATCATTGCTAAATCCAATACTTCTAACCCTGGATTGGTGGGTGTTTCCAGATAAATCATTTTAGTATTGGGAGTGATAGCTGCTTCCCACTCTTCTTCAGTTGCATTAGCCCCTATATAGCCATATTCAATTCCATATTTGGGTAAATACTTTGCGATAACGGTGTGGGTACTTCCAAAAATAGAATTACAAGACAACAACCGGTCACCTTGTTTTAGCAATGCCATGAAAGAGCCAAATACTGCGCTCATTCCAGAGGCGGTTGCATAGCCTGCTTCGGCTCCTTCTAATGCAACTAATTTATCTGTAAATTCTTGTACACTTGGATTACTGAAACGCGAGTATATATTATCGTCTGATTCGTCAGCAAAAGCAGCACGCATTTCTTCTGCATTATCAAAACAAAAACTGCTGGTTAAGAAAAGTGGCGTGGAATGTTCCATTTCTTGGGTGCGTTCTGTTTGAATGCGGATAGCCTGAGTTTGCTTTTTCATGGTCGTCTTGCTGCTTTTAAAATTTTCACAAAGGTACGCTTCACATGTCTTTATTTTGTATCAGAATTTTGAACAATGGCCATACAGCATTATACCTGCGAAGCACCTTTTTTATTGGAATGTGGTGAAACATTACATGGATTAGAAATAGCTTACCATACATATGGTAGCATGAATGCAGAAGGTTCCAATATAATTTGGATTTGTCATGCATTAACAGCTAATTCAGATGCAGCAGACTGGTGGAAAGGCTTGGTAGGAGCAGGATCTTTGATCAATCCCAATGAATATTTTATTGTTTGTGCAAATATAATTGGTTCTTGTTATGGGTCAACAGGTCCTTTGAGCAGTAATGTAGCCAGTCATCAACCTTATTACTCGCATTTTCCTTTGGTTACCATTCGCGATATGGTGGCAGCTCATATGATGTTGAGAAAACATTTGGGTATTGAATCTATACAATTGTTAATGGGTGGCAGTATGGGAGGATATCAAGCCCTAGAATGGGCGGTGATGGAGCCATCGGTAATTAAACAATTGTTTTTGATAGCTACATCCCCATCTGAATCGGCTTGGGGCGTTGCAGTGCATACCGCACAAAGATTGGCCATTGAAGCAGATGCTACTTGGCGACACCATATTACAGATGCAGGTTCTGCGGGATTAAAGGCGGCTCGTGCTATCGGCATGCTCACGTATCGCAATTACGCTACTTTTCAAGAAAAACAAACAGATCCTGACCCTGAGAAAATAGATGACTTTAAAGCTTCATCTTACATTAATTATCAAGGACAAAAATTAGTGAATCGCTTTAATGCATATAGTTATTGGTTGCTAACAAAAGCTATGGACAGTCATCACTTAGCAAGAGGACGGGGAGGAAATTTAATTGCCGTTTTACAAAGCATACAACAACCAACTTTAATTATTGGAATTAGTTCAGACATTCTTTGTCCTATCGACGAGCAACAATTCATGGCAACCTATATGCCCAATGCTGTATTAGAAATAATTCATTCCACCTTTGGGCATGATGGATTTATTATTGAAACACAACAAATAACCAATTTATTAAAACCCTTTATGCATCAAGGCTAGAGTGGATTGTATTTTTTTACCGCTTGTTGATATACCGTTGCTTTATCTAAAGTCATTTTTTTCGTTTGTTGCTTCACATACATTTCCATTTGGTCTGTATAGTGAGGTGAATCTTTTCTTGCAGATGCCCCATATACATTGATGCTTTCAATGATTGGTCCGTCTTTGGTAAAGCGCACCAGTTCAATATACGCATCTCCTTGATTTCCTTTGTACATCCCATCTTTATAGGGAAGAGAATACATGGGCGCTAATACATCTGGTAAGCCAGGCAAGGGCAAAGCAACATTTCCCCTCACTAGTTTTTGAATATCGCCCAATTGCAAATTGGTTCTATTAAATCCTGCAAGCATTTTATTTTTTGCTGCTCTAAGTATTTCCACCGACTGATTTTCGGTAATTGTTTTTTGTTTTAAGTAAAGCGCTCTATTATCATAAACAGTATGCGTAATCATAAAAAAGGTACCAGCTCCAATACTTTCCGCATCAGCAATTTTATTCCAAGATTTTAAGTTTGAAATCAAGTCTGCAATATCAGTGTACTTCTTTTCATCTAGCATGAATAGCGTATCGATATTATACGGAAAATAAAAGTTGGATGGAAACTGTCTACTGAATTTGATTCGCTTAAAGTCTTCGTAATTTACTTTATTCAAGGGTTTGAGCATTTCCTCAAAACGCTTGCTGCGATTGTTTTCTAGGGTTTCATATCCCATTGTAATATCTGTTACTTTAGGATTTTCAGGACCTTCGGTAGAATGGAAAGGAGAATGATTGGTATTGTAAACAAATCCAGACTTCGGTTGCAATACTTGTGGCAAAGCCTCTATTGGATGTAACTGATTCCATAGCGTTGTACTTGTATTTCCTGGCAAAGTTGTTTTCCAATTATAATTTTTATCTCTTATAGGAATTCTTCCATTGCTGATGTAATAAATGCTATCATATTTATCAGCATACACAATATTATAACCTGGAATGGCTTTCATATTTAATGCCGCTTTAAATTCAGTAAAGTTTTTGGCTTTGTTAAAACGATACCATTGTTCTAGTCCTCTTATATCCATTTGAGCTGGCATTCTGATAGAGAAAGTTCCTCTATCTGTTATAATGGTTGGACCATACTTACTCCAATATGCTTTTTTCTTCACATTAATTTTTAAACCAGCAATTTTTACTTTTAATGGGGCTACTTTTTCTTCTAATGTCTCCCATTTGCCATCAAATTTGTATTGAGTCTTATTTTCTGGGTTTATTTCTAATTGATATACATCTAATTTATCAGGATCATTCACCGTATGTGCCCAACCTAAATATTCATTAACACCATGAAGAATTGAAGGAGCACCTGGGAAATTTGCTCCTAGGATATTCCAACCTTCTTCGCTGCTTAAATGCGCTTCATAAAATGCAACTGGTCCCTCCAGCGGCTGATGGGCATTGATGGCAAGGTATACATTGCCATCGGTTGTTTTATTGCTATTAAAAGCAAATGCATTGCTGCCTTGTGTTTTATAGTTTTCTAATAAGGGAACAGTGCCACCAAATATTGCAGCCAATGCTTTATCTGCTCCTGAAAGAACACAGAGTTGTAAAACAGAGTATTGCACCATGTCTTTAGGGGTAACAGGGAATATTTTTTTTAACAATACTTCTTTAGGATGTTTCGCCGCATATGCATTTAATCCAGCACTGTACCCTTCCAACAGTTTTTTGAAATCTGGCGCTAAATCAGATTCGTAGCGCTCCTCTACCAACTCTGGAATCCTTAGCAAGTGAACAATGTAATCAATAGAAGCACCTTTTTTGCCTTGGTATTGAGCCATCATGGCTTTGCCTGCCAGCAAAGATTGTTGAATAGTGGTAAAATCATCTTCTGCATGCGCCCAAGCCAATCCATAGGCTACTTCCGGGTCAGTTTTTCCGAAAATATGGGGAACACCATATTTATCACGTATGATATCAATTTTAGCTGGATCAATTTGAGCCTGACTTTGTATACTTATGGCTAAACAAGCTGCAAGGATGATTTTTGGAAGCATATATCGTTTTGTGTTTTAACAAATCTAAGGGTATAAGGTTGATTGAACTAAAATGCATTCAGCATGTTATCTTTGTAAAAATTACTAACCATGGGAATCTGGAACCAAATTCAACAGTACTTATTTATCAAAAAAGCTGATTCTAATGCACCTAAGTCTACTTGGATGAAATACATGCATGGTATGAATAGGGTTTCCTTGGTAATGTTTTTATTAGCAGTAATTTTTATTTTGATTAAGCAGGTAGTGCTACCAATGTTTAGGTAACTTATTTTTTTAGAAAATTCATTATTAGCGAAGTTGCATTTTGCGATGCATGCCCTCCAGCTGATAGTAGCTGGTAAAGTTTTGAATATTCCAGCTTAAGATTTTCTTGCTGATTGGTATTGTTCAAAAGCATGTTAAGTTCTTTAACTAAGTTGTTGGTATTTAACTCGTCTTGAATCAGCTCTTTTACAATTTCTTTGTCCATGATTAGATTGACCAAGGAAATGAATTTAATCTTAACCAATCGTTTGGCAATTTGGTAACTGATATTGCTTCCTTTATAACAAACTACTTCTGGAACGCCGAATAATGCCGTTTCTAAAGTGGCGGTTCCGCTGGTAACCAACGCTGCACTGGATTGCATTAATAATGCATAAGTGCTATCTTTTACTACTCTTACATTAGGTTGACCTAGCATAAATGGTTCATAAAAATGATCTTCTTGGCCAGGCGCTTTGGCTACTACAAATTCATAATTAGGAAAGTGTGAAGCAACACTTAACATGATGGGCAATTTTTTGGTAATTTCTTGTTTACGACTACCAGGTAATAAAGCTACAATTGGTTTTTGTTCTGATGGATGTGTTGCTTTAAATTCTTCAATGACTTCAATTAAAGGATGACCCACATAATCCACTTCCCAATTCCATTGGTCTTTAAAATAACTTTTTTCAAAAGGAAGTATGCACAACATTAAATCGATGCATTGCTTCATTTTTTTTACACGATTGGCTTTCCAAGCCCATACTTGTGGGGCAATATAGTAGACCACTTTAAATCCTTGTTGTTTAGCCCATTCAGCAATGCGTAAATTAAATCCTGGATAGTCAATTAGAATAAGCACATCTGGCTGGAAGCCTACAATGTCTTTTTTACAAAAGCTTAAGTTGCCTAAAATAGTGGGCAAATTTTTAATCACTTCCGAGAATCCCATAAAAGCTAACTCTCGGTAATGCTTTACTAGTTGGGCTCCTGCGGCTTCCATTAAACTGCCGCCCCAACATTTTATAAGTGCTGAAGGGTCTTGTGTTTTCAGTTGTTTAATCAGGTTGCTACCATGTAAATCTCCACTGGCTTCTCCCGCTATTATGTAGTATTTCATATTGAATAACTAAATAAATAGTTAAATAACTAAAAAAATAGTTGTTAAACTAAAAATTTAGTTATAGGTTTACTCTTGTAAATGTACATCATGAAACCATTAACCAAAGCAGAAGAGCAAATAATGCAATCCATCTGGAAGCTAGAATCCGCTTTCTTGAAAGATATTATTGATGCTCAACCAGACCCTAAACCGCATAGCAATACCATTGCTACCATCGTAAAAATTTTAGTAGACAAAGGATTTGTAGGAGTGAACCAAATAGGAAGGGTGCACCAATATTTTCCAACTGTTAGTAAAGAAGACTATTCTTCTAGCACTATTCGAAATTTAGTAGATGGATATTTCGAGGGCTCTTTTGCCGATGCAGTTTCCTTTATGGTGAAGCAAAAAGACATCAGTGTAAAAGAGTTGGAATTGTTATTACAAGAAATGAAAAAAATTAAAAAATAATTGTATGCAAACCACTATTTATTATTTTCTTCAGGTAGTTTTTTGTTCTGCTATTATGATGGGATATTATTGGCTTGTGCTTAGAGACAAACAATTTCATCAATACAATCGATTTTATTTATTAATGGTTGCAGGATTTTCATGGTTGGTTCCATTAATTAAAATTCAATTGAATGGAACTAATATTTCTGAAGACACCAATATCTATTATCTGCTTTCTGCTGTTGCAGATAACAATACCGTAATTGAATCTAATCTAAAATTCAATTGGTATAATCTTAGTTGGCAGAATGGATTAAAACTGCTGTATGCAGGAGGAGTATTGTTCTTATTGACTGGCTTTTTTGTTTCCTTGTTTCGAATTTATCAATTGTTTAAATTAAATAAAGTTAGATCCCTTGGTGAAATTGATTTGGTAATAACCAATGCAAAAGGAACGCCATATTCTTTCTTCCGATATATTTTTTGGAATGAAGCCATTGATTTGTCAAGCGCTACTGGTCAGCAAATTTTGCAACATGAAATTACCCATGTAAAAGAAAAACACTCTTTTGATAAAATATTTATGCAGTTGATATTGATCGCAGGGTGGTTTAATCCATTCTTCTGGCTAATCAAAAAAGAGCTTCACATGATTCATGAATTTATTGCCGATAAAAAATCTGTTGACAATGGTGATACTGCTTCATTGGCGCAAATGCTTTTGGCGGCAGCCTATCCCCAGCATCAATTTAATTTAACTAACCCTTTCTTTTTTTCACCAATTAAAAGACGAATTGCCATGTTAACCAAACAACAACATTCAAGATTCAGCTATTTGCGTAGACTAGTAGTATTGCCTTTGTTAGCTATTACTATCATATTGGTAGCTTTTCGAAATACTGAAACAACTCAGCCTATTTCTGTTGAAACAGTCATGGAGAATATCTATGAGGATATTTCGGGTAAGCCAGTGGCTAGTGTTGTGCCATTAAATATAACTTTAAAAAACACCTATACCATCGTAATCAATGCAGGACATGGTGGAGCAGATAAAGGTGGAGTAGGTGTTGATGGAAAATCTACAGAAGCTGCATTAACATTGGAGTTGGCCAATACCATCAAATCTTTGAATCAAAATAATCGACTCAATTTAGTATTTACCCGAAGTGCCGACGAATCACAATCTGTAGCTGAAATTGCAACTATTGCCAATAAAGCCAATCCAGATTTATTTGTTTCATTGCATTATAATTCTAGTAAAAATAATCAGTTGTCAGGAACTGAAATTTATATTGCCAATCCTATTAAAACAAATAGCTACAATAGTCATTTACAATTTGCCAATCAACTGGCAAATGATTTAGATGATTTAAAAATACCTTTTAAAGGGATCAAGAGTAAACAGGAAGGTGTTTATGTTTTGCAAAATGTAAACTGTCCCAGTGTGTTAGTTGAAGCGGGTTATTTATCTAATCAAGTGGATTTAGAAAAAATCAAAAGTCCCCAATTTCGAGAGCAATTAGCAGTTGCTTTATTAAATGGAATTCAAAAGTATATCCTTGCAAAAGAGTCTGGAAAATTGGTTAACCCTGAACCTTTATACTTACTAGATGGTAAAATAGTGGACAAGTCTGTTTTCAATAGCATTAATCCTAATAGCATTAAATCTGTTGAGGTGCTGAAAGCAAATAAAGCTTTGGAAGCTTTTGGGGATCAAGGAAAAAATGGAGTTATAAAAGTGACTTTGAAGTCTCCCAATGATAAAATGTTAGAGGGGGGTCAAGTATTTTCCGCAGTTCAGGAAGAACCAAAATTTAATGGGGGAAAAGAAGCTTGGATAGCTTTTTTAAATAAAAACTTAAAAAAAGAAATTCCTATTGAAAAGGGTGGACCTCCTGGAAAATATACGGTTGTTTTATCTTTTATTATTGATACAAAAGGTAAGGTAAGTAATGTGGAAGCAGAGAATGATCCTGGTTATGGCACTGCTGAAGAAGCGGTACGTGTAATGAAATTAAGTCCTAACTGGATACCTGCTAAGCAAAATGGTAAGCCTGTTGTTTATAAACATAAGCATACAATCACTTATATGATTAGTGAAGACTAATTAAATAAACCACTTAAAACCAAGGGAGATTAACGCATACACACATGTTGCAATAAATACTCCCTTGGCTGTTTTATCTTTCTGCTTGTTGATATAAACGGTGAATACAATGGCATTGGCAATTAATGCAATGCTAATGATGCCACTTAATAATGATTTTTGGAGCATGAGTACTTGAAAGAATTCATTCAAAGTGAATAAACTGAACTTCCAGTAATAATAGCCAAATAAGCCAAATATGGGAGCAATAAATCCCAATAGCAAGCCAAATCCAAAATGATCTTTATTGAATAGCATTAGAATTTCCAGTTTTTTTCCAACTGCTTTTTGAGTTCATAGTTGGTTAAGTCAAATTGAACGGGTACCACACTTACATAATTATTTTTGAGTGCCCAAACATCACTCTCCTTACTCTTGTCAAAATTGACAAACTCACCCGTTAACCAAAAATATTTACGGCCATGTGGGTCTTTTCGTTCGTCAAATTTCTCTTGGTATTTGGCATATGCTTGAGAACAAATTTTTATGCCTTTGATAAGTTCTGTTTTTACTTTAGGAATATTTACGTTTAAGCAAATATGCTTATCTAGTTTTTTACTGGCTAATAATTGTTCTACAATAATACGAGCATATTTTTTGGCGCCCTCAAAATCGGCTTCTATACTAAAGTCTAATAAACTGAAACCAATACTTGGGATACTTTCAATGGATGCTTCTAATGCAGCACTCATTGTTCCTGAGTATATAACGTTGATTGAATGATTGGCTCCATGGTTGATGCCGCTAATACAAATGGCTGGTTTACCGTGTAATACTTTGTCTACTGCAAGCTTAACACAATCTACTGGTGTACCACTACAACTATAGGCTTCCACTTCTCCAAAATTATGGACTTTATGCAATCGCAAAGGTTCTCCTATAGTTATAGCGTGACCCATTCCACTTTGAGGTTTGTCTGGTGCTACCACTACAATCTTTCCCAAACCTTTTACTGCTTCTACCAATGCATGTATCCCAGGTGCGGTAAAACCATCATCATTGGTAACCAATATAATCGGCTCTTCTTTTTTCTTACTTGTTTTTGCTTTTACTTTTGCCATACTGCAAGTTACGATAGGCAATGGCCTATCTTTTCTTTTTCGTTGTTGTAATTGTGCTAAAAAATTTAAATACAGGATAGGCTACTGGTTGTGTTGTTACTCCTTTTGTATTTAAATAATGGTCAAAGAAGTTCCATGTAAGTAGCCCATCATCTGATTGTGGTTCTAATGCATAGAAAATAAGGTTGGCCAATGGTTGAGCTAGGTCAACCATATAATCTCCTTTTTCAGCTGTAAAATTTTTTGAAATAAATTTACCTTCTGCGGATGCCATTTGATGCCCTTCGAATTTTCTATTTGCTTTGGTAAATTTTTCAATAATGAATTCCTCACCTTTGAATTCTGTTTTTTTCTCTATTTTTTCAACCCTTGCGCCCATCATTTTTAAATGCTCAACAATACTGTCCATTGCTGCTGGTATAATATAACCTCTAGGTAAAAGGGAATTCACAGTGTCTTTAAAATCTGCATAGTAGTTTACTTTGTCTAAATGCGTGATTCTACCTGTTTTAACGATGCTAGTACTTCCATCTTCCTTTTTAAAAGGAATATAGTCGTAGGTCCTAAAGTTGCGTATGCCCTCCAATGTAGGAATCATTTTAAATCTAACTCCCTTCGAAACCGACCCTGCATTGTTGCGTACATTTTCAATCGCATTTTTTTCTGCTTGTTGGTTAATTTGAATGATTTCTGCAGCATTATTATTGCAATAGGTTAAAATTTCTTTTACAAAATGATAGGTGCTATTGATTCGCTGATAAAAACGTTCATGGGCAAATGATTCGCTTAATATAGACATCCTATTTCTTAAACCTATTTGATTAATTATGTAGCGGGGATGATGATTATAGGTATAAAAATTTTTTACTGGCCATCCTTCTCTTGTTGAAAAATCTCCAAATGGTCCAAATAATAAATCATTGTTTTTCTTTACCTGATCAGTAATAAATGGTAAGATGGTGCTATTGGTATAATGATAGGGGCCTGGTTCACCTGCTGATAAATAACCTGGGGCCCATGTTAAATCGTATCCATGCCAAGTTCCGTTGGTGGTATGTAAGTCTACTACCATTTGTGGATCCCATGCATTTAAAATATTGGCTACCATGGCTTTGGTTTCAGGGGTCTCCATTTTCATGCCATCTCTATTTAAGTCGAGCCCTTGACCGTTTTCTCTGATACCTGTTTCGAGTGGGCTATTCTCTTGAGACGGCCTTAATCCCTTTGCAAATTTGTCGTTCCCATCTGTATTGTAGATTGGTACAAATACGATTATTTGTTTGCTAAGTAATTCGGATAAATTCCCCAATAAAATATCACGCATCAACATCATACTCACTTCTTTGCCTTCTACTTCTCCGCCATGAATATTCCCTTGAATATACACAACAGGTTTTCCTGATTGTTTTGCTTGTTCAGGAGAACTAACGGCAGGGTTCGCTAATACAGCAAAGGGAATGTCTTTTCCCATCGTACTTTTTCCTATTGAACCCACGTGAATGAGAGGGCTCATTGTTTTGATGGCGTTTAAAAACTGCATCACGTCTGCATAGGAAGATGTTTTCTCAAAATTGGATTTCTCGGGCGTGATCATAAGTGACGCTGGAAATGATGCAGGTTGTTGAGCAATTGTACTGATTGAAACACAAATTGAAAGGATAAAAGCTATTTTTTTCATGGTCATTTATTACACACGGAAAGTACTGCAAACATTTTTTAGAATTGACTTGAAAAAAGAAAAATGAAAATAAATTTGGAAAAACTAAAAACTTTAGTAAATTGCACTAAAAGTATTAGTTATGTCAAACGCTGGAAAAAATTTACGGTATCTGCGCAAACTGCGGGGCTGGACCCAGGAAGAGTTTGCCAACAAGCTAAAAATTAAGCGCTCATTAGTTGGTGCTTATGAAGAAGAAAGAGCTGAACCCAAATTAGAAGTCATGGAACAGGTCTGCAGTATTTTTAAGCTCACTTTGGAAGATTTTCTTTTTAAGGATCTTACAGAAACTGTAGGTGGTTCTTATTTGGATAGAAGGCGTCAATTGAAAATGGTTTCCGAATCCAATGAAATTCGTTTTGTTCCTGTTAAAGCTGCTGCTGGTTATATGACTGGATATGCAGACCCTGAGTTTGTTGACGAGCTAAATACTTTTACATTACCTATGTTGGCACCAGGTCAATATAGAGCCTTCGAAATAATGGGTGATTCTATGTTGCCTACACCTAGTGGAAGTGTTATTGTGGGAGAAAAAGTAGAGGATTTAGATGATTTAAAAAACAGCAATACTTATGTTGTATTATCTCGTAATGAAGGTGTTGCATATAAGCGAGTAATGAAGAACAATCGCTTAAAAAACAAGATAACGTTGATTAGTGATAATCCTCAATACGAGCCTTACAACGTTAGCTCAGAAGATGTATTAGAAATTTGGAAAGCGGTTTATATTTTGCAGAAAGCCAATGCAGCACCTGTATGGGATGTGAATCAATTAGCAGGTATGGTTAACAATTTGCAAGAACAAGTAAGTACACTCAAGAAGAAGTTAAACTAGCATGAGCAAAGACCATCATTATAAAGTTGCTGTAAAATGGACTGGTAATTTAGGTACTGGTACAAGTAATTATAAAAGTTATTCAAGAAATCATTTAATTCAAGTGGAAGGAAAGCCTCCGATTGAATCTAGTTCTGACCCTGCATTTAGGGGTGATCCTAATCGGTATAATCCAGAAGAAATGATGGTTGCAGCTTTGTCCTCATGTCATATGCTTTGGTACTTGCATTTCTGTGCTGAAGCTGGAATTATTGTTACATCTTATATTGACTATGCAGAAGGAACCATGGTTGAAGACCAGTCAGGGAGTGGAAGGTTTACAGAAGTAATTTTAAAGCCTTCCATTTCATTGGCTAATATGCAAATGATGGATCAGGCTAATGCTTTGCACGCTAAAGCCAATCAATTTTGTTTTATTGCGAATAGTTGCAATTTTCCAGTAAAGCACCAAGCCATATACAGTATTGGTTAGCTGTACAAATCTGCAGCTATCCTAAAAGTATTGCAGTGTGCTTCTACGATGGTTTTCACATCTGGAGAATAACCACCCCCCAATGCCACAGTTACAGGTATTTGGTGCTGCTTTAATTGATCAAATACTATTTGATCTCTTTGTTTGCATTCGTTCAGACTTACCTTTAGTTTTCCAAATTTGTCTGTATCTAAAATATCTACCCCCGATAAGTAAAATGCGAAATCTGGTTTTACTTGATTGATTAATTTTGGAAGTGTTTCTTCTAGTATGGCCAGGTATTCTTGACCAGTTGTGCCATCTTTTAATCCAATATCTAAATCAGATATTTCTTTATGAAAAGGATAATTATGTGCACCATGCATACTGAATGTGAATACGCTGTCTTCATTTTCCATTAATTTGGCGGTGCCATTTCCTTGGTGCACATCTAAATCGATGATCAATATTTTTTTGGTCAATTGTTTACGCAATAAATAGTTTGCTGCAATAGCCATATCATTCAAAAGGCAAAAACCTTCTCCTCTATCTGCAAAAGCGTGGTGTGTACCACCTGCAACATTTAAGGCAACTCCGCATTCCATTGCATATAAACAAGCATCAATGGTGCCTTGTGTAATGATTAATTCTCTTTTTGTTAATTCTGGGGATTGAGGAAAGCCAATTTTTCTTTGTTCGGATGCACTTAATTGTTGGTACAGTAATTTATTTAAATATGCTTGGTCGTGGGTGTATAAAACAATTTCTTCTTTGCAAATTGTAGGGGCGAAAAAATTTTCTGCGGTATAGGTTCCTTCATACATCAATTGTTCAGGAATCAATTGATACTTCAACATCGGGAATCGGTGGTTCTCGGGCAATGGATGCGCATATATAGGGTCAAATGCTATTTTAATCATGTTAGTTTAATAATATTATCATTCGCAATTGCGTATACCTGGTCTTGTTTTTTGGGCTTTACAAGGGCCAAACCACTAAACTTGCTAAAGGCAGGAAGTATACATTGATTCTCTCTGAAATAAAAACAAGGGAATCGAAGAGATTGTTTGCCTATGCCTTTTATTAGTATTCCTGGGTGAACATGCCCTGAAAAAATAAATGAATTTGCTTTGAGTGGGTAATCATTCTCAGCAGGATCGTGTTGAAAGCGAAATTGACCAATCTCGTAAAAATCTTCTATCAATTGGATGCCCGCATTTTCATACCAGGTATTTCCCAAAATATCATGATTCCCTTTAATCAATGTGATTTGTAATGAGTTGAAATCATTTTTCCATCTTAAAAACAAGTTGTGTTCTTCATTATTGGTGCTATGAAAAAAATCGCCAACGACCAATATTCGTTCAGGTTTTAATTCTGTTGCTAAACTAAAAAATCGTTGTAAGTCTTCTTTGTAAACCTGCTGTGGCACTGCAATTCCACTTTTTCTAAAATGCCCTGTTTTACCAAAATGAGTATCTGAAACAATCATGGTTTTTTGTTCTTCCCAGTAAATACTTCTCTGGGCCGATAGCCAAAAGTGTTGTTCATGAATGATATGTAGTAATGAAATATTCATTAGATACTAAGATAGTTGTTGTTGCATCTTTTTAATTCGGTCTTCTAGTTTTTCTGAAGAAAGATTGTTTCTGTTTAGGCCATCTACCACAATGGGGAAGGAGAGGGGTGTTAGTTTTTTGGGGAAACGCAACACAATCTTACTCTCTTCAATTCTTTGTAATGCTAGTCTTAATCTTACTTCATCCATTTGTTGTTCTAATACTTCATTATAAGCTTGCCTTAGTAAAATATTTTGCGGATCAAATTCTTCAAAAACTTTAAATAATAACGAAGCGGACGATTGTAAATGCCTTGCTTTGGTTTTTTCACCAGGCATACCTTGGAAAATTAAGCCTCCAATTACAGCAATATCTCTAAACTTCCTTTTAGCCATTTCGGTATTATTGATACTCTGTTGTATATGTTGTAACAAATGGTTGGAGCTGAACAGTTCTCTAACATTACTGTCGTCAACAGGAATAGGTGAATCACTTAATAATTCAAAACCATAATCGTTCATTGATATAGAAAAACTCATGGGTTGAATTTGCCCTATCCTATAAGCTAAAATAGCACTTAACGCTTCATGTACTTGCCTACCTTCAAATGGGTAAACCAATAAATGAAAGCCATCTTTGTCTTCTATTTGTTCAATCAGTAATTCATTGTGTAGCGGGATATGCGATAACTCCTTTTGAAGTTTAAAGAGATGGATTAAACTTGTCAATTCTATTCCAGCTTGAGGAGTTAGTGCTTCCGAAAATGTCCTTCTTAAAACAGCGCCTAAATTTGCCGTCAAACTCATTCTTCCGCCCATCCATGCAGGTATTAGCGATTTTTTTGCAGTTGATTTTTTTACCAGTACAGTCATTTCTTTTATCATCACTAATTCTACATTTCTACCAGCTAATGTGAACACATCTCCAGGAACTAATCTGCTGATAAAATACTCTTCAATTACACCAATATAACCGCCACTTAAAAATTTCACCTTCAGCATTGCATCACTAACAATAGTGCCAATATGCATTCGGTGGCGCATGGCAATTCTCCTACTGGTTATTTTATAAATGCCGTCAATAATTTCTACTTTTTTATAGTCGTCGTAAGCTTGTAATGCATTACCTCCTGTAGTAATATGCTGCAATAATTCTTGCCATTCATTTTCTTGCATATCTGCAAAGCAATGTGTTGATTTTACTTCATCATAAATTGTTTTAGCAATAAAGCCTTCTCCTGTTGCCAAAGTGCAGAGGTATTGAAGTAAAACATCAAAACAAAGCAATAAGGGATTTTTACTTTCTACATTCCCTTCAATCAGTGCTGATTTTAATGCAGCAGCTTCTACCAATTCTAAACTATGTGTTGGTAAAAAATATATTTTACTAATCTCTCCAGGCCTATGACCACTTCTCCCTGCTCTTTGTAAGAATCGAGCAATCCCTTTTGGTGAGCCAACTTGAATCACTGTGTCAACAGGTCTAAAATCTACCCCTAAATCTAAACTGGCAGTACAAACCACTGCTTTCAACTTTTCCGTATGCAAAGCTTCTTCTACCCATAGTCTCAATTCTTGTTCTATACTTCCATGATGTAATGCAATCGCACCAGCTAATTCAGGAGCTACAGTGAGCAAGGTTTGATACCAGGTTTCACTCATCCCTCTGGTATTAATAAATATTAATGTGGTTTTGCTTTCTGCTATAATTGGTATAAGCGTGTGCGCCAGCTTAATACCTAAATGACCAGCCCAAGGGTATTTGTCAATTTCATCTGGTATGATTGTGTGTACATTAATGGGTTTGTCAATATCTGCTTTGATGATAGTGCCCGCTATTTTTAAAGGTGCCAGCAAAACATCTTTGGCTTCAGTTAAATTTCCAATTGTAGCACTTATACCCCAGACCTGTAATTGCATTGCGCAATTTGCAATTCTACTAATGGCTAGTTCTGTTTGTACGCCTCTTTTACTGCCCATCAATTCGTGCCATTCGTCTACTGCAAGTATTTTTAAACTATTAAAATAACTTGGATAGTTTTTTTGTGTAAGTAGTAAATGCAAACTTTCAGGTGTTATAATAAGCACTTCTGGCATTTGCTTTTTTTGCTTTGCCCTATCTGCGGTAGACGTATCTCCATTTCTTATGGCCACTTTCCATTGAAGCCCTAATTGCTCAATTACTTCTTCCATGGCTCTCCCAATATCTTTAGCGAGCGCTCTTAAAGGGGTGATCCAAAGTAATTGTAGCCCATTGTTTTTTTGGGTTTCCCAGTTGGTTGGATTGAATTGGATAAACTGCATTAAAGCACCTAAAAAAACGGAGTAAGTTTTACCGCAACCTGTTGGGGCATTAATTAGTCCACTTTGTCCATTCAATATTGCTTGCCATGCTTGTTCCTGAAATGCAAAAGGAGTAAGTTGATGTTGTTGAAGCCACTGATGTATAATATCATTTCCCTTGTTGGCGTGCATTTCCTTTATTTGAATTTCTACACCGGTCGCTACAATATTTTACTTCATCCCAATTCTTTTCCCATTTTTTTCTCCATGAAAAAGGCTTACCACAAGTAGTGCAATTTTTTTGGGGTAAATATGATTTGTTTCCTTTGCTTCCGCTCATAGCTATTTAACAAAAACAAACCCAAACGGTTTATTGAATTGATTTAATTACTCCATCTGTCTTTTTAACAAAATAGATTCTTTTGTTTTCTAAATAAGCAGGAATAGACTCTCCATTTGTTTTAACTGGAACAAAATCAAATTCATTAAATAGTTTGAAACTATTATCAGATAACTGAGTAGCAATATTATTTCGGTGTTTAATGAGCAATTTTCCAAAATGATACATAGCTTCAAATCCTTTAAATACCATATCTGAAGGCCTCCCAGAAACTTTACTTCTATAAATTTGAATGATAGATTGTGCCAACTTATCTGTTCTAGTATAGTTGTAGGGGGTAGAATAAATTATTTCAGTGCCCTTGCCCAAATCTTTGATGGCATCCCAAGTTGGCATTCCAATCAGGACTGATTTATAACTTTTATTTGCTGCTGTTGTTTTAACTAAGTTAATTCCAAAATTTTCGTTTAAACTGCCACAAAAAATAATATTGGTTTTAGTACTATCCATAACTTCATTAAAGCTAGCTATATTAGTACTGTCATTTGCGCTAACTATTCTAATTTTTAAAGGTAATGCAGGTGTCTTTTTATTTAGGTCTTGAAATAACCCTTCAATCATATCTTCTAACGCCCCCGATCTTTTTAAGTATAAAATGGGCTCTGTTGGATAGTTTTTTTGTAAGTATTTAAATATGCCCTCTACATGTGTAGTAAGCGTAGAATTCACTAATGCAAAATATGGATTAGCCTTAACGCCACCATCATTTGGGTAAGTCATCGAAATCAATGGAATCTGCTTTTTTAGAGCAAAATCTGCCAAGGGCTTAATATCATTTCTATTATTAAAAGCAGCAATAATCATTGAAACATCTTGCAATGATTCTGTTTCTAATATTTGCTTAACAGATTGTGTATTGCTTTTACTATCATAAAATAAAACAATTAATGACTGTCCTTCTGCATTTAAAGAGTCTATGGCTAATTGTACACCGTTGTAAAAATCCAATCCAGGTAAAATATTACGTGGTAAATTATTGTTTCCTAAATTGTAGTTGCTGCCATTGAACACAGTGTCTAAATAAACTGGAGCAAATACGGCTATTTTCAAGGGAGCGGTTTGCTGCGCAAATAAGCTATTGCAAGCAATAAAAACCAATAAGCTTAATAAAATTTTTTTTAACCGCATCACTCATTTAATTAAGTTCAACTATTCCCACTCTATGGTTGCTGGTGGTTTGCTACTGATATCATAAACAACCCGATTGATACCTCTCACATTATTGATAATCTCATTAGAAATATCTGCTAGGAATTCATAAGGTAAATGAGCCCAATCTGCAGTCATTCCATCTACTGAAGTTACTGCTCTCAGCGCAACAGTGAATTCATAGGTTCTTTCATCTCCCATCACTCCAACACTTTTAACTGGTAAAAGTATGGTGCCTGCCTGCCAAACCTGCGTGTATAATCCTGCCTTCTTCAATCCATTAATAAAAATGGCATCAGCTCTCTGTAATAAATCTACTCTTTCTGCAGTTACTTCACCTAAAATTCGAATGGCTAAACCTGGTCCAGGAAAAGGATGTCTGTTAATCATGTCTGCTGGTATGCCAAGCTCTAAACCTACTTTTCTCACTTCATCTTTAAATAAGTACCTCAATGGTTCAACCAATGAAAGGTGCATCGTATCGGGTAATCCTCCTACATTATGGTGACTCTTGATGGTTTGTGAAGGCCCATGAACACTTACACTTTCAATTACGTCTGGGTAAATGGTTCCCTGTCCTAAAAAAGAAATATTTTGTAATTGAAGCGATTCAGATTGAAATACATCTATAAATAATTTTCCTATCGCTTTTCGTTTTGCCTCTGGATCTGTTTGGTCTTTTAATGCGCTATAAAAAAGTTCTTTTGCATCAACTCCTTTTACATTTAACCCTATTTCATTATAGGTATCTAGTACTTGTTCGAATTCATCTTTTCTTAATACCCCATTGTCTACAAATATTCCATGTAATCTTGGTCCAATGGCTTTTGCAATTAATGTGGCAGCAACAGTACTATCTACCCCACCACTTAATGCCATGATAACTTGCTTGTCTCCAATTTCTTCTTTTAATTTGGCAACTGTTTCCTCTACAAATGAAGCTGGAGTCCAGTTTTGGCTGCATCCACAAATATCCACCAGAAAGTTTTTAATCATTTTTTTGCCCTCTGTAGAATGGTATACTTCAGGGTGAAATTGAAAACCATATAATGGACAAGTGTCTGAACCTTCTTTCTTAAATGCAGCAACAGGAATGCTTTCTGTAGTTGCTAAAATGGAGAATCCTTCTGGTAAACTCTTAATGGAGTCGCTATGGCTCATCCAAACTTGAGATTTTAAACTGATTCCGTTGAATAGTTGGTCTTGCTGTTGAATATCCAACTGAGCTCTACCGTATTCTCTTTTATTTGATTTGTCAACTTTTCCTCCAAATACTTTAGCTGTTAATTGTGCACCATAACAAACCCCCAAAACAGGTAATTGGGCTATAAACGATGCAATATCTACTGAAGGAGCATTGTCTTCATTTACACTGAATGGAGAACCGCTTAAGATGATCCCTTTTAAAGTAGGATCAATGGTAAATGCCTTATGAAAAGGGATTATTTCGCAATAAATATTGGCCTCACGAACCGCACGGGCAATTAGCTGGGTATATTGACTACCAAAATCGAGAATCAGTATTTTTTCTGTCATGGGGCAAAGTTAATTCAATTTTACTTGTTCCCATATTTATGCGCTTTTTTGCTACCTTTCGTGTACCATAATTTATTTAATATGAAAAGCAACATTTTTGCTTCTATTTTGCTATCAATGGTTTTGGTTTCCTGTAATTGGATGGGAAAATCCATTCATGGCAATGGAGATATTATAACGGAGAAAAGAAAAGTCACAAAAGCAGAAAGAATAGTACTGAAAGGTAATTTCGATATTGTTTTAGTGCCTGGTAAAACCGCATCGGTATCAATTGAAACAGATGAGAATTTACAAAAATATGTGCTCTTATCTGAAAGCAATGATGAATTGGTTTTTAAAACAAAGTCTAAGTTTAATTTGAAGTCAGATCATGGTATAAAAATTACTATTACTACACCTACTTTAACTGGAATTAATTTGGCTGGTTCAGGTAATGTAAGAGGCACCGACAAGTTTACTGGGGGTAAAGAACTTAAAATTGATATTGCTGGGCAAGGAGATGTAGATTTAATGGTGAATACCCCAAAAGTTGAAGTGGATATTAAAGGGTCTGGAAATGTTAATTTGCAGGGCGAAACCAAGACTGCCTCATTTGATATTGCCGGAACGGGGGATTGTAATGCCGATTTACTAAAATCTGAAAATGCCTCTATTAAAATTGCTGGTAATGGGAATGTAAAAGTATATGCAGATGTTTCACTCAATATTAAAATTGTGGGTTCTGGTGATGTATTTTATAAAGGAAATGCAGAAGTGAGTCAAAAAATTGTAGGTGCTGGTAATGTAAAAAAAATTGATTAATGGAGAAGAAGTATAAAATACTTTTGGCTGAAGACGAAGCTAAATTGGCAAAAGCCATTCAAGAAGAGTTAACTAGGGTTGGGTATGAAGTTGATGTAGCAGAAAATGGGTTGCAAGCAGATAGAATGTTTATGGAAAACGATTATTCCATGGCTTTGCTAGATATCAATTTGCCTGGTAAAACAGGTATGGCACTTTGCAATGACTTTAGAAAACGAAGCGCCAATATTCCCATTGTCATGTTAACTGCGGTTGGAGAAATACACGATAAAGTAGCTGCTTTTAATATTGGTGCTGATGATTATTTAGTGAAGCCATTTCATTTTGATGAACTTTTTGCTCGACTTAAAGTTTTGTTTAAAAGAACGGACTCAGTTGAGAAGCACGAAAAATTAATTTATGCAGATTTAGAAATTGATTTTAAACTTAAATCGGTTTCGAGAAGTGGCATTAACATTAATTTGACTTCAAAGGAATTTACTTTGTTAACCTTATTGGTAAGAACTCCGGAGAGAGTAATATCGAAGCAAGAAATTTTAGAAAAAGTTTGGGATTTAAGTTTTGACACTGGAACCAATACAATTGAAGTATATATCAGTTTTTTAAGGAATAAAATTGATAAACCCTTTAGTACCAAATTGATTCATACTAAGCCAGGCTTTGGTTACTTTATAAAGTAATTACATGAATTTAAAACTTCGGTTTGCGCTTCTTTTTACAAGCTTTGTTGCTGCCATTTTATTAATTGCTTGTACTGGAATTTATTTTTTGTATTCAACTTATAGGGAAGATGATTACTACAATCGCGTGCAATCGGAGGGCAACGACTTGTATGATATTTATAGTAATTTAAAACAGAAGTCACCAGTAGTTCAGCAAGAAGATATATTGAGAGTACATAGAATTGCACTGGTAAATGAGCGATTATATGTGTTAGACTCAACTGGTTCGTTAATCTTT
This sequence comes from Sphingobacteriia bacterium RIFOXYC2_FULL_35_18, assembly GCA_001829005.1. Classification (GTDB taxonomy): domain Bacteria; phylum Bacteroidota; class Bacteroidia; order Chitinophagales; family Chitinophagaceae; genus Sediminibacterium. The sequence continues at coordinate 670,226 of MIAG01000002.1, read as the reverse complement.
AGTTTAGGGAATAGAATCAATATTAATTTTCCTATTCTTGATTTAAAAAGAGTTAAAAAATTCGGTGTAATTAGATTTACAGATGTAAATAATCATCAAATTGTTGTAGTATACAAGCCTGCTCAAAAGCAATATTTAATTACAACCGCATTTGATAGAGTTGGCTTGAGGAAGCTGAGTACTATGAAATTGATTCTCGCAAGCGTATTTGGAGGATCTTTGTTATTGACTGCTGTAATGTCTTTTCTTTTTGTGCGTCAAGCAATAAAGCCTATTGTAGAATTGAGTAATCAAATGCAAAGAACCAATGAGCTTAATTTATCAGAACGAATTTTTGTAAAACCTGCAAAAGACGAAATAAATGCCATTGCACAAAATTTCAATGCAATGCTTGAGCGAATTAAAACCGCATTTGAATTTAGGAAAAGCTATGTTCATCATACATCTCATGAATTAAGAACACCACTTGCTGTAATGTTATCACAAACTGAAGCTGCATTAAATAGTAACTATGATGTTGAAGGGTATAGAAAAGTGTTGATATCTTTAAAAGAAGATCAACAAAATTTAATTGAATTAACTAATTCCTTGTTGTTGATTTCTCAAAATGAGCAAATGGAGTTCATGGATGAATGGCCTTATTTGCGTATTGATGAATTGTTGTTTGATACAGTTGCTTATTTCAACAAAAGCTTTCCTGATGCTAAAACCGCTTTTTCTTTTGACAATTTGCCTTCTGAAGATGAACAACTGATGGTAAAAGGTAATGAGTCTTTACTCAGAGCTGCTTTCATGAACCTGATGAAAAATGCGTATTTGTATTCAGAAGATCAATCGGTAAATATTCGTTTAATAACAGATAACAAAACCGTAAGAATTAAATTTCAAAATAGAGGAGATCAATTGAGTGTAGAAGAGGCAGAAAAAATGATGATCCCATTTTTTAGAGGGAGTAATGTTGGTAAGAAAAAAGGATTCGGCCTTGGGTTAGCAATTATAAATCGTATTATAATCATACATAAAGGGAGCCTAAGTTACAAAGCGATATCCGAGAATCTGAATAGTTTTGTAGTAGTCTTACCAGTTAAGAAATAAAAAAAGCCAATCAATTGATTGGCTTTAACTATTTAAAGTAATTGGGCAATTATGCTAACGCAGTTGCTTTCTTCACTAGTTTGCTCTTAAGGTTGGCTGCTTTATTCTTATGGATAATTCCACGTTTAGCCAACTTGTCAATCATTGAAATAACATCAGGAAGTTTTTCTTCATATCCTTTCTTTTCTGCGCTTGTTTTTAAGTCACGGATAGCGTTACGGGTAGTTTTACCATAGTAACGGTTACGGTCACGGCGCTTAGATGCTTGTCTGACGTCTTTCTTTGTAGCTGAGTGATTTGCCATTTTCTATTTTTTTCAGGACGGCAAAGGTAGGGGCTTTCTAACAAATTTCAAATTTAAATTACAAAAAACTAGAAAAATATTGATTTTAGGCAAAACGACTACTGTGTATAAAATAGTGGGTTTTAGCTTATTTTTTGGTTTATTTTCTGCCCCCAATGACCGATATTTGCGAACAATTTAGATTGAAAAGCTGCATAAATAAGCCAAATGAAGGATTTTTCGTACATCACCAATTCACATCCGGCGTTCATAGAGGGTCTTTACCAAGACTTTTTAACCAATCCTGAGAGCGTTGACCCCGATTTGAGGAAGTTTTTTGAAGGTTTTGACTTTGCTGTCGCAGGTAATTATACTGCAGGTCAGGGGTCTGTTGAAGGAGGGGCAACCGCTTCAACAGATTGGATGAGGGAAATTAAAGTGTATAGGCTTATTCTGGGCTACAGAAATAAGGGGCATTTAATTGCCAAAACCAATCCTATTAGAACCAGAAAAGATAGAGGGGCTAATTTAGACTTGTCATTTTTTGGTTTGTCTGAGTCAGATTTAAATACGGTTTTCCAAGCTGGAAATTTAATTGGCTTGGGTGCCACTTCCTTGAAAAATATCTTAGCTCATTTACAAAATACCTATGCCAATCATGTTGGAATAGAGTTCAAATACATTAGTGACCAAAAAAGAGTTGATTTTTTAACTGCTGAAATGGAGCAGCAATTTGCTAAGCCGTTGCCATTGAACAAAAAACAACGAATCCTTGAGAAGTTGAATCAAGGTGTGATGTTCGAAAAGTTTTTGCACACAAAATATATTGGGCAGAAAAGGTTTTCATTAGAAGGTGGAGAAACAACTATTGCTGCATTAGATGCCATCATTAATACTGCTTCCAATCATGATATTCAAGAAGTGGTAATTGGTATGGCGCATAGAGGAAGGTTAAATGTGTTAGCCAATATCATGGGAAAAACCTATGAGCAAATTTTCAGTGAATTTGAAGGAACTGCTACCATAGATCAAACCATGGGAAGCGGTGACGTTAAATATCATATGGGTTATGGCAGCGAAGTAAAAACCATCGATGATAAAACGATTCATTTAAAATTGATGCCCAACCCTTCTCATCTTGAAGCAGTGGATCCTGTTGTAGTTGGTTTTGCTAGAGCAAAAGCGGATCTTATTTCCGAAAGTCATTTTGAGAATATTTTACCCATCTTAATTCATGGTGATTCTTCTGTAGCAGGGCAAGGTATTGTATATGAAGTTTTACAAATGAGTAAGCTTCGTGGGTATTACACAGGTGGAACCATTCATTTTGTAATTAATAACCAAATTGGTTTTACAACCGATTTTGATGATGCCAGAAGTGCAGATTATTCTACTTCTGTTGCTGCCATGGTTCAAGCTCCTGTTCTGCATGTAAATGGGGATGATGCAGAAGCGGTTGTTAAGTGCGCTGAAATTGCGACCCGTTATAGAGATCAATTTCATTCAGATATTTTCATTGATATGGTATGTTATCGTAAACATGGCCACAATGAAGGCGATGATCCTAAATATACACAACCACAGTTATACGCTTTAATTGATAAGCACCAGAATCCAAGGGAAATATATACCCAATACCTTATTGAAAACGGCACATCTGATGCCCAGGAATTGGCCAAAGGAATGGAGAAAAAATTCTGGTCAGATTTACAGGAGAGATTGGATGAAGTAAAACAGAATCCACTTCCTTATAAATACCAGCCACCTGAATTAATTTGGAAGTCTTTTGAAAAAGCGACTCCTGCTGATTTTGAATACTCACCTTCAACTGCAATTGACGATAATCAATTTAGTTTGTTGTTTAATGGATTAATGAAATGGCCTGCCGATTTAAAACCATTAAAGAAAATTGAAAAATTAATACAAGATAAAATTAAGTTATTCGAAACCGAAGGAAAGGTTGATTGGGCTACTGCAGAATTAATGGCTTATGGGTCTATTTTGACAGATGGTAATATTGTGAGAATGAGTGGCCAAGACGTAAAACGTGGTACGTTTAGTCATAGACATGCGGTTATAAGAGACGAAGAAACCAACCGTGAATACAATCGATTAAATCATTTTAAAGAAGGTCAGCAACCCTTTAGAATTTACAATTCTTTATTAAGCGAATATGGGGTGTTAGGATTTGAGTATGGTTATGCGATGGCTAATCCCAATGCGTTGGTAATTTGGGAAGCTCAATTTGGAGATTTCTGTAATGGTGCTCAAACCATGATAGATCAATTTATAGCAGCTGGTGAACAAAAATGGCAGCGCCAAAATGGGCTGGTAATGTTATTGCCTCATGGGTATGAAGGACAAGGTCCTGAACATAGTAGTGCAAGAATGGAGCGCTTCCTTCAAATGTGTGCAGAATTGAATATGGTCATTACCAATATTACCAGTGCGGCTAATTTATTCCATGCTTTTAGAAGACAAGTGAGCTGGAATTTCAGAAAGCCGCTAATTAATTTTTCACCTAAAGCAAATTTGAGAAATCCGGGTACTTATAGTGCGAAAGAAGATTTCACTTCAGGAGGTTTTAAAGAATTGATTGATGATTCTTTTGTTACAGATGCTTCTGCAGTTAAAAAAGTATTGTTCTGTTCTGGTAAACTATATTTTGAATTGGCAGATAAACAGCTAAAAGAAAATAGAACGGATATTGCAATAGTGCGTTTAGAGCAGATTTATCCATTGCCTTACCAACAACTTGACTTACTGTACAAGAAGTACCATAAGGCAACTTGGTTCTGGGTTCAAGAAGAACCTTTGAATATGGGTGCTGCAGGATTCTTACAAACAAATTTAAAAACCATCAATTTTGGTGTGATCAGTAGAAATGCAAGCGCTGCAACTGCAACAGGTTATGCTAAAGTGCATGCACAAGAGCAAGCAGAAATAATTGATACAGCATTTAATATTTAAAGCATTTAACTAGAACTATCTATTATACCTTATTAATACATCGTTATGATCGAAATAAAAGTACCTACAGTTGGAGAATCAATTAATGAAGTAACCCTTTTGAAGTGGACTAAAAAGGATGGAGAGTGGGTTGAACGTGATGAAGTGATTGCTGAGTTGGAAAGTGAAAAAGCCACTTTTGAAGTGAATGCCGAGAAAGCAGGTATTCTTACAACTATTGGTAAAGAGGGGGATACCCTTAATATTGGAGATGTTTTAGCTAATATTGATGAAACTGCTGCTAAACCTGAAGGAGCGCCTGCAACCTCCGTAGCTCCAACTTCTGCTGCTTCTGCAGCAACGCCTGCAGCTCCAGCTAATCAAGCTGTAGTAACTGCTGTTCCAAATGATATTAAAGCAAGTCCTGTGGCTTCTGCTATCATTGCAGATAAAAAAGTAGATACAAAATCAATTACTCCTTCTGGTACTGGTGGTAAAATCATGAAGCAAGATGTATTAGATGCATTAAATAATCCAGGCAAAAAATCATTTGCACCAGATGGAGCACTTTTCAGTAGGAATGTACGTCAAGAAAAAATGAGTGCATTGCGTAGAACCATTAGCAGAAGACTGGTAGAATCTAAAAATACAACAGCTATGCTCACCACTTTTAACGAAGTGGATATGACGCAAATAATGGAAATAAGAAAACAGTATAAAGATAAATTTAAAGAAGGGCATGGGGTGAATTTAGGATTCATGAGTTTCTTTGCAAAAGCATGTGCAATTGCATTAGGCGAGTGGCCTTCTGTAAATGCATATATTGACGGAGATCAAATCATTTATCATGATTATGCCGATATTAGTATTGCTGTAAGTACACCTAGAGGGTTAACTGTTCCGGTAATGCGCAATGTAGAGAGCTTAAGCATGGCCGACATTGAAAGAAAGGTAGTAGAATTAGCTGGAAAAGCTAGAGATAGTAAATTAACCGCTGAAGAATTACAGGGTGGTACATTTACTATTACCAATGGTGGTGTATTTGGAAGTTTAATGAGCACTCCAATTATTAATATTCCACAGAGTGCTATTTTAGGAATGCACAAAATTCAAGAACGCCCGATGGCAATGAACGGACAAGTCGTAGTTAGGCCAATGATGTATTTGGCATTAAGTTATGATCACCGCATTATTGATGGAAGAGAAAGTGTGAGCTTTTTAGTTCGCGTAAAGGATCTCTTAGAAAACCCTGCATTATTATTAATGGGTAAAGATCCTGTAAAGGCATTATTAGAACTATAGTGAAATACGCCGAAAATTATTTACGTTCTGCTGCTGTAATAATTACTGCTTATAATGGAGATACGCCTTTTGCTGGCTTTTTAAAGACGCATTTTGCTGCCAATAAAAAATTTGGCTCAAAAGACCGAAGGTATATTTCTCAAATTTGTTTCTGTTATTTTAGAACAGGCAATTCCATGATTGGAATTGATATGGATTTGGCTTTAAAAGCTGCTCTGTATCTCTGCAATAATGAACCAGGTGTATGGGCTGATTTATTTGATGAGCAATGGCTGCAAAATTGGCCCTTGGCTGTGCACCAACGAATTGATTTTGTAAAAAATCATCTTGCTTATTTTAATCCTACACAACTATTTCCTTTTGTTTCGTTTTTAAGCAAGACTATTGAAGTTGACAAATTCTGTGAATCTCATTTAATTCAACCAGACTTATTTATTCGGGTAAGGCCTGGTAGATTGCCTAATGTTATTAAAGCATTAGCCAATGCTGGAATTGAATATAAAGCAATTTCTGAATCATGCTTCGCTTTACCCAATGGTTCAAAGTTAGAAGGGGTAGGAGAATTAGACAAAGACTATGTTGTTCAAGATTATAGTTCTCAACAAACGGCTCAAATTATGGAAGCGGGTAAGCAACTACGTAAAGGAAAAGATGCTTCTGTGGATATTTGGGATTGTTGTGCTGCTAGCGGTGGTAAATCTATTTTGGCAAGAGATGTTTTAGGTAATATGGAACTGACTGTTTCTGATATTCGCAAAAGTATTATTCAGAACCTATCACAAAGATTTGAACGAGCAGGTATTCGAAAATACCAATCTTTAATTGCCGATTTAAGTAAGCCTATTTCAGCTCCTGAATTAGCTGGGATGCAATTCGATTTAATTATCTGTGATGCTCCATGTAGTGGTAGTGGTACATGGGGAAGAACGCCTGAACAACTGACACAATTTAATGATCAGCAAATAAGTGTTTTTCAGCAGTTGCAACAACAGATTGTTCAACATGCTTTGCCTAAACTTCGCAGCAATGGTTATTTTTTATACATTACTTGTTCTGTTTTTGAAGGGGAGAATGAAGCAATGATTCAATTTATCGAAAGCCGTTTTCCGTTTATGAAATTGGTAGAACAAGCAACAATAAAAGGCTATGAACTAAAGGCAGACACCATGTTTGTGGCACTATTTAAGAAGTTGAATTAGCCATTTAATATCAATTCTCCTCTCTGAATAATACCTCCTCCAATTACATCATTCCCTTCGTAAAAAACAGCACTTTGTCCGGGAGCTATGCTTTTTACATTTTCATAAAATCGGGCACGTATTATTCCATTCGGTTCGTTGTATAAATTGCTAAGTGCACCTTTGTCTTTGTAACGAATTCGGGTATTGGCTTCCATTCCATCGGAAATACCATCATATTTGATCCAATTTAATTTGCCTACCATCATGTCGTTTTGCTCTAAATCAGACTCATCTCCCAAAACTACCGTATTGGTATCTGGATTAATTGAAGTAACATATACTGGATGTCCCATGGCTATATCTAATCCCTTCCGTTGTCCAATAGTATAAAAAGGGTAGCCTTTATGTTGTCCTAGTTTTTTTCCTGTTTTATCTACGAACCATCCACCAGCAACTTGTTCTTCTAGGCCGTCTACTCTTCTTTTTAAAAAGCCTCTGTAATCATTATCTGGAACAAAACAAATTTCGTAACTCTCGCTTTTCTTTGCGAGTTCTGGGTAGCCCATATCCATTGCCATCTGTCTGATAGCCGATTTTCGGTAACCTCCCAAAGGCATCATGGTTCTACTGAGTAGTTCCTGGTCTAATCCCCAAAGAACATAACTCTGGTCTTTTGTTTCGTCTAATCCCTTGCTAATTACATATCGCCCATTGGTATGTTGTCTAATTTCAGCATAGTGTCCTGTAGCTATATAATCACAACCTAAAGCATTAGCCCTTTTAAGTAATGCCCTCCATTTAATATGTGTATTGCACATAACACATGGGTTAGGAGTTCGGCCAGCCAAATACTCTTCAACAAAATTTTCAATAACAAAGTCGCCAAATTCTTCCCGTATGTCTAAAATAAAGTGAGGAAATCCATGGTGAACGGCTGCCTGTCTTGCATCATTAAATGAATCAATATTGCAACAACCTGTTTCTTTGGTGCTAGTTCCACTGCTGGCATAGTCCCATGTTTTCATGGTTATACCAATTACTTCATACCCCTCGTGGTGCAACATTAATGCCGTAACGGTACTGTCGATACCCCCGCTCATTGCCACCAGTACTTTTCCTTTACGGCTCATTTTGATCATTGTTTCTGCAAAAGTAGAACAACAAACCCAAAAATGATTTTCGGATTACGATAATAACCGTTAAAAGGAAAAAGGATCCGCGGATAATACGCATTTTACTTAATTTCAATTTTTAGACATTGATAAAAAAACAGCTATGATTAAATTAACCGCTATCGGAAATCTAGGGAAAGATGCCATCTTAAATAATGTAAATGGGAAAAATGTGATCAATTTCACGGTTGCGCATACCGAACGTTATAAGGATGCGCAAGGAAACCAAAAGGATAAAACCACCTGGGTGGACTGTGCTTATTGGACTGAAAGAACAGGTATTGCTCCTTATTTAAAGAAAGGTACACAGGTATATGTTGAAGGACAACCTGATGTAAGAACGTATACCACTAAAGAAGGAACCAATGGTGCTACTTTATCTTTAAGAGTGAGTAGTGTTCAATTATTAGGTAGTAAAAGCAATGATGCTGCTCCATCTTCTGGCGGATACAATACGGGTGGATATCAAGCTGCGCCTCAAGTAAATACTGCATCCGCACCTGCATCAAACGATATTACTGAGCCATTTGATGATTTGCCATTTTAGTAAGCATTAATTGCTTCGTACATTGCAGTTATGGAAAAGATATTCCAATACGAGCAACTATATTCTTTCACCCATGCTGTATTCATCGGCATGGGTTGTTCTTTAGAGCATGCTACCATTGCAACTAAAGTATTGCTTTCAGCAGATTTACGTGGAATAGATAGCCATGGCGTAGCTAGGTTGAGTGGCTATGTAAGGTTATGGCAAGCTGGAAGAATTAATGCTAAGCCTAATATTCAAATAATTCATGAAACACCTTCTACTGCTGTTGTAGATGGGGATCAAGGCTTAGGCCTAGTAGTAGCCCCCTTTGCAATGGAAATTGCTATGCAAAAAGCAGCGGCGGTTGGAACGGGTTGGGTTGCAGTTCAAAACTCCAATCATTTTGGTATTGCTGGTTATCATGCTATGATGGCTATAGAAAAAGATATGATTGGGATGGCCATGACGAATGCAAGTGCCTTGGTTGCCCCAACTTTTTCAAAGGAAAAAATGTTGGGTACCAATCCTATAGCAGTAGCTATTCCTGCAAAAGATCAACCTCCGTTTGTAGCAGACTTTGCTACTACTACTGCAGCCAATGGAAAGTTGGAAATATTACAGAGAAAAGGACAGGATACTCCATCAGGATGGGTGCAAGACTTGCAAGGACAATCTAGTACCGATGCCAATATTTTAAAAAAAGACGGAGCTTTATTACCATTGGGCTCAGATAGAGAACATGGTAGCCATAAGGGTTATGCTTTGGGAAGTATTGTTGATATTTTTTCTGCTGTTTTAAGCGGTGCTTCTTACGGTCCTTGGGCGCCTCCCTTTCCTGCTTATATTCCAATGCCAGATAATATGCCAGGTAAGGGGTTAGGTCATTTTTTAGGAGCAATGCGAGTGGACGCATTTAGGCCAGCTGAAGATTTTAAAAACCATATGGATCATTGGATCAATCGATTTAGAAATGCAACGCCAATAGAAGGGCAAGAGAAAGTAATTATTCCTGGTGATCCAGAGCGAGAAATGGAAATGATAAGAATGAAAATGGGTATTCCATTATTGCCCATTATTGTAGAAGATCTTGAAAAAACCGGTGCCATTTTTGAAGTATCATTCAATAAATAATCCCCTATGAAATTCCGTCTAAATTTGTTGGTTATCTTCTTAGGGTTTTTATTGCTTCAATCTTGTGCTACTGCTAAAAAGGAAGAATTGGATTCATTTCCGCTATTATCTGAAGCAGAATGGAATCAATTGTTTCCACATATAAATGGGGGCGATAGTGCCAATACACCTTTTTATAGCTATGCCGCTTTTGTAAAAGCAACCAAACGATTTCCAACTTTTTTAGCAGATACTAATTCTGAATTAACAAAGAGAGAGCTAGCTGCATTCTTAGCAACTATTTCACATGAAACAGGGGGAGGGGATGAAAAAGATATGGAACATTTTTATGATTATGGATTATACTACAAACAAGAATTAGCATGCTTAAATGGGTGCGAACATTATTCTGATACCACCGATATTAATTTTCCTCCTGTTAAAGGCAAGTCTTATCATGGAAGAGGTCCTATTCAATTGAGTTGGAATTATAATTATGGGTTGTTTAGTGAAATGGTACTTGAGAATAAAGATAGTTTATTGAATAATCCGGATTTATTAACCACTGATGCTGAATTGAGTTTTGCTACTGCGATTTGGTTTTGGGTAACACCCCAAGAACCTAAACCGTCTTGTCATGAAGTAATATCAGGTAAATGGGTGCCTACAACTACAGATAGCTTAGCTGGGCGTAAACCTGGCTTTGGTGCAGTGATGAATATTGTTAATGGAGGTCTCGAATGCGGTGGGATAGAATCCGTAAAAAATAAATTTAGGCTTCAATACTATTTAGCCTTTTGTAAAAAAATGAAAGTGGATCCAGGTCCCAATATTAGCTGCAATTCGCAACAACCATACGGCCAATAATTCCATTGATAGCGTTACATTTGCAGCAAATTAGTTGCAATGATGAAAGTTATGAAGTTTGGTGGTACCAGTGTGGGTAAGCCAGAACGTATGCATGAAGTGGCCAAATTAATTACTCGAAATGCCGATAGCAAAATAGTAGTTCTCAGTGCTTTAAGCGGAACAACCAATTCATTAGTAGAAATCAGTAATTTTTTAGCACATGGGAATCGTGAAGGTGCAAAAAATACAATAGAAAAATTACATCAACATTATAAAGCGTTTATACAAGCGCTGGTTCAAAAAGAAGAAAACAGAAAAAATGCCAACCAAATAATTGATGAGCATTTTGAGTTTTTGAATATTATTTTGCGAATCTCATTTAGCGAAGCGCTTAATAAAGATATTTTAGCTCAGGGTGAATTAATGAGTACTAAATTATTCTGCGTTTACTTAACAGAAATTGGAGTGGACCATGAATTATTGCCTGCATTAGAATTCATGAGTATTGATGCAAATGAAGAGCCTCAATTGGGTGCCATACGCATTAAATTGAATGACTTAATTAGAAAGCATGCTGATAAAAAAATATTGGTTACTCAAGGTTATATCTGCAGAAATGTTAGAGGGGAAGTAGATAATTTAAAAAGAGGAGGAAGTGATTATACGGCTTCTTTAATTGCAGCAGCATCTAATGCATCTGTTTGTGAAATTTGGACAGATATTGATGGAATGCATAATAATGATCCAAGGATTGTAAATAAGACTGTAGCTATAGAACAGTTGAGCTTTGATGAAGCAGCCGAGTTGGCTTATTTTGGCGCTAAAATATTACACCCAACCTGTATTTGGCCTGCACAGCAAGAAAATGTGCCAGTAAAATTGTTGAATACCATGCAGCCGGATGCTCCAGGAACAGTAATTACTAAAGAAGCTGGAAGTGTTGGTGTTAAAGCGGTAGCTGCAAAGGATGGGATTATTGCTATTAAAATCAAAAGCAGTAGAATGCTGTTGGCCTATGGATTTTTAAGAAAGGTTTTTGAAGTGTTTGAGAAATACAAGACTTCTATTGATATGATTACTACTTCAGAAGTGGCGGTCTCAGTTACCATTGATTCAGATTTATTTTTAGAGGATATTGTAAGGGAATTAGAACCATTTGGAACTGTTGATGTAGATAAAGGTCAAACCATTGTTTCTATTGTGGGGAATGAAATTGCACAGACTGATCATGTATTGCAAAAACTATTTGATGCATTAAATGAAGTGCCTGTTACAATGGTTAGTTATGGTGGTAGTGCACATAATATTTCTTTATTGGTGCCACAAGACTATAAAACAAAAACTTTGCAGCTATTGAATGCTGGATTGTTTGGGTTATAATTTGCTGAATACTATTATTTATATCATGGGGGTGTCTGGTTGTGGTAAAACAACCATTGGAACGCTGTTGTCTAAAGAAACTGGTTATCCGTTTTTTGATGGGGATCAATTTCATCCTAAGCTGAATATTGAAAAAATGGCTGTGGGAATTCCGCTAAGCGATGAGGATCGTTTACCTTGGTTAAATAGTATTAAGGATTTTGCTGAGAAGAAAGTGAAGGAGCGTTCCATTATTATTGCTTGTTCTGCTTTAAAGCAATCTTATCGGGATATTCTGGCTAATATTCCTTCGGCCAACTGTGCGTTTGTTCTACTACAAGGGACAGAAGAAATACTATTAGGTCGTTTGCAAAATAGGGTAGGGCATTTTATGCAAGCAAATTTGTTGGCTTCTCAATTAGAAATTTTAGAAATGCCCTCCAATGCTTTGCTAATTCATATCAATCAAACTCCAACCAAAATTGTTGAGCAAATTATTGATAAACTACCAATAACTTTAAGTATGCAAGAATTTGGTTTAATTGGTTTAGGTGTTATGGGAAAGAGCCTAAGTAGGAACTTTGCTAATAAAGGCTTTACACTTTCTTTGTACAATCGTTTTGTACAAGGAAAGGAAGAAAAAGTAGCTGAACTATTTATTGCTGAATTCCCAGAATTACATAAAACCAAAGCATTTGAGAATATTACTGAATTTGTACAGTCCTTGGCTTTGCCAAGAAAAATCATGTTAATGGTTCATGCAGGAGAAGCTACTGATGATTTAATTGATCAGCTTATTCCGCTTTTAGATAAAGGTGATGTTTTAATTGATGGTGGGAACGCTCATTATTTAGATACCGAAAAACGAATTGAGCGATTAAATAAATATGGGATACATTTTATAGGAGCAGGTGTTTCTGGAGGGGAAGAAGGCGCATTAAAAGGGCCTTCAATTATGCCTGGTGGTTCATTAGAAGGGTATCAGCTAATTCAACCTTATTTAGAAAGGATTGCAGCAATCAATGAGCATGGAGTCAATTGTTGTAATTATATTGGTACTGGAGGCGCTGGTCATTTTGTAAAAATGGTCCACAATGGAATTGAATATGCAGAAATGCAATTGTTGGCTGAATTGGTTCAATTTTTGAAAATAAGTGCAGGATTCACCAATGATTTAATTGCCTTATTATTACAACCGTTTTTACAAACTGATAAGGCTAGTTATTTGTTGGAAATAACTATTCAAATACTGCAGAAAAAATGGAAGGATGAATTTTTAGTAGATCAGATTCTAGATAATGCGGGTAATAAAGGGACGGGTAGTTGGACTACAATTGAAGCTGCAAAGTTTGGTGTTCCAATTCCTACTCTTACTGCAGCTTTGAATGCCCGTTTTATTTCTTCTATATGGCAAGAGCGCAGACAGGCGGCTTCTGTTATGTTAACCACTACCCAAAAGCAGGCCGTGAATATTAACGCTGTAATGGAGGCCTACCAATTATGTAGAATCATTAATCATCACCAAGGTTTTCAATTAATTGCTACTGTTTCAAAACAACAAAATTGGAATATCAATTTGTCGGAATTAGCAGAAACCTGGACAGGGGGCTGTATTATTCGGTCTAAATTAATGGAAGAGATTAAAGAACTGATAGTCCATTCGAATAATTTGCTGATGCATCCAATAATTTTGCAACAGTGTAATCAATCAGTTGAGTCACTCAAACAAATGCTTGCTGCTGCATTAACTAATGAATTACCCATGGACTGTTTTAGCGCATCAGCACAATTTCTATTTGGATATAAACAAGCGGATTCTGGTGCATCTTTAATACAAGCACAACGTGATTTTTTTGGTGCACATACTTACCAATTAAAGGAAGATCCTACAGGCCCATTTTATCATACTAATTGGCAATAAGCATGAATTATTTACTGATGCTAAGTGTAATTGCTGGAATAGCCAGTTTACTCATTTTGGTGCTTTATTTTAAGTTCCCAGCATTTATTGCATTATTAATGGCTTCTATAGTTACTGCATTGATAGCAGGATTACCTGCGCAAAAAATGATTGTAACAATTCAGGAAGGGATGGGGTCTACATTGGGTTTTGTAGCAACCATTGTTGGGTTAGGTGCCATGTTTGGTGCTATTTTAGAGAAGTCAGGTGGTGCAGATGCCATTGCTCGTTATTTAATTAAAAAAGCAGGGCTAAAAAAATCTCCACTTGCACTTGGTTTTACTGGGTTGATTATTTCTATTCCTGTTTTTTTTGACGTTGCATTTATTTTATTAATCCCCATCATTTATTCAATACAAAAAAATACCCGAAAATCTTTGTTGTTATATGCAATGCCCTTACTTGCTGGGTTAGCATTTGGGCACGCATTTATACCACCTACACCAGGACCAATTGCGGTTGCTGAAATTATTGGAGCAGAAATAGGTTGGGTCATATTGACTTCAATATTAATTGGTATTCCAACTGTCATTTTATGTGGGGTTCTGTTTGGTAAATTCATTGCAAAACAGATTTATATTTATTCACCTGAACAGACTTTGCTTACGTCTAGTGAAGATTCTTACAGTAATAAGCAATTGCCTTCATTTGGATTAACGATAGGTATCGTTTTTCTTCCAATCTTTTTAATATTATTGAATACTACATTTAATGCCGGATTATTTAAAGTTGATAATGCATTTCTAATTCAAGTAGTAGCATTTATTGGACACCCTTTTTCAGCATTGGTTATAGCCAATATTGTTGCATGGATTTTGTTGGGTATAAAAAAAGGATACAGTGCTAATGAGTTGAGTAAAATCTCTATTCAGTCAATGGCCCCAGCTGGGGCCATCATTTTGGTAACAGGGGCAGGTGGTGTTTTTAAACAGGTATTGGTTGATACTGGAGCTGGAAAATTATTAGCAGAATTACTTTTACACGCAGGGGTTTCAGTTATTTTCTTTGCTTATTTGTCTGCAGCCATCATTCGTCTTTTACAAGGTTCTGCAACCGTTGCAATGATAACAGCTGCTAGTTTATTAGCTCCTTTATTAATTGCTGGAATGTATTCTCCTTTACAAATGGCTGCCTTGGTTGCTGCAATTGCTGCTGGGGCCACCATTTTTTCTCATGTTAATGATAGTGGATTTTGGCTGGTTAAGCAATATCTAGGATTAACAGAAAACCAAACATTTAAGTCTTGGTCGTTAATGACTTTGCTCATTTCTGTAGTTGCTGGATTATTAGCAAGTTTAATTTTTTACATTGGTTCCTAAACAATTATACAAGCCATGAAGCTATTTTTTGTTTTATTATTAAGCTTATTGGTATTAAATGCGCAATCGCAAAAAAAGTTAATTGGTAAGGTTGTCGTTTCAGGAACTGAAGTGCCAATTGCTTCAGCAAGTATTTTTTTAAGTAATACATCTGTTGGTACTGTTTCAAAAGATGATGGTAGTTTTATCATTGATCCATTACCTACTGGTAGATATAATTTGGTAGTTGCTATCTTAGGCTATGAAACCTATGTTAAAGAAATAAATTCTAATCAAATTCCTGATTTTGTACTTGTCTCATTAACGCCTAAGCCAACAGAATTGCAAGAAGTAATAGTTGGTAATTATGATAAAAATGGTTGGGATAAGTGGGGTGAATTTTTTATGGAAATGTTGATTGGAAAAACACCTAATGCACTCGAATGTAAATTATTAAATAAAAATGCAGTAAAATTTCGATATAATAAAAAGGATAATGTACTCTATGCATATGCTGATGAGCCATTAAAAATTGTTAATAATGCTTTAGGGTTCGATTTAGAATATAAGCTATTGAATTTTGAGTATAATTATAAATCAACGATTTTTTATTACCAAGGGTATCCTTTATTTAAGGAAAAAACACCTAGAAATAATCGTCAACAATCGCGCTGGTTAACGAATAGGAATGAAACATTTGAGGGTTCATTAATGCATTTCATGCGGTCACTTTATAGAAATCAATTGCAAAAAGAAGGATTTGAGTTACGTAAAATAGTTAAAAATAAAACGCCCAATACGAGTATTACAGTAAACGGACAGCATCCATTACAAGAAGTAGATGTCTTAATTGATATGCCACTAACGGGCGATAGTATAGCGTTTGCCATTGATAGTACTACAGCAGGGCTTCAGTTCAAAGATTATATTCAAGTAGTATACAAGCATAAAAGTATGCCATCAGCATTTGTAAGGCAAAGTAGAGGTATTCAACAAGGAGCCCCTATTACAGCAAGACTATTTATGCCTGATTCAGATAAAGTAGTTGCAGTATTAGCCAACGGAAGTTATTTTCAAGGAAAGGATATTCTTACAATGGATTATTGGGCTTGGTCTGAGAAACTTTCCAATTTGCTGCCACTTGATTATAGACGGTAAGACGTTTTTGAAATTTAAATATATATCAGGGTTAATCTTTTGTAAATTGCAATATGCACTCATTTTTAAAGAAGCTTATTGTAAAATCTGTGATGCGTCCTGCAAAGGGGCAGAAATTGGATGATTCCTATTATACCCCATATCAAATTGCAAAAGGCCTTAGGGTTTTTAGAGTAACTATTTTTGCTGGTTTAAAAGATGCTTTATTAATATGTTTAGGTGTATTGTCTGCTGCATTTGGTTTAAAAGGATTTTTATTAACGAACCATTTTATTGACGGAGGAGCAACTGGAATTTCTCTTTTAATTTCAGCCTTATTTGGAACCCCCGTAGGCCTTTTAATTTTATTGGTAAATATTCCCTTTTTATTATTTGGGTTAAGAATTCTAGGTCCACAATTTGCCATTAAATCAGCAATTGCCATTTTATTACTCTCCTTAACTGTACATTTTGTTTCGTTCCCCGATGTTACCAAGGATAATTTATTGGTTTCTGTTTTTGGTGGATTTTTTTTGGGAGCAGGAATTGGACTCTCAATTAGAGGTGGTGGGGTTTTAGATGGTACTGAAGTATTGGCCATTGCAGTAAGTAGAAAGTCTGGTCTCACAATTGGGGATGTCATCATTTTAATTAATGTAATTATATTTTCCACTGCTGCTTATTTTCTATCGGTAGAAATTGCTATGTATTCGCTATTAACTTATTTAAGTGCTTCAAAAACCTTAGACTTTATTATTGAGGGTATTGAAGAGTACACAGGAGTAACAATTATTTCTGTTCATAACGATAAAGTAAGATCAATGATTATAAATGTTTTGGGAAGAGGGGTAACGGTATATAAAGGTAAAAGGGGCTTTGGCAAGACCGGGGATGTTAAAGACATGGATATTGTTTATACAGTTATTACTAGACTTGAAATAAATAAACTTAATACTGAGTTAGAAAAAATAGACCCAAATGCTTTTGTAGTGATGAGTAGCATAAAAGATACCAAGGGTGGAATGATAAAGCGAACTGGAGTTAAACATTAAGACAATAAATTAGTATATTAGGTATTTATTATTGTACCTGATTATGATTAAACATCCCAATACTATAGCTGGTATAATTGCTTTATTAGTTTTTTGCAGTATTTTTTTGCAATTGGTATTAATGATTCAGGCACCAACCAGTGATTCTATAGTTGTAGTAATTATACGATTCTTTAGCTACTTTACGATTTTGAGTAATTTGATTGTCTTTACCTATTTTATTTCAAAAGCACTTTCTGCTGAATTAGGCGAAAATGGCTTTTGGACTAGGTCAGAAACCAGTACAGCAGTTACTGTTTATATTACAGTCGTAGGAATTGTTTACCATATTGTGCTAAGTAAGATTCACAATCCACAAGGTTTGGCAAAGATTGCCGACCACGGATTACATAGTTTTACGCCAATTGTTACCTTATTATATTGGGTGGTATTTGTATCACCTAAAAAAGTGAATTATACTTCAATTCCCTACTGGTTAATATATCCTGCGTTGTATTTTGTTTATACGATTATTCATGGTGCATTAACTCAGTTTTATCCATATCCATTTTTAGATGTAAGTAAGATTGGGCTATTGCAATCTTTTTTGAATTGTTTAGTGGTGCTTGTTTTATTTACATTTCTTAGTTTACTACTTAGCTTTATTGCAAATATTCGCTATAAAAAATTAAACCCATCAACATGACTAGTGATGCTAAAACAGTAGGTGAATACTTAGAACAAATACCAGAAGATCAAAAATTGGTTGTAGGTAAACTGCAAAAAATAATAAAGAAAAATTTGCCTAAGGGGTTTAAGGAGGTCATGAATTATGGCATGATTGGTTATGTAATTCCACACAGTATTTATCCGGACGGGTACCATTGTAATCCAACACTACCACTCCCTTTTATGGGTCTTGCTGCTCAAAAAAATTTTGTAGCATTTTATCATATGGGAATTTATGCGGATCCAAAATTGCTAAAGTGGTTTACAGAAGCATATGCTAAGGAGGTTCCCTCAAAATTAGACATGGGAAAAAGTTGTATGCGTTTTAAAAAGAATACTGTTGTCCCTTATGAGCTCATTGGGGAGTTGGTTCAAAAAATGACTACAGAAGATTGGATTAAACTTTATGAAAAAAATTATAAAAAAGCGCCTAAAAAAGTTTAGGCATAAAAAAACTCCCATCAATTTGAGGGAGTTTTTTTATTTAGTACCAGACACCAGAGAGTGTCTTGAGTAAAGTTATAAACTGATTAAACAATCAATAGCGCATCTCCATAACTGAAGAAACGATATTTGTCTTTAATTGCTTTCTTATATGCTTCAATGGCTAAATCATATCCTGCAAATGCACAGGTCATAATTAACAAGCTTGTTTTTGGCAAATGAAAATTGGTTACCAAGCTGTCTGCAACATTAAAATTGTATGGGGGATGAATAAAATGGTTGGTCCAACCTTCACTAGGTTTTAAAAGTTTCTGTGCAGTGAAGCTACTTTCCATGGCACGCATAGTTGTTGTTCCAATTGAACAAATGCGTTTGCCACTTTCCTTCGCTTTGTTTACGATTGCACAAGCCTGCTCGTCAATTTGATAGTACTCAGCATCCATCTTATGTTTACTTAAGTCTTCTACTTCAATTGGGCGGAAAGTTCCTAATCCTGTATGTAGGGTAACTTCTGCAAAACGTATTCCTTGGATTTCGCAACGCTTAATTAATTCTTTGCTGAAATGCAAACCAGCTGTTGGTGCAGCTACTGCTCCTTCGTGTTTAGCATAAACCGTTTGATAGCGCTCTTTATCTTCTTCATCCGGCTTACGCTTAATGTATTTAGGTAGTGGCGTTTCACCTAAGAACTCCAACATTTTCTTAAAACTAGCGTCGTCATCATCCCATAAAAAGCGAATGGTTCTTCCACGGCTAGTAGTATTGTCGATTACTTCTGCTACTAGTTCTTCATTGTCTCCAAAATACAATTTATTTCCTACTCTTATTTTTCTTGCGGGATCAACAATTACGTCCCATAAGCGATTGGGTTTATTCAATTCGCGTAATAGAAAAACTTCAATTTTCGCACCAGTCTTTTCTTTTCTACCGTACATTCTGGCAGGAAAAACTTTGGTGTTGTTTACTACAAATACGTCTTTGTCGTCGTAATAGTCTAAAATGTCTTTGAAGTTGCGGTTTTCCATGTGCCCGCTTTTACGATCAACTACCATAAGGCGGCTGTCTTCTCTTCTTTTGGTGGGGTTTTGTGCAATCAGGTTTAACGGTAGGTCAAACTTGAACTGGGATAATTTCATGTAACTAATCTTTTTAGATGATAGCCACAGCAAGTTGTTCAATCCGCCTAAGCGGAATAGGATAACTTCATGTTACGGCATGAATTTTGAAAGTTGGCAAAAGTACGAAAAAATAGGCTATAATCCAATTTTAAAAGATTGCGACTGAAGGGTATTTTTTACACATTGCTAAGGTTTATTGGGCATCTTTCACCTAATTTTGCAGCACCAAATAATAGTGCCTAAGCGCATAATAGGGGCTAAAAAAAAATTCAATGATTCGGAAGTATTGGTGGAAAATATTATCATTTGTGTTGTTGGTCTATACCTGCACATATGGTTTTTACGTGAAAGTTCCCCGTTTAGACGATCGAATGAAGGAATCTATAAGGAACTTCTTTTTTCATGTGCCCATGTGGTTTACCATGATGATTCTGCTGTTGGTTTCTATGATTTATTCCATCCGCTATTTGCGTAAACCTTCTCCTAAAAACGATGCATATGCTGTAGCATTCGCAGCTACTGGTGTGATTTATGGTATTTTAGGACTGGTAACTGGTGCAATTTGGGCCAATTATCAATGGGGTAGTCCTTGGAGTGGCGATCCCAAACAAAATGGAGCTGCCATTGCTATGCTTATTTACTTGGCTTATTTTGTTTTGCGTGGAAGTTTAAATGAAGACGATAAAAAGGGCAGAATTAGTGGGGTCTATAATATTTTTGCCTTTTTCATGCTTTTCCCAACATTATGGATTTTACCTAGGTTAACGGAGTCCTTGCATCCAGGAGGTGAAGGGGCAGATGGGAACCCTGGAATAAATGGAAAAGATATGGATGTTCAAATGAGAACGGTATTTTACCCTGCTGTAATCGGGTGGACACTTTTAGGCGTTTGGATAAGTACTTTAAAAATTCGCTATACATTATTAGCTGAAAAAAAATACAACAATGATTAAGTTACGCATATTTATTACTGCATTTCTTGCCCTAGTGGTATCAATGGTGGCAACTGCACAAGACAACACAGCCGATATTGGTTTAATGAGAAGCAATGGCAAAATATTTGTAGTTATGGCTGTTGTAGTAACCATTTTGATTGGTTTATTTGCATACTTATTCACTATAGACAAAAAGATAACCCGATTAGAAAAAGAGGGACCAAATCAGTAATTTTTCATAAACGATTATAACCTATAAAACGATTGCCAATGTCGAATCATCAACCGTACAGCTTTTTTCACAGTGTAGAAAGAAGTTTTGATAAAGCTGCCAGTTTTACCAAATGGGAAAAGGGCTTACTTGAACAAATTAAAGCTTGTAACAGTATTTACAGTATGCGCTTCCCAGTAAAAATGGACGATGGACGCATTGAAGTTATTGAAGCATATCGTGTACAACATTCTCAGCATAAATCTCCTTGTAAAGGAGGTATTCGTTTTAGTGATGAAGTTAACCAGGATGAAGTGATGGCTCTTGCCTCATTAATGACTTACAAATGTGCTATTGTGAATGTTCCATTTGGTGGCGGTAAGGGTGGAATTAAAATTAATCCCAAGAAATATTCTGTATACGAGTTGGAAAAAATTACTCGTAGATATACCAGTGAATTGGTGAAGAAAAACTTTATTGGACCTGGTATTGATGTTCCCGCTCCTGATTATGGAACTGGCGAGCGTGAAATGTCGTGGATTGTTGATACTTATGCATCTTTAAAGCCAGGTGAAATTGATGCTGCTGGTTGTGTAACAGGTAAGCCAATTACGCAAGGTGGTGTAAGAGGTAGAAAAGAAGCGACCGGATTGGGTGTTTTCTTTGGCATACGTGAAGTATGTAATATGCCAGATGTGATGTCTAAATTAGGATTAACTACCGGTGTTGAAGGTAAAACAGTTATTGTTCAAGGTTTGGGTAATGTGGGATACCATTCTGCAAAGTTTTTCCGTGAGCATGGTTCTAAAGTTATTGCAATAGCTGAATATGAGGGAGCTATTTTTAATGCAAATGGATTAAATGAAGAAGAGGTATTCCAACATAGAAAAGCAACAGGTTCTATTTTAAATTTCCCTGGCGCTACGAATATTGCTAAAAGTACAGATGCTTTAGAAATTGAATGTGATATCTTAATTCCTGCGGCCTTAGAAAACGTAATCAATGGTGATAATGCTGAAAGAGTAAAAGCTAAAATTATTGGCGAAGCAGCTAATGGTCCTTTAACTCCTGATGCAGACGAAATATTTGCGAAAAAGGGAGTACTAGTTGTACCAGATATGTACTTGAATGCAGGTGGTGTAACCGTATCGTATTTTGAATGGTTAAAGAACTTAAGCCACGTGCGTTACGGTAGAATGGAAAAGCGTTTTACAGAGAACTTGAATACCCATATTCTTACGCAGATGGAAGAATTAACAGGTAAGAAAGTAAGTGATGCAGAACGTAATTTTATCTTGCACGGACCTGAAGAAGTAGACTTAGTGCACAGTGGACTAGAAGAATCTATGATTGCTGCAACAAGAGAAATCATGGCCATCTGGAAAGAAAATCCTTCTATCCCTGATATGAGAACTGCAGCCTATGTTTGTGCAATCAATAAAGTAGGAACTTCTTATACTGAGTTAGGAATCTTCCCATAGTAGTTAACATTAATCAAATTGATATAATCCCGGCACCAAAAATGTCGGGATTTTTATTGGCATTTAGGTGGCAATTAATATTTAGGTAACTGAGTTATTTGTTGAATTTGAGTTCCAATTATTTGAAAAGCTTTGGTATCATTGCCGTTGCTAACTATGAGGATTCCAGATTGTAGTACGGTTTGGTAAGTTAAAATCTGTTGTATGGTTTGTACAGATAATGCAATATCCTGTTCTTTACACTCGATTAATATCCATGGGGCACTATTTTTATAGACCAAAATATCCACTCTTTTTTTTAATTCACCCAAATGAATCTCTTTTTCAACAGCAATTAATGAAGCAGGGTATTTCATCACTTCAATTAAATAATGCAACCAGTTTTGCCTTACCCATTCCTCTTTTGTAAATGCCACCCATTTTTTTCTAACCAAGCACCTTATTTGTGGTTTTTGGTCAACTGTTTTTAATTGTGGTTCGTATTTGGGAAACTGGATGTTCATTAGATGATAAGCTGTGCTGTAAAAATGAGTACTAATTTGTATATTTACAAGTTAAACTGTTCAATATGAAATCAAGAGAAGAAATTGTGAACAATTGGTTGCCACGCTACACAGGTGAATCATTAGAAAATTTTGGAAAATTTATACTACTTACGAATTTCAGCAATTATGTAAAAATGTTTGCAGAATGGAACAATGTTCCAGTGGTGGGATTGGATCGTCCGATGCAATGTGCCACTGCGGAAGGCATTACCATCATCAATTTTGGAATGGGTAGCCCGGGTGCGGCAACCATAATGGATTTATTGACCGCTATAGAACCAGAAGCAGTATTGTTTTTAGGAAAATGTGGGGGCTTAAAACGTAGAAATAAATTAGGGGATCTTATTTTACCTATTGCTGCAATAAGAGGAGAGGGTACATCTAATGATTATTTTCCGCCTGAAGTTCCAGCCATGCCTGCATTTGCTTTACAGAAAGCCATTTCTACCACCATTCGTGATTACGAAGTAGATTATTGGACAGGTACTGTTTATACTACCAACCGTAGGGTTTGGGAGCACGATGAAGAGTTTAAGGAGTATTTGCAAAAAGTAAGGGCTTATGCGATAGATATGGAAACTGCCACCATTTTTACTGTAGGGTTCTATAATAAAATACCAACTGGTGCATTACTCTTGGTAAGTGATCAACCAATGATTCCTGAAGGAGTAAAAACAGAAGCGAGTGATTCTAAAGTAACGGCCCAATTTGTAGACAAACATTTGAAGATTGGAATTGATTCCTTAAAGCAATTAATTAATAATGGCCTTACGGTAAGACACTTGCGTTTCTAGTCTTTCCAAAGAAAGGGGAATAAAATAATGGCAAGGGCAATCACCATAATGTCGAGTGCGCCCAACAAGCCCACCATTTGCCACCATCCGTTTTGAATGGCTGAAGTAAATGCCGCTGCTGAAACCTTGGTTAACAACAACAATTGAGGAATAATAATGGGGAAGCCCATAATGGCCATCATGGCTGCTTGTTGTTGTGCTTTAGCTGCAATAGCAGCAAGGAAAGTAAATACTAAGCTCAAGCTGATTCCTCCTAAAATACTGATGAGCATAAATTCTCCCATTCGTATCACTGGATTTCCCAATAGTAAAGTAAAAACTCCCAAGCTCAGAATATTCATAAAGAGCATCAGTATGGCGTTAAACAATAGCTTTGATAAAACAAAATGTGTGGGGGAAGCAATTGAATAATAGTACAACATCCTTCCTCTGTTTTCTTGAAGAAAACTTTTCGCCACTGCATTAATGCATACAAATAATTGCAGAACCCAGAACAAGCCATTCCAAACTTTGTCTTCTGGTTGACCCATAGTGAGGTATACCACAAAAGTTGTGGAAGCAATGTATAATAACACGCCATAAAAGCTATACTGCTGTCTAGCTTCTAGCAGTAAATCTTTTTTAATTAGGGCTAATATTAATTTGATACTACTCATTAAAACAATTTCTACAACGCGGTTCGTAGGTTTCTTTTTCTCCTAATAAAACCTGTCCTTCGGTACTGGTTTTTCTGTAGGATATATTGGCAATATTCCCACATTTCATACAGATGGCATGCAGCTTGGTAATATAGTCTGCAGTAGCTAAAAGATTGGGCATTTGTCCAAATGGTTTACCCATATAATCCATGTCTAAACCAGCAACTATAACTCTTACACCTTTCAAGGCAAGCTTTTCACAGACCGATACTATTTCAGCATCAAAAAACTGTGCTTCGTCTATGCCTACCACATCAACGTCTTGGGCCATTAATAAAATAGTCTGCGAATTTTCAATTGGCGTAGAAGTAATCACATTGGCATCATGACTCACTACATCATTTTCGTCGTATCGCTTATCTACGGCTGGTTTAAATATCTCTACTTTTAAATTAGCAATCTTTGCGCGTTTGAGTCTTCTGATTAATTCTTCTGTTTTGCCACTAAACATGCTGCCACAAATGACTTCAATCCAACCCCTGCGTATTCCTGATAAATTTGGTTCTATAAACATGTAACAATAAAATAGCTTAAAATTCGTTTTAGACCATTAGACGGCTCCTTTGGTCACCCCCAAAAGTATTGCTTCCTATGGAAAGAGTAGGCACTTTAATAAATAAATTACAAGAACAGTATCATCAGCAAGCTGATGCAGATAAATTGGCTATTACGGCCCAATTATTATTGGCCGAATTGCAAATGCTTAAGCCCGTCAATTGTTGCAAAACAAAAGTATCTGTTGTAATGCCTCAAGTAGCTGTTTCAGCACCATTAGAAATGCCCCAGTTTATTCATAGTACCCCCAAGCAATCCAATAAAAAAGAAGAAGCATCTGGATTCCTTTTTGGAGAATATGCCGACATACCCACTTTAATTCATCAGCCTACAAAAATGCAAGTATCAGTGGAGCCGGTTAAAGAGATTAATGAGTTATTGGCTTTGGATATACCTGAAATGAATGAGCATTTGAATGAGTATGCTGTAGAAGTTTCTACCATGTTAGACGATACACCCGTTCGCGATTTAAAGAAAGCCATAAGCATAAATGATCGATATTTATTTATCAATCATTTATTTAGGGGCGATGAAAATATGTACGAACGAAGCATTAAGACCATTAACGGCTTTAATATTTTTCCAGAAGCCCAATACTGGATCCAACGTGAATTAAAAGTGAAGCTAAGTTGGACTGAAGAAAACCCTACAGTTCAGTTATTTGATCAATTGGTCAAAAGAAGATTTGCCTGAATATAATTAAGAATTTTGTCAGAGGCCCCCGCATTGAAAGAAACATAATTCGCGCCAGCCTTTCCTGCATTCATTCTTTTATACTCATCGTTTAATAAATCATCTAATAAAGATTCCATTTCTAGTGCTGTTTCTGCACTAAACGCTGCACCTATTTCAACCATTTCGATTGCTTCTAAATACTTTTCATAGACTGGCCCAAACACAACTGCTTTACCAAATACCGCTGCTTCTATTGTATTGTGAATTCCTTCATTGGTGAATCCTCCTCCAATAAATGCGATACTTGCATAGTAGTATAATGAACTCAACATGCCTACATTGTCAATAATCAAAGTTTGATAATGAGTTTCTTTATTTACTGTTGAAGCTTCATACTCAGAAAGTAATATAGCGGATGGATAACGCTGTAAACATTCGGCTAGTCTTTCTGCACTTATTTGATGTGGTGCTATGATGAACTTAGCGTTTCGATGAACTTTGGTAAAATGTTGCAATACTTTATCGTCATCACTCCAAGTACTTCCCGCAACAATAATTGGTTCATCTTTGCAAAACCTTTCAATACTTGGGTATTCTTTTCTGGCTGCTGCAATAGTAAGGACTCTATCAAATCTAGTATCTCCAGATATACTGATGCAATTCGTAAGAACGATGTCTTTAAGCAAATCAGCAGAACCCTTATCCTGCACAAAAAAATGGGTGATATTCAACAACATCTTTCGGTAAAATCCTCCATACCACTTAAAAAATAATTGAGTTGGTCTAAAAATTCCTGAAATTAATAAGGTTGGAATCTGGTGCCTTTTTAATTCGGATAAATAGAAATGCCAAAATTCATATTTGATAAATAAAGCTATGGAAGGCTTTACAATTTCAATGAATGCCACAGCATTGGAAGGGCTGTCCATAGGTAAATAAAATACCCAGTCTGCTAAAGGGTGATTTTTCCTTACTTCATACCCAGATGGTGAAAAAAAAGTGACCAACAAACGGTGTTGAGGATATTGTTTTTTGAGTGCTTCAACAACGGGCAGACCTTGTTCAAATTCTCCAAGGGAAGCAGCATGCATCCAAATAAGGGGTTGCTTATTCATTCGCATTGCTGTTTCAATACGTTGTATCAGCCCTTTTCTCCCCTTAACCCATAATGCTGCTTTGGAATTAAAAGGAGCTAAAAGCTTTGCCATTAAAGGATAAAGCCGAATGAATAAAAAGTATGCCCATTTCATGCAAGAACAAATGTACACTCAAATCTTTGTTGTTGATTTTGTAGTAATTTTGCATATAAATTTTTACTATGCGGCCCATTCAAATGGTGGATACCCATTCACAATACCTTGCTATTAAACCTGAAGTGGATGCTGCCATTCACGAAGTACTAGATACAGCAGCTTATATTAACGGGAAAGCAGTTCAACAATTTACCCAGTCTTTAGGAGAATATTTGCAGGTAAAGCATACCATTCCTTGTGCAAACGGAACCGATGCATTGCAAATTGCTATGATGGCGTTGGGATTGCAGCCGGGGGATGAAGTAATTACTCCTTCTTTTACCTATATCGCTACTACTGAAGTAGTGGCATTGTTGAAATTGACCCCTGTATTTGTAGAAGTTGACCCTCAAACTTTTTGCATTGATCCAGTTTCGGTGCGTAAAGCCATTACTCCTAAAACAAAAGCCATTGTACCTGTCCATTTATATGGACATGCTGCACCAATGGAAGAAATTATGGCCATTGCCAAAGAGTTTGGCTTATTTGTGATAGAAGACAATGCCCAAGCTATTGGTTGTGATTATACTTTTTCAGATGGCACTAAAAAGAAAACTGGAACTATTGGAACCATTGGAGCAACCAGCTTTTATCCTTCTAAGAATTTAGGCGCATATGGGGATGGGGGAGCTATTTTTACCAATGATGATGCATTGGCTCATCAAATGAAAATGATTGCCAATCATGGCCAACAAAAAAGATACTACCATGAAGTGGTGGGTTGTAATTCAAGATTAGATTCTATTCAAGCAGCTGTATTAAATATTAAGCTTAAAAAATTAGACCAGTATAACGCTGCAAGGCAGGCTGTTGCTGCTTTTTATAATAAGGCATTTGCTAATCATCCAGCAATAACCACACCATTTGTAGCTAGTTATAGTACCCATGTATACCATCAATATACTTTACAGTTAAAGGGGGTTGACCGCGAGGGCTTGGTGGCCTATTTAGCGGAGCATAAAATCCCTTCAATGATTTATTATCCCGTTCCTGGGCACAAGCAAGATATGTTTGCTTCTTTTGGATTAAAAGAAATTTTGCTTCCAGTAACCGACGAATTAACAAATTCCGTAATTTCTCTTCCAATTCATACAGAAATGAATGAGGAGCAGTTAAATTACATATGTACTCATGTTTTAAACTTTATTAATAAATAATCTTTTATGAAAATTGCAGTAGTAGGAACAGGATATGTTGGATTAGTAACAGGAACTTGTTTCTCAGAAACCGGAAATAAAGTTACCTGTATTGACATTGACCAGAAAAAAGTTGAAAAACTTTCTAAAGGTGAAATCACTATTTATGAGCCAGGCTTGGAGAAAATATTTCTAAGAAACTTGAGAGAGGGCCGATTAACTTTTACTACCAATTTAGCAGAAGGAGTTAAAGATGCAGAGATTGTATTTTTAGCCTTACCCACTCCTCCAGGTGAAGGTGGTGCTGCTGATTTGCGCTATGTGTTAGGTGTTGCCAAAGACCTTGGTAAAATCATGACCGATTATAAAGTATTGGTCGATAAAAGTACCGTGCCTGTTGGAACTGCTGCGAAAGTTCATGCTGCTGTTGCAGAAAATTACAAGGGTGAATTTGATGTAGTGAGCAACCCTGAGTTTTTAAGAGAAGGTGTTGCAGTAGACGATTTTATGAAACCCGATCGTGTTGTAGTTGGAACACAATCAGATCGTGCAAAAAAGCTGATGTCTGACTTGTATGCACCATTTGTACGTCAGGGTAATCCGGTGATTTTCATGGATGAAAAATCTGCTGAATTAACTAAATATGCAGCCAACTCTTTTTTGGCTACCAAGATTTCTTTCATGAATGAGATTGCTCAGCTATGCGAAAAAGTGGGTGCTGATGTTGATATGGTAAGAAGAGGAATTGGATCAGATGATCGTATTGGTAAACGTTTTTTATTTCCTGGTATTGGATATGGGGGTAGTTGCTTTCCAAAAGATGTACAAGCATTGATCATGTCTTCTGAAGAAGTGAGTTACGATTTTAAAATTTTGAAAGCGGTTGAAGAAGTAAACGAAGCACAAAAATTACACTTGATTCCTAAAATTGAAAAATACTTTAAAGGCGATTTAAAAGGAAAGCATTTTGCTTTATGGGGATTGGCATTCAAGCCTAATACCGATGATATTAGAGAAGCGCCAGCTTTGTATTTGATTGATGCATTAACTGCTGCAGGCGCAACGGTTACTGCTTATGATCCTGAAGCAATGCCGAATGTTAAAAATACCATTGGCGATAAAATTAAATATGCCGATAGCCAATATGGTGCGCTAAAAAATGCAGATGCGTTGATTATTGCAACAGAGTGGAGTGAGTTCAGAACACCCGACTTTGAAGTGATTGATAGCTTGTTGAAGGGCAAAGCCATATTTGATGGAAGAAACTTATTTGAAGTAAAATATATTACCGACATGGGCTATCATTACGAAAGCATTGGACGCCACTAAACAAATTATTATGTCTAAAAAACGCGTTTTAATAACCGGCGCTGCCGGATTTTTAGGTTCACATTTATGTGATCGTTTTATTAAAGAAGGATTTAAAGTGGTGGGAATGGATAACCTGATTACAGGTGACCTCCGCAATATTGATCACCTCTTTAAGTTAGAAGATTTTGAATTTTATCATCATGATGTTTCCAAGTTCATTCATGTTCCTGGGCCCATTGATTATATATTACATTTTGCATCTCCAGCGAGCCCTATCGATTATTTAAAGATTCCTATACAAACTTTAAAAGTGGGTGCATTAGGAACACACAATTGTTTGGGATTAGCCAAAGCAAAAGGTGCCAGAATGTTGGTGGCTTCTACCAGTGAAGTCTATGGAGATCCGATGGTGCATCCTCAAACGGAAGAATATTGGGGCAATGTAAATCCAGTAGGTCCGAGAGGTGTGTATGATGAAGCGAAACGTTTCATGGAATCAATAACAAGAGCTTACTATACCTTCCACGGTGTTGAAACACGTATTGTACGTATTTTCAATACCTATGGTCCTAGAATGCGACTGAACGATGGTCGTGCACTTCCTGCATTTATTGGTCAAGCTTTGCGTGGTGAAGATCTTACTGTTTTTGGAGATGGTAGCCAAACTCGTTCATTCTGTTATGTAGACGATTTAATTGAAGGCATTTATCGTTTGTTAATGAGCGATTATACTATGCCAGTGAATATTGGTAATCCACATGAAATTACTTTAAAAGATTTTGCAGAAGAAGTATTGAAACTAACTGGTTCATCCGTTAAAATCATTTATAAAGAATTACCAGTAGATGATCCCAAACAAAGAAAGCCAGATATTTCTAAAGCAAAATCTATTTTAGGCTGGGAACCCAAAGTAGAGCGGGCAGAAGGTTTGGCCAAGACCTATGAATATTTTAAATCTTTGCCAAAAGAAGAATGGTCTAAACAACCTAAGGAATTTTATACTGGGAAATAATTATTAGCATTTGTTATATGAAGCCAATTATTGTAGTTACTGGAAAGAATGGTCAGCTTGGATGGGAACTGCAACAATTGGCTTCTTCATTTGACAATCAATTTGAATTTGTTTTTACAGATAGAACTCAATTAGATTTATCCGATCATTCAACGATTCATCCATTCTTTGAAGCAACCAAGCCACAATATTTTATTAATTGTGCTGCATATACAGCGGTAGATAAAGCAGAAACTGATCAAGAAGCTGCAATGACGATTAATGCAACAGTGGTAGGGGAGATTGCTGCTTGTTGCTTATCGTTTAACTGTAAGCTTATTACTGTTTCTACCGATTATGTTTTTAATGGTAACGGTACATCGCCTTACCAAGTTGATACCCCTACTGATCCTATCAATTATTATGGAGCTACTAAAGCCATTGGAGAGCAATTGGCTTTAACCAATAATCCTTCATCTATTATTATTCGCACATCTTGGGTGTATAGTGCACATGGAAATAATTTTGTGAAAACCATGTTGCGCTTAATGAAAGAGCGCCCTGAAATAAAAGTGGTGAATGACCAAGAAGGATGTCCTACGTATGCCGCTGATTTAGCCAATGCGATTATGCAAATCGTGGTATCTCATTTAAATGGAAACAATGCTGCTGGCATTTTTCATTACAGCAATGCAGGAGCCATCACTTGGTTTCAATTTGCACAAGCAATAAAAGAAGAAGCAGGGCTATCTTGTTCAGTATTACCTATCCCCTCATCGGCGTTCCCCACGCCAGCTAAGCGACCAGCTTACTCAGTCATGCATATTCAAGATATATCCACTGTTTTTGGAGTGGAATTAAAGCCTTGGAGAGAGAGCTTGAAAAAGTGTATTGCAAAGTGGTATTAATGGGTTGATTCTTCATTTATATTTGATGAATGACTAATGTATTTAGTAGAATTATCCACAATAATTCCACGAAGTATTTTGCGCATTTATCTCCAATTAGATTTGTACCAAGTTCAGAAGATAAAAAAGAAACTTCCAAGATGCCAATTGGTACTATAGCCTACTGATCTGTTGAAAATGAATATTTATGACGAGAAAGATTGTATTGTATTTGATAATACTATTGTTGAAAGGGACATATTCTTACGAACAAACGATGAGTTTGGATGAGTTAATTAAGGCCTGGGGTGTCAAGGATACTTCTCAGACAAGAATAGCAGGGGAAGCAATAGTTAATATTTATTCGTTTCCTACTAAAGAAAAATTTTTATTATTAGTGTCCGAAATAAACCAGCGCAAATTAAACGGGCGTTTGCGTATAAGGGCATATATATACCAGTTCTATGGGTACCGCTTTTTGGGAATAAAAAATACAATCAGTAGTAAAAAGTATTGTTTGAAACTTTTAAAAGAGGCAGCTATATTAGGGGATGAACAACTTTTGGCGGACATGTATATTGCATATGGAGGTTTATGTGATCCTGAAGAAGAGATATATTATTTATTGAAAGCAAAAGAAATACACGAAAAACGTAATGTATCTTCGGAATTCAATTATGCCAATTATGAGAAGTTAAGTTTCTTATCTTATGAGTTTATGCAAGACTATGAAAGTAGCGCCAGATACTCAGCTCATAGTATTTCAATATATCGCACGCCAGATTTGAACTTACACAATTACATTCTTTTGTTAGATATTGCTGGAGATTCTTATATCAAATTGAATATGCCGGATAGTGCTTTTTATTTCTATCAAATGATCAGGCAAAAGATTGCGTACATTAAATTGCTCCGGAGTAATTATTCTCCAAATTTAAATAATGAGTTTTTTGAGATTTGGGAAAATATAGCATTGGGGGGTATTGCAAGATCTTATATATTAAAAAAACAATATGATACAGCCTATACAATACTTCTACAAAACTTGCGGTCAAGTATTCAATATAAAGAATGGGCAGACGTTTCTTTAGTGCAGAGTGCTCTAGCAAAGATAGACTATATCAAAAAGGATTTTAGAAGTGCAGCAAATAGGTATAGTTTAGCTCGCCAACTAGCTATGAATGGTAAAAGGGAGGTTTTGATGAGCACTGCATTAGAAGGTGGGATAAAGGCATTTGCTGCAATAGGTAGGTACGACAGTGCATATTTCTATCAAAAAGAATTTTTGGATTTAAAAACAAAATTCGAGGCTAGAAAGTATGAAAGTAAAATTAAAATGGCTGAAGCCCAAGTTAGTTATGAGGGTATTCAGTACATGGTTATTCAAACGAAGAATGAGATTGACCGTCAAAAAGTGTGGCGTAATGTTATTTTAGGTGCAGTGTTTCTTCTGGGGGTGATTAGTGTTTTGCTTTATAACCGTAACCGGCTCAAATATGTGTTGAGTCAAACTCAATTGGAAAAGCGCAATCAACTGGCTGAGTCTGAAGCTAAGCTAGCCCGAAAGAATATACTTTTTGCGCAAAACCAGTTAACCGAGGTAGTAAATAACATTGCTGAGAAGAACTTACTGATTAAAAGGCTCGAGAATCGGTTAGCTGAGAATGAAAAAATAGATACTCAAGAACTATTACGCAATTTCACCATCATTACCGGAAATGATTGGCTTAAATTCAAGGATTATTTTGAAAAAGCTTTTCCGAATTATTGGGAAAGACTGCAGCAGAAATTACCCAAAATTACCCAAAGTGATGAACGCTTACTTGCACTACTCAAACTTCAATTGGGTAATAAAGAAATCGCAACTGCAACTGGTATCTCTACAGAGAGCGTAAGGGTCTCAATACATCGCCTTCGTAAAAAAGTAGAGGCATTTTATCCAGGTATCTCACTCGAAGAGTTTATTGCAACTATTTGATTTTCAATGCTTGTAACAGTTTGCTACAATTGTCGCAACGATTTACTACGGGTATTGCAACACTTTGCTACGTTTATTTTTGCGTTAGGGGTACCATTAGGGATAAGTTTGAATCCGAATGACAAAATTTCCTCAAATAGAGCCTAAAAATCAAAAAAATGGGCACTTGTTATTGGTTATTATTATAGCTATTGTAATAGTTATAATGTGGGCAGTATGGTGGTATTTTGATGCAAGAATTAACGAAATAAAATAATCAACAATTCCCTTATAGTGAAAAATATCTTTACCCAACGCTGGCTTTTCGTATCCCTGTTTTGTTGTATTGGTTATTGGGGGCAGTCCCAGGGGCTGGTCACAACCAGTTGGGCAAATATTGGTGCCAGCAATTCAAATGGCGATTTTCAAATCATCGCAATTGGTAAATCTGATACAATCTATGCACTCAGTGGTTACAATCAAGTATATAAAGTATCTCCAAATGGTGTTGTAACCACTAATTGGCTCACATCAAGTGAAATTACGTCTGGCAGCACAGTTAATATGACTGGTATATCTGTCAATAAAACTTCAGGGGATGTTTATTTACTTTACACAGAATCGGGTTCCTATAGGATCGCAAAGATTACTCCTGGAAAGACCATTACAAAAAGTTGGTCTACTCTTGCAACTGAAGCTAGTGTAAGCCTTGGTTATAGCTTTATACGAATAGATGGTTCTACCGGGGATATATATCTTTTAAAAAATAACGCTTCTATTGATAAAATAACTTCTTTAGGGGGAGCTCAGACTAATTTAAAAACACTTACTAATACATCGGCTTATGCAGGAGCAGATGCATCAGGAAATATGTTCTTGCTTTCTGATAATGGTACCATCAGTAAAGTAACGCCTGCCGGTACGGAAACGACCAGTTGGGCAACATTTTCTAATTTTCTTCTAGAGTTACCACCTATTACGGACGCATCGGGTAATGTTTATATGATAGAAACAGATTATGGTTCTACGAACAATCTCCTTAAGTTCAATAGTTCTGACGGAACCCAAGCTAGATCATCTAGTCTTGGAAATGTTAATATCAGAAGTATGGGTATTGATGCTAGCGGTAATGTTTATATGTTAAATACTTCCGATAATAAGATCATAAAAGTATCATCAACAGGAATACTTACGTCGAACTTTGCAGCACTTCCTATTGATAACTATTCAAGTAGTAGAGGGGCGATGGTTGTGGACGCTTCTAATAATATTTATGCCTTAAACACGGGAGAGGGCAGTGACGGAGGTAGTGATGTTGTTTCTAAAATAACTTCTGCTGGAACTGTTACCCCTAAATGGGCTGATATGGCTGTTCCTTTTCCTCTAGGTATCACAAGAGATCATTCTGGAAACCTGTTTGTTGCAAATACCAAGAATAACACTGTCAGCAAAATCACTTCTGCAGGCTCGGTAACAGCGGCATGGTCTAATATGTCTGTAGGTACCCACCCGGTTTATATAGTAGCGGATAAGTTGGGGAATATATTTACCTCGAACACGAATAAGACAGTTAGTAAAATAAATTCTTCCGGCACTGCAACAAACATTGCAGTGGGGTCGGCTTATACTACGTATTCTTCAGGAAATCAAGCGGCGCCGATAGCACTTGATAAAAATGGTAACCTTTATGTAGGTATAAGAAATGGTGCTAGCAGTTCAATTGTAAAAATTGCTACAGGAGGCACTACCACTACCACTATGGCAAATTTACTATCTGACCCTGAATGGATAGCTGTTGACACCAACACCAATAATTTATATGTAGCCCGTAAGGTAGCCAGAAGTATTAGTAAAGTTGATCTGTCAAATACTAATGTAGCTTCTAATACTATTGCCAACTGGGCTATATTACCATCACCAAACAATCCTATTCAAATAGCTGTTGATGCTACAACAGGAAATGTATATACCCTTAACCAGACCTCTGGAAATGATAATGTAAGCAAAGTGACATCGGCCGGTGTGGTTACACAAAGTTTTGCATCTCTATCTGGAACTTCATCTGTAGGAATGTTTGCCGGGAGTAATGGCAGTATTTATGTATTAGATGAATTTGATAAAACAATAACACGGGTTAAAACAGATGGTACAACAGAGCAAGTCGTATCTTCTGGTGATGGTTTGAACAGTGTGAATCTGCAAAAGGCTGGAATGGTTTTTGACAATGCCAACACTTTTTATTTAACAACCGACCAAGCAGGGGTGGCAAGGGTACAAGTACGCCCTACGGTAAATACAGTCACCATTGTGTCTGACAATGCCATTACAACTAAAGCAAGGTTAGGTAATAAAGTCACTGTAAACTTTACTACTAGTGAAGCCATCAATACGCCCACTGCAACGATCGCAGGTACTTCTGCTACAGTCACGAATCTATCAGGTAATACTTCTTGGAAAGCGGAAGTAACATTAAGCACTTCCAATACAACTGGCACTGCCACTTTCGCCATCAGTAATATTGCCAGCAGCTCCACCAGTATTGCTGCTTCTGATGTTACTACTACAACAAATGGCAGTAGAGTAATTATTGATACGATTACTCCTGCTTTGACTACCGTAGCCATTGTTTCGAATAATAGTAAT
Organism: Sphingobacteriia bacterium RIFOXYC2_FULL_35_18; assembly: GCA_001829005.1. Lineage (GTDB taxonomy): Bacteria > Bacteroidota > Bacteroidia > Chitinophagales > Chitinophagaceae > Sediminibacterium. Next base: position 634,569 of record MIAG01000002.1, on the reverse strand, counting down.
ACATCTAAAGCAAAAGTGGGCGATAAAATAACATTGAATTTCACCAGTAGCGAAGCCATTAAAAGGCCTACTGTTACCATAGGGAATGGCGCAGCCACCATTACGAACTTGACGGCGCCAGCGGCAGATAGTACTTCTTGGAGAGCAGAACTGACTATGTTAACCGCGAATACACAAGCACAGGGGCAAGTCGTATTCAGCATAAGTATCAGCGATTCAACAGGTAATACAAAATCGGTTAATACCACTACCAACAGCAGTAAGGTTACCTATGACACTATAAAACCAATACTTAGTGCGGTAACTATTGTATCTAATGGCAGCACTTCCACCGTAGCTGGGCCAACAGATTCTGTAACCATTGCATTTACTGCAAATGAAGGATTGAATGCAACACCCTCAGTAGTAGTAAGAGCTGGAGGGCAAATCATTCACAATCCCGTTCAAGTTCGCCGTGTAACCGGCAATAATTGGACTGCAGGATTTTATATGGACCAGGCCAATGATATAACTGGTGCTATTACATTTATAATTTCCAATTTAATAGACACTACTGGTAACTTGGGTACTTCGGTTACATCCACCACAAATGCTTCAAGTGTAACATTTGTAAAATCAAAACCCACATTAACGAGTGTAACAATTGCCTCTAACAATGCAACAAATATTAGGCGTGCCACAACAGGAAATACGGTAACATTGAACTTTACTGCTAGCGAAGCTATCAATACTCCGGTTGTAAAGCTCACCACGCTTCAGCGTACTGTAACGCCAACTAATGTATCTGGTGATAAGCTAAACTGGCAGGCAACCTATACGACAGTGGTTGGCGACCCTGAAGATTCTGTAACTGTTCTCATAGTACCCACGAGCATTTATAATATTGTTGGAGATGAGGTAAAAACTACAACAAACGGTAGTTATGTACTTTTTGATAAAACAAAACCAACTTTAAGTAGTGTATCGATTATATCTAACAACCCTGTAAATACATCAAGAGCTAAAACGGGAGATTCTGTTACGGTTAGTTTTACTGCGAGTGAATTGTTATCACAAAAGCCGAGTATCACCGTAGCTGGACAAGTGATTGCTGCGTCTAGTGTAACCAATACATCTGGCAATAATTGGAAGGGGATATATAAGTTTTTGGGTACCGAAACAGAAGATACGGTGAGGTTCTACATTTCGTATGTCGACTCTGCAGGCATAAAGGGGGATACGGTACGAATAACGAATAATAATAGTCGGGTACTTTTTGATAAAACTAGACCTACGCTAAGTAGTGTAGCTTTTGTATCCAATAATACTTTAAATACAAGAAGAGGTACAACGGGTGATTCAGTTACTATTAGTTTTACAGCGAGTGAATTGTTATCACAAAAACCGAGTATCTCTATTGCTGGACAAGTGATTGCTGATTCTAGTGTGACGAATATCACTGGTAATAATTGGAAAGGGGTGTATAAGTTTTTGGGTACCGAAACAGAAGACACTGTAAGGTTCTACATTTCATATATTGACTCTGCCGGCAATAGTGGAGATACCATACGGACTACCAACAATAACAGTATTGTACTTTTTGATAAAACAAAACCTACGCTAAGTAGTGTAGCGATTATATCAAACAATCTTTCAAATACATCAAGAGCTAGAACGGGAGATTCGGTTACGGTTAGTTTTACTGCGAGTGAATTGTTATCACAAAAGCCGAGTATCTCCATTGCTGGTCAAGTGATTGCTGATTCTAGTGTAACGAACATCACTGGTAATAATTGGAAAGGGGTGTATAAGTTTTTGGGAACTGAAACTGAAGATACTGTTCGGTTCTACATTTCTTATATTGACTCTGCGGGCATAAAAGGGGATACCATACGTACTACCAACAATAACAATAGAGTAATATTTGATAAATCAAAACCTACGCTAAGTAGTGTAGCAATTATATCAAACAATCTTTCAAATACTTCACGAGCTAGAACGGGAGATTCTGTAACGGTTAGTTTTACTGTGAGTGAATTGTTATTGCAAAAGCCGAGTATCTCCATTGCTGGTCAAGTGATTGCTGATTCTAGTGTGACGAATATCACTGGTAATAATTGGAAAGGGGTGTATAAGTTTGTGGGCACTGAAACAGAAGATACGGTTCGGTTCTACATTTCTTACATTGACTCTGCGGGCATAAAAGGGGATACCATACGTACTACCAACAATAACAGTAGAGTAATATTTGATAAAACAAAACCTACGCTAAGTAGTGTAGCGATTATATCAAACAATCTTTCAAATACTTCACGAGCTAGAACAGGAGATTCGGTTACGGTTAGTTTTACTGTGAGTGAATTGTTATTACAAAAGCCGAGTATTTCGATTGCTGGACAAGTGATTGCCGACTCTAGTGTAACAAATATCACTGGTAATAATTGGAAGGGGGTATATAAGTTTTTGGGTACTGAAACAGAAGATACGGTTCGGTTTTATATTTCTTATATTGACTCTGCGGGCATAAAAGGGGATACCATTCGTACTACCAACAATAACAGTAGCGTAATATTTGATAAAACAAAACCTACGCTAAGTAGTGTAGCAATTATATCAAACAATCTTTCAAATACATCAAGAGCTAGAACAGGAGATTCTGTTACGGTTAGTTTTACCGTGAGCGAATTGTTATTGCAAAAGCCGAGTATTTCCATTGCTGGACAAGTGATTGCTGATTCTAGTGTGACGAATATCACTGGTAATAATTGGAAAGGGGTGTATAAGTTTTTGGGAACTGAAACTGAAGATACGGTTCGGTTCTACATTTCTTACATTGACTCTGCGGGCATTAAAGGAGATACTATACGTACTACCAACAATAACAGTATTGTGATATTTGATAAAACTGCTCCTGCTTTAAATACAGTCACTATTTTATCTAATAATATCAATAGCAATATCTATGCCACTACTGGTGATTCCATTACGCTGAATTTTACTTCTGCAGAGCCTATAGTAACACCAAATGTTATTATAGCTGGACAGTCGATATTATCAGCTAATGTAAGTAATATATCAGGTAATGAATGGAGGGCTGTTTACAAAACTCAAAGTGTGGATCCAGAGGGGGTTATCAGCTTCCAAATTGCATATAAAGATGCAATTGGTAATGCTGATACTTTAAAAAACACAACAACCAATAATAGCAAAGTAATTTTCGATAAAACTGCTCCAAGTTTGACTGCCGTAAATATTGCTTCTAACGCATCAGATTCAACGGTAGGTATAATTAATAGTGTTATCACACTCAACTTTACTGCTAATGAGGGCATATTAACACCAACCACTAGCATAGCAGGTAATACGCTTATACCCACATTAATATCAGGCAATAATTGGAAAGCTACTTATACTCTTAAATCAACCGATACTGAAGGCCAAATACCTTTTACAATCTCCTATAAAGATTCTGCAGGTAATGCAGGTGGATTGGTTGATACTTCTATGAATCGAAGTAAAGTCGTATTTGATAAATCTGCGCTAGTACTTAACATGGTTAGTATTTCATCGAACAATTCTACAGATACAAGTTATGCAACCACTGGTGATATTATTACAATTACATTCAAAGCAAGCAGAGAGATTAATACACCAACGATATTACTTGCTGGAAATGCAGTAACAGCAAGTAATGAATCTAGCGATAAGATCAACTGGAAAGCTCGTTACACTATGCAAGCCACAGATGCTGAAGGCGTTACGACAATGAAAGTTGATTTTTCAGATTTGGCAGGTAATGTAGGAATAACAGCTAACGGAACAACTAATAATACAAAAGTAATATTTGATAAAACGCCTCCGACCTTAAGCAGTATTGAGATTCTGTCCTCTAATTCGAATACAGCAAAAGCAAAAGTTGGCGATACAATAATTCTCAATATTATATCTAATGAAAAAATTATTACACCGGTTGTAACAATTTCTTCATTAAGTGCTACGGTGACCAATGTTTCAGATAATAATTGGAAAGCAAGTTATATCATGCAATCTGCCGATACTGAGGGGAATATTCCTTTTAGTATTTCTTATAAAAATCCTGCAGGGTTATCAGGTACGATAATAACAGCAACAAATAATAACAGCGCTGTAATATTCGATAAAACGTTACCTATATTGAATAGAGTATCAGTCATATCAAATAATGCGAATACTGTAAAAGCAAAAGTTGGTGATATTGTTACGCTTAGTTTCACCCCTAATGAACAGATATTATCTCCTATTGTAACAATTTCAGGACAAGCAGCAAGTGTAGCAAATATATCTGGCAACAATTGGAAAGCAAGCTATACTATGCAATCCACGGATGTGGAAGGGACAATACCATTTAGTATTGCATTCAAAGACTCCGCTTCGAATTCTGGCATTACAGTTACTTCTACAACAGATAATAGCAGAATATTATTCGACAGAACGGTCCCTCAATTGACTAGCGTATCAATCGCTTCGAACAATAGCTTGTTTAAAAGCAAAGCTAAAATAGGCGATGTTGTAACTGTTAACTTTACTTCGAGTAAAGTAGTGCTAACACCTGATGTAACGATTTCAGGACAAATAGCGAGCGTAACAAATATATCTGGAAACAATTGGGCAGCAAGCTACACAATGCAATCTTCAGATGTGGAAGGAATAATACCATTTAGTATTGCTTTCAAAGACTCTGCTTCCAATTCGGGTATTTCTGTTATTACTGTAACGGATAATAGTAGCGTGTTATTTGACAGAACGGTGCCTACATTGAGCAATGTATCAATATTATCCAATAATGCGAATACCCAAAAAGCAAAAGTAGGCGATATAGTTACCCTTAGTTTTACTTCTAATGAAAGGATACTAACACCTGATGTAACGATTTCAGGACAAATAGCGAGCGTAACAAATATATCTGGTAACAGTTGGAAAGCAAGCTATACAATGAAATCTTCGGATGTGGAAGGAATAATACCATTTAGTATTGTCTTCAAAGACTCTGCATCCAATTCGGGTATTTCTGTTACTACTGTAACGGATAATAGCAGCGTGCTATTTGACAGATCGGTTCCTACATTGAGCAGTGTATCAATATTGTCCAATAATGCGAATACTCAAAAAGCAAAATTGGGCGATATAATTACCCTTAGTTTTACATCTAATGAAGGAATACTTACACCTGATGTAACGATTTCAGGACAAACGGCGAGCGTAACAAACACATCTGGCAACAACTGGAAAGCAAGCTACACAATGCAATCTTCGGATGTGGAAGGAATAATACCATTTAGTATCGTCTTCAAAGACTCTGCTTCCAATTCGGGTATTTCTGCTACCACTGTAACAAATAATAGTAGTGTTTTATTTGACAGAACAGCACCCCGATTGACTAATGTATCGATTGTTTCGAATAATAGCGTATCTACAAGCAAAGCTACAATTGGGGATCTTATTTCTGTAAGTTTTACTTCTGATGAGGGGATACTAACACCTGATGTAACGATTTCAGGACAAACGGCAAGTGTAACAAATATATCTGGTAACAACTGGAGAGCAAGCTATACAATGCGCGCCACGGATGTAGAAGGTGATATACCATTTAGTATTGCATTCAAAGATTTCCTCTCTAATGTTAGCACAACTGTTACTGCTACATTAGATATTAGCAAGGTAATATTTGATAAAACAAATCCGGTATTAACCAATGTGAATATTAGCTCGAATAATTCGGTAGTTGGTAAGGCAAAAATAGGAAACCAGATTACTTTACGTTTTGTATCAAGTGAGATAATACAGCCACCGGCTGTTACTATCGCAGGCCGTACTGTTACTGCATCAGGTTCTGGTCTTAATTGGTCTGCAACATATTCTATGGTAAATACAGATCAGGAGGGAAATGTAACTTTTAATATTTCTTTTAAAGATTCTTCAGGTATAGCTGGAACGTCGGTTAGTAAAGTGACCGATGGCAGCAACGTAGTATTTGACAAAACAGCTCCAGTTTTAAATAGCATAAGTCTTTCGTCAAATAATATTGATAGTGATAAAGCTCAGCCAGGTGATATCATAACGGTTAACTTCATATCAAACGAATCATTGCTAACACCAACAGTAAGTATTTTAGGCAAAACGGTGAATGCAACCAATGTATCTGGCAACAACTGGACCGCTTCTTATAATATGACTAGCCGAGATGCTGCAGATCTTCAGTCTTACTCAATCGTTTATTATGACCTTGCAGGAAATAAAGGTATAACTAGAGCGGCATCTTCCACTGTTACAAGTATTTGCCCCACGTCATTCCCATATTCATGGAACAATAATCAATTTAAAGATACGGGTCGCTACAATGTTAAACTTGTCAATAGCGAGGGCACAGATAGTACAGCAGGGCTAGTATTAAGATTTAACCCTGTTCCAACTATTCCTGTAATCATTCGCTCAGCAGCCTCTTTCTGTACTGGTGATAGTATTTTACTTCAATCTTCAGCGATAACTAATAACCAATGGGTATTAAACGGTAATGATATCACTGGCGAAACGAGTAGGTTCTTGTATACAAAAGCTTTAGGGCTAAACACGTATACAGTTCGTGTTACGAATAATTTAAATTGTTATTCTGTCTCAACGCCTGTTACTACTCAGTACCTGAGTACAGTTGGTACGAGGATCTCTTTACGCGATACGATGGTGTGTAAGGCGAATGTAATTCCTGTAACGGTTAACTCCATCGAACCAGTTAGAAGTTATACATGGATATCAAGAAATACTGGATTCACTGCTTCTACACAAACTGTGGGCTTAGTAAATCAAGATTTTTATAGCGTAACAGTTGTGTTAAATAATGGATGTATTATCAATGACACAGTCAACTTTAGAACAACGGCTGATACTGCAATCAAGGCGCGTATGGTAGTGTCAAAGCAAGCTTTTGTGAATCAACAAATAAAAGCAGTGAACCTAACCAGCTCTATTCCACAATCGCAGCAATGGGTGGTACCAACAGGAGCTGATGTGCTCAATAATACTCCAAATGAATTAGTTGTTAAATTCGCCAACCCAGGTTCCTATAAGTTGTATCTTAATAATACATCTTATAATATTTGTAGAAGCAGCGATACGGCCACAATTGTTATTACAACCAATGATTCCTCTAATGTTGCTTCTAACAATGCAACGATAGTTAGGAACTTGACTGTAGGCCCCAATCCGACTTCTGGTCTTTTCAAAATTAATGTAGAACTGAATCGACCTGGTAAAACTTCCGTCAGAATTTTTGACTTGAATGGGACTTCTGTATTTCAGAACATTTACCAAGAGTCTGTAGCCAAATTTTCAAAAGACATTGATATTTCAACACAGCCGTCGCAAAGAACCTATGTATTAATAGTGCAAACGGATGGGGGATACGAAATAAGAGCCATTATCAAAAACTAATTAAATCCGTTGAATAATAACATGAAAAGGATTATAACACTCGTAGCCATATTGACAGCGGGATGCCTACATATGAACGGACAGACTTTTGATCCATTTAGTCTTATTGGGAAAGGAAAACTTTTTAAACTTAATGGGGGAGTTAATGCTTCAATGCTTTACAATTACTCATCCAATAATAGTTTTGGCGGCACACCTTTCACTTATGTGTTAGGTGGAAATTTAAACTTATATGTGAAAGGGATCAATATACCGCTGGATTTTACGTATTCTAATGCACAAGTAGCAGTTAGGTTTCAACCAATCCCTTTTAATAAAATAGCGATACACCCGAGGTACAAGTCATTTACTTTTCATGCAGGTACCATCGCTATGACATTCACACCATATACATTAAATGGGTTTCAGTTTAATGGGGCGGGTGTAGATTATGCGCCTGGTAAATTTAAACTTTCGGTGCTGGGTGGAAAATTTTTAAGAGGAAGTGGCGACTATTTCCAGAACCCTGATGCACCCCCTACATATTCAAGAACTGGAATGGGTATTGCAAGTAGCTATCAGTTTGAAAAAATGTTTCTTGGTGTGAACGTTTTTTATGCCAAGGATGATACATCCTCTGCTCAGAATATTCCTGTTGAGCAGGGAATAAAGCCTAAACAAAATTTAGTAGCCAGTCTTGTTACAAATGGTGATTGGAAAGGATTTAAATACAATGTTGAATTAGCCAATAGCTTGATGACTTCTGATCAGAAATCTCCTTTATTATATAAGGGGAATGCATTTTTTTCAGGAATGATAAACAGAAATGGTACTACAAATAATAAACAAGCTCAAAATATTAAACTTACAAGAAATATTAAAACTGCAACAATTGGGATGAGTTATGAGAAGGTAGACTTCAACTACGAAACACTGGGTTCATTGTACGTTACAAATGGATTCGAAAATACTGCACTTACTTTTCATGTGCCTTTATTCAATAGAAAAGTAGATTTAAGTGCTCAGTTAGGTATTCAGCATATGCTAGCGAATAAAGAAGATACAACAGTTAGTCAGGAAACCAATTCTCAACTTACCAATATTAGTATTACCTATACTCCATCGCAAAAATTATCTTTCAATGGGTCTTACTCTAATAATAAAGGAGTAACTGACTTTCGCAATCTAAATAATATTGCCAACCAAAATAACCTTGTGCCGGTTTACTTGGATTCTTTGCGTTTGGTTCAATTGAATACTAATATGAGTGTTAATGCGAATTATCAAATACTATCAACGCCTGAAGAAAGTCGGGCATTAAGTGCCAGTTATTCATATCAGAAAGGGGACCAACAGCAGGGTGATTTCTTTTTGGATTTACAGGGTACTGCATTTCAGAATGCAACAGTGAGTCTCTTTACTGCCTATCCTAAAACAGGGGTAAAATGGAATATGAATCTGAATTATAGTGCTGTAAAACAGGGTCCTGATTCTAATAATACAAAGGCGCTAGGATTTAATTTCAATTTTGGAAAAAAAATTTTTAATAAACAGGTAATGCTAATGATTGGATCAGGATATAATACTACAAAAACAGTTGCTGATGCACAGCGGGTGAACGTAGTTAATTTTAAAGTAACAGCTTCATATACGTACAAGAAAAAACATGTATTCAATCTTAATGCTATTGTGCAGAATAATGCAAGGAGCGGAATTACTACTCCAACGAGCAGTACTTCTACAGGTATGTTTTCATTAAATTATAATTACAGTTTCTGATATGAATCCTCGTAAAATATACAATACCATTTGTTTGCTAGTTTCTTTTTTAGTATTGCAACAACACGGTAATGCACAGGTAAATATTAATTATCCAATTAGTGTTACTCCAGTAATATACCCACCGTTTCCTGTTTCCTTGCAATATATTGGGAATGCTAATTTGCCATTTATGTATGTTACTATCACCAATAAATCTTCAAATGCGGGTGTATTAAATGCATTGCTTAAAGTAAAGATTACTGCGGGTTCATTTGTGGCGCAGACTAGTTCACTTTCAATGGCATTACCAGTTAGTTTAGTTGGTAATACGCCTGTTCGATTATCTAATTTAGATATGGCTTCAATTTTTAATTTCAGTAGACTCTCTGGCATCTCACTCGACCAATATAATAATACCTTTCCGCAATCAAAAATTACATACAGCTTTACATTATTTGATGCTATAACCCAGAGGCAGATTAGTGAGGAATCTTCATATAGCCTTACTTTTACTATGAATACTCCTCCAATTACCACAGCCCCATTAGATAAGTCGCTACAAACTTCTCAAGGGTCGCAAAATATTTTTTTTCAATGGCAACCAAGACAAGGTTCAGCAGCAGGAGGTGTTATCTATGTATTACAAGTGGTGCAATTACTTTATGATGGACAGAACCCACTAACGGCATTTATCACTAATCCTATTTATTACACTGATAGTACAATCAATACTGGATATAATTATGATATTACTAAAACACCGCCATTATTATCTAATAGAACATACGCATGGAGGGTACAGGCAAAATCAAATGATAATGGTGGATTTACCGCCACGGTTTTTGCAAATAATGGATATAGTAATGTGGCAACTTTTAAATATTCATCTCCCTGTCAGGCAGTAGCATTGTTTATGGGAGACTTGGATAGCACGAAAGCAACAGTAAGTTGGTTAAATTTTGATAGTGATCCCTTGAATTTACAATTAAGCTATAGAAAAGAATCAGATGCCAATTGGACTGTTATGAAAATGCCAGCAATAATAGGTGATAATATTACAATTCCCAATCTTAAGTCCGCCACTACTTACGAAGTAAGGGCGTTGAGAACATGTGTGGCAGCAACAAGTTTTTCGTCTGCTGTTACAGCAACTTCCAATGTGACAAAATTCTCAACAAATGATTCAAAGGGCTTAGTTGTAGCAGTTAAACAAGAGAAGTCTTCAAACACAACAGGGGCGAGTGCTATCAAGGCCTCCTGTGGGGCAAAACCGGTTATTGCTAAGTTAGATGAAAGCAATTTGTTAACAACGTTGGTGCAAAATGATGTTATTAAAGCTGGCGACTTCACCGTTACTATTAGTAACGCTACAGGCGGTGGCGGTACATTCAGTGGTGATGGAATAATTGAAATGTGGTTGGGAGGTCGTGTATTTAAAACCGATGTTACATTCAGAAGTATTAAGATCAATAAAAATAAAGAAGTGATTGACGGGGCAGTTAATTTATCAAATCAGTAATCCCTATGCGAAAGAAAATAGCTATCATCAAATATTTGTCGCTTTGTTTTTTATTATTTTCTGGACTGAATGCTTTTTCTCACGAAAACGAGAAAGAAAAGTCTAGTACTGAAAAAAACAAAACCAATAAACTGTCGCCATCGAAAACTCCATTACCCGCAGCAGTGCCAATATGGTCTCCAGAAATGCTTTCCAACCTTGTGATACCTGAAACACCATTAGGTCAGGAAGATGTTTTAGTGATTGATTCTGCGAAAACTGCATTCGAGCAGATAACTAGAAATGGTTCTTGGGTAAACTTGCTAACAGAGAATTCTTCTGTCAAGTTCCCTTTTGGTATGCTGAAGAAAGTGCCGAACTATTCTACTGTTTATCAACTTGCCTTTAACAGCGTAAGCATTACAAAATCGGGTGCTGTTGCAAGGGTTTTTGGTAGAATGTTGCTAAATGGTTCGCAGAATTCGGCAATCTATTTCCAGGGATTTGTAAATCTCTCAAGAATTGGTGGAGCGGGTAGTGGCAATAAGCTTACACTAATCGGCGACCAAACAGTAAATAATAGCGTTGATTGGAGTTTTATATTGAATGGAGAAGGAAGTACTTCACCCACGACCATGAGCTTTGATTGCAATGGGTTTACTGGTTTGGATATTAATGGGTCTATAAACCTGAATAAGGATAAATACAAACCTATTACAGCTAACGGAGTCACTGCGAAAGACGAGCAGTTGAAATCGACAATATCAGTAACTGGCTTAACAAAATGGGAGGAAATATATGTAGAGAAATTACAGTTCAATGGTTATTTCACAGCAACTTCAGTTCCATTATTAGGGGGGTATGCATTTCGTATTTCGGAAGCAACGCTAGACATGAATGATAATAAAAGTCCTTCCGGTGGTGATCTCGGTGCATATATTTCAAAAGACAATTCAAAGCCTAGTTTATGGCGCGGAATAGCTATTAATAAAATGGAGGTAAGCTTGCCTGGCTATTTTTATACAGGCAAAAAAACGTCCAAAGTAGTAGGCATTAAATATGGTGTGATAGATGATAATGGGTTCAGCTTTTCTGTTGACGCTAGTAACGTGTTTGATTATAATACAGGTAGTGCCAACGGTTGGGATATGAGCATTACTAAATTCAATATTTCTGTATTGAAAGGAGAACTTACCGGAGGAGCATTTTCAGGAAAGTTGATTTTGCCTATTGAGGATCCAGGTTTTAATATAAAAGGCATTCCTTTTGAAACAACGATCAATGATGACGGTTCAATAGAAACAGAGCAGGGTGAAGGTGATATTGCATACATCACCATGAAGCCTTGGTATGGATATATTCATCCTGAGAATATTGAACTCTCCATGAATATAGATTTAAAGCGAAATATACTCCTGCCGAAAGTCACACTCTCTGGCAAATTCGATTTTAGTATGAGCGGAGATAATGCCCCTTATATACCTACTAAGAAACAGGAGGGGAGAGAGAAAAAAGCAAATTTCAGCGCTGAAGACATAGAAGTAGAAGATATGGTGCTGCAGACAGAGGGCACATTATTGACAATAGGCTCAATGGGCACAGTTAGGCAGATTACGCTTGGCGGCTTTTCAGCAGTTGTTGCGGTTGAATACAACAGCAACTCTGCTCCGAATAACGCTTCGGATGCTAACACGGCAGAGTATGCTTGTTTACATTTTGACGCCAATCTGCAATTAGGTGGGGGTAAGGTAAATGGCGGTACCACATTTGACCTTTACATGAAATATGATACAACAACAAAGAAATGGAAATATGCAGATTATCGTATTTCAAAAGTGAAAGTTGGTTACGAAGGCGGGAAAGTAAAGTTTAAGGGAGAGATCAATTTGATAAAGGATAAAACCTATGGGATGGCCTATGGTGGAACTATTACATTAACAGTGTTGGATAAAGTAGAAATGGGTGCTTCTGTTTTATTTGGAATTAATAGGGACATTAATAATGGGCAGCAATATGACTATTTTAATGTAGACGCCATGGTGAAAAAGGTAAGGTACCAAGTTGGTAAACTAACTATTACTGGTTTCAGTGGCGGTGTAACTTACCGAATGGACCCTATAACGCCAGACGGTGTGCTGCCGGTTTCTCTCTCAGGTATTTCTTATAAACCGAATCAACAATCTTTCCTGCGAGTAAGAGCAGGTGTTTATCTTGAAATAGGAAAAGAACAGTTGTTTACAGGTTGGGCCGGACTTGAAATTGTATTTAACAAAAACGGTGGGGTAAATGAAGTGTCCCTCAGTGGAAGGGCACAAATATTTTCCAAACCGGATGTGGTGATTAAAAAACCCGAAATTAATCCAATAAAGAATGGTGATGATAAAAGTGTTTCTTCTAAGGGCTCCAAGAGTAGTAAGAAAAAAGAAGATGACAAAGAAGACAATGAAGTAGAGGAAGGATCGCCACTTATTGATAAACTGGCAAGATACTCAGGTGGAAAAGAAGAAGCAGAAGGCTCTAGTCAGGGTGCAATTATCGGTGCTGAAGAAGCAGTTACTAGTACTACAACCAATAAGATTGAAACACTATTTCCTGCCAATAAATATGATCTGCCTGCAAAATTCGATTCAGCAACTATGGCCAAAATGAAATCGAGATATGTGATTAATAAACCGATCTATGATAGAGCAGTTGTTGTATTTGATTCTATGGCAAATATTGGTGTTACTGTGAGCAATACCTATTATAGACTCAAAGAAAGTTCAAGAAAGTGGGATACACGTTTTGATACCCACCCATATGTGCAATTTTCGAAAAGCCATCAAGCATTCTCAAAGTTGGTAGATAATACCAATGCTTGGAAGGAGATATGTAAAAGAATTAAGCTTCCGTACATGATTACCCCCCTTCAAAAGGACAATAGTTTTACTTATGAGAATAAATATGTAATTCCTACTCCAGCAACTATTGAAAGGGAGGCAAGGGCAGCACCTGGCGAGCTTCCATCTTTATTATTATTTAAAGCAGAAAACTCCAATGAATACGGTGTAATAACAGTGGCTAAATTATTAGTGCCATATTATAATGACGTTTTTGATTATAATATGAAGAAATTGGACTCTACCGATAGATATGAGGCCTTAGAGCGCTATTGGATAAATGAAGTCGGAATGCGTCCTTACGAGAGAGCTTCGGGTGATTTGATGCGAACACTGGGTATTACAAAAAATAATCCCGATTTAAGAAATGCTTATATAGGTCTTTCTACACTCGCTGGTAGTAATTATGCTAAACTAAGAGGCTCCAAAAGTTATGATACTGCAGCTGTTATGGGGGGTACAACAGTTAGAGATTCTCTTTTCACCTATGAAGGAATGGTTAAAGTCAATACGACTGTATATGATTTAGCAGTAAAAGCAAGATCTGCAAGAATTAAAAAAGATGGTGGTCTTACCCTTTCAGCTACTGAGTTATCTGCCATCGACGCTTCTGATGAGGCGAATGATAAATATGCCGCATTTTTGAAAGAAGCGAATCGTGTTCGGGCGGTTAAACAGCAACAAACACTTTATGATGATGTAGTTGCAAGAGCCAAATTAATCATGGATATAAACTATACCCGTAATGCAGATCTTAAAAAACCCTTAGTAAATAAGTTAGAGATACTCAATACAAAAATTGCGCAGGAAGGCAAATCTCTTTCTAGAGGAGAGTTGTTGTTCAATCCTTCTAAAGAACAAATGAATTATCTCGAAAAGAACTATGCTAGAAATAAGAATTTTGATACACTGGGCGGTTTGCAAATATTGAGAAACCCTGTTGATATGTCTGTGCAAATCGCCATTGATATGGTGATATATGACGATCTTAAGAAAAGCCAAAAGAGCTACTATGAAAAGTACGTCTTTACGGAAATGGAAAACAGGAAGAAGCATGTAGGTGTGGCCGTTGCTATGCTTGAAATTGCCGACAGCGCATTACAAAGTGCTGCTGTAGCCACAGCGGCTACAAAAACAACCACTGTTTCCGATAAATCGAGCGGTGTCGCATTGCCTGCATATGCAAGGCCCGATGGAGACCCAGTTATTTGGGGCGACTTTATAGCCAAGATGGACATCGCCAATAACACTTTTAGTTTTGTACTACAAGCCTACGTGGCAATGGAGGCAGGAGGGCAGAGTATAGTGGAGGGCAGTGGTGCCAATTTTAGGGCAGGACTTGCAGAATTATATATATCCGGAAGTACATTTAAGTTGAATGTAGGAACCCAAGAAGAACCATTAGGGGTGACGTTCCTTTTACCGAAAGTCAAACATATAAATGCAGAAGGGTCATTCTACTTGCAGGTGACCAATGCTCAGGGTGATGATGGTTCTAATTTCTCAGTAAAAACCGGGTTTGGGATTGGCGCCTCTTTTGGCTTTAGAGCATCAATTGGTGGGTTTGGTGCTTACGCCTATTTAAACGGGAAGTTCGGGATGGACTTGGCGTTGAAACGTTTTGATAATTTCATTTGCAATGGAGCGAGTAGCGGTGGTTTGTATGGATGGTATGGACAAGGGAAGGTATATGCTAGTCTTAACGGAGCTGCAGGTGTTATCATTGCAGGACAAAATTATGAAATATTGAGCGGAAACATAGGACTGACATTAACTGTTAAAGGGCCTTGGCCGCTGTATATGTCTGGTACTGTACGTTTCGATTATAATGTGCTCGGATATAGGGGAAACAAGGAGATCCCTTGGGAAGAAGGATCGAAATGCGATAATATTAAATTCTAATAATGAGTATAATGAAAATAGTTAACCTAGGAATATTGCTTTTGTTTTGTTTGGCCATATCGGATATTCATGCACAAACCGCTATGAATTTTGAAACTAAACCAGTTGCTTATAGGGCGGGTCATAAAGTATTCCTTCGATGGACGCTAGGCAACGCAGCGCAATGGAGGAAGGCAAATAGTTTAGGGTATAATGTAGAAAGATTAGAGAACGGATCAACGAATTTTCAGTTGTTGAATAAAACTCCCTTGAAGCCAATTACACTTATTGCAGCACAGAAATACGGGACTAAGAGCGCAGTGTATACTGTTACGGCCTTGCTTCAACAGAAGCCTGATCCAAAAGATAAAAATGTGCCCGATGATAAGGAATTATACGGTTATTATCTGCTAATGTCTTCTTATAATGCCGAAGCAGCAGTATTGTCAGCATCCGCTTTCACAGACTCTACTACTATACCTGGAAAAAAATATACATACCGTATAACGGTAGCAACTATAGCTCAGGAGAAACAAACGGCTTCAGTGGTAATAGTTCAAGATGATAATAAATTACCTATACTTCCTACTGTTGAGGCAGAGTTCAAGGAGAAAAGTGTAAATCTTGAATGGAATATTAAACCTGTGATGGATGATTATATAGGGGTGCTGGTAGAGCGATCTACTGACAGTATTAACTTTAGTACCCTTACTAACCCTCCCCTTTTGACGAGCTTAAAAAACGTAAATGAAATAGAAATAGATACTACAAAAAAAATGATGCTTTATCAAGACACAAATGTACTCCAAAATAAAAAGTATTACTACAGAATAAAAGCAGTGAATGTATTTGGCATCACTAGTAATCCCGGTGCGGTTGTTTCAGGCATTTGTCTACCCGATATACGTACCCTGCCTAAGATCAAATCAATCGATACACTAGCAGGCAAATTTGTTGTTAATTGGACGATGCCAGACTCAGTAAAAAAACTGGTGAGGCAATATGAGATAAGAGTATCTGAAACCGGGAACGACAGTAGCTACAAGAAAATATTTACATTTCTGGCAACGAAAGATTCTATTGAGGCATTTGATTTTAAGCCATCGCCGTCTAATTATTTTAGATTGCGAGCCATCAACAAGAAAGGCAATCAATATGTAGAATCTTTTCCTTATCTGTACCAATTGAACGATTCCATGCCTCCCGCACCTCCCATTAGTCTTAACGGAATAATAGATACAAACGGCAATGTGATCCTCGTTTGGGCGGGCAATAAAGAACCAGATATCTTAGCTTATAAAGTATATCGTTCGTTTAACGATACAGAAACATACGCGTTGCTTACGGGCGAACCAGTAAGCGAAATTATATTTAAAGAAAAACTTCCGCTTAACCAGCTTAATACTGATATTTTTTATAAAGTATCCGCTTTGGATAACAGGTATAATGAATCTGCATTATCAGAACCCATACGCCTTAATAGGCCCGATACCATTCCGCCTGCCATTGCAACATTGCTTAGCGTAAAGTTGAATAACAATAAAAGTATTGAAGTACGATGGAAGAAAAGTTTCAGTAAAGATGTTTTGAGTTATGCCCTTTCACGTAAAGCTGGAGATGACAGCTTAGCAACATGGACAGAAATTGTAACGCCATCAGCTTCGGATTCTGTTTATATGGATATAAATGTAGATCCAACCATTTCTTATGTGTATAAAATACAAGCAGTAGATAAGGGTGGTTTAAAAAGTGAATTCTCTAATGAGCGTTCTTACAAAGCTCCAGCGAAAGCGGCTGGGAAAGTCAAAATACTTTCTAACCTAAATGCATATTCATCGCGTGGAGAAAAAAAATATATTGAGCTGAACTGGAATATCAATAAACAGGTGTCAAATAATATCCGGGAGTTTTGGATTTATCGTGTAATGAATGGTAATGAAGAAGACATCGCTTTACAATCTGTTATTCCCGGTAATGCAACAATATTTGACGACGATGATGTTCGTGAAAATACACGGTATACCTACTACATCAAAGCTGTATTTAAAACAGGTGGTAGCAGTGATTTAGAAAAAATTAATGTTGATTATTAGACTGCAAAAATAAACAAGCATGTATAATTTCAGCTTAATCTACAGCAGAAATTATATTCTTTGGTTGATAAGAATTAGTTTATTAATTATAGTTTAAACTCAAGGCCTTGTTTTGCAATTTTGAAACCCGCTTTCAATATTTGTTCACTGGCTTCACTGTTGATGTTCAATAACGGATTGGTATGATTAAAATGAATGAAATGTATTTTCTGTTTTTCTTTTAATGGCATCACTGCAAATCGTTCCATACTTTCTACAACAAACGGGTGTGGTATTTCACTGATGGGTCTGTTATTGATTTCAGCTGCATCAAAAAAAGTGGCATCAATTAACGCAAAGTCTACTTGTTTAATTAATGTATTAATATCTTGATTCCATTTTTCCCATTTATCTATATCAGGAATAAAGAGTAATTTTTTTCTAGGGCCACTGATAAGGTAACCAACCGTTTCTGAATATTCATCTCGGTGAGGAACTAAAATCGGCGTAACCGATAGGGAATCACTTAAGCGCAAAGGTTGGTTAAATGATAGGTCTTTAATCAATATATTTTGTTGAGTCACCAATTGACTCCAAGGGCCATTTTGTTCAAGAAAAGATTTCATTTTGGGCATTGCATAAACTGGTAATTGTTTTGCATTCATTGCTTCTTTTCCTAGGTACATCAGTCCAGTATAATGTCCAATATGTGCATGCGTTAAAAATATACCATTGGGCAAATCTGTAGGTGATTTACTGTATGTTTTTAAAAGTCTTAATTGCTTACTAATATCTGGAGTGGCTTCAAATAGGTAGCTTATTTTTTTATTAGGGTCAAATAATCCTACTGATACAACTTGCCTTGAATGGTCAGGTTGATTAAAAAGATTTTTGCAACAGTCTTTGGTGCATCCTATTTGGGGGGAACCTGCATCTTGGGTTGTGCCTAAGATGATGATGCTGGGTTGTGCTTGTAAAATATAAGCAGGAAAAATAATGAGTAGGAATAGGCATAATCTCATTCGATAAAGATATGAGAATAGGGGTTATGGATTGACTGCGGCCTTGCCTTTGGATTAGCTTCGCTGATTTGGATTGCCTTCGGCCATCCAACCCCGCTTTGCATTACCCAAACGCCTCTCGTTGCCGAAGGCGATTGAATTCGCAAGCTTGGATTGCCTTCGGCCATCCAACCCCGCTTTACATTACCCAAGAAACCGCGCACCGCGTAAACGGATTGCCTTCGGCCATCCAACACCGCTTTGCATTACCCAAGAAACTACGCACCGTGTAAACGCGGCGCTCGTTTTGTTTTTTCACTCGCTCCATTGAGCAAGCTCATGTCGCTCGCTTAAAAAACAAAACCCGCAGCTTTCGCTGCGGGTTTCTTGTTGCCCGACCTGGATTCGAACCAAGACATACTGAACCAAAATCAGTTGTACTACCCTTATACTATCAGGCAATCCGACCCATTCTTTTGGAATGGGCTGCAAAAATAGGACTAGGAGTCAATTGTTCCAAATTTTTTAATTCGAAATTTCTCATTTTCTTTCAAAATCCCGACTGCTATTAGCTTGCAGACTCCCTGTCTTTCAATTCTTTAATCTTATCCAAAGCTCCCGCTACCACATCACACATGATGGTATACAAAGCGCCTGGTTTGTAATTGGCGTAAATATGTTCCAGCGCCAAATTCTCATTAGCTATAACAGTTTGAGGGATATTTGGGTTCACTGAATTAACCCCTTCTTGCAATAAAGCAATAATTTCTTCTGCAGTTCTTCCTCGCAAGTTCTTATCGCAGCGAATGATGATTTCGTCAAAATAAGCGGCGGATATGCTCCCCAATTCACGAATATCCTCGTCTCTTCTGTCGCCTGTTCCACTGATGACCCCCACTTTATAAGGGTAGTCTAGCTGCTCTACAAACTGGCAAAGTAATTTTAATCCATGTGGATTATGTGCAAAATCGGCCAAGAAAGTAAAATGCTTAAAATGGAAAAAATTCAATCGACCAGGCGTGGTGATACTGCTGGAAATAAATGTTTGTAATCCCGTTCTAATGTCTTCAATGGTAATGCTCTTAAACAAATAAGTGGCCATCACACTTGGCAAACAGTTGGCAATATTGTGTACTGCTTTACCTTCAAAAGTTAGGGGGATGTCTTTTACATGGCATACCCTGATTTTCCAGGTCCCTTTTAAAATACTGATGTATCCATTTTCGTATACGGTTGCCAATCCTCCTTTTTTACAATGTTCTTGAATGCGTGGATTATTTTCGTCCATACTAAACAGCGCCACATTGCACTTCAGGTCTTTTTTCATGGCATACACCAAATCATCTTCCGCATTTAATACTGCATAGCCATGCGGGTAAACTGTTTCAGGCACTACTGCTTTTACGCGGGCCATTTGTTCTACACTATTGATGCCGCCTAAGCCTATATGATCACTTGCAACATTGGTTACAATACCAACATCACAGTGTTCAAATGCTAAACCATTTTTTAATATACCCCCTCTTGCACATTCCAATACGGCAAAATCTACAGTGGGATCCTTTAAAACAAACTGTGCCGAAATAGGACCGGTACAATCCCCCTTCATTAATAATTGATTTTGTATGTATACGCCATCACTGGTGGTATAGCCTACTTTTTTACCTGCCGTTTTAGAAATATGCGCAGTTAATCTAGTAGTGGTGGTTTTACCATTTGTACCCGTAATAGCAATGATAGGGATTCTTCCATTACTCCGGTCGGGGAACAACATATCAATCACTGGCTCTGCTACATTTCGGCCCAAGCCTTCCGTAGGATCAATATGCATTCTGAAACCTGGAGCAGCATTCACTTCTAGTATGGCACCTCCATTTGATGAAACAGGTGTTTGTAAATCTTGCGCCATAATATCAATGCCACAAATATCTAAGCCAATGATTTTGGCAATGCGTTCGCACATCACAATATTTTCTGGATGCACTTCATCGGTCACATCTGTTGATGTACCACCAGTAGATAAATTGGCTGTTGTTTTGAGTAGCACCAATTCGCCAACGGGCGGAATCGTCTCAAGTGTGTAGCCCTTTTCATCCAACATTTTCATGGTGCTATCATCAACTGTAATTTGAGTCAACACTTTCTCGTGCCCATATCCTCTACGTGGATCTTTATTGGTTTCATCAATGAGCCATTGAATGGTATGAATACCATCTCCAACTACAGATGCAGGAGTTCTTAACGCTGCACAAATGAATTTATAATTGATCACCAAAATTCTAAAATCAAACCCAGTAATAAATTTTTCTACAATCACTGAGCGACCATATAGTTTGGCACTTTCAAATGCTTTTTCTGCTTGCTCCCAAGTGGTAATATTGGTAGTGTTACCCTTGCCGTGATTGCCATCAATTGGTTTAATTACTAATGGGTAGCCAAATTTTTCAACAGCTTCTTCTAAACCTGCAATGGTTCTAACAACGGTTCCTCTTGGAACAGGAATTTCCGCAGCCCCTAATAAATTTTTAGTTTCTTCTTTATCACAAGCAATATCCACTGCAATATTTCCTGTAGTAGAAGCAATGGTTGCGCGAATTCTTTTTTGATTTACGCCATAACCCAGTTGTACTAAGCTATGTTTGTTCAATCTTAAATGCGGAATACCTCTTTTGGCCGCTTCTTCAACAATACAACCTGTAGAAGGTCCTAAGCGAGTATCTTCTCTGATTTCTCTTAACTGTTGTATGTCTTCTGTTAAATCATAAGGGGTGCCATCTGTTAATGCTTCAGCAATTTTAACAGCAGCTTTTGCTGCATATATACCTGCATCTTCTTCTAAATAACTGATGACTACAAAATATTTTCCTGGCTCGCCGGTTCCTCTGGTTCTTCCAAATCCGGTATTCATTCCAGCCAATGTTTGTAATTCTAGTGCAATATGCTCAATTACATGCCCCATCCAAGTGCCTTCTGCTACTCGTTGAAAAAATCCTCCAGGTTGTCCTACACTACAACGATGCGCATACATGCTAGGAAATAAAGCAGCTAAGCGATCGCCAAACCCTTCAATAGTATTGGTGGGTCTTTGCTCCATTTCTTGCAAATCCAATTTCATTTGAATCAGCTTTGTACGACGAATGCTCCAATAATTGGGCCCTCTTAATATTTTTAATTCCTCTATTTTCATATACCATTATTTGGGGAACATTGAATATATTGAATTTTTGTATAAGCGGGGGGAAATCAAAACGCTTATTTTTGTGGAACGATAATAGTAAAGCATGCAAATTCCAAAAGGTAAATTAATCGCCATCGGTGGCGCAGAAGATAAAGGGTCAGATTTAGAGAAAGGGGCGATTTTCAGAAACAACCTTAATTTTTTTGAATTAGGCATATTAAGAAGAATTGTAGCAGAAGCTGGGGGATCAGACGCTAATATAGAGGTAGTTACTACGGCTTCTACCATTCCTTATGAAGTAGGAGAAAATTACTTGGATGCATTTGGTAAAATAGGTTGCACCAATGTGCACATCATTCATATCAGAAACAGAGAAGACGCGCAAAAGCCCGAATACATTGAAAGAATTCAACAATGCAATTGTGTTATGTTTAGTGGGGGCAATCAATTAAGATTGACCACTATTTTTGGCGGGACTCGTTTTCTAGATATTATACAAGACAGATATCGAAAGGAAAATTTTGTAATAGCAGGTACTTCTGCGGGTGCAATGGCCATGAGCAGTACCATGATTTATGAAGGCAATGCTACGCGTGCCCATTTAAAAGGGGAAGTGAAAATCACTACTGGTTTGGGTTTTATGGATGGCGTTATTTTTGATTCGCATTTTGAAAAAAGAGGGCGTTTCGCAAGATTGGCCCAAGCGGTGTCTGCTAACCCTTCTTGTATTGGTATTGGATTGGGAGAAGATACGGGCATGTTGATTACCCAAGGAAATAATATGGAAGCAATAGGGAGCGGTCCAGTGATTATAGTGGATGGCCATGATGTTAAACACAGCAACTTGGCCGATATTCCTGAAGGCAATCCGTTGAGTATCGAAAATTTGCATGTTCATTTTTGTGCGAAAGGGAATGGATTTAAAGTGAAAGAAAGAACCTTTGTTGAATTGATGGGAGAACATACCACTCCTGTTATGACAGATATTTATTAGTCTGTTACTTATAGTTCAATTAAATTGTACAAAATTACCACCATGAAAAAATGGATTGCTCTATCTGTATTTTTTACTTCAATTTTATTAATGAGTTTTACGTTGCATAAAAAGAAAAAAGTAGTCTTTTTTGGCGATTCTATAACACAAATGGGTGCAGGTGCTGGTGGATACATACGTTTGATGGAAGATATTATTAAGTCAGAAAATAAATCCGAAGAATTTGAATTAGTGGGTGCTGGAATTAGTGGTAATAAAGTAACCGATTTGTACTTAAGGTTAGAAAAAGATGTATTGAGTAAGCAGCCAGATATTGTAGTAATTTATGTTGGCATTAACGATATATGGCATAAGCGCTTAGCAGGTACAGGAACGGATTATGTAAAATTTGGCGAGTTCTATGATGTGATTGTAAAAAAACTACAAGCTGCAAATATTAAAGTAATGGTTTGTACTCCATCTGTTATAGGGGAAAGAAAAGACAATTCTAATGAACAAGATGGTGAATTGAATATGTACAGTAATTGGTTGCGATACTATGCCAAAACAAACCAATTGCCTTGTGTAGATTTAAGGACTGAATTTCAAAACTACCTAATAGCAAACAACCCTTCCAATGATGAGAAAGGGTTGTTGACTTCAGATCGTGTGCATTTAAACGCAAAAGGAAATTTGTTTGTAGCTCAGACTATTTGGAAAGAACTAAAATGCTTAAATAACTTTTAGTAAGAAATAGTTTTTCTTTCCTTTTTGTACCAAGATATATTTGTCTTGTAGCAAGTCTTGTGCGTTGACTGTTGTTTTCTCTGCAGTCAATTTTTCTTTGTTGATGGCTATTCCTCCAGCTGCTAATAATTTTTTAGCTTCTCCTTTACTTGGCGTAATGCCTGCATCTGCTAACAAGCTAATTAAATCATATCCATCATTTACTTGTGTACGTCCTATTTCTGCAGTAGGAACACCCTCCATTACTTGCAATAATTGTTTTTCGTTCAATGAAGTCAATAATTCAGTAGAAGCGTTACCAAAAAGAATTTCTGATGCTTTTACTGCAAATTCATAGTCTTCCTTGCTGTGTACAAAGCAAGTAATTTCTTCTGCTAATTTTTTCTGTAAAGCCCTGGCATGTGGAGCAGTTGCATGTTCGGCAATTAATTGGTTGATCTGTTCCTTTGGCAATAGTGTGAAAATTTTAATCCATTTAGTGGCATCTTCATCACTGGCATTTAGCCAGAATTGATAAAACTGATATGGAGATGTTTTTTCTGGATCTAACCAAACATTTCCTCTTTCTGTTTTCCCAAATTTTCCACCATCTGCTTTAGTTAGCAATGGACAAGTAAACGCGAATGCTTCCCCGCCTGCTTTTCTTCTGATGATTTCTGTTCCAGTAACAATATTTCCCCATTGGTCACTACCGCCCATTTGCAATTTGCAATTTTTGTTTTGGTACAACCAGTAAAAATCATATCCCTGAATCAATTGGTAAGTAAACTCTGTAAAACTCATGCCCGTATTGCCATCTAGCCGCTTACGAACACTGTCTTTACTCATCATGTAGTTTACTGTTATATGCTTACCTACATCTCTTATAAAATGTAAAAAACTAAAATCTTTGAACCAATCATAGTTGTTTACCATCTCCGCTTTGTTGGGCGCTTCTCCAGTAAAGTCTAAAAACTTGCTTAGTTGTTTTTTGATGCCCGCTAAATTATGTTGCAAAGTTTCTTCACTCAATAAATTTCTTTCTTCACTTTTAAAGCTAGGGTCTCCAATCATGCCTGTTGCACCGCCTACTAGTGCATATGGCTTGTGTCCTGCTTTTTGTAAATGAACCAATAATAAAATAGGAACCAAGCTCCCAATATGTAAACTGTCTGATGTTGGGTCAAAACCAATATAGCCCGACACCATTTCTTTGTTTAATAATTCTTCTGTACCTGGCATGATATCCTGGAGCATTCCCCTCCAACGTAATTCCTCAACTAAATTCATTGCATTCAAATTTGAGTGGCAAATGTACAAAAGTTACCCGCATGGAATCATTGCCTTAAATTTGCTTTGTAAATAGGTACTTATGTTAAAAGTTGGCGACGGCACACGTTCATTGAATTTTTTTATTGATACGATTTTGTTGACCATTTTAGCAATGCTACTTTTTCGGTGGTATAATTTTTATGTAGTTTATTGGCGCTATACGCCTTTGCATTTCGGTTGGTTCTTTTTTCCTACTATGTTTGGGTATTATAGTTTTTTCGAATTGATTTTTGCTAAAACACCAGGCAAATGGTTTACCCATTCAAGGGTAGTTGCAAAAAACGGAAAGAGAGCAGCTTGGTTCATGATTTTACTAAGAAGTATGATGAGGCTAACCATTGTTGACCTTTTTTTTGGTCCTTTTTTAGGTGGTCCCTTACACGATTTTGCCAGTTCAACAACCGTTGTTCAGGATCCTACTCATTAATTGATTTCGCAAATCGCAACAACTGCGGTGGCCATTTGTAGTATTTTTGTACTTTATTTTTTGAAAGAATCATTATGGCTAAAATTGGCATTAATATAGCAACCGGTAGTTTGCAACAGGCAGAAGTTATTGTAGGGATTGATTTAGGCACTACCAATAGTTTAGTAGCGATCATTCACCCAGAAAGCAAACAGCCTGTGGCTTTGAAAGAATTCAATAGCAGCAGTTTGGTTCCTAGTGTGGTGCACTTTGATGCGTTTGGTAATGCTGAAGTGGGTGAACAGGCTAAATTGTATTTAGAATCTGATCCATCTAACACCATTTTTAGCGCCAAACGCTTGATGGGCAAAAGCTATAAAGATGTAAAAGATAATGCTGGATTTTTCACCTACAAAGTAATTGACGACGATACCGATAGTTTAGTGAAAGTACAGATTGGGGATCGTTTCTATTCGCCCATTGAACTCAGTTCCTTTATTTTAAAAGAGTTAAAATCGAGGGCGGAACATATTCTTAAAACGCCTGTTACTAAAGCGGTAATTACGGTTCCAGCTTATTTTAATGATGCACAAAGGCAGGCTACCAGAGATGCGGGTAAGTTGGCAGGATTAGATGTACTACGCATTGTAAATGAACCTACTGCAGCGAGCTTGGCTTATGGGTTGGGTTTAAATAAAGAAGAAGAGAAAACCATTGCTGTGTACGATTTAGGAGGAGGTACATTTGATGTATCCATTTTAAAAATTACCAATGGAATTTTTGAAGTGCTAAGTACTAATGGAGACACTTATTTAGGTGGAGACGATTTTGATAGAGCCATTATGGAGTTTTGGTTGAATCAAATTGGGGTTCCATTTAATGCGGTGCAAAACGATAAAGCGGTATTACAATCGCTGCGTTTATTAGCGGAAGAAGCTAAAAAGACCTTGAGTAATTCAGCTGATTTTAAAGCAGATTGGAGTGGCTACAACGTTTCAATAACTAAAGCAGAACTTGAGCAATGCTTGCTTCCTTTGGTTATAAAAACCATCGATTGTTGCCGCAAAGCCCTAGCTGATGCGGGTTTGCAGGTTGCTGAAATTGATTCAGTTATTATGGTTGGGGGAAGTACACGTGTTCCACTAGTAAAAGAAAAAGTGAGTGCCTATTTTAATAGGCCTGTGAATGATTCTGTAAATCCAGATGAAGTGGTAGCAATTGGTGCTGCAGTGCAAGCAGATATTTTGGCAGGAAACAATAAAGATTTTTTATTATTAGATATTACGCCACTCAGTTTAGGGATCGAGACTATGGGTGGATTGATGGATGTGTTGATTCCAAGAAATGCTAAAATTCCCAATAGGGCTGCTAGACAATACACCACGCAAATTGATGGTCAGGGTTCTATGCGAATCTCCGTTTTTCAAGGTGAGCGAGATTTAGTTCAACACAATCGAAAACTAGCGGAGTTTAATTTTAAAGGCATACCAGGTATGCCCGCTGGCATGCCTAAAGTAGAAGTGAGCTTCCTCATAAATGCAGATGGAATTTTATCGGTTAGGGCAAAAGAATTAAGAAGTGGGGTAGAGCAAAGTATTGAAGTGAAGCCTCAGTATGGATTAACTGATGCAGAGGTAGAGCAAATGCTCATGGATAGTATTACGCATGCCAAAGACGATATGGTTACTCGTGCATTGGTTGAAGCCAGAACCGAAGCGGAGCAAATTCTTTCTGTGACCGAAAAGTTTATTGCGAAGAATGCTTTGTTACTAACCAAAGAAGAAATGATTGCAACTGCTGGTGCCATGCAAAATTTGCAGATGGCTTTAACGATGGATGATAAAAATTTAATTCAATCTAAAATAGAAGAATTGAATGAAATCAGTAGACCTTTTGCGGAAAGAGCTATGGATCAGGCGGTAAGTGGGGCATTAAAAGGAAAACAGATTTAATAATCGCCACAATTAAGAACGATATGTTTACTGGAATTATAGAACAATTGGGTACTGTGGAGTCCATTGCACAAAATGGATCCAATATTACTTATACAATTAGTGCAGCAATGGCTTCTGAATTAAAAGTAGACCAGAGTTTGGCCCATGATGGGGTTTGCTTAACAGTTGAACAAATCAATGGCAATCAATACCAGGTTACTGCTATTGAAGAAACCATTCGCAAAACCAATTTATTGGATTGGGTGGTAGGTAAAAAAATTAATCTGGAACGATGTATGCAAATGAATGGTCGTTTGGATGGTCATATTGTTCAAGGGCATGTAGATTGCACAGCTACATGTACAGAAGCTATAACGCTAGATGGCAGTTGGGAATATCGTTTTGAGTTTGATCCTGCATTTGCGGCATTAGTCATCGAAAAGGGCTCTGTGGCGGTTAATGGGACTAGTTTAACTTGTTTTAATGTGAGCGAATCTGCGTTTACGGTGGCTATAATCCCCTATACCTATGCTAATACTGGTATTCATCAGCTTCAAGTGGGGGATAAGGTGAATATTGAGTTTGATATATTGGGTAAATATGTTCAAAGAACTATTGCACTAAAAAATACATAATTATTTTGTCAATTAATTTAGGCTGCTTATCTTCGCCGCCTAAAAATAACCTGAGGAGGTATATAAGCTATGTTAATTATCGATTCTAAAGACTGCGAAAACATCGACAAGGCACTTAAAAAGTACAAGAAGAAATTCGAGAAAAGTAAGACTTTGTTACAGTTGAGAGAGCGTCAAGCATTTACCAAACCGTCTGTTGTACGTCGTGGTCAAGTGTTGAAAGCTATCTACAAGCAGCAGATCGCCAGCGGAAAGATTGAGGGATAATTTTTTCCCATTCATCATACGATTAAGTAGTCTAGATTCGTTAGAGTCTTGACTACTTTTTTTATGCCCATATACCAATATCCCCAGTTGCAAGAGTTTTTAAACCATTTAAGGTTTGAAAGACGGTATTCTGAGCATACCCTCATTGCCTATCAAAACGATTTAGAGCAGTTTGCGCAATATTTAATTAGTCAGTTCGAGGGTCCAGCTTTGGGGACAGTTACGGCAACTTTCATTCGATCTTGGTTGGCTGAATTAAAAGAAGACAAGATCAGTTCCAGAACGATTAATAGAAAAATATCTTCTCTAAAATCCTTTTTTAAATACTGTTTAAAAACAGAAGCGATTAACCAAAGCCCAATGGGGTCCATTGTTTCTCCTAGAACCAGCAAGCGTTTGCCGGTGTATGTAGAAAAAAAAGACATGGAACAATTGTTTGCCTATTTGCCTTTTTCAGATGACTGGAAGGGAAGAACAGAACGACTGGTGCTTTTGCTTTTTTATAGTACGGGTATGCGTTTGAGTGAGTTAATTCATTTAAAACAATCTCAAATTGATCCGGCAAATGGTCAGTTAAAAGTTTTGGGTAAGGGGAATAAGGAACGCATTCTGCCTATTGCTTCCCCATTAATGGAACAATTAGTTGCTTATAAAAATGAACGACCTGTTGAATGGGTGTCTGTTCCACAGTTTTTTATTACTGAAAAGGGGATGCCTTTACAGCCAAGATCTGTCTATGGTTTTGTGAATGCTCGTTTAAAGGAAATCACCACTATTGAAAAGAAAAGTCCTCACGTATTACGACATAGTTTTGCAACTCATCTAATGAATAATGGGGCAGATATTAACGCTGTTAAAGAGTTATTAGGCCATAGTAGTTTGGCTGCTACACAGGTTTATACGCATAATTCTATTGAACAATTAAAAGCCGTGTATAAAAAAGCGCATCCCAAAGCTTAGACTGTTAAATAGTCGTAAAAAAAGGCTCCAATTATTGTTTTTTCTACCAATTATTATTAACTTAATGGTCTTGTTGAAGTAGTTGAAATTTCTTTAACAAGTAGTTCTTTTTAATTAATTGTTTCACCGATTAAATGTTTAACACCATGAACGTTAACATTCAAACAGTCCACTTTGATGCAGATGAAAAACTAGTTGAGTTCGTAAACAAGAAATTGGCCAAGTTGCCTACGTTTCACGACAAGATTCTTAAAGTGGATGTTTTCTTGAAACTGGATAATGTGGTTCACAACATCAAAGACAAAGTAGCGGAAATTAAAGTGCATGTTCCCAAACATGAATTCTTTACAAAAGCTTCTTCTAAGTCCTTTGAAGAGTCCTTTGAAAGTGCCTTGGAAGCACTGATTAATCAAATTAAACGCAAAAAAGAAAAATTAGCCGCCTAATCAAAGGCTCCCAATGGGAGCCTTTTTTATTTGAAACCCTTTAAAACGCTGCATTTTGGGCGTTTTTTTTTATTGTTGATAAATTCTCTTCAATTTCATTGAAAAAAATCATTTCAAAATTTTGCCAAATAAAGAATTCCATTACCTTTGCCATCCCAAAAAATAGGGAAGTTCTTTGTTTGCCGAAGTAGCTCAGTTGGTAGAGCAGCTGATTTGTAATCAGCAGGTCGCGGGTTCGAGTCCCATCTTCGGCTCTAATTTGATGAGGATTCAGCTTGCTGAATCAGGCAAATTTTATATTACGGGCAGATGGCCGAGTGGTTAAAGGCGACAGACTGTAAATCTGTTCACTCACGTGTACGTAGGTTCGAACCCTACTCTGCCCACAAACAATCGAAAGGTTGTAGTTCTTTTTTTATGGTTAATAAGCGGAAGTAGCTCAATTGGTAGAGCGATAGCCTTCCAAGCTATAGGTCGCGAGTTCGACCCTCGTCTTCCGCTCCATTTTTTTTGAGTCTGCCGTTGTAGCTCAGTGGTAGAGCACTTCCTTGGTAGGGAAGAGGTCGTGAGTTCGATTCTCACTAACGGCTCTGCACTCGAACAAATGGCTCAATTAAAATTCCCTGGTGATATCCCGTTCAACTGGATAAGTCAGGTAACAACGGGATAAGTGAGAAAGGAGATAATAATATTGTCTTTAGGGAAAGACAAAAACATAAATTTTTAAAAACACAACTAAAAACCGATACAAATGGCAAAAGAGACCTTTAAGAGGGAAAAACCTCACGTAAACGTAGGTACCATTGGTCACGTTGACCATGGTAAAACTACTTTAACCGCAGCTATTACTATTACCTTGTCTAAAAAAGGTATGGGTAACGTTGCAAAGAAATATGATGAAATTGACGGTGCTCCTGAAGAAAGAGAGCGTGGTATTACCATCAATACTGCTCACGTTGAGTATCAGACTGAAAATCGTCACTATGCACACGTTGACTGTCCTGGTCACGCTGACTATGTGAAGAACATGATTACTGGTGCTGCTCAAATGGACGGTGCTATTTTAGTTGTGGCTGCTACAGATGGTCCAATGCCTCAAACCAAAGAGCATATCTTATTGGCTCGTCAGGTAGGTGTACCTCGTATTGTAGTATTCATGAACAAGGTTGACCTTGTTGATGATCCTGAATTACTTGAACTAGTAGAAATGGAAATCCGTGAGTTATTGACTTCTTATGGATTTGACGGAGATAATACCCCAATCATCCAAGGTTCTGCAACTGGCGCGCTAGCTGAAGATCCAAAGTGGGTTGGTAAAATTGATGAGTTAATGGAAGCGGTTGATACCTATATTCCATTGCCTCCTCGCCCAATTGATATGCCTTTCTTGATGTCTGTAGAAGACGTTTTCTCAATCACTGGTCGTGGTACTGTTGCTACTGGTCGTATTGAGCGTGGTATTATCAAAGTAGGTGAAGCTGTTGAAATCGTAGGTTTAATGGAGTCTCCATTATCTTCTACTGTAACTGGTGTTGAGATGTTCAAGAAGTTATTGGACGAAGGTCAAGCTGGTGACAACGCAGGTTTATTATTACGTGGTATTGAAAAGAAAGATATCCGTCGTGGTATGGTTATCTGTAAGCCAGGTTCTATTACTCCTCACACAGATTTCAAAGGTGAAGTTTACGTACTAAGCAAAGAAGAAGGTGGTCGTCATACTCCATTCTTTAACAAGTACCGTCCTCAGTTCTATTTCAGAACTACAGACGTAACTGGTGAGTGTACTTTACCTGAAGGAACTGAAATGGTTATGCCTGGTGATAACATCGGTTTAACTGTTAAGTTGATTCAACCAATCGCAATGGAAAAAGGTTTGAAGTTTGCGATTCGTGAAGGTGGCCGTACTGTAGGTGCTGGTCAAGTTACTGAAATCATCAAATAAATTGCGATACGTCTTTAGGGGCGTAAGGCAAAAAACTATATCTTTACAGAACAAAGTACTTAGCATCCGCTAGGTACTTTGTTTGTAAAAAGAAGTCTAAAAACGGGCATGGTGCAACGGTAGCATACGGGTCTCCAAAACCTTTGATCTGGGTTCGAATCCTAGTGCCCGTGCAAAAATCGTTCACTGAACAAACGATCAATCACGGAAATGAACAAAATAGCGTTATACTTTAAAGAAAGCTACCAAGAGTTACTGGAAAAAGTAACCTGGCCTACCTGGATGCAATTACAGCAAAGTACTGTAATCGTTTTGGTAGCAACCGTAATTATCACTGCAATGGTTTGGGTGATGGATTTCTCCAGCAACCAGTTATTAAAGTTAGTTTACTCATTATTCAAGTAACAGCAACATGGAAGCAGTAGAAACAGTTCAAGCCAACGAAGTGCCTCAACAAGAAACCAAATGGTATGTGTTGAGAGTAGTGAGTGGTAAGGAGAGAAAAGTAAAGGAATACCTTGATAAAGATATCATCAGAAATGGTTGGCAAGATATTATCAAGCAGATTTTCCTTCCAATGGAAAAGGTTTATAAAGTGCAGAATGGTAAAAAAGTAATGCGCGAAAAAAACTACTTCCCAGGTTATGTGATGATGGAGGTACTTGATGGTAAATTGAATGATGATATGGTTCAGCATATCAGCAATATCAGTAATGTAATGCACTTCTTAACTGATGGTAAAGGTTCTAAAGGCATCATCATCTCTTTGCGCAAATCTGAAGTAAATAAGATGTTGGGTAAGGTAGATGAGATGAATGATATGGGTGTTAGCATGAGCGAACCATTCATTGTTGGTGAAACAATAAAGATTATTGAAGGTCCATTCAATGATTTTAATGGTGTTATTGAAGAAGTAAACGACGAGAAGAAAAAATTAAAAGTAACCGTAAAAATATTTGGAAGATCTACTCCTGTGGAGTTAAGTTATATGCAAGTGGAAAAATTATCTTAACCACTCAAATAATTATTTTAAAAAGCCACTTCAATCGAAGTGGCTTTTTAATTTATATTTAATATATTTGATTTCTATTAATATGAGAGTTGCACATTTGATTATTACTTATACCAATCCTGCTCAAACAGCACGAATGATCAAAAGGATGCATCATCCCGATTTTGATTTCTATATTCATGTAGATGCAAAATTTCCCATTGAATCACATGCAGAAGTTGCTAAAATCCCCAATGTGTATTTGATTCAAAACCGGGTAGATGTTCAATGGGCTGCATTTAGCACTATTCAAGCTGAATTTAATGGGTTACAAGAAATTTTAAATTCAGCCCGTACCTATGATTTCATTAGTTTAATGAGTGGTCAAGATTATCCCATTAAAACGGTGGAAGAAATGCAAGACTTTTTTGAAGCAAGAAAGGGGAAGCTACTACTCAAATACCGTTCGTTTTCCGGTGAATGGGAAGAAGGGATGATTAGGGTTAATCGATACCATTTAACGGATTATAAATTTAAAGGGCAGCATTTTTTAGAACGCATCATCAATAATTTTGTAAAACGAAAAGACCAACCTACAGGGATGAAATTTTATGGTAGTTCCATGTTCTGGGTAATTTCTCCTCAAGCTGCTGAATATGTTTTAGCTACCGTTGATCGAGATCCTAAAATGAAACGTTTTTTCAAATTATCTTGGGCGCCAGATGAATTTTTGTTTCAAACAATTTTATTGAATTCTCCTTTTGCCGATCAAGTTATTAATGAAAATGTTCATTATTACAAACATCCTCCACATACACCTAGCCCTAAAACTTTTTTATTGGAAGATTATGACGATATATTGGCTTCGGATAGATTATATGCACGTAAATTTGATATGAATAAAGAACCTTTATTGCTTGATAAAATTGATGCATATTTAGAAAATAAATCAAAAAAATAATTTTAGAATATAACCTTTTATGGCTTATTTATTGAACTTGGTCAACTTTAAAGATACTCGAGGAGAGTTAACCGTGCTCGACAATGCAGAGCGTTTGCTCCCCTTTAAAATAAAACGTGTTTTCTATATTTATAATGTAGATGAAACGGCTAGGGGAGGGCATCGGCACCATGAAACTATACAGGCAGCCATTTGCATCCATGGTTCTTGTAAAGTGTGGAATAATGATGGGGAAACCATTCACGAATACCATTTAGACAATCCTTCTAAATGTTTGATTTTAGAAACAAAGGATTGGCATAAGATGTACGACTTTACTCCTGATGCCGTTTTGTTGGTTTTTGCCTCAACTACATTTGATTCATCCGATTATATCTACGAGCCTTATCCTGAAAAAGTATGATACCGTACGACTGTTTATCTAAAGTAAATGAACCATATACCCTCTTATTCGAAAAAAGATTTCGCGAATTTTTAGATAAGGGTTGGTATATACTAGGGGATCATGTAAAAAAGTTCCAAGAAGACTTTGCTACATACAATCAAATGAATTATTGTGTAGGTGTAGCCAACGGATTGGATGCGTTGATTCTTGCTATTTGGGCTTTGCATTTACCCAAAGGCTCAGAAATTATTGTTCCTTCTAATACTTATATAGCATCCATTATTTCCATTATTCATGCAGGTCATAAACCTGTATTAGTAGAACCTGATATAGCTACTTACAATATTGACCCAACAAAAATTGAGGCTGCAATAACTGCTAAAACTAAAGCGATTATGGTGGTCCATTTATATGGTAAGTGTTGTGAAATGGATGCCATTCTTGAAATTGCGGATAAACATGGGTTACAAATAATTGAAGATTGCGCCCAATCACATGGAGCCAAGTACAAAGGTAGAATGGCTGGAACATTTGGAGTGATGAGTGGTTTTAGTTTTTATCCCAGTAAAAACCTAGGTGCGTTAGGTGATGGGGGAGCAGTACTGACCAATAGTTCTGAACTCTGCGAAGACCTTAAAATGATTCGCAATTATGGTTCACACGGTAAATATTATAATGAAGTAGTAGGGTATAATAGCCGATTAGATGAAATTCAAGCAATGTTTCTTGAAATTAAATTGCCTTATTTAGACAATGTGAATAATCATAAGCGCAAATTGGCTTCTATGTATTTGGAGCAATTAAAAGAAGATTTTATTTTGCCAGTAGTACATCCCGATTACCATGATGTATACCATATTTTTAATATCCGCCATCCTAAAAGAGCAGAACTCAAGGAATATTTGCAAAAATTAGATATTGGAACCGAAATTCATTACCCTGTTCCCCCTAATAAGCAAAAAGCGATGGCCCAATTATTAGGCCATTTGCATTTCCCTATTGCAGAAACCATTCATGAGACCACTTTAAGTTTGCCTTGCTCAGCATGCCACTCTGAATTGGCGATACAGCAGGTAATTGATGCATTAAATGCATTTTAGTTTGGTGGAATAGTTTTATTTATTACCTTTGCCGCCCCAAAAGTTCTTTTTTAAAAGAGCGATTGAATTTGGGAGTCCCGATTAAAATCAGGACGCTATAACCAATAAATCAAATAAAATGGCAAAAGAAATCTCTGGCTTTGTGAAGCTGCAGGTGAAAGGTGGTCAAGCCAATCCTGCGCCTCCAGTAGGCCCCGCACTCGGTTCTAAGGGTGTGAACATTATGGAGTTCTGTAAGCAATTCAATGCTAGAACTCAAGACAAAATGGGAAAAGTTGTTCCTGTTTTAATTACTGTTTATTCAGACAAATCTTTCGACTTTGTAATCAAAACTGCTCCTGCTGCTGTACAGTTAATGGAAGCTGCTAAGATTCAGAAAGGTTCTAAGGAAAGCAATCGTCAAAAAGTAGGTAAAGTAACTTGGGAACAAGTTGAAGTTATTGCTAAAGACAAAATGACTGACCTTAATGCATTCACATTGAATAGCGCTATGAGCATGGTTGCTGGTACTGCACGCAGTATGGGTATCACTGTTGATGGTAAAGCTCCTTGGGAAAACTAATTTATTCACCTACTTAACTAATTCAAATGTCAATTACTAAAAAAAGAAAAGTAGCGAACACGAAGGTGGATAAATCAAAAGTTTATTCCCTAAAAGAAGCTGCTTCACTCGTAAAAGAAATTAACTGTACTAAGTTTGACAGTTCTGTTGATTTACATATCCGCTTAGGCGTTGATCCTAAGAAAGCAGACCAGCAAGTCCGTGGTACTGTATCATTACCTCATGGTACTGGTAAAACCAAGAAAGTATTGGTTTTATGTACTCCAGATAAAGAAGCAGCTGCAAACGAAGCAGGTGCTGATTATGTTGGTTTAGATGAGTTCATTGCTAAAATTGAAAGCGGTTGGGTAGATATTGATGTAATCATTGCTACTCCTGCAGTTATGCCTAAAATTGGTAAACTAGGTAAAGTACTTGGACCTCGTAACTTAATGCCTAACCCTAAAACTGGAACAGTAACAAATGATGTTGCTGCTGCTGTTAATGAAGTGAAAGGTGGTAAGATTGCATTTAAGGTAGACAAAACTGGTATTGTTCATGCTTCTATTGGCCGTATCTCTTTCTCTCCTGAGAAATTGACTGAAAATAGTACTGAACTAATCAATGCAATCATCAAGTTGAAGCCTTCTTCTGCTAAAGGTACTTACCTTAAAGCGGCAAGCATGGCTAGCACCATGAGTCCTGGTATTGCTCTAGACACCAAATCATTAATGAACTAATCCTGGCGATCCTGCTTTGTGGGAAATGACCCGGGTTTTAAAAAAAATTAGTTATGAACAAAACGCAAAAAAACGAAGTAATTGAAGTACTGAAGGAAAAATTTTCTCAGTACAACAACTTCTATATCACCGATACTGAATCATTGACTGTTGAACAAGTTTCGAACTTACGTAGAACTTGTTTTGACAAGAATGTTGAAATGAAAGTTGCTAAAAACACCCTAATCCGTAAAGCATTGGAATCATTAGATGCGGAGAAATATGCTGGTGTTTTTGATTCTTTACACAATGTAACTGCTTTGATGTTCTCTGAGAATCCAAAGGAGCCAGCCCTTATTATCAGCTCTTTCCGTAAAAAAGGAAATGTTGAAAAGCCAGTATTAAAAGCTGCTTTCATCAATGGTGATATTTATAGCGGAGATAACAACCTTAAAGCGCTTACTCAAATCAAGACTAAGAATGAGCTTATTGGTGAAGTTATTGGCTTATTACAATCTCCTGCTAAGCGTGTATTGGCTGGATTGTTACACCACCACGAGAAGCAAGCTGAAGCTGCTGCTCAATAATCAAGGTTTATTCCCAACGCCACTGAGGTTAAAACGTGGCAATATTTATAACCATCCGCTGGAGCAATTGCTTTGAAAGCGGTTTAAAAAGTAAAAAAATGGCAGACGTAAAAGCATTAGCCGAACAATTAGTAGGCTTAACAGTAAAAGAAGTTCAAGAATTAGCTGATGTATTAAAAGCTGATTACGGTATTGAGCCAGCTGCTGCTGCAGTAGTGGTTTCAGCTGGTGACGGCGGTGGCGCAGCTGCTGTTGAAGAAAAAACAGCATTTGACGTTATCTTAGTTTCTGGCGGTGCTAGCAAATTAGGTGTAGTTAAAATCGTTAAAGAATTAACTGGTTTAGGCTTGAAAGAAGCTAAAGACTTAGTTGATGGCGCTCCAAAGCCAGTTAAAGAAGGTGTATCTAAAGCTGAAGCTGAAGATGTAGCTACTAAGTTAAAAGAAGCTGGTGCTGAAGTAGAAATTAAGTAATCAACTTCTACCATACTATTGACCTTCCCCTCGGTAAAACGAGCGGGAAGGTTTTTATTTTTAGTTAATTTATCCCCAAATGGTAGTTTGGCGCAAAATTTGTTTTTGCGGTTCTATTACATTCCTTAACTTTGCCAACCTTAATTTTGGGCAATTTAGCGGGTGGACATTTTTATCGTTTAGTTTAAATGATGAATGAGCCGATTGTACGTTAAGAGAATTTCACCGTTCTCCCCAATATTTTTCGTATCAAAAACCGGTTTTACATACATATGTCTACTACAACATTGAACAACAGGGTCGGCTTCGGTAAAACTAAACATTTGGCTGATGCCCCTGACCTGCTCGACATCCAGTTAGAATCTTTTAAAGAGTTTTTTCAGTTAGAGACAACCCCCGACAAACGCAACGTTGAAGGGCTGTTCCGTGTGTTTAAGGAAAACTTTCCTATTACAGACACGCGTAACATCTTTGTGCTGGAATTCCTGGATTATTTTATTGATCCACCCCGTTACACTATTGAAGAGTGTATGGAACGTGGATTAACCTATGCCGTACCCTTAAAAGCAAAATTGCGTTTAAGTTGTAACGATGAGGAACACGTAGATTTCCAAACCATTGTACAGGATGTATTCTTAGGAAATATCCCTTACATGACTCCACGTGGTACTTTTGTAATTAACGGTGCAGAACGTGTTGTAGTTTCTCAGCTACATCGTTCTCCAGGCGTGTTCTTCGGACAGTCTGTTCACCCCAACGGTACAAAAATTTACTCTGCTCGTGTAATTCCTTTCAAAGGTGCATGGATGGAGTTTGCTACCGATATCAACAATGTAATGTATGCGTACATTGACCGTAAGAAGAAATTCCCGGTTACTACTTTGTTGCGTTCAATTGGCTTCGAAACTGATAAAGACATTCTAGAATTATTTGGAATGGCTGATGAAGTGAAAGCCGATAAAAAATCATTGGCTAACCAGGTTGGTAGAAAATTAGCTGCACGTGTTTTAAGAACATGGGTGGAAGATTTTGTGGATGAAGATACTGGTGAAGTAGTGAGCATTGAGCGTAACGAAATCGTTATGGAACGCGACACTGTTTTGGATGAAGAAGCGATTGCTACCATTATTGAAATGGAAGTGAAGAGTGTATTTATTCAGAAAGAAGACGTTGGTGGTGATTATGCAATTATCTACAACACTTTAAATAAAGATACTTCTAACAGTGAATTAGAAGCGGTTCAGCATATCTATCGTCAATTGCGCGGTGCTGATGCCCCTGATAATGAAACTGCTCGTGGTATTATTGATAAATTATTCTTTAGTGATAAGCGTTACGATTTAGGAGAAGTTGGTCGTTATAAAATCAACCGTAAACTAGGTCTAGAATATCCTTTAACTAAAAAGGTATTAACCAAGCAAGATATCATTGAGATCATCAAGTACTTGGTTCGTTTAACCAATGCTAAAGCAGAGATTGACGATATTGATCACTTGAGCAATCGTCGTGTTCGTACAGTAGGCGAACAATTATATGCACAATTTGGTGTTGGTTTAGCCAGAATGGCTCGTACCATCCGTGAGCGTATGAACGTTCGTGACAATGAGGTATTTACTCCAGTAGATTTGATTAACGCTAGAACTTTGAGTTCTGTAATCAACTCTTTCTTTGGTACTTCTCAATTGTCTCAGTTCTTAGATCAAACCAATCCTTTGAGTGAAATCACGCACAAGCGTCGTATTTCAGCGCTAGGGCCAGGCGGTTTAAGTAGAGAGCGTGCTGGTTTTGAGGTTCGTGACGTACACTATTCTCACTACGGTCGCTTATGTACTATTGAAACACCTGAAGGTCCAAACATTGGATTGATTTCTACTCTTTGCGTTCATGCTGCTATTAACGATATGGGCTTCATTGAAACCCCTTACCGTAAAGTAGAAAGTGGTAAAGTAAACATGAAAGAATTGACTTTCTTGAGTGCAGAAGAAGAAGATTCAGCTAAGATTGCGCAAAGTAACTCTCCTTTAAATGAGAAGGGTGAATTTGCTGAAGACAAAGTTGTTTCACGTCAAACTGGTGATTTCCCGATTCTTGATAAAGAAGAAGTTGAATATATGGACGTTGCGCCTAACCAAATTGTTGGTTTGAGTGCATCTCTTATTCCTTTCTTAGAACATGATGATGCCAACCGTGCGTTGATGGGATCGAACATGCAACGTCAAGCTGTTCCTTTGATTGTACCTGAAGTGCCAATTGTTGGTACTGGTTTAGAAGGAAAAGCTGCGCGCGATGCACGTATCCAAATTCACGCAGAAGGTAATGGTATTGTTGAGTTTGTTGATGCAAACGAAATTCATGTTCGTTACGATAGAAATGATTTAGATCGTTTGGTAAGCTTCAATGATGATTTACAAGTTTATAGATTAACGAAGTTTATCAAAACCAACCAAGCTACTTGTATTAATCTTAACCCTGCTGTAAAGAAGGGCCAAAAAGTGAAGAAAGGTGATTTCTTAACTGAAGGTTATGCAACTAAAGATGGCGAATTGGCTTTGGGTCGTAACCTACAAGTGGCATTCATGCCATGGAAAGGCTACAACTTTGAAGATGCGATAGTTATCAGCGAAAAAGTAGTTAGA
The DNA here is from genome assembly GCA_001829005.1 of Sphingobacteriia bacterium RIFOXYC2_FULL_35_18. Classification (GTDB taxonomy): domain Bacteria; phylum Bacteroidota; class Bacteroidia; order Chitinophagales; family Chitinophagaceae; genus Sediminibacterium. Next base: position 594,863 of record MIAG01000002.1, on the reverse strand, counting down.
GAAGATTTATTTACTTCAGTACATATTGATGAATACGAATTAGAAGTTCGTGATACCAAATTAGGTGAAGAAGAATTGACTCCTGATATTCCAAACGTTTCTGAAGAAGCAACTAAGGATTTGGATGAAAATGGTATCATTCGTATTGGTGCAACAATTAAAGAGGGTGATATTTTAATTGGAAAGATCACGCCAAAAGGCGAGTCTGATCCAACCCCTGAAGAAAAACTATTGCGTGCCATCTTTGGTGACAAAGCGGGTGATGCAAAAGATGCTTCTTTGAAAGCGCCAAACGGAACAGAAGGTGTTGTAATTGATAAGAAACTATTCCAGCGTGCTAAGAAAGATAAGAACGGTAAGATTCGTGAGAAAGCATTGTTAGAAAAAGTAGAAAAAGTACATCAGCAAAATGTTGAAGCCATTAAAGAATTGTTATTAGATAAGTTACAAACCTTATTGAAAGACAAAGCTTCTACTGGTGTAAGCAACAACTTTGGAGAAATGTTGATAGGTAAGGGTGCTAAGTTCAATCAAAAGAATTTGAGCACTATTGATTACCAAAACGTAAATCCTTTGGGTTGGACTGGTGATGCTAAAACCGATGACCAAATCAATACCTTATTACATAACTATAGCATTAAGTTTAACGAAGAACTAGGTAGATACAAGCGCGAGAAATTCAATATCTCTATTGGAGATGAATTACCTGCTGGTGTGTTGAAACTAGCTAAAGTTTACTTGGCTGTTAAGCGTAAGCTGAAAGTGGGTGATAAAATGGCTGGACGTCACGGTAACAAAGGTATTGTGGCTAAAATTGTACGTGCAGAAGATATGCCATTCATGGAAGATGGAACACCAGTTGATATTGTGTTGAATCCATTAGGGGTACCTTCTCGTATGAACCTTGGTCAGATTTATGAAACCATCTTAGGATGGACCGGTAAACGTTTGGGTGTGCGTTTTGCAACTCCAATTTTTGACGGTGCTTCTACAGATCAAATTGAACAATATTGTAAAGATGCAGGCATTCCAAGAAACGGTCATACTTACTTGTATGATGGTGAAACTGGAGAACGCTTCCACCAAAAAGCAACTGTAGGTGTAATCTATATGATTAAACTACACCATATGGTGGATGACAAAATGCACGCACGTTCAATTGGACCATATAGCTTAATTACTCAACAACCGTTGGGTGGTAAAGCACAGTTTGGTGGTCAGCGTTTTGGTGAGATGGAGGTTTGGGCATTGGAAGCATATGGTGCCGCAAATATCCTGCAAGAATTATTGACTCTTAAGTCTGATGATATCATTGGACGTGCGAAGACCTATGAGGCCATCGTTAAAGGAGAAAATATTCCTAGAGCAGGTGTTCCTGAATCATTCAACGTACTGGTGCATGAACTGAGAGGTCTTGGTTTAGATCTTAAGTTCGATTAACAAAAACAATTCAAATTCTCAACCGCGATATGGCAATCAAAAGAGAAAACAAACAGCGTCCAACTTTTTCACAGATCACCATTAGTTTGGCATCGCCAGACAGTATTCTGGAAAGAAGCTTTGGCGAAGTACTGAAACCTGAAACCATTAACTACCGTACGTATAAGCCTGAACGTGATGGCTTATTCTGCGAAAGAATCTTCGGACCTGTTAAGGATTACGAGTGTGCTTGTGGAAAGTACAAGCGTATCCGTTATAAGGGTATCGTATGTGATCGTTGTGGTGTGGAAGTAACTGAAAAGAAAGTGCGTCGTGAACGCATGGGTCATATTAAACTAGTAGTACCTGTAGTTCATATTTGGTATTTCAAGAGCTTACCAAATAAAATTGGTTATCTCCTTGGAATGAGTTCTAAGAAATTAGAGACCATTATTTACTATGAGCGTTATGTAGTTATACAAGGTGGTATTAAAGAAAATCTAAACATGGGTGATCTTCTTACTGAAGAAGAGTACCTTGATTTGATTGATGGGTTGCCAAAAGACAACCAATACCTACCTGATGAAGATCCACAAAAATTCATTGCTAAAATGGGTGCTGAAGCAGTTCATGCCCTTTTAGAAAGAATTGATTTGGATGAATTAAGTTTCTCATTGCGTAATGCAGCAGCAACTGAAACATCTCAACAACGTAAAGCAGATGCCCTAAAGCGTTTGAGCGTAGTAGAGTCTTTCCGTGATGCAAGCACTAGAATTACCAACCGCCCAGAGTGGATGGTAATGCAATATATTCCAGTTATTCCTCCAGAATTACGCCCATTGGTGCCATTGGATGGTGGCCGATTTGCTTCTTCTGATTTGAATGATTTATATCGTCGTGTAATTATTCGTAACAACCGTTTAAAGCGTTTGTTAGAAATTAAAGCACCTGAAGTGATTTTACGTAACGAGAAGAGAATGTTGCAAGAAGCAATTGACTCTTTGTTCGACAACTCTCGTAAGTCTAATGCTGTTAAAGCTGAAGGTGGACGTGCGTTGAAATCATTATCTGATGTATTAAAGGGTAAGCAAGGTCGTTTCCGTCAGAACTTATTGGGTAAGCGTGTAGACTACTCTGGTCGTTCTGTAATTGTGGTAGGACCTGAACTTAAAATACATGAGTGCGGTTTACCTAAAGACATGGCTGCAGAATTATTTAAGCCATTTGTTATTCGTAAATTAATTGAAAGAGGTATTGTTAAAACTGTTAAGTCTGCTAAGAAATTAGTGGATCGCAAAGAAGCAGTTATTTGGGATATTCTCGAGAATATATTAAAGGGTCACCCGGTAATGTTAAACCGTGCCCCTACACTTCACCGTTTATCTATTCAGGCATTCCAGCCTAAATTAGTAGAAGGTAAAGCAATTCAACTTCACCCATTGGTTACCTCTTCATTCAACGCCGATTTCGATGGTGACCAAATGGCCGTGCACGTTCCATTGAGCAATGCTGCTATATTAGAAGCACAATTGTTGATGCTTTCTTCACACAATATTTTAAATCCACAGAATGGTACGCCTATTACCCTTCCTTCTCAGGACATGGTACTTGGATTGTATTACATTACCAAAGGTAGAAAGTCTACTGAAACAGAGACCATCAAAGGTCAAGGAATGGCTTTCTATAGTATGGATGAGGTAATCATTGCATACAATGAAAACCGTGTTGATTTACATGCAAATATTAAGGTTAAAACCAATGTGCGTGAGAAAGGAGTATTGGTTAAGAAATTAATTGATACTACCGTTGGTCGTGTATTGTTTAACCAGCATGTGCCTCATGAAGTTGGATTTGTAAATGCTTTATTAACTAAGAAAAGTTTAAGAGAAATCATTGGTGATATCATTAAGATTACCGATGTGCCTAAGACTGCTAAATTCTTAGATGATATTAAGACACTTGGTTTCCGTATGGCATTCCGTGGTGGATTAAGCTTTAGTGTAAACGACTTAATTGTTCCTGAAATCAGAAACCAATTATTGGATAGTGCTAAGGTAGAAGTAGAAGAAGTTTGGGAAAGCTACAATATGGGTTTAATTACCAATAATGAGCGTTATAACCAAGTGATTGATATTTGGGGTAGAGTGGATATGAAGATCACTGAGTCTTTGATTCGTGAAATGACTATTGACAACCAAGGTTTCAACTCTGTATTCATGATGTTGGATTCTGGTGCTCGTGGTAGTAAAACACAGGTTAAACAGCTGGTAGGTATTCGTGGTCTAATGGCTAAACCTCGTAAGAGTGGTAGCTCTGGTTCTGAAGTAATTGAGAACCCGATTCTTTCTAACTTTAAAGGTGGATTGAACGTATTGGATTACTTTATCTCTACACACGGTGCTCGTAAAGGTTTGGCGGATACAGCACTTAAAACGGCGGATGCGGGTTACTTAACTCGTCGTTTAGTTGACGTATCTCAAGACGTGGTTATTTCTGAAGAAGATTGTGGAACACTTCGTGGTATTGCAACCAGCGCGTTAAAAGACAACGAAGATGTTATTGAGCCATTGGCAGATAGAATTGAAGGTCGTACTTCATTACATAACGTATACCATCCTATTACCGAAGAATTGATCATTTTAGCTGGTGAAGAAATTTCTTCTGACGTAGCTAAATTAATTGAAGAAGTAGGAATAGAAACTGTTGAAATTCGCTCGGTACTTACCTGCGAAAGCAAGCGTGGAGTATGTGTGAAGTGTTATGGTAAAAACTTGGCAACAGGTTATTTAGCACAGCGCGGTGATGCAGTAGGTATTATTGCAGCTCAATCAATTGGTGAGCCTGGTACACAGCTTACTTTGCGTACTTTCCACGTGGGTGGTGTTGCGGGATCTGCTTCAATTGAATCTACTTTACAAGCTAAGTTTGATGGTACTATTCAGTTTGATGGTTTAAGAACGGTTGATACGGTGAATAATGATGGATCTAAATCTAAGATTGTTATTGGTCGTACAGGTGAAGTAAGAATCATGGACGTGAAAAACGACCGTTTGATGATTACCAATAACGTTCCTTACGGAGCAACCTTGAATGTAAAAGATGGTGCTGTTGTTAAAAAAGGAGATGTTATCTGTACATGGGATCCGTTCAATAACGTAATTGTTGCGGAAACTTTAGGTAATATCAAATTCGAAAATATCTTAGATGGTATCACATACCGTGATGAGTCTGATGAGCAAACTGGTCACCGTGAGAAAGTGGTTATTGAAACCAAAGACAAGACTAAGATTCCAACCATTATTGTAGAAGGAAAAGATATTAAGCAATACAACTTACCAGTTGGTTCACATATTGGTGTAGAAGAAGGAGACGAAGTAAAAGCAGGACAGGTATTGGTGAAGATTCCACGTATCTTAGGTAAACTAAGAGATATCACTGGAGGTCTTCCACGTGTTACTGAATTGTTTGAAGCTCGTAATCCAGGAAATCCTGCAATCGTTTGTGAAATTGATGGTGTTGTATCATTCGGTAACGTGAAGCGTGGTAATCGTGAGATTATTGTTGAGTCTCGTGATGGAATGGTTAAGAAATACTTGGTACCATTGACCCGCCAGATTCTGGTTCAAGATGGAGACTTTGTAAAAGCTGGTACACCAATGTCTGACGGTCAAACTGCTCCTGCTGATATTTTGGCTATTAAAGGTCCATTTGCAGTTCAAGAGTATGTGGTGAATGAAATTCAGGAAGTATACCGTTTACAGGGCGTAAAAATCAATGACAAGCACGTTGAAGTAATTGTGCGTCAGATGATGAAGAAAGTGGAAATTGTAGACGCTGGTGATACCAAATTCTTAGAGGAAGACCTAGAAGATCGCTTCGACTTTATTGAAGAGAACGATAGAATCTATGATAAGAAAGTTGTAACCAACGCTGGCGAAAGTGCTAAAATGAAAGCTGGTCAAATTATCACATTACGCGAATTAAGAGAAGAGAACTCTATCTTACGTCGTTCTGATAAGCAACTAGTAGAAGTTAGAGATGCAAAGCCTGCAACTGCAAGACCAGTATTATTAGGTATCACTAAAGCATCTTTAGGGGTACAAAGCTGGATCTCTGCTGCTTCATTCCAGGAAACAACCAAAGTATTGAGTCAGGCTGCCATCCAAGGTAAAACAGATGCAATGCTTGGTCTAAAAGAAAACGTTATTACTGGTCACTTAATTCCTGCTGGTTCCGGACAAAAAGAGTTCGAGAATATGATTGTAGGAAGTAAAGAAGAATATGAAGTATTAGCAACAACCAGAGAAGCAATGAGCTTTGATGAAGAAGAATAATCATTCATTGATTAAATATTAAAAAGTAGGAAGCGAAAGCTTCCTACTTTTTTACTGAATACCCCTTAGTAATTAAAACCAACTTATTTAAGAAAAACTTTACTCAAATGAAAAATTTTATAACTGGTCTAAGCCTTGCAACTGCTATTGGTGTTGCTGTATTATTTTATTTGCATTTTTCTGGTAGCAAATCTCCAGCTGCTTCAACTGGTAGCACTGTTAGTGCCAGTGCAGGTGGATTTAGGATTGCTTATTTTGAGTCTGATTCTATTCAAAATAATTTTGAATATTTTAAAGAAGTTCGTTCTGCACTTCAAGTAAAAGATCAGGCAAATGCCAAACAACTGAATGAGTTGAAAAATGTATTCACCAATAAATACCAAGAGTTGCAACGTGTTGGTCAAAATCTTTCTCAAGCGGAATTGGCTAGTAAGCAACAAGAATTGGTGCAAATGGAACGAACTTATCAAGGTAAAGAGCAAATGATGGCTCAAGAAATGCAAGATGAGAGTTTTAAAAAATTACAAGATGTAAAGAAAAAGATAGAAGACTATTTGAAAGAATATAATAAAGACAAGGGCTATGCATATATTTTTTCAAGTGCACCTGAGTTTATGTATTTAAAAGACAGTGCTTTTAATATTACGGATGATTTGGTAAAAGGATTAAATAAGTTGTATCCGAAGAAGCCATAATGGTTCAATCATATTTATTATCTTCATTCCCGCCTCTTCAAAACAGGGGCGGGATTTTTTATGGCAGAAACAACAACTTCTTTTAAACCCACTTTGGGATTGCTTGATGCTACCATGCTAGTTGCAGGCAGTATGATTGGCTCTGGTATATTTATCGTTAGTGCAGATATTACCCGAAATGTGGGGAGTGCTGGCTGGTTAATTGCTGTATGGTTATTAACTGGTTTTATGACTTTAACTGCAGCGTTAAGTTATGGTGAGTTAAGCGCAATGTTTCCAAAAGCAGGAGGTCAATATGTTTATTTGAAAGAATCTTATAATAAGCTTACGGGCTTTTTATACGGGTGGAGTTTTTTCTCTGTTATTCAAACAGGTACCATTGCTGCGGTAGGTGTTGCTTTTTGTAAGTTCGCTGCCTACTTTTTTCCTTTTTTAGAAATGAATGAATCGGATGTTTTGTTTTTACTAGGACCATTCAAAATTTATCCTGCACAGTTTGTTTCTATATTCATTATTGTTTTGCTTACTTATATCAACACCAAAGGGGTTCAAGGTGGTAAAATGATTCAAACCGTTTTTACAGTAACCAAATTGCTTTCTTTATTTGGACTGATTGTATTTGGATTTTTACTAGGCGCTAATGCAGAAGTATGGAATGCCAATTGGACGGATGCTTGGACAATGAAGTCGATGACTAAGGGTACAGGAGAATTGTCTGCAGCCATTATTATGCCTGTTTTGGGTGCTGGCGCATTAGGCGCTATTGCAGCGTCAATGGTAGGTTCAATCTTTAGTAGCGATGCATGGAATAATGTCACTTTTATTGCTGGAGAAATTAAAAATCCGCAGAAAAATATTGGATTAAGTTTGTTTTTAGGAACATTAATTGTAACCCTTATTTATGTTTCGGCCAACTTGATGTATTTAAGTGTACTTCCTTTAGATCAAATTGCTTTTGCTCAATCTGATAGAGTTGCGGTAACTGCATCTAATATTATTTTTGGAGGTATAGGTACTTATATTATTGCTGCAATGATAATGGTTTCCACTTTCGGTTGTAATAATGGATTAATACTGGCAGGTGCAAGAGTATATTATACCATGGCACAGGATGGTTTGTTCTTCAAAAAAGCAGGCCAATTAAACAAGAATGCTGTTCCTGAGTGGGCTTTATGGGCACAATGTATTGTTGCTTCTTTGTTGTGCTTAAGTGGTAGGTATGGAGATTTATTAGACATGGTATCTTTTATTGTAGTGATATTTTATGTATTAACAATCGCAGGAATTTTTATCTTAAGAAAAACTAGACCAGAAATACCAAGACCGTATAAAGCCTTTGGTTATCCAATTTTACCTGCCATTTATATGTTGATGGGAATTAGTTTTTGTGTGTTATTAATCATTTACAAACCTCAATTTACTTGGCCAGGATTAATAATCACTTTACTCGGTATACCTTTGTATTATATTGCTGTTCGTAATGCAAAAAAATAACAAATGAATTTTGATCAGTTGTTTGCAAATTTCAAAAACACCCAAGTGTTGATTGTTGGGGATGTTATGCTTGATACTTATTGGTGGGGTAATGTAGACAGAATTTCGCCTGAAGCCCCTGTTCCCGTAGTAGCATTAAATAGAAAAGAATATAGAGTGGGTGGAGCTGCTAATGTGGCTTTAAATACAGCATCATTAGGAGCTAATACCGCTATAATTTCAATTATTGGCGAAGATGCAGATGGAGACCAACTGCTTCAATTAATGGAACAGAATGGAATTAATACTTCAAATATTATTCGTTCTACAGATCGCATCACAACCAATAAAATGCGAATCATGGGAAGGAATCAGCAGATGATGAGATTAGATGCGGAAATGGTGAATGATATAACCCACGAATTAGAAAATCAATTATTAAAAGCTATTGAAAATCATATTGAGCATTATAAACCTGCTATTTTGATTTTTGAAGACTATAATAAAGGAGTACTCACTCAAAATTTAATTGCTGCAATAACAAAACTTTGTAAACAACACCAAATTTTTACAGCAGTAGATCCAAAGAAGAAAAATTTTCTAGCATATAAAGATGTAACATTATTTAAACCCAACTTAAAAGAAGTAAAAGAGGGGCTAAATATTAATGTGGATCAAACAAATCTAGAACGAATGCAGCATATTCATCATGTGCTTAAAGAAATATTAGGGCATTCAATTTCTTTGATTACTTTATCTGAAAAGGGGGTATTCTTTCAACAGGATGAGGACTCTTTAATTATACCTACCCATATTAGAAATATAGCCGATGTTAGTGGAGCGGGGGATACCGTTATAGCTGTAGCTTCATTGGTTTATGCCGCAACCCAAAATATTCGTTTAGCTGCTGAAATGGCAAATATTGCGGGTGGATTGGTTTGTGAGGAAGTAGGTACTGTTGCTATTAATCAACATCAGTTATTAGCAGAATGTAAAGCACTTCTAGCAACAAAAAATTAATCAACGGTGTCTATAAATATTTAGATTTAACGGGTTATTAGTGATTTGTTAGCAAATGCGATTGAATCTTTAATTCTATCTAATATTGATTGCTTTAATTTAGAATCTTTTTGCCTCCTTAATTTCTACTTTCGTACCTAAAATTATTACAATGTCGAATTTTACTATAGTTGTTCATGGTGGTGCAGGCACCATTTTAAAAGAAGATATGACTCCTTCTTTAGAGCTGGCTTATTCAGAAGTGTTGCAAGAGGCATTAGATAAAAGTTATATCCTTTTAGAAAAAGGGGGAACAGCTGTTGATGCAGTTAAAGCTGCATTAATTGTACTAGAAGACAATGTATTGTTTAATGCAGGTAGAGGATCAGTTTTTACAAAAAAAGGTGTTCAAGAAATGGATGCGGCTATAATGGATGGATCTAATTTGGCAGCAGGGGCTGTATGTGGCGTTCGGAATGTGCGTAATCCTATTGAATTGGCAACTGAAGTAATGCTTCATAGTAATCATGTTTTTTTAAGTGGTAAAGGAGCAAATGATTTTGCCATTAAGCAAGGGGTTAAATTAGAACCAGATGAATATTTTTTCTCCCAGTTCCGGTACGATCAATGGAAAGCCATTCGCGATTCAGATAATTACTCTTTAGATCATACCAACCATCAATTAGAGGAATTGATGAGAGATAAAAAATTTGGAACCATTGGCGCTGTAGCACTTGACGGGATGGGAAATATAGCAGCTGCAACTTCTACAGGTGGAATGACCAATAAAAAGTACGGTAGAATAGGGGATAGCCCTTTAATAGGGGCAGGTACTTATGCTAATAATAAAACCTGTGCAATTAGTTGTACGGGTCATGGAGAAATGTTTATTAGATCGGTAGCTTCATATGATGTAAGCTGTTTAATGGAATACAAAGGCTGTTCTTTAGAAGAAGCAATGAATATAGTAGTGCACGACAAATTGATGGCTATACAAGGCGAAGGAGGTATGATAGGGGTTGATGCTAAGGGAAATGCTGCAATGGTTTTTAATAGTGCTGGTATGTATCGTGGAGTAAAAACTAGTAAAGGTGTTAATATGGTATCAATTTATAAATAACTTGCAACCGTGCAAAAAATCGCGATTATAACGGCAGGTGGCTCTGGAACAAGAATGGGTAGTCCAATTCCTAAACAGTTTTTATTGCTGAATGAAAAGCCTTTGTTGTGGTATACCATTTCTGCTTTTTTAGAAGCATATCAAGATATTTCCATTTTATTGGTATTGCCTAAAGATTATTTAACTGCGGGGCAAGAATTAATCAATGAAATGGGGATCACCCAACAAGCAAGCCTTGTGGTGGGAGGCTCAACCAGATTTCATTCCGTTCAAAATGGTATCCTACAGATTAAAAATCCTGCAGTTGTTTTTGTACATGACGGAGTAAGGTGTTTACTAACGCCTAATTTAATCAAGCGATGTTTTGAGCAAACCATTGAAAAAGGTTCGGCTATTCCTGTTGTCACTTGCACGGATAGTGTTCGGATAGTCAATAACAATGATCATTCTGCAATAAATAGAGATCAGGTTAAAATAGTGCAGACACCACAAACTTTTTTATCATCTATTTTAGTAACTGCTTTCAATCGATCTTATCAAGATTCTTTTACTGATGAAGCAACAGTGGTTGAGGCTTCAGGGGAATCTGTTCATTTAATTGAAGGAGAATATAGTAATCTTAAGGTTACAAGGCCAACAGATCTATTGTTAGCAAGGGCTATTTTAGATGAGCGAAAAAAATAAACTTAGGGAATTAAGGATAGAGGGAAAGGCAATTTATTATAATGCCAGAGAAAATAAACTTCTACGGAACATCCGAATCCTTCATAAAAATGTTTAATTCCAGGAATAGATGACCCTTCGAAATCAAGAATTAATTTTTTTTCAGCAAACTCTTGAATTACATGATGAAATAATAAATGATTGGCTTTTTCTGCTCTTCCCATTTCGCTAGTAGCATTCATGATATTATAAATGCGTTTTTCATCCTTTAAAAATAATGCAGACGACAACAAGTCTCCATAATCATTGAGTACAGCCCTTGTAAAACAGTTTTGGTTGAATTTTAAAATTGAGTTGCAATATTTTTCTAATTGTTGATAATTGGAAGCGGCTATATGTGGTGTTTTAGTACCATTAATTAATTCATAAAATAATACAGCTTTTTCAATGGGTATGATTTCAGTATAAATTAATCCGTTGTTTGCTGCTTTTTGGGCATTTTGAATATGGTCTTTTCTAAACATCAATTTAATTTCATTAAATGGACGTTCTAAATTTAATAGCAGGTTTGGTTTTGGGTAGGCTTGAACAATTTTTGCTGTTATACTATTGCCTGCATTTAACAAAATACTCCCATATCTATAGGTAGAATAAATTCTTTTAACTATTCTCTCTGTATGCTCATTTAACGGAGAGCCAATAAACCCAAGTTGTTGTGTAAATGCAGGTGTATAAGCATATTTTATACCTGCTTTGGTTCTCCATGGAACAGGCATTATCGTTTCATAGTCATTAATGATTAATCCATCCCATTGGTCCGAAACAAAGTCTAAATAATTGCTTTGTGCATAGATTAAACCATTAGTTGATTCTGTAACTTGATGGTCCCACTTCTCTCTATTAATTTGCTTTGATGGTAATATTTCAATTTTATATTTCAAGTAAGCTTATTTTCCTTTTCCCGAAAGTATAATTCTAAGCGTGTGCATTAAAATTTTAAAGTCTAGTAAGATGGACGCATTTTCAACATAAATTAAATCGTATTGCATACGATCTAACATTTCATCTATTGTTGATGCATAACCAAATTGAACCATTCCCCAAGAAGTAAGGCCTGGTTTAGCTTTTAATAAATATCTATAGTAGGGAGATTTTTTTAGAAGTAAATCAATATAAGTTTTCCTTTCAGGTCTAGGGCCAACTAAACTCATATCTCCCTTTAGTATATTCCACAACTGTGGTAATTCGTCTAGTCTCCATTTTCTCATGAATTTACCCCAGGGAGTTATTCTTGGATCATGGTCGCTTGATAATGCTGGTCCGTCTTTTTCAGCATTTTCATACATGCTTCTAAACTTGTAGATGATAAATGGTTCCCCTCTAAATCCTATACGTTCTTGTTTATAAATGGCGCCACCTTTGGTTCCCAATGCGGTTCTCAAAGCTAAATACAACATCAATGGGCTAAGTAAAATTAATCCTAGTAATGCTGCTATTAAATCCATTAAACGTTTCACATGTTGCTCTTCTGGAGACATTGCGGCTGTTTGAATATCCATCAACATTGCTCCTAATACATTGCTGGTTTTTACAGATCCGGCTAATATGTCAATGGTATCTGGAACCATTTTTATATCAATTTCTTTTTCAGTTAATGCACTAACTAATTCTTCAATAATTTGTTTGTCTTTTTTTTCTATTGAAATGATGACTCTTTCTATTTGATGTTCTTCTACAATTTTTTTAATCAATTGAACTGGCCCTAAATGAGGTATCCATTTGGATAACCCATTTTTTGAATCTTCACCGTAAACTGAAACAAATCCAATTGTTTTAAATCCTAAGTATTTAAAATTGCGATTTAGTGCTTCAAAAACTTTGATTGCATTGTTATTATTACCAGCAATTAATGTTTTAAAATAGACTTCACCTCTTTTAAGTGTTTTCTTTGTTTGAAAAAGTAAAAGTGTTCTAGCGCTTGCAACAAGTAAAAATTGTAAAAGAAAATAAATGAAAAACTGGTTAGCAGATATAATATGACTAAATCTGGGAAAAAAGTATAGCAATAATGTTCCTAACATGGAGTGCAGCAATGTTGCAGTAAGCTCACTTAGTCTAGATTTATCGTATAATGACCTATTGTAACTTCCCGTAATAAAATAAAAGCAAATCCAAAATAGTGGAATAATGAAAAGACTTAGGATTGTATCAATTCCAACTATATTAATGTTTAAAAAGGAAAGTGAACTATGATTTTTTTCAGGATAAATAAGGACATATAAAATTAGCACAACCAAAGAAAAAACGAAGTCGCTAAGTATATATAAACTAATATTTCTTCTTCTGGTTTGCATACTTTCTTAATAATAATTAAACCAGTATGCTGGTATTGTTTATTTTTTCTAAAATTTGATGAGCTACTTCCATAGCAAGATACCCATCAATTTCATTTACCTGAGTTGGCTTGTTATTTAATATTGCATCTACAAATGAAGTTAACTCTAATTTTATTGCATTGAGCGGCTCAATAGAGGGTGTAGCAATTGCAATTGTTTTCTTGCCATTAGGGGTGTCTATATCAAATGAAAATACATTTTCATCTTCCGGCTGCTTGAGTTTAATAATTTCTGTCTTTTTTTCTAAGAAGTCGATTCCTATATATGCATCTTTTTGAAAAAGACGCATCTTTCTCATTTTTTTCATGCTAATTCTACTGCTGGTTAAATTAGCTACACATCCATTATTAAATTCAATTCTCACATTAGCAATATCGGGAGTTTCTGTCATTACAGCTACTCCGCTTGCTGCAATACTTTTTACATCACTTTTAACTAAACTCAAAATAATGTCTATATCATGAATCATTAAATCTAAAATCACACTTACTTCAGTTCCTCTAGGATTAAACTGAGCCAATCTGTGCACTTCAATAAACATTGGGTTTAAGTTGAGGTCTTTTACCGCTAAATATGCGGGGTTAAATCTCTCAACATGACCTACTTGTAATTTTACATTGGCCTCTCTAACCATATTTACCAAGTTCTTTCCTTCCTGTAAAGTATGGGTGATTGGTTTTTCAACAAAAACATGCTTTCCTTTTCTTACCGCTTTCATGCATATTTCGTAGTGTTGATTGGTAGGCGTAATCACATCAATGATATCACAAGCATCCATCAACTTGTCTTCATCCATAAATCGCTTCAGGCCATATTTTTCCGTTACCTCTTTGGCGTTATCATTGTTGGGATCAAAAAATCCAACTAATTTAATCCCTTCTATTTCTTTCCAATTGTTTAGGTGGAACTTACCTAAGTGACCTACTCCAAAAACGCCTACTTTCAGCATAACTTAATGTATCAAATGATTGGTAAATATAAATAATTCAAAAGCCATATTACAAATTATCAGTGGAATACGTCAAAATTGGCAATGAATGTCAATTCGGATTCATCTAGTAATGTAGCAGCACAAGCGGCTGTATGAGGCATTTCATACTTAAAGTAAAATTGACAAGTATGAATTTTACCTTCATAAAAAGCCTTATTATTAGCAGGAATTTCTCCAGATTGAATCATTTCTGAAGCTTTGGTTGCCATTTTAAGCCATTGCCATCCAATTACACAATAGCTCATCATTTCTAAAAATACAGTTGCATCAGCTAAGTATTTTTCTATTTTACCTTCTATTAAATATTTATTCAAATGTTTAATGGTCCAATTAATTCTAGATAGTTCATTGTTTAATGTTTCAGCATTCTCTTTTATAGTTTCGAATTGGCTGGCACTTGTTATGGTGAATTGAATTTCATCTAATAATAAGTTTAAGGCTTTTCCTTTTTCCATTAAAACCTTCCTACCTAATAAATCAATTGACTGAATACCAGTTGTGCCTTCATATAAAGACATGATTTTTAAGTCTCGGTAATGTTGTTGTACTGGGAAATCTGTGGTAAATCCATATCCTCCCAGGGTTTGTATTGCTAAAGCTGCAGATCTGCTTCCTTGTTCAGAAGGATAGGTTTTAACTATAGGAGTTAAAATTTCTAGCAATAAAAAATATTTATTTTTTTCTTCTTCATTATTACAAGCATGATATAAATCGTATAATTTATTGCATTCAATTCCCAAGGAGATTGAACCTTCCGATATGGCTTTTTGTGTAAATAACATTCTTTGAATGTCGGCATGTTGTATAATATTTACAGGAGGTTTGCTTGGATCTTTTTCACCGGGTAATCTTCCTTGTGGGCGTTCAGTGCAATATTGGAGAGATGCTTGATATGCGGCCATAGCAACTGATGCAGCGCAAAGGCCAACACTAATTCTAGCGCCATTCATCATTTGAAACATATAGCTCAATCCCTTGTGGGGTTCTCCTACTAAGTATCCTATGCAGTCATTATTGTCTCCAAATGAAAGGTGTGTGGTTGCATATCCTCTTTGCCCCATTTTTTGAAAATCACCTGCACAATAAACGTCGTTATATTCTAAACTGCCATCTTTATTTGGCCTAAATTTTGGAACAATAAAAAGTGAAATTCCTTTTACTCCCGCAGGTGCCCCTTCAATTCTTGCAAGTGTGAGATGTATAAAATTTGAACAAGCTTCATGCTGTCCACCAGAAATAAATATTTTTTGGCCTTTTATTAAATAACTGTTTTCGGTCAATGGTTTTGCAGCAGTCGTAATATCTGTTAATGAACTTCCTGCTTGAGGTTCTGTAAGCGCCATTGTTCCTTGCCATTCTCCTGCGTATATTTTTGGCACATATTGCTCCAATTGTTCAATGGTGCCAAAGCTGGTGATTAGACCAGCAGCACCTGCTGATAAACCTAAATACCCTTGTACTCCATTATTGGCAGCTTGAAATAAATGATGTGCCGTTCCAAAAATCATCTCGGGCAATTGCATTCCTCCGTGTTCAAACAATGCACTGCCTCCAATCCAACCTTGTTCTGCGGCGGTATTAATCATTTTCTTTAGTGCTGGATGCGTTAAAACATTTCCTTTGCCATCATAAGAAGCAGGTGTAGTATCCATTTCTTTAAAATAAGGTGCAAACTCTTGGTCTGCCAATTGCTTAGCAGATTCAATCATCATCCAAGCTTGTTCTTCATTTAAATGGGCAAATCGTTCATGTTTAAATAGTTGATTTATAGGATGAACATTAAATAATAAGAATTTCAAGAATTCCATATTCGTATACTTGGCCATATTTAATATTTTAATTGATAATACTGATTATTTCTGCAACATAAGCAGGCTTTTCTATTCCTTCTATTTCAATGGTACAGTTTAAAAATAATTTAATTGAACCATTTAATTGTACTTCTGCTTTTTCTAAAATCGCACTTAATCTCATTTTGTCATTTACCTTAACTGGACTAATGAAACGAGCTTTGTTTAAGCCGTAATTGTAAAAAGAATTCACCCCTTTTAATTCAATCAATTCAAATAGTAAATGTGAAACCAATGACATGGTAAGGTATCCGTGGGCAACTGTTTTCCCCTCAGGTAAATATTTAGCCGCCTTAACTTCATCAATATGTACCCATTGATTGTCTTGAGTGGTAGAAGCAAACTCATTAATCATTTTTTGAGTTATAATCATCCATTTCCCAGGTCCAATGGTGTTGCCAATATATTGATGAATTGCATCTTTCCCGTTAATGATTAATTTACCTACTGCATCATTCGTAATATTTTGGTTATTATTTTTTTCCTTTGAAATAGTAGTATTATTATTTCTCTTAGTGCTGATTGGTTCCGCTTTAATTTGAATAACTGCTTTTCCATTGATTCTCCTCTGTATCATATCGGCAATCGCTTTTGGAGCATCTTCAAGAGAATAAAGTTGATGAATATGTTGCTTTAAAATTCCTTGTAAAATCCATTGTATAATTTGAATAAAATTTTCTTTGTTTGAATAAGGTTCTTTTTCGGCAAATGCACCCCAAAAAATTCCATGCACCGAACTTCCTTTGAGTAAGGCAAGATTAAAAGGAAGTTGCGGTATAATTCCCGAAGCAAAGCCTATAATTAAATATTGACCATTCCATGATAAACTTTTTAAGGACTCTTCTGCTAATGGCCCTCCAATGGTATCAAATACCACTTCTACTCCCTTGTTACTAGTGATTTCTTTGATCTTTTGTCTCAAGTTTTCAGAAGTATAATTTATGGTTTCATCTGCACCAATCAACTTGCAATAGTCCAATTTTTCATTGTTAGATGCAGCTGCTATTACTTTAGCCCCCATTAGTTTTGCCAACATAATGGCAGCAGATCCTACACCACCAGCAGCTCCTAATATCAATACTGTTTGGCCTGCTTTTAACTGAGCTTTATTTTTTAATGCAAAAAATGCGGTTCCAAATGTATACATGCATATGGAAGCATCTAACAAATCTAATTCAGCTGGTATTGTAAAAACATGGGAGGCTTTCACACTTACTTGTTCTGCCATTCCACCCCAACCACAAAGTGCTACCACTCGATCGCCTATTTTGCAATTATGCACTCCTTTGCCAATATGTGTAACTATTCCTGCTATTTCACCTCCTGGCGAAAAGGGTAGTGGAGGTTTAAATTGATATTTGTCTTGAATTATAAGTGTGTCAGGGAAATTGACTCCACAGTAATACACTTCAATTAATACTTGATCTTCTCCAATTTCCGGGATTGGTGTTTCAATTAATTCCAGTAATTCAGGGCCTCCATGTTGGGAGCAAATTATCGCTTTCATATGTACAGTTAATGTACAACCATTCCCTCAATTTAAAGCCCAATCATTCTTTTAAGTCTTTTAATGGTCCCTTTGAGAAGTCCTCCATCAATTTGTATTCTTCTATCTGTGGTCCAAACCAAGGCTTTAATGTTGGTTACATAAAATAATTTTCCGTATCCCTTCTCTCTCAATTTAAGGGCCAACCATCCATCTTCATTGGTGCCTGGTGGGTGATTAAACCCTTCAACACTGAGACCTTGCTCTCTCCTAAAGCCAGAATTAAAGCCATATGCATTCATGGCTTCATCTCTAAATAGTTTATTGATCCATCTCATTAAATCGGCAAAATATTCGTAGAAAAAATAGGTTAATCTACCTGTACTTCCTATGGGAATAAATGAGAATCTTCCATAAACAGAGCATATTTGATTGTTATTGGCTAATGGTTTTACCATTTCTTCAATCCAATCCTTTGGGTAAATAGTATCGGCATCTGCATTCAAAATATACATGCCCTTTGCTACTGACAATCCAGCATTTCTGGCATTGGTTATGCCTTGTTGTGTTTCCCTGATACATGGAATACCCGTATTAAGCACCATTTCCTCTGTTTTGTCTTTAGAATTGTTGTTGACAACAATAATTTCTACAGGCCATTGGGTATCGTTATTACTTAATGATAATAGGGTCTGTAAAATATTAGCTTCTTCATTATAGGCAGGCATTACAATCGATACGATTGGCTCACCCTTCGATAATTGCTGGTATCTTTCTTTTACCAAGGAACTGGTTGTAGTTGCCGCCGGATTGGTATTGAATAGCTGACTAATATACGGGGGGATTGAAATGGGTCTCATGAATTTTAAAAATTAAGCAAGAAAATGATTAAAAACTATATAAATTCGCTTATTACATATTTAAATATATTTAGATTTCATACATTAGCAAAATTTTAAAATATGGCATTCACCGATTCTGATACTTTAAAAATTGTTGTGGTGGAAGATGAGATGACCATGCAACTGATTTAAAAAAAATATTTAAGCACCCATTATCAAGTGGAAATCTTTAAAGATGGAGTAGATGCAATGGCTTTTTTGCAACAAGGAAATGTGCCTGATTTAATCATCTCAGATTTAAATACGCCAGTAATGGGAGGGCTTGCTTTAACCAAACAGCTCCGTGCAAGTGATTTTTTTAATGCTATTCCAATTATCATCTTGTCAGGGGAAGAAAGTTCTGAAATGATCATTCAATGTTTGGAAGCTGGAGCCGATGATTACCTAGTAAAGCCTTTTAATCCTAAAGAGCTAGAAGCAAGATTAAGAGTGGTTTTACGCAGGATTAGAAAATAATTTCATCAAATTGCCTCAATGAACACCCAATTACCTCCCCAAGATCAAGTTATTGTACTACTCAATTGTGATGACTTTATTTTCACCATCTTTTCAGAAGCAAATTTGGGTGGACGAGAAGTTAAGCGGTTTGCTAATCCACTGCTTTTTTTTGCAGACTGGGAGAAAAATAAATTCAATTTAGTTGCAATTGTTTCGCAAAGCGAAGTATTGGGCACGGGTGGTATTTCTTTACTAGAAACTTTAGTTAGCAAAAAAAATATAACGGTTCCCTTTTTTTTAGTTAGTCAGCAATTAAGTGAAAGCACAGTCAAAATGACTTTAAAGGCAGGGGTAGCAGATGTTTTCAAGCTGCCTATCAAGAAAGAGAATATTGAAACTAGAATTCCCTTTTTGATCAATCAATGGAGTCAGTTAAAACACACTAATAATGTCTTAGACTTTCACAAGTACAAGACCCCATTTATTAAGCGGGTTTTTGATATTTTCTTCGCAGGGTTGGCATTGATAATGCTTTCTCCGCTTTTACTCATTATTTGTATTCTATTAAGGTTAGAGTCTAGAGGCCCCATTTTTTATTATGCTTTAAGGGTTGGTTCTGGGTATAGAACATTTAAGTTCTATAAGTTCAGGTCTATGTTCGTAAATGCTGATAAGCGCTTAAAAGATTTAAAACATTTAAATCAATATGCACCAAATGCGGATGATTCAGTTGCCAAAACCGAAGAAGAAGAATACTTGTGCGACGAGTGTAAAGCTGCCGGAACAGGATGTAAATTCCCTATTTATTCTGATACCATTCAATGGTGTGAAAAGCAATACAGTGAAAATAGAAAGGCAAAAGCAGGGTCTGCCTTTTTTAAATTAAAAGATGACCCCAGAATTACCAAAGTGGGTAAGTTTATTCGAAATAGTAGTATAGATGAATTGCCTCAATTATGGAATGTGATTATTGGAGACATGAGTATTGTAGGAAATAGACCTCTGCCGTTGTATGAAGCTGAAAAACTGACTACAGACAAGTATGCGATGCGTTTTATGGCCCCTGCTGGGATAACCGGGTTATGGCAGGTTGAGAAAAGAGGAAAAGGGGAAATGTCTGAGGAGGAAAGGTTGATGTTAGACAATAAATATGCTGAAAACCATAGTTTTTGGTACGATATCAAATTGATTCTACGAACCATACCCGCATTATTGCAAAAAGAATCTGTGTAAGCTTTTGCTTAATTATTCAAACTTCTTGTTTTTTCATTCATTTATTGGATAAAGTGGGGATATCTATGCTCATGGTTTTAACTATATTATTTATCTTTAATCTTTATGAAAATCATTGGTTTAGATATAAATATTTCATTTTCACTTTGTTCTAAATTCGGGTATTTGCTTCATCCTATTAAAAAGGTTAGTTTGAGCATAATATTCGCGTGCTTTTTGTTATTCAATCCAAAGGAAGCCCAGGCCCAGGAGTCGATGATTCCGGAATTGTCTTATCCTTTTTTAGAGAAATTGATTTATTCTGCCAAGCAGAATTACCCATTGATGGCCGCTAATTTGCGTAAAGTCAATTTTGCTAATTATAATCTTAAAAAAGCCCAACTTTCTTGGTTTGATTTTTTTACACTCTCTGCATTTTATAGTCCAAATACTTCTGTGACTTTAACCAATGCTACATTAACAGGGGTTCAAATAGGTTTATTTATCAATTTTAGTAATATCATACAGAAACCCACGGTTATAAAACAATCGAAAGAAGAACTGGCGATTGCCCAATTAACTGCAGATCAATATGTAATAACCTTAGAAACCGACGTAAAGAATAGGTATTTTAGGTATATGCAAGCTTTAAGTGTGCTAAGGGTTCAAAATCAGAATGCGATTGATATTGAAGCATTGTTTAAGCAGATAAAATTTAAGTACGAGCGGGGGGAAGAAACATTAGAGAATTACACAAAACTGATGATTCAAAATGCAGATCAAAAGCAAAAAATAATTGATGCGGAAAGTGCTGTTTTAATTGCAAAGACCACATTGGAAGAATTAGTTGGGAAAAAACTGGAAGAGATAAAGTAAATGGAATTACAGAAGTTTTTATTACTGCTATACAAAAGGAAATATATACTGGTCATTGTTCCAATGATAGCAGTGTTTATAACCTATTTTCTAGTTCGTAAACTCCCTGATACTTTTAAATCTCGTTCTAGAATTTCTACAGGGCTAGTTGATCAGTCTCAACAATTTCTAGAAAAAAATAGTGGACAAGACGAAAACAAAGCATCACAACAATTTAGCAACCTAATCGAAATGAATAGGCTGAAAAGAAATTTTGATCAGGTTTCTTTTCACTTAATGGTGCACGATTTAACCAGTAACAAGCCATTTAGGCCTCAAAGTAAATTGCTAAAAGAAATAGGCCCAGATGCAAGGGCACACGCTTTAGAAGTATTTAAGGCGCATATTGCTTCTAAACAGCCTTTGTCGTTGTTTGATAAAGACCAGTTTGGAATTAATCAGTTGCTCATATCTATGGGATATGACGAAGCAACTTTACAAAAGAAAGTATTTATTTATAGGGTCAATAATAGTGACTTTATAGATTTTGAATATGAATCAGAAAATCCATTTTTATCTGCTTTCGTAATCAATACTTTAATAGATGAATTTATTGATTTCTACTCCAACTATATTAAAGGCAATCAAGAAAAGGCAGTAAACTTCTTAGACATGTTGATGAAAAAGAAGTTTGACTCTTTGTCTGCTAAAACTCGTTTGTTACGTGATTATAAAATCAGGAATAGGGTTCTCAATTTAAATGAACAAGCAAAGAGTTTATATACTCAGATTGCCGATTTTGAGTCAAGACTGCAGGTTGCTAAAAAAGATGTGGAGTCTTTTGAAGGTGCAATAAAAGGAATTGATCAAAAATTTAGTCCTCAAGATAGACGGTATTTGGAAAGTGTGGTGGTAGATATTAATCAGTCAGTATTAGCCACCAGAGAACGACTCAGGGTAGTGACCAATGATTTAGTTAAAAGCAATTTTGATCCAAGAATTAAACAGAAGCAAGACTCATTAAAAGCTTTATTGGAGCAACAAGTTTTACAATCTACCGATCGATTACTGGTTAGCCCTTTGGCCAATAAGCAATTATTGGTGCAGCAAAGATTCAATTTAGAAATTGCCTTAGACCAGTCTAGGAGCAGCATTATTCCGCTAACCGATGAATTAAGAAGATTAAACGAAAAGTTTGATATGCTTGTTCCGCATGAAGCACTTATTCAAAACTATGAAGGACTAGTTGATGTTGCCGGTAAAGAGTACTTAGATATTCAAAATAGGTTTAATCAAACTTCTTTAGAGTCTAGTATGACTGTTCAATTAAGACAGATTGAAATGGCCATGCCTGGACCTGCTCAACCTTCAAAAAAATTAATACTTGTTGCATTAGCGGGTATCATCAGTTTTATATTTTGTTTAGCTGCATTGTTTGTTATTTTCTATTTAGATGACAGCATTCAAAATGCTACTGATTTAGCCAATAAAACCAACTTAGCAGTTTTAGCCTATCTGCCTTATATAAATACTTCCATGTTAGACTTAACTAATCTTTGGAAGAATGGAGAAGGGAATAAAGTAACCATTGCTTTTAAGAATTTGCTGCGTTCTCTTCGCTTTGAAATTGAAAGAGAAATGGGGCACAAAAAGCAATTAGTTATTACCAGTTTAGCGGATGGAGAAGGTAAAACATTGATATCGCTTGGCCTTGCATATGCTTATTCAATGGTTAATAAGAGAGTGCTAGTTATAGATGGCAACTTTGATCAACCTACAATAACTGCAACTACAGGGACCAATTGTTATTTAGAAGATTATTTGAAAAATCGAATTACCCTTTCTGAAATCATTAAAGAAGGGAGGGTAAGTGTTTTGGGAAATAGAGGCGGAGATACTTCTATTTTTGAATTCTGTGATGAGTCTATAGTAAAGCCCAAATTAGCGTTTCTAAGAGATGTTTTTGACATTATTATTATAGAAGCCCCTGCAATGGACAAGTTGAATAAGTCGAGAGAATGGATTGTTCTTGCCGATAAGGTCGTTGCAATATTTGCAGCAGGTTCAACCATTAAAAATGGTAAAATACAAAGCATTGAATACTTGAATGATTTGGGTGACAGTTTTGCTGGTTGGGCCTTAAACAAGTTAATTATCAATCGCCTGAATAAGATTCCAAAATAATTTAAATACCCTGCTATGAGTTTTCAAGATATCATCACTTTGATTTGGTATATTTTTCAAATAGCAATTGGGTACAACTTAGTATTACCTTTTTTATTATTGATGCTTTATGCATTGGTAAAATCTCATGGGAGAAAAAAATTGACTTCTATAGTTGAAGCAGATTATGCAATAATTGTAACTGCATATGAGCAAACTACTTTAATACCTTCTGTAGTTTCTTCGTTATTAAAGCTTAATTATAGTAATTATCTGATTTATATTGTTGCCGACAAGTGCGATGTTTCCAGTTTAAAGTTTGACGATGAACGAGTTATTGTATTACGGCCTGAGCAGACTTTATCTAGCAATACAAGGTCTCATTTTTATGCAATCAACAGATTTAAAAGATCGCATGAGCGGTTAACAATTATTGATAGTGATAATTTAGTTGACCCCAATTATTTGTTAGAATTAAATAAGTTATTTGATCAAGGTTTTAGCGCTGTTCAAGGTGTGCGCGATGCTAAAAACCTAGATACGCTTTATGCTGCATTGGATGGGGCAAGAGATATATATTATCATTTTTTTGACGGGAAAGTCTTATTTAATGTAGGGTCTTCTGCAACATTAGCTGGTTCAGGAATGGCTTTTACTACCCAATTATATAAAGACTGTTTAGGTCATCAGGATATAACTGGTGCTGGTTTTGATAAAATTTTACAGAAAGAAATAGTATCAAGAGGGTTTCGTATTGCATTTGCTGATAACGCAATTGTTTATGATGAAAAGACCTCTAAAAGCGATCAGTTGGTTAATCAAAGAGCAAGGTGGATTAATACTTGGTTTAGATACTTTTCGTTTGGATTTGGATTAATTGGAAAAGGAGTGCTTAAATTAAATTGGAATATGGTTTTATTTGGTCTCATATTGCTTAGACCGCCACTATTTATTTTTTTACTGATTGGATTGTTTTGCATGTTCTTGAACTTGATTCTTAATCCTTTTATTGCGTTTATTTGGTTTCTAGGATTTGTAATATTTATTCTTGGATTTATATTGGCATTAGCAATCAATAATACGGATGCACGTATTTATAAATCACTTTGGGGTATCCCTAAATTTATTTTTTATCAGGTTTTGTCGCTCTTGAAAGTTCGGAATGCAAATAAACATTCAGTAGCTACGAAACACTTTCACGCCGATAAAAATTCTAAATAAAGCAAATAAAATGTTACAGAAACTCAAAAGCTTTGTTCAATTGATTATTCAAAATATTTTGGGTTATCGTACTTATTTATACGTCTTTAGTATTTATAGAACCTTAAAATTTCGATTATTAAGGGATGATGCTGACTTCAATATTTTTATTGATTTAGTTAAGTCACATCAACCAGCTACTATTATAGATGCTGGGGCGAATGTGGGCTATACAGCAGTTATTTTTGCAAAGGAATTTCCTCATTATTCTATAATTGCTTACGAACCAGTTTCTTTGTTATCAACAATTATCAAAAAAGTTGTTCTTTTTTTTAATGTTCGAAATGTTACAGTAAAGCAGTTGGCTCTTGGTAATGCCAATAATAAAGTTTCCATTAAAACACCAATAATCAGTGGAGTCAAAAAACAGGGGCTTAGTTTTATTGATGTTGCTGTAGAAAGAGAAGATGCCAATTTGTTAAATAATTTTTTAGAAGAGCAGGTGCAAATGGTAACACTTGATGCTGATTTGATAGGTAATGTTTTAAATCCTATAGTAGGTATAAAAGTGGATGTTGAGAATTTCGAATTTTTTGTTTTGCAAGGCACTGTAGAGCTAATTAAATTATATAAGCCATTAGTTATGGCTGAGCTTTGGGATAATGAAAGGAAAAATGCTTGTATTGAATTAATGGAGAGTTTGGGTTATCGAGTTAAGGTCATCAGAAATAAGGCCTTAATAGATTACACCAATCAGCAATCTTTGAATTATTTTTTTATACCAAATAAGAATAACTTTAATACAGATTGAATTTATTAGGATGAAAACAAAGCCAGCCACAAAAAGACTTACAAAAGAAGAGCAGGAAATATATGATCAACAAAGATTAGATTATTTAACGAGATTGGCTGCCCTTACACTTGCTGGCGTAAGTGTTTATTATTTCTTTGTTAAACTGCTGTTTCTATAATGGAAGAACCTTTTCAAATACCAATAGGACAAGATAAAAAGAAGAGAGGGCTTCTTAATGTACTTCATGATTTTTTTCTGGTCAATAAAATGGGTGGCCCAATAGGGTTATTGATTTTTATTGGAGCTGCAGTATTCTTTTCATTGGTAGTTGCGAAGTTGGGAATGGTGCCGGGTGTGTTATTGGTTCTTTTAATGGTGGGTATTCCTTTTGTTTTTGGGGTCATTTTCTATCCTGAATTTGGGGTACTTACATTTATTGTAGCCGCCTATTTCATCATGTATATAGGCAGGATGAATATTATCGACTTCCCCTTGGGGACATTGATGGACGGAATGGAAGTTCTATTAGTGTTGGGTATTTTTATTCAGCAAAAGAAACAATCCAATTGGGCTTTATTTAAAGGCCCTATCAGTGTAATTATACTTATTTGGATTTTGTACAACTTTGTTGAAGTAATTAATCCAACTGCGGAATCAAAATTGGCATGGGTATATACAGTGCGTTCAGTTGCTGTTATTATGCTAATATTCTTTGTGTTTCTGTATAATATTAGAACCATACAATTTTTAAAATTGGTTTTAAAGTTGTGGCTTGGACTTTCTGTAATTGCAGCTTTATACGCATATAAACAACAATTTATTGGTTTCACCTCTTTCGAAGAAGCTTGGTTGTATTCAGATCCTGAAATTGCTGGATTACTTTTTATTGGTGGGCAATGGAGAAAGTTCTCCATTTTTACAGATCCAGTTGCATTCTCTTATAATATGGTCGTGAGTGGATTAATGTGTATAGGATTACTTTCTGGTCCTTTCTCAATGAGAACTAAGATTTTATTAGGGATAACCCTTTTTTTATGTTTCACTTCTATGTTATTTTCAGGTACTCGAGGTGCATATGTACTACCGCCAGTTGCTTTGGCATTGTATTCTATTTTAAAGTTTAATAAACGAGTCATGATTGGCGCCTTGGTTGGGGCTATTGGATTTGCCGCTTTGATTTTTATTCCTACTACTAATCCAACTATTTATCGATTTCAAACAGCATTTAAACCATCCGATGATGCCTCATTTAATGTGCGAAAAATAAATCAGAAACGTATACAACCATTTATTCAGAGTCATCCATTAGGTGGTGGACTTGGTTCAACTGGTATGTGGGGTAAGCGTTTTTCTCCTAATTCCTTTTTAGCGAATTTCCCCCCAGATAGTGGTTATGTTCGAGTTGCAGTAGAAGCAGGATGGCTGGGGTTATTGGTTTTTTGCACTTTAATGTTTATTATTCTGAAAGAAGGGATTAATAATTATTATACCATTAAAGACCCTACGTTAAAATCCATTTGTTTAGCCATGATTCTAGTTGCATTTGCTTACCATGTTGGAAATTATCCGCAAGAAGCAATTGTGCAGTTTCCTTCTAATACACTCTTTTATTTAGTTGCTGCAATTATTGTAATTACTAAAAGATTAGACAACGAACAACAACAAACATTTACTCTTAATAAAACTTCAAAATGATAAAAGGAAGGGATATCATAATTGTAGGTCAGCAACCTTGGGATGTGGAAATTGGAAGTAATTGTAAAAATATTGCCTTAGAGTTTAGTAAGCATAATAGAGTGCTTTATGTAAATTCTGCATTAGATAGGGTGAGCTTACTTAAAGGAGCAACCGATCCTAAAATTGTAAAAAGACATAATATTATCAAGCATAAAGAGCCAGGTCTTGTACAGATTAATCCCTCCATGTGGAATCTTTATCCAGATATAATAGTTGAGTCAATCAATTGGATTAAAATTCATGCTGTTTTCAAATTTTTAAATAGAATTAATAATGAACGATTTGCTAAATCTATTTTAAATGCAATTCAAGAATTAGGCTTTTCAAATTATATCTTATTTAATGATAACGATATGTTTAGAAGTTTTCACTTAAAGGAATTATTGAGGCCTGCTTTGTCTGTGTATTACTCTCGTGATTATATGTTAGCAGTGGATTATTGGAAAAGACATGGCGAAAAGTTAGAACCTATTTTGATTGCTGATTCTGATATATGTGTTGCAAATTCTACTTATTTAGCCGATTACTGCAGAAAGTTTAATCCGAATTCTTATTATGTAGGGCAGGGGTGTGAATTAGATTTGTTTATGGAATATAGTTCAACCGTTTTGCCAAATGATGTTCAACAAGTACCAGGTTTAAAGATTGGGTATGTAGGTGCTTTAAGCGGTTTACGGTTAGATATTCAGCTATTGGTGGAGATTGCAAAAGCTAAACCAATTTGGAGTATTGTATTAGTGGGGCCTGAAGATGAAATGTTTTTGAAAAGCGAACTTCATGAATTAAGTAATGTATATTTTTTAGGTTCAAAAAATCCTTTGCTTTTACCTGAATATATTCATGCTTTCGATATTTGTTTAAATCCCCAAGTAGTGAGTCAAGTCACCATTGGTAATTATCCAAGAAAAATTGATGAATATCTAGCTATGGGTAAACCAGTTGTAGCTACAAGCACCCCATTTATGGAAGCAGTGTTTAGTGATCATACTTATTTAGCTAAATCAGCAGCTGATTATATTGAGTTAATTGAAAGAGCCCAAACTGAAAACAATATAGAATTAGCGAATGCCCGTAAGACTTTTGCTTCAACACATACTTGGGAGAATAGTGTTGCTGAAATATATAAAGCAATGCAAAATCATTTATAAAATTATATTAATTTAATTTATATATTTACTTGAAAGCTATGCTGAAAAAACTGATTCATAAGCTCAACAATAAACACTTTTTATCCTTGGCAGGTAATGGGGCTATGTCGGTTTTGGCAATGATTACAGTAGCTGTATTATATAGGGCATTAACAGTTGAAGAGATTGGGTATTGGGTTTTCTTCCAGACTGTTGCAGTTTTGTTAGATACTTTCAGAACTGGATTTTTGCAAATTGCTTTAGTGAAATTTTATACAGGCACTTCAAAAGAAAGAGCCAACGAAGTGCTTGGGTCTGTATGGTACTTAGCTGTATTGATTACTTTAGCAATGGGTTTATTTAACTTGGCTTTTGTGCCATTCATCGGATATTTTAAAGACCCGGCGGTGTTGGTAATTATACAATGGTTTGGATTAAGCTTTTTAGCTACTTTACCTTCAGGAATTACTTCTTGGATTTTACAAGCTGATCAAAAGTTTGACAAACTATTAATACTTAGAGTCATTACACAAGGCAGTTTTATTTTGTCAATAGTTGCACTGATTCTCTTTGACCAAATGAATTTGCGATCTGTCTTCATTGTAAATCTTGCCTCTGCGTCATTAGCAAGTATCATTGCAATCTTATTTGGATGGTCTGGGATATCCGCCTTCTTTTCAAAAACAAAAGCTTGTGTAAAAGAGATCTACCATTTTGGAAAGTTTAGTGTTGGCACTACTATTAGTGCTAATATGTTAAGAAGTGCAGATACTTTTATAGTTGCCTATATGTTAGGCCCTGCGGCTGTAGCTATTTATAATTTACCAGGTAGATTAATGGAAATCATTGAAATTCCTTTGCGTAGTACTTTGGCAACAGCTATGTCTTCTTTGGCAAAGGCCTTCAATAACGGGAATAAAAGGGAAGTAGCTTATATTTTACAAAAATATGCAGGAACATTAACTTTAGCATTCGTTCCACTTGCCTTTGGAGCCATCTTATTTGCTGATATTGCAACAGGGTTATTAGGAGGGGGTAAATATGTAGATTCTGAAGCTGCAAACTTGTTGAGAATTATGATGGTGTTAGCCATATTTTATCCAATTGATCGTTTTATTGCTGTTTCCTTAGACATTATTCATCAGCCAAAAGCCAATTTCATCAAAGTATTATTAATGCTTTTTGTAAATATCCTTGGCGATTTTATAGGTATATATTTGACGGGTAATTTATACGGAGCAGCATTTGCCACTACATTGCCCCTAGTTGTTGGAATATTTTATGGGTATTATTGTTTTAATAAACATATACCCTTTAAATTGTCTTTAGTTTTTACTTCAGGGTACATTAATATTAGAAAAATGGTACGCAAAAATCTGTTTAAAAAGTAGCGAATGATGGTAGCCCATTTTATATTAGTTCATAATAATCCCGACCAATTAAGTCGGTTGGTTAATAGGCTGTCCTATCAAGAAAGTGTTTTCTTTATTCATGTAGATTTAAAATCGAATATTCAAGATTTCGAATTAGCATTAGCTAATAATTCAAATGTGTATTTCATTCAGAAAAGAGTAGATATACAATGGGCTACTTATAGTATGGTGGAAGCAACTGTTAATGGGTTTAAAGAAATAGCGGCATCTGGATTGAATATTGAATACGTAAACTTACTTAGTGCCCAAGATTATCCTATTAAACCTTTAAAGGAATTCCATTCTTTTTTAAATGAAAATCCAGGTAAAGCTTTTATGCATTGTCTAGATGTTGAAACAGAATGGACAGAAGCTATTTCTAGGGTTAAAGAATATCATTTTAATCATTGGAATTTTCCTGGGAAATTCAAAATCCAGAATTTAGTTAATTTCATTCTGCCAAATAGAAAAATGCCTGAAGGCCTTATTCCTGTTGGTCGCTCACAATGGTTCACTATTACACTAAAACATGTTGTTTTTCTTATTAAACGTTTAGAAACTTCTCCTAGTCTTGTTAAGTTTTTCCAATACACATGGGCGCCAGATGAGCTTATTTTTCAAACACTATTATATAATTCTTCCTTTAAGAATGATATTGTAGGGAACAACTTAAGATATATAGATTGGTCAGAAGGAAACAAAAATCCAAAGATGCTAAATAAAGAAGATTTTAATTCGATTATACAATCGGGTAAATTCTTTGCTAGAAAATTTGCTGCAAACGATGAAGTGCTTGATATGATAGACAAGGCACTTTAATAGCATTTATTCTTTTTTGTCTTGTGCAACAAAAGCTTTTATAAAAAAGAAAATCCCAATAAAAATCACCACTAAAGCAAAGGCATCCAAAACGGTGAATCCATCGTTTTCATTAAAGTAAAAGAGTGTTGCTATTTCAAATTCTGCAGACGTAGGAGTGACAATCATTAAAAAACCGATGGTGATAAATAAGAGGCCTACTCCTGAATAGGCCAATCCTGCTGCCCAATTGATGGCTTTGTCTGGTAAGTTTTTTACGCTAAAAGAACGATGTTGTCTTAATAACTTGTCCATGTCTAATACCATTTCTTCGTTACCTCTCGCATCATCTTCATGGTATGTGCTTGTACTACTCACTTTATAAGTTTTTTCCATAGTATGTAAGAATAAATGTTGCATTTCCATGGCCTTTTGCTTGCTCACGGGTTGCTTTTCTAACTCTTCTAATAGTTCAGCAAATACTCTTTCTATTTTTAAAACCTGACTGTTGTCTGTGGCCATTTTACCTAATATTTCACATTCTCCGCTAATTTAGATAATTTACGTTACTAATATTAGTTTTAGATAAATGAAACGAGTTTCTATCATCACCGTCAACTTTAATCATAGCTATGTAACTGATGAATTGCTCAATTCAATTAGAGACAAAAACAGTTATACTAATATTGAAATAATAGTAGTTGACAATGGGAGTAAAGAAGATCCTGTTCCTCAATGGAAAATCAAGTATCCAGAAGCAATTTTTATACGTTCAGCAACAAATCTAGGTTTTGCTGGTGGTAATAACCTTGGGTTGTCTGTTGCTACTGGCGATTATTTATTCTTTGTAAACAACGATACTGAGTTTACAGAAGGTCTTGTTGATATTTTGGTTAATACATTAGATAGCCATCCTTCTATTGGGGTAATATCTCCCAAATTGTTATACTATGATCAACCTACAATGCTACAATATGCTGGATACACCCCAATGAATTATTTAACAGCTAGAAATAGTTGCATTGGACAATTTGAAACAGACCAGGGACAATATGATCAATTAGTTGGGCCAACAGGATTTGCTCATGGCGCTGCCATGATGGTTACCAAAACAGCAATTGAAAAAGCGGGTCCAATGGCGGAGAACTTTTTTTTATATTATGAAGAATTGGATTGGGCAGATAGAATTCGGCACAATGGATTTGAAGTTTGGGTGAATATGAAAGCAACCATATTTCATAAAGAATCGGTTTCTGTGGGTAAAAAAAGTGCACTTAAGGAGTATTATATGAATCGGAATCGAATCCTTTTTATACGAAGAAATGCGCCATTAGTAAAAGCAATTTTCTTTTATATTTATTTCTTATTGGTAGTTACACCTAGGAATATAATCAGCTATATAAAAGAGAAAAATTACCCTTTTATCAAGCAACTATTTCGAGCCATATGGTGGAACTTGTCGAATGGAATCAACAGTAGTCATTTAGGATACAAGCCTTAAATAATTTTATGGAAATATTTTTTTGGATTTCAATCGCAGTGATCTTATATACCTATTTGGGTTATGGGTTGCTCTTATTTATGCTTTTAAAAATAAAAGGCTTGTTAGTGGGTAAAAAAGGAATTCCCGACACAGGATATACCCCTTCTGTTACAGTAGTAGTTGCAGCTTATAATGAAGCGTATTGTATTGAAGAAAAAATAGTCAATACATTGGCTTTAAATTATCCTTCAAACAAAATTCATTTTATTTTCATTACCGATGGTTCTACAGATGAAACACCTTCAATCATTGCAAAATATCCTCAAATTCTAGGCATGCATGAACCAGGAAGAAGTGGTAAAATTGCTGCAGTACATCGTGCTATGGGTAAAGTAGATACCGAAATTGTTGTTTTTACCGATGCAAATACAATGTTGAATAAAGACGCCATTTTACTGATGTGTAGACATTACCAAGATGAAAAAGTTGGAGCAATCGCTGGTGAAAAAAGAGTTCAAATTGCCGATAGTGCAGATGCAACAGCGGGCGAAGGTTTTTATTGGAAATATGAATCAAAATTAAAAAAATGGGATTCAGAATTATATTCAGTTGTTGGAGCGGCAGGTGAATTATTTAGTATCAGAACAAATTTGTACGAACCAGTGGAGCCAGATACTATTTTAGACGATTTTATGATATCAATGAATATTGCATTGAAAGGATATAAAATAGTTTACGAACCTGAAGCTTATGCAACGGAACTTGCTTCTGCAAACACAGGAGAGGAGCTAAAACGGAAAATTAGAATAGCAGCTGGCGGAGTTCAATCTACCATTCGTTTAAGGGCCTTACTTTTACCTTTCAAACAGCCAGTTTTAAGCTTTGAATATATTAGCCATCGTATTTTAAGATGGGTGGTTACCCCATATTTAATGATTCTAGCTTTCATTTTTAATATAGTTCTAGTTACCAATCTGGGATTTCCAAATATTTATGGCTTGATGCTATTAGGACAGCTGGTTTTTTATAGTGCAGCTTTGTTGGGTTGGGTAATGGAACAAAAGCAACTTAAAGTGAAAATATTTTTTATTCCCTATTATTTTTGTTTAATGAATTATGCAGTTATTGCTGGATTTGTTCGTTATTTTTTTGGAGAACAGTCTGTTTTATGGGAAAAAGCAAAACGAAAATAGTTTGTGTTTATTTTTTTTGATGTATCTTCAATAGTAACAATTAGTACACCATTTGTAAAAGCAGAACTTTAGCTAAATGATTAATAAAATCCTTTGTGTAGATGATGATAGTATTTCGCTCACTATTTCAAAACTACTTTTGAAAAGGACCGGGTTTACTAACGATGTAGTTACTGCAGTTGATGGAAGTGATGCCCTTGACTATTTTAAGGATCTTTTTGCTACCAGTTCCCAGCCTGTAGATGATGCGCCTTCATTAATTTTGTTAGATATTAATATGCCTGTGATGAATGGGTGGGAGTTTTTAGAAGCTTATATACCTTTATTTGCCGATAAGCTGCCAAATACTAAAATAATTATTCTTTCTTCAACTATTGACCCTGAAGATTTTTCAAGAGCCAAAAAATTTCCAGTTGTAGCTCAATTTGTAAGTAAACCACTTAGTGTAGAAAATTTGGCGGAATTGAAAGAGAACGAGTTCGTGCAAAAATTTTTCTAATTGCCCTCAGGTAAATTTTCTAAGAAAAAATTCCGAATATTCCCGCCTAATATAAGTTCTATCTCTGCTCTAGTAAAATGCTCCTTCTGTAAGGCATTCACTATTAGCGGTAATCCTGTGACATCAAAATGGGTGCCTATGGCTCCATCAAAATCTGAACCTAGTGCAACTTTGGTTACTCCAATTTTATCTGCAACATATCTGATGCTCTTTGCAGTTGCTTCTGCATTAGTTCCACAAACAGCGGTTTCCCATAATCCAATTCCGACTAATCCATTTCTTTTACCTATTTCCTCTAGATGTTTGTCTGAGAGGTTCCTTCTATTGTTACAAACCCCTTGAACACCAGTATGGGAAATGATTACAGGGCTGTTCGATAATTTGAAAATATCATCAATTGCCGTTGGTGAAACATGGGCAAGATCTACAGTTATTTTTAGCTCATTCATTTTTTTGATTAGTGAAATTCCTTTTTTGGTTAAACCTGATTTGTTTACCCCATGTGCTGAACCAGCCCATTCATTGTCAAAAAAATGAGTTATTCCGATGTATCTAACTCCTGCTGTATACAGTTTAGCTAAATTATTTAAGTCGTTACTCAAAGCATGTGCTCCTTCAATCCCCAACATACCTGCAGTAATTAATTTGTTTTTGGCTCTATCTTCAATATATTGATTGAGTTCTGCTTTATTTGTGATCAATCTTAATTGCCCCTTGGAATTCTCGGCAGCATTATGAAATTCATTGCATTGGTTTAATGCTCTTTCAGTTAAATTAAACCAAGTTTTAAAAGGTCGTAGTTGTGCAATTCCCAATAAAGTAATATTGTCTGTTTCTGCGGTATTATTTTCAATATTAATACCTCGTGGAGTTTTGGTAACAATACTAAATACTTGTAAAGCCATATTGGCTTTTTG
This sequence comes from Sphingobacteriia bacterium RIFOXYC2_FULL_35_18, assembly GCA_001829005.1. Lineage (GTDB taxonomy): Bacteria > Bacteroidota > Bacteroidia > Chitinophagales > Chitinophagaceae > Sediminibacterium. Next base: position 560,708 of record MIAG01000002.1, on the reverse strand, counting down.
CATTCGGGGTACATCTACATGCCCATATTCGTGCTCGGTTAAGACATCACGATCCCATAATAATTGATCACAATGTAAATCTGCAATAAAAGGAATGGAATCATACCATTCAACTTTTTGGGGATTGGCAATTTTTAGCTGAACCTTATTCATAGATTTATCTATATATGTGGGGACATAGATAAAAAAAATAAGTACAGCTATTATAAGAAGTATGGATGCAATTTTAAATGCCAATTTGAACATAACAATGAATTGAATAACCCAATGTAATCAAATTGCATGAATTGACTTAACCCTGCTGCTTAATCCAATGATTAATTTGATTAAAAACGCCTTCGCTGAGTGGAACATTGGGCATACGAAGCTGATTACTGATTAGCCCCTGAATGGCCATAAATGCTTTTACACCTGCTGGGTTGTTTTCAACAAACATTAAATCATAAGGGGTCATTAAATGATTATTTATGGATCTGGCCTTAGCATAGTCATTATTCAAGCAAGCTCTAACCATATCACCAAATTCAAGTGGGAAGGCATTTGCTGCAACGCTAATTACCCCTTCCATACCACATGCCATTTGAGGTAATGCCAATGCATCATCACCACTTAGTACTAGGAAGTCATTGGGACGGTCTTTTAAAATTTGCATGCATTGTTGCATATCTCCACTAGCTTCTTTAATTCCAATGATATTGGTTATTTCATTGGCAATTCTAAGCGTAGTTGATGCGCTCATATTTCTGCCAGTTCTTCCAGGTACATTGTATAAAATAATGGGAAGGGGAGAAGCAGCAGCTACCATTTTATAATGTTGAAATATACCTTCTTGTGAGGGTTTATTATAGTAGGGTGAAGCGCTTAAAATAGCGGTTGCTTTTTCTAAAGGAAAATGAGTTAAATCATCAATTAAGTCTGCTGTATCATTGCCCCCAATACCTACAACAATTGGAACACGGTCCTTCACCAAATCATATGAATAGTTTAAAATGGCTATTTTTTCTGTGTTAGATAATACGGGTGTTTCACCTGTAGTACCCAATAGTACAAGGTATTCTACTTTATTAACAATTAAATGCTCAATAACCTTGCCTAGTGCAGGGAAATCTATTTTATTATCATTGGTGAAGGGGGTGATTACTGCTACACCTGTACCCCTTAGCTGCTCTTGAATTTTCATAGTTCTATTAGATAGTAGATTCTTCCCAGAATCCCATTTTACAATACTTGTTGATTCGCTCGTTTACTCTATCAGCCGGTTCTTTTGTTTTAAATTCTGATAATGCTTTTTGAATGCAACCTTTTAAAATAGTTGCAGCTTCTTGATAATCCCAATGTGCGCCTCCCAATGGTTCGGGTACTATTTCATCAACTAAACCAAATCCTTTCATATCATTGGCAGTAAGCTTAAGTTGTTCTGCTGCTACTTCTTTCTTATCCCAACTTCTCCATAAAATGGAGCTACAACTTTCAGGAGAAATGACCGTATACCAAGTATTCTCCATCATCAGGGTTTTATCTCCCACACCAATTCCTAAAGCTCCACCACTGGCTCCTTCTCCAATAATGACAATCACTATTGGAACTTTTAAGCGCATCATTTCATAAATATTTCTTGCAATGGCTTCTCCTTGACCCCTTTCTTCAGCTTCAAGGCCAGGGAAAGCACCTGGGGTGTCAATTAATGCAATGACAGGCTTATTAAATTTTTCGGCCAATTTCATTAGCCTAAGTGCTTTTCGATAACCCTCGGGATTGGCCATACCAAAATTTCGCATTTGGCGCATCTTGGTATTCACGCCTTTTTGTTGACCCATTATCATCACCGTTTCCCCATCTAATTGAGCAAATCCCCCTACCATTGCCTTATCGTCCTTTACATTTCTATCTCCATGTAATTCCACAAAATTGGTACACATTTTTTCAATGTACTTTAAGGTATACGGTCGATCTGGGTGACGGCTTAGTTGAACCCTTTGCCATGGGGTTAAATTACTGGTGATTTCCTTTCTTTTTTCTAAAATAGACTCTTCTAATTGTTGAAGTGTATTGGTATAATCTATCTTAGGATTCTTCTCAGCTAATTTTTTAGTTGCATCAATTTGTTCGTATAACTCTTTGATGGGTGTTTCAAAATCAAGAAATTGTCTATTGGGGTATTGAGGCATATTATATGATTTGGCGGTAAAAATAGGCATTGCTTTTTTTTTTGAAAAGATTTGTTTCAAAAAGTGTTTTCCCCTTATCTTTGCAATCCCAAAAACGACATAACCTGTCGAAATAAGGAACGGATCGGTAGTTCAGTTGGTTAGAATGCCGCCCTGTCACGGCGGAGGTCGCGGGTTCGAGTCCCGTCCGGTCCGCACACTGAACAAGTAAAATTAAGAAAAGCCTGCAAACGTCAATGTCTGCGGGCTTTTTGTTTTACTAGACCTCCGTAAATTTTCCATACTTCCAGCATTTTTTTAGTGACCTATTCAGTGACCCATTCTCTATTCTTAGTGACCTATATTTTCTTTTCCACAAATACTGGTTTTTTTATATTTTTTATGCAAATGTCCGTTTTAATTCCACTATATTTTCCGAGGAAGTAACAGAATGGCACATTTCGATAAATTAAGTAAAAGGAGAATCCCACTCGAAGTAAGAATAAGAAGATGCGTTGAGGGGAGATAAAATCCAATTATTTATGTTCTAAGTTTTGACTCAGAACAGTAACGACAACCGATTGAAAGGTTGCATATTCTCAAATTATAGCACCCAAAAAAAACATTCCAAAATGGAACAGATAAACTATTGCCCAATACTGAAGGCCAAAAAGATAAAAGCAGACGGAACTTGCCCACTTCATATCAGAATTAAAGTAGGCTCATCTATTACTGAAATCTCTTTAAAGTACAGCGTAACAAAGGATGATTGGGATGCAGTGAGAAAAAGAGTGAAGCCACGTAATCCAAACGCTGCACTAATCAATGCTGCTATCATTAGTCACGAGAATAATATAGTTCAAATAGGAGCTGACCTCCGTTTAACAGGTCAAGTTATTACGGCCCAAGTGCTTAAAATGAGAATCAGCGGTGGTAATAACAATATGACTCTACTGTCTCTTTTTTTTAAGCATAATACTGATGTTAAAGCAAGGATTGGTAATGATTTCAGTATTGCTACGCTGCGGAAGTACGAACTAACTAAAATGAAGTTGGAACAGTTTATTCAATCTAAATATTTGGTAGATGATTTGCAGATAAGAGAATTGAAGTACGGGTTTATCCTCGATTTCGAAACATTTTTAAAGTCAACGCAAAAGCTGGCCCATAATTCGGCAATCAAACACATAAAAAACCTCAAAAAGATAGTCAGGTTAGCAGTTCAGCTTGATTACATTGAAAAGCACCCATTTGATGCATTTAAATGTTCAGTAGCTGAAGTGAATAGAAACTGCTTAACAAAAGACGAATTAAGAAGATTGATTGAAAAAGGCTCTTTAAATAGTAGGCTTGAAGTGATAAGGGATGTTTTCGTTTTTTGCTGTTATACTGGTCTATCATATGCAGATGTAGCAAAATTGAATCGAGATCATATAAATGGTGACGGTAAGGATGAATTGCGAGTTATCATAATACCAAGAACAAAGACTAAATCTAATTGTCGTATACCCTTACTTCCAGTTGCTGAGGCCATATTGAAGAAGTATATCCCATTTACTAAAGCAGATAAATTAAAAAGGCTTTTACCTGTAAACAGTAATCAAAAATTTAACGAGTACTTAAAGGAGCTTGCAACTCTTTGCGATATAAATAAAACACTCACAGTTCACATCGCTAGGCACACAATGGCCTGCACTGTTACCCTTGAAAATGGAATAAGCCTAGAAGTAGTAAAAACAATCCTTGGCCATAAAAATATCAGGACCACTCAGTTGTATTCCAAAATGACGGATATCCGTCTCCATGCTGAGATGAATACGCTGATCCTAAAGACTTTTAGTAATAAAAATTCAAACCCAACACTATGCAAATAGACATTGCGAGTAAAGCCGATTTTATTCGGTTAGAAAAAACGGTTGAGAAAATCCTAGACATTATTGGTGGCGAAAGGCCATCACCTGGTGAATGGATGAAGTCAGCTGAAGCAAAAAAGGTTCTGAAGTGCTCAGATTCTTCGCTAAAAAACTATCGGTCAAAAGGACTGATACAGTTCACAAAAATTGCAGGCACTTACTATTACAAAACCTTAAAAATTGAGGACTATGGAACAGTTTAAAATTATTGATTGTAAGCAGTTGATTGATCGAATGCGATTCAATGAACCAATAGCTACAGTAGTAAAAAAACCGAAGAAGCAAACTCTTAATCATCAAAAACCTAGAGTAGCTAAGTCAAATTTTCTGCCGACTAGGGACGCATGCGATATGCTGAAATGCAATCCAACTTTACTCAAATACTATAGGGACAATGGATTAATTGATTGGTGCCGAATAAATGGTAAGAATATGTACGATATCTACTCCATTAGGATTATGCCAATCTTACGAAACAGACAATATAGCAATGATATGGGTGTTCATTTTACTTACTTCGAAGATCACCCGCAAAAATTTGAAGTGCCGAAGACCGACCAGGCTAGTAAACCTTACCCTAAAAGAGAAGTTGCAACACACATGTTCCATTTTATGCGTGGGCTTGCTAAATCAATTTCAAACACTCAAAAACCAGCTTTATGAGTTTGCTTAAAAATAATACAGTGCCCTTTTCTGGCACTGAAGGATACCTTGGGATGCGTAATGCCGCAGTCGTTCTCAATAGAAATATTGGGAGAAAACGCTTGTTACGTTTTTTGAGAAGAAATAAGTTCTTGGACAAAAGAAATCAACCTTATCCCGAATTTATTGAAATTGGTTATTTCACACGAGTTATAAAAGTTACCTACGGGAATAGAGGAAGGCTTCAGCGACACCATCGAGTTCCCCTTATTTCTGAATCTTGTATAGAAGCAATCAGAAATCAAGTAAGAAAAGATTTTGATGTAAAGGGTAAAGATATTTGTGTTGAAGTCCCTATTTGTATTGATGAAGCAACAAAAGAGTATTTCCGAAAAATATACCCAATTAAAACTGCAACTCCTTCTATTCAAGCTAAATCTCCATGCCATGTTAAAAAGTAGTACGAATACAACTGTAGGTGCAGTTGCAATTACACAAGAGGAGTTATTTGATACTCCTCTAATCCCCGCTCACGTTTACGATAAGCTTCCAAAGCTTTTAATGAAGGGCTGTGAATTAATGTCTCCTGATACTAGAGAACGTGATGTGTTTTTTACTTCGTCATTGGCACTAATTAGCGGTAGTCTCCCTAATTATTATGTGCATTATGATGATCACAAAGTACACATGAACTTGTTTACTATGGTAGTAGCTCCACCAGCGTCTGGTAAAGGGGTTGTTAGCCTAGCAGGTGCTTATATAAAAGGCATCGAAGCGCATTTACTTGAAGAGTATAATGCAATGGTCAAACTAAAAGAGGTGGAGTCTCCAGTTGAAGGTGATGAAGGGAATGTAAATAATAGCAAGCGCAGAAAGTTAAAGCTCCCAAGAAAACGACATGTGATTCCTGCAAATAGTAGTGCAGCATCGTTTATGGGGATTCTAAATGAGAATGGGGGTATTGGTACTATCTATGAAACAGAAGCAGATACACTTGCTCAATCTTTCAAACAAGACTGGGGAAACTTTTCCGATTTGTTGAGGAAATCATTTCACCATGAATCAACAAGTAGTAGTCGAAAGACGGATGATGCACATTTAGTTATTGAGCGACCACAGGTTTCTGTTCTCTTGGCCGGGACCCCCCAGCAGGTAGGGTCAATGGGACTAGCTAACCCGGAGAATGGATTACAAAGCAGGTTTATTTTTTACTATTTTGATAGTCTACCATTCTTTAAGATGCTAAAAGGGCGAAAGGATGATAGTAGGGATGTTGTTTTTGCAGAATTAAGCAATGAAATGCTTGATATTTATTTGCAGTTGCATTACAATGAAGAAGGGGCGCAATTCGTATTAACTGATCCACAGTGGGCCTTTTTTTCCAATTGGTATAAATTCAAAATGGAAACAGTTAGTAGGAAGTACAATGGTTATACAAGTGCAATGGTTAAAAGGACTGCTTTAGTTACAATCAGGATCGCAGGTATTCTTTCAATGCTATATCAAAGCGAAGAAGGTATGGTGAATTTTGTAGATAAAGTACACTGCTCATGGCAAACATTGAGAAAGTCACTAGCCATTGCAGATGTTTATCTTGCACACAACCTAGTGATCTTTAGCTGCTCGGCAATGTCCGCACCTGATGTGGATATGCACCAATATTTGGATTTTTATAGTTTACTTCCTGAAGGTGAATTTGATCGAAAGGATGTATTGGAGATTTGTGCTGCTGTTGGTTTTAGTGAAAGGACTTTAGATCGCAGATTAGAAAAGCTAAGAAAAAGCGGCAAGCTATATTCAGCAAAGGGAGGTACGTACAAGAAGGCTAAGAAGTAGTTTGAGTAAAGGCAATTCGGCGGGGCCTCTTAACAGGTCTCGCCAACTTTGCCAACTTTGCCAACTTCGCCAACTTCGCCAACTTCGCCAACTCTTTTTTAAATCCAATTTAGGATATACGCTCGTAAAAAGTTTATTTGTCTAAAGTGGCAAAGTTGGCAAAGTTGACAAAAACTTGAGATAATGATTAATAAAACACCTTCGTGATTATTCTTTTTGCAAATCTGACTAGTAAATTCATTTATTAATTGTCTCTGCTTTGTTTGATACATTAGAAATTTATATGCCTCGTGAGTAAAATCCACTGATAGTCGTTTAAGTGAAATATGAAACTACTTTCAGGCGCTTGAAAAATACAAACGGGTTGGTATAAATAAATAAGCTTAAAGATTTATATTTGTACTGTATTATACTAGAGTTAATACTTAACTCTCCCTCCCCGCTGTATAGTATCAATTGTTACATTTTGTAAGATTTCTTTTTGTTCAAAATTTAACTCGCTTTATGAGACTAAAATTCTATGTCCAGCTGTGGCTTACAGCAATCTTAGCTTTTGCATTTACTATTGCTAAAAGTCAGGCGCCAACTATTACAAGCTTTAATCCTACATCTGGACCAGTTGGTAGTTTAGTAACAATCGCGGGGACTAACTTAAGTAATCCAACCTCGGTATCATTTGGAGGTGTTACAGCTATTGTTGTATCTAATTCTGCAACAGAAATAAAGGCAATGGTGATGCCAAGTGCTATAAGTGGTTCGATAAACCTAACTACAGGAGCAGGGTCGGTGAATAGTGTTGGGCTTTTTACAGTAACTAGTAGTTCTACACCTAATACTCCAACCCTTGGGACTAAGTTAGAAGGTGCAGGAGCAATTGGAAATGCTTATCAGGGAAGATCGGTTGCAATTAGTGCAGATGGCAATACTGCAGCTGTAGGTGGATTTTTAGATAACACAAATATTGGAGCCATTTGGGTTTTCATAAAGAGTGGAGCAAATTGGACTCAACAAGGGGGTAAGTTAATTGGAAGTGGGGCTTCAACTAGCGCACAACAGGGTGCTTCACTTGCAATTAGTGCAGACGGGAATACCATAATATTGGGAGGTAATTCAGATAATGTAGGTGTTGGAGCAGTTTGGGTATTTACTCGATCTAATGGGGTTTGGACACAGCAGGGTAATAAATTAGTTGGATCTGACATAGTAGGAAATGCTCAATTTGGATATTCAGTATCCTTAAGTGCAGATGGTAATACTGCTTTAATTGGCGGATTTGCAGATAATAACTTTACAGGTGCAGCTTGGATATATACTAGAACAAATGGAGTTTGGTCACAACAAGGAAATAAATTAATAGGTACTGGTGCAATTGGAGATGCAAGGCAAGGAAATTCAGTATCCTTGAGTGCAGATGCAAATACTGCTATAATTGGAGGGTTTCAAGATAATTCTGGTGTTGGAGCAGCTTGGATATTTACTCGAAGTGGTAATATTTGGACTCAACAAGGAAATAAATTAATTGGTACAGGTGCAGTTGGCAATGCAACACAAGGTTCAGCAGTTGCAATAAACGCTGATGGCAATACAGTAATAATAGGTGGTTCAAGCGACGATGCTTTGGCAATTCCATTTGCGCCAAAGGGTGCCGCATGGGTATTTATTCGGAATAGTGGGGTATGGTCACAACAAGGAAATAAATTAGTAGGTACTGGTTCTCCTGATGCTGCCACGCAGGGTGCTTCAGTTTCCATAAGTGCAGATGGTAATTCAGCGATTGTTGGTGGACCATCTGATAGAATTAATGCAGGTGCTGCATGGCTCTACAAACGTTCTAGTGGAATTTGGTCTCAAAATGGTAATAAATTAGAAGGCTCATTTGTAACTGGCAACTCTTTCGTTGGAAATTCTGTAGCGATGAGTGCCAATGGAAACGAGGTAATTATTGGAGGTTTTCAACATAATGGTGGCACTGGTTCAGTTTGGATGTTTACATCTTTGTCTGTCTCATCTATTACAAGTTTTAACCCAACTTCAGGGCCTGTAGGGACACTGGTAACAATCACAGGTACAAACATTTCAAATCCAACTTCTGTAACAATCGGAGGTGTAAATTCCATTATAGTATCTAGTAGTAATACTGAGGTAAAGGTGATGGTAATGCCTGGTTCAGTAACTGGCAACATCAGTTTGTCAACAGCAATAGGTTCATATACAACACCTGGTAATTTTTCAATTACTAGTTTTCAAAACGGATATTTGCAAGAATCGCAGCTCGGTGGATCTTTCCCCCCAAATCTAAGAAACGGTGAGGGTTATTCAGTAGCAATAAGCAGTGATGGTTATACATCAGTTATTGGAGCTCCATTTGATAATGATAGCATCGGAGCAGCATATGTTTATAAAAGAGTAAATAATAGTTGGATTGAAGAAGCAAAATTAGTTGGTTCGGGTATTGAAGGGTATCCTATGCAAGGATTCTCGGTTGCAATAAGTGCAGATGGAAATACGGTATTAGTAGGTGGACCAAAAGATAGTAGTACAAGAGGAGCTGCTTGGATATTTATTCGGAATAATGGTCTGTGGTCACAACAAGGAAATAAAATATATGGAACAGGCTCTATTAGGCCATCACAACAAGGTTCAAGTGTGGCAATAAGTGCTGACGGAAATACAGCATTACTTGGAGGCCCATATTTTAATGTAAATTATTACACGCAAACCGTTTCAGTTGATCCTTTAGTACTAAACGGTGCAGCATGGATTTTTACTAAAAACAATGGTGTTTGGTCGCAGCAAGGAACATTGTTAGAAGATGAAAGAAGAAGTAATAATCTTTTCAATCAATTTTATGAAGTTTCATTAAGTGCAGATGGTAATACTGCTTTAATAAGCAGTGAATTAAGTGTTAGAATATATGCGAGAAATTCATCAGGAACTTGGTCAAAGTTTTTTATGCAAACTTATGGAGGAACTGGTGATTTCCCTGCTGGAGGTCATTCTTCTAAATTAAGTAAAGATGGTAATACTTTTATAATTGGGCGAACTTATGTACCAACCACTTCGTCAGGTATTAAATTCTTTCAGAATAGAGTTGGTATAGTAAAGATATACGAAAAAACAGCAAATAATTTTTGGCAAGAAGCAGGTTCTTTTTTAACTGGTAATGACATGCAAAACGGTGCAAGTTTTGGAACATCAGTTGACTTAAGTGCAGATGGAAAGACAGCAATTGTCGGAGGGCCAAGTGATAATTACAGAAACGGAGCAGTATGGATTTTTAAAAAAGATGGAAGTTCCTGGACTCAAAAGAGAAGCAAGATTGCTGCAACTACTGTAGGTGGTGTATCTGAAGGATTGTCAGTAGGAATAAGTGCTGATGGTAAAACATTGATTACTGGTAGCCTTATTAGTTATGGTATAAGTTCTGCTAGGGTGTATACACTTAATGATGAATCTGTTAATTTAAATTTTTCACCTAGTTCAGGAAAAGAAGGCGATACGCTAACTATAGTTGGCAGTGGATTTTCTGGAGTCACTTTTCCGTATATTAATATAGGTAGTATATTAACAAGTAATTTTAGAGTGATTGATGATAATACCATTTTGGCTGTTGTGCCGGTTTGTTTTACTGGAAATGTCAGTGTTAGAACTACGAATGGTATCATGGTTTCAAATGAATTGTTTGTTTATACCGGCTCGGGTGTTCCAAGTGGCTGGAATTCGGGCCTAGAAAGTAAAAGCATAGGTGATGCTATTGGTAAAAGGATCATTAATACAGCTACTTCAAATAAATCGGGGGTTATTGATTATAATAAATTGGTTGAAATAGATTTAAATGGTCAAACCTATAAGTCATCAAGCTCAGGTAGCAATATTACATTATCTGAAATTTTACCCCAAAAATTATCAACTGGTAATTATAAAGCCTATACAACCACTCCAACAGATATACCTTCTTTTACCAATGCAGTTGAAGCTTTATCAATAGATTTTACCTCGGAAAATAAAGCAAGAGCGGTTGCGTTTGGTACAAAAACATTAGGAAAAGTATACGATCATACAAAAGCAGTTTGTGATAGATTAAAAGGTGCAGAACTATTAAAGATTGAAAATGTAACCATAAATGATATTAATCTCGTTAAGTTTGATTTACTTAACTCTAAAGGTCAAAAAGAATATGCTTATAGCTTTGTTATAGGTGCTAAAAACGGACGAAATAATTATACGATTCAATCAACATGGTTAAATAAAGACTATTCTCCAGATGAAACTATGTTTAATATTCAGTTATGGGCTGAAAGCCCCTATTTAATTGATGAGATGGTATTTGATATTATAACAAGATTAGAAAGTAAAATGCCAATTCTACAGATTGATAATAAGACAGAAATACCAAAAACATATATTACAAAAGGAAAGCGTGAAGCTGAAAATGTAGTTCTTGAAATAGGTAATTCTACAACAAGTACCAATGGTTATTTTGAAATTTTAGAGCGTGAAAATGAGTTTTCTACAAATCTTATAAAAAAGCAAATACCATTTACAATTAAACCAACTGGAAAGTCAATAATTAATATTCCATTAAGTGACAATTATGAAGCAACTATAAGTCTTTACATAAATGGAGAGATGAAAGATCAAGTTTTTATGGCAGATGGGAACTGGGGATATGAATTCAATTCAAATACTACTTCAATTAAGTCATTTAAAATCACAAACGACAAAAAGAGAACTATTGAAAATAAGGATGATTTCTTGCTGTTCAGGAATATGCAAATTGAAGCAAATACCCCAGATAATGTTACCGTATATAAACTATTAAGAGGCGGAGCTATACCACAAGATCTGAAAGAATACAAGACAATTAAATTAACTGCAGGAGGTAAGGGTGCAAATCTTAGAATTATTCTACTTAAAGACAGTATTGTTAATTGGGCAGATCAATATTCTTTATCAATCCCTTTGACAAGTAATGAAACAGAATTAGTTTTAAGTATAAATGATTTTAAATCTAAAACTATATCTGGTAAAATAAATGCTAATGACATTACTACAATTATTTTTACTTACGAAGCTACAAATCTTGGAACCAGTTCTTTGATGAATGCACAGGTTAGTAATCTTTCATTTTCTAAAACTGACTATGCATATATCAGTAGTTTGAATTCAAAAGAAATAAATGTTTATCCAAACCCTGCATCGAATAAATTCTTTGCTACATTCAAATCTCCAAAAGAAATCAGATTGAATTTAGTTGTTAGAGACGCTGCATCAGGAAGAGTGGTGTTAAGTAAGTGGGTAAATGCGGTAAAAGGTGAGAATACAGTCTCAGTAGATATTAAAAATACAACTGGAATGACCAATTATATTCTAAACCTAGAAGGTTCAGATATTAAATATCAAAATAGAAAGGTCATAGTTACGCAGTAGTAAAAAATCAAAAGTGTAGTCATCAATTTATGGCTCATTAATAACAGCCTCTAAGTTTTAAATTGAAATTTATAAGATTTAGAGGCTGTTTCATTTTATGAACTATCAATGAGTGTTACTATTAGTTAAACTTTTTTTATACTTCTTCCTGCTTTATTTATTTAAAAGTGTCCTTTCAAATGAAAACCCACTTTTTTTAGCATCTTCCAATGCTCTAAAAAAATCGCCAAGTTCAGGGTCGTTAAAACGTTTCTCATGTTTTATTGCGCTCAAAGCATTGTGGCAACTGTTCCATAAATACTGCGAAGCAAATGACCAAAGCGTTTGCCTTGCACTGCTGCTAACACCACTAAATTGCTGGTCTATATCGTCCTTGAACTGCATCACTAATTCTTTCGGAAGAATAATTGTGGAGTAGTCTGGTTGTTCTAGTAGGATTGGTTCTGCAAGTGTGCATATACTGATAACCAGTGATTCATTTATTTGCTGAAAAGTGTTATCCAACTCATCAATCCTTTCAAGTGGGAATCCAGCGCAATCCAATATATGACGATCGGCTGCATTCCATTCTAAGCGTTCTGATAATTTCATTTTGATAGATTTTAGTGGATAAGATTTATTGTTCGTAGTAGCACTTACGAATGAGGACAAATACTGTTGCAATTGCCCCTTCTGCCCACATTCATGAGGATGCAGGGGTTTGTTACTTGTGTTGAAGTTAGTGCTATTGTTTGCGCTTTAGCCTAGTCCGAAGAAGACACCTCCAATAATAAGCAAGATGAATAGTATTACAGCAAGCTTTTTTGATGCTTTATCTTCACTTACTGTAAGAAAGAAAATGGCGGCCATAATGGCGAGTACGAGAATGAAGTAGAAAAGTTTTTCCATGATGTTAGATTTTACTGATATTGAAAATTTGATAACGCAGAAATGTAGAGGTAAGTAAAAAACAATTTCAGTAACCCCTTTGAAAGGAGGCTACTGAAACTATAATTTAAATTTTGACCTACTAAACTATCTCTTAGTTGGGCCGTTAAAGGGACTATTTCTTTCTGGAGTGATTTCATTACAAGTATAGATAAAGAATGAAATGAGCAATGTGCCAATTAGGATATATAAAAAAACCATAAATGTACTATCCACTTTTTCACCTTTTTCGTTGACTTGATTCCAAGAGCCACGAGAAAGAAATAATATAATTACAAAAACAAAAGCTACTAATATTAAATATCCCTTCATAAAATTTATTTAGACTTATTTACAAAATTTAGATATTGCATTTTGAGCAAAAGAATATCCAAGATCTAACGATTTATATAAGTCTGAACAGCCATTTTTCTTTGTGTTCGCCTTAGCACAACCTCTTATAAAGTATGCAACTGCCTGATTTGGATTTATTTCCAAAGCTTTGTTACAATCCGGAATAGCGGAAGCCCATTTCCCTTTTGCCATTCTGCAGAGTGCTCGATTTACATACGCCATCTCATAATTAGGGTCTAATTTGATTGCAGTACTAAAATTCACAACCGCTCCTTCTATATCCTTAGACTGCATAAGGCTATTACCCTTATTAAAATAATCAATAGAAGTTGCTTGTGAGAAGACTGAATTAAAAAGAAAGATTGCAATTAATAACGAACTTGATTTTTTCATAACTCTTTTTGATTTTTGTTAAATAATTTGACATGTCATTTTAAATGTCAATGTGTGTATTAGTATAAAATAAAAACGCTTGTAGAAAGAGTGTAATACTGAGGGGATAAACAATGTAATCTATTAATCAATGCTAGTTGATGTTATTTCACGAAACACCGATTAAACTTCACGAAGGCCATTTTATAATAAACCTTCATCTGCAAAACTGAAATACTTGCCATCTTCTGGACCAATTATTATATGATCCAACATGGCGATATCCATTAGTTTCCCAGCATCTTTTAGCTTGTTCGTTAGTGCTTTATCTGCAACAGATGGAATAAGTGTTCCACTGGGATGATTGTGCGCGATGATGAAACTACACGCAACAGATTTTAGTGCTACTGAAAATATCAACCGTAGATCTGCAACAGTTGATGTCATTCCACCATCCGATACTCTGTAAGCGCCTATAACGCGATTAGCACGATTTAAATAGATCACTGCAATGTATTCTTTCAGCGCAATTTTGTTCTTCGGAATGAACTCCTTAATTACATTGTACGCGTCCAAACAAGAAGTAATAACTGGCTTGTCTGAAATTGAAGGACGGTAACTTACTTCAATTTCTGAGACTGTTGTTTTGATGAGTTTTTTCATTTGTGTTAGTTTAAAAGTTGATTGTGATTTGGAAGTGATTGTACGGATGAAGGTTGCCGTTGATCTGATAAGCAATCATAAATAGCCTACTACTGTACACTGCGTCCACAAAAGCCCAAGTTCCAACAGGAATGCCGATGGATTCCTTGATGCATAGTGCCCTAAATGGAGTGCGCAGTGTACGTAATAAGCCAGTTGGATTTACCAGATATAACATGTCCTCAGAACCGAACTCGATTTGTTCTTTCATTGATGGTTGTTAAATCAGTAATTGTGCAGTGGTAAAGGCTAGAGTGGAAGCTTTCCCTTGTCAGCATAGCTATAGTAATTGCCATACTCAGAAATAATCAAGTGGTCCACTACTTCAAGATTATGAGACCTGCATTCCGCAATGAAATGTTTTGTTAGTTCATCGTCTTGTAGAGTAGGGGAAGTGTTACTGGTTCTGCTATTGTGACCTATCCATATTTTTGCAGCAGATACTGCTACAGCTTCATCAATTAGCTTCTGTAATTCAACAACAACAAAGGGTTTGTCTGGGTGCGAAAATTTGCATTGACCTATCGGGAAGTTATTCGCATCAAGGTATAGTGCAACAAACTTTTCCCGTTGGTTAGAGAATACAGTGAAGCTGAAAAATGCGTGGAGGTACTCGTAAGCATCTAGTGATGTAACCACACTCGTGTTCAATTTAGTTCCTGATATGTAAGCGTATAGCTTACTCTCTGCATCATACTGTAATGTTTGCATACTGAATTAAAGTTTGGTTAGGAAAATTGTTTGTGCAGACTCGCTGCTAGTTTAAATACCATGACCGCTGCTTTCTTTCTAATGCCCAACGAAGCTGTTCGACAAATGCATAAGCGTTAACTGATCGGTCTAAGAAGCTATCGATATAGCTGCTCTTATTTGCCCCTGTAAAGAGGTTATACAAGCGCCATAAATCAATGCTGCCATCTTCATTTTTGCTGAAGCTTTCATCCCGATAGAAGTCTTTGCAGATAGCACCGATTTGTGTATCGCCCATCATCATTGCAGGTATTTCGCTGCGTAAGTGATTGGGTAAGTGTTGGTACATTCTGCATCTTCCGATAACTTGTGCAAACTGTTGCTCAGTAAGACTATACTGTGTTAGCTGCTCCATCTGCTGTAAGTGGTAATTTGGATTGTAGTTCTCTATCAGCGTATTAATACAAGCTTTTAAAGAGCCTATAGAATTGACCTTCAAATCTGCTTGGTAGCCGTCCGTCCAAACACAAAGATTAGTGCACACTTTGTTTTGGAATCCGATGAACACTTTGAAATGCTCATCCGCACCTTTTTTGTTGTAAAGGTTGTCCAAGTTGTAAGCTTTAACGCCGCCAATCGTGAGGGACAATGTGTTCCCACCAATAACCGCAGTATAGGATGGTACTTCAATTACAAAAGCCATCCGTTCATAGTAAAGCGTTTTCTCATGCTCCGCTAATTCAATTGCTGGCTTATGCTTTGCATCAGGAATTCTACCCATTACTGGATGCGATAAGCGAACACTAGGTTGGAGTATTTGCTGATGGCTAAATACCTTCTCCACAGCTCTTTGAGTAGCTTCTATAAAATCGGTATGGCTAATAACTGGTTCATTGTCCTTTACGAAAACAGGTATTATATGCTTGTCCCTTAGTTCCTGCAATGAACTGGCTATTGTATTGGCTTGCATAAATGGACGGTCTGTTGATGTTGGAAGAATAATAGTTGGGACAACTGCTTCAATATCCCATGGTACGCTAATGCTATCAATGTATTCCATTGCTACTGATTGGTTGGTTAGATAATTGGGTTTGTGCATCCTGCTGCATAATCAACTGCCGCTTACGTCCTTCGAATTCCTTCAGCAGCGATTGTTTGAATTGCGGATTTTCATTGTAGATCTTCAACAGCTCATTAAGGCTAGTGCATCCATTGATGCGTATCGTAATATCATCTGCATTAATTGGGCTACCACTGTCGCACCATTCAGTAATTGTCTTACCTACTTCTGGTGTAATTAAGAATGCCTCACGATGCATAAACAAGCCAGTCCTGTCTTTGCTACAGAATGCTTTATGCTGCTGGTCTAATTCAAAGTGAATCGAAACCTCAAAATCGAAGCCCTCTCGAGTGATAGGAGCCATGCCCATCTTTTGTGGAATTTGTCTTCCGTTCCTTTCAGCCATGACGTATTCTGTTTTACTTCTAGTGCAACAGATCACGTGTGATTGAGAGCGAACAATTGCTTCTACGAATGCTTGATGCCTTGGCGTAACCGATGCCCATGCTGTGAACGAGTTAGGGATGCGCATCTTAGCCGTTTCCTTTTCGTGAATTTCTAAGCATCCACCCTTGCCATTCCACTCATGTGTGATGGAATCAATGATGATTACCTCAATGCCTTTGCTCTCGCATAACTGAATTGCTTCAATGTACTGCTCAGGTGTGAACGGTGCGGTAAGGTTTAACACATTAAACTCCCCAAGGTGAGCGTAAAGAGATGCTGAATAGTTTTCACTATCCAATACTGCAATCTTACTCCAGTCATTACAGATGCCATAAGCTAACTGAAGCGCTGAATAGGTTTTACCTGAACCACTTGGCCCAGAAATACTGAGCTTGATCTTTGACTGTTTTCGCGTTGCTTTTTGAAGCTGCATTTTAGGTTGATTTAGTGTGAATGAAAAAGAGCACCCGATTGGATGCTCTTAAAGAATGTCTTGTGATGGGTGTAATGATGCTGATTAGATTGCTGCGTTCTCACGAACCCTACGCTCTGCTTTTGTTTCAGGGATAAATTCATAGCGGTGTGATAAGCTAATGACTTCTCCTGTTTCTTTGATGGTGTACTGGTAAGCGTCTGAATTAACACGTACTACTTTGCCTGGCAATTCACTACCGATGAAACCTTCTGCTTCTGCTTGAGTGAAAGTGCAGGAGATGTAACAACTGCGTGCAGTTAAGTAGAACTTGCCTGTTTGTAATGACTGAACCGCTTCTGCACCACCTTGTAATTTTAAGCTGATGAATTCAGTGCCATCCTTGTTTTCTGAGACTTTAACCCCGATAATTTTGACCATTGTTTTGAGTTTATTTGTGACGGGGAATATTCCCTGCAAAACTTAGCCGGGGGATATCTGTGGAGGTGGTCATGGGTGGGGGGGATACGGGGGGTAACTCAAATAGAGAATTTAAGTGGGGGAGTGGTAACTTCAGATAAATGTGCGAAGTTCAACTTTCCCTTGAATTTGTATATTTGGCATCTGATTATAACCAAAAAGCAGATTAATCTGTTGTATTTCTGAAAAAAGGTACAGCAAGCAAAATATTATCACTTACATTACGTTTATTTTTGATACAGTTTTATGAATCAAGCTTTAATGACTCGGCTCTTTAAATCAATGACAGGAGACAAAGATTCTCCCATCATCCGGATTGCGCATAGCATTATCGAAGAGGAGCGTAAAAAAGGTCATAAAGGACTTGCAGATAAACTCAATTCTATACTATCGGAAAAGCTCGAGCAATCTTATAGTAAACATCCAACATTAAAAGTAACTCGGGGTGCTGAATTTAAAGTTCCTGTAGACCGTAGGTACAGGTTACCTCTAGCAAGTCATGTAGAACATGAGAATTTGAGGCACCACATGATTCTTTCTCAAGAAATAGAGTTAAAAATTCAGCGCATCGAAAAAGAGTATATGGCTCGTGAGCGGTTAGCTCATTATGGTTTGAAGTCTCGAAAAAAAATTCTCTTACATGGCTATTCGGGCTGTGGTAAAAGTATGGCAGCAGAACGTATTGCTTGGGATCTTGGGCTACCATTTTATCGAGTTCGCTTTGATACCATTATTTCATCTTATTTGGGAGAATCTGCTTCAAACCTTCAAAGTCTTTTTACTAGTATTAGCGATTATCCTTGTGTATTATTGTTGGATGAGTTTGATATCATTGGTAAACGTAGAGATGCCAAATCAAGTGATGTTGGAGAAATACACCGTATTGTTAATGTTCTATTAGGGTTATTAGAAGAGTATGAAGGTGAAGGAATTTTGATTGCCACTACCAATCTTGAAGACTCAATAGATAAAGCCCTATTTCGTAGATTTGACGATTTTATTGAATTCCCCAAACCTGGTGAGAGAGAAATATATGATTTATTGAGAATGACTTTTTCTGCTCTAAAGCTTGAAAAGGAAATAGACTTACAGCTAATTGCGAAAGACATGATTGGTCTTTCTTATGCCATAGTTGCTAAAATCGCCACTGACGCTGCTAAGAAATCAATTTTGAGTATGAAAAAACAAATTGAGTTAGAAGATTTACAAAAATCTATGGAAGAAAATATTTCCCTAAATAAATAAGTTGGTGAATGGATCAATTTCCACACTTGAATTTTGTTCAAAAAGTTTCTGGAAAGCCTCGTTTGTTTGGTGGTGGGGATTTAGATGAACGCAGTAAGGAGAACCAAAACAATCGTTCGCAACATAGTAGCTTCTTAGACTCCAAATCCAATAATCTTGAAAGTGAGTGGAATGAAACTTTGCAAAAACGTGCTAAAAAGAACTTAGCTCCTCTCTCTGATGATGTTGTACCAGTTTTTCTTAGAATTGATCCTAACTTGACAGGTATAGGCCTTGATTTACATCCACTTGGTATAGAAATAATATCAGAAGAAGATGATGGATTTATATTAGGAGCTTCACTTGATTCTTTGCGGTCACTTAAAGACAAAATATCTGATTTTGCTAAATCAAAATCAGGGAGTGGTTTAGTTGCTCAACTTTGGGATATTAGGCTTGGTAACCGTGAAGAATGGATTCCAAAAAGGATTTTATCCAAAGAATTATTAGATAAGTGGAATCAAATAGATGATACTAAAATTTATAAACTAGAGGTTAGTATTGCCTTTGATAACCCTCTTCGTAAAGAGCCCGATGTTTCTAAAAAGGGAGGACCACGAAGGCTCGAACGCTATCGAGCTGAAGTAAATCAACGAGAGCAACGTTTATTGGATCGTGAAAACCATTTTGAGAATTTCATAAAACAATATGGCACTTTAGATAGTGGGCTTGTTCACTTGGAAGACTCTTTTGGTGCCGAAGTAAGCATAACAGGTTTGGGGCTGAAAGATCTTGTGTTTAATTATCCTTTTGTATTTGAAGTTGCTTTACCAGAAAAGATAGATAGTCCTGAAGAAATAGATAATTCAGATTTTGATTTTGACCTCGAAGTTTTGGCTCCAGACCCTGATTCCATTGAAGTTGGAGTAATTGACAGTGGGATAATGGAAGATCATAAATATATCAGTTCTGCAATCATTACTGCAAACTCAAAATGTTATGTAACAGGAAAAACATCTAAAGTAGATAGTGTTGCAGGAGGTGGTCATGGGACAAGAGTAGCAGGAGCAATTCTTTACCCTAAAGGAGTGACTCTTACTGAAACACCATACAAACTCCCATTTTTTGTAAGGAACCTAAGAATACTTGACGGCGATAAGGCTTTAGTTACAAAATATCCCGCCGACATTATTACAAAAATTGTTTCAGAAAATGCAGATTGTAAGATTTTCAATCACTCAATCAATTCGACTAAACCATTTCGCCTTAAACATATGTCTGCGTGGGCAGCAACAATTGATAGTCTAATACACGCAAATGATATTTTGTTTGTTTTATCTTCTGGCAACCTAACTAAAGATATTATAAGGTACTTTATTACTAGAGGTACTGATTACCCTGATTTTTTAAACAACCCATTTTGCCGAATTGCTAATCCAGGACAAAGTAGTTTTGGTTTAACAGTTGGCTCTGTAAATCATTCTGATTTTGAAGATCAATACTGGAAAGGTCTTGGAGGACAAAATGAAATATCGGCTTTTTCAAGGATAGGATTGGGGATTTGGAACCATATTAAACCAGATGTTGTTGAGCACGGTGGAGGTTTAGTTATTTCCAAAGGTGCTGGTGCCAGCGTAAAAGAAAATCAATCTACGAGTACTGAAACCATTCGCTCCACATTACATGGTGGAAATGCATTTGGAAGAGACTCTGTTGGAACTTCTTATGCGGCACCTCGTGTAACACATATTGCAGCGCAACTAAAAAAGTTGTATCCAGAAGAGAACTGTAACCTAGTTCGTGCCTTAATTGTACAAGGAGCTAGATTGCCTGGATCTTATTTTGCTTTACCTACACTACAGAGCATTAAACATTTTGGATATGGATTCCCATCTCTTGAAAGGGTTACAAATAATTCAGAACAACGAATTTCCTATTATAATACAGCATCTATTTCTTCGGAAGAAGCACATTTATATTCACTTAAAATTCCAGAAGCACTTCTCAATCCAGCTGATGAATATGATGTTCTTATTGAAGTTACATTAGCATTTACAGCGAAAGTAAGGCGTACTAGACAGAAAACTAGTTCATATCTAGGTACTTGGTTGGATTGGATAAGTTCTAAGCAAGATGAGACTTTTGTTGGTTTTCGAGATTATGTGATGAAGGAAATTGAGGGGAATCTTACATCTTATGACAAAGACGCCCGGAAAAAGATGCGCAGTTTTGGATGGAAAATACGCGAGAAAAGTGATTTAGGTGAGATAGAGGGAATTAGCAGAAACAATAGTTCTTTGCAAAAAGATTGGGCAATAATTAAAGCTCATGAAATGCCAAAGGAGTTCTCATTTGCAGTTAGGGCACATAAAGGCTGGGATAAAAGTTTTGAAGAAATTCCCTATGCTATTACACTCTCGATTGAGGTGTTAGGTTCAACTTTACCTATTTATGACTTGATTAAAGTTGAAAATGAGAGTGAGATCGAAACTTAATAATTTACTGTTAAAGTGGTAGAGCTGCTTTTATTATAAGTTCAAGGTCTTTCAATTCTATTAGTCTTTAATCTTGAAATTAATCCCAGTTCAATTCTTTAGATAAAGCAAGGAAGCTAATTGGATGAGCATGGTCAAGCTTAAACGTCTATAAATTGGAAATCTTATTTACATGGTTATATGTGAATACAGTGAAGGCTAGTATTTCCAAATGTGATGGCGAAAATAAAAGGAAAGGGTTTTAGAGCTTCATAACTAGTCAGTTGGCTTTAAATTGATTTCATGTAGTTTGCTAAAATGAATGTTTGGATAGGAGAGCATCAGGTGGTGATGGTTTGCTACTGCAATCTAAGTGCGCTTAAAGCTTCTAAATTAAATTCCCGCATCTATAACCTGTCAGCAAGTAAGTTACATGAGTTTTGATATAATGAACTTCAATGATTGTGTTATACTTAATGCTGTAAATGGGCACAACTACAAATATCTTTCTATAATTGTAGTTGTTATATAGGAAGAGATATATCGTTTCTTTCCATATTGTTAGTTTAGCTAGAGTGGTGTTCTCATCATCGAGCTAAGTATTCGATTTACATTCCACCTCGATTTCGTAATCTAAAAAACTAATTAAATGTCTTCTTCTTTTTTGGAAGGGTGAAAAAAGGGGCTTATTACTTATAAGTAGTGAAGTTCAACATAGCCCTGAAGTTTTGTTCCGTCAATTAATTCAATTCTATTATCTTTTGCAAATTCAATTGCCCCACTTGTAAATCTACCATTAGTTACAAGAATTGCTTTAGTAAGTTTTTTGTTTGCTGAAAATACTCCGAATAGTTCTCTCACTTTTGCGACATCAACTGTTGAACTTGGATTTACTTTGTGTTTACACTGAATAATCACCTCATCTATACCCATTGGTGTATGAAGTTTCGCAAAAATGTCAATTCCTCCATCATTGCTTTTCTTTGTTACTCTAGAGTTGTATCCCATTTGCGAAAACAATTCCCCTATAAATACTTCAAATTCAAAAGGGTCAAGCGAATTAAAGTCCTTTGATTTATTTTCAATTCGTTGTTTTGGTTGCAGTCTATTCTTTTTAAGTCCGAATAATCCGAAGATTTCATCTTCTGTCATAGTTTGCGAAAGAACATTTGCATCATTTAAACCATTAACAACTTCATTAAATAGTCTTCTTTTGTCCGCAAGTATATTGTAAATTCTTCTTTCAATTGTATCCTCTGCTAAAAGCAATCTTTCAAAAACAGTTTTTGTTTGCCCTATGCGGTGAGCTCTGTCAACCGCTTGTGCCGATACTGCTGGATTCCACCATAAGTCAAAATGATAAACATAGTTGGCTCTTGTTAAAGTGATTCCTGCATTTCCTGCTTTTAAAGAAAGTAACATCACCTTGCTGTTTTCAGTTGTTTGAAAGTCATTAACTATAGTTGTTCGTTTTAAATCTGAAAGCGAACCGTCATAAATATTTGGACTATATTCTTTAAGGTGTGGAAAAATTCTTTTTAATGTTTCATTTGGATACTGTGAAAAGACAAGTGCTTTGTCGCCTTGCTCTGTTAGTTCTTCAAGTTCCTCTTTTAAGTATTCAAGTTTAACACTTTCATCCGTTGTGATTTCATAATTGCAAATCTGTTTTAGTTTTGTAATCAGTGCCAAAACGTGTTGAACAGTTACCGTTTCTCCTCTATCTTCCAAATCAACTATTCCTTGTTGTTCTGCTAAATCATATTTTTCTCTTTGCGTTGGTAGAAGGTCCAGCCAAACTTCTTTAGTGCTTTTTGATGGAAGTTCTTTTAGCACATCTTCCTTCTTTCTCCTCTTGAAAATTGGTTTGTAGGTTTCTATAACTTTAGCGATATCACCAATGTAAACATTGTCAAATATTTTTGGTTTTATGGTTTCGCAAATTGAAACTAAATCTTCAACTTTATTTTCAAGTGGTGTTCCTGTTAAGGCCCATTTGTATTTAGCATATAGAGTTCTTAATGCCTTGGTGATTTTTGCATGAGGATTTTTCGTTTTCTGAATTTCATCGATGATTAGCAAATCAAAATTTGTTTTTGCTATATCTCCGTTGTTTGGATGAATTATAGAATGTTTGCAATGTGGACACACGCTTGCATTGTAATGGAATGAATAAGGCGAAGTGACATTTTTTCCGCAAGCAGTGTTTGGACATTTTATTAAATGACCTCTTTCATTTATTTCAAGTCCTCTAATTTCACTTGTGTTTTCAAAATCTCTTAAAAGAGTTTCATAGGTGCAAATGTAGAAGTGGGTTTGCGAATTCCATAAAATTTCTCTCGCAACTTTACTGCCCTCTATCTTGATTACTTTTAATTCAGGAGCCCAATCCCAAAGTTTTTTTTCCCAATCTGACATAACTGCTTTAGGACAAATAATACAAGCGGATGAAATTTTTCCTTCTCGATATAAGAACCTTGCTGCTGTAATTGTTTGAATTGATTTTCCTAAACCCATTTCATCACCTAAAAGTGCTGTTGTGGAACTATGGAGAAATTTCACTCCGTCAACTTGGAATGGATAAAGTTGATAAGGGAATGAAATCGGATTATCAAAAGAGTTTCCAAGTGGCGGTTGTAATGCGGGAAAGATTAAATCAAAGATTTCAAACTTATCATGTTTGTTTTTCTCTGTATAATATCTTTCTATTTTAGGCTTGCTTGTTCTTGTAATTGTATTGTATTCCTCGTCCGTACCTGAAAATAAATTTGCCTGTATTGTTTCTATCTTACGTGTATAGTTCTTGCCTTTAATGGTTGGCTTTACAAAACTTAAATGAATGTTTTCAATCTTTATATCCAGTGTAAATAATTTGTTATACTCAATACAATCAAAAACCTTTGGTTCAAATAAGGATGAAATTTGAACGTTTATTATTTGTGGAATTGTTAAATTTGAGAGGACGTTGTAGTTAATAAGAGTTGCTGAGAGTAATTCAGTTATCGCACTTTCCCCAATTTTTGCTAGAGGTAAAATAACCGCTTGATAAAAACGATAAGTTGTTGTAGGGATGGTGTAATTAGCTGAAATCTTTACTTTGGGGATTTGAAAATCTATTGCAGTATTTCTTTTTGGTTGCGATATCTCAAATTCAACTTGCTTGAAACTTATAACACTCGTTTGCTTAATTGGTGCAATAGCTTTCGCAATGTTTAACTTAGTCTTATTAAAGATAGATATTTTGTCAAGTAACATTTTATTTGAAATTAGTGTCATTCTTGCCTAGAATTTCAATTGACTTTTTCATTCTTTCAAATGGTTCTATCAAATCAAAGTTGTTGAATAATTGATTCACTGTTCCGATTAGTAATTTTGATTCTTCTTTATTGTCTGGATGAGTTTGTAAAATGATTGCATTGTATTGTCCTGATTCATTTTCAATTTTTTGTTTCTCCGTCTCATCGTCTTCTGTTTGAAGGTTAATTGTTTCACCTGTTCGTCTGATTAGCAAAGTAGGTATTTCAATCTCTGGCCTCAAGCCTAAAATGAAAGGGGTGCTAATGAAAAGGATATCGGGCTTATTGGAGATATTATTTAGCAATGGGATACCACATAAAGTAATTGCAATGTATGGTTTGAGCTTTTCGCCATACAATGTTTTTTGAATTAATGTCGGCTTAACCGAATGAGTGCATTTAAATTCGAGTGGAATTCCATTTTGGTCTGTTACAAGTAATGCCCCTACATAGCTGTCTGCTGTATCCGTATCGTAGAGAGAAAAGAAACCAATTTTTTGTTTTTCCATTATCAGTTATTTAAAGTGATGAAATTAATATAGCTAGATATTCAAATTTAGTATATTATACATTCGAATAAGAAAGATTGCTCCACCGATTATGAGTACTGAGGTTTTGGCGTAAAATAGAAAGTTAACAACTACATCTCCCCACTTTGGGAATGTCGTCTCCTTCTCATAAATGTTTGATATGATTGTAGCTGCAACGTACTGCACTAGGTCAATGCTTAGTGTAGAGATGAATAAGAATAGCGGTGTTCTAAATGCGTATGGTAGTATTTCATTGCTACTATTGTCTGGGTATATCCAAATCACTGCAATGAATCCAAGAGAAAGTTGCCTAACTAGCTTGCTGATTTCGCCAGAATAGGTGTCGAAGTATTTTTCAAGAGTTTCGTTATTTCCCATCTCCAATTATAGGTTGTTATGAAATAATCTGCTCGAAGAATTGAAGCTTACAGGCTGTTATAGTAATCTCGTATTTTGTTTGCCATCAGTGTTCTCCTCTCTGCCAAAAATGTTTCAAAATCCGCGTGAGTTATAGTTTTTATGCTTGGAGGGATGCAGTTCATTTTCATGTTGGCGTCGAGTTTACTCATTGTAGTAATACCGCTGTCGCGAGGTGTTTGGTTTAGTATCTGTTGTTCAATTATCCCAAAGTATTCTGCTGGTGCTTTGTTCCCCACTTGAATGTTGGTTTCTGATTGCATGTAAACGTAGTTGGCAATCTGATTATATTTTCCACGTTGGTATCCTGCCTTCTTTAAATAGTCGCGAGAGAAAAGATGGTGCACATCGCCCTTGATATTTACAAGATCACTTAGAAGTATATCTCTAGTGAGAAAACCCTTGTAGTTAGCCTTCACCTGTGCAGCAATAAATACGATGAAGTAAGGGCTGCTAATTACACTAGTGTCTAGGTTTTGAACAAGTGCTTCATTCCAAAATTCTTTTTGCGTTATTTGCTGGTTCAGTCGTTTAAGTATTGACTCCGCTTCACCTATGTATACTTGTTCATTTTCGTTTTCATCTTTACCGAAGAGAAGATAAACCCCAGTAGTTTCTAGTTCCTTTCTATCGTAACTGCCCATGATTTTTATTCGAGGAATTTTATATGCTTTTCCAGACCAATTAGAAAGTTCACAACTCATGCGCCCATTAGGGTCACCATCCATTAAGAAGAGTTTGATTGTCTTTCCAAATTTCATATTCCTGAGTTTAAGTTTTAATTTAACAGTACAATTTAGTATTAAATATTTGTATGATGGATCAGCCTACCCTAGAGAAAATAATGGAAGAATTAGTGTTTATAAAAAGGCTGCTTTCAAAGCTTACAGGGACAAGTGAATTGCCTCAATCAGAGCGGTTTTCCCTTGAAGCAGTTGATAAGGCTGCAATTGATTTTCAGGCAATGAGTATTTCAAGAGGGGAATGGGTTGAGGATAATTCGATAAACAAGTACATTAAATCAGCTAAGTACTATGGTACTGGAAACTTTATCAGAGAGCATTTTGGGTTCTCAAACTACTTTAAACGGGGTAGGAGCTATTATTATAATAAGACAGATTTAATTGCTTTATCAAAAGAGCTCAAGGAGAGTAATGTTGACCTTGGTCGGTACATGGACTATGTTGAATCCCAAGCCAATTTCAAGAAGTCTGTTGGAGAAGCATTGCTTAATACTAAGGAAAAGAAAGGCAGAAAGAATTTTAAACTTCCACCTGACGCAAAGGATATTACATCGAAACCAGCTCCTTTACCATCTGCTGAGGTTATTAGAAATGACATTAAGGCACTAAAAGAAGAGTTTTTTGAGCATAACCTTGCTGAATACATTGACATTTATGGTTCCAACCATGCCATGCTCAAATTTGTTTATCATTTTGAAAAGTACATAAAGCCGGAATTGAAAAGAAGGTGTACTAAATGGGTTGCAAACTTCAATTATGCCAATAATGCCCTTGAATTAGTTACTAAAAAAAGGGAGGTATTTGTCCCTATCAAAGAGGACGATATGATTCTACTATGAGACTCTTCTTCTTTTTTCAATTTTTAGTACCTCCGATTCCAAATACATAGCTTTCCTTCTCCCTTTTACTAATTGGGGCTTAACGATGCCTTCTGCAATTGCTTTGAGAAATACCGTATTGCTGATACCTGCCATTTTCAATGCACCTTCTCTAGTAAGAAGCTGATCCTTTTGAAGTTCGTTTTTTAATTCTTCCTTTATGATTGTCCTAATTTTCTCATAGAACTCTTCAGGAGTGATCTTGTGTAAAATGATTGATTCCATTTGATTTGTTTTTAGGCTAATCTATGAAATTGCAATCAGAAGGCATTGGGTTGTGAATTGAAGGTGATTACTCTGGAATGAATTGTGAATTCCAAGTATTGTGGAACTGAGTTATGTGAAATCACAGCCATTTTTTCTGTAAATCTGTGAATTGCAGTTGTTATTAGGTGAAGGATAGGCTTATTTTGTTTCGTATCAAGGGGCAGGTCGGCTCCGTAACAGTTCATCAGGTAAAAGTCACCATGTAAGCGGCTTCAAAATTCCCATTAATGGTGCCGTTGCCATCAGATATAGTGTGTTAATGACACTGAAATAGAGAAATAAGGGGTTAATTTATTTGATAAATACAGATACAATATCGTCAAGAGCGTATAGCGTAGTCTCAACTAGTTGAAACTTAGGGTCATTTGTACCATTTAATTTAATCTTTCGGGTGATGAGGCCATCAGGAAACAGCTCAATTATCTCTTTGGATTGGGATCGAAATTCCCAGTCATACCAGGTACCGCTTAAAAAGCCAGTTATTTCCCCATTATTGTAGGGGAAGGAAACAGGGCTGTTATTGAAGTCCATATTTTTTTCTGTAAACCTAATGATTGGTTCCATTTTGAAGAAGATTGTTTTTTACCTAATTTTTGGAGGTAAATCACCTTTTGATACTAGAGGTTGATAATTTTCTGCTTATAATTGGATGAGATTGGTAACTTTAACTAAGTGACGGGGCGTAAGGGTAAAATGACCTATTTAGTGACCTGTTGCGATGTTCTTCCTTGTAAACTCAATGGTGATATGGCTTTCATAACTTTTTGGTTGGACCCGTCCGGTCCGCAAATGCCACTTCAATGTGGCATTTTGCATTTTAGGACTTTTCTAGTTTGATTTGATAAACGGAATAGTAAGTTTTTGATCGTTATTCCTGATTTCTACATAATAAATGCCAGCAGCAAATGAACCCGTATTTACCTGATAAGTATTGCTTATTGTTGTTCCTTGGGTGATGGTTTTACCCGATGTATTAAAAATGGTTATTTGCTGATTAATTCCATTGTTCAATCCTTGAATGGTAAGTGTGTTTTTTACAGGATTGGGAAAAACCCTAATGGCAGTTGAAGTACTTGGAACTTGGCTCATATAACCAACCCCTTTAACAAACAAAGGTGTTTCGGTGGCAGTTACAATTACTTTTCCGTTATTCGTTTTCAACTTATTCAATTGCATATTCTCCATCCCAGCAACGGGGCTATACAAGTAAGCGGAGTCTGCATTGCCCAAATCAAGGGTGTACAACCCAGTTCTTCCTTTCTCATCTGGTATATATACTACGTACATTTTACTGGTATCATTCAATACATATTCATCTACCAAAGGATCGGCATTTAAGGATTTATTGAAATAATAAGCGCCAAATAATTTGTTTGTTTGTTTCACGAAATCCGCAGCTGGTCTTGGATTTAGTTTGTCTCCAAATAAGCCACTGGTTGCATACAATTGCTCAGAATCTGGAGTGTCATCTTCCAATTGATAAAAAAATTGTTTCATGATACCATTTCTGGAATATAAAAGTGCGGTTCTTAATATCCAATCAGCTTGTGTTTGTAATACCGACTTATTTCCAATTGGAATGGCTTTGTTGGGGCTTTTTTGATTGATATCAAATCCAGTTTCGGTTACCCATACAGGCATATTATTCAAATAGACAGCGGACGATTGAATAAAAGCTTTTGCTATTGAATCTGCATTGGTATTACTAGACTTTAATTCTGGCGCAATGGCTCTATTTAAGTTGCTGCTATTGGTGTACAAATGATAATTAATGATATCCCAACAAATATTTACTGATCCATCTGGTTTAAATCCTCTGAATTCTTTGCACCAATCAATCATTCCCCTGAAATAATCGGTAGTGGCCAACGCAACTCCTGCCATTACAACTTTCATACTGCTGTCTGCATTTTTTACGCCAACACCTGACCCTAACGTGTTTTTGTGACCATCGTAAAAGGCCGATAAATTCGCTGCATATTCTCTACCGGTTTGATATGCTTTTCTGCCCTTCCACCATTTATCTCTTTCATTCTCACATTCAATGAATTCTATTAAACCAAGACCCACTTTTACCTGATTGATTTCATCACCCGTCCAACGAGCGGTATCATATACAT
Source organism: Sphingobacteriia bacterium RIFOXYC2_FULL_35_18 (assembly GCA_001829005.1). Classification (GTDB taxonomy): domain Bacteria; phylum Bacteroidota; class Bacteroidia; order Chitinophagales; family Chitinophagaceae; genus Sediminibacterium. The sequence goes on along the minus strand of MIAG01000002.1, from coordinate 531,368 downwards.
TCAACAATCGTTGGTCTACCATTTTATTTTTCCCATATCTGGCAGCAAATTGAAAAGCAACTCTAGCTTGTTCTATATAAGACGCAGGGTCATTTAAATTTTTACCATAAAAAACTGGATTATTTTCTAAGTCTTTTAAACTATCTGGATATGAATCAAGCATCCAGTCTGGAAGGGTTTTCAAACAAGCCAAAACGGTGATGCCTTCTTTTAAACATGTCTCGTAAATGGCATCGTAATTCCAACTACCACTTCTTGTAGGACTATAGGTATAACTCCCTTGCTTGTATTCTAATTTTTGCCAGTCTAAATAATGTCTAAATCCGCTGAACGATTTTACTGCATTCAATCTTTTGGAATCAATAATAAACGGATCTGTAAGCGGATCTGAAAAATTCCACTCATATCCATTTACCCCAAACAAATTGGATAAAGGAATTTTTCGCTTTAAAACAGGTGTTGTTGCAGAAGGTGGTGTATAATATCCGTAACATTCAATTTCAGAAGGGAAATCATTTTCCGCAACTATCATCAAATACATAATATTTCTAGCAGCAATATCTAATTTAATAATATCAGGACGCTCAGGGTAAGGGCCAACCCAACGATCATATTTTGATCCATCAAAAGAAGCAATTGCTTTTCTATTCCAATTGCTGTCTATAATGTAAAGTGTAAAGGGCTTGGTACTGATTCCATTCCAATCATAAAAACGAATACTATCAATGACCATCGATTCTCCCTTTAAAAGCGGATAATAGGATTCGTGTAATGGAATGATTTTATCAAATTGTGCATCCACTGCAGTAAAAAGGTCACCATCAAATAATTGTTGTAACCCTTTCTCTACATTGGTTAATTGGTACCATCTATTGCCATCAATGGGTATTTTCTGTCTGTTTTGTCCAATTGATTCGAATATGCCCACTGAAAGTAGAAAAACAGTAGCCCATATATTCAATATTATTTTTGTATTCCAATTACCAATGTGGTACATCATTAAGTATAAGTTATTGGGTTCTTGTGCAAATTAACCATGTTTACAGATAGAAGAGCCATTTTGTTGATGGGTTGTTGCATATTGGCAAGACCTTTTAAAATAAAAAAACCGGCCAATAAAAATTGACCGGTCTGGTGTTATTGATTGCAAATAAACTAAAACAAAAATTTGAAGCCAAAAGACAAAGGAGTAGTTAGGGTTGGATTACTACCGCCTAATGCGCTGTTATACACATTCTCTACATTGGCAACATGTGCTAATGAGAAGTCGGTAATAGTTGTTTTATTTCCAGTTTTAGGCGTTAAAGTGGTTATTGAGAAGTTGGCCAGATTATAAGAAAACTCAACACTAAAATGTTTGCCTAAAATCATATCTAAACCCCCAGAAGCTGCCAAGCCAAACTGACTTACTTTTAATTCACTTTGTTTTTCTTTTCCACTGATAATGGGAGCAGCCAATTGACCAAAAAAGTACATACTGCCTGCTACATTCCAATATTTTCTAACCAATGGTTGGAATACGAATAATCCAGTATTAGCCGTTGTTGTTGCGCCATTCACCGATTTGATATTGACGGTTCCAATTCCTGCACCAATAGCAACCGACGGAGAAACAAATGTTCCAATAATTGGCAATAAGGTGAAATTTGTACTCTTAGTAGTGCCCGTTTTAGTTTGGGTGTATCCAAATTGAGAAGTGGCAAATGTGGTGCCTTGTAATCCTTTTTTCTGTGCATTAGCTGAAAAACTCAATGCTGCAAACAATGTGACTGCAATAATCTTTTTCATATTTCTTTAAATTTTAAGCAAAGTTATTTCCGCCATTTTTTGTTAAATATGAGTAGATATATTGCTGGGTATGATACTCATCATGTTTTTTTTGAATGGTAAAACCGACAACGCCAACTATAGCTATCTTCGTTAAAACGATAAATGCTTGAATATGCTAATTAATACTGCAATGCGTTCATTAATTGCGCTCTTTTTTCTTGAACTTATGGTTCTAGTTCCAACACAATTAAAAGCGCAAAATCCAGAACTAAATGGAAGTGCTGCCATTTTTCAACAGTTGCAAAAACTGCAAGTATTAGGAAGTGTACTATACATTGCTGCTCATCCTGACGACGAAAACAATAGTTTACTTCCTTATTTGGCAAGAGAGAAAAAATATAGAACAGCTTATTTGAGTTTAACAAGAGGAGATGGTGGCCAAAATTTAATTGGCCCTGAGCAAGGTGTTGAATTGGGGTTGATTAGAACACAAGAATTATTAGCTGCCCGACAAATTGATGGCGCTGAACAATATTTCACCAGTGCCTATGAATTTGGATTTAGTAAAACAGCCAATGAAACACTTCAATATTGGGATAGAAGAAAAGTATTAGCAGATATGGTTTGGGTTATTCGAAAATTTCAACCTGATATTATTGTAAATCGATTCCCACCTGATGCAAGAGCTGGTCATGGACACCATACTTCTTCAGCAGTTCTATCTATTGAAGCTTTTACTGCAGCTGCAGACCCCAACCAATTTCCTGAACAATTAAAACAAGGAGTGTTTGTTTGGCAAGCCAAAAGGTTAGTTTGGAATACGTTTAATTTCGGAGGTGCCAATACTACCAGCGAAAATCAACTGAAAATAGATGCGGGTGTTTACAACCCATTCTTAGGACAAAGTTACGGCGAAGTTGGAGGGGAAGCTAGAAGCATGCATAAAAGTCAAGGCGAAGGCAGACCAAGAAGAAAGGGGCCAGTGTTTGAATACTTCACTACAATTGCTGGCGATACTGCAAAAACAAGTTTAATGGATGGGATTACAACTGATTGGAGTCGTATTCCTTTTGCTGGTAAAGCCATTGAGCAATCAATCCAGCAAATAATACATCAATATAATTTTATTCAACCTTCGCAATCAATTAATGATTTAATTAAGTTATACAAACAAATAAAAGCACTTTCTTATGGTGGAATTTGGAAAGAACAAAAACTGAAAGAAATAGAATCGCTTTTACTAGCCTGTGCTGGAATAGTAGTTGAAGCAACAACGGAAGCAGAATATGCTATTCCAGGTGAAAAGTTGGGAATCCAATTTTTAGTAAACAAAAGAAGTGAAGCTCCTGTACAGTTGAACAAAATACAAGTGTACACAACCAATAGCGTTGAATACGACACCAGCATTAATAAGCTGTTGCAAAACAATATTAATTATACCATTAATTATGTTGGTCAGGTTTCTTTAGATCAGCCTGTTTCTCAGCCATATTGGTTGGCAGCTCCAATGAAGGATATGGGTACTTTTGATGTAACCAATTACCAATTCATTGGAGGAGCGAATTCACCGCCACCTTTTACTGCACAATTCACTTTTACTTTAAATGGAATGGAGTTAGTAGTAAATAAGCCCATACAATACAAATATATTGATTTAGTTCGGGGTGAAATTTTTCAACCATTGAATGTTATTCCTCGAGTGGTTGTAGCATTAGATAAAAATGTATTGTTGACAAATGTTCAAACTCCCAACAAAAAAAATCTTTCTTCAACTGGATTGTTATTACAGTTTAAAGCCAATTTTACTGCTACAGAACTTCCAGTTACTATTAGTTTGAAAGAAGCTGGAAAATACTTGTATTCAAAAGATACCATTCTGAGTTTTGGCACAGGTAGTATTTACCCTTACATGATCCAATTAAAAGATGCTTTAGGAAGGCAAAAGCCCGCAACAATATATGCTGAATTAAAGTTTCAACTAAATGGAAAAACATATGCTTTCGATCAACTACTTAAAACCATAAAATACGACCATATACCATCAATTAATTACTTGGATAAAGATCAAGCAAGGGTAATTGACGAGCCTATTTTGTCTATTCCAAAGCGGGTAGGATATATTGTTGGTGCTGGAGACAAAGTACCTGAGGCGTTGCAACAACTCGGACATTCGGTTAATATTTTATCTGAGTCGGATATTGTGGAAGCTAAGTTGGCAACTTATGATGTGATTGTAGTTGGGATAAGGGCTTACAATATTCATGAATGGTTGACCAATAAAAATGAAATATTAAATCGATACATTCAAAATGGAGGGCATTTAATTGTGCAGTATTTGAAAAGTAACTTGGTGGGTAATAAAAGAGTGAAAGTAGGACCTTATGAATTTGCCATGTCTAATATTCGTGTGACCGAAGAAAAAGCACCCGTTAAAATGTTACAACCAAATCACTCTATGTTAAGTTTTCCCAATAAAATTGAAGAAAAAGATTTTGATAATTGGGTACAAGAAAGGAGTACTTATCAAATGGAGCCGGTAAAAGCACCCTATGAAACTTTGTTACAAATGAATGATACCAATGATAAACCTACAACTGGTAGTTTAATAACCACAAAATATGGTAAAGGGCATTTTACTTACGTTAGTTTAGTTTTATTCAGACAATTACCTGCGGGTGTTACAGGTAGCTACAAATTACTTGCAAATTTGGTATCATTGACTCCCAATAAGTAATTTATGCAACCAAGGAAAAAAATAAGTTTTTTTATGTTGGTGATCATTGGAGTGGTCATTGGCTTATTTTTAAAAAACGTTAAAGCAGGGTTGTTAATAGGGTTAGCGTTGGGGCTACTAGGAGGTGGATTACTTAGTTCTAAATCTAAAAGATGAAAGAGAAAATACCTTTATTTAAGTCGTGGAAAAGCTGGTACATTTTTGTACTACTGATATTATTGGTTCAAATACTTTTTTTTGATTGGTTTACAAATCTTTTTAAATGAGAACAGCTGATTGGGTTATTTTGATTCTTACTCTTACAGGCATAATAGCCTATGGCGTATACAAAAGCCGAACCAGTAAAGATATGGAAGGGTATTTTTTGAGTAATCGAAATATGCCTTGGTATATTGTATTATTAAGTATAATGGGTACCCAGGCCAGTGCAATTACTTTTCTTTCTGCACCAGGTCAAGCGTTTACCGATGGAATGCGATTTGTTCAATATTATTTTGGAATTCCCATAGCAATGGTAGTGTTATGCATCACTTTCGTTCCATTATTTAGCAAGTTAAAAGTGATTACAGCTTATGAGTTTTTAGAACAACGTTTCGATTTAAAAACTAGGGTATTTACTTCATCATTATTTCTTTTATCTAGAGGACTCTCAACTGGAATCAGCATCTATGCTCCTTCCATTATTCTATCTTCTTTAATGGGATGGGATATTTTTTATACCAATATTGTGATGGGGGGTATGTTGATCGTTTACACTGTTTCAGGGGGCGCCAAAGCAGTGGCATATACTCAACAATTACAATTGATCATCATTTTTATTGGGATGTTTATTGCGGGGTATTTAATTGTTTCAAATTTGCCCGAGAATGTTGGGTTTAGTGAAGCATTGGCGGTGAGTGGAGCTGCTGGGAAAATGAATGTGATCACCACAGGGTTTACTGAAAATGGGTTTGATTGGAAAGACAGATATAATTTAATCAGTGGTATTATTGGTGGTTTCTTTTTGGCACTCTCTTATTTTGGCACAGATCAGTCTCAAGTAGGCAGGTATTTAACCGCTAAGTCGGAGCAAGAAAGCAAAATTGGATTATTAATGAATGGGTTGGTTAAAGTTCCCATGCAATTTTTAATTCTTTTATTGGGTGCATTGTTGTTCACTTTTTATCAGTTCAATCCATCTCCGATATTCTTTAACAAAGCAGCGGAAGAAAAAGCATTGCAAACACCTTACAAGGATTCCTTGCTTCAGATTAAATATCAATTTGATGAACAACAAGCTACGCAACAAGCCCATAGTAAATTATTTGTTCTAAAACCTACAGATGCCATTAAAGACAGCGTTGCAAACGGTGCTGCCAAATTAACGGTGATCAAGAATGAGTATAAAGCAGTTATTAAAAAAGCAGTGCCTGGTTCAGATACCAATGATACCAACTATATATTCTTACGTTTCGTAGTAGACTTTTTGCCTAGTGGTTTGGTGGGATTATTAATTGCGATTATTTTCTTAGCAGCATGGGGGTCAATTGCTGCTGCACTCAATTCATTGGCTTCTTGTACCATGGTAGATTTTCATCAACGGTTTACTAAAAAAGAAAAACTAGCCGATACAGTAGCGCAAGACCTAAAAGAATATCGACTGTCTAAATGGTATACTTTTTATTGGGGTGTATTTTGTATTATCACCGCTCAGTTTGCAACTGGAATGGGAAGTTTAATTGAAGCAGTAAATGTATTAGGCTCTTTATTTTATGGAGTAATATTGGGAATATTTCTGGTTGCATTTTATATGAAGAAGATTGGGGGAACTGCAGTATTTAAGGCAGCAGTAATTGGAGAGTTATTGGTTATTTTGTTATTCCTTTTAGATAAATACAATATTATTGGACTCGGATTTTTATGGTTGAATGTTGCTGGTGCGTTGATTGTTGTATTGTTAAGCGCATGTTTTTCTTTTTTCAAAAGATAATCACTTATCTTCCTATTTAGATAATTAGAAAAATGAAGTCCTCTTTTCATGTAGTACCCTGGGCACACACTGCCACCATGTACGAAGTAAATATTCGTCAATATACGCCTGAAGGAACATTTAATGCATTTTCGGAACATTTGCCACGCTTAAAAGAGATGGGAGTAAACTTATTGTGGTTAATGCCCATTACGCCTATAAGTAAACTTAAGATGCAGGGAAGCTTAGGCAGTTATTATGCATGTAGTAGTTATACTGATATCAACCCTGAATATGGAACAAAGGCAGATTTTAAACAACTGATTCAACGTGCACATGAATTGGGTTTTAAAATAATTATAGATTGGGTTGCTAACCATACAGGTTGGGATCATCATTGGACCATTGATCATCCTGATTGGATGATGACAGATGCTGATGGAAATTTCACAGAAAAAAATGGTTGGCATGATGTGATTGATTTAAATTTTGAAGTGCCTGAAATGAGGCATGAATTAATTAAAGCAATGCGTTATTGGGTGAATGATTTTGATATTGATGGATTTAGGTGCGATATGGCACATTTGGTTCCGCTTGATTTTTGGCAACAAGCCAGATTAAGTTGTGAATTAACTAAACCATTGTTTTGGTTGGCAGAATGTGAAGTGCAAGACTATCACCAGGTATTTGATGCTACTTATTCTTGGTGGTGGATGCATGAAACTGATAGGTATGCAAAAGCGCTTACCACAATGCATGAGGTTAGAAATGTATTACATGCGTATTCGCAATATCCTCGTGGTGCTATCAAATTATTTTTCACTTCTAATCATGATGAAAATAGTTGGAATGGAACGGAGTATGAAAAATATGGAATAGCTGCATTAGCTTGGGCTGTTTTTGCATTTACTTGGCATGGTATGCCAATGGTCTATAGTGGTCAAGAAAGTCCTAGCAAAAAACGCTTGAAATTTTTTGACAAAGATTTGATTGACTGGAACAATCCCATTCAACTACATGGTTTTTATCAAAAGCTTACGCTTTTGCGCGCCAATAATCCTGCTATTTTTAAAGGGGAATCTTTTATACTTCCATCAGATAAAGACAATGAATTAATGGCGTTTTTTAGAAGAAGTGGAAATCATATTGTGTTGGTATTGCTAAATGTTTCGGCTCATAGTAGACTGAAAATTCATGTACATCACGATTGGCTGAAAGGTGAATTCAAGAATATATTTTCTGGCTTATCTTTTCATTTTCATGAGAAAGAAGAATTTGAATTGCAAGCAGGTGAGTACTTGGTTTATGAGAAAATATAATAATGGCATTATAAAGATCAGCACAAAAAAACCTTGCAACATTTAGTTGCAAGGTTTTTAAATAAATATTCCGTCTTTAATATCAATCTTCTGTAACCTGAAGCGGATAAGTATATCTTCCTTCAAATCCTGGATAGAATCCATCAATTCTGATGGTACCTGATTTAATATTAGCCAAAGCAATTTTCAGTTCATCTACATTGATAATTTCCTTACCGTTGATTCCGGTAATTACAAAACCATCTTCCATTCTACTCTTGCTTAATAATCCATTTCCTACTTTTTTTACAACTACACCACCGGGTACATCATTTGCAGCTGCAATTTTTTTATCTAGGTTCACTAATTCACCTCCCAGCTTTTCTATGATGCTGCTGTTTCTAACGATATCCGTATTGCCAGCTTTATTTTTTAAAGTAATGGTAACGGTGTTTTCCTTTCCAGCACGCTTGTATTGTACGGTTACTTTATCACCTGGTTTGTATCGAGCTACTTGCTCTTGTAATTCAGGTCCGGTTGCAATAGCGACTCCTTGAATTTTAGTAATAATATCTCCTTTCTTTAAACCAGCGCTTGCGGCTGCACCACCTGCAGGCGTATCGGTAATTAATACACCTTCACCTTCTTTATAAGCAGTACCCAGTTCCTTTTCTAACTCACGTTTAGCTTCGTCGTTTAAATTTTCTTTTGGATAACTGATGCCAATAAATGCACGTTGTACGGTACCGAATTTTACAATATCGGTTACTATTTTCTTCACCATATTTACAGGTATAGCATAAGAATAACCTGCATAAGAGCCAGTAGGGGATGCAATCGCAGAATTGATTCCTACCAATTCTCCATTGGTATTAATTAAAGCCCCACCACTATTGCCCGGATTTACTGCTGCATCAGTTTGTATAAATGATTCAACCGGATTTGCACCCTGTCTTCCGTTGATGTCTATAGATCTTGCTTTAGCACTGATGATGCCAGCAGTAACTGTTACGTCTAAACTAAATGGATAACCAATAGCCAATACCCATTGGCCTAATTTTGCTTCATCGCTATTGCCATATACAATATAGGGGAATGCTTTTCCTTCAATTTTAATCACCGCTAAATCACTATTAGGATCTTGCCCTACTAAAGTGGCTTTGTAAGATTTTTTATTCGCAAGGGTCACATTAATTTCGTCTGCACCATCAATCACGTGGTTGTTGGTTACGATATAGCCGTCTTCGGTAATGATGACACCACTACCACTGGCTCGTTGTTCTGGTTGTACCCTTGGTCCCCCACCAAAAAAATCACCAAAATCGTCTCCAAACATGTCTGCAAAGGGATTTCTTTGTTGACGTTGGTTGCTGCTGATCTGTTTGGCTTTTGTTCTTGTTTTAATATGCACTACTGCAGGCGTTCCTGTTGTAGCTGCAGCAGTAAAATCTATTGAACCAACTGCAGCGTTATTAGGACTTCCAAAAAATCCTGCATAGTTAACAGGAAGTTTTCCTTGTTCCTGAACACCATCTTGCTGGTTCTCTACGAATTTACCGTAGCCCCACACACTGGCGAGGGCGGTAGTGGCGCTGATGCCCACAATCACTAAACCATTTTTCCAATTCATATGCTCAATTGTTTTTTAATAATTACTCAATTTACATGCCTTTCTTTAGCAAATAAACAAAGCTGTTTAATTGACAGTTCTCCAACAATACCATTTAACAAATGTTTTGGTAAAAAATGTCATTTTGTAAGTTCCTTTAAGAAGGCCATGGTATCTACTCCATCCGCATAGTCGGTTAATTGTGGTTGCTGAGCCCCTCCAAAAGGCACCAGCCCAGATCCCACAATACATTGAATAGACTCATCCTTTTTTAAATCGTTTAAAATTTCTATTCGATTAGTATAAAAACTATAATGCAATTGACTTACCGGCGAAAAAGGGGAAGTGTTTTCGGTTAGAATTACGGTGTCGTTATTCATATAGTATTTGCCCCCCATAATTAATAGGGCCAAATGGTAATCGAAATTGTGTTTGTATTTATGGTAATCAATGAAATCCGGGTATTTTTTCAGCGCATTCAATAATGGAACAAAATCAAAGTCTTTTGGAACATACACTTGGGTAACATTTCTGCAACCTAAACCAAAATACTGCAATACATCATCTGCCAGCAAACTCAATGTTTCAGCGCTTTCTGAGCCATCGAGCAACGCTACAGATGTTCTATTTCTTCGAATAATATGTGGGTATTTGCCAAAATAATATTCAAAATACCTGCTAGAATTATTGCTTCCTGTGGCTATATATGCATCTAACCCATTTAGTCGATCTGCAAAAGAAATCCAGTTCTGTACCCTTACATCCCATTCGTACATTTTTTTGACCAAGTGTTTCATCAAGACTTCGTCTTTAGACGAAACTTTTACTACAGCATAATGCCCGGAAACAAACACACAGAGTAAATCGTGAAAACCTACTAAGGGTATATTTCCTGCCATTACAATGCCTATTTGTAGTGGGTGGATCAGGGCCTCCGACACTTTGTATTTTGCCGCCCAGTCTTTTAAAAGCTGTTCTTGCAGAAAATATTGGGCAATATTCTGGGTGGCTGACTCAATAAACTCTGGCACAAACCACTGATTTTGGTTAAAAGCCCGTTCTTTAGTGTCTAACCATTCATCGTTATTGCTGTTGATATATTGGCCTAAACGGCATAATAATTCAATTCGTTCTTGTAAAATCATTTGTCAACCGTATTTTTGGTACTGCAAATGTAATTTCACTAACTCAACAAACCCATTTTGTATGGCAATCAAAATAACAGAAGAATGTATTAATTGTGGCGCATGTGAGCCAGAATGTCCTAATAACGCTATTTATGAAGGTGGAGTAGAATGGTCAATTGCCGACGGAACCACCATTAAAGGCAGTTTTCAGTTAATGGATGGCAGCACTGTAGACGCAGACAAGCGTTTTGAGCCCATCAGTTTAGACACATACTATATTACTCCAAATAAATGTACTGAGTGCCAAGGCTTTCATGAAGAACCACAATGTGCTGCGGTTTGTCCTGTAGATTGTTGTGTTCCAGATGAATTATACCAAGAAACAGTAGAAGAACTGATGGCTAAGAAAGCAAAAATGCATATTTAACTAGCTCAACTATATACATGAAGCGCAAAGTAGCATTGGTTACCGGCGGACTTAGTGGGGAAGCCCAAATTAGTTATAAGAGTGCCATCACGGTTGGAAATAATGTGGACCTTACTAAATATGATTTGTATAAAATTGACATCAATGCAACTGGCTGGTGGTATGAAAATGCAGTAGGGGAGAAATCCTTGGTGAATAGAGACGACTTTTCAATAGTGGACAATGGCAATACCATCCATTTTGATGTAGCATTGATGTGTATTCATGGCACTCCTGGTGAAGATGGAAAATTGCAAGGGTACTTTGATATGTTGGGCATTCCTTATACCAGCTGTGATGCGGCTACATCTGCCTTAACCATGAATAAGCGTTACACTGTTGCGGTTGCTGCATTTGGAGGTATCAATGTTGCTAGGTCTATGCACTTGTTTAGTCATACGCCAGTAGGTGTTGAAGTCATTTTAGCAAAGCTTCAATTGCCTTTGTTTGTAAAGCCCAATAATGGGGGCAGCAGCATAGGAATGAGTAAGGTAAATACTGCTGAAGAATTAGCTCCAGCTTTGGCTAAAGCCTTTAAAGAAGATCATCAAATTTTGGTAGAAGAATTCATTAGTGGTAGAGAGTTTACCATTGGTGTTTTTAAACAAGGCAATACGATTTCTGTACTGCCTATTACTGAAATCAGTACACAAAATGAATTCTTTGATTTTGAAGCAAAGTACCAAGGCAAGAGTATAGAAACAACGCCAGCAATTATTGATGATACAATGAAACAACATCTTTCTGATGCAGCTAAAAGCGTATATGAGATATTTAATTGCAGAGGAGTAGTGCGAATTGATTTCATTTATGATACCCTTCAACAAAAACCATATATGTTAGAAGTAAATACAGTGCCTGGGCAAAGCGATGCATCTGTTATACCTCAACAGGTAAAAGCAATGGGGATGCGGTTGACTGATTTTTATTCTGCAGTAATTGAACAAGCATTTCATTAATTTTAATATCCAATTAAAATCCTTCATTTTTATTAAATCATTATAGTGTTCAAATTCATAACAGATAAGCCACTTTGGGTAAATATAGTAACAGGCATAGGATTGATTCTTATGCTTATCTTATTGTTTTTTGGCTCACTTGATTGGATTACTGGATATGGTAAATTTGAAAAAGTACCCAATGTAGCTGGACAGCATATTTTAGCAGCACAAAAAATACTAGAAGACAAAGGATTTGAAGTAGTTATTCTGGATTCTGTATATATAGATACCATCGCTAAACAAGCCGTCATAAAACAAGCTCCTGAAGCCGATGCAATAGTAAAAACTGGAAGAACTGTTTATCTCACTTTAAATAGAACCATACCGCCACAAGTTGAAATGCCTAATTTAACAGGTTTTTCTATTCGCAGTGCGGAAATGTATTTGCAAAGTCTTGGCTTGAAATTGGGTTTTGTTACTTACAAACCAGATATTGCTCGCAATGCTGTGCTAGAGCAATTATTAAATGGTGCTCCAGTTAAGCCTGGTGAAAAAATTGCGATAGGAAGCGTCATTAATTTAGTATTGGGAAGTGGGGTAGGAGGCGATGAAACAGATGTTCCTGATTTGCTTGGCTTAACTTTAGATCAAGCCAGATCTACTTTAGCCTCTTTGAATATTAATATAGGTTCTATAGTTGCTTCTGGTGCAATCAAAGATTCGGCCGCCGCATTTATCATCAAACAGAATCCTCCTTTGTTTAGTGATATGCTTGGTGCTGATGGATCGCCAACCAAAAATAAAATTAGACAAGGACAAATTATGGACTTGTATATTAGTGAACAAGCTCCAATAAAAGATACAACGAGCAATAACTTTTAAAATTTAATGAATATGCAAACAATAACGGTGGAAGAATTGAAAGCCAAATTAGCTGAAGGCGAAAACATCCATTTAGTAGATGTTAGAGAATCACACGAGAGAGCAGATTTTAATATCGGTGGACTACATTTACCATTGGGAAATATTCAAACTATGCAAATTGATGAATTAGAAGAATGGAAAAATGAGCCCATCTATATTTATTGCAGAAGTGGAAATAGGAGTGGACAAGCTTGTTTAATTTTAGAAACTGCGGGATTCAGTAATTTGATCAATGTGACAGGCGGAATGCTTGCTTGGCAAGATCGAATTAAAGATTAAAATAATTTAACATCAATTTACAAGGCCCCAACTTGGATTACCAAGTATTGGGGCTTTTTTTGTATTCAAATTAATTTCTATGTTTAAAAAAGGGCTATTACTGTTGATTGTAATGATCATGAAGTTGAGTGTTTTTGCTGCAGTGATATCAGGCGTTATTCAATCAGCAGGTAAAACTGCTCCATTGGCTTTTTCTTCTGTTTTAGTAAAGGGAACTACAAAAGGTGCTTCTGCTAATAATATTGGATTTTATAGTATTACACTAGAGCCAGGTGAATATATTTTGGTATTTCAATACATTGGATATCAGACTATCGAAAAAAAAGTAACTGTAGGGAAAGTAAATCAGACTATTGATATACAATTACCTCCACAAGATTATCAATTGAATGAAGTGGTTGTTAAAACGGGTGGAGAAGACCCTGCTTATGGTATTATTAGAAAAGCCATCGCTGCCAGAGCAGAACATTTAAAAGAAATAAAACAATTTACAACAGAGGTTTATATTAAAGGACAAATGCAATTGCGTGATTATCCCAAAAAGTTCATGGGACAAAAAGTAGATTTTGAAGATGGGGATACCAGTAAACAGAAAATGTTGCTCTTGTCTGAAACGATTGCAAAATATTCTGTAAGTGAACCCAATCAAAGAAAAATTGAAGTTGTATCAACTAAAGTGAGTGGTCGCAGTAATGGATTTGGATTTAGTAGTCCTCAAATTATTTCTTTTTATGAAAATATTATTTCATTGGGTAGTGGATTAAATCCAAGAGGGTTTATTTCTCCTATTTCAGATAATGCTTTAAATTTTTATAAGTATAAATTTGAAGGAACTTTTTTTGAATTTGGAAAAGAGATTAGTAGGATAAAAGTGATTCCAAAAAGGGCGTACGAGCCTTTATTTACAGGGTATATACATATCACTGAAAATGATTGGCATATTCAAAGCATTGATTTGAAATTACTGCGCGAGCAACAAATGCAGTTGCTCGATTCTTTAATACTTCAACAACAATATATTCCTGCGGGACCTTATTGGGTAATAAAGCAACAGGTGATTTATCCATATGGAAAGTTTTTCGGCTTTGATTTTTTCGGGAGTTTTTTACAGGTGTATGATCAATTTGATTTAAACCCAAAGTTTAAGCCTAAATATTTTAATAGTACGGTACTTAAATTTTATGATAGCTCCAATAAAAAGTCGATGGCTTATTGGGATAGTATTAGACCTTTACCATTATTGCTAGAAGAAATAAAAGATTATCAAAAAAAAGATAGTCTAGAAAAAGTAAGAGAATCCCCTGCTTATTTAGATTCATTAGATAAGATTCGGAACAAATTTAATTTTACCAACTTATTGCTTACGGGTAAAAATTTCAGTAAGCGAAAAACTAAAACGAGCTTTAATATTGAACCCTTAATTAATACGTTGAATTTTAATACAGTTGAAGGAGGGGTAATTAATTTATCTCCTCAGTGGCGTAAGCAAATGGAAGGAAGAAAATCATTGACCATCATTCCTGAATTGCGTTATGGATTTGCAAATAGACATTTTAATCCGTCAATCACTGCTAATTATACTTTTGGTAAAAAATATATTCAATCTTTTAGTATTGCTGGAGGCAAGAAAGTATTTCAATTTAATAATGCTGCACCCATTTCTGAATTTATAAATAGTTATTACACATTAATGCGCGAGCAGAATTTTATGAAAATTTATGAAGCCGATTTTTTTAGATTGAATTACAATTCAGGTATCGGTAATGGGCTCAATTTTTCTGGATCCATTCAATTTCAAAATAGAAAGCCGCTTGAAAATTTAGGAGATATTGCATTTTGGAAGAATTTCCCTAATCGCAGTTTCAGCACCAATCATCCAACAGAATTAGGACCTGCTCCCATGCAAAACCATCAAGCATTTTTAGTAAGTGCTGGAATATCGTGGTTGCCCGGAGCTAAATACGTTGAATATCCAGACAGGAAAGTAAATATTGGATCGGGCTATCCCACATTTACGCTCACTGTTACAAAGGCTTTTGCTGGTATACTAGGTGCTGATGCAAATTATACAAAGTGGCGAATCAATATTTCTGACGAATTAGATTTAAAATTAGCAGGAGAATTGAAGTACTCTTTTTCGGCGGGTGGTTTCTTGCAAAAAGACAAAGTGTTCGAGCCAGACCAAATACATTTCTTAGGCAATCAAGTTTTATTTGCTGGTCCATTCACCAAATCTTTTCAATTAGCTCCTTATTACCGGTTTAGTAATACCGCTTCTTTGTATGGAACAGGCCATATTGAATATCATTTAAATGGTTTACTAACCAATAAGATTCCAGGGTTTAAAAAATTGAATTGGTTTTTGGTTACCGGGGCTAATACTTTATTACAAGAGAAAGGCAATTATTATGTTGAATATTTTGTTGGGTTAGAGAATATATTCAAAGTCATCAGAGTAGATTATATCCGTTCTATAGAAAAAGGAGGAGCATCGAATAGTGGTATTCGGCTTGCCTTGCCATTTGTGAGATAATTCGTAATTTTGCTATGAATTTTGGCTGCCCTGCAAGCAGCTCCATTATTAATCGGAACATAGCAGTTGCTATGTCTAAAATTTATTTTATGGCAGTATTACACAATCGTGTCTCCAATCAGGAGCTGAAAGAACGTTTAATGAAAGAGACGTTCAAGAGAACCACCATCAGTTTTTATCGGTATTTCCCTGTACAAAATCCACAGGAGTTTAGGGATGCTTTGTATAAACAGTTAAATGCTATTCAAGTATTTGGAAGAATATACATTGCTAAAGAGGGAATTAACGCACAAATAAGTGTTCCTGAACATTTCATGGATGATTTTAAGCAAATTATGCATTCAATTCCTGGTTTAGAAAACTTGCGACTAAATATTGCAGTAGAAGATCCTATGGGTTTAAATGATCCTTTGCTACAAGGGAAAAGTTTTTGGGTGCTTAAAATTAAAGTTAGAGAGAAAATTGTAGCAGACGGAATTGACGACCCTGAATTTTCAATGGAAAAAAAAGGTAAGTATTTGAATGCGGCTCAAATGAATGAAATGTTGAATGACCCCAACACCATTGTCATTGATATGCGCAATCATTATGAATATGAAGTGGGTCATTTTTCCAATGCATTAGAAATTCCTTCGGATACTTTTAGAGAACAATTACCCATGGCTGTAGAGATGCTGCATGGGAAAGAAGATAAGAACGTAGTTATGTATTGTACTGGAGGTATTCGTTGCGAAAAAGCAAGTGCATATATGTTGCACAAAGGATTTGAGAATGTTTACCACTTAGAAGGTGGCATTATTCATTATGCCAATGAAATAAAAAGACAAGAACTTACACCAAAATTTATAGGGAAAAATTTTGTTTTTGATGATCGTTTGGGTGAGCGCATTACACCCGATATCATTGCGCATTGTCATCAATGTGGAGAAGTTTGTGATACCCATACCAATTGTAAAAATGATGGTTGTCACTTATTGTTTATACAATGCAATTCATGTGCTGAGAAATATGAAGGTTGTTGTAGTACTGAATGCAAAGACACTATTCATATGCCTGCTGAACGACAAGCTCAAATTAGAAAAGGCATTGATAAAGGTCAAAATATTTTCAACAAAAGCAGTGCGAGAATTAGACCTCGACTCGATGAAATTATTCAAGCTAAAAAAATAGCGGGGACTTCAATTTAGTCCCGCTATTTTAATAATTTATTCAGTGCTTGATTAATAGCTTCTACCGTTTCAATCTCAGTTAAATCAATGGGAATAAATTGTTCTCCAATCACTTTTTCGTATAGTTCTATATACCTTTTACTGATGGTATTAATCCATTCATCGGTCATAGCAGGAACTGTTTGCCCTTCTTTACCCATAAAATTATTGGTAATTAACCATTCTCTTACAAATTCTTTACTCAATTGTTTTTGTCTTTCACCTGTTGCTTGACGTTGTTCAAAATTGTCTGCATAAAAATACCTAGATGAATCAGGGGTATGTATTTCGTCCATTAAATAAATGGTATCTCCTAACTTACCAAATTCATATTTGGTGTCTGCTAAGATTAATCCTCTTTTAGCAGCTATCGATTTGCCTCTCTCAAATAAAGCGAGTGCATATTTTTCTAGGGTGGCCCATTCTTCGGCAGTTGCTAATCCCCCCATAATAATTTCTTCCTTGGAAATATCTTCATCATGCCCTTCTGCTGCTTTAGTGGATGGGGTTATTAACGGTGTAGGGAAAAAATCATTTTCCTTCAAACCTTCCGGCATATCTACACCGCATAAGGTTCTTTTACCCGATTGATAGGTTCTCCAAGCATGACCCACTAAGTTTCCCCTAACAACCATTTCAATTTTGAAAGGCACACATTTTTGACCAATCGATACATTTGGTGCTGGGCAGCTCATCAACCAATTAGGGCAAATATCTGCTGTTTGCCCTAGCATATAAGCGGCTATTTGATTTAATACCTGGCCTTTATAGGGTATTGTACGGGGTAAAATCACATCAAAAGCTGAAATCCGATCGCTGGCGATCATTACCAATAAATCGCTTCCTATGGAATAAACATCTCTTACTTTTCCTTTGTAATATCCAGTCTGTTGTGGGAAGTTGTGTGGTGCCATTCGTCAAAATTAATTACACCAATGTCTAAAACCTTCTATCCTACATAATTTTTGTCCACAAATAGCTGAATTCTTGTATAAATTAAATTTTTACGTGAACTTAACATATCCTATTTTGCTTAACAATTCAAACTAAAATTGCCAATATGAGAAGACTATTAACCCATTTCGGTCTGTCTGTGGTTGCGCTTTTATTGAGTTTATCAGTAATAGCACAACAAACAACAACCGTTTCAGGCAGTGTAAAGAACGGAAAAACGAAGGAATTGCTTTCTGCAGTTTCCATTTCTGTTAAAGGAGGTACCGCTGGTACTTACACAGATGACAAAGGAAATTTCAAGTTCTCAACTGTTCAAAAACTTCCTTTTACCCTTGTGATTTCATCGGTTGGATATGCTGCAAAAGAAGTAGCTATCAAAGAAAATAACCAAGATGTTGTAGTTGAATTAGAAACTGCATTTACATTAGGTGACGAAATCGTAGTTTCTGCTTCAAGAGTTCCTGAAAGAATTTTGGAGTCTCCTGTTTCTATTGAAAGAATCAGTACAGCTGCTATTCGCAATTCACCTTCTGCCAATTACTATGACATGATTGCCAACCTTAAAGGGGTTGACGTGGTGTCTGCTAGTTTAACTTTTACAAGTGTTGGTACACGTGGATTTAACAGTAGTGGTAATACTCGTTTAAATCAAATTGTAGATGGTATGGATAACCAAGCTCCAGGTTTAAACTTTTCAGTTGGTAATGTAATTGGATTAACTGAATTAGATGTAGATAATATTGAGTTACTTCAAGGTGCTTCTTCTGCATTATACGGTCCAGGTGGTACCAATGGTACTTTACTAATTAATAGCAAGAATCCATTTAAGTACCAAGGATTGAGTTTCCAAATTAAAACGGGTATCAACCACGTAGATGGTTCCCAGCGTCCTAGATCTCCTTATTACGATTGGAGTGTTCGCTATGCTAAAAAAATCAATGATAAGTGGGCGTACAAGATGAATGTTCAATTTGTGCAAGCTCAAGACTGGTTGGCTAATAACAGTGGCAACTATTTAAGATCTCCACTGTCTGCTAGTCCTAATGGAAATGTAGTTCCTGGAACTCGTTTAACAGATCCAAACTACGATGGCGTAAACCTTTATGGAGATGAAACCAATGCAGATTTACGCGGTGCTTTTGCGGGTGTAATTGCAGGCAATCCTTTCTTAGCTTTGCTTCCTGCAGGCACATTCCCTGGCATTACTTCACCTATTCCAATTCCTTCTTCTGCTGTGTTAGGATCTTTTGCAAATTCACCATTGTATGTTTCTAGAACTGGTTACAATGAGAATCAAGTAGTTGATCCAACTACATTGAATGTTAAATTGAGTGGTGCATTGCATTATAAAATAACTGATAAGATTGAAGCAATTGCCGCAGCTTATTGGGGTATGGGTAATACCGTTTACACTGGTAGCGACCGTTACTCATTGAAAGACTTAAAAATGGGTCAGTATAAATTAGAGTTGAAAGCAAAGAACTGGTATGTTAGAGCTTTCACTACTCGTGAAAATTCTGGTGCATCTTTTAACTCTACTATTGCTACTCGTTTATTTAATGAAGCTTGGAAGCCAAGTGCAACTGCATGGTTCCCTCAGTTTGTTGGGGCAACTGTAGGTACTGCTTCTAGCGGTGCCGTAGGTACTTATATTGGTGCACTTGCTGCTGGTTATGCTGCAGGATTAGGTGCAGGTTTAACACCCACTGCTGCATTAACTGCTGCTCAGGCAGCTGCTCCTGGTGTAGTTGCTGCAAACAGAATTAATATTTTGAATGGTGCTAGAAACGTTGCTGATGCTGGCAGACCTACTGGATTTATTGGTAATAATCCTTTATTCCAACAAATTGCTGGTACACCTATATCTCAAGGTGGTGGTTTATTTGTTGATAGAACAACGCTTAAGAGTTTAGAAGCACAATACAATTTGTCTGATGATTTGGGCTTATCTGAGAAAGGAACTGATTTAATGATTGGTGGAAATATTCGTCAGTATGGTTTGAATTCTCAGGGTACTTTATTTGCTGATACAGCGGGTAATATCAATATCACTGAAACTGGTGCTTATTTGCAAATTTCTCAGAAAATGTTTGGAGATCGTTTAAAGATCACTGCTTCTGGTCGTTACGACAAGAACACCAACTTTAAAGGTCGTTTTACTCCAAGAGTTTCTGCTGTAATTAAACTTGCACAAGATCATAATTTACGTTTCTCTTACCAAACAGCTTACCGTTTCCCAACCACTCAAAACCAGTGGATCAACTTATTAGTTGGTGGTGGTACTCGTTTGATGGGTGGTTTGCCTCAATTAAGAGATTTCTACAATTTCAATGGCAACCCTGCCTATACTTTAGCTAGTGTTCAAGCATTTGGTGCAAGTGCTTTAGCAGGCGCTCCTAATCCAGGTTTGTTGCAACAACAACAATTTGGAGAATTTAAGCCTGAGTCTACCACTTCATTTGAAGTTGGTTACAAGGGGTTAATTGGAAAGCGTTTATTAATTGATATTTATGCTTACCAAGCTAGATACAAAGATTTCTTAAGTGGAGTTACTGTAATTCAAGCAAGAGCTGGGTTACCTCCAAGTCCATTGAATGTTTTAAGTGCAAATACAAGAATTGCATACAGCATTTCTACCAATGCACCTGGATCAGTTGATGTGAAAGGATGGGGTGCTTCATTAGAGTACTTAATGCCAAGAAACTTCTCTGTTAATGCAAATATGTACTCTGATGTGATAGGTGCTTTACCTGTAGGATTTGTATCTTATTTCAATACACCTAAATATCGTTTCAATGCTGGATTCGCTAACAGCGGGTTTGGTAAAGACAATAAGTTTGGGTTTAATGTAACTTATAAGTGGGTGGATACTTTCGAATATGAAGGAACATTTGCTGTTGGTCAAATTCCTTCTTATACTACTGTTGATGCAATGGTTAGTTACAAATTACCAAGCATTAAGTCTTTAATTAAAGTTGGTGGAACCAATATCTTTAATAAATATTATGCAAATGGTTTTGGTAATGTACAAATTGGCGGCTTATACTATGTAAGCTTTGGCTGGAATGTATTTTAACGGATAGCCTAATATTTTATAAAAAACCCTCCCGTGTAAAACTCGGGAGGGTTTTTTGGTTTTATATAGGTTTATCTTCTATTTTTGTGCTCATTTTAAAATATCTGATTATGCGATCAATAGCGTTTAGAGAAGCCCTTCGTGAAGCAATGAGTGAAGAAATGAGAAGAGATGAAAAGGTTTTCTTAATGGGTGAAGAAGTTGCTCAATACAATGGGGCATACAAAGTAAGTCAGGGAATGCTGGCTGAATTTGGTGATAAACGTGTGATTGATACGCCCATTGCCGAATTGGGGTTTACTGCTGTAGCTGTTGGTGCAGCTCAAAATGGTTTGCGACCAGTTGTTGAATTCATGACTTGGAACTTTGCTGTTTTAGCAATGGATCAAATTCTGAATACAGCTTCAAAAATGCTTGCAATGAGTGGAGGTCAAATTGGCTGTCCAATTGTATTTAGAGGGCCTAATGGTAGTGCAGGTCAGTTAGGTGCTCAGCACTCTACTGCTTTTGAAAGTTATTATGCCAATATTCCTGGTTTAAAAGTAGTTTCCCCTTCAAACGGTTACGATGCAAAAGGGCTTTTAAAGCAAGCGATCCGTTTTGAAGAAGATCCTGTTATGTTCATGGAAAGTGAAGTGATGTACGGTGATAAATCAGAGGTTCCTGATGAAGAGTATTATATCCCTTTAGGAAAAGCAGATGTAAAAAGACAAGGAACCGATGTTACCATAGTTTCATTTAATAAAATGATGAAAGTAGCACTTGGAGCTGCGGAGGAATTAGCCAAAGAAGGGGTTAGTGCTGAAGTTATCGATTTAAGAACCATCAGACCATTAGATTGGATGACTATTTTAGAAAGCGTTAAAAAAACCAATCGTTTAGTAATTATTGAAGAGCAGTGGCCATTTGCTTCTATTTCATCTGAAATTAGTTATCGAATTCAAAAAGAAGGGTTTGATTACTTAGATGCCCCTATCAGAAGAATTACAAGTGCCGATGCACCTATGCACTATGCACCTAATTTAACCGCCTTAGCTATACCAGATATTACAAGAACGGTTAAGTTGGTGAAGGAAGTGATGTATATGAAAAAATAAGTTTGATTATATTTTTGCAAAGCCCGAATTAATTCGGGCTTTGCTGTTTAAGCTCGTTATGCATTCCTATTTATTAAAATTTATTGCTGCTTTAATATTGTTGCTTTCTTGTTTAAATTCAAAAGCACAAGATACTTTGTTGAACAAAGAAGTGCCCTTGAAAGACGTGGTTGTAACTGCATTTAATGCTCGAGTTAAATGGAAAGAAACACCAGCAGCAGTGTCTATTTTAAATAAAAAAGTATTGATGCAGTTTTCGCCTGCATCATTTTTACCCGCAATGAATTTGGTAGCTGGAGTAAGAATGGAAGAGCGTTCTCCAGGAAGTTATCGACTATCTGTGAGAGGTAGTTTATTGCGGTCTCCTTTTGGTATAAGAAATGTAAAAGTGTATTGGAATAATATCCCTTTTTCAGATGCAACGGGTAATACTTACCTAAATCTGATTGACCCTTCTTTAATTGATCATGTGGAGATTGCCAAAGGTCCGGCATCAAGTATGTATGGAGCTGGAACAGGGGGCGTATTTTTATTCAATCAAGATATTCCATTTACGCAAGAACAAAAACAAACAGCTTCCTTGGCATTAACAGGAGGGTCTTTTGGTTATAATCAACAACAGTTTCAATTGAATAATACCAATACACAATTTACTTCTAGTTTACAATTACATCGTTTGCAATCAGATGGATACCGAGAGCAATCCAATTTAAATAGAACAGGTATTTCATGGAGTGCTGGATTGAGAAGGGCGAAACACGTTATCAAAACAGGTGTTTTTTTTACACAGTTAAATTATCAAACACCAGGTGGTATAACAGCGGCTCAAATGTTGATTAATCCTCGTTTGTCTCGACAAGCTACTCCTACTTTGCCAAGTGCAATTGAGCAAAAAGCATCCATTCAAAATAATACCATCTGGTTAGGGTTGCAAGACAATTATCAAATTAATCAACAACAAATAATTAAAAGCTTTATATCAGTAAACCAAACCAATTTCACTAATCCATTTATAACCAATTATGAGAAAAGAAATGAATTGAATTTATCTGCTGGAATTCAATGGGTTATTCAACCCAAATTCAATCAAAACAAATGGCAATGGATTGTAGGAACAGAATATTTAATAAATGAATCTGCTATAAAGAATTATACCAATAGCAAAGGGGTTGCTGGAATGATTCAAGCTGATGATATTGTTTATACACGCCAGGGATTCCTATTTACTCAATGGAGTTTTAAACCTACTCAAAAGCTATTATTGAATGCCGGGATAAGTTTAAATCAGCAAGTGTACGAATTCAAATCTTTATTATTAATGAATCAACCGCTTTTAAAAAGAAAAATACAATCTCCAATTAGCCCAAGGTTTACGTTGAACTATAGCTTGAATGCGAACTTAAATTTATATGGAATTATTGCAAGAGGCTTTTCTGCACCAAGTTTAGCCGAAATTAGGCCATCTGATGGTAATTTTTATCCTCAATTAAATGCAGAACAAGGTTGGAATGCCGAGATTGGAATTAAAGGTAGCTTACTAAATGATCACGTTCTATTAGATGTATCATTTTATTCTTTTCAATTAAAAAATGCAATAGTAAGAAGAGTAGATTTAAATGGAAATGAATATTTTGTAAATGCAGGAGCCACCAAACAGAATGGTCTTGAGGCTATGATTAAATATAAATTGGTTAAAGATTCAAAAGAAAGAAAGTACAATATCGATATTACCAATTCTTTCAGTTTCCAACCATATCGTTTCACTAATTATCAGCAGGGGGGCACTGTATTTAATGGCAATCCAATTACTGGGGTTCCAAAATTTATTTGGGCAACAACTTTAAATTTTTCCCATACAAACGGATGGGCATTTAATATTAGTGCAAATTTGACTAGTAGAATATCATTGAATGATGCTGCAACAGTTTATGCAGAAGGATATGAATTGTTGCAAGCAAAATTATCTAAGCAATTTAAATGGAAGCAATCTTATTTTCAGTTATTTGTAGGTGGAGATAATTTATTAAACCAGTTATACAGTTTAGGTAATGATATCAATGCAGTTGGAAATAGGTACTATAATCCTGCGCCAACTCGTAACGGTTACTTGGGTATTAGAATCAATTTGCAATGATTAACTTCGTAAATAAACCATAATATGGCTTCTATACTAATTATTGATGACGAAAGAGCAATTCGGAATGTATTAAAAGACATTTTAAATAATGAAGGATATACAACAGATGAAGCAACAGATGGGGAAGAAGGGTTAAAAAAATTCAAATTGGCTAATTTCGATTTAGTGCTTTGCGATATTAAAATGCCTAAAATTGATGGCATTGAATTTTTGCAAAAAGCCAAAGAAATTAATGCAGATGTTCCTATCATCATCATTAGTGGGCATGGCAATATTGAAACTGCTGTAGACGCAGTTAAAAAGGGCGCATTTGATTATATTTCTAAGCCACCAGATTTAAATCGGTTGTTGATTACCATCCGGAATGCCATGGATAAAAATAGTTTGGTAAAAGAAACCAAAGTATTAAAGAAAAAAGTGGCAGGTATTCAGGAAATCATTGGACAATCTGCTCCCATTATTAAGATTAAAGAAACGATTGAAAAAGTAGCTTCAACAGATGCGAGGGTTTTAGTAACAGGTGAAAATGGAAGTGGTAAAGAATTGGTAGCAAGATGGCTACACGAAAAAAGCAATAGATCTGCTGGTACTTTAATTGAAGTGAATTGTGCTGCTATACCTGCAGAATTAATCGAAAGTGAATTATTTGGGCATGAAAAAGGCTCATTTACTTCTGCTATTAAACAGCGAATTGGAAAATTTGAACAAGCCAATGGGGGCACCCTTTTTTTAGATGAAATTGGTGATATGAGTTTGAGTGCTCAAGCTAAAGTGCTTAGGGCTTTGCAAGAGGGTAAAATAACTAGGGTGGGTGGAGATAAAGAAATTGCAGTAGATGTTAGAGTGGTAGCAGCAACGAATAAAGATTTATTAAAAGAAGTTGAAGAGAAAAATTTTCGTTTAGACTTATACCATCGTTTAGGGGTTATATTAATACATGTTCCATCTTTAAATGACAGAAGAGAAGATATTCCACTATTGGTCAATCATTTTTTGACTGAAATAGCTAAAGATTACGGACAAGCACCAAAATCTATAGCAAACAATGCTTTAGAGCTCTTAAAAAAGCATAATTGGACAGGTAATATTCGGGAGTTAAGAAATGTGGTAGAGCGCTTGATTATTCTTTCTGGGAAGGAAATTTTAGCAGAGGACGTTAAAAATTATATTTAGCAAAACATTATATTTAATTATTGAGCATTGTATCTGAATTAGATACATTTGTTTAAACTAAAACCGTTTTATGGGCTTAGCATTGTTTATTATAGGAACTTTAGGTTGGCATATTGGAATGTATGGTATGTTTAAGAAAGCAGGTATAGATGCTTGGAAAGCCTTTGTTCCATTTTACAATACATGGGAAATTGTACAGAAAGCAGATATAAAGCGTTTTTGGTTCTGGTTGCAATTGATTCCTATAGCAGGTCAGTTTATTACTATATGGATTACTATCATTTTTGTAATGAACTTTAAGAAAGTGTCTGTTCCTGCGCATGCAGCTGTCGTATTCTTTCCCTTTATTTATTTCCCTTATTTAGGATTTTCTGAAAAAGAAAAATGGCATGGTCCTCAAGCATTGAACCTTTATCATAAACCTGCTTCAAGAGAATGGATTGATGCTGGGGTTTTTGCGGTAGTTGCTGCAACCATCATAAGAACATTCGTGTTTGAAGCCTATGTAATACCAACAGAAAGTATGGAGAAGAGCTTGTTGGTGAATGACTTTTTGTTTGTAAGCAAAATGAGTTATGGGCCACGTGTTCCTCAAACGCCTGTTTCATTTCCTTTTGTGCATAATATCATGCCTTTTAGCTTAACTACTCCTTCGTATATAAAAGAAGTTCAGTTGCCTTATAAAAGACTGCCAGCATTAACTTCTGTCAAAAGAAATGACGCGGTTGTTTTTAATTTTCCTGCAGGAGATACCATTATTAATTTACCTGAGTTTGGAAGTAAAATTACTTATTACGAAGTTCTACGGAGTAGTCAATTTAAAGGAAATCGAGATGCATTGTTAGCGGAGTATCCAATATTGGTTCATCCAATGGACAAAACCGATAATTATATCAAGCGTTGTGTAGGTGTTCCTGGGGATGTATTAGAAATAAAAAATGCAGATTTATTCATCAATGGTCAAGCTGCGGTGATACCAGCAGGCGCTCAAACAGATTATATTGCCACCACGAGTGGGTCGGGCTTTTCTGATGAGTTTTTACAAGATGAATTGGGAATAGATTTAGAAAACAACAATGGTAATTTTTCTCCTGGTCCAGATAGTAAAACTTATATTTTCAATATTACTGCAGCAGCGGCAGAGAAAGTAAAAAAGTACCCTGGAGTTGTTTCTTTAACCAAGTATGTTGATACGAATGTGGGAATGTTTTTTCCTAATGATGAAGCGAATTTCCCTTGGACACTAGATAATTATGGACCGCTTACCATCCCTCAAAAGGGCAAAGCAATTGCTTTGAATCAAAATAATATTTCTTTATATCGCAGGTTGATTACTGTATATGAGCACAATACTTTAGAAGAAAAAGACGGACAATTCATTATTAATGGCAAAGTGGTTAATAGCTATATCCCTCTATACAATTATTATTGGATGATGGGAGATAATCGTCATAGAAGTCAAGATAGTCGTTTCTGGGGCTTTGTTCCTGAAACGCATATAGTGGGTAAAGCTTCTTTAATTTGGTTTAGCTGGAATAAAGGGCCAAGATGGGATAGATTATTTAAAGTGATTCAATAAAGGGAATGAAAGAAATTGTATTTCAATACCAAGTTTTAGAAAATGCATCTGCTCTTTCTTCTGAAGATGCCCAGTTATTGCAAAAAGCTAGATCTGCCACTTCAAAAGCATATGCTCCATACTCACAATTCCAAGTTGGAGCAGTAGCCATGTTAAATAATGGAGAAACAATTGAAGGCAGCAATCAAGAAAATGCCAGTTACCCAGTTGGTATTTGTGCTGAACGGGTTTTATTATCTGCGGCATCAACTTTATATCATGGCGTAGCCATTAAAACAATAGCAATTAGTTATCACAATTTGAAAGGGGAAAGCAAGAATCCGGTTAGCCCTTGTGGAATATGTAGACAAAGTCTTTTAGAACAAACTATAAGACAGCATCAACCCATCAAACTTATTTTAAGTGGGATGGAAGGAGTTGTATATATTTTAGAAGATGCTGCGGCACTTTTGCCACTGAGTTTTACAGCAGCTGATATGAAATAATCCTTTATTGATTAGCTATTGAATATCGATTGTTCTCTTTTTTAAAATAAAAAGTCAGCATTAAGGATAATACTAAATAGGCACTTATGATATAGGGCATTATAGGTATAATTTTTCTAAGCCCAAACCATCCATCGGTATCAATTATAAAGTAAATGCCAATGCCGAACTTGAGTATTTCCCAAGCCCATGCATTTGGATTGCCATCCATTAATTCAGTAAATGCATAAACAAATACAAAAATAAATAGGCCATAATAAAACATACCAGGGCTTCCGATGGTGGCAATATTTCCAAATAAATAGCTAATGAACAGTAGTAACAGTCCTAGCTGAATCCAAACCCAAGCAGTAAAGAATGGGCCCGCCTTGGTTTCATATTTCTCAAAGTGATAAGGGTCTTCAATTTTAAATACGGGATATTTTTCTGCAACATCTGCAGGCCTCCATCCAGTAGGCATAAACCAAATACGTAACTTGTCTTTGATATTTTCTGCATGCCATGCGTCTTTTATTAGTAACCATAAATGCATGAAATTAATTTTGATTGGATTCCATGTTCTTACAGGTCTTGTAATACCATAAACAGGCTTAATATGTGGTAATTCTTCCTGATAAGTGCCAAACCATTTATCCCAAAAAATAAAAATTTGGCCATAATTTTTATCTAAATATTCTGGATTAATTGCATGATGTACTCTATGATGAGAAGGGGTTACAATAATTTTCTCTAACCAACCCATTCTGTCAATATGTTGGGTATGGTACCAAAATTGTGCGAACAAATGTAAGGGAGCTACTACCGCAATTACTTGTGTTGGAATTCCTAAAAGAGCAGCTGGTAAAAGGAAAATGGTGAATAAACGTACAAATGTGGAAATGCTTTGGCGCAGCGCACATGCAAGATTAAAATCTTCGCTGCTATGGTGAATGATATGTGCGTTCCAGAAAAAATTAAATTCATGATCAATTCGATGCACTAAATAACCTGTTAAGTCTAGTGCAATAAAAGCAATGATATAAAGTAATACAGTAGCTTCAATTTGAAACATGGCCCAATGGGATACCATCCAATCATAACTTAAAACAGCAATACTTAATCCCAAAACATCTTTGGTTGAATTAGTAATTCCCGATGTTAAACTAGATACCATATCCATGGTTCTAATGGTATCATTTCCTTTTCGAATTCCCCACCATTTTTCCAGTAAAATTAATACCAAGAAAGCTGGCATAGCAATGAGTAGAATTTTTCCGTAAGTTTCCATAATTATTAGCTTAAAGATAATAAGCTATTGTCAAAATAACTGTATAATTAAATGAAAATAACCATCATAGGCGGAGGTGTCATTGGGCTGAGTAGTGCTTGGTTTTTGAGCAATGCAGGGCATGAAGTAACAGTGATTGATAAAACAGATATGCAAAACAATTGCTCTTATGGCAATGCAGGATATGTTTGCCCAAGTCATTTTGTACCTTTGGCTACTCCAGGAATTGTTACTCAAGGATTAAAGTGGATGTGGAACCCTAAAAGTCCTTTTTATGTTCAACCCCGTATGGATATTAATTTAATAAAATGGGGATGGAAATTCATGCAAGTTGCAACAGAACAACATGTGGAAAAAGCCGCAATCCCTTTAAGGGATATTGCACTGTTGAGTCAATATTGGTATGAACAGTGGGATCAATCTGCCGAGTTTAATTTTTCATATCAACACAAAGGATTATTGGAGATTTTTAAGACCAATAAAGGTGGAGACAAGTGTAAAGCTTTGTGCGATAAGGCACATCAATTGGGGTTACTAGACACTACCATGCTTACTAAAGATGAGTTACAGTCATTAGAGCCACAAACCGAGATAGATGCTATGGGGGCGCTATTTTTTAAATGTGACGCTCATTTATACCCCAATAAATTAATGCAACAATTATTAGATATTCTGGCCAAAAAAGGGGTAAATCTGGTAAAGGGAGAAGAAGTAATTGGCTTTGAAAAACAAGGCAAAAAAATAACAGGAGTAAAAACAAATACTACCATTTACCCAACAGATGAAGTAGTACTATCTTCTGGCTCTTGGAGCAGAGAATTGGCTGCAAAGCTGAATATGGATTTGTTGTTAATGCCCGGAAGAGGTTATTCAATCACTTTAGAGAATTCACCTTATCATATTAACCATCCAAGTGTTTTAGTGGAAGGAAGAGTTGCTTTAACTCCCATGGATGGGAATAAAATCAGATTTGGGGGTACAATGGAAATCACTTCAACTAAAACTCCCCCAAGAATGAATAGGGTTCAAGGTATAGTAGATGCGGTTAAAACAGTATATACTCAATTTGATATTGCATTACCTCCCAATGAGAAAATTTGGTATGGGTATAGACCTTGTTCTGCAGATGGGCTCCCTTATATTGGGAGAACAAATCAATGGGATAATTTGATTATGGCCACAGGCCATGCAATGGTTGGCTTAAGCTTAGGGGCAGGTACGGGTAAATTAGTTGCAGAAATTGTTGAAGGAAAGGCATTGAGTATGGATATATCTCCTTTTCATCCAAACAGATTTGACTAAGCTAAACTTCTATAATATAAGGCTTACATAAATCAATGATGTTGTATTTTTGCATTCTATATGGATTGTAGCACCCAGTATTTGCCATACGAAAAAACAGGATTTTTTTCTAAGATTGTTCAGGACTACTTGCAACAACACGAAAATTTAAAGCCATTCTATTTGCATAACACCGATTTAAACGGTGTACAATCTGCAATGAATGCTAGAGATCTCCATCCGGTAAACAGAAGCGTACTAGTAGAAGAACTGACTTTACAATACCAGGGGATTGCAATTCCCCCCAAAGTGCAAGAGCATATTCAATCATTGCTTTTGCCCAATGCCTATACCATTACTACTGCCCATCAGCCTAATATTTTTACTGGTCCGCTCTATTTTATTTATAAAATTATTCATACCATCAAGTTGGCTTCGGAGCTTGGCGAAAAATTCCCCGAGAAAAAGTTTATTCCAGTTTATTATATGGGGAGCGAAGATGCCGACTTAGATGAATTGGGGTTTGTAACTATTGGAGGAGAGAAATTAGTTTGGAACACTACACAAACAGGTGCAGTGGGTAGAATGAAGGTAGACAAAGCATTCATTACACTTATCCATTCTATATCAGGGCAAATTGGTGTTTTGCCATTTGGAAATGATTTGACGCAACTATTTTCAACTTGTTATACGATCGGAAAAACCATTCAACAAGCCACTTTAGAATTGGTTAATGCACTTTTTGGGTCTTATGGGTTGATTGTATTAGTTCCAGACAATGCTCGATTAAAAAGCTTATTTGCACCAGTAATAAAGAAGGAATTAACCGAGCAGTTTTCTCAGCAAATTGTTGCAACAACAATTAGTCTATTGCAAGAAAATTATAAAGTACAGGCTGCAGGTAGACCCATCAATTTGTTTTATTTAATTGATGATAAAAGAGAAAGAATTGAATTCAATGATGGTTTTTATTCCGTTGTTAATTTAAACATTCAATTCACCAAAGAAGCTATTTTACAAGAACTTCAAGATCATCCTGAAAGGTTTAGTCCAAATGTTATTTTGAGAGGAGCATTTCAAGAGTCTATACTTCCCAATATTGTTTTCATTGGTGGTGGAGGAGAACTGGCATATTGGCTTGAACTCAAGAATGTGTTTGCAGCTGCTGGCGTTGCATTTCCGATTCTTCTGTTGCGCAATTCTTTTGCCATATTGTCTCATAAAATTGCTGCCAAGCAAGCTGCTTTAGCACTAACTGATGAAGAACTGTTTTTGCCAACGCATCAATTGGTTAAAAATTACATAACAAAACATTCTGATAAAGAATTAAGCCTTTCTGTTGAATTGGAAAACTTGACTCAATTTTACACGAAGCTTCATCATAAAGCTGCATTAGTAGATACGTCTTTAATTGAGCATATTCGCTCACTAGAAGCGAGTGCTTCGAAAAAAATTAAAGGGCTCGAAACTAAAATCAGAAGAGCAGAAAAAAGAAAGTTTGCTACAGCAGAACACCAGATACAGGTATTGAAAGAAAACTTGTTTCCCGGAAATAGTTTGCAAGAGCGTCAAGAAAATATTGCCCTATTCTACAGTAATTATGGACCATCCATTATTGAATGGATTTATGCATCTTCTAAAGGGCTCAATTCGTCTTTTGGCTTAATCAAGTTGGGTCAATAATTATTTATTCCCACCTGGTTTTTTAATAGGAGGGGGTAATACTGCTTTTGGTTTTTCTGCAGTCTTAGGGGCATTACTTGGCGGTACAACAGGTAGCGTAGCAGGTTTTTTATTTTCAATAATGATATCTGATTCTGCTCCTAAATCTTCTGGTTTAATGTTTTTAGGAATTTCATAATCTTCTGAAGTACCAGTTCCCATATCTTCTCCTTCACCCCCTAAAATTGGGTTGGTACCATTGATATAATCAATGATAATATCATTGCTCATTACCTCTGGTTTAATAAAGCTGAGTTTAGTATCAATACCACAATTAGGATCTGCTGCAGCTTTATTAAAGAAATATGCCCAGATAGGCATTGCTGCCCTACCACCTTCTCCATTTTTGCTATTAAAACGAATAAAGCGATCATCACAACCAACCCAGCCTCCAGCAAGGTATTGCGGCGTATATCCCATAAACCAAGCATCACTGTTGTTATTGGTGGTTCCTGTTTTTCCAGCAACTTGTAATCCCCCTGGAATACCATATCCCCAAATTCCTGCACCGGTTCCATTGGTCAATACTCCTTGCATCATTTTAATAACAGAATAGGCGGTAACATCATTGATTACTTCTTTTCTTTGAGGCGTAAAAGTGGCTAAAACATTTCCATTTCTATCTTCAATTCTGGTAATATACATCGGCTTTGCATTAAAGCCTCTTCCAGGAAACATACTATATGCTTGCATCATTTCAAATAAAGAAATTTCACAAGCGCCTAATGCAATAGAAGGATATGGGTCAATTTTAGTTTTCAACTCGCATTTCTCTAGGAACTCCACAAATCTTTTAGCGCCATTATTGGCGGTATTGTCTAACTGCTTCATAATATAAGCAGAAGCACAGTTTCTAGATTTGGCTAGTGCAATGGCCATTGGAATAGTCGCACCTGTGCATGTTTTAGACGTTGCAGGAACCAAGCCGTATTCTCCAAAATTTTGTTGAATATCTTGAACAGGTGAATTAGGATTTAATCCAGCTTCTTCAATTGCCAAACTATATAACAATGGCTTAATAGTACTGCCCACTTGTCTTTTTGTATTGATATTGGCATGGTCATATTTAAATGTTTTAAAATCAATACCACCTACCCATGCTTTTATTTGACCATTCAAAGGATCCATTACCATGAAACCCGCTTGCAACATTTGCTTGTGGTATTTAATGGAATCGAATGGAGTCATAGTAGTGTCTATGCCTCTATTATTGTTCCAAGCAAATACACGCATGGGTACTTTTTGATAGAAAGTGCGCAAATTTTCTTCGTCGGTTAAGCCTTCTCTCTTTAAATTTTTCCAACGATCGGTTTGTTTGATTGCTTGATCTAAGTTGGTTTCAAAACCTTTCCAAATGCTACCAGTTCTTATATTTTCTTGCGTGTTGAAGAGTTTTTGCATATAGCTCATATGTTTTGCTACAGCTTCTTCTGCATAGAGTTGCATTCTAGGGTTGATGGTGGTATAAATTTTTAAACCGTCTCTGTATAAGTCGTATTGGTCGCCATTATTCTTGGTATTTTCTTTACACCATTTTTTCATTTCTTCTCCAAGAATCATTCTAAAATATGGTCCTAAGCCCGTTGTTTCATCTAATTTTTTGTAATTCAATTCAATGGGCTGGCGTTTTAATATTTCCGCTTGTTGTGCGTCTAAATAGTTGTTTCTAACCATTTGGCTTAGAACCGTATTTCTTCTGTCTAAAGATAATTTTGGGTTTCTTCTAGGGTTGTAAAGGGTTGCACCTTTAAGCATTCCTATAAGTACTGCAGCTTCCTCAACATTTACTCTATCGGGTTCCTTTTGAAAAAATGTTTTCGAGGCGTTTCTGATTCCATAAACATTATCACTATATGCAACGGTATTTAAATACAAAGTGATGATTTCTTCCTTAGTAAAATTTCTTTCCAGTTTAACAGCAATGATTCCTTCTTTAATTTTTTGCAATGCCCGTAAAATAAAATTCTTTGTACTCCAGTTCTCTGTAAATAAGTTCTTGGCAGTTTGCATGGTGATGGTACTTGCTCCTCCTTCACTACCCAAATAAAATATGGCCCTGCCTAATGATCTTGCATCAATGCCGCTGTGCTCATAAAATCTTTCGTCCTCGGTTGCAATTAAAGCTTCAATAATATGCTTACTAATGTCTTTATATTGTACGTTAATTCGGTCTTCTATATAGTACTTGCCCATTAGCGTGCCGTCTTCAGCATAAACCTGTGAAGCCAAAGAAGCGGAGGGGTTTTCAATATCATCTAAGTCGGGCATACTCCCAATCCAGCCAAAATTGAGCATTGCCAACAGAATAATTACAAAGGCAACGCCTCCAAAAAATATACGCCAAAAAATACGAACCGGTTTACTCATGGTTATTGCGCTGTTTTTGTAAGGGTAAAATTAATACTTATCGGGAAACAGATTTCTCACTAGTTGCCAATAAGTAGTTGTTTCTCCTTTTTTTCTTAAAAGGGCTAAATTTTTAGGACTAATAATGCTAAAGCTGTATTTATCGGTAGTTAGCCATGGCATAATTCTAGATGCTGCTAAAGATTTATTCTTATCGGTATAAGTGCTTGCCTCAGCAGCATTTTTAAATGGCCCCATTAAGAGTATTTGTTCTGTTTCGGTTACTCTAATTACATTAATGGGGAGTTTCTGTCCATAATACCGCTCTTGGTTAAATCTATTAAAAGCGTTTCTTGCTTCACTCACAAAAATTGGGTCTACTTTATATAATGCAATGGCAACATATTGTGAATCTGATGCATTAAACTCATAGGTTTCAGGAGCAACTATTTTTTCTATTGGTGCAGCGGTAATAGGCAAATTAGTAGTCACTTTTTCTGGAACTTTTACAACTGTTGGCGCTTTTGAAACAATAGGTAAATCTTGTGCATTGGTAGCGTTTAAATCTATTTTTCTTTCAACTACTTCAATAGGCCTTTCTACAACAAGATTAGTTAAATAAGCTTCTATCTCAGCTCTTTTGTTTAACACTTCTAACATAGTTTTCGCTTTTTCTGCAATTGGGCTAGATGGAAAGAGTCGACTAATTTCGTTCAATCTGTTTTTAGCAACACTGTCTTGCTTTTGTTTAATATAGTATACAGATTCTATGTAGAGTAATTGGGGTGTCCAATAAGAATTACCTAATTGTGCATCTGCTTTCTTTTTGTTGGCAATGGCTTCATCAAATTTTCCTTCAATAAATTGGTTGTAAATATTTGCGTAAAGTTGATTGGTTATTGCTGGTTTTAAATCTACTCCAGATTGAAGTAGTTGATTGTTTTTTCCTTTAGGGTAAAATGAATTTAATAGTTGCTTTACAGAATCTGCTTTTTTAAACTCGTTTTCTTTTCGATAACAATTATGTAATTGAAACCAAACTTCTTCTAATTCACTACTCTCGGTAAAACGTTTTGCAATTTCTTCATAAGTTTCGGTGGCCGCTAAAACGTCTCTTAATTGATATTGGAAAATACCAGCTGTTAAAATAAGTGCTTTTAAAATGATATCATTAGAAGTGGCTAGTTTTTCGGAAGTAGTTGGGATACTATCTCTCAAGGTTTCTATGCTCAAATTAGTATTTTGTGTTGCTTTTGAGCTGTTGGGCTTTTGGTCATTATCAATTGCAATTGCGCCAACATTTCTATCTATTGCAGATTGTCTTCTCCAGTTATCAATATTGGGTCTATTGCCCCATTTAGTTTTAAAATCTGAAAGCCCCTTGGTTTTAAGGGAGTTATTCGTAAAGTAAAATCCTGTATTGCCAGAAGGAGGTGCAAACAAGTCTGTTGGTGCAGCTATTGCATTACCCGATCCAAAACTTGTTTCTGAATCTGTATCTTTTAATCCTTTTTCTTTTCTTAATTTTTTTAATAATGCTTTTAATAAAGCTTCTCTTTCAGGTTCAGGCAGTAAAGCAATTCGTTGAAGACTATCCTCTCTGTTAACTGATTGAAGCGAAAGGGCAATTCTTTTTAAAGGCGATTTTTTTTGATTAACAGTGCTAGCTTCTGTTGCATTTAGTAAGCTGATTGATAAACTGTCATATGCAGCTGATGCAGGTATATATTTTTTATTTTTATAGAGGGTTTCAGCTAAAAGAAAATAGGATTTTGATTTCTGAATATTATTGCCCTCGCTATAGTTTATACTTTTATATAACCAGTTTTCAGCATTTTTTAAATGGTTTTGTCTGATTTCTAATTCGGCTGCTGCATAATAAATTAGGTCTCTGAAGCCTTGGTATTTTTCCTTTTTTGCCATTGCCAAAAGCTGCGACAAATGAAAATTAACTGCATTCACTTTTTTATCGGAAGACAATGCAACAATATTTAGCCGAGCATACACATCCATCAGTGGATCAGTAGTATGACTAATTGCCTTTTCATACCAAACAACTGACAAGGAATCTTGGTTAGACAAGGAATACATTTGGGCAATCAAATATTCCCATCTTGCTGTTTCTAATTTTGTATTCGCATTGGGTAAAGCTTTCGAAAGATAAAATGCCGCACTATCAAATTGCTTTTCCTTATAAAGCAAATAGGCAGTGTATTCGTTCCAAGTAGTTTTTAATCTTTCAGGGAAAAATTTGTCTGCAGCTAAAATTTGTAGTAAGGCTTCTGCTTCTGCTAGCTTTTCTTGTTCAATAAAATTTCGAGATTGAAATAAAAAGCTTTCATTTCTTGCAGGCTTTGGCGAACTAATTTTTTTCCAAAAATTTCTTTTTTCATCGGTGCTAATTGAAAATGAACCGCCTTTACTGCTTAAATTACTGCCAATAGGTAAGTCGTAACCATCGTCTTTTGCTGCAAATGCATAGTTGATATAATTGAACACCAATGCAGCCGAATCAAAATCTTTTCGATGCATATAAGCATTACCCATTAATAAGTACAACTGGTCTACCCAATCGCTTCTTAAGTCGTGCAATAATACTCCGGCGGTACATTTGTAAATAACACTGTCTATTTGCCCTTTCGCTGTTTCATTTAATGAGTAATTATAGAAAGGCAATAGTTGGGTATAATCTTCTTTGTGTTGGTTTTTTGCAGCTAAAATAATATCATTGAGCTTAACTGATGCATTGTAATAGTAATTGTAATGGCTAACGGTATTATTGTAGAGTCTTTTTGGTATTGTAAACTTTTTATTACCTGTTTTTTCTGCAGGGAGTAAACGGCTTTGGTATTTTTCTGGTTTGGTTAATTCAATAGAAGTATTGGGTTGTGCATGTAAAAAAGCACAACTGAATAGAAGAATGCCTAAAAGGCCCTGTTTTGGATATTTTAGAAATTGGCGCATAAAATCCATTAAAAATACAGTTATTTCTGCACCATACAGATATAAAACCGAACCAATCCTTACCTTTAACCAGTTTTTATAATATGAATAAAATAAATACAGGAAATACATTTAAACGATTAAGGAATACCTATCGTTTGGTAATTATGAATGACGATACTTATGAAGAGATGGTCGCATTTAGATTGTCTAGATTAAGTGTATATATAGGGTTAAGTACTGTATTTGTTTTATTGGTTGGTTTTACTATCGCCTTAATTGCTTTTTCTCCTTTAAAATATTATATACCCGGGTATGGTACCAAGGAAAGTAGAACTGCTTTACAGATATTAAAAATCAGGACCGATTCACTAGAGAATGAAATAAGATATAAAGAGCAATATTTAGAGGGAATAAAAAAGGTATTAGCTGGTGATAAACCAGCTACTTTAGATACAGTACCATTGGCTTTACCTAAAGTAGAAGCTTCAAACGATTAAATCGTCATTAATGAAAAGCAAATTTCAACAATCATATATTCCCCTTATTATTTTATTCGGCGTCGTAAATACTATCTGTTTTCTATTTAGTGATACACTAAAAATAAAACAGATAGATCCAATAATGGTAGCAGGCGCAAACACCTTATTGTTTGTTATTTGTTCAATCAGTATAAGGTCCCAAATAAAGTCGGCTAACAATACCAATCCACATGCTATGGTAAGAGGCGTAATGGGGTCTGTAGTTTTGAAATTATTTGTCTTAGGGACTGCCGCCTTTATTTACTTGTACAATGTAGGGGAAGCCCAAAGTGTAAATGGGATTTTTGTTAGCATGGGATTGTATATCGTTTATACTTGGTTAGAAGTGAAAATGGCTATGCAAATAAAACCTACAAAAAAAGATGGCAGCAATTGAACATCCGTTACAAGAGTTGGCTCGTTTTCTACCTGCGGGTAGTTTTGATTATGTTGTAAAATACCTCTATCAGTATAAAGTTCATTTAACAGTAGCTAAAAGTAGGAAATCGGTACTAGGTGATTATAGGCATGCACATCAGGGCAATAACCATCGAATTAGTGTAAATGGGAATTTAAATGTGTATGAATTTCTAATTACACTTTTACATGAATTGGCCCACTTACTTACTTTTGAACAATATCAAAATAGGGTAGAGCCACATGGAAAAGAATGGAAAGCAATATATAGTAAGTTATTGATTGATTTTGTTGGATTTGGGGTATTCCCCACAGAAATAATTACTGCATTGCAAAAATCAATTATCTCTCCCGCTGCTACAGCAAATGGCGAAACAGAATTATTAATGGTTTTACGAAAGTATAATGCTGTTAAGAAAGAGGGAGTTTGTTTTATTGCTGACTTACCTGAAGGCGCCCTATTTAGGATTTCCAATGGGAAAGTATTTAAGAAAGGGGAGCTCCGCAGAAAGCGATATACCTGTATTGAATTAAAAACAGGTATGATGTATACAATAAGTGCAATAACAGAAGTGAAACAGCTGGAAGTGATTAGTCAATAAAAAAAGCCATTAGGAAATATTTTTTCCCAATGGCTTATAACTACTTCAAATAATATATTATGCAACAGCCTGCTTAACCAAAGCGGCTGCTTCACTTAATTGTATTGCAGATTGAACCTTTAATCCACTTTCGTCAATTAATTTCTTGGCTTCAACAGCATTGGTACCCTGTAATCTTACAATAATTGGGATATTGATATTGCCTAGTTTATTATAGGCTTCAATTACTCCAGCTGCTACACGATCGCATCTTACAATACCACCAAAAATATTGATCAAAATGGCTTTTACATTTGGATCTTTCATGATAATGCGGAAACCTGCTTCAACAGTTTGTGCATTTGCTGTACCACCTACGTCTAAGAAATTGGCTGGTTCACCACCGCTCAATTTAATCATATCCATGGTAGCCATAGCTAATCCTGCTCCATTTACCATGCAACCAACATTACCGTCTAGTTTAACAAAATTCAAATTGTATTGACCTGCTTCTACTTCGGTAGGGTCTTCCTCTGTTACATCTCTTAAAGCTGCAACATCTGGATGACGCATTAAAGCATTGTCATCAATATTCATTTTGCAATCAACTGCAATAATCTTTTCATCACTTGTTTTGAATAATGGATTAATCTCCAACATTCCACAATCTAAGCCTACATAAGCATTGTATAAATTCGTTACAAACTTTACACAGTTTTTAAATGCTTCGCCACTTAATCCCAAGTTGAATGCAATTTTTCTTGCTTGGAAGCCTTGCAAACCACCTCCTGGGTGAACCCACTCTTTAAATATTTTTTCTGGAGTATTATGTGCTACTTCTTCAATATCCATTCCACCTTCTGTGCTATACATCACCACATTCATTCCTTTTGATCTATCTAATAAAATAGATAAGTAGAATTCTTTAACAGGGTTGGGCCCAGAATAATACACGTCTTGTGCAACTAAAATCTTGCTAACTTTTTTTCCTGCATCGCCTGTTTGAATGGTTACCAATGTACCTCCTAAAATATTCTTAGCTATACTGGTAACGTCTTCCGCACTTTTGGCAACAGCTACTCCTCTTTGTTCTGTACCAACAATTTTCCCTTTTCCGCGTCCGCCAGCGTGTATTTGGGCTTTCACTACGGCAAAATTATTGCCTGTTTGGGTTTTTATTTGACGATAAGCCTCTTCGGCCGCCATTACGGTGTCAACTGCTATACCTTCCTGTACAGGAACTTGGTATTTTTTGAGTAATTCTTTAGCCTGGTACTCATGAAGATTCATATGGAACAATTTTTGCGAAGATAAGATAATCGTGGATGCAGATTTAAACCTTTTGTTAAAATTGTTGTTGTAACATTAATTTTTGTATTTTTGAAAATCTAAATAAAAATCAACATGAAAAAAATGGCATTAGCGCTGTTAAGTACAGCTTTTTTAGTAGGCATTTATTCTTTTACTGGTGTATCTAGTACCAAAGAAGTAATCACTTATAAAGTAGAAGCCGGAAAGAGTCGCGTTGACTGGGTAGGTTCTAAAAAGAATGACTTCCATACAGGCTTTTTCAATGTTAAAAGTGGTGCTGTACAAGTTAATGGTGGAAAAGTGACTGGTGGTGAGTTTGTTATTGATTTAGCTAATATTAAAGTTACCGATGCTGCTGGTGCTAAGTTAGAAGGCCACTTAAAGTCTGGAGATTTTTTTGATGTTGCTAAATATGGTGAAGCTACTTACAAAATCACTAATGTTGTTTACAGCGACGAAACCAATGCTACTATTACTGGTGAATTAAACTTAAAAGGCGCTAGCTTACCTGTAAGCTTCAAAGCAGCTATTCGTAGTGCAGACGAGAAAGGCTTATTTGCAGAAGCTTTCTTTGCCATGGATAGAACCTTATTTGGTATTAACTACGGTGTTGGAAATATTGCTAAAGATGTACAGGTTGCTGTTCACCTTTATGCTACTAAGTAATTATTGATTACTCACTATATCAAAAGAAAAGTCCCGATTACAAATTGTAGTCGGGACTTTTTGTTGGTATTGTAAAATTATAAATAACGCTCTTCAATAATTTTTTTGTGATGTAATAAGTGACCAAATAATATAAATGCTATAGCATTAGCAGTTACTTTTTTATCACTTGCAATTCCACTGTTCATTAATTGATTTTCAGTTAAAGAACTAATTAATAAATCAGTAGATTTTCTAAGGGCTTTAAACTCTTCTTTTAATGCTATAAAAGTTCTTTCATTCGCCTGTGCGGCTTGTGCATAAAGGTTTTCATCAAATCCTGGTAAAGGGGTTGAATCATTTCTTGCAACCCTTAGTAATCTGTATTGCATGATTCTTTCGGTATCAATTATATGCTGAATAAGATCTTTTATTGTCCATTTTCCTTCGGCATATGCGTAGTCTCCTTTTTCATCGGGAAGATTTAAAAAAAAGTAAGTGAGTGGGTAAGACAATAGTTTTACTGCTTCTTGAATATCCGTTACCTCAACTTGATTAATATATCCTTCAAAATAGGCAGGGTATTCTCCTGAAAGGGGCTTTGGCATGGTTATTTTTTTGTGTTAGTACTTGATTTAATGGTAGTAATAGGCTTGAATTCATTGGCCATTTTCACTGCTTCAAATGCGTTTACAATTCCCCCTGTTTTAGATAAAGATTTGAATGGGACAATAGTGGGTTCTTGACCAGGCTTTAAACATTTAATATCATCAGCAGGTTTGAATGCAGATTGTTCAATGATTTTCTTTATATCAATAGCAGTTAATTGAGGGTAATAAGATTTTAAAATGGCTGCCAATCCCGAAACTATTGGGGTTGCCATACTGGTTCCTTTCAAATTTCCATAATTGTTACCACCAGGGATAGTTGAAAATATTTTTACACCAGGGGCAAATACATCCACTTGGTATTGACCATAGCTGCTGAAATCTGCTGCAATGCTTGGGCCTAAATTAGGGTCACTGCTGGCCCCAACTGTAATATAATTTTTAGCATAGGATTTCCAAGGATTTAGCCAAGGGCTGGGAAAGTTTTCAACTGAATCGAGGTTTTCTGCATCATTGCCTGCAGCATGAATGAGTAAAACATCTTTTTGTTCTGCATACTTAACTGCACTATCTACCCAAGCTTTTTCTGGGGAAAAAGATTTCCCAAAACTCATATTGATAATTTTGGCTCCATGGTCTACAGCATATCGAATGGCCAATGCAATATCTTTGTCGTATTCGTCCCCATCTGGAACAATTCTAAGTGTCATTATTTTTACTTGGTCAGCAACTCCGTCAATGCCAATTCCATTATTTCTAACTGCACCAATGATACCAGACACATGAGTGCCGTGTGTAGGACCAGGACCCATTACATCGTTGTTCCCATAAAATCTGTCCGATAAATTTTCATAATCATCTCCTATTATTTCGCGTCTATAATTAGGAGGAGCAATGTCTTTTGATTCGAATGCCGATTTTTTTCCTTCAATATATTCTTCAAGCTCTTTTAATGCATTTGAGTTTTTTTCTTCCGGATCAATTTGAAGCATTTTCATTACAGTCAGAAAGCCCAATTTTGCATCTCTTGCAGCTTTGGTAACTGGTTCAAATTTTTCTAGTTTCTCACAATTATATTCATCTACTCCCATTTCTTGTCGAAGAATTTTATCATGCCTTTTTAATGCTTTAGCCGTTACTTCTATAAACATTAAGTCCATCATTTCTTCTTGACTAAAGTTGAGTTCCTTTGCAGCTTTAGACCACATTTGATATTGTGATTTTTCTGTAGCTGAAAGCAGGTTGGTATCTATTAGAGTGGATTGATATCTATTCTTCCATTTGTGAAATACCCTAGCTCTTTCGTCTCCGGCTTTTTTAAGGCTTTTGCCATCTTTACCGCCTAAAAAATTCCAACCAAAAACATCATCTACATATCCGTTTTTGTCGTCATCAATGCCATTGCCAGGAATTTCTTTTGGATTTCTCCATAATACTTTTTTCAAATCCTCATGTGTGGTATCTACACCGGAATCTAATACCGCAACAATAACAGGTTGAGGCTTTTTATTTTTAGCCGCTAATAAATCGTATGCTTTATTTAAGCTTATTCCGTAAACATGGTTGGTTTCTAAATCTAGTAAATGCCAACCCTTCGGTATATCCGATTGTGCAAAAGAAGACAAACCAATTCCACATCCTAAAAAGATGGCAAGCGCTGTTCCACGAATCATGTAGTGTAAATTTTCTCTCTGCACAAATTTGCACAATACTGTTGATATATAACTACGCCTATTTTTTATTTATCAAATCATTAAGCTTAGATCACGTTCTGATATCCTAACAAAATGTTAAACCTTACTATATTGTCTCCATTTATCAATCGCAGCTTCCATATCTGCAGGTAATGGGGATTCAAAAA
Source organism: Sphingobacteriia bacterium RIFOXYC2_FULL_35_18 (assembly GCA_001829005.1). GTDB lineage: Bacteria > Bacteroidota > Bacteroidia > Chitinophagales > Chitinophagaceae > Sediminibacterium. Next base: position 488,527 of record MIAG01000002.1, on the reverse strand, counting down.
AGATTTCTTTACCAGTGTGTGGATGAATAAACCCGAGCGTTTTTGCATGTAGCGCACATCTTGGACAAGCCTCAAAACAATTGTCTACAAATTGCTTGTACTTTGAGTATATAGTGCCTTTTAAAATTTTATCACCACCATATTCTATGTCGTTAAAAAGCGTATGCCCAATATGTTTCATATGCACCCTTATTTGGTGCGTTCGCCCTGTTTCTAATTTACATTCCACTAAGGTTACATAATTGAATCTTTCTAACACTTTAAAATGGGTTATTGCATGTTTTCCTGTATCGCCTTCGGGATAAGCGTCAAACATTTTTCTATGTTGTTTATGGCGAGCAATATGTGCGTTAATAGTACCTTCCTCTTCTTGTATATTCCCCCAGACTAAAGCAATATATCTGCGGTTAACGGTATGATTAAAAAACTGTTTGGCTAAATGCGCAGCGGCTTCTCCAGTTTTAGCTAAAACAATTAATCCGGTGGTGTTTTTATCTATTCGATGAACTAATCCAAATCGGGGTAAACTTTCTTCGTTTAATTGAGGATTCTGTTGTCTCAAATAATAGGCTACACCATTTAATAAGGTTCCGCTAAAATTCCCAACCCCGGGATGCACCACCATATTAGGGGGTTTATTTAAAACCATTAAATAATCGTCTTCATAAACAATATTCAATGGAATGGGCTCCTCTTTTAGAATGGTGTGTTCAGGATTAATCAAACTCATTAGAATGATTTCATCTCCTGGCTTTATCTTATAGTTGCTTTTAACTGTTTTACCATTTACAGTTAAAAACCCTGCTTCAATTCCTTGTTGTACTTTATTTCTGGTAGCTCCTTCCATATGCATCTGAACCCATTTATCTATTCTGAAGGGTTCTTGGCCTTTGTCTACAGTAAAAATCTTGCGTTCATACAAGGCATCAGATTGCTCTTCTGAAATTAATTCGGTATCTATCTGCATGCGGCAAAATTAACTTTATTTTTGTGGTATGGAACAGGAAGTCATTTTCAACGATTTAGGTAAAAGAAGCTATAAAGAAGTTTGGGACCAGCAAGAAGCTTTATTAAAAGCAAATGCAGATATTAAAATGGCTTTTAAATTTGGGAATCAACAGTTCAATGCTCCTGAAATCATACCAACCTTACATCATTTATTATTTGTTGAGCACTTTCCTGTATATACATTAGGTAAAAATGGTAAAGAAGAGCATGTATTAATTAGTGAAACAGATCGGCTAAAAAAAGGCATTGAATATTTTCATATAAATAGGGGGGGAGACATCACTTTTCATGGGCCAGGACAATTGGTTGGGTATCCAATTTTAGATTTAGAAAGATTTAAAACCGATTTAGGATGGTACTTAAGATCATTAGAAGAAGTCATCATTAAAACCATGGCAGATTATGGTTTAAAAGGGGAGAGAAGTGCGGGTGAAACAGGGGTTTGGTTAGATGCTCATATTAAAGGGAAGGAAAGAAAAATATGTGCTATGGGAATTAAATGCAGCAGATGGATTACCATGCATGGATTTGCATTTAATGTAAATACAGACCTCACTTATTTTGATCATATAGTTCCTTGTGGAATCCAAAATAAGAAAGTGACATCCTTGGCACAAGAACTAGGACGAATGATCGATTTTGAGGAAGTCAAGTATAGGGTAAAGAAACATTTTGAAGCTATATTCCTATGCAAATTGATTGGGCATCCTGCTTAATGCAGCAGAAATTTGTTTCTTTCTAAGAGTTCTCCGTTACAGTATAATTCAAAATTATACCATCCACTATGGTAGAAATTGCTTTTTTCAATTATCCAATAATCTTCCTTCAAGTTGGTAATATTATGTAACAACAATTTGCCATCATAAATAAATAAGCTGTATCGTTTGGTATTTGTATTGGGTAATTGAATGGTTAAGTTCCCTTTAGAATTAGTAAATACATAAATAGAAGGAGCCCAATTGTCTTGAATTTGCGGCGAAGTTGTTGCTTCTATTGTTGCTGGTGAAAATTGAAGACTTCTTTTTCCAATTCGTGTAAGCGTGTCTTTGGTATTGGCAAATATGGAATCTTTAAACTTTTTGTAATCGCTAGCAGACAACTCTTTGAACAGTTTATTTTTGATAAAAATCCTTTGAGTCAAAGCAGTTTTATTAGCACTTTTTGGCATTTTTTTTTGTGCAACAGCTAATTTCAAAAAGCCGAAAAAACAAATGATTATTAAACTGAAACTTCTCATACTCAGTACAAATATATTTTTTTAAGATTAATAAATTAACCTTCCAGGGGCTAAACTTCTATTACCTTGTAACCCTCCACTATGTATTAGCAAAATATTAGCGTTATCACTAAAATATTGCTGTTGAATTAAGTCTTCAACAGCATAAAAAAGCTTAGAAGTATATACAATATCAGTAGGCAACTTTTCTCTTTTAAATAATTGGTTCATATAATCAATTAATTCAGCGGGATGTTTAGCATAGCCTCCAAAATGATAATCGTGTAGGGTAGTAAATATTTTATTTTTTTCCGGTGGGAGTAAGGCTGTAACCAGATCATTTAACCCAGTATTATTCTTTAACACACTAATGCCAATGACCAATTGATTTTCATTAGATCCAATAATTAGTCCTGCTAACATGGTTCCAGTTCCGCAAGCACATATAATATGTGTAAAAGCAGAACAGTCCTTGGTTGTTAAAATAGTAGCTGCACCAAGTGCTCCATTAATACCATAGCCTCCTTCATTAATCCAAAACCAATCTTTATTGGCAAATTTTTGCATCACTACTTCTTTGTATTTATAGGCATCTCTTGAAATGAAATGCAATTGCATACCCAATGCTTTTGCTTCCAATAAACTTGGCGAATCATTCCATTCGCCTCTAATAAAACCAACAGAATTGAATCCATTTAATTTGCAAACAGCAGCAAGGGCCACAATATGATTGGAGTAAGCTCCGCCAAAACTGGCAATGGTATTGCATTTGAGCCGTTTTGCTTCCTCCAGATAAAACCTTAATTTAAACCATTTATTTCCACTTACAATAGGATGAATTAAGTCTGTTCTAAGTGTTGAAACTTTAATATTTTCAGTTCCTAAGCTATTCAGCTCCTGGATGATTATTTTATTTGTATCGAATAACATTTTTTTATCAATTGTTGCAATGTTAAATGATTTAACTTTGTATTGTAAAATTAAGTTATGAAACCTACCCTTGTAATTTTAGCTGCTGGAATGGCAAGCCGTTACGGAAGCATGAAACAAATACAGTCTTTTGGCCCTGATGGAGAGACCATCATGGATTATTCCATTTACGATGCCATTGAGGCTGGATTTGGTAAAGTTGTATTTATTATTCGAGAAGAATTTGCTGAACAATTCAAAAGTATTTTTGAGCCAAAATTGGCTGGAAAAATTGCTACTGATTATGTATATCAATATTTAGAAGCATATACCAATGGCTATCCAATACCAGCTGATAGAGCAAAACCATGGGGTACTGCTCATGCTGTATTATGTTGTAAGGGTAAAGTGAATGAACCCTTTGCTGTTATTAATGCAGATGATTATTATGGTCGTGACGCTTTTCATAAGGCACACGATTTCTTAACTACCATTTGTAACGACAATACTTTTGCATTGGTTGGATATGAGTTACAGAAAACGTTAAGTGAAAATGGCAGTGTAAGTAGAGGAGTATGTACTGCCGATGCTGATAACAATTTGACAGAAATTAATGAACGGACCAAAATTTATAGAGAAGAAGGCGAAATTGTATTTGAGGATGAAAATGGGAAAACACCTTTGCCCGGAAGCAGTTTAGTGAGTATGAACTATTTCTGTTTTTCTCCTGCTTTTATTGATATGTGTGAAAATATGTTCACTGAATTTTTAACTGCTAAAGGACAGGAGTTAAAATCGGAGTTCTTCATTCCTTATGCAGCCAACGAGTTTATCCAATCTGGCAAAGGCGTATTAAAAGTGCTACCTACATCTGCTCAATGGTTTGGTGTAACTTACAAAGAAGATGCTCCTGGCGTACAAGCTGCTATTAGCCAATTAGTAGAAGATAAAGTTTATCCAGCTTCTTTATGGAAGTAAATATTCAGATAGCTTTTAAATAATAAAAGGTCTCAGCTACTATTTGAACTGAGACCTTTTTATATAAATGAAGCGTAGTCTATTTTCCGTAAGCTTTTACAAAATAAACACAGTCTTCCAATTTATTAATTTGAACTTTTCTTTCAACTCCTTTTAACGACGATTTGCTTGGAAGTTTAACTCTCTGGAAAGCAGTGTCGCTTTTCTTTAAGTCTTCAATAATTGAATGAATATTTTTTGATTTTACTGCAAACGCAACACCATCTGCTTGAGCTTGTTTTGTACTTAATACCCCAATTACTTCCCCGTTCTTGTTAAATACTGGGCCACCTGAGTTACCAGGATTAGCACTTATTTGAATTTGATACGAAAGTGAATCTCCATTGAAACCAGACTTTGCACTTAAGTATCCCATTCCATAAACAATTTCGTTTCTAGGATAACCTAAAGTGAAAATTTCTTCTCCTAAATCCGAATTGCTTTTTTGTATGGTATAAGGGATAGACTTGATGGCTTCATATTCATCATCATTAATTTTTAGAATGGCCAAATCTTTAACATGGTCTATAAGAACAATAGAAGATTTGAACTCTTTCCCCTTACTATTTACTACAATAGCACCTGTACCCTTAAGAATATGGGCATTGGTAACAATATATCCTTTTACGTCTACTAAAAAACCTGATCCTCCACTTAACAATCTTGCATTGATAGGAATCTTAGAAGTTACTTCATTAATAATATTCCCCTGGTATTGTTGATTTTTCTTAACTACTTCTAAGTCTTTACCTAATTGTTCTAGTTTCGGATCGTTAACTGCAGTAGAGAAATACATGGCTAACCCACTGATGAATAGTGCAATCACACCACCTACAGAAGCAGCAATTGCAGTAACTCTTTTATATTTATTAAAGAATTGAATTACTTTTCCTTTAGTGCTTAATGTACCCCCTTCGTTAAGGTCTCCTCTTTCTAAAAGGTTTTGATGAACCTCATGTAATGTTTGTTTAATCTGAATATTAGCAGAATAATCGGCAATTTGGTGTAAGAACATATTGTGTTCTACCACCATCTGATCAATTTCAGGAGTAGTATTACGTAGGTTCTCAAAATAAGCACGCTCTTCAGGGCTCATCTCTCCGCTGAGGTATCTTTCAATTGCGTCTAATAATAAAATGTCATCCATATACTTACTCTCCAATATTATATTGCGAAAAGAATAATTTCTTTAATCGCATCAAACACTTGTATTTCTGGTTTTTTGCGTTGTCTGCATTAGTGTATCCAAATTCGGCCGCCAAAGCATTCATGTCCATTTTTTTTAGATAGTATCCCTGTAATAAACTTTTGCAAGGTTCTCCTAAGCTATTCAAAGCCCTATCCATTATAACGAACTCCGCATTCCTCTTTTCATGGGTTTCTAAATCTTCCTCAACGGCTACTGTTTCCTCAAACCCATCAACCGAACCAGTGAACCTACCCATTTGTTGAAGTCTTTTTAACCAAAGCCTTCTGCAAACAGAATACAGATATGTTTTAATTTGACAAGTGAGCACAAAAGAATCTGTTTGAGACTTTTCATATAAAGCAATCATTGCTTCCTGAAATATGTCTCTCGCTTCGTCATAGCTCCCATTATTATTCAATATAAAGGTCTGAATCATATTAAAATTATCTTTATATATGGTTTCGACCGCTTTTGAATCATTGTGAGCCAGACCCTTCAATAATGCTTGTTCGTTCGTATCTCCTTTCACTATCTGTTCCTTTAATACAGTTATTGGCTTAAAAGTAACCCAAAATAGCCCTAAATAATTTCAAAAAAAAAATTTGAAACATCGGGTTACCTTTTCCTCGTAGACGTATTAATCTGTAATCATTCAAACTAAAAAAGAAAAAAAATGAAAAAATTGTTATTCGTTTTAGCATTAGGCGTATTCGCATCTTGCGCTGGAGAAAACAAAGAAGCTGCTGCTGACACTACTGCAACAACTGTTGACACTGCTGCTGCAACTGTAGATACTGCTGCTGCAACTGTAGATACTACTGCTGCTCCTGCTGTTGACACAACTAAGAAGTAATTAGAACAATCTGTTGGTGAAGAGAAATAGTGAAGTCTAGCTTGCGGAAAGTACAACAGATTTAAAAGTTTCATATGGCAAGCAATCGTTAGAAGCCGCTCCGTTTCCACGGAGGGGCTTATTTTTTTAGATGAACTGAATAAAAACTAACTAACCTTAGTTTAATATTTTTCAAATAAATTTTTTGCTTCCCAATCAATTCTTATATTTGAAATATCATGCAAACAGTAATTAACAACTGGTTCTATTCTTTTTATTATTTCTTCTTTATGAAAAGGAGCCGGGTCTAGTTTGCAAAAGCATAAAAGTTTTAAACAACATATAGGTCCCGGCAAATAGCCGGGTTTTTTTTTATCCATATAGCAATGAACAAAACAAAAGAAAAAAATACCATCCCAAAAAGTAGCTTGCCGCAACAAGCTAATGGTATTTGTATTCAGGGTTATGAAGGTAGTTTTCATCAAGTTGCAGCTAGACATTTTTTCGGTAAAAACGTGGAAGTGATTCCTTGTGCTTCATTTAGACAATTGATAAAACTTGCTTTAGATGCTAACTCCTCTAAAGCAGCTGTAATGGCTATTGAAAACTCTATTGCTGGAAGCATATTACCCAACTATAATTTATTGCAAAAAGCAAATTTGAAGGTTGTCGGTGAAGTGTATTTATCTATCAGCCAAAATTTATTGGTTAATAAAGGTGTGGGTCTTTCAGATATTAAAGAAGTACACAGTCATCCGATGGCTATTTTGCAATGTCTTGATTTTTTAGAATCTCATCCTTACAAGTTAATTGAGACAGAAGATACTGCTTTAAGTGCGAAATATGTTCACCAGCACAAGAGTAAACATATTGCTGCTATAGCAAGTAAACTGGCTGCTGAATTATTCAATTTAGAAATTTTAGCTCCAGATATTCAAACACAAAAAAACAATATCACTCGCTTTTTAATATTACAGAGAACCAAAGAAGCTCAGCCAATTATTGGGGCCAACAAAGCATCTATATATTTTCAAACCAATCATTCCAAAGGAATTTTAGCAAAAGTGTTAACAGAAGTAGCAAAAACAGGAATCAATTTAAGCAAGCTTCAAAGTATGCCTATTCCTGGAAGTCATTTTAAATATGGATTCTATGCCGATATGGAATTTGATCAACTAAAACAATTTGATAATATGATGAATAAAATTGAATCGCTAACGAATAATGTAAAAGTGTTTGGGATTTATAAAAAAGGAAAACTGGTAAAAGGATAATTATGCAGATAGCTAAATCAAAAAGATTAGAAGGGATTGGAGAGTACTATTTTTCACAGAAACTTAGAGAAATTGAACAGCTCAATAAGGCAGGGAAAAATATCATCAATTTAGGAATAGGAAGTCCTGATCTTCCTCCACATCCTTCTGTAATTCAAGCGTTACAAGAGCAAGCCAGCCTAAGTAGTACACATGCATATCAATCTTATAAAGGAGTACCAGCTTTGCGAAATGCAATAGCTAGTTGGTATGAAAAATATTATCAGGTTAGTTTAAATCCGGAAACTGAAATATTGCCTTTATTAGGTAGTAAAGAAGGGATCATGCATATCTGTATGACTTATTTAAATGAAGGTGATCAAGTATTGATTCCCAATCCTGGTTATCCAACTTATACAAGTGCTGTAAAATTAGCTGGCGGTACACCTATCTATTTTGATTTAACAGAAGAAGGTAATTGGGAACCTAATTTTGAAGCTTTAGAAGCAAGTGATTTAAGCAAGGTAAAATTAATGTGGGTAAATTATCCTCAAATGCCTACTGGAAAAAAACCAAGTATTGAGTTATTTGAGAAATTGATTGCATTTGGTAAAAAACACCAAATTTTAATATGTCATGATAATCCGTATAGTTTTATTTTGAATGATGAGCCCCTGAGTTTGCTTAGTATATCAGGTGCAATGGATACAGCAATAGAATTGAATTCATTGAGTAAGAGCCAAAATATGGCAGGCTGGAGAGTAGGCATGCTTTGTGGGGCAGCAGAAAGGATTAATGAAGTACTCATTTTTAAAAGTAATATGGACAGTGGCATGTTTTTGCCAGTACAGTTGGCAGCTGCTACTGCATTATGTTTAGAAAGGGATTGGTATGATTCTGTTAATGAAGTGTATGCAAAAAGAAGAGAAAAAGTATTTGAGTTATTAGATACCCTTCAATGCCATTATGCTACCAATCAGGTAGGCATGTTTGTATGGGCAAAAATTCCAGCAGGGGTAAAAGATGGTTATGAATTAAGTGATCAGGTCTTGTATAATAGCAATGTATTTATAACTCCAGGAGGAATTTTTGGTACTGCGGGTAACCAATATACAAGAGTGAGTTTATGTGGAAGCATCACCAAATTTGAGGAAGCCATTCAACGAATAGAAGCTCAAAAGGCGAAATAAAAAACGATTATGGTTATTACAATTGTAGGAACAGGATTGATAGGAGGCTCACTTTCATTGGCATTGCAAGAAAAAGGTTTTGCAAGCAATGTTATTGGTGTAGAATCCAATACAGAACATGCAGCCAAAGCAATCGAATTGGGATTGGTACATAAATGCTTGCCATTAACAGAAGCAATACAAGCATCATCTGTAATCATTATTGCAACACCCATTAATGCTGCGGAACAATTGCTGCCCATCATTTTAGATAAAGTGAGTAATCAAGTAGTATTTGATGTTGGTTCTACAAAATCAAAGATTGTTGAAGCGGTTAAAAATCATCCAAAAAGAGGAAGATTTGTTGCAACTCACCCCATGTGGGGAACAGAAAATAGTGGACCATCTGCAGCTATTAAAGGTGCATTCAGTAAAAAAGCAACCGTTATTTGCGATAAATCGCATTCTGATTCAGACGCATTAGAAATGGTTGAAAAAATATACGCGTTATTAGAAATGCATATTCTGTACATGGAGTCTACGGCACATGATATGCATGTGGCTTACATTAGTCATATATCACATATTACTTCTTTTGCCCTTGCCAATACTGTTTTAGAGAAAGAGCGGGAGGAAGATGCCATTTTTGAACTAGCAAGTGGTGGTTTTGAGAGCACCGTTCGACTTGCAAAGAGTAATGCTGCTATGTGGGTTCCCATTTTTATGCAAAATCGAGACAATATTTTGGATGTACTAAATGAGCATATCAGCCAATTGAGAAAATTCAAGTCGTGTTTAGAAAAAGAGAACGAAGCATATTTAGCAGAATTGATTGAAAATGCCAATGGAATAAGGAGAATACTTAAGTAAAACACCGCAAAGAAGGCTATATAGAGTACCTTTGCACAAATTTTAGAATACATGATTACATTTGAAGGGTTGGGAATTGACGAGCGTTTAATTCAAGCAACCACAGAGTTGGGGTATGTGAACCCAACGGCAATTCAGGAACAGGCGATACCGGTCTTATTGAGCGGAACGACTGATTTTATCGGTTTGGCGCAAACCGGCACGGGAAAAACAGCAGCGTTTGGATTACCCTTGTTACACATTATTGACGCAGCAGCTAAGTACCCACAGGCATTGGTGGTTTGTCCTACACGCGAATTGTGTTTGCAGATTGTTAAAGAGATTGAGCTGTTTAAGAAATATATGACCGGCATTTCGGTTGTTGCAGTTTATGGAGGAGCTTCCATCGGATTACAGATCCGTGATCTGAAAAGAGGCGTACAAATTGTTGTAGCTACACCAGGAAGACTAATTGATTTGATTGAGCGCAAAGCAATCAATTTAGAGCAAATCAGTTATGTAGTTTTAGATGAAGCAGATGAAATGCTGAACATGGGTTTCCAAGATGATATTGAATTCATCTTGAAAAATACTCCTCAACGAAACAGTACTTGGTTATTCAGTGCAACCATGCCACCAGAAATTAGAAAAGTGAGCAAGCGTTACATGAAAGATCCAAAAGAAGTAACGGTAGGCAAAGTAAATACTGCTAACAAAAGTATTGATCATCAGTACTATGTTACTACTGCTCATCATCGTTACGAAACGCTAAAGCGTATTATCGATTTTAATCCAGGTATTTATGGAATTATTTTTACTAGGACTAAATTAGATGCTCAAGAAATATCAGAGCGTTTAACTAGAGAAGGATATGATATTGATGCATTACATGGCGATCTTACACAGGGTCAACGTGATAAAGTAATGGGTCAGTTTAGGGATAAAACACTCCAATTATTAATTGCAACTGATGTTGCTGCAAGGGGTATTGATGTACAAGGTATTACCCACGTAATCAATTTTGAACTACCAGATGACGTTGAAATTTATACGCATAGAAGTGGGCGTACAGGTAGAGCAGGAAATCAAGGAATTTGTATTTCTATTGTTCATGCCAAAGAAACGTATAAGCTTAAGCAAATTGAAAGAATCAATAATTGCCATTTCAGTAAACTAGATATTCCTTCAGGGAAAGATGTTTGTAGAAAACAATTTTTCTCATTTATGGATAAGTTATTGTCTGCAGATATTAGCCATGGCGATTACGAAACCTATGTTCCTATGTTGGCAGAAAAGTTTGCCGATGTTAGCAAAGAAGACGTATTAAAGCGCGTTGCTGCAATGGAGTTTGATCGATTCTTAAAGTACTATGAAAACTCAGAAGATTTAAATATTAGAGAGCGTGATAGAAGTGCAAAGAGAGATCCAAATGACCGTGGAGACAACCGATCTGCACGCAGAGAAAGCGGAAGGGACGCTGGTAGAGATGCGGGCCGTGGTGATAGTAGAAAAGAGTATAAATCTGGGGGAGGTTACAGTAGGTTATTTGTAAACCTTGGAACTAAAGATGGTTTTTATAAGGCCAGCTTCTTGCAATTTGTATTAGATATGAGCGATCTTAAGAAAGAAGTATTAGGTCGTATTGATATGAAAGACATGAATAGCTGGATTGAGATTGAGAAAACCGCAGCACAGCAAATGATTCGTTCTTTGGATGGTAAAAAGTACAAAGGAAGAAGCATTCGTATGAATGATGCAGATAGTGGAGGAGGACGCAGATAATTTTATTAACAAGCAATCAAAAGAATATGGAACAGATCTTACAGCAAGAAGCTAGTATCAACACCATTCTTGCAAAAAGACCACTCATTATTTCCGGACCTTGCAGTGCGGAAACCGAAGAGCAAGTACTGGCAACTGCTAGTCAACTTGCTGCAACTGGTAAAGTAGATATTTTACGTGCCGGAATTTGGAAGCCACGAACCAGGCCTGGAAGTTTTGAAGGTGTTGGAACTAAAGGTTTGCCTTGGTTACAAAAAGCAAAAGAATTAACTGGTTTGCCGGTAGCAGTTGAAGTAGCAACAGGTAAGCAGGTGGAAGATGCTTTGCATTTTGGCGTAGACGTTTTATGGATTGGTGCTAGAACAACAGTGAATCCATTTAGCGTTCAAGATGTAGCTGATGCATTAAAAGGAGTGGATGTTCCAGTTTTGATTAAGAACCCTATTAATCCAGATTTAGAATTATGGATTGGAGCTGCTGAACGTGTTGCGAAAGCTGGTATCAAAAACATCGGATTAATTCATAGAGGTTTTAGTTCATATGGTAACACGGAATACCGTAACGCACCAATGTGGCATTTGGCTATTGAAATGAAGCGTAGGTTTCCTGAAATGCTCATGATTAATGATCCTTCCCATATTTGTGGAAGAAGAGATATTCTGCAGGAAGTGGCGCAAAAAGCAATTGACTTAGATTTTGATGGATTAATTATAGAGAGTCATATAGATCCAGATAATGCCTGGAGTGATGCTAAACAACAAGTTACTCCTGATGTATTGGGTGCTATGATTAGCGCGATGATTTGGCGCAAGGAAGACATTATTTCTGAGGAGTTGCATATTCAAATGGATAAAATGCGCGCTCAAATAAATCAGTTAGATGATGAGCTTTTGCAATTATTAGGACAACGAATGAAAGTAGCAGATAAGATTGGACAATATAAAAAGGACAATAATATTACCATTTTGCAAACCAATCGTTGGAATGCCATATTAGAGCGAGCTTTTGTAAAAGGAGGGCAGCTTGATCTTAGCCAAGAATTTATCACTAAGTATTTTGATGCGGTACATATGGAAAGTATCAACCATCAAAATAAGATCATGAATTCATAGTATGCAGAAGAAGCGTTTTTTATTCTCTGGAAAGGAAACAGTTTTTTATTTTGATGCAGCATTTGATGTTGTAGAAAAAATTGTTTCAAAAGAGAAAGCCATTATAGTAACAGATGAAAATTTGTTTCAAACCTATAAGCGAAAATTAAAAGGCTTTAATACCATCGTTTTAAAGCCAGGTGAGCAATTTAAGGTTCAACAAACAGTTGATGTAATTATTGATCAATTGATTTTATTGGGTGCGGATAGGCAAACCACTTTAATTGGTTTTGGAGGAGGCGTTATCACAGATATTACAGGCTATGTTGCAGGAATTTATATGCGAGGAATTGAAGTAGGATATATTCCTACTTCTCTTTTAGCAATGGTTGATGCAGCAATAGGCGGTAAAAATGGAATTGATGTAGGCGTGTATAAAAATATGGTTGGATTAATTAGACAGCCTTCATTTTTAATTTATGATTATAGTTTACTAAAATCATTGCCTTTAACAGAATGGAAGAATGGGTTTGCAGAAATCATTAAACACGCCTGTATTAAGGACCAAAAAATGTTTGTTGAATTAGAGCAAAACAGTATTCCCAAATACAAAAAAAATCCTGCCTTACTGGCAAAGTTAATCATGCATAATGCATTGATTAAAATAAAAGTGGTGCAAAAAGATGAGTTTGAAAAAGGGGATAGAAAGCTTTTGAACTTTGGGCATACACTTGGGCATGCAATTGAGAATATGTATCAATTAAGCCATGGTGAAGCCATCAGTATTGGTATGACTTATGCGGCATTGATGTCTCAGCAATTAAAATTTTATAAAGAGGCTGATAGGGTTATTCGCTTATTGCATCAATATGGGTTGCCTACAGTTGCCAATTTTGATGCAAAAAAGGCTTTTCGAATTTTATTAAAAGACAAGAAAAAGCAAGACGATTCAATCAATTATATTCTTTTGCAAAAAACAGGAAAAGGAGTGATTCAACCTCTTTTGCTAGTGCAATTACAAGAGATTTTTAAACAGTTTTAATATTCCAATTTGTACTGATGATTGCAACCATTCATCCTATTACTATACAAGGTGAAATACTTGCCAATGCAAGTAAAAGCTCTATGCAGAGAGCTTGTGCTGCTGCATTACTGCATCATGGAACAACTCATATAATTAATCCTGGAAATAGTTTTGATGATTTGGCTGCTATTGAAATGATTCAAAAATTAGGAGCAGTTGTAATCAAGAATAATGATGGGAGTATTAGTATTGAAAGTAATGGGGTGTCGCCGATTTCTAATGAATTAAATTGTGGGGAAAGTGGATTGGGGATCAGAATGTTTACACCAATTGCTGCATTAAGCAAATCAAGCTTAACTATTAATGGGTCAGGAAGTTTATTGAAAAGACCGATGCATTTTTTTGATGAAGTGCTTCCACAAATCGGAATACAAATTAACTCTACTAATGGATTTCTACCCTTCACTATCCAAGGGCCATTAAAACCTGTAGACATTACAATTGATGGATCATTGAGTTCACAGTTTTTGACTGGATTATTGATGGCTTATGGAGCTGCAAAAGCAGATGGGGTTACAATTACAGTTCGCGATTTAAAAAGTAGGCCATACATTGATCTTACTCTAAAAGTGATGGAAGCATTTGGAACAATTGTTCGTAATAATGATTACGCCAGTTTTGAATTTCATGCCGCAGATCAAAAAAATAAAAAAGCATCAATAGAATATCAAGTAGAAGGGGATTGGAGTGGAGCCGCTTTTTTATTAGTTGCTGGGGCAGTTGCTGGCAGCATAACCGTTAAAGGATTGGATGTGTTTTCAACACAGGCAGACAAGGCAATCTTGCAAGCATTATCTGACGCAGGAGCTGCGCTTTCTGTTCAAGAACATCAAATAGAAGTTAAGTCATTGCCTTTGAAAGCGTTTCATTTTAATGCAACTGATTGTCCAGATTTGTTTCCTCCACTGGTAGCACTGGCAGCTTTTTGCGAAGGCACTACTGTGATAGAAGGGGTGAATAGGCTTGAACACAAAGAGAGTAATCGGGGGATTAGTTTACAAAAAGAATTTGGTAAATTGGGTGTTGAAATCAAGTTGCAAGACAACTTGATGTTGATTACTGGGCTTAGAAATGGATTACAGTTAAGTACAGTACAATCGGGAACTGTTCATTCTCATCACGATCATAGAATTGCGATGGCTTCAGCCATCGCGGCTTTAAATGCGAATGGACCAGTTACTATAGAAGATGCGGAGGCAATTAATAAATCTTATCCAGCATTTTATAGTCACTTGCAGCAATTGGGAGTTCGTGTAATAACTGAAATATAAAAACGTTTAAATATAAAACAGTAAGGTGAACGCATTTGGAAAGTTATTTAGAGTGCAAATTTTTGGAGAGTCTCATGGAGAATCTGTTGGATTAGTGATTGATGGATGTCCTGCTGGTCTTCCTTTATCTGTTGAAGATTTTATTCTTGATACCGAGAGAAGAAAAGGCGGAGTACAAAAAGGAACAACTCCTCGAAAAGAAGATGATTTGCCTATTTTTAAAAGTGGATTATTCAATGGAAAAACAACTGGTGCTCCCTTAACTATTTTATTTGAAAACAACAATACAAGAAGCCAGGATTACGATAAACATCGGTCTATTCCAAGACCTGGTCATGCAGATTTTACAGCACATCTGAAATACGGGGGATTTGAAGATTTTAGAGGCGGTGGACATTTTAGTGGTCGATTAACCGTATGCTTGGTTGCTGCAGGAGTGGTTGCCAAAAAGTTATTAGTTCAGCATAAGATACAGATTCAATCCCAAATAAGCGAAATTGGCGGAGAACTTGATATTGAGAAAGGATTGCAAAAAGCGATTGATGCAAAAGACAGTGTGGGCGGGATTGTGGCTTGCACAGCATCGGGCTTGCCGATTGGTTTAGGGGAACATTTTTTTGATTCCGTTGAATCTCTCATTAGCCATGCTGTATTTGCTATACCTGCTGTTAAAGGAATTGAATTTGGAGCAGGATTTGCAGCTGCCCAAATGTATGGGTCTGAGCACAATGATGCCATTGAAAACATGTCGGGCCAAACTAAAACCAATCATGCAGGTGGAATAGTTGGCGGTATAACTAATGGAAATGATTTGTATTTTAGGGTTGCCATCAAGCCTACTTCTTCAACACCTAAAGAGCAGATTTCATTGAATTGGGAAACTAAACAGCAAGAACAATTTTCAATAAAAGGAAGGCATGATTTGTGTATTGCATTAAGGGTTCCTGTAATTTTAGAAGCAGTAACAGCTATGGTCATTACAGATTTAATGTTACAAGAACAGAAATTAAAAAGAATTATATAAAATGAACGGAGAATTTATATATCATATTACTACGCAAGAAAAATGGGATTTGGCTTTAAAGCAAGGATTTTATGAGGCAGATACTTTGGCTAAAGAAGGGTTTATGCACTGCAGTACAGAAGATCAGGTTGCAGGTGTATTAGAAAGATATTATCATGGAATGAAAGGTTTAGTAAAGCTGACTATTCAGAAAGAAAAAGTAGAACGTCCACTTGTTTTTGAATTAGCCGGAAGCATTAATGAAGTTTTCCCTCATATTCATGGAACCCTAAATTTGGACGCAGTAGTTGAAGTAACTGCTATTTAATCAATCTTAAGTCATTGAAAATCAGCCTGTATTTAGTATACATGGTTTATTTATATTATTTGAACTGATCTTCGGCATACAATTTGGCTATTGTGGCAAAGAGTGCGAGGTTCATTTGGTGATTTTTAGTACCTTATATGCGCACTATTGTTCATTTAAAGCAATTGAATGCAGTATAAAACAATTCTTATCTTTTTTCTACTGATTGTTGGGAAAGCCCAAGGGCAAACTCAATCAGATTCTGTGCTATTTAATCCTGGTATGCCTGATAGCTTGTTGTGGTCTGCAGATAGTGCGTTAAAAGCCGATGCCAATTTGGTTTTTACTGGGAAAGTGGTACTGGGCACAGCCAGTTATTATAGTGGTCGTTTTGAAGGTATTAAAACAGCTTCTGGTGAAAAATTTAGTAATAAAGCCTATACAGGGGCAAGTAATAGCCTCAAATTAGGAACATGGGTAAAAGTTACCAATATTAGAAATGGGAAATGGGTAGTAGTTAAGATTAATGATAGAATGCATCCTCGAATGAAGAAAAAGGGCAGAGTGATTGATTTAACTAGAGCAGCCGCTCAAAAATTACAATTTTTGAATAAGGGTCTGGCAAAAGTGAAACTAGAAGTGGTTGAAGTGCCGGGTGGGAAAAATAATTAAAAGATAAAGTTATCATAATTTTAGAAAACCAATTTCTACTTGTATTTTTGCCATAAATTAACAAAAACCTGTTTATGAAGAAATTTCTGTTTTCTTTAATCGTTGTTGGTTTGGCAACGGCTTCTTTTGCACAAACACCTACCAGCTATAAGAAAAGAGCCAGTTTAGGAATTGCATTTTTCTTAAATGATATGTATACTGCGGAAAAAATCGGCAGAACTTCTCTTTCTCGTGTTCTTCAGAGTGGTGCTTTTACTCCTTTGAAGGAAATGAGTCCTGGTTTAAGCTTACAATATTTTGAAGGTATTTCTGAGCATGTAGACTTTATGGCTACTTTATCTGGAACTTATACCAAATATCCTTTTTATAGAAAGTCTGGCGTTGCACCTTCTGTAAGAAGTCTTTTCTTGTTGGAAGCAGACGCTAATGTGAATGTTAAGTTGCTTACAGACAAATATGTTGTTGTTCCTTATGTAACATTTGGTGTTGGCGCTTCAATGTATAATGGAACCTATTTTGCTGCTCAAGGAAATACTGGTTTAGGATTACAATTTAATATTGGTGGTGAAACTTTCATCAATACTCAAATGTTGTATCGTCCTGCTATTTCTGGATTAGCAGTAAATCACACTGCATACTCTATAGGCATTGCTTCTCCATTGAAAGACAAGCCAGCTCCTGTAATGGTTACTCCTCCTCCAGCTCCTGTGGTTGCACCAGCTCCAGTTGATACCGACAAAGATGGTATTAATGACAAAGATGATAAGTGTCCTACAGTTGCAGGTATTGCCAAGTACAATGGCTGTCCTGTTCCAGATACCGATAAAGATGGCATCAACGATGAGAACGATAAGTGTCCTACCATTAAAGGAATTGCTAAATACAATGGATGTCCTATTCCTGATACCGATAAAGACGGTGTGAATGATGAAGAAGACAAGTGTCCATCAGTTCCAGGTTTAGCTCGTTACCAAGGATGTCCTATTCCTGATACCGATGGTGATGGAGTAAATGATGAAGAAGATAAATGTCCTTCAATTAAAGGAGCTCGCGAAAACAATGGTTGTCCTGAATTAAAAGCAGCTTACAATTTTGACAATAAGAAAGTACAGTTTGTTTCTGGTTCTGCAGTATTGACCAAAGTGTCTAAAGTTGAGTTAAACAAAGTGGTAAAAGCGTTAAATGAGAATCCAACTTTGAAGCTTTTCGTAGAAGGACATACTGATGCTTCAGGAAATGATAAAATCAATAATCCATTGTCATTGAAGCGTGCTAATGCAGTTAAAGATTACTTAGTAGCTCAAAAAATTGATGCTGCAAGACTTACTGCTGAAGGCTTCGGAAGTACTCAACCAATTGCAGATAATAAAACTGCAAAGGGTAAGGCACTAAATAGAAGAGTAGACTTTAAAGTTCAAGAGTAATTAGTGAACTACTAATATTGAAAAAGCCCTGAGTTTACTCAGGGCTTTTTTTATGCTTGTCTCGTTCTGAAAAAAGTTAATTACCAGATCAATAAATATGGATGGATTAAAGATTAATATTAGAAGCTCTAAGCCTCAGAAAAAATTTAATTTAATGAATTCGATCCCCTCTTAATTCAAGATGTTTCATGATTTCAATTTCGTGCGCAAGCCATTCCTTCCACCTAGCTCTAACTTTTGTTTTAGGAATATATAATTCTGCAAGGGTTATAAACAACGTATAGTGACCTGCTTCGCTTTCCATAAATTTTCGATAGAATTTTCTAAGATAAGGGTCATCCAAACCTTCACTTAATCGTTTGAAACGTTCGCAGCTTCTTGCTTCAATTAATGCCATCGTGAGTAATTGATCTAAAAGTCGGTCTTCTATATGGCCACCCTTGTGTTGAAAAATCAATAACTGATTTACGTATTCATCTTTTCGTTGTTTACCTAAAGCAAGCCCTCTTTTATTTAGTTCTGCCAGTACTGCTCTGAAATGTCCCCATTCTTCTGTAACAATAGGGGATAAGGCTTCTACCAATTCTTTTCTATCAGAATATCTTTGAATATAAGAAATACAGGTTAAAGCTGCTTTCTGCTCGCAATAAGCATGGTCAGTTAATATTGCTTCTAATGAAATGCTTGCTAGATCTACCCATCTTGGGTCTGTGGGTAATTGTAAGCCAAGGATATTCTTGGTATGCGTAGATAAGTTTTCGGTCATATAATGTTGGGTCATTTTTCAAAATAAGCAAGACTTCCTCCAACCCAGTCTTTATCTTGGTTGTATCTAACACCAATCATTTTTCCTTTGCTGAGGCGGGCTAAGTTATTGGTTGCAATAGGCCTTGCATTACCCTCTTTCCAAAAGTAAAATATTCTTAGCTCTGCTTTAGCAGGCTCGTTTGGGGTATTTATAACAGCAGCGTATTTAACCTTTTTTTGAAGGATCCAATTTTCTGGATCATTTACTGATTGAATATCTTCTGGTGTTACATCAATGACTACACCTTGCCCTGCAAAAGAGAACAGTGGTTTTAATACATAGTTTTCCAAGTCTTTTGGAACTTGTTTTAATTCATTCAAAAACCATGTAGTGGGAACATATGGATGATGAATAAATGGCAAAGTATATTTACTAATTCTGTAGAACCAATTGGGATGAGGAACCCATTCAACATTTAATTCTTCAAAAAGTATCTTTCCTTTTTCTTGAATTTCTTTTTTCTGTTGTTGTAAATCATCAAATATAATCCTGTTATAAATGCGCTTAATTTGAATTTTCTTGTTGTCTTTAAAATAAAATAGGTCTGCTCCTTCTTTTATTAATTCGGTTAAACATACCACGGAAATACCTGTATATTCTGATGTAAAATAAAAGTCGATTTTTGTTTTTTGTTCATGCGGAAATAATTCTAATAAGATCACTTCTTCAGGTGAATAGTTGCTTACAATTATTTCATTAAGTAAGTTCGTATAGGTTTCTGTTGTAAATCCATTTAAATAACAACTATAGTTGTCTGGTATATTGAATTGCTTTCTACATATTAAGTCCTGCCAAATTTGATATCCAAATAATGTAGGGAATCCCTGCATTTCAATTAATTGTGGTTCTAATTCGCCTTGATCATTTTCACAGATTCCAAAGTCAAAAGCAATAAAATGGGTATGTTTATTTTGATTGGGAACCTGAACATTCAAGGGAATTGCATTGTTCGTTAATTCCGTGAAGTTGGGTTGAACAATAAAATCTACTATTGATTCACATGCAGATAGTATTTTCTCTTTAAAAATTCGATCAATAAATACAGGTGTTTCGGCAACCCTAAATTCGATTGCTCCTTTAAACTTTTCATTTAACAAGGCAAGGTATTGTTGATACCCAGCTACTGTAAAAGACTCGTTGAATTTTTTTCTGATTGCAGCAACCATAAAATATCATTTTGGGCTATAGTGAAACCAATTCTTTGGTGGCTTCATTTAGGAAGTTAGGAAGAATATGGTTGTAGGTCCACATGATTTTTCCGGGATCCATTAATTGTTCTACCATACTTTCCCATTTAGCTAATCCATGGGCTTCAATAACTACATTTTTTTTGTCTTCTCTCTGCAAATACATAGCCATTCCAATGGCATCTGCTTCAGGATGAAACTGTGTACCCATAAAATACTCATTAAAACGAACAGCCATTATAGCCCTTTCAAAAGGGACATGTGGCCTGTTTTTTTCAATTGCTAAAATGGCTCCTCCTAATGCCCTGATTTTTTCATGATTGGGCTCAATCACTTGATAATCTCTACTGTCTACACAATAGAAAGGATCATTTAATCCATTAAATATTAATTCATGGTGGCCATCTTCCATCATATGTACAGGGAAAACACCAAAGGAAGTAGATTTTCGTTTGCACACATTGCCAATTTCATAGTGTCTGCAGAGTAATTGAAAACTATGGCATATAAAGAAAGCCTGTTTTTTAGGAAAACAAGTTGAGCTATTGTTCCATTGCTCTAGTTTTTTTAACCAATTAAAATAAGCTGCTTCCCATTCTGTATCAACCGTATCCAAAGGAGATCCAGGCCCGCCGCTTGAAATGTATAAATCATAATCAAGAGAAGGGACAGACAAATGTTGACGAACATTAAATTCATCCAATTGAATAGGGGTATTATTTTTTATGCTCCATTCGGCAAGTATGGCTCTTATACAACGCATTCCTTCATTAGCCTGACCTTCATATAGATCAAGTATGGCTACTTTGTAGGTTGTTTGGCTGGGTATTACCATGCTTATAAATAGCTAAGATTGGTCTTAGGCGTTAATGTTAATAAGGTTTCGTACATTAATTTGATGGTGTCTTCTATATCTTTTTTATGCAACATTTCTACCGTTGTATGCATATATCTTAAAGGGATAGAAATTAAAACGGAAGGACATCCATCGTTGGCATATGCAAAACTGTCTGTATCTGTTCCAGTGCTTCTGCTTAATGTGCGCATTTGAACTGGAATTTTGTTCTTCTCTGCAACTGTTTCTACCACTGCAAGTAATTTATTATGTATTGCAGGAGCAAAAGCAAGTGAAGGCCCCTTGCCACATTGAATATCCCCTTCAATAATCTTGCTAATCATAGGAGTACTGGTATCGTGTGTTACATCGGTAATGATAGCAATATTGGGTTTGATTCTACGTGCAATCATTTCGGCTCCTCTTAATCCAATTTCTTCTTGTACTGCATTCACTACATAAAGTCCGAAAGGTAATTGCTTTTTATTTTCTTTAAGTAGTCTAGCTACTTCAGCAATCATGAATCCCCCAACTCTATTGTCAAATGCACGACCAATGATAAAGTCGTAAGCCAATTCATCGTAGCCTTCTTCGTAGGTAACAACAGAACCAATTCGAATGCCCAAGGCTTCTACTTCTTTTTTATTTCTTGCTCCACAATCCAAGCAAAGGTTTTCTATTTTAGGAGATGGTTCTTTTTGTTCAGGGTTACTTAAACGGGTATGAATTGCAGGCCAACCAAATACTGCTTTTACTGGCCCTTTTTTTCCATGAATCAGTACTCGCTTTGCGGGAGCAATTTGGTGGTCTACCCCACCATTTCTTTTTAAATAAATAAGCCCTTGGTCATTAATATAATTTACAAACCAGCTGATTTCATCACAATGTGCTTCAATTACAACTTTAAAAGGGGCGGTTGGATTTACCACACCTACAGCAGTGCCATAAGGATCGGTAAATATAGTATCCACATAGGGTTTTATATATTCCATCCATAATTTTTGACCACCACTTTCAAATCCTACTGGGGATGGAGTATTGATATACGATTTTAAAAAATTCATAGACTTTTCGGTAATTACCGACTTAGTCTTGCTTGTTTTTGCTTTGGCCATTGTTTAATTTTTAATTTCCCAACATACCGGTTATGCCACAAATTGCTTTCACCAGCATTAATCCGTCAATAATTGCAAGATAATAGAGAATGCTTTTACGTTGGTGCATATAGGTGCAAACAGTTATCAACAATACATAGGGTATACTGTTGAATAATATCCTAAAAACCGAAAATTCTTGCCCAATTGCAAAAAACCAGTATGCCAGCAAGCTTAAAACAGTCAAAGGGTAAATGACCCAATACATCGTTTTTTTGAGTCCAAATTGAACCACCCAAGTTTTTAATTGCTGATTAGCGTCGTTTGCATAATCCTTGATATCAAATAGAATGCAGAGAATACTTATGAACAACCAGTTTTTAATAAATAATAGCCAAGTTAATAGCTCTAGGCTTTTATTTTGACCAGGATAGCTTAAATCATAAAAAAATACAGGTGAAAAAGAAACTATGCCTGCCCAAACTAATCCTATAACTAAAGGCTTTAAGAGTCCATGGTTTCTTAATCCCCAATTACCCAAAAAAGGGTGCATATGTTTATAATATACTAAACCCATAAGTAAGAAAGTAAAAAGTATCAACCAGCTTTTACCGTTTACTTTAGAAAAATGTGGTTGTAGACCATTCACAAGTAAGAGGGAAATGATTGCAATCAGTGCGGTTAGTAAAAGTTGCGAACCTTCAATTTTCTTTTTATTGTGTAAATACCAAGCTGTTCTTTCGTTTAGATTAATTGGGTTTCTCCTTATTTCTATATAATAAGCATGCGTGTAATACAAAATAGTTGCGAAGCCTATTAATAGGTAATAGAAGATATTATTAAGCGGTAGCCCTAGTTGTAATGAGCATTCAATAGAAAGTGCAACAGCGCAAATTGCATAGAAATAATTTCCGTAAAAAAAACCTTTGATCAATCCTATTCCTTTCATTACCTGATTAAAATAATATCAGGGGAATTAATGGTGTCGCTTCTATTATTGGCTTTGTCTTTTAGCCAAAATCTAAAATAGGAAGTGTCATTTCTATTTGTACATCCAACAATTGAAGGAGTTCCAGGGACATTCGCATTGTAAACAAATGTGACTTCTAATTTCCCTTTTAAATTTGGAGTGCCTGTAAAGTCAGGAACCCTGTTTGGGCTGATGAACTGAACACCAGGTGTGGTTGGACAAGTTTTAGAAATTTTTTGTACCCAAAGGGTATCTTGAATATCACCTTCTTTATCTGTAAAGTTTAAGCTGAAGATGAGCAAATTGCCCTGTCTGAGTTCTCTTGAATTCACTTCTCCGAATGAAAGTGTTGGTTTTGTATTAAATTCGTCTTTTTTACATCCGTAAAAAAAGCCAGAAATTGTCAGCAGGATTAATAATTTTGTTCTCATCAGATTACTTTCTATTCAAATTTAGTTAAAACAATACAAATAAGCTTGGTGCTACCCCTTGATATTAACAATATTTTTTCTGTAAATGAATCCAGTTTTGATGACTTGTGCAATACTGTTTTTCAATTTCAATACCAATACAACCCAATTTATCGCCAATGGGTAGATTTAATTGATACATCACCACTTGAACGAAAGATACCACAAAAGATACCGGCGTTGCCTATTTCATTTTTTAAAGAGCAGCGAGTAGTTACTGGAAATTGGCAGGAACAAAAAATTTTTGAGAGCAGCGGAACTACGGGAATGGTAACAAGTAGGCATTATGTTGCTGATATAGCTATTTATGAACAGTCTTTTATTCAAGGATTTGAAAGACAGTATGGGTCTATTCAGAACTGGTGTGTATTGGCATTGTTGCCAGCTTATTTGGAAAGAGAAAATTCTTCTTTGGTTTATATGGCCAATAAAATGATTGCCCTAAGTGGGCATTCAGAAAGTGGGTTCTATTTGTACAATTATGCCGAATTGGCCCATAAGCTGGCAGAATTGGAATTGAAAAGACAACCCATATTATTGTTGGGAGTCACATTTGCGTTACTTGATTTTTCTGCAAAATTTCCATTGCATTTAAAACATACTGTAGTAATGGAGACAGGGGGAATGAAGGGGAGGGGGCGAGAGCTCACTCGTCCAGAATTGCACGAAACCCTAATTTCTAGGTTCAAACTCAATCATGTTCACGCAGAATATGGTATGACTGAATTATTGAGTCAGGCTTATTCAAAAGGTAATGGTAGGTATTATTGTCCGCCTTGGATGAAAGTATATATTCGAAAAGAAGATGACCCTTTTGAATTATTAACGGAGGGAACAGGACTAATACAAATCATAGACCTAGCAAATATTTACAGCTGTTCATTTATAGCTACCCAAGATATTGGGAAACTATATGCAGATGGAAGTTTTGAAGTATTGGGTAGGATGGATCATGCCGATATACGGGGGTGTAGCTTACTGGTTGTATAGTGTTGCGGCTAAAAAATTGTTTTATACACTTCTACTTGTTCTCTCGCAATTTTGTTCCATGAGCAATGATCAATAACCATTTGTCTAGCATTCATTTTTTTTCTATTCCATTGAACCGTATCAATATCGTTCATGCTTTCTATAAAAGTTTGAGTAAGTGCTTCTACAGAATTTTCTTTTAATGGATAACCTGCATTTGCAGTTTTAATTAATTCCGCAAAATAGGTTTCATAGGAAACAATAGAAGGTATAGACATAGAAGCGCTTTCTAATACAACAAAGGGTGAATAGTCTAGTCTAGAAGGTCTTACCATAATATCTATTTTGCTGAGTTGTTCAAACTTCAGCGCACCATATACCATAGGTTTTACAAATACATATTTATGCAATCCGAGTTTTTTAATTGATTTTAAAATATTATTTCTGTCTTTTCCATTTCCCATTATCCAAAGGACTGCATTATTAGTGTTTGTTTTTTTAAATTTAGAGAATGCATTAAGTAAAATATCAATACCCATTCTATTCATGTTCAATTCTCCATAGAAACAATAAATAATTTCATCATGTTTCATTATTTTGGGTGCAATATTGATATTATTATCAATTAATCCATTGGGAATAATATAAGACTTTTGTAGGTCGAAAGGATAATGGTTTAAAAGCTCTTTTCTTTCAAACTCACTTATAAAATGAATTGCGCTTGCCCAATTAATAATATTCGTATCAAAATTCTCAAAATGTCTTCGTTTTAAATAGCTCGCAGTTTTTAACGTGTATGAATTGTACCTGCCATGTGGAGATAAAATGTAGGGGCAGTTGTTTTTATGTAAGTGAAATATGATTGGATAAAATATTGGGATAATACCCCCATGAATATGTACAATGGTGCTTGGTTTAATTGATTGGATTGCTTTTTTAATTTTGTCTAGTGTATTCCACATAAAAAGACTGGTACTAAAGAAAATTGCCTGGTAAGGCTTATGTTGTAATTGGTCTAGTGTGCCTGAACCAATGCCCCATATTTGAACGGTATGCCCCAACTTAATTTGTTCTGTTGCTAATTGATTAGCAATATCAACCAAAGGGTTTATTTTTTCCTTTGCTTTTCTAGCAAAAACGATATGTATTATTTCCATAAGAAATTCTGCATTTATTTATTCCAGAATGAAAATACAGTATATTTAAATTACACAAAGAAATACCTATGAAGTGGCGTGAACTAACTTCCCGTTCTATATTTATCGCTTATTTTTTACTATTGTTCGGTCAATTTTTATACTGGCTTGGAAGAATTTTTTCTATTCATAATATTAAGTGGTTCATTTTGAAACTCATTATTTACGCTTATTTGATTCTATGGCTATATAATTATATAAAAACCTGGCTAGGAACTTTAAAGCAATTTGGTTAACTTATTATAAAAGTAAAATAGCGTCATTCAATAAATCATACAATAAAAATGCGATATCCATATAGTGTTGAAAGAAAATTATTAGATCAAATTTCGGCCAATGACCATTTTGTTTTCACCACAGATTTAGAAGCCAATATTACTTTTTGTAATGATGCATTTCAAAGAGTTTATCAAATTGTAGGTGAGTCAGTAGTTGGCGTAAATATAGACTCTTTGTTTAATGCCGCCGATGCGGGAATAATTAAGGATGCTATACATCAGGCTTTACTTACAAAGTCTTCTGTTCCTCTAATTTTAAAATTGAAACATCCTGGACTTAACACAAGTGACTCTTTTATCCAGTATGAATTTACTGTAGTAAACGATCGTAGGTCTTACCCAGTCGCTTTTTTGCTTGTTGGCAAAACTGCTGCTGCTTCCATTTTGCAAACTAATACGCCATCTGTAGTAAGTACTGGAGGAACGGGTATTTCAGGTCAAAATAGAGAATGGTTTCGTGAAATTGCAGACTATATGCGGGAAATGATGTGGATGAGCGATCACCAGCATCAAATTAATTTCGTTAATAAAGCTTGGCTAAAATTTAGAGGTGTTTCTTTAGAAAATGAATCTGGTAACGGGTGGATGGATGGAATTTATTCAGAAGATAAATACAAAGTAACAGAAGAGCAAAACATGGCATATCAATCTAAACTAGAATACACCATTCAGTTTAGGTATAGAAAATTTGATGCAACATATAGGTGGGTAGAAATGCAAGGTAGTCCTATGTATACGCATTTAGGCGATTTTGTTGGTTATGCGGGAACGTTACAAGATATAACCAATATGAAGGAGTTGCAATTGCAAATGAATAGGCAAAAAGAAATGTTAGAAGTGTCTAAAGTTGAATTTGCAAAATTTACAAAAATTGCTCAGAGAATAAATGTGGTAATCATTTTATGTGATCCAGGATACAGGATTACTTGGGTAAATGATAGCTTTGTAAAATTGACCGGTTTCCCATTACGTGAGGTAAATGGTAAAGAACCAATAGCTATTTTGGCTGGTTCTGAAACTGCATCTGATTCCCTATCTAAATTAAGGCAAGCGATTGATCAAGGTAAAAGTTTAAGAACTGAAATTGTATTTTATGCCAAAAACGGAAATAAAATTTGGTTGGATCTTAAAATGGAAACCTTGTTTGATAAACAAGGAAATATTATTGGCTATTTGACCATCCAAAATGATATCACTAAAAAGAAAATGACTGAAAAAGATGTAGAAGAACAAATGGCACATCTAAAGCAGATTTCCGATATCGCGTCGTTTGAATTAAGGCATGAATTTTCTAAAATTTTACAGATTCTACAAACTGCTAAGTTTCAACAAAATACACTACAAGGATATCAGCAGATTTTATTAGATATAGAATCTTCTGCAAATACAATGAATCAGGCAATTTTAAAAATTTCTGATGAAGTTAGTTTTGCTTCTACTAGTAATATTGCTCTCAATAAATTCTTATTAAATCAAGCAATTGAAGAGATTATTTTAGTGGATGATGACCATATGATTAATAAATTAAACTCTGTAATCATTCGGAATGTGATTCCTAATATGACGGTAACCGTTTTTGATAATATTGATGATGCAATAACCTATTTACAGGGTAATCCTACTTTAAAACGGAAAATATTTTTAGACTTAAATTTTATGGGAAGAAATGGTTGGGATTTTTTAGAAGAATATGAAAAAATGAACCAACCATGGCCTGTTATTATATTGACCTCTTCAATTGATCACAATGACTACGAAAAGTCTAAAAAATATTCTAACGTAACCCATTTTATTACAAAGCCTCTAACAGTTCCACAATTTGAAGAACTCAGTGCATTAGATGAAGCTTCTCCAGTTGGGAACTAATAGTTTGCTTCATTAAAACACCATAGTTAGCAGCTTTACTTGGATGGAGAGAATAAAGCACTTCCATTAGCTCGTTTGAGTGCTTAAAAAACATTGCATTGTTTTGGGTAAGTGTTTTATTGTAATCTGAAGCATATGCAATTATGGGGAGTTGCATATACATTGCTTCTAATAGCGATGCAGAAGTGTCTTCTTGATGATGAGAATCTATATAAATAAAACAATTTGTTCTAAGCATATTCAATGTTCTTAGTTGAATTTGTGGGTCTATTAATTTGATTAAGTAACTATTTTGATAGCGTTCATATAGTGCTTGACCATATGCATTGGCTTTCCAGTTCCCGATTGCTATTAGTGGATATTGATTAAATTTTTCAAAACCATCAAAAACGATATGGATATCATTTTCCGGTTCTGGTTCAGTAATCATTAATGCATATTTACCATATAAAAAAGGGAATAAAGTATGATCCTTTGTTTGAATGATTTCATGGTTACAATGATCATTCAATAATTTTTGTGACATTTCTAATAATTGCTCTTTTATAAACACATTTACATTCATCACAGTCAATTTTTTTCAATTGTTTACGTCTAATACGATGCCAAATACAGAACGATTATTTATTGTTGATTATCAGGTATTTATATTTATTTTCCTCAACAGGGAATTCCCATATTTGGAATAAAAATTTATTTTGGGAGAAATGCGTTTGGGTAATCTTCATTTAGTTGTGATAAAACCTTTCTGATAGTTTCATTTAGTTCTTTAATATGTCTATGTATATATTGATCTAACTTACCAGTACTTGCCATTTCTTCAATTAGTTTCACTTTGTTTGCAGCTGCCTTTATACCCATGCCTCGTAAAGCAGACTTCATTCGATGGGCGGTTTTCTCTACTTTTTTCCAATCATCTTCAGAAGCAGACTTTGTTAATTGTTCCATATCGGTTGGCATTGTTTTTAAAAATAATCCCACCATTTTTTGAATAAACTCAGGTTTCCCTTTCCCCATCCCCATAATTAATTCTTCGTTATACAATTTTTCGTTTAATAGATTGTTTATCTCTATCTGTTCATCTTGTATTACAAAATGGGTATTGTCTAATACTTCTATAATCGTAGTTAATAATTGTGTTTCATGAAATGGTTTACTTAAATAACCATTCATTCCAATTGTTCGATATCTAGTTTCATCTTTTTTAAATGCATTGGCAGTCATTGCAATAATTGGAATATTCTTCTTGTTTGGATCCTGCATACTTCTTATTATTGAAGTTGCTTGTATTCCATCTATATCTGGCATAGAGATATCCATTAGTATTAAATCGTATTGATAATTGGTTACTTTTTCAATCGTTTCTTTTCCGTTTGTTGCAATGCTTATATATACGCCCTTTTCTTCTAATAAAGTTCTTGTTATAAACTGATTCATTTCAACGTCTTCTGCTATTAGTATTCTACACCCTTTTAATTTTTCATAATTAGGCTTGAAAATGATTGGACTAGGAACCTTGATATTTTTTTTGATTGGAAGTATACAACTGAAAGTTGATCCTTTTTTGGGAATACTTTCTACAGCAATTCTTCCTCCCATATTTTCAATCAGCTTTTTGCATATCCCTAATCCTAATCCAGTACCTCCATACCTTCTAGTAATAGAACTATCTGCTTGTTTAAAAGGCTCAAATATTTGCTCTATTTGATTAGCTTCAATGCCAATACCAGTGTCTTTTATAGAAATCTTATACCAAAGTAAATTTTCAGTTTCAGATATACTACTAAGCGTAACCAATACCATTCCTTTATCTGAAAACTTAATAGCGTTACCTATAAGGTTGTTTAAAATTTGTGATATTCTATAAGGGTCTCCTAATAATAAATCTTTTTTTTCTAACCCATTTTCAAATTTTAATAGTAATTTTTTTTCTTCTGCTTTGTATTGAAAACTTTCTACTGTAGAAACAATTAAATCGTCTATCGAAAAAGGAATTTCTTCAAATGTAATATCGCCAGAAGAAATCTTTTCTAAATTCAATATATCATTAACAATAACCAATAAGTTGTTGGCTGCTTCATCAATCATCAAAGCCATTTTATTTTGCTGTTGGCTTAGGGGTGTTTTTTTAATCAGATTTACAACTCCTAAGATTCCATTTAATGGGGTTCTAATTTCATGACTGATATTTGCTAGAAATAGTTCTTTTGCTTTTGAAATTTCTTCAGTTAATAGTTTTGCTTTCTTTAAATCTTCCTCAGTTTTGACTCTTTCTGTTATATCTGTGTTTAATCCAATAATCATATTTAATTTACCTGCCTCATCTAGTATTGGTTTTATATTTCTTAGGTAATATCGAATTACACCATTTTCATTTATTTGCTTTTCCTCTATGGTTCCTTCTTTTTTATTTTGTATTACTTGAGTAAATAATTCTTGATAACTATTGGTGTTGGAGTCAGATAAATTTCTCTTGAGTGATTTATTTGGATCAATCATCCACTCTAAAATGTATTGTCTTAGTTCTGCGTCTTTTACAGCAATTGGATTGAGGAACAAATCTGCATAATCCGGATTCAGAACAGCAATATCATTGGGCAAATGATTGAAAAGTTCTCCATATGCTTTTTTAATTTTTTCTAGTTTTATCTCAACTAGTTTTTTTTCTGTAGCATTTTTATAATACCAAATATGACCTCTATATATTTCTCCTTCCAAAATAGGGGTATAGTCTCTTTCTAAGTAAATTCCATTATTTAACTCAACTCCATCATTGAGAACATGTTGTCTTTCACTGAGAATTTCATTCGTTCTTTGAATAAAGTAATATTGGTTATCTAAAACGGTTAAATCAATACTATTATTCATGAATAAATCAGTCCCAATTAAGTTTTCTATGGGTGATTCAATTTTAAAGATGTTGCAAAAAACTTGATTTACAGATACTACAAGGCCAGATTCGTCTTCAATTAAAATACCTAGGTTTAGATGATTGGTAATAGTATCAATTATTGATCCTCCTAAATAGGGAGCGTTTAATTTATTTTTATCATATAAATGGCTATTACTTAGCATATTTATTTAGTTATTTCTCCCTTTTGCATCATTCTATAAATAGTTGATTTTCCGATGTCTAATTTTTTTGAAACCATAATAACGTCTTGATTATATTTATTTAAAAAGAATTGAATAATTTGCCTTTCATATTCCTTTAGGCTGGTTTCTTTATTAAGTAAATTACCAAGCTGGTCATTATTGTCTATATTTATATCGCAAGCTCCAATAATGTCTTTTTCAGCCATTACAATTGCTAATTCTATAATTGACTTTAGTTCTCTAATATTACCGGGGAAATCATATTGTTTAAGTTTTACAATTGCTTCTTCACTAAATGTTTTTAACGGCAATCGATTGTCGCTGCAGAAACTTTGTATAAAGTGTTTAGCTAAAATAAGATAATCGTTACCCCTTTCTCTTAGTGGGGGTAATTCAATGGTTAGACCTAAAAGTCTATAATATAAGTCTTCTCTAAATGTTTTGTTTTGAACTTCTTTCAAGAGATTTTTATGTGTAGCAACAATGATTCTAACATCTAATGAAATAGTTGAATTTCCTCCAATTCTAGTTATCTCTCTTTCTTGCAAAACTCTTAGAATCTTTGCTTGTAGGTGTAAATCCATTTCTGCTATTTCATCTAAGAATATGGTTCCTTTATTTGCTTCTTCAAATTTACCTATGCGCTTTCCATTAGCACCAGTAAATGCTCCCTTCTCATGTCCAAATAATTCGCTTTCTAATAAATCTGGTGGAATAGCAGCAACGTTTAATGCAACAAATGGATATTTATGTTTATTTGAGTTATAATGAATTGCCTTGGCTACCATTTCTTTACCAGTTCCTGTTTCGCCAGTAATTGAAACTGTAATATTTGTTTTTGCGGCTTTTTCGATTAGTTTAAAAACAGAATTAATTGCCTCACTTTGTCCAATAATTACTTTGGAAAAATCAAAATTCTTTTTAAGTGCATCTTTTAATGTTTCTACTTCTTTTTTGAGTCCTTTAATTTCTTGTAAATGAAGTAATACATTCCAAAGTCTATCTTTAGTGTCTTCATCTTTTACTAAATAATCAAAAGCACCTGATTTCAATAATTCTACCGCAGTAGTAATTTGATCTTGACCTGATATAATAATCACTTCAATATCCGGATTAAATTCTTTTATCTTTTTTAATACTTTACTACCATCTGCATCACCCTCTGCTAAAGTATAATCAAGCGTAACTACATCAGGTTGTTCATGTATTTTTTGAAAAAATGATTTTTCAGAATCAAACCGTTGAACTTGGTAGTCTGGATTTAAAGATAAATAGTGTTCTAGCATGGTACCATACCAGAGATCGTCTTCTAAAATGAAGATTTTTAGTGGTTTTGAAGGCTTCATTGGATTTTTTTAAAGCAATACAATTTAATGTTATTTTCTGCCGAAAAATTGATTTTAATCCCAAAAAGGGAATTTTAGTCCCAAAAATGGTTATTTCTAGTTTGATTTATTTATACAAGTGACTGATTATTAGAATATTAATTGGATGGCATCATTTTTATATTATTTATACAAATAATTTGAGATGGGAAATGACTCTACAATATCTACTGTTTTACCTTCTTTTGTTAGCCCCGCTGCATTGTTAGAAGCTATTTATAACAAGTTGCCAGATATGGTTTTTCTTTTTGACGTTAAGGAAAGAAAATTTGTATTAAGAAACCCGGCTTTAGACCAAATGTTAGGATTTGCAAATCTTGAGGATCATGCAATCAATTGTATATCGCTCCGATCTTTAATCCATGCTGAAGACTGGAAACCCATTCAAAATGCAATTCGTCAATTGGAGAGTCAGGAAAAAGATAGTATTGAGATTGAATGTAGATGTTTAGATGTATCTCAACAGTATCAATATTTTAATACTAGATTATCGATATTTGAAAAGATTGAAAATGAAGTGGTTTTTTTGATTGGTATTGCTCAAAATATTACTGGGAAAAAGAAAATTGAACAGCAAAGTCAATTATTTAAAAATCGTTTGCAAGAGCTTTCATTTATAACATCCCATGAAATGCGTCACGAATATGCCAAAATTCAGTCTATAGTTAATTTGATGGATAATCAATTTATTTCAGCTGCAGAAAGGGTTGAATTGATAGGGGAAGCAAAAAAATCTATCCAGTTAATCAATTCTTCTATTTTTAAATTAAATCATAAACTTTCTTTTAATCAACAAGATGAATTTTTTAACATGAATAAAGAGCCAGATAAATTCAATAAAATATTAATGATAGATGATGACGTACTTACGAATGTATTGAATAGAAAAATTGTACAAGCATTGTTACCTGAAATGCCTGTTGAAGTTTATATAGACATTGATGATGCTTTGTCTGATATCAAAAATATGGGCCCAATGAATCAAACACTTATTTTTTTAGATATCAATTTTCCTGGAAGAGGAGGGTGGGAGTTTTTAGATGATTATGCAACTATTTCAGATTCCGCTAATGTTATTGTGCTTTCTTCTTCAATAGATAACAGGGATAGAGAGAAAGCCAGAAGCTATACATCTGTTATTGATTATATTACAAAGCCACTTTCTTTTGATTTTGTGAAGTCCTTTTTTGACGATTTAGCGTCGGCAAAGCTTGATAATCAGTTATAGTTCATATTAATCAGTTTCCTTATCTTTAATCTAATTATTGGTTTACAAAGCTGTAAGTAATTAAATATGCGAATACTCATTGCTGATGATCATGGTTTAATAAGAGAAGGATTAAAAAAAATTCTGCTTGAGTCGCTTCCTGAAGCAGAAGTTCATGATGTGTCTGATTCAGCAGAATTATTCAAAAAGTCAATTAAGGAAAAATGGGATATTATTATTTCTGATATTAGTATGCCTGGATTCTCAGGGATAGAAATTTTAAAACAGATAAAAACACATGTACCTAATACGCCTGTATTAATGTTAAGTATGCATTCTCCTGAACAATATGCGGTTAGGGCAATTAAAGCAGGAGCTTCTGGATATTTGACTAAAGAAAGTGCCCCATACGAATTAGTTACTGCCGTTCAGCAAATCTTAAGTGGAAGAAAGTATATAACGAATAGGGTAGCTGAAGTACTTGCAAGCTCTCTTGAAACGGATACCACAAAATTGCCACATGAAAATTTATCGGACAGGGAGTTTGAAGTTTTAAAAAAGTTGGTTGAAGGAAAATCTGTATCTGAAATAAGTGAAATACTATCATTGAATATCAATACAATCAGTACTTATCGTGCTCGTATTTTAGATAAAATGGGCTTAAAAAGTAATGCTGATCTAATTAGATATGCTATTGAGCATAAAATCTCTGAATTGTAGTGCAATCACTACAGGTTGTCGTTTAATTCCCCTTTATTTTGTTAAATGCAACTACAAGCGAAGTTGTTCAGTTGAATTAAATTTGTTATTTGAAACACTAATGTGTTGATTTTAAAATTCAATTTCCTGAAAAACCAATTGTAGTGTCTAAACTACAAAAGCTTTGTAGGCTTGCCCTACAAAGCTTTCTTTTTTTGTTGATTAAATTTGGATAAGTACAAATAATATGACTTCATCAAGTTTAAATATATTAATCATAGAAGATGCTGATATCATTGTAAATCAACTACAGATTCTATTGACAGATCAAAACTCAACCAACACTATTCGTTCTGCAAACTCTGCTGAATTAGGTTTGGAATTAGTTGGACAGTCTTTCCCTGATGTATTTATATTAGATATTAAGTTGCCTGGAATAAGCGGTATAGAATTATTGAGCAAAATAAAACAGGATTATCCTATGGCTAGTCCTTTAATAATCGTACTTACTAATATGCCCCATTCTATTTATAAGCATGCATGCTTGAATAAAGGGGCCAATTTCTTTCTAGATAAGTCAAGAGATTTTTTAGTATTACCAGAAATTCTTGATTCCTATTTTATAAAAAATGAAATCCGAAATCTAAAGTTTAACCCCCCAAACTCTAGTTTATGCAATTCTCCCATGTAATTAATAAAGATTTGAAAAGTGTTGGACCATATGCTGATGATTCTTTACTAGAAACAGATTTGGAGGGTAATATTCTATTCTGCAACGAAACTTTTATCAAGCGGTATCAATTAAAAGGAACAAAAGTTAAGGGGCTTTCAATTGATTCAATTTTTAATAATAAAGAAGCGAGTATTTTCAAAAATGCACTGCTTAAATGCGCCAAACAAAAACAGCATACAGAGAATCTTAAATTTAAAATACCGGGGAATAATATTGAAAATGACTTTTATGAATGTTGTATGACTGGATTTCAAAATAATAAAGGGGTAGTTATTGGAGTGTTTATAAAAGATAAATTGAATAAGCAATTGACTAATCATATATCTACTAAGGAAACTGATTTTGAAAAGGAATGTTTTTCTGAGTTGGCCAATCATATGCCAGATTTAATGTGGGTGACAGATAAACAACACCAATTGATTTATGCGAATGCTGCTTGGTTAAATTATAGGGGTGTTCCTTTAGAAGCTGAAATGGGCAATAGTTGGATTGAGCATATTCATCCTGAAGATCGAGAGCAGGTTTTACAAGAACGCAGGCAAGCATTTGTAGTACAACAACCTTATGCAATTGCTTTTCGGTTTAAAAAACATGACGGATGTTATAGATGGATGAATATGAAAGGCAATCCAATTTATAGCGACACAGGAAATTTTAAAGGATATGCTGGAACAGCTTTAGATATTACACCAGTTAAAGAAGCTCAAATTCAAATTAGAAGACAACAAGAGCTGATGGAAAGTACCAAAATAGAATTTGGGAAATTCACTAAGATTGCACAAAAAATCGGAAGTATAATTATCATGTGCAATAGTGATAATAGAATTACTTGGGTAAACGATGCTTTTGTAAAAACAACTGGATATACTTTAAAAGAAGTCTGTGGTAAAACACCAGGTAGTTTTCTAAAGGGAGCAGAGACAAGCAAAGAAACCTTAGATCGTATAAGAAAAGTGATTGAGTTGGGAAAGGGGATTAGAACCGAGATATTGTATTATACCAAGGCGGGTGCAAGAATATGGCTCGATTTAATGATTGAAACACTGTTTGATAAAGAAGGAACAGTTACTGGTTATATTACGATTCAAAAGGACATCACACTCAAAAAAATATCTGAAAAAGAAGTATTAGAGCAGATGAGCCACCTTAAAAAAATCTCCTTTATAACTTCACACGAATTAAGGCATGAGTTCTCTAAAATTTTACAATTATTACAAACTGCCAAATTTCAAGACCACAATGTTGCTACTTATGCACAAATATTCTCCGATATTGAGCATTCAGCAAATTTGATGAACGATGCT
This sequence comes from Sphingobacteriia bacterium RIFOXYC2_FULL_35_18, assembly GCA_001829005.1. Lineage (GTDB taxonomy): Bacteria > Bacteroidota > Bacteroidia > Chitinophagales > Chitinophagaceae > Sediminibacterium. The sequence continues at coordinate 452,354 of MIAG01000002.1, read as the reverse complement.
ATTTTTAAGCTAAATGATCAAATTAATTTTGCTTCATCTAACAGTATTTCATTAAATAAATATTTATTAAATCAGGCTATTGAAGAAATCTGTTTAGTTGATGATGATCATTTGGTAAATAAATTAAATGAACTAATCATTAGAAATGTAATGCCTAGTATGCCAGTACATACTTTTGATCATGTTGATAATGCGTTGGAGTACGTAAAAGAAAACCCTAATACCAAAAGAAAAATATTCTTAGATCTTAATTTTTCAGGAAGGTCGGGGTGGGATTTTTTACACGAATATGAGAAATTAAGCCAACCTTGGCCTGTGGTAATACTAACTTCATCTATTGACCATGTTGATTACGAGCGGTCTAAAAAATTTTTAAATGTCACTCATTTTATAACAAAGCCGCTAACAATTGAACAATTTGAAAGATTGAGTGAAATGGAAAATGTATTGGTTCATTAATTGATAGGCCTAGTTGTTTGCCAACCAATTAATACCACACCAAGAATTACCAGTATCGTACCTAAAATTTGTTCCAACAAGATGGGTTCATTTAAAAATATGGATGCTTGTATGATGGTAGATACAGGACCAATACTTGTGATGATAGACACATTATTACTTCCAATCTTTTTCATTCCACTACTCATCATAAAAGAGGGGATGACCGTAGCAATAATTGCCAATGCAATACCATACCACCAAAGTTGACTTGACATATTTACTTCTTGCCATTGTTCTTGAACAATGAAATGGGTGAATACACCAGCAGTTGCGGCTAACATAGCATAAGCTGTGTACCTGGTTGCACCAGCTTTTACAACCATTTTGCCAGTTCCAACTAAATAAAAAGAATAGGTTACTGCACATAAAAAAACCATGAATGAACCAAAATAAAATTGTTCATTTTGTTGAATAGTTCCCAATTCAGCATAATACGCAATCCCGATTCCTGCATAAGTAATGGCAAGTGCAAAAAGTTGAATTTTTGAAATGCTGGTTTTAAATATCCAAGTATTCAGCAACACAGCAAATGTGGGGTATAGAAATAAAATCAACCGTTCTAATCCTGCAGAAATATATTGTAAACCAATAAAATCAAATAAACTACTTAAATAATATCCCAATACGCCTAAGGTGATAATCCAGAACCAATCTCTTTTGCTAAGTGGAGTTGCCGATTCTTTTTTACCAGAAAACCAGGCAGCAACTAAATAGAAAGGGAGTGCTAAAAGCATTCTTAAACTCAACAATGTTAATGCATCTACACCAGTGTTACGAAAAGCCAATTTTACCCAAATTGCTTTTGTAGAAAATAAAATGGCTCCGCCAATGCTTAATAAAAAGCCAGTTAAAAACAAGGAGGAGCGTTTAGACGCATTCATTATTAAACACTCACATTAAAGTCTCTGAGCGCATCGTTTAAACTAGTTTTCAAATCGGTACTAGGCTTTCTTTGACCAATAATAAGGGCGCAACTAACTTGGTATTCTCCGGCATTAAATTTCTTGGTATAGCTTCCAGGTATGACTACACTTCTGGCAGGAACTCGGCCTTTCATTTCAATAGGTTCTGATCCGCTAACGTCTATAATTTTAGTAGATTGAGTGAGTACTACATTGGCACCCAATACAGCTTCTTTTTCTACAATAACGCCTTCAACTACTATACAGCGGCTACCAATAAAACAACCATCTTCTATGATTACAGGGCTCGCTTGTAATGGTTCTAATACGCCACCAATTCCAACACCTCCACTTAAGTGTACGTTTTTTCCGATTTGTGCACAACTTCCAACAGTAGCCCAAGTGTCTACCATTGTTCCTTCATCTACATAAGCACCAATATTTACATAACTAGGCATTAAAACCACATTCTTAGCAATGTATGCACCATACCTTGCTGTAGCAGGTGGAACTGCCCTTACCCCTAACTCTTTATAATTGGTTTTTAATAACATTTTATCGTAAAACTCAAATGGGGGCATTTCCCAGGTTTGCATTTGTTGGATTCCAAAATACATTAAAATGGCTTTTTTAACCCACTCATTTACCACCCAGCCATTTGCTTCGGGGCTAGCAACTCTTAGTTGACCCTTATCAACCGCTTCAATCACTTCTTTAACCGCATCACTGTATTTTGCTTCCTTTAATAGTTCTCTATTACTCCAGGCTTCTAACACTAATTCTTGGGGCATATTTTAAATTTTAGCAAAAGTACAATATTTAGCTTTTTTAATTGAATGAGAATGATTTGGCGCATATCCTTAGTTTTGTTGAATGCGAAGGGTGCTAATTATTCAAACGGCTTTTATTGGTGATGTGGTTCTAGCAAGTGCAATGTTAGAATCCTTACATCAGGCATTTTCAAGTGTTGAAATAGATATATTGGTTCGTAAAGGAAACGAATCCTTATTTATTGGTCATCCATATTTACACAAGACCTTAGTTTGGAATAAGCAAAAAGCAAAATACAAGCATCTTTGGCAACTGCTTACACAAATTAGGAAGAACGAGTATGATGCAGTTATTAATTTACAACGATATGCTGCAACTGGTTTTTTGACTGCTTTTTCAGGTGCAAAAGAAAAAATTGGGTTCAATAAAAATCCATTGAGCCCATTATTTACAAAAGTGATTCAACACCAAATGGGTAGCAGTTCTGGTTTGCATGAGATTGAGCGAAATCAATTGTTATTGTATTGGCCAGAAGCAAAACTTTGTATGCCCAAATTGTATCCAAGTAAATCTGATATTGAATTTGTTGAACAATACAAGAGCCAAAAATATATTTGTATTGCACCTTCTTCTGTTTGGTTGACTAAACAGTTTCCCTCTGAAAAATGGGTTGCATTCTTAAAACAGTTGCCTTCAGATATTACAATTTATATGTTGGGGGGGAGCAATGACGCCGCGCTTTGTCAGGAAATTATTGATCGGAGCGGGAACTCACTATCCCTTAATTTAGCGGGTAAATGTAATTTTTTGCAGTCAGCCGCATTAATGCAAGATGCAATAATGAATTATGTGAATGATTCTGCTCCCATGCATTTTTGTTCTTCGGTAAATGCCCCTGTAACAGCTATTTATTGTTCAACTATTCCTGGTTTTGGTTACGGGCCATTAAGTACAAACAGTTTTATTGTTCAAATTAACAAGGAATTGGCTTGTAGACCATGTGGCTTACACGGGAAAAAGCAATGTCCGGAAGGTCATTTTGATTGTGGATATAAAATAGAAATTGCTCAATTAATTCGTTGCTTGCCTGCTTCATAATAAACAATCTTACATTTGCAGCAATGACCATTCAGTTTAGCGATAAGGAAGAAGCAATATTTAAGCAAATAGGAGCTGTGGCCGATAAAATGAATATGCCCTGTTATTTAATTGGGGGGTTTGTTAGGGATAAAATTATCGGAAGAAATACTAAAGACGCAGATATAGTTTGCTTAGGCGATGGAATTGCACTGGCCCATGCTTATGCTAATGAATTATCTCACAAGCCAATTGTTGCCTATTTCAAAAATTTTGGAACTGCTCAAATTAAATTGGATGAGTTCGAAATTGAATTTGTTGGGGCAAGAAAAGAAAGTTACCAGCAGGACAGTAGAAAACCTCAGGTAGAACAAGGAACATTAGTAGATGATCAAAACAGAAGAGATTTTACCATTAACGCCTTGGCCATTGGGTTAAATCATGCTCAGTTTGGATTGCTATTAGATCCATTTAATGGTATACAAGCAATAGCAGATAAAAGAATTCAAACACCATTAGAACCAGTACAAACTTTTAGTGACGATCCATTACGTATGCTGCGAGCAATCAGATTTGCAGCTCAATTGAATTTTGTAATTGAAGAGAATACGTTTAAAGCAATTGGGGAAAACGTACATCGAATGAAAATTGTAAGTCAAGAAAGAATAACGGATGAGTTAAATAAAATCATGTTATGCTCGAAACCTTCCATTGGATGGGACTTACTATATAAATCAGGTTTGCTAAAATGGATTTTACCTCAAATGCTAGATTTGCACGGAGCAGTGTATATAGAAGGTAAGGGCCATAAAGACAATTTTTATCATACCCTTCAAGTATTAGACAATATTGTTCCCCATACCCAAAACCTATGGTTAAGGTGGGCAGCATTGTTGCACGATATAGGGAAACCAGCTACTAAAAAATTTGAAGAGGGGCATGGTTGGACTTTTCACGGTCATGAAGTAGTGGGTGCTAGAATGGTACCTAAAATATTTTCAAAACTGAAATTGCCTTTGCATGAACCTATGAAGTATGTTCAAAAATTAGTTCTATTGCATTTGCGCCCCATTAGTTTAACAAAAGAAAATATTACTGATAGTGCTGTTAGAAGACTATTATTTGATGCAGGAGAAGATATTGATGATTTAATGACTTTGTGTTCTGCAGATATTACCAGCAAGAATAAGCAGAAAGTAAATCGATACTTGCAAAATTTTGAAATGGTAAAAGAGCGGATGCAAGCCGTTGAAACCCAAGACCAATTGAGGAATTGGCAACCTCCAATTAGTGGCGAACTAATTATGGACGTATTTGGACTTACCCCAGGTCGAAATGTTGGAGTTATTAAAGATGCTATACGTGAAGCTATACTGGATGGGATTATTCCCAACCAATATGAATTGGCTTATCAATATATGTTAGAAAAAGGGGCAGAATTGAATCTAAAACCCGTTAAATAATCGCTATTTTGCAGCCCAATCATTAAATCTTGGCGGGATGGCTGTTTTAAAGTTTAGAATTTATTTAGAAGAAGACGACGCGGTTTATCGCGATATCGTAATTAAGCATAATCAATTCTTTTTGGATTTGCATTTTGCTATTTTGAAATCATTCGAATTTGATTCGAAGCACCAAGCCACTTTTTTTAGAAGCAATGATAATTGGTTGCGTGGGAGGGAAATTAGTTATGAAAAATACGATAAACCATATCGTGTAGACCCATTATTAATGGCCGAAACCACTATTGGTTCAGAAATACAGGATGTAAATCAAAAATTTATTTACGAATATGATTTTGCAAAAGGGTGGGTATTTTTAGTTGCATTAATCAGTGTAAATAAAGAAGTTAATCCAAAATTAACCTATCCAGCAGTTTCAAGAGTGGAAGGTATTGGCCCTCAGCAATACGGTACAAAGAGTTTATTGGGTGATAAGTTTGCCGATATAGAAGAGAAATACGATTTAAATGAAGCAACTGAAGGGTTTGGTGAGGAAGGCGAAGAGGCGCCAAGTGAAGCAGATGGCGATGATGATGGTATAGGTGGTGAAGAACAAAGAGACGATTTTGAAGATTAAGCCTACGGTATATATTATTGCAGGTCCTACTGCTGTAGGAAAAACTGCAGTATCTGTTGAATTAGCTAAAGCGCTTAACACGGAAATTATTTCCGCAGATTCTAGACAATGCTTTTCTGAATTATCGATTGGTGTTGCAAGGCCAAGCCAAGCTGAATTAGCAGCTGTGCCTCATTATTTTATTGGGGATCATTCTGTTGAAACCGATATTAATGCGGGGTATTTTGAAAAATATGCTTTGGAAAAAGCGGATGCAGTTTTTTCAAAAAAGGACAAGTTGGTAATGGTAGGAGGAACAGGATTATATATTCGCGCATTTTGTGAAGGGATTGACCCTATGCCTGTAATTGATCCAGCTATACGCGCCGAAATTATCGACAATTATGAATCAAAGGGTTTGATATGGCTGCAATCAGAACTAAAGCACCGTGATCCTGCATTTTGGGAAACAGCAGAACAATTGAATCCACAAAGGTTGATGCGCGCATTGGAAGTGTTGAATGCGACCGGACAATCTATTCTTGTTTTTAGAACGGCAGAGAAAAAACAGCGACCATTTAATATAATCAAGATTGGCTTAGAAATGCCGATGGATCAGCTAACCCTTCGAATAAATAGCAGGGTAGATCAAATGATGCAAGATGGATTAATTGATGAAGTGCAATCAGTTACTCAATATAGAAGTAAATCGGCTTTACAAACGGTAGGATATAAAGAGGTCTTTGAATATTTAGATGGAACAATTTCAAAGGATGAAGCAATTCAACAAATCAAACACCATACCCGTCAATATGCCAAACGTCAAATGACTTGGTTTAAAAAAGATGCTGAATTCAAATGGATCAATATGGCAACTCATTCAGTAGAAGCAGCATTGCAAGAAGTTTTGAGTTTAAAATAATCTGCTTAATAAATATTTACCTCTCTCTCTAGCTCTATTCCAAATTCATCTTTTACTTTTTCAATGATTTGTGTACTTAAATTAAATATTTCTACGCCGGTTGCATGTCCATAATTGACTAATACCAATGGTTGCAGCGGATAGCAACCTGCGTCTCCTGCTCTAAATCCTTTCCAACCGGTTTGTTCAATTAACCAGGCTGCAGGTACTTTGGTGTGCGATCCATTTTGAACAGCAAAACCAGGAATGGATGCATATGCTTTTTTTAGTTCATTATATAATACCGTTGGAATAATAGGGTTTTTGAAAAAGCTTCCTGCATTCCCAATTTTAGTAGGATCTGGTAATTTTCGTTGCCTAATTCGAATAACTGCATCGGCAATTGATTGGATAGTAAGTTGTTTCACATTCATGTTCATCAATTCCTGTTCAATATTGCCATAACTGATATTGAAAATGGGTGTTTTACGTAATTTAAAAACAACAGAAAGTATAATAAATTGATTCCGTAATTGATGTTTGAATACACTTTCTCTATATCCAAATCCACATGCTTTATTGTCAAAAGATACTATGGAGCCATCGCTAATTTGTATGGCCTCCAATGATTCAAAAACATCTTTAATTTCAATTCCGTAAGCACCAATATTCTGCATAGGTGAGGCGCCTATATTACCAGGGATTAAACTCATATTTTCAATTCCTTGGTATTGCTGTTGAACACAATGGCTTACAAATTGATGCCAGTTTTCACCAGCCATAGCTTTTACAAAATAATATTCATTATCCTCATTAACCAATTCAATGCCTTTCAAAGCATTTTGTAAAACGAGCCCATCATAATCTTTAGTAAAAAGTACATTGCTGCCGCCGCCTAGAACGAGTAGGGGATGATTATTTGTTTTATTCCATTCCAATAATTCTTGCATTTCATTTAATGAAGTAACCTTACAAAAATGTTTGGCTAATGCATGTATGCCAAAGCTATTAAATGGTTGAAGGGAAATGTTGTCAAGTATTTGAGTCATTAATAAATGGGATCTGTATTTGGAATAATATGAACGGATCGATATCTTTTATTGGATTGTATAAGAACCATTTGTTGGTGAATAGCTCTTTTACAATTATTAACCGTTTGGCTGTCTTTAGGGAGTTTCAATAAAATTTCCCAAATATATTGGTTCCTAATCCTATCTACAATGGGCTGTGATGGACCATTTAAATATGCCCCAAATAGATTTGATAGCCCTTGCTGCATAATATTTGCCGCTTCTTCTGCAATATGTTTGTCTTTGTGTTTGAATACAACCTGAATTAATCTGGTAAATGGGGGGTAATGAAATTGTTGTCTGTTCTCAATTTCAAACTGATACAATGCTTGGTAATTATGTTGCTGCACAAACTGCAGAACGGGATGCTTTAAATTACTCACTTGAACCATCACTTTGCCTAAGCCGTCTTTTCTGCCAGCTCTTCCACTCACTTGTTCCATCAATTGGTATGCTCTTTCATTCACCCTGAAATCGGTGAAATTTAAAATTCCATCGGCGTCTATAATCCCCACTAAACTTACTTTTTCAAAATCTAAACCTTTCACCACCATTTGTGTGCCTACTAAAATATCAATTCGATGTTGCTCAAAAATTTTAATCAAATTATCGTGATCGTGTTTTCCTTTTACGCTATCGTAATCCATTCGGGCAATAACTGCATGAGGAAATGCTTCAGATACCAACTCTTCAATTTTTTCTGTTCCAAAATTCTTTTGAACAAAATGATGGTTCCCACAAGCCAAACAGGTTTGCAAAATAGGATAGGTGGTTCCACAATAGTGGCAAGACAATTTCTGTTTCCCTTTATGAAAAGTGAGGGTTACATCACAATGATTGCAATGTGGAATCCAACCACAGGTGTCACAAATCATATAGGGCGCGTACCCTCTTCTATTTTGAAATAAAATGATTTGTTTTTTTGCTTCTAAAGTTTCTTGAATGCCTTTTAACAAAGAAGGAGATAGCGGATTTTCGTTTCTTTGTTTTGCCGGTATTTGTTTTAAGTCTATTAATTCTATTGCAGGTAATGCAACATCTCCATATCTTTCTAATAGTTCTACTAAGCCATACTTTTTCTGTAGAACATTAAAATAGGTTTCAATTGATGGAGTAGCAGACCCTAATAAAACTTTGGCATTAAATAAAGAAGCATAATAAATAGCTGCATCTCTGCTATGGTATCTTGGTGCAGGTTCTTGTTGTTTATAAGAAGCATCATGTTCCTCATCACAAATGATCAACCCAAGATTATTGAACGGCAAAAACAAAGCAGATCTAGCCCCTAATACTACTTTGGTTTCGCCTGAATTAATTTTATTCCAGATTTCTACTCTTTCATTTGGGTTAAACTTAGAGTGGTAAATAGCTATATGACCTCCTAAACTTTTTTGTAATCTTCGGATCATTTGAGCAGTTAGTGCAATTTCAGGAAGTAAGTACAATACTTGTTTCCCTAATTCAATTTGCTCTTCAATTAATTTCATGTACACTTGTGTTTTACCACTGGCCGTAATTCCATGTAGTAAACAAACTGTTTTTGATTCAAATATTTCTTTGATGGAGACTAATGCTTTTTCCTGCGCTGCCGACAAATTAAAATCTAGGCTAAGTAATTTAGGTAAGCTGGGAAGTCGATCGGTATTTCTTCTTTCCCCAATTAAAATTCCTTTTTCTATCAATCCTTTCAATTGAGCAGCAGTTGCATTTGCTTTTTTTAAAAGATCGGGTTGGGATACAATGCCAGTTGTGTTTTTTAAATGCAAATAGGCCAAGAGTAATTCCATTTGCTTTGGTGCTCTGCTCCAATTATTTAATAATTCTTCTAGCTCGTTTTCTTGTGCATACTTAGGATGAAGGAGAATATAATTCTCTGTTTTCTGTTTGTATTTTTCTTTTAATTCTTCCCAAACAAAACAGACCCCTTTTTCTACTAGTTTTTTTATTACAGGGTAAGTATTATTAATGTCTAATAACTGCTGTACTTCGCTAATTTTTAGTTCCCCTTTAATTTCTAAAGCTTCTGCAATAATAAATTCTGAATCTGATAAGTCACTAAAATCTAAAGACCTTTCTTCGTTCCATTGCAACACACTTTCACTAGACAATTTTAAATTGGCTGGTATAGCAGCCTGCATAACTTCTCCCTCGGAGCACATATAATATTGTGCAATCCATTCCCATAATTTAAGTTGGGTTTCGTTTACAACAGGATTAGAATCTAAAATATTTAAAATAGGGGAAGGGGTAAATCCTACTGGAATTTCTTTCACAATTCTCTTTACAATGCCAGCGTATTTCTTGTTTTTTCTCAATACAACTTCCACTCTAATTCCGGGAACAATAGCTAACTGCATTTGCTCCGGAACTTGCCAGGTATAATTCTTAGGCAACGCCAATGGTATAATTACTTCAACAAACAAATTGAGATTTTAAACAAAAATACGTTTAAGGAGTGGGATAAGAGATATAACGTTTCAACCCCTCTTCCATCATTTGGTAAACGGTATTTTTTAATATGGGTAAATCTTTCATAGTAAGCCCTTCAACTGGTACCTCCTTTAAATAAACCACTCTATTCTCACCTGGGTTTAATTCGAAAAGGGAACGATAATGCATACGTTTGAGTGTGTCTACTAACAAAAGTGGTTTAATAGGAGTTTGAGTTTCAATAGCAATTCTAAAAGCGCCATCAAAAAAACTTTTTAAGGGTTGTCTGGTTTCATTAAATGTTCCTTCAGGAAAAATAATAATGGAAATATGATTTTTAATAGCAGCTTTTAGGGCACGAACACTTTTAGCTCTTGTTTCTGCATCTTTTCTATTCACTAAAATAACAGCTGCTCTATAAATCCAACCAAATACGGGTACTTTAACCATTTCATATTTTCCCAATGCCCTGATGGGTTGATGGATAGCTAAAACAATTGGGGGGATATCCATGTAGGAAATATGGTTGGCTACAAAAATATATTGCTTGTTGGTGTCGTGTGGGTGTTCATAAATTTCTTTATGTGATACTCCAATGCTGTAGTACCAAAGTTGAGCCCAAATTCTACAACAACGGTACACTAAATTTCCTCCTTTTACTTTACCAGCAGAAATGGCTAACATGGCAAAAGGAAAAACCAAGAGCATGGCAATCACAAATGTGATTAAAGCATAAATGGTGAATAGGAATAAGCCAACTTTCTTTAACAGCGCCATAGCGCTCATAAGATATTAAACAGTTTGGCTTTCACCAAAAAAAATGACTCAAATAGTTAAAGGTAGGCGCTCATTACCGTATTGATGTCCTTCGATTCTAATAAAGAACTGCCCATCAAATATTCATCTACTTTCCTTGCACATTCTCTGCCTTCACTTATGGCCCAAACCACTAGGCTTTGCCCTCTTCGCATATCTCCTGCTGCGAATACTTTTTGAATATTGGTTTGATACTGTTTTTCGGTGGCTTTTACATTACCTCTTTCGTCAAGTTCAATTTCTAATTTTTCTAAAAGTCCTGTTTTTTGTGGACTCACAAAACCCATTGCTAACAAAGCTAATTCACAAGGGATTTCTTTTTCCGTCCCAGCAATTTCAATAAACCCAGCGGTCTTTCCATCTTCCGTTATTTTCCACTCCAATTGAACAGTAACCAATGATTTGAGATTTCCGTTTTCGTCTCCAATGAATTTTTTAGTTGCAATGGCCCATTCTCTATTTGCACCTTCTTCATGCGAAGAAGTGGTTTTTAATATAAATGGATATTGAGGCCAAGGCATATGACTGTTTCTTGATATGGGTGGTTTAGGCATTAATTCAAACTGGGTTACACTGGCAGCTTTTTGTCTGTTGGCCGTTCCTATGCAATCACTGCCGGTATCGCCACCACCAATCACCACCACATTTTTATTTGTTGCAACAATTGGGTTTTCATCAAAATGAATATCTGCAACTCTTTTGTTTTGTTGTTTTAAATAATCCATCGCAAAGTGAACACCATTTAATTCCCTTCCTTCTATATTTAAGTCTCTAGGTATAGTAGAGCCACCAGCTAAAACGATGGCGCTGTATTCGCGCAATAAATCATTAATGCTAATGGATACACCCACATGAACATTGCACTTGAATATCACTCCTTCCTCTTCCATTAATTGAATTCTTCTATCAATCACCCATTTCTCTAGTTTAAAGTCTGGTATGCCATATCTAAGTAAGCCTCCTGGGGCGTCGTCTCTTTCAAATACAGTTACCTGATGTCCTGCGTAATTCAATTGTGCAGCTGCAGCAAGCCCTGCAGGTCCTGAGCCAATGACTGCTATGGTCTTTCCTGTTCTAGTGATTGGTTTATTTGGAATGACTAACCCTTTTTCAAAAGCAATTTCAATAATATGCTTTTCTATTTCTTCAATGGTAACTGGGGGTTGATTAATGCCCAACACACAAGCAGACTCGCAGGGTGCAGGACAAATTCTTCCAGTAAACTCAGGGAAGTTATTGGTAGAAGAAAGAATTTCATACGCTTCTGCCCAGTTTTTTTTATATACTGCGTCGTTGAATTCTGGAATAATATTTCCTAAAGGGCATCCATTATGACAAAATGGAACACCGCAATTCATGCACCTGGAACTTTGTTGATTTAAAGCTTGTTCAGATAAGGGCGCAACAAATTCTTTATAATGCGCAACTCTTTCTGTGGTGGACTGCTTTGATGGAACCAGTCGATCAAATTCTAAAAACCCAGTTGGTTTACCCATGGTAATTATTTTAAAACAGTGTTGTGTTGATTTTTTTTAGCCAATGCTTTTTTAAAGTCAGTAGGGAATACTTTAATAAAATGGGCCAATTGATTGTCAAAATCTTTCAAGATAAAAGCAGCAACGCTACTATTGGTGTAATCATAATGTTGTTGAATCAATAGTCTTAATTGCATTGCATCTCCTTCGTCTATTGGATCCAACTCTACCATTTCTACATTACAATTGTTAGCAAATTCATTGGAAGTATCATAGATATAAGCAATCCCCCCACTCATGCCTGCCCCAAAATTTCTTCCTGTTTTACCTAGAATGACTGCAATGCCTCCAGTCATATATTCGCAGCCATGGTCTCCAATTCCTTCCACTACTACTTTGGCACCAGAATTTCTTACCGCAAATCGCTCACCTGCTTTTCCTCTAATATATGCTTCCCCATTGGTTGCTCCGTATAAGGCAACATTTCCAATAATGCTATTTTGTTCTGCAATAAATTGTGCAGATGAATCAGGATATACAATCAGTTTAGCGCCGCTCAAACCTTTCCCAAAATAATCATTCGCATCTCCTTCCAATTCTAATTTTAGTCCAGTGGTATTGAATGCCCCAAAGCTTTGTCCTGCGGTTCCTTTGAATTTAAAATGAATCGTGTCTTCGGGTAATCCAATGCTTTTAAAACGTTTTGTAATTTCATTGGACACAATCGTTCCAACTGTTCTATCTGTATTGATTATGGGGAATTCTCCAAACACTTTTTCTCCATTTTCAATTGCTAATTTTGCAACAGACAATAATTTCCAATCAAGTACTTCAGCCAAACCATGGTCTTGTAATTCTTGTGCATATAACCCTGTATTAGAATCAGCAGGTTCTTTGTATAATATTTTTGATAAATCAAGCTGGGTATATTTCCAATGATTAATAACCGGTCTTTGTTTTAAATAGTCGGTTTGACCTATCATTTCATTAACGGTTCTAAAACCCAATTCGGCCATTATTTCACGCAATTCTTGGGTAATGAATTTAAAAAAGTTTACTACATGGTTGGGGTCACCAGTAAAACGCTTACGCAATGTTTCATCTTGGGTTGCAACACCTACCGGGCAGGTATTTAAATGACATTTTCGCATCATAATGCAGCCCTCAACAATCAATGCTGCAGTTGCAACGCCCCATTCTTCTGCTCCTAATAATGCAGCCATTGCTATATCTCTGCCTGTTTTCATTTGGCCATCGGCCTGAACAATCACCCTAGAACGCAACTTGTTTTTTACCAAGGTTTGATGTGTTTCTGCCAATCCTAATTCCCATGGTAAACCCGCATGTTTCACTGAACTTACAGGTGAAGCACCTGTGCCACCATCATGACCTGCAATCAATACCACATCAGCTTTCGCTTTAACAACCCCTGCGGCTATGGTGCCAACCCCTGCTTTAGAAACCAGTTTCACATTAATACGTGCTGCACGATTGGCATTTTTTAAATCAAATATCAATTGTGCCAAGTCTTCAATTGAATAAATATCATGGTGTGGTGGCGGAGAAATTAATCCAACACCGGGTGTTGCATGTCTTGTTTTTCCAATCCATTCGTCTACTTTATGACCAGGTAATTGTCCACCCTCACCAGGCTTTGCGCCCTGAGCCATTTTAATTTGAATTTCGTCTGCTTCTGTTAAGTAAAGTGCAGTAACTCCAAATCTTGCAGAAGCCACTTGTTTAATAGCCGAACGCATGGAGTCTCCATTTGGCAAAGGGGTGTACCTAATTTCATCTTCACCACCCTCGCCTGTATTGCTTTTGCCACCTAGTCTATTCATTGCAATGGCCAATGTAGTATGGGCTTCCCAAGAAACAGAACCAAAAGACATGGCTCCAGTTGCAAAACGTTTATAAATATTTTCTGCAGGCTCTACTTGATCTATTGAAATAGAAGGACGATTTGTTTTAAAATCTAATTGACTTCTTAGGGTACAAGCTTGTTCACTTTGATTATTAATGAGCGATGAATATTTTTTGAAAGTTGTATAATCATTTCTCTTCGTTGCATCTTGTAATAAGTGAATGGTTTGCGGGTTGAACAAATGAAATTCTCCTTTCCTTTTCCATTGGTATACACCTCCAACCGGTAAGCGATCAATGGTTTTATTTTTCTTACTGAATGCAAAAAAATGTTTGGCTAAAGTTTCTCTGGCAATTTCGTCTAGTCCCATTCCTTCAATTCTAGAAGTAGCGCCTGTAAAATATAAATCTACTACGCTGCTATTGATTCCAATGATTTCAAAAATTTGCGCACCTTGGTAACTTTGCAGGGTTGAAATCCCCATTTTAGAAAACACTTTTAGCAAGCCATCATTTACGGCTTTAATGTAGTTCTTCTTTAATTGTTCAATATCTAAAGGGCTATCTATTTTATTAGATAGTTTCATATCTCTAATTGAAGATAAAGCCAAATATGGATTGATGGCTGTAGCTCCAAATCCAATTAAGCAAGCAAAATGATGGGTTTCCCAAACATCTCCAGCTTCAATAATTAAACCCACTTGACCTCTGTATCCCTTCTTGATTAAGTGATGATGAACTGCTGCAGTGGCTAGTAATGAAGGAATAGGGGCGTGGTCCGAATCGATTGCACGATCTGTTAAAATGATTACTTCAAATCCATCTTGAACGGCATCAACCGCATACCTGCAAAGTCGATCTATACCTGCTTTTAAAGAGCCTGGTTTCCCATCTGCTCTAAAATAAGTTTGTAAGGTTTTGGCTTGGAAAACACCAGTATCTATACTTCTTATTTTTTCTAATTCATGATTATTGAGAATGGGATGTTGTAATGCTACACTATGACATGCGGTGGGCTCTTCAATTAATAAATTTCCATTGCTTCCTGCAAAGGTTGCCAACGACATGACCATTTTTTCACGAATGGGGTCAATTGGTGGATTGGTTACCTGTGCAAACAATTGTTTAAAATAGGCACTTAAATGTTGTGGTTGATTACTTAAAATAGCCAATGGAGCATCATTCCCCATAGAGCCAATTGGTTCTTTGCCATCAATAGCCATGGGGGCAATAATCGTATCTAAATCTTCTGTTGTGTATCCAAATGCTTTTTGGTATTTAAATACTTGATCGTGTTCTAAATGCGTAAACATTACACGTGGCTCAGGTAGTTCTTCTAAACGAATTTTATATTTATTCAACCACTCTGCATACGGTTTTTGCGAACAAATTTTCTCTTTTAATTCATCATCAGAAATAATTCTTCCTTCACTCATATCTACTACAAACATTTTCCCCGGTTGTAATCTGCCTTTCTCTTTTACATTGGCAGGGTCTATGGGGAGCACACCTGTTTCGGAGGCCATGATGACTCTGTTGTCGTGGGTAATCGTATATCTAGATGGCCTTAATCCATTCCGATCTAATGTGGCCCCTATCATTTGCCCATTGGTGAAAGAAATAGAAGCGGGACCATCCCAGGGTTCCATTAAACATGCATGGTATTCATAAAAAGCTTTTTTAACAGGGTCCATGCTATTATTTCCATCCCAAGCTTCTGGAATCAACATCATCATCACATGAGGCAATGAGCGGCCCGTTAATGTGAGCAATTCAATCATATTGTCTAAACAAGCAGAATCCGATTGCCCATTGGTAACAATGGGAAGAATCATGTCTAATTCTTCTTTTGTAAAAGCAGGAGTTGTAAATCCTTTTTCACTAGATCGCAACCAGTTTAAATTTCCTTGTAACGTATTGATTTCTCCATTGTGTGCTATATATCTAAAAGGCTGTGCTAGTTTCCAAGAAGGGAAAGTGTTGGTAGCAAATCTGGAGTGAACTAAACCAAATGCCGACACCATTCTCTTATTAGACAAATCGGTAAAATACTGGCGAACTTGATTACTGGTAAGTTGCCCTTTATAAATAATTGTTCTAGAGGAAAGCGAGACAATGTAAAAACCTATATCATCTTTTCGAATGGTATTATTAATAGTATGGGAAGCATAATTTCGAAGGATAAATAATTTTCTTTCGAAGGCTTCTTGGTCTTGAATATGGTCGGGGCATGCAATAAAAACCTGTTCCATACAAGGTTCAACAGAAAGGGCAGTGGAACCAATGTTCGATTTATTTACAGGTACTTTTCTGTAAGTAATAATTTCTAACCCCAGTTTTTCTGCAGCCCTATTAAAAATATCCCTGCACTCTTCGCGCAGACCAACTGATTTAGGGAAAAAAATCATTCCCACACCATAGCGGCCCGCATTAGGTAAATGTTTGCCAAGAAGTAAACATTCATCAAAGAAAAACTCATGTGGAATTTGAATCAGTATACCCGCGCCATCTCCTGTATTTACTTCACATCCACATGCGCCGCGATGTTCCATATTTTCTAATACAGTAAGTGCATCCGAAATATGTTGGTGGTTCTTGTGTCCTTTGATATTGGCAACAAATCCAATGCCGCAAGCGTCGTGCTCAAATTGGGGGTTATAGAGGCCTCCATTGTTTTGGTTACTAAACATTCAGTCCAGTTTAAACGTGGGTTAATAATGGCGGCAATCTGAACTAAATTAATAAAACCTGGGATTAATTCAAAATATTATTTAAACTAATGGTTGTAAGTTTAAATAATTTCTAATATTAAAGCTAAAAGCTTAGATAAAAATTAAGATGTAATGAAAACGCTGCAATCAAATGCAGATTTGATTGTATCTGAGGGCTTTGTTTTAAATATACCAAATAGGGTAGAGCCGCTGCCGCTCATGGCTGCATAACTAGCGCCCAATTGGTACAGCTGATCTTTGATTACCCCAATCATAGGGTGTGCTTTGGTAATCGGTGCTTCAAAATCGTTGAATAAATATTTTCGCCATTCTTCAATGGGTTGTTCCAAAATGGATACAATATTTTGTTTAGATGGACCAGGGATTATTTGTTCAAACGCCCACTTGGTATTTACATGAATCCCTGGGTTCACCAACACAAAGTAATGGTTCGATAAATCTAATTGAATGGGCTTTAATATTTCTCCTCTTCCTGTTGCATAACAAGCTTTATTGATGATGAAAAAAGGACAATCGCTTCCCAGTTTTGCAGCATAAGCAATCAAATCTTGAGTAGGAATATTTAATTTATATTTTTCGTTGAGCAATTGCAAAGCAAATGCACCGTCTGCACTTCCTCCCCCTAATCCTGCACCCATTGGAATCATCTTATGCAAGTGCATATGCACAGGCGGTAAATGCGGAAAATCTTGTTTTAATAAATGGTATGCTTTTATACAAAGATTATTATCTGGATTGCCTGGGATAGATAAGCCAGTTGAATCAAATTGCAATTCTGCTGCGGTAACTAATTCAAAAATATCTTTTAATGGTACAGGATAGAAAACGGTTTCTAATTCATGAAAACCGTCCGGCCTTTTTCCGGTAATATGTAATCCTAGATTGATTTTGCAATTGGGAAAAATGACCATGGGCTTTTGTGCAAAGCACTATTTTCTTTTTTTCAACTCATCACGTATGGCAATTGCCCTGATATAATCTTCTTGGTCTAGTACTTCATTTAGTAAGTTGTTCAGTTCTTCAATATTTAATGAACTCAGGTCTGTTCTTTCGCTTGTGCCAGCGGGCTCTTCTGCACCCACTGCTTCCATTTTAGGTTTAGCGGTTCCACCTTCTTCCATGGCAATGCCTGCACTTTCTAAAATATTATCATACGTATAAATAGGACATCCAAATCTCACCGCCAATGCCAATGCATCGCTGGTTCTGCTATCAATTTCCACAGTATCATTGTCGGTGTAACAAACTAGTTTAGAGTAGAAAATTCCTTCTTGTAAATCGTTAATTATAATCTCTTGTAATTCTACCCCAAAAGCATTCATGAAATTTTTCATGAGGTCATGTGTAAGTGGACGACTGGGGTGCATATTCTCTAATGCAACCGCAATGGCTTGCGCTTCAAACCCTCCAATTACTATAGGAAGTCTACGTAATCCATTAATTTCACCCAATACAACAGCGTAAGAGTGGGTTTGTGTAATGCTGTGAGAAAGCGCTACAATTTCCAGTTCAATCTTCTTCATATTGTGTGCTAAATTAACTTAAAAATACGAATGAATCATGCTTGGTTATGTTTCTTCAGCCATTTGTCGAAAAGGAAAGTTCCAAATGGAAAAAAGGCTGCTAAAAATGCGTAAATCAAATATTTAAAAGGCCAGTTTTCTTGTTCTTTTACCCATAATGCCAAAGCTAGATAGGCAACAAATAAAAGTCCATGCGCCCAACCTGTGTATTTTACTGCTAATGGATAACCCGCTAAATATTTCAGCGGCATCGCAATTCCTAATAAAACCAATAAAGAAATTCCTTCTGCGTAACCAATCTTTCGAAAAAAAGGGAGGGAAGTGCCAGCTGATTTTTGCATAGGGGCAAAACTACCAAATTTTATGTGCAAATTGTGAAGCTAAAATAGCTACTATGCCATTGTTTAATATTCAGGATATTCCTTCTTGTAATTTAATTGACGGATATGATGCGCAGTTTATTCATACTGCCAATGCAACGTATTCTCATGTAAAAGCTGCTGCAGGTGCGGTATTGCCCACACATTCACATCCGCAAGAACAAGTGTCTTATATTTTAGATGGCAGTTTTGAATTAACAGTAGAAGATGTAAAGTATGTATTAGAACCCGGCCAGGTTTTTGTAATTCCTTCTAATACCATGCACAGTGGTCGCGCAATTACCAACTGTTTTATACTCGACGTCTTCACGCCATTGCGTGAAGACTATCGAGAAAAAGGTGGAATCAATTTAGGTTAAGCTCCTGCTTTCATTTTTTGAATAGCGGCAGTTAGTTGAGGTACTACTTCAAATGCATCTCCTACAATACCGTAGTCTGCTGCTTTAAAGAATGGAGCTTCGGGATCTTTATTAATCACTACAATTACTTTAGATCTGTTTACTCCAGCTAAGTGCTGAATAGCGCCTGAAATACCAATAGCAATATATAAATTAGGAGCAACTTGAACACCTGTTTGACCAACGTGTTCATGGTGTGGTCTCCAATGTGCATCACCTACTGGTCTGCTACATGCAGTAGCAGCACCCAATTCTTTTGCAAGGTCTAATAAAATGCCCCAGTGTTCAGGTCCTTTTAAACCTCTACCACCACTTACTACAATATCTGCTTCAGTTAAAGGAACTTCACCAGTGATTTTATTGACAGCAGTAATTTTTACTTTCGGCTCATTCACTGTTACCGCTAATGCTTCAACTACTGCAGTGCCTTCTGTGGCAACTGTTTTATAAGAATTCGGGTTTAATGAAATCACTTTCACTGCAGAAAGGATATTCACATGTGCATATGCTTTACCAGAGAATACTGTTTTCTTAACTGAAAAGCCATTGCTGGTATTGGGCAATGCGCAAGCCCCTGCTACTAAACCGGCTTTTAATTTAGCAGCCACTCTTGCAGCTACTGCTTTACCGGTTTGGTTATGTGAAAATACGATTACTGTGGCACCACTTGCAGTAGCTGCTTCGCTAATTACACTTGCATAAACCTGTGCGTCTACATTGTTTAATGCAGCATTACTCACTTGGTGAATTTTGCTCACCCCGTATTTGCCTAAAGCTGTTAAGTCTTCGGTTACAGTGCCCAGTACAATTCCTTCAGCAGTAGTTCCCAATTGCTTGGCTACATCTGCACCATAGGTTAGTGCTTCTAAAGAAGATTTTTTTACATGACCTTCTGATTGATCTATGAATATTAAAACTGACATTTTTTTAAATTTTAGTAGTGAATAAAAAGCTCCAAATAGTTAAATGGCTTTGGCTTCTTCATGTAATAATCTTACTAGTTCAGCAACATTATCTGGGGCCACCAATTTAACACCTGCTTTTGCTGGTGGCAATTCAAAGCTTTGTATGCTGGTAAGGGCATCCACTGCAATTGGCTCTACCACTTTAAGTGGTTTTGTTCTTGCCGCCATAATACCACGCATATTTGGAATGCGTTGTTCAGCCATTCCTTTTTGGCAACTTACTACAACAGGTAGCGCTACTTCTGCTGTTTCTTCACCACCATCAATCTCGCGAACCACCGTAGCAGTAGTTCCATTTAAATCGAATTTTGTAGCTAAAGAAATATAGGGGCTATCAACTAATTCAGCAACCATTCCACCAATAGAAGAACCATTATAGTCAATGGTTTCTTTACCCGTGAAAATTAAATCATAACCACCTTGCTTTGCTACTTCAGCAATTTGTGCAGCAATATAGTAAGCGTCGCTATTGTCGGTATTAACTCGGATGGCTTCGTCTCCACCTAATGCCAACGCTTTTCTGATGATTGGTTCTGCGTCTGCATTACCTACTGTAATTAAATGAATAGTTGCCGCAGGATTTGCTTCTTTTAATTCAATGGCTCTAACTAATGAATACCATTCATCGTAAGGATTAATGATCCATTGTACACCCGCTTCATCAAATTTTGTATTGCCATCGGTAAAGGCAATTTTAGAAGTAGTGTCTGGTGTTTTACTTACACAAACTAAAATCTTCATATGGTTAAGGTTTATCTTTTAATTTAGTTGTTTATGCAACTATTCGCAAATATACTGTGTCAAACTAATAACTGTTTGTATTTAACCAAAAAATAACCAAAAAGTTTCGGCTGTTTATTCATCCGATAATGGCTGGTCGTTTCCCTTCTTCATTTCTTTAGCAAAAAAAGAAGCCAATGCAGCTAATTCTGCGTTGGTTAAATTATTCTCAATTTTAGACAAGGCTTCGTTAGATAGCGCATTGTCTAATTCCTTTTCTTCGTCTTTGTTGTTGTCTTTTTCCACCCAGTAAAAGTAAGGAATTTCATACTTTAGCCAGATGAATCGAATTGACAGAATTCAAGAAATGTTAGCATCCAATCCTGCTGACCAATTTTTGCGCCATGCATTGGCTTTGGAGTGGATCAAGATTGGAAATGATGCAGAAGCGAGGGGCTTATTTGAAGCCATTTTAACCGAAGACCCCACTTATATTGGTTCTTATTATCATTTAGCTAAATTGCTAGAAAGAGTAGGTGAAACAACCGCAGCCATAGAATGGTATGAGAAAGGAATGGCAGCAGCAAAAGCCGCAAAAGACCAACATTCATATAATGAATTGCAATCTGCCTACGAAGACTTAGCTTACTAGTAGCAAAACAAAATCGATACCATTAAAATTGCCATTATGTCTTACGATTACCAAAAATACAAGACCCCAATCGGAACTCAATTAAATTGTAAGGGGTGGGTGCAAGAAGCAGCATTAAGAATGTTGTTGAACAACCTTGATCCTGCTGTGGCAGAAAGGCCCGAAGACTTAATTGTATATGGCGGTAGAGGTAAAGCTGCACGTAATTTTGAGGCATTAGATAATATTATTGCTTCATTAAAATCTTTAGAAGACAACGAAACATTGTTAATTCAAAGTGGCAAGCCAGTGGGTATAATGAAAACCCATACAAACGCCCCCAGGGTTTTATTGAGTAATTCGCAATTGGTTCCCAACTGGGCTAATTGGAAGCATTTTTCTGAGTTAGAGCAGAAGGGGTTAATGATGTACGGCCAAATGACTGCAGGTAGTTGGATTTATATTGGTTCGCAAGGAATTGTTCAAGGAACATTTGAAACCTATGCAGCCATTGCCGATAAACACTTTGGTGGTACTTTAAAAGGCACATTAAATGTAACTGCAGGGTTAGGGGGTATGGGTGGAGCACAGCCGCTGGCTATTACCATGAACGAAGGAGTTGCATTAATTGCCGAAGTGGAAGAATGGCGAATTGATAAACGGGTTGAAACAAAATACTTAGACGAAAAATTTTTAGACATTGATGCCGCCATTGACCAGGCATTAAAATACAAAGCAGTTGGTGAAGCAAAAAGTATTGGTGTGTTATGTAATGCAATTGATTTATTACAAGCTTTACTTAATAGAAAAATTATTCCAGATACTTTAACCGATCAAACATCGGCTCATGATCCACTGATTGGCTATACGCCGCATCAAATGAGCAATGCGGAAGCAACCGCTTTGCGCGCGTCTAATCCCGAAGGTTATATTGCTAAAAGTTATGAAAGCATGCATTTGCATGTGCAATTGATGTTACAACTAATGGATAACGGTGCCATAACGTTTGATTACGGAAATAATATTAGAGCAAGGTCTAAAGAATACGAAGAACAACAACAATCAAAAAGTATGACTTTAACTTATGCTGTTGGAAGGTCATTCGATTTTCCTGGCTTTGTTCCTGCGTATATCCGTCCTTTATTTTGTGAAGGAAAAGGGCCATTCAGGTGGGCTGCATTAAGTGGAGACCCAGCTGATATTGCAGTAACAGATGAAGTAATACAAACCCTTTTTCCCGAAAATAAAAGCATGCAACGTTGGATGAAAATGGCCAAGGAAAAAATTGCTTTTCAAGGTTTGCCTGCTCGTATATGTTGGTTAGGACAAGGCGAAAGAGAAAAAGCAGGATTGGCTTTTAATGAATTGGTTAAAACAGGAAAAGTAAAAGCACCTATTGTAATTGGTAGAGATCATTTAGATACTGGTTCAGTTGCATCCCCAAATAGAGAAACAGAAGCGATGCTAGACGGATCTGATGCTGTGGCAGATTGGCCTGTATTGAATGCGTTAATAAACACAGCAGGTGGAGCTAGTTGGGTATCACTGCATCATGGCGGTGGGGTAGGAATGGGTTATTCTATTCACGCTGGAATGGTCATAGTTGCCGATGGCACGGATGAAGCTGCTGCAAGACTGGCAAGGGTTTTACGCAATGATCCAGGTATGGGTGTGATTAGGCATGCAGATGCAGGTTATGAAATTGCCCAAGCAACTGCGGCAAAATTTAATTTAGGTATATAAGTTTCATCCATCCATCATAATCCAGCCGAATCACAGGGAACTCTTACAGAAGTTTTGTATTATTACTTTATGAAAAATATGACGCAAAAATTAAACAAATCTTTTGGCCTTCTAGCAGTAGGTCTAGGGTTGATAGCTTTGCCGGTTGTGGCTCAGGAAAAGTTGAATCCTACCGTAGAAGCCATTATTAAAGAAGCCAATACCAATTCTCAATTACAAAGATTGGGGCATGAGTTAATGGATGGAGTAGGACCTCGTTTAGTGGGTTCTTCTAAAATGGTTCAAGCAAGTGATTGGGCAATTGCACAATATAAAAATTGGGGCATTGAAGCAAAGAGAGAAAATTATGGTACTTGGAGAGGATGGGACAGAGGAGTAACGCATATTGATATGGTTGCACCATGGACCAAATCTTTAGAAGGCACCCAATTGGCATTTAGCCCAGCTACTAAGAAACCAGTTACAGCTGAAACCATTGTATTGGCTGATGTAGCAGACTCTATTGCATTTAAAGCTTGGTTGCCCAATGTGAAAGGAAAATTTGTTTTGATATCAATGCCTCAACCAACAGGACGCCCTGATTATAATTGGGCTGAATTTGGATCTAAAGCATCCATTGATAAAATGAAGAAAGAACGCACAGAAGCTACAGATGCTTGGCGCAAGCGAATCAGCAAAACCGGTTTAAGTGCTGCTAAATTAGCGCAAGCTTTAGAAAATGCAGGAGCCGTTGGTGTTGTAGGAAGCTTATGGAGCAACGGATTTGGCGTAAATAAAATATTTGCAGCCAATACCAAAAAAGTGCCCACTATAGATATTGCTTTAGAAGATTATGCTTTATTGTTTCGCTTAACTGAATCTGGTAAAGCACCAAAAATTTCTGTGTATACACAATCAAAAGAATTAGGGGTAGTTCCCACTTTTAATACACTTGCAGAAATCAAAGGCACTGAAAAACCCAATGAATATGTGATGTTATCGGCACACTTTGATTCATGGGATGGTGGTACTGGTGCAACCGATAATGGAACAGGTACTTTGGTAATGATGGAAGCGATGCGCATTTTAAAAGCAGTTTATCCGAATCCTAAGAGAAGCATTTTAGTGGGTCATTGGGGATCTGAAGAACAAGGATTAAATGGTTCACGTGCTTTTGTAGAAGACCATCCTGAAGTAGTAAAAAATTTACAAGCATTATTTAATCAAGACAATGGAACTGGTCGTGTAATCAATTTAGGAGGTGCCGGATTTAAGTATGCAAAAGATTTTATTACTCGTTGGTTAGCAGCAGCACCTTCTTACATTAAAGATACGGTAAGAACCAGTTTCCCTGGCTCACCTGCAGGTGGAGGTTCAGACAATGCTTCATTTATTGCAGTGGGCGCACCTGCGTTTTCTTTGGGTGCATTAAACTGGTCTTATTTTAACTATACTTGGCATACCAATAGAGATACTTACGATAAAATTGTTTTTGATGATGTTCGCAATAATGCCATTTTAACTGCTATTCTAGTATATATGGCATGTGAAGATCCAGAGCGTATGCCAACCGATAAAGCAGAATTACCTGCTGGTCCTCGTGGCCCTCAAACATGGCCTACTCAAACCAAAGCTAAGAGAGCTGGTGGATATGATAATTAAGTTTTAAAGTCAAATTCCTATATGAAAAAATCAATATTGGCATTTCTATTATTTGGGTTGATTGCAACTGTTGCTTTTGCAGAAACGCCCATAAAAGACAAGCCTATAAAAACAGGGGCAGATCAAACAGATAAATATCTGTCGTATTTAAAAGGTAAGCGAGTGGCTTTATTAGCCAACCCAACTACTATTGTTGGTGATAAGCATTTTGTAGACAGCATGTTAAAGAAGGGGGTAAATATTGTAAAAGTATTTGGCCCTGAACATGGTTTCAGAGGCAATGCTAGTGCGGGTATAAAAGTGGCCGATGAAATAGACCTTACAAGTGGAGTGAAAGTAGTTTCTTTATATGGCCCGAAACGTAAGCCTTCTAAAGAAGATATGGCCGATGTAGACTTGATGATATTTGATATACAAGATGTAGGATGTAGATTCTATACCTATATCAATGTGTTGAGTCATATCATGGAAGCCTGCGCAGAAAATGGAAAGGAACTATTGATTTTAGACAGGCCCAATCCCAACGGTTACTTAGTAGATGGTCCTATTTTAGACATGAAATTTAAATCGGGTATTGGTATGTTTCCTATACCTATTTCGCATGGTATGACCATTGCAGAGTTTGCACAAATGATCAATGGCGAAGGTTGGTTGCCCAATAAAATGCAGGCCAAATTGAAAATCATTAAAGTGGCCAATTATGCGCATGATATGGATTATACATTGCCGGTTAAGCCCTCTCCAAACTTGAATACGCAGCAAAGTATTATGTTGTATCCTACTACTTGCTTGTTCGAAGGAACTGTATTAAATCATGGCAGAGGTACCATGTTCCCTTTTACCATTTTTGGAAGTCCATTGTATAAAGGGGTGTATGATTTTTCTTTTACTCCTGTAAGTATCAAAGGCATGGCTGAAACTCCTTTGCATATGAATAAAGAATGTTTCGGTTTAGACCTTCGCAAAGTGGATATTGCTGAATTGAAAAAGAAGAACCGAATTCAAATTGAATGGTTAATAGAGCTATACAATAAGTTCCCCGCTAAAGAGCAATTTTTTGATCGCTCTCAAAGCAACCAAATAGGTGATATCAATAAATTAATAGGCAACGATGTTTTTCGCAAGCAAGTTGCAGAAGGCAAGTCAGTGGAAGAAATTTACGCTTCTTGGGAACCAGGGTTATCTGAATACAAAACCATGCGAAAAAAATATTTACTCTATCCTTAGTAAGTATTCGTCATATCTATATCAACACAAATAATAAAGTCTGCTTTGCCTAAATTTTCGGCGAGCAGACTTTTTATATTGGCCTGACTTACAGTAGATATTGTTCCTATTTTAAGATTGGGCTTTTGTTGTTTTAAATGCCAATTAATGCCATCAAAATTGTCTGAGTGATATGCGCCATTGTAATGTAAAAACAATGCACCATTGGTATGATTGGTTAAAATAAAGTGTGCCATGGTTGCATCTTTACTGGCTTGTGCTTTGGGCATATTTTCTGTAGCATGAACGCCCATCATTTTAATCATATTTACATACCCTGGCAAAGAAGCATCATATGCCATTGGTAAGGGAGCCATCCATTTTTTTTCTTCACTGGTTAAGCTGTCTAATTTTCCAAAGCCTCCTTTGTTTACGAGTGCGGCATATTTTCTAGGAATATTGGTAGCAATAAAAGGGATATTATTTGCTTTGGCATAGTTAACCAATGGCGCATAATCTGTGGGGTAGTTTTTCCAAAGGCGAGCATTAGAGTCAAGCCCTTTTGCGCTTAGTTTTCCGGATAGATAATTATTTAATGCGCCTTGATTGTCTGCTTCAAACATTTCTGCACCCAATACCATTTGTCTTTTCGCATGCAAGTCTTTGGTTACTGCTAATTGTAGCCAATGTGCAATTGCATTATTATGGTACTCGCCAAACAATACTATGTCTTTGTCTTTTAGTTGGCGAATCATTTTAGCATAAGAAACTTTTCTGCCTTTTGCATCAAATAAAGTATAGGGGCTTTTTTGTTGCGCATTTAACACTAAAGCAAATGCAATAAACAAACAGGCAAATAATAACTTTTTCATGATGGGGGTATTTGATTTCAAATATACCCATTATCTAACCAAACAATGTTCCTTGGGTGGCTTTGATAAAGGGCCTTGGTTTTTGTAATAATTGCAATTCATATCTGTTGGTAGGGGCAATCTCTATTAAAGGGCTTGTTTCATATCTAGAAGCTACTAATATGGTTGTTTGCTTGGCATGTGGCAAGAAAGTTTGTAATGCTAGTTCAGGGCTATTGTTCTCCTTAGATAAATGAGCGAGTAATAAATGACTCATATTTTTAGGCCGATAGTTATTGAATAAATCTAAGGCTTGCCTATTAGATATATGTCCCTTGCCATTACTGATTCTATCTTTTAATGGTTGAGAATAACGACCGTTTTTAAGCAGCACTTCATCGTAGTTGGATTCTAGAAAAGCAGCATGGCATTGTTGAAAATAATGCGTTACGTTATTACAGGATATACCAATATCGGTTATTACTCCTACATGAATTCCTTGGTAACTGATAATAAAACTATGCGGGTCTGCCGCATCGTGCTCCTTTATAAAAGGAGTAATAGCTAAGCAACCATCTGTACGATTGGAAATATCTTTTCCTATATAAATAGGTTGGTTGGCTTCAAAAGGCTTAGACAAATGCCTGATTAATTTTGGTCCTCCTTTTGCTGTTTCAGGAGTAATATAAATGGGGATTTTATATTTATTTGCAAAAGTAGAAAGCCCCTTAATATGATCGGTATGTTCGTGGGATATGAAAATAGCTCGGAGCTTTTCTACCGATAAATTCAGCTGTTTCATCCTGATTTCTGTTTCTCTTAATGAGAGACCTATATCTACCAAAACAGCGTCAGTACTGTTTCCTATGTAATAACAGTTGCCGTTAGAGCCTGAATTTAATGAAGCAATTTGTAAACTCATGAAACGCAAATAAATGCCAATTTTCTTATATCACCATATAGCTGGCATGTAATTTGTTTTATATAGCCTAAATGGATAATTATGAAAAAGACTATAACACTATTGGTCTTCCTCATTGCGGTTGCTTTACAATTGCAAGCACAATCTAAGCAACCTAAGCAGTTGGGTTTGCCTGGCGATAATTTAAATTTATATGCTGCCCTTAAAGTTTTTCAAGAATCTAAAACCTTAGAAGATTTTGAGAAAGCAATTAATGACCCTGAACAAAAAATCAATAACCTCGACTTAGATGGTGATGATCAAATTGATTATATTAATGTGGTAGATAAAGTTAAAGATGATGTTCATAGTATTACTTTACGAGTAGACATTAATAATAGAGAACAGCAAGATATAGCTGTGTTTGTAGTTACCAAAGAGTCGAATAACCATGTATATATTCAAGTAGTAGGCGACGAAGATTTATATGGTAAAGATTATATCATTGAGCCCAACTATGCCAATGAAGGAAGGCCTAATCCAGGTTTTCGTTCAGAATTTGATGATGAATATATTCCAGCTGAAAGAAGAGTTGTTTCTTATGTTGAAGTAGCTAGTTGGCCAATTGTACAGTATATATATGTTCCCACTTATCGTCCTTGGATTTCTATTTGGGGCTTTAATAGATATCCTGGATGGTGGAGACCTTGGAGACCATACTCTTGGCATTGGTATTATGGATACCATTATAATTTCATCAATATCTATTTTGGAAATTATTCTAGAAGTTCATTTTATCGAAACAAAAATTGGTACAATTGGAATTACGGAAATAATGGATGGAGATCTAGGTCGGTAGTGTACATTAATCGTTATCAACAAGGATTTTACCGAAACACTTATTCTAGACCTCAATCTTTACAGGAAGGATACAGGGTTTCAAGAGATAGGGTACCAATGAATATGCGACCAGTTGCTGTTTCTAGTACTAGACCCAATAATAATGATCGACGTCCTAATTCAAGACCAAATTGGAATGATCGAGATCGACCATATTCAAGACCTGAGGTAAACAACAGACCTTCTCGTCCTATTCAAGAAACTAGACCTACACCAGAAAATAGGCCTGCTGGTCCAGACAGGGTAGAGCGACCAAGTACTAGGCCTGCTGGTCCTGATCGTCAAAGGCCTGAAGCTAGACCTTCTCAACCCAATCAGACCAATCGTCCTGTAGCGCGTCCTAATCCTCCACAACGTACTGCTCCGGAAGCAAGACCAAGCAATAACGGGAGAGGAAATAGAAATGGAACTGGCACAACCAGGAACAATGGTTAAATTGCGGTATGTCTGAAAACTTTATATCCAATGATCCACTCCATGGCAAAACCTTGGAGTGGATTCTTACTTATTTAGTAAAGCATTTTGGTTGGGAAGACCTGGCCAGAATGATCAATATCAACTGCTTTAAAAGCAACCCTAGCATTAAATCTTCGCTTACCTTTTTGCGAAAAACTCCGTGGGCTCGTAAAAAAGTGGAAGATCTTTATATTAGTACGCTTTAATCTAATTCAATTAAGTTGGTGGTTTTGATAATGTCTGAAACCGCATCATAGAGCGTATCTAAGTGAGATTGGGTATTAAATGCTTGAATAGAATACCTCAAGAAAACTTGGTCTCCATGCGGCATAACTGGTACCTCAATTTTGTATTGATCAAATAAGCAATTTTTTAATTGGATGGGATGCTTGGTTTTGATTGGAATACTGAATAGTTGCAAAATAAAGTCATCGTTTAATGGTGCCAGTGGTTGACTGTTGACCAACTCGCAAAAGCGCATTGCATTTGATTTAACCAACTCTCTACACACTGAGGAAACTGCTGTCCAGTTGTACTGGTTCATGAATTCAATGGCTTTAGGAATGCACAAGAAGGCGGAGAAGTCCCTTGTTCCTTGTGTTTGGTGATAATCTAAAAAGGAAGAATGAGAAGGAGTGGTGCTGTTGAATCCCCAACTAATTACTAAAGGATCTAACATGCGTTGATATGCTTTATTTACGTAAAGGAATGTACTGCCTTTTGGAGTCATCATCCATTTATGACAAGCACCCGTAAAAAAATCTGCTCCCAATAAAGACAAGTCAATTGGGGCTTGCGCAGGTCCATGCGCCCCATCAATAAAAGTGGGTATACCCAGCTGTTTTGCTTTAGTGCAAATTGCTTCTATCGGAAATCTCAATCCTGTAGAACTGGTGATATGACTAATAAATATTAATCTAGTTCGATTGTTCACTCCTTTAAAAAAATCATCAACAAATGCTTCTTTTGTATTTAAAGGCAAGCTGATTGGTTGCTTTTTATATTGAGCCCCAGCTTGATTGCAATAGTATTCCCAAGTTCTATCACATGCACCATATTCGAGATTGGTGGTGAGCACTTCATCGCCTGCTTTTAGCGGAAAATTTTTTGCAACAAGATTGACTGCATGGGAAGGGTTCACTATATAAACCAAATCGTCCGCTGAGCAATTTAAAAATTGACCTAAGGCTTCTCGGGATTCTTGTAAATAATCTAAACCTGTTTTAACAATAAATAAAACGGGTTCTTGTTCTAGTTCTAATTGATATTGTTGATACCTTTCAAATATAGGTTTGGGGCATGCGCCAAAAGAGCCAAAGTTTAAAAAAGTAAGGTCTTTTCTTACTAAAAATTCATTTCTTAATTGTTCGGTAATCATAAAATAGGAGTTTGATATTTTTCCATAATAATCCAACAAATAAAATTGCTGCTGCTAATAACAGTGTTTTCAATACGAATGTATTGTAGAATATCCCAGCAATTACACCGCCTATAAAAAAGAAGAAAATAATGGTAAATCTCAATTTAATAGAGTCGGTTAGTTGTTTTTTTTGTTCGGGAGAATTGTAGAAAAATAATTGAGACAGCTCTATACCAAGGTCGGTAAAAAGTCCTGTTAAATGAGTGGTTCTAATAACAGCAGCAGATATTTTGGTAACCAAAGCGTTTTGCAGTCCCATGGTAAATAATAATATAAAAGCAATAATATCTGGATTGCTATGAATAAATGGCTGTAAAAAAAGGCCAGCATAAATAAGTAGCGCTATTTCTAGTAAGATGGGAACGCTGAAAGCGTATCTTTTTGCTTTTCTGTACACAACTTCAATAATGGTATTAGAAATAAATGCACCTAATAAAAAAAATAAAATATAGTAAATGTAAATCAATCCTTCCCAGAATTTAAGTTGATCAAATTCTTCGATAAAAAAGGCAAAATGCCCTGTTACATTTGTGGTCAATTTTTGAATGGCTAAAAAGCCTACTACATTTACCATGCCTGCCACACATGAAAGAAATGAGGCAAGTGCAATACTTGTTTCTAAACTTCTCTTACCAATTCTATGTCTAAACATTTGGGTATCTTAATTCGCAATTGAAGGTACAATTTTGTAAATTGTGGAATGGTTTTTCTGGATTTACAAGCTGTTTCAAAATATGAAAGGGGTAATACGGTGCTTCAGCCTATGCATTTTTCTATGCAAGAAGGAGAGCGGGTGGCTATTGCCGGAGAAACAGGCTCAGGGAAATCTACCTTTTTAAAATTGATAGCAGGTCTGCTTCAGCCTGATGAAGGGAATGTTTATTTCGAGGGGGTTCGTGTTTTAGGACCCGATGAGCAATTATTGCCTGGTCACCCTAAAATTGCTTATTTATCTCAACATTTTGATTTGCGCAACAATTACAAAGTGCATGAACTACTCGAAATGACTAATCAATTAGATGCCAGGTCTGCACAACAAATATTTGATGTATGTAGAATCAGTCATTTGATGATGCGTAAATCGGATGAATTGTCTGGTGGAGAAAAGCAACGAATTGCATTGGCAAAACAATTGACTTCATTCCCGAAATTGTTGTTGTTAGATGAGCCTTTTTCTAATTTAGACCGTGTTCATAAAGAGCTTATTCGATCGGTAATTGAAGATATTTGTACTACTTTAAAAGTTACTTGTTTATTGGTATCTCATGACGCAACCGATTTATTGTCTTGGGCCGATCGTATTATTATTATGCAAGATGGGCAGGTGGTTCAACAAGGAACACCCAAGCAATTGTATCATCATCCAGTGAACGAGTATGTGGCTGCTTTAATGGGTGATTACAACTTAATCAATACTAAAACACACGAAGTTTTTTTACAGTTATTAGGTGAAGGCGTTAGGGGGAAGCGTGCATTAATTAGGCCAGAACAATTGGCTATTTCAGTTACCAAACCCGCACAACCTCATTTTGTAGAAGGCGTAGTGCAGAAAGTATTTTTCTTTGGTGCGTATTACTCAATTGAAGTATTAGTGGATGGCTTTATTTTAAAAGTAAGAACCACTGCATTTATGTTTAATGCCGGTGATATCGTATTTATAACGGTTGCCAGTACAGGGTCTTAATTGGGACGCTTAGTTAAATCAATTTATTTCATTTCGTCGGGTCACTTCAAATATTTTGCAAAAAAGCCCAAAGTTCTTTCCCAGGAAAGCTTTGCTGCGGTTTCATTGTATCTTGCACCTGCTGTATCATTGTGAAATGCATGGTTCACATTTTCGTAAACAAAAAGTTCGTAATTGATTTTGTTTTCTTTTAGTGCGGCTTCATAAGTAGGAATACCTTCATTCACTCTGGTGTCTAATCCACCATAGTGGAGCATTACTGCAGATTTTATTTGTGCAACTTTAGAAGCTTCAGGTTGTCTACCATAATAAGCAACTGCTGCTTTTAAATTGGGAACATTTACCGCTAAATTATTAGCCATTGCTCCACCCCAACAAAATCCTACACAACCAAATTGACCATTACAATCCTTTCGGGTGCTCAAATAATTAAATGCACGAATGAAATTTTGTAAACTCTCTTCTGCTTTTAGTGTTGCAAATTTGGCTCTTAGTTCATCGTCGTTTTTCGGAAGCTCGCCCAACGGAGAAAGTATATTGGGAGCAATAGCTAGGTATCCTGCTTTTGCAGCTCTTCTAGCAACATCTTCTATATGTGCATTCAATCCTCTGTTTTCATGTATTACCACTACGGCAGCTAATTTTTTCTTGCCCTTTGGTTTAGCAACATAGGCGCTCATTGTACCATTTACTCCTTCGTAAGTAATGGTTTCTATTTCTAAATCATCATCTGCTGTAATATTCGCTTTTGCTGCATTTACCTCAATCATAGGTAAAATACTAAGTGCTGCGGCCATTCCACCTGTTAGTAATGCCAATCGACTCATGAACTCTGGTCGGCTTAATGGTTTATGGGTATACTCGTCGTAAAGGTCAATTATTTCTTGGTTCATAGTGCAATGCGTTTATTGAGTTCGTCGTCAATTTTTTTAAAAAGGTGATAAGGTTTATAGACCCTCCATTCTGGTAAATCCATCAGCTCTATATAGTAATTCAGTTTCTTACCTTTAAAATCATGTTGGGTAGCTAAGGGCATATTGAGGGCTACAATCCATCCATTTTCATCTGTTACTTCTTCAAACCATTCTTGGTAATATTCTTTATCACTGCTATGGAAATTTAAGACATTTTCGGCAATAAGTATAAACTTATAAATCCCTTCTTTTTCCAACAAATCAATGATTTCTCTTTTAAGTTCCATGATATCATTCTCAATTGCATCATTCCATTCGCCAATAAATTCAATGATGGCAAATTGTAATTCGTAGTCTACATAAATGATTTTGAGGTACAAAGTTCTACTCCCAAAGTCATCCCATTGAGGGTGAATAAAATAATTGTAAACAGTTTGAGAAAATTCAAACTCAGAATAAGTTCTACCGTAAAAAGGAGAGCGTTTGTCTTCTTCAGCAATATAAATATGTCTCCAATTAAAAAAAGGTTCTATTTCATGCATATTATTCGCTTCCTACCGATTCAACTGCTTTTTTAACACTGCCGTATTTTAATAAAAGGTCTTTTGCTTTTTCATAATCACTTAACCCCAAATTATCCATCACCATTTTTACGCCTCGGTCTACCAATTTGATATTACTTAATTGCATATTCACCATCTTATTGTCTTCAACACGACCTAGTTGAATCATGATAGCTGTTGAGATCATATTCAACACCAACTTTTGAGCTGTGCCACTTTTCATGCGAGTGCTGCCTGTAACAAATTCAGGACCAACTACCACTTCTACTGGAAAATCAGCGGCTTCAGAAATAGGGGAGTTGGGGTTACAGCTAATGCTGCCAGTTATAATCCCTCTTTTTCTGCATTCTTTTAATGCACCAATTACATATGGAGTTGTACCACTTGCGGCAAGGCCTATCACAACATCTTTATCATTAATGAAATGTTTTTGTAAATCGCTCCAACCCTCATCTGCGCTGTCTTCTGCAAATTCAACAGCTTGGGTGATGGCTTTTTCTCCTCCAGCAATTAAGCCTATAACTAATCCATAAGGAACCCCATAAGTAGGCGGACATTCGCTGGCATCTAAAATCCCCAATCTGCCACTAGTGCCAGCACCCATATAAAATAGTCTACCGCCCTGCAGCATTTTATCTGAGATGGCAGAAACCAGCTTTTCTATTTGTGGAATGGCTTTCTCTACGGCATCAGGTACCGTTTTGTCTTCTTGGTTAATATTGGTTAATATTTCCTGTATGCTCATTTTTTCTAGGTCGTTGTACCTAGAAGCTTGTTCTGTAACCTTAATAAAATTACCCATGGTGCTTACTGTTTATGATATGCCAATAATCCGGACATAGGGGTCTTTAAAACTTTACCCAACTCTAATTCATAACTATTACAAAGTTCTTTTAAAACATCTCTAAAACCAAATCCAACACTGCCCACAAAATGAATTGGCTGGGTCCAGCTTTCTTTGAACTTATATAAATGCGTAAAGAAAAAGTCATTTAATCCATCTTCAATGATGTTTTCAATCATAAAATGCCCCCTATTTTCTGCTAAAAAAAGGGCAAACCCCGCCAAGTATCTGTTTGCTAAAGGTTTCTTATAAACGTTCTCTAAAATACTAGCATGTGTTTCTCCAAAACGCTTTTGAAACCTAGACATCAAGTCTTCATCAAAAGTTTTATATAGATAATATTGAATTACTTTTTTACCTAAATATGCTCCAGAACCCTCGTCGCCTAACACATAACCCAATCCTGGACTAATAGAAACGATTTTTTTGCCATTGTAATAGCATGCATTAGAGCCAGTTCCTAAAATACAGGCAATACCCTTTTCGTTACCGCATGAAGCACGTGCGATACCTAATAAGTCTGTATTGATTTCTGTTTTGGTTTTTGGAAAAAGTTGTTTAAACACTTTTTTCATTATCAGTACATTGGCTGGATTGCCTAGCCCTGTACCATAAAAATAGAGTTGGTCTATTGGGGTGTTTTTTATTTTCGGGATGAGCTGTTTATTTAAAATCTGGATCATTTCTTCTCCAGATACAAAATAGGGGCTCATAGCAGGTGTAAGTACGGTTTTTTTCTTGCCGTTTACCAGCAAACACCACTCGCATTTGGTAGAGCCACTGTCGGCAATTAATATGGCAGGCATAGGAAAGGTTTAATTCGGCAATAAATATAGATATTTGCATGCTTACATGACATATAATTTAATGTGTATTTATGGGTTCTAAGAAACTGCAGGTTGTATTACCGGTTTTATTTGCGATTGTGATGATTGTGGGAATGTTAATTGGCTTTCAGTTGAAAGAAAAGACCATGTCTCCTCAGTTTTTTAATCCATCAAGTCGTTCTTCTCTACAAGAACTAACCGAATTGATTAAAAATCGTTATGTAGACAAGGTTTCAGCCGATAGCATCAATGGATTAGTGGCCAATGAATTATTGAAGCACTTAGATCCCCACTCGGTATTTATTCCTTCTTCAGAGCTATCTGCAGCCAATGAAGACATAATGGGAAATTTTCAAGGAATTGGAATAGAGTTCCGTCAAATGAATGATACGGTTAATGTAATGAGCATCATGCCGGGAGGGCCAGCTGAAAAAGTAGGATTAATGACAGGTGACCAGTTAATTTTTGTAAATGATACGGTATCTATTGCAGGAAAAAAATTAGATGGAGCTGCCATTAGAAAATTATTTAGAGGCCCAGCTGATTCAAAAGTTAAAGTGAAATTTTTGCGTGCAGGAAAATTACAAGAAGTAGTAATAACAAGAGGCAATATACCTGTCAGCTCAGTTGATGCTGCATATATGATTGCACCTAAAGTGGGTTTTATACGCCTAAACAAATTTGCGGAAAGAACTTATGAAGAGTTCATGACCGAGTTAGAAAAATTACAGGCCCTAAAAATGGAAAGCCTTATTTTAGATTTAAGGGGAAATACTGGAGGGTTAATGAAGGAAGCCGTTGATATGGCAGATGAGTTTCTAGAAGACAATAAATTGATTGTTTATACAGAAGGGGAAAATACGCCAAGAACCGAATTCACAGCCAAACGCCCAGGCCTTTTTGAGAAAGGGAAATTGGTTGTTTTAATTGACGAATCTTCTGCATCTGCAAGTGAAATTTTAGCAGGGGCTTTACAAGATTGGGACAGAGCAACCATTATGGGGCGTCGTTCATTTGGTAAAGGGTTGGTTCAACAACAATTCCAATTAAGTGATGGATCTGCTGTTCGTTTAACTGTTGCTAGGTATTTTACTCCTTTGGGAAGAAATATTCAAAAGTCGTATGCGGACGGAATAGATAAATACAATGATGAAGTAGTAGGTCGTTTTCATCAAACAGATTCAATTGCCAAAAAAGATTCTTTAGCACGAACTTTAAAAAAATATAAAACACCTGCAGGTAAAATTGTTTTTGGAGGGGGTGGGATTACACCTGATACCACAGTATTATTTGACTCCTCATTATACACAAGGGCAGTGTTGCAAGTTTTAATGACCAGCACTTTAAATGATTTTGCCTATTATGATTTTGTTACCAATAGAAAGCAATACACAGCATTCAAAGATGCTGCTGATTTTAAGGTGAATTTCAAGGTTACAGAATTGCAATGGAATAGGTTTGTTGCATTTGCCGCTAAAGAGGGGTTGAATTTCAATGCTATAGATGCACGCAGCAAAGATTTTATATTGAATAGAATTAAATCATTAATAGCTCGACAAGTTTGGCGTACCAATGGGTACTTTGTGGTGGCAAATGATGCAGATATTTTAGTTGGCAAAGCTGTTAAGCTGGTTCAGTAATATTTTGCTATTATCTTTATCCAATGCGATATTGTTTTTTACTGATGATTTTGGTCAAGGCATTTAATACAGTAAATGCGCAACAATCTAAGCTAATACCCATATTAGAAGTTCCTGGGAAATTTGAATATGCGCGTGTTCAAGAAAAAGGAGTATCTGTTTTGCCTAGTGGAAGATATATCAGTCCCGCTGGAGAAATGATTCGAATTACGAATGATCCTTTTGGGATGCGCATTTCTCCTGATGGTAAAAAAGCAGTTACCTTACACAATGGCGTTTTTACTATCATTGATATTGAAACCATGCGCCCAGTAAGGGTGCCTTCTTATGATGGAAAAATTGCTTCCCCTTTTTCTAAGGGTTCATTTTTAGGAGTAGATTTTGGTAAGACTTCTAATATTGTTTATTTGAGTGGAGGAGACAATGGAGCGGTATTAGTATATGATATTAATGGCATGAAACGATTAGATTCTATCTCTCTGAATGGTAAAGTGGGTACAGAATTGTTTGATGATAGTTTTACTTCCGACTTATTATTTAATGAAGAAAAAAATGAGTTGTTGGTATTAGATCGGGCTAATTACAGAATGGTCAGAATTAATTTAAACAACAAACAAATTGAAGCTTCTATCCCTTGTGGGAGATTGCCTTTTGGCTTATCTGTAAGTCCAGATAAGCGATTTGCTTTTGTTGCTAATGTAGGAATGTATGCTTATCCTTTGATAGAAGGTATGACCGAAAAGAATTATGATTCTTTGGTTATTCCACATCATCCATATGGAGATAATACCAAGGAGTCTATTAACGGAACCATTATTGATGGGAAAAAAATACCGGGTGTGGGTAGTCCATTGTCACCCGAAGCGATGAGTGTTTTTGTGATAGATTTAGCCACCAATAAAGTATTGCGTAAATTAAAAACTGGGCATCAAATTGGAGAACTAATTGAAGATATAGAAGTAGTCGGAGGAGCTAGTCCTAATTCTATTGCGGTAGGGAAAAAGTATGCTTATATAACCAATGCTACCAACGATAATATTAGTGTGATTGATTATTCAACACAAAAAATTGTGCGTCATATTCCTATTAAAGTAAGTGCCACCATTGATCAATTCAGGGGCTTATTGCCTTTTGGGGTAACATTGAGCAAGGATGAGAAAAAATTATTTGTTGCTTTATTAGGCTTTAATGCTGTAGCAATAATTGATGTTGAAAGCAATAAAACGATTGGATTAATTCCTACCGGATGGGGCCCATCTAGAGTAATGTTGGGTAAAGATGATCAAGAGCTATATATTATTACTGCTAGGGGATTAGGTGCAGGACCCAATGGAGGTATGAATTTTAAAAAGCCTATTCAAGGAACTTTTATTAGTGATTTACAATTGGGATCTTTTCATAAAGTTGCCATGCCCGACTCTATACAGCTTGCGAAATATACAGCAACTGCACTATCAAATACATTTTTTAGATCAACCGTAACGCTGAATCAAAATCCATTGCCGCCACTGCCAGGTATTTATGAAAGTCCCATTAAGCATATTGTTTACATAACCAAAGAGAATCGAACATACGACGAAGTCTTTGGACAAATTAAAGAGGCAAAAGGTGATAGTACCTTGGCCAGATTTGGCGTAAATAATGCGTATACATTATTAGCTAACCAAAGAGATAGATTCAAAGGATTAAAAGTTTCACCGAATCACCATAAAATTGCTCGTCAATTTTCATTCAGTGATAATTTTTATTGTGATAGTGATGCAAGTATACATGGGCACCATTGGATGATGGGGGTGATTCCGAATGAATGGGTTGAAACCAATTCAAGTGTAAGCAAGACGGCTAAATTTTTCTCTGCGGCACCTGGTAGAAGATTTCCCGGATCTACAGGTAGTATGGATCCAGAAGATTTTGCTGAAGCTGGTGGTATTTGGGAAGCTTTTGAACGAAAGAAAAAATTGTTTTACAATTTTGGTGAAGCCAATGAAACGGCACATGTAAGAGAGGAATGGTACGATACTGCAACAGGAGCTGGTCATGGTGTTATGGTGCCCATGCAAAAGGCCTTGTTCACTAGAACCAGCAGAAATTATCCAGGTTATAACACCAATATACCCGATCAATATAGGGCCAACCAATTTGAAAAAGAGTTCACCCGAAAATGGATTAATGGTAAAGAAGAAATGCCTAGTTTAATAACCATACAATTGCCCAATGATCATATAGCTAAAGCAAGACCAGAAGATGGATATACCAGTGCCCATTCTTTTATGGCAGACAACGACTTGGCTTTAGGAAGAATGCTACATTTTTTGTCTAGAACAAAATATTGGAAGAATATGTTGGTTATCATTACAGAAGATGATCCGCAAGGTGGGGTAGATCATATTGATGCGCATCGTTCCATATTAATGATGGCAGGCCCTTATGTGAAAAAAGGATATATCAGTAATACGCATGCCAATTTTGGGTCTATTTTAAAAACCATTTATAATATTACTAGTGTGCCTTATGTGAATCAATATGATGTTACTGCAACACTTTTACAAGATTTTTTCACCGATAAGCCCGATTTTACTCCATACACTTTAGAAATGCATGATGCTAGAATTTTGGATGTGAACAAAGCCATGAAAAAATACAAAACAACTATTGATTGGAATAAAATCATCAAGGGACCTGAAATGGATAAGTTAGAAGATATGCGGGCTGATCATTATCGTCAACAAAAACAAGCGATTATAATTAAATAGTGACATGAAAAAACTTGGAGCTGTATTCTTGGGGATTCTCTTATCTGGATTTTTGTATGCACAAAATGATACTGCAGTTCTTTTGAGGGAAGTAAGTGTAACAGCTACTAGGAAAAACCAACTGAGTTTATTAAGCCCTTATTCTGTTTCAAAACTATCATTGCAAAATATTGATCAATTTCAATCAAGAACAACTCCAGAAGCTTTAATAGGGAATGCGGGTGTATTTGTTCAAAAAACCAATCATGGTGGAGGATCTCCATTTGTTCGTTCATTAACAGGGAATCAAAATTTATTAATGATAGATGGCATTCGTTTGAATAATGCCACTTACCGTTACGGGCCTAATCAATATTTTAATACCATCGATTTGTTTTCAGTTGAATCAATAGAAGTGGCAAGAGGAACAGGATCAGTTCAATACGGTTCGGATGCAATGGGAGGAGTTGTTCAAGTTTTTACAAAATCACTTGCATTTACTAATAAGCCAAAATGGTCTGGCAATTTCATTGGCAGATTGTTGAGCAATGATGCTGAATATACGGGTAGAGGAGAACTCGGGTATAGTTCTGCTAAAATGACTTTTCAAATTGGGTATACTGCAAGAAAATTTGGCGACCTGCCTGGTGGTGACTCCATAGGTATTCAACAACCAAGTGGGTACAAAGAAAATGCTATTGACCTGAAATTCAAATGGAAATTAAACAGTCAATGGTTGCTGACTGCAGCTCATCAGCAATTGAGACAAAGTAATGTTCCCTTGTATCATCGAGTAGCATTGGAAAATTTTGCCTACTATCAATTTGATCCACAAGAACGTCAATTAAGTTATTTGAAAATGGAGGGTAAATTTTCTTCTCCAATTCTATCTACCATTTCTTTCACTGCTTCCTCACAATTAAATAAAGAAAAAAGAACTTATTTTAGAAATGGTAATACCAATCGTTTCATAGAAGAAGATCAAGTGAAAACGATAGGATTAACAACAGATGTATTTTCTGTTATTA
The DNA here is from genome assembly GCA_001829005.1 of Sphingobacteriia bacterium RIFOXYC2_FULL_35_18. Lineage (GTDB taxonomy): Bacteria > Bacteroidota > Bacteroidia > Chitinophagales > Chitinophagaceae > Sediminibacterium. The sequence continues at coordinate 411,791 of MIAG01000002.1, read as the reverse complement.
ACAAAAATTGGAGTGCTAATTCTGGTATAGAGTTTTATAGTGATAAAGTAAATAGTTCCAAACAGCAGATTGCTATTGCAAGTGGTACCATCCTGAATCAGCGCGGTTTATATCCCAACGGTGCGCGTATGCAAAATCTCTCTTTATACAGTTTGCATCATCTTGCCTTGGGTAAGTTTAATCTAGAAGCAGGCGTTCGTTACAATGCTTTGCAAATTGAAGTAGATACTGCATTGGTAAAGCCTTCTTCATTCGTTATGAATGCTGCACTACTTTATCAGCTCAATAAAAATCAATCGATTTATGCTTCATACAGCACGGGCTATCGTGCACCCAATATTGACGATATGGGCACATTGGGATTGGTAGATTTTAGGTATGAAGTACCTGCTTATGGCTTAGAACCAGAGAAGTCGTATAATACAGAGATTGGATATAAGGTTCAAACAAAGTCGGTAAAATTTGCCATCGCATTTTATTATATGCATTTAACCAATATCATCAATAGAGTGCAGGTTCCGGGGCAACAGATTGGTGGTTACAATGTGTATATAAAAGAGAATAACCAAGAATCTTATATCAAAGGCATTGAGTACGATTTGCAATTCACCATTGCAAAAAATCTTTTTATAAGTAGCAATGGATCCTATTCGTTTGGGCAAAATACGAGCAGGGGAGAGCCTATGCGCAGAATTCCTCCGATGAATGGTAGAACTTTTCTTGAATGGAAGCCATCTAAATTGCAATACACGTTGGAGTATATTTATGCAAGTAAACAGAGCCGATTGGCTCAAGGCGATAAAGATGATAATAGAATACCGATAGGTGGTACTCCTGGGTTTGGCGTTATGAATATTCATGTAGCTACTGGTTTATGGGGAATAAAAATGAGAACAGGAATAGCAAATATTTTTAATGCCGACTATCGAATGCATGGAAGTGGAATCAACGGTATGGGAAGGAATTTGTATATTTCTGCCCAATTTAGTTTTTGATGGAACAACTGCTGCAACAACTTTCTACAATTTTAAAAGGGGAACTGTATTTTGATTTAACTGCTGAACACCAAATGCAGTTAATGGCATATTCAACTGATGCATCTGTATATCAAGAGAAGCCATTGGCCGTAGCCATACCTCAAAATAATGAGGATATAAAAGCCATCATTGGTTTTGCAAATATTCATTCAATCACCATTATTCCGAGAGCAGCAGGCACATCTTTAGCGGGGCAAGTGGTAGGTAATGGAATAGTAGTAGATATTTCCAAACACTTTAATCAAATGATTGAAGTGAATATAGAAGAACGCTGGTGTAGGGTGCAGCCTGGTGTAATTAGAGACGATTTAAATCATTATCTAAAGGGATTTGGGCTGATGTATGGTCCTGAAACCTCAACAGCCAATAGAGCCATGATTGGCGGAATGGTTGGCAATAATTCTTGTGGTTTACATAGTATTGTTTGGGGATCAGCAAGGGATCATTTATTAGAAGCAACAGTTATATTAAGTGATGGGTCAACTGCTGTTTTAAAAGAAAGAGATCAAGCGGAGATTGCTTCATTGAAAGGTTTAGAAGGAAGCATCTATAATGGCTTATTTGAAATGTTGAATAGCAAGGAGCGTCAACAATTAATTCAGGATCAGTTTCCAGCGAAAGAAGTGGTTCGAAGAAATACGGGATATGCATTGGATACTTTGCTTGATTTGCAACCATTTAACTCAGCCGGCAGTCAATTTAATTTATGCAAACTCTTAGCAGGATCAGAAGGCACTTTGGCTTTTATTACAGAATTAAAATTGAATCTTTTGCCATTGCCGCCTAAAGAAGTGGGAATGGTAATTGTGCATTGCTCTTCATTGGTTGAATCGTTGTATGCGAATATTGAAGTTCTAAAGCAGGGCCCGATGGCTTCTGAGTTGGTAGATAAAATGATTATGGATTTTACCATTGGTCATCCTGAATACCATAAGAATCGATTCTTTATTGAAGGAGATCCTGCGGCATTATTAATGGTAGAATTCATGGATGATAGCCGTCAAGCTTTAGACGCTAAAATGAAAGCAACTATTGAAGCATTACAAGCAGCATCGCTGGGATATGCTTATCCTATTTTATATAATACAGATACTAAGTATGCATGGGATATTAGAAAAGCAGGATTAGGTTTATTACGGAATTTAAAAGGCGATGCACAGCCGGTCAATTTAATTGAAGATTGCGCTGTATCTACCAATGACCTCCCAATGTATATTGAAGAACTACAAGCCTTGTTGGCGGGTCATGGAGTTATAGCTTCTTATTACGCACATGCAGGTGCGGGTGAATTACATGTAGAACCCATTATTAATTTAAAATCAAATGAAGGGGTCAAGCAGTTTAGGGCAATTCTTAGCGATACAGCAGCTTTAGTTAAAAAGTACAATGGTTCATTATCAGGCGAACATGGAGACGGAAGATTAAGAGGAGAGTTTATTCCTTCGATGGTGGGCAATGAAGTGTATGACTTGTTTAAACAGGTGAAGCACTTATTTGATCCAAAGGGAATTTTTAACGCAGGCAAAATCACCAATACCCCTGCAATGGATACTCATTTTAGAATGAAACAAAATCAACCCATCAACTTGGGAAAGACTTTGTTTGATTTCTCCGCGGATGAAGGTATTTTAAGATTGGCAGAAAAATGTTCAGGTTCTGGTGATTGTAGAAAGTCTGAAATTAGTGGGGGATTGATGTGCCCAAGTTTTATGGCCACCCGAAGTGAAAAAAACACCACTCGTGCAAGGGCCAATGTGTTGAGACAATTCTTGAGTGATCCCAATGATGCAACACCCTATAATCATGCTGAGATTAAGGAGGCAATGGATTTGTGTTTGAGTTGTAAGGGATGTAAAATTGAATGTCCTTCTAGCGTTGATATCACGAAAATGAAAGCAGAATTTTTGCAACAATATTATGATGCGAATGGAACGCCGTTTCGATCTAAGTTGGTCGGAAATTTTGCTGCTCAAATGAAACTTGCTACGCTGTTTAGACCTATTTATAATTTTGTTTTTGGAACGACTTTTTTGCGTAAAATAGCTAATAGCTTGGTGGGATTTCATCCGGATCGTTCTATGCCTTTATTGGGTAAATTTCAATTGAAAAAATGGCATCGAAATCGTTCGGTGGAGAATCAAAAGAAAGTCAATTTTTTCTGTGATGAGTTTACCAATTTCTTAGATAGTTCAGTTGGACAAAAAGCAATTTTATTATTAGAACGTTTGGGCTATCAAGTAATTATTCCTGAACATTTAGAAAGTGGAAGATCCTATTTGTCAAAAGGATTATTGCGTAAAGCAGCTTCAATTGCCAATCAAAATATTCAATTATTGTCACCATTGGTTTCTGCTGATATGCCTATTGTGGGTATTGAGCCATCGGCCTTGCTTACCCTTCGGGATGAATACAAAGATTTAGCGACCCCTGAAAATAAGGCAGCTGCCATCCACCTTGCCCAGCATAGTTTTACTATTGAAGAATTTATTACCCGTGAAATAAATTCGGGGAATATTCATGCTAAAGCATTTACTCAAGAGGTAAAACATATTGCTATTCATGGACATTGTTACCAGAAAGTGTTGTCCTCACAGAACTTCAGTAAAGAAATTTTATCATTACCAAAGAATTATACCGTTGAAATAATTCCATCGGGTTGTTGTGGAATGGCTGGATCATTCGGGTATGAAAAAGAACATTACGATGTTTCGCAGAAGGTAGGAGAGTTGGTCTTGTTCCCCGCTGTGCGTAATAAAGCTAACGATACTATTATTGCTGCTGCGGGTACATCTTGTAGGCATCAAATAAAAGATGGTACTCAAGTGAATGCACTACATCCTGTGGAGATATTGTATGAAGCGTTGGTGTAAATTGTAGTAAATTTAATACTAGAAACAACCACATTATTAAATATCGCTTTTATGGCAAAATTTCAACTAAAAGTAAATGGTAAACCTTTGCAAGTAGAGGCAGATCCATCTACTCCTTTGCTTTGGGTTTTAAGAGATCACTTAAATTTAGTCGGCACCAAATTTGGATGTGGAGTTGGCGCCTGCGGAGCTTGCACCGTGCATTTAAATGGCAGAGCAATGCGCTCTTGTCAATTGCCTGTATCGGCTGTTGGTACACAAGCAGTTACTACCATTGAAGGAATTGTGGGTACAGAAAAAGAAATGCATCCAGTGCAAAAAGCCTGGCTAGAACTAGATGTGGCTCAATGTGGTTATTGTCAAACGGGCCAAATCATGTCTGCAGTGGCTTTGTTAAAAAGCAATCCCAATCCCACAGAAGCTGAAATAGAATCTGCCATGACAGGTAATATTTGCAGGTGTGGAACTTATTTAAGAATCAAAGCAGCTATTCAACAAGCAGCTAAATCATCTAAAAAATAATTTTTAGCAAATGAAAAACGCAAATAATAATCAAAGCAGACGTTCATTCCTAAAAGTTACTTCTTTAACTGGAGGTGGAATGATGATTGGATTTAGTTGGTTTGCTAATTTAATTCCTAATGAAGCAATAGCCGCAGCTACTGATAAAATGGATTGGGTGGAGCTTACTGGATTTATTAAAATCACTCCCGATAACCAAGTAAAAATATTTAATCCGAATCCAGAGTTTGGAACCAATGTGATGACTTCATTGCCCATGATGGTGAATGAAGAATTAGAAGCAGATTGGAGTAAAGTAATTGTAGAAATGGGGGATTATGACACCCCTCGATTTAAGAGCCAATTTACAGGGGGTAGCAGGGCTATGGCCATGGCTTGGAAGCCATTAAGAACAGCTGGTGCAACGGCCAGACTTCTATTGATGCAAGCTGCATCCAACGAATGGGGAGTGCCAATGTCTGAGCTAACTGTTTTTAAAGGAGTAGTGATGCATAAAGCATCGAATAAGTCTGCGAACTATGGTGCTTTAGCAACTGCAGCATCAAAATTGCCCAAGCCTGAGAAAGTAGAGTTGAAAAAGAACGCTGATTTTACATTATTGGGGACTCCGCAGAAAAATAAAGTGGGTAAGGAAATTGTGGGTGGTGAATCCCTTTTCACCTTAGATTATAAAATGGAAGGGATGTTAATTGCCATGGTCATACATCCTCCTGCATTTGGCATGCAGCTAAAATCTTTTGATGCAACAGAAGCATTGAAGATGCCTGGTATAAAAGCTGTTTTTGATTTTCAGGTGTATAAAGATGGTTATGCTAAAGCAGGTTTTGATACACGTGCTTTTAATAAATTGATTGCCGTTGTGGGTAATTCTACTTGGGAAGTCATGAACGCGCGAAAGAAAGTGGTAGCTCAATGGGAGCCTATTCAAGATACCAAGGAAATGGTGATGGCAAGAGGCGGCAAAAGAGAAGAAATTATTCCTGCAGGGTTAGAGAGCACTGAAAACCATTTGCGCTTAATGCATGAAATGCAAAAAAAGCCTACTCGTGTAGCTAGAAAAGATGGAGATCCTGAAACGGCGTTTAAAAATGCAACAAAAGTTTTAGAAAGAACCTATACTGCTCCATTTTTAGCGCATAATCCAATGGAGCCCATTAGCTGTGTGGCGCATATTACCGATGAAAAAGCTTTTTTTGTAGCACCTATTCAAATACCTGAAATGATGAAACAAAATATTGTTTCCAATTTAGATATTAAGCCAGAGCAAATTGAAATGAAGTTGGCCAGAATGGGTGGTGGTTTCGGCCGCAGGGCTTATGGACATTATATTGTAGAAGCCGGACATATTTCTAAGAGAGTAAAAGCCCCGGTTAAATTAATATATACTAGAGAGGATGATTTAACCAATGGTATTTATAGACCTACTTATATCATGACCTATAAAGCAGCTATTGATAAAGACAATAATGTAACTGCTATTCATGTAATAGGAGGTGGAATACCAGAAAGTCCATTGCATGAAAATCGTTTTCCTGCAGGCGTATTTGACAATTATTTAGCGGAGAGTTGGGATATGCCTTCGAATATTACGATTGGCGCTTACAGAGCACCTCGTTCTAATTTCAATGCAAGTGCAGAACAATCATTTTTAGATGAATTAGCGGAAACAGTTGGGAAAGATCCTTTGGATTTTCGTATTGAAATGTTGAAGAAAGCAAAAGCAAATCCTGTTGGCAAAAATAATGATTACAATGCAGATCGATTTATTGCTGTATTGGAATTGTTGAAGGAAAAATCTAACTGGGGAAGCACTGCTAGTAAAAATGCGAAGCGTGGGGTATCGGCTTATTTTTGTCATGCATCTTATGCCGCTCATGTGGTAGATGTAACAATGAAGAATGGACAGCCTTATGTAGAAAAAGTAGTTACAGCCATGGATTGTGGTTTTGTTGTGAATCCTGAAGGAGCAAAGAATATGGTAGAAGGTGCTGTGGTTGATGGAATTGGAAATGCTTTATATGGAGAGCTTATTTTAGAGAAGGGCGCGACCGTTCAAAAGAATTTAAATAATTATAGAATCATTCGTCATAGAGAAGCGCCTAAGAAAATTGATGTGCATTTTGTGCAGAATAATATTGATCCAACTGGATTAGGTGAACCTCCTTTCCCACCTGTGTTTGCCGCAGTAGCAAATGCCTTGTATAAAGCAACGGGTAAACGTTTGTACAATCAGCCTTATTTGAAGGAGTTGGGGAAAGTGTAAATTTTATATGTATGAAAATCTGGAAAAATATTATAGCTAGGCCCTCTTGATAGGGTATATTTATTTAGGACTATTTATTTTTTAACAGATTAACATATCTATAAATGAAAACGATTATTGAACCGTTTAAAATTAAATCGGTTGAACCAATATTTATTACTACCGTTGAAGAGCGCGTACAAATTATTAAAGATGCATTTTATAATCCATTTTTAATTCCTGCAGAAAAAGTATTAATTGACTTGTTAACAGATAGTGGAACTAGTGCTATGAGTAGTAGTCAATGGGCAGGTATGATGATTGGAGATGAATCTTATGCTGGCAGTCCAAGCTTTTTTCGTTTTGAAAATACGGTAAAGGATTTGACAAATATGCCTTTTATTATTCCAACCCACCAAGGACGGGCTGCAGAAAAAATACTTTTTAGTGTTTTGGGCGCAAAAGGAAAAATGGTAGTAAGTAATACATTGTTTGACACAACGAGGGCTAATGTTGAAGCATCAGGTGCTATTGGGGTAGATTTACTTTGTCCTGAAGGGAAATTGCCAAATGTTCCATCCGACTTTAAAGGTAATTTAGATATTGAAGCTTTTAAAAGTTTGATTGATAAAAATGGGGCAGATAATATTGCAATTTGCATCTTAACAGTAACGAACAATTCTGGTGGAGGTCAACCTGTTAGCATGCAAAATATAATTGATGTAAAAAATATTTGCAAATTGAATGGAATCTCTTTTTTCCTGGATGCTTGTCGTTTCGCTGAAAACTGTTATTTCATTAAGTTACGTGAAAAAAAATATGCTGATAGTTCTGTTGAGCAAATTGCGAAAGAAATGTTTTCTTATGCAGATGGTTGTACTATGAGTGCAAAGAAGGATGCTTTTGCTAATATGGGTGGATTTCTAGCATTACATAACGAGGACTTATCTAATAAGTGTAAAAATTTATTGATTTTAACCGAAGGTTTTACAACATATGGAGGATTGTCTGGCCGTGATTTAGAAGCGATTGCAATTGGTTTAAAAGAAGTGCTACAAGAAGATTATTTGAAATATAGGATTAATAGTATTGAGTATTTGACCAACAAACTAATCAAAGAGAATATTCCTGTAATGCAACCTGCAGGTGGTCACGCTGTTTATTTAGATGCTAAACAGTTTCTTTCTCATATTCCTATTGAACAATTCCCAGGACAAGTATTAGTGACCGCGTTGTTTATTGAAGGAGGCATAAGGGCTGTTGAAATAGGCTCTTTAATGTTTGGTAAATACGATTCTATGAATCAATTAATTCCAGCACAAATGGAATTAGTACGACTAGCAATTCCTAGACGTGTTTATACACAAAGTCATATTGATTATGTTGCTGAAGTAATAATTGAAGTGTATAAAAAGCGAGATGCTTTAAAGGGGTTGGTCATCACATCTGAACAACCAGTATTAAGACATTTTACTGCAAAGTTAGCGCCAGTTTCTTAACTGGTGCTAACTTTGAATAATAGCATATTTATAATTCAAATAATCAATTTCTACTTCAGCACAGGCTAATTCTTTAGCAAAACGCGAAACGTTTTTATTTATGTTTGGTTTTAATGACTCATAAAACCGTATCCCTTTCTTTAAATTGGCGAAAAAGGCGATATGGTTTTTTGTGTTTTTGGATAGTAGGTTGTTTTTAAAATCTTGTTCTAGTAGATCTTTCCAATAGTCTATATATAAATAGAGTTCTGCAATAAACATATGAACTCTGTTGCTATTTTTAATTAAATTTGTTCTGCCATATATATGATCAACCATTTGTTTAAGCGTAGCTTGTTTAGAGAAGTTAACAATATTTGGCCCAGGGCAAATGGTTACTGCATTTAAGGGTTTTACAAAATCAACATTATAGTTTAAAGAAGCTGAATTACTTAACCCAATACATAAACACTCTTTCTCTAAAACTTCATTTACTTTTTGTTGATAAACTTGTTCATCAAGTTGAAGTGTTTTTAATTGTTCAAGTTTTAGTTTCTGATATTTTTTGGAAGCCGTACAAATGGGTTCTTTTGTAAATTCAGTATTTAGTGCCAAATGTTTTTCAGTACATGGACTTCCAAATTTTCCGCTCATGATTCTTTCTTTTTTTTCAATATCACTTGAGCTGTTTTTTAGATAGTGAAATTTAACGCCTAGTGGTGAATGATTACTTAAGAAAATATTTTCTTGTTTAGCGTTACAAAGTAATTCTAAAGTTTTGCTATCAACAGTTGTGGCTTCTGGCACCAATAAAAATGGCGTCCCCCAGCCTGTACTATCAATATTGAAATAATCTCTTAATAGTTGTGTTTCTTGGTACTCGCCAATTCCTCCTTGAACCGAAAATTTGATGATAGGAGGTCTGTTAAGCGCATTCTTATTTTTTTCTAATAATGCAACATTATAATATTCGAATAATGTTGCAACTAAAGTTCTTTTATTTATTTTGAACTCTTCTAGTATTGGACCTAATAAAACACCGTCTTTTACAAAAGCATGTCCTCCGCAATTTATGCCTGACTCAATTCTAAACTCACTTACCCAAACTCCTTTTTTTGCTAAGTATTTTCCCTGAATTAATGCGGATCTGTAGTCACTTACTTTTACAATCACTTTTTTATTAAATGTTCCGTCTTTATTAATTTCGAATTCTCTTAAATTGGCTAAGTAATTGTATAATCTAGGATTCATACCTGCTGAAAAAATGACAGAAGAGTTTTTAAGATTACTATTTGCATATCCCTTTAAAGCCTCTAAAGCTTCTGATTCATCTTGTACTATTTCGCCATTTTTATATAGATCTCTGTCAATTTTTGTCATAATATTTACATCAATGCTACCTGGAGTAACTTGATTCCTTAAGAGTTCTTCAATTTTTATTTTTTCGTTTAAGTCGGTTGTTCCAACACTTTGCAAGTATAATTTTTTAAGCATTGAATCGTCGGGTAAAAGCTCAAAATATTTTACTATTTCAGATCCTTTTTCAAAAGAAGCTTTTTTGATTTTTTCAATTTGTGTTTGTACAATTGAGTTTACAAGATTCAAATAGTCGGTAATTCTATTTGCTCTATAGTTTGGCTCTTGTTTAGAAATTGGAATATATGGTTGTTTTATTTGGGGGTAATAATATTCTCTCATCATTTCTATTAATTTATCCTCTACTATAGAGATTACTGATGAAATTCCATACTTAGCTACTTTAATTGGACTATCAATGGTAAATGCTATTCCCATAACAGGAATATGAAAATGGTGAATTTCGGGATACTGCATATTTAGAATTAATTAGTGGATCTCTCCCAGGTTATTTTTTGTCCAAATCCTTTTAGTTTTCCTGTCATTTTTATTTTATTTAACTGTATTAGCCAAATTTTTCCTGGGATTGCTATTGATAAAGGGTTTTTTATATAATAGTTGGTGTTTATTCTTTCTTTAAGGTTTTGATCAGTACTTAACGTAATTCCGTTAAACTGTATACCAATATTTTGAAATGGCATTAATTTGTTTGGCAAAATTGTTCCTGCTATAAGACTGTTTGGAGTGATATTTTTTGAATGATATGAATCGTTGGAAGACTTAAATAATAAATAATTGTTTTCAAAATCGAAACCATACATGCAATTAAAGCATTGAGGTTTACCCACAAGGTCAATATAGCAGATGCTAGCACATGATTGGTCTTTTATAAAATCAATTATCAGTGAATTCATAAATTTTTAATGATTTTAACAGGGCATGCTTTTGCTATATTTACAGATTTAAGCCTAAATGACTCATTAACTGATCTTATACAAATTCCTTTTTTTGATTCTGAATTAAGTAGTGTTGCTTTTCCATCTTTTTTAGATATCCTCCATAAAATTGGTTCAATTTCATAGCATATTCCGCATCCAATACATTTGGTTCTATAATGGATTATCTTAAACATGTGTTTCTTTTATAATTTTATATATTTTATCATTGGCAACTATTTTATCTTTTAGGGGAAAAGTGATTTTATCTCCAGGATTAGCCGTAGCGCTTTCAGTTCCGTTTACATAAAGTTTTTCAAGTTTTATTTTTTTGAATCCAATATGCTTTCCAGATATGATTATAGTGTCGCCCTTTTTTATTGTGCCCGATTCTATTTTGAATTCAGCAATTTTAATTTTTGGATAATACTTTTCGCCTCTGCCAAGTAATATTTTCTTTTCTTCTGCAATTGATCCAGCAACTGAAGTCCATTCTCCTAATTTTTGACCTAAATAATATCCATTCCAAAAACCACGATTATAAACTGTGGATAATTGTTTGGTCCATTTTCTTATGGCGTATCTATTGTATTTGTTTTCTTTTATGGATATAATTGCTTCTTTGTAGCATTTGGTTGTTTTATACACATAATCAGACCCTTTACTTCTACCTTCAATTTTTAATATTGATACACCTGAATTGATTATTTCAGGTAAAATATTTATTGTAGATAAGTCTTTTGGTGACATTATATATTCATTATCAATTTTTAATTCTTCATTTGTATCTAGGTCTTTAACTATATATTTTCTCCTGCAGTTTTGAATACAAGCTCCTCTGTTTGCACTAGATTGATGACTATGAAGACTCAGATAGCATTTACCTGATATTGCCATGCATAGTGAGCCATGAATAAATACTTCAATTTTAATTAAGTATCCTGATGGGCCAGTAATTTGCTCCTTTATAATCGCATTGCTTATTTGTGCTATTTGTTTTAAAGTCAATTCTCTTGCTAGAACAATTGTTTCTGCATATTGTGCAAAAAAGCGGACTGATTCTATATTGCTAATATTTGCTTGTGTTGAAATATGTAACGGAATCTCGAGCTCTTTGCATAGGTTTATCACAGCAAAATCTGCTGCTATAACGGCGTCAATTTTTGTTTTTTTAGCTTCATCTAAAATTTTTCTGAGTAATTGAATATCATGACCATATATGATACTGTTTAAAGTTAAATATGCTTTAACTTTATTTTCTTTACATATTTTCTTTATTTTTTTTATATCTGAAATAATAAAGCCATTTGATGAACATGATCTCATATTTAATTGTTCTACACCAAAATAAATTGAGTTTGCACCAGCTTTAATAGCAGCAATAATACAATCAAAAGAGCCTGCTGGCGATAACAATTCAATTTGTTCAATATGCATATAAATAAATTATTTAAATTTTCTATTTAAAGCGCTGTTGAACAGTTGCTTTTCTAATTTTGTAATTGGCATTAATTTTGGAACTATAGTTGCTTCTCCTACTTTATTAATTGCTACAAAAGTAAAATAACCTATTGCAATCTGCTGTTTCTTTGAGTTGACGGATTTTCTTGATTCTGCGATTACTATTATTTCCATTGAAGAATTATATGCTCTTGTTATTTTAGCTGTAATATGAATTATATCTCCAACTTGAGAAGAGTGTTCAAATTTGATATTATTGATTTGTGCTGTTACACATATATTTTCTGCATGATTTTGCGCGGTAATCGCAGCTGCAATATCCATCCATTCAACAAGTCGTCCTCCCAGTAAAATCCCCATAGGATTTGTATCGTTGGGGAATACAATTTCTGTTTTTACTGTAACGGATTCTTTAACTTTTTTTGCGTTTCTTTTGCTTGTCACTAATTATTTTTTTAAGTTTTTTATTTGATAGAGAAGAATGGGGGTAATTATGTCATCGGCTGTAGTTTTATCATAGTCCTCATGATTTTTCTTTTTTACTCCAAAAGAGGATAATTCTAAATGAATTGTTGGATTAATTTGATGATTCTGCAAACATGCTTTGGCGCAGGATAGCGGACATCCGTCAATTACAATTAAGTTTCTGCCTGATTTTGCTGTTTTGACTAAACTTTTGACATTGCCACCTACTCCTACTATACAACTCATTTCTGCATGCCCTAATCTATCCATTTTTACAGCTAGATAATTACTCATTTGTGCTGCATTGCTGCAGCCTGAGCATGAGTATATTATTGGTATTTTAGAATCTTTTTCCATTTCTCCATTTTTGTATTAAACTCAGGATAGCACATTCATAGTAAAAGCTTATTCTCCAAATGGTTTGTGCTTTCATTTTGATCAAATAATTGTTTAAGATTTCCATTTTTACTTTTTAAGTTTAGTAATTCTACTTGCTATAAACCATGTTAAAGGAATGACTCCACCAATTGTAAATACTGATCCGCCAATTATTCTAAGCCAGGTTAATGTTTGAAATCCATTGCTTTCAATAAAATCTGCACTTCTAGCATACCATAGGCCTTTTTCTACAACAGTATTGAATTGCCAAATTCCAGCGGGAAATAAATCTAAGAGGACCATTAGCAACAATCCAATATTGATTGACCAAAACGACAATTTAATTAATTGAGCATTCCATGAATTGTGTTTTATTAATAATTGACTACAAAATAATATTGAAGCAATGGCTAAGTTTCCATAAACGCCCATAAGTGCAGCATGACCATGATTTACTGTTAAATACGTACCATGTTCATAATAGTTGGCAATTGGTAGATTTATAATAAATCCCATTAGACCAGCTCCAAAAAAGTTCCAGAAGTTAACTGCAACTAAAAAAAGAAATACTTCGCTAAAGCCAAATTTGTCTTGTGTAAATTTTATATTGTTTGAAGTTTCTAAAACCTTTGGTAGTTTACTAAATCTCCATGCTTCAAGTGTCAATAATATTAGAGGAACAACTTGTAGTGTTGAAAATACTGATCCCAAAGCCATTGTAAATACAGGCTTTGCATTCCAATAAAAATTATGTGAAATGCCTAATAATCCCGATCCTAGAAATAGAAGGGTAGCTAAATATATAACCCTTATTGCTGCATTTTTATTAACCAATCCCATAACAACCATGAAGTACCCAATTAGAACTGTTGTAAATACTTCAAAAAATGCTTCAGCCCACATATGAACAACCATCCACCTCCAAAAATCAGCAATAACAAAATTTGTTTTGGGTGTTGAAATAAAACCAGAAACAAGTAAAATGATAATACTAAAAGTTGCATAGACTAGCCAGTTGGGTAAAGCCCAAGGTTGTTTGATTTTCATAACAGGTTTTACACCTCTATAAATAATGATTGCCCAAAGTATAAATATGATACCTAAAAGTATTTGCCAAATTTTTCCTGGTTCCATATACTCCCAGCCTTGGTGTCCCCACCAGTACCAATTCTCTCCAATGATACCTTTAGGTCCTAAAAATAGTCCTACAACTGACCCTCCAACCATTAATATGGTTATCCAAAATAATACATTTATAAGTTTTATTTGATATTTAGGTTGATTCGGAGAAACTAAATCCATCATAAAGAATGAGGCTCCAATCCAACATGCTGAAATCCATAATATAGATAATTGCACATGCCAGCTTCTCGTTACTGTAATAGGTAAACTCTCTGAGATATTAAATCCAAAAAAGTGTACAAAACCAACAAAGTCATGAACAGTTAAAATTCCAGATAATACTTGGATTAAAAATAGAATGATTGCTGTAAAGAAAAACTTATATGTACTTATTTGAACTGAATTGGGTTTGAATAATTCAATCTCTTTAAAGGACATAAAATTCGGGGCCTTCTTCGTAAAAGTTTCATCTTCTATTTTCTCTAATTTTCCGTAATAATACAAAACAAGACCTAGGCCTATTATTAAACCTAAAGATCCCAAAATGCTCCATAAAATAATTGCAGCACTTGGAGTGTTCCCTGCTTCTTTATCATAGGGCCAATTATGTGTGTAGCTATAATTTTCTCCTGGCCTTTCTACTCCGCATACCCATGATCCCCAAAAAATGAAGGCTGTTAATGATTTAATTTCAACACTATCTGTAATATATCCAGCAGGTTTAAATGCACCCTTGCTCATTGGATTTGTGAATTTTTCTAAATAATAATTTTCTAGTTTTATTATAGCAAATTCTTGAGCTTTGTTTAATTCAACACTATTGGTTATTTCTTGATAATTGTTTTTTTTAATTTCGTATTTAACTTTTTCAGTTATGCCATATTTAAAAAAGGAATCCGTTAAATTATTTGGGCTGTTAGTAGTATAATAATTTTTCATTTCTGCAGCTATAAGATGCAGCGCTTCAGCAGTAAAATCTGGTCCTCTGTTTGCACCATCACCGAACATACTTCCATACTCCATTAATGCATATTTCAAAAAGATTGCTTGGCCATCTAAAATATCATTTTTGCTATAGATTTTTTTCTTTTGAGTTGATTCAAAATTTGGTATTGGAGGAGCTTCTGTGTAAGTATGAACTCCTATTAGGGTAACCCCACCCATACTTATAACAAAAATTATGAGTAGTGGAAGCCACCAATTTTTCGGGTTTAATAAATATTCTACCAGGTTTCTTTTGAACATGAGGGGAAATTTTGGGCAAATATAATAATAAAGGATACATTTGTCCTTAATTATTAGATAATTTAAATTTTATGTTTTCAGATAGAAATAAATATGTTTTGGCAATGTTTTTAGTGGGAGGTTTTATAATATATACATTTCAGCTGTACAACTCATTACCTGTTAAGCAAATAGCTGTTTCACAAGCAGCAGACGATGGAAAAATACTTTGGCAAAAAAAAAACTGTATTAGTTGCCATCAAATTTATGGGCTGGGTGGGTATTTGGGTCCAGATTTAACCAACGTTTATTCAAAAAAGGGGGCAGTCTATATAAGTGCAATACTTAGGGGTGGAACCAATATCATGCCTAATATGGATTTGACTGATTCGGAAATAGAAGAATTATTGGCATACTTAAAGGATGTAGATCAATCAGGCAAAGCAGATCCTAGAACATTTACAATTAATACGAATGGAACCATACACCAATAAAGGAAAAAGCATTATTGATTTATATATATTGACTGCTTTGTGTTTGTTGATTTTTGGCCTTTTATGGGGTATAACTGGAAGTTTGCAATATATTTTTCCTGGATTAATGCGGGATCGTTTTTCTTTTCAAAAGGTTAGGCCACTTCATGTTTCTTCAGTGGTTTTTTGGATTATTTTAGCTGGATTGGGTAGTATGTTAACCTATCTGCAACAACATACTAAACGCGTTATTTATTCCTATCGACTACTCTTATTGCAATATTGCATTTTTCTATTGACAGTAGTTAGTATCATTATATCTTATTTCTTAGGACGATTTGGCGGAAGAGAGTACTGGGAACATCCCCCTTATTTGGCTTTGCCAATATTCTTTGGTTGGATTTTTTTGTTATTCAATTTCGTAAAATCATTTGGGGGATTTAAAAATCAACCTGTTTATGTTTGGATGTGGTTAACTGGTATTGTGTTTTTTTTGTTCACTTATCTTGAGTCTTATTTATGGTTGCTACCTTATTTTAGGAATAATATCATCAATGATATGACTGTTCAATGGAAGTCTTATGGTTCAATGGTTGGCTCTTGGAATATGTTAATATACGGTTCAAGTATTTTTTTAATGGATAAAATCACTAACAATAAAGATATTAGTTATTCAAAAATTGCTTTTGTACTCTATTTTACTGGTCTTTTTAATTTAATGTTTAATTGGGGACATCATATTTATACATTGCCAACTGCTCCTTATATAAAACATATCAGCTATACTGTTAGTATGACCGAATTGTTTTTAATTGGTCGAATAATTTTCAATTGGAGGAATACCGTTTCAACCGCTAAAAGAAACTTTAATATTTTGTCTTTTCGGTTTTTAGCAGCTGCTGATTTTTGGGTTTTTTTGACCCTTCTATTGGCTGTTTTAATGTCGATACCAGGAATTAATTTATATACCCATGGCACTCATATAACTGTAGCGCATACCATGGGTGCCACTATAGGTATTAATACTTTTTTATTATTGGCAATTGTAATTGATGTGTTTAATGATTCATGCATACGGGTAGAAAAATATAAGGCAATAATTATTAGGGGCTATTGGATTGTTAATATTTCCTTATTGGTATTTTGGTTGAGTCTAATTGGTGCAGGTTTAGAAAAATCTATGTGGCAAATGAGTAAATTACAAATAAGTTATTCTATAATGATGCAAAATTTGTCTCCCTATTTTATTGCCTTCTTTATCTCAGGATTTTTCTTGGCAATAGGATTATTCATGGTGGTTTATCCTTTAATTAGAATTAAATTCGTTTGTAAATTGAAACAAACGAAAAGCAGTTATTATGTTTTCCAAAGCAACTGAGTACGCCTTAAGAGCCACTATATTTATTGCAAAAAATAGTTCTTTAAGCAAGAAGTTGGGTATTGAAGAAATCTCAGTTGCAATTAATTCTCCTCAATACTTTACCGCTAAAATTTTGCAAATTCTAACTAAAAAAGAGCTCATAAAATCAACCCCTGGACCAAATGGCGGTTTTTTTTTACTCAATGAATCAAAACAATTGCCAATTCGTACAATCATAGATGCAATGGGTGAGAGTACTACTTTGGATAAATGTGTTTTAGGGTTGAAAGAATGTTCTGAAAAAAGCCCTTGCCCGATGCATGCTCAATATAAAAATATAAAGCGCGAACTACAAGAACTTTTCGATTCCAAAACCATAGAAATGTTGGCTGCTGAGGTGAAAAGTGTAAAAAGTTTGAGGTATTAATTTTATAATCTCGCTTGGATTGTCGGCTTCGTTTCACTGCGCCGACTTCCCACCGCATTGACCTTACCCAAATCTCTGTAAAATGATCAATTGCTTTTTTTAGTGTAATAGTGTTCGCGGAAGTACTCGCTTCGCTCGCTGTACTGCAATTCGTTCAAGCTCAACCAAGCAAGCTTGTCTCGCTTTCACTCTTGCATTACGATTTCTTCCGCTCGCTTTAGCGCATAAAAAAAGCTCCGAATTTCTTCGGAGCTTTGTGATCCCGCTGGGACTCGAACCCAGGACCCATACATTAAAAGTGTATTGCTCTACCAACTGAGCTACAGAATCTTAAAGATTTCGTTGCCGTTATCTTTAATTTGGGTTGCAAAAATAAGATAAATAAAACTTCAGCCAAATTTTTATTGATTTTTTTTAGATTTTTTATTCTGCTGTTAAGGTTTTCTTTAATGTAAATTTGATGTATATAAACAATTAAATCATGTTCGAGTTCAAGAATAAAGTGGTGGTAATCACTGGTGGGTCAGAAGGAATTGGGAAAGCATTGGTATCCTTATTTATAGAATCAGGTGCAAAAGTGGCCACTTGTGGAAGAAACTATGATAAGTTATACCAGTTACAATCTGCTTATTCTGGTAAGCCATTGGTGATTCATACTGCAGATGTGAGCAAGGAACAAGATTGCATCAATTTTATTCAATTGGCAGTTAAGCAGTTTGGCACGATTGATATTTTAATCAATAATGCAGGAGTGTCTATGCGATCTGAAGTAGAAGAAGTAGAATTTGATGCCATTCGGAAAGTTATGGATATTAATTTCTGGGGAACCGTTTACTGCACCAAACTAGCATTGCCTTTTATTAGGAAGAACAAAGGAACCATTGTGGGAGTTTCATCCATTGCAGGTTATAGAGGCTTGCCCGGTCGTAGTGGTTATTCTGCGTCTAAATATGCAATGAATGGTTGGTTAGAAAGTTTAAGAACAGAATTACTAGATTCTGGAACAAATGTGATGTGGGTTTGCCCCGGTTTTACTACTTCTAATATTCGCAATGCTGCATTGGATAAAGCGGGTAAGCCCAATGGGGAAACTAAAATGGCAGAAGATAAAATGATGCCTGCATCAGAATGTGCTCAACATATAGCCAAAGCAATTGCAAAAAGAAAGCGAACATTGGTACTTACTTTCACTGGAAAGCGCACTGTTTTTATGAATAAATTTTTCCCTTCCTTAACCGATAAATTAGTTCGAAAGTTTTTCTATAAAAACGGGGAGTTGGCAAAATAATACAATAGGGTTTTTCGTTAGCATAAAAGCATGCCTATACTGACCCTGAGTTCCGATATTGGCCAGCGAGACTTTATCGTTGGTGCCATCAAGGGGCAGTTTCTGCAATCGATCCCAGATTTGAATATTGCTGATATTTCGCATTATTTATCTCAAACCAATCTTCCTTTAGCTGCATATATTTGTGGGAATGCCTTTAAATTTTATCCAACGGGTACATTTCATTTGGTTTTGGTAAATGTATTTGAGTCTGAAACCAATCATTTTTTAATTGCACATTGGAATGGCCAGAATATTATTTGTGCAGACAATGGTTTGATTACCATGATTACAGGCGTAAAGCCTGCTCAAATTATTAGAGTACCTGTATCGCCCAATGCAGGATTATTAACTATTACAGCCGATTTAGTAGCAGCAGTAAGCAATATATTTAAACAGGGTAGGGTAACTGCAGCTGGAACAGTTACACAAGAAATGGTAGAGAAATATCCTTTAAAGCCTACTGTTGGTGAGAACTGGATTGAAGGCCAGATATTATTTATTGACAATTTTGAGAATGTGGTGATTAATATTACCCAAAAAGACTTTGAAGAACATGGAAAGGGAAGGCGCTTTAAAATCATGTTCAAACGCAATGAAATGATTGAAAGAATCAGCGATAACTATGCTTCTGTTGCAGAACATGGTAAAATTGCCTGGTTTAATTCGGCTGGATACCTAGAAATTGCCCTAAGAAATGGCAATATGGCTGGGCTATTTGGATTACAAGGGTATAATGAACATATGCAACAATCGGGTGTTTCTAATGGAAATAAATGGTTTTACCAGACCATTCGCATATTCTTTGAATAAACATAGTATTTTCGCATCCGCAAAACCAATATTTATCAATTTTAATTAATACTGTTACCATGGCGTATGATGTAATTGTTCTGGGAAGTGGTCCTGGTGGATACCCCGCAGCAATCCGTGCTTCTCAGCTAGGATTTAAAGTGGCCATCATTGAAAAAGAAAGTTTAGGTGGAGTTTGTTTAAACTGGGGTTGTATACCTACCAAAGCGCTTATTAAAAGTGCTCAAGTATACGACTATATGAAACATAGTGCCAACTACGGAATCAACGCTACAGGCGTTCAACACGATTTTGGTGCAGTTGTAAAAAGAAGTCGCGGTGTTGCCGATAAAATGAGTAAGGGTGTTCAATTTCTTATGAAAAAGAACAAGATTGATGTGATTATGGGCTACGGTAAAATTAAAGCCAAGGGCCAAATTGAAGTAACCGCAGCAGATGGCAGCAAGCAAGTTGTAGAAGGAAAGCATATTGTAATTGCAACTGGTGGTAGAAGCCGCGCTTTGCCTAATCTTCCGCAAGATGGTAAAAAAGTAATTGGTTACCGCGAAGCTATGGTTTTGCCTGAGCAACCTAAGTCTATGATTGTGGTAGGTAGTGGTGCCATTGGCGTTGAGTTTGCCTATGTGTACAATAGCATGGGTACCAAAGTAACTATTGTAGAATTCATGCCTAGAATTGTACCTGTTGAAGATGAAGACATTTCTAAAGAATTAGAAAAGCAATATAAGAAGCAAGGCATTGAAATCATGACCAATGCTTCTGTTGAATCATTAGATACCAGCGGTGCTGGGGTTAAAGCGACCGTTAAAAAGCAAGATGGTTCAATAGTTGTATTAGAAGCAGATGTGGTTTTAAGTGCAGTGGGTGTTGTGGCGAATATTGAAAATATTGGCTTAGAAGAAAATGGTATTAAAACCGAAAAAGGAAAAGTTATAGTAGATAAATTCCAGCAAACATCAGTGTCGGGTATTTATGCCATTGGAGATTGTTCTCCTGGACAAGCTTTGGCGCATGTTGCTGCTAAAGAAGGAATCAATGCTGCTGAACATATTGGTTATACCGAAAAGAAATTCCATCATTTACCTGAAGCCATGGATTACAACAATATCCCTGGTTGTACTTACTGTATTCCTGAAATAGCGAGTGTGGGTTACACTGAAAAAGCAGCTAAAGAAGCAGGATACGAAATTAAAGTGGGTAAGTTCCCATTCATGGCAAGTGGTAAAGCAAGTGCTGCTGGTGCAACCGAAGGTTTTGTAAAAGTAATTTACGATGCTAAATACGGTGAGTTCTTGGGCTGTCATATGATTGGTACCAATGTAACCGAAATGATTGCTGAAGCGGTGGTGGCTCGTAAGTTAGAAACTACTGCTCATGAAATCTTAAATGCGGTTCACCCTCACCCAACTATGAGCGAAGGCTTAAAAGAAGCTACTGCAGCTGCTTATGGTGAAGCTATTGACATTTAATTTTAAGTCCTTTATATAAGAGGGCTTTAATCAACCTAAATGAATCCCAGTTATGCTTTTAACTGGGATTTTTTTTGCTCATAAGTCAATCCCAGCTTATCTACCAACTGGTTGGTATTTATTGTTTTTTATATATTTTATGCAGATTACTTGGTATCTTGTACTTGTAATCCTGCTGACTAGTGACCCCCTAACTAAAAAATCAGCGCAACCGTACAAACCTATGAGTCTATTGAAAGTAGATCAATTGCTTCCAGAGCAATTATTGAATTCATTGATTTTTTCTGTAGTCGTTACCGACTTATCAGGAAGGTTCTTGTATGTGAATCCCTTATTCCAACACAAGTTTGCGCATATTTCTACTACGTTAACGAATAATCATTTTGCCGATACAGTTTATGCTGAAGATGTGAAAGCTTGTAACGAAGCTGCTAAAGAATGCATTCGGAATCCGGAGAAGCCAGTGGCTATTACAGTAAGAAAAGCATGCGAAGGGGAAGAGTTTTTCTGGACCCATTGGGAAATTTCTGCTGTTAAAAATGAATTGGGTTATGTAGTGGGGATTATGTCTGTAGGGCACGATATCACCACCACCGAAACCAATAACAGCAAGGCAGTTGAATTATCTCAAAGCAGGGCTTACTTAGATGAGCAAGCAGTTGAATCCATTCAATCGAATGTAGTTAATATTACTCCTGCTGTTCGTCAAGAAGAATTATCTGAGGAAGAAGTGACCAGGATGGCATTGGTGGCGCACAATACAACCAATGCAGTAGTGATTACCGATAAAGAAGAAAATATTATCTGGGTGAACGAGGGTTTCAATAGAATCATCGGTTATACTGCTGAAGAAGCAAAGGGTAAGAATATATTTTTCTATTTAAATCAATCTGGAGTAGAAGAAAAAATAAATAAACGCATTCGTTATTCTATCGAAAATAAATTGGCTTTTGTTGAAGAGGTACAAGTAAGCAACAAAAACAATAAAACCATTTGGTTAGAGATTGATTGTAAGCCATTATTTGATGAAGCAGACAGGCATATTGGTTTCATGTCTATAGAAAACGATATTACCAAACGTAAGAATGCCGAGAAAGAACAGCAAGAAACATTGCAAAGGCTTTCGTTGGCCACCGACTCTGCACAAATTGGTGTATGGGAAGTAGACTTGGCAGATGGTACTACTTTTTGGGACGAGAAAATGTATGATCTCTATGGCTTTGCCAAAGACACGCCTTTTCCTCCTTACAAAATTTTCAAAAAAGCCATGCACCCAGACGATAAGGAGATGATGAAGAATATCCTGACTAGGTTGTCTGAAGGTAAAAAGTCGATTGATTCAACGGTGTATAGAATTACCATGCCGAATGGTAAGATCAGGTATATTGAAGCCCATGCGATTGTTCAGAAAAATGCAGAGGGAAAACCGATACGTTTGATTGGTACGAACCGTAATATCACTGATGATGTGGCAGTGCAAGAAAAAATGAAAACCCAAAACAAAGTATTAAGGGATATCGCTTTTATTCAGTCGCATGAAGTAAGACGTCCGTTGGCGAATATTTTAGGGGTAATTGAAGTACTCAACAGTAGTAACTCTGTTCACAATAAAGAAATCTTTGATCACTTAATTGAGAGTGCCAACGAATTAGACATGCAAATCAGAAGCATTGTTAAGAAGACCAATAACTTAGACGGTATATTCTCTAACGGTTAAATACTTTTTTCAATAAATCTGTTGCTCTTGCAGCTGGGTTCTGTCTAATATTTTTCTCTTCTAAAGCAATCTGCGAATAAATTCCTGTAAGTGCTTTTTCAGTTACATAATCACTTAAAGAGGGGTTCAATTTTCTTAAACTAAATTTATTGTAAGCGTTCACCAATGTAGACCAGTGTTTAGTAGCATCTGTTTTTTGTAAAGATGTTTCTATAATGGGCTTAAAAGCATTGGTTAATGGTACCGTGGTACTTGTTTTTAAATAAGCCGTAGCTGCCGTATCTGCTCCCTTTAAAATATTCACTGCATCTGTTACGGTTAAATCTTTTATTGCAGACACAAATATGGGGGCAGCTGTTTTACAAGCATCTTCTGCAGCCCTATTGATGCTTAAAATGGCTTCATCTACTTGTTTGCCCATTCCAACCGATCTTAATGTTGATTCAATTTTTTGGGCTTCTGGGGGCAATAATATTTTTAATGCAGCATTCTTAAAAAATCCATCAGGTTGGGCCAATGCAGCAGTTCCTTTTTCTGCGCCAATCGTTAATGCCTGTTTAAGGGCATTCGCAATTTCATTGCTGCTATTTGTTGGAGTTGATTGTTGAGTAAGTAGTTTACTCTTTTGTTGAATCAGTTCTTTTAATGTTTGGGCAAATAAAGGTTGGCCCCCTGTTGTTAACAGCAGGATGAATACTATTTTTTTCATTGTCTAATTATAATTTATTCACTACTTCACGCAACTTTACCAGTTGCTCTAATAGGGTAGGTAGCAAATTCAATGCCAG
Organism: Sphingobacteriia bacterium RIFOXYC2_FULL_35_18; assembly: GCA_001829005.1. Classification (GTDB taxonomy): domain Bacteria; phylum Bacteroidota; class Bacteroidia; order Chitinophagales; family Chitinophagaceae; genus Sediminibacterium. The sequence continues at coordinate 388,327 of MIAG01000002.1, read as the reverse complement.
CATATTGGCACCATCGCTTTTTGCTACTGCAGGATTGGGATGTGTTTCTATAAATAATCCCATTGCACCTGTTGCTATGGCTGCTTTTGCAATGGTTCCAATCATTGCTGGGTTGCCTCCAGTAACACCACTGGTTTGATTGGGTTGTTGTAAAGAGTGGGTACAATCCATTACTACTGGCGTTCCATGCGATTGCATGATCGGAATATTTCTATAGTCTACTACTAAGTCTTGGTAACCAAATGTATTTCCTCTTTCTGTTAAAAGGATTTGTTGATTACCAGCTTTTTGAATTTTTTCTACTGCAAATTTCATGGAAGCACCACTTAAGAATTGTCCTTTTTTAACATTAACAATTTTGCCTGTGATTGCAGCTGCTTCTAATAAATCGGTTTGTCTACACAAAAATGCGGGTATTTGAAGTATATCAATGAATGGTGCAGCCATTGCAGCTTCTTCGTGTGCATGAATATCAGATGTGGTAGGGAGACCATATTTTTGGCCTACTTTTTTTATTAAGGATAAGCCATTTTCATCACCAATACCAGTGAAAGAGTTGGCACTGGTTCTATTGGCTTTTCTATAGCTGGCTTTAAACACGTAGGGAATGCCCAATTGTTTACAAGTGTAACTCACTGTATCTGCAATCTCCATTACAATTTCTTCAGACTCAACCACACAAGGACCTGCAATAAGAAAAAAAGATTCGGGATTGTATTGCTGATTTTTAAATAAGTCTTGCAAAAAATTAGGCAACATATAATAAAATTTGTACTTGATTAGATAAAACAAAAGTAACGGAATTGTCATTCATTTTTTCGTTTCTTTGCTGCCTAAACAAATTGCTATGCCTGCTAGAAAAGATAAAATTTTGGTGATTGGTGCGTCTGGACAAATTGGGGTGGAGCTTACACTTGCTTTAAGAAAACAGTACGGGAACAATAATGTGGTTGCATCTGATTTGAGAGAAGAGAATCCTTTGCTAAAAGGAACTGGACCTTATGTGAGCATGGATGTGATGAACAAAGAGATGTTACATGTACAAGTAATTAGACAAAATATCACACAGATTTATTTATTGGCTGCGATACTTTCTGCAACAGGAGAGAAGAATCCAAATTTGGCTTGGCACTTGAATATGCAAGGCTTATTGAATGTATTGGATATTGCCCGCGAAGAAAAATTACATAAAGTATATTGGCCAAGTAGTATTGCTGTATTTGGTCCTACTTCTCCTAAACAACTATGTCCACAACAAACCGTAATTGAACCAACAACAGTTTATGGTATTAGTAAATATGCTGGAGAGTTCTGGTGTAATTATTATTTTAATAGATATGGGGTAGATGTTAGAAGTATTCGCTACCCTGGATTAATCAGTTACAAATCTGCACCTGGCGGGGGCACTACTGATTATGCGGTTGAAATTTATACAGAAGCGTTGGAACAAAGAAAATACAACTGCTTTTTATCTGAAGATACTTATTTGCCAATGATGTATATGCCCGATGCTATAAGGGCAACTTTAGAATTAATGAATGCTCCTGCGGATCAAATTTCCGTTAGAACATCCTATAATGTTTCGGGTATGAGTTTTTCACCAAAAGAAATTGGTGCTAGCATTCAAGCGCATATACCTGATTTTACTATGACTTATAAACCCGATTCAAGACAACAAATTGCAGACAGTTGGCCGCAAAGCATTGACGATACAGTCGCAAATAAAGATTGGGGCTGGAAGCCCCAATACGATTTGTCTTTAATGACGAAAGATATGTTAGAAAACCTGCGCAAATAGCGCAGGTTTTATTTTTATGAATGACGGTAGAAAAGAGTTCAAATTGATTTAGAATCGAATTCCTAAACCTAAATTTAATCCTCTGATACCTGCCCATGGTCCATCAGAAACAATTTGAGCACCGCTAGCATTTACAGTAGAAGTAAACTTAAATGGCTTGGCATCAATCTCATTTAAATTCTTACGTAATTCCTGCTCTTCAAATGGATTAAGTGCAGATGCAAAATTTAAGTCTCCTTTACTTGTACCATAGTGTCCTCCAATGATTTGAAAGTCTAACACAATTTTAGTAGCAATTTGGAACTGGTAACCAATCATTAAGCCAGCACTGGTACTTTTAATTTTACCATTAAATACTGCTTCTTTTTCTATTAATGGGCTAGTTGACGCTGTGTACTTGATAGGAGCACCTAAATCGAAAGTGGCAAATCTTACATAAGGAGCTAAGTAAAATCCTTTCATTCTACCTAAGCTTAAATAGATGCGTAATTCTGGTGTAATGGCGGTATTGCCAATTTGGAAATTATCTAAATTGATATCATTGCTATTAATGGCTTCTTTAAACTGATCTTTAAATGGTAGGGCACCTTTACTCATGGTTCTATAACTTAATGAGAAAGATATATTCTTTGTTAAGCTTCTTTCATAAGTCACATGAAAATTTCTTGCAGCCATGGAACCAACATTCCACTTGATAATATTTTTTCCGCCAATTAATTTCTGCGCATCGGCATTTAAAAAGGGCAGTAACATTGCTAAAAAAAGTAATTTTTTCATTGGTGTAGTTTGATTGGTTAAATTTATTGAGTTACTAAGTCTGCTATTGTTTGGTTTTCTAAAATACCTAAGGTTTTGTCTCTTACTTTAGCCATGATTTTGTTGAGACCACATTTTTTTTCGTTACAGTCTCCACATTTTTCATAAAAATTTAAACTAACACAAGGTAATAAGGCAATTGGTCCTTCTATCAAACGCATAACAGCTGCTAAACTAATGCTATTTGGTTCTGCATTAAAATAATAACCTCCGCCTTTTCCTTTCTTGCTATTTAAAATTCCGGCTTTTTTTAATTCCAATAAAATGGATTCAAGAAACTTGAGGGGTATTTTCTTTTTTTCTGCTATCTCAGCAATCAAGAACGGTCCAACATTTTTTTGCTCTGCCATATAGGTAAGCGCTTTAAATGCATATTGGGTTTTCTTCGAAAGCATCAGCTAAGATATTACTAATTATGCTAATCCTAATACCTCTTTCATGGTATAAATGCCTTTCTTTCCAATAGCAAATTGAGCAGCAGTTACTGCTCCCCCTGCAAATCCGGTTCTATTGTGGGCAGTATGAATGATTTCTATATCATCTATAGCAGAAGTGTATTTTACATGATGGGTGCCTGGTGCAGGATCAATTCTTTCAGATTGAATTTCCAATAGATTGCTATTTGAAGCAACAGGTTCATTGGTCCAGCTTGTTTTTCTACTTAAGTTTTGCAGCACTTGTTCTGCCAATGTGATAGCAGTTCCACTGGGTGCGTCTTTTTTCTGGGTATGGTGAATCTCTTTAAGCATTACATCATAACTAGGGTAATGCTCCATTAAACCAGCTAAAAATTTATTTACTTCAAAAAATAAGTTAACTCCTATGCTGTAATTGCTCGAGTAAATCAATGTGCCATTTTGTTCGGTACAATAATTAGATACTTTATCCCAATTCTCTAACCAACCAGTAGATCCACTTACCACAGGTATGCCGAAGGATAAACATTTCATGATATTCTCTACTGCGCTATGAGGGCCAGTAAATTCAATGGCTACATCTGCTAAAGCCATTTTTTCTGCAGTAAAATCGGCAGCATTGTCTACATCAATTTTTAAAACAATTTCATGGTGTTGTTCCAATGCAATGGCTTCAATGGCTTTACCCATTTTGCCATATCCTATTAGTGCTATTTTCATTTGAATGTATTTATCTGGCAATCAGCAAAGGCTTCTTGCTTTTCTCTTTTATATTAAAAGACAAAGTTAGTGCAGGAGTTCTGGTATGCGGATTTAATTGTGGGTGAATTTGCATACTCAGGTTATTGCTTACATCAAAATGACGCAAATGCCCAAAAACCGTGGCGTCCACTACTTGAAGGCCCCACGCAAGTATAAACCAGAGAATAGAATAGTCTCGGTCTCTTCTAAATGAGTTTCTATAATTCTGCAATGAGCCAATGCTTAATCCAGTTAACTCAGGATCTATCGATGCCACGTCTGAGCTATCCCCATTTTGTTCTTTAAAGCGAGCTTCGTAGGCAAATTTTGTTTTGTTATAGAAGGAAGTGTTGTAAAAATAAGTAATGGCAGGGATGGCTAACACACCATATACCAAGGGGATCTTCCAATATTCTCTATTGTATGCTTGACCCCATCCAGGTATCATAGCAGACCGTCTGGTGGCACGTTGAGGAATATGGGTAGCCATCCAAGTAGAATCCTTTTCTTTCTTTTTTATTTTGGCTAATTCCTTCTCCGTTAAAGGAGGCAAAGGTTTTACTTCCGCACTATCAATAGTTGATTGTGCGTTGGCTGTAGCCCCTAAACAAAACACCACAACAAATAATAATACTAGCTTTTTGAACATGCCAATTTAACCCACGGTTATATTCATTAAATCCAAAATCTTATTCAACTCATCTAATGAGTAATACTCAATAGAGATACTGCCATAACCCTTTTTGTTATGCGTCATATTCACTTTTGTTCCAAAATGAGAGGCAAGGTTGTCTTGAATCTTTTGGTAAGCGGGCGGAAGATCATTTTTAGTAGCAGCAGTTCCAGCAACTGACTTATCTCCTTTGTATAGCTTTCTTACGAGTTCTTCCGTTTGTCTTACGCTTAGTTGCTTTTGCTGTATTTCTTTAAATACATAAAGTTGCTTATCAATTGTGTCAATATTTACCAAAGCCCTAGCATGCCCCATACTGATGGTATTATTGCGCACAGCGGCTTGAATATCTGGAGGTAATTTTAATAAGCGGATATAATTGGTAACGGTACTTCTTTCTTTACCCATTCTTTCAGCAACCTGCTCTTGGGTATAGTTGAGCTCTTCCATCATGCGTTTAAAACTGAGGGCCATTTCAATGGCATTCAGGTTCTCCCGTTGAATATTTTCTAATAAAGCCAATTCCAATAATTGTTGGTCATTGGCCTGTCTTATATAGGCAGGAACGTCTTTTAACCCTGCTAATTTAGAAGCGCGAAATCTTCTTTCACCAGCAATCAACTGGTATTTCCCATTGGGTAGTTTACTAACCGTTAGCGGTTGAATAATATCGTGCAGCTTTATAGAAGTAGACAATTCTTGTAATGCTTGTTCATCAAAATCTCTTCTAGGATTTTTAGGATTAATCTGAATATCGGCCAAAGGAATTCTAGAACTGGTAGTTACTTGTTCCACAATTTCGTTCTTTAAACTACCACTGGTATTCTTAAGGTCTTGGTCTATATTTTGTAATAAGGACCTTAATCCTTTTCCTATAAGGTCTTTATTTGGTTTTGAAGTACTCATAAATTATTCAATAATTCGATCTTGATTAGAAATTTTTGTCATCCCGTTGTTTTGCAGAATTTCTTTAGACAAATTCAAGTAATTGACTGCACCCTTACTTTCCGCATCGTATAATATAACAGGCTTGCCTACACTAGGCGCTTCACTTAAACGCGTATTTCTATGAATGATGGTAGCAAAAACCATATCATCAAAATGGCGTCTAACTTCGCTCACCACTTGATTGCATAAACGCAAACGGCCATCGTACATGGTCATTAAAATACCCTCAATTTGCAAAGCAGGGTTTAACCTGTTCTGTACAATTTTAATGGTGTTCAATAATTTTCCTAATCCTTCTAATGCAAAAAATTCACACTGCACAGGAACGATTACACTATCAGATGCAACTAAAGAATTTACGGTAATTAAACCCAAAGAAGGAGAGCAGTCGATGATGATAAAATCGTATCGATCTCTAACCGCATCTAAAATGCCTTTCATTACATTTTCTCTATTGGGGTAATTGATCATTTCAATTTCGGCACCTACTAAATCAATATGAGAAGGGATCAAGTCTAAATTGGGCACATCACTTTTTAAAATGACTTCATTGGCCGTCACATTGTTCACCATACAGTCGTATAAACTATTGGTGATATTGTGCAAGTCGAACCCTACACCAGTAGTACTGTTGGCCTGCGGGTCTGCATCTACCAACAGGGTTTTGTATTCTAATACAGCTAAACTTGCTGCTACGTTAATTGCAGTGGTGGTTTTACCTACTCCGCCTTTCTGATTGGCTACGCCAATAATTCTTGCCATAATTGCTATTCCTTTTCTCGGTTGCCAAAAATACGGCTTCGGTAACAGCTCTCAAACAATATTATCCAATAGCTGTTAAGGTAGGGTGGTTATCTTTACATTTTATATACATATATGCGTAGTACCGGAACTTTGTTTTTTATAGCAGCCATTATGGTTTTGCTAGATTTTTATGTTTACCAAGCCATTAAAACCGTTACTCAGCCCTTATCGGAGCGGATGAGAATCTATATCCATGTTGGGTTTTGGATCATTTCGGTACTGACGGTATTTTCATTAATGGCATTCCCTTTTGTGCCCGCATTGCAACAGTCTAAACTATTTAGGAACTATGTTTTTGCAATTTTGGCTGGATTATTCATCGCCAAATTAATAGCGGCTACCATTTTCTTAGTAGACGATATCAGGCGCACCGGCTGGTGGGCCATCAGTAAAGTGTATAAAAGTTCGGGTGGACAAATATTGGGCGATGGGCAAATGGTGTCTAGGTCGGTATTTTTAAGCTGGATTGGGTTGGGATTGGGGTCTACTTTATTTGGAACCATGGTGTTTGGGTTCAGAAACAAGTATAAATACCAGGTTAAGAAAATGCAGCTGTCCTTTGCTAATTTGCCCAAGGCTTTTGATGGATTAAAGCTGGTTCAAATTAGCGATGTCCACAGTGGCAGCTTGCAGGATATAAGTGCAGTAAACAAAGGGATTGATTTGATCTTACAGCAAAACGCCGATATCATCTTTTTTACAGGAGACTTAGTAAATGATCGAGCTACTGAAATGGAACCGCTTAAAACGGCTTTCGCTCGTTTAAAAGCACCATTAGGGGTGTATAGTACCCTTGGGAATCACGACTATGGAGACTATGTACAATGGCCCAATACAGCGGCTAAGCAAGCCAACTTGGAGGCGCTAATCAACCTACAAAAAGAAATGGGATGGGATATCTTAATGAATGAACATCGCATCATTGAAAAAGAAGGGGAAAAAATTGCTGTATTGGGTATAGAAAATTGGGGTGCGAAGGGACGGTTCCCGAAGTATGGCAAAATGGAAGATGCCATAAAAGGGACTGAACAAATTCCGTTTAAATTGTTGTTGAGTCATGACCCAAGTCATTGGGATGCACAAGTAAAAACCAGTTATTCCGATATAGATATGATGTTCTCTGGGCATACCCATGGGATGCAGTTTGGCTTAGAAAATCCCTATTTTAAATGGAGCCCTGTTCAATGGATGTACAAGCAATGGGCCGGTTTATATGAAGATGGGAACCAAAAATTATATGTTAATCGCGGCTTTGGATTTATTGGTTACCCAGGTAGGGTAGGCATCATGCCTGAGATTACCGTGATTGAGTTTACCAAAGCTTAACGCTTCGCAATTTTATTCATTGAGATGGCCCTTTGCATGGTGCATTTAAAGCGATTGATGCCCTTTTCACGTAAGTTTTGGTGCTTAGTAGTTCTGCCGTTCATGCGTTTGCGCCACATTTTAAAGCTGGATGCTTTGCTGTTCAACCGCATGAATTCAATGACTTCTTTTTCAGATAACCCAAACTGAAATTGAATGGCTTCAAAGGGTGTTCTGTCTTCCCAAGCCATTTCAATTATGCGGTCTCTGTCTTTTTCTTCTAGTACAATCATTTTCTTTTAACATTTCATGTGTAACATTGGTTCAATTAAAATCGTCTATGGCATAAGTATTGAATAGATTAACTAAACCAATTGTTATGCGTACGATTTTTTTATTTGCAGCTTTATTAATAGCTGGTACAACAGTGAATGCCCAAAAGGGTTTTAGATTAGGTGTAAAAGCGGGAGCCAACCTAAACAAGATTGAAGGTCAATCGTTCGACCAAGGATTTGATTTCTCTTATCATCTAGGCGCATTTGCTGAATATGATTTCAGTAAACGTTGGGGCATACAGCCCGAAGTAATTTGGAGCCAAACTTCAACAAAGCGAGGCACTAATTTAGATGCCATTTATTCTACTTTACCTTCTGATGTTAAGTTAGATTATTTAATGGTGCCAGTGTTATTGCGATACAGCCCAATAGGACTATTGAGTTTTGTTGCAGGTCCACAGTTTGGCATTTTAATGAATAAGAACGACAATTTATTACAGAACGGTCAGCAGGCATTTAAATCTGGCGACTTATCGATGGTACTAGGCGCTCAGGTAAATTTAAAAGTACTCAGGGTGTATGGTCGTTACAATGTTGGCTTACAGAATATCAATGATTTCTCCGACCAACAAAAATGGACCAATCAACAAGTTCAATTAGGTATAGGATTAAAATTCTAAACCCCGATTTGCTTCTTTAAGGAACTGATTTCTTTCTTGAAAGATTTCAGTTCCATTATTTGTTCTTTAATGAAGCTGTTGTCTTCTAACTTGCCTACCACTTCATTCATTTCTGCAAAGCTTTCATATACCATTTTCCTAAAAGGATTGCTGTAATCTTTTGCTCTAGAATCGTGAATGCCTTTGGTAATCCATTCCATTGTGGCTATAGCACTGTTGAACAAATAACTTAATTGGTGTTCGTCTAATTTATTCAATGGAAGCCCAGCAATTTCTTTTAATGTGGCTAATCCGTGCAAGCATTTTTGGTTAGCGTATAAACAGCCTTTAATGGCATATTGTGCATGTAAATCGTCCCAGCCTTTTATTTTACCCGTATTGATTTTTTTGCGCAGTTCAGTTAAATCTGCTTCAGGCATTAATTGACCACCTAGATTGATCCACTTGTCTCTGGAAAGCTTACTAGGCAACTGTTTGCGCAATTCAGCTAAACTAGTAGGGCCATTGGCTTTAATGAAACCAATCAATTCTTTTACTCCGTAGAATAACAACACGTCTTCAAATACTTTGTAAGCTTGTCTTACTTTTACGAGTACGGTTTTTCTTTTGCTGTTTTCAATATCATCAGCAGTAATGAGTAAACTGTCTACCAATTTGTTGTTGCTCTTTAGTAAAAGTTTACCAACTGCAATGGCTTCGGTGATATCTGAATCGGTCTTTTTTTCTGAACGCAAATATGCTTTACCCGTGTAGAGTTCAAGCTTCTCTAAAGCAGTAAAAATTTCATTGATGCTATCAGGTGCTAAATAATTGTATTCGAGTTCTTGGGTTTTATCAAAACGTTTGTCTCTATGGGCATATTTCCAAGCATTTCTAGCTAATGCATACATATTGTACAAAAACCAATAAGCAGGCATAATGGTTAGCTGGTCATTTTTGGTATCGTTGCTGATTAAGCAAAAGGGGATGGGTATATTTAATTCAGCAGGATAGTCTCCTTTGTTAATCATGGTAAAAGAAGCAAAGATGGAATTG
>MIAG01000002.1:348175-378805 GCA_001829005.1 Sphingobacteriia bacterium RIFOXYC2_FULL_35_18 | reverse complement strand
CACCAGCGGCAATATTACTTTGACCCATCACTAAAGCCGCACACAAAAATGAGTTGTTATGGTGTTGCTCATGCGCAGGAAAAATCAGTGAGTTCAATACTTCACAACAAGAAATGGTGGCGTTTTGACCTAAGTATGAGTTGATTAATCGAGCACCATATTTTAATTGAGAATGATCGGCCATGATAAAGCGAACTGCTTTCACCCCGTAGAAAATTCTACAGCCCAAACCAATCGTGCCATTCACCATTTCGCAGCCTTCCCCAATTTGCGTTCTACCTTCAGGACCTGAATTCACTGTAAGGTTTTTCAATTTGTTGGCTCCTTTAAAATAAGCGTCGGAACCCACCCACACATCTTTGATGATATTACAATTCTTGATCACCGTTCTATCACCCACTTTGCCGTAATAGCCACGTTTATTGTTGAATTTTTTTTCTGTAAACTCAACTAATTTATTTTGTAAAACTTTATCGTCTCTAAACCTGCTCCACAAAAAAGCATCGCCGGGTAACATGCCATCAAAAGGCAATACTTTACGCCCTGTATTTTCATTACATAATTCTAACCAAATTCTTACTTCTTCTTTTTCATCTACTTTAATAATCCCATTTCCAAATTTGGAATGATTGGTAGTTACTAATTCATTCACATTTGTAATGATGGCTTCGCTTCCAATAATATAATGTGATAAATAGTTGACATTGTTAATCACCACATTGTCTCCAAAATCGCAACTGATAATCGTTGAATTGTATAAACCAACAGGTGTTTTTAAATCGCTGAAGCCCAAACAAATGGGCTCTAGTTTTCCAATTCTCACCAAGCCATGAAATTTACAATTCTTTACTAGGTCGGGGTTAAACGAATCGGAAACTAAAATATGGTTCCAGTTGTCGGTGGTATTACCATTGCGAACCAACTGTTCAATTTCGTAAGCAGTAAGGGTTCGGTAATGAATACCGTTTCGCATCTGCATATTGCGCAGATAATATTCGTCCTTACCCTTTGGTATATGGTGGTCTTTAATGAATCCGTAACCTAATGCTTCAAGGGGGGTCTTGGTAATATTATTTTGCGCCATAATTAATTATTCAACAGTTACACTCTTAGCTAAATTTCTAGGCTTGTCTACATCAAGTCCTTTGTACAGACCAACATAATAGCTCAGTAGCTGGAGGGGAACTACACTTAATAGGGGAGCAATTGCTTCGTCTGCATCTGGTACAAACATGACGTCGTCGGCCATGCCTGGAATGATTTCGTCGCCAACAGTAGCTACCGCAATCACTTTTCCTTTCCGTGCTTTAATTTCCTGAACGTTCGAAACAATTTTCTCGTAATAAGAATCTTTAGTAGCCACAAAAACAACTGGCAGTTTTTCATCTACTAAAGCAATAGGACCATGCTTCATTTCAGCAGCAGGATATCCTTCTGCGTGTATATAAGAAATCTCTTTCAACTTCAAAGCACCTTCTAAAGCAACAGGGAAATTGTATCCTCTTCCTAAGAATAAAAAGTCTGCAGCATCTTTGTATTTTTCTGCAATGCGCTCAATATTGGAAGTGTCTGCTAAAATCTCTTTTATCTTTTCAGGAATGCTTTCTAAATCGTGCATCAATTGTGTGTAACGCTCTTTAGATAAAGTGCCTTTAGCATAACCGATCTTTAAAGCCATCATCATTAAAACAGCTAACTGACCTGTGAACGCTTTGGTACTAGCCACCCCAATTTCAGGGCCACTATGGGTATACGCACCAGCATGGCTTAAACGCGCAATACTACTGCCAACCGCATTTACCACACCAAAAATAAATGCGCCTTTTTCTTTGGCACTTTCTAATGCCACCAAGGTATCGGCCGTTTCTCCACTTTGAGAAATGGCAATGATTACATCGCCTTTGTGAATCACCGGGTTTCTATAACGGAATTCAGAAGCATATTCTACTTCCACTGGAATTCTACAAAATTCTTCAATTAAATATTCAGCCACTAAACCAGCGTGCCAACTGGTACCACAAGCAACAATCATAATGCGATTGGCATTAATGAAAGCCTCCATATTATTTTCAATACCACCCATCATGATTTGCAAACTCTGGGGCAATAAACGACCTCTTAAACAATCGTGAATGGTATTGGGTTGCTCATGAATTTCTTTGAGCATGAAATGATCATAACCGCCTTTTTCAATAGCCGCCAATTCCATGTCTAGCTTAGTAATAAAAGGTGTTTGCTTTTCATTACCTAAGTTCTTTAGAATTAATTCGTCGGGCTTAACAATCGCAATTTCATAATCGTTCACGTACACTACTTCTTTGGTGTATTCAATAATAGGAGAAGCATCACTCGCTAAAAAATGTTCGCCTTTCCCAATACCAATTACCAATGGGCTTCCTTTACGAGCAGCAATAATGGTGTCGGGCTCGTCTTTTGAAATCAATAGGATACAATAAGCACCCACAATACGTTTTAAAGCAATGCGCAGCGCTTCTTCTAAAGTACAGTTGTTATTGATTTTAATGTCTTCAATAAAATTCAATAAGACTTCGGTATCGGTATCACTTTTAAAATGATAACCCTTCGATTCTAGTTCCTTCTTAATTTGGGTATAGTTCTCAATGATGCCATTGTGAATCATGGCCAAATCACCACTTTGAGACTGGTGTGGGTGGGCGTTTCTATCGCTGGGTTCACCGTGGGTAGCCCAACGAGTATGGCCAATGCCAATATGTGCGTGCACATCTTGCCCAATAGTTGCTTCTTCTAATTCGGCAACTTTACCTTTTTTTTTGTAAACGTTAATATGATGATTATGTAATAAAGCAACACCGGAACTATCATAACCGCGGTATTCCAACCTTTTCAGCCCTTTTAATACAATAGGATAAGCCTCTCTTGGCCCTATATAACCAACAATTCCACACATAATAATTAACTTGTTAAGCTGCAAGTTTAATTATATTTAATGAATAAATTGTTGTTTTGCAAGAACTTGCAGCAACTCAATGTCTAATCAGTGGCATTTGCGGTTTTTTGCGGAAATTAGAAAAGAGAAACAAACAAAAACGATAAAATGAAACCAATGCAAATAGTAAAAGGGTTAACCAGCTTGGTGTTTTTATTTTTTGGGTGGAGTATAGCCGCCGCTCAAACCACCACAGTATGGATTGTTCGGCACGCCGAAAAAGACACGGCATTTGCAACAAGGGCCAATCCAGCTTTAAATGCAATGGGCAAACAAAGAGCATTGGATTTAGCGGCTTACCTTAAGAAGGAGCCAATTGCCATGATTTATTCAACCGATACCAAGAGAACCAGGCAAACTGCGGAACATTTTACAGCACCATTGGAAATATATAATCCAAGAAATTTAACGGATTTCGCTATTCAACTAAATGCAACTGCAAAGGGCAAAACCATATTATTAGTAGGTCATTCTAATACAGTATTAGAAACCATTGAAGCATTGGGTGGCCAACGGCCTGTTAAAGCCTTAAGTGATGAAGATTATGATTATATCTTTAAGGTAGAAATGGAAAGCAATAAGCCTGCTAAAGTTCAAGCATACCAGTTTGGACAATCACATAGAGGGGGTAATGCTATGATGCGTTAAGTTGTAATTTTGAATCAAGAAAATGATTAGACGATGAAAAGACTATTGTTTGCATTAGTGATATTGGTGATGGGTTCAAGCTTTATGCAAGAAGATAATTTTTATGTTATTTATATTAAGGGAGGCGCAATCAATACCGTATCCAATCGAGGCGTTCGCATGGGCGATATGCTTAAGCCTACAGATAAATTAATCTTGAGAGATGCCAACTCTAAATTGGTATTGATTCATCCTAAAAAGGGAAGATTAGAAATTACCCCGAAGTCGGCGGGTAAAGATTTAAGTGTAAAAGACCAAGCAGTATCTATTTCTAGTGAATATAAAATTGTTTCGAGGCCTATCAATTATGAAGGCTATAATCCTCGAACCTATTTTCATTCACCTGAAACCAATTATCGAGTATTGTTGGTAACAGGGTTGCCTCTAAAAATTATTCCATTTTATAAATTAGACGTACAAAATTTTTTCTACTTACAATGGGAAAAAGAAGGGGCAGTAATAGTTAGAAAAATACCTGCATCGGATAGGGGAATTTATTTTAATCAAACCGTTATCAGTAATGTTGATCAATTAGCCGAAGGGCAGAAGGTTAAGTTTTGCTATCAACACTATGAATATGGGGTATTAAAAAATGATGTGTTGGCTGAATTTGTTCCAGTTGTTGCTTCACTGAGTGAGATTAATCGGCAGGTAGCCCTCATTAAAAAATACAGTTCACAAAAAGAATCCCGTGTAGTAAATGCTTTAGTAACTGCACATTTAAACGATAATTACGGAAAAGTAGGCAGTGAATATTTACATAATATTCGATAGCATGCTGCCTAAAATTATTTGGGCGCTGCGTAGTTGTGAATCCAGTATGTATTGATTGTATTGTGCTTCCCTTCTAAAACAATTTTAGCAAAACTATATTCTGAAGGTAGTTTAAATGCAAAACGTTCTTCTTGAACTCTAGTGTTGCCAAGCTTTTCATAAGCATCTGCATTTCCTGTTTTAAACAAATTAGTATAGCTGATTAAGATATTGACTTTAGTATTTTTCTCATAAGCTTTCCAATGTACAATTAAACTATCCTGCTTCATTTCAACAGTGGGGTGGGATATTGATACATCACCAATCATTGGCACTCCATCTAATTCGTATTTGTTCATTGTAGGAATCGAAATCTTTTGAAATCTTGCCATGGTTGGTAATAAGTCTACAATAGCTGGTGTGTTTTGTTGAAAATATTCATTTGTGTTTTTACTATTTGCAATCATCCAAGTGGTTCTTTCTGCATCCGATTGACCACCATGATTTTTTCCCGTAACAGCGTCTCTTCCATGATCGGTAGTAATAATGAAGAGCCATTCTTCTTTAAAATTTTGTTCTCTGTATTGAATGGCATCCCAAATAGTCCTCATCTGTTGATCTAAATAGGCTATGGCTTTTTCCATTTGAGGACTATTCCCAAAACGATGCCCAATATCGTCGGTATGTTGTAAATAAATCCAAGATAAATCAGGGGCTGCAAATCGAATGGTACTATCAGCTTTGGCAATTACGTATTGGTCAATTAAATGCGTATAGTTGGCTAGTTTATCGTGTGGAAATTGGAGAGTGTCTAATTCATATCCATCAAAAGCATAGTCCATTTTAAAACCACCTGTTTCTTGTAACCCATCTCCAACAAGTTTGGTGCGATTGTCTTGCCAAGTAGAAAATATAGCAGTTGTTTTTTTAGGATGCTGTTCTTTTAAAAATCGGAAGATGGTATAATAATTATAATTAGGGTTCTTGATATTGTTGTCTACTACCTGATGTTTGTTGGCCCATGTGCCGGTAATTAAGTTATTATAGCCCGGCGCAGAAATAGTGGGGGTTTGATTGTAGGCGTTTTTAATCCCCCCAACAAAAGCTCTTTTATAAAAACCATGGGCAATAATTTTATTCAAGTTGGGCTTTGACGATTTTTCTATTAAATCAGCGGGAATTCCATCGGCAATAACGAAAACAATTTTCAACTTTTTTTGTTGAGCATTTGTTGTGCAAAAAGCCGCAAAAGTTAATAGAAATAGTAAAAATGAATGATGCATTTTGAACCCAATTTTTCAATTAAAATAAACACTGATAATGCAAGTTTAGGTGTAATTTTGCACTCTAATTATAAACCGTAAAAACCAAATCAATATATGGAAAATAACCCAATGAATGCAGGTGGCGAAGCCAAGTGTCCTTTTACTGGCGCTACAGCTAAAGCTACCCAAACAGCTGGTGGTGGTACCAGAAATCGCGACTGGTGGCCCAATCAATTGAAGTTAAATATACTGCGTCAAAATTCTATGTTGTCTAATCCAATGGATGCGTCTTTTGATTATGCAACAGAGTTTAAATCTTTGGATTTAGCTGCAGTAAAAAAAGACTTAACCGAATTAATGACCAATTCACAAGATTGGTGGCCTGCAGATTATGGACATTATGGTCCTTTCTTTATTCGTATGGCATGGCATAGTGCGGGCACTTACAGAACTGCAGATGGTAGAGGTGGAGCAGGTGCTGGTACACAACGTTTTGCACCATTGAACAGTTGGCCAGATAATACCAACTTAGATAAAGCACGTTTGTTATTATTACCGATTAAACAGAAGTACGGCAAGAAATTATCTTGGGCCGATTTAATGATTTTAGCAGGTAATGTTGCATTAGAATCAATGGGTTTTAAAACCTTTGGTTTTGGTGGAGGTCGTGCTGATATATGGGAGCCAGAAGAAGATATTTATTGGGGATCTGAGCGCGAGTGGTTAGGCGATAAGCGTTATACTGGAGATCGCGATTTAGAGAATCCATTGGCTGCTGTTCAAATGGGATTAATTTATGTGAACCCTGAAGGACCTAATGGTAATCCTGATCCATTGGCATCTGCACGCGATATCCGCGAAACATTTGCACGTATGGCAATGAATGATGAAGAAACTGTTGCATTAATTGCAGGTGGACATACATTCGGTAAAACACATGGTGCTGCTGATCCAGGTAAATATGTAGGCCCAGAGCCTGCTGCTGCTGGTTTAGAAGAGCAAGGCTTAGGTTGGAAGAATAGTTTTGGTACAGGTAATGGGGAGTATACCATTACAAGTGGATTAGAAGGTGCTTGGACAACTACACCAACAAAATGGAGCAATAATTATTTTGAAAACTTGTTTGGGTTTGAGTGGGAATTAACCAAGAGCCCAGCTGGTGCACACCAATGGAAACCAAAGAACAATGGTGGAGAAGGTACCGTTCCTGATGCGCATAATCCGAATAAGAAGCATGCGCCGTTTATGCTTACTTCTGACTTAGCGTTAAGAGTAGATCCTGCTTATGAAAAAGTGTCTCGCAAGTTTTATGAGAACCCTGATTTGTTTGCAGATGCATTTGCAAGAGCATGGTTTAAGTTAACCCATCGTGATATGGGACCTAAAGCATTGTATTTAGGACCAGAAGTTCCTTCTGAAGAATTAATATGGCAAGATCCAATACCTGCTGCTACGTATAAAACCATTGATGCTGCTGATATTGAAGCATTGAAAGCGCAAATATTAGCTACCGGATTATCAGTGTCTGAATTGGTATCAACTGCATGGGCTTCTGCTTCTACTTTCCGTGGATCAGATAAGCGTGGTGGTGCAAATGGAGCTCGTATTCGTTTAACTCCTCAGAAATATTGGGAGTCTAATAATCCTGCTCAATTATCTAAGGTATTAGATGCATTAGAAGCGGTTCAAAAAGCCTTTAATGCAGCAGCTGGTGATAAGCAAGTATCAATGGCTGATTTAATTGTCTTAGGTGGATGTGCAGCTATTGAAAAAGCAGCGAAAGCGGCTGGTCATAGTATTACTGTTCCATTTACTGCAGGAAGAACCGATGCTTCTCAAGAACAAACTGATGTTGAATCATTTGCTGTGTTAGAGCCAATTGCAGATGGATTTAGAAACTATGCAAAAGCACGTTACACTTTATCTGCGGAAGAATTATTAATAGATAAAGCGCAGTTGTTAACTTTAACAGCTCCTGAAATGACTGCATTGGTTGGTGGTATGCGTGTATTGAATACCAACTACAACAATAGCAAGCACGGAGTATTCACCCATCAGCCAGAAGTGTTAACCAACGATTTCTTTGTGAACCTGTTAGACCTTGGTCATACCTGGGCACCTACCAATGATCATAAAGATGCATTTGAAGCACGCGATCGTAAAACTGGTGCGGTTAAATGGACTGGAACTCGTGTAGACTTGGTATTTGGTTCTAACTCCGAATTACGCGCTATTGCTGAAGTTTACAGCTGTGCAGATGGTAAAGAGAAATTTGTAAAAGACTTTGTAGCCGCATGGAACAAAGTAATGAACCTAGACCGTTTCGACGTAAAATAAATTTTAGTTGTGTTATTTTCAAAGCCTCGAGTTTACTCGGGGCTTTTTTATTGGGTCAAACTCCTATATTTGGTATGCTTTTAATCTCCTGAATGACCCAAACCGAAATCAACCAATTGCTGCCTGCATTCTTGCGGAATTCATCTACCTATTCATTAGTAGTTACAGATTTGGCTGGCAAATACGTTTACGTTAATGAATTATTTGAAAAAAGATTTTCTTTTTTATGCGCGCAATTTGTTGGTGAACATATATCCTTAGCCATACATCCAGAAGACTTGGCTAAATGTGATGCAGTGGTGGAGCAATGTTTTTTACATCCTGATAAAGCTTTCCCTATTGAAATAAGAAAGCCTAGCAATGTAGCGAATGAATATCATTGGACACATTGGGATTTCTCCTTGTTTAAAAATGCAAGTGGTGAGCCTGTTGGAATTCTTTGTTTAGGACATGATATAACAGTTGGTAAGGAAAGAGAAAATAAAATTGTTCAGCAAGATGAGCGCTTGAAACAAATTACTTGGCAACAATCGCATGAAGTGAGAAGGCATATGGTGAATATCATGGGGTTGTATAATTTAATAAAAAAGGATTCTGTATTAACAGAGTCTGAAAAGCTGGAACAATTAGATTCATTGCTACAAGAAACCAAAGAGTTGGATCAAATTATACATGCCATTGTAGAAAGAAGTGTGGGGAAGGAAAAGGGATAATTCAAAATATAAATCGATTATGAACCGCTTTAGTAAAATTTTTTTGCTTTCGCTTGTTTTTGCAATCCTTTTAGTTGGATGTGCTAGGTCTAGTTTTAAACAAAAATGGTTAAAAGAAGAATCACCCTCTAATTATATTGCCCGATTCGAAACCACTAAGGGTGTTTTTGATGTTGAAATCATCCGATCATGGTCTCCATTAGCGGCTGATCGGTTTTATCAAACGGTTAAGCATCGGTTTTATAATGGTACCCTGTTTTATAGAGTGGTTCCCAAATTTGTAGTACAATGGGGTAATAATGATACAACTGTTTTTCCCAAATGGAGGGCCTACAAATTACCCGACGAGCCAGTTGTACAAAGTAATTTAAGGGGGTATATGAGCTATGCAAGAAGTGGTAAAGAAACCAGGGGAAGTACTTTGTTTATCAATTTAAATGACAATGCACGATTAGATACAGTGATGGCTAATGGCGTAAAAGGATATCCGCCGTTTGGAAAAGTAATTAAAGGAATGGAAGTGGTTGATTCTTTATATGCAGGATATGAAGGCAAGACCATGAGTAAATTGGATACATTGCAAAAATATCCTGCATTATTTATGAAACAGTTTCCTAAATTAGACAAGATTAACAAAGCGTATATCCTTCGTTAATTTGCGGGTTGTGGAGCAAGATCTGAATTTGCAATATCTCTTATGATTTTCCATTGACCGCCTATTTTTTTCCAAAGCACAATGAATTTTTCTTGACCAACTATTTGTTCTCCAACATAAATAGTTACCGCGCCTTCTTCGGCTAATAAATCTTCTGAGCCCCAAACCTCATTGGTTTTAAGTTCAATTTTGCTTACACCACCTTTAATATATCCACCGAATACAGACTGAATACCTGCTTTGCCCACAACAGCTGGCATGCCTGTAAACATGAGCTTGGCATCATCTGCATACATATTGGCAATAGCAACAGAGTCGCCTTTTGCAAAAGCATCCATGGTTAGTTTATTGGCTGCTTCAATTTCTGTTTTAGCAGTTGCTAAGTCAAATGTTGATTTTGCAGGAGCTTCAGATTCTGCGTTTTTGCAGCTGAAAAATAGGGTGGAGGATAATAATGTTGTTACTAGAAAAGTTTTGAGTGTTTTCATTGTAAAAGGTTTAGGTGCAATAAGGTACGAATTATTTAACAAAACCTAAAAATGATAAGCCACCCCAATACTAAATAAGTTGGTGATATTTCTGAATCGGTCGTTTTGTGCTGGAAGGGTTTGAACCTTTGAAGCAGTTGTGAGTTCTGTGAATAAATGTTGGTAGGCCAATTTCAAACCTATTTTATTATTGACTTTATAGCGTAAGTAGAATTCAGAGTTAAGGGTACCACGGTCATTATTGCCCACTAATAATACATTCATGCCGGTAGGTTTGGTATTGGTAAGTGTTTCCACGCCATTGGTTCTAAATGTTCTTGAAGCGTTTGGTCCAAACGAAAATCCAATAACATCAATATTGAACCCCAAATCTAATTTGGGAGAAATATGATAACCTAAGTTAATCATTGCATTCATTGCAAATATGCTCGAATTGCCTCCATAAACGCTGTCTACATTGGCTTTATTTGATGCAAAGCTAGCAGGGGCAGAAGTGAAAATTTTTCCTTTGCCAAATGCGCCACTTAATCTTGCACCAACTCCAATATAGAATCGCTGCTTCTTACCCAAATTCCAATTTTTAACATAGCCTGCAGCAACTGTTGTTTGAGAAGACCCCAAACCAAGTGTGAAGTCTGCTATTTGTTCCGTTTTTTTAGTGGATGCATCTTGTGCATTTGCAGAAAAGTGGAGAATGGTTAAAAATGATAAAGCGTAAAATAATTTCATAATTGTTGGTTTAGTTTTTATTCGAAGTAATGTCTAAGTTAACAGTTAGCATATCTGATAAAGGAAGGCTTTTACCTCCTACATTAAAATCTCGTCGGTTAATGGTAAATGACCCTTTAAAGGAGAAACCATTATTAATAGGGGTTGCGGTAAAATCAAATTCAATGGGCTTGGTTGTTCCTTTCATCGTCAGATTCCCTGTAACCGTGTATTTACCTGCAGTTCCAGTTTTGCTGATCTTTGTACTTGCAAAGGAAATGGCGGGGAATTTTTCTACATGAAAATAATCTTCTTTGCGCAAGTGTTTGTCTCTTGCACTGTTGTCGGTATTGATGGTATTGGCATTTACCGAAACATTGAATGCACTGTTGCTTAGTGCGGTGGGATCAAAACTAATGGATCCTTTAATCCCCTTTAAATGGCCATCTACTTTTAATCCAAAGTTTTTGATTACAAAAGATACTTTGCTCTCTGCATCTATTGGCGTAAATTTTTGTGCAGTAGTAATACTGATGGTAAAGAAAAGCACAACAATAAGTAATATTCTATGCATGGTATGTTTGGTTGAAACTGTATAAAATTTGATGAAAGTTCAACAGCTTTACAAGGAAAAGCGCCATTTGTTTTATAAGTAGAAACTTTTAACAAATATTACCGTATCTTATCATAAGATGCAAAAATCAACCATTCAGCTGCTTCGATTTCATTTTTCCTTTTTCTTAATGCCCATTTATTGGTTTGCATTAAGTCAGGTGCCTGAAATCAATTGGTTGAATGCAGTCATCGTATTCATTGTATTGCATGTATTGGTGTATCCTGCAAGCAATGGGTACAATTCATACATGGATCAAGATGAAACACCTATTGGTGGATTAGAGCAGCCGATGCAACCCACCCGCCAATTGTTTTTCGTAACAGTTGTAATGGATTCGTTGGCGGTTTTATTGAGTTTGTTGGTGAGTATGTATTTTTCAATTGGCGTGTTATTATACATTTTAGTATCACGGGCATATAGTTATAGAGGTATCCGATTAAAGCAATATCCCATCATCGGGTTTTTAACAGTGGTGGTTTTTCAAGGAGGCGTAACTTATTGGTTGGTCTATCATGGGTGCAGCGAAACCCTTACTACGTCTGCGCCATGGCCTACTATATTAGCGGCTAGCTGCTTAATCGGAGGCTTTTATCCACTCACACAAATATACCAGCACGAGGCCGACAAAGCCGATGGCGTAACTACCATTAGTTATGTACTGGGTTATAGAGGCACTTTTATTTTTACGGCTATTATTTATATTGTTTCTTTTGGCTTATTGGCATACTGGTTTGTGAGCAGTTTGCAAATAACCGGCTTTGTTTTGTTGCAACTGTTTTTTATACCTACCTTACTGTACTTCTTCTATTGGGCAAATAAGGTTTGGAAAGACAGCGCGGCAGCTAATTTTAAGCATACCATGCAAATGAATTTGATTGCTTCGGTATGCACCAATTTGGCATTTATCACTATATTAATCTTGAATCTTTTTGAGTAAAATCATTTCCATAGGAACCGCAGTGCCTGCATTTAAACACGAGCAAAATCGCATTTTAACTTTCATGCAAGAAGTGTATCAGTTAGATGCAGTAGAAGCAAGAAAATTGAAATTCTTATATAGACAAAGTGGAATAGATTACCGCTATTCGGCCATTGCCGATTTTAGTAAAGACGCTGCTGATTGGAATTTCTTTCCGCCTGTAGGATCTGCTGATCCAATTCCTTCTATTGAAAAGAGAATGAATTTATATGGGGAAACTGCTGCGCCCATGGCAAAGGAAGCGATAGAAAAATGTTTAGCCAATCAAATGGCTTGCGATTCAATTACGCATTTGATCACAGTGAGTTGTACAGGAATGAGTGCGCCAGGCTTAGATTTGGAGTTGATTGAATTATTGAACCTGCCTAAAAATATTTATAGAAGCAGCATCAATTTCATGGGATGTTATGCAGCTATTCATGCGTTGAAAATGGCGCATGCCATTTGCCAATCTGAATCGAATGCGAGAGTAATGTTGGTATGTACAGAATTGTGTACGCTGCATTTTCAGGATATGGCTAGTGCCGATAATATTGCTTCTAGTTTATTGTTTGGCGATGGGGCAGCAGCAGTGCTAGTAGCGTCTGATGATGTGGATATGCAAGGGTTGTATATCAAAAGTTTCTATTCAGAGATTGTTCCGAAAGGGAAAGATGATATGAGTTGGGTGATTGCATCCACTGGATTTTTGATGACCCTAAGTGGCTATGTTCCCGAATTAATTCAAGCAGATTTTGAAAGCTTAATGAATAAAGCCATGGACAAAGCAGGCATTACAAAAGAGGATATTCAATATTGGTGCATACATCCAGGTGGGAAAAGAATTCTAGATGCTATTTCGAAAAGCCTTGATTTTAAAGGCACCGAATTGGAACACAGTTTAGCAGTGCTAAAAGAAAATGGCAATATGTCTTCGCCAACAGTATTGTTTGTGTTGAAGAAAATTATGGATACACTTCAATCTGATGAACCTGCCAATATTTTTGGAGCGGCATTTGGTCCAGGTTTAACAATGGAAACTTTTATTGCATCAACCCATGCCTAATTTTAGCAAAAGATCATATCAAAAAGAATTGCTTGATCAGGATGATATTCCTTTTGAAGCCATTCAACAAAATATGAAAGAGTTGGATCGCATCAACACTTTATTGGGTGGTCATGATATTACTATTGCAGGGTTAAAATATGTTTTGGATTATGCGGACACTAAACTGCCTGTTCGTATTTGTGAAATTGGTTGTGGGGGAGGAGATAATCTTCGCGTTATTCGCGATTGGTCTAGGAAACACCAAATTGAAGTGGAACTGATGGGAGTAGATATTAACCCGCATTGCATTGCGTATGCGCAAAGCAGAAAGGAGAATGCAGGCATTGAATTTGTTTCTTCCGACTATTTGCTAGCACCTCTTAAACAACAGCCGCATATTATTTTCTCTTCTTTGTTTTGTCATCATTTAACTGATGAACAATGCATTCAGATGTTGCAATGGTGTAAATCCAATGCATTGGTTGGGCATTTCATTAACGATTTACAAAGACATCGGTTGGCTTATCATTCTATTAAACTATTGACCAGTGTTTTTTCCAATAGTTACTTGGTTAAAAATGATGCACCACTATCGGTCTTGCGAGGATTTAATAAAGAAGAATTGGAAAATTTATTTTCATCTGCTGGTATAACCCATTACGAATTACAATGGAAATGGGCGTTCAGGTGGTTGGTTTGTGCTATTACCAAAAAGACCAGCCATGTATAATATGCGTTACGATATAGCCATTGTGGGCGGTGGATTGGCAGGATTGGCATTGTCTATTCAATCTGCTAAAGCGGGTTTTAAAGTGGTCTTGTTCGAGAAAGAACAGTATCCATTTCATAAAGTATGTGGAGAGTACATCAGTTTAGAAAGTTGGGATTTTATTGAAAGTTTAGGGGTGCCGTTAAGTAAGATGCAATTGCCCATAGTAAATCGCTTAATGGTAACAGCACCTAATGGCAATAGCATTGAGCAGCCTTTAGATTTAGGAGGCTTTGGCATTAGTAGGTACACCATCGATAAGGCATTATATGAGTTGGCAAAGGGCTTGGGCGTAAGGGTTGAAGCGGGTGTAAAAGTAGATGACATTGTTTTTGAAGCAGATATGTTTAGTGTGCATTCTTCAATAGGTATTATTCAATCTCGAGTAGCAGTAGGCAGTTTTGGAAAGCGAAGCAATTTAGATGTGAAGTGGAAGCGACCTTTTATTTTAGGTAAGCAAAAACAGTTGGATAATTTTATTGGGGTAAAATACCATATTGATATTGATTGGCCGAAAGATTTGATTGCCTTGCATAATTTTAAAGATGGGTATTGTGGTATCTCTAATATTGAAGATGGTAAAACCTGTTTGTGTTATTTAACCACTGCGCAAAATTTAAAAACACATGGTGGTTCTATTGAAGCAATGGAAGAATTGGTGTTGAAGACTAATCCGTATTTAAAAGAAATTTTAGAAAATGCGGTGCATTTATACGAAGCGCCAGTAACTATTGCACAGATTTCTTTTGAACGAAAATCATTAGTTGAACACCATGTATTAATGGTAGGCGATGCGGGGGGTATGATTACTCCGCTTTGTGGCAATGGTATGAGTATGGCATTGCATGGATCTAAGTTGGCTTATGAAGCCATTGCTCCGTTTCTGCGCAATGAACTTAGTAGGGAATCTATGGAGCAAAGCTATGCGCGTGTTTGGACTAACACATTTGGAAAGCGTTTAACAGTTGGCAGATGGGTGCAAGGTTTTTTTGGTAAAACTTGGATGACCAATTTGTTTATTACTATGCTTAAGCCCTTTCCTTTCTTGGTGCGAGCTATTGTGAAGCAGACGCATGGGGAGCGGTATTGAAATTGATTTTATTATATTTGAATAAATGTCATATGACATAAATTTGTCTTAGGTGAATGAAGTAATTATATATCAGTCAAAAGATAAAAAAACTCAAATTGATGTAAAATTTGAGAATGATACTGTTTGGTTAACTCAACAGCAAATGGCAGAATTATTTGGCCAAACCAAGCAAAACGTAAGTCTACATATTAATAATTGCTTTAAAGAGAAAGAATTGACTAAAAAAGCAACTGTCAAGGATTCCTTGACAGTTCGAAAAGAAGGAAAAAGGGAAGTTAAAAGGAAAATTGAATTTTATAATCTTGATGTAATCATTTCTGTGGGATATAGAGTTAAATCTGTAAGAGGTACCCAGTTTAGACAGTGGGCCTCTCAGGTTCTCAAAGATTTCCTAGTAGAAGGTATTGCAGTAAACAATAAGAGATTAGAACAGAAAAACAAAGAGATTCAAATTTTGCATGATGGAATCAGAATTCTAAGTAGAGTAATTGAAGAAAAAATTGATATCTCTGATAATTTTGGTTGGTTGAATTCATTTAATTTGGGTTTACAGCTTTTAGATGACTATGATCATGAGTCACTTGATACGAAAGGAAACCACAATCAAATTGCAAAACACCCTGATATTAATGAGTATTTAGATTTGTTAAATCAAATGCGTTCTGATTTTAATTCCGACATATTTGGCAAACAAAAGGACAAGGGTTTTGAGAGTGCGGTAAATCAGATTAAACAAAGTTTTGGGGATAAGGATGCATACCCTTCAATCGAAGAAAAAGCTGCGATGTTGCTTTACTTAGTTGTTAAAAATCATGCTTTTGTTGATGGCAACAAGAGAATTGCTGCGGCTTGTTTTTTATTGTTTCTAGAGCGAAATGAGCTTTTATATAATAAGAATAATCAACCATTAATCAGTAATGAAGCACTTGCAAGTATCACTTTATTAGTTGCCGCAAGCAAGGCTGAAGAAATGGAAACGGTAAAAAAATTATTAATTAGTGTTCTTAATCGAAATATGAAATAAGAATTATTTGGTTTTGAAATCGATTAAGTACGGTTTTAGTCTTATCCCATTTGCTTTTCTAAAATTATTCGAAATTAAAATCTGGTATTGTTGATTGGGCTTTAAGTTAGCCGTAAAGGTCCAGGAAAGTCCATCATCAGAAAATGTTCGATTAGGTAGAATTTCTGGAAAGGCTTGATTACCCAATGGCCCGTAATCTATTCCTGTATTATACTTGACCATTGGCTCAGAAAAATAAACGGTAATGGAAGTTAAGCCAGGTGAAACAGTTGAACTGCCATTGTTGAAAGGGATTATTTTAACAATGGTTGGTCTTTGTTGATCGTATGATTCATATAGCTTTTCTATTGAGGCTGGCAATAGTTTAGACTGATTAACTATGCGTTCTACCTCTTTTTCATTGGTATAATCTAATTCAATCAAGGTTTTAATAGCAGCTGTTTTATTCTTGTTGGCATTGTAATAGCGTTCTGCCATTTCATAACCAATATAATAACCAAGGTCTCTTAATTTCAAGTGATTGGCATTTCGTCCCCATAACCAATTGTCGTCATTGGTGAAATTGAATAAGTCTTTTACAAATTGTTCTACTACTTTGGATTCATTGGCTTTGCCAAATGCAATAGCAGGTGTTGTAGAGGGCTGTTCTGTTACTTTACAAGAAATGAATTCTGCAATGCCTTCATATAAACAACTGGAGAGCAAATTGTTGACCAAAGGTTTTTGTTGGGTATGGATGTACTCATGGGTGCACAGCAAAGCCAGTTCCTTTAAAGGATTTTGTAGTTGATAGAAAGTTTGTAAAGCATTTGGCAGTTCTTTGGTAAAGGTGGTTTTGTCTGCTGCGCTAAATTCACAGCCAATCAAAAGTTTATTCTCGTGTATCATGCCGCCTGTTCTAAATGCCCCAATGCTAAAATAGATGGAAGCTGGTGTTAGGTTGGGGTAGGCTTTTTTTAATTGAGCTATGCCTTGGTTGATGGCAGGGTAATACTGATTGAGTTGGGTGGTGTTTTTTCTTAACGATTGCCAAAACAATGGATAGGCATTGATCTGTTGAATGTATTCGGCAGCGGTATATCCCCTGGCTAGTATCATTTGCTTTAAGCCCTCGCTGGCTTTATTGATGTACAAGTCTTGTATGAGCTGGATTTGTTTGGCACTGTCTTTTGTTTGTACAATTTGATCAAACGCAGCCCAATAATGGTTAAGGTCGGTGGTTATGAATGTCTGTTTGGTTTGTGAGTGACTGGTCAATGCAAGGCATAGGACAACCAAGAGGGCGCAAGTGTATTTCATGCCGCTTAAACGAATGAGTGGGGGTAATGTTACAGTAGTAATTTTCATTTAACTTTTTATCTGCCGGCGATTCAATAATTATCCTCAACTTTAAAATAAAATATTGATTGTGAAAGGGTTGATTTTTGTTCTGGTCTCGCTGTGTTTAATAGCTGTTTGGTGTTATGGTGCTATGCCTGTTAAACAACCTCAGCATGCTCGTGATAAAGCGGCGGCTATGATCAACCCAATGGCTGATTCGATCTTGAAACTTTCAGGAGAGCTATTGTATAAAGTAAAGATAAAAGCGGATAGCAAAGCAGTAGAAAAAGCATTGTCTGGTTTAAGTTATAACCAACTATTCAAAGGGCTTAACAATGATGCTGCTAAAAAAACTTTTTGGGTAAATATGTACAATGCCTGGTATCAAATTTTGGCGATTCGTTTAAATAAGACTAGGCCTAAAATTTTTACAGAACAATTAATTCCAGTGGCTGGGTTAAGCTTGAGCTTAGATGATATAGAGCATGGCATTCTTCGTAAATATCGATGGAAGTGGAGTATGGGTTATTTACCACAGTTTTTACCGCAAAGAACTATCAAAGAATTAGCGGTTGATTCA
Organism: Sphingobacteriia bacterium RIFOXYC2_FULL_35_18; assembly: GCA_001829005.1. Lineage (GTDB taxonomy): Bacteria > Bacteroidota > Bacteroidia > Chitinophagales > Chitinophagaceae > Sediminibacterium. The sequence goes on along the minus strand of MIAG01000002.1, from coordinate 360,823 downwards.
ATTGATTATCGAATACATTTTGCATTGAATTGTGGAGCCAAGAGTTGTCCGCCGATTGCGTTTTATCGTTACGATAAAATAGACCAGCAATTAGATATGGCTACAGTATCATTTATGAAAGGGGAGTCAGTAATTGATGATGATAAAAAAATATTGACTGTCAGTAAAATTTTATCCTGGTTTAAAGGAGATTTTGGTGGGTCTAATGGAATTAGGGCGCTTATGACTAAAGTTTTTAAACGCGACTTTACAGGGTATTCAATTCAATTTAATGATTACAATTGGGATAAGGACTTGGGAAATTTTGACGAATAGTGATTATTTAAAACAGCAAGGTCTGTATGTTTTTGAATCAACATACAGACCTCCTGCTAATCTATAACTTTCTATCAGTTATCTATTCTAATTTATTTTAGAAAAGAATCAAACCAAGGTTTTACATTTATTACAGAGTAAATATAGGTTGCTCTATGGTCGGCTTTAGGGCCAGCAGAAATTGCTTTTGTGTTACTTCCTCCCCCTAAAACTTGGTGAAAGCCTTCAGGTAATTTGGCTATGTACACAGGCACCACTTCGTCGCTATCTCCGTAATAGTTAATGAGTGGAGTGCGGCATCTCCATCTATATGCTTGCATATCTTCTAGTAGTTTCCAAAATGGTTCATTGGCAATATTGCCAGTAGCCATGAATGCTGGATTCAATATTTCATATATTTTCCCTTTGGTTCTTGCATAGTAAGTGGGCCAATCAATTTTAAACTCATAGAAATCTTTGGCTGCTTGATAATATTCTGGTTTGATTGCTCTTGCGGCTAATCCTGGGAAATTATATTGGTCTTTAGCAAAAATAAAATTGGTTGCACAAGCAGGTAACCAAACAGCGTCAATTGGCTGATAATTATTCATCCACCTGTTTACAATCACCGCACCATCCACTGGGGCACTAGCAGTAGCAGCTGCTACAACAGGAATATTCAATGATTCCAATTTTCTTAAGAAAGTCATATTGGTCCATCCTCCTTGCGACCAGCCATGCACAAATAAAGGGCCCTGTTTAATTTTATTGGCTGTTAGTACATTCTTAGCTGCAAACAACATGTCTAAACAGGCTTGTTCACTACTTTCTTTTACCAAATAAGAATTGGGCATGGTTGATATACCTAATCCAAAATAATCTGCACCAGTAACAATGTAACCTTGTGAAGCAAAAACGGCAATCATCATTTTGGTTTCCATGGATTCGTCGGGGAAAGAGGGTACTTGTGTTTTACCAAATACGGTGCCATGCTGATAAGAAACAATGGGCATAGAATCTTTGCCATTTTCAGGTATAGCTACTAAACCAGATGCAATGGTTGGTTGGTTGTTTAGTTCTGGAACTACAGAATTGTATTTTACCCTATAAAGTTTTACAGGGTACTTAGGTGCAACAAATTTTCCTTTGAAATTTTCAAAGGGCATAGTAGATCCATTTAAGAATTCATTTAACTCTGAATCTAATATTTTATTCAATTTTGCTAAATCGAAAGTGGTGATATACTGGTATTGTACACTGCCTCCAGCGTCTTTATATTGATTGTTTGTTTGGGCATTTGCTGAGAATGAAATGACCAGCAATAGTACTAAATGAAGAAAATTCTTTTTCATGTTTTAATTTTTAATAGTTGTAGCAGAACGCTTTTTTTATTTCTTGGATAGCACCCCAGCTTTTGATTAATCCATTGTAAACAGTTGCTCTGTCGAAGTTGATTAGTATGAATGGACAGTTTAGTTTGGCCGCTTCTCTCTTTAATTTTTCAGTGACTTTGTTATTGCCTGAATTGGCGGTATGCAGATTAATGAATTTAGTGTGCGCATTAATATCTGAAATTCTTTTCAATCCCGTACGTTGTTCTTTATCTTCCAGTATAATCACTTTTTCCCAATCCTCTTCTCCTTGGATGCTTATCTTTTCGGTAATCATCTGTGTTCGGCCCGATTCAAACTGAATTTGCTTAATTGCAAAATTGCTCAGTTGTTGTTCCGTATTTTCATTAGTGTATTTAAAGCTAACGGTATAATGGTTGATGCTTGTAACAGCCCCCATTATCATATTTCCATTGTGGAGCACCAATGTGTCTTCTAATGCATATCCTGATTGGAGAAAAAAAGTGAACGCTATGAATAATATAAATCCTTTTAATTTTCCCATCATTATGCTTCACTTTCTTTGCTGAAAAAGAAAAATGTAATGCCAATAGATAACAAAACCGCACTCAAGCCTAATAACATATTTACATTCAAATGTTCTAAGTCTATAGTGATTATTTTATTGGCAATCGCAATTGCTGCAATTTTCAGTATAGATTTTACTGGAATATTTTCGTGGTTTAGTAGAAGTGTGATCGACTTAAAGAGTTCGTGACCTACCAACATGACAAGTAATACGCTAAAAAAAACATGTAAGTCTTTTATATTAACTAGGAAAGGATAAGGGTCTGGTGATACTATTGCTTGGAAGAATAATAATAGAATATGGCCTGTTCCAAGGAACATGCTCGTTACTAATAAAACCAGTAATATTAGGATGATATAGTTGGAAAATTTCTTTAAAGACTTGACTAATTTTTCTTGCATAGCAGGACTGAAAGGGTTGATTATTCAATCCGGCAAGGTATCTATGTTAGTGATTATTTAATTATAATAAATCATCATGTTTTTGTGATTTTAAAGAGTAGTACGTTATGTTGATATGTATTTATCTCATCAACATCAATGCCGCCATGGTTTCTATGCCTTCAAAGAAATTCTTCAAGCGAATGTTTTCGTTCTCGGCGTGTTGGTTATTGTCGTGATTGGCAATTGGCACAGTGATGGTTCTTGCTTTCAAAATCTGTTCGAATAAATAGAGTGGGAGGCTACCACCCATGGTGGGTTGTAATACCACTTGATCTGCTGTGGTAGACTTTACGGCTTGAATTACTTTTTGTGCCATGGGCAAATCCATTGGGGTGCGTTGTGCATTCATTCCATCTGCGCCCGGAGCAATTTTAATCAGTTTGGCATATTGTTTTCTTTCTGCTTCTGTTGGCTCATTATTGATTACATGGAAACCTTGTGCTTTAATATGATTTATTACTTTTTGTTGTTGTCTTTTCCAATCGTTGCCCAATACCAATCTTAAGTCTAATACTGCAGTGGCAAATGTAGGGATTTGATTGGATGCCAATTTGCCTACATTCCCACTCTGAATTCCATTGATGTTTAAAGAAGGTAGGTTGATGGATTCGCCCAATGATAAGCTTTGCATTTCCGGCGTATTAAATCCCAACTCTGCCTTCATTTGTTCATCTACTGGAGGCACTTCTTGTAATGCTTTTTTCTCCGTAGGGGTAAGTGGTGTTACATCATCATAAAATCCTTTAATGGTTACCCTGCCTTTTTCGTTTTTCATACTGGCTAATAAAGTAGTCAATTGCATTGCAGGATTGGGTGCCCAATTGCCATAGTGTCCACTGTGCAAAGGACGCTTAGAAGCATAGACAGTTAAGTCTAAATGTGTATCGCCCCGTACGCCAAATACAATTTGTTTTTTTCCTGATTGATGCACGGGCCCATCACAGATAATCCATAAATCGGATTGTAGTAGTGGGGCATATTTTTGAAGGATCTGGTCTAAGTGCGGAGAACCTGCTTCCTCTTCACCTTCAAAGAAAAATTTAAGATTGTATTGTAAGGGTAAGTTCGATTCTTTAATGGCAGCATAAGCATTTAAAATGGCAACTACACCTGCTTTATCATCGGATGCACCTCTTGCATAAATACGATATTCTGGATTGTATTCATTGTTGTTGGGGAAAGCAATTGGTTCACCTTTTTTATCTAAAGCATTGGTGTATAGTTTGGGCTCAAAGGGTTGTAATCCTTTTGCCCATTGTGCAGGATTTACAGGTTGCCCGTCGTAGTGCGCATAAAAGATGAGTGTTTTAGTTGCACCAGGTGTAATCACTTCTCCGTAAACAACAGGAGCAGTATTGGGTGTGTTGGCATGTAGCAATTGAATATTTTGTATTCCTCTTTGCTGCATCATTTGTTGAATGAAGTCGGTATTCTTTCTTAGCCCTGCAGTATCATTCGCCGTGTTGGGTATGGTGAGGAAGGATACATATTCCTTTATGATGGCTGCGGTGTTGGCCTGACTATATTTTTGGATGGTTAGTGTTTCGTTGGATTGGGAGAAGGTTTGGGTAAGTATGGTTAGGGCTAGGCAGGTGAGGAGCGGTTTCATATATTATTAGTGCGTTTGTATTTGGTATTGTTTTTATCTCCAATCTTTAAAATTAGTTCTTCTTTTACAGCTTTGTTTAAATCTCTGCTAGCAGTTGCTGTTGAAATGGTTTTGAAATAATTCAAATAGTCTTTTCGAGAAAATTCATTTGCAAATATGGCTAAGAAAATTTTTATTCTGTCTTCACTTGATACTGGGCCAATTCTTTCTTTAAGTAATTCATCAAGAGAAGCATTGATGGTGGTAAGTATAAAAGTGATGAACTGGGTTGACTCGCCTGATTTGTCGCTATTAGCGAGTGCTTTATAATAGGCTTTCTGATTTTTACTTATTAAAGTTTCAAATGGTAGAAATTCAAATAATGGGAATTCTTGCACGAGCAATAGTGTTTGCCAAAGTCTTCCCATTCTGCCATTTCCGTCAGCAAATGGGTGTATAAATTCCATCTCGTAATGGAACACACAGCTTTTAATGAATATATGGTCATCACTTGTTTTTAGATAATGAAATAGGTCTTTCATTAAATAAGGAATATTCTTTGCAGGAGGAGCTACATGTGCTAATTGATCTCCCTTAACTATACCAACTCCTGTTTTTCTATATTGCCCTGACTGAGGAATAAGTCCCTGCATTAACATATTGTGTGCTGATAAGAATGACTTTTCAGAATTCGGTTTTAGTTGGTGTAGTTGATTATAAACTGCTACTGCATTCGTAACTTCTTTAATGTCTTTAACCGGCCCTAAAACCCTTTTGTTTTCAATGATAGCAGTAATCTGATCAATCGACAATGTATTCCCTTCAATTGCCAATGAAGCTTGTATGGTTCTAATTCGATTTCGCTTACGTAATGCAGGAGCTTGTTTAATTAAAAGCGAACTGTTGATTTCTCCAATTTTTTGAGAAATCTCAGATATCAATTGAATAATTAGGGAAGTAATGGTATAAGGTGGTTTCATTTGATAGTATCATATGATACTATCAAATGTAGGGTTATTTCTTTAATAAATGATTTGTGCCCACTTAATTTGATTGAAGGTGTTTTTTCTAATTTGAGCGTGTTCTGAGTGGTTATAAATCAATTCGATTTTTTCTAGGTCGTTATCATAATAGGTAAGCCAGGGAGAAACGATTTGGTCGGCTAGATTTATGGCTTGGTGGATAATAGTCGCTGTGTTGCTATCCAGTATTGTTTTTTCTAGATGTATCGCAAAAGCACACTCAAATTTTGGGTATGGTTTAATGGATTGTATGATTGTGTTTTCTCCTAATTCGTTCAGGAGTAGTTTACCTAATTCTTGAGCTTCTTCTATGCTTTGTTGGTTTTGGGTTACTATGGTTAATTGAAGTTTCAAGGGTTGTATTGAGTAAGCTTATTTGTTCTTTTTAATTGTATGTAATGACAGCCAACTTACTATTGTATCAAATTTTAATTTGCCAGATGCAATATCAATAACAAATGAGTATTTCTCATCTTGTGTAGCGATTATATCATAGTTATGTCTTAAAAGTGTAAGACGCATTAATACATATCCTGTCCTTTTGTTGCCATCAATAAATGGGTGATTGATAAGAATACTTTCTATAAGTGAAGCTGCTTTTTCAATAGGAGTAGGGTAGAGTTCCTTATTATCAAAAGTTTGTAGTGGTCTTTTTAATGCAGAATTTAACAAGCCAACATCTCTTATTCCATCGGCGCCACCAAATTCAACTATAAGAATTTGATGAATTTCTTTAACTTCTGTTAAGGATATCATTGAGCTAGTTTAGCTAATAATTCTTTGTCTTCTAAAAGTATTTGCTTTATTGAGCTGGAAATAGAGAAATCATTATCATTTTGATTATCTAAATCTTTTAAAAATGTTAGTAGTTCAGCCAATGCCTTATCAGAAAAATGATCAAGAACCTTGCTTATTTCAAATTTGATTTCTTCTTTAGACATTTTTCATATTTTGTTTAGTAAATATACATTTTTTTATAAAAAATATAACTTGCTTAATTGGTGTGGGGAGCATTTTAATTCTTTTTAAAAACTAGCGTTAAGATTCTAGGAATATTATTCCTGTTGTTATCGTCGAAGTATTCGCTGATATTGATTAGTTCAAAATCATTGTTTTTTGCAGCATTTACAAAGTCGGTAATATGGTGATTGAAGCAGGTAACCACTTGTACTCCTTCACTGGTTTCAAAGCGCGCTTTTGATCCATTGTATTGCTTAAATGGGTGTAATTCGCCTATATATACAATGCCATCTGTTTGAATGACTTTGTTAAGCTTCGCAAAGATTGTATCAAGGTCTTCAATATGCTCTAAGACTAAACTAAATGTGGCTAAATCAAATTGATTACCATTGGTGAAGCTCCAGTCTTGGGTAATATCTGCTTGTATGAATGCTACATTAGGGGCACTAATTTTCTGTTTGGCTTTTGTTAACATTTCTTCTGAAAGGTCTACCGCTAAAACTTTTTTGGATTTGGTAATTAACCATGCTGTATTTTTTCCTGTGCCGCATCCTATTTCTAAGCAGTGTTCAAATTCACCGCCTTTAATATGTTCTCTTAATGAAATGGCTTCCAGGTCTCTGGTTTTATTTTCATTGGTGTCGTATTGTGCTGACCAGCTATTGTATGCTTGTTGGGTGTTCATGTAAGGCAATTTAACTGATTTTACTTTCAAATTTATTGTCTTCCCCTGCTTTGCTGTGCATGCGTATGTTGATGATGAGTTCATCCGCACCATTATTTTCGGTTAATTGTTTTAGTTCTGCTATTAATGCTAATACTTGTTCTGTGGTTCCGTTTACAACTGTTTCAAATGGAGTAATGGTATAGGCTAGACCTGATTGGCGTATATGGTCGATTGCTTTGTTGATGATAGCATAACTAGGGTCTACTATATTAATGGGCACTATTTGGATGCCTGCGTTGATGATGTATTTTTTGGTCATGGGGTTGGTTGGGTTATTGTTGATTTATTTGCCTTCCTGAAATAAAGATTTAAATTTACAAAATTATGTTACTCTTCTTAGACATAGATGGTGTAATGGTTCCAGCCAAAGGTTGGAAAAGCCCTGAACTTTTGAATGATGGATTTCCTGAGTTTAGTTCAAAGGCAACTATTGCCCTACAGCAGTTGATTTCTGACGATGATACTATTATGCTTACCACTTCTCATAAGACTAATTTTAGTATTGAAGAATGGAAAAGTATTTTCTTCAATAGAGGGATTAAAGTAGATAAAATTAAATGCCTCCCTGAGAATGTGAGTCATTTAAATAGGAAAGATGAAATTCTTAATTGGTTTAAAGCCAATCATGTAGATGAAAAGTTTATCATCATTGATGATGATACTTCTTTGAATGATCTTCCTGATTATCTGAAGGCGCATTTAGTTCAGCCCAGTCCTTTAATAGGTCTCACAGAGGAGCATTTAGTGAAGTTGGGTGAGTTGAGGTAAGGGAGGATTAAAGCCGCGGGGTAGTTGGAGGTGGCTGAGTCTTATCCAATAGTTACTGCTGAATCTTTGAGGGCTGTATTTGTATACTTGAAGGAATTCATTAAAGACCCTTTTTGTAAATTTATCTTATGAAAACTTTGACACTTCAAATACCTGATGACTTAGATGAGAGATACGCTAAAACTTTTTTAGCAGCTAAGTTGTATGAAAAAGGAGATTTGACTTTAGGTCAAGCTGCTGATCTTGCTGGATATACTAAAAGGACTTTTATGGAACTTTTGGCGAATTACGATGTATCCATTTTTAATTACACAGAAATAGATTTAATTAAGGATGTATCTAAAGCATAAAATTTATTTCTTTTTTTTTTCCTTTCCTAGTAGGTTTCTATGAGGTCGTATGCGGCCACTACCTCATGGGTATAAATTTAATTTAAGGTACGAAATTTATTTTTCATAAATCAGACGCTTTTCAGAGTCAACAATTGGCTTTATATGTTTTGATAATCCATTTGACGAAACAAGGTCAACTTCTGATCCTAAAAGCTTTTCTAGGTCTAATTTCATTTGAATGAACTGAAGTCCTATTTTTTGGGTATAGTCTAAATCTACTAAAATATCCACATCACTTGATGAGTTAGCAACGTCTCTAACTTGCGATCCAAATAAATATGCTTTCAAAACAGGTTTTGTTTTGAAATAGTTTTTTATTGATTCAATTTTAGATGAACTTAAATGCATTGGGTTAAACTTTTTTGCCATAACGCTTAGTTCTTACCTCTTCCACTACTGAAATAATTGGCTCTCCAAATACTTCTTCTAATTTAAAGATGGTCTCTGTTTCAATATTCTTTACCCCATTCAATAATTTGCTTATTGCAGCTTCAGAAACACCTAAAGCATCAGCCAATTCTTTTTGTTTGCCATTCATATGTTTATGCAACAAGAAATGAATTCTATCAAGCAACTGCATGTAGAAATCCACTTTTCTAAGTTCAAGTGATGGTTGGGCTTCTTTGAACTTATTTAATTTATTTAATACCATAGATTCAGTTGTTTATAATACAATACTTAATTTATAAGTTAAGTAAATTAATTGTAAAATTATCAGGATTACTGCTAAATTTTGTCATTTAATTCTTAATTCGTAATTTGCAAATTGCAAAATGTGAATTACTATGAGGCAACATAAAGGAATGAGACCCCAAGATATTGTGGTATTGATCAAAATAATCCTTTTAGAAGGCAAGGAATGGCAATTTCAGGATATTGCTAGAGCTATCTATATTAGTCCAGCAGAGGTTTCGGAATCTCTAAGTAGAAGCTCCTATGCAGGTTTAATTAATCACGAGCGAAGAAAGGTCTTTAGAAATGCATTTTTCGATTTTTTACAATATGGATTGCCTTATGTATTTCCTCAGGCCCCTGGTCCAATGACTAAAGGGATGGCGACTAGTCACAGCCATAAATATTTTAAGGGTAAAATAGTTAGTAATGAAATCTATGTATGGCCAGAACCTAACGGTAGCGATTATGGTCAAGCAATTGAGCCACTTTATAGTAATCAGGTAAAAGCCGCAAAAGAGGATAGTCTGTTGTATGAAATTCTTGCTATGCTTGATGTAATTCGAGTAGGGAAGAATCGGGAGAAAAAGGTGGCTATTAATTATTTGCGTAAATTATTGTTGAATGAGTCATCAAATTAATATTACCAGGATAAGGGCGGTTTATAATGCGCTGGGAGATTTAAGAGATGATGTAGTGTTTGTTGGTGGTGCTACTGTTTCACTTTATGCAGATCAAAAAACAGAGGAAGTCAGACCAACGGATGATATTGATGTTGTTGTGGAGATTATGACACATAGAGACTTTTCTTTACTAGATGAAAGGTTACGCAATTTGGGATTTCAAAATGATCAAGCCTCTGGGATTATCTGCAGGTATATCATTGATGGATTAGTTGTTGACATCATGCCTATTCATAATGAAGCCATTGGATTTGCTAATAAATGGTATCCTCAAGGATTTGAAAAGGCTGAATTTTATCAAATAGATGAAAATTTAAGCGTGCGAATATTTGCTCCTGTCCATTTTCTTGCTTCTAAGCTCGAAGCATTTAAAAGCCGTGGACAGAATGATGGGAGAACGAGTAAGGATTTCGAGGATATTATTTTTCTTCTAGAGAATAGAAGTCTAATATGGCAGGAAATGGAATCTGCTGAAGATAATGTTAAGGAATATTTGAAAATGGAATTGGGCGTTATTTTAAAAAATCCTTTTGTTGAGGAATGGGTAGATTCTCATGCTGGATATGGGGTTATTCCTGCCACCGCTTTTTTAATAGATTCAATGCAAAAGTTTGTGAATGAGGGGTAGGGGGATTAGAGCCGCCGCGTAATTATAGTGCTTGTGTAATATTTGTAAATTGCAGTATGAATTGGCAAGACCATATCGTTTCTGATAATCAAGTTCTACTTGGAAAACCTACCATCAAGGGTACTAGGATTTCTGTAGAGTTGGTATTGGAATTATTTTCTGCTGGATGGACGGAGAAACAAATCCTTGAGTCTTATCCAACAATTACTGCTGAATCTTTGAGGGCTGTATTTGTATACTTGAAGGAATCCCTTATAGTCCCTCGAAATCGCTTGATGTTATAAATTCATGTTGTTTTTTTTGCCATTTCTAAAACTGCCAAGGCTGATTCTTTTGAAACAGAGGGGAAGTCGTCTAGAAACTCTGCTAAGTCTTCTCCTCCTTCAATATAATCAAATAGTGTTTGAATCTGAACACGTGTACCCGCAAATACAGGAGCACCACTCATTACATCAGGGTCAATGCTAATTTCTCCGTATTTCATACATTAATGTTTGTATTAAAGTTACTGAAATATATAAAAGACTCCATTTTTGATTGCTTCCGGAATATTGGTATTTGTATGTAAGGCCTTTTCTGTTAGGTTAGATTGATAGGTGTCGTCTATTTCATTGTATATATCGAATCCTTTGGTTTGTTCATCGTAATGGATTTCTTTTGATGATCTGCATAGTCCTCCGACTAGGAGCATGGGTTTGGGTTTAGGGGGATTATAGCTGTCGTGTGGTAGGCGGTGGCTCACTATATCTGAAAGGTAGTAAAATTAGTCTTTGTGTAAGACCACTTTTACTTGATTGTGTAACACAGGAATTTTGCTTGTTAAAACATCCCATACTATTGAATAATTCACACCCATATAATCATGAATTAGCCTATCTCTCATGCCAGCCATGCTTTTCCATTCAATGTCACTAGTATTTTCTTTAAAATCAGATGGGGTTTTTTTTGTTGCTTCTCCAATAATTTCTAAGCTTCTAACAATGGCTCTTTTTAGCGTTTCGTCAGAAATGAATTTCTCTTTGGATAGGTTGCTACTAATTGAAATTAGATAGTCGCACTCATCATAAATATGTTTTAAGAACTCAATAGGATCCTTAGACATAGACAATGTTTTGTAAAATTTGAGGACCTATGTATTTGCTTAGCCCATTCTTAGTAAGTACTTCTACCTTCTCTCCAATGAAGATATTTTCGAAAAGGTCGTATGCGGCCATTAGGTTATCAAAATTCTCTTTGCCTGGCTCAAAGTCAATCAATAGATCAATATCACTATTTGGTGTCTGTTGATCACGCAAATAGGAACCAAATAGCCCAATATCTGATATGCCGAATTTTGAGAATTCGAGTTTATTGGCTTTTAGTTTAGTTAATATTTGATCCTTTGTAGTCATACACTTTGTAAAGATAAGATAGTTTGGATATATGGGGGTAGGGGGAGTAGAGCTGCCTTGTAAGATAGCGGATGATTATTTTTTCATATCCCCTACAATTGCTCCCCATGGTAATAAAATACTCCATTTTTGATTGCTTCCGGAATATTGGTCTTTGTGTGTAAGTCCTTTTCTGTTAGGTTAGATTGATAGGTGTCGTCTATTTCATTGTATATATCGAATCATTTGGTTTGTTCATCGTAATGGATTTCTTTTGATGATCTGCATAGTCCTCCGACTAGGAGCATGGGTTTGGATTTAGGGGGATTATAGCTGTTGGTTGAGGGAGGTGGCTCAGTTTGTCGGAATAGAAAACAGAATCAAAAGCAATAGTTTGAAAGCCAAATAATTATTTGTAAATTCGACATATGAAGACGCTTACATTACAAATACCTGATAACTTAGACGAAAAAGATGCTCAAACTCTTTTGGCGGCAAAGTTGTATGAAAAAGGTGATTTGACATTAGGTCAAGCTGCTGAGCTTGCTGGGTACACTAAAAGAACTTTCATGGAACTTCTAGCAAATTACGATGTATCCATTTTTAACTACACAGAAGAAGAATTAGATAAAGAGATTTTACATGCACAAAGCTATCATCTCTGATACTAGTTGTTTGATTTTGTTAGACAAAATTGGAGAGCTTGAAATCTTAAATAAGTTGTTCGGCAAAATTATTACCACATCGGAAGTTGCAAATGAATTTGGTCAACCACTCCCAAATTGGATAGAAATTCAACAGCCCACTGATAATAACTATCAATCAATCATTGAAGCTTCTGTAGATAGTGGGGAAGCAAGTGCTATTGCTTTGGCATTTGAATTAGATAATTGTTTGCTAATTATAGACGATTTGAAAGCGCGGAAATTTGCTAATCAAATTGGATTAAATATCATTGGAACTATGGGTGTAATTGTTGATGCAAAGCTTGCTGGAATTATTCCGTCAGTAAAACCAATTATTACAAAAATAAAATTGACGAATTTCAGAATGACAGAACAATTGGAAATAGTTATGTTAAAGAAGGCTGGTGAGTATAAATAAGGTATACTATTTCTAAATTTTACTATATCCCCCACAATTGCACCCCATGGTAATAAAAGACTCCATTTTTGATTGCT
>MIAG01000002.1:346480-348092 GCA_001829005.1 Sphingobacteriia bacterium RIFOXYC2_FULL_35_18 | reverse complement strand
AGTCCTCCGACTAGGAGCATATAGAACTCTGCTCTTCCGTTGATATTGGAGAGTTGTTTGAGGTGAGGGGGGGATTATAGCTGACGGGATTAGAGACTCTCACTAAAGGGATTATGCAGTCGCCCAGGATTTTGTTGGGTTTTTAAATTAAAGGTTGACAAATAGAATTAATTTATTAGTTTTGTCAACAATTTACGAAATCTTAATTTTTGTCACTATGGAAAATCTATTTGGGAATAGACTTGTTTCAGCTCGTAAAATGGCTGGTATGTCGCTACAAGATTTATCAGACAAGATGAAGAATGTTGTTACAAAGCAATCACTTAATAAATATGAGCAGGGGAAAATGAAGCCTGATAGTGAAGTATCAATTTTGCTATCAAATGTATTGGATGTTCCGGTTGATTATTTTTATTCAAGTCCTGGTATTGAAGTTAAATTAGACAATATTAGTTATAGAAAATTTATATCTAAGATTTCTAAAAATGAACAAATTGCAATAGAAGAAAAAGCAAAGGAAACTTTCGAACGTTATTTAGAGCTTGAAGAAGTGCTAAATTTTGATGAAAAAGTAGAGTACTTCATTTATGACAAGCTTATTGAAAATGCTGAAGATGCAGAAGATGCTGCAAAAGAATTAAGGAAAAAATGGAAATTAGGCTATGATCCTATACCAGACGTTGTTGAAATGTTAGAAGATAAAGGGTATAAGGTAATTGAAATTGATGCTCCAGATGGTTTTGATGGAATGAAAGCGGATATAAATGGGGAAAAAGTCATCGTTTTAAGGAAAAGCCAAAGTAGTAATGAAGATGTTGTTCGAAAAAGATTTACCGCTCTTCATGAATTGGCACATCATTCTTTAAAATTTTCAAACAATTTATCTGAAAAAGAGGAAGAAAATCTTTGCCATGCTTTTGCAAGTGCAGTGTTATATCCAGAAGACATGGCAAGAAAAGAAATGCATAAGAATCGTTTCCGGTTTTATCAAAATGAATTGGTCTTTATCAAAGAACGTTGGGGAATTTCCTTTTCAGCTGTTTTCAATCGAGCTAAACAATTAGGTATTATTAGTGCTTATGTTTATAGGCAGTTTAATATTCGTTATAGAGAACGAAAGTTTCATTTGAATGAACCTGGAAGATTTTTAAGTAGAGAAAAGCCAGTTAGATTTGAACGCTTAATCTATTTGGGATTATCAAAAGAAGCTATTTCAGTTAATGATGCTGCATTCTTTTCAGGAAAAACTGTTGGTGAATTCCGTAAACAATTACAACAGTTGGTATGAAATTGATTGTTACGGATACGAATGTATTGTTAGGATAACGGATAAATCTGTTTTATGGAAGGCACTGCAATTAAAATGTAGATTAGTTACAGGGGACAAAAATTTAAGGTACGAAGCTGAAGAGCATGGTTTGCAAGTGAATGGCACCTTATGGGTAATTAAAACTCTGGTTGAGTCGAATATCATTGAACCAACAACTGCAGTGTTATTATTAGAAAAACTAAAACTTGTTAACGATAGTTTGCCAAAGGATGAGATTGAGAAGATGGTTAAGCAGTATAGGTGAATTTTACTATATCCCCCACAATTGCACCCCATGGTAAT
>MIAG01000002.1:175209-346425 GCA_001829005.1 Sphingobacteriia bacterium RIFOXYC2_FULL_35_18 | reverse complement strand
TAGTCCTCCGACTAGGAGCATATAGAACTCTGCTCTTCCGTTGATATTGGAGAGTTGTTTGAGGTGAGGGGGGGGATTGGGGCTGTTGGGTTAGGGAGGTGTTTCTTATTATTCGATTAGCCCATAAATCGAACTGGGTTAGACATGCCTTTTTGTTTTTCAACCTCTTTGTTCATATAGAGTTTTAGTATTTTCTTGTCTAATACTTCTGTTCCTTCAAAGCCCCATCTTTTTACGCCTCTATTCTCAATATCTTGTACCCATCTTTCTGGTTTAAATACAGCCCTAATGACTCCTCGGTATTCTGATAAAACATAGTCTACTTTTTCTGCTCTATTCTTACTTAGTACCCACCAACCTCTTGTAGCTTCATATATATTAGACCTTAGATACTTTATATTTTGTGTTCGTTTTTTTCGTTTGTTATCATAGCTTTTGTTGATGTTGATCACTAGAATTTTATGCTTGATGTCTTCTTCGCTTAACTTTTTGCAGTTGTATAAGATTTCACATTCATCTACTGTTTTTATTCCTCGATTAAATGCATGATGCCCTGACACCATATTGGTGATTTTGGCTACTTCTACAAAATCTTTATAGGTTAGGAAGTCTATCAATACTGATTCTAGGATATATGCTTCATTTTCTTCTAGTCCATGCCTGATTATTATATGTTTTACTTTCTGATTATTCTCATGTATGGCTCTTATGGTGTCTAGTTTTTCGCTTTCATCTGGATTGGTTATTGCGGCATTCATATGGGCGAATACTCGATTGGAGATTCCTTTTCCTATGTAAAATATTTTATTGTCTCTTGGGTCTATTAATGCATAGACATAGTATTTCAATTCTTCTTTTGTCTTTATTGAAAATTGGGTGATCATGGGTTGGAGAGGGTTGAGAGGGGAGTGGGATTGGGGATTGGTAAAAGTTCGCTTATTTGATTTTTCAGTATTCTTTTATTCACTACTTCCCAGAATTATGAATTGCTTTTGGGTGTTTGCAAACACTATAGAAAGTGTCATTAATAATTATGGTTCTCTCACAATAATTACAAAAAGAACATTTGATTATGGGTTTTAATTTTCTATAATTTTCAAGTTTTTTAAGACCTGTGTAAAATAAGTTAGAATTATCAATCTCTGAAGGTGATAATTCTCTCAATTTTTTAGGATATACTTCTATCTTCTGATTGTTTAAATAAATATGAGTCCCACTTGTATAATCTTTAAATATCTTAAAATTCCAATTATTATCGTCTATTATTTGTTTTAATATTTTGTGCTTGTAGAATTTTTCGCCTTTAAATTTATTTACATCAAGTATATTCTCTGGACAATTAATCACTTCATTCGTTTTAGACTTATATATTTTTTTATTTTTTTTGGTCTCATAGTCTTGAATTTCTTTCAATTTAGCCTCATTAAACTCTCTTTCTCTTTTTTCTCTTTCTAGGTTGGCTTTTTCTTTTTCTTGAATTTCTTCATCTAATTCTCTTCTAAATAAAGATTCATATTCTGGATTAAAAATCCAATATTTCAAAGGAGTTTCAGAGAGGTAAATTTTTATGATTTCAGATTCGTCGAGGGATATTCCAGATAAATTTATTTCAATACAAGGAATATTTAATTCTATAATTTTTCTTTTTTTTTCAATATCAACAAAATGTGTACAGGCTATTTCGATTATAAAATCTTTGTTATTTATCTCTCCTACTAAATCAGCGATAATAAAATTTGTGTGACCTGATATCTTTATCTCTGATGATACTTTGTCAATTTTAAATATATCGAATTTGCCTTTCTGATATTTTAGTTTATTCTCATTAAATCCGTGTTCATAGTATTTATATAAGTATGGAAATCTAATTTCTTTAGTTTCCATGAGTATTTGTTTTGCTAGTAAGTGAAGTGTGGTTTCATAATAACCTGTACAAGGTTTTTCAGTAAAATGGGCAAAATGCGGAATTTTAATATTATGTCGATTATTTTTTGCTATTAAAGGAGTCGCACAATTTGCACATATACAGTTACATTCTAATCCATTTTCAACTTTACTTATATGAAGAAGTTTGCCATCATGAAGACCGTAAGTTAATTCCTTGTTTTTATTTTTATTCACCTTTTGATTTTTTTTCAACAAACTGACTTTTTTGCCTTGTACCCTTTTTTGGCTTTATAATACATGAATTTAAGCGATTTTAAGCTGGTTCATTTCCATACCGTTTTGCTTATTGACTGCTTTTTTTAAAATTTAATGTCACTTTTTTGCTAAAATATTTGGCAATTTCGATTTTGTCCGTAATTTTATCCGTGTCCGTAAAAATGTCCGCTATATGATTAATGTCAAATTTTATCTTGATAAGGCTGATAAAAGCAAAAGATCCCCAATACACTTAGTTATTAGGCAAAAAGATGTCCAAGTAAAAGTTGCTACTGGTGAGAAGATTCTAAAAAAGGATTGGGATAATAAAAATCAAATAGTAAAAGAGACTGAATATACCCATAAGTCAATTAATAAATTCTTGCAATTTCTAAAACAAGAAACTGAGAAATTTTTTGATTCAGTTCCACATTCACAGTTCACTGATAAAAAAGTGAAGCAATTGATATCATCACTTGTCAATAGCAGAAAAGAAAATGCTGATGTTAAAATCGTAAATGAGGACCCGTATGAACTTCAAGGAAAAGTAAAGACAACGTTTGTAGATTTATTTGCAGGTGCAGGAGGATTTAGTGAAGGTTTTTTGCAGGCAGAACATGGTAATAAATACTATGATTTTTTACTAGGAAGTGATATAAATGAGAATTGTGAATTAACACACCTTGCAAGATATAATTATCAGCTTGGCATGGATGCTGAATTTTTACGACAAGATATTACCGAGCCTGATTTTTTAGATAATCTATTTAAAAAATTAAAAGGTAAACAAGTGGATGTAGTTTGTGGTGGTCCACCTTGTCAAAGTTTCAGTTTGGCAGGAAGAAGAAAAAAATTTGATAGAAAAGATGATTTATTTGCTCATTACTTGAATGTAATTAGAGTCCTTCGTCCAAAATATTTTGTGATGGAAAATGTTAAGGGTATCCTGACAAAGGAGGGAGGTAAAATCAAAGAAATGATTTTACAAGAAATTAAGTCAATAATTGATCTTAAAGAATTTCCTCAGTTAATCCATTTTTTAGCTAAGCTTAAAAAGATAGAAAAGGAGAAATCATTTACACTTGATTGTTATAATTTTAGATTACAATTTGAATCTGCGAGTGAGAAAGAATTAGAAAAGTTTCGTGAAAGTTATATCCAAGTTATAGAAAACAAGTTCAGATTATTGACCCCTAAAATTGCTGATTATAAAACAAGTAAAACTGATATTAATATTAATACTATACGACATGGGTTTAACTTGTTAAAACGAAGTAAAGAACTCGCCTATGTTCGTAAAAAAGTAATATTAGAAAAGGCTCACAGCGATCTAGACAATGATTTTTTTTCAGAAAAATTCGACTTGTTTCTTACTGCAATTGAATCAGACTCCATTATTGAGCAAATACATGATTCTTTTAAAAGACTAAAACCTGCAAAACAACATCAAAATGAAATTGAAGAGATTATAGCTGCTTTAGAAATTTATAATTACTCATTTGAAGAGTGTATTCAAGGTTTAATGCCATTTGTTTTGAATGCTAAATCTGAAATTGAATTTGAAGGGATTTTAGCTCAAATTAGATTATATAATATAGACCAACCATTTGTTGCATTAGCCTCAAATTATGGTGTTCCTCAAAATCGGGAAAGGGTGCTATTTATTGGTTGCCGAAAAGATCAAAAATTGATTAAGTCAGTTCCGCCTACTGTTGATTCAAAAGAAAAGGTTACCGTTTTTGAAGCATTATATGATCTTGATTTTATAGGAAATGATGAGGAGAAGTTTGGCTATGAGCAGATTGATTTAAAGTCTAAGTATAATGGTTCTACTGAGAAAATGAAATCTCTTATTAAGAAAAGACATATCGATGGAAATCCTGATGATAAAAAGGGATTAACTTATGCAGATTGGTCTAAGAAGGGGCGTTTAAATGGACGATTTGCAAATGCAAAAAATCCATTTTATGTGAGAAATTTTGAAGAGCTAAAAAACCAATTGTCACATATAGTGGCACCATTGCATAATCATAAAACCAGTAAGCAGAATGACGATGTTATTAAGCGACTCGAAGTTATTTTGACTGAAGGAGACTATGATGAAGCAAAAACAAAACTTAAGAAACTTGGTCTTGATTCTGAGAAAAGGAACTATAATGTTCTCAAGCCGGATTCTCAGAGTCCAACTGTTATGACTATTGCAGATGATTATATTCATTACTCTAATCCAAGAGCATTGACTGTCAGAGAAATGGCCAGATTGCAGTCTTTTGATGATTCATTTGTTTTTCAGGGAAAACGTTCAACTGGAGGAAATAAACGTAAATTTGAAGTACCACAGTTTACATTGGTAGGGAATGCTGTACCACCTTTAATGGCAAGGGCGGTTGCTTTGGAGATTTTGAAGAATATTGAGTAAATTTATGGATGCGTCAACTTTCGGAAGAAGAGAAAAGTAAGATTAAAATATTAACTGAAAAGTCAGTTGAAATATGTTTGATAGAACCAACTTCAACTGGACTTGAAAAATCTATCATGGATGCAACAGGTTCAGTTCGTTCATATTTGAAGGACAAAAACATTCATGACTTTGTTTTACAAAGTCAGGGTCAGGAGAGTAAAATACAAGTTGCCTCATTTTTTATTCACGATAACTCATTAGTTAATTCAATTGCATCCTTATATAGACCGAATACTAAAAAAGGCGATCCTCGAATTTGGTTTAAAGGATTGACCAGTTATGCAAGCCCAAATGATATATTAGGAATATTGGCTTTTGATAGTGTGTTATATGTAATCAATATAACAAAGCTTGACTTACATGCATTAATTCAAAATGACGATGCTAATCCTTTAAAAGAAATTGTAAATACAATTTATAATAATTCAAATGAGGTTTCTCTAGAATTATTGGGATTATTAAATAAAGTAGCGGCACGAGGTCCTGTTCCTGCAATGCTTCAAGCTGATACAGCAGTAGGGAGAACTCTTGAGACATTGTTGGGTATTAATATTAATTCTTCAAGGAATCCTGATTATAAAGGGATTGAATTAAAATCCTTTAGAACTAGACGCGGGAATAGGAAAAATTTATTTGCTCAGGTCCCGGATTGGTCTAAAAGTAAATTTAAAAGTTCAGAAGAAATTTTAAAGGAATTTGGCTACCAAAGGGGTGATGATTTTAAACTTTATTGTACTGTTTCAACAACTGTAAGAAATTCACAAGGGTTAATTTTAAAAGTTGATGGTTTAGTTCGTCAATTAATAGAAAATTCAAACAAACCGAATATTAATGATTTTGCTGTTTGGAGTTTAGATTTTTTGCATAAACGACTACTTGAAAAGCACAATGAGACCTTTTGGATTGCTGCAGATTCAATTGTAATGGATGGGAAGGAGTATTTTCAATATAAAAAGGTAGAGCATACAAAGAAACCTATAGTGTCACAATTTGATCTTTTGCTTGAGCAAGGAATAATCACACTTGATCATTTGATCAAAAGGACACCAAGTGGGGGAGCTAAGGAAAAAGGACCAATTTTTAAAATTAAACCAGAGGCGGTAGGGTTGTTGTTTCCGCCGAGTAGGGTTTATTCTTTAGTAGTGTAAAATATTTTTATTAATGAATTGTTTTTTTTTTGAGGAGTTTACTTCCAATTGAAGGCTCCCCATTTTGAGTAAGCATTAAATGTATAATTTTTTTCCTTTAATGCTAATGGGCTGATTGTAGCGCAGGCGAAGCCGAAGCGAAAAGAAGCCCATTAGACTGGTTTTGTTTATCTAGTTAATTTATATGTCAAACAGGATAATGTTGCTTGTAAACAACAGTAGACAGACTTAATAATAAAAAATATGGTGTAAGTAATCCCTTTTTATAAGTATTAACAATAATGTTTCTGGGCTTGGTGTTTGTGCGGGATTTCAGGATTAGACATTCTTAGTTGATAGTAGTTTGTACAGCCACGATTGCAGTAATTTTTTTTGCTGTAGGTAGTCTTACGGACGTTATTGACTCTCAAATATTTCGATATTAAATTTTGCTAATTCACTTTCGTCTCGAAGTGGATTGCTCATAAAACTCCATCGCATGTAAAGGAGAAAGGTTTTTTGCATTTCTTTTCCATGAATGTCCGTGTATCCAACATGCAGTTGAAGTGGCGGATACTCTTTTTTATTGTTCTTAAACTCTCCTGTGACTTCATTTGTCTTATAAAGCCAATACAAATCCAGATAATATTGTGGAATTTGGATTTCATGATTTCTGTTTTCAATTGAATATGGCAAAATAAAGCTAAAAAAGCTGCCTGAATTATCCTCATCAATGGAATAAATCCAATCAACATTTAAATGTGGCGCCTTATAAAAAAGGTCTCTTTCAATAATTACCCAATTAATATTAGAATCCTCATCATTCTTAATGGCTCTGCCAATTTCATATAAATCTGACTCCCAGTACCAATATACCTGCTTTGCAACAGCTAGTCCAATGTTATTTATATCAATAGTTAGCTCGTTATAACCGTTTTTAAGTTCCCCAGCTGGTATCCGTTTCTTGGAATAATATAAATTCATTGAAACATCTTCTTCCTCCTTGTCATAACGATAAACATAGAATTCAAAGTTTGAAATATTAATATCTGGATGATAACTGTGTTCTCTTTGCTTTTTTATTTCTAGTACAGTAATAAACGTTATAACTGCAGTTAATAAAGCTGCAATAGCTGCAATCGAGTTTATCCAGTCAGGTGTTGTCAAAAGGAAAGTGAATGATAAATTCAAGATGGGAGCTGTTTAAGGTTGCTTATAAGGAAATTGGTTTTGTGAAGGTGTCGCATTAGTATTCCATACGCTCATAACGACAAGCCTAATTTCTTTTCTTTTGTTGATTTTTAATTCTATCGTTCAATAGCATTCCGTCATGCTGGAACTGCAGTTCAATATTGATTTCTGCTGAATCTACTTCCTTCAAGCCACACTTGCATAAAATTTCTTGTTGGCTGTAGTTTTATCTTAAACCTCTTTTTTTCTCAAGTTCAAGTCTTTGCATTTCTGTATAAATAAGTGTTGATTTATTCCAATTCCAAAGCCCAAAAATTGTAAAAGTTGTTCCAATAATTAAGAATAACCAACGAAAAATAGAAAAAGAATTAATGTGATTTTCTAATAAAGCGATTTTACTTTTTTCGTACTTTAATATTATATCTTTGGTTATTATTTCATTTTCTTTTGCTTTCGTAGCATAAAACACCTTATTGTATGTTTCTTGTATTTCTCTAATTTCTCTGCTTGCTGTTGCACTATCCTTATTGCTCTTTATATTTTCAAGAGTTTTGATAGTTTCTTTAGACTTTATTTTTAAATTTTCAACTTCTTTGTTTAATGATTTTACTTCTTCGTTTAGAAGCGTAATTTGTTTGTTGTATAAATTAATTTCAAGTTCAATTTTTTGTTTCTTTTCTAATGGGTATATGAATGAAAATACAACCATAAAAACGCCACCCATAAATAAAAATTTATAGAGATTGTCAGAACTAGGAAATATGCTACTTATATCCATTACTTAAATGCGTTAATTTTATCTTTATCAGCTTCAAGTTCAGTCATAGATCTTTTTATTTTGCTAATTGTATCTTCATTCACATTTATAAAGTTATTTAATTCTGGTGATTGTATTGGTTCTTTATCGTCATTACAACAAGTTAAACTTAGTATTGCTGCTAATGTTATTAGAGATTTCCCTATTTTAAGTTTAAACTCAATTTGACCTGGCGATTGTAAATTTAAACGTATTGAGTTATTATCAATTTGTTCGCCCAGATTAAAATCCTTGTTTATTTCATTGATTAAAACTTGAATATTATTTATAAGTAAAATGAGCGAATTAACATTTATGTCCTTTGTTGTATTAATGTCTAAAACAAAATGGGTGTTGTTGTTTTTTCGGTACAAGGAACTTATTACATTGTCAATAAATGGACTATAATCATCAATTCTACTGATTGTATGCTGAGTAAAACGCATTGTAAAAAAATTGGGGTCAAGCTGTGAAGTACTCTTTATAGTTATCCATTTTATTTTTTTACGTTTATAATATTCACATTCTTTTCCTTTTTTAAGGTCAATATCAACTTGTGTGCTTTGTACAATACCAAAAGCATAACGAGAAGAGTTACGACTTGGCATTATAATAATATCACCTTTCTTAAGGTTTACAAAGCTTTGAAGTTTATTAATAATTCCTGTTAAAGTGCCTTTTGTTCGTGCCTTAGCTGGATCAAGTTTTTCAGAAATTAAAAGTTTTTTTCTAATTACTTCATAATCGTTAGGATTTTTAAGTTCTTCAAGAGTTATATTATTCCACCCAATAGCTATAAATCCATTTTCGTAGTATGTGTCAAAATATTGTCCATAATCTGTCCTTACAAACCAATAGTTTGTTTTTTCTGGAATTTCTTTTACTTGTTTTACTAATTCTTCAACTATCATTTTATGTGAATGTTTGTTTTATGTAGAATGTTGTCCAAAATTGCAGACAACGTCAAAGCATTGGCGATTTGGCTGCATTACGTGTTTTGTCTGCCTGATTCCGCTGCTTCTTAAAAATATAAAAGCTCGTTGTATTTATTTTTGCTTGGCTTTATTCGTCAGCCGTAACTGAAGCTGATTAGCGAACAAAATGCTGAGAATATATTAGTCATCCCGCCATCTTGCCTATGTACTCTTGGCAGAAGTATTATTTCTTTTTATCGTTATTTATGTCTTGAGAAGATATTTTGGGTTTAGAGATATATTCAATTTTTCCTGAGTCCGAACTATTTTTTGCTTTCTCAACTCGGCTAAAATTTTTACTCTCTTTGCCTTCGTTTAAACTTCTTTGTTTGTCTTGCTTAGCTTGGCTGTCGCTGAGTTGTTTTTTTTTGTCAGTCATAGATTTATTTTTTAAGGTGGTTGTATCTTTTTGAATTATAACATATTTGTTGTTAGAGTCTTTTATAATTATTTCTATATTTAAGTTCTCATTATTATTCTTTTTTGGTTCAGTATTTAATAGGTTGAACATAAAAAAGAAAATTTCGAGTAATATTCCAATTGCTAATGTCCAAAATATTGCCTTTCTATTTTTTGAAAGAGATGTGTCGAATTTAGACCACATTTCTAATAATTTTGTATTACTATCTTTATCATCTTCTTTCATCTCGTCATCAAGAAAATCAATCAGCTCTCTGTCATATTTTGTTGTCAAATATTTACTTATAAGATAAATAAAAAATGAGGCCAAAAGTAGCAAGACACTTAAAACCAATGCCCATTTTTGGGATGCATCCCTTATACCAACAAATTTTTCATTGATTGTCAAGAAGAAACCAAGGGAACCAATTATAATTATTGATACGTTTGATTCTATTTCTGTGACCTTTTCTTTTAGTTGCAGGTCAATTAGTTCTCTATATTTGTCTATTTCGGATTGTTTCATAAATATTTCTGCCAATACTTTAATATAAGCTACTCAAAACTTATTATGAATTTCGAATATGCTATTGTTAATTATTTAATAGTATACATTTTAAATTTTTCTTGCGTCAAAACAGTTGTTCGTTTTAAATTGAGTTAAGAATTTTCCAAATAATACTTTTTCAATTTTTATTTAATCACATTTATTTCAAAGCACTGCCACCTGACTCCCAGACTTAAAATTGTAGGGTCAGTAAAACACTTACAAAACGTAACAATTGGGGGAGGAATAAATTGGGATTAGAAAGTTATAAATAAATCATCATATGATGAAATAATTATGTGCCTTTTTGATGAAAGGATATTCGCAAGGAAGAGCAGGACTGTAGGCTTCACTGCGTTGCGCCACAGGATTCGCTGCGCTGAACTTCGTTCAGCTTGCAGTTCCTAAGAGGGGGGCGTACCCAAAAGCCTCGCACCACCTTTGGTGGTGCTGCTTAATCATTTCTTCGTCCTTTCGCGAATGAATTCGCGACGTCCTCAGAAATAATTAAGCCCCCAACTTCGTTGGAGGCTTTTGTGCCCAGAACAGGAATCGAACCTGCACTACCTTGCGATAACCAGATTTTGAGTCTAGCGCGTCTACCAATTCCGCCATCTGGGCTTTAATTGGAGTGCAATATTAGACCATGCACTTATATTTTCCAAAATATTCTATTGTAAGCCTGCTAAAATTCTATCTAAATACTTCTTTTTAAAGTAATAGTCTTTTACTTGCAACAACTCTTTTTCGGTAGTAGTACCTTCTGTATAATTCGCCATAACTGGCTCAATAGATTCATATATTTCGTTTTGTAGGTTATTGGCTGCGGCTTTAATGGCTGCTACGGCTGCGGTGTCGGTCTTGTCTAGTTCCATCACTTGCTCGTTCAATTCCATTACTTCCATTAAGAAATCAGGAGGTAATTGGTATTTCTCTTCTTCTTGTATCAATCCCTTTAATCCCAATATATATTTAATCAATTGGTCTCTGTTCTGTAAGGTTTTGTAGGCCTCATTAATCGTGGCTGATTGCTCTAGTGCGGTATTTTGTTCCTCCGTTGTGGCTCCGCCAAAAAAGTCGGGGTGATTGGCCCTGCTTAGTTCGTAAAATTTTTTCTTTATTGTTGCGGTGTCGATCGTGAAACTGGGTTCGATCCCGAATAATTCAAAATAATTCATTCTGCAAAATTAAGCCCTTACAACTCATTAAGGTTTCGAGAAATGATAAATATCATTGTTAGGTGAGTGGGCAATCAGTTAAATTCGTGCAAAATTGTTCGATGCTTGTTATAGGTCTTATTAGAGAGGGTAAAATACCAGCAGATAATCGCGTGGCGTTAACGCCGGCGCAGTGTAAATTCCTTACCAAGAATGTGGAGAATGTATTGGTGAAAGTGGAGTCGGCGCCGGATCGTTGTTATTCTGATGATGAGTATGTACGTGCAGGGGTGGAAATTACCCATGACCTTTCTGATTGTAATTTGTTGTTGGGTATTAAGGAAGTGCCTGTGAGTCAGCTCATTCCGAACAAGCGCTACATGTTCTTTTCGCATACCAAAAAAATGCAGCCTTATAACCGGGCACTCATGCAGGCTATGGTGCAAAAAAATATTACCCTGATCGATTATGAATGCCTGGAACACAAAGATGGGCAGCGCATCATTGGTTTTGGTTTTTTTGCAGGCATAGTGGGGGCGCACAATGGTATCATGGCCTATGGCAATCGTACGGGTGCGTTTAAATTAGAGCGGGTGCATAAAATCAAAGACTATCGTGCCCTGATCCATACTTATTTTGGTTTGAAACTACCGCCCATTAAAATTGCGGTGACTGGTAGTGGGAGAGTGGCCCATGGTATTTTAGAAATCATGAACCTCTTAGATGTGCAAGAAGTAGAGCCCGATGAATACTTGAGCAAAGACTTTGATTATCCCGTCTATGTGCATTTAAAGGGCAATAATCTTTATCAACATAGCACCAATAAAACCTACCATCGCGATCATTTTCACGAGCATCCTGAAGAATATACTTGTTTGTTCGAACAATATTGTGCGCATACCGATATTCTCATGAATGGTATTTATTGGGGTACCAATGTGCCTCGTTTGTTTTCGATGGATTCTTTGAAGCGCGCTGATTTCAAGATTCAAACCATTGCCGATATTACCGATGATAAACATGGTTCTATTCCTTGTAACCTCGGCGATGCTACCATTCAAGATCCGGTGTATGGGGTGAACAAATTATCTGGTCAAAAAACCGATCCTTATTTGCCCAATTCTGTAGACATCATGGCCGTGGGTAACCTACCCAATGAATTGCCGCGGGATGCCAGTCGTTATTTTGGCGAACAGCTCATCAAATATATTTTGGATGATGTGCGCAAAGGTGGATCTGCCATCATTGAGCGCGCCACTATTTTAGATAAGGGCAAACTCACTTCAGCGTTCGAATATTTAAAAGACTATGCGAGTCTCGATTAGTTGCGTTCGATTAGTCTGTTAACCCTTACTTCAGCAAAGCCTTGATATCATTCAGTTTCATCAATGCTTCTACGGGTGTTAATTGATTAATATCAATCGCATTCAGTTTGGCTCGTATGCTTTCGAAGGTTTCGGTATGCGCATCAAATATGCTCAACTGTACTTTAGGAACAGATGCATTTTGCACGGCCTCGCTAACTATATTGATACCAGACTCTCTTAGCGATTGATTACCTGCTTCTTCTTTCACGTGCTCTTTCTCTAACTGCTCCATGATTGCAGTAGCTCTATTAATTAAAGCAGTGGGCATGCCCGCCATTTTTGCTACCTGTATACCAAAACTATGCGTGCTGCCACCGGTGGCCATTTTGCGTAAGAAAATAATTTTATTGTTCAGCTCTTTGTGCGTGATATGGTAATTTTTTACACGCGGTAAATGTTCTTCTAATTCATTCAACTCATGGTAATGCGTAGCAAACAAAGTCTTTGGCGCAAAAGGGCTATTGTGTATATATTCCACCATGCTCCATGCAATCGATATACCATCATAAGTAGCCGTTCCTCTTCCAATTTCATCGAGTAAAATCAAAGAGCGCTCACTCATATTATTGATGATGCTGGCCGTTTCATTCATTTCTACCATGAAAGTAGATTCGCCTCCACTTAAATTATCGGAAGCGCCTACGCGAGTAAATATTTTATCGGTTAGGGGGATCATCGCCGCCGCTGCGGGTACAAAAGATCCCATATGGGCCATCAAAGTAATGATGGCAGTTTGGCGCAGGAGTGCACTCTTTCCACTCATATTCGGCCCCGTTAAAATAATGATTTGCTGTTCGGTTTTATTGAGTTCTATATCGTTCGATACATATTGCTCATCCAATGCCAGCTTGCGTTCTATCACAGGGTGGCGGCCTTCTTTTATCTGCAATTCCAATCCCTCATGAATCACTGGTTTTCTATATTGGTATTGCAATGCATTCTCTGCAAAACAAATAATGCAATCCAATGTGGCCAGTATATTTCCGTTTACTTGAATTGGAGCAATATAGGTTTGCAAATCGGTAATGAGTTGATTGTACAAGTCTTGTTCAATCGCTAAGATCTTGTCTTCTGCCCCAATAATTTTTTCTTCGTATTCTTTTAATTCAGGAGTGATGTATCGCTCTGCATTAGTCAAAGTTTGCTTTCTTATCCAATCTGCGGGCACTTTGTTTTTATGCGAATTGGTGACTTCTAAATAATAACCAAACACATTATTGAAACTGATTTTGAGCGAGTTAATTCCCGTTCTTTCTGCTTCTCTTTCTTGTATGTTTACCAAGAATTCTTTTCCGCCATTGGCAATATTTCTTAACTGATCCAGTTCTTCATTTACACCCGTTGCTATTACGCCGCCTTTGTTAATGAGTACGGCAGGGTTTTCTTGTATCTCTTTGTTGATGCGGCTTTGCATGGCTTCGCATGCATCCAACTGATTCGATAATTTGCCCAGCCATTGGTTGGGGCTATTCTGCAATAGGGCTTTTACAATAGCCGTCTGCTCTAATCCCCTGGCCAATTGTACTACTTCTCTTGGCCCAATTTTTCTCAACGCAATCTTGCTCACCAATCGTTCAATGTCGCCACAGGCTTTGATGGCTGCGGCTAATTGTTGCCTGAGTTCGGTTTGTACAATGCAAAATTCAACAGCTGCTAATCTTTCTTCAATGGCTTGTTTATTTTTTAAAGGAAATACCAACCATCTTTTCAATAGTCTTGCACCCATGGCACTCACGGTATTGTCAATCACTTGCAATAAAGAAGTATGACCTTCTGATTGTAGGGGTAACAATTCTAAATTGCGAATCGTGAATCGATCCATCCACAAAAACTGGTCGCGTTCAATGCGTTGTATCTGTGTAATATGTTGCAGGTTCGGGTGCTCGGTATCTTTTAAATAATGCAGGATGGCACTGGCCGCTATAATGGCTGCTGGCATGGTGTCTATCCCAAATCCCTTTAGGGAATGGGTATTGAATTGCTTCACTAAATTTTCTCTAGCAAATGCTTCTTCAAATATCCATCGCTCCATGGTATAAGTGTAAAACCTGGTTCCATATTGCTCTTTAAATTTCTTGAGATAACTTCGTTCAAATATGACTTCTGCAGGTTGCATGCTCTGCAACAATTTATCTATATATTCGTCATTGCCTTCTGCGGTAAAAAATTCTCCTGTTGAAATATCTAGTAAGGCAATGCCTGTATTTTCTTCGGCATAATGTATGGCTGCTAAAAAATTATTGCTCTTGTTCTCTAGCATTTTGTCACTGGTGGCAATGCCCGGTGTAACCATTTCCGTTACGCCTCTTTTCACAATACCCTTTACCATTTTCGGGTCTTCCAATTGATCGCAGATGGCTACTCGGTGGCCTGCTTTTACCAACTTGTGTAAATAGGTTTCCAATGAATGATGCGGAAATCCTGCGAGCTCGCTAGAAGCTGCAGCACCATTGTTTCTTTTGGTTAGGGTAATGCCTAATACGCGCGATGCAATAATCGCGTCTTCTCCAAATGTTTCATAAAAATCACCCACCCTAAATAACAAAACAGCATCGGGATATTTTTGCTTAATAGCCCGATGCTGCTGCATCAATGGGGTATCGTTGCCTGATTTTGCCATGGCAACAAATATAATGATACCCGTAGTATATTTTTTGCCCTATCTTCTAACAGCTGGTCTTGCTGCTGGCAATGGTTTTCTTGGAAGCTTGGCATCACGCTGTGCTGTATGGTATACAAAACTTGCCACGATGGTTGCCATTTGTTTTAAGTCGTCTGCTATTAAATGATCGTATACATCCATATTGCTGTGGTGGGTGCGGGTATCGTATTCAATAGGGTCTTGAATAAATTGAAACCCTGGTAATCCCACCCCATCAAATGATTGGTGATCGGTTCCGCCGGTATTATTGATTGTTACCGCATGTGCACCTAAATCTTTGAATGGCATTAACCATGCTTTGAAAATATTTCTGCAGGCTTCGTTGCCTTGTAAATAAATACCCCTGATTTTTCCGGTACCATTGTCAATATTGAAATAGCCAGACAACTTCTCGTGCTCAGGTAATAGTTTCATATCTGCAGGATCAGCAAAAGTCTTTTTTACATAGCCTCTAGATCCCCAAAGACCTTGCTCTTCTGCACTCCATAATCCTATACGGATGGTACGCTTAGTAGAAATATTCAATGCTTTTAAAATGCGCATTACTTCCATCATCACGGCTGAACCAGATGCGTTATCAGTTGCACCAGTTCCTGCCTGCCATGAATCTAAGTGTGCACCTATCATCACAATTTCATTTTTCAATACAGGGTCTGTGCCAGGTATTTCTCCAATCACATTATAGCCTTGTAAATCCTTGGTGTGAAACTTGGTTTTTACATCCACATCTAATTTTACAGGAGTGCCTGTTTTAGCAATGCGTAAAATGCTGTTGAAGTCTTCTATGCCTACCGCAATGTCTAAAAAGTTTTCTGGATCGGTTCCTTTGTAAGCACCACCACCTTGCGCAAACACCGTACCATCATGGCTTCTAGGGCCTCCGCTGCTCAATAAGGCAACGGCACCTTCTGCCTTGGCCATTTCTTTTAAGATGGCCATCATTCTTGCTGCACCGCCACCACGCTGTTGTTGCATGGCTTGCATTTGTCTTCTTTGTGCGGCAGTATCTACTGGTCTAGGTGGAGCCATCGTAGCGGCTTCCATTTTAGCCAATTCTTCATCGGTATATCTTACGGCATCTGCTTTAAATGAATGCTTATAAGTAACCAATTGATCCATCATGATTACTTTGCCTTTTAATTGGCCACTGTATTTCATCAAGTCTGCACTGTCTTTAGCGCTAATCACCAATACTTCTGCTGATTGCATTTTTTTATTGCCTGCCGTCCATGTTTTTGGATAAATCATGATGGGTCTGTAATAAGGCGCTGTCATGGCCATATAAGATTTCTCCAATTCCCATCCTTTTCCAAATTCACCCCAAGCATCTAATTCTGCTTTTTCTACTCCGAATGATTTGAGGGTATTGATGGCATAATTGGCAGCTCTGGAATAACCGGGTGAATTGGCCAATCTAGGGCCACTCATATCGGTTAGGTTAAATACGATATCCATTACTTTGGAATTCTCTAATCCCTCTTTGCGGATTCGATTAATGACTGCCTGGTCTACCGGCTCGGTGCTTTGCGCAAAAGCCATAATAGGGCTGGCCAAGGCTAATAGCAAGGAATGTTGAACAAATTTTCTCATATCTGTTTGTTTGTATTTGTGAAATTGGTTTGTTTAAAAAGAACATGTTAATGTAGTTTTTTTCTAGAACAAACTGCCAAAGATTATTTGAATGGATGGGTTTACCTTTGCCGCATGCGCAAATGGTCGATGCAAGAATTGGGCAGAAAATCGATTGCCGATTTTAAGGAAGCCCCTAAAACGCCCTTGGTGGTGGTATTAGACAATATCCGAAGCATGCACAATGTGGGTTCGGTATTTAGAACTGCCGATTCATTTTTGGTGGAGAAAATGTATTTATGTGGGTACACTCCGCAACCGCCGCATAGAGATATTAATAAGACTGCGTTGGGTGCAACGGAAACCGTAGCTTGGGAATACGCCGCTACCACAGTAGAAGCAGTGCAAACGCTTCAAGCGCAGGGCTACAAAGTATATGCAGTAGAACAAGCAGAGGGGGCTATTTATTTAGACCAGTTTGATCCCTTAGCAATTCATTCTTCTACCGATCAGGGGCTTTCGGGTGCGCCCAAAATTGCCATTGTAATGGGCAATGAAGTAGAAGGAGTGGCCGATGAAGTGTTGGATATTTGTGATGGTTGTATTGAAATTCCACAATTGGGTTCTAAACATTCATTGAACATTTCGGTAGCCGCGGGCATTATTATATGGGCCATTACCGAACGCATCGTTTTAAAATAATTCAATTTGACTACTGTTAAAAAATACCTCAGTCTCGTAAAATTTTCGCATACCATTTTCGCCATGCCCTTTGCTTTCATTGGGTTCTTTTTAGCGATTCCCTATGCCAGTGTTTCGGGTAATAATTTATTAGACGTACAAGGCACCATGGCTGGTGTATTGAATCCAATGCTATTGCAGAAAGGCTTGCTGGTATTGGTTTGTATGGTTACTGCTCGCAATGCAGCCATGGCGTTTAATCGCTATTTAGATCGTCATTTTGATGCACTCAATCCACGTACTGCCATCCGTGAAATTCCTGCGGGTATTTTATCGGCGGAGTCTGCTTTGCGTTTTGTGATTGGTAATAGCATCGTCTTTGTAATAGCCACTTGGTTCATTAATCCACTCTGTTTTTATTTGTCTTTTGTGGCGTTGTTTGTGGTCTTGTTTTATAGTTTTACTAAGCGCTTCACGGCGTTATGTCATCTGGTATTAGGGGTGGGATTATCACTGGCTCCCATTGGGGCTTACTTAGCGGTTACGGGCAGTTTTGCTTTGTTGCCTTTGTTGTTTTCTTTTGCCGTTATTTTTTGGGTAAGTGGTTTCGATATTATTTATGCCTTACAAGATGTAGAGTTTGATCAATCGCATCAATTGAATTCTATTCCTGCTGCCTTGGGTAAAGAGCGGGCTTTATGGGTAGCGCGTTTATTGCATATTTGTAGTGCTGCTTGTGTTACCATTGCTGGGGTCTATGGTGGTTTTCATTGGTTGTATTTTGTAGGGTATGGGGTGTTTGTGGGCATGCTCATTAATCAACATCGCTTGGTAAAGCCGCATGATTTAAGTAAAGTGAATTTGGCTTTCATGACGAGTAATGGTATTGCTTCTGTGGTATTTGCTATTTTTGTGATCGCGGCTTTATTTGTTCAGTATGGATGGTAGGAGATCTTGTAAAGGCGGCGGGTATAATCCCTCCAATATCTAAAAATTATGGCTAGAATTATTTGTATTGATTACGGTGGAAAAAGAACGGGCTTGGCTGTAACCGATCCAATGCAAATTATTGCTACCGCATTAACCACCATTCCTTCTAAAGAATTGATTCCTTTTTTGAAAAAGTATATGGTTACCGAACCAGTTGAATTGATCTTGATAGGAGAGCCCCTTAATTTAGACGATAGCCCTACGCATGGCACCCCCTTGGTGAAGAAAGCCATTCAAGATTTAACAAAAGCTTTTCCGACGATTCCTATTCAAACAGTAGATGAACGATACAGTTCTAAACTCGCAGTACGAGCCATGGTAGACATGGGCATGAAGAAAAAAGACCGACGCGAAAAAGGCAATATTGACCAAATTGCAGCTACCATGTTATTGCAAGAGTTCTTGCAAAACCGCTAACTGGCTTTGCGGGTTCACTGTTTCGGGGTACTTTTGCCCCCATTATAATTAAAATAGCATGATTCTTCCTATTGTAGCGTATGGTGCACCTGTGTTAAGAAAGATAGCACAACCCATTACCAATGAATATCCTGGTTTGACTAAACTCATTGAAGATATGTGGGAAACCATGTATTCCAGCAATGGGGTAGGTTTGGCTGCTCCGCAGATTAACCGTGATATTCGTTTGTTTGTAGTAGACTCTGAGCAAATTTTTGAAAACTTAGAAGAAGATGAACAGGGCAAATACAATGATGCTCCCGGTATTAAGAAAGTATTCATTAATGCACAGGTTGAAGCGATTCATGGTGAAGAATGGGCTTATAATGAAGGTTGCTTAAGCATTCCTAAAATTCGTGAAGACATCATGCGTGGCGAAGCGGTTACCATGACTTATTACGACGAAAATTTCAAACAGTTTCGCTCTACTTTTTCTGGTATTACTGCTCGTGTTATTTTACACGAGTACGATCATATTGAAGGAAAATTATTCATTGATTACTTAAAGCCTTTGCGCAAGAAAATGTTGCAGGGTAAACTCAATGATATCAGCAAGGGTAAAATTAAAGTGGATTATAAAATGAGTTTTGCCAAATGAGGCGTACACTCGTTGTAAGCTTTTTGATGCTGCTTGGCATCCTTCCCACTTCTATGCAGTTGTTGGCGCAAGACAGTACCTTAATTATTGATGAAAAGCGATTCACTTTATCGGAAGTGGTGGTTAGAAATAACCTCGATTATAAAATGCTTTTGGATCAAATTAAAGAAGACACTACTTTTTACAAAGCCTTCAAGAACTTACGCATACTGGGTTTCAGCTCATACAACGATATTCAAATGAAAGACAAGAAGGGGGCGGTAATAGCTTCTTTGTCTAGTAAAACCCGTCAGAATAGAACCAATGGTTGCAGAACCATGGATGTGTTAGAAGAAAAAGTGACGGGTGATTTTTATGATCGTTCTGGGGATTATAATTATATGACTCCTGAACTCTATGCCAGTTTGTTTTTTACCAAGGGAACCATTTGTGGCGAAACCAATATTGTTGCGGGTAAGAAGCGTTCTGTGGCGGGTAAAAAAGGAATGGAGAAACACAAAGAGCAATTGAAAATGTTGTTCTTTAATCCGGGTAAAAAAATATCGGGTATTCCTTTTATTGGAGACAAATTAGATCTCTACGATGAAACAGCGCATAAATACTACGATTATCGCTTAGACATTGAAGAATACAAGGGCGAACTCTGTTATGTTTTTTCTATCATGCCCAAAGCAGATTTAGGGTTCATTAAAAATGATCGCATTGTGGTTGACCAAATGGTTACATGGTTTAATATGAAAACCATGTCGGTATTGGCGCGCAATTATGCATTGAGTTATAAAGCTGGGGTGTACGATTTTGATGTAAGCATGGAAGTGGAAATGACCAATTTGGGTAATAATGTAATCGTGCCCAAAACGCTTCGCTACAAAGGCAATTGGGATGTGATCTTCAAGAAGCGCGAGCGCGCTATATTTACAGCTACACTGTTTGATTTCAAGAGAGACTAATTTTGATGTATTCTTTTTTTCGGGTTCCCCGCTTTGATGTGTTCTTTCTTTTGGGTTCCCCAAAAAAAAGAAGCACTCTGGTGAGTGCTTCTAGTTAAGGCAAGGATTAAATTTTTGAAAGCTGTTTATAAACCCAACTTTCTGCCTTGTAGGGTACGGGTTTTCTTGTCACTTTTAGTAACATCGGTTAATTTAACCACCAACTTTACATCTGCTACGCTGCCATTGGTTACGCCGGCTGCTGCTCTGTAAATATTTTTATCGTAAGGAACTTCTACCGATCCATTGTCCCAATTGTTTCCAGCTACTACAAATTTGTCTTCTCCTTCTGCAGGTACAAACAAAAAGGAATTGCCGTTTTCAAAACTTACTCTCAATCCATTTAAATCGGCAGATTCAACGATGCCTGGGGTGTAAGCGGGAATAATAATTTCATTAATCAATTTGCCATTGATAAATCGCACGCTGCCAGAAGCCACTTCTGCCTTGGCACTGTCTAATGCTCTGGTCAAAATCAATTTCTGGTCAATATAAAATTGTACTCTTTTCACATCTACATTGTAAGCCATTAGCTTCATTTGTAGTTCGCGTGAAAAAGCAACATATTGACTTTTGTCGATTGATGAGGCATTGCTTGGCGGAGCATATGAATTGTTAGCAGCAGGATTGTTTTGTGGGGTACTGCTTTTCAAGTAGCCCTTTGAGCTACTGCTGCTTTTGCCGCCTGAACAGCTGGTAAGTAAACTTACCCCGATTAAAACAATGCCTGTTAATAAACGAGACATATCTTTTTTTTTAGTTTTTATAATAAAATGGCAACTATGTACGTTTAATAAGCAATCTTGTTGGGGGGTGGGTACGAATGCTCTAAACCATACAAAGCACAAGTTCTGTCTTTTTTCCATTAAAAGAGACGTTTATTTATTTGCCCTTTCTGTAAATTGTTTGAAAATACCTTCTAATTTCGCTTTAATTAGCTATTTATAAATATTTGTTAGTCAGCAGTTTATATTAAGCTATTTTTAATTTTACTTGAACCTTAATTTGTCATTGTTCCTTTATAAGGTCATTCCAAAAATCCCCACCAGTTGGTATGGGTTTATGCTAATAGTTGTAAGTATTCCGTCAAAAAACATAACAATTCCGTAATAACCGAATCGGGTTAATGGGGGAGGCTTTTTATTTTAGGAGGATTGAATCCACCTAAAAATTTAATGATGCGAATTATTGATCGGTTATACCAATACTTGCATTTTCATGCACTGAGTGCCTATGCGTTTGAACGCGCTTGCGATTTGAGTAACGGTTACTTGGGCAAACAATACCGAGGGAAAGGCACTATGGGTTCTGAAGTGTTGTTGAAAATTCAAGAATGTTTTCCCGACTTAAATATTCATTGGTTGTTAACGGGGAAGGGTAGAATGATTCGGCATGCATTGTCTTATACTTCCGATGAGGAGCCTATCGTTGAAGTAGTGCAGGTATTGCAAGAACAAATAGTATTGCTCCAAAAATCATTAGCAGATAAAAATGAATTGATTGACCTGCTCAAAAAAAAGCGCCCCTTAAAAAGGAGCGCTTTGGCTATTTAGTTTATTGTAATGCTTTGTCTTTTGTCTATTATGCGTTCTCTTCTGCATAAGAGGAAACAGGTTCGCAGGTGCAAATCAAGTTTCTGTCTCCATGTGTATTATTCACTCTTGCCACGCTAGGCCAGAATTTATTTAAAGTAACATAGTACAATGGAAAAGCTGCTTCTTGTCTGCTGTAAGGACGGGTCCACTCATCTGCACATACCACTGCTTGTGTATGTGGTGCATTTTTTAATGGATTATTGGCCTTGTCTGCTTTGCCTGATTCAATGTCTTTGATTTCCCCATGAATAGCAATTAAGGCATCGCAGAAGCGATCTAATTCTGCTTTGTCTTCGCTTTCTGTTGGTTCAATCATAATGGTTCCTGCTACTGGAAAACTCATGGTAGGCGCGTGGAAGCCATAATCAATCAAACGCTTCGCAATATCTTCTGCTTCTACACCTGCAGTTTGTTTGAATGGTCGTAGGTCTACTATGAATTCATGTGCACAGGTTCCATTTTTTCCGGTGTATAAAATAGGGTAGTAGTTCTCCAATCTTGCTTTCATATAGTTGGCATTTAGGATGGCATATTCTGTGCTCATTCTAATACCATCAGCTCCCAACATTTTAATATATGCATAGCTGATGAGTAAGATGCTGGCAGATCCAAATGGTGCTGCACTTACTTCTAATCCTGTTTTTTCGTATCCTAATAAATGACCTGGTAAGAATGGTGCAAGTTTGTCATTCACACAAATAGGTCCCATTCCAGGGCCGCCACCACCATGTGGTATGGCAAATGTTTTGTGTAAGTTCAAGTGACATACATCGGCTCCAATCATACCAGGGCTGGTTAATCCAACCTGTGCATTCATATTGGCTCCATCCATGTAAACCAATCCACCATTCTCGTGAATTAATGCACAGATTTCTTTAATAGTTTCTTCGAACACTCCATGAGTAGATGGATAAGTTACCATTAAGCCTCCTAGGGTGTCTTTGTATTGTTCTGCTTTTGCTTTTAAATCGGCTACATCAATATTACCCGCTTCGTCGCATTTTACCACCACCACTTTAAAGCCCGCCATTACTGCACTTGCAGGGTTGGTACCATGTGCACTAATCGGAATCAACACAATATTTCTGAATGTTTCGTTTCTGCTCTTATGGTATTCTCTAATGGTTAATAATCCTGCATATTCACCTTGCGCGCCACTATTGGGTTGTAAGCTACATGCAGTAAAACCAGTCACGGCACATAGGTATTGATTTAATTCGGTGAGTATTTGTTGGTAGCCTTCTGTTTGGTTAATAGGTACGAAGGGATGTAAGCCTCCGAATTCTGGCCAGCTCACTGGTATCATTTCGGTTGCTGCATTTAATTTCATAGTACAGCTACCTAAACTAATCATGCTGGTATTCAAAGAAAGGTCTTTGTTCTCCAATGATTTGATATAACGCATCATTTGGCTTTCGCTATGGTGCGTATTAAATACTGGATGTGTTAAATAGGCACTTGTTCTAGTTAATGCGGTTGGTAATGAAGTAGGGGTGTTGTTTGTGTCTACACCAGTTGATTGCTTGCCGGTTACTTGCTCAAATACTTTTACTACTGCTTGTACATCTGCAATGGTAGTGGTTTCATCAATAGTGATGCCAACTGTTCCATCATTAAAGTAACGGAAATTGATTCCTGCATTTTCTGCTGCAGTTTTTAATTGACTCGCATCTACACCACTGATATGTAATGTGTCAAAAAATGCTTCATTGTGTTGTTGCACACCCAAGCTACTTAATGCTGTTGCTGTTGCATTGGCTAATGCATGCACTCTTTGTGCAATATTTTTTAATCCAACTGGTCCATGGTATACGGCATACATAGCAGCCATATTGGCCAACAATGCTTGTGCAGTACAAATATTAGAAGTCGCTTTTTCGCGTTTGATATGTTGCTCTCTGGTTTGTAAGGCCATTCTTAATGCACGATTGCCTTGTGCATCAATACTCACTCCAATTAATCTTCCTGGCATGCCTCTTTTGAAATCGTCGCTAGTAGCAAAGAATGCAGCGTGTGGTCCACCGTAGCCCATTGGTACGCCAAAACGTTGTGCAGATCCTACTGCTACATCTGCGCCTAGTTCTCCTGGAGAAGTTAATACCGTTAATGCCAATAAATCGGTTGCCATGATTACATATGCATTTACTGCATGAACTGCATCAATAAATGTTTTGTAATCGTTTACTGATCCGTTGTTGGCAGGGTATTGTATGATGGCACCAAAATAGGTTTCATCTATGTTAGCAGTTTTGTAATCGCCAAATACCAATTCAATATGAATGGGCGCTGCACGAGTAATTAATACCTGCTTAGTTTGAGGGAAAATATTATCGTCTACAAATAATTTTGGCTTGGTAATATTATCGGTCTTGTTTACAATATGGAACAACATGGCCATTGCTTCTGCTGCTGCTGTTGCTTCATCTAGTAAAGATGCATTGGCCATGGGTAAACCGGTTAAATCGGTTACCATGGTTTGAAAGTTCAATAAACTCTCTAAACGTCCTTGAGAAATTTCTGCTTGGTAGGGGGTGTATTGGGTATACCATCCTGGATTCTCGAAAATATTTCTGAGAATTACACTTGGTGTGATGGTGCCATAATAACCTTGGCCTATATAGTTTTTGTATAATTTATTTTTTGCAGCTACTTTTTTTAGCTCTGCTAAATATTCAAACTCACTGATGGCAGGAGGTACTGCAAGGTCTTGCTTTATTCTTATGCTATCTGGTACAGTTTTGCTGATCAATGATTCTACATTGGGCTCCTGTATTGTTTTTAGCATTGCACTTAAATCGGTCGCATTCGGGCCAATATGTCTTCTTTGAAATTCGGTAGATTGTTGCTCAAATAAATTCATACTCAACGGGCTTTTTTGGTGGCGCAAAGGTAATAAGTAAGAACATCAATTTAACTGCTTTGTTGAGTGAATAGCATAATTTTACTGCGTTGTGATTAATTTCTTAATATGTTTAATTGATACCAGTGGAAGACTTGATGATTAATTGGGAGAAAAAATCTGCGGAACACCAAAAAAAGTACGGTCAGTTCTTAAAAAAGGCCGATAAAAATAAGGTGTTGAAAGTGTTGCCCGAT
Organism: Sphingobacteriia bacterium RIFOXYC2_FULL_35_18; assembly: GCA_001829005.1. Taxonomy (GTDB): domain Bacteria; phylum Bacteroidota; class Bacteroidia; order Chitinophagales; family Chitinophagaceae; genus Sediminibacterium. Next base: position 321,628 of record MIAG01000002.1, on the reverse strand, counting down.
CTGCATGAAAAGGCTTTTGAGCAAATCAACTGCTTAGATTGTGCCAATTGTTGCAAGAATTACTCCCCTCGATTTAAGCAACCCGATATCAAAAGAATCAGCAAGTATTTGGGAATGAAGGAAACGGCTTTTATAGATCAATACTTAAACCTTGATTCGGATGGTGATTATGTGGTTAAATCTACTCCCTGTCCGTTTTTGGGGCATGATAATAAGTGCAGCATTTACGATGAACGTCCTTCAGACTGTGCTCGTTTCCCTTATACAGATGAAGATGTATTATTAAAACGCCCTTTGATTACACTCAAGAATTCTAGTTTTTGTCCGGCTGTGTACCATGTGATGGAAAACTTAATGGCTATTGTAAAATAGTATAATATGTTTTAATACTTCATTTTCCTTAGCGCGGGTGCTTTAAACCAAGTAGCCAGTACCACCAGTATGGTCATTGATCCCCCAAAAACAACAGAAGGGATGACGCCCATTATTTTAGCTGCCAATCCACTTTCAAACTGGCCCAATTCATTGCTGCTGTTAATGAACATAGAATTTACACTCATGACCCTGCCGCGCATATGATCGGGGGTTTTCATTTGTACAATCGTGCCCCTGATAATCACACTAATCCCATCTAATATGCCGCTTAACAATAGTGCAAAAAAGGAGAGCCAGAATAATTTGGAGATTGCAAAAATGATGATACAAGCCCCAAATCCACCTACTGCCCAAAGCAGGATTTTTCCTTGATTGGTTTTTAATGGATAAATGGTTGCTAATACAATGATGATGATGGCGCCTATATCGGTGGCTGCATTCAACCAACCAAAACCTATTGGGCCTACTGCTAAAATATCTCTTGCAAATACAGGTACCATGGCAACTGCTCCACCAAAAAATACCGCGAATAAATCCAAGGATAAAGCACCTAGTACTTCTTTGGTTTTAAACACAAATCGCAATCCTTCTTTTACGCTTTCTAGTCCTGTTTTTTCCCCTTTCTTATTCAATGCTGGCTTGGCTTTGAGCTGGTATAAAAAAACAAATCCTATTGCAATAAAACTTACAATAATTAAAAGTGCGCCTGTATTTCCTATGCCTGCAATTAAAAATCCAGCTGCTGCATGTCCGGTTACAGATGCCGATAACCAAATGCCTTGGTTCCAAGTAGTGGCCGATTGTAATTGATCCCTTGGTACAATGGCTGCCAACATAGTACCAAACAAAGGCCCTGTAAAAGCCCGTATAATACCTGTAAAGAAAATAACAATATATATGGAAAATGCTACCCAGTTTTTTCCGAGTTGCGCCAATGAATAGTGCGTGCTTAATAGTAACAATGCAATGGCACAGCTTAAATAAAATAGGATTCCCCTGAGTAATAATTTTCTCTTTTCACTAATGTCTATGATATAGCCTGCATACAAAGCCAATGAAACGGCTGGTATTACTTCGGCAAGTCCAATCAATCCAATGGCAAATGGGTCATTGGTTAATTCATAAATCCACCAACCTGTTAATGTGCCCAACATTCTTAGGCCCATGATAAATAAAAATCTACCTGCTAATAAATGCCTGAATTCTGGTATGCCCAATACCTTGAATGCTTCTTTTTTTGATGGGGTGTTTTCGGGCATTGATTTAGTGGATATGATTGTTAGGGTAGGGTGAAATAATGTTGTCCGTAATCCAGGTCTTTTTCTAAAGCATCGAGTATAATATCAACATGCGCTTCATTGCCTATGAAATCGGCATTGCTGGCATCTACAAATATGGTTTTGATATTATGCTGTTTAATATAATGGGTATAGGTTTCTTGAATATTGAATAAATATTCATCTGGTATGGCTTGTTCAAATGGTCTGTTTCTTTTTTTAATATTCTGTTGCAATTTATTTACGGGTGCATGCAAGTAAATTAGCACATCGGGGAACACCAATTGTTGATGAATAATATCAAATAGTTTCTGATATAACCTAAACTCTTCTTCGGGCAAATTTACTTTTGCAAATAGTAAACACTTGGTAAACAAATAATCTGATACGGTAATACTCTGAAACAAATCTTTGGTATGCACCATTTCTTTCAATTGTTTATAGCGCTCTGCCATAAAAAACAATTCTAATGGAAATGCATATTGTCCTGGATTATCGTAAAACTTAGATAAGAAAGGATTGTCCGCAAATTCTTCTAAAATAATTCTTGCATTCAATTTTTTGGCCAATATAGTAGCCAAAGTGGTCTTGCCTGCTCCAATATTCCCTTCGATTGTAATAAATTGATGCTTCATGTAAATAACCTATGCGCTCAAAATTAATTGCTACGCCCTTGCTTAAACGATTTTTTTTTGCACATCGGTCTGGTCTTCACATTCTGTTAAAAGCTGGGTCATGGTTTTATTGAAATGGGGATGTTTCAATGTTGGAGCTATTTCTACCATAGGAATCAATGCAAATCTTCTTAAATGCATTGCAGGGTGGGGTAGCTGCAATAAAGGGGTATCAATGGTTTCTTGGTCAATTTGCAGTATGTCTAAATCGATGGTGCGAGGTCCCATTTTAATGGTTCTGGTTCTGCCCATTTCACTTTCTATTTGCAATAAGGTATGCATTAATTGAGCTGGTGCTAATTCAGTTTGTATACAAATGGCTTGATTCAGGAAGCTGGGTTGTTCGGTAAATCCCCAGGGTTCTGTTTCATAATAACTAGATTGTTTAACTATTTGGCCGCATTGTTGTTGTATGTATGAACTGGCGTTTTTTAGATATGTTGCTTTGTCTCCTAAGTTGCTTCCGATCAATAAATAGGCTAAATGCATAAATTGGTAGTATACTGAGCATCAAATATCTTTAATTAATAATCGGTTAATCAATTAATATGAGAGGATTTTTAAAAATTGTGTTTGCAACATTTATTGCATTGGTGCTATTTACTGTGATTGGAATATTTGTTTTGATTGGAATTGCTACCAGTGCTGCTTCTTCTGATAAGCCTATTATTGGGTCTAAAGCAGTGTTGGTATTAGATTTAGCTGTTGCTTTTAAAGAACAATACCAAGAAGATCCTTTTGCAACTTTATTAAATGACGGAGAAGAAACGGCCCCTTCATTGTTTCAGGTTACTCAATTATTAAAGCATGCTAAGCAAGATTCTTCAGTAAAAGGGTTGTACATTCTTTGTGCCGATAATGCGAATGGTTTTGCTGCTAGTGAAGAAATTCGTAAAGCAGTAGTCGATTTTAAGAATAGTGGAAAATTCGTTATTGCCCACGGTGAAGTGATTTCACAAAAAGGGTATTATATAGGTAGTGCTGCAGATGAATTGTATTGTAATCCTCAGGGTGGGGTAGATTGGAGCGGTTTCTCTACCAATTTATTTTTCTTAAAAGGGATGCTTGACAAATTGGAGATTCAACCACAAATTTTTTATGCGGGTAAATTTAAAAGTGCTACAGAACCTTTAAGAGAAACCAAAATGACCGACGCCAATAAATTGCAAACAGGTGTTTGGTTAGGCGAATTGTATACCCATTTTTTACATGCTGCTGCTATGTCTCGTAATAAAGACACCGCTACGCTTCGTTCTTTAGCAGTAAAGGGTTTGATTCAAACGGCATATGATGCGAAGCAATATGGTTTGGTAGACGATTTAAAATACGATGACCAAATTAAAGCCAATATCAGTAAGAAGCTTAGACAAGAAATTAAAACCAGAATCAATTTTGTTACACTTTCCGATTATGCACAAGCAGCCAACTTTGAACCCAACGGCTCCGAGAAAATTGCTTTGGTATTTGCGAATGGAGATATTGTTTCTGGTCAAGGGGATGATGAAATAATTGGGAGCGATAGTTATAAAAATATCTTGCGTAAAGTAAGGTTAGATAAATCTATTAAAGCGGTTGTTTTTAGAATTAATTCGGGTGGTGGTAGTTCTTTGGCTAGTGAAGTCATCTGGAGAGAAATTTCTTTAATCAGAAAAGAAAAACCCGTGGTGGTAAGCATGGGAGATGTAGCTGCTTCAGGTGGGTACTATATTGCTTGTAATGCAGATTCTGTATTTGCCAATGCCAATACCATCACAGGTTCTATTGGCGTTTTTAGTGTGGTGCCCAATATGCAATCTTTCTTTAAAAATAAGATTGGGGTTACATTCGATGGTGTTAAAACGGCTCCTTATGCTGATATGGGTGATATTAGTAAGCCTTTAAACGATAACGAAAAAAGGTATTTCCAGTCTGCTGTAGACAGTATTTATGCCACTTTTTTATCTAGGGTTTCCGATGGTAGAAAATTAGGCATTGCCAATGTTGACAGTATTGCGCAAGGACGTGTTTGGACAGGTACCAGTGCAAAAAAAATTGGGTTAACCGACCGAGTGGGTGGATTGCAAGATGCTATTGATTGTGCAGCTAGAATGGCCGATATTAAAAAGTCGGAGGTTAAGTTGAAAGAATATCCTGAAAAGAAGAATTTGATTGAGCAAATCATGAGCGGCTATAAAAAATCTATTTCTACCCAACTAATGAAAGAAGAATTTGATCCTTCAGCAGTTCAAGTATTGCGTGAGCTAAAACAGGTGAAGAATTGGGTAGGTGTTCCGCAAGCTAGGATTCCCTTTCTTGTTAATATACAATAGATTTGCCCCTAAATTAGCCCGATGAACAAAGCGTATAGCCAATTTCAGGCCATGATGGCCATTACAAAAGCGAGTTTAAGGTCTATTTTCAGAAGCCCTTCTGCTGTGATATTCAGCATTGCTTTCCCTATGATTTTTATCTTAGTCTTTGGGTTTATTGGGGGAGGTGGTAAAGTAAGTGTGAATATTGCATTTGCAAATGGTTCTGATACATTAAATCCCATTTATCAAAGCCTTAAAAATATTCCCGGTATTAAAGTATCCGATAAAATAGGGGATCGATTAAAAGAAGATTTAGAGAAAGGCCGTATTACTGCAATCATTCATATTGCCAAGCAACCGGCAAATTCAGTAACGCCATACCGTATTCAACTAACCAGTTCTGAAGCAGCTAATCCTCAGAATATTCAAGTGCTTCAGTCTATACTCAATGCAGTCATTAGTGGCATCAATCAGCAACAGTTTCCATCTACACCTACTATTGCAACCATAAATAAAGAAGTAAAGAAAGTGCCTGGAAGGGTTTACAGAACCATTGATTTTATTTTGCCTGGGCAGTTGGGTTTTTCTTTGTTAAGTGCGGGTGTTTTTGGGGTTGCTTTTTTGTTTTTTAATTTAAGACAACAACTGGTATTGAAGCGCTTTTATGCTACCCCAATTAAACGATCGTATATTGTTTTAGGCGAAGCGTTGAGTAGGGTGATCTTTCAAATGATTACTGCCGTTATTATCATTTTAGTAGGGCATTATGCCTTTCATTTTACTTTGGTAAATGGTTTGGTTACGTTTGCGGAAATAATGGTGCTTAGTTTTGTTGCGTTGATTTTATTTATGGGTTTTGGTTTTATTGTAAGCAGTGTAGCAAAAAGTGAAAGCACCATACCTCCTTTTGCCAACTTAATTACTTTGCCGCAGTTTTTATTAGCTGGGACTTTTTTCTCCATTGATAATTTTCCAACTTGGTTACAACCGATTTCTCGCATATTGCCATTAACGCATTTTAATAATGCCATGCGTAATATTGCTTTTGAAGGAGCCAGTTTACTAGATTGTACGCTAGAATTAGGTGTGCTGGGTATTTGGATTGTGCTGGTTTATATAGTTGCTTTTAAAACATTTAAATGGGAGTAAGATGAAATTGATTAAACTGGGTGTAATTAGTTTAATAGTATTGGGTATTATTATAACCCTTATTGGTTTGTTGTTCCCTTCAACGGTATTGGTTTCTCGAGCCGTGGATATTAAAGCGCCTATTGACTCTATCAAGTATCGGGTTGGAAATATGGAACAATGGAAGCGTTGGATTGCAGGTATGAATGATGCTTCTGTGAAAATTAATTCTACTACTGATGCTCAACTGGGAAATACATATGTAAAAATTAGCGCTGTAACAGATTCTTCTGTAGTATCTACTTGGACCAGTTTGAATGGTCAGCAGCAATTAAGCACCATTCGCATTATTGGGAATAACACGCAAGATTATGCTGTGGTTCAATGGCAATTTGTTCAGCAAATAGGATGGTATCCTTGGGATCGATTTGGTTCTATGATGAACGATAAAATCATGGGAACCATGATGGAACAAAATTTACAATCGCTGAAAAAAAGTTTAGAACAATAATTTTTTTACTCAATAATAAAAGACCCCGAATCAATAAATTGATCGGGGCCTTATTATGAACTAATTGGGGAGAGACGCTTTAATTAGCTGGATCTGCTGGCGTGTTTGGATTATTATCACGCTCTCTGCTAGGATAAGGGAAGAACGTTCTCTTTCTTTCACTTACAGGACGACCTAATCTTCTGTTGTCTTCTAAACGCATTCCGCTCATACATAATTCAATACAACGTTGACGATAAATTTCATCGGTTAATGCCGCTGCGCTAACTGTTCCACTATATGCCGTTAAGCCACCACCTACACCAAATGGATCAGCGCTAGGTAATTGTGTTCTTACTGCATTAATTTCTGTAACAGCTAAAGTTAAATTGGGTGCTGCTTGTTTTACATAACACTCTGCTTTTATCAAACGCATTTCGTCTGGTAAGTAAACAGGTATTGCTTGCGTAGCTGCACTAAAGAATCCTTTGATTCTGTAACGAGGTTGAATTGTTGGATTGATTGCAGTGTAAAAGGCAATACGTTGGTCGTTCAAGTCTGGCGCCAATGCAGTAGGTAAACCTAATGTGGAATCCAAAATTTGAAATACGTTATTGGTAGCTGTTGCGGTGGTGAAAATAGGATTGGTCACAATGGCATCATAGCCTAAAATTGATCCACCATAATTTAAATCTACCGCATTAGCAGCTGTTAATGCACCCGCATAATCACCTGCGAACAAACTGTAGCGGGCAATTAATGCATTGATGGTATTATTAAAGAATGCAGGAGTAACAGACGTTGGTACGTTTGCAAAAAATGCTGCACTTGGAGGATTCGCTCCTACTGCTGTTTGTGCTGCACGTAAAGTAGTAACGGCTCTTCTAAATCCATCTGCTCTGCTTTGGAAAGCTGCTGGTGCAGCTTGAGTTCCAGGCGCCGCGGGAATTTGTTCGAAGAACATGGCTAAATTCCCAATGGCCATTGCTTTAAATATACTCGCATAAGCTAGTAATCCTGATGCATATGCTTTGTCTCCTAATTTATTGGCACCTGCAATCACATTGTCTGCATCGTAAATGATCTTGTTGTTCCAAGTCCACATATTACCTACAATGCCATTTAAATTGTCTACAACGGCGCCTCCTGTAAATAATTGCAATTCATCGGTATTACCCGCATTCATTAACCTGAATTCATTGGTTAATGCGCCTGCTGCTGTAATGCCATTGTACACAGGGCTTAGTCTGCCATTGCTATAAACGTTTTGTAATCCAACAGCAACACCCGCTAATCCTCTTGGAGTAGAAAAAGCATCTGTATCGCCAATTGCGCCGGGATTGGTAAAGTCTTGCTTACAAGCAACAAGACTTACTCCGGATAAAATAATCAATAATATTTTTTTCATGTTAATCTAGTTTGATGGGTTAGAAATTTGCTACAACACCGAATTGGAAGGTCTTCGGAATAGGTACGTTACCAAAATCAACTCCTCTGAACAAACTACTTTGTCCCGTTGAATTGGTTTCAGGATCATATCCTCTGTAGTTGTCCCAAGAGATTAGGTTTCTACCAGTTAGTGTTACGGTTAAGCTACTGAAAAGGTTGCTCACTTTTCCAAATGCGTATCCAACAGATAATTCACGCAATTTGGTGAAAGATCCATCGTCTACTCTCCACTCTTCAATACCATAAATTCCACTGATATATCCTCTTGGAATTTCTCCTTTATGTTCTCTTTGTGCAAACTCACTTCCATTACCAACACCTTGTCTGGTTCTGAAATCTGCGTTAAATACCTCTGCTCCAGCTACTCTGTCTAATTGGAAACCGAACGTCCACTTTTTGTAAGTAAAACTGTTGATTAAAGTTGCAGTGTAAGTAGGGTTTGGAGAACCTAAAACAGATCTAAGAATGGTAGCGTTAGGTCCGGTAGTATAAGGTAACCCAGTTGCCGGATCCAATGCTGGAGTTCCAAATGGTTGTCCATTGGCAATTGGACCTCTTGCTGTAACTGGAATACCTGCTGCATTCTTCACTTCTGTTCCGTTGGCGTTTCTTGCAAAGAAAGTAGAATAGAATACTGGGGCATCATATCCAGGAATCAAAGCAAATACCGCACCGGTAGGGGCAGAAAATGAAATGAATGGAACACCTAAGTTTTCAATTCTGTTTTTGTTCTTATTAAAGTTACCTGTGATTTCCCAAGTAAAGTTTTTGTTCTTAATTGGAACTGCTGTAACCATAATTTCAAAACCCTTGTTGCTTAAAGAACCAACGTTCTTAGTAGCAGTTGGGAATCCAGAACTTGGTGCATTGGTAATATTCGGTACTAATAAGTCGGTTACTTTTTTATTGTAATAGTTAAAAGTGAATTGTAATCTATTACCTAATAAAGCAATGTCTGTTCCAATTTCTAATTCTTTCTGGCGCTCTGGTTTCAAGTCTGAACTAATAGTTGCAGATGGAGACGTTAAGCTGGTTCTACCTAAGAAAGGAGAGATATTGTAAATATTGAAACGGTCGTATGCGCCAATACCAGTAAGGTTTCCGCTTTCTCCGTATGCTGCACGAATCTTGAATACGTCTACTGTATTTGCTAATGATGATTTCTTAAAGAATTCTGTTTCAGATAAAATATAGTTACCACTTACTTTAGGGTAGAAGAAGTTTCTATTGTTTTTATCAAATACAGATGATCCATCTATTCTTCCTGCAACTGTTACAAACAATTGGTTGTTGAACTTAAAGTTCTGTTGTAAGAAAAATCCACGAATGGTTCTTTCGCTTCTACCATCTGAGTTAGGCAATAAAGTACTACCACCTGTAGCTGTAGAAATACCTGGCAATAAACCTCGGCTTTGTGCTAAAATATAATTGGCTTTTTCATACTGTTCAGAATATCCAAACTGTGTTACCGAAGACAATTTATTGGTTATCTGTGTAGTGTAGGTAAAGTTTAAATCGTGGTTAAAGAACGTAGAGTTAAAGCTTGCTGCACTTGCATAACCATTTAGCGTTGGGTCTAAAGTTGCACCACCTCCATAGAATCCTGGACTAGCATTGTATGGGAATGGAGGAATAAATGTGGTTCCGTTTTGTGCAATATTGTCTAAACCTGCTGTGTAATCAATCACCAACCCTTTTACAGGGAACAACTTAAATCCTACATTAGAAACCGTTCTATTGGTAACGTTTCTTTGTTTGATATCGTTGATAATAGTTAAAGGATTCACACGTCCTCTTTCGCCTACTGCTTGCAAATTTCCATTTGCATCTCTTACGCCAATATTGTGGAAATTTCCAATAATGGTCATAGAGTTAATAGGAGAGAAGAAGCTATTACCATCTGGCTTTTCATTGGTTGCGTTATTGGTATAGTTAATACCTGCATTCCAACTAAACCAGTTGTTTACTTTGTTGTCTAAATTTAATCTGAAACCAAAACGAGTATTGTCTGTACCTCTGATGATACCTTGGTTGCTATTGTAATTTAAAGAAGCAAAATAACGCATTTTGTCTTGTCCACCAGTGATAGAAACGTTGTTATCGGTACCATATCCTGTTCTAAAAATATCGTCTTGGTAGTCGTAACGAGTTACTGGAGAAGTTGTAGTTAATCCTGTTAACAAGATATCCTGCGTAACAGCACCAGGCCCATCAGTTGGTCCACCAAACTTGGTAGTAGCATTATTGAATACCAAACGTTTTCTTAATGAATTGGTGCTTACTTTAGAACTAAAAGTGATTTTTGGTGCACCTGTAGATCCTCTTTTTGTAAAGATTTGGATTACCCCAGCATTTGCACGGCTACCATAAATAGCAGCAGCTGCAGCACCGTTCAACACTTCAATTCTATCAATATCATTGGGGTTGATATCTACCATTCTATTTTGCCCCACGCTACCATAAGTATCATAGTCACTCTGTGCATTGGTTACTCTTGCATTGGAGTTGTTTAAAATTACTCCGTCAATAATATACAATGGATCAGAAGAACCAGAGATAGAACTCACGCCACGCAATTTCACACTCATGCCACCTGCAGGATCTCCTGAGTTCTGTGTGATTTGCGCACCTGGCACTTTACCTTGTAAAGAGGCAATGGCATTGGGTGATCCTGCATTGTTGATTTGGCTTCCTTTAACGGTACCAATAAAATTACCCAATTGCTTTTTGGTTGTTCCTTGTGAAGTACCTGTAACCACTACTTCATCTAATCCTGTAGCATCTTCCTTTAAAGAAGCATCGAAAGTGAAGCTGCCTGTAGTGGCACTCACGGTCAAATTCTTTTCTGCAGACCTAAATCCTACAGAAGAAATAACAACATCATACTTGCCTTGCTTTAAATTGGCAATAAACTGATAACTACCATCGGTGTTAGAAGCAGTTCCTGCTCCAGAATTTTTGATGGTAATAGAAGCGCCGGGAATCGGTAGCCCTTTGCTGTCGGTTACTTTTCCTTTAATAGTTGTTTGAGCTTGCAAGCCAATTGTCAATGTAATACCGAAGAGAAGGAAGCACAACTTCGATATAACATTGGCCTTGCCATAGTTAACATTCATATGCGTATCGTTTTGGAGGTTTATAAAACATCATAAATATATAATATGTGCGGGAATTTATTGGTTTTGTTTATACAGACGGTGAATATTTAGTGGAAACTGTTCAATTATGCGGATAAAAATGCATAAACCCGCAAAAATGTGCATTTCTTCCATTAGTCTAATGACTGAATAAAGCGCAAATTTCTTTTGATGCCACTAAATTTTGAACGCTTTAAAGGACTTTCTTTGAAAATGGTCTTAAATGATTCTTCTGTTAATTCTTCCCATTGGCTGGTTGTTAAATTTAAGACAGCAGAAATTGGTTCAAACGATGGTTCTTGATGGGGCTTGCTAAATCGATTCCATGGACAAATATCCTGACAGATATCACAGCCAAACATCCAATTATTGAATTGCTCTTTTAATTCATTGGGAAGTAATGCGTCTTTTAATTCTATAGTATAATAGCTAATACATTTACTTCCATTGATTTTTTTGTCGGGCAATATAGCTTCTGTAGGGCATGCTTCTATGCACTTGGTACAAGAGCCGCAATAATCTTTTGCATATGGCGAATCTGCTTCTAAAACAATGTCTACTATTAAAGTTGCAATAAAAAAGAAAGAGCCCGATTGCTTATGAATTAAGTTTCCATTTTTACCTACCCAGCCCAAACCAGATTGTACTGCCCAAGATCTTTCTAAAACGGGTGCTGAATCTACAAAGCCTCTTCCATTTATTTCTCCAATATGGGTACTTAATTCTGCTAAAAACAATTTAAGCTGTGAACGAATTACTTCATGATAATCTTTGCCCCATGCATATTTAGCAATGAGTGGGGTGTTTGGTTTTTGTTTTGCTGATGGATAATAATTCTTGAGTAACGTAATCACCGACTTAGCACCGGGCACCAATTTGCTTGGATCTACGCGTAAATCAAAATGGTTTTCCATGTATTGCATTTTTCCATGCATACCTTGGTGCAGCCATTTTTCTAACCTTCTTGCGTCTTCGTCTAATTTGACTGCTTGTGCAATTCCGCAATACTCAAAGCCCAGCTTTTTGGCTATTGATTTTACTTGTTGCGTATATTGTTGAATAGGCAACATTAGTTACAATTAGCTACAATTTGTTCGTCAATAATTCCTTTCAACTTTAAATAGGTTTCTTTCTTTTCTTCAGATAAGAATTGCTTGGTAAAAAATACTACCGCGTAGTTTCTACACAAATCTATCATGGGCCATGTGCCAAATAAACCAGGACAAGCAACCACTGATGCTGCACCAGTTTGGTTGGTTTGAAGAATCCATGATCCCAATGCATAATTGTATCCCTCCGCAGATTTAGGCGCATACTTAATCATTGATGAAGTGGTCTGTGCTTGCATTAATAATTGAACAGATGTTTCAGATAAAATACGCTTTCCATTGTATATGCCTTTATTCAATAACATCGAGCAAAAATTCATGTAGTCATTGGCAGTAGACTGCGCTCCGCCAGAAGGATTGATTGCATTCAAGGTAGAAAAATTGGTGCTTCGCATTTGAAGTGGTCTCAAAATTTTTTCTTGCATTAATTGTTCAAAACTTCTTCTAGTGGCCACTTCTATAAATCTGCCTGCAATATTCATTCCTACATTGCTGTACCTAAATTCTAATCCTGGGTTGGCCATGATTTCTTTTTTGGTTGCAAATTCTTCCACTTCTTCTTCTAGGCTATTGTATCGTCCTCTTTTGATAATATTCGCTAATTTAATTGGCTCCGATTCAATACCTGTTAAATGACTTAAGCAATGTCTTATAGTAATAAACCCTTTGCTATACTTTGTAAATACCGGTAAGTACTTACTGATTTTATCGTCTAATGAAATTTTTCCTTCGTCTACCAATGCCATGATTAATGCAGCAGTTAACCATTTGCTGCTACTGGCAATAGGTGCTTGTGTTTTAGGAGTAAATTCTCCTGTAGATTTAGAAAAAATGATTTTCCCATCCTTATATACTAGAATGACAAATTCTTTACCCAACTCCTTATTGGAAGCTGCAATTGCGCTTTCTAATTGCTGAAAATTAAACTGTGCCTTAGTTGGCTGTAATAATAACAGAAAACCCATTACCAGGCTGACTTTTACGCATGTTTTCCATTTTTTTAGCGACATAATTTCCGAATTATTGGCTTGGATTGTTGTTTGATTGATGGTATAAAGTTAAGTTAATCAACACAATTATGAATCTGAACAATTATACCATTAAAGCGCAGGAAGCCATTCAGTCTGCTCAACAGATTGCTTATACTAACAGCAATCCTTCTATTGAAACAGATCACTTGTTAAAAGCATTGATAGCTGAAAAAGATTCTGCTATTGATTTCTTATTAAAAAAGAACAATGTGAATCCTACTTTTCTAGAAGCTAAGCTAATGGAACAGCTGAATAAGCTACCCAAAATTCAAGATGGGGAACCGGCTCAAGCAGCAGGAAGAGATTTTAGCAATGCATTGTTAAAAGCTAATTCAGTAATGGGCCTATTTAAAGATGAGTTTATTACTCCCGAACATTTATTGATGGCATTGGTGCAAATGAATGATGCTACTGGTAAATTATTAAAGAGTGCTGGCTTAACCGAAAAAGGATTAACCACTGCTATTAAAGATTTGCGTAAAGGAGATACCATTCAATCACAAGCTCAGGAAACGCAATTAAATATGCTGAACAAGTTTGCGAAGAACCTGAATGATATGGCTCGTAAAGGCAAGTTAGATCCGGTAATAGGGAGAGACGAAGAAATTAGAAGAACCCTTCACATTTTAACGAGAAGATCAAAAAATAATCCCATTCTTGTGGGTGAGCCAGGGGTGGGTAAAACGGCTATAGTAGAAGGGTTGGCCATGCGTATTGTAAATGGGGATGTTCCTGAAAACCTGAAATCTAAAGTAATTTATGGTTTAGATATGGGGCAATTAATTGCAGGTGCTAAATACAAAGGGGAGTTTGAAGAGAGATTGAAAGGGGTAGTTAAAGAAGTAGCTTCAAGTGAAGGGGAGATTATTTTATTCATAGATGAGATACATACATTAATTGGTGCTGGTGGTGGTGAAGGTGCTATGGATGCTGCAAATATTTTAAAGCCTGCATTGGCAAGAGGTGAATTGCGTGCCATTGGAGCCACTACATTGAATGAATACCAAAAGTATTTCGAGAAAGACAAAGCGTTGGAACGCAGGTTTCAAAAAGTAATCATTGATGAACCAACTGTAGAAGACGCTATTTCAATTTTACGTGGATTAAAAGATCGGTACGAAACCCATCACCATGTAAGAATAAAAGACGAAGCTATTATAGCCGCAGTTGAATTGTCTAATAGATATGTAACGGATCGTTTTTTGCCAGATAAAGCCATCGACTTAATTGATGAGAGTGCGGCCAAATTAAGGCTTGAGATGAATTCGATGCCAGAAGAGCTAGATAAATTAGAAAGACAAATCAGGCAGCTTGAAATTGAAAGAGAAGCCATCAAGCGTGAAGATGATGAAGACAAATTAAAAGAACTCAATATTGAAATAAGCAATTTGGCTGTTGAAAGAGATACGCTTAAAGCAAAGTGGACACAAGAAAAAGAGCTAGTAGAAAAAGTACAAACTGCTAAAGCAAATATTGAACAGTTAAAGCAAGAAGCTGAACAAGCAGAGCGTAATGGTGAATATGGTAAAGTGGCAGAAATTAGATACGGTAAAGTAAAAGAGCAAGAAACAATTATTGCTTCCGTAACTGAACAGCTTTTAAATTCTTCTGAAAAAAGATTATTGAAAGAAGAAGTGGATGCAGAAGATATTGCAGAAAGTATTGCAAAAGCTACTGGTATACCTGTTGCAAAAATGTTACAGGGCGAAAGAGAAAAACTATTGCATTTAGAAGAAGAATTGCACAGTCGTGTGGTTGGTCAAGAAGAAGCTATAAGTGCAGTGTCTGATGCCATCAGAAGAAGCAGGGCTGGATTGCAAGACCCTAAAAAACCAATTGGTTCATTTATCTTCTTGGGTACAACAGGTGTGGGTAAAACAGAATTGGCTAAAGCTTTAGCTGAATACTTGTTCGACGACGAAACCATGATGACTCGTATAGATATGAGTGAATACCAAGAGAAGCACACTGTTTCTAGATTAATTGGTGCTCCTCCAGGATATGTTGGTTATGATGAAGGTGGCCAATTAACAGAAGCTGTAAGAAGAAAGCCCTATAGTGTGGTTTTGTTAGATGAAATTGAAAAAGCACACCCAGATGTTTGGAATGTAATGCTGCAGGTATTAGACGATGGAAGATTGACTGATAATAAAGGTAGAATGGTGAACTTTAAAAATACCATTATCATTATGACCAGCAATATTGGAAGCCATTTAATTCAAGACGCTTTTGAGGGCGTTGGGGAAACTGGCATTGAAGAAGCTACGGAAAAAGCAAAGGCGGAAGTATTGCAGTTGTTAAAACAAACGGTAAGGCCGGAGTTTTTAAATAGGGTAGATGAAGTAATTATGTTTAGTCCTTTAAATAAAACCCAGTTGAGAGGAATTGTAAGCATTCAATTAGAAGGGCTTAAAAAATTAGTTGCAGAAAATGATATCACGTTAAAATTCAGTGACTATTTAATTGAGTATTTAATTGAACAAGGGTTTGATGCACAATTAGGAGCAAGGCCTTTAAAGCGCTTGATTCAAAAGCTGATCGTGAATGCTTTAAGTAAAAAGATTCTTTCAGGGGACATAGATAAATCACAGCCAGTTTTAGTTGATGTATTTGACGGATTGGTTGTATTCAGAAATGATTAAATTATATTAAGCATATCCGCAACTTAAAGTGTTGAATGTTGTAAATTAGAGCAATGAAATGTATACTCAGTCTCTTCTTTATATTGTTCAACACTTTTTTGTTTAGTCAGAATATGTATTTGGCAAAGCCGGTTACTCATTTTGTAGAAGTGTACGATGAGAAAGGAAACCTATTTGGTGGAAACGTGGGGAGCATTAAAGGAAGTCCACTTTGGAAAGACGAATGGTGCAATGCACATGTTGAAATGTTCAACGGAAAAACTTTCAGTAATATGAAGCTGATTGTGAATTTGGTAAATGGGAATATTCATTTTTTAGAGAAAGACGCTGAGTTTCAATTTATTGAACCAGTTAAAAAAATCACGTTATTCCATAGCACCGAAGGTGTATTCGATTCTACTGTTTTCATTAAAATGGATGCTAACAATTCTTTATTGTATGAAGTAAAAGCTCGAGGGTCTAAATATTCTTTGTTAGACCTTGTTCAAAAAAAAGCTGCTGATACTTACGACTATGGTAAGTCATCAGGCGGGAAAGAGTTTAGAATTTTTAATGAATCTTTTTTATATAATCTAACCACTTCAGAATTAATATCAGTAAAAGGAAAAACATTAACCGAGCTCTTCAAGGGCGATACAGAAAAAATTCCTGCGGCTTTTAATAAAGCCAAAAAAAAGCCAAACTTAAAAGAGATTGCTACTATAATAGCTGCATGGTAAAAAAAGATTTTTTGTTAAAATTAATTTAACAGGCAACGGCACGTATTTTGCCAGCATCTATCTTGTATATAAGCCAATCAATTATTTGGTTTAATCCCTTAAAACTATTTGCTTGAGAAATTCATGCTGTATAATGCGGTATGTAATACTATTGAGTAAACAAAAAATAAAGAACGGATGGCATAATGCTACACTAAAATTTTAAACCATGAAAAAAACAAACCCCCTTTATTTTATTGCTGCTGCAGCAATTTTAGTGTCCTTTGTGTTCACTGCATGTAATAAATCTGCATCTGTTGAAAGCCCAATTGGCACTCAATCTGTATCCTTGTATTTAACCGATGCGCCTGGTGTTTTTGACAATGTATTTATTGATATCAAATCAGTTTCTTTATTGATTGATACTAGTAAAGACACACGCAAAAAAGACACTTGCAATTGGGATAGAATAGGTAGTTCCAGGCATGAAAAAAATGATTCGTCTCTAGTATGGCAAGACCTTGGTGTAAAAGCCGGCGTGTATGATATTTTAAAGTTGCGTAATGGAGTTGATACTTTACTCGCTACCAGTACGGTTTTTAAAGGTGCAATCAGATTAATTAAAATTGAATTAGGTACTACACATTCTTTAGTTAAAGACAGTATTACTTATCCATTGAATATTCCATTTAATGAAAAACCTTACGTCTTGATTAAATTAAAAGGTGGAGAGTGGGACGAATTTTTACCCAATCGTTCCAGACTTTGGTTAGATTTTGATATTAGTAGATCTATCGTTGAAAAAAACAATCAGTTTTACTTAAAGCCATTCATTAAATTCTTTACTGTAAAAGCTACTGCTGGTGTTTCCGGTAAAGTAACTCCAAAGGAAGCTCAGGCAGTAATCACCGTATTCAATAATACCGATACCGCTTATGCACTTCCCAATCACGAAGGGTACTTTAAAATTCGTGGATTAGCAGATGGCACTTACAGTGTTTTTGTAAACGCATCAAATGGATATGCAGATACAACTATTAGTAATGTAGTGGTATCAAAAACCAAAGAAGCCCAACTTGGTTTAATCACTCTCAAAAAATAGTTTGTTGATAATTCCCTCGATTGTACAGTCCCGGCAACTTTTGTTGTCGGGATTTTGTATTTTACAGTATGCAAGAAAATAAATTTCTTTTATACGGTGCCAATGGGTATACAGGAAGACTGATTGCTTCAATGGCGCATCAATATGAGTTAGTACCAGTTTTAGCAGGTAGAAACGAGGCTGCATTATCATTGATGGCCAAGGAATTGTCTTTAGAATATTTAGTGGTAGATTTAAATGATACCGATAAACTGGTTAATGCCTTGCAATCCTTTAAAGTGGTATTACATGCTGCTGGTCCATTTATGCATACTGCTTTTAAAATGGCTACTGCTTGTATAAAGGCGGGTGTTCATTATTTAGATATTACTGGTGAAATAGGAGTGTTTGAATTGTTGAAAAAAATGGGGGATGCTTTTGCTCAAAGAGAAATCATGGTGATGCCAGGGGTAGGATTTGATGTGGTGCCCACCGATTGCATGGCTAAATTTTTACACGACCAAATGCCAGATACCACTCACTTAAAATTAGCATTTGCTTCTGTTGGAGGCAAATTATCTCATGGAACAGCAACTACAATGGCTGAAGGAATGGGTGAGGGAGGGGCTGTTAGAGAGAATGGGAAAATAATTAGAAAGCCACTCGGTCATAAAGGGATGTGGGTCAATTTTAGTAGTAAGAAATTATTTACAATGACCATCCCCTGGGGCGATATTTCTACTGCCTATACCACCACTCTCATTCCCAATATTGAAACATATACTTCTGTTTCTCCAAAAACATTTTCGATGTTAAAATGGCAAGGGGTATATAATTGGCTACTCAAATTGTCTTTTGTGCGCAATTATTATAAAAAGAAAATTAAAAAAATGCCTGCTGGCCCAGACGAAGCTATGCGTAAAAAAGCAAAGTCTTTGGTATGGGGTGAAGTATCCAATGATGCAGGTAAAACATTGCGTGCAACTTTAGAAGGCCCAGAAGGGTATACTTTAACCGCATTAAGTAGTTTGATTATTTTGAAAAAAGTACTTTCTCAAAATTTTAAGCCAGGTTATCAAACCCCAGCTGCTTGTTACGGTGCCGATTTGGTCTTAGAAATTCCTGGAGTTACTAGAACAATGGCGTAAACTTCCTTTATTTAAAGCATATTTGCCATAATTGTTAATTTGTAGATCATGGCATCGAATAAAAAAGCAGCGGTTGGATTTATTTTTATCACCATACTGATTGATGTAATTGGGATTGGGTTAATTATACCAGTTGTACCTAAATTAATTGAAGAATTGGTGCATAGTAGCAGCGCTAGCCTTGCATCTCAATATGGGGGATGGCTTACTTTCTCCTATGCTTTTATGCAATTCTTGGTATCTCCCATTTTAGGCAACTTGAGTGACCAATATGGAAGAAGACCTATTTTATTATTTTCTCTATTTGGTTTTGGTATAGATTATTTATTTGTAGCATTTGCTCCAACCATTACATGGTTATTTGTTGGTAGAATTGTTGCTGGAATCACAGGCGCAAGTATTACTACTGCATCTGCATATATGGCCGATATCAGTACGCCTGAAAATAGGGCCCAAAATTTTGGAATGATTGGAGCCGCTTTTGGTTTAGGATTTATTATAGGACCTATGTTGGGTGGATTATTGGGCGAGTATGGATCAAGGGTCCCTTTCTTTGTTGCTGCTGGATTGGCATTGGCCAATTGGTTATATGGTTATTTTGTGCTACCAGAGTCATTAGATAAAAACTTGCGAAGACCATTCGAGTGGAAACGCGCAAATCCATTGGGTTCTTTGATGCAATTAAAAAAATATCCTACAGTTACGGGCTTGATTGGTTCGTTGGTCTTAATTTATTTAGCAGCACACTCTGTGCAAAGTAATTGGAGTTTTGTAAACATTGAGAAATTTAAATGGACGCCTAAAATGATTGGAATATCTCTTGGAGTTGTAGGGATATTGGTTACGCTTGTTCAAGGTGGACTAGTAAGAGTCATCAATCCAAAAATTGGGAATGAAAAAAGTGTTTACTTAGGACTTACTTTATATACAGCAGGTTTAATTCTTTTTACTTTTGCAACACAAACCTGGATGATGTTTGTATTTCTAATTCCTTATTGTTTAGGTGGAATTGCAGGCCCCGCATTACAATCTATCATTTCAGGCAATGTCCCATCCAATGAACAAGGTGAGTTGCAAGGAGCATTAACTAGTTTAATTAGTGCTACTTCTATTGTTGGTCCTTTACTAATGACGGGCTCATTTGCCTATTTTACTGGCCCTTCTGCACCCTTTTATTTTCCAGGCGCTTCATTTTTATTAGGTGCATTGTTTATGTTATGTAGTTTAATTTGGGCCTACAATGCTTTACATATTAAAAGGATAAAAAAATAAAAATGGCCCTACAGATTTGCAGGGCCAGCATATCCCCCGATATGCGTCATGAACTATTTAAAGCTTTTTCAAATCGGCTATAATACCAATTAAAGATTTCTTTTGTGGCTTCAAAGAAAGCACTGGGGTATTATTTAATGCTTTGATACTTTGTTCGCTATAATAAAATTGAGTACCAATCAGTGAAATAGTAACTATGTGAATTTTCTTTTGTAAAGGTATATTGTTTGCACTAAAACTTCTACTAGATAATTCGGGCTTTAGTTGGATTACGCTATTATAGTCGTCTGTGGTAATAAAAGCAATGGTGTTTTTATTGGTAAAATTAGGCGGTAGAATAATATTGAATTTGCCCAGTGAACCAATATTATTTAATGGTCGAGCCAATGAAATCCATCTTAGTTTATTTGTGGTAATATCATATCGTTCAATTTCCTTTGATCCACTGTTTCCTGGTTGTTTGTAAATGGATTGTTGATAATCTAATGAAGTATTTTCATTCCAATTAAAAAACGGGTCAACCAGTAATTGAGTGGTGTAAACAATTGATTCATCACCCTTGTAAACTTTCATACCTTGTTTTACAATATTGTCTTTATTGCCTACGCGTATTACATAATTAACACCAGGAGCAATACGTAATTCTTGTCCATACGCTGTGGCAATAATACAAAATGCAAGGTCCGATTCTAATAAGTTTTCGTTGTTTAGTGAGGCTTTAATTGACCGAATAAACTCAGATTTCTCATCTAACAAAATGACTCTAATATTGATGGTACCAGACACAGGCGCACCTGCGTTATTAACAAATGCATTGGGTGGTAGAAACAAACTGAAATGATCAGAAAATATGATTGTTTTACCATTGGATCCTAATAAAGTGTCGTTGTATTTGTATACTGAAGTGGAGTCGCTGATTCTTTGTAGTGCTAAACTTGTATTGGAAGAATAAGACCAACTGGTATCATTCATATCATTCCCAGCATAAGTAGTAAAATTACCATCAGATATCTCTTTATTACAAGAAGCAAAAAGTATCAAGCTAAATGCTGCTAAAAGATAATATTTACTGATTTTATATAACATTACTATTGAGATACTTTGGTTGGTTTTATTGTTGCCTATCTTTTGTTTAAATTAAATCTTAGTCCCATTGCTAATCCACCAATGCTGAATCGTTGATTAAATGAAGCTTCTGGATTAGTCATATTTGATAAATTATACCTTAAGTATGGTTCAAAAAATAATTGGGTTGAATAGTTAATTCTTTTCGCAACAGTTAGGCCTGCATACAATCCAAGACCAATATTGCTTTTGTATACCATATTGGTTTCTTTGCTCAATGGAACTGCGGTTAAACTACTATCAAGTATCACTCCTTGATACCAACTAGAAAGGTTTACTATTACGCCAGCTGTTAATCCAATACTTAAATCGTCATTGCCAAATTGATAGCTTGCCAATACCGGAATATCTAAACTTTTAAACCTGTTTTTGACTGTATTCGTTTTATATCCAATTTGGGTTAATGTACTGGTATCTCTAACAAGCAAAGTGTCGCCTGGTGCTCTGATAATGGCTCGAACGGTTACCACTGTTGTTGTTCTGGTTTCATTTTCAGTTCTATAGGTAAAGTGCTCGTTAATTTGCGAATATTGTAATCCTGTTTTAAGTGCAAAATGGTCGTTCAACGGTTTTGCAATTCTGAATCCAGCGGAAAACCCAAGCTTTAATGATTCACTACTGTCTTTTCTACTGAGTAATTGTAGACTTGCAGTATTATTCGTTACTGTTTTAAATGGCATATCGGGTGATACAAACACTTCTAAATCCCAATCGGTATTTCTGATTTTTCTATCCGTGGGACAAATCACTACATTCTTAAAACTAGATGCATGATTTTTCGTACTCATTTCTCTATTAAAAAGTGCAGATAAGTTTCTATTTTGTTTAATAAGTGCATTACCTGCTTTTAATGACGTTTCGTAAGATTCAATTGCTTCAGTTGATTTGGCAATTTCATCTTCTTTTAAATTGTTTGCAGTAACAGAAGGTATTTGGCTTTTTATGGAATTGATGGATTGTTCAAAAGGAAAAACAGAACCTGATTCTTTGAATGATTGGGTAATATTTTTCTTATTTAATTTCCAATCCGTTTTGTTTTCAGTATTGGTATTTATTTTCAATGAACTGTTTTCGACTACAATGGGGTGGTCATTTTTTTCTTGAATGCTATCTTGGGTATTTATTGTTTTATCTGATTCAGATATGTTTACAATGGGTGTCTGTTTTGTACTATTTGTGCTAGGTTTGGGCAATTGCACAGTTTCCGATTCTTCTATAGTAAATGGATTCCCGTTCAAATAAATATAAGCAGCAGTTGAACCAACTAAAACGAGTAGTAATATAGAAGCAGCAGCCATATATTTTTTAGGAAGCCAGAAAAGGAACCTTCTTCTTTTTTCTTTTTCTTCAGGTTGAATACGTTCCCAGAAATCTGGTGGTACTGAGGCGCTGTGGTGGTATAATTTGTTTTGAATGAATTCGTCAAATCCATCTTTAGGACCAGATAAGTCATGCATGGCAATTTTATCCCATAATCCATTGGGCACACTTGCAGTGTACTGTTCTAGTTTTTGGTTAAAAATGATATCAAACTCCTTATTGGTCATTAAACAGCAATTTTTTGAAGTTGCAGTATTTGAGCCTGCAACATTTTTCTGGCTTTTACCAATTGACTTCTACTGGTACCGGCTTGAATATTCAACATTTGAGCAATCTCATCATGACTATAACCCTCAATCACACTTAAATTAAATACCATTCTATAACCTTCTGGCAAAGCACTTATCAATTTCAATAAATCTTCCTCTCCTAAATAGGTAAATGCACTTGGGTCAATAGAGGGCAGGTCTGCATGATGGTCATCAATCTCTTTAAAACTCATTTTCTTACGCTCTAAATGCCTTATTGCAGTATTGACTACAATTCTCCTAATCCATCCCTCAAATGAGCCTTCAAATTTAAATTGATTGATGTATTGGAAAACTTTTACAAAAGCATCCTGTAACATGTCTTCTGCTTCCATATTATCTTGAGCATACCTGACGCATACACCCATCATTTTACCCGCGTGACGCTCAAATAGCATACGCTGGCAGGTAGGGTCCTGTTTTATACAGCCTTTAATCAACTCGTGCTCTGTCAAATGAGGTTAATTTAACGTTGACATAATATAGACGACCAGTTCAGTTAAAATGCTGCCTGAGTGGTTTAAACTAAACAAATATGAATAAAAAAGCCCCTATAATAATAGAGGCTTGGTTATTTTATATTTATTTTAAGTTAAATACTCAAAAATTGGTCGTGTATATAGTCTACCACACTTATTAAGCTACCTGTTTCTTTAAATACTTTTAATTGTCTATCGGCCCCGGTTCCTAATTCAAATATTTTGGCTACGTGCTCTACTACATGTCTGCTTCCCAACTCATCTACTACATCATCTACAAAATCGAGTAATTCATAAATAAGGGCCTTCGTGTCTACCTCAGTTTCTTTTCCAAAATCAATGAGTTTCCCTTCTATTCCATACCTGCTGGCCCTCCATTTATTTTCGTTGATTAATGATCTTTGATAAATCATGAAGTTGAGGTTCTGGTTCCTGAGCTTGTAAATTTTGGCGCAAATTGCTTGGAACAAAGCCGCAATGGTCATCGTTTCCATGATATTCATTGGAACATCACAAATTCTAAATTCCACTGTATTGAAAAAAGGATGAACCCTTAAGTCCCACCAAATTTTTTTAGCATTGTCGATGCAATTGGTCTTAATTAAAAGATTTACATAATTTTCATAGGCTTCAAAACTTTCAAAGTGGTCGGGTATTCCAGTTCTAGGGAACTTATCAAACACTTTTGTTCTAAAAGATTTGTATCCTGTATCTCTGGATTCCCAAAAAGGGGAGTTGGTACTTAATGCATACACATGGGGTAGAAAATAGCGGGCTGTATTTGCAATATGGATGGCCATTTTTCTATCTTCCATACCTACATGGACATGTAATCCAAAAATCAAATTGCTTCTAGCAGCTTCTTGTAATTCGTTAACAATTTGATTGTACCGAACATGGTCTGTAATCAATTGGTTTTCCCAATGGCTAAAAGGATGCGTGCCCGATGCTCCAACCCAAAGACCTAAATCACCAGCAATTTGTGCAATATTCCCTCTTAACGAAGCCACATCTTTGAATGCTTCATCAATATCTTTACAAATATCTGTTCCAACTTCAACTACAGCTTGGTGCATTTCGGCCTTCACCTTATCTTTCATTGAGAGTTGCCCCACTTGAACAATTTTTTGCTCATGACTTTTTAACTCTCTAGAAATGGGGTCTATTACCATATATTCTTCCTCAACTCCTAAAGTAAAATGCTTGAAACTTAAATTAGACATATACTAAACGTGATATAGACTGATTAATAAAGGGGCTTCCCGTTTGCGCTTCTTTTAATGTATTCGCCCCAGGTTAAATTATCTTTTCCATCTTCTTGAGCCAATGCTTTTTCTATTGCATAGTTTGCAGCAGTTTCTACCACCCAATCAAAATTTTCTTGCCCTACGCTTTTGATATCTGCATCTGGTGCTGGGTTGCAAAAATCAATGGCGTAAGGCACTCCATCTCTTAAAGCTAATTCAACTGTATTGAAGTCGTACCCTAGGTATTGATTAATTTTCAATACAATTTCTGTCATCATTTTTAACTTTTCTGCAGAAGGCTTAAAGTCTGCAGCATATCTAAGATGATGTGGGTTTCTAGGTTCATAAGACATGATGCGTACATGTTTCCCGCCAATGCAGTAACAGCGATAGTACTCTTCAAAAACAATCTCTTCTTGAAGCAGCATCACCAATTGGCCTGTTTCAGCATGTTTTTCAAAAAAATCATTCATGTCTGTTAGTTTGTATACGTTTTTCCAACCTCCACCAGCAAATGGTTTCATATAAGCAGGGAAGCCAACATAGCTAAAAATTCCTTCCCAATCTAATGGGTAAGACAAATTACTAAAAGACAATTCTGCGGTATCTGTAGGTAATTCTTTTGAAGGGAGTATAACTGTTTTAGGTACAGCCACTTCAATTTTTGTTGATAAACAATTATTGAAAAATTTCTCATCAGCGCTCCACCAGAAAGGATTGTTAATCACTGCGGTTCCGCATAGTGCGGCATTTTTTAAGTAAGCCCTATAAAAGGGAACATCTTGACTAATACGGTCAATAATTACTGCATATCCACTACTTTCTCCTTGGATAACTTTATCAATTTTTACTGGCTCTGCTGTAATTCCCTTTATTTGTTTGCTATTGATTCTTTCAACAAAAGCATTTGGGAAACTTCTTTCTTGCCCAAAGAGAATACCTATTTTTTTCATAATTGCAGTTTTTAAGGTTGATTTGTAATTTAAGCTATCTATACATAAATAAAAAAATATCGCTATCTATTTTTATTGCGATGCCCTATTTTTCATGCATTACCCTATTTTTGATATTATGTCGAATCATGTTACTATTCAACCACCTATAATGCAAATGGAGACCAGTGTGGTTCATTCTGAATATTTAGAAAGAGATGTAACCATCAACATTTATTTACCATCTAAAATACATTACCTAGATCAGGTAAGTCTTCTTTTGTTTAACGATGGGCAAGATTTAATCAAAATGCGTTTTGATGAACTCTTTTCCGATTTATTGACGAATAGAAGCATTGAGCCCATTGTATGTGTGGGCATTCATTGTGGTCCTGAACGTAAAATGGAATATGGAACTGCATATTCAGCTGATTTTAACGGGAGAGGAGCTAAAGCAGGATTGTACAGTAAATTTATATTTGATGAGTTATTGCCTTTTATCAGAAAGAAATACAATGCGCCATCATTCAAGGATAAGTCATTCGCTGGATTTTCTTTGGGGGCATTAAGTGCATTGGATATTGCATGGAATAATGCAAGTGAGTTTAGAAAAATTGGATTGTTTAGTCCCTCACTTTGGTGGCGAAGAAAAGGGTATGAAGATGGTTACGACGATGAACAAGATCGATTGATGCATTTGCAAATTCGGAAAGGAAAATTTCATCCCTGGTTACAATTTTTTATTGAATGTGGCGAATTAGATGAAACCGCTGATAGAAATAATAATGGAATCATTGATTCAATTGATGATGCTTTAGACTTAATTGTTGCATTGAAAGCAAAAGGGTACACTGAAAATCATATTCAATATTTGCAAATAGAAGAAGGCAAGCACGATATGGAGACCTGGGAGAAAATTATGCCCCAGTTTCTACAATGGGGTTGGGGCAAATAAGATTTTTTTGAAATATAACCAAGAGCCGCAATTTCACTTGACAGATTAAATTAAAAAGGCCCCGATTTCCGGGGCCTTTTTGTATTTGTAAGAAGTTATACTAGAAAATATAACGAACACCTAACTGCATAGACCAAGTGCTGGCTAAGCTTAGGTTGTTTTGCCAAGGTTTAGTAACCAATTGGCCACCTTGTTGCTGCAAGTTGTATGTAGGACGACCAGTTGCATCATAGCCTCTAAAGATAAGGGGCTGTGTTGTTGTGGTGATTTGTCTTACACCTGCACTCTTGAACAACATGTTACCAAAGTTTAAAATATCAGCAGTGATTTGTAATGTATGCTTATGAGCACCAATATTTGCCATGATATCTTGAACGATTCTTAAGTCAAAACGACTAACCCAAGGTAAATATGCTTCGTTACGACCTGCATATTGGTTCAAGTTTTTTCTTA
The DNA here is from genome assembly GCA_001829005.1 of Sphingobacteriia bacterium RIFOXYC2_FULL_35_18. Lineage (GTDB taxonomy): Bacteria > Bacteroidota > Bacteroidia > Chitinophagales > Chitinophagaceae > Sediminibacterium. The sequence continues at coordinate 295,007 of MIAG01000002.1, read as the reverse complement.
AGTAAGGGGTGTTCTGAATAAATAACTGCCATGCTGCATGTTGTTCATCAACCGATCTTGCAGGGTTGCCACCAGATGCAGTTTGTGGTACAAAAACAGGGCTTGATTGAATAAATAACAAATCTGAAGTACTATTACCATCATTGTTTAAGTCTCCATTAATGGTGTAGCTATAGTTATTGCCCATTGCTATTTCACCAAATAAAGTGAATGTAGTGGCAAAATTCTTACCATAATTCAATTTGTAAGAAAGGGTAGAGATTATTCTATGCGGTGCAACATATGCAGAGTTGAATAATTGCTGATCATTCTGTGTAGCTGTTGTTGGGTTACTCTGCCAAGTAGATGTTGCTTGCGCACCAGGATTTGCAGTTAATTCTGTTGCATAGCTTCTGGTGTAAGCCAAGGTTCCAAAAAATCCTTTTGTTGAAGTCTTAGTAACTTGGAAAGTGAAAGATCCACTATTGCCTCTTGAAGCATTTTCTAGAACAATTGCAGATCCAATATTGCTATACAATCTTCTGTCAGCAGTAGCAGCATAACGTGGTCTTAAATCATCACCTCCGGCAAGAACCGCATTTGGATTACGCTGGTTAGCATTTCTCATGATTACTGCATTGATGTCTTTTGTAATCAACGCTTCAGCAGTAATACTCCATCCATTACCTAATTTTTTGTCAACTGCTAAGTTGGTTCTCCAAACTTGAGGAAACTTAAATTCTCTGTCCATCAATACAATGTTTGCATTATTTGGTAACACTCCAGCAACAGGGCTGAAGCTTCCACGATATGCATCAGGATTTGGATTGAATAAGAAATTGCCTAATAATGCTGGATTAGTAACAGCCTGACTTGCTTGGTACATTTGGCTATTGCTAGGCATATTGGTTAAATACACAAAAGGAATTCTTCCGGTAAATAATCCAGTACCACCTCTGAATACCAAATTCTCTTCGTCAATTTTATAACGGAAACCAATTCTTGGAGAGAAATACAAAGTGCTTTGTTTAGGCCACTCACTTGTTTTGTAATTGGTTGGAACCCCATTTCTGTCAGGGAAAGAAAGAGCGGTTACGTTAGGATTCTCTAAAGGAGCTTCAGGATATAACACTTTGTCTATACGAACTCCATAAGTTAATTTAAGGTTTTCGTTTACGTTAAACTCATCTTGTGCATATATACCTAATTGACCTACTTTTAAGTCTGCTGCATACACAGAAGGCTTATTAGGATCTAAAGAGAAAGTATAAGAAAATGCTGCTGGGGCTCTGTTATTAATGAAATCATCTAATGAATTGAATGCATAATAGCTTGCAGAACCAGGCATAAACATATTACCTACACGCTGATATTCATAAGAAGCACCCGCGGTAATGGTATGTTTACCTGCATAATAGGTAAAGTTATTGGTTACGTTAAATACGTCGTTTTTAACATCGTTGTTTCTTGTGAATGGATCAGAACCAGCTGACATATAGTTTTGTCCATTGTTATTGAAGATATCAACAGTTGGGAAGTAACCACCATCAATAGAACGAGTAGCTTGAATTTTTGAGAAAGTAGCAATAAACTGGTTAGAGAATCTACCGAAATTCGAGTTCAATTCCAAAGAACCTGTTCTAACTACGTCTTTGAATTTGTAGTTAGAATTAGAAAATGACATTGAGTTTAAGCTAAAACGGTTATTTGGTAAACGGTTAATTGTACCGCTTGCACCAACTGGTCTGAAACTAGGACCGTTAGGAATACTAGAACCATTTAATTGTTGGTCGTTATAGCTAACTAAATCACTATACTTCAAGGTTAACTTATGGTTGTTGTTGATGTTCCAGTCAATCTTTGCCAAGATTTTAGTGTTCTTGGTAGAGAAGTTAGGGAAGTTGTCAAAAGAACCTGGATCGTATCCGTACTTCGTTCTTAAAGCGTTTGCAAATTTGTTTAATGAATCTACACTAGTATTGCTCACGTTACCTGCACCAGATCCACCTCTTGGGCTGAATGTAATACCAGGTTGGCTTCTCTCTTCCTCTTCATATGAAGCGAAATAGAATAACTTATTCTTGATAATAGCTCCACCAAGTGTTGCACCAAAAATTTTGTTGCTTGACTTTACTTGAGCCGGCAATTTAACATCACCTACATTTGTTCCATTATAATCTTGGTTTCTATACAAACCATAAATAGTTCCCTTGATTTTGTTCGTACCACTCTTGGTTACAGCGTTAATACCAGCACCAGTAAAACCAGACTGTCTAACGTCAAATGGAGCAATATTTACAGAAACCTCTTCAATTGCATCAATTGAAATAGGATTAGCACCACCACCAGGTAATGGATCAGAACTTAAACCAAAGTTGTTGTTTAAGTTGGCACCATCAATTTGGGTGTTGTTAAATCTACCATCTCTACCAGCAAAGCTAGTACCATTTGCCTGTGGAGTTAAACGAGTAAAGTCGTTAATACTACGACTGATAGTAGGCATAGTGTTCAATAAACGCTGATTAATTACTGTAGAAGCACCACCAGATTTATCTCCACTTGATTTTTTCTTCAATGCATTTACCACTACTTCACTCAACACTTTAGACTCATCAATCAAAGTAGGGTTAATTACATAAGGCTCACCCAATAAAAGATAGATATCATTTACTGTTTCTACCTTCAATCCGGTGAAAGTAATTTTTAATGTGTAAGGTCCACCTGTTCTCAATCCAGGTAAAGTAAACACACCGCCTTTTTTTGCAAGTGTAGAGTACTGAGTACCAGAAGGGGTGTGAACAGCAACAAGGCTAGCACCCTCAATCGGTTGCCCATCAGCAGTTTTTACAACCCCTGAGATACTACTAGTAGTAACCTGGGCGGTTGTGATCAAAGTTGCTAGTGCAGCAACCATAATCATTGAAATTCTTTTAAAAATTCTCATAATCTTGGTTTTGTGCGGCAAATATCCGACTAAAGGCTTATGTACCCAAAATCTTGTTAAAATAATGCGCTATTTTGATCAACTTTATAAACATTGAAGCTATTATTTTGCGCATATAATTTTAGTTAACAATATGATAGTCAGATGATTAAGTGGTTTATTTAAAGCCAATTTTTGACTGTTAAAATCAACTGTTTGTTAATAAAAACTTAACCTGAATCCAAGTTGGAACATCCAGTTGCCCGTATTTGCCGGGTTTAAAGAGTTATTTAACTCAAAAATTGATTGTGATGACAGGGATGGGTCAAAGGAGTAAATAGGGATTAAAGATTGATTATTTTTAAAACCTTGGAAGGAAATAAGCTTCACTCTGCCACCAGCAACCTGTAATTGTTGCCCCCATTTTGAATTCAATAAATTGGCTACGTTTAAAATTTCAAATGAAAAATTTAAATGAATTTTTTGGGTGTGAATTTTTATCGGGAGATACCAATTTGCTTTTAAATCTATTCGATGGGTAAATGGAGCTCTGCTTCCATTTCTTTGAGCATACAATCCTCTTCTTTTTTGTAAATATTTATTTGAATTGATAAAAATATTCAAAGCTTCTTTTTGTTGATCACTAGTAAAATAAAGGTCTTTTTTAAAAATTGGTTCAAAATACATTTGATTAATTTCTGATTCTCTTGGAATATAAATTAAGTCGTAACCTGAGGTGGTTGGTTCATCTCCTGATAAGTTACCTTTCCCATATACGAAGCTATATGGAGCTCCTGATTGACCATTGTAATGGATAGATCCAGTGAATCTTTTGTTTTTTTGTTGCCTAATTTTAAATTGATATTCCGCATAAATACGATGACCTTGACTAAAGTCGGAAGCAGAGAGTGAAATATGGTTTCTTCCTTGTGATTGTTCCATTAATTTCCAATGATTTACCGCAATTAAATAGTTGCCATCGTATAAGGAATAGGCGTTTCCCAATGAATATTTTATTAAACTACTCTGTTGTTGTTGTTGTTGTTTCAATTGAATTGACATTTCATATCCATAGCCCAATGCACCATTACTGTTCTTAATTAAAATAATATAATCGTAAGGATTGGTGCCATTTTGATTGATAGCAATTTTTAAAGAGTCGGTTGGTGCATAAATTAATCTAATATCTGGACCATCTAAATGAGCTATCGCTTTGTTAATATTAACATTAGAAAAAACAAGTTCAGATAGGTTCTTAAAATACATGAATTGTATAGTGAATGCTGCAGTTGGGTTGATTGTTTTATCTACTTGTAGGGTTGCTCTAAATAAACTAGGAAGATTCAATTTTGCAGCACTTAAATAAACAGTTCCTTTATTAATAGTATGGTTTAGAGGTGGTATAAAATGGACTAAGGTATTATCAGGATTAAACGGATAGTTTCTTAGTTGTTCTTGTTTAGAAATATATTGGTCAATTTTATTCCCATTATTTGAAACAATTCCTCCTAACCAAGCATAGGGAATTCTTCCAGCAAATATTCCAGCCCCAATTTTTAAATGGGCATTCCATTTGGGTATAAAAAATCTTGTATAAATTCTTGGGGATGGGATGGATCTTAGTCTCGGCAACTTTCCTGAAATGGCTTCATGCAAATCGTGTACTTGACTGATTATTGGCAATGCTGTATTATTGGTTAAGGAGTCAGGTTGTGGTGTATTTAGAAAGTACTCTTCATTCCACCTAAAGCCCCCTTGTAGTTGAATATTTTTAGTTGGATTTACTTTATAATTGATAAAGAAGGCCCATTTTAATAAATTCATAGTTGTGCCAATTCCAATTTGATTAGTCAAAGCCGAGGGTTTATTTATACTAAACTCAACTGGGTTTCTGTTTTGTAAAAAATGATTGATGCTATAATAGAAATATTGTCCATTCCCATTCAACATAAAATTGTTTTTTAAAATGGAATAATCCATATCAATTCCTAATTCATAAAAATGTTTTCCCTTTAAAATATTCCATCGATTGTTAATGTTATAACTAGTTTGACTAAGTTGATTTAAATATGTTTCTTCTGGTGCGCCCAATACAATCATACCATCTCCATCTAACAATCTTATTAAAGGAAATGCTTGAAGTCTTGGCTTTGTAATTGAGGAGTGGTGGTTATAAGCGAGTAATAGTCTGTTTTGTGTAAATGAATTTATTTTGTATTTCCATTCAAAACTTGCTGAGAAATTTTTCTGTTCTTGAATTTTGCCATTATTCGAAAAAATCAGCATGCTTTCTGTACTGGGTGAATTGCTGTTCCTAAATGATTGGGTAGTTCTAAAATTAAATACAAATTGATTTTTAAGATTGAGTACACCATCAACTCTAATTGCCCATTTGCTCGAAGTTGTATGAACTGTTTGGTCCAATGTTCCTGGGTCGTAGCCAAACCTTTCTTGGATGGTTTGTCTAAATCGTGTTAGTTTATTTATTTGATTGGTTTCACCTTGATACTGATTGATTAAATTGTCTCTTAAAACATATTCATTTAATTGATCGGAATTAAAAAAATAAAAAAGTTTGTTATGAATAATTGGACCTCCAATACTCATTCCTACATGTTTATATAGATGTCGATTAGTTCTTACCGTAGTATATGCGTCTTGAAATGGTTTGTTCTTCCCTGCCTTGGTAACAATATTAATGGCTGCACCAGTAAAATTGCCCAATGATGCATCATTAGGGGATACCAGCAATTGCATTTGTTCAAAGCTTTCTGGTGCTGCTGCTAAATTGCCTGTTTCGCCCATTATCGTTCCTGTAGGAGATAGACCAAACTGATCGTTTTGTAAAACACCATCTATATAATAGGAGTTAAATCGATTGTTCTGTCCTGAAAAGGAAGCAGCACCGCTATTGTCTTGCTTAATATAAGCTTCAGGGTGATGCATTAATAATCTACTCAGTTCATTTGATTTTATAGTTGAATTTTTTAAAAGGTCAATACTTGAAGCGTCCTTATAGCTATTTGAAGTACTGGTTACTTGTATGGGGTTTAACTCATTTACTTTTGGTTGAAAAGGGATATTTAATAATATATCTTCACCTACTATTATTTGAATGAATTCAATATGAACGGTGTCAGCCAATGGATAAATTGCCTTAAGTGAATAATTACTGCTTGGTTTTAATTGATAAAATCCATAAGTACCACTAAGATTGCTACTGGTTTTAATGATGGTTTGGGTGCTTTCTTCTATCAAAATAATAGTAGCCCCAAACACTCGTTTTTCTTTATAAGTCACTTTACCACTAATTGATCCATATGTGCTTTGCGCTAATATTAAGTAAGGGGTTAATATGATCAGCATTAATAAATAAAATTTGTTCATTCATTCATTTTAATCCAATGCTACTGCGATGAATTGTTAAAATGATTCGTATTTATACTCAACAAAATTGTTTTAAAGCGGTTCCCTCGGTAGGTTTATGTAATTTTGCCGCTCAATTACCAATTATGTTAGATAGTATAGCAGCTGCGATTGATGATATTCGGATAGGAAAAATGGTTATTGTGGTAGATGATGAAGACCGCGAGAATGAAGGAGATTTCATCATGGCTGCGAGGTTTGCCACTCCTGAAGCAATCAATTTTATGAGTAAGGAAGGGAGGGGGTTAATTTGTGCTGCGTTAACTGAAGAGCGTTGTGCAGAACTAGATTTAACTCCAATGGTGAGTTCCAATACTTCCTTGCATGAAACTGCTTTTACTGTTTCTATTGATTTAATTGGTCAGGGAACAACAACTGGTATTTCGGCTCAGGATCGTTCAAAAACAATACTTGCCTTAGTAAATCCCAATACCAAGGCAAGTGATTTAGGAAGACCTGGACATATTTTCCCACTTAAAGCTAAAAACGGTGGTGTATTAAGAAGAAGTGGTCATACAGAAGCAACAGTTGATTTAGCCAGATTGGCTGGATTAGAGCCTGCAGGCGTATTGGTAGAAGTGATGAATGAAGATGGAACGATGGCGAGATTGCCCCAACTTCTTGAGATTGCACAGAAGTTTGGGTTGAAAATTATTTCCATTAAAGATTTGATTGACTATCGATTAAAAGAAGATTCATTAATTCAAGAATTGGTTCGCGTGAATATGCCTACTAAATATGGTCAGTTTCAATTAGTGGCTTTTAAAGAAAATTTATCTGGTGCAGAACATTTGGCATTAGTAAAAGGCAAATGGGAAAAAGATGAGCCTGTTCTTACAAGGGTTCACAGTAGTTGTTTTACAGGAGATATATTGGGTAGTTTAAGATGCGACTGTGGAGAGCAGCTGCATAAAGCCATGAGAATGGTAGAATCCGCAGGAACTGGGGTAATACTTTACATGAATCAAGAGGGCAGAGGCATAGGTTTAATTAATAAATTAAAAGCTTATCAACTTCAAGAAGAAGGGATGGATACGGTTGAAGCCAATATTCATTTAGGTTTTGGCATGGATGAAAGGGATTATGGTGTGGGTGCGCAAATTCTTCGTTCTTTAGGAATAACCAAGCTCAAATTAATGAGTAATAATCCAAGAAAAAGGGCTGGACTAAAAGGATACGGTCTAGAAATAGTGGAGACTGTGCCAATTGAAGTAGTTCCCAATCCACACAACGAAAAATACTTAACTACAAAAAGGGATAAACTGGGCCATTCTATTTTAGGAGATCAATAATTTTATTTTTTCTTCTTTTTAATGAGTTCCTTGGTTTCATCTAATTCTTTCTTTAGTTGAATGGTATAGAGCGTTAGCTCTTCTACTTTCTTTAGCAAGAGGGCATTCATTTGACCAAGATCTAATCCATCTTTCATTACTTCTTCTGTAGTTTGAATGCCAGGTAGATGCTTATGGGTTTTGATATATTGATCTAATACATTTAAAGGCATTAACTGATAATCTTTGTTAAATACATGATCATACCAATCCTTAGAGTTTTTAACAGCAACTTTTACTTTCTCAGTTAATATACCTTGCTCTACATATAATTTATATCCATCCACTTGTGTATTAACGTCTCCAATTTTTACTCTCCCTTCGTAAGAGTCGATAGAAAAAAATTCTTTCTCAATAGCATCGGAACCCGCTTTATGACTGATTTTAAATGTTTGTGGGGTTTTCAATACTTCATCACCTGAAACTCTTGCGCCAATTGTCCAATAGCTTAGATTTTTAGGATTTGAAACGTCTCCATTAGAGAACATAATGGATGGCTCATTTTGACCACCAGAAGCCCATTCGTTGCTTAGTTTTAATAAGATATTTTTATTCCTTGTATTGCCAGCTGCTTTTTTAATTTCAATAGGTGCACCAGGAGTTAATATACCAATACCTACAAAACCAGCTTCTGGAAATATATTTTGCTTGTCGCCAGTTGCAGCGGCATTGGCATCAACAGGCGCTGCAACCGTTTTGGGCTTACCGCTTGTAGTGGGCCTTTGTGCCTGAATGGCTATTTGAAACAATACAGTTGCGATTGATAATAGCAAAACTTTTTTCATATATAACTGCTTATTCGGTTTAAACGAAGTTAAATCAAATTTAGTGTTTATGCCCCTTACGAATAGTAAAAAGGCGCCTCATGGGCGCCTTCCTTTATTATCTATGATGGTGGGGGGGATGTTCTGCGTCTTCTTTTTCTTTCTCTTTATCGTAAGCTTTAATGATTGCTTTAACCAATCTATGTCTTACAACATCTTCTTCTGTTAATTCAATATGTGCAATCCCGTCAATATTTTTAAGGATACGAGTTGATTTATCTAATCCACTTCGCATATTTCTTGGCAAATCAACTTGGGTTGGATCGCCTGTAATAATGGCTTTTGCATTGGCTCCAATTCTGGTAAGAAACATTTTTAATTGAAGGTCGTTGGTGTTTTGCGCCTCATCTAAAATAATGAAAGCATTGTCTAATGTTCTACCTCTCATATAGGCCAAAGGAGCAATTTCAATTGTTCTGGTGCTCATATAATAGCCCAATTTATCTGCAGGAATCATATCGTCCAACGCATCATATAATGGTCTTAAGTAGGGGTCAATTTTTTCTTTTAAATCACCTGGCAAGAAACCCAAACTTTCCCCTGCTTCTACAGCAGGTCTTGTCAAAATGATTTTTTTTACCACTTTATTTTTTAATGCTCTTACCGCTAATGCTACTGCTGTATATGTTTTACCCGTACCTGCTGGCCCTATAGCAAAAACAATATCATTTCTATCAGCCGCATGTACCATCTTTTTTTGGTTCTGTGTTCTTGCACGAACCGTTTTTCCATTGGGGCCAAACACCAAAATATCATTGGGGTTTCTGTCTACAAAATTATCTACTACTTCTGCATCGTCTCCGCCTAAAATTTGTTCAAAATAGCCTTCGCTTAAATGACCATTTCTCTGCAAATACTGAACAATTAAATCAATTTTTTCACGGGCAGTATCAATCTGTTCGGGTGCACCGCTCAGTTTTAATTGAGTGCCTCTTGATAGGATTTTTAGTAAAGGAAATTTTTTCTTTAGTAAATCTAATTTGCCGTTGTTTACACCAAAAAATTCAATAGGATTTACCGACTCTAGGCTAATGATTGTCTCTGTCAATCTATAGGGTTTTAGTTAACGAATCAATTAATGGAGGCTATTAAAACCTCTCATCTCAAATTTAATTAATAGGAATACATATATCCTAATGATTCTTATTCACAGTTGTGGAAAGAATCATAATTTAACCATTCCTTAAAATAGCCGTTTATAAGGCTTTTAATGCTGCAATGGTGGCTGTTGGGTTGGCAGATTTGAAAACAGTATTTCCCGCAACCAACACATCAGCACCAGCAGCTAATATGGAGGGCGCATTTTCAAGTGTTACTCCACCGTCAATTTCTATTAAGCAGGTACTATTTTTTTGGAGAATCAGTTGCTTTAAAGCTTTTATTTTTTCTAAAGTATGTGGAATAAAATGCTGCCCGCCAAAACCAGGATTCACACTCATTAAACATACTACATCTATATCTTGTATCAAGTCACTTAATAATTGAACAGAAGTATGCGGATTTACCGCTACGCCCGCTTTCATCCCCATCGATTTAATTTCTTGAATATTTCTGTGTAAATGAATACAAGCTTCAATATGTACGGTTAAAATATCTGCACCTGCTTCTTTAAATGCAGCAGTATAATTTTCTGGCTTTTCAATCATTAAATGAACGTCACAAACTTTTTGGGTTGCTTTTCTGATATGACTGATCACAGGCAATCCAAAACTAATATTTGGAACAAATTGCCCATCCATTACATCTAAATGAAACCAATCTGCTTGGCTATTATTGAGCATATTACAATCTTGTTCAAGATTCAAAAAATTAGCACTTAATAGGGAAGGAGCAATTATTGGCATTAGGCGTTTTTTTAAATTGTATGCAAAAGTAAATTGTTTAGCAGGTATTTGAAAGCTATTCTTTAACTAATTCTGTGACAATTTCCTGACAATAGTAAGCTTTGATAAAACTAATTTTGCAATTCATTTATCTGCACATGAAAAAAATCTTACTTGCACTAATCAATTGTTCTTTCGTTTTTACACTTTCTGCTCAACCACCCATGTTAAGTACACCTTCAGTAGTAGGGGATACTTTAAGATTTGTTGGTGAAAACTACTTTAAAAACGTTATTCAGCTAACATTTGGAGGCGACAATGCAGAAGCTTATTGGAGTTTTGATAGCAAGCATATTGTTTTTCAAAGAACCAATCCGAAGGAAGGAATCAATTGCGATCAAATTTTTGTGGGTAAAGTGCCTACAAAAGCTGGAGAAAAATTCGAATATAAGTTAGTAGGAACTGGCAAGGGCAGATCAACCTGCGCCTATTTCATGCCTGATGGTAAACATATAATTTATGCTTCCACGCACGAAGGGGGAGCAGATTGTCCTCCGGTGCCAGATAGAACTAAATATGGCAATAAGTACATATGGCCTTTATACAGCAGTTATGATATTTATATGGCCGACTTAAATGGAAAGATTGTAAAGAAGTTGACCAACGCAAAAGGATATGATGCGGAAGCAACTTTGTCTTATGACGGCAAGAAAATGATTTATTGCAGTGATAAAAGTGGTGATTTAGAATTATATATTATGGATTTGGCAACTGGGAAAGAAAAGCAAATCACAACTGCATTAGGGTATGATGGAGGAGCATGGTTTAGTCCTGATGGAAAGAAAATTGTTTGGCGTGCAAGTAGGCCAAAATCGGATACCGAAGTAAAAGAATATAAAGAGTTATTAAAAGAAGGGTTAGTGGCGCCAACCAATATGGAAGTTTGGGTGGCAGATGCAGATGGATCAAACCCAAAACAAATTACTAGTTGGGGGCAAGCCAATTGGGCACCCAACTTTACCCCAGATAGCAAGGGAATCATTATTTCAAGTAATCATGAATATCCAAGAGGGTTTCCATTCAACATGTATTTAGTAGATCTTGAGGGAAATAATAAGCAGAAAATTAGTAGAGATAAAGGGTTTGATGCCTTTCCTATGGTTAGTCCTAACGGAAAGCGAATTGTATTTGGTTCAAACAGAAATAATGGTGGTACCCGAGACACCAATTTGTTTGTTGCAGATTGGGTTCAGCAATAGTTGAATATAGTTTGTTCAATAGGTTTGTTTATTTGTTTGTTTGGTTAGAATGGTTTACGCACAAGCGTAAACCATTTCTGTTGTATCTTGCCCCTTAAACTATTTGTTGCCTTTAAACTTATTTTATGCAAACAGGATTTGTACACTTACACAATTTGTTACGTTGGATTATTGTGATTTTGTTATTGGTTTCTTTAGTAAAAGCTTACACGGGCTGGACTTCAAAAAAAATATTTGCAGCTAGTGATAAAAAAGTATGGTTATTTACTATGATTGCTTCTCATATCACTTTGTTGCTTGGTTTGTATCAAGTTGCAATGGGGCGTTATGGGATTTTTACCACACAATTACCAGAGGGTACTTCTTTCATGAAAGATAAGTTTTATCGTTTCTTTTGGATGGAGCATCCAATTACGATGATTGGAGCGATTGTATTTATTACCCTGGCACATGGTATGGCTAAAAAATCGGTAGCTGATGAAGTGAAATATAAAAAAGCTTTTTATTTCTTTTTAATTGCTGCAATTCTTTTACTTGCGGGTGTTCCTTGGCCATTCAGAGGTGAAATTATTGGAAGACCGCTGTTTCCAGGAGCATAAAAATTTCAATAATCATCCATAACTTTTATTTTAGAAGTTATTTGCTTTAAAATCGATTGTATGCCTCATTATATTCAGTTAGGTTCAATCCCGCATAAACGTCATACACAGTTTAGAAAACCAGATGGTGGTTTGTATTCAGAACAGTTGTTTTCTACAGAAGGGTTCAGTGACGACTATTCTTTATTGTATCATATACATCCGCCTACGCAAATAATTCATACGGATGAACCAATAGTTGTTGCTCCTAAAGTGGCGGAAGAAAAAATGTTGAAGCATAGAAGTTTTGAAGGCTTTAGCGTACAGCCAGAAGCAGACTATTTAAATAGCAGAAAAGCTGTTTTGGTGAACAACGATTGTCATATTGTATTAGCTGCACCTCAGCAAAGCATGACCAATTACTTCTATAAAAATGCCGATGCCGACGAACTAATTTTTATTCATGAGGGAACAGGAAAATTGCATACCCAATACGGTCAACTTAGTTTTTCATACGGTGATTATATAGTTATACCTAGAGGAACCATATATCAAATTCATTTTGATACAGCAGATAACCGTTTGTTTATTGTAGAAAGTTTTAGTCCATTTAGGTATCCTAAAAGATATTTAAGTAGACATGGACAATTATTAGAGCACGCTCCTTATTGCGAACGCGATATTAGAGGTCCTGAAAATTTGACAACTATTGATGAGAAAGGAGACTTCTTAATTAAAACAAAGAAGAAAGGAGTGTTGTATGGTTTGCATTATGGAACTCATCCTTTTGATGTAATTGGTTGGGATGGCTGTTGTTATCCTTATATATTCAGTATCCACGATTTTGAACCCATCACTGGAAGAGTACATCAACCACCGCCAGTGCACCAAACTTTTGATGCACATAATTTTGTGGTTTGTAGCTTTTGTCCTCGTTTATACGATTATCATCCAAATGCAATTCCCGCTCCATATAATCATAGTAATATTGATAGTGACGAAGTATTGTATTATGTAGCAGGAGACTTTATGAGTAGAAAGCATGTGACCAGAGGGATGATTACTTTACACCCTGCCGGAATTCCTCATGGGCCTCATCCTGGCGCTGTTGAAAAAAGTATTGGGAAGAAAGAAACCCAAGAGTTAGCGGTGATGGTAGATACTTTTCATCCACTTCAATTAACCGAGGAAGCTTTACGGATAGAAAATCAAGGTTATACGATGAGTTGGGCGGAATAATCAAAATATTCCTTAACTTATGGCTTAAACGATTGCTATATGATTAAATTCAACGACATCAAAATTGGAGATTACATGATGGGTGAGTTTGAAGGCAAGCTATGGGAAGGAGAAGTAACTAGGTTAAATGGGGACGAGAAGCAAGTGTGTTTACTTACATCCGTTCAAGAGTTTTGGTTTTCAACCGATCATCTTCATCCAATTCCTTTGGATGAAAACGCACTCTTAAACTTGAATTTCACTAAACAGGCCGCAGATGATGGCTCTGTAAAGTATTCAAAGGGTGCATTTAGGTTAGTCGCTCCTAAGGCCGGCGATTTTTCGTCTATTGAAATGTGGTACAGAGAAGACAGAAGGCATCATCCTAATGTGCACTTTGTACACCAATTGCAAAATCAATATTCAGATATGGTCAAAATTCATTTGACCAGAGACCCAATGTAAGGCTTGGGATTTTTTTCAGAACCCTAAACGGATATTTTTTCAATCAAATATTTCAACGCCAGTGCTCGAGTGCTGGCGTTTTGCATTATTTTTGCACCCGAAAATGCCTTGTTTTGGCCATTTTGGCTGTGGAAAACCCCTTTTCTTGATTTTTTTTCCACATTTTCAAGAGTTTTTTCCCCTTATTTTTCATAATTCGGTTGTATTCTAATATCTTTGCAGCCCCAAAAATAGTATGTCGAAACAACCATTGATTAAACAAGACGGAGTAATTCTGGAAGCATTAAGTAATGCTATGTTCAGGGTTAAATTAGAAAATGGTCATGAAATATTGGCCACTATTTCAGGAAAAATGAGGATGCACTACATCCGAATTCTACCGGGGGATAAAGTAGGGGTGGAGATGAGCCCTTACGATTTAAGTAGAGGAAGAATCATTTTCAGGTACAAATAAGTAACTGAAATTGAATCCAAAACAGAAACGGAACGTAACAGGAATATAACAGTTAAACAACCAAACAATGAAAGTAAGAGCTTCCATTAAAAAACGCAGTGCCGATTGTAAGATCGTGAAGCGCAAGGGTAAATTATTTGTGATTAACAAAAAGAATCCTCGCTTTAAGCAGCGTCAGGGATAATTCGATTAATCAAATTAACAGCATAAAACAATAATAATATGGCTCGTATTGCCGGTATTGATTTGCCAAAAAACAAAAGAGGTGAGATTGGTTTAACCTACATTTTTGGTATTGGACGTTCAACAGCTCAGTATATCCTTGAAAAAGCAGGTATTGACTTTGATAAGAAAGTAAACCAGTGGAATGACGAAGAGCAAACTGCTATCCGTAATATCATTAATAATGAGTTTAAGGTAGAAGGTGCACTTAGAAGTGAAGTATCTATGAGTATCAAGCGTTTGCTAGATATTGCATGTTACAGAGGGTTGCGTCATCGTAAAGGACTTCCTGTTCGTGGTCAAAGAACCAAAACCAATAGCCGTACCAGAAAGGGTAAGCGTAAAACGGTTGCCGGCAAGAAGAAAGCAGCTAAAAAATAAATAGTTAGCCCGAAGTAATCACTTCGGGCTTTCTTACATAAATAAATCCTTTGTATTGGATCTCTTTATTTTAAAGGGGGAGATGCTAAGGTTCCGTAACAACGGATTTTTTTTAACCATCCCTTTGGGGAAGACTACCTAAAAAAGCGAAAATGGCTAAACCACAAAAAGCGCAGAACAGTGCAAAAGCTGCTGCCAAGAAAAGAGTAGTAAAAGTAGATGCGGCCGGTGAGGTTAGAATCTCTGCTACTTTCAACAACATCATTATCAGTTTTACCAACAAGACCGGTCAAGTAATTAGCTGGAGTAGTGCTGGTAAAATGGGTTTCAAAGGTTCTAAAAAGAATACTCCTTACGCTGCACAAATGGCTGCTGCTGACGCTGCTAAAGTTGCAATGGACGCAGGCTTGAAGCGTGTGGATGTTTTTGTTAAAGGACCAGGTGCAGGACGCGAAGGAGCAATTCGTTCTATAGCACAATCAGGTATTGAAGTGACTTCTATTAAGGATGTAACTCCTATGCCACACAATGGTTGTCGTCCTCCAAAACAAAGAAGAGTATAATAACCCTAAGCCCCAATAGGGGTAGTGGAAAGAATATTGAGCCACAAGGTTTCATTTATCAAAAGGTTGCCCGATTCATTTTTTACGATTTTTAACCGATCGAAGCAACGAATTCTAAAAAAATCGAAATGAAAATTTAAACTATGGCACGTTACACTGGTCCTAAGACCAAAATCTCCAGAATCTTTGGCGAACCTATTTTAGGAAACGCAAAGTGGTTAGGCAAAAACTCTAACCCTCCCGGACAGCATGGTGCTGCTCGTAAACGTAAAACTTTAGGCGAATACGCTCTACAGTTAAGAGAGAAACAAAAGGCTAAGTACACTTATGGTGTATTGGAGCGCCAGTTCCGCAAAACTTTTGAAGAAGCTCAGCGTTTAAAAGGTGTTACCGGTGAAAACCTGATTAAATTATTAGAAGCACGTTTAGACAATACAGTATTCCGTATGGGATTAACTGCTAGCCGCCCTGAAGCGCGTCAGTTGGTTAACCACAAGCATATTACTGTAAATGGCGAAATCATGAATGTACCTTCTTACACATGTAAGCCAGGTGATATTATTGCTTACCGTCCTAAAAGTGCTGACAACTCTGGTATTACTAGCAAAACTCGTGGTAAGAACCCTAAGTTTGGCTGGTTAGATTGGAACGAAACCGAAAAGAAAGGTACGTTCATTACGATGCCAGAGCGCGAACACGTTCCTGAAAATATTAAGGAGCAGTTGATCGTAGAATTGTACTCTAAGTAATTTTTTCTATTCACCTAATAAGTAAAACACGTTTTAAAATGGCAATATTAAGCTTCCAAAAGCCAGACAAAATCGTTCTTCAGAAAGCAACTGATTTTGAAGGTCAGTTTGAATTTCGCCCTCTTGAGCCAGGATACGGTTTAACCATTGGTAATGCACTTCGCAGAGTTTTGTTGAGTTCATTAGAAGGTTATGCAATAGTAGGTATCAAAATTGATGGTGTAGACCATGAGTTTGCTACTATCAAAGGCATTACCGAAGATGTTACCGAAATGATCCTTAACTTAAAGCAGGTTCGTTTCAAAAGAAACGCCGATATAGAGTTGACTTCTGAAAAAATCAACTTGTCTGTTAAAGGTCGCAGCGAATTCACAGCAGGAATGATTGGAGAGCAGTCTCCAAGTTTCCAGGTAATGAATCCTGAGTTGTTGATCTGTACTATGGATCCTACTGCTAAGCTAGACATTGAATTGACTATCGCAAGAGGTCGTGGATATGTTCCTGCTGAAGAAAATAAAGTAAAAGATGCACCATTTGGTTACATCGCTATCGATTCAATTCACACACCAATCAAGAACGTTAAATACGCAATTGAAAACTATCGTGTTGAACAAAGAACCGATTATGAGAAATTAATCTTAGATGTTGCTACCGATGGTACTATTCATCCTGAAGATGCTGTAAAGCAAGCTTCTCGTATTCTTATTCAGCATTTGATGATCATTACTGATGAAAACATCACTTTTGATAACAAAGAAGATAAGAAAGAAGATGTAGTAGATGAGCACGTTTTACAATTACGTAAAGTATTGAAGACTCCTCTAGAAGATTTAGATCTTTCTGTACGTGCATTCAATTGCTTGAAAGCTGCTAAAATTAACAGCTTGAGCGAATTGGTTCAGTATGAGCAAGAAGATTTGATGAAGTTTAGAAACTTTGGTCAGAAATCTTTATCCGAAATTGAACAAGTATTAACAGAAAGAGGACTAAGCTTCGGAATGGATCTTGGTAAACTTGGACTAGATAACTTAGATAATTAATTCATCACGTTGTTCCGATTTTATTTGGAACAACACCCTCCACAAATCCTGACACGGTGTGGAGTTAAAACTTAAATGTCATGCGTCACGGAGACAAAATCAACAACCTAGGCCGTAAGAAGGCACACAGAGTAGCTTTATTGCAAAACCTTGCAAGCCAATTAATCACGCATAAGCGTATCGTTACTACTTTAGCAAAAGCTAAAGCATTAAGAGCTTATGTTGAGCCATTGATTACTAAGACTAAGAAGAATGAGTCTGCATCTCAGATCAGCCACAATCATCGCTTAGTATTTGCTGAGTTACAAGATAAAGCTGCTGTTAAAGAACTTTTTACCGTTGTAGGTCCTAAAGTTGCTTCACGTCCGGGTGGTTACACTCGTATTTTGAAACTCGGCATTCGTCCGGGTGACAACGCAGAAAAAGCGATGATTGAGTTAGTAGACTTCAATGAAATCTACGGTAAATCTGTTGCTTCTGCTACTGAGCCAGCTAAAAAAACTCGTCGTAGTCGCGCTCCTAAAAAAGCTGAAAACGAAGAAACTGTAGCTGCTCCTGAAGCTACTTCAACTGAAGAAAAAGCCGCTGAATAATATATGAAGTGGTTCTAAAAAATAAAAGGCAAAATCGTATCGGTTTTGCCTTTTTTAATAAAAATGCATTTCTTTTGCACTCATAAATGTAATTATGCCTCAGTCTACTACATCTAGAAAACCCTCAGTATTAGTTCTTGCAGACGGTCATGTTTTTCATGGAATGTCTTTTGGTAAAATTGGAACTGCAACTGGTGAAATTTGTTTTAATACTGGAATGACTGGATACCAAGAAGTATTCACCGATCCTAGTTATACTGGTCAGGTATTGATCATGAACACCGTTCATATTGGTAATTATGGTGTGAAAGAAACAGATGTTGAAAGTAGTTCAGTCAAAATTCACGGCTTAATTGCCAGAAACTTAGAAGAACAATTTAGTAGACATCAAGCAAATCAAGACTTGAATGCTTATTTAATCGACAATAATATTGTAGCGATTGATGGTATTGATACTCGAGCTTTAGTTGCACATATAAGAACGGAAGGGGCAATGAACTGTATTATTTCTTCTGAAGAGCTTTCGGTTGATCAATTAAAAGAGCAATTGAAAGCAGTTCCTAATATGGATGGACAAGAGTTAGCAAGCACGGTAAGTACTGCAACTGAATATGAAATGGGGGATGCTAATTCTTCTATTAAAGTTGCTGTTTTAGACTTTGGTGTTAAACAACATATTCTTCAATGTTTAGTAAGTAGAGGTGCTCATATTCGAGTGCATCCTGCAAAAACTCCATTAAACAGGCTAAAGGAATTTAATCCTTCTGGTTATTTTATTTCAAATGGTCCTGGTGATCCCGCTGCAATGCCTTATGCAGTAACAACTGTTAAAGATATTTTAGCAGAGAAAAAGCCGGTATTCGGAATTTGTTTAGGGCATCAGCTCTTGGCTTTGGCGAATGATATCCCAACCTTTAAAATGCACCATGGGCACAGAGGCTTAAATCACCCTGTAAAAAATATTATTACTGGTCAATGCGAAATCACCACTCAAAACCATGGTTTTGGTGTTGACCCAGTTGCGGTGAAAAATCATCCCAATGTAGAAGTGACTCATGTTAATTTGAATGATGACTCTATTGAAGGGATAAGATTAAAAGATCGACCTGCTTTTAGCGTTCAATACCATCCTGAAAGTACGCCAGGCCCACATGATAGCCGTTATTTATTTGATCGTTTTGTAGAAATGATGCAGTAATTTCAATCTATGAAAATAGCCATCATTAATGGGCCTAATTTAAATCTATTGGGCAAGAGGGAGCCGGAAGTTTACGGGAACATGTCTTTTGAAGCTTATTTCGAACAACTTCAAGCAAAATTTCCAGCTATTAAGATGGTATATTTTCAATCGAATATTGAAGGTGAATTAATTGATGCGCTGCAATTACACGGATTTGATGCTGATGGTATTATCCTGAATCCTGGGGGGTATACGCATACCAGTGTTGCCATTGGTGATGCCATTGCTGCTATACCTTCTAAAGTCATTGAAGTGCATATCAGTAATATTCATGCTAGAGAGGAATTTAGAAAACTTTCTCATGTATCGGCCAAGGCGGTAGGCACTATTGCTGGATTAGGTTTGCATGGTTATGCACTTGCCATTGAGTGGTTAATTCAACATCAACCCGCTTAAAAATGCATCCATCAAATTTTACGTACTTTAGCCATTAAAATATCCAGCTTCCCCCATGCTGTTGGTAAAATCCTATACAAAACCAGTATTATACCTAATTGGTATTAATATCCTCGTCAAATTATTGTTGGCTCCTTTGCTGGAGTTAGGCAATGACGAAGTGTATTATTGGACTTATTTACTTAGACCTGATTGGAATTATTTTGATCATCCACCGATGGTAGGTTGGATGATGCGCGTATTTACATTAAATGGGTTTTGGGCTTCAGAAATATCTTTAAGATTAGGAAGTATTGTTGCTGCTGCTATATCCACTTGGTTCATTTTTAAAATTGGAAAACTTTTATCTAGTGAAAGAATGGGGTGGTATGCAGCCATTTTATATTCTGCATCTATTTACACTGGGTTTATTGCTGGATTTTTTGTTTTACCTGATTCCCCGCAAATGCCTTTTTGGACTGGTGCGCTATATATTATGGGACATTTAATGTTGCGCAAATCTGATGAAAATAATTGGGGCATCTGGCTATTATTGGGGTTGGTGATTGGATTGGCAGCTCTTTGTAAAGTGCACGCATTGTTTCTTTGGGCTGGCTTTGGCTTATTTATTTTACTTCAGAAAAGGCAATGGTTAAGTAATCCTAGGTTGTATGTTTCAGCATTGATTACCATTCTTTGTTTAGTGCCTATTTTGTATTGGAATATTCAAAATGATTTTATTACGTACAAGTTTCACTCTGAAAGGGTAACCAATACTGGTATACAAATTGACTCCTTTATTCAAGAAATAGTAGGAGAGTTTGCTTACCAAAATCCAATTGTTTTTTTATTGGTTTGGATTTCCGTGCTATTTTTTGCAATGCGTAAATTCAGGTTTAGGCAAAATAGAATTGGCATCTGGCTTCTTTGTATGAGTTTGCCTATGTTGTTCCTGTTTTGGGGCATTGCTTTGTTTAACCCAACATTGCCTCACTGGTCGGGGCCTGCCTATATTCCGCTTTATTTTTTAGTAGCAGGGTGGTTTGAACTTGGCAAGCCTAATTTTTTCCCAATAGTTTTTAAATTGGCACTTGCTTTAGTGATTGCTATTTTGCTTGTTGCAACTATTGCAGTAAAATTTTCTCCTGTTAATTTTGGCTCTAAATCTCCTGAATCTTATGGCGAATACTGTCCTACTTTAGATCTTTCTGGCTGGAATAAATTGGGTGAACAGTTCAATATAATGGTTGCTGAAGATATTCAAAAAGGTGAAATGAAAGCGGGAGCTGTCTTAATCACTAACAAATGGTTTCCTGGAGGACATTTAGAATTTTATGTGGCGAGGCCAATGGGGATGCCTTTAATTGGAATTGGTGCGTTACAAGACTTGCATCAATTTGCTTGGTTAAATAAGGAACGCAGCCCATTACAATTAGGGCAGGATGCATATGCAATTGTTCCATCTAATTTACCATTGAATGTGGTGGATGCTTACGGGCCCTACTTTAAAACAATTGAAAAGCCTGAGAAATTATTGCAACAAAGGGGTGGGGGCGTTGTGCGTTATTTTTATATTTACCAACTTAAAGAGTGTAAAAAAATACCTTCACCTTTAATTCATTAGTTCTTCTGTATGGGCGATTGAATCATGATTTCTTTTTCTTTATTGCCCCAAAGCTTTTCGAAATCTCTTCTATAAGATATACTTGCCCCAGTTCTATTTCTTCTACCAAAATTTGACCCGCTGATATCCAAACTGTTTTTATTGAAAATAATCGCTCTCAATTTTCTGTCTTTGGTTAAAATGATTTCAATGTTTAAGTCGGGCAGCCATTGGAAATTACCATTTTGAACACTTGAGCTTGCACCTAAATTAAAATCAAGGTCTCCTCCAAAAGTGACAATCACATTATTATTTAAAAAGCTTTTACCCAATTTAAAGTTAACCCTAGATCTATCTAACACACTGCTATTAGATTGTACATTTCCACCTGTGGTTCCAAAAATACTAGAACTGTTATATAAAGAGGCCCCAAGGTCAAATCGTAAACTTCTATCTCCAGTAAGCTTATACAATAAGCCTGATAGGGCTTTGTTCACTTCATTGGTTAAAACCTGAGAAAGGGTATTGATTCCCAATGAACTGATATTGTATGGGTTACTACCGCTTCTATTGCTGAATTCTCCAGGAGGGGCAAATGTGCCAAATACAATCAAGAATGATACCTGTTTTAATATTTCATTTTCGTCTCTTTGTATTCGGTTTAAAAATGCCGCAAATTCATTGTCATTTTTTACAGGACTTCCCTGAGGGAAATCTAGTCTAAAACTAATATCTGGTTTGCTCAGTTGATTCCTCAGTTCTGCAATCACATATACATCTCCTCTATAACCTTTTACTGATCCGCTGAATATATTGTTCCCAATTAAATCAGATAAAGAAATACGCTCTGCAGTGTATTGCGCATCTATGCTCATCACCGCTTTAAATGGATCTCCATTCCATTCTATGTAATTGTTTGAATTAGGTAATAATTCAAATGGCTTTTTTAATAAAGATTGAAAATTGAAATCGTAATTACCCCTTTCAATATTATACCTGCCTTTGATGGTTAATGGTTCTACTGTTCCTGCTTTTATAATTAATCGTCCATTACCTACCGCTTTTATGATATCACCATTAATTTCGTCCAATATAACATCAATCATTACTTTATTATTGGCAGTGATATCTAAGTCTACTGTTAAATTGAAATTGCTTTTTCTATTTGACGCTTGTAATTCTGTTCCGTATGTTTTGAATACAATAAAGTCTGCAAAGCCACTTTCTTTACTTTGTTTATTGGGTATGGTTATATGAGAACTGTCGTTGGCTTCGGCAACTATATTCATTCTACAATCATATTCAGGGCCTTTAAAACTCAATGAGGCTTTACCTATTGCTTTGCCATAAAATTGTTCATTGTCTTTAGCTTCAGTATCAATCATTAGCAACTTCTCGGTTCTGAGATCAAAATCAAATCCCATATTCTTGAATCCTTTCTCCAATAATTTTCCAGTTACCATTCCAGTATTTCCATATTTATCTTTAATGGTAAATCGTCCGAAGTCTATACCCTCTTCACTAAACTTGAGTTCAGCTGAGTCAATGTTATACTCTACTTGAGTAAATTCTACTTTAAGTTTTGCATTTCTTAAACTAATATCACCTATTAGTTGTGGTGAATTCAAATCTCCACTAATACTTAAATTCCCTTTTGCCAATCCGTCTAAATTGCTAAATAGGCCTGTTAGCAAACTTTCTATGATATCAATTTTAGTTTCGTTTAATTGGATATCCGTATTGAAAGAATTTCCCGTACTGTCTTTTACATTGTACGACCCGTTAGCAATTAAATCATAGTTTTTATTGGGTGAGTTAATTTTAAAAGGAATTAATCCTGTTTTGCTGTCATAAGAAGCATCAATATTTACAAGCCCAATTGAATCTTGTTCGTAACTAAATTCTGCTGCTTTTAATGTTGCTTTTGCTGAAAAGTCTCCTAGGAATTCAGTGAGCCTAATTTCCCCGCTTACTACCCCTTCTAAGGTTTCCCTTTTCATAAACAGCGAAGTAATATCCCCTAAAACAATATTTTTTAAATCCACTACAAGGTTACTGGTATTGCCTCCATCTTCTTCTTCTGTTTCTATTTTGATTTCCTGAAAGCCACCCTGAGAAAATTGAACATTATTTGCTCTCAAAAATCGTTTTCTAATTACTAATTCCCCTTTTTCTTCAATTGTCCAACGTTTATCGTTTAAAACAAAGCTTGACGGCCTGAACATAATTCTAACTCCATCTTCTAAAGTATATACATCTGCTAAAAGGGAAGCATCATCTAATGTGCTATTTGCTTTGGTATTGATTGAAACGATTGAGTGGTCATTGGCTGATGTAATATTAATGACTGAATTTGGTAAGTTTAAACTATCTCCAATTTCAATGTTTTTGATATTGGTAGTTACACTTAATGAATCAAAATTTCCTTTACCCTCTAATTGGAATCCGGTGGTTGCATAGCGATCGTATTTTCCATAAGGAACATATGCATTTACCCCTAAAGCAATATTTTTTGTATCAATTGATCCATTAATATTAACGTCATTAAACCCGCTAATTTTATTGGTAAATATTTTAAAGTAGGGCTCAATGTATAAGCTGTTAAAAGTGAAATTGAATTGTTGGTTTTTCGGGGTGGTTTTAGGCGATTGAACGTATGCTGGATAATAATTGTGTAGAAATGCTTGGAAGCTTGAAGGTAGCTCTGCAATATTGAATTTTCCAATAATGCTGGCGTTAAAATCGTTACTGCCAATATGCAATGTTTTTATTGAATCTTGATAACTTGAAATTAAGTTTAAAGAGTCAAATTGAATACTGGTATTCGGATTTTGAATACTGGCATTTAATAATTTAGCAGATCCAATAAACTGGTCAATATTTTTTCCAGAAAAGTTTACGTCGAGTAAGCCGGCTACTTTTATTTCATTTTTAATAAGATTCAATGCAAATAAATCTGCTTTAGAAAGATCACCTACTATATTAAACAAAGGGAGCTCCTTACTAAAATCTACTTCCACATTGCTGGTAAATCCAAGATTAGGATCGTCAATTTCTAATTCTCCATTAAAAGATTTTTTCTGAATGGTACCATTTGCAATAATATTGGTATAGGTATAATTATTGAAGTTCACAGAGTGGACGGTACCGTCGAATGTTGTTTTTAATTTATCTATATTAAAACTGCTTCCTGTTAACTTACCACTGAAGTTGATTAGTCCCAAAGAGTCAATTTGTAAAAATTTACCAAGATTAAATCTTTTTGTGCTAATAAATCCATCAAATGAAGGTTCGCCTACTGAAGGTAATATCATGCTAATATTGGTTTGTACTCCCCCCAACTTAGTAGAGAAAACACCGGTAGTATTAAAGTTTTGAATGGTTCCGTTAAAATTACCCCTATAGGTGATATTGCCTAAGGCACTTAAATTAGGGTTGGTGATTCCTTTTAAATCGGGAACAAAAATTCCCAAGTCATAAGCATTGGTTAATAGGGTTCCATTGCTTAGTTTAATTTGGGTAGTATTTATATTGGGCAATCCTTTCATCATAAGGTTGCCAGTTAATTGTGTATTAGCTCCAATACTTGCATTCAGTGCAGTAGCATTAAATTCAGATACTGTTCCTTCAAAATTCCCGCCTATATTGATATGTTTGTTCCATCCCTTTAACTCTGGTGCGAAATAAGCGATATCATCACTGTGTATGGTTGCTTTATTAAACTTTGCAACCATAGTTACTTTATTAATATAGTCTGCAAAGTCTTTATTGAAATCTTTATACCGCATTGCATAATAATTTCCCAATTTGCTTTTGTTGGTTTGCAAATCGAGATTGCGGAATTCCATTATTTGTGGTGTAAACTTTATATCTGCTGCCAAATTTTTCAACTCAAATCCACTTCTGTCTTTTACCTTGATTTTTGCTTTTGCTGAAATAGTGTCTTTGTTCATCTCTAACGAACTAAGCGAACCATTTAACTGAAATAATTCAATATGTGCTTCATCAAATCCTTTTCTAGCTTGGTTAGTATTACCTTCTATAAATAATGAGCCATTAGTGATTTGAATATTTTTCACTTTAATGCCAATGCCGCCTGGATTAAAGTACATCTCTTTCCCGTCATAATAGGGAGTGATCTTTTTAAGTTTAGGTGGTCTTAATCCTTCTAGGTTCTGCAGAATAACTCTTGGTTCTGTAAGGGTTATATCGTTGATAAAGTATAGATTTTTTGCAAAATCAATTTTTTCGGCATCTATTTCTAATGCCCCAACTTTAATAGTATTCTGTGTACCTACCCATAAATCATTTTGAAAAAAATGGACGTTTTTAAGATTGATTTTTTTCAAATTTAACTCGAAACCATTTTTCTTCTTTTTATTAGTGGTAGGGGTGCTAAAATAATCAGCTATAAACTGATAATTCCAAATGGAATCTTTTCTTTGCATCTTTACCACTGCATTTTCAAGTCCTATAAATTTTAATTCAGCCTTATCTTTTAAGAAAAACCAATCGGTAATATTTACTTTTAAACTACCCGCATACAAAAGGGTATCTTTTTGTTGATCTCTAATCAAAGTGCCTTCCATGCTAACTTTACTGAAAAGAGAAAAGCTAACTTTATTAATTCTTACTTCGGCACCTAAAGAGTTACTCAGCTTCCCCGTTGCATATTTAACCAATGCATTCTGTACTAAATCTGTTTGTATGGCTAGATACAACAGAATTAATACCGTTAATAGGATAAGTACGAATTTCCTGAATATGATCAAAAATTTACGCAGGGCTGAGCTATTTACTTTTTAATAATCAGGTTAGTAAAGCAATTTAAGTACCAAACTAATATGCAGGGTTAACGCCTGTATAATTGGAAGGGGTAATAGCTTTTAATTCTTTTTTGAGCGCAGGGCTGATTTTTAAAGAATTGATAAATTGGTGAATAGCCACTTTGTCTATCTTTTGTTTGCCCCTCGTTAAGTCTTTTAAAGCCTCGTATGGATTGGGATAATTTTCTCTTCTTAAAATAGTTTGAATGGCTTCAGCTACAACTGGCCAGTTGTTTTCTAAGTCTGCTTTAATGGCTGGTTCATTTAAGATGAGCTTAGACAATCCTTTTTCTAAAGATTGAATGGCAATACTGATATGCCCCATGGGAACACCCATATTCCTTAATACAGTGGAATCTGTTAAATCTCTTTGTAATCTACTGATAGGCAATTTCCCACTTAAATGTTCTAACAATGCATTGGCAATGCCAAAATTACCTTCTGCATTTTCAAAATCTATCGGGTTTACTTTATGAGGCATAGCAGAAGAACCAACTTCCCCCTTTTTAGTTTGCTGTTTAAAATAGTCCATGCTGATATAAGTCCAAATATCTCTACATAAGTCTATCAAAATATTATTGATCCTCTTTAATGCATCAAAATGTGCAGCCAATGAATCATAATGTTCAATTTGAGTAGTAAACTGCATCCTTTGTAAACCTAATACTTCTTCCACAAATTTATTACCCAATAATACCCAGTTTTTCTTTGGGAATGCAATATGGTGTGCATTAAAATTACCAGTAGCTCCACCAAATTTTGCGGCATAAGGAATACTGCTAAATAATTCTATTTGATTGTGTATTCGTTCAACAAAAACCATGAATTCTTTTCCTAGTTTAGTAGGAGATGCGGCCTGACCATGGGTTCTTGCTAGCAATGGAATATCCTTCCATTGGCTGGCAAGCGAGTAAATGCTATTTTGTAAGTTGATTAACGCTGGTAAGTATTCATGTTCCATGGCATGTTTCCAGCTTAGCGGTATTGCGGTGTTGTTGATATCTTGCGAGGTCAATCCGAAATGGATCCATTCTTTCAAATGGCCAATTCCTGCTTTTTCCACTTGTTCTTTTAAAAAATACTCCACCGCTTTAACATCATGATTGGTTACCGACTCTAATAGTTTAATTTGATTGGCATCGTCAATACTAAAATTTTCCAGCATGGTACGTAGTGACTGTCTGGCTTTTAAAGGCAGCTTAAAAAACTTTTGGTCTGCCAAGAAAAAAAAATACTCTACTTCAACCAAGACCCTGTATTTGATAAGGGCGTATTCTGCAAAATATTCGTCTAAATGTTCTACTTTTTTTCTATATCTGCCATCTATTGGCGAAAGTGCTGTTAATTGAGTCAGTTCCATGTGATTTTTAAATAGGGAATAGTTAAATAGTATAATTAATCTTTTCTTTGTACAAAAGTAGCTGAATTGAACAAGAAGATACGTGTTGGAGCCGTAAGTTATTTAAATACTAAACCAATGATGTTTGGTATCAAAAGATCGGGCTTATTAGACCGAATTATTCTAACTGAAGATTACCCGGCCCGAATTGCTGCTGATTTAAAAAACGACCATATTGACATAGGCCTTATTCCGGTGGCTATGATCCCCTCCATACAAAATGCCCATATTGTAGCTGATTATTGTATTTCGGCAGAAGAAGACGTGGCTTCTGTTGCTATTTTTAGCGAAGTGCCCCTTCAAGAGGTAAAAAAAGTATTGCTCGACTATCAAAGCAGAACTTCGGTTAATTTGGCTAGAATTTTATTAAAAGAATATTGGCAACTTGATGTTGAATTGGAAGCCGCTTCCTTGGATTTTAGGGATCAAATCAAAGGAACAACAGCAGGAGTAGTAATTGGGGATAGAGCTTTAGAACAGCGATTGATTTCACCTTATATGTATGACTTGGCAACCGCTTGGAATAATCATACTGGCTTACCCTTTGTTTTTGCTGCTTGGGTGGCCAACAAACCCATTGATCCTGATTTTATTGATGCATTTAATAGGGCATTGGGATATGGATTAAAACATTTAGACGAAGTAGTGGCTGAACAATCTTATCCGTACTATGATTTGAAAACCTATTACACCGAAAATATTCAATATAATTTAAGTCCTGAAAAATTAAAAGCCATTGAGTTATTCCACCAAAAATTGAAACAATTACAAACAGCCAATCTTTCATGAATGCAATAACCGTCATTAGTATTTGTTTTAATAATCTATCAGATTTACAAAAAACTTGTATTTCTGTAGATGAACAAACAGTGCATCCTAGTGAACATTTAATTATCAATGGTTCAACCAATGAAGAAATTGCAGATTGGTTAATTAGCCAACCACAGCCTAGCTACAGACGATGGATTAATGAAAGAGACAAGGGTATTGGAGATGCATTTAACAAAGGCATTCTAAATGCCAACCATCCTATTACCCATTTGTTGCATGCGGGGGATACTTATGCTTCTGAAAATGTATTGTCAATTGTTCAAAATTTTTACACTCAGAACCCCAACATTTGTTGGACTAGTGGGAATATTCGGGTGGTAAGGGGAGGAGAAATAATAGAAATTGGAAAGCCTTTTGATGCAAACAAATTGTATCGTGGTATGAGAAGTGTGGCACATCCTACTTGGTTTGTAAAGAAAGAA
Source organism: Sphingobacteriia bacterium RIFOXYC2_FULL_35_18 (assembly GCA_001829005.1). Classification (GTDB taxonomy): domain Bacteria; phylum Bacteroidota; class Bacteroidia; order Chitinophagales; family Chitinophagaceae; genus Sediminibacterium. The sequence continues at coordinate 266,483 of MIAG01000002.1, read as the reverse complement.
GTGTACGACCGAATTGGACTTTTTAATAATGATTTTAAAATAGCCATGGATTACGATTTGATGTGCCGTATAGCCAACGAGCCCTACGGTTATATCAATGAAACCATTGCCATATTTGATGATTCTGGCATCAGTACCAAAAATTATAAACAATCATTAAAGGACAATATTGCCATTTACGAACACTATTTTGGGTTCTCTTTAAAATGCAGAATCTGGCAATTGAGATTACGCATTTTGCATTGGTTATTGCAAACGAGTTTTGGGAAATGGCTCTTTAAAATAAAGAAGGCATTGGGCTTAGCCAATGCATAAATGATTAAGGTTTTACTGCGGACCTACCTGTTTCGTCCATTCTATGTAAAAGAATGCCAATTTGGTTGGCTGCTAAATATTCGTCTACTGCTTTTCTAGACCCTTTCCAAAAGCCATAATCATCAATAATGAGGACACCCTTTGATACCAAAAGGGGATACAAGTGTTCCATCTCATGTTTGGTAGATTCGTACCAATCGGTGTCTAATCTTAGTAAAGCAGTTTGTCCTGGTAAAGTAGCTGGTATGGTCTTTAATATATCACCTTGAACGAAATGTATTTTATCCGAAGGGTAACCTGTTAAAGCAATATTTCTTTTTACTTCTTCTAAACCAGAATAAGCCCAAACCACGCTATCTGTTTTTTTATTGAGATCTTGTTTCAATTGGGATGCAGCATCTCTATTTAATTGGTCTACATCTTCGGCTGTGGGAGCAGTCATCCCTTCAAAAGTATCATAGAGATACAAGTCGCGATCGTTAATACCTAATGCCAACAAGGTTTCTGCAATGGTCATCATAGATCCCCCTTTCCAGACGCCACATTCTACTAATGCACCTGGTATTTGATTTTTTACCACATATTGTACACTTTCAATTAAACCATATAATCTTTCAGGACTTGTCATGGTATAAGGCCTTACTTTGGCAATTATATTTTCATGAATGGTTTCAAAATCAGGTGGCAATGCCGCTTTTTTTTCGTCTTGACCAAAAAATACTTTGAGTGCCTTAATAGGTTTAATCTTCATTTCTACAACTTGAGAAAGTAAAAATAACGGCTATTTAAATAGCTTGATACAATTTGAGGGTTTGATTGGCGGTTTTATCCCAATTAAATAAATGGGCTCGATTATGCCCGAGTTGAACCAATTGATTTTGCAGAGAAGGATTGTTGAATACTTCCCTTATTTTTTCGGTCATATCATTGGTATTATTTGGGTCGATTAAAACCGCTGCATCACCCGCAATCTCTGCAGTGCTAGACCCTTTTGATGTAATGACCGGACAACCGCAAGCAAAAGCTTCAATAATAGGTAAACCAAAGCCTTCATACAAACTGGGGTATACCAAGCACTGTGCATGGTTATACAATGATGCTAGTTGTTCGTTATCTTGAATGGGTTGATAAATCACCCGCTGTAGGATTTGTAGCTCTTTCAAGTGATTTAATTCTGCGTTCTTAAAAGCACTTCCACCCGCACAAACCAAATATAAGTCTGGGTTTGCTTGCATAATGGGAATCAAGCTTTCTGCAAAACGCTTAAAATTTTTATATGCATATCTTTTACCTGTGTACAAGAGGTATTCTTGTTCAATTAGCCTTGGCTGGGTAAATCTTTCAATGTTTACATTAAAACTATTGCCATGATAAATGGTTTCAATTTTATTGGGGTCTACGCCACATAATTCAATTAAATCATTTCTGGTATTTTCAGAAACAGCAATGATTTTATTTGCTTGATGAATATGTTTAGCCCTAAGGGAAATAATGTTTTCATAAGCAGCTTGGCCTTGATGAAATCGCTCATCAATCATATCATGAATGGTTATAACCATTGGCTTGCCAGCTGTTCTGTTTAAAGAAGTTTTACTATAATAAGTTGGGTGAAATACGTCAAATGGTTGCATTCTTGCAGCAAAACTATCATAGGCATTGGAAAGCAAACGATTCAAATCTTTTTTACCCTTGAACTGCAATTCATTCCAAAAATTCTTTCCTTTTAATTGTTCTAAGAATATATTATCTGCTGATAGTATGTCTAGTTGGATATGGATGCCTGGTTTCTGTTGCAGTCTATAAATTAATTCATAATAATAACGAGAAATACCTCCATAAGGTTGTTCGCAAAAAATCTGGTAATCATACCTAATTGTCATATTCCGTATCTTGCCCTGCAATTGCTGCATTTGATAATATGGTACCTAAAAACTTTAATCCCTCGTATAAACATCCTCTTTATTTTATAAGAAAGGGCTTGTACCGTAAAATTAGTTTATATGCGCCACAACTCAAGGGTAAACTCCTCGATTTTGGATGTGGAGAAAAGCCATATCAATCTTTGTTTACAAATGTTGGCGAGTATATAGGACTAGATTACAATGGGGAGGGGCATGACCATCAAAATGAGGGAGTTGATTTTTATTATGATGGCAAGACCATTCCATTTGAAAACGAGAGCTTCGATTCGGTTTTTACCAGTGAAGTGTTTGAGCATGTATTTGGGTTACAAGATATACTGCCCGAATTAAACCGTGTAATGAAGCCAGGGGCGCAAATTTTACTCACCTGTCCATTTGCCTGGGAAGAACATGAAATTCCTGTTGATTATGCCAGGTACACCCAGTTTGCCTTAAATGATATGTTGGAAAAAAATGGGTTCAAGGTAATTTTGATTGATAAGAATGGTCACTTTATGAGCGCTTTGCACCAACTCTTTGTTTTGTACATTCATGATCATTGGATGCATCGAGTACCTATATTTAACAAAATACCCTTGTTTAAAAAAATAGTCCGTCAAATTGGAATTCCTGTTATGAACATGGGATTTAGTTTGGTTGAACCATTTTGGCCTAAGTCTGATCGTTTCTATTTAAACACTATTGTAATTGCCAAAAAAATAGCAAAGACCAACTAGCATGAAAAAAATTGTTTACACCGTTTGTTCTGCTAATCATTTAGCCCATTGTAAAACAATGGCTAACTCTTTTGTGCAATACAATCCTGGTTATGAACTGTATATATTTTTAATAGACCAAGTAAATAGTAGATTTAATTTAAATTCATTTAGTCCTTATAAAGTATTAGAAATCAGTGAAATAAATGTTCCTGATTTTGATTTAATGGCAGCTCAATATTCGGTAATTGAATTGAATTGTGCCATGAAGCCTTTTGTTGCTCAATGGCTTTTTGCACAATATCAGCCAGACTTATTATTATATATTGATTCCGACACATTGGTTTTTTCTTCTTTTGAAGAGGTTGAAAAAAGTTTACTCGAAAACGATTTAGTAATAACGCCGCATTTTACTCATCCTTACCCTGATAACCATTTACTACCTAGAGAACGAGATATCTTACGATCTGGATTATACAATGCTGGTTTTATAGGAATGCGAAATTCTGCCAATACCAACCATTTTTTGAGTTGGTGGGCTGGGCATATGAAATCGGAATGTTATTACAATTTTGCCGAAGGAATGGGGGTAGACCAAATCTGGATTAATTTGGTTCCTTTATTATTTAAGGGAGTTCAAATAAATAGTGACCCTGGTTTAAATGTTGCTTATTGGAATTTGCATGAAAGAAAAATCAGTATAAGGGATGGCAGCTATTGGGTGAACAATGAATACCCTTTGGTTTTCTTGCATATTAGTGGATACCAATTTAATGAACCATTCAATATATCTAGACACCAAAACAGGTATTCTTTTACAGATCATTTAGTATTGCAAGATTTGTTTGCGCTTTATATTGATAAAGTAAAAGAGAATGGATACGATTTTTATTCAAGTCTTTCCTGTGCTTATGCTACACCGAAAAAGAAGAGTAGGGGAATAATGAAAACCCTGAATCAATTGATTAAACCGCTGGGTATTAAAATCAGTGACCTTTAATTACCGGTTCTTCCTGTAACAACGGGTTTGTTTTTCTTTGATTGCTTTTTATTGAAATCCAATACTTCTTTGGGGAGTATTTTGGAGGCCTGTTTTTTGGTTGTATCGGCTAATGGTTTGGAAATGGCAAGCGAATTTATTTTTTCCGCATCTATCTCCGCTTTTAATTTCCCCATGATGTATTCTTCTGTTTCTATTAAAGCACCAGTGTTGGGCGAATAAGTTTTCCAAATTCCGTGTTTGATAGAATTACCATCGTTCTTTACTACAATTCGCTCATATAGATTGGGGTTGCCTGGATCTACCACGTCTAAGGTATCATAGGCTTTGTCTGGATTTACGGCTCTCCAACTTTCTTCTCTTTCTAGTCCTGCAAGGGTAAAATAAAGGCATCTTCCATTTTTATTGCCCCATTTAAAATTCTCTTGGGCTATTAGGTCTCCCATTAAATTAAATGTTCTCCATAATCCTTCTTTTCGATTGTTTTTAAAAACACCTTCCGCTTCAAACCCTGGTTCGCCTCTTAGTTTGGGAGTGGTTATAATCCATCTGCCTTGTTTTAAATCATTGAAATCTACACAGTTTAAGGTATCTCCATTACTTGAAAGTCTATAGGATTTACACTGTGAAAAAATGGTATTCACCGAAAAAATGAGCAGTGGTAGCAATAGAAATCTCATATTACTTACATTCGGATTCGAAAATACAAAGCCGATATGAGAAAAACACTATTGTCACTGTTAATCATTTCTTCAATTTTTGCAGAAGCGCAGGTAAAACCTACTAGTCCTGCGGAAAGATTGAAGAATATAGAACTGCGTAAACAACTTAGTCAGCAGTCTGTAGCCAATAAAACGGAGTTCCGAAATATCGGACCCAGTATACAAAGTGGAAGAGTAGTAGATATAGACGTAAACCCAGCCGATCCAACAGAGTTTTATGTTGCTTATGCTACCGGTGGATTATGGCATACAGTAAATAATGGAATGAGCTTTAATCCCATTTTTGATTCAGAAGATATTATTGGAATTGGAGATATTGCTGTAAACTGGAAAACCAGAGAAATTTGGGTGGGTACGGGTGAAGTAAATAGCAGTCGCTCAACTTATGCTGGTTTAGGCGGTTATAAATCTACTGACAATGGCAAAACCTGGACTTGGTTAGGTCTTGCAGACAGTCATCATATTGGAGAAATTAAATTACATGCCACCGACCCGAATACTGCTTGGGTGGCCGTTTTAGGACACTTATATTCCCCCAATAAAGAAAGAGGTATTTATAAAACAACTGATGGTGGTAAAACATGGAAGCAAACGCTTTATGTAGATGAAAATACTGGCGCAGTAGATTTAGACATTAACCCAGCTAATTCAAATGAATTATACGCTGGCATGTGGTATCGCACCCGTAAAGCTTGGAATTTTGAAGAGAGTGGAAAGTCTGGTGGTATATTTAAAAGTACCGATGGGGGTGAATCTTGGCAGAAAATTTCTGTGGAGGGAGCTGGATTCCCTACAGGAGATGGGGTTGGCAGAATTGGGCTAGCGATTTATCCTAAGAATCCAAATATTGTTTATGCCGTAGTAGACAATAACGAAAAAAGAGCTGCAAGAACAGTGGCTGCTAGCACAGATACAAGTGCCTACACATTGGACCTTTTTAAAGGAATTACCAAAGAGCAATTTGCGGCTTTAGATAATAAAAAATTGACTGCTTTTTTACGTAATCCAAGAAATAGGGTTCCTGTAGAATACACTGCTGAAAATATTAAAGCAGGGGTTGCTGCTGATAAATATGCGCCTAATGTTCTTTGGGATTATTTATATGATGCTAATGCTGCAATTACTGCTGCTGAAGTAAAAGGTTGTGAATTATATAGAAGTGATGATGCTGGAAAAACTTGGAAGAAAACGCATAATGATCCTATTAATATTTATAGCTCTTATGGATACTATTTTGGAAAAGTATTCGTAAGTCCAATAAATGAAAACAATGTAGTATTAACTGGAGTTGACCTTTTGTTAAGTAACGACGGAGGTAAAAAATTCAGGTCTATTGGGGGACCTACTGTGCACTCCGATCACCATTCTTTTTGGTTTAGCAATACCAAAGACAATCATGTTATTAATGGGAATGATGGTGGCTTAAATATGAGTTATGATGCTGGTCAAAACTGGTCTAAATTGAATACACCTTCTGTTGGTCAGTTCTATGCTATTGAAGTTGATATGGCGAAGCCTTACAATGTGTATGGTGGGCTACAAGATAATGGTACTTGGTTTGGCCCTAGTACTAATCGTGAGAATGTACGTTGGCATTCAGGTGGAGATTATCCATTCAAGAGTATTGGTGGCGGAGATGGTATGCAAGTGCAAGTAGATTGGAGAGACAATCGTACGGTTTATAGTGGGTCTCAATTCGGCGCTTATAGTAGACAAGTGCTTGGAGCTCCAGCTGCAGGTGGCAGAGGCGCAAGAGGGTCTTCTGTTAGACCATCAAGGGCTTTAGGTGAGTCTGCATTACGTTTCAACTGGCAGTCTCCTATTTTATTAAGTAGGCATAATCAAGATGTATTTTATTTCGGAAGTAATAAATTCCATCGTTCTTTCAGTAAAGGAGATAGTTTAGTTTCTATGAGTGGAGACCTTACTACCAATCCACAACAAGGTGATGTGCCATTTGGAACATTATCTACCATGAGCGAAAGCCCTATTCGTTTTGGATTGATTTATACTGGCTCTGATGATGGTTTGATTCATGTAACCAAAGACGGTGGCTATTCTTGGAACAATATCAATGGTAAATTACCGAAGGGTTTATATGTGAGCAGAGTAGTAGCTAGTAAGTTTAAAGAAAGCAGGGTGTACGTTACGTTGAATGGTTATAGAAACGATCATTTTAATGCATTGGTTTATGTTAGCGATGATTACGGCACCACTTGGAAACAAATTGCCAAAGACCTTCCTTATGAATCAGTAAATGTGATTAGAGAAGATCCTACCAACGAAAATATTTTATACATAGGAACCGATGGTGGTTTGTATGTAAGTTTAAATGGAGGTAATTCTTGTATGATGTGGAATAAAGGATTGCCATATAGCATTCCTGTTCATGATATAGCTATTCAGCCTAGAGACAATGAAATTGTTTTAGGAACCCATGGTAGAAGCCTTTATATAGCTGGTTTAGGTGAAATTCAAAAAGCTGCTAAATAATAGAATCATTAAAGTGTAATCAGTTTAAATAAAATAATTATTGCGCTGATTGTAAATTATACATCCCGGTTGCCGTTGGTGGCCGGGATTATTTTTTTCTAATGACCCAACAGTCTTGGCCTCCCATTTTTTGGGGAAATTGATGCCCCTCCCAAAATTCTACAATGCTGAAATGGTGTTCCAACATTTTTTTAAAATGATTCGCTTCGTGATAGGTTGTTTTTGAGCGATCTCCATCTTTTTTAAACGCATTTGAAAATGATCCTTCCCTTTGTAATTTTATTTTTTCCTGTTGGTTGAGTTGATCATAGAAATGGGTGCCATGGGTAGAAAGAATGGCTATTCCATTAGGAAGTAAGACCCTATTTAATTCTGTTAACCAAAATTGGGTATCTGTATGAGGTATATGCGTTAATACCGAAATGCCATAAACTAAATGAAAATAATTGCTCGGGTAGGGCAGTGTTCGATGTTCTATACAATCAAAATAAACGGAGTCAATCGCTTTCCTACACCATTGAATGGTTGTACAATCAATATCTGCTCCATAACAAATGCTGTGTATTTTTAAATTGGGTATATGCCTAATTACCCTTCCAGTTCCGCATCCCCAATCTAAAACAATAGGGTCTTTAATTGTATTTAGGCCTCCCCAATCAATCATTTCTTGTGCTGCTATAAGCCCATCCTCACGGTACTTTTTGTAATCTAATTGGAAGGTATTAAAAAGCGCCCTGTCTGTTGGAAAGACAAAGCGCTTTAATGATTTTTTGTATTTGTTGTTTTTATTATGATTCCAAATTTGTTGAAAGCGGAAGTTTAGTTCATCCATTATTGGGATTGCTCCCATTAATTCAACTATTTTTTTTCCAGCTTGCTTCAATTGGCTATTCATTCTCCAAAGTTACTTCTCTGGAAATAAAACAGCATTAATCCTGTTTTTACTATCAAACACAGTTGTGGCTGCTTTTTTTATATCTTCTATGCTTACTGCTGTAACGATGTCCTTGTAATTCAATATTCTAGTAGGATCATTTTCAGAAAAATAAATGCCTTGCAATAAGCCGCTCCAATAACGGTTGTCTTTCATATTAACAGCGTATTTTTCTAGTAGTGACTTTTTTACCTTGTCTAAGTCCTTTTGCTCAGGTCCGTTTTGTTTTATTTTTTCTATTTCTGCAGTAGCAGCAATACTTAGCTTTTCAACATTTTCGGGTCCGCAAGGCAATTGCAAAACCATGGTGTATCCTTGAAATGGATATTTGTTTAAAGACCCATTTACGCCGCCGCCATAGATGCCTCCAATCTTCTCTCTTAGCTCTTCTATGATTTTAATATTTAAAATTTCAGCCAACATTTCTGTATGCAATGCTGCTTGCTCTGAATATGTTGCATCGCCAGAATAAATGTTGAAAATGAAACTCTTGGGTTCTTTCCCTTTATAAAAAATTAAGTCTTTTTGGCCAGGCAATATGCGTAACCCATTGTCTACGAATGCGCCTTTCTTACCTTTTGAAGGAAGCCCTCCAATATAAGTCGCAAGAAGAGGCTTCACTGTATTTAGATCAATATTACCTACCATAATAAAAGTATAGTCGTTGGCGTCATTGGTTTGTTCCTTAAAAATTTCAATCGCCCTGTCTAAATTTATTTGATCAAAATCGGTAGCATTGGGTATGGCGGAAGGAGCCAATGGATTGCCTCCATACATTACTTTATAAACAGAATCAATAAACGCACTGGTAGGGTCTGCCATCATGAATTGAACCTGGCTTTTTATTTTATCTTTCCAGCCTTTGAACAACGCTTCATCTTTTCTTACCTGTGTGAAATTTAGGTACATCAATTGGAACATGGTTTCCATGTCTTTAATACTACTGTTACCGCTAACTCTGGTGCTTAATGCATTTAAACCTATATTGGCATTGGCTGTTTTTCCGGATAAGAACTTTCTTAAATCAACTGGATTAAATTCTCCAATTCCCATTTGCTGAATAGCTGAAGTAGCATAAGCTGCACTGTATTTGTCAGTTAATCCATAAGCATTGGTTCCCCCTTTTTTAAAGCCAGTTAGGATAATTTCGTCCTGTTTAAAATTGGTGTTCTTGATAATTACTTTGGTTCCATTACTATAGGATAATTCTATAATATCCAATGCTTCATTCTTGGTTTCTTTTACCAAACTTCCTGCTGTTGGAACAGACTTTAATAAAGAAGCTGCTATGGCTTTTTCTTCGTATGCTTTTACAGGTATAGTAGAAGCTGATTCTGCAGCTGCAATTAATTGAGTTTTATTAGGTAAGGTAAAATTGCTTTTTTCTGGCCCTTGAAATGCTATGAATAATTTTTCATTTTTCTTTAATTCATTGGCTAGTGCATTTACTTCCGCTAACTGAACTCCTGGCATTAAACCGTTCTTGTATTCAAACTCTCTTTCAATACCAGGTATGGATTCTTGTTGTAAAAAGTTTCTGATATACTCTTCTACCAAAACCCCTGATTCGGTTTTGTCTCTATTGTTATAAGATCTTTCTATAGATGCCAATTGTTGTTTTTTGGCTCGCTCTAATTCACCTTGGGTGAAACCAAATTTCTTGACTCTTTCTAATTCTGTTAGCACAGCCTGCAATGCGGTATCAGGCCCTTTTGGTCCTGGTATTGCAAATGCATTGAATGCTTCGTAACCGCGAGCATAAGATCCAAAATTTCCCCCTGCAAAGCTGAATGGAGGATTGCCACTTTGAGCCAATTCATTCATGCGTTGGTTGAGCATGCTGGTAAATAAAGACTTGATGATTGAATTTCTACGATAATCTTCAACAGTAATTTCTGGTTTTGTTTTGGCTGTTGAATAGTTCAGTTCTATTTGAAAATTAGTTGCTTCTTTATCTGTAACTACCAATGCATCGTTTTTGGTTCTAGCAGGAACAGTTGCAGCTATTCTTGGTCTTGGATTAGCTGGGTTCTTTAATCCACCAAAATATTGCTTGATTAGTTTTTCTGTTTCCGTAACATCAATATCACCCACTACCATAACAGCCATTAAATTAGGGCGATACCAGTCTGCATAAAATCGTTTGATGGCACTGTGTTTAAACGTTTTTAATAAACTGTCTTTACCAATTGGTAAACGTTGTGCATACCTTGATCCTTCGTATTGTTTAGGGTAAATTTTCCTAAACATTCTGTCTTCTGCACCCTTACCCAATCTACTTTCTTCTAAAATTATTCCTCTTTCGTCGTCAATTTGTTTTCCTTCAAAACTGATTCCACCTGCCCAGTCTTGTAAAATCTGTAGCCCTTTAGTGAAATTAGCAGGATCGCTTAATGGGATGGGTAAAATATACACGGTTTCATCAAATCCAGTATATGCATTCAAGTCTGCACCAAAGTCTACTCCAATACTTTGTAGAAAATTGACTAATTCATTTTTCTTGAAATTCTTTGTGCCATTAAATGCCATATGCTCTGTAAAATGAGCCAAACCTTGCTGGTCATTGTCTTCTAAGATTGATCCTGCATTGACTACTAAGCGGAGTTCTACTTTCTTTTCTGGTTTGCTATTGGGTCGAATATAATAGGTTAAACCATTGGCTAGTTTGCCTATTTTAACCTTGTTATCTAACGGAAGTTTCTCCGATAAATTAACTTGTGCGGTTAGTTGAAAATTGAATGAAAGGCAAAGCAGTAAAGCAATTGCGGAAAATAATTTGCGTTTATTCATAAAAAAAGGTTGTACCGCAAGATACAACCTTCATCAAAAAGAAATTTATAATATTAAAACTATTGTGAATATTTTGTTTACTTCTTTAATACTTCTTCTATGGGGTTTCCAATATTCCCACTGGGTTCTTGAATTTTGAGTAGGCTTGCAACAGTTGATGCAATATCGTGCATGAAAACTCTTTTATTTGAGCGCCCTTGTTTGATGCCAAAACCATACCATAATAATGGGATATGAGCATCGTAAGAATACCAAAGTCCATGCGTGGTGCCAGTTGCTCCTCCATCAATATAACCAGATTTCAACACCATTTGTATGTCTCCACTTCTGTTATATAAAAAACCATTGGCCATTTTTTCTCTTAAATATTGAGGCATTGGACTAGTCAAAATTTCACTAGTTGGAAATGCGTTTAAGATATATTCTTTCTTCATTAAATAATGAACCATGAATTGATTGATGGCTTTTCTATCTGCATTTAAACTGTCTAATAAATCCCTATTAAAATGTACTTGATAATTGGTCAAGCTTACTACTAGTTTATCTATTCCAAATTTTGCTTTGATAGCTGCATTCATTTCTGATATTGCGGCTTTGTCATCTAATAAACCTCCGGGTAGTTTATTTTCTTTCATAAATCCTGGAACATGGGCTACTGCGTGGTCCGCACTTAAGAAAGCAGTGTATTTGCCTTTACCCACTGTGGCATCTAAAAAATCAAACATCCTGCCTAATTCTTCGTCTAATTTGATGTAATTGTCTACTATTTCCCAGGAGTTAGGTCCAAAGCTATGACCTACATAATCAGGCGAAGAAAAGCTAACTGCCAACATATCTGTTACCCCATCTTTGCCCATTTCTTCTGCTAATACGGCTGCTTTTGCTAATTCTACTGTTAAAGTATTTCCCCATGGGGTAGTACTCAGTTTTCCAAAACCTTCATTGGCGCCTCTAGTTAAATCATAGGGCATTTTTGTTTGATTGGCGCCAAATGGTTTGCCTTCATAGTTTTTTTCATCTGCAGTGGCGTATTGTAAATAAACATCATCAGCTAATGATTTCTTCCATCCCAATTTCATTAATGAATCTGGAATTTGTCGATCATTAAACTGTTTCACCCAATTTGGTAATTCTTTGTAATAATAAGTGCTGGTAATAAAATTGCCAGACTTTGCATCAAACCAATACGCTCCATTGGCACTATGGCCAGCAGGTAATATGGCCCCTCTATCTTTTAATGCAATGCCAACGACTTTGCTTTTAAAATTATTAGCCATTCTAAGTTCATCTGCAATACTGGTAGTGAGCATATTTTTGGGGCTCATTTTTCCATCACTTGCTCCGGCTGCTCCCACACCATCTACGGTTCTATCTTCACTGCAATAAACATTTCTTTTAAGCTGTGTATCATACCATGCATTGCCTGTTATACCATGAATAGCTGGTACAGTGCCAGTATATATTCCAGTATGTCCGCATGCGGTTACAGAGGGAGTATATCCAATTTGACAATTGTCATTACTAAAGCCTTGACTCATCATCCGATTAAATCCGCCATTTGATTTAAACAATGGTGCAAATCTTTCTAAATAGTCCCATCGCATCTGGTCTACTACAATACCTACCACTAAACGTGGGGCTTTGTCTAAATTAGTAACCGCTTTAGATTTTTGGGCCTCCAATGAATTGGTGGTAGAAATAGCTAGCATAGCAAGGATTCCCAAACCAGATTTTATTTGTTGATTTAACAAGGGATTAAAATTTAATATGATTAGTTAAATAAGGCTTGCAAGATACAGTATGCAATACAATATGCCTTGTGCTTTGGTGCTTTATTGTTAAATTTGCAAAAAATTAATAAACCAATCAATTGTTTGTATGGCAGACATTTTTGAGAAATTGTTGAAGAATGCAGGTCCTTTAGGACAACACCGAGAAAGAGCACATGGTTATTTTGCTTTCCCTAAGTTAGAAGGCGAAATAAATAGTCGCATGAAATTTCGCGGAAAGGAAATGATTGTTTGGAGCCTAAACAATTACTTAGGATTGGCCAATCATCCTGAAATTAGAAAAGTAGATGCAGACGCTTCTAAAGAGTTTGGGTTGGCATATCCTATGGGAGCAAGAATGATGAGTGGAAATTCGAACTACCACGAACAATTAGAAAGTGAATTAGCTGCTTTTGAACATAAGGAAGATGCCATCTTAATGAACTTTGGCTATCAAGGGATCATGAGTGCGATTGATGCTATTTGTGGGCGTCATGATGTGATTGTTTATGATGCAGAGAGTCATGCGTGTATAATTGATGGATTAAGATTGCATCCTGGTCATAGATATGTTTTTAAACACAATGATATTGAAGATTGCGAAAAGCAATTGATTAGAGCAACACAATTAATAGAGAAGCAAGGTGCTGGAGGAATTCTATTAATTACTGAAGGGGTTTTTGGAATGGCTGGAGACCAGGGAAAGCTAAAAGAAATAGCCGAATTAAAAAATAAATATCAATTCAGGTTATTAGTAGACGATGCACATGGTTTTGGAACTTTGGGTAAAACAGGTGCTGGAGCAGGGGAGGCGCAAGGTTGTCAAGACGCCATCGATTTGTACTTTTCTACTTTTGCCAAAAGCATGGCTTCTATTGGTGCATTCATGGCTGGAGATAAAGCCATCATCGATTTTATTCGTTACAATATTCGCAGTCAAATTTTTGCTAAGAGCTTGCCAATGCCAATCGTAATTGGTAACCTTAAGCGATTGGATATGTTGCGCACCATGCCAGAATTGAAAGAAAAACTTTGGAGCAATGCGTTGAAATTACAAAATGGATTGAAGGAGAAAGGGTTTGATATTGGGAATACGAATACGCCCGTTACCCCTGTATACATGAAAGGTGGGGTAGAGGAAGCTACAGCAATGGTTATGGATCTAAGAGAAAATTATGGCATATTTGCTTCTATTGTAGTATATCCTGTTATTCCAAAAGGACATATTATTTTCCGCTTAATTCCTTCCGCTGCACATACAGATATAGATATAGATGAAACACTAAAAGCTTTTAGCGAAACCAAAGCAAAATTAGATGCCGGTGCATATAAATCTGAAGTAATACCAGATATGGCTGAAAGCAAATAGATATAATGTAACTTCTAATTGTATACTTAAATTGTTCTAAAACGAAAGACCCGAATTATTTAATTCGGGTCTTTTTATTGGGAGCGTAATTTCAAATTATAATTTAGCAATCAATTCTTTAGCCATTCTAACATAGTCTGCATTTTTTGCTTCTGTTGCAATGGTAATACATTTTTCTGCACTTGCTTTTGCATCGGCTTTTTGACCCATGTCTTTTTGAATTTTAGCTGTTAATAAAAACAACCAAAATGCTTTCGGATTGGCAGTGGTTGCTTTATTTACATTTTGTAAAGCTTTAGCATAATCTTTGTCCCACTCGTAATAGAAATTGGCAGCAGCCTGGTATGAATTTGGATTCACTTTCTCTGCGCTTAAAGCAGCTTCCACTTGAGCACGTAATCTGTCTTTTACATTGGTGCTGATTGGAATGCTTACTGCCACTTTGCCCCATGTAAGGTGTAAATCAATGCTTTCCGCTTCTACATTAGCAAACTGAAAAGTAAAGGTTTCAACACTGCTATTGGTTTTTGACGCTTTCACTTTAAAGCGAACCACGTCTTCACTTTGTTTATAACCATCGGTTCCCCAATTAGTTAATCCTTTGTTTACAACCACTTCCCAATATTCTGTTCCAGGTACAGTATACAACACATATGCGCCCGTATCTAATGTAGACCCCCCCATAATTACTTTATCAGAAAAATGAATTCTAGTTGCTGCATTAGCACCAGTTCTCCAAAGTTGATTTAAAGGAACTAATTCTGAATTCTCTTTTAACATTGCTCTTCCTTTCATATTCGGACGAGAGTAGGTCAATTCAATTTTTCCCATTCCAAAATCTTGACTGATTTTTTGGGTTGTACTAGGTTGTGGCATTCTTATTTGTGCAAAACCAATTACGCTGCATAATAAAGCAGCTGCAAGTAAAGTCTTTTTCATATTCAATAAATGTTTGAACGTCAAACTTAGGTTTTCCCTTACAAATGCAGCAATTTTTTTAAAAAAATAGGCTAAATGGTCAATGATTTAACAATTTGTACATTCAAAAAGAGGCTGGATTATCTATTTAAATCCTGGATGAAATCTTTGTAAAGTATCTTTTAAAAAGTGACTATCTAAATGCGTATATATTTCAGTGGTAGTGATGCTTTCGTGCCCCAGCATTTCTTGCACAGCTCTTAAATCAGCGCCTCCTTCTACTAAATGCGTAGCAAAAGAATGCCTGAATGTATGCGGTGAAATTATTTTGGTTATTCCTGCTTTTAATGCGAGGTCTTTAATAATGTAAAAAATCATTACCCTGCTTAACTTTTTACCCCTTCTATTTAAAAACAAAAAGTCTTCCGATCCAGTTTGGATTGGTTGATGAACCCTTATTTTATCTTTATAAATTTTAATGCATTTAATTGCATCAGTGCCTATTGGGACTAATCTTTCCTTGTCTCCTTTACCCGTTACTTTTAAAAAGCCTACGTCTAAATAAAGCCCTGATATTTTCAAATTAACCACTTCGCTTACCCTTAGACCACAGCTATACATGGTTTCTAAGATGGCTTTATTTCTGCCACCTTCAGGGCTGCTTAAATCAATTTGACGAATAATTAATTCAATCTCATCAAAGTGTAATGTATCGGGTAGTTTTCTTTTTGATTTTGGGGCATTGAATAATATAGATGGGTCTGATGTGCAAATTTGTTCCAATAAACAGTATTTAAAAAAACTGCGTATACCCGAAATCACCCTTGCTTGTGAAGTAGCGGTCATTCCTAATTCGCTTACCCATTTAACAAATGCCTGCAAGTCTTTTAAAACAATTTCTGATGGGTTTTTGGTCTGGTTGGTGGCTAATAAAAAAGAGGTTAGCATTTCAATATCGTGCAAGTAAGCTTCCACGGAGTTTTCACTCAAAGATTTCTCTAATTGCAAGTAAGCCTTAAATCCTTTTTTATATGCATTCCACATGATTGATAAAGATAACAGCTATATGATTATATTCGCTTTTAGTCTGTTTTAAAAGTACGGCAGTTTTATGCAAGTTAATCTTAGATCGTTTAAGCAAAAAGTTCATCATCATGCTAAGGGCATGAAAAAATTTTTAGGGAAGCTTGAAAAAAATCCGCCAAAAGGCTTGGATAAAATGGCTGAGAAAATTGACGAAGCGGTTTGGAAAGAAGTAGACTGTTTAAGTTGTGCCAATTGCTGTAAAAGTATGAGCCCAACTTTTACTACAAAAGATTTGAAAAGAATAGCTGCACATGTAGACATGTCTGTTGCAGAATTTAAAGAGAAATGGTTGTATTTTGACGAAGAAGATGGAGATTGGATGAATAAAAAACAGCCCTGCCAGTTTTTAAATTTAACTACCAATATGTGTAGTATTTATGAAGTAAGACCCGATGATTGTGCAGGTTTCCCTCATTTAAAGAAAAAGAAAATGGTGGAATACATTCATGTTCACCAACAAAATATCAGCTACTGTCCGGCTACTTATAAAATGGTAGAAAAGTTTCAAGAATTATTGAAGCCAGCTGGTAAATAATTATTTATTAGATCTATTAAGGATTAATATCCAGTTTTGCAATTCTACCCCCGCCGCCTGCTAAAAAAACGGCCTTTCCATTTTTTGCTTTTTGAACAACATGAAAGCTTTGTGTGGAAATATTTTCCCAAGTCATTCCTCCATCTTTTGATAAGTCTACACCAGAAGTGCCGCATGCAACCAAAACACTATTACTTAAGTAAATTACACAAGAACGATATCCGAAGGGAGGAATTATTGGCTGTTTAAATTGAATACTTGGATCTAAGCGAACAGCAATAGAGTTACCCATTCTTAGGGTATCATTTGCAAAGTCTCCCCCAACAATAAAAGCATGCTTTCCTGATGGGCTTATAGCAATAGAGTTGGCCCCTGTAGACTCTTTTCCCTGCAAAAGGGGCAATGGGTATTGGTCTCGTTGGTCTCTTGCATTCAACAATCTAGAAACTTTTCCTCCGGTAACCATTAAAGTTCCCTTCTTAAATGCAGCAGTTGATTTATTGATTTGCAAATTAGTACCACTTGAAGCAAAAAATGCTTCTCCTTCATTTAATGCAATACCATCGAGTTTGTTGGTTTCCCATGTTTCTCCAAGGTTATTACTCATTGCAAAAAATGCTTTCCCATTGATGGGATCTCCAATTACTTGAATTGTTTTTGCTTCTGCATGCATGGCATCTAAAAACATTCCTTTAGTACTGTCTTCAAATACTTTATACCAGTTTTCACCACCATCAGTTGTTTTTAAAATAAGAGCGGGCTCAGCTACAGCCATAATGATGGCTGTTTTATGATTATATGCCTCAATGTCTCTGAAATCTCTTTTCTCATAGCCTTTTACGGTAGTCCATTTAAATGATTTGCCACCATCTACCGATTTTCCTACTGAGCCGCCACTGCCACTTACCCAAACTATTTTATTTGATACTACACTTAACCCTCTAATACTTGTTTTTCTTCCTTGTTCAAGTATTTGAATAGGATTATTTGGTTGTGCAAGAGCAACTGAACTATAACTAAGAACTAATAAGGCTAAAAATATTTTTATATATGGCTTCATACATTCATTTTTGCGTAAACAGCAACAAGTTAATTCAATTCCTTTTTAACATTATAATATTTTCGATATATGATTCCTTATTGGATGAGCAGAACCCAATTGCTTTTAGGTGATGAACCAATACTTGCCTTAATGAACAAACATGTTTTGGTAGTTGGGTTGGGGGGTGTGGGTGGTATTTGTGCGGAAATGATTGTTCGCTCTGGAGTTGGAAAAATTACTATTGTAGATGCAGATACAGTAGACTTAAGTAATGCCAATCGTCAAATACCGGCGTTGCATTCAACTGCAGGTAAGCTGAAGTCTGAAGTAATGGCTGAACGCTTAAAAGATATTAATCCTCAGTTAGAAATAATTGTTAAGTCAATTTATATAAAAGAAGAGCTTACGCAAGAATTGCTAGATGAAGCGAAATACGACTATGCAGTAGATTGTATTGATACCCTATCGCCCAAAGTGTTTTTCATCAAAGGATGTTTAGATCGCAACATTCCAATTGTTAGTTCATTGGGTGCTGGCGGAAAGCTAGATCCTGCTCAGGTAGTCATTACCGATATTTCTAAAACCTATCAATGTAATTTAGCTAGCTATGTAAGAAAAAAATTACATGGGTTAGGAATCTATAAGGGGCTAACCGTGGTATTCAGTGCAGAGAAAGTAGATCAATCTAAAATTATTGAAACAGAAAAAGCATACCCTAAAAAATCAATCATCGGTACCATGTCTTATATGCCCGCGATTTTTGGTTGTATGGCTGCAAGTGTGGTGGTAAGGGGGTTATTAAAACAAATCTAGTACAACAGGTAATTACTTATTTGTATTTCCCATTCGGCTACTTTGGTTTCTTTAGTGCATTTTTGAAGGAAGGCATGCATGGGGAGTTGAAATAATTCTTCTGCATTGTGTATGCCCAGCAGTTTGTCTAAATGTTGAGTGCCCACGGGATTTACATGCGTTTTATAAGGGCCCCATTCAAATTTTTCGGGGTGCAAGTCTTTGATAATTCTAATTAAGAACAATCCAAAGAAAATGGGTTTAAATTGTAATGGGTCATTCACCGTAAAATGAACGCCATTGCATTGTTCTCCTGCGAATTTATTTTGATTAGGAATAAAATGAATAGGCCTAGAACTTAATTCATCGCCAAAAAATAAATTTATTTGTTGTGCTACTGCTGTGGCGTTCAACCATGGTGATCCAACAGCTTCAAAAGAAAAATCAGAAGAACGTCCTTCCG
This sequence comes from Sphingobacteriia bacterium RIFOXYC2_FULL_35_18, assembly GCA_001829005.1. Classification (GTDB taxonomy): domain Bacteria; phylum Bacteroidota; class Bacteroidia; order Chitinophagales; family Chitinophagaceae; genus Sediminibacterium. The sequence continues at coordinate 247,638 of MIAG01000002.1, read as the reverse complement.
ATAAATTGGTCGCTTCTAAGAAACATAAGCCCGGATAAAGTAGGGTAGATTCAACCCGCTGAATAGCTGGAGAGGTTGGAACAAACGGAATTCCCCAATCCAACTGAAACATTATTCTATTCCAATGTTGGCAGGGAATTATCTCAAGTGTTGCATTGATATTTCGTTGGGTGTTATAATATAAAGCCAATTCTCCTAAGGTGCATCCATGTCTGATGGGCATGGGCCACCTACCAATAAATGAGGTACAATGTGGGTCTAACAAAGGGCCTTCGTTTAATTCCATTAATCCAGAAATAGGATTGGGTCTGTCTAAAATGATTAGTGGAGTTTTCTGCGTAGCAGCAGATTCTATTAGATAACTCAAAGTCCATAAATAAGTATAAAATCGAACCCCAATATCCGGCACATCAAATACAATTAAATCAATGTCTGCTAAATCTTCAGCAGTTGGGGCTAATTTTTGTCCATATAAACTTACGATGGGTAAGTCGGTTAATTCATCAAACCCGTTTAACATAGGTGCTCCATCGGCTCCTTTTGCTGAAATGCCGTGCTCTGGCGAGAATAGTTTTTTAATATTGAATCCGGCTTTTTGTAAAGCCAATCTTGATGGAACCAGCGATTGGGTGGTTGCAGCTTCATTGGTAACCATACCAATTCGTTGGCTTTTCCAAGGAATTATTTCTGTAGCAAGTAAAACGTCAACACCAAATAAAACAGTCATGGATTGTATTTAATGATTGGGTAGTGATCCTTCAAAATTCATTTCGATCTTCAGTTGCTCAACTACATTAAAAATAATGGGACACCTGTCATAATGCATAAAAGTGGTGAATACCCTTCTTTTAAAATGCGGCAAATGCAAGGCTGGAAATTCTTTACAACCTTCAAACCGATATTCGTACACGGTACATTTATTGTTTTGTAAAAAGTGACAGGGCATTTGATTCATAATCATCATTCCATTGCTGCCTTTTTCTAAATATTGTTGGTCAAAGCTTGGTCGATCCATTTTTAAATGTGTAGAAAGGTTATTGGCTTCTTCTTCATTTAAACAAACCATTAAACTTTTACAGCAGTTTCCACAATCTGTACAAGAGATAGTTGGGCTGATTAATGCATCCAATTCTTGCACTTTTGCATCAATTGCTTCGTCGTTGAATTCTTTTAAAAATGCACTAAACCGATCATTTTCCGCTTGATGCTGGTTTGCAAAATCGGATATGGCTTTGAGGTCAGTTTGGGGTTCAAAAGGAGTCTTCATTCAATTAAAGGTACTATTTGGCGTATAAAATCCACCAAAAACAGCTATTTATCCACATATAATGGGCATTTGTAGAAAAGTAAAATTGGGCTGCGATTTGAGGGACTTAGATTTGCCGTTAGCAATTTGGATATTAAAAAGGAAATATGGCAGAAGATAAGAATTTGGTCAGGTATGATGAAGACTCTATCCGGTCATTAGATTGGAAAGAACATATTCGGTTACGACCCGGAATGTATATTGGGAAATTAGGGGATGGTTCCGCAGCAGATGATGGTATCTATGTACTAATTAAAGAAGTCATAGATAACTGTATTGATGAATACACAATGGGGCATGGTAAACAAGTAGAATTGACCATTGAAGGCAAAACAGTTTCTGTTAGAGATTATGGACGTGGAATTCCATTGGGTAAAGTAATTGATGTAGTTAGTAAAATAAATACAGGTGCTAAATACGATAGTAAGGCTTTCCAAAAAAGTGTGGGTTTGAATGGAGTGGGTACTAAAGCAGTCAATGCGCTGAGTAGTCATTTTTTAGTGACTTCATTCAGAGAGGGTAAATGTAAGACCGCTGAGTTCGAAAAAGGAGAATTGGTAAATGACCATAAAGAAATTAAAACAGATGAACCAAATGGTACATTGGTGGTGTTTACTCCTGACGATACCGTATTTAGAAATTTCCATTTCATACATGAGTATTTAGATAACCAACTTTGGAATTATTGTTATTTAAATGCGGGTCTTGCCATGCATTTTAATGGTAAAAAATATGTGAGTAAAAATGGTTTATTAGATTTATTGCAACGCAAAACCAATCCAGATGAATTAAGATACCCCATCATACATTTAAAAGGGGAAGATATTGAAGTAGCACTATCACATAATAATGATTATGGTGAAGACATTTTTTCCTTTGTTAATGGTCAATACACCACACAGGGTGGTACTCACCAGCAAGCTTTTAGAGAGGCTTATGTTAAAGTAATTCGTGACTTTTATAAAAAAGATTACGATGCTTCTGATATCAGAACCAGTATTGTTGCGGCGGTTTCTGTAAGGGTGCAAGAGCCAGTATTTGAAAGCCAAACTAAAACCAAATTAGGGTCTCAGAATATTGCAGAAGGGGGTCAAAGTATGAAGTCTTTTGTACTAGACTTTTTGGCAAAGGAATTAGATAATTTCCTACACAGAAATACAGCCACAGCAGAAGCCTTAAAAAAACGAATAGAGCAAAACGAAAGAGAGCGAAAGGAGTTAGCTGGCATTAAAAAGTTAGCTAATGAGAGAGCCAAGAAAGCCAATTTGCACAATAAAAAACTAAGGGATTGTAGGGTTCATTTAAACGATGAGCTTCCTGCAAAAAATAAAGAAGCATTTATTGCTATCCAAAAAGATACGACCATCTTTATAACTGAAGGGGATAGTGCAAGTGGAAGTATTACCAAAAGTAGAAATGTAGATACCCAAGCGGTATTTAGTTTGAGGGGTAAGCCGCTCAATTCTTTTGGCGAAACTAAGAAAGTGGTTTATCAAAACGAAGAGTTTAACTTATTGCAACATGCCTTAAATATTGAAGATGGGTTAGAAGGCCTGCGATATAATAATATTGTAATTGCAACGGACGCCGATGTAGATGGTATGCATATTCGGTTATTGTTGATGACTTTCTTTCTGCAGTTTTTCCCAGACCTAGTTAAAAAGGGACATGTTTATATTCTAGAAACACCTTTGTTCAGGGTTAGAAATAAGCAGGAAACCATTTACTGTTATGATGAAACGGAGAAACAAGCAGCGTCGAAAAAATTAGGCAACAAGCCAGAGATTACTCGATTCAAGGGATTAGGTGAAATTTCTCCTGAAGAGTTTGGTCGATTTATTGGAAGAGATATTCGATTGCAACCGGTGATTTTAGAACAGGGCGATCATATACAAGACTTCTTAGAATATTATATGGGCAAAAATACTATGGAACGGCAGGAGTTTATTATTAATAACCTTAGAGTTGAATTAGATTTAATTGATTAAAATAAGTAATAGATGATTCATATTGTTTTTGAAACAGCCAATGTAAAAGCCTTGCAAACAGCCATGGAATTGGACGAATTGTTGCAAGGGGAAATTTTGGAAATAAAAGATGATTTTGCCGTGGGGCCAGTTGAGCGAATCTATGAAACCGAAGGGTATCAGCAGCGCAGAGATTGGTGGAAAGAAGTAGTTCAGTATTCTCCATACGAAAGTCAATTAGATATTGTAGACGATAAATTAACTCTTCACAATCTCATTAATGCTTTAACGCAAAATGAAGAGCAAGAAGCTTGGATATGGATGGGGCAAAATGCACATGATGTTTCCGGATACTATTGGTTGATGAGTCAGTTACCTGCATTTGCCGGTAGAATTCAGGTGTTATATTTAAATAATCTGCCATTTTTTAATGAAAACGGGAGCATTTTTTATCCTACACATTTGCATGAAATACAACCTAGGGAGTTTTTAAAAGCAAAAAAATTAGCAAGACCTATTACATTAAGTGAGTTTGAGTTAGACCCGGATGAGTGGAAAAAAATATGCGCAGAAAACGCTATGGTTCGTTTTTTAGAAGGCGGGAAAAAGCTGATTGGAAAAGAAGTTACCTATTTTGATAAATTTTTATTGGCACATATTACTAAGGATGCCCAAAAGTTAAATAAAGTGATTGCTTCAGCTTTAAATAAGATGACCGTTCAAACTGGAGATGCTTTTTTGGTTTGGAGATTGAGAGAATTATCGAATAATGGGGTATTGGTTATTAATGGAGATCTTTCGAAAGGATGGAAAGAGTTGACTGTTCAACTGGCAACAGCTTAAATGTAGTAAAATGGTAAGGGTAACAACTTTAGATAAAATAGGGGAGGATGAACGTGGTGCCACCTATTATTTTGATATGGATAGGTCAGGTCAGTTTATTGTTGCTTATAGAAAAGCAGGGAGTGTGAGTGGTCAACATTATCATAAAGGGATTGCCCCAAAAAAGAATCCTGAAAAAATAATTGTGATGCAGGGGGAAGCTTTATTAAATTGGAAAGATATACAATCAAATGCTGCTGGTTCTTTATTAATAAAAGCACCTGCATTGGTTGAAATTGATCCTTATGCATGGCATGAAGTAATTTCTAAAACAGATATCATCATTTTTGAGATGAATGGGTTAGAAGACGCAAAAGAAGATACATTTAGATTGTAGAATTAAGAAAAAAGCATGGCTAAAGAGAAAATAGATAGAAGGGTTTTTGAAAATGAAACCGGTGTTCAAGGGCAGTATAAAAACTGGTTCTTAGAGTATGCATCATATGTAATACTTGAGAGGGCTGTGCCCGCATTAGAGGATGGCCTTAAGCCAGTACAAAGAAGAATTCTTCATTCCATGAAAGAAATGGATGATGGAAGATTCAACAAAGTAGCTAATATTATTGGCCAAAGCATGCAATACCATCCACACGGGGATGCTAGTATTGGAGATGCATTGGTAAACCTTGGACAAAAAGATTTATTAATAGAAACACAGGGAAACTGGGGAGATGTTAGAACAGGTGATGCAGCTGCTGCATCTCGTTATATTGAAGCTCGCTTGTCTAAGTTTGCTTTAGAAGTAGCTTTTAATGCCAAAACAACCGAATGGCAATTAAGTTATGACGGAAGAAAAAATGAGCCAGTTAATTTGCCCATGAAATTTCCGCTATTGCTGGCTCAAGGAGCAGATGGTATTGCAGTTGGATTATCTACTAAAATTCTACCTCATAATTTTTGTGAACTAATTGATGCTTCAATTAAGTATTTGAGGGGTAAGAAATTTGAACTATTCCCAGATTTCCAAACTGGGGGAATGATTGATGTATCCGGATACAATGAAGGGAAACGAGGAGGGAAAGTAAGAGTTCGAGCACATGTAGAAGAATTAGATAAAAAAACATTGGTTATTCGAGATGTGCCTTACGGTGTTACTACTACCCAACTAATGGAGAGCATTACCAAAGCCAATGATCAAGGAAAAATTAAAATCAAGAAAGTAACTGACGTTACAGCTAAAGATGTCGAAATTCAAATTGACTTAGCCGCAGGTATATCACCTGATATTACCATTGATGCATTATATGCTTTCACCGATTGTGAAGTCAGTATTTCTCCCAACGCTTGTGTTATTGAAAATCATAAACCAAGGTTTATGGGTGTTCAAGAATTATTACGTTGTTCGGTTGACAATACTAAGCATTTATTAAAACGTGAATTAGAGATAAGGCTTGGAGAATTAGAAGACAAATGGCATTATACTTCTTTAGAAAAAATATTCTTTGAAGAAAAAATTTATAAAGAGTTAGAACAAAAACATGAAACCTGGGAACATGTAATTGAAGCCATAGATAAAGGGTTTGCTCCTTTTAAAAAGAAATTAAAAAGAGCAATTGAAAGAGAAGATATTTTAAAACTAACCGAAAAGCCTGTTAGAAGGATATATCGCTTAGACATCAATGAGTTGAACCAACAAATCAAAGGAATAGAGGCAGATATTCAAGAAGTAAACCACCATCTGGAGAACTTAACAGATTATGCAGTGGCATATTATGATAATTTATTGAAGAAGTTTGGTAAAGGGCGGGAACGCAAAACTGAAATAAAAGAGTTTGATACTATACAAGTAAAACAGGTGGCCATCGCGAATACCAAATTGTATATCAATAGAGCAGAAGGTTTTATTGGAACAGGGCTTAAGAAAGATGAATTCTTATGCGAATGTTCAGATTATGATGATATCATTGCTTTTACCAAAACTGGTACAATGAAAGTGGTAAAAGTGTCTGATAAAACATTTATTGGGAAAGACATCATACATGCAGCCATTTTTGAGAAAAATGATGAACGTACAACGTATAATATGATTTACCTAGATGGCAAATCTGGGGTTAGTTATGCGAAGCGCTTTAATGTAACGGGTGTAACCAGAGAAAAAGAATACGATTTAACCAAAGGGTCTGAAAAAAGTAAAGTGCATTATTTAACTGCTAATCCGAACGGTGAAGCAGAAACACTGAAAATAATTTTGAGTCCTAATTGTACGGCAAGAATTAAAGAACTTGATTTCTATTTTGAAGAATTAGAAATCAAGGGGAGAAGCAGTATGGGTAATCAGGTTACTAAATACCCTATTAAAACGGTTAAATTAAAAGAAGCTGGTAAGAGTACATTGGCAGGCAGGAAACTTTGGTTCGATGATAAATTCGGAAGATTTAATACGGAAGAGAAAGGTCAATATCTCGGAATGTTTGAAGATGAAAAAATCATAGTTATTTATAATGATGGCTCCTATGAATTAACTGATACAGAAATAACACAAAGATTTGAACCAGAAAAAGTTGCATTGGTTGAACAGTTCAATCCTGAAAAAACCATTACAGCAGTTTATTTAGATGCCGATAAGGGACAATACAATATCAAGCGCTTTAAAATAGAAACCACCACGTTGAAAACCCAGTTTGTATTTATTAAAGAGGGTAAAGACAACAGATTGGAAGCAGTTACTACAGAACAAGAGCCCATTTTAGTGGTACAAACAGGAAGAGGGCAGCAAGTTAGAAAAGCTAAATTTAAAGTGGCTAAAATGGTGGAAGTGATGGGTTGGAAAGCGGTAGGAGCAAAACTTACCGATTTTAATAAGAGTATTGAAATGGAGTGGGAAGTAAGGCCGCCTTCGGATACCGCACAAACAGAATTATTTTAAAACACAGTTATGGAAACAGTTAAGGTAGGCCAATTCAATACATTAAGAGTAAATAGAAAAGTAGAATTTGGTTTCTATTTAGAAGACGGTGCAGAAGGTATTCTTTTACCCAAAAGATTTGCTCCAAATCACTTAAATATTGACGACGAAATTGAAGTGTTTGTTTACCATGATTCAGATAATCGATTGATAGCAACTACCCAAAAACCCAAAGCAATTGTGGGTGAAATTGCTAAAATGAAAGTGGTATCTGTTACAAAGCAAGGTGCATTCTTAGATTGGGGACTTATGAAAGACTTATTTGTTCCAGCCTCTAAGCAAGTTTCGGGTATGCGTTTAGGTGGAGAGTATTTGGTGATGTTATATATTGATGAAATGACCGGAAGAGTAGCTGCTACTGAAAAGGTAGAAAACCTGATGAGTAATGAGGAGCTTACTGTAAAAGAAATGGAGTCGGTAGATTTATTGGTATATAGAACTTCTGAGTTGGGATATGTCATGATTATTAATAATAAACATATTGGGATTTTGCATGGCAACGAAGTATTTCAACAATTAGAAATTGGCGACAAAGTGAAAGGTTTTGTCAAAAAAATAAGACCCGACAATAAAATTGATCTGATATTGGGTAAGCCTGGATATACCAAAGTAGAAGATGAGAGCGCCAAAATTATCAGATTATTAAATGAGAATAATGGCTACTTACCTTACAACGACAAGTCTGATCCAACCGATATTTACGCTTTTTTTGGAATGAGTAAGAAATCGTTCAAAATGACAACTGGAAATTTATACAAACAAAAAAAGATACAATTTACCCAAACAGGTATTCAGTTAATTGAACAATAATTTAACTAACGTGTGTTAGTTAAATTATTAACTTTGCGCTTCAAAATCATTTATTATGTCTACTAAAGTCGTTTATATTGTTTCAGCTGTAAGAACTCCTATAGGAAGTTTTGGAGGAAGTTTAAAAGATTTTTCTGCAACACAGTTAGGCGCAATTGCAATTAAAGGTGCTATAAATAAAGCAGGTATAGACGGTGCATTAGTGAATGAAGTGTTGATGGGATGTGTAATTCAAGCAAATGTTGGTCAAGCACCAGCAAGACAAGCTGCAAAATTTGCAGGATTGCCTGATTCTGTTATTGCTACAACAGTTAATAAAGTTTGTGCTAGTGGAATGAAAGCCATTGCGCAAGGGGCACAAGCCATTTTATTAGGCGATGCAGATATTGTTGTTGCAGGAGGGATGGAGAGTATGAGTAATGTTCCTTATTACAGCCCGAGTATGAGATGGGGTAATAAATATGGTAATGTTCAGTTAGTAGATGGTTTGGCAAAAGATGGTTTAACAGATGTGTACCATAATTATGCAATGGGGAATTCAGCAGAATTGTGTGCAAAAGAATGTAATATTTCTAGGGCCGATCAGGATGCTTTCGCAATTGAGAGTTATCAAAGAAGCCAAACAGCTTGGAACAATGGTTGGTTTAATGAAGAGATTGTTCCTGTTGAAATTCCACAAAGGAAAGGAGAACCTATCCCTTTTTCTAAAGACGAAGAACCCTTTAATGTTAAATTCGATAAAATTCCAGAGTTAAAATCAGCCTTCATTAAAGATGGTACTGTAACTGCAGCTAATGCAAGTACCATGAACGATGGTGCAGCCGCAGTGGTTTTAATGAGTAAAGAAAAAGCAGATGAGTTGGGAATAAAGCCTTTGGCAATCATCAAATCATATGCAGATGCAGAACAAGCTCCAGAATGGTTTACAACTACTCCATCTTTAGCAATACCTAAAGCTGTAGCAAAAGCGGGTTTATCTATTGGAGATATAGACTTCGTTGAATTAAATGAAGCTTTCTCCGTTGTAGGTATTGCCAATACGCAAAAATTAGGATTAAGCCCAGCAAAAGTGAATGTTCATGGCGGTGCTGTTTCTATAGGACATCCTTTGGGTTGCAGTGGTGCCAGAATTATTGTTACATTAATTAATGTACTGAAACAACAGGGAGGTAAAATAGGTGCTGCAGGTATTTGTAATGGGGGCGGAGGTGCAAGTGCAATGGTAATAGAACTTGCTTAGTAATTACTGATTCCCACTCTTTGCTGAACGTACTCTTGATTGGTTGCTGCTTTTAGCATAGCCATTGCAAGGTCGCCGGCGTTTATTCTAAAATGATTGGGGTCAGGTGCATAGTTGATACTAGTTATAAAAATGCCCGTTTCATCCTTATCATGAATATCTGCCGGACAAAAAAATGTCCAATCTAAATTGCTTTCTAACAAAAGTTCAAAAGCTTTTAAGTGTTCCAAACCTACGGCAAGATATTCTTCCGGATAATCATCTGCGTGTAATAATAATGTATTGTCTTCTGCATTTAATACCCCCATTCCCCCTAATGCAATAATCCGTTTCTTTCCTTTTTTTTGCATCTGGGTAATGATCTGTTTAATTCCTAAACTTCTGGTTTTATCTGAACCATCAGAAGCGCCTCCTAATACTGAAATTATTACATCAGCTTTATCAATTGCTTTTGCTACATCTTTTTCATCAAAAAGATATCCTTTTTGTGCGGTCAGTTTTTCGTTTAAATTATCTTGATCAATGAGTGATTCAACATTTCTTCCGAATGCAGTAACAAAATAACCTTTGTTTAGTGCCTGCTGAACAATTCTTTTGCCAACCTGACCCGTTGCGCCAAAAACAGTAATATGCATAGAATTTAATTTATACAATAGATTATGCAACTTGTTCTGCTATCTCCATCATACTAATACCTTGATGGCTTTCGTCGTAAATGCATTCTCCATTTTTAATTACTAAAATTTGTGGAGACTCATGATATACACTAAACTTTTCCGCTATAGCATTTGAAATATTACGGTTTTTTATTAAGTCGAGGAAGTGGAAATCAGCATTAGAAGGAGGCGTTTCTCTTTCTAATCTATTCAAAGCCATTGAACTGATACTGCAACGTGTACTGTGTTTGAAAATAATTTGAGGAGTGTCAAACGAAGTTTTACTAATCTGCTCTAATTGAGCTATTTCTGTTAAAGGAATCCAATTCATGCAAATACTTTCTGCAAAATTAATTCTTTTATAGCTTATCCCCTGAAATAACGTGGATTGGTAGTTGGGCAACCTTTGCCTTTAACGGATGCACAAGAACTCAAAAGTACACTTGTAAAAGCGGCAAGTAAAATAATGAGGCTAATCTTTTTCATACGTTGGGCTTTGTGTTGGAAGCTGTATTTTGCAGTGAAACAAAGATATTGATTCAGGTGAATATGCAGCCTGTTAACGTCATTGATATTGTTAAAAATATAAAATTCCATAAATATAAACGTATGAAGGTTCATTTTATTTCAATTGGTGGTAGTGTAATGCATCAATTAGCCATCGCATTAAGTAAAAAAGGGTACGAAGTGACGGGAACGGATGATGAGATATTTGAACCAGCCTTAAGTAATTTAAAGGAAGCGGGTTTATTGCCTGCCAAAATTGGTTGGGATGATAATTTAATTCAACCCCAATTGGATGCCGTTATTTTAGGAATGCATGCTCGTGCAGATAACCCTGAACTATTGAAAGCCAAGACTTTAGGCTTAAATATTTATTCATTCCCAGAATATATTTATAAAGAGTCTTTACAAAAAAAGCGAGTAGTGGTTGGGGGAAGTCATGGTAAAACCACAACTACAAGCATGATTATGCATGTGCTTAAAAAGCAGCAACTTGCTTTCGATTACTTGGTGGGAGCAAAACTGTCTGGATTTGAACAATCTGTAAATATTACAGACGCGCCAATTATTGTTTGTGAAGGAGACGAATACCCTGCAAGTGCAATTGAGAAAAAGCCCAAGTTTCACTTTTTATATCCACATATTGCCATTCTTACAGGAATAGCCTGGGATCATATTAATGTGTTTCCCACTTTTGATTTCTATTTAGAACAGTTCCTCATTTTCATTAATCGAATTGAAAAAGGAGGAATACTTATTTACAATGAATCAGATGAAGTATTAGCGAATTTAGTTGCCAATAACCGCCGTGATGATATTCTTTACCAACCTTATCAAGTTCCCCCGTTTACAATTGAAAATGGAATTACTACAATTGAAATAGGTTCTTATAAAGGTCCTTTAAGTGTTTTTGGAAACCATAATTTAATGAATTGCTTTGCAGCTTATTATGCATGTGCTGAACTTGGTGTTAGTACCATTGATTTTTTAGAATCAATGAAAGATTTCACTGGGGCAGCTAAAAGATTAGAGTTATTAGAGTGGAATGACACTATGCGTATTTATAGAGATTTTGCACATGCGCCAAGCAAAGTGAAAGCTACGGTTCAAGCAGTTAAGCAACAATTTCCTGAGCGAAGATTATATGGGATTCTTGAGTTACATACCTATAGTAGCTTAAATGTTCATTTCATGAATGAATACAAGGGCGCATTAGAAGAATTAGATGAGAGTGTTGTATTTTATGCTAAACATGCATTGGAAATCAAGCAAATGCCCGAATTGCCTGCACAAAAAGTTGTAGAGGGATTTGGTAAGCCAGGTCTTATTGTAATGAATGAAAAGAGTGAGTTAGAAAAATGGTTATTAAACATACCTAATCATGATGCAAATATTCTATTCATGAGTAGTGGTAATTATGATGGATTAAACATAAATTCGTTGGCCAAAGCAATCATCAATAATCATTCTGAAGGATAACAATGAAATTAAATTTAACCAGACCCATCGCATTTATTGATCTTGAGACAACTGGTGTAAATATCAGTAATGACAGAATTGTTGAAATAGCCATCGTAAAAATTTTGCCTGATGGAACAAGACAAGTGAAGCGAAAATTAATTAACCCACTTATCCCAATTCCTTCTGGTGCATCTGATGTTCATGGAATAACTGATGATATGGTTAAAGACGCACCTAGTTTTAAACAGGTTGCCAATGAAATTAAACAGTTCATGGACAATTGTGATATGGGTGGCTATAATAGCAATCGATTTGATGTACCCATGTTAATTGAAGAATTTTTAAGAGCAGGCGTTTCATTTTCGGCAGATGGGCGAAAATTGGTAGATGTGCAGAAAGTGTTTCATATGATGGAACAAAGAACCCTTGGAGCAGCTTATAAATTTTATTGCAATAAGGTATTAGATGGAGCTCATAGCGCAGAAGTAGATGCAACAGCTACTTGGGAAGTATTAGAAGCTCAAATTGAAAGATATCCTCAAATAGGGGATACTGTAGACAGTATAGTTAAGTTTACTGGCGAAGATGATATTGTAGACTTTGCAAGAAGATTTGTGAAAGAAAATGGAATTGAAGTATTCAATTTTGGGAAACATAAAGGGAAGCCTGTAACACAAGTATTAAAAGAAGAGCCTCAATATTATGATTGGATGATGAAGGGTGATTTTGCAATGAATACGAAACAAAAGCTCACAGAAATTTTAAACAGAACTTTACTGAAGAAATAGGCATTGGAAAAAATTGTAATCATACCCACTTTTAATGAGAAGGATAATATTGCTTCCATTATTCAAGCAGTTTTTTCCTTGAATCAAGGTTATCATATATTAGTTATAGACGATGGGTCACCTGATGGCACGGCAACAATTGTAAAACAATTAACTCAGTTGTATCCCCAACAATTATTTTTGGAAGAACGAAAAGGTAAGCTCGGGCTTGGTACTGCATATATACACGGATTTAAATGGTGTTTGAATCGAGACTATCAATTTATTTTTGAAATGGATGCAGATTTTTCGCATGACCCCAATGATTTAGAAAGATTGTATATGTCTTGTAAAACAGATGGAGCTCAAGTAGCAGTAGGAAGTAGGTATGTAAAAGGAGGACAAACAGAAAATTGGCCATGGGATAGGCAGTTGTATTCAAGGGGAGGAGCATTGTATACAAAAATGCTTACATGGATGCCCGTTCAAGATCCTACTGCAGGTTTTGTTTGCTATAAACGGGAAGTATTAGAAGCCATCAATTTCGACATGATTTCATTTGTTGGCTATGCATTTCAAATTGAAATGAAATTTGCCGCTTGGAAGCTTGGATTTACTATTAAAGAAGTCCCCATCATTTTTAGAGATAGAAAGATAGGGGTGAGTAAAATGAATAAGGGAATTATTAAAGAAGGGGTACTTGGGGTGATTAGTATTCAGTGGCAGAGTATGTTTAAAAATTATCGGAAACGAGTTAAAGCCAATTAAATATAATTGTGAAGCAAGCACTAATCAAATTACATATCTCTGTTTTTTTAGCAGGCTTTACCGGTATATTAGGTGTTTTGATTAGTTTGAATGAAATGAGTTTGGTTTGGTATAGAATCATGATTACCGTAGTTAGCTTATCGGTATTATTTAAAATAACTGGCAAGTCTGCCCAACTCCCAAAAAGTACTGTTATTCGATTTTTATTAATTGGCTGCTTAATTGCATTACATTGGGTCGCTTTTTATGGAAGTATTAAATTATCGAATGTCTCTATTGGATTAGTTTGTTTTTCTGCAACAGGCCTATTTACTGCTTTATTAGAGCCTTTATTGGTTACTAAAAAAATACAATGGGCAGAACTTGGTTTAGGGCTAATTAGTTTATTGGGTATTTACCTGATTTTTCATTTTGATCAGCGTTATCAAACCGGAATTATTGTAGGAATTATTTCTGCATTTTTAGCTGCATTGTTTTCTGTGCTAAATAAAAAACAAGTGAATAAAGCAGAGCCCCTTGTGATTATGTTATATGAATTAACGGGAGGCTTGCTGGTTCTAACTTTGCTAATGCCGGCTTATGGCTATTTTTTTCCTGAAATGAGTCTAATTCCTACATTATCAGATTGGGGATGGTTAATTGTATTGAGTTGGCTTTGCACCATAGTAGCAATGCAGCTCATGCTAGACTCTTTAAAAAAAGTTTCTGCATTTACCCAAAACCTAAGTCTAAATTTAGAACCAGTTTATGCAATCATTATGGCGTTTGTTTTATTTGACGAAAATAAACACCTCTCTAAAAGCTTTTATTATGGGGTTGCATTAATTATCTTATCAGTTGTATTACAAATGATAAGAGTTGTATTCAAGAACAAAACTAAAACTCAATAATAAATCCAATAGTTGGCGTAACGTTTGCATCATTATTACTTAATAAGAACGGTATTGCATTGCTGCCATTATTTTGTATAGGTTGTCCATCAGTTGTAAGAAAGCCAGTGTTAGTAGTATTCCGTTGAAAGGTATAGGATGCTTGTGCTGGACTTTTAGCTAAATACCAATTGGTAATATCTACAAATAAGTCTAAGGTAAATCTCTTGTAATACCATTTTTTATCTATTCTAATATCACTACTATTGAATGCGTTTAAACGTTGGGTGTTAATATTATTGTAATCGGGAATGCCTGTTCCTAGTGCTAGGTAGTTCTGTCTACTTGCAATTAAATCATAGGGTGTAAAGGGTACTCCACCTTGGTACCTAAATTTGAGCCCGATTTCCCAGTTTCTTTTCATTTTGTATCCAATCACAGCACTTAATAAATGTCGATTATCCCATGAACTTGAAGTATAGGTATTATTGGCATTGGTATACTTACTTACAAACCAGGTATAGCTGAACACTCCATAAAATCGTTGTGTAAGTTTTTGTTGTGCAAAAAATTCAAAGCCATAGGCTTTACCTCTACCTGTTGTATTCACTGCTTCATTTCCTAACACATTAAAGTCTGCCCCTTGGTTTGATAAGCTAATGCCATTTCTAACACTAATGGGTACATTATTGTATTGTTTGTAGAAGCCCTCTACTGTAAATCGAGTAGCAGTTGATGGCAGGTATTCAAATCCAGCCACATAATGGGTACTTTGAGTATAATCGGTGTTTTTGTTAACCAATTCATTATTGTTATTTTGATATCCAAGAGCAGTATATGGAAGCATTTTAAAATAGGTTCCAATTGATGCATTGAAAGTAATTTTATCTGTGATTACATAACTTGCTGCAACCCTTGGCGATAATGTTTTTAACGGATTCATGCCTGTTTGAGTAAATGTGTTTTGGTCAAATCGAATACCCGCACTTATCCCCAATCTGTTATCCAAAAAACGTTTTCCTACCTGAGTAAATGCGCCCATTCTTGCAAACTGAATTTTGCTATTAAAATTGTAAATAACTGCAGGTTGAACAATATTGTTGTTGTTGTCTACAATGGCGTTACTAATTAATTGATTGGTATTATTATTGAAAGAAACCAATTGTGCTACGAGCCCATAGCTCAATTTAAATCCATAAAATGTTTGGTTTACATCAAATCTTAATTTGTTTTCTACTTCGGTAGACTTTAACGCAAGTGTTTTATTGCCCCTGATTGGGCCCAAGTTGTTTTCGAATTTTTCTAATTGGTTATTGAATGCGTTTCTACTAATTGCCAAGTTCCAATAACCATTTGTTAATTGATGCCTAACTGATGCTCCAATTGTATAATTCCACTGTTGAATAGATGGGTTGCTGTTCAGTACGTATAATTTTTCTGGTGTAGCTTCTTTAGGGGCAGCAAAATTAAACTCATCGATTGCCCCTACGCCTAGTAGGGTTAGGGTTGTTTTTTTACTTAGCTGATGAGCAATTTTATATTGAAAATCCCAATAATTAGGTCTAATAGGTAAATCAATTGCTTTGAATAGTAATTGTAAATAGCTTCTTCTAGCCGATGCTAAGAAAGTGGTTTTGCCCGATTTTCCAATTGGCCCATCAAAAGTAGTTGCTAACTCTGTACCGCTTAAGCGAATATTTCCTTGTACTCGATTACTGTTGCCTCGCTTCTGTTTAAATTCAAATACAGAAGAAAGCGTGTTGTCAAATCTTGCATCAAATGCTGAAGAAGAAAGTTTGACTTCTTCAATAAAACTGACGTTTAAAATTCCAGTTGGTCCTCCCGCACTGCCCTGTGTTGCAAAGTGATTGATAACCGGAATTTCTATTCCATCTAAATAAAATACATTTTCATTAGGTGCCCCGCCTCTTATGATGATATCGTTTCTGAATCCAGCAGTACTAGATGAGCCTCCTACGCCAGGCAATGCTTGTATTACTCTAGATATATCAAAGTTTCCTCCTGGGTTGGCTTTTATTTCTTCGCTGGTTAATCTTTGAACACTAAGTGGAGTTTCTAATGTAGCTGCTTTTGCCGATTTGTTCCGATTGGTGCTGTTTACGGTTACAGCTGACAATTCTTGAACAGTTGATTCTAATTCAATTACCATCGTATTTTCATTTCCACTGGCAATTGTTACATTGAATTTTGATTGAGTTGAGTATCCTAATGCGCTGAAAATGAATGAGTAATATCCAGATTTGATTTGATTAAATTGGAACTTACCCGCACTATCTGTAATTACTGATTTCTCTAATTGAACCAATTTAACCACAGCGCCTTGTATGGGCTTTTGTAATTGTTTATCTATAATTATTCCAGAAAAAACACCGGTGTTTTGTGCTTTTGATTGAAATAGGGTAAATAGTATCACTAGTAACAAAGAGAAATGCTTCATAATTCGTCCATTTATCAAATACCTAAGTTCAACAATAGGTTTTGCCTATTGTTTAATTATCTTCGGAATATCCAAAATTAATATGAACATGAGACTTACCCCATTTATTGTTTTCTTATTCCTGACTATTGCTAGTTCAGCTCAAAAAAAACCATTGGATCATAGTGTATATGATGGATGGCAAAATATTGCAGAACGTTTAATTAGCGATAATGGAAACTATATTGCTTTTACAGTTGTGCCTCAAGAAGGTGATGGACACTTGTACATCAAGAAAAAAGATGGATCTAATGTAGCTGAAATTGCAAGAGGATACAACGCTAATATGACCGACAATAGTCGTTTTTTGATTTGTAGAATTAAACCATTTTTTAAAGATACTAGAGAAGCTAAAATTAAAAAGAAGCGTCCTGACGAAATGCCTAAGGATTCTTTGGCAATTGTAGATTTAAACACTGGTAAAATTACCAAAGTAGCGCAGGTTAAAAGTTTTAAAATTTCAGATGAGCAAGCGCAGTTTCTTGCTTATCATTTAGAAAAAAAGCCGGCCACTCCAGCACCAAAGAATACTCAAACAGATAGTTCAGCTAAGTCATTAGGGCCCGTTGCTCCCCCCACACCAAGAGTTGCTACAGAACCTTTTGAAGAAGGAACAGATTTAGTAGTTCAAAATTTAATAACAGGTGATACTATTGTTTATCATTTAGTAAGTGAATATTTCTTTAATAAAAAAGGAAATATTTTGTTACTTGAAACTACCAAAAAGACTGGCGATGCTAAAATTAAACCCCAAGTAGTTAAAGTTGATTTGATGAATAAGAAAAAGGCAATTGTTTTAACTGGATTTAATGATGCCAAAGCTTATAGAATGGATGAGGTTGGAAATCAATTGGCATTTATTGCCGAGAGAGACAGTAGTACTAAATCACTTCAAAAATTTTATAAATTATATTACCACAAGGATGGTACAGATAGCGCTGTTTTATTGGTACAAAAAAATACCAGTGGTATGCCTACAAATTTCAAATTAAGTGAGAATACACAAGCAATTAGCTTTAGTAAAACAGGGAATCGGTTATTTTTTGGGACTGGCCCAATTTTGCCTGTAAAAGATACTATCACGCCTGACCTTGAAAAAGTAAGTGTTGACGTATGGCATTATAAAGACGATTATTTACAGCCTTTTCAATTGCGTAACCTACAGCAAGAGCTCAATCGAGCTTATTTGGCAAGATTTGATTTTGATAAAGGTACAGTAGTGCAAATTGGTAGTCCAGCTTTTAGAAGTATTATTCAAACGAATGAAGGAGATGGGGCTGTTTTTTATGGGGTATCAGACGAGGGAAAAAGAATTGCTTCCCAGTGGCAAGGGGCTTCGTTTGCTGATTTGTATGCCATTAATCCATTAACTGGAAATAAGCAATTGATACTTCGCGATATAAAAGGGAATACTTATCCTTCATCAACAGGCAAATACTTAGTTGTGTATGATGAAGTAAAGAAAAAATATTCTGCCTATGCAAGTGAGTCTCAAAAAATGACCCCCATCGCTGCTGATATTAAAGTGCCATTATATGATATTGAAAATGATGTTCCAGATGATCCTAATGCTTATGGGGTAGTTGGTTGGTTGGAAAATGATGAATCATTATTGATTTATGATCAATTTGATATTTGGCAAATTGATCCAATGGGAGCAAAACCTTCTATTAATATTACCGGTGGGTTAGGTAGAAAAAATAATCTTGTTTTAAGAAATATTACTTTAGATAGAGAAGCTAGATTTATTAAAAAGAATCAAACTTTAATGCTAAACGTTTTCAATAGAAAGAATAAGGGGGCTGGTTTAAAGACGCATATAATGGGTACTTTGTTTGATATAGCTGCTTCAACTGCTACTTTGCCTTTGAGGATTTCTGCTGTGTCTAAAGCTAAAGATGCCGCGGTAATTAGTTTTGGAACAGAAACATTTCAGCGTTCATCAAATATTTCTGTTATAGATTGGCAGCCAAATTCAATTCTACAAGATGTGCAAACAGCACAATCTTTGCATCAACCTAATCCTCAGCAATCTCAATATAATTGGGGAACAGCTGAATTATTCACATGGAAAGCTTATACAGGAAAAACAGCTGAAGGAATTGTGTATAAGCCAGAAGATTTTGATCCAAACAAAAAATATCCAATGATTGCCTATTTCTATGAAAGAAGCAGCGATGGATTATACGGATATAGTGCACCTGCGCCAACTCCTTCAAGATTAAATATTCCATTTTTTGTTAGCAGAGGATACATTGTGTTTGTCCCAGACATTTGGTATAAAACTGGATATCCTGGTCAAGGTGCATATGATTATATTGTAAGTGGAACAAGGGCATTGGTTGCAAAAGGATATGTGGATAGTACCAAATTAGGGTTACAGGGCCAAAGTTGGGGTGGATATCAAATTGCACATTTGATTACACGTACCAATTTATATGCTGCAGCTTGGGCAGGTGCCCCTGTTGCAAATATGACTAGTGCTTATGGTGGAATCCGTTGGGGTACTGGTTTAAATAGACAGTTTCAATATGAAAAAACACAGAGTAGAATTGGTGCTACATTATGGGAGAAACCCAATTTGTACATAGAAAACTCACCATTATTTCATTTCCCGAAAGTAAAAACGCCTGTTGTTATCATGCATAATGATGCGGACGGAGCAGTTCCTTGGTACCAGGGAATTGAAATGTTTACAGCGCTTAGAAGATTAGGAAAGCCTGTTTGGATGTTGAATTATAACAATGAAGACCATAATTTAGTAGAGCGTAGAAATCGAAAGGATATTCAAATACGCGAACAGCAATTTTTTGATTATTTACTAAAAGGAGATAAGCCTGCTAAATGGATAGCGGAAGGAGTGCCTGCTGTTTTAAAAGGTAGAGATTGGGGGTTGGGATACTAAATATTGAATCATCTGAACTATTTTGTATAACTTAAATTGCATTTATCAAATGATTTTTTACCAATAGTTCATGCTTCGCTTTTTTCAATATAAATATGCAGCTGTTTGGGTTTTTGTAATCTCAATTGCAATTACCCAAGCAGTTGCTTGGTATATTTTTACTGTTGAAAAAGCGAGGGAAATAGAATTAGTGCAAAATGAGTCAGCACATGTTAAACAACGAATTGAAGCAGCTTTAAGCCAAAGCAATAATGCTACTAGCATGATTGCTATTATGATAGAGCATGATTTGCTAAAAGATCATTTTGAGGAAGTTGCAAAAGAGCTATTGAAGCATAACGAATATTTAGACGCAATTCAGTTGGTTCGAGACATGGTTATCATTAATACCTATCCTTTAAAAGGGAATGAACAAACTATTGGATATGATTTAGGAACAAATAGTGGGCATATAAGGGAAGTGATGTTGACTTCCAGTTCAAATGGTCTTCATTTTGAGGGGCCATTTAAATTAAGACAAGGCGGAGTTGGTTTTGTAGGGAGATATCCAATTATTCAACACGACACTTTGTGGGGTTATTCGGCTGTTATTATTAAAAAAGAAAGATTTATTCGTTTTCTTGGATTAGATAGTACTGGCATGAATAAATCTTTTTTCTATCAAATAAAAAAACAACAAGAGGGTAATAATTATATTCCTTTATTTAATGTGCATGCTGCTAAGTTTTCAACAGGTATTGTTCATGAACAATATATGCCTATTGGCGATTGGATTATACAAGTTAAGCTGCGAAATCCCGTATACTTGAAAAGATCAATAATATTTTCTTTAGGTGGAATTGTTTTTTCACTAATTTTTAGTCTCCTCTTACATTGTAAACGTATGCAGGTTAAATAAAAAAGTCCCAGCTACCGAAGGCAACTGGGACTTTTTTTATTTTGTCAATTTATTTTGAATTCTTTACATACTTTTCAAGCCATTGGAATTGCTCCCATAGTGTATGTAAAACATTTTCTTTGCCTCTGTATCCATGCGCCTCATAAGGCAAGTAAACAAATCTTACCGTTCCACCATTTCCTTTTATTGCAGCAAATAGTCGCTCGCTATTAATTGGGTAAGTACCCGTATTGTCGTCTGCTTCGCCGTGTATTAATAAGATAGGTGTTTTAATTTTATCTGCGTAACTAAATGGACTCATATTGTAATACAATTCTGGGGCTTGCCAATAGGTTCTATCTTCATTTTGAAATCCAAATGGAGTAAGTGTTCTATTATATGCACCACTTCTAGCAATACCTGCTTTAAACAATTTGGTATGTGCCAATAAATTGGCAGTCATAAATGCGCCATAACTATGACCACCAACAGCAACCCTATTTTTGTCTGCGATACCTAATCCTGATAAATGTTCTATAGCAGATGCGGCGTTCAATTTCAATTGTTCAATAAAGTTGTCATTGGGTTTTTTATCTTTTCCTGCAGCAACAATGGGCATTTCTGCATTGTCTAAAACGGCATAGCCCTGAGTTACATAGTAAATTGGGGAACCCCAACTTAAGGTAGTAAATCTGTCTTTACTTCCTCTAATTTGTGCAGCATCAGCTGCAGAGTTGAATTCTCTTGGGTAAGCCCAAATAATTAAAGGAAGAGGGCCTTTGTCTTTACTGTATCCACTTGGTAAATATAAATCACCAGTTAAATCTACCCCGTCTGCTCTTTTATATTTTATTTTTTCTTTTGTAACCCCTTCTAAAGCAGGGTATGGGTTGGTGAAATTTGTGATAGCTCTGTCTGCTATTCTAAGCCGTAGATTTTTAATAAAATAATTGGGTACTTCTTTTTGTGATTCTTTTCTACTTAGTAAAATCAAATTATTGGCATCCAATACTTCTACTATAAATTCAAAACTGCCTACATTGGATCTCCAAATAATTTCATTTTGCTTAGTAGTTAAATCAAACTTTGCTAAAAATGGTAAATCTCCATTTGGAGAAGATCCTGTAGTGTTATTCATCAATAATTTTGTTCCATTTTCTATGGTGGTAATTACGTTGCGACCATATTTATTTTTACTAGTAACTGGTGAACCTGGGTTGCCATAAGCATCTGTTTGGTTACGCTCTAGTAATAATTCTAAACTTCCTTTACTTGAATTGAAAAGGTTTACTCTAACTAACTGCTTGCTTCTTGAAATTTCATTTACTAATGCAATATTTTCATTGCCCCAAGTAGTGCCTCCATATCTTAATTTGGTTTTGAATAGCAATGAGGCCTTTTCTGTAAAAGGGGCACTCAATGCATATACAGCGTCTCTAAATTCCACTTGTTTTTTAATGAGTCCACTATCTAAAGGTTCTGCCCAAGTAATAGTTGCCGCTTCATCATCTCTCCAATCAAAACTTCTTGGGACATTCTGTGTATTATCATAACCTGAAGGGGTGCCTTCTGTTGAAGGTAATTCGGCTACAATTTTGATTGTTTTTCCAGCTAAATCGGTTATAATCATTTTAGATGGGAAGCCATTTGCCGTAACTAAATACGAAAACGGTTGCTGTAATTTTTTTTGTAATAGGTATTTTTTATCAGGGGATAAGCTGAAACCACTTAATATACAAGGTTTGCCAGATAGCGTTTCTACTCCATTTTTACTAATCACTAATTGGGTTGTTGCATAAAACTGAAACAATTGTTCGTCATATGGGCTTTTTATTAAGTCTTGATAGGTAGGACTTGGAGCGGCTTTCCCTAAGTTCTGCTGTATGGTTGGACCCTTTGGAGTAATTGGTCTTTTAGGGGCATTTGCAGCAGACGAGATGGTTGATTTATAAATAATAGTGTTATCGTCTACCCATGTATAAGGGTTGCCCAACACTGAATTCAATGGTCGTTTGCTTACCAGACTGGCTTTTTTTGTAGCAATATCAATAATATAGAGTTCTACCTTATTACTACTTGTATGAGTAAAAGCTATTTTAGTTTCTGAAGGACTCCAGCTAACTGCACCAGCCAAAAGCGTAGCAGGCAATCCTATAACTGAATAGACTTTATCTTCTTTTAAATTTTTAAGTTGAAAATTGTTGATATACGTTTGTCTGCTTGGAGAAAAGTTATTAGGATTTAGTCTTAAGCCAGCAACCCTAATTTCTGGTTGTCCTAATTCTTCTACTGTAGGGTAAGAGTTTCGTTCAGAAAGCAACATCCATACCCCTTTGCCGTCTACACTTACGGAAGGTGTTGGTTTTGCAAGTAATAAATCTTCAATTACTTTAGGTGGATTTTGATAACTGGCGGCATCTTGGCCAATAACCATTGTGGTGGTAACCAGAAAGGTTAATACAGTAAATAAATGTTTGATCATTTTCATATTTGCTTAATTTATTTGGGCAATTCAATGCTGCTCAAATTACCAATAATTAGTTTAGTAAATGCAGCAATAAGGTGAACTAGAAAAAATATTTGTCTTTGTTGAAATAGGGGCTTAGTTTTGTAACATAATGATACAAAATCTACATATACATCACCATCATATGCATCCGAAAGGGTAGGCATCGGTGTATTGTACCAATATATTGAATTCAAGCTTACCTACTGGTAGGCTTTTTTTTTGCTTTAACAGGAAGAATAAATAACGGAACATGAAAAATAATAATGAAAACTACAAATTGAGATTGGCCATACAAAAAAGTGGAAGATTACACGATGATTCTATGCGTTTGTTGAAGGAATGTGGCATAGATATAAGCAATGGTGTAAACAAGTTGAAAGCAGATGCAACCAACTTCCCAATAGAAGTGTTTTTCTTAAGAGACGATGATATTCCTCAATATGTTGAAGATGGGGTTGCAGATATTGGGTTTGTGGGAGAGAATGTTGTTTTCGAAAAAAATAAAAAAGTAGAAATTGAAGAAAAGCTGGGGTTTGGTAAGTGTAGACTTAGTATGGCAGTTCAAAGAAACGAAGTATATGAGAACGCCTATTTTTTGCAGAATAAAAAAATTGCCACTAGTTATCCGGTAATTGTCTCCAATTTTTTGAAAACAAAAGGCATTGAAGCAGAAATTCATGAAATCAGCGGAAGTGTGGAAATTGCCCCCGGGATAGGATTAGCTGATGCCATTTGTGATTTAGTGAGTAGTGGATCTACCTTATTTATGAATGGGCTTAAAGAAGTGGAAGTTATTTTTGAATCTCAAGCTGTATTAATAAAGAATAATCTATTAAATGAAGTACAACAGCAATTATTGCAAAGACTTATTTTTAGAATTCAGTCGGTTAAGAAAGCAAAAAATAATAAATATATACTTCTAAATGCCCCCAATAATAAATTAGATGAAATCATAGGATTGCTTCCTGGTATGAAAAGTCCTACTGTGTTGCCACTAGCAACAGAAGGCTGGAGCAGCGTACATAGTGTTTTAAATGAAAATGATTTTTGGAATATTATTGAACAACTGAAAGCGGCTGGTGCTGAGGGAATTTTAGTAGTTCCAATTGAAAAAATGATTATTTAAGTTATGATGAAAATTCTTGAGTTTCCTGAAAGAGCAAGTTGGCCTGCAATCACAAAAAGACCTGAAGTAGATACTTTATTGTTAAATGAGAAGGTGGCGAATGTTTTAAATGCGGTGAAACTGAATGGTGATAAAGCTGTTCAGCAATATACATTAGAATTTGATGGGGTACAACTCAATAATTCCTTTGTTTCTGAAGCAGAAATAAAAGAAGCCATTGATTTGCTTGACCCAACATTAAAGAAAGCTATTGAAGCTGCAGCTACTAATATTAGAAGGTTTCATTTGGCTCAAATTAATAAAGAATTACCCATAGAAACAATGCCTGGTATAACTTGCTGGCGCAAGTGGGTGGGGATTGATAAAGTAGGCTTATATATTCCCGGTGGTTCGGCTCCCTTGTTTTCCACTATTTTAATGTTGGGTATACCCGCTGAAATTGCAAAATGTAAGCAAGTAGTACTTTGCTCTCCACCAGATAAAAACGGCAAATTACATCCTGCAATCATTTTTGCAGCCAATCTAGTTGGAATAAAGCAGTTGTATAAAATTGGCGGTGTACAAGCAATTGCAGCAATGGCATATGGAACAGAAACCGTTCCGGCTGTATATAAAATATTTGGACCAGGTAATCAATATGTAACCGCAGCTAAACAAATGGTTCAGCAGAGTGGAGTTGCCATTGATATGCCGGCAGGACCCAGTGAAGTATGCGTATTAGCTGATGAAACAGCAGTACCCAATTTTGTTGCAGCAGATTTATTAAGTCAAGCCGAACACGGACCAGATAGCCAAGTATTATTGGTTAGTACTTCTGCTCAATTAATTAATACAGTTAATGAATGTTTAGTTAGTCAACTAGCACTGTTGCCAAGAAAAGAATTAGCATTAAAAGCATTACAAAACAGCCGTGCTGTGTTGATGAGTAATTTGTCGGATGCAGTTGATTTAGTTAATGAGTATGCTGCAGAACATTTAATTATTGCTTGCGTAAATGCCAATGATATTGCCGAACAAATTTCAAATGCAGGATCTGTTTTCATTGGTAATTATTCACCTGAAGCAGTAGGTGATTATGCCAGCGGAACGAATCATACATTACCCACTAATGCCTATGCAAGAATGTATAGTGGGGTAAGTGTTGATAGTTTTATAAAAAAAATTACATTCCAGCAATTAACCAAAGAAGGGTTAACTGCAATTGCACAAACGGTTGAAACAATGGCTGAAGCAGAAGGATTAAGAGCCCATGCAGAAGCCGTAAGAGTGAGATTAAAATAAATATTATGTTGTTTAATTTAAATGACCTTGTTAGGCCCAATATTGCTCAATTAACCCCATATTCTTCTGCAAGAGATGAGTATAGTGGGGAGGCAAAAGTGTTTTTAGATGCCAATGAGAATAGCTTAGGTTCACCATTACCTAAATGGTATAATCGTTATCCTGACCCTCATCAGGTTGCTGTAAAAAATAAGCTTGCTGTTGTCAAAGGAATTACTGCAGAACATATTTTTTTAGGTAATGGAAGTGATGAATGCATAGACTTGTTGTATAGAAGTTTTTGTATTCCATCAAAAGATAATGTTATAATATGCCCACCAACCTATGGCATGTACGAAGTAAGTGCTCATATAAATGATATTGAGCTAAAAAAGATTCCTCTGCTGCCTAGTTTTCAGTTAAACTTGGTTGAAATAGAACAAGCTATTGATAGTAATACTAAACTAATTTGGATTTGCTCCCCCAATAATCCAACAGGGAATTCAATTAATCGCATAGATATAGAAACGATTTTAAATAATTTCAAAGGAATAGTTATAATAGACGAGGCTTATATTAATTTCTCAAAGCAAAAATCATTTGTTCAAGAATTAACTGAGTACCCAAATCTTGTTGTATTGCAAACTTTCAGTAAAGCTTGGGGGTTAGCTGGATTAAGATTAGGTATGGCTTTTGCATCAACAGCAATTATTGAAGTGCTTAATCGGGTTAAACCTCCATATAATATTAATCAATCAACACAAGAGTTGGCATTAAAGGCTTTGGAAGAAGTGGGTCAAGTAAACGACATGATTCGATTATTGGTAGATATGAGAGATGCATTAGCAGATGTTTTTAATTTGATGCCAACAGTACAAGAAGTGTATCCATCTGATGCCAATTTTTTATTGGTTAAAATAAAAGATGCTAGAAAAGTGTATGAATTTTTATTAACCAAAGGGATTGTATTAAGAGATAGGAGTAATGTGCAACTCTGCAACGATTGCTTAAGAATTACTGTAGGTTCAGAGCATGATAATACCATTTTGGTGGAAGCTATGCAAGACTGGTATCAATTGAATTCATAAATTCATACTTTAATATAATATATATGCAAAAAATAATATTAGTAGTCGCTATGTTAATGGTTTTGAATATAGTTGTTGCTCAACCAAAGCAACAAGTTCCTATTCAATTGCCCACCGGTTTTTCCAGTAAAATTGTTGCCAATGATTTAGGTAGGGTTAGACATATTGCTGTGAACAGTAATGGAGACTTATATATGAAGTTAGATCGCTTGGTAAATGGGAAAGGTATTTACCGTTTACGCGATAAGAACAATGATGGCGTTATGGAAGATACTTTGGCCTTTGGTAATTATACAGGTACGGGAATTGCTATTAATAATGGGTATTTATATGCCACTTCTGATCAAACTATTTATCGATATAAACTAGATGCCAATCAAAATATTGTAAATCCCGACCAACCTGAAATAGTAGTAGATGGTTTAATTAACAAAAGACAACATGCTTCAAAGTCAATAACTTTTGATAAAGAAGGAAACCTATATGTAAATATTGGTGCTCCGTCAAATGTTTGTCAAGAACAAGACAGACAAAAGGGATCCCCTGGTTTAACACCTTGCCCCATTTTGGAAAATGCAGGAGGTATTTGGCAATTTAGTACAACAAAAACCAATCAAACTTTAAATGATGGTGTAAGATATGCAACAGGAATGCGTAATGCACTAGGAATTGATTGGAACAATGAAGTGAACGATTTATATGTAACTATTCATGGAAGAGATATGCTGTACCAATATTTCCCTGAAATGTATGATCAAAAGCGCGGTGCTGAATTGCCCTCTGAAACTTTTTACAGAGTAAAAAAAGGAGATGATTGTGGTTGGCCTTATATACATTGGGATCATTTTCAGAATAAAAAAATATTGAATCCTGAATATGGAGGAGACGGCAAAAAAGAAGGTGCTCCAAATGCTATTTCCCCGTTGGTAGGTTTTCCTGGACATATGGCGCCGAATGCCTTATTGATTTATTCAGGCAACCAATTTCCAGCAAAATATAAGCATGGTGCTTTTATTGCTTTTCATGGAAGTTGGAATAGAACACCAGAGCCTCAAGAAGGATTTTATGTGGTATTTGTTCCTATGAAAGATGGAGTTCCTACTGGGAAATGGGAAGTGTTTGCAGATGGATTTTCTGGCATGACTCCTGTTACAAATCTATCTGCAGCAAAACATCGTCCCACAGGTTTGGCACAAGGAGAAGATGGATCTATTTACGTATCCGATGATAAAGCAGGTTATGTTTGGAAAATTTCTTACAATAAATAATTGCAATAATCATGAGGTTGAAAGTTGTCATAATAATAATAGGATTGATTTTTCTTTCAGTTGGAGCATTTGCTCAAAAGTCTACACAAAGCAAATCGAAATTGATGTTGAATGGAAAGAAAGTGTACGATATGTATTGTCAAGCTTGTCATCAGGCCGATGGGAATGGGGTGCCTAGGTTAAATCCTCCATTGGCCGGCACTGTTTATGTTACTGGTAGTAAAACAAGATTAATTGACATTGTATTAAATGGATTAACCGACCCACTTGAAATTAATGGAGAGGAATACAATAACCCAATGGCAGCCCATTCTTTTTTAACGGATCAACAAATTGCAGATGTACTAACTTATATTAGAAATAGTTTCGGGAATAAAGCAGGGGTAGTAACTACTGCAGAAGTGAAAAAACAAAGGGCAAAAAAATAAGTATGAAACAAATTTTATTTATAGATAGGGATGGGGTAGTGTTAGAAGAACCACCAATTGATTTTCAAATTGACACAATAGCTAAAACCAATTTTGTTAAAGGGGCGCTCAATAGTTTATCTAGAATCGCAGCAGATTTTGATTTTTATAAAGTAATGGTGACCAATCAAGATGGATTGGGAACAGCGTCTTATCCAGAAGAACAATTTTATCCTTATCATGACTTAATGATTAGAACCCTTGACTCTGTTGGGTTCCAATTTGATGAAATGATTATAGATAAAAGTTTTGCTGCTGAAAACTTGCCTACCCGTAAGCCAGGCACAGGTTTGCTAAAGCACTTAATAAGTAATGATTTGTTTGATTTGCCTAATTCGTTTGTGATTGGGGATAGATGGAGTGATATTCAATTAGCCATCAATTTAGGTGCTAAAGCTATTTATTTTAAATCTGGTTTGCATGAGTTAACTCCAGAACAGGAATTGGCTTTTAAAGAAGTGATTGTGTTAGAAACCAACTCATGGGAAGAAATTTATTCTTTTCTTAAACTTGGTATTAGAAAAGTACATCATGAACGAAATACCAATGAAACCAGTATTTCGATAGACGTAAATATGGACGGCTCTGGTAAAGCAGCTATTGAAACCGGTTTGGGCTTTTTTGATCATATGTTAGACCAAATTGCTCGACACGGTAAAATTGATTTAACTATTTCAACTAAAGGCGATTTATATATAGATGAGCACCATACTATTGAAGATACCGGTATTGCGCTGGGAGAAGCTTTTGCAAAAGCATTGTCTGACAAGCGTGGGATGGAGCGATATGGTTTTGCATTACCGATGGATGAAGCAGATGCAAAAGTATTAATTGATTTTGGTGGGAGAAACTGGTTAGTTTGGAATGCCGTATTCAATAGAGAAAAAATTGGCGAAATGCCAACTGAAATGTTTTACCATTTTTTCAAATCCTTTAGCGATGGAGCAAAATGCAATTTGAATATTGAATGCAAAGGAGATAATGAGCACCATAAAATAGAAGCTATATTTAAAGCTTTTGCGAAAGCAATTCGTATGGCAGTAAAAAGAGATCCTATTAGTAACTATTTGCCTTCCACCAAAGGGGTATTATAATTTAGATTCTCTTTTCCAAACATCTGTTCTGCCTAATAATGAAATACCTATGTAGCCACGTACCTCAATGGTATTAGGGTCTTTCATGGTTATTTTGCAACTATAGTCGTCTCCCGATTTTGGGTCGTATATTTTACCATCCTTCCATTGGTTATTTTTATGAAAACTGAAATTTCTTAAATTAACCAATCCAAGTAAGGGTGTATTTCTTTTAGAAGGGTCACTATTATTAGCATCTATTCTTGGTTTACCAGTAGTTGGGTTATTGGGCTCTTTTAGCCAAACTATTTTACCAAAATAACTACTTCCTTGCTTAAATATTTGAACAACAGCAGTTCCTTCGCCTGTTTTCCAGTTCCCGAGAATTGCATCTGGGTTATTGTTTGAAAGGGGAGTACTAAAAACAGGTAACAAGTATATGGTGCTTAGTAAGAGGGTATATAATTTTTTCATGTTTCAAATAGTCATTTGTTTAATAAAATTGCGCTTTTAGTTGTAGACTTCGTAATTATTTTTTGTTAATTCACTACGATACTTCATCTTTGTGGTATGATTATTATAAATAAGCATTGGTGGTGGCATTCTAACTCTTTACGGGGATAGTAATGGTGTAACCAATACTCATTGAATATATTCAAAGCCCCGGATTAATCTGGGGCTTTTTTTATGGATTATAATTGACAAAAAATGAATAAAATGCAATTAACTACTACAGGTAAAAAGATACTTGGGGATATATACACGCCTGTTGGAATATATTTAAGGTTGAGGGATCGTTTTAGAGATACCATATTGCTAGAGAGTACCGATCATCATGCTAATGAAAACAGTTATTCATTTATATGCATCAATGCAGTTGGAGGTATTGAGGTTAAAAATAATGATACAATAGAATATAAATTGCCTGGGAACGACCCAATAAAGTTGTCATTAGATAAAAAAACAAATGTGCCCCAATATTTATGGGATTTCATGCGCAATTTCGAAGTAGATAAATTAACAGATAATCAATACCAATTTGCTCAAGGATTGTATGGGTATACTTGTTTTGATGCAGTTCCTTTTTTTGATACTGCAATTGCTTCGAAACCCACAAAACCGCTGATTCCATTAATTCGTTATCGTTTATATCAATACGTAATTGCATTCAATCATTTTAAGGATGAGCTGATCATTTGTGAAAATAAAATTGCAGGCTTAGAAGGAGATTTACAAATGATTGAAACTTTAATCAGAAGTAAAGACGTTCCTGTTTATCCATTTAGTTTAGTAGGTACAGAAAGATCTAATATGACCAATGAATCTTATATAGAATTGGTTAAAAAAGGAATTAAAAGGTGTTTAAGGGGAGATGTTTTTCAAATTGTACTAAGTAGGCAGTTTGAACATTCATTCTCAGGAGATGAATTCAATGTGTATAGGGCTTTGAGAAGTATTAATCCTTCACCTTATCTGTTTTTCTTTGATTATGGAGATTATAAAATTATGGGTTCTTCTCCTGAAGCGCAATTAGTAATTAAAAATGGCAAAGCTATTGTTCATCCAATAGCAGGAACATTTAAAAGAACAGGTGATGATACTACGGATCAATTGGCTGCTGAAGACCTATTAAAAGATAAAAAAGAAAATGCGGAACATGTAATGCTAGTAGATTTAGCAAGGAACGATTTGAGCAGGGTTTGCGATGAAGTAAATGTAGTTCATTATAGACAAGTTCAATACTATAGTCATGTTATACATTTAGTAAGTGAAGTGGAAGGTAAGTTAAGGGCAGCACATAATCCATTTGAAATATTTGCAGGAACCTTTCCTGCAGGAACGTTAAGTGGTGCACCCAAAGTAAAAGCATTAGAAATTATAGCTGAATACGAGCCCACCCCAAGAAGTTTTTATGGGGGAGCAATAGGTTTTGTTGGTTTTGATGGCAGCTTTAATCATGCAATTATGATAAGAACTTTTTTAAGTAAAAACAATCAGTTAATCTGTCAAGCAGGTGCAGGTGTAGTTGCTGCAAGTAATCCTGAAAACGAATTGCAAGAAGTGAATAATAAATTGAATGCTTTAAAACAAGCTGCTGCTTTTGCTGCACAGGTTCATTAATTAAATTAAGTGTATGAAAATTTTGGTTTTTGATAACTATGACTCCTTCACATATAACCTGGTTCATCTAATTGCCCAATTAACAGGTAATCATCCAGTTGTTTGTAGAAATGATGAAATTGAATTGTCTCAGATAAAGCAATACGACAAAATATTACTTTCTCCAGGACCAGGAATTCCATCCGAAGCGGGACTCTTGCAGCCTTTAGTAAAAGAATATGCTGCAAGCAAAAGTATTTTGGGAGTTTGCTTAGGACATCAAGCAATTGGTGAAGTATTTGGCGCGAAACTGATTAATCTTTCTACTGTTTTTCACGGTGTTGCTACTCCTATACAAATTGAAAATTCAATTAATGACAAAGCCTCTTCGTTATATGATGGTTTGCCAAATCAAATTGAAGTAGGGCGATATCATAGTTGGGTGGTAAGCGATAGCCAATTCCCTACTTGTTTAAAAATAACAGCTAAAGATGACAATGGGTTTATTATGGGCTTGGCACACACCGAATTTGATGTAGAAGGTGTTCAGTTTCATCCAGAAAGTATTTTAACTCCAGATGGTGCTACAATTATCAAAAACTGGCTAAAAAGATAAAATGAAAAAAATATTACAATACTTGTTTGAATATAAAACCCTTACTAGGGCTAAAGCCTATGAAGTGATGTTAAATATGGCTAAGGGGCAGTATAATGATGCAGAAATTGCCTCATTTATAACAGTCTATTTAATGAGAAGTGTAACAATAGATGAATTAAATGGATTTAGAGATGCCCTATTAGAACTTTGTATTAAAACAGAATTGGGAACAACCGATTTGGTTGATATTGTTGGAACTGGTGGCGACGGAAAGAATTCATTCAATATTTCTACATTGGCTTGCTTTATTGTTGCAGGTGCAGGCCAAAAAGTGGCAAAACATGGTAATTACGGGGCTTCTACAATTAGTGGTGCGTCAAATGTGATGGAGCAATTAGGCTACCTTTTCAAACAAGATAGCAGCGCTTTAAAAAAGGAAATTGATGAGGCCAATATTTGTTTTATGCATGCCCCTCTTTTTCATCCAGCACTAAAAGTGGTAGGTCCTATTCGTAAACAACTAGGGGTAAGAACTTTTTTTAATATGCTAGGACCCATGGTTAATCCTGCAAACCCAGATTATCAATTAGTTGGCGTTTATAATTTAGAAATGGCAAGGATTTATAATTACTTACTGCAGCAAACCGGCAAGTCATTTACCATCATACATAGTTTAGATGGTTATGATGAAATCTCTTTGACCAGCGATACTAAAGTAATTACTAAGGATGGCGAATCTATTTTTTCGGCTATTGAACTTGGGAAAAAAATAGTAATGCCAGAAGCAATATATGGTGGAAATACAGTAGAAGAATCAGCGACTATTTTTCTAAAAATTATTAAAGGAGAAGGAACTTGGTCACAAAATGCAGTGGTATTAGCCAATGCAGCCATGGCTTTAAATGCTACGGGGAAATACAATAATTACCAATCTGCTTATCAAGCTGCTGTAGAAAGTTTAGAAACGGGATCTGCTTTAAAATCGTTCAGCAAATTAATTGCCTTGCAGGCTTAGAATTATCAAATTATTATTATGACCATTTTAGATACTATTGTTGCGCAAAAAAACATAGAAGTAGAGGCAAAAAAAGCAATAAAATCAGTTGACCAACTTGAACTATCCCCTTTCTTTAAGCTGCCATGTTTGTCTTTGAAAAAATCATTACTAGATAGAAATAAGACTGGAATCATTGCAGAATTTAAAAGAAAGTCGCCTAGTAAGGGGATCATTAATAATACTGCAACTATTCAAGAAGTAACACAGGCATACACGCAATTTGGTGCAGCTGGAATTTCTGTATTGACTGATGAACTATTTTTTGGTGGTTCATTGGCCGATTTGGAAGCAGCTACTTTTAATCAAATTCCACTTTTGCGAAAGGATTTTATGATTAATGAGTACCAAATTATTGAAGCTAAAGCAAGTGGTGCATCAGTAATATTGTTAATAGCAGCTTGTTTAACTCCAAAACAAGTAAAAGAGATGACCCTTTTAGCGCACAATTTAGGATTAGAGGTATTGCTTGAAGTGCATAATCACGAAGAATTGGGTCATATTAATGAAGAAATTGATTTAGTTGGAGTAAACAATCGGAATTTGAAAAATTTTGAAGTGAGTATCAATGTCTCCTTAGACCTAATTGAACAAATTCCTACATCCATTCCTGCAATTGCAGAAAGTGGGATAGATAATCCTAATACCATTGTAACTTTACAGAAAGCCGGTTTCGCTGGCTTTTTAGTAGGAGAACGCTTCATGAAAGAATCGAATCCATCTATTGCTTTTGCCAATTTTGTAAATGAATTAAAATTAAAACAAAATGCGAGCTAAAGTATGTGGGTTAAACAGTGTGAGCCAAATGATGCAATTGGATGAAATAGGAGTAGACTTTGCAGGGTTTATTTTTTATCCTAAATCTCCAAGATATGTTTTAAATACTATTTCAAAAGTTGACCTTAAAAAAGCCAAAGGGTCAAATATTAATAAAGTGGGAGTTTTTGTGAATGAAAATCCAGACCAATTATTATCGTTAGTAGATGATTGCGGATTGTATTTGGCCCAATTACATGGAGATGAAACACCAAGATATTGCGAAAAAATTGCCGATTATATTTCTGTAATTAAAGCCTTTCGTTTAAGGGATGATGATGATGTTTTATGGAAAATTAAAGATTACCAAGATATAGTAGACATGTTTTTGTTTGATACTGCTGGCACTGAATATGGGGGAACCGGAAAAAGATTTAACTGGGAAATACTAACAGCATTAAATATCAATAAGCCTTTTTTTCTTAGCGGTGGAATTGGACCAGCAGATATAGAAGCATTAAAAACATTTTCATCAACTCCAGTTGCGAAAGACTTATTTGCGGTAGATGTGAATAGTATGTTTGAAATAACACCAGGCATAAAGGATATGACAAAAGTTAAACCTTTCATACAAGAATTAACCAAAATATGAAAAAACAATATTTGCTCTTTTGCTTATTTATTGTGGTAACAATGAATGCATATTCGCAACAATTAATGAATATGTTGTTATCAACTAATGGGAAAGCAACTTATAAAATTTTAGCTGGCAAATCAGTTATTTTATTAAACGATCAAGGGAAAATACAAACCATTGATACGGATGCTTCTGGTGAAATTGTATTTAATAAAAACCTATTACCTCAGCAAATAGGTGAAATGGGTTTGGCATTTAATTATGAGGGTTGGTTAAGTAAAATTGGTGATGTAACCATCATGTACGATTATACTGGGAGAATTGATCGAATAGGAAATCTGGTTTTTAGATACAATTACAATCAACAAATTGCATCAATTGGAAGTTATACAATAACATACAATTCAAACAAGACTATTGATCAAATTGGGCAGTATAAAATTTATTATAATTATAGTGGCAATGTATTTAGAATAGATCAGAGTAAGGGCCTTATTTTATTACAATTAAATTTTACAAAATGATTAAAGAGGCAGTCAATTATCAGGTGCCCGATTTGCATGGATACTATGGGGAATTCGGAGGAGCGTATATTCCAGAAATGTTGCAGCGCAATGTGACAGAACTAAAAGAACAGTATTTGAAAATAATGGCTGAACCTTCTTTTGTTCAAGAATTTGAATTGTTGTTAAAAGATTATGTAGGAAGACCAACTCCATTGTTTAAAGCGGAAAGATTAAGTGCAGAGTTTAATACCAATATCTATTTGAAGCGAGAAGATTTATGTCATACTGGTGCACATAAAATCAATAATACCATCGGTCAAATTTTGTTGGCAATACGGTTGGGTAAAACTAGGATTATTGCTGAAACTGGAGCAGGGCAGCATGGAGTTGCAACCGCAACGGTATGTGCACTTAAAGGAATAGAGTGCATTGTATATATGGGCGAAAAAGACATTGAAAGACAAGCACCCAATGTTGCTAGAATGCAAATGCTAGGTGCTAAAGTTGTACCTGCTACAAGTGGAAGCAAAACCCTCAAAGATGCTACCAACGAAGCTATCAGAGATTGGATTAATCATCCAATTGATACGCATTATATTATTGGTAGTGTAGTTGGCCCTCATCCTTATCCTGACATGGTTGCCAAATTTCAAAGTGTTATTAGTAAAGAAATTAGAACTCAATTGAAAGAAAAAACCAACAGTGAATTGCCTTCTCATATTATTGCATGTGTTGGTGGTGGCAGTAATGCAGCAGGGGCTTATTATCA
Organism: Sphingobacteriia bacterium RIFOXYC2_FULL_35_18; assembly: GCA_001829005.1. GTDB lineage: Bacteria > Bacteroidota > Bacteroidia > Chitinophagales > Chitinophagaceae > Sediminibacterium. Next base: position 212,013 of record MIAG01000002.1, on the reverse strand, counting down.
TTTCTTAAATGAGCCAACTGTACAAATAGTTGCTGTTGAAGCAGCAGGAAAGGGAGTGTATTCAGGAATGAGTGCCGCAACTACACAGTTGGGAAAACAAGGAATTTTGCATGGAAGCAAAAGTTTACTGATGCAAACGGATGATGGACAAGTTGTTGAGCCACATAGTATTTCAGCTGGGTTAGATTATCCTGGGATAGGTCCAATGCATGCTAATTTGTACACAAGTGGAAGAGGTCATTTTGTAAGTGCTACAGATGAAGAAGCTTTAGAAGCTGCTTTTCATTTGAGTAAAACAGAAGGTATTATTCCGGCTCTTGAAACTGCTCATGCTTTTGCGGTTTTGGGTAAATTAAATTTAACTCCATCAGACACAGTGGTAGTGTGTTTAAGCGGGCGTGGTGATAAAGATTTGGCCACTTACATGAAAACTATTCAAACCGATCTTTAATTTCATTTTATGAGTAGAATTCAATCTGTTTTTTCCAATACTAAGCAACCCGTATTAAATATCTATTTTACTGCAGGATATCCCACTTTGGATAGTACATTAACAATAATGGATTTATTGGCGAAAGCTGGTGTTGATATTATTGAAATAGGAATGCCTTATAGTGATCCTTTAGCCGATGGACCAGTTATACAAGAAAGTAGCGGAATTGCTATTGCCAATGGGATGAGTATCGAAGTATTATTCAGTCAATTGAAGTCGTGTAGATCCTTGCCATCCTTATCTAAAACTGGTATTGTTTTGATGGGATATATGAATCCTGTACTGCAATATGGTTTTAAACGATTTTGTACTGATGCAGCAGCAGCTGGGGTAGATGGTTTAATTTTACCAGATTTGCCTGAGTATGAATTTGAAAAAGAATATGGGGCAATCATTAAAGCAGCTGGTCTTGATTTTATTTTTTTAGTTACACCTGAGACTTCTGAAGATAGAATTAGAAAATTAGATGGTTTGAGTACTGGCTTTTTATACGCAGTAAGTTCTTCAGCAACTACAGGTAGTGAAACTAGTTTTGAAGAGGTTGTAGCTTACCTTCAACGACTTCAGTCATACCAGCTAAAGAATCCTATCATGGTTGGTTTTGGAATAAAAGACAAAGAAAGTTTTAATGCAGTTGCAACTTATTCACAGGGTGCAATTATTGGGAGCGCTTTTATTAAAGCATTGTCTAAAAACAATGCTTTAAGTGATATTGTCGCGTCTTTTGTTAAATTGGTAAGGCCTTAATATAAATCAAGTGAAAACAGTAATTATACAATACAATGCTGGGAACATACAATCGGTACTTTTTGCTTTAGAGCGAATAGGTGTTGAGGCAATTGTTTCCGACGATGAAGAACAAATTCAGCATGCAGACAAAGTGATATTCCCTGGTGTAGGAGAGGCAAGTACTGCAATGCAGTACTTAAAGCATAGAAAGCTTGATCAATTGATTCTGCAATTGAAACAGCCTGTTTTGGGTATTTGTTTAGGGATGCAATTGATGTGTAAGTTTAGCGAAGAAAATAATACCCAATGCTTGGGCATATTTGACGAGCAGGTAGCTAAATTTAATCCAGGAGAAGAGCAGTTGAAAATTCCACAAATTGGATGGAATAATATTTATGACTTGCAATCTGGCTTGTTTAAAGGAATTTCTAATAATGCCTACTGTTATTTTGTTCATGGATATTTTGCCGCCAATGGCATGCATACTATTGCTTCAGCAAATTATGGCATCACGTATAGTGCGGCATTGCACAAGGATAATTTTTATGGAGTACAATTTCATCCAGAAAAAAGTGCTACGGTGGGGGAACAAATTTTAAAAAACTTTATTGATTTATAATATGGAAATTATTCCAGCGATAGATATTATTGACGGAAAATGTGTAAGACTCACTGAAGGTGATTACTCACAGAAAACAGTTTACAATGATAATCCATTGGAAGTAGCAAAGTCATTTGAAGATGCTGGAATAACCCGACTTCATTTGGTAGATTTAGATGGGGCGAAAGCTGGTAAGGTTACCAATTGGAAAGTATTGGAATCAATTGCAAAAAACACCCAATTAGTCATTGATTTTGGAGGTGGAATCAAGCAAGAATCTGATTTGAAAATAGTATTTGATTCAGGTGCTGCATTTGCTACCATTGGTAGCATGGCGGTAAAAGAACCCGACCTTTTTGAAACATGGTTAAAAGAATATGGAGAAAATCGGTTTTTACTTGGCGCAGATGTTAAAGGTGAAAATATTGCTATTGGAGGTTGGCTTGAAACAACCAATGAAAACATCATTAAATTTATTCAGAAATATATTTCAAAGGGAGTTACCCAATTGTTCTGCACCGATATTAGTAAGGATGGCAAATTAGAAGGGCCTTCTATAGAATTATATAAAAAAATCATTCAGCATTTTCCTGAATTGTATTTTATTGCAAGTGGTGGTGTTAGTTCTATGCAGGATATTAATGAGTTAAGAATAATAGGGTGTAGTGGTGTAATTGTAGGTAAAGCTATTTATGAAGGAAGAATTAAAATTAGTGAATTGTGTTAACCAAAAGAATCATTCCCTGCTTAGACATTAAAGAGGGTAGAACAGTTAAAGGAGTTAATTTTGAGCAGATTAGAGATGCAGGTGATCCTGTTGAATTGGCAACAATTTATGCGAAAGAAGGAGCCGACGAGTTGGTTTTTTTAGATATCACAGCTACCAATGAACGAAGAAAAACTTTAAGTGAATTAGTTAATAAAATCGCACATCATATCAATATCCCTTTCACTGTGGGTGGAGGTATTTCCTCAGTGGAAGATGTACAATTGCTTCTAAAAAATGGAGCTGACAAAATTTCTGTCAATACTTCTGCTTTTAAGAATCCCAATTTAATTGACCAATTGGCATTAGAATTTGGAACACAATGCGTTGTTTTAGCCATTGATACAAAAAAAGAATCAGATGGCAATTGGTATGTTTACCTAAATGGTGGTCGAGTTAAAACAAATATACTTTGTATTGAATGGGCCAAGGAAGCGGTGTCTAGAGGAGCAGGGGAAATACTGTTGACTTCAATGAACAATGATGGAACAAAGCAGGGTTTTGCATTAGATATAACCCATCAATTGTCTACTCAACTGGGTGTGCCAGTGATTGCTTCTGGTGGAGCAGGAACCATGCAAGATTTTGCGGATGTTTTTGAAAATGCAAAGGCGGATGCGGCATTAGCAGCAAGTATTTTTCATTTTAAGGAAATTGCGGTTCCAGATTTAAAACAATTTTTAGCAAATAAAGGAATTCCAATAAGAATATAAATAAATGATTATGAATATTGATTACAATAAATACCAAGATGGATTGGTGCCTGCAATAATACAAGATCATCAAACGAATAAAGTGCTTATGCTTGGTTTTATGAATCAAGAAGCGTTAGACAAAACTTTAGAAAGCCAGAAAGTGACTTTTTTTAGTAGAACAAAAAAGCGATTGTGGACTAAGGGCGAAGAAAGTGGCCATTTTTTAAATTTGAAATCAATACAGTTAGACTGTGACAATGATACCTTATTGATAAAAGTTCAACCAATAGGACCTACTTGTCATACAGGATCTGATACTTGCTTTAGCGAAACCAATCACTCAAGTAACTTTTTAGAGTACTTAGAACAAATCATTGAATTGAGGAAGCAAGGGGATCCGAGCAATTCTTATGTTGCTAAGATGTTCGAGAAAGGTCTTAATAAAATAGCTCAGAAAGTGGGCGAAGAAGCAGTTGAAATGGTTATTGAAGCCAAAGACAATAACAAGGAGTTATTTTTAAATGAATCGGCCGACCTACTTTTCCATTATTTGCTTTTGCTTAACGCTAAAGGTCATAATTTAGCAGAAGTATTGAACATTTTACAATTACGTCACGCTAAATAACAATGAAAACCAATTTATTTTTTCTATTATTATTGTCTTTTTTTTCCGTTTCAGCACAAACAGGATTTCAAATAACTGGGAATATTCGCAATACAAAACCCAATATGTTGGTATTCTTAATGAACGGAACAGATGGCAAAACAATTGCTACTGATACAGTAAGAGACGGAAATTTTGTTTTAAAAGGCAATATAACAGAACCTGATATTTTTCAATTGGGATTTGTAGGTTACAAAGAAGCATTGGATATTTTTCTTTATAATGATCAAGTGAATATTACTGCCGATTTTAATAATATTTCCGCTGCAACTATTACTGGATCGGCTGTTGAAACGGATTATCAGCAGTTTAAATCATCTTTTAATCCTATTAGAGAAAGACTTAATTATTTAGTGCAGCAAATCAATCCAGAAAAAAACAGATTTAAAAGAGATTCTTTAATTGTGCTTTATGAGCAAGCTAAGGGTACTGTGTTACAAGAAGCTACCAAATTTGCAAAAGAAAAAACTAGTTCCCCAGTAAGCTCATTTGTTTTGTTTGCCATAAGTCCATTATTAAATGGAACTACAGATTTAGAAAATCGTTACAATGCTTTGGAGCCCTCAGCTAAAAAGGGCTCTTTTGCAAGAATGATTGAACAAACGATTGCTGAAGCGAATATCAATAAAATTGGTACTGAAGCATTAGACTTTAGTCAAAAAGACACATTAGGAAAATTAGTTTCGTTAAAATCTTTTCGAGGCAAATATGTCTTAATAGACTTTTGGGCTAGTTGGTGTGGTCCTTGCAGGGCTGAGAATCCTAATTTAGTGAATGCCTTTAATAAATATTCTAATAAAAATTTCACTGTTTTAGGCGTTTCTTTAGACGACAACAAAGCAAGCTGGATGAATGCCATTCGCAAAGACAAATTAACCTGGACTCAAGTAAGTGATTTGCAAAGTTGGAACAATAAAGTAGCTCAGTTATATAAAATCCAGAGCATACCTGCCAACTACTTGTTAGACCCTTCAGGGAAAATCATTGCAAAAGACTTAAGGGGAAGCGAATTGCAAGTTAAGCTGAAAGAATTGCTTCAATAGCCAATCATCCATCTTTTGAACTCAACAAATCTGGTTATAGTTAAATTGCAACATGCTTATATATAGGGTTGCCCCAATCTTATTGTTATTTTTCACCAGTATTGGAGTAGTTGCTCAAACTAACCCGAATAAGGATAAACTTAATTTAGGCATCATAATGGGTAGCATATTAGATGCAACCAAAGCTGATGCGGTACCTTATGCGAGAGTAGACCTTAAGCGTTTATCACTAGACTCCATAAATAGGAGTGTACTAACAGACAAGAATGGAAGTTTTGAATTCAATAAGCTTCCTTTAGGATATTACACAATCAAAATCAGTTCAATGGGTTTTGTTTTAACCCAATTGGATAGTATTTATTTAAGAGAAGAACGATACGATTTCAATTTAGGGGATATCAAATTAAAGCCTACATCGGATTTGTCGCTTTCTGAAGTAATTGTTTATGCAGAAAAACCTTTGTTTGAAAATAAAGATGATAAACTTACATATAATATTGGCGAAAGTGCGCTTAGCAACGGATCTAGTACTGCTGAATTGTTAAAAAATATTCCATTAGTGAACACTGATCCCAATGGCAGATTATTACTAAAAGGCAGGGAACCTAAAATACTGATTGATGATAAGCCTACTGACTTAAACGCTCAACAGTTGCAGGATTTATTAGAAAGCTTGCCAGGTAGTAGTATTGAAAAAATTGAAATCATGACCAATCCCCCGCCTCAATTTGCAACGGAGACAGGGGGTGTTATTAATATCATCACAAAAAAAGGAAAAATAGGATGGGTTGGAAGATTGAATATTAGCGGCGGTACAAGGGGGGAAGGAAATTTCTCAGGCAATATTAGTTATCGAAATAAAAAATTCACCTATAATCAAACCGTTGGTCTCGGAGCTAGTCAATTAATAGGGAATAGCTATAATAATAGAACAAATTTATATACAGACTCTAGTAATCGATTATTCAGCACTTCTAATTATACCAATACTAATACTAGGCCCAATATTAGGAGTCAGATTGATTATGAATTATCAAAATCGCATTTAATTGGTTTGGTATACCAAGGTAATATGAATTACTTCAATAATGTAAGCAATAATAGTTTTACTAATTTCAATCGATTTAATGAAGCCTATAGAATAAGCAATCGGGAAAATAGAAGTGAAGGGGATGGGTATACACATAGTGTTCAAGGTTCTTATATTTACAAAGCCCCTAAAAATTTAGCTGAGCAGCTTAGATTTTTTTTATCTGCCAATACAAGCAAAAACGATAATGACCGTGATTTCTATCAACAGTTTTTGAGTGCTGGTATGGTGCCTACGGGGATAGATTCTACACAAACTCAATACTTCAATAATTTTAATAAAAGCTTTTCAACTCGAGTAGAATATATAAAGCCACTTAAATTAAAGTATAGTCAATTTACTACTGGTGCCACTTATTATTCCTCTTGGTTTCATAATACCTTAAATACCAATTTCCTTAGGAAATCAGATGGGGTAATGATCCCCAACGAATTATTAAGCAATGATTTTTATTTTAAGCAACAGATACTCACATTTAGGGCTGGATTTAGTTTGTGGTTTAAAAAAGACTTTAGATTTTCTTTTGGAGCTCAAGCCGAACAAACTATTCTGGCATTTGATTTTATAAAAGGAAATGTAGCAAATACAAAGAGTAATTATTGGAATGTATTACCTAATCTTACTTTAAGAAAAGAGTTCACAAAAGTTTTCAATACTTCATTGGTTTATAGGGCAACTATTCGTAGGCCAGGAATTGGAGAATTAAATCCCAACATTGACTATTCTGACCCATATAATTTGAGGTATGGCAATCCTGATTTGCAACCTACCTTATCACATAATTTCGATTGGAATTTTAATTATACAAAGGGAAAGTATTATTTCAATACATCTATTGGATTTAATAAAGTTTCACAAGTTTTTAATACCATTAGAACCCTTGGAGAAGGAGGTAAAACAAATATTACTTGGTTAAATATTGCCGACCGAAATGAGTATGAAGCAAGTGCTTTCGGGGGATATACATTCAGCAAACAGTTTAGAATGAATGCTAGTATTGGCTTTACTTATAACCAGTATGGGCAAAGTGAAAAAAAGCTTTATTTATATCAGGATGGTGGCTCATTTTATACTAATCTTAATTATACCTTTACTCCGAGTAGTGTTTGGACTTTTGAAGGTACTGCTCGGTACAATCGATATGCCAATCCACAAGGTATTAGCAGAACCAATATCAATACAAATATTGGTGTTCAGCATAAACTATTTAATAGAAGATTGATTCTTTCATTTAATGCAATTGATCCATTTACCCCTCAAGAATTAAGTAGTGTAACGAATGGGCCAAGATTTCAATTAGAAAGCTTTAGTACTACTAGAAGTAGAAATTATAGAATCTCCATTAGTTACCAATTAAACCGAATGGTTCAAAAGAGTAATTTAAGTGAGAAAGAAAAAAATAAGGTATTGAATCAAGTTAAAAAAGAGAAGGCTTAAGCAATTGTCAGCCCTTTTATTTTAGATTTTAACCAACTTGATTTTACAGGGGTTAACCAATCATTTAAAAATCCTTCTTTGGTAGTTACTGTATTATTGAAGTAAACGGTGTCTTCATTTATAAAATTATTTTCCCAAGCATAATTAAGTTGGGCCATCGGCAACAATTGAACTTTGTCTTTTATATAGAAAGCTAGGTTTTGTCTGTTAAACAAATCAACTTTGAATAACTGCTCTATTTTTTTGATGGTATGAACCGAACTGTCCGTACTGCAACCACCTACAGTAGTATTGGTTTCATCAGCCATTAATACAATAAACTGTCCAAAAAACAAAGTGGCAAAACCTTTAACAGGAGCTCCATGGCTTTTCCAATTGGCTACAAAATCATTTAAAATCGACTCGATTTCAAGCGCTTCGCTAATGCTGAATAAACGATTACTTTGGTATATCCAAACTTTAGAATGATTACTAAAGTCTGCAGGGCAATGCAATTGATAATCCGATAGGTTCATGGTGCAAATTTACAAATTAAACCATGCTTTCCGCAATCATTTCAGCAATATCTAAAACGGCCACTTCTGATTCTTTCTCTCTGTTTTTGACCCCATCAGACATCATGGTGTTACAAAAAGGGCAGGCTGCAGCAATAAATTTTGCACCTGTTTCAAGGGCTTCGTCTGCTCTGTCCATATTAATCCTTGAAGTTCCTGGCTCGTCTTCTTTAAACATTTGTGCTCCACCCGCTCCACAACAAAGTCCATTGGTTCTGCAGCGCTTCATTTCCACCAACTCTGCATCCAACGCTTCTAATACTTTCCTAGGAGCTTCATAAATATCATTTGCCCTACCCAAGTAACAACTATCATGGTAAGATATTTTTTTACCTTTAAAGCTGCCACCCTCTTTCATTACAATTTTCCCCTCATTAATCAATTCTTGTAATAAAGTAGTATGATGAATTACTTCATACCTGCCACCTAATTCAGGATATTCATTTTTCAATGTATTAAAACAGTGTGGGCAAGTGGTAACAATCTTTTTAATATTATACCCGTTTAATACTTGAATATTCTGATAAGCCATCATTTGAAATAAGAACTCATTACCGGCTCTTCTTGCTGGGTCACCAGTGCATGCTTCTTCCTTTCCTAAAATAGCAAATTTCAATCCTACTTTAGTTAATATAGTTGCAAATGCTTTAGTGATTTTTTGGGCACGTTGATCAAAACTTCCTGCACAACCAACCCAAAAAAGTATTTCAGGAGTCTCTCCATTCGCCATCATTTCAGCCATTGTGTTAATCTTCATCTCAATATTTTTTGTAGTTTATTTAAAGGTGATTATGAAGCCATTTCTGATGCCCATTTATCTCTATCATCTGGAGAAAATTTCCATGGGGCAAAATTGTTTTCAATATTGCTAAATGTACTGTTCCACTCTTGTGGGGCATTGCTTTCTTCCATTATTAAAGACCTCCTTAATTCAACAATAATATCCAAGGGAGAAATGCTAACGGGACAGGCTTCTACACAAGCGTTACATGTAGTGCAAGCTCTTAATTCTTCAACCGATATATAGTCGTGCAATAAAGATTTGCCGTCTTGAATAAATGATTTGTTTTGGTTGATATTCTTACCAACTTCTTCTAAACGATCTCTTGTAGCCATCATGATTTTTCGAGGGCTCAATAATTTGCCAGTAATATTAGCCGGACATTCAGCTGTGCACCTGCCACACTCTGTGCAACTATAGGCATCTAATAAATTTTTCCAACTTAAATCAAAAACATCTTTTGCGCCAAAGCTTGCTGGGGGTGCTGCATTAGCAGGTGCTAATTCAGGCTGCATTGCATATAATACTTCATTTTGTACTTCAGGCATATTATTGATTTTGCCTGGCGAGTCTAATTTTGCGTAATACGCATTTGGAAATGCTAGGGCAATATGCAAATGTTTTGAATAGGGGAGGTAATTTAAAAAAGCAAAAATGCCTGCTATATGAATCCACCATGCTGCTCTCTCAATGCCAATCAATGTGGAGTTACTAAATCCTTCAAATAAAGGCATTAATAAAGAAGAAATGCTAAATGATCCAGTTGCAGCATAATGCTCAGTTCCGTTTTGTTGAAGCAACTGGTCAGTTGCATTCATTATTAAAAACAAGCTCATTAAAATAATCTCTGTGATTAATATAAAATTAGCATCTGTTTTGGGCCACCCATTCAAATCTTTGCTAACTAACCTTTTTAATTTTAACCAATTTCTTCTTGCTAAAAATAGCACACAAACAACTAAAACACCCAATGCCAATACTTCGAAAATATTAATCAGCCAATTGTAAATTCCCCCTAATAAGGGTAAAAATAATCGATGGGTACCTAAAATTCCATCTAACACTATTTCAAGAACCTCTATATTAATAATAATGAAACCAGCATATATGATAAAATGCATCAATGCAACTGGAATGTTTTTAAACATTTTTTTCTGCCCCATAGCTAGTAAAAGCAAATTTTTCCATCTGATTGCAGCATTGTCTGAAAGGTCAAGGGCTTTGCCTAAAAAGATGTTTCGTCTAATTTCACCAACTTTTTTGGCAAATAAATAAATGGCTGAAATAGCCATAAGCACAAAAAGGGCTTGTTGTAAATACTCCATAAACAAAGTTATACGCTAAGATAATAGTTTTAATAGCAGCTGAATGCAATTGTGTAATGCAATTTATTGTTGTTAATTTGGGGTACAATTCATTTTATGTCAGAAAAAAAATATATTCTTAGTTCAGTTGAGGCCCAACAAAAATTGAAGCGCATGAGTTTGGAAATTGCGGAGAGTTTGAGTGGTCATGAGGGACCTATTTTATTAATTGGAGTTCAGAATAGTGGGGTAGTTATAGCAGAAGCAATCGGAAGCTTGTTAAGACCTTTTTTAGACAAAAAAATCGATATTATTTCTGTAAGATTAAACAAGCATCTCCCAGAAAAAGTAGAATTAAGTGAAAGCATTCCATTAAATGGAGTTAATATCATACTGATTGATGATGTCACCAATAGTGGAAAAACCTTATTATACGCTTTAAAGCCATTACTAGATTGGCATCCTAGGACCATACAAACCCTAGTATTGGTAGAACGAATGCACAAGTTGTATCCAGTTAAGCCAGATTTTGTGGGTTTGTCTATCTCTACAACCCTTGAAGAGCATATTCAAGTGGAAACAATTGATGGGAAAATTGTAGGTGCATATGTTGTATAAATAAATCGCCTATTTTTCTTATATTGAATTGATTTTGTAAACATTATAAAAGCGAATAAATCATATGGAAGCATCTATACAGGAAAGAGTAAATGTTTGGGTAAATGGAAATTATGACCAAGAAACCAAGCATATCATTAAAGAATTACAAGCTAATAGTCCAGAAGAATTAGCAGATGCATTTTATCGAAACCTAGAGTTTGGAACTGGTGGATTAAGAGGATTAATGGGTGTAGGGACCAACCGAGTTAATAAATACACCATCGGAATGGCAACACAAGGTTTTGCCAATTATTTAAAGAAAACCTATCCAGGTGTTGAAATAAAATTGGCAATAGCCCATGATAGTAGAAATAATAGTCGATTTTTTGCAGAAACTACTGCGAATGTTTTTGCTGCAAATGGGATGCAAGTTTTTTTATTTGAAGCGTTAAGACCAACACCTGAACTCAGTTTTGCTATTAGACATTTAGGATGCAAAGCAGGGGTGGTATGTACAGCATCTCACAATCCAAAAGAATACAATGGGTATAAAGCATATTGGAATGATGGAGGACAATTAGTGCCACCACATGATAAAAATGTAATCACTGAAGTAGAAGCTATTCAAAGCGTAGATGAAGTAAAATGGAGTGGAGGAGAGGCTAATATTACTATTCTAGGTAAAGATTTAGATCAAGCTTATTTAGAAATGGTAAAAGGGTTAAGCGTTTATCCAGATGTCATTGCAGCGCAGAATAATTTAAAAATTGTTTATACCCCCATACATGGAACTGGAATCACTTTGGTTCCCCAAGTTTTAGAAAAATTTGGTTTTAATAATGTTCATATTGTAGAAGAGCAATCTAACCCTGATGGCAATTTTCCAACAGTTAAATACCCTAATCCGGAAGAGAGTGAAACCATGAGTATTGGGTTAAAAAAAGCCCAAGATCTTAATGCAGATATTTTATTAGGTACAGACCCAGACGCAGATCGTGTTGGCATAGGTGTTAAAAACCATAAAGGAGAATGGGTTCTAATGAATGGTAACCAAACTGCGGTATTGGCATTTGCCTATATGATGGAAGCCAGAAAAGCCAAGGGGATAGCGCAGCCTAATGATATGGTGATATCTACAATTGTAACTACCGAAATGATTAATGAAGTTGCAAAGCAAAATAATGTTGCTTGTTACAATGTATTGACTGGATTTAAATGGATTGCAGAGAAGATTAAAGAATTAGAGGGTAAGGAAAATTATGTAATTGGAGGAGAAGAAAGTTTTGGATTAATGATTGGGGATCAAATTAGAGATAAAGATGCTGTTAGTGCTGTAGCATTAATGTGTGAGATGGCTGCTTACGAAAAGAATAAAGGCAAGACTTTATTTGATAAGATGATTGAATTATATATTCAGTATGGTTTCTATTATGAAAACTTAATCAGTATCACCAAAAAAGGAATGAATGGCCAAAAAGAAATTGCAGCAATGATGGAGGGGTATAGAAACAGTCCGCCAAAAGAAATTAATGGGTCTGCAGTAGTTACGCTATTAGATTATCAATTACAAACTGGTAAGAATTTACAAACTGGAGAAACATGGACTATTCAACTTCCTAAGAGTAATGTTTTGCAGTTTATTACTGCGGATGGCAGTAAAATTTCTGCAAGACCTTCTGGTACTGAACCAAAAATCAAGTTTTATTTTAGTGTAAAAACCAATTTAAGTAGTAAGGCTGAATTTGATGCAAAACAATTGGAATTAGAGAATAGGATAAATGGAATTATCAATAGTATGAACCTAAAATAGATTGCTATATTCGCAATATGCGAAAGGATAGAGAATACAATGATGGATTTACCCATAAAGGGATGCGCAAGATTTTGGTAGATACGTTGCGTGATAAGGGAATTACTGATGAAATGGTTTTGGATGCAATTAATTCCATTCCGAGGCATTTTTTTCTTGAATCGGCATTTGAAAAAATTGCTTATGAAAATCGTGCTTTTCCTATTTCTGCTGACCAAACTATTTCTCATCCCTATACGGTAGCTTACCAAACACAGCTTCTTCAAATAAAAAAAGGGGATAAGGTTTTAGAAATTGGAACGGGAAGCATTTATCAGACAACCATTCTTGCTGCATTGGGGGCTCAGTGGGTTTATACGATTGAAAGGCAAAAGAAATTGTTTGATGAACAAAAAGAGTATTATCATTTTAGAAAACAATATCCCAATATCAAATTTTTTTATGGGGATGGATTTAAAGGGCTACCCACTTATGCCCCCTTTGATAAAATTTTGATTACAGCGGCAGCTCCGTTTGTTCCGCCATTGTTGGTTGAGCAATTAAAGCCAGGTGGACTAATGGTCATTCCAGTAGATGAAGGAGATGCTCAGAGAATGATGCGAATTACTAAAAATTTAGATGGAACGCTCAATGAAGAATTATTTGAGGAGTTCTCATTCGTGCCAATGCTTCAAGGTAAAAATGTTTAAAAAAAAGGGCCCCGATCAGATGATCGAGGCCCAACTCTTAAACTAAAACCAAACTATTGTTGCATCATATCCATTCCACCACTTTGGTCAGCTTTGGTATTTTTTCTCTTGAATAAGCTTGCGTCAAATTTACCAAATCGGTAACTGAAATTCAATCTTAAAACTTGTGGGTCTCTACGTCTTTGACTGGTTTGATTAAAGAAAGAGCTTTCAGAATAACTCTGGAACAACTGGGTTCTGAATATATCATTCATGCTTAAAGTGATTATACCAGTTCTGCCTTTTTTCCAAGTAAACTCTTTACGAATAGCCAAGTCAAATCCATATCTAGGTAAATTAAAACCTTGCGCGCCAGATTGGGGGCCACCTCCCCACATCATACCACCACGGCCACCACCGCCACCACCTTGAGGCAATACCGTTTTTGCTTGATAATCTCCACTTAACTGAATGGATAGTCCCTTTGCCACTTTAAATGTGTTGTTCATTTTAGTGAACCAACTCCATTGTTCTTGAACTAGATCGGGTTGGCCAGGAACAGTTGCATTAATTCTTGAATTAAAAATATTTAAGTTCACCGTCATTTCCCACCATGGAGTTATAGACATTTTATTGGTTAATTCTAAACCAAATGATCTAGCACTATTGGCATTAATATATGTGCTAAAGAAGGCACTGTCACCAGGAATCAACGCATTTGCATCTCTATAAACATATCGAGTGATTAAGTTAGTAGAATGCTTATAAAATGCAGTGGCAAGAAAATTAGCCCCTTTTTTATAGGCATTGTTCCAACTCATTTCAAATGAATTAGTGAATTCAGGACTTAGTCCTGCATTACCTACGTTGATATTTTGTGGATCTGAGTAATCAGGGAAAGGCATCAACTGAAAGAAATTTGGTCTGTTTACTCTTCTAGAGTAGTTGATTTGAAAGTCTTGTTTTTCATCAATTTTATATGTGATGAATGCACTTGGGAACAAACTCAATGGGAATTTTACAGAGAAAGTAGCGGAATCGGCGCCATTTGAATTTAATAATGTTCCGGTATAGTTTGAACTTTCTGCTCTTAAACCCAATTGATAGCTCCATTTGTTTACCCTGAAACTATATGTACTATATGCTGCATAAACAGCATCTGTATATTTATACCTGCTACTGATTAATGGTACCAGTTGATATTGTCCAGTTAAACTATTGAATCTAAACTGATCCAATTTATTGTTGAAATCTCTAATAGCAACTCTTCCACCAGCTTCAAACTTTTTATCCTCAGTAAGAGGATTTTCATAATCAATTTGGAAAGTATGATTGGTAGTACTTCCTTCACCAATACCTCTCTGTAAAATAGGCGTACCCTTTTGAGTTCCGTCCATATTATATGTATAGTTATTGATATTAGATAAGTTGTCGTTGCTGCTTTTGTTGTAATTATAATCAGAAGAAATATTGTGACCATTCTTCATGAAATTGTGCTTGTAGCTCAATTGAGTACCAACATTTCTAAAATTGCTTGTAGACTGGGTTCCAATATTAGAGTAAGAACTTTTAATTCCCTTAATGGTAGAATCTACTCTTTGGGTTTGATCATTATCAAATTGTCCTCTATTGAAATTCGCAGTAATAGATAAAGTATTTCTATTATCAACAAAATAATCTAATCCACCTCTGAAAAAGCCAAAGTATCCCTGATTTGTGGAATTTTGTAGGTTGTAAATATTACTTGGAACAGCTAAAGTATTATTTCTGTCTGTAATTCCTTCTGAAATAGATTTACGTTGATTTAATACACCACTTCCAGTAAAGTTTAATTTATTTTGACGGATATTAATATCTCCACCGCCATTGAACCTACCGCGAGAATCAACCCCCATTCTTAAACCGCCATTGTATCCTACTTTCTTATTTTTCTTAAGAACAATGTTTAAGATTCCTGCATTTCCGCCTGATGCATCAAATTTTGCAGAAGGATTGGTAATCAATTCTACTCTGTCTATAATATCTGAAGGAATCTGATCTAAGGTGATTGTAGTAGGACGTCCATCAATAAATAAAGTAGGTGCTGCATTC
Source organism: Sphingobacteriia bacterium RIFOXYC2_FULL_35_18 (assembly GCA_001829005.1). GTDB lineage: Bacteria > Bacteroidota > Bacteroidia > Chitinophagales > Chitinophagaceae > Sediminibacterium. The sequence goes on along the minus strand of MIAG01000002.1, from coordinate 196,687 downwards.
CTAAGTGTAACGTTACCATCAATATCTACGTTTAATGCTGGAATATTTCGCATTAATTCAGTAGCGGTTTGTCCAGAACCCATTAAGTTTTTATCAACATTAAATATTTTTCTATCAATTCCTAATTCAAACTGAGGCTTAGTAGATGCTGTAACAGTTACATTACCCAAATTCGTCGCATCTTCTTCCATTTTAATATTACCTAAATCTTTATCTGCCATGCCAAGCATTTGCTGCATGTTTCCACCATTGGCACCACCCGAAGGCATTTTGATTCCAAAACTAATGGTTTGGTCTACTGTTTTATAAGCTAGTGCTGTGGCATTCAGTTTAAAATTGCCAAATAAAGAAAGGTTTTCAAAACTGAAATCTCCATTTGCTTTAGTGATAATGGTGCCAAGAATGGCTTCTTTCATTTTTTTGCTAACTGTATCAAATCTGTTACCTCTTAATTGAACAGTCACTCCTTCAATACCCTTGTTTGTTTTACTGTCTACTATTTTTCCATAAAAATGGCCAATATTGATGTTTTGTCCTGCTCCTGCTGCGCCTCCACGACCACCTGCCATTGCTGGCATTTGAGCCGAAGTAGTTGCAACAAAAAAGGCTAGAAACCCAATTAATCCTAAAAATTTACGCATATTCATCTTTATTAATAAGTGCAAAGTTGGCTTACGCAATGCTCGAATGGTTATTGCATTTTATAAGCGGTAATATGACAAGCCTGAGTGGATAAAGTTTAACAAAATCGGCGAATAGGCTGTTTAATCCGTCGGTGACTAAGAAATAAGGGTGAGTAGGACTTGAATTATACCAATTAAAAACCCTAATACGCCACCAAGGATTTCAATAAATCGGAATTCTTTAGACATAATATCATTTAATATTTGCTCCAATTTATCTGTAGAAAATCCTTTTACTTTTTCAATGACTATTTTTTCTAAATCTAGGTCTCTTTGTAAATTTCCCATATAAGACTTCATTATGCCTGGGAATAAATCTTTTAATTCGGACATAAAAACCGCCTTCATTTGTTGAATTGTTTTATCTCCAATAAACATGCTTATAACTGGCATTTGTTCTGCCAATTTTACTCTTAAAAAATGGTCAATATGTGCATCAATCTGAGGCATTAATTGATCAATATTGGCTGGATTGGTGATTTTTGATTCAATATCTTGAAAGGATAATAATTCATCACTTACCAATTTCCCTAATTTTTCGGCAAATTGTACCTGTCTTTTCTGGAAGATGCCAATAAAAGTGATGCCTAAAATTTTTATTGGTTTTTTAGGGTGAAACAACATTTTGATGGCTACCCAATTGGTAAACCAACCAATAAAAGCAGAGATAAAAGGGATAAGGTATAAAAGCTTCATGTACTTAAGTTAAAAAACCTATAAAACATACGTTTTATAGGTTTTGAGTGGGAGAACGAGGGGTCTCGAACCCCCGGCCTTCAGTGCCACAAACTGACGCTCTAACCAACTGAGCTACGCCCTCCGTTTTTGTGGATGGCAAAAGTAGTAAATATTTTTTAAAAAAACTTCATCCAAAGCTTTGTTAATTGGTTTTATACTTGCCATTGAAAACTTTTTTTAGATTATTTTTGAAAAGATCATGCAAAAATTCAAGCAATTTATGAAGAGTAGAAAAGGATTAGTGCTAACGGCCTTGGTATTATTTGGTTCATTATTTATTGCATTTCGCAGTATCAATGGGACAGATTCAAATGAGAAAATAGCCCAGCAACAAAAATTATTGAATACGGTTGGTGCCTTACTAGAACAGCAACATTACAGTCCCCAAAAAATCAATGACGACTTTTCTAGAAAAATATTTAAAGCTTATTTAAGTCAGTTAGATGGAGATAAAAGCATTTTTATTGCAGCCGATGTGAATGCAGTAAAGAAATTCGAAACAACCATTGACGATGAAATTCATGGTGCTTCCATCCAATTTCAACCTGCAGTAAGTGCTATTTACGAGAAAAGAGTTGCAGAAACAATGCTTTATTATAAAGACATTTTATCAAAACCTTTTGATTACAGCGTTAACGAAACTGTTCAATTAGATGGAGATCAATTAGGATATACCAGTACTGAAGCAGAAAGAAAAGATCGTTGGAGAAAAAAATTAAAATATTATTCTCTAGAACGTTTTATTGATTTGCAAGAAGAAAGAGAAAAAAATAAAGGGAACGATAGTTTCAAAGTTTTGCCAGATGATAGTTTAGAGTTGGCAGCTAGAACCAGTGTATTAAAGATGATGGATAGAACTTTTAATCGAATCAAAACTACATTTACTGAAGAACAGCGATTTAATTCATTTATCAATGTGATTACCAATACCATGGATCCTCATACCGATTATTATCCTCCGATAGAAAAAAGGGCATTTGACGAAAGGATGAGTAATCAGTTTTATGGAATTGGGGCTCAATTACAACAAGATGATAATGGAATAAAGATTGCGAGTGTAGTTACAGGTGGACCGGCTTGGAAATCAGGCTCTATTGTAGCCGGAGATATAATTATCAAAGTAGCTCAAGGAGCAAATGAGCCAGTTGATGTAAGTGGATATGGTACAGAAGATGCGGTTAAATTAATTAGAGGCGATAAGGGAACGGAAGTAAGAATCACATTTAAAAAACAAGATGGTACAACTAAAACCGTTTCTTTAATCAGAGAAAAAATTGAGCAGGATGAAGGATTGGCAAGAAGCGCGGTTATTATGCAAGGGAAAGATAAAATCGGTTACATTGCTTTGCCAGATTTTTACGCAAATTTTGAAGATAAAAATGGGTTTAAATGTTCCGAAGATGTTGCTACTGAAGTTAAAAAATTGAAAGCAGAAAACGTAAAGGGAATTGTGATTGACTTAAGAAATAATGGGGGAGGCTCGTTACTTGAAGTTGTAAAAATGGTAGGTCTGTTTATAAAAACAGGACCAGTAGTTCAGGTGAAAGAACGAGATGGTAGAGTTGATCAGCAAACATGGCGAGACAACGATGAATCTGTTTTATACGATGGGCCTCTAACTGTAATGGTTAATGAACTCAGTGCATCTGCAAGTGAAATATTTGCAGCCGCCATTCAAGATTATAAAAGAGGTATTGTTATTGGTAGTAGTTCTACTTATGGTAAAGGAACAGTTCAAAGACCAATACCTTTTGGAAGACCTATCGATTTTTACAGTAGTAGAACTGAATTTGGGGCAGTAAGCTTAACCTTTCAAAAATTTTATCGAGTTAATGGGGGGAGTACGCAATTAAAAGGTGTTGTGCCAGATATTATAATGCCAGATACTTATGAATATCTAAAAATTCGCGAAAAGGATAATCCCAACTCTTTGCCTTGGGATGCTATACCACAAACGCCTTACCAACCTTGGCAAGGAATTAGTGTTGGTAATTTAACAGAAATTATCAAAAAAGAACAAACTAGAATATCTAGTGATGCAAATCTGATATTACTTCAAGATAACCTTAAATGGTTGTCTAAGAATAATGATAATCCAATCAATTTGCAAATAGATCAGTTTAAGCAATTGCAAAAGCAAATCACTAACACGGTAAACCAAAATAATACCTTGTTAAAACTTAAAAATGAAATGAGTGTTCAAACACTTGAGGCAGATAAGGACAAGTTTTACAATAACCCTGATAAAAATAAGGGAATTAGGTACCAGGAGTGGTTGAAGTTGTTAAAGCAAGACTTACAAATTGATGCTAGTGCAAAAATAATACAAGAGCTGGCAACACAGCAGTATAATACTGCGAAAAATTAAAACGTCTTTTTTATATTGAACGATTAGTAGAACATTATGGAAAAGAAGTTAGAGAAGAAATGGTATGCAGTTTATACCAAACCCAGATGGGAAAAGAAGATTGATTCTGTTCTTGTTCGAAAAGGGATAGAAAGTTGGTGTCCACTGCAAAAAGTAGAAAGACAATGGACTGATAGAAAAAAAATAATTGAAGAGCCTCTTTTTAAATCATACGTATTTGTTTACATTGATGATACAGAACGATCTAAAGTTTTGATGACTGATGGGGCTTTAAACTTTGTATATTATTTAGGCAAACCTGCAGTTATTAAGGAGGATGAAATCAATAATATAAAAGCCTATTTGTCTGAGAAAGATGCAAAAATCACCATCATTTCTGATCAAGGTTTTTCAACAGGTGACCTAATAAAAGTGAATTATGGGGTATTCATGGATAAAGAAGGGACTGTAATTAGAGGAGGGAAGAAAAAGGTATATGTTGAACTTCAGAGCCTAGGACAGGTAATGATTGTGGAATTTCCTGCAGTTTTCCTTACACCTAAATAGTCCAATCAACCAATTGGTTTGCCCATTCATTTCTGTAAGGTGTGCTGATTCTAATATAATTATCAGTATACCCTTCCATCATGCCTTCTTTGTTATAGGCTTCAAATAAAACAGATCTTATTGTGCCACTATGTTGTTGAGAAAAAAATTGCTGCTTCATATAAGAAAGGTTTCGCAAAGTTTTATTTCGCTCATTTCTAATATGAATAGGTATCACTGGAGTTATTTCTAGCGCTTTAGTATGGTCTCTTTCAGAATAAGTAAATACATGTAAATAAGACACATCCAGTGAATGAATAAAATCAAATGTTTCTTTAAAATCTTCCTCTGTTTCACCAGGGAATCCAACGATTACATCAACCCCAATAGAAGCATGCGGCATTAACTGTTTTATTAATGCAACACGTTCAGCATATAATTCTCTTTTATACCTTCTGCGCATGAGTCCTAAAATTTTATTGGATCCACTTTGCAAAGGGATATGAAAATGTGGCATAAATTGATCGCTTGTTGAAACCCATTCAATCAATTCATTGGTGATTAAATTGGGCTCTATAGAAGAAATACGATATCTCTTAATACCAGAAACAGCATCTAATGCCTTAACAAGATCTAAGAAATTTTCTCCATTCACTTTGTCGCCATGTGCACCCTTTCCAAAATCACCTAAATTCACCCCAGTCAAAACAATTTCTTTAACGCCTTCTGAAGCCAAATGATTAGCATTTGCAACTACATTGCTAATAGTATCACTTCTGCTTTTCCCGCGGGCCATTGGTATGGTGCAAAAAGAACAGTTGTAATCGCATCCGTCTTGTACTTTTAAAAATGTTCTGGTTCTATCGTTTTGTGAAAATGAAGCATTAAATCCAGTTACATCGGCAATATCACAACTACAAATTTTTGCAGGGTCGTTTGTTTTTGTAAGTGCCTTAATATGTTCAGTAATATTAAATTTTTCCGCTGCACCTAAAACAAGGTCTACGCCTGGTATTGAAGCAATTTCTGCTGGTTTTAATTGTGCATAGCAGCCAGTAATGATGACAAAACTATCGGGAGATTTACGTTGAATTCTTCTAACTAATTGTCTGCACTCTTTGTCTGCATTATCGGTAACAGAGCAAGTATTTATAACATAAACGTCCGCGGAATCGGTAAAATCCTTTTTTTCAAAGCCTTCTTTTTCCATAATTCTAGAAATAGTAGAGGTTTCTGAAAAATTGAGTTTACATCCAAGCGTATGAAATGCTACTGTTTGTTTCTGATTCATTCAAACACAAAGTTAATACAGCAATCCCAAAAATCATTCAATGAAGGGTCTTCTAGTTCGTTTAACTGTAAATATGGGCATTTTATAGCTGTAAAAACTTTCTTAAATCTCATGAAACAGCCCATTCTATTTCAAATTTTACCTATAATCAACTATGTTTGTCCCTCTTTAAAAACCAAAACAAATATGCAGTTTAATAAGATCAATAACATTACGGGTTGGTTGGTTTTCATAGTTGCCAGCGCAGTGTATACCCTTACTGCCGAAGCTGGAGGAAGCTTATGGGATTGTGGTGAATTTGTAAGTAGTTGTTTTAAGCTACAAATACCTCATCCACCAGGAGCCCCTTTGTTTGTTATTTTAGGTAGAATATTTATTATTTTATTTGGGGATGATCCAATGAGTGCTGCAAAAGCAGTGAATATGATGAGTGCGATTGCAAGTGCATTTACCATTTTGTTTCTATTCTGGACTATTACTCATTTTGCCCGCAGAATTATTAATATCAAAACAACCGATACTCCAAACAGTTATCAAGTTTGGAGTATTATGGGGGCTGGCGTTGTAGGCGCATTAGCTTATACATTTAGTGATTCATTTTGGTATAGTGCAGTTGAGGGTGAAGTATATGCACTGTCTTCTTTTTTTACTGCTATTGTTTTTTGGGCTATACTAAAATGGGAAAACCATGCGGATGAACCAGGTGCCGACCGCTGGATTGTATTTATATTTTTCATGATGGGATTGTCTATTGGAGTTCACTTATTAAACCTTTTGACTATTCCAGCAATTGTAATGGTTTATTATTTTAGAAAGAGAGAAAGCTTTAATTATGAATTAATTCGTTCTTGGTTTATTAAGATTGTCTCTATTGGCGGGGGGCTTGCTTTTATTGCTGCCCTTGTAGGTGCTGCAGCTGAAGCTACTGATAATGTACCAATGGATGGAACCATCGGAGGATTAATGATATTGGCCACAATTGTTGGGGTTGGTTTATTATTTATTATAGAAAAATGGAAGCCAGCTCAAAAAGCTTATTATGGGGGCGTTTATATTTTCTTTGTTATAGGTTGCGTAATTACAGGTGCTGTTCAGGTTGGTGTTATACAATATTCTATCAAATTGGCTGGTTCTTTTGATAGATGGATGGTAAACGGTGCTGGAATGCCTTTCTTTAGTGGATTCACACTGTTCTTTGTTTTGGTTGCTGCATTATTATGGTATGGATTAAAGTTGGCTTCTAAAAAAGCATGGCCTTATTTAACATTATCTATTTGGTGCATCAGCTTTATGTTTATTGGCTACAGTACTTATTTAACAACCATGATTAGAAGCAGTGCTAATCCTTCCGTGGATATGTACAATGTAGATAATCCAATGAGTTTAGTTGGGTACTTGGGTCGTGAGCAATATGGTGATTTCCCATTGTTATATGGTCAAAAATTCACTGCTCAACCTGTTGATTTAAAAAATACGGGAATGCGCTATCAAAAAGCCCGTGATAAATATATTGAAGTTGGTCAGGATAAGAAATATGTGTATAATCCCGAAGATAAAATGTTGTTCCCAAGGGTTTGGGATGCAAGTGATGATCAATACCATGCTTACTACTATTCTGCATTTTTGAATATTCCTAAATTAAAAGATGGCACTTACGAACGTGCCCCCAACCAAGTAGACAACGTTAAATTCTTTGTAGGTTATCAAGTTTACTGGATGTATTTCCGCTATTTTATGTGGAATTTTTCTGGTAAGCAAAATGATATTCAAGGCGTTTACACAGGGAATGTTCGCGATGGTAACTGGATTACTGGTATTTCATTTGTTGACAATTTAATTTATGGAGACCAATCTCAACTACCTGATTCACTTAAGAATAATAAGGCGAATAACAAATTATTTGCCTTACCATTCATCTTAGGCATTTTAGGTTTTGTATACCACCGTAGAAAAAGAGGAGATGATGCATTTGCCAATTTATTGATGTTCTTTTTTACAGGTTTTGCAATCGTATTATATTTAAATCAAGCAGGTAATCAGCCGCGTGAGCGAGATTATGCTTATGTAGGAAGTTTCTATGCATTTGCCGTTTGGATAGGATTGGGCGTTATGGCAGTTATTTCTTTTTTAGAGAAAAAAATGAAACCAGCAGTCGCAGCCTCTTTGGCAACTTTTATTTGTTTGCTTGCTGTTCCTGCATTAATGGCGCAGCAAGAATGGGACGACCATGATAGGAGCAAGAAGGTTTTAGCTCGTGATTTAGCACGTGATTACTTAGAGAGTTGTGCACCCAACGCCATCTTATTTACTTTTGGTGACAATGATACTTATCCATTATGGTACGCGCAGGAAGTAGAAGGTATTAGACCTGATATTCGCGTAATCAATTACAGCTTATTAGGGATAGATTGGTATATCAATGAAATGAGGTACAAAGTAAATGAGAGCGCACCAATTGACGTAATCTGGTCGGCAGAACAAATTGAAGGTGGTAAAAGAGATTATGCATTGTATCGCCCTAAACCGAATATTCCAGAAGATCGCTACTACGACTTATATGATTTAATGAAGAATTACGTAGGCAGTGACGATCCAATCAATATGGAAGACAGAGGGAATGGGGAAGCATTAAGCACTTTCCCTGTTAGAAAGTTTTCTGTTCCAGTAGATAAAGCACAGGTGTTTGCTAACAAAACAGTAAACGCCAACGATAGCGTGGTTGCTGAATTAAGATTTGAATTGCCAAAGAGTTCAATGATGAAAAATGATATGGCTGTTTTAAATATCATTGCAGCGAACAAGTGGAATCGTCCTATTTATTTTACCAATCCACAAGTTGATCTTGGCTTTGATGAGTTCCTAAGAAGAGACGGGCTAAGTCATAGACTGGTTCCTGTTCAAAGCTCTAAAGTAAATACCGATTGGATGATGTCTAAAGCCATGAACGTTTTTGCGGCCGGAAATGCGAATGTAAAAGGCGTGTATTTCGATGAAGAGAACAGAAGGCATTTAAATAGTATCAGAACTGCTTATACCGAATTAGCAATTGACTTAGCTTCAAAAGGAAGAAAAGATGATGCTAAAAAGGTTTTACAAAAAGTAGACCAACTAATGGATGAAGAAAATTTCCCTTATGGCATGGTAAGTCGAGGTAATATGCATAATAGAAATACATTGATGTTCTTAGAAGCATGTTATATGGCAGAAGATAAGGGCTTAATTGAAAAAGTAGCTGCTTCTGTTGGTAAAGATCTTCAGCAACAGATTAGATATTATAATTCACTTACTGGAAAGAAAGCTGAGTTAATGGAAGATGAAAAACGAATTGCAGAAGGATATATGGAAGGAATGGAAAGAATGAAGTCGGTGTACAATCCAGCCATTCAAATTCCTGGCAAGTTGATGGCGCCAAGGGATAGTAGTAAATAATATTCAAAATTATACCAATGGAATCGTCCCGAATTTCGGGGCGATTTTTTTTTGAACTTAATCGATTTATTACTGTTATCTTATATTATGATTGGCCACCAATTTTTTTCTTATAACCCAAATCAAAACGGCAAAACAAAATTTGAACAATTGCTAGATATTTTCATGCAATTGCTCACTTATACAAGTGGCGACGCAGCAGAATCTTTGAGTTGGATGAATGAATTGGATAAGCAATACCATTTTACTGATCAAGAGTATGGTATGGGCGATTTTATTGAAGACCTCAAGCAAAACGGATACCTAAAAGAAGACCCATCCAATGGAGATTTTAGCATAACTGGTAAGTCGGAACAAACAATTAGAAAGAAAAGTTTAGAAGAGATTTTCGGGAAATTGAAGAAAGCTGGTAAAGGCAATCACCAGACATTTAAACCTGGTCAAGGGGATGAAGTGAATTCTGATACTAGACCATTCCAGTTTGGTGATATGTTAGAGCAGATTGATTTTACGGAGAGTATCAGAAATGCACAAATTAATAGGGGAGTAGAGGCATTCTCGATGCATGAAGATGATTTGCAAATTAGAGAAGCCGATTTCAAAACACAAACTTCTACTGTGTTAATGATTGATATCTCTCATTCCATGATATTATATGGAGAAGATAGAATAACGCCTGCAAAGAAAGTGGCTATGGCATTGTGTGAATTAATCACTACTAAATATCCTAAAGACACCATAGACATCGTGGTTTTTGGAAATGATGCATGGAGCATTGAAATGAAAGACCTAACGTATTTAAAAGTAGGACCCTATCATACCAATACTGTTGCCGGATTAGAGTTAGCGATGGACTTACTTAGAAGAAGGAAAAATCCAAATAAGCAAATTTTCATGATTACCGATGGTAAGCCCACTTGTTTAAAAATTGGCAAGCAGTATTATAAAAATAGTTTTGGGCTAGACAGAAAAGTGGTGAATCGTTGCATCAATTTAGCTGCTCAATGTAAAAAATTAAAGATTCCTATCACCACATTCATGATTGCTTCAGATCCTTATTTGCAGCAGTTTGTACAAGAATTCACCGAAATGAATAATGGCAAAGCTTATTTTGCTTCATTAGATAAGTTAGGTGCATTTATATTCAAAGATTTTGAAAGCGGAAAAAGAAAAACAGTTTATTAAAAATGAAAAAAGCAAAAATAGCTCAATACGATTCTATTTATAATTTAGGGCAACTGAAAGCTAGTGGGTATCAATCCAAATCGGTTAAAGAAGAAGTGAGAAATAATCTCATTAGAACCATACAAGAAAAAGAAAATCCTTTTGTTGGTATTATGGGATATGAAGATACGGTTATACCAGATACAGAAAGGGCTTTATTGAGTCAACATAATATTTTGTTTTTAGGTTTAAGAGGGCAGGCAAAAACCAGGATGGCGAGACAGATGATTGATTTGTTAGACGAGTATATTCCTGTAATTGCTGGTTCAGAAGTAAATGATGATCCATTTAAACCATTGAGTAGGTATGCCCATGATTTGATTGCGGAAAAAGGAGACGATACGCCCATTGAATGGGTTCACAGAACTGCCCGTTATGGAGAAAAGTTGGCTACGCCAGATGTGAGTGTGGCAGATTTAATTGGAGACATTGATCCCATTAAAGCAGCCAATTTGAAGTTGAGTTTCTCAGATGAAAAAGTAATCCATTATGGAATTATACCAAGAAGCAATCGAGGTATTTTTGTAATTAATGAATTGCCTGATTTGCAAGCTAGAATTCAAGTGGCTTTATTCAATATTTTACAAGAAGGCGATATACAAATCAGGGGATTCAAATTAAGAATGCCTTTAGATATTTTATTTGTGTTCACCGCGAATCCAGAAGATTATACCAATCGCGGAAGTATCGTTACTCCATTGAAGGACCGAATTGAAAGCCAAATACTCACACACTATCCCAAAAATATAGAAACTTCTTTGGCTATTACGGAACAGGAAGCCAATATATTGCCTGCACAAAAAGAAAGGGTCAATATCAGTGATTTAGTTAAACGCATCATTGAGCAAGTAGCTTTTGAAGCTAGGTCTAATGAATATGTAGATAGAAAGAGTGGGGTAAGTGCAAGGTTAACCATTGCCGCATTAGAAAATGCGGTTAGTAGTGCTGAACGCAGAGCCATCATACACAATGAAACATCTACACAGGTTTGGATTAGTGATTTAACAGGTATCATTCCTGCCATTACTGGTAAAATAGAATTGGTATATGAAGGGGAGCAAGAAGGGCCTTATCAGGTTGCAGTGAACTTGATAGATAAATCGGTAAGAAATTTATTTATTCAATTTTTCCCGAATCCTGAACAAGCTAAAAAAAGAAGAAATACAAGTAAGAAATCTACGGAAGAAGTAGCTGTAAACGAGAATCCATATAAAATGATTACTCGTTGGTTCGATGGGGGTAACCATATAGAGTTGCTATTAGATATGAAAGATGCTGCAAAAATTGAAACCCTGTATCAGGTAGATGGGTTGTATGCATTGGTTAAAAAACACTATCCACATGCGAATGCAAATGAAAATGCATTGCTCATGGAATTTGTTTTACACGGATTGGCGGCCTACTCTATGATTAGTAAGAAATCAATTGATGGCAAATTAAGCTTCAACGATTTGATGGGAAGTATGATGAATTTTGAAAATTTAGGAACAGAAGAAGAAGAGGAAGATATTTAAATCAGTTCTTTTAATTTTTCTACTACTGCATCAATTTCTGATTTGGTATTGTGTTTGCTAAAGCTGAATCGAACTGTAACTTGATTGGGGTTATTATTTATAGCTCTAATAACATGTGATCCTTGGTCTGCACCACTAGTGCAGGCACTTCCACCGCTTGCGCAAATATTATTGATGTCAAGGTTGAATAAAATCATTTCACTTTTTTCTGTTTTAGGGAAGCTAACACTTAAAACAGCATATAATGATTCACCTGTAGGATCACCATTAAAAGTAATGCCTTTAATATTTTTATTAAGTTGATTCATCATATAATGCTTCAACTCAGTAATATAATTACTATCATTTTCATAGTTGGTAGTTGCTAATTCAAGCGCTTTAGCAAAACCCACAATGCCATACAAATTTTCGGTGCCAGCACGCATATTTCTTTCCTGGCTACCACCATGTACGAAAGGTTTAATCTTTACATTTTCATTGATGTATAACATTCCAACACCTTTAGGGCCGTGGAATTTATGTCCAGCACCAGTTATAAAGTGAACAGGTGTATTTCTTAAATTAAATGGGAAATGCCCCACTGTTTGAACAGTATCAGAATGGAAAATGGCATTGTATTTTTTGCAAAGATCTCCAACTGCATGAATATCTAACATATTGCCGATCTCATTATTGGCATGCATCAGTGTTACCAAACATTTTTCTTCACTATTTGCTAGCAAAGATTCTAAATCGGCAAGGTCAATATGTCCATTGGGTAAAAGCTTTACATAACTTAAAGCAGCTTCTCCATTTTGATATAAATATTCAATTGTATGACTTGTTGCATGGTGTTCAATAGAAGAACTAATGATATGTTTGCAACCTAGGTCTCTCACCGATGCTGTGATGGCCATATTACTGCTTTCGGTTCCGCCACTTGTAAAGAAAATTTCAGCAGGGTGGGCATTCAATATTTTGGCTACCGATTTTCTGGAATTTTCAATAGCCATTCTAGATTCTCTTCCATAAGAATAAATAGAGGAAGGGTTGCCAAAGTGTTTGGTTAAGTATGGCATCATGGCTTCTAATACTGCAGGGTCTAAAGAGGTAGTGGCTGCATTGTCTAGATAGATTCTTTCCATAAAATCGGTTGTAAATTGATTAATTTAATCCTGCTGCTTCCTTAATATCATTCATCAATCTCTTTGCAATATTTGCAGCAACGGTTTCACTATTGCTTTCAGCGTAAATTCGAATAATGGGTTCTGTATTGCTACTTCTTAAATGAACCCAATCGTTATCAAATTCAATTTTAAGCCCATCATCGGTATTAATTGGGTTCTTTTTATACTTCTTTTTAATTTGATCAAAGATGCTTGTTAAATTAACACCTGGTGTAAGCTCAATCTTATTCTTACTCATAAAATAGTCTGGGTACGTATTTCTGAGTTGTTTGATCGATTTTTTTTCTTTTGCTAAATGAGTTAAAAACAATGCTATTCCAATTAAAGCGTCTCTTCCATAATGTAAATCTGGTACAATGATTCCTCCATTTCCTTCTCCACCAATTACTGCATTCACTTCCTTCATTTTTGTAACCACATTTACTTCGCCCACCGCACTTGCAGAATAAGTGCCACCATGCTTAATGGTAATATCTTTCAATGCACGAGTACTACTCATATTGCTTACGGTATTGCCATTTCGATGTTGCAAAATATAATCGGCTACAGCAACCAAAGTATATTCTTCTCCAAACAAGCTTCCATCTTCACATACAAAGCAAAGACGATCAACATCTGGGTCAACAGCAATACCCATGCTTGCTTTTTGTTTATTTACTTCATTACATAAATCTCTTAAGTGTTCAGGAAGCGGCTCAGGGTTGTGGGCAAATTGGCCATTTACCTCACCATTTAAAACGGTATATTTTTTTACCCCTAATGCATCTAATAATGCCGGAACAGCTATTGATCCAGTGCTATTAATCGCGTCTATAACAATGGAGAAATTAGCAGCCTTAATTGCCTCTTTATCAACTAAAGGATAATTTACACAAGCTTCTATATGTTTTTCTAATAAATTTTCACCAACAATGACTTTCCCTAATTGGTCTACTGATACAAATTGGAAATCTTCTTTTGCCGCAATTTCAAGTAGTTGTGTCCCTTCCGCTCCACTTATAAATTCCCCCTTTTGATTGAGTAATTTTAATGCATTCCATTCTTTGGGATTGTGGCTGGCGGTTAATATGATTCCTCCAACAGCTTGCTCAGACACAACAGCCATTTCAACAGTAGGAGTAGTACTTAATCCTAAATTGATTACATCTAACCCCATAGAAATTAGCGTGTTTACTACCAATGCTTGAACCATTTCTCCACTGATTCTACCATCCCTTCCTATGACTACTTTTTTATTTTGATCATTAGATTTTTTTAATAAAGTGCCATAAGCAGCCGTAAATCTTACTATATCTAAAGGGCTTAAACTGTCTCCTGGTTTGCCTCCAATAGTACCCCTAATGCCTGAAATGCTTTTTATTAATGCCATATCTAAGTGCTTAAACGGCGGCGAATATAATTCAAATTTTTTGTATGATTCCGTAACGTAACTTCGTAGTTGAAACATTAATATGGCAGACAAAGCATGGTTTAAGGATTGGTTCAATTCACCTTACTACCATTTATTATATCAACATAGGGATGAAAATGAAGCGGAGCAGTTCATTAAAACATTAATTAGCTATTTAAAACCTGAAAAAGGTGCTACTATGTTAGATATCGCATGTGGAAAGGGTAGGCACAGTATGGCATTAGCAGAAATGGGTTTTGATGTGACTGGAATAGACTTATCCGAGGCTTCCATTGCTGAAGCTAAATTAGATGAATCAGACCGCTTGCATTTTTATCAGCACGATATGCGAAGAGGGTTTAGGATAAACTATTTTGATTTTGCATTTAATTTTTTTACCAGCTTTGGTTATTTCAAAACTAGAAGGGAACACGATAGTGCCATTAGAATGATGGCAGATAGTATTAAACCCGGGGGTATTTTAGTAATTGACTATCTGAATGTTCATTTTGTAGAATCCCAACTAGCGCCAATTGTTACAACAGAAGTGGAAGAAGTGAAGTTTCACATTAGTAAATGGCAAACAGAAGCACATTTCTTTAAACAAATTCAAATTACCGACCAGGAACATTCCGCACCTAGGCATCTTTATACAGAGCGGGTTGCCAAGTTTTCTCTGGGTGATTTCAATGATATGCTCAGTTATCAGCATATGCAAATTGAGGAAGTTTTTGGCAATTATCAGCTTGGTCATTATAATGTAAAAACCTCGCCAAGAATGATTATTGTAGCCAAAAAAATGCAGGAGAAGTTAATATAAATTAAATCCTAAATATTTAATTAGACTTTCAGGTAGTTTAGGTAATTTTTTACGTTCTATTAAATAGGTAGAAAGGCCCGATAAGTCTCTGTATACATAATGTTTGTTCAAAGCACCTTCTAAATAACCAGCACCTGAAGTGTTGCCAGTTCCTACACGCATCCCAATCATTCTTCTAACCATAATCAAGTGTTTATGTCTCCAATTACTCATCAAATGATCCATTTCAATTAAAGAATCTAGTATTTGATAGGAAGTTTGAAAAACAGGAAAATCTCTGTAAAGCATGATGAATAATGCTGCACGCATTGCAGCAGGGCTAAAACTACAGCTAAATAATTGTTTTTGTTCTTCAGTGATTTCAGGGTCAAAATGTTGGAAGAAAACAGCGTCAAAATCTGCTTGCTTAGATTGTTCTCTTTCAGATAAGCCAGCTGTGTATACTGCTTTATATTGTTTCCAAAATGGGTGATTGATTGGGTTGTTAGAGAGTGGATCATCCCAATATGCTTTATCAAAAAATGGCATTCGCTCCAACCAATCGTTTACTAATTGTAACAAGTTTTTACCATCCTCCGTTTGAGTTATATGCTGATAATCTGGTTGAGTAAATCCGCCTTCATTGGTTCTTTTATAATAATCTTTTTGATGTCTTTTTTCTAGTTCAAGCCCCAGTTTGGCTTCAATTAATCTAAACTGTTTACTTTGGAATCCAGAAGATGGAGTTAGCAAGTTTCTAAATGCTAAGAAATCCATAGGAGTCATAGTATCTAAAATATTTACCTGCTGATTTAAAAGCTCTAATATTTTGATAATTCGTTTAAATCGATGCCTTACTAGGTTTAAATCTTCTGAATTATCGTTAATGACCTCTTTTTGAAAAATAGCCATACAATAATCTAGTTCAAACAAAATTTGTTTAAACCAAAGTTCATAAGCCTGATGAATAATGATGAATAACATTTCATCATGTGCTGGTTCATTCCCAGTTTCAAAACTAACTGGGTATTGGCTTTGAATAACCTTATCCAACTGTAGATAAGTCCCGTAATACATTGGTTCTTTTTCCATAAAAGCAACGTTAAGCTTCAAATATAGCTTCATTCATTCAATTGCAAAAGAACCACTAATTTCGTAGCATGACAGCATCTTCTTTAACTGATCAAATTGTTTTGAAGCAATCTTATTTATGTGTAGGATTAGATTCAGATATTACCAAATTACCAGTTCACCTAAGAGGAAAACCAGACGGGGTAATTCGGTTTAATAAAGCAATTATTGACGCTACACTCCCTTACTGCGTTAGTTATAAAATCAATACTGCCTTTTATGAATCTCAGGGTTTGAAAGGTTGGGAGATAATGAAAGAAACATTGGATTATATTCCCCCAACACATTTTACCATTGCGGATGCAAAAAGAGGGGATATTGGCAATACATCAACCCAATATGCCAAGGCTTTTTTTGAAGCGTTGAATTTTGACGCTATTACCGTTGCCCCATATATGGGGGAAGATAGTATCAGACCTTTTTTAGAATATGATAACAAAGTAACCATTGTTTTAGGATTGACTTCAAATATTGGGAGCAACGATTTTCAACAGTTACTTTTAGAAGAATACGACGAGTCATTAACGATGGTGCCTCATATTACACAGGGTTCTGTTGAAAAAAGATTATATGAACATGTATTAGAACGCGTATCAACCTGGGGCACTAAAGACAATTTGATGTTTGTTGTAGGTGCAACTCAAGCAACTGAATTAGAACGAATCAGAAATATTGTTCCAGATAATTTTCTATTAGTCCCTGGTGTTGGGGCTCAAGGCGGAAGCTTAAAAGATGTAAGCAGGTATGGGCTTAATAAAAATATTGGTTTATTAGTTAATGCGAGTAGGGCTATTATTTTTGCATCGGAAGCAGAAGATTTTGCTATTCAGGCTGCTAATGTTGCGGAAAGTTACCAAAAGGAGATGGCTGGGTATCTGCAAATGATGTAACAAATTTCAATTGTTATATAACAATGGTTTGGTTGGAGTTAGCCAACTTTACCACTATGAAAATTACAATCGTCAAATTTACCTTTTTTGCATTTGTGGCACTTATTATTAACGGATGTGAAACAATTAAACAATCAACTAATCAACAAAGAGGAGTAGCCGTTGGAGCAACTAGTGGCGCTGTAATAGGAGGCGTGTTAGGCAATAATATTGGGAATAAAAACAATACTGCATTAGGAGCAATTTTAGGTGCGGCAATTGGAGGAGTTGCTGGTGGAATCATCGGAAACAAAATGGATAAACAAGCAGCTGAAATAAAAAATGCCATTCCAGGTGCAACAGTAGAAAGAGTAGGTGAAGGGATCAATGTAACATTTGATGAAAAGAATCCTGATGGATCTCAAGCAGGCGTGTATTTTGCCAATAATCAATATTCAATTAATAATAATTCACAATTGGCTTTAAATAAGTTGAATAATGTTTTTACTGAATATCCTGATACGAATATTTTGATAGAGGGGCATACAGATAATACAGGTTCAGCTAGTTATAATATGTCTTTGTCTGAACGTAGGGCTAATGCAGTTGCAAATGCATTGCTAGCAACTGGTGTTTCTTCTAGCAGAATTACAACCAAATGGTATGGTGAAAGTCAGCCTAAACTAGAAAATACCAGTGATGAAAATAGGGCTTTAAATAGAAGAGTTCATTTTGTAATTACTGCAAATGAAAAAATGAAAGCAGAAGCAAAACAAAATCAATAAAATCTTATTGGTGAATTTCAATTATTTGATTTGCCAATTTGGTGGCCCAATGCAAGTGGGTAATTCCAGAATAATGTAACTGATCAGAAGCAAGAGCGGCAGGGTTTTTACTCTCTACTCTTGTTTCTTCAGTTATATTGATGAAGCTAGTATGGTATTTTTTTGAAAACTGATCGCAAACATGATTATAGGAATCAATTTCAACGCTTATTTCCTTTCCATTTTTATCTGCAGCGTAAGGGGTACATCCCCAATCTGGTATAGATAGAACAATTACTCGTTCTGATTTGCTTCCAGTTAAATGAATCGCTTTCTTGAGTAAGTACTCAAAATCATTCCTAAAATTATCCAAAGACAAATGCCTGTATTGATTATTCACACCAATTAATAAGCTTACAAAATCATAATGTGGTTGTAATTCTGTTTTAAGTAATTGTTCTGCTAATTCAGTACTAGTCCATCCTGTTTGGGCAATAATTTCAGGGGCATGAATCAATAGTTTTTGCTTTCGAATGAGTTGGGTAGTAATATAGGGAAATGACTCATGCAAGGGAACTGATTCTCCGATAGTATAGGAATCGCCTAATGCTAAGTAACTGATGGTATGCTGCATATTAAAAATTGGTTTTCAATATTTCATAAAACTTAAATACATCTTCAAAACTGCAATATAAAGGGGCAGGGGCAACCCTAATTACCCCAGGTTCCCGATAGTCTACTATCACACCATTGTCAATTAGTTTTTGATGAATTTCTTTGGCTCTTTCTTTAAAGTATAAAGATAATTGGGCGCCTCTCTGATCTTTGTCTTCAGGGGTGATAATTTCAAACGAAATTCGGTCTAATTGATTTAGCAGAAAGGCCAAGTAGGCTGTTAAAACAATACTTTTTTCTCTGATACGATTAATATCTGCCAATTCTATAATTGAGAGCGAAGCTTTTAATCCAACCATGTTAAACACTTGTGCTGTACTGATATTCCAGCCACTTGCATTGGTTTTAGGAATGAACCCTTTCTCCATTTTAAATCGTTCTTTCTCATCGTTGCCCCACCATCCTGCGAGCCTAGGAATAGTAGGATTTACAGCGTGCTTCTCATGAATAAAAAAGCCACCTACAGCACCTGGTCCTGCATTGAGGTATTTATAGCTACACCATGCAGCAAAATCCACCTCCCACTCGTGTAAAGAAAGTGGAATATTTCCTGTAACATGCGCTAAGTCAAATCCTGCAATAGCCCCCACTTTATGTGTAGCATGCGTTATGGCTTTTAAATCAAAAAATTGACCAGTATAATAATTAATACCTCCAAATAGCACCATTGATAAGGTATCTCCTAATTCTTCTATAGTGTTGACAATTTGATCTGTACTAAGTGTCTTTTTGCCCTCTAAAGGAGCAATTTCAATAATTGCTTCGGAAGGATTAAGACCAAAATGTTTCACCAGTGTTTCAACAGCATATTGGTCTGAGGGAAAAGCACCCGCTTCCATGATAATTTTAAATCGATCTTTAGTAGGCCTATAAAAACTGAGCATTAATAGGTGTAAGTTCACTGTTAGTGCGTTCATGGCACTTACTTCTATTTCTTTTGCGCCTACTAGTTTTGCTAAGCTTGGTTTTAAGTATTCTTGATAATGCAACCAAGGATTGGGCCCATTAAAATATCCACCAACAGCCAATTCTTTCCAAGTAGTTAATTCTGTTTCCACTGCTGTTGCAACAGATTTTGGCTGAAGTCCTAGTGAGTTACCACAAAAATAAATGGCTGACTGGCCCTTATGCTGAGGAAAATGAAACTGATTTTTAAAATCCGAAAGTGGGTCTAGCTTGTCTAGTTGTTGGGCAAAATCCAATGAAGCTTCAAAATGGGGCAGCATAGTCTTATTTTACCGCAAAGTAAAGCTATCCACCGATTATTTGATAAATGGTGCACAGTTAAAGCTTGAATCCTTTATTTTGAGCATCCAAAAAATCAATATACTGTTATGAGACTAATCCAAATGTTACTGCTTCTACTTTTAAGCAGTTCAATCATGGCGCAGCAAACTCCAGTAACCAAAGCAAATTATGCGTTGGCCGCTCGTTTTTCGCCTAGTAAAGTACAAAAAATGATTTTTAGTTTAAATGTTGATCCGCATTGGCTAAAAAAGTCTGATCGTTTTTGGTACATGTATGAAACTACAGAAGGTAAAAAATGGTACATCGTAGACGCTGCAAAAGGAGAAAAAAAGCAATTATTCGACAATGCTTTACTTGCAGCAAAACTTACTCGTATTACCGATGAGCCTATGGATGCTCAACATCTGAAGATTGATAGCATGAAATTCATTAGAGATGAAAATTGGATCAGTTTTGAAGTGAAAACAACCAAAGATGTTCCCAAAAAAGATACTGCTGCAAAAAAAGGAACCCCTCCAGTAATGGAAAAAAAGGTATTTTATTTTGAATACAATATTTTAAATGGAGACTTGGTTCAGATTACTGATCCAGTAAAGACCAAGCGTAAGCCAATGTGGGCAAGCATTTCACCTGACAGTTCAATGGTTGTATTTGGTAAAAACAACAATCTATACTCCATGGATTGGGCAAACTACAAAAAGGCTTTAGTAAACGATAAAGATTCAAGTATTGTAGAAACGCAATTAACCAAAGATGGTGTGGAGAATTTTGGTTACCACAATAATGGCAATGGTGAAACCAATGTAGACAGAGAAAAGAACAAAGGGATAAGAAGACCTGCATTTATTCTTTGGTCTCCTGATTCTAAATATTTTGTGGTAGACGTAACTGATAATAGAAGGGTAAAAGATCTTTGGGTAATTAATAGTATTGCAGACCCAAGACCAACTTTGGAAACCTACAAATATTGGATGCCAGGCGAAAAGGAATCTCCTGTTGAACATCTAAGAATGTTTGAAGTGGCAACCAAAACAATGAAAGAAATCAACACGGGAATGTATAAAGACCAAACAGTTAATGTTTGGAGTACTCCAGCAAAAGTAAGCAGCAGAGATGATGAAGGTCGTCCAAATACCTGGTTAGGAACAGCAGATAAATTTTATTTTAGTAGAACCAGTAGAGATTTAAAAAGAATTGATATTGGCTTAGTAGATGTAAAAACCGCTACTGCTAAAACCTTGATTGAAGAAAAAATGAATACTTACGTTGAGATACGTAGAATAGGTTTAGTTAATGAGGGCAAAGAATTGATTCAATGGAGTGAAGATGATGGATGGGGACATTTTTATCTATATGATGAAAATGGTAAGTTAAAAAATCAAATCACTTCTGGTGCTTGGCATGCTGAAGACATTCTTGCAATAGATGAAAAAGCAAGAGTATTATATTTCTCTGCAAATGGAAAAGAAGCTGGAGAAAATCCTTACTATTTACATGCATACAGAGTTAATTTTGATGGTACTGGTTTAAAGCTTTTAAACCCTGGAGATTTTGATCATAATGCTTCAATGGATGACAATAAGCGATATTTAGTAAATACCTATTCAAGGGTTAATACAGTTCCAAAATCTGTATTGTTAGGCGCTGATGGCAGAAAAATTCTT
>MIAG01000002.1:0-175191 GCA_001829005.1 Sphingobacteriia bacterium RIFOXYC2_FULL_35_18 | reverse complement strand
CCAAAGCAGATGATGGTATTACCGATTTATATGGCGTGATGTACAAACCTTTCGACTTTGATAGTACAAAGAAGTATCCGATTGTTGAGTATGTTTACCCAGGTCCTCAAACAGAAGCAATGAATACCAGCTTTGGTAGAGGATTTGATAGAACCGATCGCTTAGCCCAGTTAGGGGTAGTTGTAATTACCTTAGGTAACAGGGGGGGGCATCCAAGCAGAAGCAAATGGTATCATAATTATGGTTATGGCAATTTGCGTGACTATGGTTTGGCAGACAAGAAAGTGGTTGCTGAGCAATTGGCTGATAGGCATAAATTTTTAGACATTAATAGAGTAGGTATTCATGGCCATTCTGGTGGAGGGTTTATGAGTACTGCAGCAATTTTAGTTTATCCTGATTTCTTTAAAGTAGCAGTATCATCTGCAGGTAATCACGATAATGCTATTTATAATAGATGGTGGAGCGAGAAACACCATGGTGTTAAAGAAATTATTAGTGAAAAAGGGGATACTACATTCCAATATAATATTGATAAAAATCCAGAATTAGCTAAGAATTTAAAAGGGAAATTAATGTTGTTTCATGGAGAAATTGATAACAACGTACACCCTGCTAATACCATACGTGTAGCAAATGCTTTAATTAAAGCTAATAAACGTTTTGACATGAAAATATTACCAACACAAAGACATGGATTTGGTGATATGACAGAATATTTTTTCTGGGGTATGAGCGACTATTTTGCTCAACACTTGATTGGAGATAAAACAGAACGTCCGGTAGATTTAGAAGAAATGAATAGAGAAATTCCGCAGAACAGTAAAACTGGAGCTGCAGGTGGTGGATTTGGTAGAAGATAATTTTTATCTAACTATTTATATAAGGTCCCCGTCAATTATTTTATTGACGGGGATTTTGTTTAATAAAGCATTGGTATTATTTCATAGGAATTAATCGGATAAACCATTTCGGGTAATTTAAAATTGTATTTTTGTAACATTCTTTTAGACTTAAAATAAAGTGCGATGGCTGCCAGAACAGATTTATTTCAATCCCCAGATTATTATCAGTTAGATGAATTGTTTTCCGAAGAACATAAATTGATTCGTGAATCGGTGAGGGCTTATGTAAAAAAAGATATTTCTCCCATCATTGAAGAGTATGCACAACGCGCTGAGTTTCCAGAACAAATTGTTCGTCAACTAGGAGACTTAGGTTGTTTTGGTCCAACAGTTCCAACTGAATATGGTGGAGGTGGATTAGATTATATTAGTTATGGTTTAATGATGCAGGAATTAGAAAGGGGTGATAGTGGTGTTAGAAGTACTGCATCTGTTCAAGGTAGTTTAGTCATGCATCCTATTTATGCGTATGGTAATGAAGCACAAAGAAATAAATATTTACCTAAGCTTGCATCAGGTGAATGGTTGGGTTGTTTTGGATTAACAGAACCTGATCATGGAAGCAATCCTGCAGGAATGATAACCAATATTAAAGACGCGGGAGATCATGTAATTTTAAATGGTGCTAAGATGTGGATCAGTAATGCACCTTTTGCAACAGTTGCTGTAGTATGGGCAAGAAATGAGCAAAACGAAATTCAAGGAATTATAGTTGAAAGAGGAATGGAAGGATTTTCAACCCCAACAACCCATGGCAAGTGGAGCTTAAGAGCGAGTGCAACGGGGGAATTGGTGTTTGATAATGTAAAAGTTCCCAAAGAAAATATTTTACCCAATGTTAAAGGATTAAAAGGTCCATTGGGCTGTTTAACCAAAGCTCGCTATGGTATTGCATGGGGAGCTTTAGGGGCTGCAATGGATTGTTATGATACAGCATTAAGATATAGTATGGAACGCCAACAGTTTGGAAGGCCAATTGGAGGTTTTCAATTACAGCAAAAAAAGCTTGCTGAAATGATTACTGAAATCACAAAAGGGCAGCTATTGGTATGGCGTTTAGGTGTATTGATGAATGAAGGTAAAGCTACCCCTCAACAAGTAAGTATGGCAAAAAGGAATAGCTGTGAAATCGCAGCCAATATTGCAAGAGATGCCAGACAAATGCTGGGTGGAATGGGAATTACTGGAGAATACAGCATCATGAGACATATGATGAATTTAGAAAGTGTGATAACGTATGAAGGAACACACGATATACATTTGTTAATTACCGGTATGGATATTACAGGTTACAACGCATTCAAATAATGAAAGTTTTTCTTATTGGAATGATGGGAAGCGGTAAGAGTTTCTGGAAACAACGTCTTTCTGCAAAATTTAAAATAGGCGGGTATGATTTAGACAGCATTATTGAGTCTGTTGAAGAAAGTTCAATTTCAGAACAATTTGAGGAAAACGGGGAAATTTCTTTTCGGAAAACAGAAGCCAAATTGCTTAGATGGTTTGGAGAGAAAAAGTCTTTTGTTCTAGCAACTGGTGGTGGAACACCCTGTTTTCATCAAAACATGGAATGGATGAACCAACAAGGAATCACCATTTGGTTAGATGAGCCAATAGAGGTTTTAGTTAAAAGACTTTTGCCTGAAATGGATCATAGACCATTACTGAAAGACCTTACTCCTGAAAACCTATATACTTTTTTAGAAAATAAACTTAAAGAAAGGGAACCATTTTATTGTCAAGCTAAAAAAAGGTTATTTGGTTCAGAGATTAATTTAAAAAACTTAATTGCAAATATTCAATAACATGCATAAAGGATTCATAATCATTGCTTCTTTTCTTGGGGCATTAGCAGTTGCACTGGGTGCATTCGGAGCCCATGGATTAAAAAATTATGCTACTCCTGCAATTATTAATACATTTGAAACAGCAGTTAAGTATCAATTTTACCATGTTTTTGCCTTGTCTATTACAGGTATACTTTACGCATATTTCCCCTCTACTTTATTAGCCCTATCTGGGAAATTTTTCATCGCGGGTATAGCTATTTTTTCTGGATCGCTTTATTTACTAACCCTATTTTCTATTGTAGGCCAAAATCAGTTTAAGTGGTTAGGTGCCATTACGCCAATTGGGGGGCTTTTATTGATTATTGCTTGGATTTTAATGGGTATATCTTTGTTGAGATATAAAGCTTAGTGGAAAACCTTTGCTGACAGTAGGCATTTTTGCACATTGATGCCTAAGTGCTATTTATGGCTATCTCAAACAGTATATTTGGTATATGGCCAATAGTTTAAAAAAGAAGACACCTCCACCGCCAGACCCTGAAGAACTGAATCCCGACAAAGATGCAGACGTCACGGTTGCAGAAGTGGTTAAAGACGAAAGAACCGAAAAGATTATCGGTTCAGTTTGCTTATTACTAACTATTTTTTTATTTATTTCTTTTACTTCTTATTTATTTACCTGGCAAGAAGATCAGGATAAAGTTCAACAATTCGGCGTTCGTATTTTTTCAACCGATGATATTAGGGTAAACAATTTGTTAGGTGTATTAGGTGCTTATGTTTCTCATACATTGTGGTACAACGGTTTTGGGTTGGCTTCTTACTTATTTTGTACTGTCTTTTTTGTTCTAGGTGTGAATCTTCTATTTGGCAAGAAAGTGTTCAAACTATTACGTAACATCAAATATGTATTAATTGGATTGGTAGTATTTAGCATGGCAGCTTCTTTTATTACAAAGGGAGGGAGTTTTTCTTGGGGTGGTGCTGTTGGGGAGTATTTAAATGACTGGTTCGAAAAATGGATTGGTAGAATTGGTACGGGTGCTTTATTGTTACTTACTTTGTTTAGTTACTTTATATGGAGATTTAATCCTGTTTTTAAATTACCCAATTGGACATTTAACCTATTCGACGGGAAGGAGGATCCAATGTCTAAAAATCTTGCAGCAGATATACCAGAAGTAACTTTAGATGGGTCAATTAATAATACAGAAGTAGAAGTAGATGACCAACAAGTAGACGTGGATGAAGATGGACTTCCAATTAGTAAGAATAAATTAAAAACGAATTTGAGCGGTGTTTCGGTTATTATGCCAGCTGAAGAAACAATCAGCAATCCAATGAATGCATTTGATATGGTGGAAAAAGAAGAGTTGGTTATTGATGAGGAAGAAGTCATTGAAGAAGATGAGGAAACAATAGAGGAAATTCTCGAGGAGGAAGCAGAGTTAGAAGAAGAATTAGAAGAAGCAGAAGAGGAATTAATAGCTGCTATTGAAAAAAGAGAACCAGAATTGGAATTAGAAATTAAAGAAACTCCTGAAGTAGAAGAGGAAGAATTGGCAACTATAGCTGCAACAGTAGGTAGTTTGGCTAGCAAATACGATGTTACATTAGATTTAAAAAACTATAAATATCCAGGATTAGAATTATTGGAAACACATGGCAGTGAAAAAATAGTGCACGATCCAACGGAATTAGAAACACACAAAAATCAAATCATAGCAACATTAAAGAACTATGATATTGCAATACAGCGAATAGCTGCAACCGTAGGGCCAACTGTGACCTTATATGAAATTGTGCCTGCACCTGGGGTTAGAATTAGTAGAATTAAAAACTTGGAAGATGATATTGCCTTAAGTTTAGCTGCACTAGGTATTCGTATTATTGCACCCATTCCTGGTAAAGGAACCATTGGTATTGAAGTTCCCAATGTTCGTAAAACAGTAGTGAGCATGAAAACCTTGTTGGCAAGTGAGAAATTTCAGAATAGTAATTTTTCGCTCCCAATTGCAATTGGTAAAAAAATCGATAATGATAATTTTATTGTAGACCTAGCCACCATGCCACACTTATTAATGGCCGGTGCAACTGGACAAGGAAAATCCGTGGGTTTGAACGCCATTTTAGTTTCCCTACTTTATAAAAAACATCCTTCTCAATTAAAATTTGTTTTAGTTGATCCCAAAAAAGTAGAGTTGAGTTTGTATAGGGTTATAGAAAAACATTTTCTAGCTAAACTTCCAGGAGAAGAAGAGTCAATCATAACCGATACAAAAAAAGTAGTATATACATTAAATGCATTATGTATTGAAATGGATAATCGCTACGATTTATTAAAAGAAGCTGGTTGTAGAAATATTAAAGAATACAATGAAAAATTCACTGCAAGAAAGTTAAATCCTGAAAAAGGGCACCAATATTTACCTTTTATTGTTTTAGTAGTTGATGAATTTGCCGATTTAATCATGACAGCAGGTAAAGAGGTAGAAATGCCCATTGCTCGACTTGCCCAGTTGGCAAGAGCCATCGGGATTCACTTAATAATTGCTACTCAAAGACCGTCAGTAAATATTATTACCGGAACCATAAAAGCAAATTTCCCTGCACGTATCGCGTTTAAAGTTTCTAGCAAAATAGATAGTCGAACTATTTTGGATGCAGGTGGTGCAGAACAATTAATTGGAAAAGGGGATATGCTGGTTAGTTATAATGGGGAAATAACTCGTTTGCAGTGTGCTTTTGTAGATACGCCTGAAGTGGATGCTGTATGTGAATTCATTGGTAATCAAAAAGGATACCCTCAAGCATTTTTATTGCCAGAATATGTTGATGAAAAAGAAATGGAGGGAAGAGATTTTGACGCCAACGATCGAGACCCACTATTTGAAGATGCAGCAAGATTAATCGTTAGCAGCCAAATGGGTTCAACTTCCTTAATTCAAAGAAGAATGAAACTAGGATATAATAGGGCAGGTAGGCTAATGGATCAGTTAGAAGCTGCAGGTGTTGTTGGGCCCAATCAGGGGAGTAAAGCAAGAGAAGTACTGTTTAAAACAGATTCAGAATTACAATCATTTTTCGATACAATGGGTTAATTGTATTCAGGGTTGTTTAAAGCTATTTTACCGAAACTTTAATACTCTGGATTACCCAAAATCACCTGAAAGTGTATATTTGCACCCTAATACGGAAACATGCAGAAATTTTACATTGCCAGTATTTTTATCTTTTGTTCTTTTTTCATTTCCAATGCCCAAAATGACCCCGCTGCAAAGAAAGTAATAGATGCTTTTGGATCAAAAGTGAAGGCTTCCAAGGGGATCACAGCCTCCTTCTCACTAAAATCATTTAATAGTAAGGGAAAAGCAAATGGTACAAAAGCTTTATCTCTATCTATGCGAGGAGAAAAATATTTATTAAAGCAGGGTAAAACAGAAATAATTTGCGACGGAAAGAGCGTTTACAACTTTGATGGTGCTAAAACCATCACTAAGTCTGCCGTAGAAGAAAATAGCCAAACTTTAAGCCCTCAAAAACTATTAGCTGGATCCTATGATAAAGATTTTAGTTATAAACTCACCAATTCCAAAGGTAATTTCAATGTAATTGAAATGGTGCCATTAGACAAAAGAAAAAATTTCCAAAAAGTGACCTTGTTTTTCAATAAAAAAACAAGTGTTTTATCAAAAGCTTCTATTCTAGATAAAAGCAATAATATTACAGAGTTAGGGGTAAGTAATATTAATTTGAATGCAAAGCTTGCTGATATTTTATTTGTTTTCAATAGGTCAAATTATCCAAAAGATGTAGAAATACTAGATTAATTCGCTTTCATAATTTTTTTATAAAGCCCCTCTAATAATATAGATGGGCTTTTATTTTGCGTATTTTTAAGGAATGAGAACTGTACTATTGTTTATATTCTTGTTTGGTTCAAAAATCATGTTTGCTCAATTTAGTGCAAGGTTTGTTGTAACAAATATTGCAACCAGAGGTAATGAAGACATTTATTTAACTGGAACATTTAACAATTGGAACCCCAAAGATCCTCAATATAAATTAAAGCCATTCAGTGGGGGAAGGAAAAGCATTGTATTGATTAATCTTGCTGCAGGTACTTATGCATTCAAGTTTTCAAGGGGTGAAAATAAATTGGAATCAACAGCGGATGGAAGAGATTTGTCTGATAGAATTTTAGAAGTGAATGGAGATGTAAGTAATGAATATACAATTGCTGGATTTAAAGATGATTATCCAGAAAAGCCTAAGTCATACACAGCAAGCCCACAGGTTCGAATTATGGATACAGCTTTTCTAATTCCTCAATTGAATAAGAAAAGAAGAATATGGGTTTATCTGCCTAAAAATTACCAAACAACTGGAAAAAATTATCCTGTTTTGTATATGCATGATGGCCAAAACTTGTTTAATGAGAAAACAGCTTTTGCTGGGGAATGGGGTGTTGATGAGTGTTTGGATAGCTTGCAAGAAAAAATACAAAAAGAATGCATTGTTGTAGGGATAGATAATGGGCTAGACAAGAGAATTAATGAATTCAACCCATATGATCATTTTCAATACGGGAAGGGGATGGGTAACGAGTATGTAGATTTTATTGCACAAACATTAAAACCTTTTATCGATACTAAATACCGAACAAGAAAAGGAAGAGATTATACTTATTTGGCAGGGAGTAGTATGGGGGGATTAATAAGTTGGTATGCACAATTAAAATACCCAGCTATATTTGGAGGTGCTGCAGTTTTTTCTCCATCATTTTGGATTTCTCCACAAATTGCTGTGGATGCAGAAAAATGGGATGGCATGGAAATGCTTCGATTTTATTTTTATACAGGTGCTAAAGAAGAAGCTACAGCAGTTTCAGATATGCAGAAGATAGCAAGTATATTGCAAAAGAAAAAACAATCACAAATTAGAACCGTAGTTAATCCTATAGGACAGCATAATGAGAAGTATTGGAGACAAGAATTTCCAGCTTTCTATATTTGGATGGCTAATAATTGGAAAGAATGAATAAACTAAGTATAACCATTTTGCTGCTGATTTTTTTTGCCAATACTCAAGCTCAGTATCGCAACCCGTTACCTACAAATGCACAATTGAAATGGCATAAAAATAATTTCTATTTTTTCATGCATTTTGGTCCAAACACATTCACTGGAAAAGAATGGGGAGATGGAAATGAAAAGACAGAAATATTTAATCCTTCCCAGTTAAATACAGACCAATGGTGTAAAGTAGCCAAAGAGTCTGGAGCAAAAGGTATCATCATTACTGCAAAACACCATGATGGTTTTTGTTTATGGCCAAGTAAATACTCTACACATACTGTTCGCGAAAGTGGTTTTAAAAGAGATATTTTGGCTGAATTAGCTGCTTCATGTAAAAAGGCTGGTTTATTATTTGGAGTTTATTTATCTCCTTGGGATCGAAACCATCCAGACTACGGAACAGAAAAATACAATGATGTTTTTGTAAATATGCTTGAAGAAATTTTTCAGCAATATGGGCCAATATGGGAGTTGTGGTGGGATGGAGCAAACGGCGAGGGCCCTAATGGCAAATTACAAGTGTATGATTGGAAACGGTATGAACAGCTAGTTAGAAAATTGTCTCCTCAAACAATTATTTTTAGTGATATTGGTCCAGATGCAAGATGGGTTGGTAATGAAAGTGGATATGCAGGTAAAACAAATTGGAATTTATTAGATACAGCTGGTTACAAAAGAGGACATGGCGCACCTAGTCAAGACAGTTTAGGTACCGGGAATTATAAGGGGGCAAATTATATACCTGCGGAAGTAGACGTGAGTATACGGCCAGGTTGGTTTCATAGAAATGGGGAGAACGAAAAAGTAAAAACGGCCGAGCAATTATTTAAAATTTATCTTGAATCAATTGGGAGAGGCGCCAATTTATTATTGAATGTTCCTCCAGATGCTAGAGGCTTAATACATGAGAATGATATTAATGCATTAAAAGGTTTGAAATCTAAAATTGACCAAATTGAAAAAGTAGATCTATTCAAAAATGCTGCATTAAACGAAGCGGGGCCAGACAAGAATAATCCAAAAAAGAATAGTACTTGGTATTATATGTTAAAGTCCCCAGCTACCATTAGAGGAATCATTTTGGAGGAAGATTTAAAATATGGACAAAAAATTGCATCAGCTAATATTAGCTTGTCTTTAAATGGAGAGCAAGTATTTCAAGAAACTATTACCACAATTGGTAATAAAAGAATTATTTTATTACCCAATACTGTTCAAGCAACAGAATTATCTATTGTTATTAATGAAGCTAAAGGATTGCCCGTACTAAAAAG
The DNA here is from genome assembly GCA_001829005.1 of Sphingobacteriia bacterium RIFOXYC2_FULL_35_18. Lineage (GTDB taxonomy): Bacteria > Bacteroidota > Bacteroidia > Chitinophagales > Chitinophagaceae > Sediminibacterium. The sequence goes on along the minus strand of MIAG01000002.1, from coordinate 166,144 downwards.
AGCTAGGGCATTTTAATTAAGAAAATAGTTTGTGCTCGTATGCCCATTTAACTAGGGAGAGTAAATTATTAGTTCCGGTTTTACGAAATATATTTTTTCGGTGAGTTTCAACAGTTCTGACTGCAATATTTAGTGCATCTGCAATTTGTTTATTAGAGAAATCTTTTTCCATTAAGTTAATAACTTCAATTTCACGTTGGGTTAAATGGACAGATTCAAAAATTTCTTTTTTAGACGAATGGATTTCTAAGGCATCTAGAATTGAGTCAGGGAAATATTGTCCACCACTAGCAATTTTTTTAATAGCAATAACCAATTCATTGGCATTAGATTGTTTTAGTAAATATCCACTGATGGATGCTTTATTAATTAGTTGGTCAATGATGGTGCCTTCCCCATTCATGCTCAATGCAATAATTTTTGTGGTGGGGTACATGATGCTAACCAGTTCAGCCAATTCCAGACCGCTCATTTCTGGCATCATTACATCAGTTAACAATACATCAATCTTATTTTCTGCCAAGTGGTCTAACATTTCTTTGCCATTATTGGCTGTGCATACTATTGAAATATCTTGTTGATTATTGAGTAAAGCGGAGAGCCCGTCAATAACAATTTGGTGGTCATCAACAATGCCTATATTTATCATTATATTTTTTGGGGAAATTGTTTAGTTAATGGAATAAAGATAGCAACTAATGTCCCATTTTTTTCACTTGTGTTCCATTCTACTGTACCTTCTAAGTATTGAATTCGAGATTTAATATTCGACAGTCCAATACCATTATTTTGATTTGCATTATTTAAGTTAAACCCTATACCATTATCTTCTATCATCACATCAATACCATCTAACGACTTAATTATTGAAATGTCTAATTTACTTGCCTTTGCATGTTTTATTACATTATTTACACTTTCCTGAATAACTCTGTATAAAACCGTTTCAATATGAGATGGTAAATTATCTGAAAGCCCCTCAGTAGTTAAATTTATTTTTATATTTCGTTGGTTTATTTGTCCAATAAACTCTTGTACTGCTTTAACCAAACCTTTTAGTAATAGAGCGTTTGGCATCATATTATGGCTTACTTGTCTAACTTCATTGCAACTTTCATTTACTAGCGCCAATGACTTATCTAATAAATCAGCTTCAGTTGAGTTTAAGTCGGATATTTGATTTTTTAGCGCCTGTAAATTCATCCATGCTGCAGACATTAATTGGCCAACCCCATCGTGTAAGTCGCTGGCAATACGTTTTCGCTCTTTCTCCTCTGAATCAATTACTGCAATTGCAGCATTTTTTTGTTGTTCAAATAGTTTTTGCTGGTAAGCTTTTTCTTGAATGGACTTATTTCTTCTATAAACAAAATATATTACAAGGGACAAAAAACCTACGCTAATCAATACTATTACAATTTGGTTGTTTTTTCTACTAACTTCCAATTCTTTAATTCTATTTTGTTCAGCAAGTCTTACAATTTTTGCTTCTTTAAAACTAGAATCTAGTTTGGCTTGTAATAATTTTTGGTTTTGTTCAGTCAATAATAAACTGTCGGAAATGATTTGCAAATTGGCATCTGCTAATTTTAATTTTTGCTCTGCTATTTTAAATAGACTTTGATTGATGGCCAATTGCTGGTTGGCTATTTCTAAGGATTTAATTGAATCAGATTTGTTTAAAAGTGATATGGCGTATTCTTTTTTCTGCGTTTCATATTTGGTTTGTAATTCATTTACTTCTTTTATTACTTTATCACCCATGAATTTTTCATTGATACGCATGTACTTGGTTCTATACACCAATGCGCTTTGGTAATTACCCATTGCAGAATCTAGAGAAGATCGGTGATTGTAAATTTCTCCAAAACTATAATCGTCCGCCTTATTGTCTATAGCGGTTTGCTCCGCTTTTTCAAACCATATCAATGCTTCTTTATATTGCTTTAACCCAGACAATGAAAATCCGATATTCTGCTCAATAAGTGCAACACCAGCTTTAGATTGGTTGATATTGGCCAATTCTAATCCCTTTTTTAATAGAGGAATAGCTGCTTCATAATTCTGCTGTCTAATGTTCATGGCACCCATATTATTGTATACCACTTGCATTCCTCTTTTAAAATCTACTTTATTAAAATAAACCAAGCTTTTGTTGAGTTCTTCAATTGCCTTTGGATAATCATTTAAGTCTACATACACATTCGCAATATTGACATGTGCTATTCCTAAATTTCTCCAATCTTGCGACAGGTAATTTGATTTAATGGATTTATTAAAATATTCAATTGCCTTGGGGAAATTTTTTGTTTGATAAAATAATCTTCCAATATTGTTTTGGGTTGCACCAATAGTTTTAGTGTCGTTTAATAATTCTTGTATTTCTAAAGACTTAATTAGATAAATCAACGCAAGTCTAGGTTCTGTCTTTTCAGTAAACATTGCTCCAGCATTATGGTACAATACACTTAATGCTTTTTGATCATTTATTTTCTTATAGATTGATTCTGCTTTATCAAAATAATTAGCAGACTCTTCAAAATTTCCAGATAAGGATAATGCTTGTCCCAACATGGTAAAATTAGCAGCCATTTCTTTTGATCTTTTGATTTGTTGCCAAATCAGGGCTTCTTGATTTAAAAAGGGGATGGCTTTTTGTGGAACCCTTTTGATAATGTAATAATTGGCTTTTGCCCTTAGTGATGCTGCAATCCCTGGTTTAAACATTAAGGAATTAGAATAGTTGGTAACTATATTGGCGTACTTAAAAGTATTGGCAGAGTCAATAAATGAATAATAGAATGCTAATTGTGCAAGGTTATTTAATTGGCTAGTGTCTTTAATAACTGTAGGCGTAATTTTTTTTAGACTATCAATTTCTTTTTGATATTGTGCCAAACTGCTTTTAGCGCAAAAAAAAATTGAAATGAAAAATAAGGCAATTGTCCTTATGGGAATTGGTTTCATATTCTAAAAGTAACACCCTCAATGGCTAATTGGGTTTTAGGAAATACTTCTAAAGCTTCTTTTAAGTAGTCATGTAATTCTTCAAATTTGCTACTAAAATGGCCAAGCAATAAGCCTCCGGCATTGGCATTCATTGCAATTGTTGCAGCTTGAGATGTTGTTGAATGAAATCTTGCAGCAGCTCTTTCTTCCATGCCGTTCAAATAAGTAGCTTCATGATAAATCATTGTTACATCTTTTGCTATATTGATTAGCCTTTCATCATAAATGGTATCGGCGCAATAAGCATAGCTTTTTGCAGGTGAATTGGGTATAGTAACTTGCTCGTTATATACTACGGAGCCATCTTTTGCGGTATAATCATACCCCATTTTTAATGAGGGGTAAAAGGCAGCTGGAATATCAAAGTTGATTGCTTTTTCTTTGTCCAATTTTCTTGGATGCTTTTTTTCTTTTATTAAAAACCCCCAACAAGGAATACGGTGTTGAGTATGGAAAGCCTCTACTGAAAATTTGGGGGTATCTAAAATAACTTCCTCATCATTTAATGGAAGGAAAACCAATTCATAAGGTAGGGTAGTAGAAGCAACTTTTAATTGCAGCGATATAATTTCTTCTAACCCTGGGGGAGCAAATAAATGGAGTGGCTGCTCTCTGTTTAACAAAGCCATACTACTTATTAAACCTATTAGGCCAAAATAATGGTCTCCGTGTAAGTGCGAAATGAAAATATGGTTTAATTTCCCCCGCCGTATTTTATACCTGGAGAGCTGCATTTGAGTACCTTCTCCGCAATCAATTAATAAGAGTTGGTCGTTAATGGTAACTATCTGTGCACTAGGATGCCTGTCATAGGCTGGTAATGCTGAATTGTTTCCTAAAATAGTTACAGCAAACATAAGGACTTAATAATGATTAATTTATAATTGATGAAGATAAGACAAATTAATATTTTTTATGCTGCATAACTATGCTATTTTATATCATTTATCATAGTAGATGAGAGATTTAGCCCTATTTATTTAGGGTAAACTAAAAAAAAGCATATAATTTGTGTTTTTTAAGGAAAAATGGTACTTTTGCACCGAAAAAAAAGAAAGAGTCTAATTCCGGAGTCTATTTAAAAACTTAGAGATGCCTTATTTAACTACAGAAAGAAAAGCCAGCATTTTTGCTGAATTTGGTGGAAAAGCAAGCAACACAGGTTCAATTGAAGCGCAAGTTGCTATTTTAACTGAGCGTATTGCCCATATTTCAAAGCACTTACAAGCAAACAAACACGATCATTCAACTCAACGTGGGTTAATGATGATGGTTGGTCAGCGTAAGCGTTTATTGGCTTACATGCAAAAGCATAACTTAAGCGGATACCGTGCGCTAATTGAGAAATTAGGTCTGAGAAAATAATTCTTCAGTCATGTTATAAAACCATTCCCAACTCACATTTTATTGTAGTTGGGAATAGTTGTTTTATCCTGTATCTTACAATCAGCCATTCAAACCATTGATTGAAGCTCAAATAGCTTCTAATCAATTCATATAAAAGATTATGTTATCACAACCAATAAGTGTTCAATTTAACCTAGACGAAAAACGTCAGGTAACTCTTGGGACAGGTAAATTGGCTCGTCAAGCAGACGGAGCAGTTACTGTTCAACAAGGAAACTGTATTATTATGGCTACTGTTGTAGCTAATAAAGACCCAAAAGATGGGCAGGATTTCTTCCCTTTAAGTGTAGACTATCAAGAAAAATTTGCATCCGCAGGTCGTGTACCAGGATCTTTTTTCAAAAGAGAAGCTCGTTTAAATGACTATGAAATATTAACCAGCCGATTAATTGATCGTGCCTTAAGACCATTATTCCCAGAAGATTATTTATGTGATGTTCAGGTATTGGTGAGTCTTATTTCAAGTGATGCGGATATTTTACCAGATTCATTGGCTTGCTTAGCTGCATCGGCAGCATTGGCTGTTTCAGATATTCCAATTAAAGAAATTATTTCTGAAGTTAGAATAGCTAGAGTGAATGGACAATTCATTATCAACCCTACAAGATCTGAATTAGCTAATTCTGACCTTGAATTTTTGATTGCAGCTACTGAGAAGAATTTGATGATGGTAGAAGGGGAAGCTAAAGAGTGTGCTGAAGCAGATTTAGTAAAGGCGCTTGAGATTGCACACGATGCTATTCGTATTCAAATTAAAGCACAAGCTGAATTAAGAGCAAAAGCAGGAGTTACTACAAAGCGTGACTATAAGAAACCTGAGCAAGATGAACAAATCAAGGAATTGGTATACAACTTTGCGAAAGACCGTGTATACGAAATTTCAAGAAAAGGGTCTGCAAAGCATGAGCGTTCAGATGCTTACAGTGCTCTGAAAGATGAAATCATGGCTATTTTACCTGCAGATGTTACAGATTTACAGAAAAAGTTAGCAAAAAAATATTACGAAGACCTTAAATGGGAAGTCGTAAGAAATATGATCTTAGAAGATCGTATTCGTCTAGACGGACGTAAGTTAGACGAAGTTAGACCTTTGGCTATGGAAGTAGAACCACTTCCAACTCCACACGGTTCTGCTTTATTTACTAGAGGTGAAACTCAATCCCTTACAACGGTTACTTTCGGAACTAAATTAGATGAGTTATTAGCTGAAACCGCAGCAAAATCAGAATATTCAAAATTCTTCTTGCATTATAATTTTCCACCATTCTCTACAGGTGAAGTTAAAATGATGCGTGGTGTTGGTAGAAGAGAAGTTGGTCATGGTAACTTGGCTCAACGTTCATTAAAACAAATGATGCCTTCTTCAACAGAGTTTGCATATACAGTTAGAATTGTAAGTGATATTTTGGAAAGCAATGGTTCATCTTCAATGGCAACTGTTTGTGCCGGATCATTGGCTTTAATGGATGCTGGTGTACCTGTTCCAAAGCACGTAAGTGGAGTAGCAATGGGATTAATTACTCGGGAAGATGGTAAGTATGCAATCTTAACTGATATCTTAGGAGATGAAGACCATTTAGGTGATATGGACTTTAAAGTTACTGGTACTAAAGACGGTATCTGTGGAGTTCAAATGGACATTAAAGTAGATGGTCTAAGCATGGAAGTGATGATGGAAGCATTAACTCAAGCAAGAGCTGGTAGATTACATATCCTAGATGCTATGTATGAGTGTATTCCTGCCCATAGAGCCGAAGTGAAACCACATGCGCCAAGAATGGTTAAATTAATTATTGATAAAGAATTCATTGGAGCAGTTATTGGACCAGGTGGAAAGGTAATTCAGGAAATTCAGCGCGAAACTGGTGCAACTGTAAATATTGAAGAAGTTGGCAACACTGGCGAAGTAAGCATTTTCTCTGCTTCAAAAGAAAGCTTAGATAAAGCAGTTAATTGGGTAAGAAGCATTACAGCTGTTCCTGAAGTAGGTGATGTATACGAAGGACCTATCAAAGGAATCAAAGAGTTTGGTGCTTTTGTAGAATTTATGCCTGGCAAACAAGGTTTGTTGCATATCAGCGAGATTAGCTGGAGCCGCCTTGAATCTATGGATGGATTGTTCAAAGAAGGAGATATGGTTAAAGTTAAATTGGTAGGGTTAGATCCAAAAACCGGTAAGTTTAAATTAAGCCGTAAAGCCTTAATGCCAAGACCAGAACAAAAACCAAGAGAAAATAATCCTGAAAACCAAGGATAATTCATCATATTTTTTGCAACTCAATGGCCCGAATACGGGCCATTGATATTTTAAATAACGACCATGACTCAACAATACCAGGAGGTAATAATATCGATAGCTAATCAAGTAGATGATCTATCTGAAATGTTGATTGCTCAATTAGCAGAATTAGGCTATGACGGTTTTTTAGAAGAACCCAATGAACTGAAAGCGTATATTTCTTCAGAATTGTTCAGCCAACAAGCACTCACCAATTTATTAGCTACGTATCCATTATCTGCAGTAACGAATAGCATTGAAAAACAGAATTGGAATATTTTATGGGAGTCTAATTTTAGTCCTATGCAAGTAGACCAATTTGTAGGTGTAAGGGCTTCATTTCACCAACCCATTCAAAACGTTCAGCACGAACTCATCATTACGCCTAAAATGAGTTTTGGAACAGGGCATCATGGTACTACTTATTCAGTTATGAAATTGATGGAATCAATCAATTTTAGTGGTAAAAAGGTTTTTGATTTTGGAACTGGAACAGGGATTTTAGCAATCTTAGCTGAAAAACTAGGCGCCGCATTGGTTGTAGGAGTAGACAACGACTCTTGGTGTATTGAAAATGCCGAAGAAAATGTGGAAGTGAATAAATGTAAAAATATTCATATTGCATTGTCTGATACTATTACTACCAATGAACAATATGATATTGTCATTGCCAATATCAATAGACATATTTTAGAAGCTAATATGTTATTGTTTCCACAAATAATCAACCCAGATGGAATTTTAATATTAAGTGGCTTATTATCAAGTGATGAACTAGAAATGATTGAATTGTGTAAACTATCCCGGTTTAAACATGAACAAACCTTAACCAAAGAAGGGTGGATAGCCATACAATTTTCGGTTAATTAGGTTCGTTTTTGTGTTAAGAAATTATTAACTTAGATAATTGTTTATCTTTGTGCCCCCAATAAATACGTACATGAACGAAGTTATATTGATTTTGTTGGCTTATTTAATAGGTTCTGTGCCAACAGCTGTTTGGATTAGCAAGCATTTTTTCAAAATAGATATCAGAGATTACGGTAGTGGTAATGCAGGAGCGACTAATACATTTAGGGTGCTTGGCTCTAAATGGGGAACATTCGTAATGATGGTTGATGTGTTAAAAGGGATTATTGCTACCTCATTATATATTTTATTACCCTATTATTTAACTGACGAATGGGATAGAACCAATTTTATGATTGGATTAGGGCTGGCTGCTGTATTAGGCCATATATTCCCAATTTGGGCAGGCTTCAGGGGAGGAAAAGGTGTTGCCACACTGTTAGGTATGGCGGTTGCCATTCAACCCTTAGTAGCACTTTGTTGTGTAGGGGTATTTTTAATTGTATTATACTTAACCAGATTCGTATCGCTAAGCTCCATTCTAGCTGGTGTTTCTTTCATGGTCTTTATCTTATTCATCTTTAATGAGAAAGAAACATTGTATCGCATTTTTGCAGTATTGGTTGCATTAATGGTGATTTTGACACATCAAAAAAATATAGGAAGAATTCTAAAAGGTACAGAAAGTAAGATCCCATTATTTAGATCAAGGGATAAGGAAAGAAGAAGAAAGTAATTGTTGTTGTACTTAAATTTTTGCATGAAAAAGATTATTCAATCAGTAACGCTTTTGGCGATCATTGTTGTAGCTATAGCTTGTCAAAGAAATGCCATCACAGGAAGAAAGCAGTTAACATTGGTTCCAGAATCGGAAGCACAATCATTGGCAGTAAGTCAATACAAATCTTTTTTAAATACAAATAAAGTAGTTAACGGAACAGCAGATGCTGTTATGGTTAAGCGGGTAGGAGAAAGAATTGTAACTGCGATTAAGAAATATTATCAACAAAAAGGATTATCAAACGAGCTAGAGGGGTATACATGGGATATTAATTTAGTAAACGACAAACAAATGAATGCTTGGTGTATGCCAGGAGGAAAAATTGTTGTTTATACAGGAATATTGCCAATTACACAAAACGAAGCGGGTTTAGCGGTTGTAATGGGACATGAAATAGCTCATGCATTAGCAAGACATGGAAGCGAAAGAATGAGTCAAGGGTTACTTCAACAAGGGCTAGGAGCCGGCATGTCAATTGCGCTATCGAATAAGCCACAATTAACTCAAGACATATTTAATGCATCTTATGGGATTGCTTCGGGCACTATAATGCCTGCTTTCAGCAGAAGTAACGAGTTAGAAGCCGACCGATTTGGTTTAATGTTTTCAGCTCTGGCAGGGTATGATCCAAGAGAAGCGCTATCATTTTGGAAAAGGATGTCTGGTGCAGCAGGTGGTGGAAATACCAATTCTATCTTGAGCACACACCCTAGTGATGCAGAAAGAATGGTAGCATTAGAAAAAATCATGCCTAGTACTATTCAGAATTACTATAAAAAGTCATAACATTTTTTTAACTTTGCAACTTTAATTGCATTTATAAAACTCCTTTAAGGCATGTCGAATCAAACGCTACTCGAAAAACTACAATTAAAGGACGAGAAGAATCTACTAATTCAGGGATTACCTTCTTCAGTAGAGAAACAGTTTGCTAAACTAACTTATGCGAAGAATATTACCCCTTTATTAAGGAGTAAGAAAGTTGATTTTGCATTGGTTTTTGCTTTAAGTGAACAACAATTAAAGAATCTTTTAAAAGAAGTAATTCCTGCTTTACATAATGAAAGCAAGTTATGGATTGCATATCCTAAGAAGACCAGTAAAATTGCCAGCGATTTAAATAGAGACTGCAGCTGGGAATGTTTAACTGCACAAAATTTTGAATGCGTTCGTCAAGTAGCTTTAGATCATGTTTGGAGTGCAATGCGCTTTAAGAAAACCGATCAGATACCCAATAAAGAAAGAAATTTTTCAGAAGCTAAGTTGGCAGTAAATGGAGTAGATTTTGAAAAAAGATTGGTTAAAGCGCCAGTTGAATTAGATCGCTTATTTACTACCCATGAAGAAGCCAAGGAATTTTTCACTTCACTTTCTTTTACCAATCAAAAAGAGTATGTTACTTGGATTGAAGGTGCTAAAAAAGAGGAGACTAGAAAAAGAAGGTTGGAGACTGCATTAGAGAAATTACTAGCAGGCAAAAGCAATCCTTCTGAAAAATAATCTTGATTTATTGTTTAGCTTCTAATTCAATTACTTGTTCAAATAGCTGTTCGTACTCTTTATTAAGGGAACTGATTCTTTCCTTTACTCCCTTATAAGCAATTTCTAACTCCGCAAATTGACTCTTATTGGTATAAGTAGCTGGATTACCCATTTCTATTTCAATTTTCTTTTGCTCTTCTTGGGCTTTGCTTAAAGATTCTTCAATTTGACTCAATCTCTTTTGTTGTTTTTGAAGTTCCTTTTGCAATTCTTTATTAATAGGTTGAGCGTTTTTAACAACTGGGTCTGCTGCTTTTACAGGCTCTTTCTTTATGGCAGGCTTTATTATTTCTTTACTCTCCCCAATATTCGCCTTACGTTGTTTTTCCATTCGCTCGTTCCAATCAACCCATTCTTGATAAGATCCTTTAAATTCTTTTATTTGATGGTCTACAATCTCCCAAATTTTATTGGCGGTTTTAGAAATAAAATAACGGTCGTGACTCACTAAAATATACGAGCCTTCGTACTTATTTAATGCTTCGGCTAACAATTCAACTGAATGCATGTCTAAGTGGTTGGTCGGTTCATCCAAAATTAAAAAGTTGCCTCTGCTTACAATAGTTTTAGCCAAAGCTACTCTGGCTTTTTCACCTCCACTCAAAACCCTTATTTTTTTATCTACGTCTTCGCCACTAAATAAAAATGACCCTAATAGGCTTCTTAGTTCAACATCGTTTTTCTTGCTGCCACAACCTTGTAATTCTTCCAGAATATTATTAGTCATAGTAAGTGCTTCTAGCTGGTGCTGGGCATAAAAACTTTCTTCTACATTATGCCCCCAAACTCTTTCCCCACTGAATTCTTCTGTACCAGCAATCATTCTTAAAAGAGTTGACTTTCCTTTACCGTTGGCACCAATCAATGCAATTTTATCGCCTCTTTCAATTTCTGCAGATGCATGTTCTACAATAGTAAGATTCCCAAAACTTTTGGTTACTTCTTTTAATGTTACCAATATTTTACCCGGAACTTTTTCTAATTGGAAATTGATGCGCATATTGGGGCGCTCCAATTGTACGTCTTCAATTTTGTCTAGCTTGTCTAATCTTTTTTGCACACTTTGTGCTTGTGCTGCTTTACTTGCTTTAGCTTTGAATCTTTCTATGAATCGTTCTTGTTGGCGTATGTAATCTTGTTGATTCTCAAATGCCTTTTGTTGCATTTCAATTCTAATTTCCTTCTCTGTTTCATAAAACTCATAGTTGCCAGAATAAATATGTAGTTCTTGTTGGTACAATTCTACTATTTTATTGACCATTCTATTTAAGAAGAATTTATCGTGACTCACAATTACCACACTTCCCTTATAATGTATTAGGTATTTTTCTAACCATTCAATAGATGGAAGATCTAAGTGGTTGGTAGGTTCATCCATCAACAATACATCTGGTTGTTGTAGAATCATTTTTGCCAATAAAACCCTCATTCTCCAACCTCCACTAAACTGCTTGTATGGTTTCACCAAATCCTCATTAGAAAACCCCAAACCATGCAATACCTCTTCGGCTTTATGATGAATATTGTACCCATCTAAAACATCCAACTCATGTAAACTATCGGTATACTTAATTAATAATTCTTCGTCTTCAGGATTTTTCTCCAATTCAATTCCCAATTGTTCAATCTCTTTTTCTACTGCACGAACCCTCTCAAATGCCCCTAGAGCTACTTCAGTAATGTTTTCATTGGTATCAAAACTCAATAAATCTTGGTGCAAATAGCCAATAGTAGTTTCCTTACTTTTTTCAACCGTGCCTTTTGATGGGGTATATTCACCCACCAGTACCTTTAATAAGGTTGACTTGCCCGTACCATTGTAGCCCACTAAACCAATTCTATCACCAGGTTGAATATGCCAGGTAGCATCAGCTACAATTACTCTTGCACCAAATTCGAATGTTACATTTTGAAATCCAATCAGCATTGCAGGTCTTTATTTTGCGTGCAAAGGTAATTGGAATGGGCTCCCAAATGAAATTGCTTTAATTTTGTTTTAAATTAATCATAAATGAAAAATTTCGGTTTAGGTCTCTTACTGGTTCTATTTGCTGCCTGCGGCGAAAACCTACTAAAAGAAGAAAAAGTATCAATTGTATATAATACTACTAGGGAAAGTGCCAATTCGGATGTTTTCAATAGCCAATTCAGTCTTTTCTTAAATAGTTATTTTAATTTAAAAGATGAATTTATTAAGGAGCAAATAAGTTCCATAGATGCTGCTGCAGATAGTGTGGCCAAATTGAGTAAAGCGATACCATTGAAAGAGTTAAAAGCGGATAGTACACAAAAAACAGCTCAAATACTGATTGAATCCATTCAAGCGGAATTAATAGGATTAAAAGGGGAAACGGATATAGAGGAAAAGCGAAAAGCTTTCCAAATGTTGGGAGAACAATTATTGGTTTTGATTCAAACAGTACAATACGATCGTCAAATCATTTACAATCAATATTGTCCAATGGCCATGGATAATAATGGGGCGACTTGGTTAAGTAATACAGCGGAAATTCAAAACCCATATTTACCCAAAACTATGTTAGAATGCGGGGAAGTAAAAGACACATTAAACTATTTTGTTAAATAGGTTTGTAACGAACCATTCAATCATCCATTTGTTTACTTAGTATGAGAAAATGGTATCTGTTAGTTATCCTTTTACATGGAGTATTATTTGGTTTAGGACAAGAAAAAGTAACCCTAAATGGATATATCAAAGATGGGCTTTCCGGAGAAACGCTTATAGGAGCAAATATTGTTGTAAAGGGCACAGGAAAAACAGTTACGAGTAATAATTTCGGTTTTTTTTCCATTACATTATACAAAGGCAAATACCAATTAACCTGCAGTTATATTGGGTATCAAACAAAGGACTTTGAACTTGATTTAAATAATAATACCGAACAACTAATACAATTATTACCCAACTCAGCAAGTGTTTTACAAGACGTAACCGTAAGTGCAAGAAGAAGGGACAATAATGTGAAGACAGCCCAAATGGGCAAAATGGAATTATCTGTAAATACGGCAAAAGCGTTGCCTGCTTTTTTGGGGGAAGTAGATATTCTCAAAACATTACAACTCATGCCTGGTGTTAGAAATGCCGGGGAAGGAAACGCTGGCTTTTATGTGAGGGGAGGTGGTCCAGATCAAAATTTAATTTTATTAGATGATGCAGTTGTTTACAATACAGGACATCTATTCGGTTTCTTTTCGGTGTTTAATTCAGACGCAATCAAAAATGTAAGTTTAATAAAAGGAGGGATGCCAGCCCAATATGGCGGACGCTTGTCTTCTGTGGTGGATATTGCTATGAAAGAGGGTAATAATAATAAAACACAAATAGATGCTGGTATTGGTTTAATAGCTTCAAGATTCTCCATTCAAGGACCTATCAAAAGTAAAAAGTCTTCATTTATTGTTTCAGCTAGAAGAACTTATATAGATGCAATTACGAAACCATTGATAAGCAAGTCAAGTGATTTTTATGGTTCAGGATACTATTTCTACGACTTAAATGCTAAAATGAACTTTCAAATTTCAGAGAAAGATCATTTGTATATCAGTGGTTATTTTGGAAGAGATAAATTCAACTTTAATAATGTTGCGCGATCTTTCAAAACGTTAATTGATTGGGGTAATGCTACATCTACAGTAAGGTGGAATCATGTATTCAATAAAAAATTATTCTCTAATACTACATTAGTATACAACGATTATCATTTTAATTTAAATGGCGCACAGAACGATTTTAATATCAATCTTTCTTCTGGAATAAGAGATTTAACAGCCAAAACAGATTTTGATTATTATGCAAGTCCTGAACATAAATTAAAATTTGGCGCTCAATTTACTTTCCATACATTCTTGCCAAATATTGTGAGTGGCAATCAAGATAGTGTTGTTTTTACTCCCAATAATGCCAGTAAAAAATTTGCAAGAGAGTGGGCAGTTTATTTACAAGATGATTGGGAAATTAATAGTAAGCTCAAACTGAATCTAGGATTGCGGTATAGTCTATTTCAACAAACAGGACAGTATACCAATTATACAAGAGACAATAATGGCAATAAATTAGATAGTACGGTTTACGGGTCTGGACAAATAGTGAGACAATATGGAGGATTAGAACCTCGAGCAACATTGCGTTATACGCTTGATGAAACCAGTTCATTAAAAGCAGGAATTACAAGGAATCTTCAATACATACATTTAGTAACCAATGCTGGTTCTTCATTACCTACAGATCTTTGGGTGCCAAGTACCCTTCGGGTTAAGCCTCAATTAAGTTGGCAGTATGCAGCTGGTTACTTTAAAAACTTTAATAATGGCATGTTCGAAACTTCCTTGGAAGTGTATTACAAAACAATGGAAAACCAAATTGAGTATAGAGAAGGATATACTCCTTCCTTAAAAGATCCAGAGGAAGAATTTGTTTTTGGAAGAGGTTGGAGTTATGGGGCAGAATTTTTTATTAATAAAGTAAAAGGCAGATTAACAGGTTGGATAGGGTATACCTTGGGTTGGACCTGGCGAAAATTTCCCGATTTAAATCAAGGTGAAAAATATCCAAGTAGATACGATAGAAGGCATGACCTTTCAGTTGTTGCTAATTATACTATTAATGACAAATGGAAAATTGCAGGTGTATTTGTTTATGGAACTGGAAATGCTATTTCAGTTCCTGAGCGGTTCTATTTTATAGGAGGTGTACTGTCGCAACAATATAGTGGTATTAATGCATATAGAATGCGCGCATATCATAGAATGGACATTGCAGCAACATACACTCCTAAGCCAAAGAAAGAAAGAAAGTACACAACCAATTGGGTATTCAGCTTATATAATGCTTATAGCAGGGCCAATCCATACTTTTTATATTTTGATCAAGAAGGATCAGCTGCCAATGGAACTTTGAATGTGTCGGCTAAACAAGTTTCTTTGTTTCCGGTTTTACCATCGGTTACATGGAACCTAAAATTTTAATTTTTTGGAATAAACTCAATAACTACTTTAGCATTCCTACTTTCATTTGAAGTTAAGAATACTTCATATCTTTTTTTACCAGCTGTAATCACCATCAATGCAGTATTGGGTGGTATCTCTCCAAGGTTCTCAGCAACGATTACTAATTCATGTATATTTTCGTTGGGGCTGCATTTTATTTTGAATGAAATTGGATTGAATGCCAGTCTTCCATGCCTAATAATTTGCTTATTATTATGAAACACACTAATGGTATCATTATCAATAGTTCCATTGTCAAATAAATCTACTTGTATATTTTCTTCGTCTACTACAATGGTTTTAACCAACTTATTTTCTCTTTCTTGTAATACTTTTGGAACAGGAGTTGCTCTTTTTTCTCTCCCTTGTGTTTCTTCATGTTCACGTTTAATATAAGGTTGAATAGGCAATTCTTCTACATTAGCATTACTTTGTTCTTTTGAAGATTCTTTGGTTAAAGGTATACTAGGTTTGTTAGGAGTGGCAAGGGGTTGTTTTTTATTTGGAATAACAATTCCTTTACTATTTGTTGATGGTTTTGATACAGTAGGCTTCGTTGACTTTTCAGCAGTTTTAGGGTTAGTTGATTTTAAAGATGGGGCAACCGATTTATTATAAGGTGGTTTGTTAGGAGAACTATTTTTCTTTGTTAAAAAAGCTTCCTTTTCAAAATCCGAATCAGGAACTCTTTCTAAGTAAATTTTTCCATTGCCACAATCACCCTTGTCTTTTATATTAATTGAAATAAATGTGCCTTGTAAAACTTCCAATTTGCCCATTTTAGAATAATCTAAATAGCAGGTCATTAAACAGGGTTCGCTCTTATCTCCAATTTTAAGATCAATTAAGCTGTTCTCTTTTAGAATAATTGTTTTTGATTTTACGTTGTAAATACCCTGAAAAGAAGCTTTGCCGTAGAATACAGTACTCTTATAAGAATAGGTGACTCCCTTTATGCCATTATTGGGCTGCTGGTCAATTTGAATTTCATATTTGTACATTTCTTCTTGAATACCTTCTCTATATAGTCCATTACTAGAACTAAAATAACCTCTCCAAATGCCCGTAATTTTTTGAGCAGATGAGCAAAGGGAAAGCATTAAAAAAGCAGACAGGGTAAAAACCAACCTCATTTTGCAAATTTACAAGGTACACATGATAAAAAACAGTTAAGGTTTTGTTCAATACGGCTGCCTATTTGCTACATTTGCCATTAGAAATTAAAGATCGAAACAAATTATGATTAGTATTAGTTTTCCGGATGGAGCAATACGCCAGTACGAACAAGGAGTGTCGGCAATGGATATTGCAAAATCAATCAGCGAAGGGTTGGCCAGAAAAGTATTGGTTGCAAGTGTAAATAATAAAGTGGTAGATGCCAGCCTGCCAATAACGGAAGACGCAGCGGTTAAGTTTTTGACATGGGATGATGATGCAGGTAAAAATACTTTTTGGCATTCTTCTGCGCACTTAATGGCAGAGGCTGTTGAATCTATTTTTCCTGGTGTAAAATTTTGGGTAGGGCCAGCTTTAGAGAAAGGTTTTTACTACGATATTGACTTGGCAGATAAAAAAATTACTGAAGACGATTTAGTAGCTATTGAGAAAAAAATGGTTGAACTGGCTAAAAAAAATAGCCAATATATTCGAGAGCAAAAAGCAAAAGCAGAGGCCATTGCTTATTTTACCGAAAAAGGGGATGAATATAAATTAGACTTGTTGGCTAATTTAACTGACGGAGAAATCAGTTTTTATACACAAGGTCAATTTACCGATTTATGTAGAGGACCACATATTCCTCATACAGGATTTATAAAGTCAATTAAGTTAACCAGTATAGCTGGCGCTTATTGGAAGGGTGATGAGAAAAACAAAATGTTGACTAGAATTTATGGTGTAACATTCCCTACACAAAAAGAGATGGATGAGTATTTGCTTATGTTAGAAGAAGCAAAGAAAAGAGATCATCGAAAGTTGGGTAGAGAATTGAGTATTTTCACTATGGATGATGATGTTGGTCCTGGTTTGCCTTTATGGATGCCAAATGGTACTGTCATCATTGAAGAGTTAGAGAAATTAGCAAAAGAAACAGAAGAAGCTGCTGGATACAAGCGAGTTGTAACTCCACATATTGCTAAGGAAAGCATGTATTTAACCAGTGGACATTTACCTTATTATGCCGATAGCATGTTTCCTCCAATGGAATTAGATGGAACCAAATACTATCTAAAAGCGATGAATTGTCCGCATCACCATAAAATTTTTGGAGCAGAGCCTAAAAGTTACAAGGATTTGCCATACCGAATTGCAGAGTATGGAACTTGTTATAGATATGAGCAAAGTGGTGAGTTGTTTGGATTAATGCGCGTAAGGTGTTTGCACATGAACGATGCACATATTTATTGCAATAGGGAACAGTTTGCTCAAGAGTTTAAGTCTGTAAACGATATGTACCTTAAATACTTCGGTATTTTTGGAGTAGATAAGTACGTAATGCGTTTAAGTTTGCATGATCCCGCCAAATTGGGGCAGAAATATGTGAATGAGCCTGAGCTTTGGAAGGAAACAGAAGATATGGTTCGCAAAGTGTTAATTGAAACAAATACCCCATTTGTAGAAGTACAAGATGAAGCAGCTTTTTACGGGCCAAAAATCGATGTACAAATCTGGAGTGCCATTGGTAAGGAATTTACATTGGCAACCAACCAGGTTGATTTCAACTCGGGTAGAAAATTTGAGTTGGCATATACCAATCAGCACAATGAAACAGAAATCCCTTTAATTATTCACCGTGCACCATTAGGAACACATGAACGTTTTATTGGATTTTTATTGGAACATTATGCGGGTAAGTTCCCGGTTTGGTTGGCTCCATTGCAAGCTAAAATTTTACCAATTAGTGATAAATTCATGAGCTATGCGCAAGAAGTGTACAAAGCACTTAAGAAAGCGGGTGTAAGAGTGGAAATTGACGATAGAAGCGAAAAGATTGGTAAAAAAATTAGGGATACCGAGTTGATGAAAGTCCCGTACATGCTGGTTATTGGAGAGAAAGAAATGAATGAAGGTCAATTAGCTATTCGCAGACAAGGAAAGGGAGATATAGGTACAGTTGCATTGAATTCATTTATCGAAAGTATTAAAGAAGAAATCCTAGAACGTAAATCCGGCGATTAGTAAGGAATATGGTATATCTTTATCAAAATTTTAAACCAAACAAGTTTTAATGGCATTAGCACCAAGAGGAAGATTCAATCCCAGGTTCAACAGGCAACCCGAGCCTGAGCATCGTATCAACGAAAGAATCCGCGCACTACAGATACGATTAGTAGGAGACAATGTAACAGTTGGAATTTATTCTACGCAAGAAGCGCTTAAAATTGCACAGGAACAAGAATTGGACCTGGTGGAAATTTCTCCAACAGCAGATCCTCCTGTTTGTAAGATAATAGATTACAAGAAGTTCTTATACGAGAAGAAAAAGAAGGAGAAGGAAATGAAAGCCAACTCCAAGCAAAGTGAAATCAAAGAAATTAGATTTACGCCAAGTACAGATGACCATGACTTCAACTTCAAAGCAAAACATGCAGAAGGCTTTTTGAAAGATGGAAATAAGGTCAAAGCATATGTACAATTCAAAGGAAGAGCCATCATGTTCCAAGATAGAGGGCAATTATTGCTCTTGAAATTTGCTGAAAGATTGGCTGAAGCAGGCACATTAGAAAGTATGCCCAAGTTAGAGGGTAAGCGAATGTTTGCCATTTTTACCCCAAAAACAGGTAAAAAGAAGTAAATAATTGGACATTTCGTTCCAAATATGTACTTTTGCAATCCAAAATTTTCCCGTAAGGCCAAAACAAGTTTCCACCCTGTGGTGGAACGCCAGCAGGGTGTAATCTTTATTAGATTATTATATGCCAAAAGTTAAAACAAACTCCAGCGCTAAGAAGCGTTTTAAAGTGACCGGTACCGGAGAAATCAGTTTCCAAAAAGCGTTCAAGCGTCACATCCTAACCAAAAAATCTAAAAAGCGCAAGCGTGCTTTAAGACAAAAAGGTATTGTTGGTTCTACCAATAAGGATTTCGTTTTACGTTTATTACGCTTGAAAGGCTAATTAGCCCGCTTAAAAAAACAGATTATTAACCGTTAGCTCCGCTAACTTCAAAACATTTACTATGCCACGTTCAAAAAATGCAGTTGCATCTAGAGCAAGGAGAAAGAAAATTCTTGATCAAGCCAAAGGTTACTATGGTAAACGTAAAAACGTTTATACAGTTGCCAAAAATATTGTAGAAAAAGGTCTTACTTATAGCTATGTAGGTCGCAAATTAAAGAAGCGTGAATATCGCCAACTTTGGATTGCTCGTATTAACGCAGCAGTAAGAGAAGAAGGTATGACTTACAGCCAATTTATCAATAAGTTAAGCGTTAAAGGCATCGACTTGAACCGTAAAGTATTGGCCGATTTAGCAATGAACGAACCAGCTTCTTTTAAAGCTTTGGTTGTTTCTGTTAAGTAAATTGACTCTTTTACAACATATTAAGCCGGCTGCAACTAGCATCCGGCTTTTTTTATTTTCATAATCCATTACAAGGGTTATTTTTACATCCTAATTTTAAAAGGAAACTTCCCTGATGAATAATACCTACACCTCTCTGGTGAACCAGACTTTCCACTTTCCACAAGAAGGTTTTGATGTAAGCGACGAAGGATACTTAGAATTCAATGGTGTTGATATCAAAAAATTGATAGACAAACACGGAACTCCATTGAAGTTGACGTATCTGCCAAAAATTGGAATGCAAATTAATAAGGCGAAAAATATGTTCGCCAATGCATTCAAAAAGCATAAATATGAAGGGGAGTATTTCTATTGTTATTGTACAAAGAGTTCCCATTTTTCATTTATAGTGGAAGAGGCATTGAAGCATAATATCCATTTA
Organism: Sphingobacteriia bacterium RIFOXYC2_FULL_35_18; assembly: GCA_001829005.1. Classification (GTDB taxonomy): domain Bacteria; phylum Bacteroidota; class Bacteroidia; order Chitinophagales; family Chitinophagaceae; genus Sediminibacterium. The sequence goes on along the minus strand of MIAG01000002.1, from coordinate 146,326 downwards.
GAAACTTCATACGCTTACGATATTGAAATTGTAAATAGATTGTATCAACGAAGAAAAATTAATAAAGATACTTTTATCATTTGCAATGGGTATAAGCAAAAACAATACACATCAAGAATTGCTAAGCTGATCAATTCAGGCTTTAAGAATGTAGTCCCAATTCTAGATAATAAAGAAGAATTACAAGCATATAAAAGAAGCGTAAGATCTGCAACACCATTTTCTGTTGGGATTAGAGTAGCCGCGGAAGAAGAACCCAATTTTCCATTCTACACTTCAAGACTAGGCATACGTGCAAAAGATATTCTAGAGTTTTATGTAGATGAAATTGAAGGATATGAAGATAAGTTTCAATTAAAAATGTTGCATATCTTCTTAAATAAGGGAATTAAAGATGATATTTATTATTGGAGTGAGTTAAATAAAATCATCAACCTTTATTGCCAATTAAAAAAAATCTGTCCTGAGTTAGATTCAATCAATATAGGAGGCGGATTCCCCATTAAACACTCATTAGGTTTTGAGTATGATTATCAATTCATGATTAATGAGATAGTTGGAAATATAAAGAAGGCTTGTAAAAAAGCGAAAGTTCCAATGCCTAATATCTATACTGAATTTGGAAGCTTTACAGTAGGAGAGAGCATGGCTCATATATATAGTGTAATTGGTGAAAAGATTCAGAATGATCGTGAGTGTTGGTATATGATTGATTCTTCTTTCATTACTACATTGCCAGATACCTGGGGTATTGGAGAAAAGTTTTTGATGCTTCCGGTTAATAAATGGGACAATGAATACCAACGGGTAGTTTTAGGGGGCATTACTTGTGATAGTCATGATTACTACGATTCTGAAGAGCATATTAATGAAGTGTTTTTGCCAAAGCTTACAACTGTAGATAAAAAAGAGGCTGAATCAAATAAAGAGCCTCTATACGTAGGATTTTTCCATACAGGTGCGTATCAAGATCAGATAAGTGGATATGGTGGAATTAAACATTGTTTAATTCCTTCACCTAAACATGTCATTGTAGAAATAGATAAAAATGGCAAAATGATTGATTGGGTTTATGCTAAGGAACAAACAGCACAAAGCATGTTGAAAATTTTAGGTTACCTATAGTAGGTTTCATCATTCAAAATGATTTTTATGAGAAAACTAATGTTGTTATCTTTTTTAGTGATTGCTAGTTTAAATAATACTCAAGCACAATCTGCAGAAGATTCTGTGAAAGCAACTGTTCGTAAAATGTTTTTTGCAATGATGGAGGCAGACGGAACAATGTTACAGGATTGCTTCACTGAGAATGCCATCATGCAAACCATAACAACCAATAGAGAAGGGAAGCTAATTGTTAGAACAGATTCTGTTGCTGCTTTTGTACGACAGGTTTCAAATATGCCAAAAGGATTGGCCGATGAAAGAATTGTATTTGATGTTGTAAAGGTGGATGGACCATTGGCAACTGTTTGGACACCGTATCAATTTTACAGACGTTCCGATTTTAGTCATTGTGGAGTGAACTCCTTTCAATTGGTCAGAAACAATGACAAATGGAGAATTCAATATATCATAGACACAAGGAGAAAAACAGGTTGCGCTCAATAATACTAACCTAGATTAATCTTCTTTTAGTTCGGCTAATAATAGTTTTAGCTGGTCAATGTATTTACCATATAGTTTTCTTATGTACCATTTGGTTAAATAAATTAGCCCTACCACCATTGCAATACTGTACCCAATGATGAATCCGATATAAATACTTTTTGTGACTTTAAATTTGTTGATCAAGTTGTCTAAAATCTCGATCGGTTCTTTTTCATTATATCCTAAGTACAAGGCCAGTAAAAAACAGATAGGTAACAATGCCATATTAAACTGAAAATACCTTCTTGTAAAATCTTCCAACATTTTGATTAATTGGTACAAATTTTCTTTAATAGGCAAAACAGATTGGTCAAATTCATTGATCTTTTTAAGAAGGTAAAAAAAGATTAAAGTAAAAGGAATAAATATTGCCCCAAATAAGCCAAAGTAAATTTTTAAGGATGAATGAGAGCTAAATAAGGCAATCCCAATAAATAAAGGCACCACCAAAGCACAACATGCAATTTCAAACCAAAGACTTTTTTTAATTTTACTAATTACAGAACTTGCTTTTCCTTTTAGTAAATCTGTAAAATTGTTTTCGGTCATATTTGGACTTCCTTCCATTAACTTTTGGTTAATCAACCCTTTTAATTCATCTAATTCCATAGTTATTGATTTAGATCCTTTCAAAGTTTTTTAATGTTGCCTCTCTTAATTTAACTTTAATCCTATTCATTTTTACGGCTATATTGTTAGCAGTAATCCCTATGATTTCACTTATTTCTGCATAACTATAGTCTTCTAAATAAAGCATTACAATTGCCTTATCAATCTTTGATAGTGCAGCTATTGCTTCATACATGGCCTTCGTTTTATCTTCTATTGGATCTCTATCCATTGGAACTGTTAGCTCAGGCATTTCAGAAACAGTGTCAATAAACGCATTCTTTTTATCTTTCCTAAAAAAAGTGATGGCAGTGTTTAATGCAACACGATACAGCCAAGTTGAAAATTTTGCTTCCCCTCTAAATTGACTATACGCTTTCCAAGCTTGTAAAGTGATTTCTTGAAAAAGGTCTTCCTTGTCTTCTTGCCAATTCATATACAGATTGCATACCTTATGTATGATTTTCTGATTTTGATTCAGCAATTGGATAAAATCTTTTTCTTTATAATCCATTTATACTCTATATGTATCAGTTGATGATAAAATATTACAAGGTTAGTCCATTTATAACATTTTTAGTATATTTAAGAATACCAAATCATACAAATATGAAAAAGAACATGGGTACTGTAGATAAGACCGTAAGAATTATCATTGCTGCAGTTGTTGCAGGTTTATATTATGCCGGCACTATTTCAGGAACACTAGGAATAGTATTACTAGTGCTTGCTGGTGTATTTGTTTTAACAAGTCTAGTAAGCTTTTGTCCACTATATACATTGTTTGGAATTTCTACCTGTCCAAATAAACGGTAAAATTTGAGCATTTGAATGATATTCAACAAAAATCCCGGCTGTTTATATAACCGGGATTTTTCTTTAGACCATGAATTATAAGAGTCAAATCATCACTTACATTATTTACATACAATCAATGTCTTGAAACTTAAGACCTATTAATTAATTGCAATTTGCTTTGGTGCACTTTTTACCTCTTCCTTTTTGGGTAATAATAATTTCAATACTCCATTTTCGTATCTAGCTTGTATACCATCCGCGTTAATATTTTCATCAATCGAAAAAGTTCTTTTAAAACTCTTGTAAGTAAATTCTTTGCGGATAGTTTTATAATTTTTCTCTTCGTTTGTTTCTTTCTTTTCAAACGAAATAGTCAACAAACCTTTGTCTACATTAATGGCAAAGTCTTCTTTGTTTCTACCTGGTGCATTCAATTCTAAATGAAAAGCATCTGTTGTTTCATGAATATTGACTGCAGCAGTAGGATATCCACTTGGGATTGTGCTTCCAAAATTAGAAGGGAAAGCATTGAATAATTCATCAAATACACTGATGTTGTTTTGTTTTAAGATTGACATAAATTAAAATTTATTAGTTATTAGATTGTTTTAGGTCTTTTGTACAAACGGTATTCCATTTGAATAAATGCCCAATTCTGGCAATAGAACCCTAGATAAAAAAGACATAATGGCGCTTTTATTTAAAAATAACGTCATTGTGGCATTTTTTATAATCAAGATTGGAGAATATGGTCCAATGTTGTAACTTCGTAAGCTAAATTAGAATTATGTATCCAGCAGAAATTGTGCTGCCAATGAAGGCAGAATTAACAGATGAAGGGTTTGGAGAGTTACTCACTGCTGCTGAAGTAGACAACACGCTTAAGCAAGAGGGAACTACTTTAGTAGTAATAAATTCAGTTTGCGGTTGTGCAGCAGGTGCATGCAGACCAGGTGTTTTGATGGCAGTTCAAAATGCAGGTAAAAGACCAGATAGATTGATGACTAGCTTCGCAGGATTTGATGTAGAAGCAGTAAATAAAATTCGCGAACACTTATTGCCAAATCCTCCTTCATCACCTGCCATCGCCTTATTTAAAGATGGCGAATTGGTTACGATGGTTGAAAGACATCAAATTGAAGGAAGACCAGCTCAAGCGATTGCACAACATTTAATTGCTGCTTTTAATGAGCATTGTAATTAATTTTGTAACTTGTTTTTAGATGGGTTAGTAAGTATGGGCCTCACTTTTGTGAGGCCTTGCTTTTTTTGACATTTTCTGAGTAACATTGCACTCAATTATTATTTCATTTATATGTATCCTAATTTATACTACGCATTTAAAGATCTTTTTGGGATTGAAATCAACGGACTAAAGTTGGTAAATAGCTTTGGATTTTTTGTTGCGCTTTCGTTTATATTATCTGCATGGATACTAACACTAGAACTTAGGAGGAAGCAAGGACTTGGTTTATTTGTGCATACGGAAGAAAAAATTAAAATAGGGGAACCCGCTAGTTTAAGTGAATTAATTACAAATGGTTTATTGGGTTTTATTTTCGGATACAAGATTATAGGGGCTTTTACTATTAAAAACGCTTTAGATGACCCCCAATCGTTTATTTTATCAGGGGAAGGAAATTTATTAACAGGTATGCTTACTGCATTGGTGTTTGGCATACTTAAATGGTGGGAGAAGAAAAAAGTACAATTAGAGAAACCGGAAGAAAGAATAATTCGTATTTGGCCTCAAGATCGAGTAGGAGATATTGTTATTTATGCAGCATTATTTGGATTTCTGGGAGCAAAAATATTTCACAATTTAGAGAACTGGAATGAGTTTGCAGCGGATCCGATTGGGTCTTTAATTGCGTTTAGCGGCTTAACTTTTTACGGAGGTTTAATTTGTGCTGGTGCTGCTATCATCTGGTATGCTAAGAAGCATAAAATCAGTTTGATTCCGATGCTTGATGCATTTGCACCTACAATGATGTTTGCCTATGCATTTGGAAGAATTGGTTGTCAGATTAGTGGGGATGGAGATTGGGGGATCACTAATCCAACCCCAAACCCATATTCTTGGCTTCCAGATTTTATGTGGTCATATACTTACCCCCATAACGTATTAGGGGAAGGTGTTCCAATTCCAGGTTGTACTGGACCATTTTGCAATCAATTGGCCATACCAGTCTATCCAACTCCATTATATGAACTGATCATTTGTTTTATTTTATTTGGGGTACTTTGGTTTTTCAGAAATAAAATTAAAGTGCCTGGTCAATTATTTAGCATTTATTTGATTTTAAACGGTTTAGAACGTTTCTTTATTGAGAAAATCAGGGTTAATACAGAATATAATATCCCATTTAATCCCACACAAGCAGAATTGATTTCTGCTGGTTTAGTAATTGCAGGTATTACTGGTTTTTACTACTTTAAAAAAGTAAAACCGTCCATTTAAGGTTTTATTTCATTTCCGTTAGTCATTCTTTCGACACCATTTAGCACTAAATTGGACCGTCCATGCTAAAACAATGTACTATGTAAAGCACAGTAGTTAGTTTTGTTTTGTAATAATCAAAACCAAGAACTAAATTATAAACTTGTGCAAATGAAAAATCTACTTAAAAAAGCTTTGTTGTTCAGCGTAACTGCCTTTAGCCTAGGTGCAAAGGCTCAACAAAATGCTTCAATTGTTACTGGAAAGATATTTTCCAATCAACAACCCCTTGAATCGGTAATGGTTAATTTGTTGAATGCCAAGGATTCATCCAAGGTAAAAACAGCCCTAACCGATAAAACAGGTACTTATTCAATTCAACTTACAACCAAAGGGAAATACTTGCTATTAGCCAATATGGTTGGATTTGAAAAATCCTATTTAGGACCCTTTGACTGGAACGGTTCAAATCAGGAAAAGTTACCTAATTGGCAATTAATTCCTTTAGCTAAAGGGTTAGCAGAAGTTACTGTAAGTTCTAAAAAGCCATTAATTGAACAAAAGGCAGACAGAACAATTGTAAATGTAGATGCATCTCCAACAAATGGTGGAGCAAATGCAATGGAGATTTTAGAAAAATCTCCTGGTATTTCAGTAGATAAAGACGGAAATATCAGTTTAAAAGGTAAAGAAGGTGTTGTAGTTTATATGGATGGCAGGCCCACTTATTTATCTGGACCTGATTTAGTGAATTTATTAAAGAACACGCAGGGAGCGCAGTTGGATCAAATAGAAATAATGACCAATCCTCCAGCTCGTTACGATGCAGCAGGTAATGCAGGGGTGATTAATATTAAAACCAAAAAATCTAAAATAGTAGGTTTTAATGGTTCAGTAACTGCAGGTTATGGTCAAGGTGTGTATAGTAGAAACAATCAAAATATTCAATTAAACTATCGCAAAAATAAATTCAATGTATTTGGAAATATTGGTAGGAACGAGCGTATTGGTTTTCAAAATATTGCTATAGACAGAAGATTTATTGACGGCGGGTCTAAACAAATTGTATCTTTTTTTGAGCAGATTACAGATCGATCTACGTATAATCATTCTTATAACGGAAAAATTGGTCTAGATTTTTACGCAACAAGTAAAACCACACTGGGATTGGTTTATAACGGATTCAATAATAAAGGAAATGGCAATTCAATTGGTGATATCAATATATTTAACTCACAACATAATTTGATTAATAAAACAATTGCTTACAATGGCAATGTTGATTCTTGGAAAAATTCAAGTATTAATTTCAATCTTAGACATGTATTAGATTCTACAGGTCGTGAACTAACTTTTGATGCAGATTATTTAACCTATGATGGAAATACCAATTTATTTTTAAACAATGCTTATCAAAATAGTATTGGTCAAACTGTAGCTAAAACAGATAGTTTGTTTGGAAAGCTTCCGCAAATTATTAATATCTACACTGCAAAGATTGACTATGTTCATCCGCTAAAAAATAAGGCAAAATTTGAAGCTGGTTTAAAAACCAGTTTCGTAACAACCGATGCCAATGCTATATATGATACGTTATTTAATGGGGTGATGATGCGAGATTATAATAGAAGCAACCATTTTGTGTACAAAGAAAATATCAATGCAGCCTATATCAATTATAGCAGGCCTTTAAGTACAAAACTAAATATGCAATTGGGTTTGAGAGCGGAGCAAACTATTGCAAAAGGAGACCAGCGCACCACCAATGTTCAATTTAATAGAAATTATATTCAAGTATTTCCAACTGCATATCTACAATATGCTGCAAATGAAAAAAACAGCTTCGTATTAAATTATGGCAAACGCATAAGAAGACCTGATTATCAAAGCCTTAATCCTTTCGTTGAGTTTTTAGATCGATATACATACGAGCAGGGTAACCCATATTTAAAGCCTCAATTCGCACACAATATTGAGTTGAGCCATACGTATAAAAGCTTCTTAACTACTACATTGAATTTTACCAAAACAACTGATATGATTCAACAGGTGATTATGCAAGATGATGCTAAAAATGAAACTTTTATTAAACAGGAAAACATTGCAACACAACAGCAAATAGGTGTATCTATCAATGCATTTAATCAATATACTAAATGGTGGAGTGGGAATATATATTTGAATGTGGCAAACAATAAATTAACTGGACCCATCAACAATGAAATGGTAAGCATTTCTGCCACCACATTTATGGCAAATATTAGTCAACAGTTTAAATTAAGCAAAGGATACAGTGCAGAACTAAGTGGTTTTTATAGATCTGAAGGATTAGAAGGCGTTTTTAGAATTAAACCTTTTGGAATTGTGAATATTGGACTTAGTAAACAAGTGATGAAAAACAAAGGAACCATCAGAATTAACGTTAGAGATATATTCTGGTCTCAAAAGATAAAAGGCGAAAGTAAATACGGAACAGTAGATGCCAATTTTAGACAATTTAATGATAACCGAATTGCCAATATCAGTTTCACTTATCGTTTTAGTAAGGGTAAAGCAGCAGCTGGACCTAGAAAACGCGGAGGTGCAGATGATGAACAAAGTAGAGTAGGGGTAGATTCGGGCAAATAAGTATTTTCTCTCATGTCGTATATCCGGCCTTGGTTTCTACCAGGGCCTTTTTTTTGTACCTTTGTAAAAAAACAACTATGCCATCTTTTGATATTGCCAGCGCTGTAGATATTCAGGTATTAGACAATGCCATCAATACAGTTAAAAAAGAAGTTGCAACTCGTTACGATTTCAGAGATACAGATGTTAAAGTAGACTTGAATAAAAAGGACTTTATCATTGCACTAGAGGTAAATACCGAAATGCAAATGAAGCAATTGATTGATATTCTAATCAGTAGATCTATGAAACAAGGAATTGACGGAAATGCGTTCGATTTTTCTAAAGACGCTTACCCAAGTGGTAAAACCATCAAAAAAGAGGTATCAGTTAAAAACGGATTGCGCCAAGAAGATGCCAAAAAAATCGTCAAAATGATTAAAGACAGTGGTGCCAAAGTTCAGGCAGCTATTATGGACGATATTATAAGGGTAACGGGTAAAAAATTAGATGATTTACAGGATGTAATTGCCAAATGTAAATCAGGAGATTTTGGTGTTCCCCTCCAATTTGTAAATATGAAGAGCTAAAACTGAATATTTAGCCGCTTTTTTGGTTAAAAACGATAAATACAGTACATTTGCACTCCAAATTTTAAATAATCGTACGGCCAAATCCGTACCACCTAAACCAAATAGTATGAAAAAAGGTATCCACCCAGAAAATTACCGTTTTGTTGTTTTCAAAGACATGAGTAACGGTACATCTTTCTTGAGTAAGTCTACAGCAGCTACCAAAGAAACCATTGTTTACGAAGATGGTAATGAATATCCAGTAATCAAATTGGAGATTTCTAATACTTCTCACCCTTTTTACACTGGTAAGAATGTATTGGTTGACACTGCAGGTAGAATTGATAAGTTCAAAAAGCGTTACGCAAAGAAAGACTAGTTTTTTCTTTCATATAACTAAATCCTGCTCCAATAACGGTGCAGGATTTTTTATGCAATATCATTGATTACCTTTATCATAATTAAACTTTATGCAACTAGATATACTGGCTTTTGGGGTTCATCCGGATGATGTAGAACTAAGTTGTTCTGGTACAATTTTGGCTTCAATAGCTCAAGGAAAAAAAGTAGGAATCATCGATTTAACTCGAGGCGAATTAGGCACAAGGGGTTCTGCTGATATTAGAGATATTGAAGCGGCCAACGCGGCAAAAATATTGGGTGTACAACATCGAGAAAATTTACGGATGGCCGATGGTTTTTTTGAACATTCTCAAGAAAATATACTCAAAATCGTTCGTGTAATTAGACAATATAAGCCCAGTATTATTTTAGCCAATGCCTTAGAAGACAGGCATCCAGATCATGGTAGGAGTGCAAAACTGGTTGCGGATGCTGCGTTTTTAGCAGGTTTAAGAAAAATTGAAACGGTAGATGAAAAAGGAAATCCACAGGAAGCTTTTAGACCAACCAATGTTTTTCATTATATACAAGATCGAGTGTTAACGCCCCATTTTGTGGTTGATATTACGCCCTTTTATGAAACCAAGATGGAATCAATAAGAGCGTACACTACCCAGTTTTATAATACAGATTTAAACGAACCCAATACCTATATTTCTTCTCCACAATTTTTAGAAACTGTTAAAGGGAGAGATTTAATGATGGGAAAGAGAATTGGCGTTTTATATGCTGAGGGTTACTTAACAGAAAAAACGATTGGTGTTAATAATTTAGACCATTTAATTCAAATAACTACCTAATATGTCAAAAGTAAAAGTAGGAATGGTGCAAATGTCTTGCACTGGAGTTCAACAAGATAATTTGGCCAAGGCAATTGGAGGAATCAAAGATGCTGCTGCAAAAGGCGCTCAAATTGTTTGCTTACAAGAGCTATTTACTTCACTCTATTTTTGTGATGTAGAGGATTATGAAAATTTCAAATTAGCAGAAGCTATTCCTGGAGCAACTACCGATACTTTGGGGAAATTAGCCGCCGAGTTAAATGTGGTTATTATTGCTTCATTATTTGAAAAGCGTACACATGGATTATATCATAATACCACTGCAGTAATTGATGCAGATGGAAGTTATTTAGGGAAATATCGCAAAATGCATATCCCAGACGATCCCGCTTATTACGAGAAATTTTATTTCACTCCTGGAGATTTGGGGTACAAAGTATTCAAAACCAAATTTGCCACATTAGGGGTTTTAATTTGTTGGGATCAATGGTATCCCGAAGCAGCTAGAATTACTTCTTTAATGGGTGCTGAAATTTTATTTTATCCAACAGCAATTGGTTGGGCTACTTCTCAAGATGAAGTAACCAACAATGAACAATACAATGCTTGGCAAACCATTCAGAGAAGCCATGCAGTTGCCAATGGAGTACATGTAGTAAGTGTAAATAGGGTAGGTTTAGAACAAAACGGAGCAATGAAATTCTGGGGTGGATCATTTGTTTCTAATCCATTTGGAAGCCTTATTTATAAAGCATCTCATGAGGATGAAGAGACCACTGTGATAGAATTGGATTTGGCAAAAACAGATCAGTATAGAACCCATTGGCCTTTTTTAAGAGACAGAAGAATAGATTCATACCAGCCCATTACTAAAAGATTTATTGACGAAGATTAATATTGTTATGATTTCTTTAGACCAAGTTCCCGCCATATTAGGATATGAATTTCCAGCAGAGTTTGCAAAACATGAAGCTACTTGGTTAAGTTGGCCTCATAAAGAAGCCAGTTGGCCTGGTAAAATTGAAAGTATTTATCCTAACTATAGTTTGTTTGTGAAATACTTAGCAATGAGTGAGAAAGTTCGAATTAATGTTGCTAACGAAGCCATGGAAAACTTTGCAAAGCATCATTTAAATAATGCTGGGGTGAATATGTCTGCTGTTGAGTTTTTTTATCATCCAACCAATGATGCTTGGTGCAGAGATCATGGACCTTCTTTTTTAATTAATCAAGACGCTGAATATAAAAAGGTAGTAGTAGATTGGAATTATAATGCTTGGGGTAACAAATATCCTCCTTTCGATTTAGATGATGTAATACCTTCCAAAATTGGAAAACATTTCAACCTTCCCGTTTATCATCCAGGCATTGTAATGGAGGGAGGCTCAGTCGAATTTAATGGTGCAGGTACTTTACTTACTTCTACTTGTTGTTTATTAAATCCTAATCGCAATCCACATCTCTCATTAGAAGAAATTGAAGGGTATCTCCAAAACTATTATGGGGTTAAACAAATTCTATGGGTATCTGAAGGAATTATAGGCGACGATACCGATGGTCATATTGATGATACTGTTCGATTTGTAAACGAAGACACGGTCATTACAGTAATAGAAGAAAGCAAATCAGATGAGAATTATTCATTGCTTCAAACCAATTTACAAGAATTGAAGAGAATGAGATTGTTGTCGGGTAAACAATTAAATATTGTTGAACTTCCGATGCCAGACGCGGTTATTTATGAAGACCAACGATTACCTGCTTCTTATGCTAATTTTTACATCAGTAATCAACACGTGATTGTACCTACTTTTAATTGCAATAAAGATGATAAGGCTTTAAGTATTATTCAATCTTGTTTTACCAATAGAGAAGTAGTTGGTATTGATTCAACTGATATTATTTGGGGTTTAGGTAGTTTCCATTGCTTAAGTCAACAAGAACCAGCAGTTTAAATTACTTATTTAGGAACGGCAATAAAAAATAATTCAGTGTTTGCCCTGGGTGTAACTGAGTTATGGCAGGGTGTTAGTGTTTGAAAATTAAAATGAGAATTAAATAGTTGAAGATAGCTGTCTCTGTCTCCACCAAAAGGAGGCCCTCCTTCAAACGCTCTATTAAATAAAAGCCCAACTAATTTTCCATTTGGCTTTAATAAGCTGGCCATATGCTTTACGTAATTGCTCCTCAAAACTGGGTCGAGGGCACAAAAGAAAGTTTGCTCTATGATTAAATCGTACTTTCCTTCCCACTTAAAAAAATCGGTCTCAATAAATTGAATGCTTTTTTGATTAGGATACTTCTCTTGAAGAACTTGAATTACAATTGGTGCGATGTCAATCACTGTAATATTGGTAAATCCTTGCTCCATTAAATAAACAGCTTCATAGCTATTTCCCGCACCAGGAATTAAAATTGATGAATTTTTATCAGCTAACTGATCAATATATGTTTTTAAAGGAGGGGAAACCACCCCCAAATCCCAATGTGAAGCGTTGTTTAAATAACGTTCATTCCAATAATCGGCAGATAAAAACTCCCTCATTATCCTAAAAAGCGTTTCATTTCTTTATCTAAATCTCTATTCTTGATTGTCTCTCTTTTATCGTGTAATTTTTTACCCCTGGCCAAACCAATTTCAACTTTTACAAAACCCTTGTCAGAAAAAAATACTTTTAAAGGAATAACCGTATAACCCTTGTCTTTTAGCTTCAATTGAAGCTTCTTGAGTTCTCTTTTATTTAATAATAATTTTCTATCGTGAACCGCAATATGGTTGTTAGCAGTACCATGAGAGTATTCAGCAATGTATAATCCTCTAACCCATAATTCCCCATCATCAAATAGACAGAATGCATCATTAAAACTGAGTTTTCCTTCTCGAATAGACTTTACTTCGGTACCCAGTAAAACAATACCAGCCACATATTTATCTTCAATATGGTAATTAAAATAAGCCTGTCTATTGTTCATCATTAGCTTCGGAATAAATGAACCAGCTGAGCCAGTTTGTCTTTGAGGTTTTTCCTATCAACTATAAAGTCTAGGAAACCATGTTCTAATAAAAACTCACTTCGCTGAAAACCTTCTGGCAGGTCTTTCTTAATGGTTTCTTTGATAACCCTTGGTCCTGCAAATCCAATTAAAGCACCAGGTTCAGCAATATTCAAATCTCCTAACATACCAAAACTTGCAGAAATGCCCCCAAATGTAGGGTCGGTAAGCATAGAGATATATGGTAATTTGGCGTCGCTTAATTGAGATAGTTTTCCGCTGGTCTTAGCCAATTGCATTAAGCTAAAGGCACTTTCCATCATACGAGCACCACCGCTTTTACTAATTACTAGGTAGGGGAGTTTGTGTTCAATACAATAATCTACTGCTCTACTAAACTTTTCGCCCATCACACTTCCTAAAGATCCACCAATAAACTCAAAATCCATACAAGCAATAACCAAACCCTCTCCATTTGCTTTTCCTACAGCAACTCTCATAGAGTCTTTCAAATTGGTTTTTGAATGTATATCATCTAGCCTTTTTTGGTAAGGCTTTAGGTCGGTAAATCCTAAGAAGTCTTTACTTTTAATTTCATCGTAAAGAACAGTATACTCCTTATTGTCGAAAATAATATCGAAATATTCTTCACTACCAATACGATGGTGGTGATTGCATTTTAAACATACAAAAAGGTTTTCTTTTAATTCATTGGTAGTGCAAATGTAGTTACACTCAGGACATTTGTTCCACAGCCCTTCAGGGGTTTCTTTTTTATCTGCAGTAGAAGTTTGAATATTCCTACTCTTACGGGTAAACCATCTTGACTTTGCAGGCTCGGTAGGCTGAGTTGTTTCTTCACTACCTGTTAAATTCTGTTCTATGTCTTCTTCACGCTCTTTTTTCATATATCGTGCAATCAAATTGGAGCGGAAAGATAATCAATTATCAAATAATTGGGTCAAAATATAAACTCCAAACAGTGTTTAATCACCATTTGGAGTTCAATTTGGCTCAACAGTAAATTTTAAGCGTTCCTATTAATACAATTAAGGTCTTCAAAAGCTATTTCTAATCTTTTAGAGAAGCTTTCTTCGGCTTTTCTTAGCCAAACCCTAGGGTCATAAAATTTCTTATTGGGCTTATCGGCACCTTCGGGATTGCCCAATTGGCCTTGTAAATAAGCTTCATTTTTTTGATAAAAGTCTTTGATTCCTTCCCAGAAAGCCCACTGTAAATCGGTATCAATATTCATTTTAATTGCTCCGTATCCAATTGCTTCTCGAATTTGGTGTTGAGGAGAACCACTTCCACCATGGAAAACAAAATAGACTGGTTTTGGACCAGTTTTTAATTCAGCTTGAATAAAGTCTTGGCTATTTTTTAAAATTTCTGGTCTCAATTCAACATTTCCAGGTTTATACACACCATGAACATTACCGAAAGCAGCAGCAACAGTAAACATGTTGCCTACTTTACTCAATTCTGTATAAGAATATGCAACGTGTTGAGGTTGGGTATACAATTTATCGTTTTCTACATCGCTGTTGTCTACACCATCTTCTTCACCACCTGTTACCCCCAATTCAATCTCAATGCTCATGCCTAACGGAGCCATGCGCTTGTAAAATTCTACAGAAGTAGCAATATTCTCTTCTAATGGTTCTTCTGAAAGATCCAACATATGAGAACTAAATAAAGGCCTTCCTTTTTCTTTAAAATATTGTTCCCCAGCATCAATTAATCCACTTACCCAAGGTAACCATTTTTTGGCTGCATGGTCAGTATGTAATACTACCGGCACGCCATAATATTTAGCTACATTATGAATATGCAATGCGCCAGAAACACCACCAGAAATATTACCTTGTAAGGCGTCATTGGGCATTCCTTTTCCCGCAACAAACTGTGCCCCTCCATTAGAAAATTGAATGATCACAGGAGAGTTTACTTTAGCGGCGGTTTCTAAAGTAGCATTAATGGTGTTGGTACCAATGGTATTTACGGCAGGAAGAGCAAATTGATTGTCTTTAGCATCGTTATATAATGCTTCTAATTCGTCTCCAAACAAAACGCCTGAGCTGTATTTTTTCATGTAGCTAAGATACTAAAAACCCTACAAAATCCCATAGCCATTTATAGTTCTTTCGCTACCCTTTGAATTAGTGATTTAAAGTATGCTGGAGCTTCTAATAGTCTACTGCCATACCAACTGAACATTTCTCCATCCGCCAGTAAAATCAATTTATCAGGAAAATATTTTTGTAATATTTCAATATGCATTTGCTTAAATGGATAAGGTTCACTCGATAAGAAAATGACTTTACAATTGGTTTGATCTATATCTGATAAGCTGATTGAAGGGTACCTTTCTGACTTAGCAAAGACATTTGAAAATCCAATCTTAGTGAGTAAATCATTTATATAAGTATCTCCACCAATGGTCATATATGGGTCTTGCCAAATAAGATAAGTGCATGGGATGGATTGTAGCTGCTGTTTACTGCATAGTTCACATAAGTCTGCAAAGCTATCTTGGATAGTCTTAACTATTTCGGCTGCTTTGCTTTGAGAATTGGTAAGTACTCCAATATCTTGAATCATTTTTAAAGCATCTTCAAAATTAGAAACGTCAGTCAAATGAACTTTTGTAAAAGCTTCCAAAGCCTCAACCTGCTCTTTTACATTTTCTTCTTTATTGGCAATTACAAGGGTAGGAGCTAAAGACCTGATATTTTCAATATGAATATTTTTGGTGCCGCCAATTCTAGTTTTGGTTTTAAACCAATCATTCGGATGCACGCAAAATTTGGTGATTCCTACTACTTCATTGGATAATTCTAAATGATATAGTAGTTCAGTAATACTTGGAACAAGTGATACTATTCTTAATGAATCATCATGCATCATTATGTATTTAAAGGCTACATAAAGGTACTGTATAAGCATTCAAAAAATCATCTGTACTTATACCATGAGCCGGTATTTACTAATAGTATTTTATCAGTCGATTTAGCCCATCCAATTTTCAATAACTGTTGAGTGGCTCTAAAAGTGGCTGCCCCTTCAGGACTTAATAACAAGCCCTCTATTTCAGCAATTTCTTCAACACCATCTTCCATTTCTTTTTCAGAAACAGTTAAAGCAATGCCATTGCTTTCCCTTAAAACATCTAACATCATTGCAGTTGCAAAAGGATAAGGAACTGCTAAACCTAAGGCAGCTGAAGATTTGGGAGTATAATTTTCAGGTAGTTGACCATTGTTAAATAAATGTACCATCGGGCTACATTCAACTGATTGAACCAAAACCATTTTGGGTAATGGCCCTTTGATGGCATTCATGGTAATCAATTCTTTGAATGCTTTCCATATTCCAATTAATCCAGTGCCACCCCCAGCAGGATAAACAATAATATCGGGGAGTTCCCAATTAAATTGTTCTGCAATTTCATATCCCAATGTTTTCTTCCCTTCTAATCGATAAGGTTCTTTCATGGTAGACATATCGAATGCTCCTGTTGATGCTGCAATTTCCCTGGCTTTTTTACCACACGCATCAATTAATCCATCTATTTGAATAAGATTGGCACCATATAATCTGCACTCTTCTTTTAAAGTATCAGCAGTATGTTTGGGCATGATTACGGTTGCTTCAATTCCGGCCTTTGCGCAATAGGCGCTCATGGCTCCACCGGCATTACCTGCTGTAGGAATGACCATTTGCTTAATCCCTAATTCTTTTGCTTTAGATACGCCCATACTCAGCCCCCTTGCCTTAAAGGATCCTGTAGGATTTACTGCTTCGTCTTTTAAGTACAATGAATCAATGCTTAATTGATGAGCTAGTTTTTTTAATTGGCTAATAGGAGTGAAGCCTTCATTTAAGGATACAATATTCACAGGGTCAATTACGGGTAAAACAAATTGGTATCGCCACATGGTATAATCGGATGTGTTGATTGCATCAATTGTTTGATTATTTAAATTGTATACTGCTGACAATGGAACATTGCAACAAGTAGAAAAGGTTTGAACAATTTGATGGCTATAAGTTGCATTGCATTTGCTACAAACAAGATGGGTAATTAAAGTACCTATGTTCAATTGCTGGTTTTTCATACTGCAAATTTATCCAGCGGCCAATAACATCAAATGATTATATAGTTATAGTCAATAACTATAAGTTATAGATTGATTTAGCCATTTTTATAAACCCTTTGTTTAAATCACTCGTTTCTCCCTTTCGTTCTATAAAAAAGAATTGTCGCTGCAAAGCAAGGCCATCAATAAAGACCTCTTTTAATTCTCCTGCTTTTAATTCTTTCGCAATAGAAATTTTAGGAAGAAATCCTAACGAATCAGATTCTAATAAGAAATTTTTAAGTGCTTCCGTTCCGCCTAATCTTACCTTTACATTGAGTTGTGCAAAATTGATTTTATGTTTTGCCAATGCTCTTTTTAATACCGCGAGTGTTCCACTACCTACTTCTCTTAATGCAATTGGCAAATGAGGTAAATCTTGAATTGAATAATTTTTTTTCTTCAGCAATTTACTTTTGCTGCTGCAAACAGCTATTACTTTATCTGTAATAAATGGGGTATACTGAATTTGGTTGACTTTGCTGTTCTCTTCAATAATACCTAAGTTGATTTGCTTTGCCAACAAAGCTTCTTTTACCGACTCTGAATTTCTATTCAATACACTAATATCTATTTGTTGGTATTGAGAATGAAAAGTAGATAATACTTTTGGTAAAATATATAAAGCAACAGTGGTGCTTGCACCTAACTTAAGATTACCCTTAGCTTGAATGGCATCGTGTAAAACAGAAATATCAAATTCTGTTTTATGTTCAATTTCTTTAACAGCTTGTAGTCTTTCATACAATAATTTACCTGCAGTAGTTAATTCAATATGCAAACCTTTTCTTTCAAATAATTTGGTTTGGTATTGCTCTTCAAGCAATTGAATATGCTTGCTTATTGCAGGTTGAGAAATAAACAATAATTGACTGGCTTTTGAAAAACTCAGTTCTTCTGCAACATTCATGAAAACAACATGTCGCATCGATATCATGATAAGCTATTTTGCAAGGCTTTGTATAACATCGTATTTTGTAACAATATGATAATCGCCTTTCTCATCTTTAGCTAATACGGCTCCCATTTCTTTGGTAATTAAACTGCCTAGCCTTTCAACTGGTGTATCAAAGTCTACTACCGGATAAGCAGGTTCAATTACACTGTTCACAGTTGCATTTTTAATTTCAGGATTGCTGAATACTTTTTGAAACAAGCCATTTTCACTAACAGAACCAATTGGAATCCCTTCCTGCATAACAGGTATATGTTCAATATCGTATTTCTTCATTAACTCTACCGTTTCTGCAACAGTATTGTCTGGGGCAATTGACACCAAACGTTTAGCATGCCTGCCATTTACAATGTCTTTGAATGATTTCACGTCTAAGAATCCTCTTTCCATCATCCATTGATCATTATAAATTTTCCCAACATATCTACTGCCATGATCGTGAAAAATACAAACAACTACTGCATCGTTTGGTAATTTATCTTTTAATTGAACTAAGCCTTGCAAACATGATCCTGCACTGTAGCCGCAAAATAAGCCTTCTTCTTTGGCAATTCTTCGAGCCATTACCGCACCATCTTTATCTGTCACTTGTTCAAAATGATCAATCACACTCATATCATAGTTCTGTGGCAGAAAATCTTCCCCAAATCCTTCACTAATATAAGGGTGAACAAATTTCATGTCTATCTCACCAGTCTTGTAATAGTTGGTTAAAAGAGAACCATAAACATCTATTGCCCAAATTTGAATATTGGGATTTTTTTCTTTTAAATACATTGCAGTGCCAGTAATTGTACCACCTGTACCAGCAGTGCAAACCAAATGAGTGATTTTCCCTTCAGTCTGTTCCCAAATTTCTGGGCCTGTACTTTCATAATGCGCTTGACGATTGGCTAAGTTATCATATTGATTCATGTACATTGAATTGGGAATTTCTTTTCCCAAACGCTTTGCTACACTGTAGTAACTGCGCGGGTCTTCTGGCAATACATTCGTTGGACAAACAATTACTTCTGCACCCACTGCTTTCAAGATATCTGCTTTCTCTTTTGATTGCTTATCTGTTGTTACAAAAATGCATTTATACCCTTTTACACATGCTGCCAATGCCAATCCCATTCCAGTATTACCGCTGGTTCCTTCAATAATGGTTCCACCAGGCTTTAGTTTGCCCTCTTGTTCTGCCACTTCAACCATTTTCAAAGCCATTCTATCTTTTATGGAATTACCTGGATTAAAGTAATCTACTTTAGCAAGGATTGTCCCTGGTATACCTTTAGATACTTTGTTTAATTGTATAATAGGAGTGTTGCCTATTGTTTCTAGTACATTTTTCTTCCACATAAAAACGAACGCTTGTTTGTACAAAGGTATTGTTTTGACCTAATAGTTAGTGTCAACAGAAAATAAGTGAGGATGCTTGGGTGTAATAGTTGAATAAAAATCCATTATTTCTTTCATAGTTGCTGGATAGTTAGTTGGAATAACCGTTTTTCCTATTCCCGCAATTTTTTTACCATAATCTACATAGCCTAATAAAATCGGGACTTGGGCGCTGGTTGCAACATGATAAAATCCAGTTTTCCACTCTGTGCGTTTGCTTCTTGTTCCCTCGGGAGTGATTACAATTATTAATTCTTGATGTTCATTGTATAATTGAATCATAGCTTCAACAAAACTTGGTCTATTCCCATCTTTTCTTGCAGTTCGATCTATGGCAATTCCGCCCAATGGCTTCATAATTAAACTAAATGGAAATCTCATCCATTCTTTTTTCACAGTAAAACGAATTTTTAATCCGTAAACTCCAAATGCCAATATCATGTACCAGAAATCCCAATTACTGGTATGCGGAGCAGCAATGACAATACATTTATGTATGTCTTTGGGTAAATTGGTATCTAATTTCCAACCGCTCAATTTTAATAAGAAAAGACAAATCTTGCGGTACATAATTTATGTATTAAAAAGGGCAGAATTGAAATGGAAATTATGTAGACTGAAAAGAGGCAGCCATCTTAATGCAAATATTGCTAGAAATCATTTTTTCTGCCAATGAAACCATATTGGAAAATGCTTTAGCAGAACTGATTCCGTGTCCTATAATTACTGGCTTTGCTACTCCTAAAACTGGAGTACCACCGTAGTTTTCATAGTGGAAACGGCTTAAATATTCATCATTGGTCAGACCTCTCTCTTTGGCTAAATCATAAAATGATTCAGCCATTTTTAGTACAATATTTCCAGTGAAGCCATCGCAAACCATTACGTTTGCTTTATCATTGAAGAAGTCTCTTCCTTCAATATTGCCGATGAAATTGATTTGTTTATTTTCTTTTAAAAGAGGGTAGGTGGCTTGAGCCAAAATATTACCCTTCCCTTCTTCTTCACCCACGTTCACTAAACCAACTGATGGATGGTTGACCCCAAGAATATGCTCTGCATATAAACTGCCTAGAATGGCAAATTGGTTCAATAGTTCAGGCTTGCAATCTGCATTCAATCCCACATCTAATAATACGCCTGTAGATCCATTAACTTTAGGAATAACGGTAGCAATAGTTGGCCTACTAACGCCTGCAATGGCTTTAATACTAAACATGGCGCCCACTAACATGGCGCCGGTATTGCCTGCACTAATGAATGCGTCAATTTTTCCAGAAGCTAGTAAGTGAAAACCGATAGCAATGGAGGATTGCTGTTTTTCCTTTAAGGCTTTGGTGGGATGCTCATGGTAACCAATGGTTTCTGGAGCATGTACAAAATGCAAATTAGGTGATGAAACTTTATACTCCTCAATTAAAGGTTGTACTAAAGACTCATCACCTATGCAATATAAGTTTACTGCGGTATTTTTATTAGACAGGTACAGAAGTATTCCTTTCACCGCTTCTAACGGTGCAAAATCTCCTCCCATCATGTCTATTCCTATATTCATTGCAGCAAGCTAAGGGTATAACTGATCTGTAAAGGTTACGCTTTCAATGGTGCTTTCTCAGCAACCAACTTTCCTTTATAGAACAATTTACCTTCGCTAACATGTGCACGATGACGTACATGTATTTCTCCTGTAGTGGAGTCTTTGCTCAAAGTAACTTCTTGTGCTACATAGTGCGTTCTTCTTTTAGCACTTCTCTGCTGTGAATGTCTGCGTTTTGGATTTGGCATTGCTCAAAATTTATGGTAACAAAATTTTTATTCTAAATCTTTAAACTTTTCTAATCCCTTCCATACGGTTGGGGTACTGTCTCTAGTTGCTTCTTCTTCCATTTTCCTTAATTTCTCTAACACTTCTTTGTTGCATTTTGGGCCACCCATCTCTTCAGGAGAACAGGTTTTTTGCAAAGGAATGCTCAAGTTGACAAACTCGTAAATCCAATTGGCTACTTGTAGATGACTTTCGTTTCTACTAATATAATAGACATCTGGATCTTCTTCCTGTTCATTTAAAGTATCGGGTTCATCTACCATTTTTACAATGATATTAAACTCGTCCCATAATTGAAGGGGAAGGGTATTTCCGCAACGATCGCAACCTGCTTGAATGCTACCATCAATATCAAATTTCAATTGCATGAAACCCGATTTTTTGTCTAGTAACAATTTTACAGTAGCATCACAATTACTGAAATCTTGCTCGCCATAAGGTATAAAGAACTTATCGTCCACCTTGTATTCGTATACATGAACACCCGGCTTCAAACCCACAAAAGCGATCTCATATTCGCGCCGATGATTCATATCCACGTTTTAAGGGTTTGCAAAGGTAGAAAAAACAGCCCAATTTGCCAAAGTAAACTAAAAATAAGCCGTTTAAGTGCAGTCTCCATCCTAACTTTAGTCTAGAACTATGCAAATATGCAGCTAATAATAGATGAAAAAAATATAAAAAAGACCTTTTTGCTGCTTCTTGGAGGCATTTTAACCTATTTGGCAGGACAATCTTCTTGGTTTGTGGAAAACTGCTATGTTGCAAAATTTTATCCACTTTGGTCTAATTTTTTAAAAAAGGGTTCCAATTTCTTTCCATTTAGCCTCGGAGATTTCATTTATTCTGCTTTTATTATATATATATCTATACATTTTCTAAAGTGGTTTATATATTTTTTGCATTCAAATCAAAGGATAACATTCTTTTGGTCGGGATTACATAAAATGCTGCAATTTGGGTTAATAGGTTATATGCTATTTCAACTATTTTGGGGTTTCAATTACAAAAGAGGAGGGATTGCCTTGGCTTTAGGCTTAAATCCCACCGTATATAACCAAAAACAAATTACAGAGTTAACGAATGAGTTGATTGACTCGGCTAATTATTATAGAAGACAAATTGGTTCTGACGGTTTGCCTGTTTTTACAAAAAAGCAATTAATGGATGATGCCCAAATGGCTTATGACAAGGCTTCAATTCAATTTCCCTTTTTAAAAACAACTATTCAATCTGTAAAATTTAGCCTGTTTGAACCTATTGCAGATTATATTGGTTTCTCGGGTTATTATAACCCATTTACTGGTGAAGCACATTTGAGGAATGATTTACCAGGAATTTTAAATCCTTTTATCATATGTCATGAAGTGGCCCACCAATTAGGATATGCAAGTGAGAGCGAAGCAAGTTTTATTGGATTTTTGGCAGCAAAATCCAGTTCAAACTCTTATTTAAAATATTCAATGTATTTAGATTTATTAAACTATTCGTTTAATGAACAGTACCTTTTGTATGCCAAGGAGAATTATGGAGCATTTGAACAAGTAGTTAAAAACAATCGAAATCGAATGGATACATTGGTTAAAAAAGATCGGAAAGATATTCGCGATTTTTTTTATAAACGTAGAAATGATTTCAGTCCAATCAGCAATAACTTATATGACCAGTTTTTAAAAATGAATCATCAAATGGCTGGAATAGATAGTTATAACGAAGTGGTTGCTTGGTTAATCAGTTATCAAAAAAGAAAAAATGAAAATAACTAATCCACAAAAATTAATCCTTTCTATAATTGCAACAGTTGGTCTAGGATCGTTAGGAGGCATCTTCACTATTGCAGAAATACCTACTTGGTATGCAGGGCTAAATAAACCCTCTTTTAATCCCCCCAATTGGATATTTGGCCCTATGTGGACTACTTTATATGTTTTAATGGGGATTAGCTTTTACCTGATTTGGAAATTACCAATTAGTGCGGCCCGAACACAGGCCATACGAATTTTCATTATTCAATTTATTTTGAATTTTTGTTGGTCAATTATTTTCTTTTCGATGCACCAAATTGGATGGGCATTTGTAGAAATCATTGCAATGTGGGTATTTATTTTACTCACAATAATTCAATTCAGAAAACTTTCAACGCTTGCTGCCGCTTTATTAATTCCTTACCTTTTATGGGTAAGTTTTGCAAGCATACTTAATGGAAGTATCTGGCAATTAAATTAAAATTTATTCTTCCACATCATACTTTCAATTGGCTTATTGGGTTGTCCACTGTATTTAGCATTTCCTTTTTGATTGTATTTCACCCCAATTTCTCCATCAACTGGAAAATAGATTAATTGACCAATTGGCATACCTCTATAAACTCGAACGGGTTGTTTACAAGAAATTTCTAAAGTCCAGTTACCGCAAAAGCCTACATCACCTTTTCCTGCTGTTGCATGAATATCAATACCCAATCTTCCAGTTGAAGATTTGCCTTCTAAAAATGGAACATGCGCATGCGTTTCTGTATACTCTTCTGTAACGCCTAAGTAAAATCCGCTTGGGTGCAATACATATCCTTCTTCAGGAATTTCAAAATAGGTAATTGTATTGTGTTTTTTAGCATCCAATACTTCATCGGTATAGGTAGCTAACCATTTGCCTAAATGAACATCATAGCTATTACTACCTAGGTCGGCTCTATCATAAGGTTCAATTTTAATAGTCCCTTTTTCTATTTCTTCTAAAATGCGTAGATCACTTAAAATCATTCCCGTTAATTTTACTGTTGAATTGCAAAAAAATGCTAATTCTGCAATGTATACGCTAAAATCTTTTTGTGCCCATCTATTATCAACAAAATATCAACGATTTTACTCAATTGGCCGTTTGGAAGATTGAAGAGGGGGAGTCGTTTTTTACCCAAAAAGTAACCATACAACAGCAAGTAACCCATCCCCACAAACGATTACAGCATTTGGCGGGTAGGTTTTTGCTCCCATACTTATTTGCTGATTTCCCAAGTGAGCTAATTCAAATAGCAGACACCCGTAAACCTTATTTACCCAATGAAGCCTATCATTTTTCTATTTCACATTGCGGGGATTATGCTGCAGCCATAGTGAGTTCCACCGAAAGAGTGGGGGTAGATGTTGAGTTGGTGACCCACCGAGTGAACAAAATCAGGCATAAATTTTTGCATGTTTCTGAATTAACCAATTGGAATATTGAAGCAATGGAAGAGCAGGAAAAGTTTCGTACACTTACTTTATTATGGAGTGCAAAAGAAGCCATGTTTAAGTGGTGGGGAAGGGGAGATATCGATTTCAGTGAATGTATGCAAGTGGAAGCAGCTGACTTGAATTCAACAGGTATTTTAAAAGCATTTTTTCGGAAAGATGACTTTGAAGCAAATTTGCAATTGCATTATCGGCTAACTAATGAACTTAGTTTAGTATGGTTAAACAATGATTGAGTTATTCGTGTTTACCAGTTTTGGGCATTTTTTTTAAGTATTTTCTTAATGAACATTTTAAATGTGTTTTCAACAATTGTCCCATGGTTCGGGCTTTTAAGTATTGGGGATTGTTGAAATGTACAAATAAGGCTTCTCTTAATTCAGCTATTTTTTCATTGGTAGAAATTTGGTCATCGTCCATGATGTCTAAAATTTCTTTAACCCGATAGCGAGAAGAAACCAACCGGAATGTCATCATGGTTTTTTCTTCTGCCTGATATTGCTCAATGGATTGCTTGTCTAAGTGTTTTAATACCATATTTACCAATGCCTGATTGTCTTTAAAAAATTGAGGCAGGTATAAATTTTTTCGGCCTTCGTATGATTGTTGATCAAAATCAATAGCCCTAATACGGTATTGAAAGTCTTCTATATCTGGGATAATATTAACAACAAAATTATACGACCGCATATCACCTAATAATTGAACAAAACATCGCTCATTAAATTTGACAAACTCTTTGGCTAGTCTAATTTTATTGGTGTTTTCTGCGTCTATATAATCGCGAATAAATAAATCTCCTGGTATTCCAGGAATATGTTCTTCAATTAAAGTGTCTTTACTTGTAAAGTAAGTAATGCGATTGGGGGAAAGTATATGCTCTAATTCTAATCCATATATTCTACTTGCATCCGCTCTTTTAATATAGTAATGATCATAGTTATCATTGAATTTATTTACAATTCGAATTCGAAAAGGCTGACTATTGCCAAAATAACAATAATCAATTCTTGCAACATCTAAGTGGTTGGCAAAACTTAAATCACCTTCCGTTTTTAATATGGCATATACTTTCACAAGACTCTTCCGTAGGAAATCCCATTCGCGCATATCATACGAAACCTGCTCCCAAGCAGTATTGTTCCCATTTTTGTCTTTTAAAGGAATAGTATAGGTAAACCGTTGTAAATCTTGGTAGCTAAAGGGGAGCAAAACCTCCCTGCCATATCTTCTTAAGTATTGGCGCAAATCTTCTTTAATTGGAAACATGGGTTTCCTTTTGGAGGGAATATTGGCTTTACCTTCTGGATTAATATGGTCGAAGAAATTAATCAATTAATAAAGTGTCATTGTCTTCAATTAAATTCAAGTTTACTGCATCTGCACCAGCAATACCTTCAACTGAACCTTGTATATGAGCAGCATTCAGTAATACTTTCTCTAACTGTTTCTCACGAGCTTTCCAAAGTCTTTCCATGGTATCTCTTTCTTTTTGAATACTCTGACGCATACTCATAAAGCCTTCTCTGATTGCTTTCCATTGTTCACTAAACTCTGTCCCTGTTAAATAGTCGTATAGCATAACCATTTTATCGCCTTTATTTTCCTGGCTTTTACGAGCATCAGCAATTTTCAATAATGCATTTCGAAGCAATAATGCAACACTTCTTACTTCAGTAAAAGTGCAGATATAAACCCCGTCTTTTTCACCGAATCTTTCCATATCTTTTGGGAAGGTTTGAGTAACTATAACAGCCACATCTGCACCATGACTTCGCATATCTTTTTTTAACTTTTCTATCCATTCATTGGAAAAGTCTTTGGTACGCTTGCTTTCATAAATGATTTTACCAGACTCATTGCCAAATTGATTGCGTACAATTTGAATACAATCTGCCCCACGAACACCTTTACCTACTTCTTCAATTTTGTCGAATGGGAATGTAGCTTGTAACATTTCTTCTAACATCAGTTCTTGTACTTCTCCTTGTAATTGCATGCTACCTTGCTCAGACTTTCTTCGCATTTCTTCAACCAACTTTTTCTGGTCTTCAATTTGCTTTTCTAGCTCCTTGGTTCTTAGTTGGTATTCTTGTTCTTTTAGACTTATTTTTTCTGATTCTTCTTTTTGTAATTGCTCTTTTAATTTAGACCGCTCTTCCATTAATTGACGTTGAATGGTCAATTGCATTTCTTCTTCGCGCGTTTTAAGCGCTTGTTCATTTTGCAAAAATTCTAATTCTTTTCTTCTAGACTCTTTCAATTTTTCTGCACTATCTGCAGCTTCTTGTTGTAATAATTTTAACTGATTCTCATAATCGGCAGCCAATGATTTTTTAACTGTTTCCTGCATCTCAGATTGCATTTTCTTTTTCTCTGCTTCAAGCAGTTCAGCAGTTTCAATTTCCTTTTTCTTTTGCCAATCTTTCATTTTACCACGTAGTTCTTTCTCAATTTCATCGCGCATGGTATCCCCAGGTTCAAACTGATGACTACAATTAGGACATGTTATTATAAAACTAGACATATACAAATTTTCTACAGTGAAGGTATTAAAAAACAAAGAACTAATTGGGTTTAATGAAACTCCACATTAACTAATGATAGGTCCACTAAATACTGAGCTTGTTCTATTGAGATATAAGGTATTACAATTGTTTCACCAGCTGTATGTAATTCAACTGTAGCCAATTTTTTGCGTCTTAAAAACGGACTTGTTTTAACCATAACATGCTGAATTTTGTTGAAATTGAGCAGAATATTTTCTACTCCCCAAACACCCTTTTGAATTTGAATGGTAGTTTCATTAAACCAGTATTTGAATTTTTGATACTTTACCCAATTGGAAATAGCTAAATAAATCAATAACAATAAAAGGAATAGAATATACCAAGGATTCCAAAAATAAATGGCAGTGGAAATTACCAATATAATGGGCAAAACAAATAATAGGGTATTTCTCCAACCATAAGAAATATGCGTACTGTAAGATTGTGTATTTGAAGATGGCAATACGGCTTGGTATGGTGAAATCAACTGATATAATAAATGCTGATCCATAACAGGCAGCTGTATATGTTGTTTTGTTTGGGTTAAATTTTCTCCCATCATGAAAAAACGTAGTATACTAATTCCTAATACTTTTCTGACAAAATTGAAATTCCAACTAATCAATTGCACTTTGTTTTGAATAAGCATTTTCTGTTGTGTTTGCAAAAAAACCCATTCCATCTGAAATCCTTTATTATTCGCAGTTATTTTCATTTCATGGTATCTGAGCATTACCCGAATAAAGGAAACCCATAATGTAATAATCAAGCCTATTAAAAGAAGCGTTAATAATCCTGATAATGAAAAACTGGCATTATCAACTTGTTGATCAATTATATCGGATGCATCAAAACCAATCAATTGTTTTATATCTTCTAATCTAGAATAAGCAAAAGCAATTATAATTAAGAAAGTTCTGACATGGTTTTCCGAAATGGCCAATTTTATTACATCTGCAAATTGAATTCCCATAATCTGGACTTGTTCAGGAATATTTTTCTGACTAATTTCAGTAACTGAATTCTGTAACAATGATTGTAAGGATAGCGCTTTCTCTTTGTTGATGGCTTTGACTTCTATTTCGGTTGCATCTGATCCCGCTGTTTCTATTTTTATTGTACAGGTATTCGTCAATTTATGTAAATAGTTTTCAATTAGATGAACAGATTGTACTCTATTTAATGGTACAATAGTTTTTGATTTTGATAATAATCCCCCTGTAACAACTAATTCAGTACCTTTTATTTGAATTCTAAATAAGAAAAAATTAATTAACTGATTTAGATGTATAAATAATATTAATAAAGTGATCCCCAGAATAAAATAGATTCCAATACTTGTATTTCTTTTTTCATCATTTTGTTCATTGATAATTATTCTACCTACAACAATTAAAACAAGCGGCCAACTATCTTTAATAATCTTTCCTAGAATAAAAATTAAAGCAACAGGAGAAAGCCTTTGTGGAACCGACCAATCAATTTTATTGGTGCTCATAAGTTTCAATTTTTTCCATAATGAAAGCTTTCAATTGTTCTGCTGTTTCTTGCTTAAGCCCTTTAATACTAATATCTATATCATTACTTGCAGCAGTGTTGATTCGAATAGAAGCAAGTCCATATTTTCTTCCTATGGGGCTACTAACTAGTTCACAATGCTGTACTTTAACAAAAGGAATAATATGCGTTGTTTGAAATAACCAACCTTTTTTGAATTGAATGTCTTTATCGCGAAGTGCCCATGCTTTATTTTTAAAACCAATTTCAACAGAGGCAATTGATATTGAAATAAGTAAAAGAAATACTATTGCAACAATGGTAATTAACCAACTCATTTGTAAAGGCTTTATTAGTATAAATAATGCTAATAAAACAGTAAATAAAACGGTATAAACAATAGCCCAATTAATATAAACCACTTTCTTATACGCTGCTTCTATTGGCTCTAAATTGACCTTTGCGTACTGTGGAATTTCAGAATGAGGAATAAAAGAATTTTCATATTTCATAAAATGAATTTAATCAATATATGCCTTATATTTAAACCTATGGGATTGCAGCCAACTTTACCACTAAAGGAAAATAAAAAAATAAATAACCAAACTGGTTGGTTATTCCCCTTCATTTTAATAACCAGTTTGTTTTTCTTTTGGGGTTTTGTTCACAATATTGACCCAATATTAATTGCACATTTACGAAAAACCTTTCAGCTAAGCATTTTACAGTCTTCATTGGTAGATTCTGCTGTTTTTATTGCCTATTTTTTAATGGCGATACCGGCAGGATTGATCATGAAAAAATATGGTTATAGGTCAGGAATAATTATTGGGTTATTAATTTTTGCTTGTGGTGCATTTTTATTTGTTCCAGCAGCCAATACTCATACGTATGGATTCTTTTTAGGAGCACTGTTCATTATTGCATGTGGATTGGCCATTCTAGAAACAGCTGCCAATCCTTATGCCATTGTATTAGGCCCGGCTGAAACAGCTGCATTCCGTTTAAATTTGGCACAGTCTTTCAATGGGTTGGCTGCATTCATTGCACCCTTGGTAGGGAGATGGTTAATTTTAACCGATTCTGATAAAACGGATACTGCAATCAATGCATTGTCTGGAGAGGCATTATCATCCTTTATACAAACACAAACGGATAGCGTAAAATTACCTTTCGTTGTATTAGGATTGGTCATATTGATTATGGCTGTTGTATTCTACTTTACCCCTTTGCCGGATATTAAAGAGGAAGAATCGTTAGCAAGCAATGGTTTCATTAAGGCACTAAAATATACACAATTACAATGGGCTGTGATTGCACAGTTTTTTTATGTAGGAGCTCAGGTTTGTGTGGGAAGTTTCTTTTTAGTATTCGCAGTAACAGCTGTAGGATTGTCAGATAAGGAAGCAGCAACCTATACTGCTTTTTATGGTGCTGCATTTATGATTGGTCGATTTGCTGGGACTTTCTTTATGAAATATATTGAACCTGCAAAATTATTGGCTATTTATTCGATAATAAATATTATCCTGGCATTCATAGCTATTTATGGGAAAGGAATGATGACCATTTATTCACTCATTGGAATAGCATTCTTTATGTCGATTATGTTCCCAACTATTTTTGCTTTAGGTATTAAAGGACTTGGAAATGCTACTAAATCTGCGTCTAGTTTAATAATAATGTCAATTGTTGGAGGAGCATTGTTGCCACCAGTATTGGGAATTGTAGCAGATAAAACAGGCAGTATACAAAATGGTTATTTTATTCCCTTAGTATGTTTTATTGTTGTATTATTATTCGCATTAAAAATGCGTACAATTAAAAACGAATCATCCCATTAATTATGTTCGAAAATAGTGGTAAAAGGCAAGTAATTCGCATGCATCCAAACGATAATGTATTAGTGGCACTAATTGATTTGGAGAAAGATGTTGTTGTTGAGTTTGAAAATCAAACTTACTTACTACTAGACAAGGTGAAAGCCAAACACAAGTTTTATACAAGTGACTTAAATGCTGGAGCTGAAATAATCATGTATGGTGTATTAATTGGTAAAGTGCAAACAAAAGTGTTGAAAGGTAGTTTAATGACAACTGAAAATTTAAAACATGCCGCTGAACCGTATGGATATAGGGGAGTAGCTTACCAATGGCAAGCACCTGATATTACAAAGTATATAAACACAACCTTTAATGGGTATTATCAAAACGATGGTCAAGTAGGAACAGCTAATTATTGGTTATTTATACCAACAGTTTTTTGTGAGAACAGGAATCTCGATGTTATTAAAGAAGCACTACACAATCAATTAGGGTATGCTGTATCTGATAAATATTTACGTTATACTCAGGATTTATTATTAGCTTATCAAAAGGGCGAAAACCTAGAGTCGGTTAACATTTCGTTAGCGCCAACATCTAGTATTAATAGAGTTTTTAAAAATGTGGATGGAATTAAATTTTTAAACCACCAAGGAGGATGTGGAGGTACAAGACAAGATGCTACTACTTTAAGTGCTTTGTTGGCATCTTATGCTAATCATCCTAATGTTGGGGGCATTACGGTATTAAGTTTAGGATGTCAGCATCTACAAGTACAACAATTAATTCATGATATTAAGATTCAAAATCCATTATTTGAAAAACCATTATTTGTTTTTGAACAACAGGAATCGGAAAGTGAAGAACAACTTATAGCTAATGCAATAAAACAAACTTTTGAAGGGCTGATTCAAATAAATCTAAAGGAGCGAAAACCAGTACCACTTAGCAAATTAACTCTTGGCGTAAAATGTGGGGGAAGTGATGGATTTAGCGGTGTTTCTGCAAACCCTGCTGTTGGTTATGCCGCTGATTTATTGGTGGCATTAGGTGGTAAAGTTTTATTAGCAGAGTTCCCAGAATTATGTGGGGTAGAGCAAAACCTAATTGATCGATGTGTGAATGAATCAATTGCTCAAAAATTTATTAATTTAATGCAATCCTACGATGAATTGGCGCATAAAGTAGGGTCAGGGTTTTACATGAATCCTTCTCCCGGTAATATTAAAGATGGATTGATAACCGATGCAATGAAAAGTGCAGGAGCTGCTAAAAAAGGAGGCACTGCGCCAGTAATAGATGTGTTGGATTATACAGAACTAGCTACTAAACCGGGTTTAAGCTTAGTTTGTACTCCGGGAAATGATGTAGAAGCGACTACAGGAAAAGCTGCAGCAGGTGCCACCTTAATTTTATTTACAACAGGATTAGGTACACCAACAGGTAATCCCGTTTGTCCGGTAATTAAAGTGGCTACTAATTCTGTTTTAGCCAAAAAAATGAGCGATATTATTGATATAGACTGTGGGCCTGTAATTAGCGGTGCAAAAACAATTGAAGAAATGGGAGAAGATATTTTAGACTATTGTATAAAAGCAGCTAGTGGTTTAATCATCCCTAAAGCAGTACAATTGAATCAAGATGATTTTATTCCTTGGAAAAGAGGAGTAAGTTTATAAAATTAAATTAGGCAAATGTTTAGATTAGATCATAAAATAGCGGTGATAACAGGAGGGGGTAGTGGTATCGGGAAAGCCATTGCAATATTATTTGCAAAACAAGGTGCCGTAGTTCATATCATTGAACTCAATATTGATCAAGCTAACTCAACAGTAGACGAGATTGTTAAAGGAGGAGGACTTGCCTATGCTCATGCCTGTGATGTATCTTTTAACGCATCAGTGATGAATACCTTTAATCAAATTGGTGCAATTGATATTTTGGTTAATAATGCAGGTATAGCTCATATTGGTAAAGCAGATACTACTTCTGAAACAGATTTTGATAAAATAATGTCAGTAAATGTAAAGGGCGTATACAATTGTATTAGTGCTGCCATCCCTCAATTGAGAAAACAAGGAGGAGGCGCCATCATCAATATGGCATCTATTGCGGCTTGGGTGGGTATAGCTGATCGATTTGCTTATTCAACAGCTAAAGGTGCAGTAATGGCCATGACATTATCTGTAGCTAAAGATTATATAAAAGAGAATATCCGTTGTAATTCTATTTCACCTGCAAGGGTACACACGCCCTTTGTAGACGGCTTTATAGAAAAAAATTATCCTGATCAACAAGCATCAATTTTTGACAAGCTTTCACTATCTCAACCAATAGGAAGAATGGGTAAACCTGAGGAAGTTGCTGCATTGGCTTTATTTTTAGCAAGTGAAGAGGCTGCTTTTATAACTGGTAGCGATTATCCCATTGATGGTGGATTTATAAAATTAAATAATTAAGTAGAATGAATAGCATCAATCGATTGATAAGCCCTAAGCTACTAGTAATTTCTATTTTATTGAGTACTTGCATAAATGTAAATGCACAACAAAAAATTACTCCTGCTTCCATTAAAGATAAAATGCAATGGTTTGCAGACGCCAAGTTGGGCATATTTATTCATGCAGGAATTTATGCAGTAGATGGAATTGATGAATCATGGAGTTTTCATAATAAGAAAATTAGTTATGCCAATTACATGAAACAATTGAATGGGTTTACTTTAAAAAAATATAATCCCTCAGCTTGGGCTGAACTAATTCAAGAAAGTGGAGCAAAATATGCAGTAATTACCACTAAGCACCATGATGGGGTTGCGATGTATGATACCAAAATGAATGAGCTGAGTAGCGTGAAAGCAACACCTGCCAAAAAAGACATGATTCAACCCTTCTTTGAAGAATTACGAAAGCGAAATATCAAAACGGGTGCTTATTATTCTTTGATTGATTGGTCATACCAAGATTATCCGGGCTTTATTAAAGATAGTTCTAGGTATCAGGTTAAAAACGACTACGAGCGTTGGAACAGATTCAGAAATTTTTTTCAAGGTCAAATCAAAGAAATATCCAATCAGTTTAATCCCGATTTGTGGTGGTTTGATGGAGACTGGGAACATAGTGCAGAAGAATGGGAATCAGAAAAAGTGCGAAGCATGATTCTGACTAAGAATCCCAATGCAATCATCAATGGTCGGTTACAAGGTTATGGCGATTATGCAACTCCTGAACAAAATTTTCCTGTTTCTAGACCAAAGGATAATTGGTGGGAGCTTTGTATGACCACCAATGACAACTGGGGTTTTCATCACGACAATAATTGGAAAACACCTTATGAAGTAATTACCATTTTTGTAGATGCAGTAGCCAATGGAGGTAATTTATTATTAGACATGGGGCCAATGGAAGACGGCACTATCCCAGCAGAACAAATTATTGTATTAAAAGAATTGGGTGCATGGAATAAAAAAAATGGAGAAGCTATTTTCAATACCATTGGTGGTATTCCTCAAGGTCATTATTATGGGCCTTCTACTTTGTCAAAAGATTCAACAAATCTGTATCTTTTTGTACATGGTAATAACAGTGGTCAAATTATGTTAAAGGGATTAGAGAATCAAATAAAAGATATTGCTGTACTGGGTTCTAGCATTAAACCATCACACAAAATAGTAGGAAAAATCAGTTGGAGTCATGTACCTGGGTTGGTTTATATTAACCTCCCAGAAGCATCATTGGACAAATATGTAACTGTCGTTAAATTAACATTAGAAAAACCAGTAAAATTATATAGAGGGCAAGGAGGATTATAAAAATATAAATTATAGCATATGAAATTGATTCGATTTGGCGAATTAGGTAAAGAAAAGCCAGGCATAATAATGAACAACAAATGGTATGATTTGTCTTCATTCTTTACAGATTTTAATGAGCAATTTTTTGAATCAGATGGATTAAATCAACTTCAAGCCTTTCTAGAAACCAATCATACATTGCTTGAAGTAGATCAAAGCATCCGACTTGGTTCGCCTGTAGCAAGACCTTCCAAAATCATTTGTATAGGTTTAAATTATATAGATCATTGTAAAGAAACCAATGCGCCCATTCCCGAAGAACCGATTATTTTTTTAAAATCTACTACTGCATTGTGTGGTCCCAATGATCAGTTGATCATTCCTCGCCATAGTGAAAAGACCGATTGGGAGGTAGAACTTGCATTTGTAATGAGTAAAAAAGCCAATTATGTAGAAGAAGCAGATGCAATGAATTATGTAGCAGGATATTGTTTACATAATGATTATAGTGAGAGAGCATTTCAGTTAGAGCGTGGTGGACAATGGGCAAAGGGTAAAGGATGCGACAGTTTTGCTCCCCTTGGGCCCTGGTTAGCAACAACAGATGAAATAGTTGATGTAAATAATTTGAACATGTGGTTGACCGTTAATGGTAAATCCTTTCAAAAGAGTAATACATCGAACTTGGTTTTTAAGATTCCCTTTCTAGTGCATTATATAAGTCAGTTCATGACTTTGCTGCCTGGTGATATCATTAGTACTGGTACGCCTCCAGGAGTGGGTTTAGGAATTAAACCTGAACCAATATATATTAAAGCAGGGGATGAAATTGAATTAGGAATTGAATCTTTGGGAACTAGTAAACAACTAGCAGTTGCTTATAAATAAAGAATCATGGCTATACAGCAATTTTGTTTGGCGTTAGATTTAGTTGATAACGAAGCTTTGATGGCTGAATATAAAACCCATCACCAATCAGTTTGGCCTGAAGTGATTCAAAGTATAAAAGATGCTGGTATACGCTTGCTCAATATTTATTGTTTGGGTAATCGTTTGTTCATGATTATTGAGGCAGATGAAACTTTTTCGTTTGAGAAAAAAGCAATGATGGATGCTAGTAATGAAAAAGTGCAGGAATGGGAGCAGTTGATGTGGAAGTTTCAGCAAGCATTACCATGGGCAAAGAAAGGAGAGAAATGGATGTTGATGGAAAAAATATTTGAACTGCCATGCGAATAGATAGCCATCAACATTTTTGGAAATACCATCCAATTAAAGATGCTTGGATTACCGATGAGATGAAAGTAATTCAGCGTGATTTTATGCCCGCTGATTTACTACCCTTGTTGCAAGCAAATTATTTTGATGGAGTTATTTTAGTACAAGCTGATCAAAGTGAAGAAGAAACCAATTTCCTTTTAGAATTGGCTGTAGCTAATGATTTTATTAAAGGAGTGGTTGGTTGGATTGATTTGTGTGCTGAAAATATTTCAGATAGATTATCGCATTATGCTGCGTGTAAAAAGCTAAAAGGGTTTCGCCATATTGTACAAGCCGAACCTGCGGATGATTTTTTACTCCGTTCCAATTTTTGTAGCGGCATCTCGCAATTGGCTAATTACCATTTCACCTATGACCTATTAATTCTTCCTAGACATTTACCTTTTGCAAAAGCTTTAGTTGAAAAATTTCCTTCGCAACCATTTGTAATTGACCATCTAGCTAAACCTAATTTTAAGAGAGCTGATTATAAAGATTGGGAAAAAGGAATAAGGGCTATAGCGAGGCATCAAAATGTTTATTGCAAAGTTTCTGGTTTAGTAACTGAAGCTGATTGGAAAAATTGGCGTGTTCAAGATTTTACTTATTGTTTGGATGTTGTTACAGCATCATTTGGAGTAAATCGTTTGATGTTTGGCAGTGATTGGCCAGTTTGTTTATTAGGAGGCTCTTACGCCGATGTGAACAGTATAGTAGAACAATACTTTGCCGGTCATTCATTGGAAGATCAAGCCAAAATATTTGGGTTGAATGCAATTCAATTTTATAATATATAAATTACCATATGGATTTACAACTGAAAGGAAAATCAATCATTGTAACAGGTGGCGCCAAAGGAATTGGTTTAGGTATTTGTAAAGTATTGGCAGCGGAAGGTGCAATCCCTTTTATAATAGGTAGAAGTGAAGCTGATAATCAAGCTTCGATTATTGAAATACAATCATTATACGGAGAAGCGCATTTTATAACTGCAGAGCTATCAAATCCTGCTGAATGTGAACGTGTTGTAAATGATGTGTTGACTATTGCTGGTAGAATTGATGGATTAGTAAACAATGCAGGTGTTAATGATGGGGTAGGTTTAGAGAGTGGTAACTATGAAGCCTTTATTGCATCCTTACATAAAAACTTAGTACATTATTATTTGTTAGCAAAGTTTGCTTTACCCGAATTAAAAAAGCAAAAAGGATCAATTGTAAATATTGGATCTAAAACTGCAGAAACTGGTCAAGGAAATACTTCTGCTTATGCTGCTTCTAACGGGGGCAGAAATGCATTGACCCGAGAATGGGCTGTAGAGTTATTAAAATATGGCATTAGAGTGAATGCAGTTATTGTTGCAGAGTGTTTTACTCCATTGTATGAATCTTGGGTCAAGACATTTGATTATCCTGAAGAAAAATTAAAAACCATTACCGATAAAATTCCCCTTGGTCAACGAATGACCACAACAGAAGAAATTGCCAATATGGTTGCTTTTTTACTTTCTGAAAAATCTTCACATACTACTGGGCAGTTGATTCATGTAGATGGTGGGTATACCCATTTAGATAGAGCCTTGGGGTAGTACTGGTTCAATCAAGTCCCAGAGATTACCATACAAATCCTCAAAAACCACCACTGTTCCATACTCTTCATGGCTTGGTTCTCTTATAATAGTTATATCCATATCAATTAGGTTTTGGTAATCTCTCTTAAAATCATCTGTATACAGAAATAGGAAGACCCTTCCACCTGTTTGATTCCCAATTCTGCTCTTTTGTTCATCATTGGCAGCTTTGGCTAATAGTAAACAACATTCATTTGAACCCTTTGGTTTTACTTTTACCCAGCGCTTAGTTTCAGTTAGAATAGTGTCTTCAATTAATTCAAAATGTAGTTTTTGTGTATAGAATTCAATTGCTTTATCATAGTCGTCTACAACGATTGCAATATGTGCTAGTTGCTGGTTCATAATTTAGACTGCTTTCCTTTCAAAATAGTGAAATTAATCTTTTAAAAGTGTTAAGTCTTGGACTGGTGAAGGCAACCCTAATGCAGCCATTTCAGCAAAAACACCATCTGTTGCAGATTGAGAAGATAAATTCATGCCCCATTTTTTAAAAAAGAGGGATAAATTTTTACCGCTTATGCTACACGCTTTTAACATGAACCAACGCATTTTAGCATCTGTTGTGGTTGGCTTGATGGTTTCCCTTCTTGCCTGGCGATGAAGTTCTTGATAAAAATTTTCACCAAATGCCAATTTCAATTGTTGAAACATACATAATCGTACCCAAACACTGGTACTTGATGCATTATAGGTACGAACCCCTTCTGCACTAGCTAAGTAAGTTGAAGCATTGTTCCATTCATTCTGACTAGTTAACCTAGTAGGTGTTATGCCAAAAGCTTTTTCAACAGCAATACTGTATATATTAACCGTTACCTCAGTTAATTCACTCCAAGTCCATGCACTTTGTTGATGCATATGTCCAAGTTCATGCCATGGCCCCCAAGAAAAATTTTCTGCTTTTAAAATAGCTGGTACACCACCTGTTGTAGTTCCATACCAAGTTCTGTAAAAAGTTGCTGCCATAAAATATCCAGGATGATCAGATTCAGTCATCAAGTACTTATGAACATTTGGTTTATCAATGGGATCATTTCCAAATAAACCACTAATGCTATCCTCAATAGCAATTACCCTATCAGCTTTTTTAATTAATGCTTCTTGATCATCATTTTTATACAATTTAGCATTGGCAAGTGAAAAAGTAATTATTGTTTTCTTACCTACTAATTGTACATCTGGTATATCAGTTATATTATCAATCATTTTAACCCAATCAGCTTGTAAAGTTTTTCCCAATTGAAAATAGGGGATTGGCTTCATGCCTGTAATAAATCTAACTTTTACTTTGCTTGAGGGATTGTCATTGTTGAATCGCAAATAAATAATGCCACCAGATGCATCCATTATAGTGTTTACTCCATTATTTAATGAATGTGAAGTTGGGTCCCATTTGGATTGATACCTGGAATAAGTGCCTACTAATAAAGTTGGCAAACTGTTTCCGTTAATTTGGGTTACTTCAATTTCCATAGGGGTAAATGCCGGTAGATAAAATCCAGTTGTGCTAAAATCAGAAGCTCGAAAATTTTGAGCAAGTCTATCAGCTTCTTTTGCACCCGAAACTGTTTCGATTATTTCTATTGTACTATCAGCTGTCTTCAATTCTACTTTTACTGTTGGTTGAACAGGAGTTACCGGGGGAACAGTTGTTTGTATTGTTGCGGGTGCAGCTGTTTTTTTACAAGAATTAAATAAGAATAGGATAAATAGAAGATTAGTTAAAACTTTCATTGGTGCAAGGATATTTATTAATGTATTATGTATGACATAATAAAAATAATAGATGATTTTCAATTTTACAAAAAAAAATTAATGTATAGAAAGTAGGTCTTTGTAAAAACCATTTAGAAACTGATTGTCGGCTCGCTCCGCTGCGCCCAATCTCAGAGATAGATTGTCGGCTCGCTCCGCTGCGCCGACTTCCAAATAGGGGGGCTTACCCAAATCCCCTGCCGCACCTTTGGTGCTACTAGGGTTTCCCATTTTCATGCTTTCAAAAGCAAGCTTTTGACGCATTCAAATAGAAAACCCCGACACTTCGTGTCAGGGTCTTTGTGCCCGAGACTGGATTCGAACCAGCACGCCGTTTCCAGCACCACCACCTCAAGGTGGCTTGTCTACCAATTTCAACACCCGGGCTCCTATATGATAGGCTGCAATATTAAAATAATTTTCTTACATCCTTTCGGGTACTTTAATACCTAATACTTTCATGCCATTTTTTATAACAGTTGCAGTAAATACAGATAACATAATCCGCAATGCTTGCTTTGAATGGTTCTCCGCATTTG
Organism: Sphingobacteriia bacterium RIFOXYC2_FULL_35_18; assembly: GCA_001829005.1. Lineage (GTDB taxonomy): Bacteria > Bacteroidota > Bacteroidia > Chitinophagales > Chitinophagaceae > Sediminibacterium. The sequence continues at coordinate 107,091 of MIAG01000002.1, read as the reverse complement.
CAATTGAATGTTCACTATAGAAGGAACTAAAGGTCTTAGCTAAATTAAATACATAAATGGCCACTTTAGAAGGATCTTGTTCTATGCCTGCATCTTTTAATACCGTAGGAAACTGCTCTAATGTTACAATTAATTCTTTCTCTAAGGGTAACCAAGTTTCATTTGAATCAACAGCTAATCCAGTAGAAGATTGATAATTCAACTTCCTTAAAATACTACTGATTCTTGCATACGTATATTGAATAAACGGCCCAGTGAATCCATGAAAGTCTATACTTTCAGCTGGATTAAAGACCATTTTTTTCTTCGGGTCTACTCTCAATAAGAAAAACTTCAGCGCACCTAAACCAATGGTATCATACAATTCAGCCCTTTCTTCTTCAGTAAAATCATTTACTTTACCTAGCTCTTCTGTTTTTTCTCTGGCTATATTAATCATTTCATCCACCAAATCATCCGCATCAACTACCGTTCCTTCACGGCTCTTCATTTTACCGGTTGGCAATTCTACCATTCCATAACTTAAATGATCTATCCCATCTGCGGAAGGAAGTTTCAATTTTTGACAGATTAACTTTAATACTTTAAAGTGGTAATTCTGTTCATCACCTACCACATATATACTCTGATTGGCATTGAACTCTTTCTGTTTTTGTTCTGCCAATCCAATGTCTTGGGTTATATATACCGATGTTCCGTCTTTTCTTCTAACTAGTTTTTCATCTAATCCATCGTTAGTTAAATCAATCCAAACACTATTATCTTCCTTTTGATAAAATACTTTTTCTTCCAAACCCTTATCTACTAAATCTTTCCCTAATAAATAAGTGTTGCTTTCATAGTAAATTTTATCGAAGTCGGTTCCAATTCTTTTATAAGTAGCATCAAATCCTTCATAAACCCATCCATTCATATTCTTCCACAACTCCATCACTGCAGGATCTCCAGCTTCCCAGTCTAATAGCATTTGCTGGGCTTCTTTCATAATGGGGGCATCTTTTTCTGCTTGTTCTTCTGTTAAGCCTGTTGCTTTTAAATCGGCTATTTCCGCTTTATATGCGTCATTGAATTTTACATAATAATCGCCCACAAAATGATCGCCCTTCATTTGAGTGCTTGATGGGGTTGCTCCATTCGCATACCGCTTCCAAGCAATCATACTTTTACAAATATGGATGCCACGATCGTTTACAATACAGGTTTTTACAACGTCATTGCCGGTGGCTTTTAAAATCTCTGCAATACTTCTGCCCAAGAAATTATTTCTTAAATGACCCAAATGCAAGGGCTTATTGGTGTTTGGAGAGGAGTATTCTACCATCACTTTATTACCTGTAGTAGTGGAGTGGCCAAATTGTAAATCATTATATTGATTCATCAAAAATTGGGTCCAATAAGCTGCATTAATGGATAAATTTAAGAATCCCTTTACTATATTATAGCCAGTAAACAAATCTGGAAAACGCGCAACCATTTCAGTGCCCAATTCTTGCCCTAATTGCTCGGGTGACTTTTTGAGTTCTTTTACAAATGCGAATAAGACCACCGTGTAATCGCCTTCAAATTCTGATTTAGTTTGATTTACCAATACTTGTTCAGGCTTTACAGAGGTACCATATAATTGATGGATACTGTTTGCTGCTGCTTCTTTAATCCTATTTACCACGCTCATAATCTTAACAATTTCGGGATGCAAAACTAACTATTTATCAACTACCTTCGCCGCCAGTTATGCAAAAGCTGCACAAATACATTAGTCATTTCATCCTTTCGGTGGTGGATTGGTTCTATCCAATGTTCCAGAAACTAATGCCCAAACAAACTTATCGCTATGCGGCTTGTGGTGGATTTAATACTTTTTTAGATATTGGGCTTTTTTTTATTGCCTATAATTTTATTTTAGATAAAACCACTGTCCAATTCGGAAATATCATCGTTAGTGGCCATATTGCTGCTTTTATGATGAGCTTTATCATTACATTTCCTACAGGGTTTTATTTAAGCAGGTATGTGGTTTTTCAGGAAACATCCGTTACCAAAAGAGAGCAATTGGGTAAATATTTCCTGGTTGTTTTTGGTTGTATTTTACTCAATTATATTTTTCTCAAAATTTTTGTAGACAGTTTTGGTTGGTATCCAACCCCTTCCAAAATGTTGACTACAGTATTTGTAGTAATGTTTAGCTATTTCTCTCAAAAGAACTTCACATTTAAAGCAAAGTCTTTAAAATAGTGACACTGAACCCGCTAAAATGACCTTAAAATTAGACTTAAACCGACTTTTTGGTAGCTAAATTGGCTGAAAAACTCGCTTTTTTGAGGTTTGCTGACAATATTTCACGTTTACTACCCGTGGCATAATGATTGAATAATAAGCTGTAATAGAAAACAAATATTATGGCAAAAATTATTGGAATAGACCTCGGAACCACCAACAGTTGTGTATCCGTTATGGAAGGTAATGAGCCTGTAGTCATTGCAAATGACGAAGGACGTAGAACTACGCCATCGGTAGTAGCATTCTTAAAGAATGGAGAAAGAAAAGTGGGAGACCCTGCTAAAAGACAGGCTATCACTAATCCTCAAAACACTATTACCAGTGTGAAGCGTTTCATGGGTCGTCGTTTTGACGAAGTAACCGAAGAAATTAGTCATTGGAGCTATCAAGTTGCCAAAGGCGATAACAATACTGTGAGAGTACAAATTGAAGATCGTATGTACACTCCACAAGAAATTTCTGCAATGATTTTGCAGAAAATGAAAAAGACTGCTGAAGACTATTTAGGTCATGAAGTAAGCGAAGCGGTAATTACTGTTCCTGCTTATTTTAACGATGCACAACGTCAGGCTACTAAAGAAGCTGGTGAAATTGCTGGTTTAAATGTTAGAAGAATTGTAAATGAGCCTACTGCTGCTGCTTTAGCCTACGGTTTAGATAAAAAACATGCCGACCAAAAAATTGCCGTATTCGACTTAGGTGGTGGTACTTTTGATATTTCTATCCTTGAATTAGGAGATGGGGTGTTTGAAGTAAAATCTACCAATGGGGATACTCACTTAGGTGGTGACGACTTCGATAAAGTAATTATGGATTGGTTAGCAGATGAGTTTAAATCTCAAGAAGCAATTGATTTACGTAAAGACCCTATGGCTTTACAGCGCTTGAAAGAAGCATCTGAAAAAGCAAAAGTAGAATTAAGTTCTTCTTCAGAAACTGAAATCAATCTACCTTATATCACTGCAGTTGATGGAGTTCCAAAACACTTGGTACTAAAGTTAACAAGAGCTAAGTTTGAAGCTTTAGCAGATAATTTATTTGCTCGTTGCTTAAAGCCATGCGAAGCAGCATTAAAAGATGCTGGTTACAGTAAATCTGAAATTGATGAAGTGATATTAGTAGGAGGTTCTACTCGTATTCCTAAAGTGCAAGAAATTGTTGAAAGCTTCTTTGGCAAAAAGCCTAACAGAAGTGTGAACCCTGATGAAGTGGTTGCTCTAGGTGCTGCCATTCAAGGTGCGGTTTTAACTGGTGAAGTAAAAGATGTATTGTTATTAGATGTTACTCCTCTAAGCTTAGGTATTGAAACCATGGGTGGAGTAATGACTACTATGATTGCATCAAATACTACTATTCCTACTAAGAAAACAGAAGTATATTCTACAGCTAGCGATAATCAACCTGGTGTACAAATTCATGTATTACAAGGAGAGCGTCCAATGGCTAATCAGAATAAGAGCCTAGGCATGTTTAACTTGGATGGAATTCCTCCAGCTCCAAGAGGTGTACCTCAAATTGAAGTAACTTTTGATATTGACGCAAACGGATTATTAAACGTTAGTGCTAAAGACAAAGGAACTGGCAAAGAGCAAAAGATCAGAATTGAAGCGGGTAGCGGATTGAGCAAAGAAGAAGTAGAGAAAATGAAAGCAGAAGCTAAAGCCAATGAAGCTGCTGATAATGAAGCAAGAGCTCGCGTGGAGAAACTGAACCAAGCAGATAGCTTAATCTTCCAAACTGAGAAGCAATTCAAAGAATTTGGTGATAAGATTCCTGCTGATAAAAAAGGTGCAATTGAAACTGCTTTAACTAAGTTAAAAGAAGCGCATAAAAATCAAGACATCCCTGCTGTTGATGCTGCAATGGAAGAAATGAATACTGCATGGACTGCAGCAAGCGAAGACATCTACAAAGCGCAACAAGCTGCTGGTGGCCAACCAGGTGCTGATTCGGGTGGAGCTGAGCAGCCTAAGTCTGATACAGTTGAAGACGCTCAGTTTGAAGAAGTAAAATAATCTTCATAGATCCATAATAAAGAATCCCGGTTAAATTAAATGACCGGGATTTTTTTATGCATTATTTAAATATAAATGATGATTGTACGGAATAGTAATTAGTGATTATCGAAGTATTACCGTGCCCAATTGTTTCGTAATAGCAATTTCAAATTCTTTTAATTGCTTATGTAATTGAATCAATTTCATTTGTTCTTCAAAGGGAGCAAACTCCATGTCTCGCTGGTTTTGCTCAAACATTTTTTTAATCTTTCTAAGTTTAAAATAATTCAAACTCATTTCTGTATCAGCTATGGATATGTCTTTGTTTACAATATTCATATTGGGTAATATTTCATCCCAACGATTGCTTAATTCAAAGGGGAACATTGAAATATTAATCAATAATTGTCTTACTTGTTCATCTTCGTGATACAACATCGACTTGGTAGTAGGCTCTAATCCTTTATTGTACCAATCCTTGTATAAATCAATTAATTTTTCGTAGTCTGGATTTTCTAAAGGATAATTTTCTAATTGCTCAAATATATATGCAGCAATGGTTTGCGCTTCATTGTAGTTTTTTAATCCATACTCAAACAACACCCGGATAACATTTTTTTCAACTTGATCATCTTGTTGCAACAATAACTGTCCTTCATCAAATTCTTGATTGGCTTGAAAGGAATCTTGTTGAATAAAATTGGCTTCATCAAAAGGAAGTTTTTTCTCTTCCTTTGAAATTTTATCTCGCTTGAACTTATTGACTAAATTAGTGAAACCTGCTTCATCAATTCGCAACAAAGAAGCACATTGTTTTATATAATCTTGCTGACGGGTAAAATCTTCGGCCTTACTAATTTTACTAAGCGTTTCTGCAATTTGATTTACAATACTGCTTTTTTTATTAACATCATTGCCCGCTTCTTTCAACAACACTTCTAATTGAAAGAGAATAAAGTCTTTCTTCGATTGAGCAATAAAAGCATTGAATTCAGTAGCGCCAACTTTGTTTACATAACTATCAGGGTCTTCTCCGTCGGGGATTAAAACCAACCTCACGTTGAGGCCCTCTTCAATAGCCAGGTCTAATCCACGCAGTGCAGCTTTTATTCCTGCACTATCGCCATCATAAATAATCGTAAGATTATTCGTGTACTTTTTGACTAACCTTAATTGATCAATGGTTAATGAAGTGCCACCACTTGCTACTACATTTTCTATCCCTGCTTGATGTAAACTCACTACATCGGTATATCCTTCTACTAATAAGCATTCATCTGCTTTATCTATGGCTTGTCTTGCAAAGTAGGAGCCATATAAAATTTTGCTCTTACTGTATACTTCATTCTCAGGGGTATTAATGTATTTGGGTGCTCTATCTGCTTTTCCAATTACTCTTGCACCAAAGCCAATTATTTTACCTGTGTTATTATGAATAGGGAAAATAATCCTGCCCCTATAATTGTCTACCAACTCTTCGTTTCTTAAAGCAACCAATCCTGTTTTAGGTAAAAGTTCTTTATTAAATTGATTGGCCACCAACGCCTTTGTTAAAGCATCTTTTCCTTCGGGATTATAGCCAACTTGAAATTTTCGCAACACTTCTTCTCTAAAGCCTCTTTCTTTTAAATAGGAGAGGGCAATTAAATTCCCTTCTTCAACATCAAATAATTGTTCAGCAAAAAACTTTTGTGCAAATGAATTAATGGCATGCAAACTCTCGGCCATTTGCACTTGCTGCAATTGTTCTGGAGATTGTTGCGTCTCTTCAATTTCAATATTATATCTAGTGGCCAACCATTTAAGCGCTTCTACATAACTGTACTTCTCGTGCTCCATTAAAAAAGTGATGGTATTGCCGCTTTTGCCACATCCGAAACATTTATAAATTTCTTTTGCTGGTGAAACAGTAAAAGAGGGAGATTTTTCGCCGTGAAAAGGACAGAGGCCTAAATAATTGGTTCCTCGTTTTTTTAATTTCACAAATTCACCTACCACATCAATAATGTCAATTCTACTGGTAATTTGTTGTATTGTATTGGGAGATATCATAAATGGACACCAAAATTAGGTAAGCAGCAGTGTAAAGGCCAAAATAAAATTTTTTGCGTGATTATGCGGGAACGCATTAATTTTAAAGATGCTAAAAAAAGAACGCCAAGCTTATATAATACAACAAATCAATATCCACAATAAAGTATTATCCTCCGATTTATGTGTACAATTAGACGTGTCTGAAGATACTGTACGCAGAGACCTGCAAGAATTGGCTGAAGAAGGGAAGCTAATAAAAGTGCATGGTGGTGCATTGGCTAAGTCCTTTCACTTTACCATTGAAAGCAAGCAGGTTTACTCATTACCTGAGAAAAAAATTATTGCACACAAAGCCATCGACCTTATTAAAGATGGTATGTTGGTGGTTATATCTGGAGGAACCACTATGCGTGAGCTGGTGAATATGCTCCCCCCAGACCTCAATGCCACTTTCGTTACCACTAATGTGCCTATTGCATTAGAATTGTTGGAACATCCTAATGCAGAAGTGATCTTTTTAGGTAATAAACTATTGAAAAGTGCACAAATGGCTGTAGGAGCAGAAGTGGTTCAAAGATTGGGGCAAATTAAAGCCGACTTATGTTTGTTAGGAACCAATAGCATCGATTTGAACTTTGGTATTACCGATTTGGAGTGGGAAATCATTGAAGTTAAAAAAGCCATGATTGCGTGTGCCCAAAAAACAGTTTCATTGGCTATTTCAGAAAAGCTTAATACCACTCAACGTTTACAGGTTTGTGCACTGGATCAAGTAGATGTTTTAATTACCGAATTAGCCCCTACAAATGAGAAATTAACCCCATATGCAAAGCTCGGTTTGAGCATTTTATAGCATTGTGTACCCCATACACTTAAATACCCGCAAAAAAATGTGCATTATTTTGCTGTGAATTTTATGGTTTTAACAGATGATTAACCATATATTTATAGCATCAATTATTTGATTAACGAAATGCTAAAATTTTTTGCAGCTTTTTGCGATTAATTTTTGTCAATGAACCAAACACTGTAGTTATGAGAAAACTCGCTTATGCCTGGAGGATTGCTTTCTTGCTTTTCTTCCTTGTTATGAAAGTCTCTGCACAGGATATGACCGTAACTGGTAATGTATCCGATTTAGAAAAAGGCTCTGCATTAGAGTCGGTTTCCATCCGTGTAGTAGGCAAATCAGTTGCAACCAAAACAGATGCTAAAGGTAATTTTACTATCAAAGCATCTAAGGGTCAAACCTTATTGATTACTTCACTGGGATTTGAAACCCAGCGAGTGTCTGTAAAAGATGATCAGAAAATAATCGTTCGCTTAAGAGCTGAATCTTCTGAATTAGAAGATGTGGTTGTAGTAGCGATGGACCAGAAAAGAAAGCCTCGTGAGTTGGGTTATTCCACTCAACAAGTTAAGGGTGCTGAAATTCAGGAAACCCAGCGTGATAACTTCGTAAATAGCCTTCAAGGTAGAGTTGCAGGATTAACAGTGAATCCAACTTCTGGAACCGTTGGTGCCTCTTCTCAAATTGTACTTCGTGGATTTAACTCTTTGTCATTAAGTAACCAACCATTATTTGTGGTTGATGGGGTTATTATGGATAACTCTTCTTTTGATGAAACTTCTGATGGAGGTAGAAGCGTGGGGTTGGCCTCAGATCGTCCGAATAGAGGTAGCGACTATAGTAATAGGGTTTCCGATTTAAACCCCAACGATATTGAAAATGTTACTGTGTTGAAAGGACCTGAAGCAACTGCATTATATGGTAGCCAAGCTAGTTCTGGAGCAATTGTCATTACTACTAGAAAAGCTAAAACGAATAAATTAGCTGTACAATACGACAATGCCTTTAGAGTCCAAGTCTTAAATCGTTTTCCTCCAACATTTGATGGATATACCAACGGTACCAATACTTTGCCAAGTAATATTTTCCGTTATTTTGGACCCGCATATCCATCTGGCACTAAATTATACGACAATATTGGTCAATTCTTTAGAAATGGTAAATCGCAAACGCATAACCTTGGGGTAGACTTTGGAATAAAGAAATCTATATTCCGATTCTCTGCTTCGTATGTAAAGCAGGAGGGGGTTGTTCCAAACAACGACCAAGAAAAAATCAACTTGAGTTTAAGGAACACTACTAAGATTGGTAAATGGTTGGAAATTACTCCTTCAATTGCTTATACTAGAACCAATACCGCAAAAGTCTTGCGTTCTGCTGGAGGTTATTTGATTGGATTAATGCAGTTTCCAAACACAGTAGATGTTTCTGTATCTGAAGACGATGGAGGAAACAAATTACCATTATTCTCCGCCAATGCCAATGCAGAAGTAGATAATCCACTTTGGAACGTTCAGAATAATAGAGGTCGTGATCAAACAGATCGTTTATTTTCTTCTTTGGGTATTAATATCAACCCTACCAAATGGTTGAGTATTACCGGACGTTTTGGTTATGATACTTATAAAACCATTGGATACCAAAACTATCATCCTCAATCTTTCTTTGTATCAACTGCATTAAGAGGGTCTCAGGATAATTATTGGAATACATATAAAGGATATAACCACACCATTAATGCAACCGCCAAACAAACATTTGGTGACTTTAGTGTAAGAGCAATGGCTGGAACCATGTGGCAAGATTATAGAACCGAGGTTTTTGCTGTAAGCGGAAACAATGTGGCTGATCCTAATAGGACTGATTCAAACAATACTGCACCTAACACCAGAAGAAGGTTATTACGTAATGAATTTGGACAACCTAATTTACGCGTAATTAGACAGATTGCTTTCTTCGGAGAATTAGCATTGAGCTATAAAAATCTATTATTCTTCAACTACTCTCATCGCTTTGAATCTGCTTCTACATTACCCGCTCAAAATAGAAACTATAATTATCCTGGTTTAAGTTTAAGCGCCATCATGACCGATATCTTACCTGGTTTAAAGAAAGGTGGCGTATTGAATTATTGGAAATTGAGGGGTTCTATGGCAAATACAGCTAGATTAAACTCTGCTTATTCTACTCAATCTGTATTTGTTAACAATTTTGGAAGTTCTACTGGCCCAGCTTATTCTTATGGATTCACCAATAACAACCCAGACTTACAGCCTGAGCGTCAAAGCACTTATGAAATTGGTACAGAATTCAAGTTCTTGAAGAACAGATTAAGCATTGATGCAACGTATTACAATACCTTGACCAAGGGTCAAATTATTGAAAATATGCGTTTGAGTTATGGTACCGGATTTGTATTAAATACACAGAATGCAGCTAGTACAAGAAACGAAGGAGTAGAAATTGCCATCGATTATCAATTAGTACAGAAAAAAGACTTTGGTTGGAACACTCGCTTGAATTTTAATAAAATGTGGAATGCGGTGGTAGGTTTCCCAGCAAACGTTTCTGAATTTTATATTTCTGATACCTGGTTATATGGTAATGCCCGTGCAAGTGTGTTAGGATTAGGTAGTCCTACAACAGGTATTGCTTCTTGGGGTTATGCAAGAAACAACGCAGGACAAATTTTGATTAACCCATCAACAGGGCTCCCTTTGACCGATGGTCGATTTAGTTTAAGAGGAGATAGAAACCCTGCATTCACTTTAGGAATTCAAAATTCTATTCGTTATAAAAATTGGCGTTTGAGTTTCTTATGGGATCTAAAGATTGGTGGAGATATTTTTAACGCCAATGAAATGTTGTTAACCAGTATTGGTAGAAGCAATAGAACGGCTGACCGTTTCACTCCAAGAGTAATTGCAGGAGTATTAAATGATGCATTTGCTAATACTGCTACTCCAACAAAAAATACCATTTCTGTAATTCCAGCATACAACGATGCTTATTATACTGCATCATCAATGCCTGAAGAAGCTTTTATTCAGAAAAATGTGAATTGGTTAAGAATGCGTGATATTACTTTGAGTTATTCTTTAACAGATCGTGCATTAAGAAACTTAAACGGCGTTAAATCTGCCAGCATTTTTATCACAGGAAACGATTTGTTCTTGATCACCAATTATATGGGTGCTGATCCTCAAGTAAGTGGAAACACTGCTGCAACAAGAGGAGTAGGGGCATTTGGTTTTGATTACGGAACCCTTGCAACACCTATTGGTGTAAACTTTGGTGTAAGAGTAGGTTTTTAACTTGAAAAAATAGCTAACATGAAAAAATCATATATAAATTTAAAAACACTGGTAACCCTGGCTTTTGCAGGTTTACTAATTTCTTCTTGCCAGAAAAAATTAGACGAGGCTTTTGCCAATCCTAATGCTGGTGTTCGTGTACCAGTTGAATCATTACTACCGGGTATTATCAGTAATATGGGAGGAAGTTCTGCTGCTGCAGGATCAGCCTATGGTACTCAGAATGATGGTATGCAAGTAGGACGGTATGTGCAGTTTTGGGCTACCAATACTACTGGTAATGCTTTTGATCAAATGGCAGGAGCAACTGGTGCTAGTGATTTAATGGGTTCAATTTGGGCCATGCATTACTATGGAATGGGCCAGAACCTTAAACGAATGATGGAATGGTCTGCAACAGAAAAGAAATGGGATTATGTGGGAGTAGGCCAAGCTATTTCAGCTTGGAGTTGGCTCACTACAGCAGAAATGTATGGAGATATTATTGTAAGAGAGGCGTTTAGGGCAGATCAATTGGTATTTAAATATGATGACCAATCATTGGTGTACGATACTGTTAGACAAATTTGCAGAAGTGCCATCGTTAACTTGAATAATACGGGTGATAGTTCAAGCCCAGTGAACTTAGCGAAGGGCGATGCCTATTTTTACAATGGAGATGTGAACAAATGGAAAAAATTTGTTTATGCAGTGATGGCTCGTTCATTTAATCACTTAAGCAACAAAGCTTCTTATAATGCAGATTCTGTAATATTCTATGCAAATCTTGCCATGAATGTGAATGCAGATAACGCTACTTTGCGCTTTGCGAATACAGGAATCACAGGTACTTCTAATTTCTTTGGACCAGTAAGAGGGAATGTGGGGTCTATGAGACAAACCGAATTCATTGCTAATTTAATGTCTGGTGCAAATAGTAGATTTTTAGGCGCAGTGGACCCAAGAGCTGCATATATTATTCGGGAAAATACCAATGGAACATTTAGAGGTGCGAGACCTAACGCTGGTACAAGTGGACTAGCTGTTAATGATCAACCAAGAAATTTTTGGGGCAGTGTTTTCACTTCCACTGCGGCACCCACTTCAGACGCAGATTGTAGGTATATTTTTAAGAATGGTTCTCCTTTCCCAATCATCACTGCTAGTGAAATTAAATTCATGATTGCTGAAGCGCAATATCGAAAAGGAAATAAAGCCGCTGCAAGAACCGCTTACATAGATGGAATAAGATTAAACTTCGATTTATTAATGAACAATTATGGATCAGCTGTACCTGCTGCGAGAGTAATAACAGATGCAGTAAGAGATGCTTATTTAGCCAATACTACAGTTGTTCCTGCAGCCAATGATTTGACTTTATCTCATATCATGTTGCAGAAATACATTGCCTTATATGGTTATGGTATGCATGAAACTTGGACCGATATGAGAAGGTTTCATTACACAGATGTTGAAGCTGGACAAACCACTCCAGTATATGCAGACTTAGTTGTTCCAACAGGTATTAATTTATTTGCCAATAATAACGGCAAGTTGGTACAAAGAGCCAGACCAAGATACAATTCTGAGTATTTATACAATGTAAGTGAACTAACAAGAATTGGTGCTATTGCATTGGATTATCATACACTAGAACAATGGTTCTCTAAACCTTAATTACTACGATTAAAATGAAAAATATGAAAATGAAACTCTTTTCAATAATAGCAGTAATTGGTTTATTCACTGCTTGTAAAAAGGATTTTGATGGCCGAGCCACTGAATCTGCAGGAACAGAAAATAAAGCATTCATTCGATTTGTACCAGGAAGTTTAGCTGCTGCAAGAAATTTTATTTCTGTAGACGGTGAAAGATTAAATGGAACTGCATTGGGAATGGGTGGGGTATTCCCAGGGGCTTCAACTATTACTGCATTTGCTACTATTTTACCGGGAGCAAGAACCATTCGAGTGTATGATAGTGCTGCTGTTCCATTACAAACTCCAGTAAGTGTTTCTGCAACATTTGACGCAGGTAAATTTTATACAGTTTACACTTATGATACCAGTAATGCAGTAAAAGCATTAATTCAAAATGATGTATTTACAGTTCCTTCAGATACAACAGCGAATGTTAAATTTGTGAACATCATTTATAGTTCATCAACTATTCCTAATGTGGATTTATATTCCAGAAGAAAGCGAGCAAATATTGCTACCAATATTGCTCCTTTAGGTAATTCTAACTACATTAAGCATATAACTGGATTATCAGATACATTGGAAGTTAGGGCAACTGGAACAACCACCGCTTTAACAATTTTCAATGGTTTTACTTTTAATGCAAAAAGAACCTACAATGTAGTTTTCAGAGGAAGGTACCAATCAACTTCTGGAACCATGTCTAGGGGCTTAACCGTAATGGCCACTTATTAATTGACACTAACAAATGATATTTATGAAAAAAAATATATTATTCATAGCTGGTTTATTCTCGGTATTGCTTTTTACGAGTTGTGCAAAAGACCCAGCTAATCCAGGATACGCACAATATATGTTTATGAATGCAGCACCAGATGTTGTTGCCGGATTAGACTTTTATGTTGGCGATTTAAAACAAAATATTTTACCTATTGCTTTTGGTTCTAATACTATTTATAATAGTACTACACCAGGCACAAAATCCATTCGAGTAACGATTGCTGGCCAACAAACTGTTTTTGCGGCCAATAATTATAGCGTAACAGATCAAAGAGATCAACCTGCTCGATATACTTTGTTAGCAGTAAATAAACTACAGAATGCGGAACTTGTTTGGATTCAAGACAACTTAACTACACCTGCGGCGAATAAAGCTCACTTAAGAATCATTCATGCAAGTGCAGATGCACCTACAGTGAATGCATTCGTTGGAACTGCAACCACAGCATTATATCCTGCTGCTATTGCATTTAAAGGCGCTACCAGTTTTGTTGCTTTAGATGCTACATTGTTGGGTACATCTTATAGCATTCAAATTAGAAATGCAACAACTAATGCTGTAATCAGAACTCAACCTATGACTGCTGTATCTGGAAAAATTTACACCATTATTGTTAGAGGTTCAGTAACTCCATCTCCTTGGGCACCAGCAAATACAGTTTCTACTACATTAGTAGCAAATAACTAATTTAGTTTTTTTGATTTTTCGAATCCCAGTTGCTTTGCAACTGGGATTTTTATTTGGCTAATAAAAAAATAGCCAGGCACAACAAAGCACTTACAATGGCAACTAATGGAATTTTTAATTCTTCCCATTTTGCTTCTAGTTTTTTCTTAGAAATGTATGCTCGTATTGCACTGATATGATGCTGGTTAAAAAAGCAATTTTCTAATTTTGGTTGATAAGCAATTATTTCACTATAGGGTAGAAAGCTTAATACATACAGTACCTGCTTCAAAATTTTTTGTTGTACTTGAAAATTACCAGATTGAATGAGCTCCTCAAATAAGGGCATAAATAATGGATAGTTAAGCTTCCACTTAATTCTATCATAATTGATAAATCGAAAGTCAGTTTGTTGCATATCCCTTTCCAACAAATGAAAATACTTGATTAAATCTTGTAAGTTTTGTAATACAGGTTGTGATTTAGTTGATTTACCTACAAGCTGTAGGCTTTGATCGTATAGTTTTTTTGAAGTTGTATTTCCTAAAATTTCGTAAGCTTTTTTGATCTGTTTAAACTGCTCAAAGTAAATAGGGTTGCTATTTTTATCTGGGTGATAAATATGTGCCAGCTTTCTAAATGCCTTTTTAATCTCTGTTTCATTTGCTGAAGAAGTAATGCCTAAAACTGCATACCAATTTTGTTCCACCATTCATTCAACTTTAGGCAGGTTCCTCTGGATGGTTCTCAAAATTGATATCGTCCCCATCGAGTAATTCTCTTTCAATTTCTTCCATTTGTACAATATCCCAAGCTTCAGATTCAGTGGGGGTAATATTCCACATTTCCAATACTTCCATTTGATCTAAATACGCTTCCAATTTTTCCTTAATACCACAGATGACAAATGAAGCGCTATTTTCATAAAAATTCTGTTGAGATTCCGTTAAAGCATCTACCACTTCATTGTCCATTGTTTGAACATTTTCTAAATTCAACACTAGGTTTTTTTGTGGAGAATTTAGCACTGTTTTGCAATGATCAGTCAAACTTGCTGACATATTTGCAGATATATCGGCGGTTTCTAGGGTTAGAACCGTGAATTTTTCCTTGGTATCAATTTTGACATTTAGCATATAGAAGGTATATTAACATACTGTGTACAATTACCGCACAACTTCACTCAAAAATATTCGTTATAATTGTATAAATCCAAATAAGATATGGATAATAATTTTTCAGCTCAGGTTAAAGAGATCATTTCCTTCAGTAGGGAAGAAGCGCTTAGGTTAGGAAACGACTTTATTGGAACAGAGCATTTATTGCTTGGTTTAATTAGAGACGGGGATAATACAGCTATTAAAGTGTTGAAACAGCTGAATATTGACCTATATGAACTTAGAAAAGAAGTAGAATTGGCCGTAAAGGATAAAACGGGTAAAAATATTGCCAATATCAACAGTCTGCCACTCACTAAGCAGGCAGAAAAAGTAATCAGGGTAACAGTTTTAGAAGCCAAAGCCTTAAAGAGTCCACTAGTAGAAACGGAGCATTTGATGTTGAGCATTCTTAAAAACAAAGAAAATATTGCCACTCAAATTTTAAATCAATTTGATATTGATTATGATTTATTTCGCAATGAATTAGGCATGGTTGGCACATCTAATCCTCCCCCAAGAAGTGAATTTCCAGAAGATAATGATGATGATTTTGATGAAGAGAAAAAAGGCTCAGGCTTTCAACAATCTAGACCTGGCAAACAAGCGCCTGGTGCAGCAAAAAGCAAAACACCCGTATTAGATAATTTTGGTAGAGATATTACCAAATTAGCTGAAGCGGGAACATTGGATCCTATTGTTGGTAGAGAAGCTGAAATTGAAAGAGTAAGCCAGATTTTGAGTAGACGTAAGAAGAACAATCCAATATTAATTGGTGAACCGGGTGTAGGTAAAACAGCCATTGTAGAAGGATTGGCTTTGAGAATTGTTCAGAGAAAGGTAAGTCGTGTATTATTCGATAAAAGAGTGATATCATTAGATTTGGCGGCATTGGTTGCTGGTACCAAATACAGAGGTCAGTTTGAAGAACGCATGAAAGCCATTATGAATGAATTAGAAAAAAACAGAGATGTTATTCTATTCATTGATGAAATTCATACCATTGTTGGTGCTGGTGGCGCAAGCGGATCTTTAGATGCTTCCAATATTTTCAAACCAGCATTAGCAAGAGGAGAGTTACAATGCATTGGTGCATCTACCTTAGATGAGTATCGTATGTACATTGAGAAAGATGGCGCATTAGATCGTCGCTTTCAAAAAGTATTGATTGAGCCACCTAGCGTAGAAGAAACCATCTTGATTTTAAACAATATCAAATCTAAATACGAAGATTTCCATAATGTAAATTATGGCGATGACGCTATTGATGCTTGTGTTAAGTTAAGTGATCGATATATGACCGATCGATTATTACCAGACAAAGCCATTGATGTAATGGATGAAGTGGGGGCAAGGGTTCACTTGAAGAATATTAATGTTCCAGAGACCATTGTAGAACTCGAGAAAAAGATTGAAGAAGTTAAGAACGAAAAAAACAAAGTGGTGAAGAGCCAGCGTTTTGAAGAAGCTGCTTCATTAAGAGATACAGAAAAAAGACTTGGAGAAGAATTAGAAAAAGCCAAAGTTCAGTGGGAAGAAGAGAGCAAGAATAAACGTTATCCAATTACAGAAGAAAATATTGCAGAAGTCATTAGTATGATGACAGGCATTCCTGTAAAACGTATGGTACAAGCAGAAACAGAGAAACTGCGTAGAATGAGCGAAGACATGCGTGGAATGGTGATTGGTCAGGATGAAGCCATTCAAAAAGTGGTGAGAGCTATTCAAAGAAATAGGGTAGGATTGAAAGACCCTAAAAAACCTATTGGGACATTTATATTCTTAGGCCCTACAGGAGTAGGTAAAACTGAATTAGCCCGTTCTTTGGCTCGTTATATGTTTGACTCAGAAGATTCTTTAATCAGAATTGATATGAGTGAATACATGGAAAAATTTACGGTAAGTAGATTGATTGGAGCCCCTCCAGGATATGTTGGTTACGAAGAAGGTGGTCAGCTTACAGAAAAAGTAAGAAGAAAGCCATACTCTGTCATTTTATTAGATGAAATAGAAAAAGCACATCCGGATATTTATAATATTTTACTACAAGTATTAGACGATGGACAACTAACAGATGGACTTGGTAGAAAAGTGGACTTTAAGAATACATTAATTATCATGACCTCAAATATTGGGGTTAGACAATTAAAAGAATTCGGTGACGGGGTTGGTTTTGCAACTGCTACTAGAATTCAAAATGCAGAAGAAAACAATAAAGCAGTAATTGAAAAAGCATTAAAGAAAACCTTCTCACCTGAATTCTTAAATAGAATTGACGATGTTGTCGTGTTTAATTCGCTTACCAAAGAAAATATTTTCAATATCATCGATATCCTCATGAAGGGGGTTTCTAAGCGCTTATTGAATCTTGGCTTTGAATTAGAATTAACAGCAGCAGCTAAAGACTTTATTGCAGAAAAAGGCTATGATGTTCAATTTGGAGCGAGACCACTGCATAGAGCAATTCAAAAATACTTAGAAGATCCTTTGGCGGAAGAGATCATGAAAATGTCTATAAAGCAAGGAGATGTGTTAATTGCAGATTTGAATAAGGAAACCAGTTTATTGGAATTCAATTTTAAATCTAGAATAGAAGAAGAAGAAGCTAAAGCAGAATCTTAATTGTACACTCAACATATACAAGTCCCGATAGCAACTGTTATCGGGATTTTTTATTTACCCCATCTATAACTTTTCACATCAATTCCTGCTAAATCTAAAACTCTATCTACTACGGTTGCCGCTACTTCCTCTATGGTGCTTGGCTTGCTATAAAAAGAAGGGGTTGCGGGGCATATAATTCCACCAGCCAAAGTGATGGTTTCCATATTCTTAATATGAATTAGATTGTACGGTGTTTCTCTTGCAACTAGTATCAATTTTCTTCTTTCTTTTAAGATTACATCAGCTGCTCTGGTAAGTAAATCATCGCTTATTCCAGCTGCGATTCTTCCCATTGTTCCCATACTACAAGGAACTACTATCATTGTATTGTATTGGGCTGATCCAGATGCAAATGGGGCATAAAAATCTTGCTTTTCATAGAAAGAAAAAGGATAATTGGTATACGATTGATTGCCCAACTCAGTTTCCCAAACATCTTTAGCATTCTTGCTCATCACAATACCTACTGCTTCGTATTGATCTGGATATTGCACCAATTTATCCAAAATACCTTTTGCATAAATGGAACCACTGGCACCAGTAATTGCTATGATGAGCTTATTCTTCATATTGTACTAACAAAACTAAGCAGGAAAGGTTAAAAAAATACCCTCCTTGTTGGGGAGGGTATTTCAGTTTTATTCATTTTCGCTTATTTGTACATGATTTCATAGTACTCATGGGCCATTCTATTACTATCAAATTGGAATCTAACATCGCGCATTCCGTTTTTCATGATTTGTCTCCAAGTATCATGGTCTTCGTAATACAATGGGATAATTTGCTGTTCTAAGATTTCATATGCTTTGTTTAAATCATATTCATCTTGATCATGAGTAGTCATATTGGCATAATCTGCTTTAGGAACCACGAAACCATTGTTGCCATGATTCACGAATTCTGGTATCCAACCATCGTCTGTAGAAAAGTTAACTGCTCCATTCATAGCTGCGGTCATTCCACTGGTACCAGATGCTTCTCTTGGCACACGTGGATTATTTAACCAAATATCAGAAGCCTGTTTTAAACGCTTACTTAAAGCTAATTCGTAGCCTATCACTACAGCCACATTCTTATAATTCTTACTTAAATGCACCAAGTTATTGAATTGGGAAATAGCTGGATAATCCACTGGATAAGGCTTTCCTGCCCAGATGATTTGAACAGGGTGCTTGGCATTACTCAACATTTTCTCAAAACGCTCCATATCATAGGTAAGCATATCCGCACGCTTGTAGCCCGCAAAACGTCTTGCCCATACAATGGTTAACACATTGGGATCAAATACTTTTCCTGTTTGATCGGCAACAATTTCAAAAGCACGCTTTTTCAAGAATTTCTTACGATCATCGTAAACTTCATCATTGCCTTCTTCCATGGCACGATACATTTGTTTATCTGCCCAATAACGCCAGTTCTGTGCATTGGTAATAGATGTAATGGGACAGATACCCTCGTAGTTCTTCCACATTTCTCTACTCACTTCACCATGTAAGGCAGAAACACCATTGGCCTTTCTTGCGAACCTAAGTGCTGCTAAAGAGTGGTTAAACTGATCGTCGGTTATACCAGTCAGTTTTCGCACTTCATCAATACTTAATCCACAGAAATAACTCATTTTATGACACAAATAAATATCATGTTTTTCATTACCTGCTTCTTCTGGAGTATGTGTAGTAAATACTAAATGTTCTTTTACTTTTTGTACACTCTTGAATTTATTCAATAAATAAAATGCAGAAGAAATTCCGTGCGCTTCGTTTAAGTGATAAACGTCTGGATTAAAGCCTAATTCATCTATCAGCTTTGCTCCACCCACACCCAATAAAATGAACTGCGCTACTTTAGTTGCAACATTTGCATCGTATAAACGATGGGTGATTGTTTGTGACACATAGTCGTTCTCTGGCAAATCAGTACTCAACAAAAATAGGGGAGCACTATTAAATGTTTCAGGATTTAAATAGTAAGCTTTTACCCAAACAGGATGTTCGTGAATTAAAATTTGAAATTTAATGCCAGTATCTTCTAGGAAACTGTACATCTTTTCCATGAAAGTTACTTGCAATGTTTGATCTTGGTTTCTAGCTTGATCATAGTATCCGTATTTCCATAAGATACCTACTCCAATCATGTTTTGACGGAGTTCATAAGCGCTACGTAAATGAGAGCCTGCAAGGTATCCTAGACCTCCGCTGTATATTTTTAATGGTTGATGTATGGCGAATTCCATAGAGAAATACGCAGCTTTTTTAGCGTATTGCTCATTAATTTGATAGGGAACTTGGTAACTTCTAAAATTCATTTTTACTTGTTTGGTTAATAATTGGTATGGCAATATAAGCCTAAAATATGATAATGTAAATTATACACTAACTAACGTTTATTTACTTTCTTTTTTCTAGGTTCTCGTTTTTTGGTATACCGATCATCAAAGAAACATTTGATGCCTCTATGATTACCACAAGAACCTTGTTCCTTTATTTTTAATTGATTTGAATTAAATGTAAAATCAATTAAACAGGGATCTCCATTTTTGGAATACAATCCCTCAGCTGGTTTAATCAATTTAAATTCTCCTTTTAATTCTCCTTTACATGCTCCATTACTTTTTTCAAATAAAATGAAAAATAAATAAGTGTTTTGGTCTTTACCATCTCTTATAGAAACATAATTGTTTTTGTCTTTAATATAGTCTCCGCTGTATTTATTTAATTTTGGCAAAGTATCCAATGGATTAATTACAGCTGTTTTGGTTGGGTCTTCGTTAGAATCATTGATTACTACCATAAAAAATCCAGCATCATTGTACACCCATCCAGCACGCGTGAACAATATATCATTTGCTTTCCCCATTTTTTCTCTACTAATCAAGAATGTAGGCTCTTTATTGATAGATAAGGAACGATGATATTCAGTTCCTTCAAAATTGTTTAATAATTCTTTGCTGGCAAGAAATTGATTTTTTTCATTGGCAACCAATACCACCAATCTTTTTCTCTTTTTGTTTTCCTTGATAATGAATAATAAATATTTTTCTTTTTCTTTATCAATCAACCCAATTGGATGTATGGTATAAATTTTCGTTTTACCCATTATATTGCTAAAAGCACTATCAGGATAAAACTGCAAGAAGACCTCTTTGCCAATTACTAATGTATCTGCCTTAGCATCAATATTGGTATCTGCCACGCTAAATGGGAGGCTCATGGGTTTAAATGCAGCCAAAAAATCCTTCTCTTTTACCGTTGTTTTACCAGATAAATCAATTGGATCTGACTTACAGCCAACCCCAATAAACAAAGACAACAATATGATTACTAATTGGTTAGCAAATTTCATTGTATGCATATTTTCATAAAAATAAGGCTTTTGAAGGTTGAGTTTATAAATGTTTGTAATTGATGATTTAAATTTTTAGATTTGTCTAAAAATATTTTTAAACATGCCTTTTACAGCAGCAGAAGAAAATTATATTAAAACCATTTTTCAATTACAATTAAATGAAGGAATGGTTAGCACCAATTCAGTTGCAACTGCATTAGAAACTTCTGCTGCTTCAGTTACCGATATGCTTAAAAAACTAAAGCTAAAAAAGTTATTGGTCTACGAAAAATACAAGGGATTTAAATTAAATAATGAAGGCAAAAAAACAGCGCTTGGTATCATTAGAAAACATAGACTTTGGGAAACTTTTTTAGTAAATATCCTTCATTTTAAATGGGATGAAGTACATGAAGTGGCAGAACAACTAGAACATATTCAAAGCAATCAATTAATTGATCATTTAGATGATTTTTTAGGTAATCCGCAATTTGATCCACATGGTGATCCTATACCTGATTCAGCTGGTAAAATGCCGATATTGTCTCAAATTAATTTGACCAAATTTCCTTTACACGTTGTGGGTGAAATATGCTCTGTAGGCAGTCAGTCTTCAGACATGTTGTCGTTGCTTAGTCACAAGCATATTGAAATAGGCTCAAAAATTTCTGTAGAGCAATATTTTGCATTTGATGAATCAATTGAAGTTAAAATCAACAACAAACTATTAGTTAATATCAGTGCTAAACTGGCACAGCATTTATACGTTAAAAAAATGAACTATGCGAGTTAGTAATGTAGAACAGTCTCTAAGTGAAGTTCATGAAACCGTAGATACAACCTTGCCCAGAAAAGGCTGGAGAAGAATACTGGCTTATATTGGCCCTGCTTATTTAGTAAGCGTAGGGTATATGGATCCAGGCAACTGGGCTACAGATTTACAAGGTGGTGCAAAGTTTGGCTACCAATTGATATGGGTATTACTAATGAGTAATTTAATGGCTTTACTTTTGCAAAGTTTAAGTGCTCGTTTGGGTATTGTAAGAAGAAGAGATTTAGCACAAGCTAATAGAGAAACCTATCCACCATTAGTTAATTTTTGTTTATATATTTTGGCAGAATTAGCCATTGCTGCATGTGACTTAGCAGAAGTGTTAGGTATGGCAATAGGTATTCATTTATTAACAGGATTACCCATACTCTGGGGTACAGTTATTACCGTTTTAGACACTTTTTTATTCCTTTTTTTACAACGTTGGGGTATAAGAAAATTAGAAGCATTTATTATTGCATTGGTAGCCATTATTGGCATGTCTTTTTTAGTACAAATTCTTATAGCACAACCTGCAATGGGAGAAGTAGTAGGAGGGTTAGTCCCTGGTTTCTTAGACAATGGTGCTTTGTATATTGCAGTAGGCATAATTGGCGCAACGGTAATGCCGCATAATTTGTATTTACATTCTGCATTGGTTCAAACAAGGAAAATTAACCCAGATAAAAAAGGAATCAAAACGGCTATTAAATATAATTTAATTGATAGCACGGTTGCATTAAATGCGGCATTTTTAGTGAACACTGCCATATTGGTTTTAGCTGCTACCGTATTTTATAAAACAGGAAATACAGATGTAGCTAAAATTCAAGACGCACATCATTTGCTAGAACCCCTATTAGGCTCAGCTTTGGCTCCCATTCTATTTTCTGTTGCACTAATTGCTGCGGGGCAAAGTTCAACGATAACAGGAACAATGGCTGGTCAAATTGTTATGGAGGGTTACTTGCACCTCAGAATAAATCCATGGTTAAGAAGATTGCTAACCCGTTTAATTGCAATTGTTCCAGCAGTATTTGTTATTGTTATTTATGGTGATGACAAAGTGGATGATTTATTGATTTTTAGTCAGGTTATATTGAGCCTCCAATTGGGTTTTGCAGTAATTCCTTTAATTCATTTTGTAAGTGATAAAGCTACCATGGGAGATTTTGCCATTGGTACCAAAACCAAGGTTTTATCTTGGCTTGTAGCTATCATACTTGTTTTCTTAAATGTGAATTTAGTTGCAGATGAAACTTTGGCATTATTTGAAACTGATATCAGCTGGATTGCCAAAGCGGCCATAGTTGTAGTCATTCTTATATTTTTATGGTTGTTTGTAACAATGACATTTTACCCTATTTTAAATAAGAAAAAGAAACAATCTACAGATATGCTTTACGGAGAGGCAATCTTATTAGAAAATTTGGCCATTAATAAAGTACAAAAAATTGCAGTTGCACTAGATTTTACTAAAGCAGACGAAAAGTTAATTGCACATGCTTTAGCACAGGGCAGTACAGAAGTAGAATATCAATTGATTCATATTGTTGAAAGTGTTTCGGCCAGGTATTCAAATTACTCAAGTGATGATGCAGAAACAAGGAAAGATACAGAGCGGTTAAACAGTTATGTAAGTCAATTAGTGCAAAAAGGATATAAGGCAAATGCAATGTTGGGATATACCCATCGTGTTAAAGAAATTGTACGATTAGTAACCGAATCGAAAGCAGAAATGTTGATCATGGGAGCGCATAGGCATAGTGGCTTAAAAGATTATGTTTTTGGTGAAACCATTGAAGACGTTAGACATCAATTAACCATCCCAGTGCTAATCGTAAATGTTTCTGAAAAGGTCATTCCCCAATAATGTAATATATTTGCACCCTATATTCAACAAAATAAAACAAACTATGGCCCAAAAAATTAAAGTTGCCAATCCAGTAGTTGAACTGGACGGTGATGAAATGACTAGAATTATCTGGAAATTCATTAAAGACAAGTTGATTTTACCTTACCTAGAGCTAGATATAAAATATTATGATTTGGGGATGGAATACCGTGATCAAACAGACGACCAGGTTACCATTGATGCCGCACATGCCATTAAGCAGTATGGTGTAGGTATTAAATGCGCTACTATCACCCCAGACGAACAAAGAGTAAAGGAATTCAAGCTAAAACAAATGTGGAAGAGTCCGAATGGTACTATTCGCAATATTCTAGATGGAACCGTATTTAGAGAGCCCATTGTTTGTTCAAATGTACCAAGATTAGTACCTAACTGGACTGCACCTATTTGTATTGGCAGACATGCTTTTGGTGATCAATATCGTGCTACTGATTTTGTAACAAAAGGTAAAGGAAAACTTACTGTTAAGTTTGAAGGAGAAGATGGTACTGTTCAAGAATTTGAAGTATACAATTTCAAGGGAGATGGTGTTGCTTTAGCAATGTACAATACCGATGAAAGTATTAAGGGTTTTGCAAGAGCTTGCTTTAATCAGGCATTGTCTAAAAAATGGCCTTTATACTTATCTACTAAAAATACCATTTTAAAGAAGTACGATGGTAGATTCAAAGACATTTTTGAAGATATATATCAAGCCGAATTCAAACAATTATTTACTGATGCTGGCATTACTTATGAGCATCGCTTAATTGATGATATGGTTGCTTCCGCTTTAAAATGGAATGGAAATTTTGTTTGGGCTTGTAAAAACTATGATGGCGACGTTCAAAGTGATACGGTTGCGCAAGGCTTTGGTTCTTTGGGATTAATGACGTCTACGCTGGTAACCCCTGATGGTACGGTAATGGAAGCGGAAGCAGCACACGGAACGGTTACTCGTCACTATAGAGAACATCAAAAAGGAAATCCAACTTCAACCAATCCAATTGCATCTATTTTTGCATGGACAAAAGGACTTGAGTTTCGTGGTAAATTAGATAAGAACCAAGAATTAATTAATTTCTGCACTACCTTAGAAAAAGTATGTGTAGATGTTGTTGAGTCTGGTAAAATGACTAAGGATTTAGCCGTTTGTATTTACGGCAATAAAGTAAACCACGGAGAACACTATTTATATACAGAGGAATTCTTAGATGCAATCGATAGCGAATTAAGTAAGCGTTTAGCTAACTAAGTTTGCTTTAATCAATAAAAATCCCGGTAGTATTTTAACTAACCGGGATTTTTATTTTTATGATTCTGTTTTAAGAAACTTCAACCCAAGTATGATCGGCCAATAATTTTACAGAGGATACAAATTGCTTGAAAGGTCCATGAGTTCCCCATTCTTGTGGAGCAACTAAAGAAAGTAAATGGGTATTATCGCGTTTCTCATACAAATGATACACTTGGCCTATTTGTGGTTTAAAACTCAATTTAGCTTCGTAAATAATCATGCTAAGCTCCTTACGCTTTCTTATTTCTTGTGCTTGTTTAGCCAAAAGCTCAATTTGTTGCTTTATTTGATCTAACTGCATATTCGTTTGGTCTTCCATTGCACTCAAAGCCTTGTGTTTAATTACACCTTCTTTGGTTGGTCTAATTGCCACTCCTGCAACAGATGCTGAATAGGGGAGTACACTCAACTGTTTATGGTATACTTCCACATTCTTAAACTCCTTGCCATTTGTTTCATATCCTTCTTGAGTAATCTTCATGTAACCATTGGGCATGATTTCATGCACAACACGGAGTACTTGTAAATTATCTTTAAAGAAAACAGCAATCAATGTGGAAGCATTCGTAATACTTGCTTGAACTTGATTGGCAATTTCATTATCGGCTAAAGCAATCAACTCGTCATTTGGAACAATACGATACTGCGTATAAAATGCTTCGTTATCTAAACTCACCCAATTAATACTAATAGTTAAGGCTTGTCCATTATCAATACTTTCAATTTTGTAATTGCCGCTCTTAGGCGCAACCCCATTCTCAAAAATACATTTCTCTGGAAACAACTGCCAACTAGCTAGAAAATTATACGCTTGTACCATTCAAAATTATTCAACTGTAAATTCAATATTTATTGTACCCCAATTCAAAACAACCAATCCTTTATTCGAAATACTGTATACTAGCTTTTCTGAAGATTCTGATGAAGTAGTTTGTTTAGCCATAATTCTTAAAGCATCATCGGCTTCTTTATATTGAAAAGCACCCCATTGTTTCCAAGTTTTATTGAAAATAAGGGTTGTACCTTTTTCATTCTGTAAAGTAAAGAATGCGTATTTACCTGCTGGTAATGATTGACCATTCACTTTGATGTCTTTACTGGTTTCAAATACCGTTGCATCATTAGCTCCAGCTCTCCAAATTTTACCCATCATTGGCTCAATATCCTTGCCTGGTGTCCTTCCTTTTAGCGAAGGTTGACTGTATTTAATACTTAAAGATGTACCGTTAGTTAATACTGCAGAAACTTCAGCTGCAGGACTAGGCTTAGGCTTTGGTGCAGTTTGCGCATTTAAAGAAAACATGCTTAAAGACGCTGCTGCAATTAAAAAAGTTAAAATGATCTTTTTCATAATTATTCTATTTAACGTATTTGGTGATAAATGGTTCAATCTAATTTACAACAACAAAGTCAGGTTTGCGGATTAAATCTGTTTGATACCTAAATCTCAAATTAGTAGATATGCTAATATTCCAACTGTTCATATTTTCAACAATTTTTGGAAAATAGTATGCTTTCAACTCCATCGTGCCAAAAACCAAGTTTTCATTTCGGCTCCTTAACCCCGCTCCTAAAGCACTATAAACAGCTCCATCGGCTGGATCTAAAGCGGATAGCTTTAAATAGGATAAATTAGAGAATACGAATGGTGCAAAATTAAAGCCGACTAATTTGAATGTATTATAAAAAACTGTTTCTGCATTAATGGTTAACCTAGCTGTACCATCTATCCTAGTATTTCGAATTTTAGGTATACCAAAAATGCTGGAAACTCTTAATGGATCATTCAATCGAATGAATTTTTGAAAAGTAACACTGCCGCTTAAAAAATGTCTAACGAACCAATTCCTTTTTTTCAATCTTTTTAGCGGTGTTATTAGTTCTAGGCTTGCTAAGGCTGAAATATCCTCTGCCTGATTTCGATTGAAATATCCTCCAGATTTTAAAGTATAATTTAAAAATGCTTTTTTATTATTAAAATAACTACGTTGGTATTCAAACCCAATATAAAGCCTTGATACATCTTGTCTATCAGCCCATCCTCCAGTGAACGATAAACTAAATCCTTCGGGAAGATCTTCATTTCTACCAAAACCATATATAAAATTGGTATGATAAAAATCTCGTTCAAAAATAGTGTAAGAGAACAGCATTCCAGTAACATCGTTGTATCTGCTATCATATAAAAATTGCAATGTATCAGGACGAACAGTAAAATAGCGATGCAATACTCTTGCAGATAAAATATTTCTTTTTCTTGTTCCCAAATTGTCTAACATTCGCTCTTTTGCCCCCAAGCTATAACCAATCCACAAGTCTGCATTATAATAACCATATTTTAGTTGTTGATTGTACAATGAATCTGAAGAATAGGCATTTTGCGTATTATTCACAGACAAGTCAAACCCACCAGTATAAGGGTGATAGGGGCTTACCAAGGGCAAATCGCCTCTTAAAAAATAGCTATTTTCCTCTCGTTTGGACGAATTAAAAGCAGGCCTTTCAAAATTAATACCGGCAGCTACATTTAAGAAACTACCTGCAATATTTCTAGAGAGAAATTCTACACCGTAAGAATATTTCGGATTTCGTTTTGTATCGAAAAGTTGTTGAAATTTTAATCTATTTCCAGAACCAAAAATATTGTCATTGTTTAATTCCATATCAAATAGATTGGTATTTACTTCTGAAACACTCCCACCAATCGGAAATACATCTTTTACTAAAATTAAAACATCAACTTCATCGGCATTTTCTTTTACTGGAACAATAATTATCCTAGCATCTTGCAAAAAACTTAAGTCTCGTAAGAACTTTTCATTATCTGCAAATAAGTTAGGGTCTACTCTTTCTCCTGGTTTAAAAAATAAATTCTTTTTTACTACTTCTTGTCGAGTGCTTATATGCAACTTATTACCAATCTGATTGAAAATATTAGAATTATTAATACTTGTATCGTTCAATAACTTGTTAAACTGTAATTTTTTAATTGAAATAGTACGAATAAACTTTCCTTCAAATGGTTCAAATTCGATGGCATTTTTCTCAGCAGCATTTTGTGGTATTCCAGTAATTGGATTAGAAACTGAAATAGATTTACCAATAACACCAATTAATCCTTTTTTAGAAGACAAGAAAAAACTGGAATCGTATTTAGTTGATTGAGCCTCCCCAAAAATGGGCAAAATAATCACCAATACAATTGTGGTCAACTGTAATGAGTAAAATATATTCTTGCACCAATTCATCTCAATGATATTTCTAAAATTATATACTAATTTGTTTAATCCACAATATGATGCCGTAATTGTAGAAATAGCTCAATCTCTCCTGTAGTGATACCACTACAAAAGACAAATATGTATAAATATTTAGTAACCTACTGATTATTAATTATAACTTAGAAACAATTAAAATATCTTAACCAAGCCTTAACTCGTGATGAAAAGCAATATTCCGCTCAAATTGTATTCTGGACTAGGTATTTCAATTTTTTTAGTCTTAATGGTGGGTTATTTTTCGATTAATACACTCAATACACAGGTTGAAAAGACCACTCATTTAATTAAAATCAAAAAATCTATAAGTGATATTCAAGACTTGCAATACAATATTTCTCAAATGAGGAATGCAAGACTAAATTACTGGGTTACTCAAAATGATACTGCCATAACCAACTATACTATTTCAGCAGCTAGTATAAAACCAATAATGGTAAAACTTCATTTAGAGTTGCCTGAAAACCCCACAACTATAGACAAAATAAATGCATTAGACACAGCTATTACCCGATTGAATTTGTTTTGGGATAATTCTGACAAATTTTTATTTGGTCAAAACCGTTCTGATTTAAACAACAAAATTATAATAGAAGGAAAACTTATAAGAAGCGTTTTAATATTAATAGATCAAACAAAAAGAGGATTGGTTTATGAATTAGACGCTACAGAAAAAAGCATTAAAGAGTCTTTTGAAATATCCACTAAAGTCATTGTTGGAGGAGTTGTTCTATTAATTGTAATTGTTTTAATTCTGGTAAATGCAGTAGTAGCTACTTTAAAAAGTAGATTCAGGTCTGAAAGAAGATTGAAAGATACGGTTGTTAAAATGGAAGAAATTAATTTGCTAGCAGCTGAGAAAAATAAACTTTTAGAAGGCGTTAGTTACATCAATGACCATATACAGAAATCCCATTCGCTTGAAACACTTTCGAATAATGTTATCCGATCAGTCGTTGGCTATTTAGAAGTTCCAGCAGGGGTAATTTATATAAAAGACGAAAATGCAAACTTCTTAGAAATGACCGCAGGAGTTGCCATTTCTTCCGATGCCAAAATTGGGTTTAAATTAGGGGAGGGGATTATAGGCAATGCAGCTTTACAAAAAGAAGCTGTTAGTATTTCCGATGTGCCACCAGATTATTGGCACGTTGAAACTTCCTTAGGAGATATGACTGGTAAGGGAGAAATATTATGTATGCCGCTTTGGTTAGACAATGATCTAAAGGGATTAATTGAGTTGGGGATTTTTGGAACATTTTCGGCTCACCAAAAAAACTTACTCGAAAATATTTCCCACAATGTTGCTTCAGCCATTCAAGCTCAGCAAGCTAGAGCAAAAATAAATACTCTATTGGCCGAAGTACAAGAGCACAAGGAAAGTTTAGTTAATCAACAAGAAGAACTAAGACAAACCAATAATGAATTAAGTAGACAAGCGCACGAACTGCAAGAAACCAGCAAATACAAGTCTGAGTTTTTAGCAAATATGTCTCACGAATTAAGAACACCACTTAATAGTGTATTGATCTTAGCGAAATTGTTAGCAGATAATAATCCAAATAATCTAACTCCGAAACAGATAGAGTATGCAACTATTATACATAGGTCGGGTACTGACTTATTAAAATTAATCAATGATATATTAGATTTATCAAAAATTGAAGCCGGTAAAATTGAGTTGACTATTGAAGATGTGAAACCAGAAACAATTACCACAGACTTGCAACAACTATTTACTGTGGTTGCATCACAAAAAAATATTCAGTTTAATATAATTCAAGATTCAACCATACCTGCATTTATTAGAACTGATATTCAACGTTTAGAACAAATTATTAAGAATCTTTTATCAAATGCATTTAAGTTTACTCCTGAGGGTGGCTCAGTAACTGTAGAAATTAAACGTATTGAAAACACCTTCCCCAAGAAAATTAGTATTTCAGTAAAAGATAGTGGTATTGGCATTTCTGCTGAGAAACAACAATTGATTTTTGAAGCATTTCAACAAGCTGATGGTTCAACAAGTAGAAAATATGGTGGAACAGGTTTGGGCTTATCTATTAGTAAAGAACTAGCTAAATTACTAGGTGGCGAAA
This sequence comes from Sphingobacteriia bacterium RIFOXYC2_FULL_35_18, assembly GCA_001829005.1. Lineage (GTDB taxonomy): Bacteria > Bacteroidota > Bacteroidia > Chitinophagales > Chitinophagaceae > Sediminibacterium. Next base: position 76,969 of record MIAG01000002.1, on the reverse strand, counting down.
TTTCTGTGCATAGTATTGAAGGGGAGGGCAGTGTATTTAGTTTAATCATTCCTGAACAAACAAACTATACATCTGAAGTTATTAAAGAAGCACTACAAACAAGTGCTGCGCCATCTTTAACAGATATAGAAGAGCAAGACAAGGTTTTAGACGATAGAAATAATATTAACGATGAAGATGAAGTTGTTTTAATCATTGAAGACGATGTTAATTTTGCTACCATTGTAAGAGACTTCGCAAGAAACAAAAAATTTAAAACGATAGTTGCACTTCAAGGTGATGAAGGGCTATTATACGCAAAAAAATATCCATTAAATGCAATTATCTTAGACGTACAATTACCTGTTTTAGATGGTTGGTCTTTATTAAAAATCCTAAAAGAAGACAAGGAAACCAAACATATTCCTGTTCATATTATTTCAGCATTTGACGATAATAGATTTAACGATGGTGGTGCTTTAGCTTATGTAAAAAAGCCAATTAATCTGGAGGGACTCAATTTAGCTTTCTCTAAAATAAGCCAATACTTAAAACAAAATTTTAAAACAGTATTACTTATCTCTTCTGATAATTTTAAGGATAAAAAACTTCAGCAACTATTTCAACAAAAATATAAGGAGGTTTCTTTTATAACTACTTCTACTATTGAAGATGGGAGATTAAAAGCAAGTAATATCCATTTTGATTGTATCATAGCAGATTTGGGGGATGAAACCAGTGATGGGATTAAACAAATGCAAGAATGGAAACCTCAATTACTTGAACAAAAAATTCCAGTAATACTGTTAATTAACAATAATATTTCAGGAGAAGACGAAATTAGATTAAAAACAATTTCTGAAACGGTTGTTCGAAATACGGCTTCGGCAACGAATAAATTAATTGATGAAATAGAACAATTTTTATATAAACTAAAACAAAATGACAATCAATCATTAGTTAACCAGCAAGAGCCAAAAAATTTAATCAACAACTTAGAAGGAAAGAAAATCTTAATTGTAGACGACGATATGCGCAATGTATATGCGCTTAGTACAGCACTTGAGTCTGAACATGCTGAAATAATTAGTGCAGCCGATGGTAAAGAATCGCTTGAAATGCTTAAGCTAAATACAGACACTCAATTAGTGTTGATGGATATCATGATGCCCGAAATGGATGGATATGAAGCTATGCACCAAATTAGACACACGCTAAAGTTACATCAACTCCCTATAATTGCCTTAACCGCAAAAGCAATGGCAGGGGATAGAGAAAAATGTATTGCAGCAGGAGCATCCGATTATATTACCAAACCAGTTGACATTCAAAAATTATTGACTTTAATAAAAACATGGTTATCAAAATAAGTTTGATACAACTAGATCTATATGGAACAATTAAATAGTAATGAGGATTTTTTGATTTTACTCGTAGACGATCGACCTGAGAATTTAATTGCCTTAGAAGAAATATTAGACAAACCTGGTCGTAGTTTTATAAAAGCAAATTCAGGTAATGATGCATTGAAATTAGCACTCAAATACGAGAATATTGGTTTGGTGTTATTAGACGTGCAAATGCCTGATATGGATGGTTTTGAGGTTGCCAGAATGCTTAAATTAAATAAACGAACACAGCACTTGTCTGTTATTTTTGTAACCGCCATTAGTAAAGAAGAAAAATTTGTTTTGAAAGGATTTGAAGAAGGGGCAGTTGACTATTTGCAAAAGCCATTGGATATAAATATTACACGTGCCAAAGTAAATGTATTTGAAAGACTTTATTTTGCTCAACAAAAACTGAAAAATAGTTTAGTAGAAATTGAGTTAGTAAATAAACAATTAGAAAGATTTGTATTCATTGTTTCCCATGATTTAAAATCACCTATTGCTACCATTGCAATGTTGGCAGATATGATGCAAAAAGATGAAGTAGTTAAAAAAGAACCAGAACTATTAGAAAACACGAGTATCATTTACAGTGCAGCTAGTAAACTCACAGGAATGATTGAATCTATTTTAGATTATTCAAGAAAAAGTTTAAGTGAACAAACAGTTGAATATGTTGATAGCTTCCAATTGGTAAATGAAATTATTCAAATGCTGGTTTTACCACAAAGAATCAATTTTACAGTTGATGCCAATTTACCCAAACTTAAAACTAGAAAAATTAAGTTACAGCAGGTTTTTCAAAACTTAATTACTAATGCAATTAAATACAATAACAAACCAAATCCTGAAATTCAAATTGGTATTCAGTCGGTATCGAATGAATTTTATGAGTTTTATGTTAAAGATAATGGGCAAGGGATTTCAAAAAAAGATCATAGCAAAATCTTTAAACTTTTTGAAACAACAGACAATATATCATCTGGAGAGTCTAGTACAGGCGTTGGACTAAACTTATTAAAAATGCTTGTTGAAGAACAAGGTGGGAAAATAAGGGTAGAGAGTAGCCCAGACCAAGGAAGTACTTTCTTTTTTGAATGGCGCAAATAAGGATTTATTTTTTTGCTGCTAGCCAAATATATCCCACTATCATAGATAAAACAGAACTAACCAACACCGCAATTTTAGCTATATCTTGAACAATATTATCATCAAATGCCAGCATTGAAATAAATATGCTCATAGTGAAGCCAATACCGGCCAAAATGCCCGCACCAATTAATTGGTGCCAATTTGTTTGCGAAGGAAGATTTGCCCACTTCCGTTTGATCATCCAATAACAGGCCAAACAAATTCCCAGCGGTTTGCCAATAAATAAGCCAGCCATAATCCCCCAGGAAAAAGAATGGTTTAGCGCTGCCAACCCTTCTTCTGGAAATACAATGGCAGTATTTGCTAATGCAAATAAAGGCATGATAATAAAGTAAACCGGTGTATGAAAGCTAAGTTCTAATTCAGCTAATTTTTTAACTGGAATGGTAAAAGCAAATAATACGCCCGCAACTGTTGCATGAATTCCTGAATTAAACATGGTGTACCATAATGCCAATCCTAACACCCAAGTATACCATCCAATTTTCACTTTATTTTTTTGTAACGATAATAGGATAAGCATAATTATTGCACTTAATAGTAAGTACAATAATTTCAATTGGCCGCCATAAAACAATGCAATTACCACTATGGCTCCTAAATCGTCTATAATTGCCAATGCTGTAATGAATATTTTTAATGCTACTGGCACTCGATTTCCTAATAAAGAAGCTATTCCCAAAGTAAATGCAATATCTGTTGCCATTGGTATAGCCCACCCATTCATATAGGTTGTACCTCTACTGAATTGGCTATAAATTAAAGCTGGAATTAACATGCCACCAATTGCGGCAACCACTGGCAGTATAGATTGCTTAATAGATGCCAATTCTCCTGCAACTAATTCTCTTTTAATTTCCATTCCGGCTATAAAAAAGAATGCAGCCATGAACAAATCATTAATGATGACTAATATGGAATTGGGCAAATGAAATACACCCCATTCAAAAGAGTGATGATCTGTGCCGTCAATACTCCAGTGGAAAAATGAAATATAGTTACTTGAAATACTACTAATATTGGCCAACAAAATAGATAGGGTAGTTGCAATTAACAAAACAATCCCAATTGATTTACTGTCGTGAATAAATGTAATCAATGGGTCTATAATGACCTTTTTAACTAATTTTCTAGCTGCCATTTCATCCTATTTAAAAGTCAATAATTCGTATTTAGATTTGGGTCTTAAGGCATCATGCCATTTAAATCCCCTAATCTTCAATTCATCATGATTGGTAGACCGCATTGGGAAAGTAGTACCCTCTAGATTTCTTAAGAAGACCACTTTCTGTGGCTTACTGTCTTCAAAAAAGACATCAATAATATCTGCGGTTGATTTATTAACACCAATAAAGCTTTTATCTTCATCTGTTGCGTAATAAACATTTTCTGCATTCCCTTTTGCCCGCATCGTGTTGATTTTACCGTCAACAAATTGCGCATTAAGTGTAGTTCCTCGTAGTTGATTAAAATATTCAGAACTATCTACTTTGTTTATGGCCATGCTATTTTCAAAAACATATAATCTTTCTGGTTTTTTATTCTGGATATACAAATAAATGGTATCCCCTGAAATTTGATTTTCTTGCGCCCAAACGATTGGCCTTTTAAATAGTCTAAATACCGAGTCTTTTAAAGAATAGAATAAACTATCTCCAACAGCTTGTAAAGAATCGGAGAATACCTTTACATTGTAATAGGCTTCGAAGAATTTATCTGAACTATCTTCTGCATCTTTATTTGACAGTATGGCTTTCTTCATTAATGTATCACTACTAGATTGATCTCGTATATGGGGAACAACTCTTGTTTTTGTTAAATCTGATAACTTAGCCGAATACAATGTATCTGCTGAAATATAAATGGTATCTGCGCCTTGTTTAATTAACAATAATGGCTTTTGAGTAGCCACCATAGAATTAGATTTTTTATTTGTTCTGATATTATTAGCAATCATATCAAACCCTTGAGCAGTATCCTTACTTCTATAGACAGCATTACCCCTGAATTCACCTAAACCAGTAGAATCATCAAAAGCCATTTCATCTGCTGTAAATACTGCAGAGCTATCTTCAATAACAGAGCGCTTATACAGTTCTGCTTTTTTATTTTTCATATCATAAAAACCCTCTCTGGTTTTTATGGTGCGTTTGTCTTTAATATTGTAAACAATGGTAGGAGAGGTGAATGTGGCAATTTCTGTACCAGTATTATATTGCAATGTATCCCCTGTTATTTTATTATCAGGATCAATCATTACTACTTTTCGTTTAAAAATCACATCTCTGGTATCACCATAATAATAGCCTTCTTGGCTGGTTAATGTAGATTTTTTATTGACTAGTTTACCCCCTTTTAAATAGGTTCCTATTTTAACAGTTGCATCATATTCTAATTCTTCAGTGGTTAGTACGCCCTTACCATCTGTTAATCGAACTTTTTTCTGAAGAAATGCTTTTTTTTCTTTGCCTAAATAACGTAAATATTGTGCATAGGTATGTATGCTGTCTGCATCATTAATATGGACGTTTCCAAACGCCTCTAAAATATTGAGTTGCCTATTTAAGACCGCACTATCAGCATAAAAAATAACTTTATCTTGCTGCACTTTTACCCTTCCAACTAAGGAAACGAATTCATTTAATGAATCAATCTTTTGATAGTTGTATTTATCAGCAAATAAAATATCAATTCTTTTACCTTCTAGTCCAGCAGTGTCTGTGGGAAGTCTTTGCCCAAAGGAAAAACCAAAAGCAAAACAACATAGAACTAGGAATATAAATCTGCTAGTCATTTATTGATTTTCTTTTACCGAATCTGCCAATGGAGCCATCAATGGACCTGATTTATCTTTTTTCCCAAATACCGAAATGTTTACATAGCGCTTAGGATGCACTCTCAAATCGTCTACCAAAATATTCGCACTTCTTATGGTATTATTAAGGTTGTTGTAAAGAGTTTTATCATTAATTAGTTTACCCAAACTGCCATCTTGAGAATTAATTTTATCTACCATTTTATTTAAATTTCCTATAGCCAATTTTAACTGGTCTACAGATCCGGCTAAATCTGCTTTGGTAAAATTTTCTGATGTTTTGGTTATATTGGAAAGTGTTTGGGAAATCTTTTCGTTATTGTCGCTTAAATTCTTTGTGAATTTATTTACGTTATTCATGCTTTGGGCAACAGCGCCAGTTTGTTGATTTAACATTTGCTGCAACGAAGCAGAAGAAATAACCAAACTTTCTGTAGTCTTATTTACGTTGGCAATAACTGCTTGTAAATTGTTTTTTGTTTGAGGGTCAAATACAGAGTTGATATTTTTCAAAACAACATCCAAGGTTTCAATTGTTTTTTCTAATTGTTGGGTTACTGGTCCAATTTTGTCCATTACGCCACTTAACAAACCTTTACTTTCTGCTGTTTGCAAGGTATCTCCTTGTTGCAAAATGGTTTTACTATCTCCGAGCCTAATTTCTATACTTGGTGTTCCTAATGGATTTTCATTTATTACTGCAACAGAATTTGCCGGTATATCATACACATCGGTCAATTTAATCGCTACTATCAAAGATTTGAGGGTAGGGTCTGCGTTCTCAATATCAGCAACTGCTCCTACTTGAAATCCATTAACATAAACAGGATTGGAAATTTTAACTCCTTTTGTGTCTGTGTATTTAGCATATAAATAGTTCCCAGTTTTCATTAAGGTTTTACCCTTTAAAAAATTAAAGCTAAGTATAAGCAAAGTAATTGCCACGGCAGTAAGGGCACCAACTTTTGTTTCGTTCGATACAGTCATTGATAAAACATTAAATGAGTCTAGAACAAATTTAAGGTACTTCGTTCGTTTAAAGAGTAATCGGTACAGCTATTATCTGCTATTACCAGATCCAGAATTGGTCAATTGCTTTTCTAAAGAGTATTTGTAGCGTTTAACTGCTTTTATTATTACTTGGCATATTTCTTTTTGCCCTTCTTCACTATTTAGATAGTCTTCCTCCTCAGGATTAGAAATAAAGCCAGTTTCTACTAATACTGCGGGCATATTTACAGCATGTAACACAAAAATACCCTCATTGCGTTGTTTTGCTTCTCTACTGATTCTGCCTACTTTTTTAAACTCATCTTCTATAGTTAAGGCTAAATCTGCACTTCTTTGAAAATATGTTTGGGTTTTCATGCTCAATAGCATCATTTTAGCTGGATCATTTTGCTCAAATAATTTCATTTCTTGTTGGGTAGCACTGTCCATACTAAAATCGTCTCCTTGGCTTAATGCCTTCATTCGGCCACTGGTTTTATTCACATTGTAAATAAAAGTCTCCGTTCCTTTGGCTGGATTGGGCAGATACCAGGTTCTATAATCTTTTACTTTCTTAGTATATTTTTTCCTCTTTTTCCCTTTCCCTTTATAAGCAGTGACCGTTTTATACCCTATAAACTCAGTTTGCTTAATAGGTCTAGCACTGTTTACGTGAATACATAGAAATAAATCGCCCTTAGCTTGATTGGCTATTTCAGCCTTTCTTACCACATCGTCAAATACATCTGTGGTTCTAGTCATTACCAATTCCACATCGGGAATTTCCTGACTCATCATTTTTTCTAACTTCAAAGAGATTGCTAAACATAAATCTTTCTCAGTAGAATAACGACCTTTAGCACCTACATCTGTGCCACCATGTCCTGCATCTATGATAATGCGCCTTAAAGGCTGTTTTTGTTGTATCCCAACTTGTTTCGGAGCAGGTGTAGGCTTCTTATCTGTAAATGAAGTAAACAGTAGGAATGCAAAACTTAACAGATAGAAAGCAGCAATATGTCTTTTAATCATATCATTTCATTAAGGAATCAGACCTAAAATTCTATTTACACGGTTTTAGACCTTAATTTTGTCTTCAGCACCATGAACAGGATAAGTAAAATTAACGTAAAAACAAGGCTGGCTATTGTTCTGTTCCTTTATTTGGGAATATTAACATTGTTTACGCCCAATATACATGCTCAAACCTTACCCCCCAATAGTCCTAAGAGTCTTAAGGATACGCTATCTAAGCCGATTACTAAAGACAGTATGAGAATTAAAACTGATACGTTAAAAATTTCTAAAGATTCTATTGATGCGCCCATAAAATATAATGCAGAGGACTCAGGCGTATTAGTTATATCTACTAGAGAATTTTTTTTATACGGAAAAGCTAAAGTAGATTATACCGATCTTAAGTTGGATGCTGCCACTATAAAATATGATCAGCGTTCACAAATGGTTCAAGCCTACGGATCAAAAGACTCTTCAGGTAATCCTGCCAGCAAGCCTCAGTTTATTCAAGGAGAAATGAAGTCTATTAGCGACACCATTTTTTATAATATGAAATCTGGTAAAGGATTAACTAAAAACACTTTTTTTCAAGAAGGAGAAATTTATGTAAACGCGATTGACCTGAAGAAAATCAGTTCAACAGAAGTTTATGCCAAAAGAGCCAGATTTACTACTTGTAATTTAGATGTACCCCATTATAATTTCCGAACCAGCAAAATGAAAATCATCAACAATAAAATGGGGATTGCTGGTCCGTCATTTCCTGAGTTTGAAGGTGTACCAATGCCCATTGGAATTCCATTTGGAATATTCCCTTTAAACAAGGGTAGGCATGGGGGATTATTGCCGCCGGCGTTTACAGCAAGTCCTGATTTTGGTTTGGGTTTAGAAGGGTTGGGATATTACTTTGTACTAAGTGAAAAAATGGATGTGACCTTAAGATCTAATTTATACTCATTTGGAGGATGGAACTTAAATATTAATTCGAAGTACATTAAGCGGTATGCTTACACAGGCAATTTGAATATTACTTTTCAGAATACCAAGAGTTTAAATAGGAGCACTTTATCTAAAGACGAATTTAATTCGAGCAGATCATTCATGATTAATTGGTCGCATAATAGAGATTCTAGAGCAAGACCAGGAACAAATTTTTCTGCAAACGTCAATTTTGGTAGTAGCCGATTTAACCAAACCTTACTCAACAATCCATTTGTTAATTTCCAAAACCAATTAAGTTCTTCCATCAGTTACAGCAAAGATTGGAAAGGCAAATACAACTTGTCGGTTAACTTAAATCATAACCAAAACAATAACTTAAGATTAGTCAATATGAATTTGCCCACGGTAAACTTTAACGTGGTTACTTTTTATCCCTTTCAACCAAAAGACCAAGTTGGATCGGGCAAATGGTATGAAAAAATTGGTATTGGATATAGTGGAAACTTTCAAAACCAAGTATCTTTTTATGATACTGCATTTAGCGTAAGAAGACTATTAGATACTTTACAATATGGCGCACAGCATAGTATTCCAATTACTTTATCTCTCCCTTCTTTAGGCCCAATCACCATTGCACCGAGTGTTTCTTATTCAGAGAGATGGTACGGACAACGAAACTTCAGGTCATGGAATAGTACAACCAATAAAGTAGATACGGTTATACAACGAGGATTTTACACAGCCAGACAAATGAGTTTTGGCATAGCTGCCAACACGCGAATATTTGGCACCTATAAATTCAAACCAACCAGCAATATCGTTGCAATAAGACATGAAATCAGGCCTACTATTTCTGTGAACTATCAACCCGATATGAACGCTAAATACTATTACAATTTAAAAGTAGACACCAGTGATAGAACATTAAGGGTATCTCAATTTGATGGAGGAATATTGGGGGCATTTGGAGAAGGCGCATTTGGTGGTATCGGTTTTGGTATTGATAACTTGCTTGAAATGAAAACAAAAAACAAGCAAGACACTGCAGATAAAGCTGGTAAAAAAATTAAGTTGATTGATGGTTTTGGATTTAATTCTAATTATAATTTTTTAGCCGATAGTTTTCAGTTAGGTAATTTTAATTTCTATGCAAGAAGTACCCTTTTTGAAAAAGTGAATATAACAGCTAGTGCCAATTTAGATCCTTACGATATAGACAATAGAGGTTTTAGGTCAAAGCAAATTTTATGGGATCCTGCCAAGTTTAAATTTGGAAGAATCACTAGTGGAAACGTAGCCATTTCTACTTCGTTTAGAAGTAAATCAAAAGATGGAAAAGAAGAAAAAGACAGAGACATTCCAGTAGATCCTTTTATGACTCCAGATGAGCAGCAAAGACAATTACAATTTGCTAGGGCCAATCCAGCAGAATTCACTGATTTCAATATTCCTTGGAATCTTTCTATTGCTTATTCTTTCAATTTCACCAGGGTACTTGCGCCTGATTACAGTGGTTTTATCACACAAACATTTTCCACTTTTAATTTTAATGGAGACTTTAGCCTGACTGATAAATGGAAAGTAGGCGCAACAGGTTTCTATGATATTACTCGGGGTAATTTACAGCAATTGAGCACATTTATTACTCGTGAAATGCATTGTTGGCAATTGTCTATCAACGTTACCCCAATTGGATTATACCGATCATTTAATATTACAGTGAATCCTAAATCAGGCATCCTAAGAGACTTAAGAATCAATAGAAGTAGAACTTTCTCGAACTTTTAGTGGGTATGCTTTAAATAATGTGCTGCCATTTTATTAAATACCAGCTCTTTTAAAACAGCGGAAGATTGACCATTTACTTCAATAGGTTCTAAAAAATGGATGGCTAATGAATGAGGCATCAAATAAAAAAATCGATTTGCTGGCAATGCTTTTTTTGTATTTAAAATAACAGCAGGAATAATTGAATAACCAGAATCTGCTGCTAACTTAAACGCCCCATCATAAAATTGTTTCAAAGGGGCAGTTGTTCTGTTTCTTGTTCCTTCAGGATAAATGCACATATGAAAACCTTTTTCTAGCGCTGCTTTCATCAACTCATAACTTTTTCTCCTACTTGCATCGCTTTTGCGATCTACAATTACAGATCCTCTTTCGTAGTACCAACCAAATAATGGAACTTTTGCAAATTCTTTTTTAGCTATTGTTTGGTTTGCACCTGGAATAAAAGGGGAGGAGAGCGGTATATCTAACAATGAATTATGGTTACAAGTAACAATATAGGTTTGACCTTTCTTAAAATGATATTTTCCTCTTACAGTAACTGGGCATCCAATCATAAACAACCAAGTATTCATCCATAATCTAGCCAGTTTTATAAAGTACCCCATCCCCTTAGGATCAGGAATTAATGCAGTAAGCAAAGAGGGAATTAAGATAATAAGAAAAGTGGCGACAAAACTTATCAATCCCCAAAAAGCCCAAACCCTTGCAAATACCGCTTTAATAATATTCATTTTTCTTATTTCAATCTTTTATAAATGCCAATTAATCGGGTCTATTCCTTGTTGTACCAATAACTCATTGGTTTTACTAAAGTGCTTACATCCAAAGAATCCTTTATCGGCACTAAAAGGAGAGGGATGAGCAGCTTTTAAAACATAATGTTTGGTTTCATCTATTAATGCTTGCTTCTCATGTGCAAACTTACCCCATAACAAAAAAACAATTCCCGTTTTTTCTTGTGAAATTTTTCTAATAACGCTATCTGTAAAATCCATCCAACCAATTTTAGCATGACTAGCAGGCTCATTGGCTCTTACGGTAAGCACTGCATTGAGCAACAAAACCCCTTGTTTAGCCCATGGAAGTAGATTGCCTGTAATAGGTATGGGCATGCCAATGTCTTTGTGCAATTCTTTGTAGATATTTACCAAAGAAGGCGGAGGCTTTACTCCATCTGGAACAGAAAAACTTAATCCATGAGCTTGACCTGGTCCATGATATGGATCCTGACCAAGAATCACCACTTTCAGTTCACTAAAAGGAGTCGAATTAAATGCATTAAAAATAAGCGGCCCCGGAGGATAAATTGTTTCCTTAGTTGCTTTCTCTGTTCTTAAATGTGCAACAACCTGCAGAAAAAAAGGTTTCTCAAATTCCTTCGCCAATATATCTTTCCAGCCTTTTTCCATTGAAACATTCATGTGGCAAATTAACAAAAACAACTGAAGCATGGGCATTGAAACATATATTAACCTTAAATACGGTACCTTTGCGCCCAATTTGGGTAAAAATTACCCGCATCAAATATTTATGAGACAAATTTTAAGTTACAGAAAATTATTGGGAGTGGATGAAACCGCTGAATTAAAGACTTTAAAATCAGTTTATAGAAACCTAATGAAAGAATGGCATCCCGACAAATTCAATGATGACCATGCATTAAAAATAGATGCCGAAGAAAAAAGCAAAAAAATAATAGAAGCATACCATTTTTTGGTAAGTATTGCATCTGAAACAATCGCTCAAACACTACCAGAATATACCGAAACAATTAATAATTCGGTAATTGAAGATTTTGAATACAAATCTGAGGTACTTACTATTCGTTTTGAAGATGGCAGCGAATATGAATATTACGGTGTTCCTAAGGGCATTTATGTAAAGTTGGTGAATGCAGATACGCCTGGAAGATTCGCTAGAAGGCATATTTATAGCAATTATTTATACAGAAGTACGTCTAAACAAGTAGCATCAGCTTAATAGATTACTAGAATAAAGACAATAAAAAACCCTACAACTAATTCAATTGTAGGGTTTTTGCAATTTTAAAATGTGATTCGAGGTTGGGAATTTTCGAACCGCTTTATTTCAGATATAATGCTTTTAGCTGGTATTAATTAGGAACACGATAATGCTAGCCCCGAAAATGCTCAAATCTTATTTGCTATACAGAAACGAAAAGTGATGTTTAGTGAGCAGAAAAAATAACTGGCAGGAAACTTAACATTTATGGGGCTCGAAGTAACGAGAAGTCCTCATTCAGATTCTTATGCCGTATTAAAAAAAAAAACCTAAATTTACCATTCCCACCTTTTTGGCAAACCTGCCGACCAATATCCTGTGTTAACACACCTCATTTCCTTATCAAAACGAAGTGCATGGCAGCAAAGGAAACTATGCAAGTAAGCATTTATCTTATTGATCAATCGCTTTTCAAGGAAGAAACATATGATGAGATCGTCGAACTTATTATGTCCCGTACAAAGGATGATCGATATGATGAAGAACTGGATATTGCCAAATTTGCGGGGTATTCATTGCGTTTGTACAGAGCTAGGAATGAAAACCCGCCAGCTTGGCGTTCATTCCTCGGCCCGATACTGCGTCCAGATTCCTTTATTAGGTCTTACATCAACGTATCACATGCTTTCATTCTTTTTGTTGGGTACAAACAAAGAATTTTTGCGATCTGTGGCGGTTTCGCTTCCCAGGAGATCGATCGGTTTGCTGACCAGACATTCGGAATTGAAATCCTGACTAGACTGATTGAAAAAAACAGCAAGGTTATCAAATACATTCAGAACAGGGGTGTTACCGGGGCCGTGATTGGACAGAGCAGATTTTACCGCGGCGATCAAAGGCTTTCGGACGATACTCAATTCGGTATTATTTATAAAGAGGTGAAAGCAGACCTTGATAAAAAAATCCTAACTACGTTTTTTGGTTTCAACGAGCTGGAATTAAAGAGGAATACTTCGGGCTGCCTTGCTAAAACTTCATTCAAAATCAGCAAGACAATCGACTTTCCCACGTTTTTGAAAATTGTAGCAAAGCTGGATGAGATCATAGACAAGAAAGCCAATTTCTCCATCAACCACGTTGAACTAATCTCAAAAAAGAAGAAAACCAATACTGCGACGATCGCATATCTCAACGAGGCATTAATTTTGCTGTTGTACAATAATTACCAGGCTGGTATCTTATCCGATTTTGATTTTTGCCATAAGGATTTTGAAAAGTTTCTGACTGCTTCTACATTCATTTCCCCCAATTCGGAAAGCCCTGTTGAGTTTGATAACCCAATGTCCTTCGATGAAATACTGAAGAGTTTGAATAAAGCCGGGAGGCTGCTGCATGATACCGAACTCCATTTCAAGTATTCGCTTCTCGAGAATTATTTATATAGCAGGGATGAGGCTGGAGAGACCTTAACGGGTGGAAACCTCTTTGAACACCTTCACGGAGAGATCACGTACAACGAACAGACCTATTTTTTGATTGACGGGGATTGGTATAGGATAAAACCTGATTTTATTGAAATGCTCAATTTAGAATGCAAAGAAATGATTGCTCAGTGCCTTGATGAAACACTTCTGACAGAACCTTTTTCCGTTCACAGCTTAGAGCGGGACTACAACGAAGATTTTATCGGGAGCGACAAAACCTACGTATTCGATACGATCACACCTGAGAATATTGAGTTTTGCGACATAATGAAATTCGATGATACCTTTGTTCATCTCATCCATGTAAAAAAAGGGTTTGACAACAGGATCCGTGACCTTGCTTCACAGGTGTTGATGGCTGCACGACGGATCAGTCAGGATAAGACGGCTGGTTATGTGTATGTAAAGCAGATTGAAGAAGCCGTCAAGCGTGGAGCAAAAAGCAAAAGCCCTTTTATGCAAAAAATGGCAACTCAGGTTTTTAATCCACGCGGATTAAAAACTGTATTTGAGAAAAAACTTAATAAAAATATTTGCTTTTGTCTTGCATTCGCTGATACTGCAGGAGCAGCCCGCAGCCTCAAAAGGAATGTCGAACTTTTCAAATCCAACATCGCTAAATATTCCATTTTGGAATTACGCAAAGAGATACGGAGTATGGGTTTCGATTTTAAAATCATTCAGTTAAATACAAAGTAGTTCTATGGAAATGTGCTTTCTACATTTTGGAGAATATAAAGGGTTACAGAAAATTGAAGTAAACATTTGTAAGCAATTTCGTTATGCATTTTGTAATGAAATAATGTACTGTTTGTAACTATTAAAAGAATTTTAAAATAGCAGATACTTTCACAATCAAAATTTATCCAGAGTGATAAGAAATAAACTCTGGTAGATTTTGTTCCAGAAATGAATGCTTCTCGCGCTGTACCGATAATCGTTTTATGCTTGGGGATCGCAATTAGCTTGTAATCATTGAGCAGATTTTTCGATTCTTTTTCACATGTTCCAGAATAAGTTTCATAGAGATAGTTGTGTAAAGAATTCAGTGCGTTTATTTATAAGACAGGAAGATTCACAATTTGTTCAAGCCTGTGAATTTCTTTGGTTCCGGCGATGGGAAATGAGAACCAATACCTGTCTTCGGGATCATTGTCTGATACAATATGCAACAGGTTTGAGATAAAATAGGAGAATGATAAATTTTCTAATTGATATCTCAAATAACAACGTCCGTTTCTGTTATTGACAGGAGGATGTAGACCTTCAGTAGTTTCCCAATACCTAATAAAATTGGTTGGTCCTAAAGAAATATGGTTTATAAGGCCGTTTGAATTAGTTAATGCTTCATCAACCCTTTTGGCCGTAAACGTATCATTGTAGTTGTAAACAAATACACCTATAAACTTTTTTCGTTGCCCTGGTAATTCTCTGAAACCATGAAAATCTCTTAATCTGTTTAATTTTGTAATGATATTATTTAATGCATTTGCGGACTCTGCTGAATAGTTTATGATACTTGCCTTTACTTCAATTACCGCACGTACACTTGATTCAGTTAAGATCACAAAATCACCTTCTCTGAATATAACGGGTGTTTTGTCTTCATAAATTATTATGTCCAGTTGTGTTGATATTCTTCCTTCAGTTCCGCGTAAATGATCGTTGTTACCCAATATAAATCCTGTACCGATTTTCAGATTAGCAGGAAGAAATTGAGCAATCACTTTTCGCAAAATAGCTTCTTTATATCCCCCCTCAGCACCCCAGTTTGCATCTCCAATTAAATGACGAACACGGTTCTGTGTAACGTTTAGTTCTTGCGTAATAGATTCTTGGAAAAGACGAATATTCTGATGGGACATTACGGTTGTTTTTGAATTGCCAAAATAATAAAAAATAGTAGTGTAAAAACAGGAGCCTTTCAATTGGCTTTGATCTTGATTAGATCTTAAAGAAACCTATATTATTTGCGATACTGAACAAAAGGTAAGTGTGATTTGTGAGAGTAATTCTTATTTTACCTCTTTGGGGGAGCAGCTTTGGGTGCTGCACCAAGATGAATAGGCTTCGATTGTAGGAGAGCTAAGATGTATCTAATCCTTGTATTTTTCTTGACAATACCCCTTACCAACCGGAGGGGGTTTGACAAGGAAAATGTATCTCAAAAGTATCTACTCCCGGCTATCTTTTAACGAGTTTGAGACTCATGTTCAAGTTTCGCAACAACATTTTCAATTAATCTCCGGATATCAAGTTTGATCTGGTAGAAATTATCCTGAATATCCTGTTGTGAAATACTATAAACAGGCGGGATTTCCTTAAAGTCTCTCATCTCCCTGTTGATTGCCTCGGTATCCTGTAGGATTTCTGCGTGAAACATTTTCAGCTTAATCTTATCATCAGGATTATCTGCTACCATTCCTACAAATTCACCGGAGGAGAGGGTGGCAATTTTGGAGGCGGGTATGGCATTATCCATTTGCCAGGATTTGCTAATGCTGGTATCATTACTATTGATACTCATACTTTGTCGCAACTGGACAATCTTACCAAACCGTTCTGATAATAATCGAGCGGTTTCTCCGGTTACCTGACCTGAAATTATATTCCCGCAAATATTGGTGATTACATCAGCCTGATCTTTACCATAATCCTTCTTTAGCTGAGAAAAATCCTGAGCGGCAAGTATGGTGGCTACTTTGTTACTCCTGGCAGTTGCGATATGCCCATCAATGTCATTGAAAAAGATGGTAGGGAATTCGTCAAAAACCAAGGCACTTTTGAGCTTATCCTTTCTGTTTACGATTTTAATGAGGCGGGAGGCGTAGAGGGAGAGGACGGCTCCATAAATGGAACGCTTGTCGGGGTTGTTGCCCACGCAGACGATTTTTGGTTGCCAGGGCGAATTGATATCGAGGGTGAAGTCATTACCAGAGAGCACCCAGTAAAGTTGGGGGGAGGCAAGTCTGGCCATTCCGATTTTGGCGGAAGCTACCTGACCTTCTAATTGTTCCATTGCATCGTTTTGGAATGCCGTGATAAAGGGATTGACAAATACTTCAATTTCCGGTTCAGCATTTAGAACAGGGAACAGTGTATCATATTCCACCTGCATTAGTTCAATCACATGGGGTAGGGTACAGTATACTCCATCTTCATACTTTCTTAAAAACCAGATAATGGCTGTTACAAAGTTGATCGGAGATTCTACAAAGAAATCTCCCTGTTTTTTAATCCATTGGGTATTGAGGCCCAGTAAAATTGTTCTGGCTGATTCAGTGGCATCGGTGATATCAAACATGGAATCTGGATCCAAGGGGTTGCATCTGTGCGAGCAGGCGAGGTTATCAAAATTGATGGCGTAGAATGCAGGTGGCGTTTTATACGCTGAGGTGTTTTGTAACAACCAGTTATAAGCAGCTTTTGACAAGTCATCATATTTAAAGTCGTAAATGAACATGGTGTACCCCTTCGAGATCAACTGGCGAATCATGGGAAGGATCACAAACCATGATTTACCTGCACCCGGACTGCCTGTTACCAAAAGTCCACGGAAAGGATTGGGGAAGGATATTGTGGATTTACGAACTTTATTTTTTAACCGGTATTGTGCAGTGAAGTTGATTGAATATTCATTGACATGCGGAACCTCTTCCTGCGGAAATGTTTCATTTTCTTCATTAAAAATATCCTGCTTCAAATTGTCAAAGAGCAAGCGGCTCAACCGGGCACCTGTAAATACCAATAATCCAAATCCAGTGCTACAGGTAAGGATATAAGAGGCGGCAATAGTAACCATACTCAAATTTGATAAGAGAAGAAAGTTGCTGAGGTAGAACAACAGTAAGCCACAAATAATCCACCTGATAATTGCACTTAATTTGTACTCCTGGTCTTTTTTACCTTTTGCTCCCAGAAAGGAAATGAGTAAGAGAACTAAGATAAGCGACTTGATTTTCAGGGTGCTTTCGAACACCCTTGTTTTTGCGATGGACTGTAACACATGGTCTGATAAATAGGAACGCACACCACAATTTGCAAAGGCAGCATAACAACTGTAATAAAAATGCATCAGCAGAAGGCCAACGGAAAGCCACCTGCTTAAGTCCACTATTTTTCGCAAACCCTGTTCATTCTCACCTGTTCCCATTGCTCAATAGATTTACTTATATGCCTCTTTGTTTTTTTCGTTTCTTTTTCTTTAGTTGGAAGGGGATATGCTGAGTTCCAGGTTCTGTCTGAAGTAGGTCATTGACCAGGCCTTCCATTTGTTGCGCACTTTTCTCTGCATTTTTTTGTTCTGTATGGATCAACTTTATGACTTTTTGTTTCTCTGTTTTCAGTTTTTTAGCCAAGCCTACTATACTATATTCTTTGCCTAATTCTGAGCCATTGAAAACACTTCTGTTTTTATGGTCGACAAATGTGATACCGTAGATTCTTCCTTCTGCATTTTGTCGCAGAACCGTTTGGACGGATTGGCTGCTTAGAAATTGGATCATTTTGTCAAGGGATGTAGGTCTCTGCATCAGGCAATTGTCAAGGCTGTTTTTGAGCTGCAGTTTTAAAACATCCCGATTGGTTTCATTGAGGGTAAAACGATTCTCCAGATAGGCGAGGGTAGGTTTGCCCGCAATGGAGCTGGCTTTTATGGGTATTCCGATGGCTTGCCCGTCTTTATCGATCATCCGGTACAGAAGGCCATTTTTTCGGTGTGTAAAGCTCCCTTCCTTGCCCCGATCTGCTTTTACACCGAACTTGGACAATATCGCGTTGAACTGCGCCAGCGAAACATAATTATAAAGATTGATGGTCTGCTTCAGCACATTGGCTATACTTCGTTTGGTTTCTGATTTGCCATATTCCAACCTGTTTTGAATGGGAGCAGCCAAGGCCAGTTCATTTGACGTTGTCCCCGCCTTTATGAGCCCATGTTTTTCCTCTACCAGTTTGCGTGCCATTTCTGATTGATTACGTCCTATGTTGTGGGTATTGATCCGAGTACCATCTCCCCGTATTGTTGTTGCGACAATATGGAGGTGAGGATGTCCTGCATCTTTATGCTGGTAAACGAGATAGGGTTGGTCGCCAAATCCGATTCGTTCCATGTAATCCTGTGCGATTGAATTTAACTTGTCGACTGGAAAATTTTCAGATGGCGAAAAATTCAGGGACACATGCATTGTTTTTGTAGTGGCGCGTTCATTCAATTTATTCCTTTGATTGAACCAATCAAGTTTATGGTAAAAATTCATGGCTGTGATCGGTAATAAAAAATTGTTTTCTGCAACGCAGATGGCTACCCCTTTTTGAACTTTGTGTTCATTGTAGTTCAGTGTTTCACTAATTGAAGCCGGGAATGTTATCCTTGCAACCATTGGTCTGACCATTTTTGAATTTCAGTACAAAGTTTTACTGTCACTGATAAAACATCCTGCCTTGTCTTTTCATAAACTGTAACCCAGACACGGAATTCAGGGATTTTATCCAGCGTATGTAGCTTATGGACTGCCTGGTTCAAATTATGGCCGATGTGATTGATTTCTTTTCGCAGTATGATCAATTCTGCGGAAAGCTCATCCATTGATGTGTTTCTGGTTTTGACGGTTACGGCTTTGTGAAGGGCAAGTTTGCGTAAGTAATTACTGTTTGTTTTCTCAGTGGTCTTTTGGCGGTTTTTGACCAGGGTTGAAAACTCATCCTCATTCATGCGAAGTGTAATGATCTTGTTTCGAATCATTCGTTTTTCCTTGTCCATCACTTTTGTTTTCAGTCAATCACAACACGAACGAGTTCCGAGTGAGTGTCAAATGATCCCAAACGTATTACGTTTGTACATCTTGCAGCCGGCGATAAGTCGGCTACCATGCGGAAACACCCGGCGACCTTTTTTCAGGTTCTATCGGAATTACAATGTAAATGTAGAAAGGGTAGAAATATCCTGCGCGGCTTGCCTTTATTTTAGGCAAGTGAGTGTAAATAAAGATCGGCGATTGTGAAGCTAAATACAACTTATAGAATCTAAAAAGCAATCACATAGCCATTCTGGCAATCTCTTGCTTCTGCGAGTGCTTCAGGGTAAGTAACAAAGGACTTTATATTACCCTTTTCATCCACAACAAATTGCGGTTCGTGGAACCGTTCTATGACATAAAATGGTCCATCTTGTGGCGGGTCATTCGGATCGACTTCCATGGTCATGAATAATAGGTTTTGCATGGCTTAGGTTTTGGAAGTAGTGATGGGAATTGGATTAGAAGAGAACTGTTTTAAATTCAAGAAAAAGCCACGGTAAAATGTCATTCCTTCCCTGAATAAATTCCACAGAAGAGATGAACCCAAAGCACTTATAGAGGTGTTGATAAACAGATCCTGTTTGGCAAGTGCTTCGCTCATCGAACAACTGGGCTGATCATCTTCTTGCACGTCGTTCAATTGTTTGCGGAAAAGTTTGGTTACAGTAGGCAAAGAGCTTACTGTTTCGTACATCTGTGAAGCGGGTTGCTTTACCGGATATACAGTAGAAAAAATAACCTGTCCTGTCTGTTGCGCATTGCCAAAATCCATCCAGTAAATGAGCTTATATGGGCCGTTGTTCTGCCTTTCCAGTTTAGATAATACAGTAGCAATTGTAAACCTTGCCTTCACTGTATCGACACAGGAAATGGTGATGTTGGCAAACAATTCCTCTTTCAGATTGGGTAGCCAATCATATTTGGAGGCTACACTTTTCCAGTTACTGCCAAAGAACCGGTTGACCCTCGCAATCAAAGCTGCGGACTTGTGCATCCCCAATTCAGCCTTAGAAAATAGCTGCCTACCGAGGTTGGCTTTTGTTATCACATCATCATCGAATAACCGCACGTATAAACCGGGGTGACCAAGTGCGATCAGTGAATGACTCATCCGCGCCAGTGCGGTCAATACCTGGCTTCCGGTTCCACCCGCGCCAATAAGATTTACCGTTACTGGATTAGTGGGGTTCAGCAGGTAGTTGTCCGTAAAATGCACGACAGTTTTTTGGGCAATCATGCGATCAGTTTTTTAAGGGTGAGTGAATGTTTTAGAAGACAACTAACAGGAAATTTTCTGCGCGAATCTTTCAGGGATTGCCAGAGCTGAATGATGTTGCCTTTTACCGGGCTTTTACCACCCAGGACATGGGAGAACCTGGAATTGAAAAAATACTCTTCCCATTTGCTCATAAATGCTTCCAAGTGGGTATGTGGGTCAATATCGATATCCACCGTTCCCATACAGACATTACCATCGTCATGTACATTGAAAAATGGAGCCTTAAAAAGCGTAGTTTTTAAGGTCGGCGTTTCATTTTTCGTAAGCGCAAACACAGTTACACCGGTGCGGGATGCTTTCCATAGCATCGGTGGTACCGGGTATTCGCCATCCGGTATTTTTAAGTCCGGTGTAAATGCTAAAAAATGCGTTATGGCAGGCGTGTACCAGATTGCAAATCCGTTGGTACCCTGACGCGTGTACAAGAGTTTAGCAGGCATTAACTCACGGCATTGCAGGTAACTATCCGATAATTCTGACGAAGTCTGTAAGGTGGCCGCCAGTTGCCGGCTTTCCTGCAAGGACAGTGGATGTGGGTTGACCATCTTTCCAGCATCGTTGAAGTCATAGGCTTCCACATAATAATCCGGTGCTTCTTCTACCGATCGGTAAACTACCAGTCCCTTGTAAGGATGGTGCATGTTTGTAAAATCAGTCGTGATGTTTTTCATAATTAAAACGATATAAGACGGCGCAGAGTTCGTCCATCAGGGTGAGTAATTTGTTCTCAAATGGAAATGCGTGCGTAACCGAAGTTTGCTTCCTGTCAAAATATTGAACTGATACCGGTACTTCAAATTCTAAGCGTTCCTGCAAGTCGCAATTCACGTATTCCACCAGGTGGTCGTGGATCCAGCAATGGTCGTCCCAGAAAAAGCTAAAATAATGATCAGGATATCCTCGTTCACCTTCCTCTTCTTCCAGGTGTTCACAATGAATATTTTTGTGAAAACTTCTGTTTGGGAACTCTTGGTAAAGCGAATAAAATTTCCGAGCAACCACCTTTAATCTTCTTTCAGTATTGCCAAAGGGTTTAAATGCATTCAGCCTTTTTTTAAATGCAGCCAAATGGGAAGAATTAAGCACCGCTTTTTCAAGAATGCTGATCTTTTTATGCATAGCTTTTAAATCGGTACGATAGCGGTTGTACTCTGCTTCTTCCAGTTCATTGTCTGCATTGGTTGCCCACTCCGTTATTGCCTCATAGCATCCACTCAGGTAATCGTTTTCACATAGCAAAGGCAACCGGACATGTTGGTTGAGATAACCAAATACTGAAAGCACAAGATCAAAGCAGCCTTTGTTCTTATCACGGTGCAATTCATCCAGTGCGTTTAACGGCACATAAAACAGGTCGTAATCTTTGTGCAGTGACTTAATGGTGGCAAGTGTAGTCTTATTCCTGTTCTCCGTGATCAACAGGTATAGCGAAGAATCAATGGTTCCCAGTTCTTTTTTTAAGAAGCGGTAAGCAACCGCAATGTTCATTGGGAAAGAAAGATCAGGGTCGTTTATAAAATTAATTTTATGCAAGGTGCATAAATGTTTTACGGAAGCAAAAAACATCTTTTCAATCTTTTCCCAATTCTGAGCGTTGGAGGTCTTATTGAATGTTATCGGTAAGAACTGCTGCCTTAAAAAATCAGGGGCAACTGGTCCACAGGTACCGCACGCAATTTTGCTTTTTTTACTGCGTCTGAGTCCGGCAATTTGTTTAACCTTTCTGCGAACTGCCCGATCTGTGCTAACTGCTGGCATAACGAATGATTTTTAACGGGTTTTACAAATCTTATTTTACATCTTTTATTCATGGTTATCCTTTTGTGCCAAGCATTGCCTGGAAGATGTATTCCACCCTGTCATTTTTGATTTCCGGTCCTTCGATCTTGGCGGTGGTTAATTCAGGGTAAGTCTGTGCGTACATATTCAGCACCGCTTCTGGTTGCATGGTTATCGAAGGATCTGAAAGAACCAGTTTAGAACCCTGCTGGTCGTAAAGAAAAACACGAGGTAAAGTATTACTGATTAACATGGATAATAGTTTTAGCGGTATATAAATTATGCGTTGTATTCATCCTCATAATTGTCATCGTTCTCTTCGAGGATCTCCTCATCGTTGTCTTCGTTGTTATCATCATCTACATCAGTATTGCCTTCGTTTTCCTCGGTTGTATCTTCTTCGCTGCCTTTGATTACAGTTTCATCAGCAAACAAGGAAAGTGATGAATGCTGTCCCCGCAGTTCCTGGCTTTTCTTCTTGATCTCCGTTTCAAATTCAGGGAATTGCTTCAGGTCTGGTAACTGCCCGATGGCCTCACCGATCTTTTTCAACTTCACTAAGTCATCCACTTTTTTCATCTGTTCGTCAAACTTTTTCCGTTTCCCATCCTTGTCTTTTTTCTGCGTATCCTGTTTGTCTTTTTCGATACGTGATTCTTTATTGGCTTTATCCAGTGCTTCGACATGCTGCTGCATGTTTACCAGGAGTGATTGGGTAGTCTGAACCGGTTGGCTAATTGCTTGGAAAAATCCGTTGTCAAGGTCACTATCACTACCCTTTAATACAAGTGGCGGAATCAGTTTCGCTGATTTATCCTTGATATGTGACGTGTCCAATAAGAGCGATACAATCAGTTCACCATTTTCCTGTGGCTGGATATTCATTCGTAGGTTGCCGGTTACATTTAGTAGCTTGATCCGGGAAAAGAAATTCGTTTGCATATTAATTGATTAAACGGTGAGTAATTGTTTTGCGATATAGATGGCATAATTGGTAATATGCCGCTGCCATACACCCTGGGTTGGAGACCATCTGAACCCATTTAATTTCAGTTTTTTTCGCATTTCCTCCGGTGGAATAGAATTGAATAAAATCTGCACACGGTTGGCTTCAACATTAATGACGATTGTAGAGTCGCCAATGCGTATTTCTTTTGTTTCAAGCGCCTGTATCTTTTGAAGTTGTACTATGCGATCTTTAATCCTCCTGATCTCCGCAGAATTGTTGGAAAACTTGTAATGTGGAAATCCGAAGTTGTTGGGGCAGTTTAATTCTCCCCACATTCCTTCTGTGGCCATTTCGAGTTTGAGAAACCCTTCTTTATCTTTTTTTCGCAGGCACTGATTGGCTGCTTTCATAAAGTCCTGGCTCTTTTGAAGTGAAGCGAGCTTATCCTTCAACTTGGCCAGTGCTTCAGGATCATCAGATGAAATTGCATCATTCGACTCTATGGTTTCTGCTTTATCGTGGTAATATTTTGCCTTGTCCTCTGCTTCAAATGCTTTGCCAAATGTGTTGTGGATCTTGTTTCGGTAATTCCGGTCTGATTTTTCGCTGTGGTGTCCGACAAGTATCGGCTGACCCATGGGGACTATAGAAGCCATCTTACTGGCCTTTTCAAATAAAGAATCAGAAAGCTCTTCATTTTTCTTCGCCTGCTTCTTTGCATGGTCAATCCTGTTTGCCTTTCTTTCGTGGAAATTATGTTTCATATTAAATGACTTTATTTTTTAGATAATTTTAGTGAAAAGGGTAGCCTTCTTAAAAGCAGCCCTTTGTTTCTTAGCTGATCTCCTGTTTACCTGCTGCAAAACTCGTACAGAGGTTAAATGTTGTTTGTCCGCGCTGCTGGGCAAGTCCGCCATAAAGCAATGATTTCATCTTAGCGGTGTTATCCTTGTATTTGCGAACGTTCTGAAAATAGCCGGTAATGGCATTGTACAGACCAAACAGCGTTCCACGGGTAGTATCCATCTGCTGCGCATCACTTTCCATGGCATACTGGAAGGCTGCATCACACATATTCTGATAGTAAGTTGAACATTCGTCCGTTCTTCCCTGTTGGAGCGCCATAAGCGCTTCACGGTTTGGCACAAGGGCAAACTGAATCAACTGTTTCATTTCTGCATCAGACACGGTGATCTTCGCCCACTGGTTAAATACCTCCTGCATTTTTTCAGAAATATTACCTGTAATGCCCATCAACCTGTGTGCCTGTTCCAGCCTGTCTTTTGCATTGGCGGTGTGCCTGATCTTTACTGAATTGATTTGATTTGACAAGGCAGCATTAAGGGTATTGTTACAAACGATCCTGACAGGTGTAAATGCTGCCATGATGCTTCCATAGCCATCGTGTGATGTGGTCAGGAAGATGTATTTTTCAATACAATCATCATTACCCACTTTGATGTAACCTGGCAACTTGGCCGTGATAAATATCCTTTCGCCTTTTCCCAATGCGCCTGCGGTTTCGTAAAGAATACCATCCCCACCGATGATCGAATCGAAGAATGAGAAGGCATCAACATTCTGTACTACCTCGTAATCCTTTCCAACCACACCGAGCACCTCTTCGGTATCTATACGTATGGTAGCGTGGTGATCAGGCACTTCCAGTTCGGGAATCTTAATGCCGGTTTCTTCATCTGCCTCCTGGTTTTCGTTATCGTAAGTGAAGAGGGCTCTTTTTTCTACTTTATAGTCAAGCCCTGCAAACTGAAGCGCTTCCTTACTGGTAGGATAATCTTCAATCACCTGCCCTAATCCATGCCAGGGCGTTTCCTTTACTGAAAAGAAGCTGTGCTTTCCAGTGTTTTCATTAAAATTGATTTCGTGTGACATTTGCGAAGTGTTTTTGGGTGATTAAAATGGCAGGTCTGCAACCGGTTCAGTAATCAAAGAAGTCTCCGCTTCAATCACTGCTTCCGCTTTTTTGGAATGGATCAGATCGATCTTATCCGCGTTGAAATTGATACTTGCCTTTGCATTGCCATTCATGTCGATGTAAGCATTGCACGATAAGCGACCAGTAACTGTCACGATCGCGCCTTTTTTTAATATTTTAAGGATTCCGGTACTCATCCACCAGGCGACATTGATGAATGTGACGAACTCCTTTACCTCGTTTGTTCCTTTTACTTTGTAGCGGTCATTAACAGCAATGGAGAAATTGACGACTTCTTTGTCGCCTTTTACTGTGTTGATTTTTGCATCGGCTGTGATCCTTCCTGTGATTTGCATAAAATGTTTTTTAATTAAAAAAATGTAATGGAGATTTTTTATCAATCCCCTCTCAATACCAATGGAGGGGTTGATAAGAAATCGACAGGATCAGATTTTACCCTCGTCTGCAAAAGAGTAATAAGTGTCTTTGGAGATGATCATGTGATCCATAATTTTAATCTCAAGCAACATTCCTGCCTTACATATATTTTCTGTAAACAAAAGGTCATTTGCGCTAGGATTTACCCTGCCGGATGGGTGATTATGGGCAAGTATAATGCGATTGGCATTAAGTTTAATAGCTGGTAGAAAAACAATCTTGGGGTCTACAATAGTGCTGGTAGTTCCGCCCATTGAAATGTCGAGAAGTCCGAGAACATTACAGGCGGTATTTAAGAAAATCGCTTTTGCATTTTCTATCAATTCAATCTTGTCATGGTTCCAATGTTGCAATAAAAATTCAAAAACATCATTTGAGGATCTTAATAAAGGTCTTTGTGTTGCTTTAATTTTTGATCTGTAAACCAATTCGATTTCACTTACCATGTTCCAATTATTTTCTGAGGGTTGCATACAATATTTTTTTTGTTAATAAGTAGGGAGCGCATCCCCTGTTTAAGGCTGTGCAGGGGATGTGCTCTCTACTGGTTGTAGCAATGAGCGATTTGAAATAGGGTAAGAGATATCAGGGAACAGAACCATGAACGGAGCGTCGCAACGGATGATGTCATCAGGTTACGATTGCTTGTGAGCCACCATACATAACAAAATCTGTATAGCTCAATGATTGGCAATCGAGTTTATACAATTTTTGAGGCGAAAATCCGATTCGCCACTTGTCGAGGAAATTATCAAATTTTAATTGGGCCCGACGGGGCAATACTATTTGGTGGGAAAAGACTACTTTAAAATCCCAGTCAAATCCCATGAACTGTATAAAATTTTCAGCGATTTTTCTTCTTCGGAGAAGTTCCCAATGATCATCATAAGCTGAAGGTTTTAATTCCACCAGCGTAGCTTTACCAGTGTAGATATTCCGTACTAGAAAATCGGGTGTATATGTTTTTAGGCCACCTTTTATTCCTTCTGGCGCTTCATCCAGATTGTAATAAATGGATAAATCTTCCCGCAACCAGCAATGGGATTCTTCAACTGAAAGGATGTAGCGCAACTCCAGTATGGAATCAAGCCATTCACCTTGATATAAACAGGCGATCGAATTTTGATGGTAGGTAAATTTTGCCATGGTGTTGTTATTTTTCAGGTAACCATCCACGCATGAGAAATTCCATTTCTGCATTTGATTTGTGTGCAGTTAAATGTGGGTTACCGGTTATTCTTTTGTAGTATTCTTCATACCACTTAAATCTGTCTTTCACTGCGAGTTGCAGACAGTCATGGTAATGGGTTAGTTGTCCTGCTGATAGGATTATCTCGTCATCAAAAATGACTTTATACTGCCAATCAAGTTTCAGCGTTCGGATGTAATTGTTTGCGACCATTTGGTGCAATGCCAGGGAAGACTCGTCTTCAAATGCCCGTGGTTTGATTTCAACAAGGGTGGCTTTTTTTGTTTCGTAATTGCGGATCAAGAAATCGGGTGTGTATCTCCGATAGGCAAATTTTGGGAAATGCGTCAACTGACCTGAACCGGGATGGAAATACAGTGAAAGAGGGGAACGAATCAAGGCATGGTCTTCTAAAACTGAAATTGCAAAACGTAGTTCTGTCAGAGAGTCAAACCGGCAACCCCAACCTTTGAGAGGTTGGGGGGTGCGGTAGGTGAATTTAATGGAGCCAGTTTTCATAAGCATGTATTTGGGGTCAACGGTCGAGGTTAAGGATGTTGGCGGCTTTGATTTCGGTTACGTAGCGTTTGTGACCCTCATGATCAAGGAACGTGCGGTATTGGATCTCTCCCTCTACCATTACATGGCTTCCCTTAATGAATTGACCAGGTAGGGTTTCTGCCAGTTTGTTCCAGGCATTGATGTCATGCCATGTTGTTTTTTTTGAACTGGTACCATCTTCATTTTTAAGGAAGAAGTCAGTAGCTAATCGTAAACGACCCAATATCCTACCTGTAATGGTCAAATGTATCTCGGGGTCGTTGCCGAGATAGCCGATCAACTGAACGAAGTTTTTTGTTTTCATGATGTGTGATTTGAATTGCAAAACTTGAATTTCAAAATGAGGTAAACCGTATTTATCCATATCCGTTTCGTATAATATCCGTATCTGATACGGATATTTGATTAGATTTATGAATGGAAACAGACGCCTTACAACCCAAACGATACTGTCTTTATGTTGGCTGTGGCAAAGCACTTGATCCTAAAATGCGTAAGGATGCCAAGTTCTGTAATGAGCAATGCAAAGCAGCCCATCATAATCCCAGGCGGGCTGATACCCATCCGGATATTAAAAAGATTAATAAAATTCTTTTGAAGAATTTTTTAATACTGGGTAAGGCTCTGGGGAATAAGGAGTATGTAAAAAAGAAAAGGGAGCAGATTATCAAACAGGGATTTAACCTGGATTATTATACGCATACGCACAAGGACTTTATTTTCTGTTATCGATACGGTTACCATTTTAAAGATGAAGGTTATATCAGCATTTTTATAGGGTTCGATAGTGCAGTGTATAAATCAATGGATAGTTAGGAAAATAATTTCTGCAAGGTTTCCGCAATAGCCTGTAATAATTGTTGGTCTATTTTCTCCGCTTTTTTTCTATCCTGTTCCAATACGATAGTCCTATAATTTTTTTCTTCATCGAGTTCAAACACAAATGGAAAGTCCTCAACATAGACAGTAATGCGGTGTGTGTATCCCCATGGCTGAAATTCAGCAGGTAACATGATTTTTTTTCCATTGTACCATAAAGGAAGTTCAAAGTTTTCCGGCATGGTGTAAAAATATGTGAATGTTTAAAAGGTTTCCCCGTCATTTTATCATTTGATTTTCCAACCCTTATCTTCGGCAGATGGAACAGAAAGAATTGATATTGTCGACTCTTGCACAGATGGCTAAGGGATCTACTCAACCTAGTTTATACCAATTTATTCCACGTGAATTGATTTTGCGTTTACCGATTGACTGGTCAGCCATCTATTTCTGTCTTAGCCTATTGGAAGAGGAAGGTGCAGTACGGATCTTTCATGCAGACACGATACGATTTTCTATCACTCAAAAAAGAATTGATACTGCTAAGAAATTTCAGGGGCAGGATATTTCGCATTCGTAATAATCGTTTATTTCTGACTGGTGTATAATCGTATGCCAAAGCTTTTTTTGTTCAATGTAATTTGGCAGGATGAATAAAGCTATCAATGATCATCATGTGCAAGTTGGTTTAGTCATCAAAGAATACAGGGAGGAACACGAGTTGTCCTTATCTACGTTTGCACATTTATGTGATGTACGAGTAGATATGCTAAAACGTATTGAAAAAGGGAGGTGAATTTCCGACTTACCACCCTAGTCAAATTTATGAGGGTGATGGGCAAGGTGCCGTTTCCAAGAAAAGAAAAAAGCTAAAAAATTGATATTTTATAGCTTTTTTATCCTATCCATAAGGTGGGTGAAAGATTTACGTTTCTTTATCTCTAAGAGCGTGCCGAAATGATAAGTAGTTTGATTTGTATCATACTATTCAAATTGAGAATAAATCAAAACATATTTTTGGTGTAATGATTGTACCGTTTGGGTTAGAAACAAAACTTATACTCAATTTAGTATTCCTGGCCTTAGATTGATGGGTAAAACAAAGAAGCTCTATAGAATTCAGAACCGTGAATGAAGCCATGTATTGCCAATTAATTAATTTTTAAACTATTAAATATTCATTTAAATCATAGTTTGATGAATTGCTAAGCATAGAACTAAAATTTTAAACTCCATTTGTAAAAAGAAACTATACATTTGTTTAGGCAAGTTTATGAAAAAGTTTATCACATTTATAGTAGCAATTTTATTTCTGAGTACTTCCTCAGGGGCTACTATACGCATGCATTATTGTATGGGTAAACTTGCTGACTGGGGTTTAATGTATAGAGATTCTACGAAATGCGAAAATTGTGGGATGGAGGAATCCGATACAAAAGATAATGGCTGTTGTAAAGATGAAAACAAGTTTATAAAGAACGTTTCAGAACAAAAAGCTACTGAATCAGTCTCAATTAATTTTACACTCACAATTCTTGACTTACCGCTATCCCTTTTTTCATTATCGGATATTTTCTATGTCTCTTCAATTGAAGAGTATCCAATAAGTCATGCCCCACCCCGAAGTAGCAAGACAGCAATATACCTTCTTAACAGAACTATCCTCATTTAATTTCATATTGACTTAGCAGTGCCAGACAACTAAAATTGTCAGGCTATAGGCGTTTCTTTTTGCCGTATAATGTTATGCAACAATAAAATCATGAAAAAATGAAAGCAATTAAAATGCTAATGGTGGCAGTGCTGCCTATCTTATCTTTTTCAGTCTTTGCTCAGGTTTCAACAATACAAAAAAACAAAAATAAACAAGCTGTTGAAAAAACCTATATATGTCCAATGCATCCTGATGTGATTATGGACAAATCTGGAAAATGCCCTAAATGTGGTAGGAACCTTACTCCTAAAGAAAAAATGAAAATGGAGGTAGTTGGTCTTTATGAATGCCCTGCACACCCAGCTATTACAAGAGATAAACCCGGCAAATGTTCTGTATGTGGTTCTAAAATGAATCTTTCACCCAAGGAAAAAATGAAAATGGAGGTAATGAAAACCTATACCTGTCCGATGCACCCCGATGTGGCAAGTGATGAGTCAGGTAAGTGCCCGAAATGCGGAATGGATTTAAAAGGAGAGGAGCAATCTGTTCAAACATATTCATGTTTTAATCACCCGGACATAACTAGTGACAAGCCAGGTAAGTGTTCAAAATGTGGAACCTCATTGACACTTTCTCCAAAAGAGAAAATGAAAATGGAAGTGATGAAAATATATTCTTGCCCCATGCATTCGGATGTCACCAGCAATAAACCTGGTAAATGCACTAAATGTGGCATGGATTTAAAAAAGAGGTCAAACTAATGCTTCTACATTGCTTCAAATATTAATATCAAATTATGGTTCAAAAATTAATTGAACTGGCTTTGCGTAACCGGGTGATTATTCTGCTATTAGCGGGAGGATTATTTGCTTATGGAATTTACGCTGTGAAACAGAATCCGATTGATGCTATTCCAGATTTAAGTGAAAATCAGGTGATCGTATTTACTGAATGGATGGGGCGCAGTCCACAGGTTATAGAAGACCAGGTAACCTATCCATTGGTCAGCAACTTGCAGGGTATACCCAAAATCAAGAATATTCGGGGTTCATCCATGTTTGGGATGAGTTTTGTATATGTTATTTTCGAAGACAATGTTGATATATACTGGGCGAGAACCCGTGTACTCGAAAGACTCAACTTTGCACAACGTCTTCTGCCGCAAAATGTAACACCTACACTGGGTCCTGATGGAACAGGCGTGGGACATATTTTCTGGTATCACCTTAATGCTCCTAAGATGGATCTGGGAGAACAAAGAGCACTTCAAGACTGGTACATCAAATTTGCTTTACAAACAGTACCCGGTGTGGCAGAAGTCGCATCTTTTGGTGGTTTTGAAAAGCAATATCAATTAGTAGTTGATCCCATAAAGCTGCAGTATTACAACATTTCGTTGATGGATGTGATGAATAAAGTAAAAGCCAATAATAATGATGTAGGGGGACGCAAATTTGAAATGGCGGATATGGCTTACATTATCAGGGGCTTAGGCTACATAAAGAATAAAAATGATATTGAAAATGTTGCACTTGCCAATTACAATGGTATACCTGTAAGAGTTAAGGACATTGGTTCTGTTCAAATGGGAGGTGATTTGCGTCTGGGAATTTTTGATATGGACGGCAAAGGAGAAGTGGTAGGTGGTATAGTGGTAATGCGATACAATGAAAATGCCAATAAGGTCATTGAGTCTATAAAAGCTCGGATGAAGGAGGTTGAAAAGGGATTACCGGAAGGTGTAACGTTCCAAACTTCATATGACCGCAGTACACTGATTCAAGAAGCTATTGATTCAGTAAAAGGAACATTAGTTGAAGAAATGATTGTCGTCTCATTGGTAGTGCTCATATTTCTATTCCATTGGCGCAGTGCTGTGATTATACTGATTCAGTTACCTATTTCAGTTGCAGCTGGGTTTATTTTCCTTGAAATGTTTGGTATTTCATCCAATATTATGTCATTGACGGGAATCGCGCTTGCTATTGGTGTAGTAGTTGATGATGGCATTGTAATGGTGGAAAATGCGTACAGACATATTAGCGAGGCACAGGCTAAAAAAATTAAATTATCCGACAAATCGTAAATATGGCAAAGTGGTTCAAAAGAAATAAAGATCCCTTAACAATAGAGGAAAGAAATGAGATTATTGAAAGATCTTCAAAACAAGTTGGTCCCGGCGTATTTTATTCTACCATTATCGTAGTCGCTTCTTTTCTTCCTGTATTTCTGCTTACAGGTATGGAAGGAAAACTTTTTCATCCCCTAGCATGGACAAAGACCTTTATCCTACTAATTGATGCGGTATTGGCTATAACATTAACTCCGGTTCTAATTTCCTTTTTTCTAAAAGGACGACTAAAACCAGAAGATTCAAATCCAATAACAAAAACACTGGAAAAAATTTATACACCCATTCTAAAATGGTGTTTAAAATGGAGAAAAACTACTATAGGGCTTAATATTCTGGCATTAGCTATGGGAGTAATCATGATGACTCGTCTTGGTTCGGAATTTATGCCGCCATTGGATGAGGGATCATTGTTATTTATGCCGGTAACTCTTCCAGACGTATCCAATTCTGAAGCAAAACGATTATTGCAGGTTCAGGATAAGCTGATTCGCTCTGTTCCCGAAGTTTCACATGTTCTGGGTAAAGCAGGAAGAGCCAATACAGCAACAGATAATTCTCCGATAAGCATGATTGAAACCATCATTTTACTTAAACCTAAAAATGAATGGAGAGAAGGGCTAACCAAAGATGATATTATAAATGAGCTCAATTCAAAAATGCAAATTCCTGGGGTTACAAATGGATGGACACAGCCCATCATTAATCGTATTAACATGCTTTCAACTGGTATAAGAACCGATGTCGGGTTAAAAGTATATGGACAAAACCTGGACAGTATTTATGCATTTGCTCAAACTATTAAACGGCAGTTGGAGGGAATTGATGGAGTAAAGGATTTATATGTGGAGCCTATTACGGGCGGAAAATACATTGATATTGTAGTTAAACGTGATGAAATCGGTCGGTATGGACTGAGTGTTGATGATGTCAATACCGTAATTGAGAGTGCATTAGGAGGTATGAAACTTACTACCACTATTGAAGGCCGTCAGCGATTTTCCGTAAATGCCAGATACGGGCAAGATTTTCGAAATAATATTCAAGCATTAAAGCGACTTCAGGTACAGACAATGGATTTTGGTCCTATACCATTAGAAGCTGTTGCAGACATTAAACTAAGTGACGGCCCACCGATGATTAATTCAGAAAATGCGATGCTTAGGGGTACAGTACTATTCAATGTTAGAGAAAGAGATTTAGGCAGTACAGTAAAAGAGGCACAAGAACGATTGAATCGAATGATCACTAAACTTCCAAAAGGATACTTTCTAGAATGGAGCGGGCAGTGGGAAAATCAAATCAGGGCTAATCAAACTTTAAAAATGATCATGCCGATTGTACTCATTATCATTTTCATGGTATTATATTTTACATATCATTCTTTTAAAGAAGCTGTTATCACCATGATAACCGTGCCATTTGCATTAATTGGCGGTGTTTTCATGGTCTATTTTTATGGCATTAATCTGTCTGTAGCTGTCGCTGTGGGCTTTATTGCTTTATTTGGAATGGCCATAGAAACGGCTATGTTGATGACGATCTATCTAAATGAAGCCATGAACAATATGGTTGCTCAACATGGTAATTCTAAATCAACATTAACACCCGCAATTATCCGAGACTATGTGATTGAAGGTTCCGCCAAAAGGTTGCGCCCTAAACTCATGACTGTTTCAGTTGGACTATTTGGGTTGATCCCTATTCTTTGGGCGACAGGAGTTGGTAGTGATATTATGCGACCCATCACCATTCCATTGATTGGTGGTACAATCTCATCCACTATTTATGTGTTACTCATTACTCCTGTCATTTTTGAAATGATTAAAGAAAGAGAACTAAAACGTAACGGTAAAATTGAATTAATCGATGTTAAAGAATAAATTAATACTGACCTTCTTTGGTTTGACAGGTTTTGTATATGGCAATGGGCAAATCCTGAAGCTGGATACAATCATTGATAGCATTAAAACAAAGCATCCTGTAGTGAAGATGTATGATCATGAAATCCGTTCTATGGATGAAGCGGCAAAAGGTGCAAGAAGCTGGATGCCTCCTCAAATTGGCATTGGTCAATTTATGACACCATATGATGTTCGACTTTGGCATAGGGAGGGCGATATGCCTGGTATGGGATCTGTGATGATTTCTGGTGAGCAAATGCTTCCGAATAGAAAAAAATTAGATGCAGATGAGAGGTACATGAAAGCTATGTCGTCAGTTGAGAAAGAAAAAAAGAATGCAACACTGAATGAATTAGTGAATGATGCTAAACAGTTCTATTATGATTGGATTATCCTGAAAAAGAAATTATTGATCCTGGAAGAGAATGAAAAGATATTGGACTTCATGATCAAAAATGCAGAAATACGTTATAAAAACGGTCTTGAAAAGATAAGTGCCTATTATAAAGCAAAAGCTGCTTTAGGAGAAGTGAAAAATATGCAATTAATGTTTGAAAGCGACATTAAAGAAAAACGTATTCGCATCAATTCGCTTATGGGTAGAAATGCCATGACAGATTTCGATATTGATACCACTTACTTCTTGAATAGTTATGAAGCTCTTGTTTTTGATAGCACTCTTTTTTATACTAACCGTAGTGACCTAAAATCATTGGATAGAGAGATTGATCTTACTGTTCTAAAACAGGAAACAGAGCGTACTGCCCTTAAACCTCAATTTGGTATTCGTTATGATAATATGATTGGATTTGGAGGACAGCCATTACAGTATACTATTATGGGGATGGTTCGTATTCCGATGGCTAAATGGTCTTCTAAAATGAATAAAGCCAATATTGAAAGCTTAAAATGGAAAAGTAATGCCATTCAGTCACAGAAAGAAATGATGGTGAATGAATACAGTGGGATGGCTTATGGTATGCGTAACGAACTGGGGTTAAAGAAAAAGCAATTAAAACTTTTTGAAAGTCAGATAATCCCTGCATTGCGTAATAATTACAGGACAATGCAACTCGGTTATGAGCAGAATACAGAAGAGTTATTCATGTTATATGATGCATGGGAAATTCTAAACATGAAACAGTTAGAATTATTAGAGTTACTAAGTCAGGCATTGAAACTTCAGGTGACAATTGAAAGAATTATTGAAAAAAACTAAACCAATCTGAATGCAAAGAAGAAAATTCATACAACTGTCTGGGATTAGTACCGGTAGCCTAATAACAAGTGGATCTTTAGCTGGATTTTTTATGGCTGGTTCAGGGTGCAGAAAAGAACATCACAACGGGCTAATGACAAAACCTGTTATGGTTACTGAGAATGATTTTTCACAAATGCTTACCAACCCATTACAGTCTGGTGCCAATCAGACACTCACAGCACAAACTACAACTGTAAATATTAGGGGGGCTAATATTCCTGTCTTGGGCTATCAACCTAATGGGATGCTTGGTCCGTCATTCAGGGTAAACAGGGGAGATGTTGTAAATATTTTGCTCCAGAATAATTTATCTGAACATACCAATATTCACTGGCATGGTTTAAAAGTACCTGCATTAATGGATGGACACCCAGATCAATTAGCAAATGCAGGTGGTACTTTCCGCTATCAGTTTACTGTGAATCAGAGAGCCGGATTGACATGGTATCATCCACACCCTCATTTTAAGACAGGTAAACAGGTATTTCAGGGCTTAGCAGGCTTGTTTATTATTAATGATCTGGAAGAAACAACTTTAAATCTACCATCGGGTCGTTTTGAGATTCCATTGGTTATACAAGATAAACGATTAACCAATCAGGGGATAACATATAATCCTACTGCAGAAGAAGTTATGTCGGGCTATATGGGTGAGTCTGTATTGGTAAACGGTATTTATTCACCTTATACTGAAGTATCAACCCGTTATTACAGACTTCGTATTTTGAATGGCTCAAACGCACGTTTGTATAATCTCGCATTCAGTAATAATGCCGATATGATAATTATTGGTAATGATGGTGGTTTATTGAAAAATCCTGTAACAGTAAAGGAGATTTTATTGGCTCCAGGCGAAAGGCTGGATGTTTTAGTAAGTTTTAATGGTTTGTCTATCGGTACAGAGCTATTCTTACTAAGTAAAGAATTTGCTAACGCTGGAGATGCGCAAGGGAAGCAGTCATTTAAGATCATGAAGTTTAAAGTTACTGCTACTGTCACAGATTCTTTCACTGTACCCACAAAACTTTCAATGATCGATAGTTTGCCAGCCTCTTCATCAGTCAGGAGCAGAACATTTGATATATCTAATCCGATGGAACATCATGGATATCCTATGAATGATGGTATGAGGATGCGTCATCGCATTAATAGTAAGCTTTTTGATAGCAGTCGCATTGATGAAAGCATTAAATCCAATACGAATGAGATATGGGTCTTCGATAATAGTAAAGGAGATGAGCCTCATCCTATGCATTTACACGGAGTTTTTTTCCAGGTACTTCAAAGAACAGGTGGCAGGGGGAGTCTGATAGCATCTGAAACCGGCTGGAAGGACACAGTACTGGTAATGCCTGGGGAGACGGTTCAAATAATCATTCCGTTCGAAAGTAATTTAGGAAAATTTGTTTTCCATTGCCATAATCTTGAACATGAAGATGATGGCATGATGTTACAATATGAATTGATATAAGCTGTATATATGATGAAGAAATTATTTTTTATACAAGTTCTGGTATTCTTTTTGGTTGCCTGTGAAAATAAAAATACACATAGTGATCACCAAGCTGTTTCTAAGGAAACGTATACCTGTCCTATGCCAGAGGATTCTATATTTAGTGATAAACCTGGTACATGTATCAAGTGTGGAATGGATTTGGTAAAAATGGAGGAAAATCATCAGCCAGAGAAAAATGCTACCTATACCTGCCCCATGCACCCTTCGGTCATTAAAGATCAACCGGGAGCTTGCCCTATTTGCGGGATGGATTTAATTAAAAAAGAAAACAATAATAAAAAAGACGAAAATATTGAATTGAATGCT
Organism: Sphingobacteriia bacterium RIFOXYC2_FULL_35_18; assembly: GCA_001829005.1. Lineage (GTDB taxonomy): Bacteria > Bacteroidota > Bacteroidia > Chitinophagales > Chitinophagaceae > Sediminibacterium. The sequence continues at coordinate 39,923 of MIAG01000002.1, read as the reverse complement.
CTACTCCAACCAACCAATGAACTGGTAATATCGTCTATTCCTGTTATTGGTCTTGAGTTCAGCAGTGAGCAAATAGAACTAAACGCATTAGGTAATATCGCCTACGATACAAGAATGATCGGGGGAATTTCTGCCAAGGTGTCGGGAAGAATCGAAAAACTTTATGTACGCTATAAATACCAGAAAGTTACTAACGGACAGCGTATCATGGATATTTATAGTCCTGAATTACTCACTGCACAGCAGAATCTTTTGTTTCTCTTAAAGAATGATCCTGAAAATTCGACTTTATTAGAAGCGGCAAAAGAAAAACTTTTATTACTCGGAATGAGCAATAAACAGGTAATGGAGTTGATTCAATTGGGTAAACCCTTATTCACGATTTCGGTTATCAGTAATTACAGTGGGCATATTCATGAAACCATTAATGTTGATAAAATGAACATAGTAAATGATAATATGGGAAAAATTTCTCAACAAACCGAAGCGCTCGCATTAAAAGAAGGGATGTATGTACAGAAAGGTCAGTCAGTGTTTACAGTCTTTAATCCCGATAAAGCATGGGCGATATTAAATATATATGGCGAAAATCAATCCTTTGTAAAAAAAGGTAATGCTGTAAGGATTATTCCTGAAACAGCTAGGCAGAAAGACTTTAAAGCTACCATTGATTTCGTTGAGCCATTTTATCGCAAAGAAAGTAAGACCCAGACTGTAAGAGTTGGCTTCAATAATAGCAGTTTAAGAATACCTATTGGTAGTCAGGTTCAGGCAGTAATCTTTGGAAATACTATAAAAGGTTATTGGTTACCCAAAGACGCAGTGCTCTCATTAGGATTAGAAAAAGTGGTTTTCCAAAAAACCGCCGAGGGCTTTAGAGCAAAGAAAGTAATTACAGGGGTTGTTCTGGAGAAACAGATACAGATACTCAAAGGATTGACAATGAAAGATTCAGTTGCAGCAAATGCTCAATTTCTTATGGACAGTGAAAGTTTTATAAAAATAAAAAACTAAGTATGCGGTATATCATCTTTATACTAGTATTCATAATACTCGTTTCGTCTTGCAAGAATACAATAAAGGAACCTATCGATCCTGATACATATTATACCTGTTCAATGGATCCTCAGGTTGTTGAGTATAAACCTGGTAAATGTCCTATTTGTAAAATGGACTTAACACCAGTAAAAAAAAGAAAGGGAGAAAGTCAAGATGAGCTGGAACTGAGTGAACAGCAGATTCAATTAGGGAACATTTTAGTGGATACTATCCGAAATGGGACAATTAATGATCAGTTAATTTTAACTGCTTCATTGAATTTTGATCAATCGAAGCTATATGCTGTTAGTTCCAGGGTTATGGGAAGAGTTGAAAAACTTTATTTCAAGAACCTTGGTGAATACGTCAAAAAAGGGTCGCCACTTTATGAAATGTACAGTGAAGATTTGAATAATGCAAAACAGGAATACCTACTTGCAATAGATAAGAAAAATGCTTTTTCAAGTCAGGCCATTATTGATTTTGATCAATTAATTCAGGGTGCGAAAAATAAATTACTTCTTTGGGGCTTGACCGAAATGCAACTTAGTGAGCTGGCCAATACCAGGAAAGCAAGCCCGATAACTACCTACTATAGCACTGCGGGCGGCTATATTACCCAGCTTGATATCCGGGAAGGCGATTATGTAATGGAAGGTGGTACAATTGTAAAACTTGCGGATCTTTCAACATTATGGGTAGAGGCACAGGTATATAGCTCGCAATTAGCTGATCTGCAGGAGAACAGTATGGTTACTGTTCAACTTCCGGATTTTAATAATAAGGAAATAAAAGGGAAACTTGAATTTGTAAATCCTGAAATCAATCAGGCTACAAGAATTAATCTTGTGCGCATTCCTATTCCGAATCCCGGTAATTATTTGAAGCCTGGTATGTCGGCTTATGTATTGTTAAAAAGTCCTAGAAGAAAGTCCCTTAGTTTACCTATTGATGCAGTAATAAGAGACGGCAAAGGGGCAACTGTATGGGTACAGACTGGTAAGAATACATTTAAAAATTTAATGGTACAGACGGGGTTGGAGAGTGATGATCGTATAGAAATAATATCCGGTTTGAGCGAAGGGGATATTGTTGTATTGAAAGGGGCTTATTTGCTTCACAGCGAATATATTTTCAAGAAAGGAGCCAATCCGATGGAGGGAATGAAAATGTAAAGCTGATATTTTTTTAAAAAGCAATAGCAACCTTTCTTTTAATTTATCCGTACCAAATGATGGCGATTTGCAAAAGATATACGTATCAAAATAAGTATTAAATATCGTATATGCGAAATAGAGATGATTCCTTCTTTTCATGTAAAATACGTTTAGCCGCTAAACGATATCAAGTGCCTAACTGTCTTCCTAATTGGCCTAAATTTGAATGCTTGCTTAATACTAAAATGCCATTAAGAAAAATCAATTATGCGAAGTCTATTAATAAAAATCCTCCCTCTTTCGATATTTCATCAAACGAACTCTAATAAATGTTCAATTGGGCTATAATAATCTAAATATTCAAACAGATTTATATACAATTCATATGCAGAAGCTATCTTTATGCTTGGCTTTCTTAACCGGGGTCAATCCAATTTTTACCAATACCGTTACCTTTGTAGTAATGACGGTAAGCATTGTTGTAGCTTTATTAAGCGTTCTTAACAAACGAAAATAAAATCTGCCTACCTTGGTGCTGTATTTAATTTACCCATGAGTACCATTACCATTCTTGCGGATTTATTAATGATTTACATGAGTGTACTAATGTTACTAACTATGTTATAATGGCAACTGTAAAATCAATATGGCAATTTTTCTGGAAAATCTTTAAGGCGCTCTTTGTAAGGAAAAAGGATTGCTGTAAATGATATATTTTACTGTTAAAAACTACCGATGAAAAGCAAGCTCTCCCCAATCATCGTTCAATACAAGAGAAATGAACAATCTGTTCACAACATATGATTCATTAATATTGAAGAACGGTTAAAATTATTTCGTCCTAACTTAGTTCTAAAAAATATAACAATACGCCAAGTAAACAATTGAAGAGATAAAATGAATAATAATACTAACGGCAAATAATTGTATAACTCAAGCACAATAACTATTTGCTTATGGAATATTCACAGCTTGACTAGTATTCAATTTTAATAGAGTAACTGGTTTCAAAACATTCGTTTAAGCTAACACATCTTTTCATGATAAAATTTAGCAGGCTTGCAAAAATTCAAACTTCATATCTCCGGGGGCATGGCGGTCTATATAGGTCGTCAGGTGCTGACAAAAATGCATGCACACCATGCCCTTGAAATTGTAATGTCATTCCAGAAATCTTTCTTGATTTCAAAAAATGGAACTGAATTTGAAAAAAGTGATTGCAGCATTATAGCTGCCGACTTGCCACATCAATTTATCGGTAAGGATGATTTTTATATTTTCATTTATTTGGATGCTGAATTGAATTACACTCATAGGCTGGAAGCATCCATGCATCTGGAAAAACAAGGATTGGTTCATTACTTTGGTAGTGAAATTGATGCTGTAAGAACTGAATTTATCAATTGGTTTAATTCAGCATCAAATGAAGAGGAAAATGTACATAGTCTAATTGGCTTGCTGGTTGAAAAGCTAACGGGCAGCGAAAACTCAGTTAATCAAATTGATGAAAGAATTAAACAATCAATAGCGTTTCTTCATTCAAACTTGAATGAAGAAATAAGTTTGGCAAATATCGCTTCTAAAGTGCATCTTTCTGAAAGCCGCTTTGCCCATTTATTTAAGGAGCAAACCGGTATCCCATTTCGTAAATACATACTTTGGTGCCGGATGCAGGCAGCATTACAAGAAGTAATGAAAGGGCAATCGTTTACCAATGCAGCATATGGCGGGGGTTTTTCAGATGTAGCCCATCTTAGCCGCACATTTACAGAAATGTTTGGAGTTTCGCCTTCAGAAGTTCTTAAATAATAGCAGGTTTATTCAAGTCTTTTACTTTTCGGTAAAGCATTTTTGCACTCTAAAAATGTTTTGCATGAAGAAAGTATTTCAGTTTGGAATTTATCCTGCCATCATGTTGTCAGCTTCCGCCATTATTTTGTATGGAATCCGATCAGGGTACAACCAATATCTTGTAACTGTACCTGTCATTACTCTTACAGGTATATTAATTTTAGTATTGGAACAATGGATGCCTTATGAAAAGAATTGGGTAGGTGGTAAAGATGACTGGAACCTTGACCTTACTTACTACATCATTAATTACAGTATAAAACTTATTGCTCAATTTCTTTTTATATGGCTGGCGGAAAGTATTAGCTTTTTGTCGTTGTTTCCGATGCAATTGCCATTTTGGATGCAGGTTATAATTGCACTTACAATAATAGACTTCTTTCTTTTCCTGGTACACTGGCAGAGTCATAAATACCAATTTTTATGGAAGCTTCATGCTATTCACCATAGTTCGGAGCGATTATACTTTTTAAATGGTGAAAAACGTCATGCATTGCACCAGGTAATAGAGGGAACACCTGGCATTATTCTTTGCCTTGTAATCGGTACTCCGCAACCGGTGGTGGTGGTGGCGCTGGCAATTCTGGCCGTAAATATGTTTATGCAGCATACCAATCTTGATTACAAAGCAGGTATTTTGAAGAAATTCTTTTGTGTAGCAGAGTTGCACCGCTGGCATCACCGTGCAGATTATAAAGATGCACAGGTTAACTACGGAGCCTGGCTTACCATTTGGGACCGCCTGTTCAACACTGCGTATGATAGTCCGAAAATGCAAACAGAATTAGGCGCTATCGGTATTGCTGAAGAAAAGAACTTTCCCAAAAACTACTGGAAACAATTTCTCTACCCTTTCAATAAAAAGATTCGGCAAAATTCAAAAACAATCTTACTCATTGCAGCTATGCTGTTTATAAATGGAATTGTATTTTCCCAGATGTATGCAGATGCTATTACCGGTAATTGGCAGCTTCAGGATGGTAGTAAAAAGATAAGCGTCGTTAAAGAAGATGGTAAATACGTTGGTAAAATCTATTGGGTAAAAGATATGTCAAAAAACAATGAAATCGGCAGGAGAGTATTGTGGAATTTGGAATATGATGCTGATGACAAAGAGTGGAAAGGTGGCGAAATCCAGTTACCTGATATTGGACATTCTGCAAGCTGTTATATTAAACTCAAAGATGTAAATACTGCTATAGTTACGGGTTACCACGGCATGAGGCTATTTGGTAAAACCAAGACCCTTACAAGGGTGAACTAATGGGTCAAATAGTGTATTTTGCTGTCTTAAGCAGCATATGAACAATAAATTAGCACTACTAATACGGCAATATAAAGAAGATAATCAGTCTGTATACAACACCTGGTTCATCAATAATGAGGAACGGCTAAAGGCGTTTCGTTCTATCCGTCGTGGCGTTATGCAGGTAATTGATGATATTAAGGGTAAAAAATTTCCCGCTGATTTTAAAGGGTCTTCGTTAGAGTTTGTGCTTACCTGCATTACAGAACAAAAGCAGGTATTTGAAGGAGCTTCCCATCCATTTTACTGGAAACCCAAGTTGAGGATTCCTGATATTTATGAGAATGAAAACAATAAACAGGCATTCGGACAATTCTTAGAAAATTGTCTGAATGCAAAGACTGAGGAACAGATTCTTAAAGAAATCATAAGACTGGATGGTTTAAAAATTAAAGGTCTTGGCCCTGCTGTTGCGAGTATCCTTTATTTTCTTCACCCAACCATTATTCCTCCATTTAACACTGCTATTATTAATGGGTTCAATTTCCTATACAAAGACAAAAAGAAATTAGGTAGCTGGAGTGAATACCTTAAGCTGAGAGAAGTAATGATTGATACCAATAATCAGTATCGTTCAGAACTGTCATCCGATTTAGGCGCTATTGCTGGTCTGTTATTTGAAATAGGGACTCAAAAATTGATACTGGGTACAGATGCATATTTATCCGAGCCTGAACGAAAGAAATTGGAAAAACTAATTGAAAAAAGACAGGAAAGTGTGCAGCAGGAAAAGGATGAAGAAAATCTGCATACGGAGATGCAATATCATTTATTGAAAATAGGTAGTGCCTTAGGCTATGATGTGATTGCCGCTTCTAACGACAGATCAAAATCACACTGTGGTAACAGTTTTTCATTTGTGAGCTTACAACAATTCCCGGATATCCGGTTGGAAAAAGATACATTGAATACTGTAAAACTAATAGATGTTCTTTGGTTTCAAAAGGGAACAAATAACGTAATTGCTGCTTTTGAAGTAGAAAAAAGTACCAGTATTTATTCAGGTATTTTAAGGTTGACAGATTTGAGTTATACAATTGCAGATGGTGATGAAGTGTTCTATCTGATTGTACCTGATAAAAGAGAAAAAGATGTTTGTCTTCAACTTTCCCGTCCTGCAATTAAACAAAACAATGTAATAATTAAATACATCCTCTTTTCTGAATTACGTAGTCATTGCGATGCATTGTGCAAGTTTGGCGAGAGCCATCATATTATGGAGAAGATAGCGAAGGCAGTATAAAAAGCGGCAGTTAATGTTGCTGCCGCTTTTGGTTTAAAATTTTGCTCCAACAGATATAAAGAATGTTCTTCCATCAGCCGGTAAAGCACCCGGCCCCGGATAACCACCTGCTCTGCGGGTGAAATATCTTTCGTTAAATAAATTATTTGCTCCTGCTTTCAGGTTTAGCCCTTTTGAAAATTTATAGGTAGCTGTTAAATCAGTTACAGTATAAGATGGTATTAAACCATTATTGCCATTTGCCGAAGGTGTAACTGTGTTATTGGCATCGCTAAAGGTTTCTCCTACATTGCTCATCTGTACAGTTAATAAAAAGCCTTTATAACCGCCTGTTATTCCACCACGGAAAAGATTCGTTGGGGCATTCTCCACTTTCTTACCTTTTGTACTGGCATCTTTATGGTTGCCACTGTATTTAGCATCTGTATATCCGTAAGACCCAAAAATAATTAAATCTGCATCTTTGTTTTTTCCGAATGCCCTGAAAGGATTAAATTCTACATATCCCTCAAACCCTTTGCTGGTGCTGCTGCCAACATTAGTAATAAGCCGGTATGAAGGTGTTCCGCTAACAGTAATTGTCCCTACACGGTTATCATACTGTAAGTAAAATCCACTTATATCAAACTGGAGAAAATCTTTCGCTTTACCACGGTAGCCTAAATCAATATTGTATCCCTTGGCATCTTTCAAATCTGCGTCAACCACATCGGTTGTAGGTGGAGCTTGCAAATTTGCAAACTGAATAGGGCGATAAGCCTGGGAAAAATTTGCATATACCTCAGTAGACCTGGTAACATGGTACTCTGTTCCCACACCAGCGAGAACAAAACTTCTATCTCTTGTAATATTCTGTAAGATTATTTCTGTACCCCCTGTTGTATATCCATTTCGTCCAGAAGATGAGCCTTCCAGCCATTCATATCTTATTCCGGGTATTATCAAAAACTTATCGCTGACACGAAAAATATTTTCTGCAAATGCAGCTGTGTTTCTGGACTTAAAAATAATATCACGGGGATAATTACCGGTTATGGTAACATCATATCCTGTACCTGTTGTTCCTTTACCGTCGGCCTGTCTGGTGGTAGTCCCGGTATATAAACGGATACCAGCAGATAAAGTATTTTTCATTTTGCCCAGATGGTAATCTGTGATGATACGGCTTTCCATTCCATAGTTCCTGTATTGGTCAAGATTCACCACCCTGTTGTTGTAGTTCAGTGATGCAGGGTTAATACTGTCTTTTATATTGATGGATTGCAAAAAGCCAACACTGTTCCTGTCACCATTGGTGCTAAATAGTTTCGTATTCCACCGGGCGTTTTCATTTATTTGATAGTTGGCGATTAATGCGGAGGTTGTCCAGGTTATATCAAACCAATTACGGCTGCGGAAACTTTGTTGGGCATCCTGCTTTATTTGTATATCTGTTAAACCACCTGGTTGTTGACTGCGGATATGTGAACGCATTACTTCAGCCGTTAATGAAAATTTTGTTGTGAAATTATAGGTTACAGTACCATAGCCTGCGTTGGTGAAATATCGACTGTTTTCTCTCCATCCGTCTCCATTACGATGGTCGAAAAATGTATAATAATGAACTTTCCCTTTTTTGCCGCCTATTGCATTATAGCTGTTGAATAGGCCATTGCTTCCAACTGTTTGCTGTGTTTCAAATTCAAAAGGTTTGTTTATTTCACTACCATTTCTGAGAATGTAATTTACCAAGCCGCCAAATTGTGGGCCATATTGCAAAGAGCCTTGTCCTCTTACCATTTCTATACGTTGCACAGCCTGTAGCTGCGGATTATAGTATGCTTCCGGATAACCAAAAGGATCCGCAGCAATATCATATCCGTTTTGACGCACATTAAACTCCCAACTGCGGTTGGGACTTAATCCACGAGCAGCAATGCCAATCTGGATTCCGCTGGGGTCACTTTCCCAAATATGAATTCCGGGTACTTTTGCCAGTACCTGCCGCATGTTATTTGTTACTACATTACCCTGCACATTGTCTAACACAATCAGTGTATTCTTTTTACCCGCATAAATATTTGTGCCAACAATTTCCGGTATTTGCTGATAATCGCTTTTGCTGTTTCTACCCACTACGGTCACATCGGGCAGGTTTTTTATCAGTAGTGTATCACTATTTCCTTTTTTGGTTTGCCCGGTAGCTACATTTAATGCCAATATCATTAAACACAAAACAAGCTCTCTTTTACTCATAAGTATGATTTTGAATTGCAAAAGTGCTCATGCTTTGTGTAATACCACTTATGTAAAAGGGAAATAGAGTTATGCAATGCAGAAATATTTAGGGTTTAGTCAATAAATAGCAGACTGGCAACCTATTTTCGTTTTATCTAATATCAAAATTGTGAGGCTGTTATTAAGCGATGGTAGTTCGGTGTTTAAGTAATTTTAGTTGAGTGGGTTTAGACTATTAGGAAAAAAGAGGTAAAAACACGTTTAGCTGACGTAAATACTACATTTTCAACGGGAAAGCCAAGCAAGCGTAGCAGTAAGTGGCAGCAAAATTTTATAAAAATTATCAATAATTTTACAAATTTCCTAAACCATTCTACCATATCTTCGTCTTCAAAAGGAGTAGAGGTTCGCTAAAAATTCTTATTTTTAGCAATATTCAATGAAACAGAGTTTATCCATAAAACTAAAAGCGCTGTTCCTACTGGTTGTATTTGCAACAAATACAGTTGTAGGTTTTGCCTGTGCTATAGGTGTAGATATGGGTTTTAATTCCTCCTCTCATCATAACCAAACTGAAGCGTCTGCAGAAGTGCATATTCACGATGATGGGAAAAATCATGTTCATGAAAAGGAAACAGCAATAGTAACAAATCATGTTCATGAAAATGGCATTAATCACCAACATGATAGCGAGCCCACAACACTAATTCCCGTTGATGGCAATAACTTACTTACAAAAGAAGATGGCGGATGTTGTACCAATGAAGTGCAGGAGTTTCAAGATTTGGATAAAAATGTTTCCGTAAATACTACTGGTATCTATATACCGGTATTTGTGGCAATTCTTAGTACTTATTTTAATATTGATTTCTCAGCGGCTGTCAAGGATTTTCCTGTCCATTATAAGGTTCGTTTTTACTACCCCCCACCGACTGACATACGCATAGCGATGCAGCGTTTCCAGATTTGATTATGGTAAAACAGGTGAAGCTTTTTGCTTCATCCAACTTCATTTGCGTTTCGCAATATGAGGCTATTTGTTTTACCGTAATCAATTTTTATGTTCAGATATAGTATCATCGTTTTTCTTGCAGGCGTCATCAGTTTTTCGGCATCGGCACAGCAAGTGCTCACAGAAGAGGAAGCTGTGTCCAAGGCATTGGCTAATAACAAGAATATCCAAGCTGCATCACTGCAAGTAAAACAGCAGCAGCAGTTACTGAAATCAGCCATCAATCTTCCTAATCCCGAGTTCTTTTGGGAAAGCCCTACAGGTAACTTTTATACGGGTAGCATTACACAGTCATTTGAGTTTCCAACCGTATACAGTAATCAGTACCGTTTGCAAAAACAGCAAATTGGTGTGGCACAAAAAGAAAAGCAACTAACAGAAGCAGAGTTAAAGTATCGAGTTAAAGTCTTATACTTAGAAATACAATACGCTGATTCGCTAGCCTCACAATTATACATACAGGATACACTCTATGAAAAGATAAAGCTATCAGCTATTCGCCAGTTTAATGCAGGACAAATAGACTATCTGCAACAAACATTTGCTGAAACACAGTATGGTGAAATTCATAATCAATATCAACAGTCGCTTGTAAGAGCCTCCTCTTTAAAGGCGCAGTTGCAATGGTTCACAGGCATTAAAGATCCTATCACAGTCGAGCCACTTGCTATTTCACTTTCTCAGGTACAATTATCTCTTGTGCTTGATTCCACAGCGTTATTTGCAAATCCTGCCCTACAGATATTACAGCAGCAGGAGAATGTCGCCAAACAAAACATTGCATTACAAAAAAGTAAAGCCTTACCTGGGTTGGCTTTTGGTTATTTCAACCAGGGCGAAAGGGATACGAAATGGTTGAATCGTTTCAGGGTAGGTGTAACTATTCCGTTATGGTTCGGACAATATAAAAGTAATATCAATGCTGCCAAAACGGAGCAACAGGTTATTCAAAGCAAACAGCAGGGATTGCAGCAAGATTTATCTGCGCAAACGATTAATACAAACAGCGAAATACGAACCAACTGGCAGTCTGTTCAATATTATCAACAAACTGGGTTAAGAAAAGCACAGGAAGTGATTACTACTTCACAACGCTTTTTTGTAAGTGGTGAAATTGATTATATCAGTTTACTAAGAAACAGCAACGATGCATACACTGTTTACCAGAAATACCTGGAAGCGGTACGAAACTATAATCTCAGTGTTATCAATCACAAATATTTAATGGGTCAGTTATGAAACGAATAATCATTCAATTTTTATTGGGGCTTTTGCCGGTACTTACATTTGCACATGGCGGCGAAGACCATGGTGATGCTAAAAAAACAGCCATATCGCCTGCAAGTTATTTCTCCTCTGAGGCTGCTTCTGAAGTCTATGAAGTATTGTTAAAGTACAGCCCGATAGCACCAGGCAAGGAAGCATCGCTTCGTTTGTATTTAAGTGAATATAATACCAATAGCCCTATCGACAGTGCTATAATAGAAGTAACAGTAGCTGACAATCCCAATATAAAGATTACTGTTACAAGGATTGATAAGGGCGTATTTGAATTGAAAACCACGTTCCCGGCAAAGAAGGCATACAATCTTGTACTCAATATCAATAGCTATGCAGGCATTGATTTAATTCAGCTAAACAATATTGAAATTGGGAAAGAATTGACTGCAGCAGTTGCAACAGAAAGCACCCCGCATTCTCATTGGTACAGCAGCAATTGGTTTTTTGGATTGATTGGTTTGCTGACCGGCTTGCTCGTTATGTTCTTTGTTACCAGAGGTCGCAGCAGGAAAATAATTACGGGAGCAATTATTCTTTTTTGTCTTTTGCCAACCGCTACTTACAATCCGGTATCCGCACATGGTGGTGAAGACCATGGTGATGCGGCAGGTAAAACTGGCGGTGGCTCTTCCACAACCTTTATTGTTGAAAAGGAAACGCAGTTTCTTTTTAATATTCAAACGAAGAAAATTGGCACAGGTGATTTTAATGAATCATCCGTTTTACTAGGAACCGTGAATGCAGCTCCGCAAGGCCGGGCAGTTATACAAACGCCGCAGACTGGTAAAATCGTTTCATTAAGAGTAGCTCCCGGTCAACGGGTTGGCAAAGGGCAAGTGGTAGCTGTAATAGAGCAACAGGTTGATGCCGGGACGCAAATTAGTATCAGCTCTCAAAGTAACAGTGTAAATGCTGAGTATGAAGCTGCTAAAGCACAATATGATAGGTTATTGGGGATAGCAGATATTGCCGCAAAAAAAGATATTACCGAAGCGAAAGCCCGTTATGAAAGTGCTAAGAAAAATAAGGAACTCTTTGATGCCAATACCGGGAAGAATACAGGTAATACAAAAACTATAAGCCTTTCTTCTCCTGTTAGTGGTGTTGTTGGCACATTTAATTATGCCATTGGTGCTGTGGTAAACAGTGGAGAAACCTTGTTTGAAATAACCAATCTTGATCAGGTATTTGTAGAAGCCCAGGTCTTTGCAGGTGACGCTCAAAAATTGAAACTAGCAACAGGGTTTACCACCATTTCAAATACGGATACACTGGTTTATAAATTAAAGATGATTAATGCTGCCCAATCAGTAAATACAGGTAACCAATCTCAGAAAGTTGTATTTGAAATCATCAATCCAAAAGGTCAGTTTAAAATTGGTGAGAATATAAATGTGCGGATGACGGGAAATAATGTTATACGGCAGGTGGTAATACCCAATGAAGCAATTACTGATGTGAATGGTAAGCCGGCCATTTTTATAAAAGATAAAGCTGAACAGTATAGTATCAGCTTCATAGTGAAAGGGCAAAGCAATGATAAGTTTACCGTTGTCACCAAGGGTACTGAAGACGGCGAAAGAGTTGTTACCGCCAATGTGTATCAAATGAAAATGATGTATTTAAATCAATAACCAAAATAAACAAACAAACATGAAAAAGTTATTAATGATGTCCCTGCTACTGGCAACTTTTACCGTAACCTTTGCACAAAGCGGCGATAATGAAGCTGTAAAAGCAGTATTGAACAATTATAAAAAAGCAATTGAAAAATTAGATACTTCAGGAGTTGTGAATTTTTTTGTAAAAGACTCTAAAGTGTATGAACAGGCGAGCGATGAAGGCACAATTGGTCATTACCTGGAACACCACCTGGGGCCCGAACTGAAAGCGTTCAAATCTTTCACTTTCAGTAATTATAAAGTAGATGTAACAATAGCAGGAGAATATGCTTTTTCAACGGAAACTTATATCTATACCATCGTTCTTGCTAAAGATGCTAAGGAAATAAAGAGCCAGGGAGTAGCTACTTCAGTTTTAAGAAAAACAAAAGCCGGCTGGAAGATTGTTCAAACACATTCTTCATTTAGGAAAGCAAAATAAAAATCAAATCATAAAAAAGACAAAATGAAACAACTAAAATCAATGATGCTGTTGCTGATTGCATCACTTGCCTTTACAGCAACAAAAGCACAGGGCTCCAAGACTGACACATTTAAAGTATGGGGCAATTGCGGCATGTGCAAAAAAACGATTGAAAAAGCAGCAAAAACTGAAGGGGTTGAAAAAGCAGAATGGAACAGCGAAACAAAAGTTTTTATACTGGTGTATAACCCGGCTGTCATTAGTAATGAAAAGGTACAAAAAGCCATTGCTGCCGTAGGTTACGACACGGAAAAATTTACCGGTGATGACAAGGCTTATGAGAAACTTCCTGGCTGTTGCCATTATGATAGAAAAAAGAAAGACGAAACGAGCCAGACTAAACATCATCATTAATTCTAAAACCCCGAAAAATGAAAAAAATATTTTTTGTATTTGCTGCTTTTATTGCTGCCGGAATTATTGCCGTGAGCTGCAATGGCAGTGGTTCAGCATCTAATGAAACAACAACTTCAGCAACCGACTCAGCCACACATGCACATCAGTATCGTTGCCCAATGAATTGTGAAAAGGGGAAAACTTACGATAAAGAAGGTAAGTGTCCTGTATGTGGTATGAAGTTGGAACATTTTGATGGAACAGATAACGGATTTACTTATAAGATGGAATATGCTTCTACCCCTGCACAATTAGAAGCAGGCAAAGAAGGTACTTTACTATTTACGCCAACAATTGTAGGTAAAGAGGCTGAGGCAGTGCCATTGGATGTACAACACGAAAAGAAAATTCACTTGATTGTAGTAAGTAACGATCTGAGTTATTTTGAACATATCCATCCCGATTACCAAGCTGATGGATCTTATAAAATCAGTGTATTACCAACAGCAAAAGCCTATACAAATGGTCCAGGTAAAAATGAAACCCGTTTTAATTATGGGGGTGACTATACTTTGTTTGCTGACTATTTACCAAGTGGCGGCAGTCATCAGGTAGAAAAAGTTACGGTAAATGTGAAAGGAACGGCAAAGCCTACTATTACTTACACAACTGATAAGCTAACTGGTAAGTCAGACAATTTTACTGTAATGCTGAATGCCACTGGTGGCAAATTAATTACCGGAGCGCAAATGCATATTTCCGGAATGTTGATGAAGGACGGGAAAGAGATTGATGTTAATTCACTTGAAAATTATTTGGGTGCAAAAGCACACATGGTGGTTGTTAGCCTCAATGACAAAGAATATTTGCATGTGCATCCGGATGTGAGTGGCGGTAAGTTCGATTTGCATACCACATTTAAGAAACCAGGTATTTATCGTGGATGGATTCAGTTTAAAAGCAGTGGCAAAGTACACACTGTTGACTTTACAATGAATGTAAATGAAGGCACAGCAGATGAAGTAAAGAAAACAACAGAAGGTCATGACAGTAAAGAAGCGGATCATAAAGATCATTGATTCAAACAATAGTAATATTCTTTAACCTAAAATCTCAAACAATGAAAAAAATAACAATTCTGATGACAGTACTGCTGATAGCAACTTTTACAACATTTGCACAGCATAGTGGTGGCGACCATAAACATGGTTCACCACACGGTGGGACAGTTAAGTCGGCCGGGGGATTTCATATTGAAGTAAGTGTAAAAGACGGTATGGTAATGGCCTATTTGCTGGATGCTAATGAGAAAGCAATGAAGAATAAGGCGGTAACGGGAACTGCTGTTATACAAATGGCAGATGGAAAAACTTCAACCATCACATTAACCCCGAGCGGAAACGAAGGGTTTATGTACACCCTTGACAAGGCCAAAAAGTACAACAAGGCTATTGTGACTTTTACAACCGGGGGCAAAACGGCATCGGCTTCTTTTGACCTTATGGTAAAGGATAAGCCTGCAGCAGATGGACATGATCATCAACATTAAAACGGATACCAAATCATAGCGGGCATACTGCCTGCTATGATTTATAATGCTTCTGCCTTAGATCGTATAATGGCAATTAAAGATTTTATTTTATGCTGAACAGACTCATTCTTTTTTCATTGAAGAACCGGATGCTGGTAGTTTCAATGGCTGCTTTGCTCATGGTGTATGGCGTATTTACGTTGGTTAATCTTCCGGTGGATGTATTACCCGATTTAAACAGACCGAGAGTAACCATATTTTTAGAAGCCAATGGTATGGCTCCTGAAGAAGTAGAAAGCCAGGTAAACCTGCCAGTGGAAACACAATTAAATGGTGCACCGGGCGTGGAAGTGGTCAGGTCAGTGGCGAGCCCAGGATTAGGGATGGTGTTTGTTGAGTTTGACTGGAATACGGATGTTTACCGTGCAAGACAATTGACAGCCGAGAAATTACAAAACATTCAACTGCCCAAGGGTATTACACCAGTGATGGGACCTATCAGTTCCATCATGGGGCAAATTATGATGGTGGCCGTTACCAGTGATACTACTTCACCTGCTGATTTAAGAACACTGGCTGATTTCACCATACGCAGAAGACTGATGAGTGTAAAAGGTGTAAGTCAGGTAATACCGATTGGTGGAGAAAGAATGCAGTACCAGGTTTTGATTTCAAGTGAAAAATTAAGACAGTATAATCTTGCCATTGACGATATTGATAATGCTTTACAGTTAACCAATCAAAATACTACAGGTGGTTTTGTTGACAATAAAGGCTCCGAAACACTTATAAGAAATATTGGACGTGCCAATACATTAGATGATTTGGCCAATACGGTTGTAAGCAACAGAAATGCTTCGCCTATATTATTAAAACAGGTTGCAGAAGTAAAGTTTGGCGGACCCATTAAAAGAGGTGATGGTTCTTTTAATGGAAAACCTGCTGTTATACTTAGTATTGAGAAGCAACCCGGCAGTAGTACTATTGACGTTACTAATGAAGCCTTAAATGCCATTGAAGAAATCAAGGCATCGCTTCCTGAAGATATTCACATTAATACAGATGTGTTTCAACAGAAAAGCTTCATTGTAAACTCTCTTACTAATGTAGAAGAGGCATTACGGGATGGATTCATTCTTGTAATTATTATTCTTTTCCTATTTCTTCTCAATTTCCGGACTACCATCATAACGCTTACTGCAATACCGCTATCGCTTATTATAACAGCCATTGTATTTAAGTTTTTTGATATTTCTATCAATACATTAACACTGGGTGGATTAGCTATTGCCATTGGAGAACTGGTGGACGATGCAATTGTGGATGTAGAAAATGTATACCGCCGTTTGAAAGAAAACTGGCTCAGTGAAAAACCGAAGCCGTTACTTAAAATAATTTATGATGCCAGCAGTGAAGTGAGGAATTCAATCGTGTATGCCACAATCATTGTAGTATTGGTGTTTATTCCCTTGTTCTATTTACAGGGAATTGAAGGAAGGATATTTGCCCCGCTTGGAATTGCATACATCACTTCTATTGTTGCATCACTGGTGGTATCACTTACCGTTACACCAGTACTGTGTAGCTATTTATTAGAAAAGAAAAATCATTTACACCATATTAATCTGGCTTTTTGGAAACGCAAAAAAGAGAAAGCCAGTATTGACGCTGTGCACGAACCGGATAGTGCTCTTGTTCGCTGGCTAAAAAAACAAGATGTCAGGCTACTTCATTTTGGGTTAAAACGTCCAAAGGCAATAACCGGTGTAGCTATTGTATTAATCATCGCCTCTATCAGCATTATCCCCTTTTTCGGTACAGAATTTCTACCACCTTTTAATGAAGGCAGCTTTACTGTGAACGTATTGGCTCCGGCTGGTACTTCGTTAGAAGAAAGCAATAAGCTGGGTACAATAGCTGAGCAACAAATTTTAAAAATACCTGAAGTAGCCCTTACGTCCAGGCGAACAGGCAGGGCTGAATTAGATGAGCATGCCGAACCACCCAGTTACTCAGAAATCGATGTTGCTTTAAAACCCGGAGGCAGGAGCAGGGCAAAAGTGCTTGAAGATATAAGAAACAACTTATCCATACTAAAAGGCACAACAGTAAATATCGGGCAACCTATTTCTCACCGTCTCGATCATTTACTTTCCGGAGTAAGAGCGCAGGTGGCAGTTAAAATATTCGGTAATGATTTATTAACGCTTCGCTCAAATGCCGAACAACTAAAGTCGATTATTTCCAATGTGCCGGGTGTAGTGGATGCGCAGATTGAGAACCAGGTAATGGTACCGCAGTTAATGATAAAACTTGACCGTATGGCAGTTCAGCGCTATGGCTTACAGGTGGGAAATGTGGCAGACGAACTGGAGATTTTTTACAATGGCAAAGTAGTGAGCCAGATCATTGATGGTCAGAAAAGTTTTGATATTGTGTTAAGAACTGATGACAGTACAAGAAAAAATATTGAAGCGATCCGCAATACACAGATTGCAGCATCGGATGGTTCATTAATACCTCTACAGCAAATCGCAAAGATTGAACTGGAGAACAGTATCAACGCAGTTAACCATGAAAACACCCAGCGTCGTATTGTTGTTTCTGCCAATGTGCAAGGGCGTGACCTGGGCAGCACAGTAAAAGAGATGCAGGAAACAGCAAAGAAAGAATTACCCTTACAGGAAGGCTATTATTTGCAATGGGGTGGCCAGTTTGAAAGCCAGCAATCAGCATCTAAATTAATTACCATACTCAGTATTTTTTCAGTTGCAGGTATATTCCTTGTTTTATATAGTCACTTTAAAAGTAGCAGAATTGCGTTACAGATTATGTTGAACATTCCGCTGGCTTTAATTGGTAGTGTGATTGCAGTCATGCTTACCGGTGGTGTTTTCTCTATTGCAACAATGGTGGGCTTTATTACACTTACGGGGATTGCTTCCAGAAACGGTATTATGATGATTAGCCACTATATCCATTTAGTGCAGCATGAAGGAGAAGTGTTTGGAGACAAAATGATTATAAGGGGTTCATTGGAAAGATTGGTGCCAGTATTAATGACAGCATTGGTGGCAGCTTTTGCATTGATACCGCTAACATTGGATGCTACGGCTCCCGGTAAAGAAATTCTATACCCGGTTGCTACGGTTATTTTAGGTGGATTGGTTAGTTCAACTTTACTGGATATGATTGTAACTCCTGTTGTTTTTAAACTGTTTGGAGAAAAAGCACTGAAGAAATATTTGGCTGAGCAGGAAAAAAAGGAGTTGAATTAAAACAATGATAAAGAATAGAAATTGTGATATTAAAATCAAGAATGCAAGAGAAGATTAGATAACATGGGTCGGAACCCTGCTTTGGTTTCCTTATTTATAATGAACCAATTTATGGAGCAGGGTTTCTGAGTCCTACCAACTTGAAAATACGAAATTGGTTTGAGCTCCTTAATATTTTTCGAAATTGTAAAACGCGATTAATTTTTGAAATCAATTTCATAAACTATAAGCTAAGCCTTAACTGGAATGAAAAATGGGAAATTGAATATTGCCATATTAATGTTAATTAGCATTGCATTCCTTTTGTTAGCATACAACAAAGGAATGAATGAAGACATAAATGGGGATTTCTATATCTATTATAAAGGGGGGAAAGACTTTTCTGAAAATAAGCCAATTTATACCCTAGGGCTTAAAGACGGTGGCTTTACTTATCCACCTTTTGCTGCAATGTTTTTTTCAGCTTTTTCATTTTTTCCCTTTCACATTTCAGCAATTTTATTTTGTTACATAATAAATTTTATTCTATGGGGATACTCATTTTTCCTTTTGTATAAAATTTCAAAAGAGCTTTTTCCTGCGAAAAACTGCACAGTACCATTATTACTTGCGTTTCTTTGCTCTGCTAGATTTTATTGGCACAATTTCATTTGGGTACAAGCTAATCTGATTGTGTTAAACACGACATTATTCGGAATATTGTATTATTTACGAGGAAGGTACAACTTGAGTTACTTATTCTTTTTAGCAGGATGCTTTCTTAAAATAATACCAGTTATTTTCCTGATTTGTATAGCTTTAAAAAGAGGCTATAAAGATTGGGGTAGAATAATACTATTAAGTCTTCCATTCATAATTGTTCCATTTATATTTAGAGGATTAGAAAGAGGTATCGGTGATTGGGTAGATTACTACAATGCATTTATCCGACCTTTTGCAAGGGGGCAAATTGATGGTGATTTAATTAGTATGGGCATCCCTTCTTTTCTTACTAAGCTAAATACTGGAAATGACTCGCTGGGGATTTCGCCAAGTCTTCGTTTAACCCAATATAATCTTGAATTACTGATACGGGTTATTCAAGTATTATTATTAAGTGGTTTTTTTGGTCGAGTTATTTACCGTATTCTTAAACATAAAGATAAAGCATTTACAGGGGTTGATTTTTGCTTCATGTTTCTTATATCATTATTAATACCTGGAAGAGTTTGGGAGCATCATCATGTTTCAACTTCATTTATTTATCTCTATTTATTTGCGTCACTTAGATTTGAAGGGTATAAAAAAACGAAATACACAGTACTGACTTTTTGTGTTTTTATAGGTGTTATAGGAACTGATACTATAGGCGGTACTTTATATGATTTTTCCCAATTTTACTGTTTTATTACAATTTTAATGATAATAATATCGGTGATTTTGCTAGTATCAAAGACAACAATACCTTTTGCACAGTTTAACGAGACAAAGGGGTTAATAAAAGAAGGGGAGCAAAACCGGCAACTTAATGTAACGAAAATGAAGATATTATTAGGACTATCGTAAAATCGAAAAGTTACTTATAAAGAAGTGCTGCAATATTTTATTGAAACAGGGGGAAACGAATCCGACAAGATTGCTGTGGCATGGAAAAGGTAAGAGTTGAGATTGATTTCAGGTTCCTTAAATAATATCAGCAGTAAATTATTAAATATGTTCAAAGAATTTCCTTCATTACATCCTCTTGCAGTACATTTCCCCATCGTACTGATCTTATTGGCTGTGGTTTTACAGGCCGTGCTGGTTTGGAAAGACCTGAATCAGATCAGGTGGGTTACACTTGTTATTATGGGTGGGGCCTTTTTTTCATCGCTTGCTGCCAGCACGGTTTTTCATGCAGAACCGTCTGCTGACGCTCCCAAAGCAGCATTGGAAATATTTGAACAGCATGAGAAATATGCCCAACTGACACTTTGGATGAGCGGTATTACTTTTTTGCTGAAAAGCATCGGGATATTTTTCAAAATCAATCGCCGCTCATTTGAAATTATTGTATTGATTGCCGCCATCATTGCTGCTGTTTTCCTTTCCATTGCCGGACATCATGGGGCAAGGCTTACCCATGTGGCAGGTGTGGGGCCAATGGGCAGGTATTTAATGAAAGTTCATGGTGAAGACGGTAATATGGATGACATGAAGAATATGGATATGAAAAATGATACGGCAATGAAAATGACCGATACCATGCAGGGAATGGAAAACATGAAGGCGGATTCTTCCATGAATATGAAAGACATGAATATGCCCGGTATGGATAAAAATACAGGCATGAACAATATGAAGGACATGAAAAACATGAAAGGAATGGATAAGATGAAAGACATGAAGAATATGCCCGGTATGGATAACATGAAAGACATGGAGGGTATGGAAATGGATTCTTCCATGAATATGAAAGATATGAACAACATGCCGGGAATGGATAAGATGAAAATGGATTCATCAATGAATATGAAAGACATGAACAAAATGGACATGCCTAGGATGGACAACATGAAAATGCCGTTGAAAAATCCGATGGATACATTGCGTTTTCCTGACAATAACCCGGCCCGTAAAAAGAATTATAAGCAGACAAAACAATAAATACTATCATTATGAAGAAACTGCTTTCAGTTGTTTTCCTGATTCCGGCTTGCACTTTTGCACAGATGAATCACTCCATACCCGGAGCAATGGATGATGGACTTAAAAAAATAACATCGTACAATTTCCCTTTAAAGAAAACCCAGCTTGCTCCCGGAAACATATACCAGGGTAAGAAAGTGGAGTACGACTTGTATGTAACCGATACAATGGTAAACTTTACCGGCAAACGCCGTCATGCTATTGCCATTAACGGGCAAATACCTGCTCCTATCCTTGAGTTTACTGAAGGCGATACCGCTATTATCAGGGTACACAACATGATGCAGATGGAAACATCTATTCATTGGCATGGCATATTGTTGCCCAATAAAGAAGATGGGGTTCCTTATTTAACAACTTCTCCTGTGGAAGCTGGCAAAACTTATACGTTCACTTTTCCACTGATACAAAGTGGCACTTATTGGTATCATTCCCACACTATGCTACAGGAGCAAAGTGGTTTGTATGGTTCTATTGTAATACACCCTGCCCAGCCGGAGCCGCAATTGAAAGAGTATGTAGTATTATTATCCGACTGGACAGATGAAAACCCACACCAAGTATTACGTTACCTGAAACGTGGCGGTGAATGGTATGCCATTAAAAAAGGAGCATTGCAAAGCTATGGAGAAGCTATTGCAGCAGGTGCATTTAAAGATAAATTGAAACAGGAATGGCAGCGTATGCCCGCCATGGATGTATCTGATGTTTACTACAATAAATTCTTATTGAACGGGCAGGAAACAAATGAATTTAAAGATGCAAAGCCTGGAGAAATAATCCGGCTAAGGATTATCAATGGTTCGGCTGCCACTTACTTCAACCTGCAGTATGGCAACAGCTATATACGGATAATTGCCGCTGATGGTATTAATGTAACTCCTGTTAATGTAAATAAACTGGAAATTGCTATTGCAGAAACTTACGACATATTGATTACAGTGCCCGAAACAGGCACTGCAGAACTTAGGGCTACTTCATGGGATGTAATGGGATATTCGTCTGCTTTCTTTGGCACCGGTTCGGTTATTAAAGCACCGGATATTCCAAGGCTGAATTATTTTAAAATGATGCAGCAAATGGGCAGTATGAACATGAAGACTATGGATATGGGCAATATGCAGGGCATGGACATGAAGAATATGAGTATGCCTGTTGATACCATACCCAAAAAGAAGGAAATGAATATGCAGAATATGGAAGGCATGAAGATGGACGATATGGCAGGCATGGATATGAAAATGGAAATACCGGGTGAATTTAATTACAATATGCTGCGGGCTCTGCATCCAACCACATTAGATTCCTCTTTACTACCACGGGAAGTTAAGCTCACACTCACAGGTAATATGCTGCGGTATGTATGGTCATTTGATTTCAAAACTTTATCAACTGCCGATAAAATACGCATTCGAAAAGGGGAAAGAGTAAGATTCGTGTTGACCAACAATACGATGATGCGGCACCCATTGCACCTGCACGGCCACTTCTTCCGCTTCATCAATACTCAAGGTGAATATTCACCCATGAAACATACATTCGATATCAAGCCAATGGAAACCGTAACTATTGAATTTGATGCCAATGAAGAGCAAGACTGGTTTTTTCATTGCCATATTTTATACCACATGATGGCTGGAATGGCCCGTATCGTGAGCTATGAAGGAAGTGTGCAAAATGAATTTGCAAAAAACGGATACCGAAAATTAAAAAAAGAGGATAATGTTCTTTATCCATGGTACGATTTGTCAGTACACTCTCAAGGTGCATGGCTGAGTGGAAATATTTCAAACAATAAAATGGCGTTGGAATTTGAGGGAAGGACAAGTTGGAAGGGTGATTACGAAACGGAAACGCATTTACTTCGTTACCTCGATAAAAAACAATACCTCGCCTTTTATATAGGTTATGATTACCGGAAAAATAAAACGCTGCCTTTAGCAAACAAACCCAACTCAAAGGATAACCGCAGGGTTTTTGATGCAGGCTTTTATTATTTATTGCCTATGCTTATCCGTTCTGAATGGCGAATTGACCATACAGGTCGTTTACGATTGCAATTGGAAAGAAGAGATTTACCCCTCAGTAATAATTTCTTTTTTGATTTTAGGGTAAATACGGATAAGGAATATAATGTAGCAGCAAGATATATGATTGCCAAATCATTTTCCATCAGCACAAATTATGACAGTGATTATAAATGGGGAATTGGATTAACATGGCACTATTGATTTCTTAAAAACAAATAAAAATGTTTTATGGAATATTATCACCACAATCAACAACGGTACACCTGCCCCATGCATCCTGAAATTGTGAAAAATGAACCCGGCAGTTGTCCCAAATGCGGAATGAATCTCGTTCCTGTTGATGTAAAAGAGAAAGAAAATTCTCATTCGCAGCATCAGCTAACAGACCATATAAAAGAGGCTTCTTCTGCTAATGAGCAGCATATTGCACCTGTTGTTGAAATGCAAAATACTCAAGGGTTCCAAAAGTACACATGTCCCATGCACCCACAAATCATACAGGATGGTCCTGGTAAGTGCCCTCTGTGTGGTATGTCGCTTGTGCCAATTGCAAAGTCAACCTCGCATGGAGGACATGAAGTTCATTCATCAGGCATAACAGATTTTAAAAAGCGGTTTTATGTGGTACTGGTTCTTGCGGTTCCCATAATGTTACTTTCAGAAATGATTCAGCATTGGCTGAATATCCATATCAGTTTCCAGGGCTCAAGTTATGTGTTACTTATTTTATCCTCTATTGTATTCTTTTATGGAGGATGGCCTTTTCTAAAGGGATTGGTTGGTGAAATGCGGGCAAAAAATCCCGGCATGATGACCTTGGTAGCATTTGCCATTTCAGTTGCCTATATCTACAGCGTCGCAATTGTCTTGGGGTTAAATGGCATGGATTTCTTTTGGGAGTTGGCAACACTCATTCTTATCATGTTATTGGGACACTGGATAGAAATGAAATCTGTTGCTGGGGCATCCAGGGAACTTGAACTATTAGTACAGTTAATGCCGGATGATGCTCATTTAATCAATGGTGATATAATAACTGAAGTAAAGACAGATTCGCTGAAAGAAAATGATGTCATTCTTATCAAGCCAGGAGAGAAGGTTGCAGCCGACGGTTTTATCGTAGACGGCGAAAGTTATCTTAATGAATCCATGCTCACCGGTGAATCAAAGCCAGTTGAAAAATCAAAGGGAGATAAAGTGATCGCAGGAGCTATCAATGGTAATGGAGCCATAAAAGTTTCTGTATCACATGGCGTCAAAGATTCTTACTTATCGCAAGTCATAAAGCTGGTTCAGAATGCACAAAAAACAAAATCCACAACTCAATTAATTGCAGACAGGGCTGCAAGATGGCTTACGCTGATTGCGATTGTTGCAGGCATTACTACTTTTTCAGTTTGGTATTTATCGGGAAAAGACCTGGCATTTTCAGTTGAACGGATGGTAACCGTAATTGTTATTTGCTGTCCCCATGCATTGGGATTAGCTGTTCCATTGGTAGTAGCAAAATCAACGGCACTATCAGCAAAACATGGATTACTGATAAAAAACAGAACAGCCTTTGAAAATGCAAGAAAAATAACAATGTTGGTATTTGATAAGACCGGGACGTTGACGGTTGGGAAATTTGAAGTTGCTAAGATTGTTTCATTGACTGAAGGTCTTTCTGAAAACGAATTATTAAAATATGCTGCAGCTTTGGAACAGAACTCAGAACATCCAATTGCAACGGGAATTATGCAGAAAGCAAAAATCTTAGCGATTCAAATTCCAGTTGTAAGCAGTTTTAAGGCCATCACAGGAAAGGGAGTAGAAGCAGCTATAGAAGGTTACGATGTAAAAATTGTTAGTCCAGGATATCTTAAAGAGTTGAATATTGAATTACCCGAGCATTATATGACTGATGCTTCTGAAACCGTAGTATTTATTTTAATAAACAATCAACTTGCAGGATATATTGCGTTATCAGATACTATTCGACCAGAATCAGCAGGAGCTATTCGTGCTTTGGGTATTGACAATATAAAATCAGTGTTACTTACAGGTGATAATAAAAGAGTGGCGGAAACGGTTGCCCGTAAGTTGGGTATGGATTTTTTCTTTGCAGAGGTCTTACCACATCAAAAACTAGAAAAAATAAAAGAATTACAAGCAGAAGGAGAATTCGTTGCGATGACGGGAGACGGGATCAATGATGCCCCTGCTTTGGCGCAGGCTAATATCGGGATTGCAGTTGGATCTGGTTCTGATATTGCGGCGGAAACAGCAGGGATTATATTGGTCAACAGCAATCCACAAGACATTGTTTCATTGATTCAGTTTGGCAAAGCCACTTATAGAAAAATGATCCAAAATCTGATTTGGGCCACGGGTTATAATGTAGTTGCCTTACCATTGGCGGCGGGAGTATTGTACAAAATGGGAATCCTGTTAAGCCCTGCTGCCGGTGCCGTTTTAATGAGTGTGAGTACCGTTGTGGTGGCTATTAATGCAAGTCTTTTAAAAATAAAATAAACCAACAACCTATATTGTTTATGGCAAAAAGTAAAAACTACTACATACGAAAAACACACCGCTGGCTTGGTGTTATTTTAGGCATTCAGTTTTTATTATGGACAATTGGTGGCCTATATTTCAGTTGGAGCAATATGGATGAAGTGCATGGTGACTTTCAAAAGAAAGATGCAACGCTTTTCTCTTCTGATATTTCTCTGGTCAGTCCTACAGTAGTGCTGGATACAATAAAAAAGATTCATCGCATTGATTCAGTTGTCTCCATTCAATTGATTGAAATTTTGGGCAAGCCTTTTTACCAGGTTCGTTGTATAAGTACCATTCAGAATGAAACGAATGATGGACATGGTATGCAGGTAATGAATCATCTTGCCGATGCAGAAACAGGTCGGATTCGTGGACCATTGACAAAAGAAGAAGCGGTTGATGTAGCTAAAATGAGATTTAATGGAGAACCTAAAGCAAAATCAGTTGAATACTTAACTGTTACAAGTGGTCATCATGAATATCGGGAAAGCCCTTTGCCTGCCTATGCCATTACCTTTGAACATCCATCAAAAACGACTGTTTACGTTGCCAGTGAATTAGGAACTATTCAAAAATTCAGGAATAATAAATGGAGAATATTTGATTTTCTGTGGATGATGCACACGATGGATTATGAAAGTAGGGATCATATCGGTAACTGGCTGCTTCGAATATTTTCCATTTTTGGATTGATCACTGTAATAAGTGGGTTTGCATTATTCTTTATCAGTTCAAAATGGGGCGGAAAAAGAGTTGCGAAATCGGAAAAAATAGCCTGATCTTCCATCTTTTGCAACCATATTGCCATTTTAGGAGTCTATTTCTACTGAAAATTGCAATATATACAGCTATTTTTGCTTCAATGAAATTTTTATTTTTCTTTTTAGGCTTTTCCCTGCTCTATTTGTCATGCCTTACATGCAGTGACAGCACGGAATGTAATGCAAAATCAGAATCCAAAATTTCAACTTCCTCCAATCATCAAGCACATAATCATTCGAAAGAAGCGTGCACACCTTTTTGTACCTGTTCTTGCTGTGCAGCTGCAGCCTTTTATAATCCTCTGAGTAAGGTACAGTTTCTAAAAATTCTTTTCCGATCTGAAAAGGACTCCTTTGATGTCGAAAATTTTAATTCCGAAGTTTCCTATTCTATCTGGCAGCCTCCCAAACTAACTGCTTAATTTCTTCTCATTTCAGTGCAATTGTCATGCGCTGACTTTTACATTTTTATCATTTTGTTTACCATGTGGTTATGACCAAGAGAAAAAGGTCAATTACCCGCAGTAAATCAGGTTACAGCAGGATTAAAGATCCTGTAAAGCCCTTGTGGATGCGGGTTATAAAAGTTATTACACTGATAGTGCTTGGTATTGTAATGCTCATGGCGATAATTGGCATTATCACTAAGTATTATCGCCTTGTTTCAAAATATTAAATCAAAATATGCTTAATAAAATCATTCAATTCTCCATAAAAAATAAATTGGTCATTGGTCTTTTTACACTTGCATTAATAATATGGGGTGTTTATTCGGCAAATAAATTGCCGATTGATGCCGTTCCTGATATTACCAATAACCAGGTACAGGTAATTACACTGAGCCCATCATTGGCGGCACAGGAAGTAGAACAACTCATTTCATTCCCGGTGGAACAAACAATGGCCACTATTCCGGAAGTACAGGAAATTCGTTCCATATCCAGATTTGGATTATCAGTTGTTACAGTTGTATTTCATGATGATGCAAATATTTATTGGGCCCGTCAGCAAGTAGGTGAGCGGTTGATAGAAGCACGCAACCAAATACCCAATAACATCGGTAATCCTGAGATGGCTCCTATTTCTACGGGGTTAGGTGAAATTTATCAATATGTTTTACATGCAAAAAAAGGGTATGAAAATAAATATGATGCCATGTCGCTTCGGACGATACAGGATTGGATAGTTCGTCGTCAATTACTTGGCACACCCGGCATTGCGGATGTAAGCAGTTTTGGTGGTCTTTTAAAGCAATATGAAATCGCATTGAATATTGATAAGCTTCGCAGTTACAATCTATCCATCGCAGATGTATTTAATGCGCTTGAAAAGAATAACCAGAATACGGGCGGTGCCTATATAGATAAAAAGCCCAATGCTTATTTTATCCGCAGCGAAGGCTTTATTAAAACAATCAATGACATTGACAAAATTGTGGTTACAAGAACTTCCGGCGGTGCACCCGTGTTGGTAAGGGATATTGCAACGGTACAGCTGGGTCATGCCACGCAATACGGGGCATTAACCCGTAATGCAGAAGGCGAAGTAGTTGGTGGAATTGTTTTGATGCTAAAAGGAGCAAATTCCAGTATTGTAATTAACAGTGTAAAAGATAAAATTTTACAGATCCAGAAAAGCTTGCCAGAAGGTGTGGTCATTGAACCCTTTCTTGACAGAAGTGCTTTAGTTAGCAGGGCGATAGGAACTGTAAAAACTAATCTTATTGAAGGTGCGTTAATTGTCATCTTTGTACTGGTGGTTTTTCTTGGCAATATCCGTTCCGGGTTAATAGTGGCTTCTGTCATTCCGCTTGCCATGCTTTTCGCTATTTCGTTGATGAACCTGTTTGGTGTTTCTGGTAACCTGATGAGTTTAGGTGCCATTGATTTTGGTTTGATTGTGGACGGAGCCGTGATTATCGTGGAAGCAACCATGCATCAGTTAGGCCTGCGAAAGGCCGGAAGAATGACGCAAGACCAATTGAATGATGAAGTATATAAATCAGCAGGTAAAATGATGAACTCGGCTGCATTCGGACAAATCATTATCCTGATTGTCTACCTGCCTATTCTTGCGCTGGTTGGTATCGAAGGAAAAATGTTCGGCCCAATGGCACAAACAGTTTCGTTCGCCATACTGGGTGCATTCCTGCTTTCACTTACTTATGTACCCATGATGAGTGCCCTTGTATTAAGTAAGAAAGTCAGCCACAAGGAAAATATTTCAGATAAAATGATGAAGTTTTTCCAACGACTTTATACGCCATTAATACGTGGTGCATTAAAGATGAAATTATTAGTGGTGAGCATTGCTGTGGGAGTATTTGTCATCAGCCTTGTCATTTTTAAAACATTAGGTGGTGAATTTATTCCCACGTTGGAAGAAGGAGATTTTGCCGTAGAAACAAGGTTACTTACTGGTAGTTCGTTAAGCCAAACAATCGAAAAAATAACACAGGCCTCCGATTTACTGTTGAAAAAATTTCCTGAAGTTAAAGAAGTGATCGGAAAGATTGGCGCTTCTGAGATACCAACCGATCCTATGCCTATAGAAGCATGTGATATTACCATTCTTTTAAAAGATAAAAAGGAATGGACCAGTGCACATAACCGGGAAGAACTGGCAGAATTGATGCAAAAGGAGCTGGAGAAAATTCCCGGTGTTTCCTATGGGTTATCACAGCCTATACAACTTCGGTTTAACGAACTGATTTCAGGTGTTCGGCAGGATGTGGGGATTAAAATATTTGGAGAAGACCTAGATGTACTGGCAGATCTGGCAAAAAAAATTGGTGTGATTGTACCCACGGTAAAAGGTGCAGAAGATTTATATGTAGAACAGGTGACTGGTCTGCCGCAAATTATGGTTAAACTAAACCGGGATAAGATTGCGCAATTTGGTTTAAATGTAGAAGATATAAACCGTACCATCAGCGCTGCTTTTGCAGGTGAAGCCGCAGGTATTGTTTATGAAGGCGAAAAACGGTTTGATATGGTGGTAAGGTTAGAAAAAACAGGACGCCAGAGTATTGATGATGTTAAAGGATTATTTATAGCCGCACCGGATGGCAACCAGGTTCCGTTGGAGCAGGTAGCCGATGTCAATATGGAGTTAGGTCCTAACCAGATACAACGTGAAGATGCTAAGCGAAGAATCATTGTTGGCTTTAATACAAGAGGCCGGGACATCTCATCGGTTGTAAAAGAAATCCAGGAAAAAATTGATAAACAGGTAAAAATGCCCCCCGGATATTTTATTACTTATGGCGGACAGTTTAAAAATCTTGAAGAGGCCAATAAGCGATTATCAGTGGCTGTACCAGTAGCATTAGCGCTGATACTCTTATTGCTCTATTTCACCTTTGGGTCAATTAAATATTCCCTGCTCATATTTACAGCTATACCGATGAGTGCTATCGGTGGTGTATTTGCCTTATGGTTAAGGGGAATGCCATTTAGTATTTCGGCTGGCGTTGGTTTTATAGCCTTGTTTGGTGTGGCAGTATTAAATGGTATTGTATTGATCAGCGAATTTAATCGATTAAAAAAGGAAGGTATGACAGATATAAATGCAATCATCTTAAAAGGAACTTCTGTAAGGTTGCGACCTGTATTAATGACTGCAACGGTTGCTTCTTTGGGCTTTTTGCCAATGGCATTGTCAACAGGTTCCGGAGCAGAAGTACAAAAGCCCTTGGCGACGGTTGTAATTGGTGGGTTGATTACGGCCACATTTCTAACACTGGTTGTTTTGCCTGTATTATATACATGGTTTGAGAAGATAAAACCCAAAACGATGAAGCCTGATGTGACGAAAGGGTTGGTTTCATTACTCATCCTGTTTTTAGCCTCATCCTTTACTGCAAATGCGCAACAGCGAAAGATAGTTATCAATCTTAATGATGCTGTTGCGTCAGCTATGAAGAATAACCCCTTGGTTAAAGTGGGAGCGCTGGATATAAGTTACCAGCAGCAGTTGAAGAAGACTGTGAAAGATTATGGCAAAACAAATGTAGGACTCACATTTGGGCAGTATAACAGTCGTATAGCATATGATAATAATTTCAGCATTACCCAGGGTATACAGAATCCAGGGTACTTTAAAAGTCTCATAAAGCTATCTGAGTCAAATATTAAAAGCAGTGAACTGCAATTGAAGGTTTATCAAACTGAACTTGCTGCGAATACAAAAATATCGTACTACCAGTTAAGTTTTTGGATGGAGGAAATAAGGTTGTTGAAGGAACTGCTATCCATTTATGAAAACATATTGAAAGCTTCTGCATTGCGATATAAAACGGGTGAAACAAATGCATTAGAAAATTACAATGCTGAAAGCAAGGTGAATGAGATAAGGGCTCAATTGCGAAGTGCAGAAGAGGATTACCGCATTGAATTAAACCGCCTGAAAGTGTTTACCGCAGATTCTTCTGTTACGTCAACTGCCGACACTTTACTTGTTGAAAAGCAGATACAGGTAAATTTTGATACCGCTGCTATTGCTGGTAACCCGACACTTGCCTTTATTAAACAGCAGATTGATATTGCAAACAAAGAGAAAGCTGTTGAGCAATCAAGATTAAAACCAGATTTCTCGGTAGGCTATTTCAATCAATCTTTAGTAGGGTATCAAACTGTGAATGGAGTTGATAAATATTATGGCGTTGGCAGTCGTTTCCAAGGTGTTAATTTGGGTGTCAGCATTCCCATATTTGCCAGGGCACAAAAAGAAAAAATAAAAGCGGCAGAAGTAAACCGGGAGCGTCGTGAAGCAGAACTGACCAATTATCAATTCACCCTGCAAGGTGAATTAGCAAGACTGTTTGGCGAATTGCAAAAACAAAAAGTTCAAATCAACTATTACCGAAATACCGCTTTGCCACAGACCAATCTCATCATTACACAGGCACAAAGGGCTTTTACTACCGGCGAAATCGGTTATTATGAATTGACACAATCACTCAATAATGCCGTTGTTGTAAAACAGGGATACACCAAACTTTTAAATCAATATAATCAAACCGTCATTGCCATCGAATTTATCGGCGGCATCAATTAAGTAGAACGGACTAAAATAAAATTAATATGAAACAGCAATTTTTGAATTCACTTGTTATACTGACTGCGGCTACCATATGGTTTTCATCCTGCTCTCCTAAAGGAAATGCAGAAGCAATCCCGGTTGAAGCAACGAAAACGGAAGAAGCAGATATGGTGGACTTGTCGGAAGACCAGTTTAAAACGGTCAATATTCAGTACGGTGCTATAGAAGAAAAAAAACTTAGCAGCGTTATCAGGGCAACAGGGGCACTAGATGTTCCTCCGCAACAGCTGTTAACAGTATCTTCTCCCTATGGTGGCACCTTAAAAAATACTGATTTGCTGCAGGGAAAGCCTGTTGTAAAAGGTGAAGTAATAGCCGTACTTGAAAACCCCGAATTTATCCAGCTTCAGCAGGATTATCTGGATTATAAGAGTCAGTTGATTTACCTGAAAGAAGAATTGGAACGTCAACAGGAACTGGCAAAAGAAAATGTAAATGCAAAAAAAACATTGCAAAAAGCCAGCAGCGAATATAACAGTATAGCGGCAAGAGTGCAGGGATTAAAATCAAAACTGGGACTTATTAATATCAATCCCGAGAAAATTAACCCGGAAAACATTTCTGGCAGGGCAAATATTTATGCTCCAATATCAGGCTATGTTACTAAGGTATTGGTGAATATCGGGAAGTTTGTAAACGCTAACCAGGAACTATTTGAAATTGTAGATACCCGTCACCTTCATGCAGAACTTATCATTTTTGAAAAGGATGTTCCGAAATTAAAGATTGGTCAGAAAATCCGTTTTTTATTGAATAATGAAACAAAGGAACGATTTGCAGAAGTGCATTTGATTGGGCGTGAAATCAGTGCTGAAAGAACGGTTAGGGTTCATGGGCATCTGTTACAGGAGGACAATGACCTGTTGCCAGGGATGTATTTAAAAGGAATTGTAGAAACAGGTATTGCTACTACTACTGCGCTGCCTGATAAAGCGATCGTTCAATCAGCAGGTAAATCTTACATTTTTATAGCGGCAGATGAAGGGAATAACGAAAAAAAAGCCACCGATGTGAAAAAAGAAGCAGCTACTGAAAAGCATATTCCTTTTAAGAGAATTGAAGTGGTAACAGGTGTTTCGGAAAATGGTTATACCGAAGTGATTTTGCCAGAAGGATTTAACAGGAAAATTAGAGTGGTGATTAACGGAGCTTATGATTTATTGTCGAAGATGAACAATGTAGAGGAAGAAGAATAAAAATACTATGGGTAGGAACCCTGCTTTGTTTGCCCCTTTTAAAACTGGGAAACCTTGATTGGCAGGGCTTCCGTACCCATACAAACATTTTTGAAAACACACCGATGGCTACACCAATGACAAGTCTTTCTACAACCATAGAAATTCATTTAAAACAGATGAGTGGTGATAAAAATGTTCCGGCTGAAGAAAATCCGAATAACTATTATGTTATGTAAATACTGAAAAATGGATGTCAAACTTGAATTAATAATTGTTGTAAAACTAATAGCCTCATTTCTACTTGGAGCTTTCATTGGCTTTGACAGAGAAAAGCATGGTCGTGATGCCGGCATAAGAACATATGCTGCGGTGTGTATCGGTGCTACTTTATTTACAGCTGTTGCAGCTCATCTTGTTAGCGATGTTGCTGCGGCTTCAAGAGTAATAGCCAATATTGTCACCGGTGTGGGTTTTCTTGGGGCTGGTATTATTTATCGCAACAGCAGTGCAGAAACATCACATGGCCTCACAACAGCAGCCACGGTTTGGTGTACTGCAGCAGTTGGTGTGGCAGTAGGTCTCAGTATGTTTATTATTGCTATTGTTGGAGCAATTGCTTTGTACTTCCTGCTTTCGTTGCATCACCAGCATTGGTATGTAAAATGGAAAAAGAAAATGATAAACAAGCACAATGAAAAAGAAAATAAAGATTAATTGATTAAGATAAAATTGTATAGTAATAGTATTGTAACATGTATAGTATAATAACGGGTACCATATTATTAGGGATTATTCATGCCCTTATCCCCAACCACTGGTTGCCATTAGTGGCTATTGCAAGGTCTGAGAAATGGGAAAAATATGAATTGATACTGCTTGCATCTATCACTGCCTCTGCCCATGTGATGGGTACTGTTATTCTTGGGATTGCTCTCGGAATGGTAGGTTCAAAGCTGGCACATCAATATGAAGGGTATGTACATGTAATTGCCCCAGTATTATTGATCATATTCGGATTAATATATTTTACAGTTAATCTGCCTCATCATCATACTGCCAATAAAGATGTACAGTACTATAAAAAGTCAAAAACTAAGTGGGTATTAATTTTAGCGGCCACCATGTTTTTATCCCCCTGCCTGGAAGTGGAAAGTCTTTTCCTGACAGCTGGTGCCTATGGGTTGAATGGTATTTTATTGATAGCCCTTGTATATGCAGTAATCAGCATTACCGGAATTATCACACTCGTGATATTTGCATTTAAAGGCGTTCAAATGATGAATTCACAATTTATTGAGCATAATGAAAAGAGAATTACAGGTATAGTTTTAATTATAGTAGGGATTATTACATTTTTTTTACATTAAATATGATATTATGACACATAAACATGATGAAACAAAAATTACTGCAGATGGTCATGGAACAGCTAAGGATGAAAACGAATCGGGTTGGAAGAACCATTGGGATCTATTAATGGCATTGGCCATATTAATCGTTCTGCTTGTACTGGAATATGGTTTCAAAATTGAGTTCCCTAAAATTCCTTCACTAGCTATAAACCTGGTCGCTTATTTATTGGCAGGTCATAAAGTATTGAACCTTGCCCTAAGGAAATCAAAACGGGGAGATATTTTCAATGAATTTGTGTTGATGAGTGTTGCTACTATCGGGGCATTTGTTATTGGAGAATATGAAGAAGGTGTAGCAGTAATGGTTTTTTACCAGATAGGAGAATGGTTTCAGGATGCAGCTGTGAATAATGCAAAACGAAGTATCAAAGCACTGCTAGACGTAAGACCTGATGAAGTAACGGTGTTAAGAAATGGTATACAGCTTATCGCTAACCCTTCTGTTATTGAGTTAGACGAGACCATCGTGGTAAAACCAGGTGAAAAAGTAGCATTGGATGGAGAATTGATTTCAGAAAATGCATCATTTAATACAGCAGCTTTAACCGGGGAAAGTAAACCAGATGCCAAATATAAAAGTCAAACCATTCTGGCGGGAATGATTAACCTGAATACAGTAGCAGAAATCAAAGTGAAAGCCTTGTTTAAAGACAGTAAACTAAGTAAGATTTTAGAAATGGTACAGGATGCCACTGCAAGAAAATCACAAACGCAACTATTTATTTCCAGATTTGCCAAAATCTACACACCAATCGTTTTCTTTCTTGCTGTTGCTGTTTGTTTTATCCCTTACTTTTTTGTGGAGGATTATAATTTTCAAACATGGTTTTATCGAGCTCTGGTGTTCCTGGTGATCAGTTGCCCATGTGCTTTGGTGGTATCCATTCCATTGGGATACTTTGGTGGCATAGGTCTTGCTTCCCGAAACGGTATTTTATTTAAAGGGGGGAATTTTCTTGACGTAATGACTAAGGTTAATGTAGTGGTGATGGATAAAACCGGAACATTGACAAAAGGTGTATTTAAAGTACAAGAAATCGTTTCGGTCAACATGGATGAAAAAGAACTGGTAAAACTTACGGCTGCGTTGGAAAAGAATTCAACTCATCCTATAGCCAAAGCCGTAACGGAATATGCCGGTGAAACTGTTAATGGTATCAATGCAGATGCAGTAGAAGAAATAGCAGGTCATGGCTTAAAAGGAAAGGTGGATGGAAAGGACTTGCTTGCAGGTAATGCAAAACTGCTGAAGAAATACAATATATCCTACCCAACGGAAATAGAAGGCATTGTTGACACAATTGTAGTTGTAGCCATAAACAATCAATATGCAGGTTTTATAACTATTGCTGATGAAATAAAAGACGATGCTGTGCAGGCGGTCAAAGACATGCACAGTCTTAATATTCGAACGGTAATGCTCTCAGGTGATAAACAATCTGTAGTAGATGAAGTCGCAAGGAAGATTGGCATAGATAAGGCCTATGGTGATTTACTGCCAGAAGACAAGGTTGAGAAAGTACAGAAATTAAAAGATGAAGGACTACATATCGCTTTTGTTGGTGATGGCGTTAATGATGCACCCGTGGTTGCATTAGCGGATGCCGGAATAGCAATGGGCGGTTTAGGGAGCGATGCCACCATTGAAACAGCAGATGTGGTTATTCAAAACGATCAGCCACAAAAGATAGTTTCGGCCATTAAAATTGGAAAGATAACCCGAAGCATTGTTTGGCAAAATATCATTATCGCGATGACGGTAAAAGCATTTGTATTGATTTTAGGCGCAGGTGGCGTAGCTACTTTATGGGAAGCAGTCATTGCGGACGTTGGGGTTGCTTTATTAGCCATATTAAATGCGGTTAGAATTCAAAGGATGAAGGTTTAAAAGAAATGTTATAGGATGTATTTCATTATTTACGTATTTGCTTAAATAATTATTTATCCTACCTTTGACGAATGGGTAACAATACTTGTGTCAGGCTCTTTGCCGACCATGAACAAATAAAGAATTGTAAAAACAAGCTGCGAACTGCACAAAAATCTTTTACAAGCTTGTCTAACATATTAGCCTTGGCAGGTAACGCAGTAAGGCTTAAGATTATTTATTTATTGGAAGAAGAGAAAGAATTATGTCCTTGTGACCTTGCTGATATTTTGGGGATGAGTATTCCAGCAGTATCACAACATCTGCGAAAACTGAAGGATGGAAATATTGTTGAAACCCGGAAGGAAGGGCAAACAATTTATTATACCCTTACACAAGAAAACCTAAAGATTTTAAAGCCTTTCTTTAAGTATATTAATGTACAAACTCTAAAACTGGAGACGGTATGATAAGTACAAAATCAGCAGGCACATTTACCGGCGCAGGTGTTCTTGCTGCTATTGCAGCTTCGCTTTGTTGTATAACCCCTGTTATTGCATTACTTGCCGGTAGCAGCAGTATTGTCGCTAATTTTTCATGGATAGAACCGGCCAGACCGTATTTAGTAGGGTTATCAATTGCTGTATTAGCATTTGCATGGTATCTTAAATTAAAACCAGCTAAGATAAGCGTTATAGATTGCAACTGCGAAACAACTAAGAAACCTTCATTCCTCCAGTCTACAACATTTTTAGCCATCGTAACTGTATTTGCTATTTTGATGATGACTTTTCCGCTGTATGCAAAAATGTTTTATCCAAAACAAAAAGTACAGGCAGTAGCTCCTGCAGTGGTTGATCATCAACAACAAATAAAGTTCACTATACAAGGCATGACTTGCGAAGCATGTGAGGAGCATGTAAACAGAGCGCTGTCTACAGTAAATGGAGTATTAACGTATCAAACTTCCTATGCCACCAAAAGCAGCTTAGTCAGTTTTGACAACTCAAAAATTGATGAGAAAACAATAGAAGCAGCCATTAATAGAACAGGGTATAAAGTAAAAGGTTATGATTTTACCCGATAGTGGTAAATCTTGCTTCGATAAAAACTAAGAAAGTATGGAAAATACATTAACACTGCAATCCACTATCACTTGCCCAAATTGTGGTTTTCAGCAAGAGGAGACAATGCCCACGGATGCTTGTCAATATTTTTATCAATGTACAAACTGCCAAGCTGTATTAAAACCGCAGCAGGGAGATTGTTGCGTATTTTGTAGTTATGGCACTGTCGCTTGTCCACCTATACAGATGAATAAATCTTGTTGTAAGTAAATAGTTTTTTGAAAGTAAAAGCCACTCATCAAACGATTATTTTTTCAATACGATTTCGGATGATAGAGCGTTTCAAGTATATGCCATCAAAAAAAATAGCCAATTTTTTAGGTTAAGTTGTTTCTACTTTGTTTACTAATAAGCTATTTGCCACTTTGTAACTTATTACTGTATCTTTTTTATCCTTTAGTTGTATTGTGTAAGTCTGGTCAAATTCTTCAATGGCTTTAACTTTTATACTGTTGCCCAAAGAAATACCTGACTTGTCCAGGTAATTTAAAAATGCAGGCGTATGATCTGTCACTCCGGTGAAAGTACCTCGCTCACCCATTTTAAGGGTAGATAGTAAAACGGCTTTCGATTTCGGAAGAATGCCATTCGCATCTGGTATTGGGTCGCCATGCGGATCGGCTTTGGGAAATCCCAAAAACATATCCAGTTTATTGGTCAGGTCTTCACTGTGTATATGTTCCAGTTGTTCTGCAAGGTCATGTACTTCATCCCATTTATACCCCAATTTATCAACCAGAAACACTTCCCAAAGCCTGTGGTTGCGAATGATGCCGACAGCCACCTGTCTTCCTTTTTCTGTTAGTTTTACTCCTTTAGACTTTTGATAAGTGACGAGTTTCTTTCCTGCCATCCTTTTCAACATATCCGTTACAGATGGGGCATGCACTTCGAGTACTTGCGCAAGTGCTGAAGTGGCAACTATTAAACCATTGGCTTCCTGCAACTTATAAATAGCTTTGAGATAGTTTTCTTCTGTAAATGAATGCACCGGTTCGATTGTTTTGATGAAGATACGTAAACCTGTATAAAAAATAAATTAGATTAACCTAATTTATTAATTAAAATAATCTAATTTTAACTTAACGTATCTGTATTTACAATGAAGAAAACAATCCTCTTATCCCTAATTATTCTGAGCATTACCGCCATCGTTGCCTGTCAAAAAATATTACCAAAAGCTCCTCCAGAGGATGCGTTATTGGACGGTCCTGTAGAAGGTCTTAGTTACGAAGAGCAAAGAAGATTTTTGGCAGGTGATGGGGCTTTTAATGACGAAATTTTCACTTCGGCAAATGGTTTAGGTCCGGTGTTTGTAGCCACCAGTTGTGGCAGTTGTCATGCAGGTGATGGCAAGGGACACCCTTTTACCACACTTACAAGGTTTGGTCAGGTAGACAGTACAGGTAACAAATTTTTGCACCTGGGCGGTCCGCAATTACAAAACAGGGCATTACCCGGCTATATGCCTGAGCAGATACCTAGTGGAGCTACATTTTCAAATTTTATGCCACCCGCTAATACGGGATTAGGATTTTTAGAACTGGTTACCGATGCAGATATATTGGCAATGGCTGATCCTACTGATGTAAATGGTGATGGGATCAGCGGTGTACCCAACTACGAATACCTGCCTCCATTTGTAACTCCCTTTACAAATGCCATTGCAAGAAACGGAAAGTACATTCATCGTTTTGGTAAAAAGGCTGCGGCGTATAATTTGCTGCAACAAACAGTAAATGCTTACAACCAGGATATTGGTATCACTTCTACCTTTCAGCCAAAAGACGTTTATACCGGATTAAATATTGAACCCGAAGTTTCTGATGTAACGATACACCATGTTGTTTTTTATCTACAAACTTTGAAAGCACCTATTCAAAGAGATCAAAATGATGCTGACGTAATAAAAGGGAAGAACATATTTATACAAACGGGTTGTGAGAGTTGCCATAAGCAGACACTGAAAACAGATATTTCTACCATCGCTCCATTATCAAACAAAACATTTCATCCTTATACAGATCTGCTGTTGCATGATATGGGACCGGGCTTAGACGATGGATATACAGAAGGTAGTGCAAAAACTGCTGAATGGAGAACTCCACCGCTTTGGGGATTGGGTCTGTCTCCGAATTCGCAGGGAGGAAAATATTTTCTGCTGCATGATGGTAGGGCAAAGAGTATTGAAGATGCCATAGTCCTGCATGGAGGCGAAGCACAGCAAAGCAAAAATAAGTTTATACAACTTTCAACACAAGAGAAAAACAACCTGCTGAAATTTTTAGCATCACTGTAGTATTTTGAAAAGATGAACAGAAAAGATTTTATACTTAGATCCTGTACAGCTTGTCTCGGCGTATCCTCTGTGGCAACACTTTTGGGTTCTTGTGCAACTACAAAATTTTCAAATGGCAAGTTGCTCAAAGACGGAATTGTAATAGATATGCAAGAGTTTGTCATAAATGGAAGTGATAAATATCGCTTATACATCGTAGTACGTAATGAGGAGTTGGTGTTCCCGATTTGTGTGTATCGGTTTAGTGATAAAGACTATTCAGCTATCTGGATGCAATGTGCACATCAGGGAGCCGAACTTAATGTGGCAGGCGATTACCTACAGTGCCCGGCACATGGCAGTGAGTACGATAATCGAGGTAAGGTAACCAACGGACCTGCCGACAAAAACCTGCGCACTTTTCCTGTAACCATCAATAACAACGAACTATTCATTGACTTGAGAAAAATATGAGACTATTTATTGTATTAACCCCCTAATTCTTGGATTAAATGATGTTAAAGGTTTGACATTTTTGGTTAATAATTAAATTTTTTATTGTGT
>MIAG01000001.1:652091-1184019 GCA_001829005.1 Sphingobacteriia bacterium RIFOXYC2_FULL_35_18 | reverse complement strand
AATAACATCTTTCTCAACTGTGAGAGTGAGTTTAGTTGTCATAATACGTGTATTTTTTTCAAAGATACGTACAAAAGTTAAATAACCAAAATTGCGTGCCTATAACGTCAGTGGCTTTACGCTCGTTGGATAATCTGTGATCCAACTGCTTGCTTGGCCACTATAGACTCGATTAGTTAAAGCCAAATTACTGAAGCCCATTTGAAATACCAAAGCTGATGGGCCATTGCTGAAAGCCCAACTTGCGTAAAGCCTTTTGTTGTGCACCGTCTATTTCTTCGCTTATATCAATTATAATATTTTCACTAAACGAGAGGGTATAATTACTTGAACTACAAAGACTAATTGCAATTATCTCTTACAATCAATTTTTCGGAGGCTGATAACTTTTCGCTTTACTTTTTAAAAATTCAGTTATCGCCATTTTTGATTGAAAAGTAGAGTCTGGTGAAACACAGGGCATTTTATCCAAATTCATAGAATATTGATCTAAACCATTGCCAAGATTTCGCTCGTATACCCCATTATTATCTATAATCAAAGTAGGCATCTTATGTTTAGAACCAAATGGCTTCTTCAGTGAATTATTATTAGGCTTAATTCTAATTAAAGTATCAGAAATTGTTCCCTTATTAAACTTCTGCAAATCATTAGGAACTTTTGAAACAGGTAATTGAGAAAAGCTATTGCTAGAGGCGAAGAATAGAAATATAGCTAAAAGTATTAGTCGCATAACTAAAATTTTAATCATTTAAATTTAATCAATTTATTCTGTAAAATTTCAACAGCTTTGTTAATAGTGCAGATTCTAGTTTCATTAAATATTTATGGTGCTCAACACTTAAATATACGTTACTCTCTTAGATGTTTCAAAAAAGTGAAAGCTATAGTTCATTGTTTTAGTTTTATACTTTTTAAATTGCTCTTGCACAAATACACTTATACAATATGTATTGTCAGCATTGTAGAATGCAGTTATACATATCAAATTGTCGGGCAATAGATCGATTATTATTTTACTACCAATCAATTTGTTTGCTTTTAAATAAATCATCTAGCGGGCTTGCAATATTAACAAGTTGGTGTTTACTTACATGTAAATAACGCTCTGTTGTTCTAATATCAAAATGGCCTAAGAGATCCTTAATATACCTGATATCAGTTCCTTTATCCAACAAATGAGTTGCAAAACTATGTCTCAAGCTGTGAATACCTACTTCTTTCAATATGCCTGCATCACGCTTTGCATTACTAAATATCTGTTGGACTGTTCTTATAGGATACGCATCTCCTGTTTGTTCCGATTCAAATAAATACACTTTGGGTCTGGGTGAGTATTGTTTGAAATATCCCCTTAAAATATCCAATAATA
The DNA here is from genome assembly GCA_001829005.1 of Sphingobacteriia bacterium RIFOXYC2_FULL_35_18. Lineage (GTDB taxonomy): Bacteria > Bacteroidota > Bacteroidia > Chitinophagales > Chitinophagaceae > Sediminibacterium. Next base: position 1,182,647 of record MIAG01000001.1, on the reverse strand, counting down.
CTGGACTCAAGTTTACATAGCGATCCTTCTTCCCTTTTGCATTTTCAATAAATATTTGCATTCGCTCACTGTCAATATCTTTAAGTTTTAAACGTACTATTTCACTCACTCTTAAGCCCGCACTGTATGTTGTAAACAACATGGCTTTGTGTTTTTATTAGATAGTGCATTAATTCTACTATGTAATGTATTCTCTGAAAGCTTTAATTTTTCAAAACAGAAAACTAGATATTTTCTTAAATGTTCTGTGTTTAAGTCATCGGCAGGGATATTTCCAAGTCGATATAAAAACTGGCTCATCTCATTGAGATAAGTCTTAATGGTACTTTTACTATACGCTTTCAGGATTAAGTGATCCCTCATTAATTCAATAACATGTAAATTAATTGAATCGATTCTTTGAATGCTTTCAATTTGATTTCCTAATTGCCCTTTTGCCTGAAGGGACTTGATTTGATTTTTTTGCATAACAACAGTTCAGTCATATATATGACCATTGGTTTGTAGGGGTTACTGTTGCATTTCTTCCAAAGCAAAGCCTCCTGAGTCCCAGACATAGCTGTCGCAGGTCAGTAAGCGATTACAAACGAAACAATTGGGGGAGGAATAAATTGGGGTAGTATGAATATAGGAAAAAAATCATACGTGAAGAAAAATTGGCGGGGTTATTTGAACAAACTCTTTATGTCTACATAAAATAAGATTTAGATTATAAAATGCTGGTTAAATACTGCAAAGGGAAAATAAAATTGAATAGTTTATATTTTACTTTAAACAACTAAAGTATAATATAAACTATTTTATGTTACTTTGTAAAAATAAAAATCAATGATTATACTTGAAAAATATATATCTGGAAGAAAAGAGAAAGACCCAACCGGCTATTCATATTTCATGCCATCATTTATAAATGAGCAATGGAAATGGGAGAATCAAAGTATTAATAGTTTATTAGAAAAAGCAGCGATTAAGTTAGGTGAACTCAATTCATATTCAAAACTAGTACCCAATATAGACCTATTTATACAGCTTCATGTAACAAAAGAAGCTGTTATTTCAAGTAGGATTGAAGGAACCAAAACTCAAATAGAAGAGGCGTTGATGGATGAGAGTGAAGTTTCTCCAGAAGGTAAAAATGATTGGCAAGAAGTAAACAACTATATAAAAGCACTTAATCAAGCTATCCTTGAATTGGAAACACTCCCAATCTCATCAAGGTTAATTAAGAAAACCCATCAAATACTCCTAGATAGTGTTCGAGGAGATCACAAACAGCCTGGCGAATTCAGAAGAAGTCAGAATTGGATTGGCGGTAATACATTAATAGATGCTGTGTTTATTCCTCCTAATCAAAAAAATGTTGAGGAGCTCATGGCAGACTTAGAAAAATTCCTTCACAATGATGATATACAAGTTCCTGCCTTGATTAAAATTGGAATTGCACATTATCAATTTGAGACTATTCATCCATTTCTTGACGGGAATGGGCGTATTGGTCGTTTATTAATACCTCTATTTTTAGTAGAACAAAAGATTTTGAATAAACCATTACTTTATTTATCTGCTTTTTTTGAGAAGAACAAAGGTCTCTATTATGACAATCTAACATTCGTAAGAACAAAAAATGACATGGTTCAATGGCTGAAATATTTTTTAATTGGAGTAGCAGAAACTGCAGAAACTGCCACAAATACACTTTCTGAAATAATAGAACTAAAAGCAGAACTTGAAACCCATATTGCTAAAACTTTCGGTAAAAGAAGTACTAAAGGATCATTGGTATTGCAATTCTTGTTTAAAAAACCAGTAGTTCATGTAAATGAAGTAAAAGAAATAACCAAAAGTAGCTTTAAGTCTGCAAATGATTTGGTATCCGATTTAGTAAATGCAGGGATACTAAAGGAAATGACAGGACAAAATAGAAACAGAATATTTGTATTCGATCAATATTTGAAAATGTTTGAAAAATAACATTGTAGAGAGGAATTGTCGTCGCAACTGCGTTGCTCCGACTTTCTGTTGGGGGGCTTTACAAAGCCCCGCGGTTGCAAAGCAACCGCTGTCTTGTCGCTTCCTCCCGCTTACAAAAACAAGTTTTTGACGCGGTCAGAAACAACAAGCCCCAACATTTTTCAATGTCGGGGCTTTGTAGCGAGGATGGGAATTGAACCCATCACCTCAGGGTTATGAATCCTGCGCTCTAACCAACTGAGCTACCTCGCCGGAATATCATATTCGGGGTGCAAATATAGGGGGTTTAGCTAAAAAGAAAAAGCTAGTAGTTCAACAATTTGCCGATTCTTTCGGCTACTTTGTTGGCTGTGGGTAACATGGCCGACTCTAATGCAACGTTTATAGGTACTGCAGGCAAATTCTTGGCACCCATTACTTCTACTTTAGCGTCTAAGAAATGGTAGCAATCGTTAGATATGCGGAGCGATAATGCTTCGGCAAAGGAGTTATTCTGTTGTTCCTCACTTAACACCAATACTTTTCCGTGTCTTTTTACTGCGTTAAATATGGTGTCTTCGTCTAGTGGGAATAAGGTTCTTAAGTCTACAATTTCTACCTGCCCTGGATAGCGCTGTGCCGCTGCTTTGGCCCAATAAACTCCCATGCCATAAGTGATTACACAAATGGTCTCTCCTTTTCTTACGCTCTCTATATTGGCGGGTACAATAATATTGGCTTTACCTAATGGTAAAATATAATCTTTCGATGGTTCGGTAGTGCGGGCATCGTCTGTGCCAGGTACTTTGCTCCAGTAAAGCCCTTTGTGCTCTAGCATGATCACGGGGTTCGGATCTAAGAAGGCTGCTTTCATCAACCCCTTCATATCCGCCGCATTAGATGGATACACTACTTTAATTCCTTTGATGCTGAGCAAAGTGCTTTCTATACTTCCGCTATGGTAGGGTCCGCCGCCGCCGTATGCGCCAACTGGTACGCGCAGCAACATTTGTACGGGATATTTTCCGTTCGATAAATAACAGGACTTTGATACCTCGGTTACCAACTGGTTAAAGCCTGGATAAATATAATCGCCAAACTGTATTTCTACAATTGGTTTCATGCCCATGGCCGATAAACCCACGGTTGATCCAATGATATATGCTTCTTGAATAGCCGTGTTGAACACGCGGTTCTCTCCGTATTTTTCTGCCAGCGTTGCTGCTTCTCTAAATACGCCGCCCATTCTTCCGCCCACGTCTTGACCATATAAAATGGCTTCCTCGTGTTCTTCCATTAGTTCGTCTATAGCGTGCAAAGCCGCGTCTACCATGAGTATGCGCTCTGCTCCCTTCGGCATCCGCTCTCCTTTTTCTTCTCTTACTGGTGTGGGTACAAATACATGTTCTTCTACCGATCTAATATCTGGTTCAGCTGCGGCTTGGGCTCTTTTAAAATCTTCTAACACCAAGTCTAAGGCATCTGCTTCTATCTGATTAATTTCTGAATCGGTAAAGCCTACCCCTGTTAAGAGTAATCTTAATTTAGGGAGTGGATCGTATAAGCCGTGCTTTAATAAGTCTTCGCGGCTGCGGTAAAATTCTTTTCTTACGCCACTGGTATGGTGTCCTAACAATGGCACTTTAGCGTGTACCAATACTGGTTTGCGCTCGTTCCTTGCATAGTTCACCGCCTGCTCCATAGTTTCAAAACAACGCATGAAATCGCTGCCGTCTACTTGCATGCGCTTCAATCCCTTAAAACCACATGCATATTCATAGGCATTCATGGTTCTTATTTCATCCGCCGTGGCACTAATGCTCCACTGGTTGTCTTGCACTAAATATACAATGGGCAATTGCTTTAATACCGCAAACTGCAATGCTTCACTCACTTCTCCTTCACTCATACAGCCATCTCCCAATGAACATACTACTACGGGTGATCTGCCGTCTTCCGATTTTCTTAATCGGCCCGGTAAATTCTTTTCTAAGTGTTGCACCCCTTGCGCCAATCCCGTGGTGGGTATGGCTTGCATGCCGGTTGCACTACTCTGGTGTATAATGGATGGTCTGGTTTCGTCTTTGCTACTTGGATGACAATAATAAGATCTTCCTCCTGAGAAAGGGTCGTCTTGCTTCGCCAATAATTGCAACATTAGTTCGTAGGGAGTAAAGCCTACTGCCAGCATTAAGCTGTCGTCTCTATAGTAAGGGCTCACCCAATCGCAGGGCTCCAATTGCAGGCCTGTTGCCAATTGTATGGCTTCGTGTCCTCTGGAAGTGGAATGCACATACTTACAGACCGCACGATTGGCATCGTAGGTTTCATTCATAGACTTTGCAGTCATCATGAGTTTATACGCCTGTAATAATATGCTGGGTGTTAACATTATTTAATTTCGAGTTCAAACATTTTTTGCGTTTCCAAGTATCCTGTTAATACATCTCCTGACACACACTCTCCCACTCCTGCCGGTGTTCCGGTATAAATCATATCTCCTATATTCAATGAGAAGTATTGTGATATATGCGAAACAATATGGTCAAATGAAAATATCATATCGCGCGTATCGCCTATCTGCACTTGCTCTCCATTCTTATTCAACGAAAAATGAATTGGGTTGGCCAGCATTTCATTCGATAACAATATCCAATTTCCTGCTACCGCAGAATTGTCCCATGCTTTGGCTTTCTCCCATGGTAGCCCTTTCTTTTTTAAATTGGCTTGTACATCTCTTGCCGTAAAATCGATGCCCACCGAAATGGCATCATAGTATTTGCTGGCTTGGTTTTCGGGTATATATTTTCCGTTTTTTGCTATGCGCAAAATCAGTTCTACTTCGTAATGTAATTCGTTCGAAAATTGGGGGTAATAAAATGGCGTATTGGGCTGCAATAACGCAGTCTTAGGTTTCATGAAAATCACCGGCTCCTCCGGTACGGCGTTGCCAAGTTCTTTTGCATGATCGGCATAATTTCGGCCAACGCAAAATATTTTCATAGTACAGCTCATTATGTTCCAACACTAATAACTATGAAAGAGGGGCCTTTATTATGTAAAGCTTAAATTATTTGCCATATTCATGGTTTTTTCTAACCCAATGGCTGCAAATGATTCAATTATGTCTCCGCAGGCGACTATTTTTTGGTTCACCATATACTGCTCTTCGGCCAGCCATTTGCCCAAAACAAAGTCTACTTGCCTGCCCTTTGGGAAATTATTGCCAATTCCAAATCGTAGTTTGGGGTATTGGTCGGTGCCTAGTATGATTTGAATGTCTTTTAGGCCGTTATGCCCTGCATCAGATCCCGATCCCCTTAAACGCAATTTATTCAAGGGCAATGCCAGGTCGTCTACAATGGTTAAGGTTTGAGGAATGTCTATTTTTTCTTTGTCTAACCAATATTTAAATGCCCTTCCACTCAAATTCATATAGGTGGTGGGTTTAATGCAGATAAAGGTCTTGCCCTTCCACTTCACTTCTGCCACATCGGCCAAGCGATCGTTTTTAAAAAATCCATTGTGCTTGCGTACAAAAGCATCCAATACATCAAAGCCAATATTGTGACGGGTATGCTTGTACTCCTCTCCTATATTTCCTAAGCCGATTATTAAAAACTTATTCATGCTTTGCAAAAGTAATGGCTGTTAACTTGTAAGCCAATTCCAAATTGTAAATATTACCCGTTAATGGTATATTTGACTAAACTAACACCCCTCTTAGTGATCCCTTTCATTATTAAAATCTGGAATGCCATTGCAAATATTGGCGTAACAGATGACTTAGCATTTTTAGAAAAGAAAAAGACCCAAGTAACCAATCTTGTCATCTCACTTGGCTTACCTTTATTTTTATATTTTACAATAATTAATTTTTTAGACGGTCTATACCTGCTTACCTCACTCAATTTTTCTCTATTCGTTAGTGGCATATTGGTGTTGGTTACTCAGTTTAGACAAAAATTTTACATTGCTCGGTTTATTGTAATCATCACCACCACATTAATATTTACTGCTCAATGTTTATTGTTTAGAAACGGGAACGAACTTTTGCTATTGGTCAATATTATTGTTGCCATTATTTATTATAGCGAAACAAAATTTATTGTTTTTATTACTGCCATAAATGCGCTTTGTTACTTTTGGATTAGGTACGATGCAGCTTATAACCTTCCTATGCATGGCACTTTATCGAACGCGCGAGTACTTTTTAATGTTGTTTGCGGTTTAATTTCTTTTGTAGTTGCCTTGCAGTATTTCAAGTTTGAACAAATGGCTGCGCAAAAAGCCATTGAAGAAAAAAACGCTGAGTTAGAAGCCCTTAATAAAACCAAGGAAAAATTATTCTCCATTATTGCACACGATCTTCGTTCTCCCATTGCACAGTTAAAAAGCACATTAGACTTAGTTAACCGAGATTATATTTCTAAAGAAGAATTTCACGACCTCTCTCACCATTTTACCAAGCAGATAGACCAGTTGCAAGACAATATGAACAACCTCCTTACTTGGAGTCAAAGTCAATTGAACGGCATTATTACTAAGCCTCAAACGGTGAATGCCTCCATCATTATTCAAGAAGTAATTGATTTATTAAAGCAGCAATGGCAGGCCAAAGAACTACAAATTCATTTTCAGCCTTTTGAAGATGCTGTTTGTATGGATCCTGATCATTTAAAACTAATCGTTCGGAATTTATTATCGAATGCCATTAAATTCAGTAATAGAAAACATACCATCGTTTTCAATCATTCTCGCAACAACAAAGAATTGACTATCTCTATTAGAGACACAGGTATGGGCATGCCCCAAGATCAGTTGGATATGCTGTTTACTTCAGACTCAATTAAGTCTACCCATGGCACCGATAAAGAAAGAGGTACTGGTTTGGGTTTGAAACTGTGTAAAGAATTTCTCGACAAAAACAATGGAGAAATCTGGGCCATTAGTGAGTTGGGAATTGGAAGCACTTTCTTTTTTACAACTCCTTTGCATAAGTAATCATCAGTGATGGCTTTGTGCTCGGCATAAAAAAAGTCCCGACTGCAAGCAATCGGGACCAAACTATCATTAATTGGATAATTATTTCTTCTTCTCGTCTTTCGAAGCTGTTGCTTCTTCTTGCTTTAACTGACGAGTCATTACTACTGATGCAATTGGAATACGTGGAGAGTTCATGATTTCAATATTTGCTGCTTTCACGTCTTCAACACGAATATTTCCGTTCAACTCTAAGTTGGTAATATCTACTTCAATGGTAGAAGTTAAGTCCTTAGGAAGCGCTTTAATTTTTAAAGACTTCATTTTAGTAACCAACTTACCACCACCTTTAACACCTACAGAAACACCAGTAAACTTCAATGGTAATGTTGCAATTACTTTTTTGTTGTCTACTAATTCTAATAAGTCTACGTGGATTAAGCTGTCTGAAACTTTATCAAACTGTAGGTCTTTCAAAATACACTTGTATTTTTTTCCACCTATTGATACTTCTGCCAATTGGAATTCACCAGTGTAAACTAATGGCTTAAATGCCTTAGCTGGAGCATAGAAATTAATCTCCTCCGCACCCCCGTAAATTACACCTGGCACGTTTTCTTGAGAGCGAATCTGGCGGGCGGCTTTTTTGCCATGTTCGGTCCTCAGAACACCTTCGATTGTAATTGTATTCATTGTATTTATTTTTTGGACGGCAAAAGTAAGGAAAATCTTACTTATTACGCCCTTTTAACTGAGAATGAATGAAAAGACTGGTGATACTCTTGTTTTCGTAGGCATTTCGAATAGCTATAGCAAACAAATCGGCCACTGAAATGGCTTTAATTTTAGCCGATTCCTTCCTTAAAGGAATGGTATCGCATACTACCAGCTCTTCTAACACACTATTTTCAATGTTTTCGTAGGCGTTTCCACTTAAAACAGGGTGTGTAATCAAGGCACGAACACTTCTTGCCCCTTTTTCTTTGAGCAAGCCCGCAGCTTTGGCTAGGGTTCCGCCTGTGTCGCAGATATCATCTACCAACACAATGTCTTTACCTGCTACATCTCCAATAACCACCATACTGGCAATTTCGTTGGCTCTCTTGCGGTGTTTGTCGCAAATCACCATTTCTGCGTTAAAATAGCTGGCTATTTCACGAACACGGTTGGTACTGCCTACGTCCGGTGCTGCAAAAGCCAGGTTTTCTAGCTTTAATTGTTCTATATAAGGGATAAAAATGGCTGAACTATCTAAGTGATCCACTGGAACATCAAAGAAGCCTTGAATTTGAGCCGCGTGCAGATCCATCGTAATGATTCTGTCTGCGCCTGCTGCTTCTAACAATGTAGCAATCAATTTAGCACCAATGGCTACCCTTGGTTTGTCTTTGCGGTCTTGACGGGCAAATCCATAATAGGGAATCACGGCAATTACTTTGTAAGCACTTGCTCTTTTGGCTGCATCAATCATCAATAACAATTCCATTAGGTTATCGGTGGGAGCATAAGTGCTTTGCACTAAAAAAACATAATCTCCACGGATACTCTCTAAAAAAACGGGCTGAAACTCGCCGTCACTGAATTTTTGGATATTGATTTTACCGATGGTGGCCCCAAAGCGTTGCGCTATTTTCTCGGCCAATTTTTGCGAACCTGTACCAGAAAAAATTTTAACAGAAGGATTCATATGATTGTGGGTAAGGCGCAAAGGTATTTAATTCAAAATGGTTTTTGTATTTTGATTTAAGTAATGTTTATAATATGAGGAAATTTTCTATTAAGGATTGGTCTGTGGATGACCAACCTCGTAAGAAGCTGATGCAGAAAGGATCTGCGGCTTTGTCAAATGCCGAATTACTCACCATTTTAATTAATTCGGGCAATGCTTTTTTAAGTGCCAATGATATTGCCAAGCATTTATTAAATGCCACCGAAAACAACTTACACAAGTTAGCCACACTAAGTGTAAAGGAAATGGTGAACCTTAAAATTAAGGGACTAGGCGAGGCCAAAGCCATTGCCATTGCGGCTTCCCTAGAGCTGGGCATCCGTAGACAGTTGGACAGTATTCAGAAAAAACAAGTCAGTAGTAGTAAAGACGTGGCTTCTTATTTACAGGCTAGCATGCAATATTTACAAAGAGAAGTTTTTGCTATAGTACTGCTTAACCGAGCCAATCGAATCATCCACTTCGAAATCGTAAGCGAAGGCGGAATCACCGGCACAGTAGCCGACCCCCGCATCATTTTAAAGCGGGCTTTAGAGAACAATGCCACAGGAATTATTCTATGTCATAACCATCCCAGCGGCAACCTAAAACCCAGCCAAGCCGACGAAATGTTGACCCGAAAAATAAAAAATGCCGCTGCTTTTTTAGACATTTTAGTCACCGATCATATCATTGTGAGTCATGAGGGATATTTCAGTTTTGCGGATGAGGGGATGCTTTAAATAATATGCTTTATAGTTTAAAAAGTTGCTTCGCTCGCTACCCAGTATTGCATCAATTGTATTCTGTGTTTCTTTCATTCAAAACTTGCTTCGTTCGCTACCCAGTCTTGCTCTAAAATAAATCATCAATACTTTTTTAAATACCGTTAAGCAATCCTGAAATGCTTACTTCGCAAGTTTTGAATGAGGATACACAGTATTTTCTTAAGGAGTTATTCCTGAAATGCTTGTTTGAGCGTTTAAAATATTTGACTTATTGCTGAATGGTATATTTCCTATTATACGGAATATAGTTTTGCCATTGCCAAGGAGTGAAATTATCTCCAATACTGTATTCTAATAATTCTTTAAATATACTTTCCCCATTGTCGTTGTTTGTCATAATTACAACTGCAATTTTTTTATCAGGAAAACATATTGAATAATGACCCCAGCCATCATCGTGTCCTTCTTTAAAAAAGGCTCTACCAAAAGGAGTAAAAAAAGTTCCAACACCAAAACCATATCCCAATTGAATATCATCGTTTTCTCTGCCATCTATTTGAGCAAGTGGTCCAAATTGTCTTCTAGACTTTATACTAACCTGCTGGCTTGTCATTTCTCTAAACATCTTTTTATTAATCCCCTTGCTACTAATTAATGCAGTATAAAACTTTATATAGTCATCAAAAGTTGTACTCATTGAGCCACCGGCACTTGCTTCATTCCATTTCATCAGTTCGTAAGGTTCTCCTTTTACGCTATGACCATAAGCAATTTTTTCATTGAACCTTGTTTGCCAAACTTGGCTTGTATTATTCATTTTCAAAGGTTTAAACACCCTTTCTTGCGAAATAGTTTCATAATCTTTGCCTGTTATTTGTTCAATAACAAATTGTAGTAGATAAAGCCCCTCCCCTGAATACGAGTATCGAGTTCCAGGTTCAAACTTAATTTTGAGCTTTTTATCAGTTTCAAACCAACGCCAATTGGGGAATCCTGTTGTATGTGTAAGACACATTCTTGCGGTAATTTTCTCGTAACGTTTGTCCGTTTTAAGATCATGATACCCACGTCTAAAACCACTGATTATATAATCGGGCAATGGCTTCTTTAAATATTCTACAAGTGGTTTATCAAGGTCTATTACTTTTTCTTGAATGAATTGCATAACTATATATGCAAATACAGTTTTAGCAAATGAAGCTGCATATAAAACCGATGATTTCTCTAAAGGAATTTTTTTGGGAACATTGGCAAGTCCAAAGGTTTTACTAAAAACAGCTTTATTGTTGTTGAAAACTGAAACAGCAACGCCCGAAACATCAGCAGATTTCATTAAGTGCTCAATTTTTGCATTCAAGCTATCTGCAGAATATTGAGTACCGTCAATCCGTTTAATTGATTGTCCCAATAAATAGGTTGATACAAATAAAAAAAATATTGATAAATAAGTTTTCATTTAGGCTGACTTCAATAACCCCTAATTCTTAGGTTATTAAAGTTAAGGGTTGAAATTTAGGACCGAAAAAGAGTTTGAAAAGCTATTTATATAATTAAGCGTTAAATTTAAATCAATAAAAGATCATATTTAATAATTAAATATTGCAATTGAGTAAGGTAATTACAAGCATAGTATACCCATTAAACAGCATCATTGTATTTTGAAATTTATCTCAATCATAAGTCTTTTGATGCTTTGTCAATTCAGTCTGGCACAAGCCCCCAACTTAACGAATTGGAAAATTGACACCCTGCCAATGGGTGACCTGATTTATAAAGCTAATCAATCAGAAAACGATTGGCTATTTGTTCAATCAGGAGATACTTGGGAAATTGTCAATAATCCTTACTCGATACAAAAAGGTGACAGTTTACCTTTTTCAAAGAAATTCATCTACAAAAAATTTAAACTTTTCAAGGGGAAAAAAATTGTAAAGAAAACATCAGATGGTTATTTAATAGGATTTAAAAATGGAGAATTTGATGGTAGTTTGTACTTTATGGATCTGAAGAGACGTGGTGTTTATGAAATTGAAAAAGAACTGACTATAAATAATTTTTTTGAATTCCAATCAAGAATATATGCAATTGAAGGTCTGTATTTTGGAAAAATAATAGAAATATTTAAAGACAATGGTTTTTGGAAAACCCAAACAGTTTCCAATTTATATGATATCCCCAAACTGATTGCCGATCATAATAACGAAAAGTTAATCGTAGGAAATCAATATATTTTTAAGCTTGGAAAAGATTTAAAAACAATAGAAATATTAAAATCACCTTTCTATTGGGGTATGTTGTATCCTTCGTCCATTTTGATTGACAATGAAGACCTTTATCTTTCAATGAGAAAAGGTGTATTAAAAATTAAAAAGTTTGACACTCAACCAACATACGAATGGTTTACACCAAAATAACATAGAGCAGCCTAAGCAATATGCAAAACCAAGCATAAGTAATAATACAACAATAAAATACCAATGAAAGGGGATGCTTGAAAACACACCGAGAGAACATTTTATAAATACCGTCAAGTAATTTTTGAGGGAGGCGTAAGCAATGAAATTTGTTTGAGCCCCGGCACGGGGCGAGTTATTTCATTGCAGCCGAACGAAAAAATTATAGGTATTTATAAACATGAAAGAGGTGTTGTTTTCAACACCCCAAATGAAATACTGGGTAGCGAAAGAAACAACTTTTGAAATACGCAATATGCAAAACCAAGCATAAGTAATAATACAACAATAAAATACCAATGAAAGGGGATGCTTGAAAACACACCGAGAGAACATTTTATAAATACCGTAAAGTAATTTTTGAGAGAGGCGTAAGCAATGAAATTTGTTTGAGCCCCGGAACGGGGCGGGTTATTTCATTGCAGCCGAACGAAAAAATTATAGGTATTTATAAACGTGAAAGAGGTGAGTTTTCAAGCATCCCTTACAATAGTATTTACACAAAAGATTACCTAGGCTTGCGCCGTAGGACCTCCAAAATGCATCGGAATTTCAATCTGCTCCAAATCTTGAATAGCTCCATTGGCTTCTTCAAAGCGAGCGATATTTTCTTCAAGGGCTTTCATGAAACGCTTGGCATGCATGGGCGTGAAGATAATGCGAGACTTCACTTTGCTTTTAGGTGTGCCTGGCATCACGTTCACAAAGTCTATTACAAACTCTGCATTGCTATGGGTGATGATAGCAAGGTTGGCATAAGCACCTTCAGCTACTTCTTCAGATATTTCAATATTCAATTGGTTATTAGGTTGCTGCTCCATACATGATTTTTGAGTGTCAAAAGTAGGGCTAAAATGCTAATTAGGAATACAAAAAGAAAGGGGCCCGTAAGAATACAGGCCCCCCATGAGAATTAAAACTGAGAATGAAAAACTAACTATTTATCCCACCACATTTTAGCATCCTGAGAGTTGGTGTTATACAACGCTGCAGCTGCGGCATAATTGGTTGGGTTATATAAAGGTTCGTTTGGTCCGTAAGGAATTCTTCTTGGAATTGCTTTTCCAGCACCAGGTGCAGGAGTTAAAGCAGGGAATCCAGTTCTTCTCCACTCAGACCATCCTTGTAAACCATCAGGATAATGAGCTAACCAACGCTGCTCACCAATTTTAGCATTGTCTGCTGCAGTGCCAGTTAAAGCAACTGAAGGTTGTGCTAAGTAAGCAGAAATTGCTCCTGCATTGGTAATACCCCATCTGTTCATTTCTGCAGTCACTCCATTGTTGTACATGGTTGTTGCATTTTCTGTAGTCCATCCTAATTTAGCTCCTTCTGCTCTTGCCAAAAACATTTGGCCAGCAGAAATCAAGCTCAACGGCATAGTTTGAGGTGTTGCAGTATAGCCTAATAAAAATCCAAAACTTGGATTAGTAGTTTGCCATGCCAATGCATCAGCTCTGGTTAATCCATAAGGGAATCCTTTTGGATTATTACCAAACTTATCAATACGTGGATCGCCCAAAGCAGTTAATTTGTCTGCTACAGTTGCACTAACTGCATAGTCAAAACGCTGAGTAATTACATAGTAAGTATAAACTGGGTTATTGTAGTTTCCACCAGGATAAGTAATGGTAGCATTGTCTGTATTCGCATCAATTACACCACCAGCAATAGCTGCAGCAAATTCTGCTCTACCCAAAGTTGGGTTAGCTTTAGAAATGCGCAATGAAAGGGTAGCAATTAATGAATTAGCAAACTTCTTCCATTTGGTAGTATTACCAGCATACATGATATCGCCTTGAACAGCTGCACCAGTTGTAAACTGTGCGTTTGCTGCTTTTAATTCTGCAATTAAAGCAGGGTAAATGGTCTCTTGCTTATCATAAGGAATGGTACCATTTCCTTTTAATGCTTGAGAATAAGGAATATCACCATAAGCATCAGTCAATACAGAAAAGTAATACGCTTTTAGAATTCTGGCAATCGCAATTTGATTCGCGTTTGCACCAAATTCTGCTGCTGCTGCTGCAGTAGCAGGGTCAGTATTGGTATTGATGATGTTTTGTAAATCGTACAACGCCCCTGAATAGAAACCATCCCAGTTTAGGGTTGTGGTTGCATAACGAGAGATATCGGTGTACTGGGTTTCAGACATATACTGCGCGTACAATCCTGCAGTAGTGTTGATTCCATTTCCCCATACGTTACCGCCAATTCCGGCTAGTACGTTGGTTAATAAGGCTGAAGTAATAGGAATGGTTGTTGCATTTGGATTTCGGTTGATATCACCGAATTCATTAATGCCCTTGCTACAACCTACCATTAGTGTGGCACAAACCCCTAACGACAGCACAGCTTTTTTAATATTCATACTTTTCATGATAATTGTTTTAGGGTTTTAGAATGATACCTTAACGTTAAATCCAATGGTTCTTGCACCTGGCATTTGACCATCTTCCCCTTGTACACCACTGATTTCAGATGGGTCAAAGTTCTTAGAGTCTCTGAAGATGAAGAATAAGTTGCGTGCAGTTAAAGCAACTGAAGCACCTTGAATAGATTTACCAAACTTCCCTAGTTTTTGAGTTGGGATAGAGTATCCTAAGCTAAACTCACGCAATTTTGCATAAGACAATTTGTGAACAAATGGTTCAGCAATTTGCTGGTAGTAAAACTGGTGGAAATAATCATAAGCATCTACATAAACATCTACTGGAGTTCTTCCGTCTCTAGCGTCAACACCAGTTACACGAACACCACCGCCTGCAGATACTGGATCACGCTTTGGATTGCCTTTTTCGTTCAATCCTGCAGTTTGATCTAACAATCCAGAGAAAGTTCCCCACTGCTCAGATAGAGAGAAGAAACGTCCACCAAATTGGTAATCGAAAGTTAAACCAAGGTTGAAATTCTTATAAGAGAAGAAGTTTTGTAAGCCTCCTGTTAACTTAGGAACTACACTACCCCAATCTTTTGTTGCATCTCTTTGGTACCATCCTAGACCACCGCTGAAACCGTTGGTAGTTATCAATGGCTGGCCATCTGCATTACGTGCAATACCGCCGCCTCTTAACATACCCCACTGCTCACCCACAAAATGGAAAGCACGAGCAAAACGAGTTCCGAAAGAACCACCGGCTAAAGTATAGCTGGTTAATCCTGGAGCCAACGCTTTTACTTTATTGTCTAATAAGTAAGCAACAGTTGTATTTACTGTCCAGTTAAAATCTTTCTTCTTCATTAGATCTACACCCAATTCCAATTCAAGACCTGAACGGCTAACCCATGCAGCATTGATGGTTTGAGAAGTAAAACCAGAAACACCAGATACAGATACCGCTAGAGGCTCGTCTCTGTTGTTCTCGTTATAATAAGTAAGATTCATACGAACCTTGTTCTTTGCAAAACGCAAATCTAAACCGGCTTCCCAAGTGGTAGTTAATGCACCACGTAAGTTAGCATCAGGAGATCCATCAGGAGTTCCCATTAGGAAGTTAGTACCCCATAATAATGGGTTAACTGAATAGTTCAAGTTTAATGCATAAGGGTTCAAAGTCTTAGGCTTCTTACCCCAAGATGCAAATGCTTTACCAAAGTTTAACCAAGGCAATGCAGACTTAGTAAACTCAGAGAATACAAATGCACCACCTATTGAAGGAGACAACAATGAATTGTTAGAAGAAGGTAATGTAGAGAACCAGTCGTTACGAACTGCCCAAGTTAAACTTAGGAATTTTCTATATTCTACATCTCCAAATGCAAACAATGAATTTGCTTGTTGGTCAGATCTTGAATTTGAAATAGAAGGTACCGCTTTAGAGTTCGCTATTGCGTATAAACCAGGAACATTTAATCCTTGGTTGGTATTCATAGCTACTGCTCTGTTGCGAATATTCAAACGGTTCGCACCCACGTTAGCAGCTACTACGAAATCTCCGAAAGTATTGTTATAAGACAAAATACCTTCAAAGTTCCACTCATTGTTAACCGTGTTACTTGTAGCATAAGATGCTAAAACACCAGTTTGTCCACCAGATGACTGAAGAATATTAGGATCAATATTCTCTACGTTACCGTTGAACTGATCTTTACGGATGCTACCCTTGAACTTTAAGTTTTTAGAAAACTTAACTGTTAAGTTGATATCTCCATATAAACGATCTCTGCGTTGGTTACGTTGAATGTTCTCGAAATAAGAATATGGATTGTACCAGTAGTTACCAGCCCAAACACTGTTCTGAGGTGCAGCTGCACTCCAAGAACCTGGGTTTCTACGGAAGTTCCAAGAAGGAATGGTTCCTATTGGAGTTCTAAGACCTGATAATTCTTTTAAAATATTGATGTCCAAATCTCTGTGGAACCACTGGCTAAAGTTACCAGAAGAGTTGTTGGCATATCCATCACTAAATTCACCACTGATTAACTGATTGGTATAAGTGATGTTGGCACCAATTGTGAAAATGCTTCCCAAATCCATAGAGAAGTTAGCATTCAAGTTATGTCTTAAAGACTTGGTATTAGGCAACATACCCTTGATGTTCTGGTTGGTATAAGAAACCCTTAAGCTTTGACCAGCGCCATTGCTTTGAGAGAAACTCACGTTGGTATTAGCAGTAACACCAGTGTTCCAGAAATCTCTTGCATTGTTTGGTTGAGGAGTAAAGCTGGCAGTTTTTCCTGATCTTGAATGACCTGGAATAAATGCATACCATGGAATATACTCAGAACCATCAATTTTTGGTCCCCATGAAGCATCATCGGTAAAATCGCGGTAACGCTTACCATTTAATGCTTGCCATTCTGCTGGCATAGTTGGGTTGTATGTGAAAGTTAACCAACCACCATCTCCACCACCATATTCATTTTGGTAGTTCGGCATGAAAGCAGCTTTGTCAAATGTAGTAGACTGGTTTACTTCAACACCAATGCCTTTTCCTGCTCTACCTTTTTTGGTAGTAACAACAATAGCACCGTTACCAGCGCGGCTACCAAATAATGCAGTAGCGTTCGCACCTTTTAAAACGGTGATATCTTCTACATCATCAGGGTTAATATCAAATGAGTTAGTGATTGTACCATCCACAATATAGATAGCACCTTGGTCACCCAAAGATCCACCACCTCTGATACGAAGGAAACCCTGGTCGTTCAGTTTAGCAGAAGATTGACCTCTGAATTGTACCCCAGCAACTTTACCCGCTAAAGCGTTGTTTAAGTTTGGTTGACGAATTACATTCAGCTTTTCGTCGTTAATTACTTGAGAACTGAAAGGAGTAGTTCTCTGTGATTTTTTTACACCGAAAGCACTTGTTACAAATACTTCTTCTAGCTCACCAGCCAAAGTAGTGATTTTAACATTTTGGTATCCAGTAGTTGCGGCAAATTCGAAGGGCGCGTGGCCTACGGCAGTTACTACAACTAATGCTCCCTGCTTCACTTTAAAGCTGAATTTACCCAGCTCATCGGCACGAGTGATGTTTTTTGTGCCTTTTTCCTGCACGGTTGCGTTAGGCACGGGACCTCTATCATCGGTCACCTGCCCCTGCACGAGGACTGTTTGAGCGAAGGTTGCTATTGTACACAACAACGCAAACGCCAACAGTGTCAGACTTTTTCTCATGTGTTAAGTTTTAGTTTTACAAAAATTGTTAAAGGTTTTAACAATACCGCTAATGTAGGAAATTTTCTATTACTACCGTCTATATAAATTATCTTTTTCTTAATATCTAATAAATTGCCTCTACAAAGCTATTTTTTGACCATTCCCCCGTAATTGTGGTAATTTTGCACCATGTTAGTATTAGATGGCAAGCTGGCTGCGGCCGCTGTAAAAGAAGTTTTAAAGGCAGAAACTGCCGAATTGGTAAAAAAAGGGATGCCCGCCCCACATCTTGCGGCTATTTTAGTTGGAAACAATGGTGCCAGCGAAACCTACGTGGCCAGTAAGGTAAAAAACTGTGAAGAAACTGGTTTTGAGTCAACTTTGATCCGCCTACCGGTAGATACAACAGAATCTGTACTATTGGAAACCATCCAATCCCTCAATAATAACCCTAGTATTGATGGCATTTTGGTTCAATTGCCTTTGCCCAAGCATATTAGTGAAGAAAAAGTGATAGAAACCATTGATCCTAGAAAAGATGTGGATGGTTTTCATCCCAGCAATATTGGAAGACTGGTTCAAGGTTTACCCACTTTTATTCCTGCTACTCCTTATGGAATTTTATTGTTGTTGGCACACTATAATATTAGTACCAAAGGAAAACATGCGGTTGTAATAGGTAGAAGCAATATTGTAGGAAGACCTATGAGCATACTATTAAGTAGCAATATTCCTCAAGGCAATTGCACCGTTACCCTTTGCCATTCCCACACTCCTAATCTAAAAGAACTTTGTTTACAGGCTGATATAGTGGTAGCCGCGCTAGGAAAGCCTGAATTTGTTACAGCTGATATGGTTAAAGTTGGCGCAGTTATTATAGACGTGGGTATTACCCGTGTTGAGGATGCTACAGCTAAAAAAGGGTTTAGAATTAAGGGAGATGTGCTGTACCAAGATGTTGCACCCAAAGCCAGTGCCATCACGCCGGTTCCAGGTGGAGTTGGATTGATGACTATTGCAGGATTACTCAAAAATACTTTACAGGCTTATCAAAACAATCGAGGATAATGCGCGCTGCTGTAAATAATACTTTAGCCTTACCTGTCATGGAAGCTTTTTATACGCTCCAAGGTGAGGGAGCACACCAAGGCAGGGCTGCTTATTTTATTCGGCTGGGCGGTTGCGATGTGGGCTGTGTATGGTGCGATGTTAAAGACAGTTGGGATGTAACCAAACATCCATTGGTATCCATCGATGAAATTGTTGCAAAAGCGGTTTCCTATCCAGGTAGATTGGCTGTAGTCACAGGCGGAGAGCCATTGATGCACCATCTAGATGCTTTAACCGATGCCTTGCATGCTGCTGGTTTTGAAACCAATATTGAAACTTCTGGCTCTTCTCCTTTAAGCGGTAACTGGGATTGGATTTGCTTATCTCCAAAAAAATTCAAAGCACCCTTAGATGAAGTGATTGTTAAAGCCCATGAATTAAAAGTGGTCGTATTTAATAAACACGATTTTGAGTGGGCTGAAAAATATGCTGCGTTGGTTAATTCTTCTTGTAAATTATACCTTCAACCTGAGTGGGATAAAGCTGCAGAAATGACCCCGCTTATTTTAGCCTATATTCAAGCAAACCCGCAGTGGAGGCTCAGTTTACAGGTACATAAGTACTTGAATATTCCATAACAAACAATGCCGCATTGTCATTCTAATGTAAAAAAGGGTTTGTTGAAATGGGTTCTACAGTTTGATGACAATTAACACTTTACGATAAAGCAATTTTGCACTCACAATAAGTGGGTATGATGAAGTGGATTTTGATTTCGGCTGTTTCAAGCTGTATTTTTTCAACTGCTCTTGCGCAACAAGACACTTTAGTGGGCAACGGAGCAATCACTGTTTTTACTGCTACAAAAACAGAAAGATCACTGAGTAATATAGCAGTACCTGTTCAAATTATTTCTCAAAAAACCATTCAACAAGCAGGGTCTTTGCGCTTATCGGATATTTTATCGGAGCAAACAGGATTATTCATGACCAATGGCTTTGGTACTGGTGTTAGCATGCAAGGTCTTAATCCTGATTATACCCTTATTTTAATTGACGGAGAACCACTAATTGGAAGAACCAGTGGAGTACTAGATTTAAAGCGTATTACAGTAGGCAATATCAAACAGATTGAAATTGTAAGAGGCCCTTCCTCTAGCTTATACGGCAGTGAAGCAATGGCTGGAGTAATCAATATCATCACCGATAAATCTCGAAAAAACACTTTAGGTATTAGTACACGTTATGGAACTTATAATACCGCTGATTTTAGTGTAAAGGGGTCTGTAAGAACCAATCGTATTAACTACCAAGGTTTTGGCAATTTCTACAGAACAGATGGATTTAGTATTAGACCTAATAGTAGAGAAAGAAGTGTTGCTCCAATTGAAAGATTTACGCAACAACATAACCTAGGATTTAGATTGAGTGATCGTTCCAACCTAAGCTTGAATATTAGACACAATAGTGAAACCATTAAAAATAATATCACTGTCATCAATAATGGTAATTCTATTAACTCAGTTGGTGTAGAAAAAAATGAGGACTTAAATACTACTTTACAATTGGCGCATAAATTTAATGAGCGAGTTAAAAATACCACTCGCCTATATGCGACCCAATTCAACTCTTCACAGGAATTAATTTCCGATAACGGAGTTCCTTATTTAGATGCTTTTAAACAACAATTTGCCAGAATAGAAAACCAAACTGATTTCAATTTAAACAAGCAATTGGAATTTAATATTGGTGGTGGGTATATTCACGAAACGGCGAATAGTACCCGCTACGATAATAGTACCAGCATCAAAACCAATCGCATTGGTTACATCTATCTTCAATCTGAATGGAGGCCATTGAATAAACTAACATTCATTGGAGGTGCTCGTTATGATAACAACGAATTATTTGCTGCTGCATTTAGTCCTAAGCTGGCATTACAATACAAAATTGATAAAAAAATATCACTGAAAGCTAGTATTGGCAGGGGTTTCAAGGCTCCAGATTTTAGACAACTCTACTTAAATTTTACCAATACTGCTGCAGGAAGTTACAGTGTATTTGGTTCGGTAGAAGCCCAAAAAATCATTAACGAGCTCAACAGAATTGGGCAAATCAGTAGTTTAGAACCCTCTTTTTATCAACTCAGTAATTTACAACCAGAGTTTTCTACAGGGTTTAATGTAGGAGCCAGTTATCAAGATGAACAATGGCATATTTCTACCAATATTTTTAGAAACAATATTGAAAACTTAATCGACAGTAGACTGGTAGCGTACAAAACAGGGGGGGCACAAATTTTTAGTTACCTCAATGTAAAAAATGCGTTTACACAAGGAGTTGAAACAGATATCAAATACCGATACAATAACCAATGGTCTTTTTCTGCTGGCTACCAATTTTTACTGACCGGTGATCAGGCTGAAATTAATGCCATTAAAGATGGTAAAGTTTTCACCAGAGATCAAAATGGATTCAGTAGAAAAATGAATCAAAGCGAGTACGTGGGTTTACCCAATCGCAGCAAGCATATGGCGAATATAAAATTGCAATACGAGCATCAAAACTTTTTTGCAAATGCACGTGCTTTATATAGAAGCCGTTGGGCTACTACAGATACCGATGGGAATGGAATATTCAACACCAACGATGCTTTTGCAAAAGGATTTATTCAATTGAATATAGCAGCAGGACAAGGTTTTAATAATGGACTTTCTGTTCAAGCTGGCATTGATAATCTATTGAATTATACCGACGTGTTGAATTTACCCAACTTACCTGGCAGAACATATTATCTAAGTATATCCTATAATTTTTTAAATAAAAACCCTAAATAATGAGCAAGATGAAACAGATGATTTTAGTGTTGGGCATTGTAGTTAGTTTAGTTGCCTGTTCTAAAGACGACAACAGTGGTACCAGTGCAGTAGTTGAAACCCTTACAGTAAAAGACTTACCAGCAGATACCATTATTGGTATTACCCCTGGTGCTCCTCCAACAGGTGGATTTCCCTATGGTGCTGGTCGTTACACTTTTTACAGTTTAGAAACCAATAAAATAGTTCCTGCTTCTGACAGTGCTAGCAACAAATGGGACCTTGCTTTCAAAGGAACCACTATTGCTACCAATAGCGGAAACAGCGGACCAGGTGGAGCAGGTGCATTTGTTTATGTTGGTTTATTCAACGATTTAAAAACCATTCCTGCAGACTCTAGTTTTAGAACAGATAATGCCCCTTCTGCATTTGCTATTACAACAGGTAGCAATAGAGGCTGGTATGTTTATAATGGTCTTAACCAATTAGTAACCCCAATTCCTGGTCGTGTTTTAGTAGTAAGAACTGCTTCAGGTAAATATGCCAAAGTAGAAATCTTGAATTACTACAAAGGGGGCACAACGCCTGCAGCCAATGCATCTGATGCAATTAAATTAAATACCCAACGTTATTATACTTTCCGTTTTAGTTTTCAACCCAATGGAACCAAAACATTCTAAAAACAATCCATTTTAAAATCCTTTATCTAACCCGGCCAAGTGCCGGGTTTTTTGTAGGTTATTTTTAACAACAATGGGTTATTATTTTTACGAACTTGTTGCCAATGAAAAAGGCTTTATTCTTATTAATTACCCTATTGGGCATATCCAATTTATTTGCGCAGCAATATGATCCGGAAAAAGTAAATAAAAAAGCATTGGCCCTATACGATAAAGCCATTGACTTATTAAAAGAAGACAATTTTAGAAATGCCGTTCCACTCCTTTTGGATTGCATTAAATCGGACACCAATTTTATTGATGCCTATCTTTCTTTGGCAGGGGTATTTGGAGAATTAAAACAGTACAAACGTTCTTTACAAATGTATGAACTGGGTAAAGCAAAAGACCCAATATATTTTAAACCTTATTATTTACCCTATTCTATTAATCTTGCTGGTAATGGTAATTTTGAAGCAGCATTAGATGCAGTGAATCAGTTTTTAGAAAACCCGAAACTAAACGACAAAAGCATTAGAAGTGCAGCTTACAGAAAAAAAACCTACCAATTTGCATTAGACTATGCTGCAAAAAACAAAGAGCTGTCTAATTATTATTTTGCACCTGAAAATTTAGGAGATAGTGTAAACTCTACTTTTTCTGAATATTACCCTTCCGTTACGGTAACCGATAGTTTATTGGTATTTACCAGAAGGGGAAAATATATGCGCGAAGATTTTTATTCGAGCACAATTGTTGCTAAACAGTTTTCTAAAGCAGTGCCCATTGGTGGTGATATTAATGAAGAGCCACAAAAAGGCGCCATCACTGTTTCTCAAGATGGAGAATGGATGTTGTTTGCTGGTAGATTTGCTGAAAGGGGTTACGATAATTTTGATTTATATATTGCTTACGCAACTCCTCAAGGATGGAGTGATCCAGAAAATCTAGGCCCTTCAATCAATACAGAATTTTGGGAGAGTGCACCTACTTTAAGCCCAGATAAAAGAACCCTTTATTTTAGTAGTAGTAGACCAGGAGGTTTCGGAGGTAGAGACTTGTATTTTAGCGAACGATTACCGAATGGAAAATGGACACCAGCAAAAAATATGGGGCCTCAAATTAATACTGCTGGAGACGACCAGGCACCTTTTATTCATGCAGACAATCAAACTTTATATTTTACATCTGATGGGCATCCAGGCTATGGCGGAACAGATTTATTTATTCTTAGAAAAAATATAAATGGCGATTGGGGCATACCTGAAAATTTAGGCTACCCCATTAATACCATTGAGAATGAGGGGAGCTTGGCTGTTTCTGCAGATGGACTTACTGCTTATTATGCCAGTGACCGCGCAGAAGGAAAAGGAGAACTAGACTTGTATCGCTTTGCACTACGCAGTAATATCAGACCTATTAGAACTTTGTATCTCAAAGGAATTGTAACCGATAAAAGCAATGGCAAGAAATTACCTTCTTCAGTGGAACTCATCAATAACCAAGATCAATCGGTGTTGATGAAAATTCAAACAGATGAAACAGGTATGTATTTTATCACTTTGCCAGTTGGGCGTGATTATACTTTTTCAGTAAATAGAAAAGGCTATTTGCCTTTCACTGAATTATACTCTTTAGCCAATAAAGAAGCAGATAGTGTGTATGTTAAAAACATTTCTTTGCAGCCAATAGAAATCAATGCCTCATTCACTTTCAAGAATATTGAATTCAGTTCTAATTCATCGGAGTTGCCAGCATCTGCTTCCATTGAATTAAATAAACTGGTTGCACTACTGAAAGAAAATAATACCATACAAGTACAAATAAGTGGTCATACCGATAACACAGGTAAAGAAGAAGAGAATAAAAAACTTTCCGCTAATAGAGCTTTGGCTATTCTAAATTATTTAATTGAACAAGGGATTGAAAAAAACCGATTAAGCTATCAAGGATTTGGCAGTGGCAAACCTATTGCTTCCAATGATAGCCCTGAGGGCAGAGCTAAAAACAGAAGAACCTCCGTGGAAATAACTGGGCTTTAAGTATTTATACGGCTACAATCGCGCCAGCAAAAAACGAGCTTTATCTAAAGTATTTTATGCAGTCGGATTGCTGGTACAATATTGCCCTTACATTTATTCCAAGCATTGGTCCTATCACTAGAAGGGTTTTATTGGAAGAGTTTACATTGTCAAAAAATATTTTTAGTGCTACTAAAAAAGACTTGCTACAAGTAAAAGGCATTGGTGAAAAAATAGTCAATGAAATTCTTCAATGGAATAACCCATCGCTGGTAGATGCGGAATTTGCATTTATTCAAAAGCACCGAATAACTCCCTTGTTTATCACCGATGCCAACTATCCAAAAAAATTATTGGAATGCCCAGATGCGCCTACCCTATTGTATTACAAAGGAACTGCCAACTTAAATGTCTCTAAAATTCTAAGCATAGTGGGCACTAGAATGCCTACACAATATGGCTTTTATGTGATTGAGGAATGCTTAAAGAGTTTACCCAAAGATGTATTGATTGTTAGCGGGCTCGCATTAGGTATTGATACTATTGCACATCAAACTGCATTGGGAAATGGATTAAACACCATTGGCGTATTGGCACATGGACTAGATGAAATATATCCTCCACCTAATAAACCGTTGGCTAAAGAAATGTTGCAACAAGGTGGGCTCTTAACCGAATTCAACTGTAAAACTATTGCAGAGAAATACAACTTCCCCAAACGCAACAGAGTAGTGGCTGGTTTAGCCGATGCCACTTTGGTGGTTGAAACTGCTTTAAAAGGAGGCAGCATGATTACTGCAGATTTTGCTTCGCAGTACCATCGCGAAGTAATTGCTGTGCCTGGTAAAATTACCGATCAAAGAAGTAGGGGTTGTTTAAAACTAATTCAAGAAAATAAAGCAACGATTTATACCAACCCCAATGAATTGTTGCAACAATTAAATTGGGCAAATACTAGTCCTGAGTTATCTCCAGCACAAAAAGGATTAATTAGCCTAATGAAACAACAAGAAATTTTTTCGATGGATGAATTGTTGCAATTGACAGGACTGGGAATTGGTAGTTTATCTGGTTTGCTTCTTCAGTTAGAATTACAACAAATTATTCAAGTACTTCCAGGAGAATCCTTTACGCTAATGCCCGCTTATTATTCCACCTAATCAATAAAGCACAAGCAATAAGGGCTAAAATAGCAGGTGTTAAAAAAGCATAAATAAATTGAGTGGATTCGTTATGATAAATCCATCCCGAAAAAAGTGCACCTGTTCCAATACCCACTTCTAAAGCAATATACATAGATGCGATTGCTTTGCCACGATTAACAGGTTCGCATAAATCTACCGTCCATGCAGTAATTACTGGGCTATTAATTCCCCAACTTAATCCATATAAAATTGCACCAACCAACATCATAGTTACCGAATGAGATAAGGATAATATAATCATTGCTACAACTAACACGGCAGTAGATCCAATTAATACGGGTACCCTTCCATATTTGTCGGAAATTTTTCCGGCAACAAATCGAATAAATAAAGAAGCAACCGTAAAGAATGCAAAAAATATCCCTTTGTTGTGCAAGCCTAAGTGTTCACTAAAATCGGGTGCGACTGTTAAAACTGTTCCAATAGAAAAACAAAGCAATAAAGTGATTAGCGCCGGTCTAATGGCAGATGCATCAAATATTTCTGTTTGATTTATTTTTAAATGCATGGCTTTAAAACGAGCAGCATTGGGCAGCGTTTCTTTTACATTGTATAAAATAATGACCGACCCTAATGCTAAAAACGCCGATACATAGAACATGATATCGTAGCTGAAATAATTCACCAAATAGCTTCCCAACATTGGTCCAGCTGATGCCCCAAGGGTATAACCAATGGCCAATGCCCCCATGGCTTCTCCCCTTCTAGATTCATGTACCACATCTGCCCCATAAGCCGCAGTGGCAGTTGGCTTAAAACCGGTTGAAAATCCATGCACAAATCGCAACAACAAAAACCCTGCTACCGAAGTAAGTACCGGATACAATAAACTACAAATCACACATACCAACGAGCCAAATACCATCACTGGAACCCTTCCAATAGTATCGGTTAATTTTCCGCTAAATGGCCTTGAAATGCCCGCCATTAAAGTAAATAAGGCAATAATTAAACCCTTGTATTCAGCTCCCCCAATCTTTGTTAAATACCCAGGCAATTCAGGTATCATCATATTAAAACTAGCCGAGAAAAGAAAATTACTGACGCAGAGTAACCCAAACTGAAAAGTGAAAAAACGATGATTGGGATTCATTAATTGGGGTTCCATGCTAACTGCTTGCTATAATTGCGCACGAAGTTAACAGAAATAATTTTGGATGGAATTTAGCCCTTCTACTATCTTTGCACATGGCAACAAATCTCAAAAGCACTACCAACGGTAGCAACTCCTCTAGATTATTTGGCGAAGGCCTTACATTTGACGATGTACTTTTAATGCCTGCATACAGCGATATTTTACCCAGAGACGTAAATATCAGCACGCATTTAACCAAGGATATCATCATCAATGTTCCCATCCTTTCTGCTGCAATGGACACTGTAACAGAAGCCAATTTGGCTATTGCATTGGCACGTGAAGGCGGCCTAGGTATTTTGCACAAAAATATGAGCATCGAAAGACAAGCTGAGCAAGTACGAAAAGTAAAGCGAAGCGAAAGTGGAATGATCATTGATCCCATCACTTTATTAATTGATGCAACTATTGGAGATGCTTTGAAATTAATGAGAGAAAATAAAATTGGGGGCATACCAGTAGTAGACAATGGAGGAAAACTAGTAGGTATTTTAACCAATAGAGATTTAAGATTCGAAACAGATTATAAGAAAAAAGTAAAAGAAGTAATGACCAAGGAAAACTTGGTAACTGCTCCTGAAGGCACCGATATGAAAAAAGCGGAGAATATTCTTCGCCGTTATAAAATTGAAAAATTACCTGTTGTAAATAAGCAAGGAAAATTAATTGGCTTAATTACGTATAGAGATATTTTACAAATTCGCAATTTCCCTCACGCAGTAAAAGACAGCATTGGCAGATTACGTGTGGGTGCTGCTTTAGGCATTACCAAAGACTTAATGGATCGTGCTGCTGCATTGCAACATGTAGGAGTAGACATCGTAACATTAGACTCTGCACACGGACATAGCAAGGGAGTAATTGAAGCATTAAAAGCCTTAAGAAAAAACTTTAAAAAATTACCCATTATTGCGGGTAATGTTGGAACAGGAGCAGGTGCTAAAGCCTTAGCTGAAGCTGGCGCGGATTGTGTTAAAGTAGGCATAGGGCCTGGTTCTATTTGTACAACAAGAATAGTTGCTGGTGCTGGTGTTCCCCAGTTAACTGCCATCATGGAAGCCACTAAAGCCTTGAAAACAAAAGGCATTCCAGTGATTGCAGATGGAGGTATTCGTTATACTGGTGATATGGTAAAAGCATTGGCGGCTGGTGCCAATATGGTCATGATGGGAAGTGTATTTGCAGGTGTAGAAGAAAGCCCCGGAGATACCATTATTTATGAAGGCAGAAAGTTTAAAGAATACAGAGGAATGGGTAGCTTAGGCGCTATGAGCCAAGGAAGTGGTGATCGTTATTTTCAAGACGTTGAAGCAGATATCAAAAAATATGTGCCCGAAGGAATTGAAGGACGTGTTGCCTACAAAGGAAATTTGAGTGAAATTATTTATCAATATGTGGGTGGTTTAAGATCGGGCATGGGATACTGTGGTGCAAAAGATATTCCTACTTTACAAAAAGCCACTTTTGTAAAAATCACCAATGCGGGCATGAAAGAAAGCCATGCACACGATGTAGATATTACCAAGGAAGCGCCTAACTATAGTAGAAAATAATTCATCGCCATGGCACTGAACAAGTGGACTTATTTACATCCGCTTACCTTAAGCCTTTTATCTGGTTTATTATTAACCAGTGCTTGGCCAAATACGGCTTTAACCATTGGCTTATTATTTGCTTGGGTTCCCTTATTATTATTGGCCCATCAAAAAGCTGGATCCTTTCCACTGTTAAGATATGTGGCACTGAGTTTATTAATTTGGAACACAGGCACCACTTGGTGGCTCTGGAATTCAACAGGGTTTGGTGCAGTAGCCGCCATTGTAATCAACACAACTTTAATGTGTATTCCTTGGTGGGGATTTATGAAAATGCGAAAGTATTTTTCTGAATCGCTCAGTCTTTTTGCATTGGTTGTTTTTTGGTTAAGCTTTGAATATATTCATTTAAACTGGAGCATCAGTTGGCCTTGGCTTACTTTAGGTAACGGGTTAAGTGCGTACACCCAATACATTCAATGGTATGAATACACGGGTGTTGGGGGTGGATCATTGCTGATATGGATTGTAAACCTCCTCGTTTTTCGCAGTATGGTTTCATTAAAAGAAGCCAATAAAAAATCGGCCTGGTTTTTTAGTAGTATGGCTGTATTATTCATTGCTCTATTGGTAATCATCAGCCAACAATTATTACCTGCTAAAACGGAGTTAACCGAAAAAACAAATGTAGTAGTTGTTCAACCCAATATTGATCCCTATCAAAAATTTGAAACACTGACCACTGCCGATCAAGTAAACAGATTGGTTCAATTATCGGTTAATGCAATTGACAGTAATACGGTTATGTTGATTTGGCCAGAAACCGCCATGAGTGCAGCCGATTGGCAAGACAATATAAAAAGCAATCCATATTATCAACCCATTTTTCAATTTTTAGCAGCGCATCCATCTATTCAATTGATTTCAGGAATTGAAACTTTTAAACAGTACGGCAATACAGCTGCTACTAAAACAGCTAGAAAAACCAATGATGGCATTTATTATGATGCATTTAATGCAGCAGTGAATTTAAGTGCCAATCAAGAACCTGTTTACTACAATAAAAGTAAACTAGTTCCTGGAGTGGAATCACTTCCTTCTTTTTTACGATTTATGGCACCTGTTTTTGAACAGTTTGGTGGTTCAACCGGAGGCTATGGCGTATCCGACACAGCGGTTGTTTTTAGAGACCCAATTGCGCAATTAAATGCAGCACCCATCATTTGTTATGAAAGCATTTATGGTGAATACGTAACCAACTATGTTAAAAGTGGGGCCTCCATGCTCGCCATTATGACCAATGATGGATGGTGGGGCAATACACCTGGTCATCAACAACATTTATTCTATGCAAAACTTAGGGCTATTGAAACCAGAAGATGGGTTGCTCGATCTGCTAATACAGGTATATCAGCATTCATTAATCCTCGTGGTGAAATAGAACAATCATTAGCATGGGACAAAAGAGGCGCCATTAAAATGTCGATTCCCGCAGAACAATCAATCTCTTTTTATGTGCAATACGGAGACATTATCTTTAAAATTGCTGCAGCATTGACTGCTTTTTTTGTTGTAGTTTTCTTCTACAAAAAAAGTACCCATGCAAGAAAAACAAATTAATCATCCGCATTATCAACTCTCTTATTTCGTTTATGGTAAGGGAACGCCAGTTGTTCTATTGCATGGCTATGGAGAAGACAGTCAAATTTGGAAAAATCAAATTGACTACTTAGCAGCCCATTGTTTACTCATTGTGCCAGACTTACCAGGTTCAGGAAAATCAATCATCACTGCTAAAGGAAAAGAAGAATGGTTACCGAATCTGCGTATTGAATCATTGGCTCATAGCATCAATGAATTATTGATTGAAGAAAATATAGCTGCTTGCATCATGCTAGGACATAGCATGGGAGGCTATATTAGTTTAGCATTTGCGCAACTGTTTCCTTCCAAATTACTTGCGCTAGGCTTGGTGCACAGCACGGCTTACGCTGATAGCGATGAGAAAAAAATTGTTAGAGAAAAAAGCATTCAGTTTCTAGCAGAAAACGGTGGTTATATTTTTTTCAAAACCAGTATGCCCAATTTATTTGGTAAAAAATTCAAAGAGACCCAAGCAAGGGTTATGGAACAGTTGATTGAACAAAGCAAAGCATTTGAAACCGCAGTATTAATAGCATATACACGAGCAATGATGCAAAGAACTAATAAAGCCAACGTTTTAGCATCCGCCTTATTTCCTGTTTTGTTTGTTGCTGGGCCCGAAGATATTGCTGCTCCTTTAACAGATATTCAAGTACAGGCAACAGTTCCTATTAAATCGTATCTTGAGATAATAGAGGGTGTAGGCCATATGGGCATGCTTGAAGCGCCCCAAGAAATGAACCAACACTTATCTAGGTTCATTCATTTGATTCCATAATATGAAAATGTATTGGTTATTGCTTTTGATGGTACTTGGTAGTACTTGTTCATTTGCAAGACATATAGCTGGTGGTGAACTGTATTATACTTATACAGGTCCTGATCCTTCTAATTCGGCCAATAGTGTTTATACCATCACCCTTCGCTTATTTAGAGAATGTAATTCTTCTGGCCCTACTTTAGAATCAGAACAAGCTACTGTTGGCATTTATGAAGGAGATATACTTTTTAGAACTTTGCCTTTGCCAAGGGTTTCCGATGTTAACACCATCAGTTTAAATACTGCTGCATTCCCTTGTTTGGTAGGTAATGTAGGGGCTTGTTACCAAGTTGCTTTGTATTCGGCTTCCATTGTATTACCCAATAGTCCCATTGGTTATACATTATCTAGATTAGGTTGTTGCAGGGTAGATTTTATTTCAAACTTATCTGTACCCACAAGTGTAGGAAGCAATTATGTAACCAAAATTCCTGGTCGTATTGCTTTGGCAGGTGGCACCAATAGTAGTCCGCAGTTTAATGTAAAAGACACTGCATTGATTTGTTCGCAAAAAAAATTCACTTTAGATTTTGGGGCGATTGATCCTGATAGCGACTCACTAACATATAGTTTTTGCGATGCGTTTACTTCACCTGCAGGTGGCGGGGGTGGAACGAATACTCAGCCACCCAATATTCTTTCTCAAATGCCATTGCCTTATCGCCCTCCATATAGTGGCACCGACCCGCTTGGATCGAGTGTTACCATTGATCCAGCTACTGGCGTAATCAGCGGCATTGCTCCCCCTCCGGGAAATTATGTGGTGAATGTTTGTATAACTGAATGGAGAAATGGAAGACCCTTTGCAGAGCATCGAAAAGATTTTATTATGGCGGTGCAAGGATGTGACTTTATTGAAGCAAATCTTCCTGAAAAAATTATTCAATGCGAAAATTTTACGGTCTTATTCGAAAATGAATCAAACTCTTCTGCCATCACCAATTATGTTTGGAACTTTGGTGATTCTATTAATAATACCTATCCGCAAGCTGGTTCTGTTCAACATACTTACAAAGACACTGGTGTTTATAAAGCATACTTAACTGTCACTGGGCCCAAGGGTTGTATTGGTTCAGACAGTGTAGAAGTAAGGGTTTTCCCTGGTTTCAAATCGGCATTCAATATTGGAGGAAGTTGTTTTTTAAACCCCTATACCTTTTCAGATTTAAGCAGCTCTGTGTATGGAAGTGTCAATTTTTGGAAATGGAATTTTGGAGATGAATCGGTGTTGAACGATACTTCCCGTTTAAAGAATGCATCCTATAAATACCAAACCCCTTCGTTGAAAAACGTGCAATTAATCGTGGGTGATTCTAAAGGTTGCTTAGACACTTTAACTAGGGTATTATCGGTTTCAGAGAAACCATTATTACAAGTGCCTTTTAAAGACACATTAATTTGCAGTATTGATAGTTTGCCCATCAATGTAAATAGTGCTGGTATGTTTAATTGGGAGCCCAATCTCCATATCAGCAATACCAATACGGCCAATGTGTTGGTTTATCCTAAAGACACTACCAAATATATTGTAAGCATTAACAACAACGGTTGCATTAGTAAAGACACCATCACGGTGAATGTATTGCCCTTTATTAAAGTAACTGCAGGATTAGATAGCACTATTTGTTTAAACGATACCATTCAGTTACGAGTTAAAAGTGATGCACTTCAATTTCAGTGGACCAATCAATTAAACGAAACAATTTCGACTGTCAAAAATCCTTTTGTAAAACCAAGTGGTAATACTACTTATTTTGTTACTGCCAACTTGGGTAAATGCCAAGACAGAGACAGCATTGAAATTAAAACAGTACCCTATCCTATAGCGAGTTTAGGCAACGATACCCTTATTTGTTTTGGGAGTCGATTACAATTGAATGCAACAATTACTGGTACAAGGTTTCAATGGTTTCCTTCTCTGAATATGTTTAATGCAAATTCTTTACAACCATTGGTGACCCCATCTAAAACAACCCGCTATTTTTTAGGCGTTACAGATACATTGGGATGTCCAAAAACAGTAATAGACAGTATCTTAGTTCAAGTTGAAGCAAAGCCCATCATTTATGCGGGTAACGATACCGTAGTCAGCTCCAATCAACCCCTTCAATTAAATGCAAGGGGCGGAGAATTTTATCAATGGTTTCCTATCACTGGTTTATCTGATCCAACTATAGCCAATCCTATTGCACAATTGAGTAGTACCATTGATTCAATTATTTACAGAGTAAGAAGTAATAATGGCAATAGTTGTTATGGGGAAGATTTTATTAAAGTATTGGTATACAAGGGCGGCCCTGATATTTATATTCCCTCTGGTTTCACTCCCAATGGGGATGGTAAAAATGATGTACTGAGGCCGATACCCATTGGTATTGCTCAGTTAAATTATTTTAAATTGTATAACCGTTGGGGGCAACTCATTTTTAACACCAACGAAATAGGAAAAGGTTGGAATGGAATCTACAATGGAGAACAACAACCCACTGGAACGTATATATTTCAAGCTGAGGGGAAAGACTTTACTGGAAAAATTATTTACAAAAAGGGAACTGCTGTTTTAATTAGGTAACAATTGCTTTAACGGTTTTTTAGGAGTTCAGGCAACCTACAATCCATTTTTTGGTTCTTATTGCTTTAACTTGCTTTGCAGAATGTTTAGGAAATTCTTTTTGATTATTTTTTTCAGCGTATTACTCACCCAATTGAATGCGGCACATTTAAAAGGGGGATGGATTCAATATGAATATATTGGAGATGGTACTATTGCGAATAGTTCTAGGTATCGAATTACAGTAAGGCAATATTTAGATTGCAATTCAACTCCAAATCAAAGAGACGCCGTTGTTCATATTGGAATATTTAACGGAGCTTCCAATGCATTAATTGAAACAAGATCTGTTCCTTTGAGCGGATCAGACAATCCCGACAAAACTACTTATGACCCTTGCTTAAGTTCAAGACCTAAAGTATGTTATATCATTGATCGGTATACGGTTGAAGTTGATTTACTCAATAATACGGAAGGATATACTTTATCTGTTCAACGCTGTTGTAGAATTGCCAATATTGCTAATGTTGGAGCGATTTCCGCCACTATTGGCGTGAGTTATACCAACACCATCCCTGGAATTATTAATGGTATTAGCTTTGCTAAAAACAGTAGTCCAGTTTATGCACAAAGAGATACTGCCATAGTATGTTTTAATTCCCCATTTACATTTGACTTTAGTGCAACTGATGCTGATGGAGACAGTTTATCTTACGCTTTGTGCACCGGATTAACGGGAGGTGGTCAAGGAGCACCCCAACCTAATCCCCCCTCTAATCCTCCTTATGCAGGAGTTCCCTATCAGCCTCCCTATACTGGTGTGACACCTATGTCTTCTGCAGTTACCATTAATCCTATTACTGGTTTAATAAGTGGAGTAGCACCCAGTAGTCCCGGAGAATATATCGTTGCGGTTTGTGCCAGTGAGTTTAGAAATGGAATCAAAATTGGAGAAACAAGAAAAGAAATTCATATTCAGGTGGCCGACTGTTCTTTATCGGCTGCAGATTTAAAACCAACCTATATTACTTGCAATGGATTTACATTAAGTTTTCAGAACGAGTCTTCTGGTTCAGTTTCTAATTATCTATGGGATTTCGGGGTTACCAATAGTAATACAGATATTTCTACTGATCCTACCCCTACCTATACTTATGCAGACACGGGAACTTATCAATTAAAATTAAAAGTGACCAATACGGGGGGATGTCAAGACTCTGCTTTTGCAGAAGTGCGCATTTATCCTGGGTTTACCCCAGATTTCACAGTCACTGGAACCTGCTATTTAAATGAATATAGTTTTAGAGACGCTACACAAAGCTTGTACGGAACAGTGAATAGTTGGAGATGGAATTTTGGAGACAACACTACTTTAGCAGATACTACTATTGCCAAAGACAGTACTTGGAAATACCCTGCACCAGTTAATACCAATGTTACATTAGTGGTTACCAATAGTAAGGGTTGCATCGACAGCATCTCCAAACCATTTCTTGTTTTAGATAAACCCTTGCTCAACTTGGCATTTAAAGACACCCTTATTTGTAGCATAGACACATTGCCTTTATTTGCTAATATTGGTGCTGGTACCATTAATTGGACCACCGATATTCCTGGAAGTTTGTCTAGAATATCGAATAGAGCCATTGCTAATCCCTTGGTTTATCCAGTGGATACTACTCGATATATTATTACACTTAACAATAATGGATGCATTAATCAAGATACGGTCACTGTAAATGTGTTGGATTTTATTTCTGTAGATGCTGGCCCTTCTGTAACTATTTGTAGAACAGATACCATTCAATTACAAACCATCAGTGATGCATTAAGTTATCAATGGACATCAGCTTCTGGTGCAATTGTTGACCCTGTTAAATTTCCACGATTGGCTCCATTGCAAAATGAAATCTATTATGTTACTGCCAACCTTGGCTATTGCCAGGCAAGAGATTCTGTACGTGTGAATGTTTCTCCGTATCCTCAAGTTTCGTTACCAGCTGATACGATTATTTGTTTTGGCAATAGACTAAACATTCCTGCTAGTATTGTGGGTTCGAGTTTTCAGTGGTCACCTATCAATTCCATGATTAATTCAACCACTGTAAATCCTTTGGCTGGACCTTCTAGAACCACGGCCTATACTTTAACGGTATCTGATACATTTGGATGCAATAAATCGGTTACTGATACAATGATAGTAAGGGTTGTTCAGCCCATTATGGTAAATGCTGGGCCAGATACGGTTGCTTTGCCAGACCAACCTGTTCAACTTAATGCCACTGGCATAGGACAATTTAGTTGGTCTCCTTCAACAGGGTTGAGTGATCCAACTATTGCTAATCCCATTGTTACTTTACCTGCAAGCACAGATTCAATTACTTACACGGTAAGGGTAACTGGAGATGGAGGTTGTTTTGGGGAAGACCAAGTAAAAGTTAAAGTATTTGTTGGAGGGCCTGAAATATTTATTCCATCTGGTTTTACACCCAATGGAGATGGGAAAAATGATGTACTAAGACCTGTTACAGTTGGAATTTCAAAATTGAATTATTTCACCATTTTCAATAGATGGGGTCAACGAATTTTCACTTCCACCGAATTAAACAAAGGATGGGATGGAAGCTATAATGGCGAACCTCAGCCTTCAGGCACTTATGTGTTTCAAGCAGAAGGAATAGACTATTTAGGAAAGCGTGTTTATAAAAAAGGTACGGCTGTACTTATTAGATAGTTTATTTTTGCTCCTATGACAAAAACAATTTTAATTACCGGCGCTACTGCTGGCTTTGGCAAAGCAACCGCTGAACATTTTGCTGCAGCTGGTTGGAACTGCATCATCACAGGCAGAAGGTCAGATAGATTAGCAGAACTTGCCACTGAGTTAAAAAATAATTTTGCTGTTAAAATTCATACGCTTTGTTTTGACGTTCAAGATAGAGAAGCCGTTTTTACTGCTATTAATAGTTTACCAATTGAATGGCAATCTATTGATGTGTTATTAAACAATGCAGGATTAGCATTAGGCAGAGACTCTTTTGAATTAGCCAATTTAGACGATTGGGATACTATGATCAATACCAATGTTAAAGGATTAATGTATGTATCAAAAGCGGTTTTGCCATTGATGATTGCAAAGAAGAAGGGACATATCATTAATATTGGTTCTACTGCTGGCAAAGAAGTATATAAAGATGGCAATGGCTACTGTGCTTCTAAGCACGCAGTGGATGCAATTAGTAAAGCAATGCGTATCGATTTATTGCCGCATCAAATTAAAGTAACTGCCATTCATCCTGGAGCAGCAGAAACCGAATTTTCTTTAGTAAGATTTAAAGGAGACGACCAAAAAGCAAACGTAGTGTATGATGGATATAAAGCCCTAGAAGCAAAAGATATAGCAGAGATTGTTTATTATGTTTCTACTTTACCTGCGCATGTATGTATCAATGATTTAGTGGTTACTTGTTTGTCTCAAGCCAACTCCTTTTACTTACATAAATAAATCCTATGCATTTAATTGGCAAACCTTCAACTATAACTCAGTTATTTGGAATTAAATACCCCATTATTCAGGCGGGAATGATTTGGGCTAGTGGTTGGAAATTAGCCAGTGCAGTAAGTAATGCAGGAGGATTAGGTATAATTGGTGCAGGCTCTATGTATCCCGATGTTTTACGAGAACATATTCAACAATGTAAATTAGCAACCAATCAACCCTTTGCAGTAAATATTCCGCTGCTGTATCCAGACCTTGGTGCGATTGTACAAATCATTTTTGAAGAAAAAGTACCCATTGTTTTTACAAGTGCTGGCAATCCTAAAACATATACTCCGTTATTTAAGCAACACGGAATCAAAGTAGTTCATGTGGTGAGTAGTTCCAAATTTGCACTAAAGGCCCAAGATGCTGGTTGTGATGCTGTAGTTGCAGAAGGTTTTGAAGCAGGAGGTCATAACGGAAGAGAAGAAACCACTACCCTTGTATTAATACCTGCTGTTAAAAAACAAATTCGTATTCCATTGATTGCAGCTGGTGGAATTGCAACAGGTCAGCAAATGTATGCAGCCATTTCATTGGGCGCCGATGGAGTTCAAGTAGGCAGCCGTTTTGTTTGCAGCCACGAAGCATCTTCGCATATGCAATTTAAAGAGGCAGTAGTTAAAGCAGGTGAAGGAGATACCCAACTGAGCATGAAAAAATTAGTGCCGGTTCGATTATTAAAAAATGATTTTTTTAATCAAGTTGCTGCTGCAGAACAAAGAGGAGCAGACGAAGCTGAATTAACCCATTTATTGGGCAGAGCCCGAGCCAAAAAAGGGATGTTCGAAGGAGACCTTTCTGAAGGAGAATTAGAAATTGGCCAAGTGTCTGCTTTAATTAATGAAATAAAAACAGCGGGGGAAATTGTAGCTGAAATGGTTACTGAATTCAATGCCTGCGTTGGATTGATTCAACCCATTTAACCAAAATCAATCTCTGTATTATCTCCAATATTTAAACTTCTACTTAATCCTTTTACAGAAGCATCACTTCCAATTAATGAATTGTCTAAAACCACTTCAAATAAATTGGTATAAGAACCAATGATGCTATCGCGAATAATAGAATGTTTTACTGTGGTATTAGCCCCTATGGCTACATGCGGTCCTATGATGGAATGAGAAATATCACATCCAGGTGCAATACTCACCGGCGGTATAATGATGGTGTCTTTAAAATCATGTATGTATTGAATATTGCCCCCGAACTTTTTTAATAATGTAGCATTGCTTTCAAGTAAACTTTCTTTTTTACCGCAATCGAACCAACTTTTTACTTTAAAAGATTGAAATTTAGCACCTCTTTTAATCATGCAATCTAAGGCGTCGGTTAAATTATACTCGCCCTGTGTTTTAATGTCTTGCATAAACAAATGATGCAAGCATTCAAATAAGAAATGGGTCTCTTTAATTTTATACAACCCAACCAATGCCATATTACTTTTTGGAATAGAAGGCTTTTCTACCACTTGCTCAATAAATCCTTCTTCATCTATAGAAGCCACGCCAAAATTTCTTGGATCATCTACTTTTTTTACGCCCAACATACTATAGGGACTATCTACCACTTCCTTTACATCGTATTCGCATATTGTATCGCCTAAAACAACAAACACTTCATCTTCCCCTACAATGTTTTTGGTCAATTCAATTGCATGTCCCGTTCCCTGTCTTTCATTTTGAAAAACAAAATGTGTTGTCAAATCTGGATAGGTTTGTTTAACGTAATCCTGAATTTTCTCGCCAAGGTATCCAACAATAAAAATAAATTCATTTATCCCCGCATCCCTTAATTGATCTACAATAAAACTTAGGATGGTTTTTCCTGCAATAGGAATTAATGCCTTAGGTTGTGTATAGGTATGCGGTCTTAGTTTAGTTCCTGCGCCCGCAACTGGTATAATAGCTTTCATTGGGAGGTAATTTATCCATGTCCGATTCTCACTTATTCCTATCTATATCGGTCAAATGGGGCTGTAAAATAGTAAATAACGCGTAAATTTGGCAAAAATACACTTCATGCAGAGAGATACACTGGTTTTTGACCTAATTAGAAAAGAGTTAGAAAGACAGCGACACGGAATTGAGCTAATTGCTTCTGAGAATTTCACCAGCCTTCAAGTAATGCAGGCAATGGGTAATGTAATGACCAATAAATACGCAGAAGGGTATCCTGGCAGAAGGTATTATGCAGGTTGTGAAATTGTAGACCAAACAGAGCAACTCGCCATTGATCGTTTAAAAGAAATTTTTGGGGTAGAATATGCCAACGTACAACCTCATAGTGGTGCGCAGGCGAATGCTGCTGTTGCCCTAGCTGTTTTGCAGCCAGGCGATGCCACATTAGGCTTAGACCTTAGCATGGGTGGCCATTTAACCCATGGTAGTGCGGTTAATTATTCTGGTAAATTATACCAACCACATTTTTATGGAGTTACCAGAGAAGAAGGATTGATTGATTATGAGATGTTGGAAGCAAAAGCACGTGAAGTAAAACCAAAATTAATTTATTGCGGAGCCAGTGCTTATAGCAGAGATTGGGATTATGCAAGAATTAGAAAAGTGGCAGACGAAGTAGGTGCTTTAGTAATGGCAGATATTGCTCATCCTGCTGGTTTGATTGCAAAAAAATTATTGAATTCTCCTTTTGAACATTGTCATTTTGTTACTTCTACTACCCATAAAACTTTGCGTGGACCAAGAGGCGGAATCATTATGATGAATAAAGATTTTGAAAACCCTTGGGGATTAAAAGACGTTAAGGGCAATATCAGAATGATGAGCAATTTATTGGATATGGCCGTATTTCCTGGCATTCAAGGTGGACCATTACAGCACGTAATTGCAGCAAAAGCAGTGGCTTTTGGTGAAATTTTATCTGATGAATTTTTAGTTTACCAAAAACAAGTTCAAAAAAATGCCCAAGCTATGGCTAAAGCATTTGTAGATAAAGGGTACCATATTATTAGTGGAGGTACCGACAACCATTTAATGTTGATTGATTTAAGGAATAAAAATATCAGTGGTAAAAAAGCAGAACAAGCATTGGTTCAAGCAGAAATTACTGCCAATAAAAACATGGTTCCATATGACGATAAATCAGCTTTTGTAACCTCAGGCATTCGTTTTGGCGTTGCAGCTATTACTACTCGAGGTATGACAGAATCTCATATGCCTTTTATTGTAGATTCCATTGATAAAGTATTAATGAATGCAGATGATGCACCAATCATTGGTGCAGTTCGCAATCAAGTAAACGAATTCATGGAACAATTCATTCTTTACCCAGAAATGGGCTAACCTAATCAACAAACTATGCTACAAAGAATACAAAGTATTTGGTTATTACTTGCCGCAACAATGAGTGCATTGAGTTTAAAGTTCTCTTTCTTTAGCGGAAATAAATTAAATACAGAGACCAATGTAAAAGAATGGATTGAATACACCGCAGCTCAAGGCAGTTTAAATGCCATTTTTACTATTGCTATTTGCGTGGCAACTTTGGTTTGTATTTTTATGTATAAAGATCGAAAAAGACAATTGCTGATTAACTTAATCATATTGGGATTTTCGTTGCTGAAT
Organism: Sphingobacteriia bacterium RIFOXYC2_FULL_35_18; assembly: GCA_001829005.1. Taxonomy (GTDB): domain Bacteria; phylum Bacteroidota; class Bacteroidia; order Chitinophagales; family Chitinophagaceae; genus Sediminibacterium. The sequence goes on along the minus strand of MIAG01000001.1, from coordinate 1,142,663 downwards.
ATATTTCTATATTATACTGCAAGTAAAACTTTTACAGAATCCAATACAGATTTAACTGCTTTAATTAGTTTATCAATTCCTGTATGCTTGTTATTGGCTGCAATAGGCATTTACAAAGATGAACAGTTGGTCAAAAAAGCAGATAGATTAAGATAGGTTTCCACCAAAAATAAAAGAAGCGCAGTATCCCCTCAGTTACTGCGCTTTGTCGTTAAATCCAATTACTGAATTAAACTGGGTTAAAAATAGCGCTGTTCAGTAGTAGTGAGATTTGAAAGTAGACCAAGTGCAGCAATTAGTAGATAAGCATACATAATTAGTAGACAAATACCGATAGAACAAACAAAAAGAATACATTCGTATAGTAATACCGTATTATGTATCAATGCATTATAGCAGACGACCACTTGGTGGAGAGAGCACTTTTAACTTCCTATATAAAAAAAATACCTTCTTTACATCTGGTTGCTGAATGCAAAACTGGGCTAGAAGTCTTGACTATTTTAAAAGACCAACCAATTGATATCGTTTTTTCAGATGTAGACATGCCCGATCTTACCGGAATAGAATTGGTTAAAACATTAAAAAATCCACCCGTATTTGTTTTCATTTCTTCCTTCCCTGAATATGCAGCAGAAGGCTTCAATTTAGATATCATCGATTTTGCGGTTAAACCCATTTCATTTGACAGATTTGTAAAAGCAGTCAACAAATCAATTGAATACATCGAATTGAAAAAATCAGCAACTCATTCAACTGCTTCCATTCAACATGAAAGCACAGAAGATTATTTTTTTATTAAAGACAATAAAGGAGTCACGAAAGTTGAAACGCACAATGTTTTATACATTGAAAGTATGGGAGACTTTTCTAAAATACACACCCAAGATCAAAAGACGATGGTGATGTTGGTAGGACTAAAAAATGCTGAAACGCAACTACAATCAAAGAGATTTATTAGGGTACACAAACAATATTTAGTAAATGCGGAACATATTATACAGGTATTAGCCAATGAAATTATTCTTACTAATAAAGTTGTAATCCCTTTAAGTAATGCCTATAAACAGTTGCTGAATGAAACCGTAATAGATAAACTTCTATTAAAAAGATTCTAATTTTTTATTGGGAAGCGTTATTTATTAAGGGCTTTGGCAAATGAATCATCAAAATAGAACCTTGAGGTTGATTATTTTTTGCAGAAAGTTTACCAGACATCATTGAAAGAAAGCTTTTGCAAAGCATCAAACCCAATCCAGTTCCTTTTTCTTTATTTGTACCATAGGTACTGGTCATTGTATTGGTGAAATATTGATTGATTTGCTCCATTGCTTCAGCAGACATTCCCATTCCTTCATCTGCAATACAAATAGTCAATTCGTTTTCATTCTGTTTCATACTTAACCAAATGGCTTTACCAACATAACTGAACTTGAGTGCATTGCTAATTAAATTTCGAATCACCAATTCCAGTAAATTTTTATCGGCCAACACCAAATCATTTTCATTGATTGAGTTCTCGATTTGGATATTTTTTTGTTTCAATGTGGCACTAAAAGAATTCAATACTTCTAGTACAATAGCATTAAGGTTTATTTTTTCAATATTGGTATCAAAGCCTTGCAATTGAGTTCCTGCCCAATTCAACAGATTCTCCATTAATGCAGAAGTGGCTCTAAGTGTGTTACCCAGTTCTTTTGCATACTGAGCCAATTGATCTTTATTTATCTCATCATTTTCTAATAAATAAACAAAGGAAATCAAGCTATTGACAGGACTTCGCATATCGTGTGTTAGAATGCTGAATATTTTATCTTTTACTTGAACCAACTCAGACAATGATTGACGCTGCGCTTCAATAGTTGCGTTTAATTCTTGTGTTTTCTTTTTACTCTTGTAAAAAAACCAAGCTGCAGTAATAACCACCATGGTTAATATTCCCATTAACCACTCTAATTTATTTTTAAAACTTATTTCTAACTTTTTCTCCGCTAATTGTTGGTTAATCTTTTCTTGTTCAACCGCATATTCTTTTTCTTTAATACTGAAATCTAGCTTTAATTTTTTACGAGTGAATTCGTTTTCTTTCTCCTTATTAAAGATTTGATTCTCTACATTTGAAAATCTTTTATAATAGTAAAACGCACTATCCATTTGCTTTTGGCGTTCGTAATAGTTGCTCAAACTTTCCGCAGCCTCTCTTTCCACTTCTAATAAACCAGATTGCGTAGACATGGCCAATGCCCGATGCAAGTAACTTACTCCTTTTTGATTGCTTTGTTGACGATGAAAAAACTTTCCTACGGTACCATAGGTTGATGCCAAAATATTTAAATCTGGGCCTTCAATAGCCGTTGCAAGAGCCAACTCATATGCTCTTTGAGCATCTGCTAATTGATTCAATTTTTCAAATGAAACACCCATTGCAATTAACATTTCTGACTTCAACCCTAAATCTTTGTCTAATTCTGCAATGGGAATAGCTTCTTTCATTAATTGGATAACGCGCTGGTACTTGCTTTTTCCCACTGCCCCTATTTTGTGCAAAGAAGCTTCATCCGCATTCAATAAAATATTGGCAATAACTAATTTAATACTACCTACTCCTCTAGATTGAAGCCCATCAGCTTCAAACATGGGCAATGCTTTAGTAGCATATTTATATGCAGTAGTGTAATCTTTTAATTGAATATAAGTGCCACTTAAATTATTATAAATACTGGCTTGCCCGCTTTGATCATTTAACTCACCAAATAATCGGATGGCTTTTTCGCAAACATCAATTGCACTGGCATAGTCGGTAATCTTATTATAGATATCACTCATGCTCATATAAAATCCAGCTTGCAAATTCTTGTCTCCTTCTTTTGAAACCAACTCAACACCTTCTTTATATATTTCAAGTGCTTCTTCAAATTCACCCTTACCGTGATGAATTACCCCTAGCCGGAAATAGAACTTTCTTATATTGTCTCTATTGGGCAATAGTAGTGCAATTGCTTTAGCAGAATCGGAATATTTTTTTAATTCGGATACGGGTCGATTATTGTATACCAGTTCACCGTAAACTCTTATTAGCATTCGCATTTTAAGCGAATCCTGTTTTGGGTATTCATTGGAAATTTTTATTAGACTATCCAGCTTAGCTTTATTTTGAGCAAACGCTGTTGACAATACTGTAGTTAAAAAAAGTATACAAGCAAATGGGATTTTAATCACTAGGGGGGATTACTGGTTCGTTGATTATTTACATTTAAATATAAAGCGCATTAATTATATAAATGGGGCAGTGATGCTTTTTTTATTGTTTTTTAATTCAGCTGGAATTCCAGCATAAACCAACTCTCCTCCGGCATTGCCGGCTTCAGGACCTAACTCAATTAACCAATCTGCCGATTTTAATACATCGGTATTGTGTTCAATCACAATCAATGAATGTCCTTGCTCTATAAGGGCATTAAAAGAGTTCAATAATTTCTGTATATCATGAAAATGTAAGCCTGTAGTAGGTTCATCAAAAATAAACAACACATGCCCAATTCCCTTTCCTTTTCCTAAAAAACTAGCCAGCTTTACTCGCTGTGCTTCTCCGCCACTTAAGGTATTACTACTCTGTCCTAATTTAATATATCCTAATCCAACATCTTGCAAGGTCTTAATGGCTTTTTGAATTTGTTTTTCTTCTTTAAAAAATTCGAATGCATCGTCAACACTCATTTCTAAGACATCATGAATAGAAGCATTATTGTATTTTACCTCTAACACTTCTTCCTTAAATCGCTTTCCACCACATGATTCACAAGTAAGATGTACATCGGCCAAAAATTGCATTTCAACAATGGTTTCTCCTTCACCCTTACAAGTATCACACCTACCTCCATCTACATTAAAAGAAAAATGCTTGGGTTGAAATCCGCGCATTTTTGCCAATCCTTGTTTAGAATATAAGTCTCTAATAGCATCGTAGGCTTTAATATATGTTACTGGATTACTTCTTGAAGATTTACCAATAGGTTGTTGGTCTATCATTTCAATTTGAGATATAGATTCAATATCACCTGTGATGGCTTTGTGCAAACCCACTTTATCTGCGGCTTCCCCTTTCAATTTTTGTAAACCTGGATAAAGAATTTGCTTAATCAAAGTGGTTTTCCCACTCCCACTAACACCGGCAACTACACAAAAACAATGCAACGGGAATTTGACGGTGATGTCTTTTAAATTGTGTTGCCTTGCTCCTTCTACTTGAATATAATTATTCCATTTCCTAAGTTTTACTGGCGGCGTTATTTTATATTCACCAGTTAAATACTTACCGGTAAGGCTATTTTTATCTTTTACAATTTTATTATAATTACCTGCTGCCACAACTTCTCCACCTAAATGAGAGGCCAATGGGCCCATATCAATGATATGATCTGCTTCGCGCATCATCATTTCGTCGTGCTCCACTACCACCACCGTATTACCTAAATCTCTTAGCGATTTTAAAACACCTATTAAGCGTTGGGTATCTCTCGAATGCAACCCAATGGAAGGCTCATCTAAAATATACAAGGAGTTGGTTAAGTTACTGCCTAGATTTCTTGTTAATTGAATACGTTGGCTTTCCCCACCACTGAGTGTATTGGCCAATCTTTCTAGTGTTAAGTATCCTAATCCAACAGCTAATAAAGTGTTGATACGCTGGTGTATTTCTAATAAAATCCTTTTCCCAATTGCTAGTTCTTGCTCAGACCATTTAATTGCATCAAACCAATCTTTCAAATGGCTTACCTGCATATTGCAGAGTTCCCCTATATGCTTCCCATGTATTTTAACATACAATGCTTCATTTCGCAACCGATACCCCTCACATGCATTACAACTGGTTCTACCTCTGTACCTACTTAATAAAACACGGTATTGAACTTTATATAAATTTTGTTCCACCTCTTTAAAAAAATCATCAATACCCAATGCCAATCCTACACCAGTCCATAATTGTTGGTACTGCTCTCGGCTTAAATCCATGATTGGTTTATGAATAGGGAAGCCCGATTTACTAGCTCCTTTAATAAATTGATCTTTCCACCAACTTAATTTTTCTCCTTTCCAAGGTGCTATGGCGTTCTCGTACAAAGACAAGCGCTTATCGGGTATAACCAAATCTTTATCTATACCCAATACTTGTCCAAAGCCTTCGCAAACTGTACAAGCACCATAAGGATTATTAAAGGAAAATAAATTGGGAGAAGGTTCTTCAAATTGCATCCCATCTGCCTCAAACTTATTACTGAAATGCAGCAACTCTTTGCTGTTGACTTCAATAAACATTTCGCCATGTCCTTCAAAAAAAGCAGTACCAATAGAATCGGCCAATCGATGCAAGTCTTCTTCATCAAATGTTTTAACTACCATTCGATCTATCAACACATAATAATTAGAGGAATTGGTTTTCCATGTTTTTGCCAATGCTGCATCCGTTAATGCCAACAAATCTTCAATTCTCTCAGGTACCCCAGCTACCTCTTTCTTCATCAAGAAAACCCTTGAAAATCCCTTTTGCATTAAAATACTCAACTCTTCTCTTATTTCTCTATGTGCGTGTTGTTTAAACGCAACCAATATCACGAGCTTAGTGCCTTCTTCATAAGATGAAATGGCATTCATTACATCTGCTACTTCATCTTTTTTTACTTCCTTACCACTAATAGGTGAAATGGTTTTACCTGCCCTTGCAAACAACAATCGGAGATAATCATAAATCTCGGTCATACTACCCACTGTACTTCTTGGGGTTCGAGTAATCACTTTCTGTTCAATAGCAATGGCTGGGCACAATCCCTTAATATAATCCACATCTGGCTTTACCATCCTAGACATGAATTGTCTGGCGTAGGCGCTCAAACTTTCTGCATAACGCCGTTGCCCTTCTGCAAATAAAGTATCAATGGTTAATGAAGATTTTCCGCTACCAGACACACCTGTTACTACAATTAGCTTATTTCTAGGAAATGAAACTGTAACATTTTTTAAATTATGTGTTCGGGCACCATGCACCAATATATCATTGTCATGGGTTGCTTTTGCAGACTTTTTACTCGTTGCCATAAGATTCACAAATTAAACAGTTTATTACAGCTTTGGTTGAGTAAACCTTAAATAACCTTCAAAAAATCAGTGAGTTAGAATGTGAATAACCTCGAAGGTCTATAAGATGATTTCCACAAAAGATTTATGTATACAAAAGAATTCTATTTTGTTCAAGATTTAAAAAATCGTTGTCCAATATCCTGATTTTAATCCTGACTCAAAAACCTAAACTATGAGAACATTAGACCATGCGTCTGATACAGAACTGATAAGGGCATTTCAAGACGGAGACACCGATGCTTTTGAAACACTTATCTACCGTTACAAAGACAAAATTTTTTCGTCTATCTTGTTTTTTGTTAAAGACACTTATTTAGCGGAAGACCTTTTTCAAGATGTGTTCATTAAAATCATTGACACGCTAAAGAATAAGCGTTACACAGAAGAAGGGAAGTTTTTGCCTTGGGCCTTAAGAATTGCCCACAATCTATGTGTAGACTATTTTAGAAAAGTGAAGCGAACCCCTGCCATTAAAACCAGCGACAACAAAGATATTTTTGATGTGCTACAAATTTCTGAAGAGGGACCTGATGGCAAAATCATGCAAGGACAAAGCCATGATCGAGTAAGAAAAATGCTGGATTTGTTGCCTGAAGAGCAACGTGAAATTATCGTATTGAGGCATTATGCCAATATGAGCTTTAAAGAAATTGCAGAAATCACCAACTGCAGCATTAATACTGCTTTAGGCAGAATGCGTTACGGCTTGATCAATCTTAGAAAGATGATGATTGAGAAACAAATTGCATTATAAACTTCCCACTATTTAATCAAAGACACGCTATTGTTGTTTAAGCAATTGTATGTCTTTGATTAATTGCTCTATCTCTAGCTGAAGGGTTCCATTATAAATTCCTCTTATTCTACTTTTTTGATCTACCAAGAGTACATGTTCCGTATGTAAGAATTCTGTACTGTCTTTTGTGAACCCCAGATCTTCTTCTGCAAAGTACCCCTTTCTTGCAAGTGTATAAATGGAGGCTTTATCTCCAGTTAAAAAGTGCCAATTGTATGATTGTCCAATTTTATTTTCTTCCGTAAAAAACTTTAAGCGTGGAACCGAATCAATCCAAGGGGTTACACTATAAGAAAGCAATACCGTTGATGTATCATTTTCAAATGCTGTTGCAACTTGTTTTAAATGATGAATCATTTTTGGGCAGATGCTTCCACACCTCGTAAATATAAAACTGGCAACATGAACTTTACCTTGAACCGTTTGATTGGTGATGCGTTCCCCATATTGATTGGTGAATTCAAAAGCAGGGATATAATGTGTTTCAGCTGGCCTAGCCGCTGTATGATTGGCTAAAAAAACAGGGGTGAAATCAGGTGTGTTATAAAAGGGCAAAGAGGCTGATTTTTTTTGTTGATTGGCACAAGACCAACCCAACAAAACCATACTACACAAGCTAATTTTTAAAAATGCTGTCTGTAACATTAATACAATTTTTTGTTCCTAATAATCCGAACCTTCTGCCATTTTGTATGATATAATTCGCTTTAATTTTCCCATTATCATACCACCATTTTTGTGACCCAAGTTCATGCCCTTGCTGGTAATTCATTTGCTTTACCAACAATCCTTTTTCATTCCACTCTTTGCATATGCCTTGGTATTCATCATTTTCAAATTGATACTCCATAAAGGGCTTCCCATTGGGCCACCATACCGAATATTTTCCCGTCTTTTTACCATTGCTGAAAAATCGAAGCTCTTTTATTTGACCATTTTCGTAATAGCTTTTCCATTCTCCTTCTTCTAAGCCCATTAAATAACTTCGCACAAAAGCAGTATCTCGTTGATTGGTATACAATCCATATAATTTTCCCGAATACGGACTTGACTGATAATAGATAACCCCATTCCGATTATTGAGTTCACTATCCATATCATGCACCCATTGATTCGGCACAACCGCATTGTTTAATATTGGCTTAGTAGGCTCTATTGCGTTACAAGCTATAAAGCCAATTAATAAGAACCATAACCTACTGAGTAACTGTACCTGCTGTGCCATAAAAGCCGCTTCCGTTTATATAAGGATCTGTTGCATTAATATGATAATGATAAATTCCATTGGGATAATCAGCTGTTGCATGCGTATGCCCATGATATGCATCTAACATAGCATTGGTTACCAACGCCCCATTTTCTTCTGGACCATACACCGGAAATCCATCCAGTAAAAAGCCCATTAATGCTGATTTACTCGCTTTAACTGTTGTTAAATACAAGGGTTCCACATGGTAATGGTATCTACCTCCTGGTGCAGGATGTCCCCAATATTGATCAAAGCTCATAATTTCATTGGTTAAAGGAGTATTAGGCCCTGCATATTGATTGTAGAATGGAACGCCGTTTAAAGCAACACCAATAGCACCTAGTGGAGTTGCTGCATGGTTGCTGGCTACTTGAGGATTCAAGGGAATTTTAAATGTATAATTTAAGGCAGAAATTGAGTTGGGGTTCTTACTAAAAGAAACTCCTCCAAAAGTAGTACCCGCAAAGTTTTCATACAAAGCATTGCCTACAGCATAATAAGGGCTTTTATGATCGGGGGCGCCCGTTGTTTTGATGGTGATAAACGTACCATCAGATGTAATACTAGATGCTCCGTATATTTTTTGATAAATAGCTGGAACCGCAGCTGTGCCTGTTGTGGTTGTTGTGCTTTCACTAGACTTTTTACAAGAAAAAGACATGAACAAGGGTATGGCCAATAAAAATAAGACTTTACGCATCAGTATGATTTTAGTTAATGATTGCTATAGACTACGATTTCATTCAATGGTTTAATGAAAAGTTTAATAAATAAAAAATCCCGGCTACCTGAAGTAACCGGGATTAAAAAAGAATCAATATGCTTACTTATTTACTTTTATCAAATGCGGCTTTGGCTGCATCTAAATGAGCGATAAATTTAGCAATATCAGGATCGTATCCATATTTAATACTACTTAATGGTTTCCCGTTTAAATCTAAGAACATATACAATGGTTGCGCATTAAACCCGAACTGAGTAATTTCATAGTCTAGGTTTTTATCCCCTTCTGTAATCACTTTATCTCCATCCTTTTTAATGTACTGTTCTTTAATAGGCAAATCGGTAGATTCATCTACATAAAGACTTACCAACACGAAATTCTCTTTCATCCGCTGCAATACTGCTGGATCCTTCCAAACTTCTTTTTCCATTTTACGACAGTTGGCACAACTATGTCCTGTAAAATCTAACATAATGGGCTTATTCAAAGCCTTTGCAGCTGCCATTCCTTCTTCTAAAGTAAAATAGGCAACCAACCCATATGGAACATGTAATTTATCTGCTAAGCGTTGAGGAGGCTGAGCTAAATTAAGTGTGGTAGTAGACTCTTTGGTTCCACTATTTAACTGATACTTTAAAGCATCTAAATTAAATTCTTGGGTTCCATCGGGAGGAATAAAACCACTTAAATGCCTTAGTGGTGCTCCCCATAATCCTGGCAAAATATACAAGGCAAAAGAGAAAGATGTAATGGCAAAAAACAATCTTGGAACTGACACATAAGGTAACTCACTATCGTGCGAAAATTTCAGTTTGCCCAACAAATAAATTCCCAATAAAACAAATATCACTATCCATAAAACCAAGAAGACATCTCGGTCTAGTAAACGCCAATGATAAATTAAATCTACATTAGATAAGAACTTCAAAGCCAAAGCCAATTCTATAAATCCAAAACTCACTTTCACTGAATTCAACCAACCACCACTCTTTGGTAATGATTGCAGCATAGAAGGGAAAAACGCAAATAACGAAAAAGGCAATGCCAATCCTACTCCAAAACCCAACATGCCAATAATAGGCGCAGTGCTTACCCCACCGGTACTTGTTTGTCCTAGTAAAGTTCCTACAATAGGACCTGTGCAGGAGAAGGAAACAATTACCAGTGTTAGTGCCATGAAAAAGATACCGCCTAATCCACCCTTACCCGCTTTTTGATCTGCTTTATTAGCCCAACTATTGGGCAATTGCAATTCGAATGCCCCAAAAAATGAAATGGCAAAGACCAAGAAGATGGCGAAAAATAATAAATTAGAAATTGCACTGGTAGAAATTTGATAGAGTATATCGTCTCCAAAAATGAGTACCAGTAAAATAGTTGGAATGGTATAGATACCAATAATTGATAAAGAATACCACAATGCATTTTTGATTCCTGCTGCCCTTGTTTTACTTCTTTTTAAAAAGAAACTTACCGTTACAGGAATTAGTGGAAATACACAAGGCGTTATTACCGCCAATAATCCAGTTAAAAAAGTCAATAAGAATATTTGCCATAAGGTTTGATTGGCAATATCTGAATTATCTTCTACCACATCATTACTGGTTGGCAAAACTTCTACTGCAAATGATTCGCTACCACTCGGAAATGCGTCTTCAAGTTTACCCAACCAATTGAAACTTCCTTTTAAAATAGCGCTATCAGAAGCATTTACTTTAAAAAAATATCTAAAGCTTACACTGTCTTCATAAACTCGAATAGCTGGGGAAGTAGCATCCACAGAAGGAATTTGCAATAACTTACCTTCTTCACTAATTGAATCATTTGAAGTTGAATTGTCTAATTGCAAACTAGAGATAAACTCATCTTCAACAGATTGTTTTTTTACACCAAACAATTGGAAGCCCTTTTCTAATTTGGCACTAATAATTAATTGTACCAGACTATCACTGGTTCGTTGGGTTGAAAAAACAAATTGCACAGGTGATTTGTCCTGTGCAATTATAGTTTGTGCCAGCAATACAATTACCAGCAGTGATAATATTTTTTTCATACTACAATAACTTAATATCAAATTGTTTTTTTGTTGGAGGTAAACACTGTTCATCATCACATACCATGTAGTTTACATAACCTGCAATATTGGTTTTAATTCCAGGTTTTACTTTCACTATTTGAGTATACACTACTTTACCACTAAAAAACAGCACTTCCATTCCAAAAATCTTGTCGTTGATTTTTTCAAGCTTTCCCGTTTCTTTAGTGTTGCCAATTTTTTTAACCAATGGATTGGTGTTAAAAACAACTTTAGTAGGTATAGGGCCTCCAGAAGGCATGTTCTGAGAATACATATGCCATGGTTTAGGAACATTGGCAGTAATGGTTATTTCAAATGAATCCGCTGTTTTTTTCTTCGCCTCAAATGTCCAAGCAACAGGGTCTTTTATTTGAGCAAAACCCAATTGCAAAAAACCCAAACTAAGGATTAATAAGAATATTTTTTTCATAATAATATTTTATTGGATAGATAACAACTTAAACACTTTTAATCCATCTAAGTTTTGTAAAGCATTATTTGTTGCTCTTTCAGGATGGGGCATCATACCAAACACATTGTTTTGCTTGTTTCTGATACCAGCAATATTTCTTGCAGCGCCATTGGGGTTTGCGTGGTCTACAATATTTCCCATTTCGTCTGAATACCTAAACAAGACTTGGTCATTTTTTTCCAATTCATTTAAAGTTGCTTCATCGGCGTGGAATCTTCCTTCGCCATGTGCAATAGGTATTTTTAAAGCCCCAGTAGCAGGGTTGGTAATAAACACATTTTTACAAATGAATTGTTGGTTGGCATTTTGCAATAAAACACCTGGCAATAATCCACTTTCGCATAGAATTTGAAAACCATTACATACCCCTAATACTTTTCCGCCCCTATTAGCAAATTCTATCACAGACTGCATCATTGGACTAAAGCGAGCAATAGCACCACAACGTAAATAATCCCCATAAGAGAAACCACCTGGCAGTACAATACAATCATCGGTTGAAAAAGCAGACAAATCTTTGTCTTTATGCCAAAGCATAATTACTTCTTTATTCAAATCTTGCTGCAAAGCATCTTGCATATCTCTGTCGCAGTTGGAACCTGGGAAAACGACCACACCTAACTTCATGTGTTTGTAATTTAAGCTACAAAGGTACAATCCAGAAAGAGAAAGAATGCCTAAAATTTGACCAAATACCAATTATTATACATAATCACCCCAATAAGTACAAAAAAGAGAAAATTTGGGAACAACAATCGTTTAGGGTGAGAGAAAGACGCCGAAACAAAGGCAGTGAACGGAACCAAACACAAAATTGCTGCGTTTAAGCCTGCATGAGCAAAAACAAAGGGGGCTGCTGTTAAAATAAAACTCATAACCAATAAAGCTGACCAGTTTTTACGCATCTGAATGACCAATCTGCTATTAAACTGTTGCCAATTAAAAAAACCTGCCAGTAAAAGCAATACTAAGGCAGACAAACCGGCCATTTCTTGGTGACTTAATTTTTGTACTGGAAGTTCCAATACCATTTTGGGCAAAAATTGACTAATTGAGGCTAAATCATCATTTAAGTATAGCCAAGATGCTAAAAAATAAAAAGGTAATGCTATACCCATCAATAGGGTAAACCACTCTTGTAACTTAAAAGGCCGCATAATACCTAGTGCAAAGAGCACCACAACAATCAGAATTGCGGTAGGGTGATAGCATAAAATAGTAAGACTAACCAGTAGCCCAATATTGAATAATAAAGTTTTAGGGGCTGGGTGGTTATACAGTCGAGTTAATTTTATATAAATCCAAATCAACAAAAAATTAGCCATCAAGGCAGGGCTAATAGCTGCCCATTGAGGTAATAATCCTGTGAGTAATATATAACTCATGGCAACCGTGTAACCAGCATTGGGAAACATTTTTTGTTCTGCCAACAAAAAATTAAGTCGAATAGCCTGTAATAATATTACCGATATATAGAGAAAAAAACCAACCGACTCAATGACCCCTTTTGCATATTGATTCAACAAATAGGCAAACCACCCATCTTGATTATTTGCAACAAGCATTATAGGAACAGTAAAACCGTGCAGATGAACCAACAGTCCAAGCAGCACTAAAAAAACAATATTTACAATTGATTTATCTCTAAATAAAAATACCACAGTACTGCAAATTAATAATCTATTTTGGCAAAACAAGTATAGCCCCTGTACATGCAAGGTACAATTGCCTGACGAGACCCAGTTTGTTTGGAATGTCTCGGCATAAAATCATATCCTCTTTCCAAATTTTTGATGGTAGGGTTTCTATCAATTTGTCCTTGAGGAGAAAGAGATTGATCGGTTAAAATATTGCTCCGCTTGTCTTGAATATTAAACATGAACCTGATTTGATCCCCTGAATTAATAATTCCATATCCAATATAGTTATCGGTATTGTCGTCGTATTGTGTTTTTCGTATAATATTACTCCATTCCATTTTACCATTGGGCTCAAAAGAAATAATGGCGACATTATCCGAGAAATAGCGAGTTACACTATTGGGACCCATATTATTCATTCCCCAGGGTGAGCCCCATGGATAGGCGTTTAAGCCAGAACCATAAGGGTAATACCCACCTAATCCAAAGCCCAATCCACTACCTAAATAAGGATTGAAAAAAGGAGAACGATTCATCATATCCCAACGGTTAAATGTATTGCCCCTTGAGCTCATATAAGCAGACTCAGCAATCATCATAAATCCGCCATCTCTTCTTAATATTAAGTTTTTCAAATAAAAATCATTGAAAGCTGTTTTTAAGGAGCCCTCCCCTTTTACATCGGCCCTGAATTCTTCTGAAAAAACCGTTACAGCATTGAGTGTTTCGGTATTGGTTTGCTTATCCCATAAGGAATAATACAGTCCATCTATATTACCCCGCTTCTGTTTACTAAAAAAAGAAGTGATTAAAATTTTCTTATTGAGGTTATCAATTTTAATTCGGGTATCATCTAAAAAAATAGCTTTTACTTTTATTTCACTAATGGTGGGATTAATGCTGCCTAATGGTTTAATCACCAAGCTTACTTTATTAATACTCTCATTGGTAGCCACACTGGATTCTCTCAAACAAATCAAATTGCCATCGTTGTCTATACCAAATTCTCCCAAGTAGTCGTTTCGATCGGGCATGGCAATAGCAATTCTTACTTTCTCTAATTGCTTTAATTCTTTATCAAAAACGCAGGAAGTAACCACATGCTCTTTTTCATTTCTAGTACTTACTTTAAAAGCAGCCATTTTTTGTTTGTCTTCACTATTTACCACTGTATAAATTCGGTTATTAGCGGTATAACCCATTCCAGCTGTGGTATCTAATTGCATAGCTTCTCCCATTTTTTTACCATCGGCACCAATTTTGGCCGCCATGATATAGTAGACGTTTTTGAGCTGGTATTGATAAATAAAATAAGTAAAGTCTGGATAAGTAATAAAATCGGTTCCCAATACCCTTGCCCTATCTGGTAAAAAATCAACTTTTACTTTGTTGCTCAGTTTCATTTCTGCATCATAAACAGAAAAGAAATGGTCGTCTCTAGCATTCTTGTAAATCAGGTATTTGCCACTTATTTTTCCCACTACTTCAAAATTGAGGGTTCTAGGGTCGTCTCGGTCTGGCTCAGAATAGACGATTTTCTGCGCCGAAACAGCTATAATCCCCCCAAAAAATACCAACAAAACAAGCAGAAATGACCTTTTCATAAAAGCAATCTTTATATTATCAAATGTACGCTTTGTACAGTTTATCTAGTTTATACAATTTACCCATACATTTGTTAAAGATCTAATTGCTTTAATGCTTCAAAGCCTGTTTTGTGAGTAAAAATATCAACAAAGTTTCCGCTGCCGGTCTCTTAATTGCCTTGGGAATTATATACGGCGACATTGGAACATCTCCACTCTACGTTTTCAACGCAATCATTACCAACAGAGTCATTTCGGAAGAATTGATTATTGGGGCATTGTCTTGTATTATATGGACCATTACACTGCAAACTACAGTTAAGTATGTTTTATTGGTGTTAAATGCAGACAACAAAGGAGAAGGTGGAACATTTGCTTTGTATGCATTGGTGAGGCGAAGAAAAAAATGGTTGGTCATCCCTGCAATGATTGGAGGTGCCGCGCTTTTAGCGGATGGAATCATTACCCCCCCCATTTCAGTTACTTCAGCAATAGAAGGGTTAAAGGAATTACCCGCAATGCATAATATAGCTTCTAATACAATTGTAATTATTGTAATTGCCATATTAGCTGCCATCTTTTTTATGCAACAATTTGGTACTGCCAGTATTGGAAAATTATTTGGGCCCATCATGTTTATTTGGTTCACCATGTTGGCCATTTTAGGTATCTGGAATATGGGGAACGATTTAAGTGTATTCAAAGCCTTGAATCCTTATTATGGCATTAAATTATTAACACTATATCCCAATGGGTTTTGGTTATTAGGGGCTGTATTTTTATGTACAACTGGTGCGGAAGCCCTATATTCTGATCTTGGGCATTGCGGTAGAAAAAATATTAGGCTCTCGTGGATTTATGTAAAAGCATGTTTGCTCTTGAATTATTTTGGGCAGGGTGCTTTATTGTTAAGCAGCCACAAAGGTTTAATGGTAAATGCAGCTAATAAAGCACAATTCGGCATCAACGCCTTTTACGATTTAATGCCACAATGGTTTATCATATTTGGGGTAATCATAGCTACTTCTGCTGCCATTATTGCCAGCCAAGCCATGATATCTGGATCATTTACTTTAATTAGTGAAGCGCTTCGATTGAACCTATGGCCTAAAATGAAAGTTAGGTATCCTTCAGAAGAAAGAGGACAACTATTCGTTCCTGGTATTAACCTTTTACTATTTGTAGGCTGTATTGGAATTGTACTCTACTTTAGAGAGTCTTCTAGAATGGAAGCGGCTTATGGTTTGGCTATTGTTGTAACCATGCTGAGTACGACCATTTTATATTCAAATTTTTTGGTACTCAAAAGAACGGCATCTATTTGGATTTATATTTTTCTATTTGGCTACTTAGTTTATGAGTCTGCATTCTTAATAGCATTGATGGAAAAATTTGTGCATGGAGGTTATGTAACTTTATTAGTGGGTGGTGCATTATTTGCAGTCATGTACGTTTGGTACCGCAGTAGAAAAATCAAAAACCGTTACGTTGAGTTTGTACGCTTAGAGAATTATATTCCAATGATTCAAGAGCTAAGCAACGATAAAAGCATCCCTAAATATGCCACCCATTTAGTGTACATGACCAGTGCCAATAACCACAATGAAATTGAGCATAAAATCATTTATTCTATTTTAAATAAAAAACCAAAAAGAGCTGATATCTATTGGTTTGTTCACGTAGACGTATTAGATGATCCTTATACTTGCGAATACAACGTAGAACATATTATACCTAACGATATCATTAGAATTGAATTCAGGTTGGGCTTTAGGGTAGAACATAGAATTAACTTAATGTTCCGCAGAGTGGTAGAGGAGCTGGTAAAGAACAAAGAAGTAAATATTACCAGCCGATATGAAAGCTTAGAAAAAAACAATATTGTAGGCGACTTTCAATTCATCGTTTTAGAAAAATACCTGAGTCAAGACAATGAATTGCCTTTCTTTGAACGCATTGTAATGAAACTCTATTTCTGGTTAAAAGAAATCAGCTTAAGTGAAGAGAGAGGTTTTGGATTAGACCCGAGCAATGTAACCATTGAGAAGTTTCCATTGATTGTTGCACCGGTGGCTAATATGAAATTGAGCAGGGTGTTTCCGGAAGGGGAAGAATAAATAGAATGGGTACAATATTTTTATACATCATTGCTGGTTACTTATTACTTGTATTGGTAGGTTACCTTATACAAGAAAAACTGATTTTTAAACCAGAGAAATTAGCCCAGGATTTTGAATATAAATACGATGCTCCCTTTGAAGAATTGTTTTTTGATGTAACAGAAGGGGTGCGTATTAATGGGCTACATTTTTATGTAGACGACCCCAAAGGCCTGATTCTCTATTTTCATGGAAATTCAAGAAGCATAAAAGGCTGGGCAAAATATGCCCAAGATTTTTACAGGTATCAATATGATGTGGTACTAGTAGACTACAGAGGGTTTGGTAAAAGTACTGGCAAAAGAAGTGAGCGGGAAATGTTGGCCGATATGCAATTTGTGTATGAAACGCTCAAGCAAAAATATCCCGAACACCATATTTTGGTATATGGAAGAAGTTTGGGTAGTGGCTTTGCTACCAAAATTGCAGCAGATAATTCTCCCCGATATTTAATTTTAGATGCGCCCTATTATAGTTTCATTAAAGTAGCGGAAAGGTTTACTCCTTTTATTCCTCACAAACTTACCCTTCGGTTTAAATTACAAACCGATCAATGGATTAAAAAAGTAAACTGCCATACTTATATTATTCATGGAACCAAAGACTGGTTGATTCCTATTAAACAAAGTAAAAAATTACAAGCACTCAATCCACACAAGATTACTTTAATTAGTATTCACGGGGGTGGGCACAACAACTTGCCTTCCTTTAATGAGTACCATAATTTTATTAGAGATATTCTAAAATATTAAGCAGGCATTTGGCTTAACTTTACACTGTGAAAAAAATTGTTCTATTCTTTTATATCAAAATAGCCATATTGATTTATGCATTAATAGGCTCACTTCTATTTATTTTTCAAGATCGATTATTGTTTCATCCCGAAGCAATTAATCAAGATAGCAGCTACCAGTTTAATCAACCATATCAGGAGTCGGTTATCCCACTTGACGCAACTACCAAATTTCATGTGGTTCATTTTACTGTTCCAGATTCAATTCGAAAAGGAGTGGTTTTATATTTTCATGGGAACAGAAAAAATATTGGTCACTATGCCCAGTTTGCAAAAAATTTCACGCGCAATAATTATGAAGTTTGGATGATTGATTATCCTGGATTTGGTAAATCCATTGGTGCACTTACCGAAGAAAATTTATACGAAGGCGCATTGCAGTTATATATGTTGGCTAAACTAAGATTTAAACCTTCCCAAATAATTATTTATGGAAAGTCAATAGGTACAGGGGTTGCCACACAATTGGCTTCTGTAAGAGATTGTAAGCAGCTGATTTTAGAGACCCCTTATTACAGTATGGAATCTTTATTGAGCAGGTATTTATTTATGTACCCTTTGAATAAACTCATGCACTTTAAATTTCCCAGTAACGAGTATATCCAAAAAGTGACCGCACCAGTTACGATTTTTCATGGAACCAATGATGGCGTGATTGCATATAGTAATGCACAACGTTTTAATGCACATTTAAAAAAGGGCGACGAGTTCATTACTATTCCGGAAGGAACGCATACCAACTTGAACAGCTTCCCAGCAATGCAGGATAAACTAAACAGTATGCTGCGCTAATGATGGTATAAGTATAGCTTAACTTAATTCTTTCAGCCGAACGAGTTTTGAAGTCACGCTTAGTTCAAAACTGGCGCCAACTTTTAGCGCATAGTTTTCGGTATCATGGCTAACAGGAAAGCCAAAACAAATGGGGTAATCGTATTCGGCAATATGTTCTTGTATTATTTCTTCAACTGTTTTTCCAAATGGTCGGGTAGTATCTTTTCGATCGGTAAACCCACCCAATATTAATCCACTGAGTTGGTTGAATATGCCTGCTCTTTTTAGTTGAATGAACATCCGATCAATATTGTAAGCATACTCACCCACATCTTCTAAAAATAAAATAGAACCCTTGGTTTTATACATCATTTTAGATCCTACTAAATGTGCTATTAATGCCAAATTACCTCCCATCAATACCCCACTTGCTTTACCTAATTGATTCATTGCATGAGTAGTACATGTATATTTTGCTTTTGTACCCTTCAAGGCCTTTTGTAAAGACTGTACATAGGGCAGTTTTGCTCCCCCTTCATTAAATGCATTGGCCATGGGTGCATGTAAAGAAGCCGTATTACACTTCATTAATACATGCGCGTGTAAAACAGTGATATCGCTAAATCCAATAATCCATTTTGGATTTTTCTTGAAAGTTTTGAAATCAAGTTGATCAATGATTCTGGTAATGCCGTAGCCTCCTCTTCCACAAAGGATGGCTTTAATAGATGGCTCATCTAATAAGGCCTGAAATTCGTCTCTGCGTTCTTCATCTGTACCGCTGAAATAGTTGGTAGATTTGCTTCCCACAGTTTTTCCTACCATTACTTGAAAACCCCATTCCTGCAAGGTTTTCACACCCGTTTTAATTTTTTGGGCTTCCATATAACCCGCTGGGCAAGTGATGGCAATGGTGTCGCCTTTTTTTAGATAAGGAGGTAAAGTGATCATGACTAAATTTCGGTTAATTGTACTAAGCTATTTTCAACAATTAATTCATGGGGCAAACCGCACTTCAATGCAAAGTTGTTTTTGATATGGCCTACTGGAAAATCAAAGCAAACTGGATAATTAAATGCAGCTACTTTCTCTTTAACAATGGTATAAATATCTCTTCCAAACGGAACAGCAGGATTGTCTACTTTAATATTACTAAAGCCTCCTACAATTAAACCGCTCAGCTTTGCCAACTTTCCTGAACGCAACAAATTACAAAACATCCGATCAATATTGTACAAAGGCTCACCCACATCTTCTAGAAATAAAATTTTTCTATCGGTATTAATCATAGAAGCCGAACCATTCAAGTTTTCTAGAATTTTTAAATTACCTCCAACCAACAATCCTTTGGCTGATCCAATTCGATTATGTTCAATTGGTATTGAAGGATAGCTAATCTTTTTCCCTTCTAAAGCATCCTTAATAGAAAGTATACTGGCTTGCTGCACTTCATCGGCAGTGGCCCATTCCTTTGGGAAACTACCACACATTTTTGAATGCAAACTCGCTACATGAACTACCTGATGCAAATGACTATGTAATACCGTAATATCGCTAAAACCAATAACCCACTTAGGTGATTGTTTGAATGAATTAAAATTCAATAAGTCTACCATTCTTACAGCACCATATCCACCTGTTGCGCAAAGAATGGCTTTGATATCTGGATCATCCATCATTTGTTGAAAGTCTTGAGCACGTTCGACGTCTGTTCCACCAAAAGTATGGTCCATCTTTCCAATGGTAGTTCCTACTTGAATTTTATAGCCCCAGCTTTGAATTAAATCAATAGAAGGTTGAATGGTTTCTAATAATGAAAAACCGGCAGGGCATGTAATACCAATTGTATCGCCTGGTTGCAAGTAAGCAGGCACTTTTATTTTTCGGTTTTTATTACTCGCCGTTGCAGCTAATGAAGGTAGGGTCATCAATCCCATTCCTGCCATTTGCAAAAAGGAATGTCTTTTCATTTAAGTATTTTTCTTGGGTTTAGGTTTGATTGCACTGGCTTCTTTTTTTCTACCTGCATTGCGCAAAGATTGATCAATCAACATTTCTATTTGACCATTCACACTCCTAAACTCGTCTGCCGCCCATCTTTCTAGGGCGGCATACGTTTGTTGATCTATTCTTAAAACAAAGGATTTCTTACTCAAAACAATTCATTTTTATTGATGCAATGTACCTGTATTCACTACAGGGGATACAGATCTATCTCCACAAAGCACCACTAATAAATTACTCACCATAACAGCTTTACGTTCTTCATCTAATTCTACTACTTGCTTTTTAGACAACATATCTAAAGCCATTTCAACCATACCCACCGCACCTTCAACAATTTTGCTTCTGGCAGAAACAATGGCTGTAGCTTGTTGGCGTTGCAACATAGCTTGCGCAATTTCTGGTGCATATGCTAAGTGACTGATACGTGCTTCTTTAATTACGATACCTGCTTTTAACATTCTTTCATTTAATTCCGACTCCAACATCGCAATCACTTTTTCTCCACCATCTCGTAATGTTACTGCTGCATGTTCATCATCAATACTATCGTAAGGACAAGTAGAAGCCATATGACGCAACGCTGCTTCACTCTGATTGGTCATATAACTAGAAAAGTTAACCACATCAAAACATACTTTATACGTGTCTTCAATTTGCCAAAGTATAACTGCAGCAATTTCAATGGGGTTACCCAATTTATCGTTCACTTTTAACTTGGTACTTTCTAAGCTTTGTAAACGCAAAGACACTTTTTGTTTAGTGTACAAAGGGTTTACAAAAAATAGTCCATTGTCTTTAACAGTGCCCACATACTTACCAAAAAAAGTAAGTACTACACTGGTATTAGGCTGAACTACCACCAAGCCCAACAATAGAAAGAAGATGGCAATAAAATCAATAATTGAGCCCCAAATCAAGGCATATTTTAAGCCGTCCTCTGCTCCCTTTATTTGTGTGAGTGCATAAATGCCCACCACCAATAGAATAGTAACCAATAACAAAACCAAAAACCCTTGTGCTGCTTTAATGGTCTTTTCCATAATTTTCATTTTAATATTAATATGATATCAAAATTATAGCATTTCTCGAAATTTCCAAATAAATCTGCTTTTAGTACCTTTGCCGCCTGCAACAAGCAGTTTAGACTAAGAAGCAACCGATTATGAAGCAACCACAGAGATATTTAATTACCGCAGCACTACCCTATGCCAATGGGTTGAAACATATAGGCCATTTGGCCGGAGCATACCTTCCTGCAGACATCTATGTACGTTATTTAAGAGCGCAAAAAAGAGATGTAGTATTTGTATGCGGAAGCGATGAACATGGTACTGCTATTCCTATTCAAGCAACCAAAGAGGGCACTACTGCACAAGCCATTATTGATAAATACCACCCAATCATCGAGCAGAATTTTAATGACTTAGGAATATCTTTTGATATTTATCATAGAACCAGCTCTCCTATACATCACGAAACTGCCAGTGAATTTTTTACTGCATTGAATAATAAAGGCGACTTAATTACCAAAGAGTCCGAACAATATTATGATGAACAAGCACAAAGTTTTTTAGCAGATCGTTATATTAAAGGAACCTGCCCCAACTGTGGTTTTCAGGCCGCATATGGAGATCAGTGCGAAAGCTGTGGAAAGAGTTTAAGCCCAGATGAATTGATTAATCCGGTGAGCACTTTAAGTGGAAATACCCCGGTTAAAAAATTAACCAAACATTGGTACCTCCCTTTAGACAGACACGAAGATTTTTTACGTAAGTGGATTATAGAGGAACATGGCAATGATTGGCGTTCTACGGTAGTAGGGCAATGTAAGAGTTGGATTGATGGAGGCTTGCAACCCAGAGCCGTTACCCGCGACTTAGATTGGGGCGTTGCTTTACCTAGTGACGTAGAAGGCGGTAAAGGCAAAGTACTGTATGTATGGTTTGATGCGCCCATTGGTTATATCAGTGCCACCAAACAATGGGCATTGAATAACGGAAAAGATTGGAGACCTTATTGGGAAGACCAAGACACTAAATTGATTCATTTTATAGGTAAAGACAATATTGTTTTCCATTGCATCATTTTTCCAGTGATGTTGCAATTGCATGGAAATATATTACCCACCAATGTTCCTGCCAATGAATTCATGAATTTGGAAGGAGATAAAATGAGTACCAGCAGAAACTGGAAACTCGAAATGGAAGATTATATCAACGATTTCATCAAGCCAGAAAATGGGGGATCACAACTGGCTGATACTTTGAGGTATTACTTAACTGCTATTGCACCCGAAAGTAAAGACAGTGAATTTACCTGGAAAGGATTTCAGGATGCTAATAACAGCGAGTTGGTAAGCATATTCGGCAATTTCATCAATCGTGCATTGGTATTAATGCATAAACTATGTAATGGTAAAGTACCGCCATTGCACAACGAATTGTTAGATGAATTAGATCATGCAACCATTGAAGCCATCCAACAAAGCAAGCAAAAAGTTGAACAATTATTAGAAGACTATAAATTCAGGGATGCCCAATTTGAAGTAATTAATTTGGCCAGGATTGGCAATCAATACATGCAGAAAAAAGAGCCATGGATTTTAGCCAAACAATTAGCTGAAAATCCAGCAGCTCAACAATTGATCAATAACTGTTTGCATATCTGTTTACAGTTAACGGCTAACCTTGCAATTTTGTCAAATCCATTCTTGCCCTTTACTGCAAAGAAAATTTGCTACTTATTAAAAGTGGTAGACAAGATATTGAATTGGGAAAATGCGGGCAGTATGAAATTATTAAGCGTAGGATACAGTTTGCGTGCGCCTGAATTATTATTCAGAAAAATTGAAGACGAAGAAATCACCAACCAAATTGAAAAATTAAAAGCTGCTGCTGTGAATAAAGAACCAATCGTTACAACTATCAACACCAATAATACCCAGAGCGCTGCTATAGCTGACACAACTTCCGTAGCCACAACTGAATCTGCAGATAAATCACCTGTTAAACCCGAAATCGTTTTTGATGATTTCGCTAAAATAGATTTAAAAGTAGGAACCATAGTAGCTGCTGAAAAAGTAGAGAAAGCAGATAAACTATTGAAACTACAAGTAGACCTTGGTTTTGAAACTCGCACCATTGTTTCTGGCATTGCCATGCATTTTGCACCAGCAGATATTGTAGGCAAACAAGTGACCGTGGTATGCAACTTGGCACCTCGTAAAATGCGCGGTATCGAAAGCAATGGCATGATTTTAATGGCCGAAGATGCCAATGGTAAACTGCATTTTATAAATCCCGAGGAAAATATTAATCCAGGAAGTGGAGTAAGCTAAAAAAAAGCCCCGAAAATTCGGGGCTTTTTTTTGTTCAATTATTTTACACTTTATCAAAACTCAAACACTCTTTTAATTCTTTTTCGGTGTAAGCCAATTTGTATTGCTTCAACACATCATCAGGTACGCCATTCCATTGATTGGGTGCATTGCCTACATAACCTAAATCTTTTATACCAATTTCGGTCGTGTAAAATCCAGTGGTTACTAAATCGCGCATAAGGTTAAAAAAGGAAACACCTTGTGCCAATTCTTTTGGCGCTTTATTCGGATAAGCAATCGAGTCTACCACTGTAATTTGTTGTGCTGCACTCAGGTTTACAAATGCTTTTTCATAGAGTTTATAACAATGTAAGTCTAACCAACGCAATCCACCCCGCAATGGGGTTTGATGTGAGGGCATATCTTTTACAATGAACTCAATAAATTCTGGAACTTTAGCATCACTGGCACTTCCACTTACTTCATCTTTGGGCATGATAATATCTCCCAATACAGTAATGGTAGCCATTTCATGCTCATTAAAGAATTTCGGTTCCTTCTCCATTTTGGCCAAATAGGCTTTCTCTTCTTGCATGCGATCATCTAGTGATGCATCAGCAGAAGCAGCAATATTTTTTTTATCGGCACTGGTGCAGGCTTCTACCAAAACACCGGCACCTACGGTGCCAATCATGAGTGCCTTAATCGATTTTCTCCTGTCCATCTTATAAGTTTTGTTTTTTCATTTCGTCTATAATGTATTCGCTTGCGCGCATACTTAATGCCAAAATAGTCCAAGTAATATTTTTATCTGCCTGAGAAACAAACTGTGATCCATCTACACAAAACAAGGTTTTACAATCATGTGCCTGACTAAACTTATTTAATGCAGAAGTTTTTTTGTCGTTACCCATTCTTACGGTACCTGCTTCATGAATGATATTTCCAGGATTAGATAACCCATAATTATTAGAAGCATCATCGTCTGCACCCCAAGTAATAATCGCGCCCATATTGTGCATGATTTCTTTGAAGGTTTCCTTCATATGCTTGGCCTGATTAATTTCATATTCCGAATGACGGGTATTAAATCTTAATACGGGTATACCATATTTATCTACAACTGTAGGATCAATTTCACAATAGTTTTTGATGTCTGGAACCGATTCACCTCTACCTGCCATACCCACACCAGCTCCGTAAAAAAAGCGAACATCTTCTTTTAAGGAAGATCCATATCCCCCTGCTTCCTTGGTTTTACCATTCACTTGGTATTTTCCATTCAATCCTTGCATGCCCATTCCAAATCCGTAAGCTGGTTGGCTCATGCCTCCCCAATATTCAATATGGTATCCTCTTGGAAAATCCAATTTTTTATTGTCTAACCACCATGGAGTATAAATATGCATACCGCCTACCCCATCTTCGTTGTAACGCTTTCTACCAAAGAGTTCTGGCAATACACCACCCAAAGCTGCACCAGTAGAATCGTGCAAATATTTACCCACTACATTGCTGTCATTGGCCAATCCATTCGGATGTCTTTTAGATTTAGAATTCAATAATAAACGTGCGGTTTCGCAAGTACTCGCGGCTAAGATCACCACGCGACCATTTACCTGATATTCTAAATTGTCTACCTTGTTTACATAAGAAATACCTGTTGCTAAACCTTCTGAATTGGTAATGACTTCACGCGCCATCGCTTGTGTAATCACATCTACATTACCTGTTTTTACAGCAGGCTTTACCAATACTGAACCAGATGAAAAGTCTCCGTAAACCTTACAGCTTCTGTTACACTGTGCACAGAAAAAACAAGCCCCTCTTTCTTCATTAATTTTCTTCGTCAAAATAGATAAGCGAGATGGAATAACTGGAACTCCTACACCCGTTGCTGCTTTCTTAATCATCAGCTCATGTAAACGAGGTTTGGGTGGAGGAAGGAAGATTCCATCTGGATCATTTTCTAATCCTTCATTGCTTCCAAATACGCCAATTAATTTATCTACTTTATCGTAATAGGGTTTTACGTCTTCATAACCTATTGGCCAATCTTCACCTAACCCATCAATGCTTTTTCTTTTAAAATCTTTTGGTCCAAAACGAAGGGATATACGACCCCAGTGATTGGTACGTCCGCCCATCATACGAGCACGCCACCATTCGAACTTTTGGCTACCAGGTGCTTGGGTATAAGGTTCCCCATCAATCTCCCATCCCCAATAACATCCATCAAAATCACCAAATGGGCGATACTTGGTGCTCGCTCCTCTTCGGGGTGACTCCCAAGGATTTTTTAATTGAGATGAATTCACAGCAGGATCATAGTCTTCTCCTGCTTCTAGTAAACAAACTTTTAAACCTGCTTTAGATAAAGTGTATGCAGCCATACCTCCACCAGCTCCTGAACCCACAATTACTACATCGTATTGCTTGGGTTGTTTTTTAATTTGAAAATCTCCCATATCGCTTTTTTAATCTTGGTCGTTAGAACTATGAATGTACCAATTTTAATGGTATTGATGATTAGTTTTTGATGAATGAATCCGGCTTTATTTTACAAAATATTCGTTAGGGAAAGCACGCAATGTGGTCATGCGTATATCAGCTGGAATATCTTTGGCAATTACTTTATTTGTTTTATTGTCTACCATAGTCCAAATAGGATAATCATAAATTTTGGATACGGTTTGCAAAGTGTTGTTTACCCAATTATACAAGTTAAATACCCAGTAGTTTTTGCCATTGTAATTGGTAGTACTGCATCCAATAATTTCTGGGATACCGTCTCCATTGATATCATATTCTTTTTCTGATGAAAAATCTACAAAGCTCAACACACGGTATTTGCTTATTTGACTAATTAAAAAGACTTTGTAATTCAACAATGCGGTTGCACCCTTTTCAATTGTACGTATTCTGAATTTGATATCGGGTATGCCATCTTTATTAAAGTCTGCGAACTCAGCAATAGGAATCACATTTTTTATCCAAAAAGGCACTAGAATTTTTTGGACAACTTTATTGTCTTTATAAAAAAATATCAAAGATTCTTCTAATCTAGCTTTTTGTTCCATTACTACCACTGAATCAATATTGAACCCTTTTTGTGCTTTTAAATCAATCTTGATGACTTTCAATTTTACCGATGTGTCTTTGATGGTTGTGATGGTTGCTTTAGTATAAACAATTGGCTTTGATTTAGTGAAAAGGGTTTGACTAAAAACTGTCGAACCAAATAAAAGGGTGCAAATAAGTAATAAAAGTCTAGGCATAAATTGATTTGTTTCCTCAATTTAAAAAAAGCTTTGGGATAGCCCCAAAAAAAATCTCCTCCAGAAAAATCTAGAGGAGAAATTTAGGGCAGGGATTAACTGCTATCGAATTAACTGCAACCCATACTGGTGCCACAGTTTAAACACTTATAACATGTACCACTTCTGATGGTTAAATGACCGCAAGTGCTACAAGCAGGCGCATCGCTTTGCATACTTTTAGCTGCTGCATTAACCGCATCCATTCCACTATTACCCGCAGCGGCTGAAGTAGCTGCTGCACGTTGTAATTTAGGTGATGCTGGAACTTCCGCAGGAGTAGTATTGGCTGATGGAGCGGTTACTCTAATACTACTGAGTTCAGGCTTTCCCAAAAAAGTAGCATCTCCCTCCTCTTCTCCTGTATTACCTACAGTAGGTCTGTCTAACACATGAACTAAGTCTGTTCTGTTTAGGTATTCATATCCTAGTGCACGGAACACAAAGTCTACCAATGAAGTAGTGGTTTTGATATTTGGATGGTCTACCATTCCAGCTGGTTCAAAACGAGTGAACACAAACTTGTCTACAAACTCTTCTAATGGAACACCATATTGTAAACCAACAGAAATTGATATAGCAAAACAGTTCATTAAGCTGCGTAATGTAGAACCTTCTTTAGCCAAATCAATAAAGATTTCTCCCAATGTTCCATCATTGTATTCACCTGTTCTTAAGAAGACCACTTGACCGCCAATTTTAGCTTTTTGAGTGAATCCTCTACGTTTAGCAGGTAATGATTTTCTTTCAACAATTCTAGACAATGCACGCTTTAATTCTGTATCTGTAGAAGCAGTCATTCGCTTGGTAACTTCTTCTAATAACTCATCAACAGTTAGTTTACCTAAGTCTACAATGGTTGACTCTTCAGTTAATACAGCTTGAGTAGATGCAGCATCTTCGGTTTCTTCTTCCGTCTTCTTTTTCTTTTCGCTCTTATTGCTCAAAGGTTGACTTAATTTAGATCCATCACGGTATAAAGCATTTGCTTTAAGACCCAACTGCCAGCTCATTAAATAACAATCTGCAATTTCTTCTACAGTTGCTTCGTGAGGAAGGTTGATGGTTTTAGAGATAGCACCACTCAAGAATGGTTGACAAGCCGCCATCATGCGAATATGTCCATAAGCATGAATATATCTTTCTCCTTTTTTACCACATTTATTAGCGCAATCAAATACTGTTAAGTGTTCATCTTTTAAGAATGGTGCACCTTCAACGGTCATTGTTCCACATACATAATCGTTGGCTGCATCAATTTGCTCTTCGGTAAAGCCAATCGCTTCTAACAAATTGAAGTTCCAATCTTCGTATTGTGCAGGAGTAAAGCCTAAACGTTGCATACACTCATCTCCTAAAGTAAAGCGATTGAAGATGAAAGCAATTTCAAATGCAGAACGAGCTGCACCATTTAGTTTTTCAATTTCAGCTGCAGTAAATCCTTTTGCTGCAAGGCTTGCATTGTTGATGAATGGTGAATTTTCAAAACTAGCAGAACCAACAGCATATTGCTCAATGGCTTTCGCTTGTTCTGGATTGTATCCTAAATTTTTTAAAGCTTGTGGTACAGATTGATTGATGATTTTGAAATATCCACCACCACTCAATTTTTTGAACTTCACTAAAGCAAAGTCTGGCTCAACACCTGTAGTATCGCAATCCATCACCAATCCAATGGTTCCAGTTGGCGCAATAACGGTGGTTTGAGCATTTCTATAACCATATTTTTCACCCAATTGTACTGCATCATCCCAAGCACGGGTTGCTGCTTTTAACATATAATCTGGGCAATACTGGGCTTTAATTCCTTGTGGCTTAATTTCTAATCCTACATATGCATCAGTTGCATCGTATGCGGCTGCACGATGATTGCGCATTACACGCAACATATCTTCTTTATTTTCTTCGTACTTATCAAATGTGCCCAAGAATGAGGCCATTTCCGCAGAAGTTTTGTAAGCTACACCAGTCATGATCGCTGAAATTGCACCTGCAATTCCACGTGCTTCTTCACTATCATAAGCAATACCACTTACCATTAACATAGAACCTAAATTAGCAAAGCCCAATCCTAATGTTCTGTAATCATAAGATAATTGTGCTACTTCTTTTGAAGGGAACTGTGCCATCAAAACAGAAATTTCTAGCACAGTAGTCCACAAACGGGTAGTATATTCAAATCCTTCTACATCAAAAATATTATTGTCGTCGTTGTGAAACTTACGCAAGTTAATAGAAGCCAAGTTACACGCTGTATTGTCTAAGAACATGTACTCTGAACAAGGGTTAGACGCATTAATGCGGCCGCCCTTAGGACAGGTATGCCATTCGTTGATGGTGGTATCGTATTGGGTTCCTGGATCTGCACAACGCCAAGCTGCATAAGAGATTTTATCCCATACTTCTCTTGCAGGAATTTTCTTCATTACTCTGCCATCGGTTCTTGCCTTTAATTCCCAATCTCCGTTTGCTTCTAATGCATGAAAGAATTCATTAGGGATTCTTACAGAGTTATTAGAATTTTGACCAGATACTGTTGCGTATGCTTCGCCCTCATAACCATTATCGTATCCAGCAGCAACTAAAGCAGCTACTTTCTTTTCTTCTTCTACTTTCCAGTTAATGAATTCCATTATTTCTGGATGATCTAAGTCTAAGCAAACCATTTTAGCCGCTCTTCTTGTAGTACCACCGCTTTTGATTGCTCCTGCTGCACGATCCCCAATTTTTAAGAAGCTCATCAATCCACTTGATGTACCGCCGCCACTTAATTTTTCGCCGCTACCACGTATTTGAGAGAAATTGGTTCCCACACCAGAACCATATTTAAAAATTCTTGCTTCACGGGTCCACAAATCCATGATGCCACCTTCATTAACTAAATCGTCGCTTACACTTAAAATGAAGCAGGCATGCGGTTGAGGGCGCTCGTAAGCATTGGTAGATTTTTTAAGTTTACTGTCTTTAGGATCCACAAAATAATGTCCTTGTGGCTTTCCTGTTATGCCGTATACTTCATGTAAACCAGTATTGAACCACTGTGGTGAATTGGGAACACAAGCCTGATTTAAAATGCTGTATGCTAATTCATCATAAAATACCTGCGCATCTTTTTCTGAAGCAAAATATCCATAACGTTCTCCCCATACTCTCCAGCAATGTGCCATACGATGTGCTACTTGTTTCACACTGGTTTCTCTTCCCAATGATCCATCGGGTTGTGGAACACCTGCTTTTCTAAAATATTTCTGAGCAAGAATATCTGTAGCAATCTGACTCCATTGTTTTGGAACCTCTACATTATTCATTTCAAAAACTTTTTCACCGTTCGGATTTTTGATTACGCTATCGCGGTAATCGTATTCGAACATATCGTAAGGACTAACACCATCGTTGGTGAAGCGGCGGCTGAATTGCAAGCCTTTTGGAGCGCGTGGATTAGGCATATCGCAGTTAAAGTTTAAAAGGTAATTAATGGGTCCCTGCCAAACGGTATTTTGTAGAGGCGGTTGACGAAAATATCTTTCCATTTTCAAAATCCAATACCGTAAATATGCACAGCTTGTGGATAAGGAAGGTGGATAATTTGCTAGCTCAAATCCACGTTGGTTTTGACCGATTATGCACAGGTGTCAATAAGATTATTAGGTAATTTTGGGTGCATGAATGGTTTATAGTTTTGACCCAAAAGGTTAAACAAAATTAAACCATGTTAACAGAAAGGAAGATCCCAAGTAATAAACA
This sequence comes from Sphingobacteriia bacterium RIFOXYC2_FULL_35_18, assembly GCA_001829005.1. Classification (GTDB taxonomy): domain Bacteria; phylum Bacteroidota; class Bacteroidia; order Chitinophagales; family Chitinophagaceae; genus Sediminibacterium. Next base: position 1,111,871 of record MIAG01000001.1, on the reverse strand, counting down.
CTTTAAACGAAAACTTTTCTGCATTTTTGCAGGACTATCTATATTGGCATGAAGCACGCGATCTACCAACAAATTACACAACGAAAAAAGCACGGCAAGAAATCTTTTGCCGTATTAATAGATCCTGATAAAGTAGATGCTGGAAACATTCAGGAATTGGTGAAATTGTCTGTAGATGCCCATGTAGACTACTTTTTCGTTGGTGGTAGCCTGGTCATATCTAGTCATTTAGACGAGTGTATACAACAAATTAAAGCAGCTTGTTCTATACCAGTAATTCTATTCCCTGGTTCACCATCCCAAGTAAGCAAATATGCCGATGCCTTGTTGTACTTATCGCTGATTTCAGGCCGAAATGCTGAATTGTTGATTGGTCAACACGTGATTTCCGCTCCATTTGTTAAGAAATCTGGACTGGAAATCATGCCTACTGGTTATATGGTGATCGACGGTGGTGCACCAACTACGGTTAGCTATATTTCCAATGCATCTCCAATTCCAGCAGACAAAAGTGAGATTGCTATGTGTACAGCAATGGCAGGAGAAATGCTGGGTATGCAATTAATTTATATGGATGCTGGAAGTGGCGCAAAAAGACCCATTACAGAACAAATGATTGAAAAAGTAGCCAAACATATTGAAGTGCCATTAATAATAGGTGGCGGTATAACTGATCCAGAAAAAGCATACCTTAACTGTAAAGCGGGCGCAGATATTATTGTTGTTGGCAATGCAATTGAAAAAGATCCTACTCTTATTAAAGAAGTGAGCGCGGCAATTCATTCTGTTGCCATAGTAAATGCTGGTTAAATCAGTGCATGACACAGTCCAATTTATTTGAACAACCAGAAGAAAATTTATTACCTCAAGATGGTATAGTAAACTACTATGGCTGTGTTTTTAATACCCAAGAAGCCAATCAATTTTTATTGCAACTACTCAACCGTATTGACTGGAAAAATGATGAAGTAAGAATTTTCGGGAAACAAATTATTACGAAAAGAAAAGTAGCTTGGTATGGTAGCAAACCATTTTTATATCGATATTCAAATACTTCAAAAACCGCAATCCCATTTACCGATGAATTACTAGCAATTAAATCGGTTATAGAAAAAGTTTCCAGTGAAACTTATAATTCTTGTTTATTAAATTTATACCATCATGGTGAAGAAGGCATGGGCTGGCATAGCGATGCAGAACCTGAGTTAAAACCAGATGGTGCAATTGCTTCTATTAGTTTTGGGGCAGAAAGAAAATTTAATTTCAAACACAAATTAACGCAAGAAAAAAAACAAATTATATTACAGCACGGAAGTTTATTGGTAATGAAAGGAGCTACACAACGTTTTTGGCAGCACCAACTACCACCTACAAAATTGATTAAAGACCTTAGGATTAATCTCACATTTAGAACCATACTGGAATGAAGAAGAAACCATTTTTCCTAAAAAAATTTTGGAAAAATTTAGGGCCAGGATTGGTTACTGGATCGAGTGACGACGATCCTTCAGGAATTGCTACTTATTCTCAGGCAGGAGCCCAGTTTGGGCTTACTACTTTATGGACTGCATTTATCAGTTTCCCTTTAATGGCTGCAGTTCAAGAAATGTGTGGAAGAATTGGAATGGTTTCTGGGCAAGGTTTATCAGGCACTTTGAAAACCCATTACCCAAAAATAGTGCTGTACTTGATGATTTTATTTAGCTTTCCTGCTATTGTTTTAAATATAGGAGCAAATATTGCTGGCATGGGGGCAGTGGGAAACTTATTATTCCCTTCTATAGATGCCAATTATTTTAGTGTTTGCTTCACTGTTATCTTATTGATTTTAATTATCTACTTACCCTATGAAAAAATAGCTGCTGTATTAAAATACCTATGCTTAGTATTATTAGTTTATATCATCGTTCCATTTTTGTACAAACAAGATCTGGGCGCAATTTTATCGAATACTTTTTTCCCTAAAATTCATTTTACGAAAGAATATTTAGCCACGTTGGTAGCCATTCTGGGAACAACCATTTCACCCTATCTTTTTTTCTGGCAAGCTACTATGTCAGTTGAAGATTTAAAGCACAGAAAAAAGAAATTAGTAGTGAATAAAAAAATAATCGCTGAAATGCGACAAGATATAGATACAGGTATGTTGTTTTCTAATATTGTGATGTACTTCATCATTTTAACAACTGGTACTGTTTTATTTAATGCGGGCATTCATCAAATTAATACGGTTGAAGAAGCAGCACAAGCTTTAAAACCATTAGCAGGGGAAGCTGCTTATATATTATTTGCTGTTGGAATTATTGGAACAGGATTTTTGGCCATCCCTGTATTAAGCGGTGCTTTATCTTATATGATTACGGAGATTTTTTCTTGGGAAAATGGGTTGGATAAGAAATTTCATGAAGCAAAGGCTTTTTACACCATTATTATCTCCGCCCTACTCCTGGGTCTTACCATCAACTATATAGGCATTTCACCAATCAATGCGCTGATATATGCTGCTATTTTGTATGGCTTAACGGCACCTGTTTTAATTGCCATCATTTTGCATATTGCCAATAACAAAAAAGTAATGGGAACTTTTTGTAATGGCATTTGGTCTAATATTCTAGGTGGCGCGGCATTACTATTGATGTTGGCGGCTGCTGTTGGATTACTGTTGATGTACGTTTTTTAATTTAGTGTACCTTTAAAGTGTACAGTTTATAGCCTAAATTAATATACATGTTATCAAAAATAGTTTTATCGTTTTTAGTATTCATTCATCTTTCAATTGTTTCCTTTGCGCAATTAAAGGAAGGCGAAGGAAAAATTAATGTACAAGGTGGTAAGATCTGGTATAGAATAATTGGGAAAGGCAACCGCACACCCATTCTTATGTTGCATGGAGGTCCTGGTGGAACCAGCAGGTCTTTTTATCAATTTGAAACAATTGGCAACGATCGACCAATTATTATTTTTGATCAGTTAGGTAGTGGAAGATCAGATTATCATACAGATACTTCATTATTGAAAGTTCCTTTATTTGTAGAACAAGTTAGAGCATTGGTAAATACCCTACAGCTCAAATCGTTTTACTTACATGGACATTCGTGGGGAACCGCACTAGCATTAGAATACTACTTACAATACCCCAAAGAAGTAAAAGCAATCATATTCAACAGCCCTTATTTTAGTACAGCGCTATGGAAAAAAGATGCAGACATCTTAATTAAAACCCTACCTGATAGTATACAAGTTGCAATAGCTAAAGGAGAAAAAACAGGGGACTTTAATAGTGCTGCCTATATAAATGCAAACTCTGTTTATGCAAAAAATTTTGGTGTTAGAAACAGTAGGCTTACCAGTGACTTAGACACCATAATGGCTGCTGGCAACAGCTTCATCTATAATTATATGTGGGGGCCTACAGAATTTACGGCCACTGGAACACTTATCAATTATGATCGAATTAAAAGTTTATCTAGTATAAAAATACCCTCACTTTTTATTACCGGCGAATACGACGAAGCTAGGCCGCAAACAGTTCGTTATTTTAGTAGTCTAGTTAAGAACAGTCAATTTGGAATGATTGAAGGAGCTGGTCATGGTACCATGCACGACAATAAAGCAAAAAACATTCAATTGATCAAGGATTTTATTTCTTCAGTAGAGCAACCAAAAAAATAATTGACGTTATGAAAATTTTAGTGACCACCGACTTTTCTTTAAACTCTAAAGCAGCTATTCAATTTGCTGCTAACTTTTCTAACCAAATAAAAGGGGCTGAGCTTATTTTTTATTCTGCTGTTGAAATGATGCAGCCAGCTTCATGGAATTTATCTTTTTTCAAAAATTACGTAAAAGAAGAAAAGCACAGATTAACTAAGGAGTTAGAAAAATTTGTTTCATCAACTGTAGGAGTAAATAAAAATATAGTAGTAAAAAGCAAATTTGTAATTGACTTTACCCAAGGAACAGAAAAAGCAATCATTGATTATGCTGCTAAAAGCAAATGTCAATTTATATGCATAGCCACCAATGGAGCAGGGGTACTAAGGAAATTAATGGGAACACATACTTCTTATTTAGTTAACCATTCTCCAATCCCTGTAATGGCAATTCCATCTAAATACAAAACTAAAGCCATCAAGAAAATTACTTATGTTTCAGATTTTGAAAACCTAGTTACAGAACTCAGTAAAGTAACTAAATTAAACAGTTTGCTTAAAGGTCAAACAGAAGCATTGCACTATGCAAGAATGGGTGTAAACCATCCCGACACGCTCAAAAAAATAAAGATTTTTTCTAAGGCTAACTATATTGGAATTAAACCCAATGTACTTGAAACCAATATTGAATATTCCTTGGTAGACCGACTAACTAAATATATTGGGAAGCAGCATCCAGATTTAATTATATTATTTACAAGACAGAAAAAAGGATTCTTTGAGCAATTATTTTTACCAAGCAAAGCAGCAGAACTCACGTTCTCTACTAAAATTCCCACTTTGATTTATCCCAAAAAATAATGCCCTTTATGACTTTGGTAAAATTCGTAACAACATTAGTCATTACAAGCATTTTAGCGCATCATGTTGATGCACAAAGCCCTAAACGAGCTCGTGATTGGGGCATTCAAATTGGTGTTTTAAAAACAGGGGCTTTAAACAGTATTACAGATGTCAATGGAATTTCAATAGGTCATACTACCATCAAAAAAGGAGATTCAGTCAATACTGGAGTAACAGTTATAGTTCCACATCAAGGCAATATATTTCAACAAAAAGTACCAGCTGCAGTTTACATAGGAAATGGCTTTGGAAAATTAGCAGGTAGTACGCAAATTAATGAGTTAGGAAATATAGAAACGCCTATTGTTCTCACCAATACCTTGAGTGTTCCTGCAGCAATGAATGGCTTAATCAGTTATACACTGGCTCAAGCTGGAAACGAAAAAATAAGTTCGGTTAATGCGGTTGTAGGGGAAACCAATGATGGCTTTTTAAATGATATTAGAAGCAGACATGTAACAGAACAAGACGTATTAAGCGCCATCCAAAACGCAACAACAAATAATATAATGGAAGGTGCTGTGGGAGCAGGAACTGGCACTGTTTGTTTTGGATTTAAAGGTGGTATTGGCACTGCTTCTAGAAAACTACCTGCCAGCTTAGGGGGATATACCATTGGTGTAATGGTGCAATCTAATTTTGGTGGGGTATTAACTATTGATGGTGTTGCTGTAGGAGAACATTTACAAAAATTTAGTTTTAGTAATGAGCTATTAAACAATGTGGATGGCTCTTGTATGATTATTGTGGCTACAGATGCACCTTTAGATCACCGAAATCTAATGCGATTGGCCAAAAGGGCCATGTTGGGTTTAGGAAGAACTGGTGGCATTGCTTCCAACGGAAGTGGTGATTATGTAATTGCATTTTCAACAGCCGTTCAAAACTGGGTATTGCATCAAACCATTAATGAACCAAAGCCAATACTCAACTTACCCAATGATGCTACTTCTCCCCTATTTATGGCTGCTATAGAAGCAACAGAGGAAGCCATAATTAATTCACTACTTACTGCTACAGATACTAAAGGTTTCAGAGGAAACAAAGTATCTGCACTACCCATCCAACAATTAATGCCATTATTTATAAAAGAAAAAAAATGAGTGAAAGGTATATTAGCGTTAACGGAGAATTGATGCTGGCAAATAGTCTTTCCATTTCTGCATCCGATTTAGCCATTCAAAGAGGCTATGGAATTTTTGATTTTCTGGTTACGGTGAATGGGAAACCTATTTTTTTAGAAGACCATTTACTTAGATTTTATTCTTCCGCTCAATCGATGCATTTACCTGTTACCTTAAATCAAAAAGAATTGATTGGAGCAATTGACCAATTAATGGGAAAAAATCAATTGCCGAATTCTGGAATTCGCTTAACCCTTACTGGGGGAAATTCGCCTGACGGATATTCAATAGGAAACCCTAATTTAATTATCAGTCAATCGCCGTTTAATTATCAAAATCAAGTATTTGAAAATGGTTTAAAACTGATTACCTACGAACACCAACGCCAACTTCCCTTCATCAAAACCATTGACTACTTAAAAGCAATTTACTTGCAACCAACAATTAAAGCAGCAGGAGCAGATGATGTATTATATTTTTTTAACGGGTTGGTAAGCGAATGCCCTAGAGCCAATTTCTTTATGGTGACTGAGCAAAACGAAGTGCTTACTCCAAAAGAAAATATTTTGCAGGGGGTTACCCGAAAAAAAATACTCGAATTAAAAGGCTACACCATCAAGGAGACTAATATAACCATTGGTATGATTGCTTCCGCCAAAGAAGCTTTTATCAGCAGTTCTACTAAAAATATTCTCCCTGTAATCTCAATTGATGGCCATACTATAGGGGATGTGAAACCAGGGTCCATTACAAGAAATTTATACCAACAATTAATCCATTTAAAGGGCATTTCATTTTAAATTGAGTTATCTTAACTAAAACAATTCCCCATGAAAAAGCTTCAAACGCTAATTGTGTTCTTCTGCTTTACAGCAATATTTGGTTGTAAAACGGCTAATAACGAACCAACCGTTAATAATGATTATTTTAAGCCAACCACTAAGGGAATCCAAAATGGGGGCGTACAAATGGTTCCAATTAAAACTGCAAGCGGCATATTTAATGTTTGGACCAAACGAATTGGGAATAACCCTTCTATTAAATTATTGTTGTTAAATGGAGGACCTGGTGCTACACATGAATATTTTGAATGCTTCGAAAATTTCATGCCAGCAGAAGGCATTGAAATCATTTATTATGATCAATTAGCTTGTGGCAATTCACAGGACCCAAAAGATACCAGCTTATTTGATTTGGCAAGATATGTAGACGAAGTAGAGCAGGTAAGAAAAGCACTCAATTTAAACCAAGACAATTTCTTCTTATTAGGGCATTCTTGGGGTGGAATATTAGCCATGGAATATGCATTGAAGTATCAGCAAAACTTAAAAGGGGTAATTATATCGAATATGATGAGCGACGCCGTTGAATACGGCAAATACGCTGATGAAGTTTTAGCAAAACAGATGGATCCTAAAATTTTGGACACCGTTAGAAATTTAGAAGCAAAAAAAGATTACGGCAATCCTAAGTATATGGATTTGTTATACAATCATTTTTATACCAAACATATTTTAAGAATGCCTTTGAGTGAATGGCCTGAACCAGTAAATCGTTCTTTTGCAAAAATGAACCAGTCTTTATATGTTACCATGCAAGGCCCAAGCGAGTTTGGCATTTCCGGAAAATTAACCACATGGTCTGTAAAAAATCAGCTTAAACAAATTAGTGTACCTACTTTAGTAGTTGGTGCCGAACACGATACCATGGACCCAGCACATATGAAATGGATGGCAGGGGCAGTGCAAAATGGCACTTATTTATATTGTGCAAATGGAGGACATATGAGCATGTACGACGATCAGGAAACCTATTTTAAAGGTTTGATTCACTTTTTGAAAGGAGTTAACAAAGGCGAGACAAAAAATATCGTCCCTTAAAGTCTTATTTAAAGCTTAATCCAAAACTTCAAATCTTCATTTGTACCAACGCCTACCACTTGGTAAGAACTAGGCATTTCGTTCTCAGAGCTATGAAATGTAGCAATTCTGGTTCCAGCTGGAAGTTTCTTTAGTTGTTTGTATAATTTTCGATTATACATATTAAATAATTCAGGACTTTGCTCAACTGTTTGGTCAATAGTATCATTGTCTATCAGGTTTTCATAAAATGCATTATAAAAATAGAAATGATGGTATTGAGTAAAATCAATATCCGTAAAATTACCTGTTAGAAAATGGGTATTGGTTAGAGATAATTCATGGGCAATCGATTGGGCTATTTGGGTTAAAGAATCCCGCTGTTCAACCCCAGTGAATGCTGCATGAGGATGAAATCTAGCTCCTATCATGCAAAATTTACCTACCCCACTGCCAATATCTAAAATACGCGTATTTGAACCAACCGCTAAAAACGCTGCTGCTTCTTTAGCAACTGCTATTGGCGTCCAATGTCGACTAGCCAATGCCGATATTGCGGGGGGGTAAAGTTGATCAAAATGCTGGTCTGAACTAAAAAAATCCATTCACAAATATCTATTATATAAAACAGATTTGATTTGATAATTACTCATGGTCAAATAAATAGCACCGGTCTTGGTTCCCGCTGCTTTCATTTTTTTGCGATCGAGTTGGGTGTCTTTTCCCATGAAATTGATAGGGATTCTAATTTTTTCAATTTCAAAGTTAACCGTTACTTTATCTGGTAATACTTTTGCATCGGAATTATATAGGAAAGTCAAAAGGTAAGCGCCATCTTTCTTAGTATTGATTTCAGACTCCATCACTCTTCTTAATTTGGTGTCAATCAAAATAGTTGCTATAGAAAAATCTGCTCTTTTATCGGTAGGTATTATATTAATTGCCTTATAGCTTCTACCATTTCTTTGTTCCATTCCCCTATCAACTGTAATAAATGAATACTCTAATAAGCTATTCAACGAAAAATCCAATCCCCTTTTTGGTAACATCACAAAATCATCAGAGGAGAATTTCACTTTTTTGCCCTTGGTATAAAACATTTGCGCTTTTTTCACAGGCATATTGATAAACGAAATATCTACTTCCAATTTCAATTGTGTGCTAAAAGACACAATGGAATCTAGTCGGTTTTTAACTTTCAATAAATCTTCATCAATTGCTTGTGCAGACAGCCCAATCCATAAAATGGAAAATAAAAATAAAATTGCTGCTTTTTTCATTACCCAATGTCTTTTTTGTGAAACCAATAAATACCTGCCCCCATAAATAGCATGCAATAAATAAGGCTTAGAACACTATTAAAAATAATTTGTTGCCAATTAATCGTGTAATAAAAAAAGTATTGCCATGTATCATTCAATTTGGCAAAAAATAATTGATTAAACCAATTGTCTCCAAAATCTACTTTCAATAATATATTCGACAGAATCAAGAAAAAGGCCGACACTATCCAAGTTTTGGTAGCTTCTTTAAACAAAATGGCGATGGTTAAACTAGCCACTGAAAAAAACACCATTGACAAAGCGCCAGAAACAAATGACCATTGTAGTCGTTTAATAGCATCAGTTGCATCAAAAAAGTTTAAGCCATTTAAGTATACTACTAAGTCTCCTTTTCCAAAAAAAGCATAGGACAATCCAAAGGAACTAATTGCCAATAATGCTACAACCATTAAAGTAAATGCAATTGCAACTATGTATTTACTCAAAATAAATTTCCACTTACTTACTGGCTGAAGCATGATGGTTTGTAAGGTTCGGTCTTTGTATTCCGAAGTAAGTGTTCCTGAAACTATAATCATCAAAATTAGAGGCAAATGAAACCAAAGCGTATTTAGAATTAAATAAATCAATAAATTCCCATTTAATAGAGTCCCTTCAAAATAAAATTTCTGTTTTAAATTTTCTAAAAGTAAATCAATGATTGTAGTACCTTGATAATAGGCACTAAATAAAATCAACAACTCAATAGAGAATAGTGCACCCAAAGCATAGTAAGTTTTACTTTGCTTAAACAGTTTCCGTATTTCTGCCTTTAATAAATATTGCATTAACGATTTGTTTCAAATAATTTTTCCATACTCAATTCAGGAGTACAAGAAGTGATATAAATCTGTTCTTTATCTAATAACTGAATTAAATAAGGCACTGCTGAAGCGGCAATGGTGACCATTGCACAATTTCCTTTAAATTCAACTTGATAATTTTTTAAACATTCCGCTTGTTTTATATTGTCTGCACAAATATTATATACATCCGTATTTTCTGCTATCAATTGCTGTGCTGGACCAGCATTCACCAATTTGCCTTCTTTTAATACATACAATGTATGGCAGAGCTTACTCAGTTCTTCTATGATATGCGAAGACAAAATAATTGCTAAGCCCTCTTTTTCTGCTAAATCGGCAATCAACTTTCTTAAGGAACTAACGCCCAAAGGGTCTAATCCTGTAAAAGGCTCATCTAAAACCAAACAAGCCGGATTATTCAAAAGCGCTATGGCTATTCCTAATCTTTGCTTCATCCCCATAGAAAAATTTTCTACCTTATCATTTCTGTCTATAGGTAATCCTACTCTAATTAGATGTGTTGCTATTTCCTGCTTGGTTAATTGAAGCCCTTGTATACTTGCAAATAAGTGAATATTATCTTGGGCATTCAGGTATTCATACAATGCGGGTTTTTCAATGATTCCACCTATTGGCTTGATGGATTGATTGGGTAAAACCACTTTACCCGTATCTGGCGTAATTAAACCAAATAATATTTTGAATAAAGTGGTTTTACCTGCGCCATTTGCGCCCAATAAACCACAAATTTCACCAGAAGCACAACCGATACTTACATTGTCAAGAACTTTTCTTTTTCCGTAAACCTTGCTGAGATTTGTTCCTGAAATAATCATGTTTGTAAAACTAGTTGTTGATAATTGGAATAATTGAATTTAGGTTTATAATTGCCTTCAAGGAAAGTACGAGACCAAAAATGCTTTTTGAAACCAAACCAAGGGTCTTTTATCATAAAATAAGGCACATAATGATACCATTTCACTCCTTTTGCTATGTAATAAGCTTTCACTTCTTCCCCAATACCTAATTCTTTAGCTGCTTCTAATGCAGCCATCCGTTGGCATTTTGATCCAATATAGGTATCTACAATTCTTCTATTAAAGCCATGCATGAAAAACTGGTCTTTGGCACGTTTATAATTTTGGTACCTGCTCCATCCATCTGCCAAAACCAAGAAAATATGAATAAAGGAAAACATAAAACTCCAGGCCCAGAAAAAAATAATCCAGTTCGAATAATAAGTATAAGCTTCATTCAACTTAACCCAATAAAACCAAGATTCTACAATAAATATTGCCAAGGAATAATATAATAACCTTCCCACTCTTAAATAAGATAGTATTGGGTGAGGCTGCTTGGGTAATACACTAAAATACATATGGCTAAAGTTAACAATAGAATCAAATCAAAAAAAATGAAATTCGGATTATCCGCATCAATTAGCTAATACCAGTATTTAAGACTACCTTACACGTATCCAATTCTATTCGGTTCTATCCTTTACAATATTCCAACAGGGATAACAGGATTCTAATCATTCTACCAGCATTCTCATTCTAAACAAAAGAAAATAGGCACTAATACAACCGTGCCCCTATATGAAAGTATACATCAAATACATGGTCAGCTTAAGGTGTAAATTATTGGTAAAAGAGATTTTACATGATTTAGAAATACCATACCAAAGAATCGACTTAGGCGAAGTGTTAATGTCTCACCAAATTGACGAAGAAAAAATAGCCAATTTTAGAGCAGTTTTACTGAAATATGGACTAGAATTAATTGATGATAAGAAAGCCGTATTAATTAGCCAAATAAAAGCGGTAATCATAGAAATGATTCACTACAGTGAAGACGAACCAGAAGTCAATTTCTCCACTTTTTTAAGTGATAAACTTTCCTACAATTACACTTACTTATCCAATTTATTTTCAGAGACTCAAGCTACCACTATTGAACAATTTATCATTTTGCATAAAATTGAGAGAGCCAAAGAATTGATAATCTACAATGAATTAAACTTAACTGAAATTGCCTGGAAACTTCACTATAGTAGCGTTGCCCACCTTTCCAACCAATTCAAAAAAATCACAGGTTTAACACCCTCCTTTTTTAAAGCAATGACCAATAAAAAAAGAACGGTATTAGACAATCTGTAAAAAATGCAAGTTTTATTAACAATAGTATAATAAATAAAAATTTCTAATTCTGAAACTTTACCAAAAACAACTCAAATGCTACCGAAACTAAGTGAAAAAGAAATCAGTGAAATTGAAAAATCAAAAGTGTATATAACCGTTGAAATAATTGAATATATACCTAATTCGGTAGTGATTAAGACCATACTAAGAAAGTCTACAGGAAATATCAGTGTAATGTCTTTTGATAGTGGAGAAGGGTTGACAGAAAAAAAGACTCCTTTCGATACATTTATTCAGTTAATTGAAGGACAAGCAGAACTTGTTATTGATGGCAAAAATCAAATACTTAAAACGGGTGAGTCACTCGTCATTCCTGCTCATTCTGCCAATACCATTAAACCCAATGGCCGTTTCAAGCTCATTCAAACTATTATTAAAAGTGGATACGACCAAGTATGATAACTGTTTATAAACACGGCATTATCCTTGAAAAAAGAGAAACCAACTTTGAGTGCGAAGGTGTATTAAATCCAGCTGTAATAAAACACAATGGAGAGATTCATCTTTTTTATAGAGCAGTTGGCAAAGGCAACTATTCAACCATTGGATATTGCTCGCTCAACCATCCTACTGAAGTCGGTACCAGAATGGACAATCCAATCCTTATTCCCGAACATCCTTATGAAAAAAACGGGATGGAAGATCCAAGAATTGTTTTGATCAATGATGAATTCATGATGACATATACAGCATACGATGGTGTAAATGCATTGGGCGCATTATTAGTGAGCAACGATTTAAAAACATTTACTAAAAAGGGGGTTATTGTTCCTAAACTAACTTACCCCAATTTCAGTAAACTAGCAGAAACTAAAAAGGACATCAACGAAAAATACCTTAGATACAATGAGCACTGGAAAAGTCATGGGCAATTAGATACCAATTTTCTACTTTGGGACAAAAACCTAATTTTTTTTTCGGAAAAAATTAATGGCTATTTCTATTTTATGCATAGAATAAAGCCAGATATTTTAATTACGAGAGTAAAAGAATTGGCTGATTTAACAAGCAGTTTCTGGATTGACTATTTTATGCATTTTCAAGATTGCATCATGATTAGTCCTAAACATACCCACGAAATTAGTTATGTGGGCGGTGGTTGCCCTCCAATCAAAACAACAAAAGGATGGCTAATAATATACCATGGCGTTCACGATGAGGTAGAGGGATATATTTACTCGTCTTGTGCTGCATTATTTGAACTCGACAATCCACATATAGAAATAGCTAGATTACCTTACCCATTATTTCAACCAAAAGAATTATGGGAAATAAAAGGAATTGTAAATAATGTTTGCTTCCCTTCAGGAGCAATTGTAGAAGACAGTACGCTATATATATACTATGGTGCTGCAGATGAAAGAATTGGATGTGCTTCCACCAATATAAATGAATTAATAGAAGAACTTCTTCGTTATAAAATATAATATGGATGCATTATTAGAACATATTATACCCATTGAACTTAAAAAAGAAAATCTTTTTGTTGCTACTAAACAAGTTGAATTACCAATATTAGTAATGATTACTTCTTACCCGCCAAGAGAATGCGGCATAGCTACTTATGCAAATGATTTGTATAATTCTTTAAATAATAAATTTTACCGATCTTTTTCATTACATATATGCGCACTTGAGCAAGAAAACGTCACTTATTCCTATCCTTCAGAGGTAAAATACAAATTAGATACCAGCAAAGCTGAAAATTATATTCAATTAGCCAACCAATTAAATACAAGTGAGCAAGTTCAATTAATTATTGTACAACATGAATTTGGCTTTTATCATGGTTATGATAGCCTATTTCAAACGTTTCTTCAGTCACTATCAAAGCCCGTTATTATTGCTTTGCATACAGTATTAGGAAAACCTAGTAATGCTTTAAAAGAATACATCCAATTGATGTTAAACGCATCTATCAAAACAATTGTGATGACAAAAAATGCAGCAACTATTCTATATGAAGATTATGTAATTGACCCAACTAATATTCATATCATTAGCCATGGAACACACTTAGTTAGGCATACCGATAAGCTACAATTAAAGAAAAAACATGGCTTGCAAGGGAGAAAAATACTTTCAACATTTGGATTATTAAATTCTGGAAAAAGTATTGAAACAACGCTAGATGCGCTAACTGGAATAATTATAAAGGAACCTGAAGTACTTTTCTTAATTATTGGAATTACACATCCAGGAGTTGTTAAGATTGACGGTGAGTCTTATCGTGAATCGCTTAAACTTAAAATAAAGCAATTACATTTAGAAGATCATGTTCGTTTTATAAATAAATTCCTAGAGCTTCCAGAACTCTTAGAATATTTACAGTTAACAGATATTTACTTATTTACATCTAACAATCCAAATCAAGCAGTTAGCGGAACATTCTCCTATGCAATTAGTAGTGGTTGTCCTATTATTGCTACTGCAATTCCACACGCATTAGAAGTATTAGCCAATAATACAGGCATAATTGTAGACTTTAATAACAGCGAACAATTGTCATCTGCAATTATATCTTTATTATACAATGACGCCAAAAGGGAGGAATTTAGTATAAATGGAATTCATAAACTAGCTTCCACTGCATGGGAAAATAGTGCGTTAAAACATGCACATGTTTTTAAAGAAACCATTCAAGCAGACCTCCATTTAAATTTCAGTATCCCTCCTATTAATTTACATCATCTTAAAAAATTAACAACCAACTTTGGTATTATACAATTTGCTGTTTTAAATAAACCAGATTTAACTTCAGGCTATACATTAGACGACAATGCAAGGGCGTTACTTACTATGGCAATGTATTTTGAAAATACTCGCCATTTTGAACAACTTTATTTAATAGAAATATACTTAGATTTCATAGCTTTTTGTCAGCAAGAAAATGGTGATTTTTTAAATTATGTAAATCAGTTTAAAGAATTTACCATCGAAAATGAACAATGTAATTTAGACGATGCAAACGGAAGAGCAATTTGGGCATTGGGCTATTTTATTGGGTTAGAAAAGATACTTCCCCAAAATTTAGTGGCTAAAGCTAGAATAATACTGAATAAATCTATTGCTCATTTAAACACTATTCATTCTACTAGATCAATGGCTTTCATTATTAAAGGGTTGAGCTACAGCCTTCAAAACAATGTTAACCAAGAAGCATATGATACTATTAACATATTAGCAAATAGGATTTACCAAATGTATTTACACGAGTCATCTCCAAAATGGGCATGGTTTGAATGTTATTTAACCTATGCAAATAGTTTATTACCTGAAGCAATGCTAAATGCATGGAAAGCTACAGGAAACGAAAAATTCAAGAAAACTGCAAAAGAAAGTTTTCAATTTTTATTAAGTCAGATTTTTACGGAAACAGGCATACATGTTATTTCTAACAAAAACTGGCATAACAAAGTAACTGGTGTAAACTGCAATTTAGTTGGTGGAGAACAACCCATTGATGTAGCTTATACCATCCTTTCATTAAACAGCTTTTATAATGAATTTCACGCTGCACATTATAAAGACAAAATGAAAATTGCCTTTGACTGGTTTCAAGGAAGAAACCATTTAAATGAAATTATTTACAATCCTTGCACAGGTGGCTGTTACGATGGACTTGAAGACAGCTATGTAAACCTAAACCAAGGGGCAGAATCAACATTAAGTTATCTAATGTCTAGACTTACTATTTCTAAGCACGATTTTTTCACCAATTAAAAAAATTAATATGAGTAATCTTCTATACACCGTTGCAGTTATACTAATCATACTTTGGGCCATAGGATATTTTGGATATCATACTGGTGGTATAATTCATATTCTATTAGTGATAGCCATCATTGCAATACTACTAAGAGTTATTAGGGGTAAAAGTCCTTTGTAAATAAAAGGGTTGGTTACAAGAGATTTGTTCTGAAGTATATACTATCAGATGATTTATCTTTGGAATAATACTCTTTTATGCCAATAGCTCCATTTAATATAGAAGGGCTTTCAGACCAGGAAGTTCTTATTGCAAGAAAGCAGTTTGGAAACAACCAGCTATCATTTAAACAGAATAATGGTTTTTTAGATGCACTTAAAAGCATTTTTAAAGAACCTATGGTCATTTTATTATTGGTTGCAGCATCCATTTATTTTATAACGGGAAATGTAGGCGACGGACTTTTTTTAGCGGGTGCTATTTTACTAGTGGCTGCTATTTCCTTATACCAAGATGCTAGAAGTAAACAAGCTCTTCAAAAACTGGAAGAATTTACGCAGCCATTTTGTAAAGTTGTTCGCAATAAAGAAATTGTATCAATTCATGTAGACGAACTAGTTATTGGCGATTATCTATTAATTGAAGAAGGTAATTCAGTTTCGGCAGATGGCTTAATTATTCAATCCAACGACTTTTTGGTGAATGAATCCATTCTAACTGGAGAAACTTTCGCGGTAAGCAAGAGCAATAACAGCAACGACAATCAAATATATAGAGGCACTTATGCTGTGGCAGGTTTAGCAATAGCCCAAATTACTGCAATTGGCAACGATTCTAAGCTAGGCAAAATTGGGAAAAGTTTGGAGTCTATAGTAGAAGAGAAAACACCTTTAGAAAAACAAATCAATCGATTTGTTCGAAATATGGCCATCATAGGTGCTATTGTTTTTTTAGTAGTCTGGTTCATCAATTTTAAAATTAATAAAGACTTACTTAATAGCTTATTACAAGCGCTCACTTTGGCAATGAGTATATTGCCCGAAGAAATTCCTGTTGCATTTACCACATTTATGGCATTGGGTGCATGGAGACTAATGAAAATGGGGATTGTGGTAAAACAAATGAAAACCGTTGAAACACTAGGCAGTGCAACAGTTATATGCACAGATAAAACTGGCACACTTACCGAAAACAAAATGAGCATTGCTGCCATTTATAATGCAGCCACACAAAAATCTTTTTTACCGGAGCAAATAAATCTTAACGAGGCAGAAAATCAGCCATTAATTGATATAGCTATGTGGGCAAGCGAGCCCATCCCTTTTGATCCAATGGAATTAACCTTGCATCAACTTTACAAAGAAAGCAACAAAATAGATGAACGTCCTTTGTATAAAATGATTCATGAATATCCATTAGAAGGGAGACCCCCAATGATGACACATATTTTTGAAAATGCGGAAGGAAAAAAAATTATTGCCTCAAAGGGTGCACCAGAAGCTATTCTAGCTTGCTCTAATGCAAATAGTGAAACAAGAATAGCCACTCAAAATGCCATCAATGAATTTACTTCTGCCGGATACAGGGTACTAGCAGTAGGAGAAGCGCTATTTTCTGGCAATAATTTTCCGGCTAAACAACAAGATTTTCTTTTTGAATTAAAGGGGGTTATTGCATTTTATGACCCTCCAAAAGAAAATATGGCACTGGTTTTAAATCAGTTTTATAAGGCAGGGATACAGGTTAAAATTATTACTGGTGACAATGCTGCAACTACAACCACTATTGCCAAAAAAATTGGATTTAAAGGTGCAGAAAAGCAAATAAGCGGAGATGAACTCATGCTGCTATCTGACAATGAACTTAAAATAAAAGTGGCTGAAATCAATATTTTTACCCGAATGTTTCCTGAAGCCAAGTTAAAAATTATTAATGCATTAAAAAGCAACAACGATATAGTTGCAATGACTGGAGATGGTGTTAATGATGGACCTGCCTTAAAAGCAGCTCATATAGGTATTGCTATGGGTAAAAAAGGAACTGAAATTGCCAAACAAGCTGCTTCGCTAATTTTAATTGATGATGATTTAGCTAAAATGGTGGATGCGGTGGCAATGGGAAGAAAAATCTATACAAACTTAAAAAAAGCCATCCAATATATTATTTCAATTCATATTCCAATTGTTTTAACAGTATTTATTCCGCTTGCACTTGGATGGTTGTATCCAAATATATTTACACCTGTGCATGTGATTTTTCTTGAACTAATCATGGGACCAACCTGTTCTATCATTTATGAAAATGAGCCAATGGAAAAAAACACAATGGCACAATCGCCAAGGCCATTTACCAGCACTTTTTTTAGTTGGAAAGAACTAACAACCAGCTTGGCACAAGGTCTTGCCATTACTGCAGGAACCTTGTATATTTATCAATATGCAGTAGATATATTATTAGATCTAAATACTACTAGAACAATGGTTTTTAGTACCCTCGTTTTTGCTAATATATTTTTAACCCTAATTAACCGATCATTCTATTATTCCATCATCACTACTATCGGGTATAAGAATAATTTAGTATTGGGAATGATTATAATTACCCTTTTATTGTTGCTTTCATTGATATATATAAAACCCTTAGCAATATTTTTTGACTTCTCTGCTATTAGCATTCAACAGTTAAGTATTTGTTTTGCCATTGGAAGTATATCTGTTCTATGGTATGAGTTGGTTAAGCTAATTAAAAGATGGAAATAAAAAACCCTTGCTACAACGTGTAACAAGGGTGCCCTCAATCAACAAACTGTGCTAAACAATCTTTAATTACCTGGGATAATATCTATGATAACCGTTCTATTATAGAAACGTTCTTCTGGATACTTATTTTCGAATGGCGCATTAGATGCTTCTGCACCAAAGCCATACACTTCAAATTTTACATTACGTATACCTAATCTATTGGTAGCACGCTCCAATATAATCTTTGTTGTTTCTGCTCTATTATGAGACAACTCATGGTTGTATTTTTCTTCACCAATAATATCTGTATGTCCGTGAATGATTGCGGTTCCATTATCAGGAATTAATGGAGCAACTACCTCTGTAAGAAATTTTTCATACGCAGCAATTGCATCTGCTTTATCAAAATCAAATAGTATACTGTAACGTAATCCTTCTTGTTTTAAACTTTCAGATTTAGCAACACTTACAGAGCTTTCTTTTTTAATTATATCACCAGACTTGGTAGTACCAAACATGGTTACTTGATAATTTTTAGATGCACTATTTCCAAGAACAGTTTTTCCAGAAACTGAACCCTGATCTAAATAATACGGACCATAATTTTTAATTACACCAGATTCGTCCTTCAATTCAACCCTCCAAGAATTCAACAACTCTGTTGCGCCTTTATTAGTAAAAATAACATGGGTATCTAATGGGTCTTCTTGGTATGTCTTAATTTGTACAGGCTTTAAAAATGGAGAAGTTGCACCACCCACTTCAAGTAGCATAGCCGAAGATGTACTAGTAATATCCACTCTTCTATCTCCTTCTCTTAATAAATCTAGCTGCTTTGTTCCTCCAGGTTGTTCAGAAGGAATCACTGGCTTATCTCTACCATCAGTGGTGATTCTTGATGGATCTATATCATAGTTATTTACTAGATATTGTTTAATATTTTCTGCCATCAATTTTCCTTCTGTAGGATTATTATCTGAAGCCCCTGTTAACATAATACTGGTATTAGGGTTGTTACGCATTCTATCGCCCATGATGTTTAAAATATTATAATAAACATTTAGTTGACGTGCAGACCTTCCTTTATTTAAATTAGCAGGTTGTTGTTCTTGTAATTCTGATTCTTTAAAATTAATAGACTCGTTCTTTCCTAACTGAATATACCTGCTTGGTATTTCGCTTGAACCCATATTAAAGAAGACTGAGTTGCGCAAAGGAAACATTTCTTTAACTTGTCTTTCTGCTGGTACAATTTTTGGCGCTCTAACAGAAAACTGCAAATTGGGTTCTTTTACTGTAACAACTCTTACCGTTTCAATAGGAGCTGCTGGTGTTTGTTTTAGAGGAGCTGCTGCTGCAACTTTTCCAAACTTTAAAGCTAAGCCAGCTCTAATGGTGTACATATCCCATGTTTCAACGGTTCTAGGAGCTTGAAATAAATTTGTTTGAAAAGAGGCAAAAGGAGATAAGGTAACTTGGCTCGTATTGCTTTTTTTAGACAAGGGGATATCAATACCTGCACCCGCTTGTGCAGAGAGCATTGTTTTTCTAATATCACTAAAGTCTCCGCGTTGGTCTACTTGTTTGTCTTGAACATATACAAAATCTTTATTGATATTGATACCAATTGTAGGACCTGCAAATAAATAAAATGCAGAGGAAAATGGCGCCAATCTCAAACTAGGCTCAATAGAGAAATAACTCAAATTGGTAGATAAATCAGCAGGACAATTACATGGTGCCATCACTTGATTAAATCGGGCACTTCTATTATCATATGCTAGGTTTAACATAAACCCTACCACTTTATTTGGTCGATACTCCAATAAGAAAGAAGCGTAAGGACGAACGCTTTTGCCTTTATGAAATGCAGTAGGTACTGTTGTACTTGCATTCAACATTTGGGTTGTTCCATTGTATTGATTAATATTTGCTGCAACAGAATATCCAAACCACCATTTTGGTTGTACTCTTTGTTCTGTTTGTGCAAATAATGCTGTAAAGCTGATGAGTAATCCAAACAGCAAGAAGACTGTTTTTGAATGATTATTTTTGAAGTGTATCATAAAATATATTTAAAATAAAAAGTTAGATAGGTTATTGAACATTAATAGTGGTATTAACCATGGTTACAGAAGCATTTAAAGAGAGTGCTCTTCCATTTAAAATAGTTTGGGTTGCATTTCCTGGTGTAGAAAAAGTAACACCAGCATAAGCAATGATTGTTCCAACCATTGTTCCGCCACCTGCACCATTAATAGTAGCTGCGCTTCCAACATGCCAAAACACGTTTTTAGGTTGCCCACCATTAATCATGATAACCGATTTAGCACCAGTAGGTCCTGCAATACCTACTGTTAAGCCAGATGCAGTTTGGAATACCCATACCGCATTTGGATCACCCTTTGCATCCAATGTTAAATTGCCATTGCTTATTTTAAAAGTTCCACTAGCAGATTTGTAAACACCAGGAGCAAGTGTTAATCCACCTAGTTCTCCTGCACCTGGATCTATTCCACCTGGTTTAGCAGCTGGTGCTGTGCTTAAATACAATGCATTGGCATCAGCCAAACCTTGTGCTGCAATGATAGCAGAAGCTGCAGAACCCGGCGCTGGAGGCGCTGTATGAATTCTTCCATTAACCCTTCCTACATTCAAAGGCGTTTCTGTGTAAACATCACCCGTAATCATATCATGAAAACCAGTGATTAAAGTAGAAGCTGCAGTTGTACCGATGCCTCCATTATTGATGACTGTATTTAAACCTTGATTGGTTATTCCAGCGTTACCGCCAAACACACCAAACACAATTAATGTAGGAGAAATTACTGGTGGAATGACCACAGGAGGAATTGTTGTAAATGTCCAAGTGTAATCACTAGCCAATGTATTACCAGAAATATCTCTTGCACCAATCGTAATGGTACCAGTGTATAAAGTGTTAGAAGCCAATCCACCAGTTGGTACAAAACTTGCAACTTTGCCAGTATAAGTTATAGTACCAGGAATAGTAGCTGTTCCGTTTTTAACAAGAAAAGTTGTATTGTTAATTGAACTAAGATCCATGTTCTCACTAAATGTAGCAGTGATGACTTTGTTTAATGGAACATTAAACGCACCATTGATAGGATCAGTAGATACAACAAGGGGTTTAATGATATCCAATAATACACCTGTTCTAAAAGTCCATGTATAGTTACTTGCTAATGCATTTCCTGAAGAATCACGAACACCTGTGGTAATAGTTCCTGTATATAAAGTATTTGGCAATAAATTCACAACAGGTTTAAAACTAGCTGTATTACCCGTATACGTAACATCACCCAAAACAGGAGTTGTTCCATTGCTTAAAAGGAATGTAGTTCTATCCATTGTTGCAGGATTCATCACTTTACTAAAGCTTGCAGTAACTACTTTATTCAATACCACATCAGCTGCACCATTAACAGGGCTAGTTGATACAACAATTGGGATAGTTCCAGTTGCAAAACTCCAAGTATAATCTGCAACCATTGCATTACCAGCTAAGTCTTTAGATGTTTTAACAATAGTAGCCGTGTAAACAGTATTCTCTAAAAAGGAAGCAACAGGAGTAAATACTGCGGTTGTTCCACTATAGGTAACACCACCTGCAATTACATTAACACCTTGCTTTAATATAAAGCTACTACTAGTTATAGTTGCAGGATTCATTGCAGTACTAAATGTTGCAGAAACATTTTTTATTAAAGCAACATTGGCTGCATCATTCACTGGATCTGTTGAAACAACAGTAGGTACTGCTCCTGTATTAAAGGACCAAACATAATTTTGAATCATTGAACTTTTTAAGTTGTCTTTTGCACCCGTAGTAATAGTAGCGGTATAAACTGTATTACTTTTTAAAGGTACTGAGGGAGTAAAACTGGCGGTAGAGCCAGTATAACTAACAGCTCCAGAAACCAATACGGTTCCTTCTTGTAATAAAAACGTACTATTATTAATAGTAGCAGGATTCATTGGCTCATTAAAAGTTGCAGCAATCACTTTAATAGTAGGTACATTAATTGCACCAGCAACAGGATCAGTAGAAACTACTTCAGGACAGATGGCAATGGTGCCAGTTTCTTCTATTCCTTTTTTGCAGCCCATGCTAAATAATAAGGTGACCAACAATAATTTTATTGTAGGACTAAAGAGTGCTTTTAGTCTTTTCGGTAAAAATGTAAAAATGTGTTTCATAGTTTGAAAAATTAATTAGCCAAATGTTCAAATAATAAAAACCAAACTACTTACACAATTGAGCTTGTTAATTACATGAATCACAGATATGTGAATGATGTAATTAAAACGTTGAATAGTATAATGCTGATCTAATACAAAAAGCCAATCTTGCATGCATTATCAGAAAAAAAAATATGAAAAAGAACATTTTTATTGTAGCTACTATTTTATGCGCACTTAGCATATATACTACTACCAATGCACAGTCTTACAAAAACGGATTAGGTTTAAGATTCGGTGGTTTAACCAGCGGATTAACATTAAAACATTTTACCAATCAGACCACCGCCTTAGAAGGTATAGTTAGTTTAGGAAGACAGAGTGTTATTGTAACTGGCTTATATGAAAAGCATGCACCCTTAGGTGGAGCAGGTAGTGCAAAAATATTTTATGGTTTTGGTGGTCACCTTGGATTTTTTCAAGATGGTGGTAGATACTATTATAACGACAGCAGAATCTATACTTCTTCTACCGTAGTAGGCATTGATGGAATACTTGGATTAGATTTTAAATTAAATAAAGCACCTATCAATATCAGTATGGATATTAAACCATTTGTTGACTTTTTTGGAGGCAACTATTTTTATATGGATGGAGGACTTAGTTTAAGATATACTTTCTAGAAAAACCAACTTATCTTAAGCTACTGGTATCAACTCTCGTGGGAGTTTCTTTTCCACTGATGATTCCTCTAGCACTTAAAGCAATAGATCGGATGATCTGAGTCATATTCGAAATATCGATGGTACTTAGTTCATCCGATGCTTTATGGTAGTAAGGATCAACATCTATTTTAGTAGTTGAAATAGTATGTGCTGGCACACCCAATCTTGCCAATGTTGCATTATCAGAACGATAAAATAAATTTTGACTGGTATATGGATCAGGATAGAAAGTAAAATTAGTTCCAGTTAAATTACCTTGTAATAATTTACCCATATCTGTTTTTTCATACCCAGTGATAAATGCACTGTTCTTACCCCATTTACTTTCACTACCAATCATTTCAATATTGAACATGGCTTTCACATCCAATGGATTGAATTGTTTAGAAAAATATTGAGCACCAAATCCACCTACTTCTTCCGCAGTAAAAGCAGCAAAAATCAACGTGCGATCATTGCTCTTGGTTGCAGCATAATATTTAGCCAATAACATCATAGCAGTAGTTCCAGCCGCGTCATCATTGGCTCCATTATAAATAGAATCGTTGTTGACCATATTTCTGGTATTAATGCCTAAATGATCATAATGGCCAGAAAAAATCACATATTCATTCGGTAAAGTTTTACCAGGAATCATACCAACTACATTGGCTAAAGGCATTTCTTGAATATCATGTTTTGCATCAATGGTAATGCTCTTGATAGCTGTTTCAGGAGTTAAAACAAAAACAACCGACTTATCAGAATAAAACATATTACCCTTAAGCTGTGCCAATCTTCCAAAACTGCTAGTGAATGAAGTATCAACCAATACAATAGTATTCTTAGTTAAACCACTGTATTTGCGTGCCTCTCCAAATAAATTAGCTCCCTTTGCAATCACAGCCACTTCATATCCCGATTTATCGGTAACCTGTAAGTCTTTACTGCAAGTAACAGCAATAATTTGTTTGGTATCTAAAGCTGATTCATTTAGCATACCAGACGCACTAATAAACTTAGGTCTGATCATTGCAAATGATTGCAAATATTGATTGCTGCCTTTTAATGGCTGAATACCATACGATTTAAATTCAGCAGCAATAAATGCAGCTGCTTTATCTATTCCTTTAGTAAAAGTTCTTCTCCCTTCCATTTCATCAGAAGCCAATGTACCAACCACTCTTTGCACTTCGGCATCTGTAATAATGGTTTGTAAATCTTGCGCTTCGGCAGTTACTATCAACCCCAACAAACAAAAGGAAACAAAAAACTTCTTCATGATTTTCAATTAAATTATAAACTCATCATTTCTTTAAACTTCACCGTTTGTCTACGGCTCACTTCAATCTTTTCCCCACCTTTTAAATCGAGGATTAATCCCCCATTAAAATAAGGTTCAATTTTTTCAATCCATCTTAGATTGATAATATGTTTTCTGTTGGCCCTGAAAAACATTCGATCATCTAAGCGTTCTTCTAAGGCATTCAACGATTTTAATATCAGCGGCTTATTCGTTCCAAAAAACACTTTGGCATAATTGCCAACACTTTCAAATAACCTGATTTCACCCAGCTTCACAAACCAACAGCGTTCCCCATCTTTTACAAAAACCTGATCCTGCTCTGTAAGAGGTCCTCTATTATTACCACTTAAACCAATTTTCTCTTTAAATAACTCTGCTTGCAATTTTTGAATGGCATCAGATAAACGCTTTGGCTCAATCGGTTTTAATAAATAGTCCAAAGCATTTACTTCAAATGCTTTAATGGCATATTCATCGTAAGCTGTAGTAAATATTACTTTAGGCGCTTTCTCTACTTCGGCCAATAAGTCGAAGCCAGTTTTACCTGGCATTTGAATGTCTAGAAAAATTAGATCAGGGTTCAGAGTTTCAATTTTTTCAATACCCTCATCTACATTCGCTGCCTCATCTATCACTTCTATATCACCATGGTCTTGCAACAACTTCTTCAGTTCATTCCTTGCCAATCTTTCATCATCAATAATAATTGCCTTAATTGCCATAATTGCTAATTGTATTATTGTGTTTAAGCCGGTACACCTTGTACTGGCATAATTATTTTTGCTTCAACTATATTATTCTTTGTTGCTTCAATGGTAAAACTAGCTTTATCTCCAAACAATAACTTCAATCTGCTTCTGGTACTTTGCAAACCAAAACCTTCTGGATCAGCAATTTCGGAAATTGTTCCTGAATTCTGTACAATCAATTCATGATGCGATTGCCTGAAATCAGATATTATTTTAATGGTTCCCCCTTCTTTGGCTTTACTAATACCATGCTTAATGGCATTTTCCACCAAAGTTTGTAACATCATAGGAGGTATGGGTTGATCTAAAGTGTCTTCATCAATATCATACTCAACCATTAATCGGTCTTCAAAACGAATATGTTCTAAAGCTAAATAGTCTTTTACAATATTTAATTCTCTTTCAAAAGGAACCGTCTCTTGTTTCTCCGCCTGCATACTGCTTCTGAGCAAATTACTCAATTCTGTAATGGCTGTTCTGGCTCTTTCCGGATTTTCATCAACCAATGCACGAATGCTATTGAGTGCGTTAAATATAAAGTGTGGATTAATATGGCTTTTAATGGTTTTTAGTTCCATTTCCTTCACCAAACTCTCTAGTTTAATTTTTTGGAATTCAGTTTTTGTACCTAATTCTATATAATGCCAGAGGTAATAAATAGACACCCAAACCAAAATCAAAGGAGAATCTGAAACTAGGTTCACTAAAAATCTTTTGTCTACAGAAACCTTTGTTTTGGGGTTGTACAAGTGCAGCCACTCAGCAATAGCAGAGTTGGTTAAGTTAAAAAGCACTAAAATCAACATTAACACACCTGTAAACTGGACCCATTTTTTAGATAAATCTGGGGGAAGTAAGTGGAATAATTTGATTAATTCCCTCAAAACATGGGTAAAAAATAAACCAGAAATGATGATCACCAATAACTTGGGATAGAAGATGCTATTGATTTTACTATCGAAAACAAAGGCAAAAAACACCATTGTTATCCCATACAGGAGCCAGCCACCCATTTGACACCACCAATATAGTATTGCTTTGCTTTTTGTTCTCATGACTTACAAAGCTAAATATAGCTAAGCCCTTGAAAAGGAACAAATTGGATTAAAGGCAAATTCAGCGGCTGGTTGGCTTAAAATAATGTAACAAAAGGCTGAACCTTCCTTTTTATCGGATGTTATTGTATTTTTACCACTAAATTAAGCAGTACATGGAGTTTGTTCCTGGCCCTTTACTCAAAAATATTAATAACCCTGAAGACCTTAAAAAACTCAGCAGGGCACAATTACACCAGATTTGCGACGAATTAAGACAATATATCATAGATGTAGTTAGTGTGCACGGTGGGCATTTTGCTGCTAGCTTAGGAGTGGTAGAATTATCAGTAGCATTACATTATATCTATAATACCCCTTACGATCAATTGGTTTGGGATGTAGGCCACCAGGCTTATGGTCATAAAATTTTAACCGGTAGAAGAGATAATTTTCCTACCAACAGAAAATACAAAGGATTAAGTGGTTTCCCTAAGCGTTCGGAAAGTGAATACGATACTTTTGGCGTTGGGCACTCCTCCACTTCTATTTCTGCGGCATTAGGAATGGCCATTGCTGCAAAACAAAAAGGAGAAAACAGAAAATCGGTAGCCATTATTGGAGATGGATCTATGACGGCGGGTATGGCTTTTGAAGCAATGAACCATGCAGGAGTTGCAGATAGTGATGTACTGATTATTTTGAACGACAACTGTATGAGCATCGACCCGAATGTGGGTGCTTTAAAAGAATATTTAACAGACATTAGTACATCGCCCACTTACAATAAAGTAAGAGACGAAATTTGGAACCTAATGGGCAAATTACCTGTAGGTAAAAATTTCAGCAGAGAAATGGCTTCAAAAATGGAAGCAAGCATCAAGGGTGTGGTAAACAAAAGCAGCAATTTATTTGAAGCATTAAAGCTGCGTTATTTTGGTCCAATTGATGGCCACAATATTACCAAGTTGGTGGATACTTTAAAGGACTTAAGAGAAATACCTGGTCCTAAATTATTGCATATTATTACCACTAAAGGGAAGGGATACGAACTGGCAGAGAAAGACCAAACCAAGTGGCACGCACCCGGCTTATTCGACAAAACAACTGGAGAGATTTTCAAAAAGAAAATAGATGTTCCACAGCCCCCTAAATACCAAGATGTATTTGGACATACCATGATTGAATTAGCAGAAGCCAACACCAAAGTAATGGGAGTTACACCTGCCATGCCAAGTGGTTCTTCGCTTAAATTCATGATGGATAAAATGCCTGATCGCGCATTTGATGTAGGCATTTGTGAGCAACACGCAGTTACAGTAAGTGCAGGAATGGCTACACAGGGATTAAGGGTGTTCTGTAATATTTATTCTTCCTTTATGCAACGCGCGTATGACCAAGTGGTACATGATGTTGCTTTGCAAAAATTACCCGTTGTATTTTGTTTAGACCGTGCTGGCTTAGTGGGAGAAGATGGGCCTACTCACCACGGTTGTTATGATATTTCCTTCATGCGTTGCATTCCTAATTTAATTATTGCAGCACCCATGAATGAAAAAGAATTGCGCAACCTAATGTACACAGCTCAGCTAGATGAAACACAGTATCCGGTGGTGATTCGTTATCCGAGAGGAGAAGGTGTTATGCCAGAATGGAGAACACCATTTGAAGCAATTACGATTGGTAAAGGGCGCAAATTAAAAGATGGAAAAGAAGTGGCTATTTTAAGCTTTGGCCATCCAGGTAATTTTGCACAAACAGCCATCCGCAATTTAAGAACAGAGGGAATTGATCCTGCGCATTACGATCTACGTTTTGTAAAACCAATAGATGCTGATTTATTGCACGAAGTGTTCAGCAATTATTCAAAAATTGTAACCGTTGAAGACGGTACTGTAGTGGGTGGATTTGGATCGGCCGTATTAGAATTCATGAACGCAAACAGATACAAGGCCGATGTTAAAATCTTAGGAATTCCCGACAGGTTAGTAGAACACGGTACACCAAAAGAACTACATAGAGAATGTGCTTATGATGCGGAAGGCATTGCTGATGCAGTGAGAGAGCTCATGAAGGAGAAAGTTAACGTGTCAAATTCAATACTTGGATAATACTGTTTTTTAAATGAAATTTTCCATCAAAAAAATGAACCCAGTCTGGGTCATTATTAGCTACTCATGTATAATTATATGTGGTCCTAAAATGTGTGGCCTTTATGGATTGAGCTTTTTATTCGGGCTTTTTTTTATTGAATATTGGTTAATAAGCATTCCCACATTTATTGGAGTTTTACTTCTTGGCAGGGAAGTCATATTCCCCAAAAAATATTCCTTTAGTAAAAGGCTTTTAGCAGTCGGTTTAATGTATGGAGGTTTAATTGCGTATTTCCTAAGACCAGGCGCAAGTTATAATTACAGTACATTAACGGAGCTTGTTCCACAAATCAGCATAGGATTATTTGTATTCACATCCATTATATTTCTGATTGCGACCTTCCAAAGAAAAAATCAGCAGGCATAATATTAAATAGTCCTTAAATAATTTAACAAAATAAATAAAAAACTTGGTTGCCTTAGGTGGACGGGTTTTTTATTTATTCAAAACTTCCTTCTTGTTCTGTTCTTTCCTCTTCCGTTAAGCCTTCATCGGCTATATCAGCCTCTCTATTTTCATTCCATTCTACAATGAAATTATTCATGCCCTGCCCTACCAACAATTTCATGTATTTCTGTTGAGACAATTCTAAGATAGATAAGAATAAAAAGATGGCATGTATGCGGTCTTCACAGATTTCGAAAACCTTTTCGAAAGCAACTGTTTTTTCTCTGCCCACAAAATCGAGCATATAATCTCGGCTTCCTTCCATGGTGTAGTTGTAGCGAACTACAGTATGAACAGGTTTGTTCTGCCGATCGTGCACTCGCTGCATTACTTTTTCAAATGCCTTCATCAGTTTGAACAAAGTAATATTCTGTATCTCTGTTCCTTCTGATGCTTCTTCACCAATGGAAGAAATTTCTCTTTGTAAATTTCCTCTCTTCACCATCAACATACGCATGGCTTCCATTTCGGCCATTTGCACTGCTGCTTCTTTGAATTTTTTGTACTCCAGAATTTTATCAATCAATTCTTGACGTGGATCTATTTCATTTCCAGAAGCATCAATCTCTTTTCTTGGCAACAATAATCTTGCTTTGATGCGCATTAAAGTAGATACAAATAAAATGAACTCAGAACTCAATTCAATATTCAACTTTTCCGATCCATGTATGAAATCTAAAAAGTCGTTGATGATTTTAGTAATGGGAATATTATAGATATCTAGTTCATCTCTTTCAATAAAGAACAACAAAAGGTCAAAAGGACCTTCAAACTGATCTAGTTTAATTTGATAGTTAACAGTACTCACGTTCCGGTTTTTTACAAAGAAAAGAAAACAGGGCCTATTTTAGCCCTGTTTCAAGAATAGTTATCCACTAATATGGCTTAATTCACTTTTTTGAGTGAATCACGAATTTCTGCTAGTAGTTTTTCTGCATCAGTTGGTCCTGGAGGTGGAGCTGGCTGAGCGGGGGCTTCGGCTTTCTTCAATTTATTCAAGGCTTTGATGACCATGAATACGGCAAATGCTACAATTACAAAGTCAATCAAATTGGTAATAAACTCCCCGTATTTAATGGAGACTTCGGTTACCGCCGGGGTAACAACCGTTCCCGCAGCATCTTTTACAGCATCAACAGCCTGTTGCAAAACCCATTTTTTATCATTAAAATCAACTCCCCCAGTAAGCATACCTACCAATGGCATAATGATCCCATCTACAAAAGAAGTGACGATTTTTCCAAAGGATACCCCCATTACAAAAGCTACAGCGGTATCTACTAAATTGCCTCTTACAGCAAACTCTTTGAATTCTTTAATCATACCCATAATAAAAGTTTTTATACCTGAAATATAGTTATTTCTTCAAACCTGGAAAACGCATTTTCAAATTTTTTAATGTAGTAAGTATGGCATTAGCTACTAAATATTCTTTGTACCAGTTTTGATCGGAAGGAATGATATGCCAAGGCACTTTATTGCACTTATTAAAACAATCTTCATATACTCTCATGTACTGTTCCCAGAGTTTGGCTTCTTCCAAATCTTGCTCATTGTATTTCCATTGCTTGGTTTTGTCTTCTAATCTTTCTAATAAGCGCTCGTTTTGCTCTTCGGGACTGATATGCAAATAGAATTTGAGTATATGGGTATGATTATGCACTTCCAACATTTCTTCAAAATCATTAATGGCTTTCATTCTTTTAATGGCCAATGCATCGTCGCACCATTTATGTACACGTGTAATTAATATATCTTCATAATGAGATCGATTAAATACTTGAATCATGCCTTTAGAAGGCGCATGCATATGTATTCTCCATAAAAAATCGTGTGACAATTCTTTTGAAGTAGGTGCTTTAAACGATTCTACCTGCACCCCTTGCGGATTCATTGCACTAAAAACATCTCTAATCAAACCATCTTTTCCACTTGCATCCATTCCCTGAATAACTATCAGCAAAGAATGTTTAGATTCTGCGTACAATAAATTTTGTAATTCAGTCAGCTCTTTCAAAATTAAAAGCGTTTTTGCTTTTGTTTTTTCTTTGTTGAATTGCTTGGGTGCTTTGGTGCTAATTTTATTTAAGCGAACTGTTTGCATGATTCATTGTTTACTTAAATGTATTGATTTAGAACCGTAAAAACGGCATCTTTGATAAAATTAGACTGTGCAAAAACAATTATTGAATTGGCTTATTTTTAGTTTACTCTGCCTTATTTGGGGTAGTTCTTTCATACTAATGAAAGGCGGCATGAATGTTTTAAGCCCTTATCAGGTGGCATCTATAAGAATTATTAGTGCAGGTTTAGTGCTATTGCCTTTTGCAGCCAAAGCCATGCGCAATATTGCTAAAGAGAAGCGAGGAGTAGTGGTTTTATCTGGTTTATTGGGCAGTTTTTTCCCGGCTTATTTGTTTTGCATTGCAGAAACAAAAATTGACAGCGCATTGGCAGGTATCATGAATGCGTTGACTCCACTTTTTGTAATTATAACAGGCATTTCTTTTTTTCAATTGCAAGTAAAAAAATTGCAATTAATCGGAATCATTGTTGGTTTTATTGGACTGTCTTTATTGGTAGCAGCAGGCTCCAATATTAGTTTAGAATATTTTTCTTATTCCTTATTGGTATTGTTGGCCACTTTGTTTTATGGTATCAATGTAAATATGGTAGGTAAGCATATGCAAGGCATTGGCTCATTAGAAATTGCTTCCATGGCTTTTGTATTCTTGCTGATTCCATGCTCCATCATTTTATATTTCACGGGTTATTTTGCATTGCCCTTAACGGAAGATGCCTATTTGGTGTCTACTGGCGCATCTGCAGTTCTAGGCATTTTTGGCACAGCAGTGGCTTCTGTATTATTTTATATGTTGGTAAAAAGAGCTGGGGCATTATTCGCTTCCATGGTTACTTATGGAATCCCCTTTGTAGCCATTGGTTGGGGTATCTGGGGTGACGAGCAGGTAAACTTAATTCAAGTTACCTGCTGTGGAATTATTTTAGTGGGTGTTTATTTAGCGAACAAGAAATAATTAAACCGTCATCATTTCTTTTTCTTTGGTAGCCAAATGTTTTTCTACCAAGGCAATATGTTTGTCGGTTAATTCTTGAATCTCTTTTTCTGCGTCTTTGGCTGCATCTTCACTTAAACCATCTTTCTGTAATTTCTTCACGTCTTCAATGGCGTCTCTACGGATGTTTCGGATGGCTACTTTTGCTTGCTCTCCTTCTCCACCTGCTTTTTTCACTAGTTCCTTTCTGCGTTCTTCGGTTAAGGGTGGCATAAACAACCTGATCTGAACCCCATCATTCTGAGGGGTAATACCAATATTAGCGGCCATAATAGAACGCTCTATCAAAGCCAACATATTCTTTTCCCAAGGCTGTATGCTGATGGTTCTTGCATCTAAAACGGTAATATTAGCCACCTGCGCAATGGGGGTGGGTGATCCATAATAATCTACATTAATCCCATCCAACATATTGGGATTGGCTTTTCCTGCTCTAATTTTAACTAGCTCCGCTTCTAAATGCACAATGGCTTTTTTCATGGTATCCGTAGCATCATCTATGATCATTCCTAATTCTTCAGACATAATTAAAATTTAAGTGGGGCAAATTTAATAAATGAATCCATACTTTATGCATTAAATGCTTTTATCTTCGCCGTAAATTACCGAATTTGTTATGGCAAGTATAGCTGATTTAAAAAGCACTGCAACCCAAGTTAGAAGAGATATCGTGCGCATGGTGCACGGGGTTCAAAGCGGTCATCCAGGGGGATCATTGGGTTGTACCGATGTAGTTACTGCGCTCTATTTTCATAGTATGAAGCACGATGTCCATTTTAGCATGGACGGAAAACAAGAAGACTTGTTCTTTTTATCGAATGGGCATATTTCTCCCTTGTATTATTCTGTTCTTGCTCGTGCTGGCTATTTTGAAGTGAAGGAATTGGCTAGTTTTAGAAAAATCAATACCCGTTTGCAGGGGCATCCAACTACCCACGAACATTTACCAGGGGTACGTATTGCAAGTGGTTCTTTGGGTCAGGGATTGAGCGTAGCTGTAGGCGCAGCGCTTACCAAGAAATTAAACCAAGACCCTCATTTGGTTTTCTCTTTACATGGAGATGGAGAATTACAAGAAGGACAAATTTGGGAAGCCGTGATGTTTGCTTCTCACAATAAAGTAGACAACCTAATTAGCATAGTAGATTTAAATGGTCAACAAATTGACGGGCCTACCAGCAAAGTATTGTCTTTGGGCAATTTGCGTAGTAAGTTTGAAGCATTTGATTGGACCGTTCTAGACATGGATGGAAATGATATGGATAGTGTGGTAGCAGTTTTAGACAAAGCCAAATCAATGACTGGAAACGGCAAACCCATCTGCATTTTAATGAAAACAGAAATGGGTAAGGGCGTAGACTTTATGGAAGGCAGTCACGAATGGCACGGAATTGCTCCTAGTGATGAGCAATTGGCTAAAGCTTTGGCTCAGTTACCTGAAACTTTAGGAGATTATTAAAAATATCAAATAGCTAAGTTTTAAACTAGTTAGGTGCGCAGCTCAAAAGGTTGCGCACTTGTTTTTTGTGCGGTCACCCAAGCTGCTGTAAATGAAATAGCAGTAACCGTAAACAATACCAAGATAAAATCTAGTGGCATTGTTTTTACTGGATAATAATCAATGATAAATGTAGAGCCTCCTAATTTGATTAAATGAAATTGCTCCTGCATCCAGCATATTCCACCTCCTAATAGTATTCCAGCTCCTGCGCCCATTGCAGCAAGTAATAATCCTTCTATTAAAAAAATATTCCTAATTCTATTACTAGATGCGCCCAATGCACGCAATACAGCAATGTCTTTTTGTTTTTCTAAAACCAACATACTTAATGCCCCAATCATATTGAATGCAGCAACTACCAGAATTAAAGAAAGTATGCCATAGATCACCCATTTTTCTAGTTGCATTACCGAATACAAAGTGGCATTCTGTTGGTATCGGGTTTGAATTTGTACTTGATTGCCTAATACAGTTTGCAGTTGCTTTACTAGATTACTATTGTTCTCTTTTGCATTTATTTCTATTGCACTGAATTCATTGGTTTTTAACCCCAACATATATTGTACAAATGCTAGATTGGTAAATGCATATTTATTATCAAATTCCTGTTGAACAATAAATGCACCAGATGGTATTACAGAAAATGAATTAAGCCCATCTCCCGTTAATAAATTCCCATTTCGATTGGGAAAATACAAGGTAGCGGCTTCAAAAACTTTCTCGGTATTTATTCCTGCTGCGTTCTCAATCCCCGCCCCCATAACGATTCCAGGGATTTCTGTGTTACCTAATTCAAAACTTCCTCTTCGTATATATTGTTGAATAGGGTTTACCTGGGTATAATTATTTTCGACTCCTTTAATGGTAACAATGGTTTGGTAAGCACCCGTTAAAAGCGCTTTTTCTTCTGCTACAAAACTGAACGCTTTAATGTCTTTTAATGCTTTTAAAGCCGTTACTTTTGAAGCGCTTAATTCAAATGTTTTTCCTTTAATTGGAACCACTTTATATGCAGGATAAAAATCTCCATACAAGCCTTTTACTAAGTCTTCAAATCCGTTGAATACACTTAAAATAATAATTAAGGAAGCTGTACCAACTGCAATAGCGGTAATGGCAATCCATGCAATAATATTGATTGCATTGGTGGTTTTTTTAGAGCGAAAATAGCGCCAGGCAAAGAGCAGGTTCATTCGCCTTTCTCATTTATTTTCTTGAATACTTCTTCCATTTTAAATACATAATCTAACGTATCGTCGTTGTAAAAATGAATCACAGGAATCCTTCTTAGCTGGTGCTTCATTTTATCGGCCAACTCTTTTTTGATTTCCCAAGCCTTTGATTCAATTTTCTTCATTACTGTAGCAGCATCTTTCACTTGAAATAAACTCAAATAAACCCTTGCCTCCAACAAGTCTGGCGTTACTTTAACGCTAGATATCGAAACCATTCCCCCATCAATCATTGATAGGTTTAGCCTTCTGAATATATCATTGAATTGTTCTTGCAATGCTCCGGCTACCTGCCGCTGTCTTTTTCCTTCCTCCATAATATCAAGGTTTATGGGTGTAAAATTAGTTACTTTGCCTTGTTTCACCATTTATTCCTGTATGAAGCGTTTTGAGCGAATCTTATTTTACCTGCGAAGTCAACGAAAAAACATTGTATTATACGTTGTTTTTAACCTGCTTTCCATCGTTTTTTCATTGATATCATTGGTGATGCTGGCCCCTTTCTTAGGGCTATTATTTGCCAAAGAAAAATTAATCACCAGTAAACCAACCCTTAGTTTTACTACAGATGGGGCAGATGCTATTCTAGCGCACTTAAAATACTATTTAAGTTTACTCATTCAAGAAAAGGGTGAAGTATATGCATTGGGAGCCATTTGTATTATCATTATTATTTCTATATTTTTCAAAAACGCATTCACGTATTTGTCTTTTAGGGTGTTGGCGCCCATGCGTAATTATGTTATGACCAAATTAAGGTCTGACTTGTATGCTAAAATTTTACAGCTACCCATTGGCTTTTTTACAGAACAAAAAAAAGGAGACATCATCAGCAGAATGAGCAATGATGCCAATGAAGTAGAATGGAGTGTGATGAGCACTTTAGAAGGATTAATTCGAGATCCTTTAAATATTTTAATCATTCTGGGTGTATTGGTTTACATCAGTCCTGTGCTTTCTGTATTCTTATTGGTACTACTTCCCCTAACTGGATTTTTAATAGGTAGGATTAGTAGATCACTTAAAAAACAATCCACTGCCTCTGCTGAAGAATTGGGAACATTGATGAGCATTTTAGATGAAACATTAGGAGGGCTCAGAGTTATCAAAGCATTTAATGCAGAGAAAATTTTACGCAATCGTTTTTTCAGCACCAATAATAACCTGAACCATATTCGCAATAAAATGAATTTTAGAAAAGACTTGGCTTCGCCCATGTCTGAATTCATGGGAGTAATGGTGTTGAGTTGTATTCTTTGGTTTGGAGGAAGATTGGTATTAAACAACGAAGCGGGTTTAGAAGCCACTGGTTTTATTAACTATATTGTCATTTTTACGCAAATCATCAATCCTGCCAAATCCTTGTCTACTGCGTTTTACAATGCACAAAGAGGTAGCGCAGCCATACAGCGTATTGAAGAAATTTTACAAGCACCCATTACCGTTACAGACTTGCCCAATGCCAAAACCTTGACCCAATTTGAGCATTCCATTGAATTTAAACAAGTGAGTTTTTCTTATAACGACACGCCTATTTTAAAAAATATAAACCTCACTATTGAAAAAGGAAAGACCATTGCATTAGTGGGTTCATCAGGAGCAGGTAAAAGTAGTTTGGCCGATTTAATTCCAAGATTTCACGATGTTAGTAGCGGTGAAATTTTAATTGATGGTATTAATATAAAAGAATACACATTACACAGCATCCGTTCAATGATGGGCATCGTAACCCAAGAACCCATTTTATTTAATGATACCATTGCAGGCAATATTGCACTAGGGATTGACAATGTAAATGATCAAGACATTGAGCACGCAGCAAAAGTGGCCAATGCATCGGATTTCATTCATAAAAAAGATGAAGGCTTTCATACCAATATTGGCGACCGTGGTGGTAAACTAAGTGGTGGAGAAAGACAGCGTGTGACTATTGCTAGAGCGGTTTTAAAAAATCCACCTATCCTTATTTTAGATGAAGCTACTTCGTCGTTAGATACTGAAAGTGAAAGATTGGTGCAAGATGCTATTAATAATATGATGCAAAACCGTACATCTATTGTGATTGCACATAGACTCAGCACCATCAGACATGCAGATGAAATCATTGTATTACAAAAGGGTGAAATTGCAGAAAGAGGTACCCACGATGATTTACTAGCCCAAGGAGGAATCTACAGAAAGTTGGTAGACATGCAAGAAGTAAAATAAAAAGCCCCGAAATAATTCGGGGCCGTATCAGTTAGTTTGGTTGAACTAATTAATCTTGGTTAGGCTTTACCAATCCTAGTTTAGCTTCTAAGCTTAATGTAGCATGTGGTACAGCACGCAATCTTGCTTTGTCAATTAAACGGCCGGTAACTCTACAGATACCATAAGTTTTATTTTCAATACGCATGATTGCTTTTTCTAAATGGTCAATATAAGTAATTTGACGACTAGCCATTTGACTTAACTGTTCTTTTTCCATGCTCATTGTTCCGTCTTCCATGGTCATATAACGAGCATCGTCGTTGTCTCCACCCATTTCATCTTTACGAGTAATTAAACCCTGTAAGTACGCTAATTCTTTTTTAGCTGCATCTAACTTTTTGTTTATTAAGTCTCTAAACTCTGCTAAGTCGGTATCATTGTATTTAACCAATGGACCCTGAGGTTTAGGTGCTTCTACTCTTTTTTCTAATGGGGTATAGCCAGGGCTATAGGTAACACTCGATTTGGTATTGATCTTAGGTACTTTCACGTCTTTTATAGGACCTGGCACTTTTTTTACTGGTTTTACAGGAGGTGCAGGTGGAGCTTTAACTACTGGTTTAGCAGGTGCAACTGGTTTTGCAGGAGCAGGTGCTGGTGCAGCAGGTTTTGCAGGAACAGGCGCAGCTTTAACAGCGGGCTTTGCTGGTGCAGGTGCCGGTTTTGCAGGTGCTTTAGCTGCTGGCTTTGCAGGAACGGGCGCAGGTTTTGCAGCAGGCTTAGCTGCTGGTTTCACTGGCGCTTTTGCAGCAGGTTTTGCTACTGGTTTTGCAGGTGCTTTAGCTGGTGCTTTTGCAGCAGGTTTAGCTGCTGGTTTCACTGGCGCTTTTGCAGCGGGTTTAACAGGCGCTTTGGCCGCTGGTTTTGCAGCAGGCTTAGCTGGTGCCTTTGCAGCAGGTTTAGCTACTGGTTTTACTGGTGCTTTTGCAGCGGGTTTAGCAGGCGCTTTGGCCGCTGGTTTTGCAGCAGGCTTAGCTGGTGCCTTTGCAGCAGGTTTTGCTGCAGCTTTGGCTGGAGCCGCCTTTACCACTTTTTTGGGAGTTGCTTTGGGGGCTGGTTTCTTTGTAGCCATAGGTCTTATCCTTTTTTGTTTACAACCACGGTTAATGCAATGTCATTTACTTCTATAGGTGTTCCAGATGCAAGATCTAACACCCATTCAATGCCATCTGCTAATATTTCGCGGCAAATATAGTCGTTAAATTTAATAATAGAAGGCTTTAGGGGGGTGCCTTCGGGTAACTGTACGAATATACGGTCTGTTAGTTCAAAACCCGATTCTTTTCTAATATTTTGTACACGATTCACAAATTCTCTAGCTGCCCCTTCTTGTTTTAGGTCTTCCGAAAGGGTAATATCCAGCGCAACGGTCAATTTACCCTTAGAAGCAACACTCCAACCCGGTATATCTTCAGCGGTGATTTCTACATCGCCCATATCAATGGTAAATTCTCCCGCAGAAAGTGCAAGCTGAATTGAACCAGCCCCTTCCAATACTGCAATTTGGTCTTGAGTAAACCCAGCAATAGCAGCAGCAGCTTCTTTCATAGAAGCCCCTAATTTGGCCCCCAGTGTTTTAAAATTGGCTTTGATTTTTTTGCTAATTACTCCTTGTGTAGCAGTGATGTATTCCAATTCTTTTACATTCACTTCTGCTTTAATCAAAGTTTCCATTTTCTCCAATTGCTCTTTCATTTGAACATCAAGTACTGGAATCATCACTTTTTGCAAAGGCTGCCTAACTTTAATATTTACTTTCTTACGTAAAGACAAAACCAAAGAACAAGTTTCTTGCGCCAATTGCATACGTTCTTCTAATAATGGATCAACCATTGATTCATCGCAAACAGGAAAATCAGCATGGTGAACAGAAGCCACATTAAATCGATTGGTTACTGCATTCAAATTAGCAAATACCGCGTCACTAAAGAATGGAGATATTGGTGCAATCAATCGAACTACTGTTTCTAAACATTCATACAGCGTTTGATAAGCGCTAATTTTATCAGTTTCGTACTCCCCTTTCCAAAAACGTCTTCTACACAAACGTACATACCAATTGCTTAGTTGAGCATCCACAAATGTTTCTACAGCACGACCAGCCAAGGTTGGCTCAAAGTCGTTCATATAATTGGTTACTTGTTTAGTTAAAGTATTTAAAGAAGATAAAATCCAACGATCAATTTCAGGTCTTTGTTCTAAAGGGATTGGAGCTTCCTTGTATGCAAAGCCGTCTACATTCGCGTAAAGCGTGAAGAATTGGTAAGTATTATAAAGCGTACCAAAAAACTTACGCTGCACTTCCTGAATACCCGCCATATCAAACTTCAAGTTATCCCATGGAGAAGCATTCGTAATTAAATACCACCTGGTTGCATCAGCCCCATATTGCTCAATGGTTTCAAAAGGATTCACCACGTTACCGAGGCGTTTACTCATTTTATTTCCATTCTTGTCTAAGACCAATCCATTGCTCACAACCGCTTTATACGCTACACTATCAAATAGCATAACCCCTAAAGCATGTAAAGTATAAAACCATCCGCGGGTTTGATCTACTCCTTCCGCAATAAAATCTGCGGGGAAAGCTTCCCCTTTATCTATTAATTCTTTATTCTCAAATGGATAATGCCATTGCGCATAAGGCATAGCACCACTATCAAACCAAACGTCAATCAAATCAGGCACACGGGTCATTGGCTTACCTGAAGGGCTTACCAAAATAATTTCGTCCACAAAAGGTTTATGTAAATCTAAAATGCCCCCGTGCAAATAATTTTTATTGATATCGTCACCCAATATTTCATTCGCTTTACGAATACCTTCATTTAATTCTGCAATTGAACCAATACATATTTCTTCAGTGCCATCTTCCGTTCTCCATACTGGCAAAGGCGTTCCCCAATAACGGCTTCTGCTCAAATTCCAGTCTACCATATTTTCTAGCCAGTTGCCAAATCGGCCTTCGCCTGTAGATTTTGGTTTCCAGTTGATGGTTTTATTCAGTTCAACCATTCTATCTTTTACAGCAGTAGTTTTAATAAACCAAGCATCTAAAGGATAATATAAAATGGGTTTGTCTGTTCTCCAACAATGCGGATAACTGTGTTCGTATTTCTCTACTTTAAATGCCCGATTGTCTTTCTTCAACTGCACGCAGATGTCTACATTCACATCTACATAAGCAGGATCGTCTTTGTAATTTTTTACATAGCGATTACTAAATGGCCCCAAGCCATCCACAAATTTTCCTTCACGGTCTACCATGGTAAGAATACCTATATTAAATTTCTTACCAACTTTATAGTCATCCGCACCAAATGCAGGGGCTGTATGCACAATACCTGTACCATCTTCGGTCGTAACGAAGTCTCCACTTATTACTCTAAACGGTTTTGCATCAGGAGTGATTGCTAAAATGGCTTTTAAAGAATTGGATTCATAAGGCAATAACTGCTCATACTCCATTCCTTCTATCTCAACACCTTTAAAAGTTGCCAAAATAGTCCATGGCAACAATTTTGTTTTCTCATTAAATTCTTCAAAAGAACCATTCTCACCCTCTGGCTTGAAATACTTACCCAACAATGCTTTGGCTAAAATAACATTAACGGGTAAAAAAGTGTACGGATTAAATGTTTTAACCAATACATAGTCAATATTGGGTCCTACTGTTAAGCCCAAATTAGAAGGCAGGGTCCACGGTGTGGTGGTCCAAGCCATGAGGAAAACCTCTTTGCTTTCCATTAAGCTTTGATCAACCCCTGCAAACCATTTGCAATTATCTAAAGAAGTTTGTGTTGCTTTAAACATAGCAACTGCAGAAGTATCTTTAACGTCTTTGTATGTACCTGGTTGATTTAATTCGTGTGAACTCAAACCAGTACCAGCTGCCGGAGAATAAGGTTGAATACTTACACTTTCGTATAAGTAACCTTTTTTATAAAGGGTACTTAAAATCCACCAGAGTGTTTCAATATAATTGTTTTCGAAAGTAACATAAGGCTTTTCTAAATCTACCCAATAACCCATTTTAGTAGTGATATCATCCCACTCTTTCTTATAGCGCAAAACTGCTTCCCTACATTTTTGGTTATAGTCTTCAATAGATATTTTTTTTCCAATATCTTCTTTAGTAATACCCAATTCTTTTTCTACCCCTAACTCCACAGGCAAACCATGGGTATCCCATCCCCCTTTTCTTTTTACTTGAAAACCTTGCATGGTTTTGTATCGGCATACCATGTCTTTCAATGTTCTTGAAATAACGTGGTGAATACCAGGCATTCCATTGGCACTTGGAGGTCCTTCAAAAAACACGAAGGGCTTTTTACCTTCTCTTAAATCAATGCTTTTTTCAAAAGCAGATTCGGCCTTCCACTTGGCCAATATTTCTTGCTCTATAGCTGGTAAGTTTAACCCCGAAAACTCTGCATACTTTGCACTCATGATATTCTGCGGATAGCTTGTTAAAAAAATTCGTGCAAAGGTACGGATACTACCACGAATAAAAATCCAAAGCTTGGGCTGCTGTAATGGGCTTCTAGCGGTATATTTGGGAATGAAAATTGTGTTTTTTAGTGCGCAGCCATATGATAAGGCTTTTTTTACCCAATTTAACCAACACCAACACGAATTAGTATTTATTGACATACCATTGAGTGAACAAACCGCAGATTTAGCAACTGGGGCAGATGCAGTTTGTGTTTTTGTGAATGATAAAGTAACGGCTAGCGTTATTCAAAAATTGGCTGCAG
The DNA here is from genome assembly GCA_001829005.1 of Sphingobacteriia bacterium RIFOXYC2_FULL_35_18. GTDB lineage: Bacteria > Bacteroidota > Bacteroidia > Chitinophagales > Chitinophagaceae > Sediminibacterium. The sequence continues at coordinate 1,070,139 of MIAG01000001.1, read as the reverse complement.
GTAAAACCCGAATTATTGCACTGCGTTGCGCAGGATTCAATAATGTAGACATTGAAGCTGCAAAAGCGGCAGGAATAAGGGTTTGCAGAGTTCCAGCTTATTCTCCTGAAGCAGTAGCCGAACATGCAGTGGCTATGTTGCTCACTCTAAATAGAAAAACCCATAAAGCTTATAATAGGGTTCGAGAACAGAATTTTTCATTACAAGGATTATTAGGTTATAACCTACATGGAAAAACAGTTGGAGTTATTGGTACAGGAAATATTGGAAAAGCATTTTGCAAAATCATGTTGGGTTTTGGGTGCAAAGTAGTTGCCTTCGATTTAATTGCAAATAAAGAAATGGAATCCGAAGGGGTGGTATATCAACCCTTGATGGAAGTATTAAAAGCAGAAATTATTTCATTGCATTGCCCTTTGAATGAGCAAACCAAACACTTAATTAATAAGGACAACATTGCATTAATGCAACAAGGTGTAGTCTTAATTAATACGAGCAGAGGTGGGCTCATTAACACGCATGATGCCATAAAAGCACTAAAATCTGGGCAAATAAGCGCATTAGGAATTGACGTGTATGAGCAAGAGGAAAAATTGTTTTTCAGAAACTTATCCGAAGACATTATTCAAGACGACGAAATTCAGCGATTAATGAGTTTTCCTAATGTATTGATTACTGCACATCAGGCATTTTTTACACAGGAAGCCATGGAACAAATTGCTACAACAACGTTAAATAATATTCAGCTCTTATCTGAAAATGCTAAATTGGACACTCAGGCTGCATTATTGGCGTAATTCATATCTTTATTTGAATGAAAAAGAAGGTACATTTTTTATACTTATTCGTTTTAGCGGCTACATTTTTGGCAGCTTGTTCAAAAGAATTGAGTACAGAAGGCCCAGGTTTTGGCGGTGTAGCTACAGGAAGCTTACTAGATAGTTCTAGTATTTGCAAAGCAGCTACCATTAAAGGACAGTATAAAGAATTAGAAACACTAACAGATAGCAATTATGTTTTAGTGTCTGTTAATTTTACCACCCAAGGCAAATACACCATTTTTACCGACACAGTGAATGGCATGTGGTTCAGGGATTCTGGCTTTGCTTTTGTACAAGGAGCAAATACAATTAAATTAAAAGGAAATGGCAGCCCTATCTTACCTGGCACATTTACTTTTCAAGTTAATTTTGGAAACAGCACTTGCTTTTTTGATATAACCACCATAGGCGCTGTTAACAATGGATCCAGTAGCAACGACTATTTACCTATCACTGCCAATGGCTATATCAATTATGAATTAACTCCTGCTTTCCCTGCGGTAGGCGGCAGTTTAATACCTGAATTCAGGTCTACCATTTCTAGTGGATTATACCCGCAGATATATCAAACAGCTACCCAAAATTATACCCGCTATACAACCAATATTGGCGATCAGGTTTTTTTACGAAAAGATGGAGCAGGAAAGTATTTTCAATATGGAACCCCAGAGTTCGATTACCTCTACATTTACGACACTATTGTGAATAATTTAAAAATGGATTTTACTTATTTAGATGAAAGTAAAAACCCTGGACAGTTTTTTGATACCGATAGTTTGTATGTTGGCGCTAATATCAATGGTACACTGCAATATGGTTGGGCAAAGTTGAGAATTACTACCCTTTATAAAGGCAGACAAATGGCTTTATTGGGTACACTTTATACAGATATCATCACCGTAAAAAGAGAGTTATTATTAAAACTAGATGGGGCTACTACTTATTCGCCATTAAACTTACAAGCAGAACTTTCCTACGCAAAAGGAATCGGTTTAGTAGATCAACGGGTATATGAATCTACTGCATCCGGAACTACCGTACAATCCATTACCATCAAGGGCTGGAATGGATTATAACCTAAACTTATTTAAGTAATTCACAAGGTTTTAAGCCAGTATGCTTTTTGAATGCTGCAGAAAAATGGGAGATAGAAGAGTATCCGAGTAATGCAGAAACATCCGTAACGCTTAAGCTTTTCTCGTACAACAAATACTTGGCATGCTCCATTCTTTGTTGTTGATAAAAATCAAAAATGGTAGTACCAAAAACTTCCTTAAAACCTTTCTTTAAGTAGCACTCATTCATGGCTACTTTTCTACTAAGTTCTTTAATGGTAATAGGGTCACCAATATGTTGCAATAAAATATCACGTGCTTGATATATTCTTTCTTTCCCGCTATCGTCTGCTAAAAATTTACAAGCGAATCCTTCCTCTTTTTCATGTACCAAACAGTCCATGCTGTACAGAAGTAATTCATGTACTTTGGCGTTTACATAAATATTTTCCATTGAACCAGAATAACTGTGGTTCAATAAAGCGTCAAGTACATTTCTATTTCTAACACAAAGAGGAAAAAGCTTGGTAAATGCATTGGGATGCTTAAACGCCAATACCTCATCTTTTCGATTGGCCAACTTTACATTATGAACAAACTGTTTTAAAAAGCTGGAAGTAAAGTGGAAAGTAAATACGTCTAATGTTTGTGTTCTGCCACTACAATTCATAGTTGGCAATTCATTACACATACCACAACTGCGTTCGGCACAATACCTATTACCGGTAATACAAAACCGTAATTCTAAATAGTTGTCTTTGGGCTTTTTTTCATTGTAATGATAAACCATCATACCACTATCATCGGCCACCCATGGATGCTGGGCATAATAACGGCGTATAGTGTATTGAATTGACCCTGGAATATGTTGTTCTTTCTTGTACAACAAATCCATATTAGCATCAATTCCACCCTTCTGAGCCTGTTTTAATATGTCCATTACTGCATTCATTCACCTGCAAAATTAATGTATAAACATCTATTTGGCAAATAAGCCTTTGTTAATGGGGAAAACTAGGGAATTAAACCAGCCTAAATCCCCCTTAAATTAAGTACATTTGTCAGCTTGCAAAATTGAACTAAAACGCAAGATAGACAAGACTTTATGAGCGAAGAATTAGATAAACAACATGCTGCTGAAAACAAGAATTATGGAGCAGATAGTATTCAGGTACTCGAAGGATTAGAAGCGGTTAGAAAAAGACCCGCCATGTATATTGGTGATGTGGGCGTAAAAGGATTGCATCACTTGGTTTATGAAGTGGTAGACAACTCAATAGATGAGGCATTGGCTGGTTGGTGTAAAAACATTTTCGTAACCATTCACGAAGACAATTCTATTAGTGTTCAGGATGATGGTAGAGGAATTCCTACTGCCATGCATACCAAAGAAAAAAGAAGTGCCCTTGAAGTAGTAATGACGGTATTACACGCAGGTGGTAAGTTCGATAAAAACACCTACAAAGTATCTGGTGGATTGCATGGTGTGGGGGTAAGTTGCGTGAACGCACTTAGTACCAAACTCTTGGTGACCGTTCAAAGAGAGGGAAAAATATTTGAACAAGAGTACGGCATTGGTATCCCTAAATATCCAGTAAGAGAAATTGGCACCAGCAGCGTCACTGGAACTAAAGTACATTTTTGGCCCGACCTTTCTATTTTTCAAGAATCCGTTTATCGTAGAGAAATACTAGAAGGAAGGTTAAGAGAACTGGCTTTCTTGAACCGCAAAATCAATATTACTCTTACCGATTTAAGAGAACTAGACGACGCTGGAAATGCTTACAGCAGCCACTTCTACAGTGAAGGCGGTATTATTGAGTTTGTTCAAATGCTCGATAAAAATGCAAACAGAAACCCAATATTGAATGCTCCTTTATTTGTTGAAGGGCACGATGAAACCACCAATGTTGCGGTTGAAGTTGCACTCACTTATAATGACGATTTTAAAGAAAATATTTTCTCTTACGTTAACAATATCAACACTATTGAAGGTGGTACCCACGTGACTGGTTTCCGTCAGGCACTTACCAGGGTTTTCAAAAGTTACGGAGACAAAGAGGGGTTGTTTGAAAGAGCCAAAGTAACCGTTGAGGGAGACGATTTTAGAGAAGGCTTAAGCGCTATTATCTCTGTTAAAGTTCCTGAACCACAGTTTGAAGGTCAAACCAAAACCAAATTAGGAAATAGTGAAGTGAGTGGTGTTGTTCAAACAACCGTTGCTCGTGCATTAGAAGCCTATTTAGAGGAGAACCCAAGAGAAAGCAAGCAAGTTATCTCTAAAATTATATTAGCCGCCCAAGCCCGTGTTGCTGCAAAGAAAGCACGTGATATGGTGCAACGTAAGACCGTATTAACCGGAGGAGGTCTTCCAGGTAAATTGGCTGATTGTAGTGAAAAAGATCCGGTTAAATGTGAACTCTACTTGGTCGAAGGAGACTCGGCGGGTGGTACAGCCAAGCAAGGTAGAGATAGAAGCTACCAAGCTATTTTACCATTAAGGGGTAAAATCTTGAACGTAGAAAAAGCCATGGAGCACAAAATCTACGAAAACGAAGAGATTCGCAATATGTACACGGCACTGGGTGTAACTGTAGGAACCCCTGATGATCCTAAAGCATTGAATACGGCTAAACTTCGCTACCATAAGTTGATTATTATGACCGATGCCGATGTGGATGGTTCGCATATTGCTACTTTGATACTTACATTTATTTTCAGATACATGAAGGAATTGGTAGAACAGGGTTGTGTGTACATTGCCCAACCTCCTTTGTATTTGGTAAAAAGAGGTAAGGAACAAGAATATGCATACAGCGAAGAGCAACGCAAAGCCCTTATTGAAAGACTGGGTGCAGGCAAGGAAGACAGCGTTACCATTCAACGATATAAGGGATTGGGAGAAATGAATGCAGAACAATTATGGGAAACTACCATGGATCCTGCCCGCAGAACCTTAAAAAGAGTTACTATTGAAAGCGCTGCTGAGGCAGACAGAATCTTTAGTATGTTAATGGGTGACGATGTAGCTCCAAGAAGGGAATTCATCGAAAGTCATGCTAAATATGCTAGAATAGACGTATAATAGAAAAAAACATTAACTTGTATTACTAACCTGGTACCCTATTACTAAAAATTAAATTCAACACACAATGGACACTTCAAAAATGATTAAAGCATACTGCCTTAAAACAAAGGAAAAAAATGTTCCTATGCAAGATGCAGTAGTAACAAGAACTGCAAAAGGCGGCTACATGGCTGGTGGTCATGACGGCAAAGGAAATAAAATGGCAGCTATCTTAAGTGAAGCAAAAGCTTTACAAGCAATTGCGGATGGCGTTGCTAAAAAAGGATTCTAGTTCAAACTAATTTTTATGAAAGCCCCGACTGGTTCGGGGTTTTTTTATGCAACTCAGATAAGCTACTGAACGTACATTATTTTAATTGGTTGCGGCTTGGGTAATTGAATTCCTTTTAGCGAGCACTGTAGCATGCATTTTCTGCAAGAAGCTATGCATTTCTTCCATCCCTTTGATAGGCTCTACAACCATTAGGAACATTTTACCTGTTTGTTTTAATCTTCCTTTATTGGTGCCTGTTTGCAAATACGCCAATACTTCTTTAAATAATTCAGATTCAAAATAAGGCGAATCTGGTCTATTTATAAAATAGCAACGAAGGGTATCTTCCTTTAAAGTCATTTTTTCAAAACCTAAGTCTACCGCCAATTTGCGACATCTAACTGTAGTAAATAAATCTTCTACAGAAGCAGGCATTGGGCCAAATCGATCAAGCATTTCTACATGAAATGATTGTAATTCAGCTTCGTCTTCACAACTATCTAAACGAGTGTACAGTGAAAGTCTTTCGGTTATGCTTTCTACATAATTATCTGGAATTAATATTTCCAAATCGGTATCAATGGTACAATCACTTACAAAATCATCTTGCTTACTAATCTCTTCTTTAAAAAGATCTTTAAAAGAAGTTCGCTTTAATTCTCGAATGGCTTCCTCTAATATTTTCTGGTACATTTCAAAACCAATCTCGGCCATAAAGCCGCTTTGTTCACCTCCTAACATATTACCCGCCCCTCTGATATCCAGGTCTCGCATGGCTATTTGAAATCCACTTCCTAAATCGCTAAACTGTTCTAAAGTTTGTAGTCTTTTTCTTGAATCAACTGGCAAAGTGCTCATAGGAGGAGCCAATAAATAACAAAACGCTTTTTTATTGCTTCTACCTACCCTTCCCCTTAACTGATGCAGATCACTTAACCCAAATTGGTGTGCATTATTTATTATTATGGTATTCACATTCGGGATATCAACTCCACTTTCTACAATATTGGTACATACCAGTACATCATATTTTCGTTCTATAAAGTCGAAAATGCGTTCTTCCAATTCGTGTCCTTCTAACTGTCCATGGGCGAAACCAATACTTAAATCGGGGCAAAGGCCTTGAATTAGGGCACACATTTCTGATAACCCATGTACCCTATTATGAATAAAGAATACCTGACCACCCCGCTCCGTTTCAAAATAAATGGTATCTCTAATATTATCTTGGTTAAATACCTGTACTTCGGTTTGAATAGGTTGTCTATTGGGAGGTGGAGTGTTAATGATACTCAAGTCTCTCGCTCCCATTAAACTAAACTGCAAGGTTCTTGGAATGGGGGTAGCGGTTAAAGTAAGGCAGTCTACATTTGTTTTTAAGGTCTTTAATTTTTCTTTATGACCTACCCCAAATTTTTGCTCTTCATCAATAATCATGATACCCAAATCTTTAAACTCAACTTCTTTTCCTAGTAATCCATGGGTACCTACAATAATATCTACTTTACCTTCCTTTACCCTTTGTAAGGTTTCCTTTTTTTCTTTAGCAGATTTAAATCGATTAATATAATCTACTGTTACAGGAAAATCTTTCAATCGATCCTTGAATGTTTTATAATGTTGAAATGCTAAAATAGTAGTAGGAACTAAAACCGCAGCTTGCTTACCATCCACTACCGATTTAAAAGCAGCCCGAATGGCAATTTCTGTTTTTCCAAATCCAACATCTCCACATACCAAACGATCCATGGGCGCTTCCTGCTCCATATCTTTCTTTACATCTGCAGTTGCCTTACTTTGATCGGGCGTGTCTTCATAAATAAAAGAGGCTTCCAACTCGGTTTGCATATAATTATCAGGCGCATGTGCAAACCCTTTCTGGGCCTTTCTTTGAGCGTATAGCTTTATTAAATCAAAAGCGATTTCCTTTACTTTGGCTTTTGTTTTTTCTTTTAACCTATTCCAAACATCACTACCTAGTTTATTAACTTTTGGAACAGTTCCTTCCTTGCCTGTATATTTAGATATCTTATGCAGCGAATTAATATTCACATATAAAATATCGCTGTCTTTATAAATAATTCTAACTGCTTCTTGAATTTTTCCGTTCACTTCTAGCTTTTGCAAACCACTATATGTTCCAACACCATGATCAATATGAGTTACATAATCACCGGGCTGTAAATCTCTCAGGGTTTTTAAAGTGAGCGCCTTGTTTTTGTTGTATGCCTGCTTAACCTTGTATTTATGGTATCGCTGAAAAATTTGGTGATCGGTATAACAAACCAATTTTAATTGATGGTCAATAAAGCCTTCATGAATACTTGTTCCAATTGGAGTAAACTGAATTTCGGTATTTAAATCGGTAAAAATAGTGTTGAGTCTTTCTAATTGTTTTACCTGTTCGGCAAAAATATAAATGCTGTATTGTGCCCCTTCCAAGGCTTTCAAATCTTTAATCAGCAAATCGAATTGACGATTAAATGCAGGCTGTGGCTTTACCAAAAATGCTAATTCAAATTGAGCAAAATGGGGTTTATATCCAAATTCAATCAGCGGCTTTGTTTCTAAAATAGTTTTGATTTCATGGCCTTTGATAAAATCGGTCCAGTGCACTTCTTTAAGAATATGATAATCTTCCTCTTCTTGTTGTTTCGTAAAATAACCTTGTTCTTGTAACAATAAATATCCTTCAAAATCTTCTTCTTGTACCCGAATTTTTTCTTCAATCACATCCCAATCTCTTAACCATACAATGGTATTTTCTGGAACAAAATCTAATAAGGAAATTTTTTGCACTGAACCTGCACCAAAAGCTTCTGGCAATGTATCTACGTTCGGAATAATATTGACCTGTAATAATTTTCTTTCACTTAATTGTGTTTCAGGATCAAAGATTCGAATACTATCTACCTCGTTACCAAATAATTCTACTCGATAGGGTTTCTCATTGCCAAAAGAATAAATATCTAGTATTCCACCACGCAAAGCAAATTGACCTGGCTCGTAAACAAAATCTGTTCGCTCAAAACCATACATCACAAACAAATCCATCAAACTTTCTGGATTAATGGTATCATTTGTTTTGATAGTAATAATATTACTACTGATTGTTTCAGGTAGAATTACTTTTTCAAAAATGGCTTCAGGATAAGTTATTATTATTTTTTTATTCCCTCCGCGCGATAATTTGGTAAGGGCTTCTGTTCTCAACATCACATGAGAACTATTCAGCAGTCTAAAATTTTTCCTATTCTTAAAACTTGCTGGAAAATAAAATAGATCTAATGCACTGGTTAAATTTTCAATGGTATTATGAAAATAAGCAGCTTCTTCCGCATCATTTAGAATTACCAAATGATTCATCTCTTGCGCATCAGGGTGCATAAAAACCGAGCTCACAATAAATTCTGCACTGCTTCCTTGTAAATTGCTGAGATAGGTTTTTTGTGTATCTGCATAGGTTTGCCTGTTCACCAACTCTTGTACCAGGGGTGATTGCAGGTATTGATCCATTAAATGCTGCAAGTTCATATACACATACCTTAAAAAAGGGATGCAAAGATAAGGGAAGCCTAATTGGTACTGGTATAATTTACTACGATATTCATTTCGGTCAATTTGCCCTTATCTACAGTAACCAAATTGATATTGTTTCTTATATCGAAGCTGTTTGCATAAAATTGTTGACCCGCCTGAACAAATACGGAATAGCTGCCAACAGGCAATTTTGCAACAAATGCACCAGTACTATCAGTATCAACTGCAGCAATTAATTTGGTATAGATATTCGTAAATAAAGGACCTTGATTCCATTGCTGGGTTCTAGTAATATCGGTAGGTTCATAAAAAAACACCGTAGTGGGATAAGCCTGAGGTACAGTGGGTGGAGCCCCAATTCTTGGCATCTGATTGCCTGTAATTGCGGTCACCAACCCTTTTACCCCCTGAATAATAGGTTCAACCTGCTTCTTTTGTGGAGGTTTACATCCCCAAAAAGGGAAAAATATTGCAACGAATAAAAAAAGAAAAAATCGCATACTACAATTTGAACCTTGAAAGTATCTAATTTAGAGCATAATAAAATAAGAACGGCCTAACTAAGCCGAAAAAACATCATTTATGATTAAACGACTGGGGATATTTATTTTACTATCGGCATCAATTGTAACCAGTTCATTGGCACAAACAATAACCAATGAAAAAGTGCTTAAACTCTCTTCTCAAAAATTGAGGTTAGAGCAGGAATTGAATTATGCAAAAGCATTGTCGTTGGCAAAAACCAATAAATGGGAATTGAGCATCAGTTTTGAGGGTGGAATTGCAAAGCTAACTGGGGTAGATGATTTTGGATTTCCTGTTTACACAAAATCTTTTAATAACACCATAGCAGCGGCAACTACAAAAGCGAGTCAATTATGGCCAGGTGGTTCAAGTGGTTTAAATTTAACAGGTAGCACTGCTGCTATGAGGAATAAAATGGGGGTATGGGAATTTGATGGCGCTCCCCTTGCCAGCCACGTAGAATTTACAGGAAGATTAGTTCAAAAAGATCTTCCAACAGGTAGTAGCGGCAATGACCATGCAACGCACGTTGCCGGCACTATGGTAGCGGCTGGAATCAATCCAATTGCAAAAGGAATGGCCTATGGTATTCCTAATTTAATATCCTACGACCATAATAGTGATATTTCAGAAATGACCGCTGAAGCAGGCGCTGGTATGTTAATTTCTAATCACTCTTATGGCTTTATTGCAGGTTGGAATTATAATACTGCACAAAGTAGATGGGAGTTCTATGGTCGTCCAGATGAAAATGAAGATTACCGATATGGTTATTACGGAATAGATGCGCAAAGAGTTGACTCAATCACTTACAATGCCCCTTTCTATTTAAAAGTATCTGTTGCAGGAAACGACAGAAACAATAATGGACCAGAAATAGGTCAACCATTTTTTAGAAGAAACGCCCAAGGGACCATGGTGGCTGCAGGTAATAGACCAGCAGGTATCAGTAGTAATGATGGCTTTGATATTATTTTAGGATATGGTATAGCAAAAAATAATTTAACCATTGGTGCAGTTAATGGTATTCCTGGAGGCTACAATAAACCTGCAGATGTGGTGATGAGTGGGTTTAGTGGATGGGGCCCAACAGATGATGGACGTATTAAACCAGATCTTGTAGCAAACGGAGTAAACGTAACTTCTGCTAGTACCAATGGCAATACCAGTTATAGTACTAAAAGCGGAACTTCTATGGCTGGTCCAAACGCAGCGGGTTCATTACTTTTATTGCAAGAGCATTATACTAAACTAAAAACTGGCTCTTTTATGAGAGCTGCTACACTGAAGGCTTTAGCGATTCATACGGCAGATGAAGCAGGAAGTATGCCAGGTCCAGATTATACCTTTGGATGGGGCTTAATGAATATGCAAAGAGCTGCTGCAGTATTAAGCAGTGCCATACCTAGTAATAACGCCAGTACCAGCGATCATTTGGTGTATGAAAACATATTAAATTCTGGCGAAACTTTTACCAAAACTGTAGTAGCTACAGGTAAGGTTCCATTATCGGCTACCATTGCTTGGACCGATCCTCCTGCAACTATTAATACAGATGCTGCCACTAATTTAAATGACAGAACCAAAAAACTAGTTCACGATTTAGACATTAAAATTACTCGCGGTACAGCACAAACATTTTTACCTTGGGTATTAGATGTTTCTAGTCCATCGTCAGCCGCAACTAAAGGAAACAATTCAGTTGATAATGTAGAAAGAGTAGATGTAGATAGTACCATTCCTGGTGAAACTTATACGATTACCATTACCAATAAAGGTAGTTTGGCAAGAGGCTCACAAGCTTATTCATTAATAGTGAGCGGCACGGGTGGCGTAAGTTACAGCAACTCTGCTTCTTTAACAGGTGGTGCGAAAGTAGATAGTTTATCGTTCACCAATATTCAATTTAAAAATTCTACTGGTTGTAAAACCTTTACCGATAATACTCGCTTTACTGGCAATATTCAAGCAAGACAAGTATTACCTATTTTTATTAGAACAGCCGCATGTGATGCTACTGTTAATCCTAGAATTATAAAGGTTTACATTGATTATAATAACGATGGAGACTTTGCAGATGCTAATGAACAAGCTTTAGTTAGCACTGTACAAAGTGGAGCTAGTAGCGACTTTTCAGGTAATATCACCATTCCCGACAATGTTACCATTGGTACCATTCACAAAATGAGAGTAATTACCCAAGAAACTTCTACCGCTTCAGATATTGTTCCAACAGGAACTTATGCAAGAGGAGAAACACAAGATTATTTATTGAAAATTCAGACACCATCGAATGATGTTTCAGTGAGTAATATTATTTCACCTGCTGCGGGTACTTGCGACAATAGCAAGCAATATGTAACTATTGCCATTGCCAATAATGGATCGAACCCACAATCCAATGTACCTGTTACCGTAGTTATAAAAAATGGTACAACTACTGTTGCTACTTTAAATGCAACTTATACTGGAACGATTGCATCTTTATCTGAAGTTGAATACACTATTCAAACTCCATTTGATGCACAAGCAGGAGTTAATTATACCATTAATGCAGAAAGTAAATTGGCTTCAGACCAGAATAGCAGCAACAATATTATTGAAGTAGCTGTGCCCATTGCTGCAAGACCAGATGTGCCAGTAGCACAAGGGGTTATTTGTGACAATACGGCTATATTAAAAGTTACCAACCCCGGTACTGCTAATTATTTTTGGTATGCTGATGCTACTACAACTACCCCTTTTGCAACAGGTAGTTCTGTTACAACAAGCAGTTTACCTGCAAATAGAACCTATTATGTGGCTAGAGAAGCTAGAGGCAGCGTTGGGGCAGCATCCAAACTGACTTTCCCAAGTGGTGGATACAATGCATTTGCAGGCAACTATATGAAGTTTAATCATACAACTCCATTTAAGTTAGAGTCGGTTAGAATGTATACAGCAAACCCTGGAAAAATAAAAGTAACTGTAGGTGATAACCTAACTGCTGGAAGTACAGCAGGCAGCTATTCATATAGACCGCTTTTAAGCAAAACATTTACTGTTTTCAATTCTAGACCAACAGCTGCAGCAGGTTCTATATCGGAAAACAATCCAACCGATTCTGGCTTTGTATACAATTTAGATATGGAGATACCAGGAAACGGAGACAAAATCATGATAGTAGAATGTACAGAAGATGCCAACGTTTACAGGAATAATGGCATCACAGGCACTATTTATCCTTTTGGTATCACTGGGGTAATGAGTTATACAGGAAACAGTGTATCCTTGGCACCTCAAGCCGGACAAGACGAAAATCAATTCTGGTACTTCTTTTACGATACTAAAATTTCTACAGGCTGTGCAAGTAATCGCGTGCCTATTGTAGCAGCGCCCAATGTTGCATTAACCCTTTCACAAGTTGGAGATTCATTGGTTTCTAATCTTAAAAATGGTATTTTCCAGTGGGTATACAACGATACTGCTTCGGTAGCTGGAGCGATTGGTTCTTCAATAAAACCAACTCGTTCTGGAAACTATAAAGTAATTGTAATTGATGCATTGGGTTGTACCAAAACCTCTGCTAATGTAAACTATACGGTTACTGCTATTAATACAGTTGACCCTCAAGAGATTAAATTATCGGTATCTCCTAACCCTAACAATGGTATTTTCCAATTGAGTTTTGAAGTAACTAAGCGAAGTGATTTATCCATTGAAATTTTGAATGCAGTTGGTCAGCGTGTATTTTTAAATACCCAATCTGGATTCTTAGGCAAATACAACAAACAATTGAATTTAAAACAATTCAGCAGTGAGTTTTATTTACTTAAAATTCAACACGATAAAAAAACCTATCTACAAAAGATTCTCATTCAACGCTAATTTGTAATTAAATAAACATAATGCCTCTGTTTTAAACAGGGGCATTGTTATTTATGGGTAATTCGGTACTTTGTGTAAAACAATGCTATGCTTCAACCTTGGTTAAAATGCGTGGTAATTAAAACCGAAGACATTACCCATAGCACCCGTAGATTTTGGATTCAAATTCCAGAACTAACTCAATTTGATTTTGAACCAGGTCAATTTGTAACTTTTGACTTACCCATTCACGAACAAAGAAACAAAAGATGGAGGTCTTATTCCATTGCTTCTGCTCCGGATGGTACTAATATTTTCGAGTTGGTAATTGTATTAATGGAAGATGGATTAGGCACTCCGCATTTATTTAATGATGTAAAAGTTGGTTCGGAATTAATTGTACGTGGACCTCAGGGCAAATTCACCATGCCCGATACTTTAGATAAAGACTTATACTTGATTTGTACAGGAACGGGGATTGCTCCATTCAGATCAATGGCGCATTATATTCACGAGAAACAAATACCTCATAAAAATATTCACTTGATTTTTGGTTGTAGAGAATTTAAAGACAGCTTGTACGAGCAAGAATTAAAACAATTAGAAAAAGTGCTACCTGGCTTTTACCACCACCCTTGTTTTTCAAGAGAGTTGGTGGTTGGCCTTGGTCAATACTCAGGCTATGTTCATGCCTGTTACACAGACCTAATACAAAAACATAAAGGAATGACCGGAGCCATACCAGATGCTAGTTTCTTTTTATGTGGATGGAAGAATATGGTAGATGATGCCAAACAAAAACTAATGGAATTGGGGTATGATAAACATGCCATTCATTTAGAATTGTATGGCTAAAAAAATTATTTCTGGGCAATTAAAATATAATAGTCAAATATTGATTCTCTTTTGTACAATATTTTCTTTAACAGTTTCATTTGATTCTTTTCTAAAAAATCTGCATACTCGTTAATGTCTAGCTGAATTGGATGAAGCATATCCCCAGGCAATAATTGAAAGATTTTTTTCAATAATGGATGTCGATGCGCATCCGTACTCATTACAAGAAATCCATTAGGCTTTAATGAGTCTACCAAGTTTTTACAACAAATATTGATATCATTCACATGGTTAATTGCATTCAAACAAAAAATGATATCGTATTTTTCTTTATCATCAAGTGCTTCAATGGGTATATTCCTGAAATGAGTCCAACCAAAATGAGCTGGCTTAAATACTGGTAGATTTTGATACTTATCTAATAAAGGATCAATCGCTTCAACTTTATTATTATTTAAGGCAATAAAAATGCCGGCTGGTCCACAGCCTGCATCTAAAACAGCAGCGCCTGGTTGAATTACAACCACATCTTCAATGGCACCTAACATCTTTTTCCAATACCCAATTTTTTTAATTAGGTATTCCGTTGGATTTTTTTTCTTTAAATATCGAATCCACCAAAGATATTCCAGCTTTTGAGCAACTACCCATTTTAGATTAGTTTTTTGCATTTGGTTGGACTTAATTGATATGAGACAACACCAATTCCTTCACTTTATTAATTGGAATTCGCTCTTGTAACATGCTGTCTCTATAACGGATGGTAACCATCTGATCTTCTTTGGTTTGATGATCAATGGTTACACAGAATGGGGTTCCAATAGCATCTTGTCTACGATATCTTTTACCAATGGCGTCTTTTTCTTCGTAAAAACATTTGAATGATCCTTTGCATTCATCCATTAACTCACGTGCAATTTCAGGCAATCCATCTTTTTTAACCAATGGTAATATTGCTAATTTATTCGGTGCAATTTTAGCTGGAATTTTTAAAACCACCCTACTATCCGTGGTTCCATCTTCTTTGTTGATGATTTCTTCGGTATAGGCATGGCTCAATATTAGTAAGAACATTCTATCTAAACCAATAGAGGTTTCTACCACATAAGGAATATAATTTCCAAATGGTTTACCCGTTGCTTCATCAAGATCATTATCGAAATATTGTTGCTTTTTCTTACTGTATTCTTGGTGGCTTTTTAAATCGAAATCGGTTCTGCTATGAATTCCTTCTACTTCTTTAAAACCAAAAGGAAATTCATACTCAATGTCTAATGCTGCATCAGCATAGTGGGCTAATTTTACGTGATCGTGATAACGGTATTTTGCAGCAGGCAAGCCTAAACTCAAGTGCCAATTTAATCGTTCTTCTTTCCAATAATTATACCATTCCATTTGAGTGCCAGGCCTTACAAAAAACTGCATTTCCATTTGTTCAAATTCACGCATACGGAATATAAACTGCCGAGCTACAATTTCATTTCTAAATGCTTTTCCGGTTTGTGCAATTCCAAATGGAATTTTCATGCGAGCTGTTTTCTGCACATTCAAAAAATTCACAAAAATACCTTGTGCAGTTTCTGGTCTTAAATAAATGGTATCGGAGTCTTCTGCAACTGAGCCCAACTGTGTAGAGAACATCAAATTAAACTGACGGATTTCAGTCCAATTTCCTGTGCCGCTAACCGAACAAACTATTTGGTGATCGGCAAGTAGTTGCTTTAATCCCACAAAATCTTCTGCTGCCAATAACTGTTCCATGGATGCTATTAAAGCATTGGCTTCTGTTGCTTTTCCAGCTTCGGTTAATTGATCTGCTTTTGCTTCAATTAAGTGATCAACCCTATATCTTTTTTGACTGTCTTTATTGTCAATCATTGGGTCACTAAAATTATCTACGTGACCACTGGCTTTCCAGGTAGTTGGATGCATAAATATTGCCGCATCAATGCCCACAATATTCTGATGCATTTGCGTCATGCTCTTCCACCAATAATCTTTGATATTCTTTTTGAGTTCACTCCCATAAGGACCATAATCGTAAACGGCACTTAAGCCATCGTAAATTTCACTACTCTGAAAAACAAAGCCATATTCTTTGGCATGCGAAATAATTGCTTGAAAGGTATTTTCTGTTGCTGTGCTCATACGGCGGCAAAAATAGGTGATTACCCGTTTATCCAGTAAAATGGGGAATGTTGATTAAAAAAATTAGCTTAGTTATTCAAAAATCAACCGAATAGCATGAAAAAATTATGGCTTTTATTGCTGTTGCTGCCCAATTTGGCTTCTGCTCAGCAAACCAATATTCAAACCACAGAATACCCCAACGACTACCTAAGTCCTGAATTCCATGCAGGAAGAAGAGCGGCATTTAAAGAAAAAATGCCTGCTAAATCAGTGGGAATTTTCTTTGCTAGTCAGGTAAGATTAAGAAATGACGATGTAGACTATCAATATGCACAAAGTAAAAATTTTTATTATTTCACAGGCTTAGAAGAACCTAATTCGCTCTTATTATTATTTAAGGAGCCAACTACCATCTTAGGCAAAACAGGAACAGAATTCATTTTTGTTCAAAATAGGGATCCACAACGCGAAATGTGGAATGGAAAAATTTTGGGTGTTGAAGGGGTAACCAATCGATATAAATTCAGTAATGTCTTTTTAAATAAAGATTTCACTTCCAATACATTTAATCTAAATGACTATGATTCGGTATTAACCGCATTTAGGTCTGAAGATATTTTTCAAACCTATCCTAGAACCAGAGATGAATTGAGCAGAATGGCTGGCGTAGTAGACAGCTTGATAAAACAATATAAGAAACCAATTGCAGCAAGAACTACTGCACAAATATTGACAGCTTTAAGAGGAATTAAACAGCCAGAAGAAATTGCCATACTAGAAAAAGCTGCAGCAATAAGTGTAGAAGGGCATAATGAAGTAATGAAAGCAGTGAAGCCTGGCATGACCGAATACCAAGCGCAAGCTATTATGGAATATGCGTTCAAGAGAAATGGATCTGAGTATCCAGGTTATCCAAGTATTAATGGGGCAGCAGAAAATGCTTGTGTATTGCACTATGTGACCAATTTAAAACTCATGAAAAACGGTGATTTATTACTGAGTGATTGTGCTGCAGAATACCATGGTTATACTGCCGATGTTACTAGAACAGTGCCAGTGAATGGAAAGTTTTCTCCTGAACAAAAAATCATTTATGAATTGGTTTTGGCAGCACAAGATTCTGCCATTGCTGTTTGTAAACCAGGTATGCCATACAGTGGATCAGATGCTACAGCAAGAAGAGTGATAAATAGAGGGCTGATTGCATTGGGCATTGCTGCCAATGATATGGAAGCAAGAAGGTATTTCCCACACGGAACATCTCACCATTTGGGTTTAGATGTACACGATTTAGGCATTAGAGGTAATATGCCTTTTGAACCTGGCATGTATTTGACTGTTGAACCTGGTATATACATACCACCAGGCAGCAAATGCGATCCAAAGTGGTGGAGTATTGGGGTTAGAATTGAAGACGATATTTTAATTACCAAAGATGGTAACCGTAATTTATCTGCAGGAGCACCAAGAACGGTAGCCGAAATAGAAAAATTAGCAAAAGCCAAATCCATTTTTAATTAAATAAAACGCTACTATAACTTGGGGTTATTCTTATGTCTGTCTTTGTCGCGTAGGGTTTTCTTCTCTATGTTTTTTTGCAAAGCCTCCGTAAGATTAACCCCAGTTTGGTTAGCCAAACAAATTAATACCCATAGCACATCGGCCATTTCATCGGCTAAAGCCTGCTCATTTTCTTGACCTTTAAAAGATTGCTCTCCGTATTTACGCACCATAATTCTACTGAGCTCTCCTACTTCCTCCATTAAAATTCCCAGATTGGTTAACTCGTTAAAATAGCGAACGCCAATGGTTTGAATCCATTGATCTACCTGTGTTTGTGCATTCTGAATCGTCATTATTCTTTGTTTTTAGAATCAATTAAAATAGTAACAGGACCATCATTTAATAAAGCTACTTTCATATCTGCACCAAAAACGCCTGTTTGAATGGGCTTACCCAGCTCATCTGTTATTCTTTTTTTAAAGCTTTCATAAAGTGGTACCGCTATTTCTGGCTTAGACGCTTTGATATAAGATGGTCGATTCCCTTTTTTAGTACTGGCATGCAAAGTAAATTGACTTACTACCAATATATCTCCATGAATATCTTTAACTGAACAATTCATGACTCCGTTTGCATCATTAAAAATGCGCAGGTTAATAATTTTATTACTGAGCCATTGAATATCCTCATCTTTATCGGCATCTTCAATTCCTACCAAAACCAATAGTCCCATACCTATTTGTCCATGTATTTTTTGGTCAATGGTAACAGAAGCTTCCGAAACTCTTTGAATTACTACTCGCATGCAATGATATTTAACCGAAATTTGAGTGAACTAAGATAAACATTCATCTAACAAATTAACCCATGCAGCAAAAATGGAAAATACGGTTTCTTATATCAATGCTATTGGGGTTTAATAATATGGCTACTAGCCAATCAACTGTTCAATTTAAAATGATGTTTAACAACCAAACTTTTCACAAAGACAGCAGTTATACCAATAGCGCTGGTGATACGGTACAGATACATCGTTTTATGTTTTATACCAATAAATGGAAATTGATTACTTCTAACAACGATACCATACACCTTTCTAAAGATCATTTTTTAATTAATATTGAAAAAGAACAATCGATGGCATTGACATTTCCTAAGTTGGCCAATGCTACAAAAATAATTTTTGATATAGGGGTAGATAGCATACTTAATACAACCGGCATACAAACAGGTATTCTAGACCCCGCAATAGGCATGTTTTGGACTTGGCGTACTGGTTATATTATGGCTAAGTTACATGGCGTTTCTCCGCAAGCTAAAACTGCAGGCAACCGATTTAGTTATGAAGTGGGCGGATTTCAATCGCCGTATAATTCAGTCAGAACGATTGTTCTTGAACTACCTACCCATCGCGAAAAAAGCAAACCCATAACCATTCAAACCAATATGGCCAATTGGTTTAACGGAAAGCATCCTATTCAAATTGGAATAACTCCCAATTGTCACAATGCCGGTAAATTAGCCATGCAATTAGCAGATAATTATGCAACTATGTTTAGTATAGACCCCTCCAATTAATGCAACTAAAAAGAACCATATTTTTCATCATATTACTTGTAATAATCTGTGCAGGATTTATTGGTATTAATAAAAACGTATCCACTGCTAAAAGAGTACCCTTTACAGTTCCTAAAGGATGGCCAAAACCCGTATACGATTTTAGCAAAAATCCATTAACCGAAGAAGGCATTGCCTTGGGAAAACGATTGTTTTATGATGGTCAATTAAGCAAAGATGGAACCATATCATGTGGCAGTTGTCACCAACAATTTGGGGCATTTAACAGCTATGATCATCCATTAAGTCACGGGCTTGAAAATGCATTAACAACTCGCAATGCACCCGCATTATTTAACCTTGCTTGGCAAAAAGAGTTCATGTGGGACGGTGGCATCAATCACTTAGACCTACAACCATTGGCACCCATTACTGCACACAATGAAATGGGAGAAGACATTGACAATGTATTAACAAAACTCAAAAAAAATAAACAATATCCTAAGTTGTTTAAAGCAGCATTTGGAGACGAAACCATTAATACACAAAGACTCGGAAAAGCATTGAGTCAGTTTTTATTAACAATGGTTAGCAGCAATAGTAAATACGACAGGGTCATGCGTGGAGAAGACAGTTTTTTACTGTCCGAAAAATTAGGGCATGACATTTTTAAAACGAAATGTGCTCAATGCCATGCAGCGCCTTTATTTACTGATTATAGTTATAGAAATACTGGAATGCCGCTAGAACCTTTTTTAAAAGATCTAGGAAGAATGACCATCACCAATGATGCGGCTGATTCCCTAAAATTTAGAGTACCTAGTTTAAGAAATGTTTCAGTGAGTTTCCCTTATGGACACGATGGAAGATTTTTTTCGTTGATCAATGTTTTTGAACATTATAGAAACAATATGCAAATTGGTCCTACTACAGATGTCCTTTTAAAAAATAAACTCCCTTTAAGTAATTATGAGATAGGACAACTAAGGGCTTTTCTACAAACACTTACAGATTCGGTGTTTTTAAAAGACCCCCGATTTTCAGAGCCTGGAATTGGTGTAAACAGCAATCCTCCATTAGACCAACACAACTGATTACAATACCTTATTTTTGACCCTTAGACTATTATTTTGAGTGAGATAAAAAAATTGGCAGGGCAAACTTTGTGGTATGGCGTACCAACCATTGCCAGCAGATTCTTGGGTTATCTAATGAATCTGTCATTGCCATTGTTTTTTGCTCAGCCAGCAACAACTGCTGACCTAACACAGATTTATGCGATTATACCCTTCTTAAACGTTTTATTTACTTATGGTTTAGAAACAGCTTATTTTAGGTTTAGTAAAGAAGAAGACCCCAATAAACTATACAGCACTTTATCTATTGCATTAATTGGTTCAACATTTTTGTTTACTGGATTACTGTGGTTTTTTAGTGGCACAATTTTACACTGGGCCAATTTGCAATCACATCCTGAATTCATACATTGGATGATTGGTATTTTATTTTTCGATACCCTAAGCACGCTGGCATTTGCAAAATTGAGGCAAGAAAATAGACCGAAAAAATATGCTGCTGTTCGTTTGTCGAGCGTGCTCGTAAATTTAATTGTCGTCTTAGTATTTATTGGTTGGATACCCTTTAAAGTTCAGCAAGACCCTAATACTTGGATGACTATTTTCACCAATAACAATATCGGAATTGGCTATTACTTAATTGGCAATTTAGCAGGGAGTATATTAACTTTTTTACTGCTCTTTAAAGAGTTTAGAAAAATTAGTATCCAATTTAGTATTCCACTATTTAAAAAAGTAATGGAATATAGTTACCCATTAATTATTGTAGGAATGGGTGGAATGGTAAATGATATGCTCAGTAGATTAATTTACCAACATGTAGTTCAACTACCTGTTGATGAAGCCAAACATGAATTGGGCATTTTTGGAAATATTTATAGACTGGCCGTCTTAATTACCATTTTAATACAAGCATTTAGAATGGCTGCAGAACCTTTTTTCTTTAAACAAAAAGGGGAAGAAAATGCACAAAAAGTGTATGCTCGTGTGATGAAGTTCTTTGTGATTGCTTGTTGCTTTATGTTTTTATTTATCAGCTTATTCATAGAAGTATTTGGTTGGTTCTTTTTGGCCATTAATAAACCATTATGGGTACAAGGATTGCAGGTAGTTCCCTTATTGGCATTGGGAAATATTTTTTTAGGCATCTACTACAACTTAAGTGTTTGGTATAAGCTAACCGACAAAAATAATTACGGTGCCATGATTACTGTAGCAGGTGCACTAATTACCATTGGATTAAATATTTTACTGATTCCCTCCTTGCATTATTTAGGTGCAGCATTGGCTACTTTTTTATGCTATTTATTCATGATGATAGTAAGCTATTATATGGGACAGCACCATTATCCTGTTCCTTACGCCACCAAAAAACTTACTGCGTATTTAGCAATTGTTTTACTCTTATACGGACTGCATAAACTGATACTCTATTTTTTCCCGCATTTATGGTTAGGCATTTTGATTGGATTCATATTTATAGGTCTTTTTACTTGGCTGGTAATTTGGGCTGAAGAAAAGGAATTGGGAAAATTATTCCGCAAAGCCAATTAACTACAGAGGATTATCTTTGCATAATGGCAGAAGATTTACATATTATTCAGGGTACAAAAGAGGAACAATACCAAGCACTGATTCCTCAAATTAAAGGGCTATTAGAGGGTGAAAATAATTTGATAGCCAACTTGGCTAATATGGCAGCTGCTTTAAAAGAACAGTTTGGTTGGTTTTGGGTAGGCTTTTATTTAGTTGACCAAAATGAATTGGTATTAGGGCCTTTTCAAGGGCCTGTTGCTTGTACCAGAATTCAAAAAGGTAGGGGAGTTTGCGGAACAAGTTGGGCACAAGAAAAAACATTGGTTGTTCCCGATGTAGAAAAATTTCCTGGCCATATTGCGTGCAGTAGTTTATCAAAGTCTGAAATAGTAGTACCCCTTTTTAAAAATGGAATGGTATGGGGAGTATTAGATGTAGACAGTAGTGATTACGACCAATTTGATGACATTGACCAGCATTATTTAGAGCAAATTGTTGCTTTATTAAAAATTGTTTAGCTTTGCACTATTCATATACTCTCTCGGTTAGACTGGAATCTACTTCAGTGACAAGGTAATCCCATCAATAGTTAGGCTATATAGCACTTGATATTTCAGGTGTTCACTTAAATCACATAATGTGTTATTCAAAGAATTAGAACTCATTGAGCCCATCTTGAATGCGCTCGAAACAGAAGGGTACGTAAATCCTACCCCTATTCAGCAACAAGCCATACCATTGGCATTGGCTGGAAGAGATTTATTGGGTTGCGCCCAAACCGGTACTGGTAAAACAGCCGCTTTTGCAATTCCTATTTTACAATTGGTTTGCAAAACGCAAATAGGCGGAAATTACAGCAAGGGAATTAAAGCCCTTATTTTAACTCCTACAAGAGAATTGGCTATTCAGATTGATGAAAGTTTTGCAGCATATGGCAAGAACTTAAGAATGAAACACCAGGTAATTTTTGGTGGAGTATCACAGGTTCATCAGGTAAATGCCTTGCGCAATGGCGTAGATATTTTAGTAGCTACACCTGGTCGATTATTAGACTTAATGCAACAAGGTCATGTGCGTTTACACGATATACAATTTTTTGTATTAGACGAAGCAGATCGCATGTTAGACATGGGATTCATCAACGATGTAAAAAAGATTGTTGCCAAATTACCTGCAAAAAAACAGACTTTGTTTTTTTCTGCAACCATGCCTCCAGAAATTGAAAAATTATCTGCAACGCTTTTACATAATCCTGCAAAAGTAGAAGTGACTCCGGTGTCATCTACTGTAGAAAAAATTGAACAGGCAGTCTATTTTGTTGAGAAAGAAAACAAAAAACATTTGTTGAATGAGTTATTAAAAGACCAGCAAATTCAAACTGCATTGGTATTTACCAGAACCAAGCATGGAGCTGATAAAGTAGTAAAAGATCTTACTAAACAAGGCATTACTGCAGAAGCCATTCACGGAAATAAATCACAAAATGCCAGACAACGTGCGTTAACCAATTTTAAAGCTGGATCAACGCGTATTTTGGTAGCAACTGATATTGCTGCTAGAGGAATTGATATTGATTTATTGTCGCATGTTTTTAATTATGAACTTCCTAATGTACCTGAAACCTATGTTCATCGAATTGGCAGAACAGGTAGAGCAGGAGCAAGTGGTATGGCTGTATCATTTTGTGATGGAGAAGAAAGGGCTTATTTAAAAGATATTCAGAAGTTAATCAAGATTCAACTACCAGTTGTTACAGATCATGCGTATCATTCAGAAGCTCCAGTGGTAGGCAGTTTCAAACTTCCTGAACGCAATAGAAGACCTCAGCAACAAAATAGAACAAGAAAATTTAGTTACCATAAGTCTGCTCAAAACCGCGGGTAAACTTCTTTACATAAACGATAATGCTTAATTTGGATTTCATGATTAAGCATTATCGTTTTTTATTTGCAGCCCTCCTTCTATCACTTAGTTGTTTTGGTCAATCTAAAAAGCCAATCACGAACAGTGTATATTATCCTACAGCAAATGCTTGGGAAAAAAGAAGTCCAGAAAGTCTAGGACTTTCTCCATTGGATATTCAAAAAGCCATCAAAATTGCGCAAGAATCGGAGTCACCCAATCCACGCAGTATGGAAGAGAACCATTATAAAACATTTGGGAAAGAACCATTTGGAGATGGTATTGGCCCTTTTGAAGATAGAGGCGACCAAACTGGTATTATTATTTACAAAGGATACAAAATTGCTGAATGGGGAACGCCACTTAAATGCGATATGACCCATAGTGTGGCAAAAAGTTTTTTATCGTCTGTTGTAGGATTGGCGGTTGATCAACAACTCATTTCATCTGTTAATGATTTCGTGGCTCCTTATATTCCTCCGATAGAATTATTTGCTTTGAATCCGGTTACAAAACCTGCTGAACAATTTAAACAATCAGAACTCTTACAACCCTTTAATACTCCCCATAATAAATCCATCACATGGGAATCAATGCTTAGGCAAACCAGTGATTGGGAAGGTACATTATGGGGTAAACCTGATTGGGCAGACAGACCTGATGCAGACCCCAAAAAATGGTTGAATAGAACTAGAAATGTACCTGGAACCGTTTATGAATACAATGATGTTAGGGTAAATGCTTTGGCACTAGCTGTAACCAGTGTTTTTAGAAAACCCTTACCGCAAGTATTGAAGCAGTATATTATGGATCCGATTGGAGCGTCTACTACCTGGAGATGGACTGGATATAGAAACTCATGGATTGTTTTAGACGGTCAACCCGTTCAAGCTGTTAGTGGAGGTGGTCATTGGGGAGGAGGCATGTTTATTCATGCAGAAGATATGGCTAGGTTTGGCCTATTAACTTTAAGAAATGGCAAATGGAACAATCAACAATTGCTGTCTGAGTCTTGGCTTAAACAAGCAAGAACACCTGGAACAGCTAACCCTGAATATGGTTACATGAATTTTTTCTTGAACACCAATCGAAAATTTTTACCCGCTGCCCCTGCATCTGCATTTGTACATGTTGGAAATGGGAACAATATTATTTACGTTGATCAGGAAAATGATTTGGTGGTAATATTAAGATGGATTAACCAAAAAGGGATGAATGAAACCATTGAAGCCATTCTTTCTGCATTCAAAAAGTAGCAATATTTCGTCAAATGACGATTAGTTAATAAAAACATAATCCTTTTAAAGAAATACCTAATTTTAGGTACCGGCGTTCCCCCCAGCCGATTATACGCCATGATCAACCCTACCCAAGTAGAGACAGAAAGCCTAGAAGAGCAAAATAAAAAATTGCTCAAAATTCAACATGCACTAGAAAAAAAAGTGAGCCAGTTAAAAGATTTTGCTGGAATTATTACCCATGATGTTAGAGGTCCAGCTCACAATATTTCTAAGATGCTAGAAATGTATGAAAATACAGACGATCCTGAGCTCAAAAAAGCCTCCATGGATTATTTAAAGAAAATCAGCAATGATTTAACCAATAACCTGAATGAATTAATTCAAATTCTTCAAATCCACTTAGAGAAAGACATTCCTGCTTCCGATTGTGTTTTTGAAGATGTAATTAATAGTGCGTCACTGCAACTACAAGACATTATACAGCAGAAAAATGCAGTTATTACCATGGACCTTGCTGTTACCAATATACTTTATCCAAAAGTATATTTACAGAGCATATTATACAATTTACTAAGCAATAGCTTGAAATACACCAAACCCAATATTCCACCAGCTATCCATATTAGCACTTATGAAAATGAAGGAAATTATTATTTAAGTGTAAGTGACAATGGTTTGGGAATCGATTTAAACAAGTTTGGACACTTATTATTCAAGTTTCAAAAGAGCTTTCATAGTGGTTACGATAGTAAGGGCATTGGACTTTACTTAATCAAAAACCAAATTGAAGAACAGGGTGGAAGCATTAATTGCACCAGTGAACCTCAAATTGGAACCAAGTTTACTGTTCGTTTTTAAAAAAATCCCCTTATTTTTGCCGTCCAAAATGCGGATGTGGCGAAATTGGCAGACGCACTAGACTTAGGATCTAGCGCCGCGAGGCATGTAGGTTCGACCCCTATCATCCGCACTTAACCACCTTTTTAAGGTGGTTTTTTTGTGCGAATCCCCTACCTTTGCAGCCCGAATTTAAGTTTATAAAACACCTATATGGCTACAATTACCAGAGAAAACATTGGCTTATTAAATGATAAGCTTACCGTTACCCTTACTAAGGATGATTATTTAAAAGGTTTTGAAACCAGCCTAAAGAAATATGCTAAAACTGCCAATATCCCAGGCTTTAGAAAAGGAATGGTTCCAACTGGATTGGTTAAAAAAATGTACGGTCAGGGTGTATTTTCCGACGAAGTACTACGTAAGGTAGAACAAGAAATGAATGCCTATATGGCTAAAGAGCAAATTGATATTTTTGCTCAGCCCTTACCTTTAGAAAACGATGCTCGTGTTTTAGACATGAATAATCCAATTGATTATGTATTTTCTTTTGAAATTGGATTAAAGCCAAATTTTGATGTAGACTTATCAAAATTTACTGCAACTAAATATGTGGTTACAGTAACCGATGAAATGATCAATGATGAAGTAGCTAGACTACAAACTCGTTTTGGAAAAATGACTGAACCCGAAACAGTTACCAACGAAGACAATGTATTGAATGTAACATTTACTGAATCAGACGCTAAAGGTAACCCTATAGAAAACGGTATTACCAAAGACAACTCTGTATTGGTTAAATACTTTGCAGAAAAGTTTCGCAAGAATTTAATGGATAAGAAAAAGGATGATGTGGTTTTATTACAAATCAAGAAAGCCTTTGAAGACAAAGAAGCGGAAACCATTTTAGCCGACCTTGGATTAACCAAAGACGATGCGGATAAATATTTCAATTTATTAATCACTAAAGTTGGTTTGGTAGAGAAAGCAGAATTGAATGAAGAACTTTTTGTTCAAATTTATCCAGGTAACGACCAAATCAAAACGGAGGCTGATCTTAGAAATGAAATTAAAGCAGAAATTGAAAAGTATTACGCACAGTCTGCACGCAATCAAATACAAGACCAGATTTACCATTTCTTGGTAGACCATATCAATATGGAATTCCCTGAAAGTTTCTTAAAACGTTGGTTGCAAAATGGAGGAGAAAAACCTAAAACTGCAGAAGAAGCAGAAGCAGAATTCCCGTCATTTGTTAAACAATTAAAGTGGACTTTAATCAGCAGTAAATTAACTCAAGACAACAAGATTGAAGTATTACCTGAAGACATTCGCAATTTTGCTAAAATGCAATTGTTTAGCTATATGGGTAATCAGTTAGGAGCATTGGGCGACAACCAACAATGGGTAGACGATTATGCTAATCGCATGATGCAAGACAAGAAGTTCGTAGAAGATAGTTATCATAGAATTAATGCAGAGAAACTATTTGATGCATTGGAATCTCAAGTTAAAGCAAAGGATGAAACCATTAGCGCAGATGATTTCGCTAAGAAGTTAGAGCATCATCACCACTAATTTAGTTTTTTGAATGATTTTAAAACCAACCCTCGGGTTGGTTTTTTTATTTAATTAGTTCATGTTCCTTTAATTGTTGCAACATGATTTGATGAAGTTTTTTTGCAACCATTCGATTCAAAAATAAATATCCACTTATATCAAATAATTTTTTGCTAACCCCTTTTAGTGGAATGCTTTTAGAAAGCGCGGCAACTCTTTTACGTAATGCCCATTTTTGAGAAGCAATTGGATCTTGACTAAGTATGGGCCAATGACTGGGTTTTTGTTGCGCATCAAAAATGGGTATTATTTGAATAGATGAGGAATTGGTAGACCTATATGGGCTAGTATCAATTCCTTGATACCCTTTTGAAAAAATG
The DNA here is from genome assembly GCA_001829005.1 of Sphingobacteriia bacterium RIFOXYC2_FULL_35_18. GTDB lineage: Bacteria > Bacteroidota > Bacteroidia > Chitinophagales > Chitinophagaceae > Sediminibacterium. The sequence goes on along the minus strand of MIAG01000001.1, from coordinate 1,042,452 downwards.
GGATGTTTTGCTAAATGTTCAATAGGTATGGTGAAATGATTACGAAGAAATTGTTGACAATTGTACTGCCCCAATGCATAATCGTGTTCCCTAAAATCTTGACTAATAAAACCACTGAATCCATTGATAGCTCCACAAGCAATGGCTTTAGCCCCTTCAATTCTTTTATTTGCTGTATCGTATCTAACAGGTGCAATTAAAAATTGGCCCGCTTTGTTTTTACTCAATATATCTGCAATTGGTGCAGGTTTAGCTTTCATTTGTTGCATCATTGCATATAAAGTATGTTTTGCTATATCAAGCACAGATTGTTGCGGCAATAGGGGCTCCTTTAATGTTCCTGGAAACGGATCTACCATTAATACCGTACTTTTAAATTGTCCAAAATGATTAAAATCATTGGCCTGTTTTGTTTCATTGAATACCAATTCATTTAATAGCTCCCTTACTTTTTCAAATGGTTCATTGTTCATTAATCCCCCATCAACATGTAAGGAATGATAATAGGGCTGTTGTTGATTTAACACTAAACCTGCCTGATTAATCCATTTATTTTCTTTAATAGCATACAATGGTCGTTTCAAATTTCTTGCTGCCAATCCAAGTGGAAATGCACCTGTTGCCAATGCGGCATCTCTAAAAGTATTCGTATTTAACCCAGTTCTAAAATTAACAGGCATCCAACCTTTGCTTGTTCCATTTTTATTTGCCATCTGAAAACAGGCGTAGTCATAGTGTACCGACATAGAATGATTCTTCCAATTTAAATCTGTATTAAACGATATAGGAAAATTGAAACCTTCTAAATTGGTTAAAGTTGCAAATACTTTTAGTTTGGGATTAATGTAAGCAGGTGTATCATTCCAATGAATGGAGGAATAAGAAAATGCCTCAGATGCCAGCTCATTGGCAAAGTTTCCGTTTAAAAAAGACTTGAATAATCCTGTTTGATTTAAATCGGAGCATTCTAAAAGAGGGCCTAGCATATTATCGCTTTGCATGGTTACCCAGCTTTTATAAAACAAATTTTTTGCCCGCTGGTTAATGGCTGCAGCGGTAAGAAATCCGGTCATCCCTCCTGCTGATGCACCCCCTATAATAGACAATTGTATCCGATGGGTTGGAACCCCAGATTGACCGCGGCATTGCTCCCACCGATCCAAAGCAGTTAATAAATAGTCTACCACTCCTGCAGTATATGCCCCTGCAGAAACAGCTCCTGCCATGCAAAGTCCAATATGAAATGTGTTTTCTGCCATATATTAACAAATAGCCGCTTTGAACTTATCTAAAATGAACGACCTTTGCAACCGTTTTTTAACGGTATTCACGGCTATTATGTCAAATTGCCATAAAGGGAGCTTTGCACAGTATTTGAACAGTCTTGATACCTATTTAACAAAACACTTAACTTCAAAGCGAAAAATAATTCTATGAATATTGGAAAAGAGTTTGAACAGTACGCAGTTAAGCACCACGGCATAAGCAGCGGTGTATTACACAACTACAAAAATTACGGTCAGGTAACCAACCTTACTCCTTATATCATTGAAGAAAGACCGCTCAATGTTGCGAGTATGGATGTATTTAGTCGTTTAATGATGGACCGCATTATTTTTTTGGGGGAAGGCATTAACGATTACGTTGCCAATATTGTTACCGCTCAATTGTTGTTTTTAGAAAGCACCGATCGTTCTAGGGATATTCAAATGTATATTAACAGCCCAGGTGGCAGCGTTTATGCAGGATTAGGCATCTATGATACCATGCAGTTTATTGGCCCTGATGTGGCTACTATTTGCACAGGAATCGCTGCTAGTATGGGACAGATTTTACTTTGTGCTGGAGTGCAAGGTAAAAGAACTGCGCTAAAACATAGTAGAGTGATGATGCACCAACCAAGTGGTGGTATTGGTGGCCAAGCTACAGATATTGAAATTACTGCTCGTGAAATTAAAAAATTAAAACATGAGCTGTATGCCATCACTGCAAACCATACTGGTAAATCAGTAGAGACCATAGCAAAAGACAGTGATCGTGATTTCTGGATGACTGCAGCGGAAGCTAAAGAGTATGGATTGGTAGACGAAGTATTATTGACCAACCCTCGTAAAGAAAAGAAAGGATAATTGTATAAAATTCAAATTGATTAAAAATGATACAGTCTAAATATATCGTGAATCCTTTTCTAAACAATGATCAGGAAGAACCAGAAGAAAATAAGGAAGAGAAACAAGACGCCATGGGTACTTTCATGACTAAAAAAATGGAAAAACTGTTTTTTGAAAAAAGAGCAGTGTATTTATGGGGTGTAGTAGACGATAAATCTGCAAAAGAAGTAGTAACCAAATTACTTTTATTAGATGCAGACAAGCCTGGTGCAGAAATTAAATTATACATCAATAGCCCAGGTGGGGTAGTAACTAGTGGGATGGTCATGTACGATACCATTAAAATGATTCAAAGCCCAGTAAGCACCATTTGTATGGGCTTAGCTGCAAGCATGGGTTCTATCCTATTAAGTGCTGGTGCTAAAGGGCATCGTTATATTTATCCGCACGGTGAAGTGATGATTCACCAACCTAGTCTAGGTGGTTATTACCAAGCTACTAGTGCTGATATAGAAATTCAAGCAAATCAAATTTTAAAGACCAAACAATTAGGGGCTAAAATTTTAGCGGAAAATTGCGGTAAAACAGTGGAACAAATCTTAGCAGATTTCGACCGCGATTACTGGATGGATGCTACAGAAGCTGTTGCTTATGGCATTGTAGACAGTATCTTAAATAAGATATAAGGTTATGGCAAAACAAAACAATTTACATTGCTCCTTTTGTGGAAGAAGCCGTGATGAGGTAAAGATTCTAATAGCTGGACAAGAGGGCCATATCTGTGAAAATTGTGTAGAACATGCAGAAGAAATTATTGCCCAAGAGTTAACTGCAAAAAACAATCCTGCTGGCACGGGCGGAGCAGGGCCTGTTCAAGTTAGAAAGCCTAAGGAAATTAAAAAATTCTTAGACGAATATGTAATTGGTCAAGACGAAGCGAAGAAAATACTTTGTGTTGCTGTTTATAATCACTACAAGCGAGTGAACAATAAACAAATTGTGGATGATGTTGAAATAGAAAAAAGCAATATCATCATGGTAGGTGAAACCGGAACGGGTAAAACCCTACTGGCAAAATCAATTGCTCGTTTACTGAATGTACCCTTTGCCATTGTAGACGCTACTGTATTTACCGAAGCAGGATATGTAGGAGAAGACGTAGAAAGCATGCTAACTCGTTTATTACAAAACTGTAATTACGATGTGAATGCAGCAGAAAAAGGGATTGTTTATGTAGATGAGATAGATAAAATTGCTCGCAAGGGTGATAACCCATCTATTACCAGAGACGTAAGTGGAGAAGGTGTGCAACAAGGTTTATTAAAGATGCTAGAAGGTACGGAAGTATTGGTTCCACCACAAGGTGGCAGAAAGCATCCAGAACAAAAAATGATTAAGGTAGACACTAAAAATATCTTATTTATTTGTGGGGGTGCATTTGATGGCATTGATAAAGTAATTGCCAGACGAATCAATACCAATGCTATTGGTTTTAGTGTAAATAAAGACGAACAAGAACACCAAAGAAGCAACCTATTAGAGTTCATAAATGCTCAAGACTTAAAAAGTTTTGGATTGATACCTGAATTATTAGGTCGCTTACCCGTTGTAACGCATTTAAATCCTTTGGATGCAGAAACACTTAGAAGCATTTTAACTGAACCAAAAAATTCATTAATTAAGCAGTTCACCCGTTTATTTGAAATGGAAGGAATTGCTTTAAGCATTGAGCCTGCAGTCTTAGACTTTATGGTAGCCAAGGCAATGGAATACAAACTAGGGGCAAGAGGTTTGAGAAGTATTTGTGAGAGTATCTTAACCGAAGCAATGTTTGAATTACCAGGTACCAATACAACCACCTTGAATGTTACATTAGATTACGCAGAAAAAATGTTTAGCAAGAGTAAATTGAGCGCATTAAAAGTAGCTTAACCCTTTAATCAATATTTATCCATGAACGAATTAATAGAAAAATTAGTAAAAGAAGCTGGTCTTTCAGAGCAGCAAGCGCAACAAGCCATCACTACCATTGCTGGTTTTGTGAAAGAGAAATTTCCTATGTTAGGTGGAGCAGTAGACCAAATATTTGCTGCTGGCAATAAAAATGAAGAATAATAAAATTAAGCTTTGGTAATGGGCAGTTTGATGACAAATCTACTGCCCGTTCCAGGTATGCTTTCTATAGTTAAGCTACCATCGTGTCTACTAATTAAATCACTACACAACATTAATCCAAAGCCACTCCCTTTTTCCATAGAAGTGCCCGCTGTTGTGTAATATTGCTTCGCATTAACTCTGTCGATTGTTTCTTTAGACATCCCAATTCCGGTATCTTCTACATAAATGAATGAATCTGTTTCGGTTTGCTCTGCTTTAATATCTATACTGCCATTTTCAGGAGTAAATTTGATGGCATTACTGATTAGATTTCTCAAAACAATTCTAATCATCTCTTTATCTGCATGTATGAACATTTGTGGGTGCAATGCATTGTTGAAGGCAATGTTTTTTCTGACCAACAACATTTTGTGTTCGTCTTCTAGGCCTTTAACCAATTGAAAAATTACCACATTAGATCGGTCTAAATTTTTACCTGCCATTTGTCCTTTCAACCAAAACAATAAATTATCCAATAAAGAAGTGGTACCCATATATTGGGTTTCCAGTTGAAGTAACAATTGTTTTGCCTGGTCTTCTGGAACCATTCCCTGATTAACCAAATTCAAAATACCCTTCGTATTCACCAACGGATTACGTAAGTCGTGAGAAATAATTGAAAGCAGTTTATCTTTTGTTTTATTATCTGCTTCAAGCATTCTATTTTGAAAAGAAATTTCTTTGTTGAGCGCACCCATTTCTTCAATTTGTGCCTCAATTAAAATATTTTTTGCCCTTAGCTCTCTACTAAAATGTTTTTGCTTTTGATAATTAATAAAAACCATAATTACCAAAACAGCAAGTATGATTAAAATAAAAGTTCCAACTGTTAAAATAAAAACTTGTTCATCGGAAGCACGCTGAGCTCGAATGATGGCATTTTCTCTATCTAATCTTAAATTCTGCTGGTTTTTTATTATGTCAATAAAATTAGTAGCGTATTCATTTTCTTTTATTCGATGATGGTTAATAATTTCTATAGCTGTGTCTTGCCAAGCAATTGCTTTCTCCAAATTATTTGTTCTTCTGTAATAAGTAATAATTTGTTCTAAACTTTGATCTAATATATCGTAAGCGTTAACCGATTTTGCGAATTCATAGGATGTTTTTGACATCATAAAAGCCGCATCCAATTGACCTCTTTTATAGGCAACATTGGCCAACTCTAAATTATTTAATGCAAGCCCATATTTATCATTTATTCTTTGATCAATAGCAATAGATTCATTAAAAAAAGACGCAGCTAATTCTAAATTTTTCCCTTCAAGGGCTAGTTTACCTAGATGATACAGCGCTTTCTTTTCTCCATAAACATATTTAATTTGCCTACTTGTAACCAATGCCTGATTAAATAATATAACTGCAGAATCAGGCTTATTTCGATACAATTGAATAAGACCTAAACTGTTTTTTACATTAACTACTTCTTCTTGTTTATTGAATCGATTATAAACTTTTAATGACTCATTAAAAACAGTTACAGCAGTATCGTATTTGCCTTCGAGCAATAACGAACCTGCAATTTGCTGACTTACTTTAGCAATATTAAAAGTGTCTTTTATTCTCTTGAAAATATCTAAGGATAAATAAAAATCAGTTAACGCTCGCTTTGTAAAACCTTGCTGTTGGTAAATGCCTCCTTCATATAAATATGCAACTGCGAGTCCTTTTTTATAGTCAATTTGTGTTGCAGTATTTTGTGCAATAATCAAAAGATTCAATGCTTTTGAAATATCCGATCGCTTAGAACTAAAAGCTTCTTTATTTAATGAATCAACAATATATGCCGAACCGGTATTTTTTTGGGCAAATAACGGTGAAATAAAACTGGTTAAAAAAAACAAAAACAGTATCCGCATGATGCTAAATGTAGATATGGATTTTAATGGGTCTTACGATATTCAAGATACAAAGATTTGTGTTATACTATCAACATAAAAAAAGGACCCCAAAGGGGTCCCGTATTATGAGCAAGCAATCGAAAAACAATTAATGAAGTACTTCTCTTGCAATCACCAGTTTCTGAATTTCTGAAGTTCCTTCCCCAATAGTACATAATTTTGCGTCACGATAGTACTTTTCTACAGGAAAATCTTTTGTATAACCGTAACCCCCGAAAATTTGGACTGCCTCTGTAGCTGTTTTTACTGCCACTTCGCTGGCATAATATTTGGCCATAGCACCCTCCCTAGTCACTTTTTCTCCCCTATTTTTTAAATCGCAGGCCTGCCAAATCAGTAAGTCGGAAGCCATAATTTCTGTAGCCATATCAGCCAATTTAAAGCTAATTCCCTGAAAAGAAGCAATGGGCTGATCAAACTGATGTCTTTCCTGTGCATATTGTAAAGCAGCTTCATAAGCCCCCTTAGCAATTCCAGCAGACAAAGCCGCTATAGAAATTCTACCCCCATCTAATATTTTCATTGCCTGCCTAAAGCCATCTCCCACTGCACCCAATCGATTGCCATCTGGTATAATACAATTGTCAAAAATCATTTCAGCTGTTTCACTGGCCCGCATTCCTAATTTGTTTTCTTTTTTGCCAGCACTAAATCCGGCAGTACCTCTCTCTACCACAAATGCAGTGGAATTACCACTGGTTCTAGGCTCACCAGTTCTACAAATAACAACAGCTATTTCCCCTGTTTTACCATGGGTAATCCAGCTTTTGGTACCATTTAGTACCCAATTATCCCCTTGTTTTACAGCGGTGGTTTTCATATTGCCAGCATCGCTACCCGTATTAGGTTCAGTTAATCCCCAAGCACCAATCCACTCCGCTGTAGCCAACTTCGGTAACCAACGTTTTTTTTGTTCATCATTTCCGAATGATAGAATATGGTTGGTACAAAGAGAGTTATGGGCAGCAACACTTAAACCTATACTACCACATACTTTAGCAATCTCTTGAATAATGGCATTGTATTCAAAATACCCTAATCCTGCTCCTCCGTATTCAGCCGGCACCAATACACCCATCAAGCCCAGTTTTCCCATTTCTCTAAAAAGCGCTTCTGGAAAAACTTGTGCCTCATCCCATTCCATCACATATGGTCGAATGTATTGTTCTGCAAAATCTTTAGCTGTTGCCGCTACCTGTTGTGTCAATTCTGTCTCCTGAAAATGCATTTGATTTTATTTTTAAATAGACGGGGGTCGGAGCAGAGCAAGCACGTTCTTTCCGACCCCCTAAAACAAACAACCGTTAGTTAGTTTGTGGAGCAAATCTAGGGGATTTTACTGGTAAGTCCACTTTAAAAAAAGAGTTAAAATATTCACAGTTTTACTAACTGTATCAATTCTTGAAACTGCGCCGGTTGAATAAAGACTATTTTCTTCAAATCTTCCAAAGAATCAAATAATCCATACTGTTTTCGATATTCCACAATGGCCACTGCAATGGCTGGCGAAACACCTGCTTTTTGCAGCAAAGCCGCACTGGCTTTGTTTATTGAAGGCTTTCCGGTATTACTCAGTTGAAGAAATGCTTGAATTTGTCCAAATAAAGAATCAGAAATGCCGTAGGTTTTTTGAATATCGTCTACCTCAGTAAAGCCCCCCAACTTTTCTCTGTAATTAATAATTCTCTTAGCTAAAACAGGCCCAATACCAGGCAATGATTCCCATTCTTCTAAAGAAGCTGAATTAATATCAATAATGGGGATTTTTTTGGGGCTATAAGTGGGATTAAAGCCGCTGTTTTTTTTAACCACTGGGTATTGGCTAGGACCTCGTTCTAATTGAATGCGGATAAATGGGATCAATGCTTTTGCAACGGCGGGATCAATCCCCCATATCTTTAAAAAATCTTCAGGCAACCTGAATTGCCCACCTTTATTTCTATAATTTAAAATGGTTTGCGCATTTTTGGGCGTCAACCCCAATGCAAGTAACTGATTGGTTGAAGCAGTATTAGGATCAAAGTAAAAATAGGTAGGCGTTGGTAACGCTTTATTAGAAAGCTTTGCTGGATCCTTTTGGGATGTATTCATTTCTACATATTCCAAATCTTTCAACCATGCTGTATCGGAATGCTGAAGCGGTGGAATACTTGGCTTTATCCAACTAGGCAAATAAAGAAATAAACCCAGTAATAATAATAGAAGGGTTAACCCAATTCTTTCTTTCTTAGAGAATTGTAAATAGTCTTTGATAATTTTTTTCACTACCGCATAAAATTGCGGGATTACAAACGAATACTAAGCCCATCATAAGCCAGTTGAACATGATTGGGTAATTCTGCATTAATGGCATCATGCTTTCCCAGCTGGTGACTAATATGGGTAAAATATACTTGTGGAACTCCGGTCAGTTGCGCAATATCCAAGGCTTCTTGTAAAGTAAAATGCGATAAATGTTTTTCTTTTCTTAGTGCATTCAATACTAAAACTTTGGAACCTTTAATTTTATCTAATTCCGATTGCTCTATATAGTTAGCGTCTGTGATGTAAGTAAAATCTCCTAATCTAAATCCGAGTACTGGCATCCGATGGTGCATTACCTGTATGGGTTGAATGGGAATATCTCCTATAAAAAAAGGGGCTTCACCAATAGTATGCATTTGTAATTCAGGTGTTCCAGGATACTTATTATCTGAAAAAGCATAATAAAAATCTCGTCGAATAGCTTCTTCAGTGGAAGCATTGGCATAAATATCCATAGCGTTTCCTGAAAAGAAATTAAATGCCCGAATATCATCTAAGCCTGCTATATGGTCTTTATGCTGATGGGTAAATAAAACAGCGTCTAAATGAGTGGTTTTGCTTCTCAACATTTGATACCTAAAATCTGGAGTGGTATCAATTACAATACTAGTATGCAGACTTTGAACCAGTACGCTGGTTCGTAAACGTTGATCTTTGGTATTTTTAGACACACATACTTCGCAACTACACCCAATCATAGGAATTCCTGTGCTGGTGCCTGTTCCTAAAAACTGAATGTTCAATCTGGGCTGTTTCACCTATTAAAACTAAGGTAATTTTATTTTTACACTACCGTAAAAGACGCAATTATTCCGTTACTGTAACGGATTTTTTAACTACTTCCTCATAAAGCTTTTGAGATTCAAGCGTTAATTTATCAAATTGAATATTTAGCTGGGGAATAATTTCCATCAAAGTATTTATTCTACCTTCTGTATTTAGAAACTTATTCAAGACCACTACTCTTCTTGCTTCTAATAAACACCATCCGCTTTGAAAAGTTCCTCTTTCATATCTGACAACATATTCAGATTCACCCAAAATATCTTCCAACTTGTCTAATGTTGATTGCGTGTATTTCATAGCACAACAAATTTAAACTTCATGCTACTTAATTGGCAATGCTTTTATCCACAAAATGGGTAGAAATACCGAATAACTATGCCTTTGAGTCCATTTTGATCAATGGAACAATCATTTCTTCTAAGCTGATACCCCCATGCTGAAAACTATTCTTGTAATAGTTCACATAATGGTTATAGTTATTGGGATAACATAAAAAACCATCCTCTTTGGCAAAAATGAAGGAGGAGTTAATGCTAGGTACTGGCAATCCTGCTTTTAAAGGGTCTCTGAATGCCAACACTTCTTTATCATCATAATTCAAATTTCTACCATGTTTGTACCTCAAGTTGGTGGTGGTTTGCTTATCACCAATTACTTTGTGGGGCGTTTTTACTCGAACACTACCATGATCAGTTGCCAACACAATTCTGATTTTTTTGTCTGCCACTTTTTTAAGTGCTTGGTGCAAGGGACTATGTTCAAACCAACTTTTAGTTAAGCTTCTATAACTGGCTTCGTCACTTGCTAACTCCTTCAACACTTCCATTTCAGTTCTTGCATGACTAAGCATATCTACGAAATTGTAGACAATCACATTTAACTGATTTCCCAGTAAATTATGAATATTATTCACCAGCTGTTGGCCATCTTGGTGATTCAATATTTTGTGGTAACTGAATTTAATTTGATCTTTTTTTAATCTTTTTAATTGAGCAGCTAAAAATTCTTGTTCATGCAAATTTTTTCCGCCTTCTTCTTCATCATTCTTCCATAACTGAGGAAATTTCTTTTCTATCTCCGCAGGCATCATGCCAGCAAAAATTGCGTTGCGACAATACTGTGTGGCTGTAGGAAGAATAGAATAAAAACTGTCTTCTTCTGTTACTTTAAAGCTTTCCGCAAATATGGGCTCAATGGCTTTCCATTGGTCGTATCGTAAATTATCTATTAAAATAAAGAAGAGTGGAATATCTTGTTCTAAATGGGGTAGCACTTTAAACTGTAATAATTGATGGCTCATAATTGGCGCATCTGCTGCTGCAGAAGCTACCCATTTTTCATAATTTTTAGAAATGAATTTTCCAAAAGCAGCATTGGCTTCTTTTTTCTGGTTATAAAAAATTTCCCGCATTTCTGGGCTATCACTTTTTTCCATTTCTAATTCCCAGTACACTAACTTTTTATATAAATCCATCCACTCTTGGTAATCAGGATTTCCTGAAAGGGCCATAAACAATTCACTAAATTGTTGCTGATAAGAAACGGTTGTTTTTTCTGCAACCAACCGCTTGTTATCGATGATTTTTTTTAAACTAAGTAAAACCTGATTAGGATTCACTGGCTTAATTAGATAATCGGCAATTTGACTTCCAATAGCTTCGTCCATCAAATTCTCGGTTTCATTTTTTGTTATCAGTACAATGGGCAATCTTTGTTGTAATTGCTTCATCCTTGTAAGTGTTTCTAAACCAGTAATCCCTGGCATACTTTCATCCATTAGCACTACATCAACTGAATGCTGTTGAATATATTCAATTGCATCGTACCCGTTCGTTAAAGTATGCACTGCATACCCCTTCGTTTCTAAAAAGATTTTTTGCGACTGAAGACTTTCAATTTCGTCGTCTACCCATAATATCTGTGCAATTGCCATATTGCTAAGCTATTTATAATTTTGTTTGAAGTTCTAAATACTACCTTTATTAACAATTCAGCAACAGCATGGCCAATCCAAAAAGAAAGATTATTAACGATCCTGTATACGGTTTCATCACCATAAGTCATCCTCTCATTTTTTCCATCATTGGACATCCTTTTTACCAACGCTTGAGAAGGATTCAACAAATGGCCATGGCGCAATTGGTTTATCCTGGTGCCGTTCATACCCGATTACATCATTCCTTAGGGGCATACCATTTAATGTGTAATGTGGTAAACGAGCTCAGGAGCAAGGAAATTGAAATTACCAAAGAGGAGGAAATTGCTGTAAAAGCAGCCATTTTATTACACGATATTGGGCATGGGCCATTCTCGCATGCATTGGAGCATGAACTGGTATTGGGAGTTCATCATGAAGACCTTTCACTACAGATAATGCAACTCATGAACAACGAATTGAACGGGCAGCTGAGTTTAGCAATAGATATATTCACCAATCAATACCATAAACCTTTTCTACACCAACTCATCAGCGGACAATTAGATGTAGACAGAATGGACTATTTAAGTAGAGACAGCTTTTTTTCAGGGGTTAGCGAGGGAGTCATTGGATACGATCGAATTTTGAAAATGCTCACTGTACATCAAGGGCAACTCATGATTGAAGAAAAAGGCATTTATAGTGTAGAAAAATTTTTAGTTGCAAGAAGACAAATGTATTGGCAGGTTTACTTGCATAAAACGGTTTTATCTGCCGAAAAAATGCTGGTTAAAATTATTCAAAGAGTTAGGTCTATTTATAATGAACATCGCGACAGTTTAACCACGGGATCACAAGTAGACTTTTTTTTAGGGGAATTCAACGGACCAATGAATACAGAAACCATTAAACGTTTTTGTTTGATGGACGATTTTGATGTCATTAGTGCAATTAAAAAATGGAGCACCCATTCAGATAAAGTACTCTCATTGCTTTGCACAAGAATGCTCAACCGGAATATTTATAAAACCAGTATTCAAGCAGCCCCGTTTGAGCCATCATTTGTGGAAACAAAAAAGCAACAGGTTATGCAGCAATTTGGGGTAAATGAAGAAGAAGCCAATTTTCTATGTTTCACAGGTATAGCAACTAATACAACTTACCAAAGCAAAGAAGAGAAAATCAATATTCTGTACAAAGATGGAACAGTAAAAGATATTACAGAAGTGGACAATTCTATGATACAGCAAAATCTTTCGTCTCAGATAAAAAAATTCTACATTTGTCTGTTAACCTAACCCACCTATATGCAGTTTAGCGCAGCCCAGATTGGATTAATGATCAATGGAACTATTGAAGGAGATGCCAATGCAATAGTTGATTCATTTGGTAAAATTGAAGAAGCAAAACCTTCTCAAATATCATTTCTAGCCAACCCTAAATACGAAGACTATTTATATTCAACCCAAGCATCGGTGGTGATTGTGAACCAATCATTACAGTTAAAAGCCCCTGTAAATTCAACATTGATAAGGGTTCCAGATGCATATAGTGCTTTTGCAGTTTTAATGACCAAATACCAAGAGATGGCTGCCAATCAATTGACTGGCATCCAAAATCCTACTCATATTTCGGATTCTGCAAGTATTGGTTCATCCGTTTATATTGGTGCTTTTGCATTCATAAGTGATCAAGTAAAAATCGGGAACAATAGCAAAATTTATCCAGGGGTCTATTTGGGTGACAGGGTCATTGTTGGAGACAATACCACTATTTATCCCGGAGTTAAAATTTATAAAGATTGTGTAATCGGGAACAATGTAATTATACATGCTGGAGTTGTAATTGGAAGCGATGGATTTGGATTTGCACCGCAAGCAGATGGCAGTTTTACCAAAGTGCCACAGTTGGGTAATGTAGTAGTAGAAGATTATGTTGAAATTGGCGCCAACACCACTATAGATCGGGCTACTATGGGTTCAACCATTATTAAAAAGGGAGCCAAAATTGACAACCTAGTACAAATAGCCCATAACGTTGAAATTGGAAGTAATACAGTCATAGCTGCACAATCAGGCATTAGCGGCAGTTCCAAAGTGGGCAAATATGTAATGATGGGTGGACAAACTGGTGTAGCAGGTCATTTAAGTATTGCAGATGGCACAAAAATTGGCGGAAGAAGTGGCATTACCAAAACCATCAAAGAACCCAATAAATCGGTAAACGGTTACCCCGCTTTTGATTATACTAGCTCGTTAAGGGTTCAAGCAGCAACCCGAAATTTACCTGAAACCGAAAAAAGGATTCAAGCCTTGGAAAAATTAGTTGCTGAACTGCTTTCTGAAAGGGTTAAATCGTAATATGAGGTTAAACCATCGGGATAACTTAATTTCGCAATCTTAAAGAGCGGAACTATGGATATGAATTTTAATCCCGAGAAACAACATACTTTATCTCAACCAATTCAAATCAGTGGTACTGGTTTGCACACAGGTGTATTGGTAGATATGATTTTAAAGCCTGCTAATCCTGGGTTTGGCATTCAATTTCAACGTACCGATTTACCCAATAAACCCATCATAAAAGCCGACTGCGACTTAGTGACCGATACCAGTAGAGGTACTACTCTACAAGTAGGTGAAGCCAAAGTAAGCACCGTTGAGCATATACTAGCAGCTTTAGTAGGAATGGGCATAGACAATGTGTTGATTGAAGTGAATGGACCTGAAATTCCTATTATGGACGGTAGCTCAGCCCCTTTTATTTCTTTAATTGAAGAAATAGGTGTTTTAGAGCAAGAAGCAGCCAAAATTTGGTACAGTTTAGATGAGAATATATATCATTACGACGAAGGCAAAAGAGTAGAAATGGTGGCTTTACCTGCGATGGACTATCAAATAACCACATTGATTGATTTTAATAGCCCAGTATTAGGTACCCAACATGCTGGTTTAAAAACCATCAAAGACTTTAAAACAGAAATTGCTCCTTGTAGAACATTTTGCTTTTTACATGAGCTAGAAATGTTATTAGACAATGATTTGATAAAGGGTGGAGACATAAACAATGCAATTGTGGTGGTAGACAAACCCATTACTGATGCAGAAATGACTCGATTGGCTAAGATTTTTAAGAAGGAAGAAATTGCCGTTAAAAGTGAAGGCTATTTAAACAACTTAGAACTAAGATTCCCTAATGAACCTGCCAGACACAAACTATTAGATGTGGTAGGAGATCTTGCTTTAATTGGTTATCCAATCAAAGCAAGAATTATTGCCAACAGACCAGGCCATAGCTCTAATGTAGAGTTTGCAAAGAAAATTAAGCAGTACATCAAAAAAAATAAACACGTAAAGGGGGTTCCAACTTATGACCCAACTGTACCACCCGTGTTTACACTAGAACAAATAGAAAAAACATTACCTCATAGACACCCTTTTTTATTGGTAGATAAAATCATTGAATTAACAGACACTTATATTGTTGGTATCAAAAATGTAAGTTTTAATGAATGGTTTTTCCCTGGACATTTCCCAGGAAATCCGGTAATGCCAGGTGTATTACAAATTGAAGCACTCGCACAAACAGGCGGTATTCTTTGTATCAATTCTATGCCTGAGGGAAAATATGATACTTATTTTTTAAAAATTGACAATTGCAAATTCAAGCAAATGGTAAGGCCTGGTGATACCATGGTATTAAAATTAGAATTCCTAGGCCCCATCAGAAGAGGCATTTGCGAAATGAGAGGTACGGTTTATGTAGGAGGCAAAGTTGCCACAGAAGCAGATTTAGTTGCACAAGTTGTAAGAAGAGCAGACAACTAAAGAAATCAAAATCGTATCTTACCATTGAAACAAAAAATATGACGCATCCTTATACTTATATTGATCCCAATGCACGGATTGCCCCCAACGTAAAAATTGATCCTTTCACCGTGATTCACGGAGATGTTCAAGTGGGAGAAGGCACTTGGATTGGTAGCAATGTTACCATTATGGATGGCACCAGAATTGGAAAAAATTGTCGCATTTTCCCTGGTGCGGTTTTAGGTGCTATTCCTCAAGACTTAAAATTTGTTGGAGAAAAAACAACTGTTGAAATAGGTGACCATACTACTATTAGAGAATTTGTAACGATTAATAGAGGTACTGAAGACAGAGGAAAAACAGTTATAGGGAATCATTGTTTAATTATGGCTTATAGTCATATTGCACACGATTGTATTATTGGCAGTCATGTTATCATGAGTAATAGTGTTCAGGTAGCAGGTCACGTAACAATCGGAGATTGGGCAGTCGTAGGTGGCGTAAGTGCTGTACATCAGTTTGTAAATATTGGGCAACACACATTTATTGCAGGTGGAAGCTTGGTAAGCAAAGATGTGCCTCCTTATATAAAAGCTGTACGCAACCCATTAAGCTATGGCGGAGTAAACAGTGTTGGATTAAAAAGAAGGGGATTCCCGTTAGAACAAATCAATCATATTTTAGACGTTTACAGAACCATTTACAACAAAGGGTTAAACACTTCTCAAGCATTGGAATACATTGAAGAAGAATTGCCTGCAACTGATGAAAGAGACGAGATTGTTACTTTCATTAGAGAAAGTGGGCGTGGTATTATCAAGCGTTTTACTAAGGGCGCAAACGATGATGAATAATTATTTCATTGAGCTAATTAACTGCGGTAAAAAATTTAATCGGGAATGGATATTCCGAAGATTGAATTATCAGTTTAATATTGGGCATGCTTATGCAATCACCGGACACAATGGTTCGGGAAAAAGTACTTTATTGCAATGCATTGCAGGTAATATCAATTTTAATGAAGGCGATTTTAAATTACCTGTAGAAGCTGAAAAACATTTTCAACACATTTCTATTTGTACGCCTTATTTAGAATTGATTGAAGAGATGAGCGGGATTGAACTATTAGAGTTTCATAACAATTTCAAGCCATTAAGCAATAAAAAAACAATACCAGAAATATTAGCTCTTATAGGACTAGGAAAAACTGCCAACAAACAAATTAGTAAATTCAGTAGTGGAATGAAGCAGAGGCTTAAGCTGGCCCAGGCTGTTTTTTCAGACACCCCTGTTCTATTATTGGATGAGCCTTGTACTAATTTAGATAAAGAGGGCTACTCACTTTATCAATCATTAATTCAAACTTATTGTAACGATAAAATTGTAATTATCTGCAGCAATGAAGAGGCTGAAATTCATTTTTGCACTGAGCGAATTCATATTAATGATTACAAATAATTTATCTTCTACTCGCAATCAATAAATTGAGGTCGGTATATTTTAAATCAAATTTCTGACTGATATAAATATCCGTTACCGAACCTTTGAAAAGATACACTCCTTCCCTAACATTGAACTTGTGCCAAATCATTTCTTCTAAGCCACCCTCATCACTTATTTCTAATAGCAAGGGCATTAATACATTACTAATTGCTTGAGAGGCAGTTCTTGCAAATCCACTAGGGATATTGGGTACGCAATAATGAATAACTCCATGCTTTAAAAAAGTAGGTTCTTCATAACTGGTTAGTTCACTGGTTTCAAAACATCCTCCTCGGTCTATAGCAACATCAATAATAATGCTATTCGGACGCATTGCTGCAACCATTTCTTCGGTTACTACCACGGGAGCTCTACCATATTCATTGCTTAAAGCACCTACAGCCACTTCACAAGTTTTTAACTGCTTGGCCAATATACGAGGCTCTAAAACACTGGTCCAAACGCGTTGTCCCAAATTGTTTTGCATTTGTTTAAGTCTATAAATATTATTATCGAACACTTTTACCGATGCCCCCATTGCTAAAGCATTTCGAGTTGCACATTCCCCAACTATACCTGCCCCAATGATCACCACTTTGGTAGGTGGAATACCACTGATTCCCCCTAATAATACCCCCTTCCCTTCATTAAAACTGCTTAGGTATTGTCCAGCAATCAACATCACTGCACTACCAGCAATTTCACTCATGCTTCTAACAATAGGATAAGTACCACTATCATCTTTAAAATTTTCGAAGCTTAGCGCAGTAATTCGCTTAGCCATCATTTTTTCAATGATTTCTTTTTTTAATGCAGAATGGTGTATAGGAGAAATGATGATTTGATTCATTTGAAGCAATGGAATATCATCTTCAACGGGTGGGGCACTTTTTACCAATATTGGGCATTGATAAACAGCAGCACGATCATAAACGATTTGTGCCCCTGCTTCTGAATAATCTCTATCAGAATAATGACTGCGCTCCCCAGCATTGTGTTCTATGGTAACCATATTTCCATTGGCCACCAATACACCTACTGCATCTGGAGTAAGTGCAATTCTATTTTCCTGAAAGGCAATTTCTTTGGGGATGCCAATATGTAATTTTGCCCCTGGGGTTTTAATATCTAAAGTTTCCTCCATTGCTTCATATAAAAGCGAAGGACTAATACTTGGTTTGCTGGTTGCCATGTGTAAGGTTAAAGATTGAAGTTAACAAATTAAGCTTGTTCTTCAGGAATATACAAACGCCTAGTTTGGGCATCTAATACTTCTAAAAATAAGTGAAGAGTTTCTGGCCCCAATAAATTGGGAGCATTTTCTGGCCATTCTACAAAGCAATAAGATCCGCTGTTCAACAAATCTTCAACGCCTGCATCAATGGCTTCCCCTTCGCTTTTGAGGCGATACCAATCCATATGATACAAAGTGCCTACACTTGTACTTGAATACTCATTTACAATAGCAAAAGTTGGACTACTCAAAGTATCTTTTGCCCCTAAATGAGTGCAGAGTGCGCTAATAAAAGTGGTTTTACCTGCCCCCATTGGCGCATGAAATGCCCAAACCTTGTGCTTTTGGCACTTTTTAAAAAATGACGCAGCTACTCGATCTATTTGGTCAATGGTAAAAATTGCATCCATGATACAAAGATAGTTGGCTAAAAGGGAATATTATTCCAAACTCGCAAATGAACGAGCAAAGCCTTTTGTAAATTTGATCATGGAAAAAGTAAATTGGAAAGTAACGGGCATGAGCTGCACCAACTGTGCACTATCCATCGATCAATTCCTGAAAGAAAAAGGAATGGAAGAAGTGAAAGTGAATTTTATTGGAGGAGATGTGAGTTTTAACCTCCCTGATGGAACTAATAAAACAGCAATACAAAAAGGCATACACGATTTAGGTTACCAGGTAAAAGGTGGTGAGGCTTTAGGGAAAGTGCAAAAAAACATTTTTCAAACACATTTACAAAGATTTGCTTTTTGTGCTGTCTTTACTTTCCCATTAATGCTGCATATGATACCAGGTATTCATATTCACTGGTTAATGAATCCTTATGTGCAATTGGCATTAACCATTCCTGTTTTTGTATTGGGTATGGATTTTTTTGGAAGAAGTGGTTTAAAAAGTTTACTCAAGGGCGTTCCGAATATGAATGTATTGGTAGCCATGGGTGCATTGGCTGCATTTGTGTACAGTTTATATGGCACACTAACCAATCAAGCCAATCAATATTTATTTTATGAAACTGCAGCAACCATAATCACCCTAGTATTTTTAGGGAATTGGATGGAAGACAAATCGGTAGAACAAACGCAGGCTGCTTTAAACAAATTGGCTAAGTCTCAAAAGACCATGGCTAATATGATTGCTTACGACAATGAACAAACCGAACATATTTTTCCTGTAGAAAGTACTTCACTTAAAACAGGTGATTTATTATTGATTAGAAGCGGGGAAGCGGTTCCAATGGATTGTAAGATTTTATCTGGAGAAGTATCTGTTGATGAGTCTATCATTACCGGAGAATCTATACCGGTTGAGAAAAAGGTAAAAGATATTTTAATTGGTGGATCAACCATCGTGAATGGGACAGTAAAAGCTTATGTTACTGCGGTTGGCGAAGATTCTGTTTTAGGAAATATTCTAAAAATGGTTAAAGACGCCCAAACTGAAAAACCACCTGTTCAATTATTAGCTGATAAAATTAGTGCGATTTTTGTTCCTGTTGTTGTGGGTATTTCTTTATTAACTTTTATTCTTAATTATACAATAGGTTCACAAGATTTTACAGCAAGCTTAATGCGCAGTATTGCTGTACTGGTTATCTCTTGTCCATGCGCCATGGGGCTTGCAACACCTGCAGCAATAGCGGTTGGATTAGGAAGAGCTGCTCGCAATGGCGTATTATTCAAAAACACCAAAACCCTCGAATTATTTAAAGACATTCAGCAAGTAGTATTTGACAAAACAGGAACACTTACCACAGGACAGTTTGTAATTGCTCAATTTGAACTTACACCCGCAGGAAAAATAATAGGCGAATCTGAATGCAAACGTTTAGCATATTCATTAGAGAAATATTCTACCCATCCATTAGCAAAAGCGATTGCATCGGAATGGAAAACTAAAGACGATATTAGATTTAGTAAAATAACAGAAGAAAAAGGTTTGGGAATGACGGCAGAAGATAAAGAAGGAAATACGTATTCTGCTTCTTCTTATAAAATGGTTGCACATTTAACCGCAGACACCAATCATAATATTTATTTGGTAAAAAATAATGAATTGTTGTGTTCAATTAACTTGAAAGATCAAATACGACCAGAAGCTGCTTCAATGATAAAAGCTTTGCAACAAAAAGGAATTAAAACCATTTTACTAAGCGGAGACATGCAAGCAAAATGTGATGATGTTGCCAATCAATTAGGCATAGATGAAGTATTTGCAGAACAAAGCCCCTCACAAAAATCAGCCAAAATTGAAGCCTTAACAGCTGTTAAACCAACAGCAATGGTAGGTGACGGAATAAATGATGCGCCTGCGTTGGCAAAAGCTACTGTTGGGGTATCATTAAGCGATGCAGCGCATATTGCGGTACAAAGTGCTGAAGTAGTTTTAATGAATCATGGAGTTAAAAATTTGACGCTTGCATTAGGATTAGGAAAACATACTTACCTAACCATACAACAAAATTTATTTTGGGCCCTTATTTACAATGTGGTTGCCATTCCTGTTGCTGCCTTTGGCTTTTTAAGTCCTACCATTGGCGCGCTGGTTATGGGATTAAGCGATGTGGTTTTGGCCATCAACTCTGTTAGATTGAACTTTAAAAAAGTTTATTAAATCAATTGACTTCGCCCTTACAGATATTAGCACAATATTGGAAGCATACTGCTTTTAGGCCTTTACAAGAAGAAATTATTCAGTCTGTATTGCAGGGAAAAGACTGTATAGCACTATTACCAACAGGTGGAGGGAAATCGGTCTGTTATCAAATTCCGGGTATTATTTTACCAGGAGTAAGTTTAGTCATCAGCCCATTGATTGCTTTGATGAAAGACCAAGTAGATGCCTTACAACAGAAAGGGATTGCTGCTGTGGCAATACATAGCGGCATGCAAAAAGAAGAAGTAAAACAAGTTTTATTGGACGCAAGTGAATCTGCTTATCAATTTATTTACTGTTCCCCAGAAAGGCTAGAAAGCCCGCTGTTTAATGAATACCTATCACTTATCCCATTTAGTCTTTTAGTGATAGATGAAGCACATTGTATTTCACAATGGGGATACGACTTTAGACCATCGTATTGTAGAATTGTAGAAACAAAAAAAAAGCTTCCTTCTATTCCAACTATTGCAGTAACAGCCTCCGCTACGCCCTTGGTGTTAGCAGACATTCAAATACAATTGGGTTTACTCCAACCAAGTGTTTTTAAACAGCCATTTATAAGGCCGAATATTTCCTACAGTAGTTTTGAATCGGAAAGTAAGATCAATAAAATACTAGAAATTTTACAAAAAGTTCCTGGAAGTAGTATTGTGTATTGCAATAGTAGAAAACAATGCAAAAAAATAGCAGAAGCAATTTTATTACAAGGAATTAGTGCAGACTTTTATCATGCAGGATTAAATCAATTAATTAGGGAGCAAAAACAATTGAGTTGGATTCAAAATAAAACTAGGGTGATGGTTTGCACCAATGCCTTTGGCATGGGAATAGATAAGCCAGATGTAAGAACCGTAATTCACCATGACATTCCAGATTGTTTAGAGAACTATTACCAAGAAGCTGGTAGGGCTGGCAGAGACGAAAAAAGAGCATTTGCCGTTTTACTGTGGCAACAAAAAGACTTAACTGAATTAATACAAAATGGAGAGAAAAAGTTCCCACCTATTCCAATAATAAAAGAAGTGTACCAATCAATTGCAGACTTCTTACAAATTGCAGTTGGCAATGGGGAAGGCATTTATTATGATTTTGATTTCAATAGTTTTATCACTCATTTTAAATTAGACCCTTTACTGGTGGTGAATGTGCTTCGAATTTTAGAACAAGAAGGACATATTCAATTTAATGAACAGATTTTTTTACCAACCCAGGTTAATTTTTCTACAGACACTGAAACCTTGGACCAGTTCGAAATCATGTACCCATCATTAGAGCCTTTGATTAAAGCATTACTTAGAACCTATGCAGGAATATTTTATAACCGTATTTCTGTTTATGAACAAACACTTGCTAGAATTTGCAGAAGCGATATACCTACAATAACAATGCAATTAAAACAATTGCATACACATGGAATTATTGAATATTTACCAAGAAAAGAAACACCTCAAATACATTTCCTAGTGAATAGAGCGCCCGCACAGTTTTTGCATATTAACCAAGATCATTATTTACAAAGAAAAAAACTAAACACAGAAAGAATTACTACAATCATTGAATATGCCTCTCTTTCTAAAGCATGTAGAAGCAACTTTATAGGCCAATATTTTGGAGACAATAGTACCGTAGTTTGTGGTGTTTGTGATCATTGCTTAGACAATAAAAGAACCGCAATTTCTGAGGCTGACTTCAATCAAATAGAATTATTATTAAAGGCCAACGCATCCAATGGAATCAATACGGAAGTATTAATGAGGGAAATAAAAAATATTTCCCCTAAAAAAATCTGGACAGTCCTCAATTTTTTACAATCAGAAAATAAAATTATCATTTCCGAAGAAAAAAGAATCTTTTGGCAATTTAAAAATCAATAGCGTTTTCTAGAACTAGACCTGGAGCTTGATCTTCCCCCTAAACCCAAAGCACCTAATAAGCTTCTAGTGATAATACTTGCTGCTGTTCTTCCTACTTGCTTCACTATAGGATTATCAAAAAAACTATCTTCTTTTTGCTTACCCTGTCTATTATCATTTTCGGAAAGCGATGCCTCCTTAGCGGTTGCTTCCTTTTCTGCAGTTCTTGCTTGAGCTTCTGCTAATTTTTCCGATAATATTTCATGTGCACTTTCGCTGTCAATTACCTGATTGTATTTAGGCACCAATTTACTCTTTGCATTAATTGCATTTATCTCTGCTTCAGTTAATACATCCATTCTACTTTGAGGAGGATTCAACATGGTATGTATCAATGGAGTTGGAATTCCTTTTTCATTTAATAGCGTTACAAAAGCTTCCCCAATACCCAATTGTGTTAATAATTCATCTACATCATAAAAATCAGACTCTGGAAAATTTTCAGCAGCTTGTTTAATTGTTTTTCTATCAGCAGCAGTAAATGCGCGCAATGCATGTTGCACTTTTAGTCCTAATTGACTTAAAATAGAAGCGGGTACATCCTGCGGATTTTGTGTACAGAAAAATATTCCTACCCCTTTTGATCGAATTAATTTAATGACTGTTTCAAGCTGTTGTAATAATGCATCAGATGCTTCTTGAAATATCAAATGTGCTTCATCTATAAACAGTACCAGCTTTGGCTTTTCTAAGTCTCCTTCTTCAGGACAGCTGGCATACAATTCAGCCAATAATTGCAACATAAATGTTGAAAACAATTTGGGTTTGTCTTGCATATCGGTCACGCGCAAAATATTAATCATACCTCTGCCATCATCGCTAATGCGCATTAAATCGTCTATTTCAAAACTTTTTTCGCCAAAGAAAATATCTGCGCCTTGTTGTTGCAATTCAATTACTTTTCTCAATATGGTGCCAGTAGAAGTAGTAGATATTTTTCCATATAATTTCTCGATTTCTACCTTGCCCTCAGCCCCAATATATTGCAACACTTTTATAAAATCCTTTAAGTCTAATAAGGGCATTGCCTGATCATCGCAATACTTAAAAATGATAGATACTAGTCCACCCTGTGTATCATTCAAGCCCAATATTTTACTCAATAAAACAGGACCGAATTCTGAAACTGTGGCGCGCAATTTTACCCCGTTACCACCAGTCAACGTCAATAACTCAACTGGATAAGCATTCGGCTTCCACTGAATCCCCAATTTAGCTGCCCGCTCAATTATTTTTTCATTGGAAACAGCTTCTGCAGCAATTCCACTTAAATCACCTTTAATATCCATTAATAAAACTGGAACGCTGTTATCACTTAAACATTCGCTGATTAGTTGCAAGGTTTTAGTTTTACCTGTACCCGTGGCACCTGCAATTAATCCATGTCTATTCATCGTTTTAAGTGGAATAAAAACACTCGCATCTTTAATCACTTCTCCATTAAACATGCCACAGCCAATTTTCACGTACTCCCCTTTAAATTGATAACCCTTTTGTACGGCTTCGATAAATGCTTGTGAATTACTCATATAAATGATTTACTGCAAAATAGTAAATCACAAATTAAGTAACTTTGCATTATGAAAAAGTGGTGGGTTTTAGGGGGATTAGGACTGGCTATTGCCTTTGGCAGCGGCTTTAATTTACCCAGCCCTGTTAAAACCAAAGCCCAATTGGGAAAGAAACTTTTTTTTGATCCAATCCTTTCAAAAGACCATACCATTAGTTGCGCTAGTTGTCATATTCCCGCTTTTGGTTTTGCAGACACTTTAGCCAACAGTTTAGGAGTAGATGGAACACCAGGAAGCAGGAATGCACCTACAGTGATGAATCTTCGCGGTCATGATCCCTTCTTTTGGGATGGAAGGGCAGCCAGTTTAGAAGAACAAGCGTTGATGCCCATTGAAAATCCGGTGGAAATGAACCTTTCCATTCAAGATGCAGTAAAACGCTTGAACAATAGTAAAGTATATAAACCCTTGTTCCTTTCGATTTTTAAACAGCTTCCATCCTCCAAAAACATAGGACTTGCTTTAGCTGCTTACCAAAACACCCTGGAAACCGACGAATCTGCTTTTGACCTAGATGAAATGTCTGAATCAGCAGAAAGAGGTAGACAACTTTTTGTAAGCGATAAAACCAAGTGTTTTGATTGTCATAACGGACCCGATTTTACCAACGACGATTTTAAAAATATTGGCTTATTTGATGGAGTTAATTTAATAGATGAAGGACGTGCTGTAATTACCAAAAAAAAGGAAGACCTCGGTAAATTTAAAACGCCTGGCCTACGCAATGTAGCGGTTACAGCACCTTATATGCACAACGGAATGTTTAAGACTTTAGAAGAAGTGGTAGACTATTACGACAACCCTTACCAATTTGTTCCAAAGCCAATAAATATTGATTCAACATTAAGGGACCCACTCAAATTAACTGTTGATGAGAAAAAAGATTTAGTCAATTTTCTGAAAGCACTTACCGATAAGCAATACCTAAAGAAAGCCCAATAGGATATTTAACAAAAGATTGCACCCCATTGCTCGGGAATTAATAGTAAATTATTGTTATTTCACTCAAAATTCTACAAATGGAAGACAAGAAACAATACCAAATATTACTTTGCGAAGACGATACCAACTTGGGTATGGTACTTAAAAACTACCTAGAGTTAAATGAATACGAAGTAACATTAGAAAGAGATGGAAGATTAGGTTTAGCCGCATTTCAGCGTGAAAAATTTGATATCTGTTTACTAGATGTGATGATGCCCAATATGGATGGATTTACATTAGCAGAAGAAATCAGGGATATAGATCCTGATGTGCCTTTGTTTTTCTTGAGTGCTAAAACCATGAAAGACGATATTATTCAAGGATACAAATTAGGCGCAGACGATTATATCACTAAGCCATTCGACAGTGAAGTATTGTTGATGAAAATCAAAGCCATTTTGAAAAGAAATGAAGAAGAAAATAAAATCAACGACAATATTGAATTTGATTTAGGAGGCTATCATTTTAATCCCAAATTGAGGGAATTAAAAATAGGTGCTACCATGCAAACCCTTTCTCCCAAAGAGAATGAGTTGTTGAAAATGTTAGCGGAGCATAAAAATGATTTATTGCCTCGCGAAAGAGCATTGAAAAAAATCTGGGGCAGCGACACCTATTTTAATGGTCGTAGCATGGATGTTTATATTGCTAAATTACGCAAGTACTTAAAAGAAGATACCAATATTGAAATTGTCAATATTCATGGAAATGGATTTAGACTGGTTGCCCCTTAGGTAAACAGCTCACCAGTTTCTCCTCTTTTCATTACCACCCCTAGGTGATTGTAAGCTTTCAAAGTAGCTTCCCTTCCTCTAGGGGTTCTTTGTAAAAATCCTTCTTGAATTAGGAAAGGCTCGTACACTTCTTCAATGGTACCTGGTTCTTCGCCTACAGCTGTTGCAATAGTAGTTATACCAACTGGACCTCCTTTAAATTTATTGATGATGGCCGATAAAATTCGATTGTCCATTTCATCTAATCCATGTGCATCTACGTTCAATGCTTTTAAACCATGCTGGGTAATACCTAAATCAATTTTTCCATCATTTAATACCTGAGCAAAATCTCTTACTCTGCGCAGAAGTCCATTGGCAATTCTAGGTGTACCACGGCTTCTCCCTGCAATTTCTGCAGCTGCATCAATAGTAATTTTAGTGCCTAAAATAGCAGCACTTCTTTCAATAATCTTTTGCAAAACAGGAGCTCCATAATATTCTAAACGAGACTTGATTCCGAAACGTGATAGTAATGGAGCAGTTAATAATCCACTGCGAGTTGTAGCGCCTACCAATGTAAATGGATTTAAATTGATTTGAATACTTCTGGCATTGGGGCCAGTATCTATCATAATATCAATTTTAAAATCTTCCATTGCTGAATAGAGATATTCTTCAACAACTGTACTTAAACGATGAATTTCATCAATAAACAGCACATCATTGGGCTGTAAATTGGTTAATAAGCCCGCCAAGTCACCTGGCTTCTCTATTACAGGACCTGAGGTTTCTTTGATGCTTACGCCTAATTCATTGGCTACGATTCTGCTTAAAGTGGTTTTACCCAATCCTGGGGGGCCATGAAATAACACATGATCTAAAGCCTCACCTCGTAATTTAGCAGCCTTAATAAATATGACCAAGTTCTCAATTAATTGAGGTTGGCCGGAAAAATCATCAATTTCCCGAGGCCTGATGGTATTCTCGAACTCCTTTTCGGCGGGATTTAATGCATTTAAATCGCTGTTCAGATTATTATTTGACATAACTCTTCAAAAGTACAAATAAAGCAGTCCTTATCTTTGGTAAAATTATAGGATAGTGCAAAGAAAAGCTTTAGTTCTTGGTGCAAGCGGATTAACTGGATCATATCTGCTAGAAATATTGTTAGAATCGGAATTATATAGTCAGGTGACTATATATGTTCGTAGGCCATTGGGCAGATCGCACCCTAAATTAGTAGAACAATTAATCAATTTTGCAACGATTGAATCTTGGACTGAAGCAGACGATGTGTACTGTTGTTTAGGAGCAACTATCAAAACAGTTAAAACAAGAGAAGCATTTACACTAGTAGATTTATATGCACCCTTGCATATTGCCAAACTACAACTATCAGCAGGCAGCAAACGTTTCTTGGTTGTAAGTGCTGCGGGTGCTAATCCAAAGTCTAGTGTATTTTATAATAAAACCAAGGGCAGACTAGAAGAAGCCTTAAAGCAACTCAATTACAGTTCCATTTATATATTTCAACCATCATTTATTCTAGGACCAAGAAAAGAGTCTAGATGGCTAGAAGAACTAGGAATATTTTTCGCATTGAAAGCCATTCCTATTATGAAAGGTCGATTCAAAAAATATATTCCAGTACATGCAAAAGCAATTGCAAGAAGTATGGCGTATTTTGCTTCCCATTCAAAAACTGGAATTCATATTATCCCTTCCCATATTATTAAACAATGGGAACAACCCAATTTTGTACCCACTACTTAGCCCATTTCAAAAGGTCTAATAAAGAATCTGGGTCTGGACAATTTTCTAAATAAGTATTTCGATCGGCCATACTACAAACCCCTGGATAATCACCTTTTTTATTCTCCATATTTAAAATCAATTGAAAATGTAAGTGAGGGGGCCACTGCCCATTTTCTGCGGGTTCTCCAAAATGAGCAAACTGTTCTCCTGCATGAATGAACTTTCCTTCTGCTAAATTTTCTAAATTTTTTAGAGCCAAATGACCGTACAAACTATAAAACTGGGCTCCAGCAATTTGGTGTGATAAAATTATGGTTGCTCCATAATCACCATAAGCATCATTAAATGCGAAACTATGCACAGTAGCATCTAAAGGCGCAGACACTTCTGTACCTGCTTTGCCCCAAATATCTACTCCTAAATGAATGCATCTTGCGTCTTCATCTTTAATACCATCAAACACCCTACTTCGCGCATATACCGTTCTATGTTCATTATACCCGCCGATGCCATACAGTGCACCTGCAGTGTTTAGTGTATGGTTAATGTAGTCAGAAAAGCTTGTGGTGTCTTCGATAATTTCAATGGTTAAAGCTTTATTTTGTTCTGTAAAATCCAATGCCAATAATTTTTCCCTTTGGGGATTAAAAGCCACTACGGGTTGAATAACAAGCTGAGGCTGTTGACTTAACCAGAAATAAAAACTATTTGAGTCCATGCAAAATATTTTTGCAAACTTAGTTTAATAAAGGCGGTAAGCAAATGGCATTCAACTGCTAATTCACTTTAAATGTTTTATTAGCATAGCTCGCACTCACCACTAAAAAAGGTTGATCCTTGTCAATTCGATTGCCACTCATGACTACACCAACTTGCTTTGACGTAGCCAAATACAACTTTGTGCCATCAGAGTAGGATACTGCTTTTTTAATACCAGGAAATAATATATAACCATAAGTAGCATTACCTGTAACCCCAGGACTATAAGATATCAGCGTTACTTTCCTTGGTAGTAATGCTGCATTTTTAAGATAGAACTTGATCAATTTTGATTCCCCAGTTTGAGCAGATAAAGAGTTTGCTACAAAAAAGGCACAAATGATGATTAACTGTTTCATTTTCGTTTTTTTAGATGATTAATTTATTGCTTGATACGATCAATTTCTGCACTAGAACCAGTTTCTCTATCACGGGCACTTTTTATTTTACTGTTGCCAAATCGATAGCTAAAACTTATAGCGATATTTCTGCTTTCCCATTTACGATACGTTCTTAAATCTAAAGTATTGGTAGTTGCTGTTTGTTCCCAACGTTGTGTATTCAGCAAATCAGTGATGGCCAATTTAATGGTTGCTTGATCCTTCAAAACTTTTTTACTCACTCCAATATTAATGCTACCCAAAGCTTTTGAACGATAAATGGTAGTGGCATTTTGAAAATTATACCAGCCACTGATATCTGCATTCCAATTTTTACCCAATGAAAAATTTTGACTCATATACCCATTCATACCCCAACTGCTTTGAGAACGATTTTCAAGTGTTCCAAAACCATTCAGTGCTACTTGATACGACTGATAAAAAGGAGAAAGACTGATATACATATTCAACCAATTATTTACAGGTACTGGACTACTAATACTAATATTGAGCATTTTTCTGGTACCCGCATTCTGTGGAGTTTGGATGGTATTTTTACCTACTTGATAAGTTAATTGCTCAATATAGTTATGGGTAATACCGTATTGTACTTTAACATTCGTAGCATATTTATAAGTGTAGCTCAATTCTGCTCCATAAGTAATTTGAGGTATCAAATAAGGATTGCCTTGCTCACTATTAAACGCATCCAATTGATAAATAAAAGGATTCTGATCTTGGTAATTAGGCCTATCTATTCTTTTGGTAAAAGTAAATCCCAATTGATGATTTTGCTTGATTTGATACTGAACAAAAAGGGTTGGAAATAAATTTAAATAAGTCGTATCCGGTTTAATGGTGGCTTGTTTAAGCAAACTGGTGGATAAGCCATTTACCGAAGTTTGCTCTGCTCTTAAACCTGCTTGAATAGACCATTGCTTATAATTGGCTTGGATGCTTAAATAGGCTGCATGAATAAACTCTTTAAATTGAAATTGATTAGACTTTCCTGTATCTGCTTTAAAAATTCCATTTTGATTTTGTGAAACCAATAATCCGTTATTTGACAAGGAATAAACCGACTTAAATCCTGTTTCTAATTTTATTTGATCAGTTAATTTTTGTGTATAATCTGCTCTGATACTACTGATTTGAATATTCACATCTGCTTCATTGTTGATGGCTCTTTCAGGGGCATTAGCGCTATTGGCTGGGATGGTTAATACATTCACAAGATTATTTAAACCTGCAAAAAATTGAGTATAATCTGCATCAATATTTAAACTTTGTTTATCTCCGTTAATCCAGCGATAATTCAAGTTGTAATTATTGCGCTTAAATTGATTGGGGGCAATGCTATTGGTTATTACATTGGTATCTAAAACACCCAACTGTTGAATAGCCGTTAAATTGGCATTATCCATATTCGTAAACCTAGTATTGCGCAACCAAAGTATACCAATAGTTGTTTTTTTGTTAAGCGCATAATCTACTCCTACCCTAGCATTGTTTCCACCAAATTGATCTTTTTCAATACCGCGTTGCACCAATTGCTGACCAATTAATTTTCTGTCATTGTTGGCAATGGTTTCTTGGTATCCAGCATTGGTGCCCAAATTGCCAAACCAATTCCATTTATTTTTTCTAAAGTTCAAATTAATAGAGGCACTAGAACGGTGATGGGTACTCTGGGTAAAATTCCCCGTTAGCGATCCATTAAACCCATTGGTCAAACTCTTTTTTAGCAAAATATTGATGATACCCGCATTACCAGCTGCATCGTATTTAGCAGATGGATTAGCTATGATTTCAATTTCTTTGATATTGTCCGATTCAATGCTCTTTAATAATTGAGCAAGGTCTTGTGCAGACAACTGGGTATTTTGGTTGTCTATTAATACAGTAACCCCATTTTTGCCACCCATTTGAATATTTTCATTGGGGTCTACCACTACACCTGGAGCCAGTTTCAACAACTCAAGGGCATTTTGACCAGTAGCAGAAGGTTTTGCTGCAATGTTCAATACTGTTTTGTCTACTAAAGTTCTAATAAATGGCCTATTAGATACAACAGTCAGTTCGGTAGTAATGGTGGCTTTAAGTGTATCTGATAAAGTAGTGGTTTGGGCCTTGGAAAGGGTGCCGATCAACAATAAACAAATCGTCAATAATTTTTGCATGGTTTTCGTTTGTGACTGCAAAATGCACCCACAACAAAAGTTTGCCGCCTCAAATCATAATTTGAGACACACTAAAGGAGTATCAAATTATGATGCATTGATAATGAACCAGTTAGAATTTTAATCTTACTTAATTTGATACCTTTTAGGATTGTCTCCCGTAAATTTTTTAAACGCTCTATTGAATGTTGCCTTACTATTAAAGCCAGCATCATAAGCCAAACTCATGATGGTTAAATGGGCATTATTGGGATTGGCTAGATTTTCTTTTACTTCTAATACCCGATGTTGATTTACATAATCATTAAAATTTTTACCAAAACTTCTATTAATAATTTTAGACAATAAGGAAGGATTGGTACCTAGATGATTGGCCAAATCGGTTAATGTGAGCTCAGGGTTGCGATACATTTTTTCGCTAACCATGGCTTGTGTTACTTTCTTTATCCATTCAGGGGGAATAAAGCTTTCTGATGAACCTTCAACCGCTGGGGTAGCAGCATCTAGCATAACTTCAAAAGCAGCGTCTTCTATTGGACTTTCTTGAGGCCCAGATCCACCCCCTATTAAAAAAGGCATTTGGTAGCGCAAAAAATCTAACTCAAATTTCTTTTTCTGTTCTATAGAATGGGCATATCCTGTTATTGCTATATAATAGAATATAAAGGCAAACAACAAATAATACCACCAAGTATCTTGATAACCAATATTAACTCCAGCTAGTCTTAGGATATCTAAAAAAATGGTTGAGAAAAAATAAATAAAACAAGCAATCAAGAAATTTCTGACCCATTTAAATTGAACAGTGTCTGCAAATGACAGTTCTTGAACAATAAAAGCGCGATACATTAAATAATAGCGCAAGCTGAGTACCAGATATATGAGCAAACTAAAAAATCCAATTGCCTGGTACCAGGTATCAAAGTCTGGATCATTTTGTCCATCCATTAAATAATACCTTTTAAGAATCAGCCTATCGGTGACTGCTACAATAATTGTCCAAATAATATACACAATACCAGGTACAAAATGCCAGCGATCTAATTTTCGGAAAGTAAAAGAGGGATTTAATAAACTGCGTATATACATGAAGATGACAGGCCCCATGAGCAGGGTATGATTCATAGGAACATAGAACATAAAATTCCTACATTCTAAACATTCAGTTCCCCAATACCATCCTGCATAACCCAACATCCATGGACATATGTATAAGATTCCCATTAATAAAAGCAATCCCAACCAATTGTCTGAGGGACGATCCTGTTGATATGCTTTCCTAAATAATAAGAATGCATAAACCAATCCATGAAAAAAGAAAATCAGTAATAGACTGCTGCGCCAGTTAAAATCAAAATACATACCTCAATATAAATTATTTCAACTGCTTTAGCACTTCTTCAATGGCTTTGTCTAACTGAGGATCCCTTTTATTGATTTTATCATTAAAATTTAATGGCACTTGTATATCTGGTGACACCCCTGTTAATTCTAAATCATTCCCATCTAAACTATAACAACCCCAACTAGGTAAACGAACAAATGACCCATCTACCAATCCTGCCCCGCTGGTAAAAATAATCCAGCGATAAGTAGGCATCCCTATAATTTTACCCAACTTCAACGCTTTAAATCCGGCGGCGGTCATTTCTGCATCACTTAAAGATTGTTCGTTAATCAACAATACAATGGGTTTATCAGATGGTCCGAAATTAGATTGAGGAGTCAGTTTACCCTCACGATATTTCCAACGCAAATAAGTTTTCTGACTCAAAAACTTCAATACTTCATCATGTACATTTCCACCAGTATTATATCGAAGGTCTAAAATCAATGCATCTTTTTGGTATAGGTCTTGGGTCATATCAATGAAAAATTTCTCTAATTCACCCAAGCCCATATCTTTCATAGTATGATAAGCTACTTTTTTATTGGTTTTAACATCTACAATTGCTTGATTATTCTTGATCCATTCATCGTATAAGTTAGCTGCAACGGTTCTTTGAGGATGAATGTTTACAGTTATTTGTTTGCCATTTCGATTAAATACCAATTGCAATTCTCTATCGAAACTTGGCTTACTAAAATAGCTGTTTCGGTCTTTAGTAATATCGACTGTTTCATTATTTACTTTTATTAAAATATCTCCAGGCAAAACATCAATTGATTTTTTATCGGCTGCGGTATTGGCTATCACATCTTTAACGGTGTAAGGTTGATCATTATCAAAACGAATACCCGTTTCCATAGTTCGGTTAACCAATCGAATGGTTTCTTCTTCACCAAAAGAAGAAAATCCTTGGTGAGATGAATTTAACTCTCCTAATAAATCATTCAATAACACCCTCAAGTCTGCTCTAGTATTGAGTGCTGGCACGTAAGCTTCATATTTCTTTTTCATTGCGCGCCAATCTACTCCATGAAATTTTTCATCGTAAAAATTTTGCTCCACTTGCGCCCAGGTTTCCTGAAATATTTGTTTAAACTCAGCTGCTAAACTTCTTTGAAATGTTTGCGTAATACTAACCATATCTGCTTTATTAGCATCCAGATTAAACTTGTAGATATTACCGTTTCCTAGTAAAAACATTTTATCCCCTGCTTCAGCATAATCAATGCTGTTGGCATCTATTCCATTTATTCTTTCTGTTTTACTAGGTTCGAAAGGATCTAATACAGTTTTCCAAAGTGACATTTTTCCTTCTGCATGATCACTGATATAAAGTAAAGTTGTTTTATCGCCTTTCTTCAACACATTTAATAAATACTGTGAACCAAAATTGGGCCCTACCTGTTCCAATCTTTCCATCAATCCATTAAAATCAATATTGATGACCATGGCAGGTTTAGTAGAGTCTTTCTTTTCTACTTTAAATAGATCGTTGAATTTATCTGACCGAAATGGCTCATCTAATTTTTCTAAAGCCATTCTAAATATTCTTGGATTAGCCATGCCAAATGGATAAGAAGGCTTGGTCCTATTACTCACAAAATAAATATACTTCCCATCAGGCGACCAAATAGGATCTGCTTCTGTTACACCTGAGTTGGTTAAATTATACGTTTGATTTTGTTTGATATGATGAATCAAAATGTCTTGTTCAAAATTTTTAACTACTGTAAATACTAAGTAGTCATCATTCGGAGAGAAGCCTGGGCTAGAGTTTTGCATAGCCCAGATTTCATCTTTAACAACTATTTTTGTCTCAAACGTTTTGGTATCCATTAACACCACTTCATCTCTCCCACTTAAATAAACCATTTTAGATTTTGATTTATTTAACACCAAAGAACGATTGTCCTTTGTTAGGTTGGTGATTTTTTTAGGCATAGTAGATCCATCAGCCGTTACAGAAAAAATATTTAAATAGCCATCTACTGTTTCATTAAATACTAAAGTGTTATTATCTGCTAACCACTTTACTTCTCTGGCTCTTTCCGTATTTCCCTTATTGATTTGCTTTACAAACTTTCCTTCTACATCACTTACAAATAATTCACCTCTTGAAATAAAAGCTATTTTTTTACCATCCGGTGAAATATCCATAGCACCTATCTTTCCACGCACATCATATTCTTTTTGTGCAGGTAAAACTTGGTTTCTATACAGTTGTATATTCAATGGGCTAGCTTTTTTATTAGCCACATTATACCACCACAATTGATAATCTTTTTCAAAAACCACATACCCCCCATTTGCACTTACAACAGGCGTTTTAATAGAGCTATTAAATTGCGTGAGGGCTGTTTTTTTACCATTGTTAAAAGTGTATAAGTTATACTCACCATTGGCTTCATCAGAAATAAAATAAATAACCCCCTTCTGATCGATGGTAGTTGCAAAATCTTTACCCACCCAATCCGTATGCTTTTTATATGCTTTGGTTGTTAAATTAAATGATTGAATATCTGGGTTAAATGGCCCTTTGTATCTTTTTCTTGCCACTTGATTATTGCTTTCCCAAGTATCATTAAAATAAATATCGCCAGTAGTAGGATGTTCAGCAATTAAATGATCCATCAAAAAATAATGATCGGCAAATAAACGCTTTGGCGTACCTCCATTAATGCCCACCGTATAAGCAGATGCAGGACCATACCTGCTTGAGGTAAAATAAATGGTTTTGCTATCCCAACTAAAATTAGCTACAAGGTCTGCTGCGCTATGAAAAGTAAGCTGTTTTACTTCACCTCCATTCAAGGGCATGATATAGACATCGGAATTACCCATTTGTTCACCCGTAAAAGCCAACCATTTTCCATCTGGGGAAATACGTGGGGTTGTTTCATATCCTTGCATGGCAGTTAATCGAGTAGCTTGCAAGTCTGCAGTGGATGCTTTCCAAAGATCTCCTTCAAAACTAAATACCACTGTTTGTGCATCAGGAGATAAAACGGGATGAGATAAAAAACGAGGAGCAATCGTTTGCGCGGAAAGGGTCTGAACAGTTAAGCCCAATAATACCCATATTTTCTTGGTAATCATAAATGCAATTTGAATACTGAAAGTAAGTGTAATTGTATAACAAAAAAAGCCACCCATATAAATGAGTGGCCTTTAAAATCAGCATTAAGCCTGTTTAGCGCAACATTCCTTTTGGAACTTCCTTGCTTAATAAGTGCTTATAAATAAACTTGGTTTTTAAATTATTGAAGTGATTGCCCTTGGCTCCGCCCCAACCGTGTCTTCCTCCTGGATATAACATGAATTCAAAATCTTTTCCTTTGTCTTGTAAAGCACTAACCAATTGAATACTGTTTTGCATGTGGACATTGTCATCCATTGTTCCATGAACCAGTTGCAATACTCCTTTGAATTTATCAATATGGGTTAATACATTACCGCTCTTATAACCCTCTGGATTTTCTGCAGGAGTGTCCATGAATTTTTCGGTGTAATGACTATCGTATAATTTCCAATCAATTACAGATCCACCTGCCATAGCATGGGTAAATACAGATGAACCATAAGTTAATGCATATGTGCTCATATAGCCACCATAACTAAAGCCAGTTATGGCAATCTTTGTAGGATCTGCTTGTCCATTTTGAATGAACCACTTTGCCATATGCATATAGTCTTGCATTTCCCAGAAACCTAAATTGCGGTGCATATAGTTTACCCCTGCTTTTCCAAAATGGCCACTGGCACGGTGATCAAACTTAACATGGATCAATCCTTCTTGAGAATAGATTTCACGAATAGGACTCCAGCTCCAACTATCCCAGGTATTCCCAGCATTAGGACCGCCATAAATATCTACCAACATGGGGTACTTTTTATTAGGATCCATATTGGCAGGCCAAGTTACTTGAGCTGGTAATTCAAACAGCCCATCTGCACTTTTGATGCGGATAAATTCGGTCTTTGCAATTTGATATTCGCTCATTGCAGCTCCTTTAGCATCACCCAATTCACGTACTATTTTTCCCTTACCATCTAATAAAGTCATTTTAGTAGGAGTAGTGGTATTACTGTAAGACGTAACAAAATACTTACCATTAGGTGATAATCTAACTTGTGTATGATTATAATCGCCAAAGGTTAATCGCTTCATTTCTGAGCCATTCATTTTTACGCTGTATAAATCTGTACGAGCAGTATTTTCCTTGCCCCTTGCAGTGAAATAAACCACTCCATTTTTCTCGTCAATTAATTCTGTATTCAATACAGTAAATTCTCCAGAAGTAATAGGATTAATTAAACTACCATCGTTATTGTGCAAATACAAATGATTCCATCCAGTTTTATCACTTTCTAAAATAAATGCTGGCTTATTTTTTAAGAAAGTAAAGCGCTGTCCAGCTCTGTCTTCTAAATCTACCCATGTTTTCTGTTGTTCTTCATACATGATTTTTTTAGCACCAGTTCCTGGATTAACATCAAATATTTTCAAATGATCTTGGCCACGATTAATCCATTGAACCAATAAACTGCTGCCATCATTTCTCCAAACAGGCCAACCAAAATACTGGTCGTCTTTCGGATTAAAATCGGCCCAAGTAGTTGCACCACCATCAACTCCAACAAATCCAACTTTTACTTCTGGGTTTTTATCGCCTGGCTTTGGATAGCGGGTTTCTTCAATAAAGCCATGCTGACCTTCACTGCTGTAAATAGGGAACATTGGCACCATGCTTTCATCAAAATGCATATAAGCCAATTGTTTGCTATTGGGGTTCCACCAAAATGCGCGATAACGAGTTCCTCTACCAAAAATCTCTTCCCAATACACCCAACTTGCATAACCATTTAAAGAAGTACTGGTTCCACTAAAAGTAAGTCTGGTCTCTTTATTTGTTAATAAATTATAGGTGTACAAATCATTTGATTTGGTGTAAGCGATATAGGTACTATCTGGAGAAAAAGTAGGATTTTTTTCTTCGGCAGCATCAAAAGTGATTTGCTTTTCGATGTCTCCATTTTTATAAAATAAATCTGCTTTTTTAACTGATACCGTTTTGGTAGGAGGCGCGGCACCTTTCATTTGATCGGGTGTTGCAACAACTAACTTTCCTGATTTCACTTCCATCACATAATTCTTAGCAGCAGAATCTGGATGAATTTTTTGGTTTAAAATCACTCGATCATCATCCAACCATTTCATGAATTGGGGTAATGGATTTCTAAAGTTTTCCGGTAATTTATTGGCCATCAAATCAGCCTTGCTGATCATTTTGTTTTGGGCCAAAGCAGGGTATGCAAGCAAAAGCAACCCAAATGATAAAATATACTTATTCATAGTTCAGAATTTGGACCATGAATATAGTAAAATATGGAGGAAGCTTTAAAAGAACACTTAAAATGCTTCGTTCAAGCGAATATAATAAGCTCCGCCAGCAGTGCTGTTTCGAGCATAATCTAAGCGAAGGAACATTCTGTTTTTCTTATTTACGAGAAAACGAAGACCCAACCCGCCCGCTTTTAAAAGATTGTTAGTAGAATAGCTGCTTGGTGCGTCATCAATCAACCCAGCAGAACCAAATGCTGCACCATATACCCAACGCCATATATGAAAACGATATTCTGCTTGAAGAGCGGTAAAAGATCGATCTCTAAATCTTCCGGTAAAATATCCTCTCATTAAAACAGATCCACCCACTCTAGGTAATTCCCTTAACGGAACATTACCCGACGTATGAATACTACTCAACTGAAAAGCCAAGGTACTATTGGGTGTTAAAGGATAAAATTTTCTTAGGTCTAGAAACCAAGTATTAAAATCGTAAGGATTGTTTTTAAAAGATATATTCCTAGAAAAATAAAATTCTGCGAAAGCCCCCTTATGTGCACTAAAAGGAAAGTCTCTCCCTTCATATAATATGGCGGGACCTAATCCTAATGATTTACTTCCATTGATGCCCGACACCTGTTGTTCTGTAATGCTTAGTGGGCGCTTATTTACTACATTGTAAACATCATTGTAATCTAGCTTTAAACCTATATACCATTGATTTCTCAATAAGCGATAGGTTCTAGATTCCAGAAAAATTCTACTATAATCTTGTGCTAAATAATTATTCTCGGCTACGGTATTATTACCTATACCCCAGAATCGATCATTGTACGTGCTGTATCCTGCAGACCCACGAAATACAAATTTTTCCCCCTTGGTAAAAACTTGCCAAGTGGCTTTTGCCTCAAATTGCCCCAATGTGCTATAAGTTAATTGGCCATGAATATAAGACCCCCTTGCTTCGGAATCTTTTTCTTTTGCATTAAAAAAATATTCCAGCGCACCACCAAATCGAACACCCGTTTCTGGGGTGGAAGTAAGGATAGGAATGGGTACAATCCGCAAATTCATCAAAGGCAATGAATCTGGATTAATAAAATTCCGAAACGTTTTCTTAGGCGCAGGTGCTACCGAGTCCTGTGCATTCCCCATTAAAGTTGAACTAAGGGCAATGCCCAATAAACACTTATATAACCACATTGATCATTCTCCCTTTTACAAAAATAAATTTCTTTACTGCTTTACCTTCCAACCATTTTTGTACCAGCTCATTGGCCAATACTATTTTTTGCGCTTCTTCAGATTCCATATCAATAGGTAAATTAATATTGGCTCTAACTCTACCATTGATGCTTACTGGGTAATCTTTGGAAGACTCTTGAACATAAGATGCTTCAAACAATGGAAACGTTGCATTTAATATTGAACCCTCATTACCTAATTGATGCCAAAGCTCTTCACTGATATGTGGAGCATAAGGTGTTAGTAAAATTAAGACTTGCTCTAAGATTGCTTTTTTATTGCATTTTAATTCGGCCAATTCATTTACACAAATCATGAAGGTGCTTACAGCTGTATTAAAACTAAATCGCTCAGTGTCTTCCTGAATTTTCAAAATAGTTTTGTGCAATACTTTCAGTTCGGATGGATTGGGGCTGTCTTCATTCCAAACCTTCCCTTTTAATTCATCGTAGAACAAACGCCAAAGCTTTTTCAAGAAACGATGCACACCCTCAATACCCTTGGTATCCCAAGGTTTGCTCTGGTCTACCGGTCCTAAGAACATTTCGTACATTCTAAAAGTATCGGCACCATATTTTTCTACCAATACATCAGGATTGACTGTATTGAATTTACTCTTAGACATTTTCTCTACTTCTGCACCACAGATGTATTTGCCGTTTTCTAATACAAAAGTTGCGTTAGCATATTCGCCATTGCGCCATTGTTTTAAAGCAGCTAAATCCAATTCGTATCCATCTACAAAATTGACATCAACATGAATTGGATTGGTATCATAGGCATTAATTAACCCTGCAGAAATAAATTCATTAGGGTTTTGTTTATTCCGATATACAAACCTTGAACTGCCTTGAATCATTCCCTGATTCAATAATTTTCTAAATGGTTCATCAAAGCTAATATGGCCTAAATCAAATAAAACTTTGGTCCACATTCTGCTATAGAGTAAATGACCCACCGCATGTTCCGTTCCCCCTATATATAAGTCTACCTGATTCCAATAATCACTAACTTTTTTATCGCAAAAAGCTTCATTATTATGCGGATCCATATATCGTAAAAAATACCAACTACTACCTGCATAACCCGGCATGGTATTGGTTTCCAGCGCACCACCTGGAATGATTGAATCATATTGATGGATCCATGCTGGAATATTGGCCAGCGGCCCTTCTCCCTCCGGACCAGGTGCATAACTATCTACCTGAGGCAATTCTAAAGGAAGTTGTGATTCATCTAAAGGATAAGCTATTCCGTCTTTCCAAATGATCGGGAATGGTTCACCCCAATAACGTTGTCTGCTAAATGCAGCATCGCGCATTTTATAATTTACTTTTCTTTTGCCAATGCCCATTTCCACGAGCTTGTCAATTACAATAGCAATGGCATCTTTTAAAATAACTCCATCTAAAAATTCACTATTAGACAATGCTACCTCTTTGGTAGAATTGGCTGCTGAGCCATTAAAATGTTCTCCAATAATATTGGTGATGGGGATATTAAAATGCTTCGCAAATTTGAAATCTCTTTCGTCGCCGCAAGGCACGGCCATAATTGCACCAGTACCATATCCTGCCAACACATATTCGGAAATCCAAATAGGGATTGGCCGTTGATTAAACGGATTTAATGCATATGCACCTGTAAAGCAACCAGTGATTTTTTTCTCCGCTTGGCGCTCTCTATCGCTTCTACTTTTCACGTAAGCAATATATTCTTCAACAGCTTGCTTTTGATCGGCAGTTGTAATTTGTTCAATTAATTCATGTTCAGGAGCTACTACCATGAAGTCGACCCCAAAAATGGTATCAGGTCTGGTAGTATATACTTTTAGTTTAGCAGCAGTTGCACTATCGGAAATGGCAAAATCAATTTCAGCGCCATAAGATTTTCCAATCCAGTTGGTTTGCATTTCTCGCATGGCTTCGCTGAATTCAATCTGATCTAGGCCACTGATTAAACGGTCAGCATATTCTGTAATGCGCAAGTACCACTGTCTTAATTTTTTCTTTACCACCGGGTGACCACCTCTTTCACTTAATCCATTTACCACTTCATCATTGGCCAACACAGTACCCAAAGCTTCACACCAGTTTACTTCACCGTAGCCACAAAAAGCCAACCGATATTGCATCAAAATATCTTGCTGTTCTTTTTCAGAAAAAGCTTTCCACTCAGCTGCAGTAAATTGAAGCTGATCATTAGCAGGGCATTCATGTACACTGTTCCCTTCTTTTTCAAAAGAAGCAATCAAATCTTTAATAGGCGTTGCTTTTTGGTTATGCCTATTAAAAAAAGAATTAAATAATTGCAAGAAAATCCATTGGGTCCATTTATGATAAGCAGGTTCACAGGTTCTTACTTCCCTACTCCAATCATATGAAAAACCAATATTGTCTAATTGTTGTCTAAAATTATTAATATTTTGAACCGTACTGGTAGCAGGGTGTACACCATGTTCAATGGCATATTGTTCGGCTGGCAAACCAAAAGCATCATAGCCCATGGGATGCAAAACGTTAAAGCCTTTCAATCTTTTGTATCTACTGAAAATATCAGAAGCAATATATCCCAAAGGATGGCCTACATGCAAACCTGCACCACTCGGATAAGGAAACATATCTAACACATAATACTTGGGTTTTTCACTGATATTGGGAACGGTATAAACCCCGGAATTTTTCCAATGCTCCTGCCATTTTTGTTCAATTGCTCTAAATTGATAGTCCATCTTGCCTGCCCTTTTTATTTATTTGCGTTTCTTTAACGCCTGCCCGAAAATATTCGCTTATTTTCAACACAGGTTTAGGGGTGCAAATGTAAGTCTTTAGCCGTCAAAACCCTACATTTGTAGCGTTCTTACAGCATAGCACTCGTTAATTGAAGCGGTATAAAAAGGAATACAAATTATGGCTCAAGCAGGAAAAGCATCATTGAAGAGGGGGAAACCCAATTATATCTACACTGTAGTAGGGGTAGCATTGGTTTTATTAATCATGGGAATAATGGGTTGGTTTTTCTTAAACCTTAACGCTGTTGGCAATACATTTAAAGAAGATATCCGATTAAGTGCCTACATGCGAACCCTGAATAAAGACACCATAGCTCAAATTCAGCAGTTTATTGCAGGAAAACCCTATGCCAAAAATGTGGTGTATGTAGATAAAAACACGGCTAAGGAAATTTGGAACAAAGAAAACAATGAAGACTGGGCCAAAATTTTAGATGTAAACCCATTGCCTGAAAGCATTGATTTTTATGCAAAAGCCGAATACGTAAATAAGGATAGCTTGGCAGTAATTAGTGCCGATTTAATGGCCAATTATGGCAATCAAATTACCGATTTACAATACCCGCAAAGTTTGGTAACCAGTTTAAATGAAAGGGCTTCTAAAATTGGATTGATTTTTTTAGTAGTTGCTATTACACTTTGTGTAATTGTTATTTTTAGCATCGATAATACCATCCGATTGGCCATGTTTAGCAATCGATTCTTAATTAAGACCATGCAAATGGTGGGAGCAACGCAGTCTTTTATTGCACGCCCCCTCAATATTCGCGCAGTGGTTAATGGTCTGATTAGTTCAGGCATTGCGATTATTTTATTATTCTCTTTAATTGGCTGGGCCGAATCTCAGTTTCCTCAATTAAAAGGCATCAGAAACACCAATCATACTTTACTTTTATTTGGAGGATTGATTATTTTAGGTGTTGGCATATCAGTATTGAGCACGCACAGAAGTGTGTTGAAATACTTGAAAATGAAACTAGACGATTTATATTAACTAGATACTATTTTAAAATAAGCATAAAGCATTTATATGAGTACGACCAATAAAACCACTCCTTTGTTTTCAAAAGAAAATTTCATCTTAATGTTAGTGGGTGGGCTAGTAATTGCACTAGGAATGTTCTTAATGAGCGGAGGCAAGAGCGAAGACCCTACTGTTTTTTCTACTAATGAAGTATACAGCAGTACCCGCATTACAGTAGCTCCCATTTTAATTGTAGTAGGCTTGTTAATTGAAGTATACGCCATCTTTAAGAAGCCTAAAACTGCTGCTTAGACCTTAATTGAATTAAACCTTATGACTTATATAGAAGCTGTTATCATAGCCGTTATTGAAGGGGTCACCGAGTTCCTTCCTATTTCTTCTACCGGCCATATGATTATTGCCAGTTCTTTCATGGGAATTGCAAAGGATGATTTTACCAAACTATTTGAAGTAGCCATTCAGCTAGGTGCTATCTGTTCTGTAGTGATATTATTTAGGGGGAAATTTTTTCCATTGAATCGCTGGCATTTTTATTTAAAGCTCATTATAGCCGTATTACCCGCTCTGATTTTGGGGGCTTTATTCTCTGATACGATTGACCATTTATTAGAGAGCCCGATGGTGGTTTCTATTACCATGGTATTGGGAGGTGTAGCATTGATTTTTATTGATTCCTTTTTCAAAAACCCTACGATTTCAACAGACGAGCAAGTCACCAATAAAAAAGCTTTTGTTATTGGTTTTTGGCAATGTGTGGCCATGATTCCAGGAGTAAGTAGAAGTGCTGCCAGTATTATTGGAGGAATGCAACAAGGACTAACAAGAAAACTGGCTGCTGAATTCTCCTTTTTCTTAGCTGTGCCTACCATGGCTGCTGCAACAGGCTACAAATTATTAAAAGCGTATACAGAAACCCCTGAACTAATATTCACTAGGAACAATATGATTTTATTAGGCCTAGGTAATGTGGTAGCATTTCTAGTAGCATTATTGGCCATTAAATTTTTCATTACTTATTTACAGAAATACGGATTTAAACTTTTTGGTTGGTACCGAGTTATTGTGGGAATGATCTTAATTATTCTTATCTTGACCGGACACTTGAAATAAAACGCATGTCCACACAAACTGCCTCCAAAAAAGTAATCAATGGTTGGGCAATGTACGATTGGGGCAATAGTGCTTACAATCTTGTCATTACATCTACCATTTTCCCCGCATACTACGAAGCCGTAACAGGAGACGGCAACGACAAAACCATCAATGATACGGTTGTATTATTTGGAAGGGAATTCGTCAACACATCTTTGTACAATTATGCCCTTGCAGTTGCATTTATTATTGTTGCTTTATTATCTCCCATTTTAAGTTCTATTGCAGATTACAAAGGGAATAAGAAACAGTTCTTATTTTTCTTTTGTACACTGGGTAGCATTGCTTGTACTGCTATGTATTTTTACGACAAGACCAATTTAGCATTTGGATTGGCTTGTTTAATAATCGCCTGCATTGGTTTTTGGAGCAGCTTGGTTTTTTACAATTCTTTCTTGCCGGAAATAGCAGCCCCTGAAGACAGAGATAAAGTCAGTGCAAAAGGCTTTGCCATGGGTTATACGGGCAGTATGATTTTACAAGTCATTTGTTTTGTATTTGTTTTATCACCTGATAGTTTTGGCATTACCGTTGGTAAAGCTTCTCAACTTTCTTTTTTATTGGTAGGAATTTGGTGGTGGGGATTTGGGCAGTTTGCTTTGAAACGTCTCCCAAAATCGGTACCGGCGGGGGGCAGCAAATCGTCTAAGCAAATTTTGGCTGGGGGATACAAAGAATTGAATAAAGTTTGGCAGCAATTAAAATCGCTTCCAGTATTAAGAAGATTTTTGTTTTCATTTTTCTTTTACAATATGGGGGTTCAAACTGTCATGTTGGTGGCAACACTCTATGGCAAGAGCGAATTGAATATCCCTACCATGAATTTGATCATCGCCATTTTAATTATACAATTAATTGCTATTCCTGGTGCATTTACCATTGCCTGGTTGTCTAAAAAGACCAGCAATTTTACTGCATTAATGATCACTATTGTGTTGTGGATCATCCTTTGTGTAATTGGTTATTTATTACCGAGAGATGGCATCAATGAATTTTATGGCTTAGCTGTTTTGGTTGGGTTTATCATGGGTGGAATACAAGCGTTAAGCAGAAGCACATATGCCAAATTAATGCCTGAAACAACAGACACTACTTCCTATTTTAGTTTTTATGATGTAACAGAAAAAGTATCTATTGTGGTTGGTATGTTTAGCTTTGGCTACATCAATGAAATCTCTGGTTCTCAACGTAATTCAGTATTAGTTTTAGAAATATTTTTCATCATCGGTTTATTCATTTTAATTTCTGCAAATCAATTGCAATCCAAAAAAAAGTACAATGAAATTATACAGCATTAACCATAGTTTTTTTAAACTAGACGGAGGTGCCATGTATGGCGTAGTCCCC
This sequence comes from Sphingobacteriia bacterium RIFOXYC2_FULL_35_18, assembly GCA_001829005.1. Lineage (GTDB taxonomy): Bacteria > Bacteroidota > Bacteroidia > Chitinophagales > Chitinophagaceae > Sediminibacterium. The sequence continues at coordinate 997,577 of MIAG01000001.1, read as the reverse complement.
AAATCTTTGTGGAATAAATTAAACCCAGCAGATGAAAATAATTTATGTAATTGGGCTTTAAGAAGTTTGTTGATTCAAGACGATAAAAAATTGATATTGATTGATACAGGTATGGGTTTTAAACAGGATGAAAAATTCTTTGGGCATTATGGAATGAGTGGGACCATTGAGCTAGACGCAGAATTAGCTAAGCTAGGCTTTAACAGAAACGATATCACAGATGTATTCCATACTCATTTGCATTTTGATCATTGTGGTGGAAGTATTGAACGAGTAAATAACCAATTAGTTCCTTATTTTCCTACTGCTACTTACTGGAGTAATCCAATCCATTGGGATTGGGCTGTTAATCCCAACGATCGAGAAAAAGCTTCTTTTTTAAAAGATAATATTTTACCCATTCAAGAAAGTGGTCTATTAAAAATGATTGATGCCCCTGCCAATGAGTTTACTAATGAAGGGCTTTTAGAAAAAGTTGAATTCACCAATAATATCAGCATTCGTTTTGTAAACGGCCATACCAAGAGTATGATGTTGCCCCAGATCAGTTATAATGGCAAGACCATTGTATATATGGCCGATCTATTACCTTCCGCTTCACATATTCCACTTCCTTATATCATGGGTTATGATATGTTTCCATTAACCACATTAAAAGAAAAGAAATCATTTCTACAAGAAGCGGCTGAGAAAGAGTATATATTATTTTTTGAGCACGATCCTTCCATTGAGTGCTGCACGGTTCATCAAACAGAAAAGGGAATTCGAATGCACCAAGCAATTCGTTTATCCGACTTATGATGATTAGACTGAATTATTACAGGTGGGCCAATTTATGATATTGACCCCAATTATCGTTTTGAAATCAGAGAACTAAATGGATAGCGTAGGTTTTTGTATCCCATCATATCCACTTTTACACTCCCTACCACAATGGGGCTTTCAATTCTTAGTGGCACATGATTGGCATCATCGCTTACCCATACAGTCATTTTTTCTCCCCCTTCAAATAAAGTACCTTTAACTAATAGGGGTTTGAATTTAATGGCATTGAATTTTCCGAATCTTGTTTTAATTGTTTCTCTACCCAAGTACTTGATATATAAATTGTAGACTTCATTGTCTAAAAACATGGTAAAGGGAATCCGGTCTTCTGGTTTATATTTTTCAAAATCAATATTGCGCGCATAATAGATAGCACTGAGCACATCTTGCACACAATTGGGAACTTTAACTGTACCCTTTTCGCTTGTAGCAGTATTAGCTGTTCTATTGAAAGTTACATTCTCATTAATCTTATAGCCACCTTCATCTACATTGCGAATAAATTTGATGGGTTGCAAATTAGCAGTATCAATATAGCTTTCGTATTTATCTCTTACTTTAAATATCCAATCATAACTGCTGTTAGAATTACCAGCACCTACTAAATGATATACAGGCGTATTATTTAATTTTTCTGCATTCGCAGTAAAAGTTGCATTGCCAGCATTCACATATAAACCAATTACATTATAAAAAACGGTGAATGAAATCTGCTCTCCACTTTGAAAAGCATAATTTCTTATTCCACAAAAATCATCTCCTGCAGAAAGCGGCTTTACTAAAACCACCAATAAAAATGCAATCAATATTTTTTTAAACCCCATTCCTCATTTATTTCTGAATAATCTTACACCTAATATAAACAATGTACCGGCAATTGCTGGTAAGATTAAGTTAATTAACCAAATACCAGCAGCTGTTGCTATTATACCAACCGAATTATCTGTCATCAAACCCAATAAGAGCAAACTAACTTTTCCTCTAAATCCTAATTCGGCCAAAGCAATAGTTGGAATAATTCCCAAAACCAAAAACATCACTCCCACTAAAGAGAATACGTCTAACCAGAAAATATGAATATTAAATACTTGCAAGAGTAGAAAATATTGGATTAAAAAAACCAAATACCTAAATAGCGAGAGCGACAATAAACGGATTAATTCATTCCAATGAAAGTCTTCTAGTTTCGCTAAAAAGAATTGGTATTTACGAACAAATGAAATTTTTTCAAGCAATTGAATTAACCCAGCCAACTTAAAATAGACAAATGAAAATAAAAAAATGCCCATCGCAATAACATAAGTCAATACATCCAACCAAAAAATAGATAACCCTTCTAATTGACGTTCCCCATTCAAAATATTCCAACGCATGTATACCAATGCTATGGTACCCATCCCAAAAGTGACTATTATTTGAGCCATACTTCCAACGATAGACAAAACTGCCCCCCTCACTCTGTTTCCCTCTTTTAAAAATGCAGCCCTTGCTATAGGCTCTCCAATTCTATTGATGGTATTAAAACCCATTGCTTGGCCGGCTAGAATTGCTTTGAAAGCATTTAAAAAAGAAATAAGTTGAATACCCTTTACTTGAATTTGCCATTTTCTTGCTTCAATTCCCCAATTAACCAACATTAACAATACGACCAATCCAATCTTCCAACTTTGTGGGCCATTTAAAGCGAGTACGATAGTTTGCCAAGATTGAGATAAATCTGTTTGAACTTGAATTTGCTTATATATTGCCCAACTAAGCCATAAAAAAAGCAATGGTCCTACTATGTAATTTAAAAAATGCTTAGTGCGTTTGGTCAAGTCCTGTTTTTTTGTAAAGGTAAGGTTGTAACTGATTTATTAATAATGCCTATTTTCACTAAATAATGAAATACGATTCGGTTATTTTAGGGATTGATCCTGGTACACAATTATTGGGGTATGCATTGTTGGGCATTCGTAAACGAAAGCCTGAACTCATTATGATGGACACATTGAAGCTTACCAAGGAAAAAGATATATATGCAAGGCTAGAAATTATTTACAGAACCATTACTGGACTAATTCACCAATACAAGCCCAATAGTTTTGCCATTGAAGCACCCTTTTTTGGTAAGAATGTACAGAGTATGCTTAAACTTGGTCGGGCACAAGGAGTGGCTATTGCAGCCTCCATGCAATCTCAAATTCCGGTCACTGAATATGCCCCTAAAAAAGTAAAACAATCCATCACTGGTAATGGTAATGCAGACAAAGACCAGATTTGGAAAATGCTACAGCTTACTTTAAATATTGAAAAAAAACCAGTCTATTTTGATGCTACAGATGCATTGGCTGTAGCCCTTTGTCATTTTTACCAAAGCAATAGTCCTTTGGCTATTAAAGGCAAAGCCTTGAAAGGATGGGGTGATTTTATTGCAAAGAATGAGGATAGAATTAGAAAATAATCCCAGCGTCTTTTAACTTAATTGCTCAACTATAGCTTCCTGAACTTGACTAAGTTCTTCTTTTGATAATTGCAGTTTTGCACGTGTAAAATTCAAATCATCAGCGCTGTTGATTGGAATAAGGTGCATATGAGCATGCGGCACTTCTAATCCCACCACACTAATACCGCAACGATTACAGGGGAATACTTTTTCAATGGCTTTGGCAATGGGTTGTGCAAAAACCAACATACCCGATAATATTTCAGGAGACAAATCAAAAAAATGATCAACTTCAACTTTTGGTATCACTAACACATGACCTTTTACCAAAGGAAAAATGTCTAAGAATGCAAAGAACTGCTCGTTCTCTGCAATCTTATAACAAGGTATTTCTCCAGCAATGATTTTTGAGAAAATAGTCATGGAAAATGATTAAACGGTGATTTCTTCCACCCTGAATTTGATGATGCCATTGGGTGCTTGCACTTCAGCTACTTCGCCTCTCACTTTACCCAACAAGCCCTTACCAATTGGTGATGACGCTGAAATTTTACCCAACTTTAAATCTGCTTCTTTCTCACCAACGATTTGATAAGTAACCGTTTTTTTAGTGGCCATATTGGTTATGGTCACTTTGGTTAAAATAGTTACTTTACTTGTATCGATGGTACTCGTGTCTACAATTTTAGCGTTCGCAATAGCGCCTTCCAACTGTTTGATTTTTGCCTCTAGCATTCCCTGCGCCTCTTTTGCGGCATCATACTCAGCGTTTTCTTTTAAATCACCTTTCTCTCTAGCTTCAGCAATAGCTTTAGAAGCGGCAGGACGGTCAACAGATTTCATTTTCTGCAATTCCTCGCGCATCTTATCGAAAGTCTCTTTCGTAACATACATGTTGGTTTCACTCATAGTACCGGCTTTAAGATTGGTAAAAAAAAATACAACGCCACATTTGACTGCGGCGTTGCATAAATACAAAGATAGGGGGATTAATCATTCCATTGTTCAAAATGGGATTTATAAAAAATTTGGTGATTAATTAGAATACGCTACTTTTACTGTGTACTATTACACTAATACACTAAGAATGATCCAATTTAACAATGTCAGTTTTGGGTACTCCAAACAAAAACTACTTTACGCCAATATTAATCTGGAATTGAGAGCGGGTAGTGTTTATGGGCTATTGGGTAAAAATGGAGCCGGAAAATCTACTTTATTAAAACTCATGGCTGGATTAGTATATCCACAGCAAGGAAAATTATCCGTTTTTGATGCAGACCCGACCAAAAGAGACCCCTCGTTTATGCACGAGGTATTTTTTATCCCCGAAGAAATTGATACCCCCAGTATTCATGTACTTGATTTTGGCGCTGAACATATGCCCTTTTATCCAAAATTCAACAACGACCAATTCTTGCATTATTTGAAAGAGTTCGATATACCAATGACCAACCTAAACACTATGAGTTTTGGTCAAAAGAAGAAAGTATGGATTGCAATGGGCATGGCATCCAATGCCTCACTAATTATTTTGGATGAACCTACCAATGGTTTGGATATACCATCAAAAAGAATGCTTCGAAAACTGATTGCAACTGTTTTAAATGAAGATACTTGTATCATCATCAGTACACATCAAGTGAAAGATTTAGATAGTTTGATTGATAAAATTATACTAGTTGACGAGGGTGAAATAATTGTAAACACAGACACAGAATCAATAACAGAAAAATTAGTGTTCAAGCTGTCACCAAATATTTCAACAACAGATCAATATCTATACTACGAAACTAGTTTGGCTGGTCATTTAATTGTAAAAGAAAGATCATTGGAAGATGAAGCTACAAAACTAGATCTAGAACTGTTCTTTAATGCAGGAATCAACAACAAAAATGGTATAAAACAACTTTTCAATTAATTGCTATGAATAACCAGTTTAGTTTTAGTAGGGTATTATTATTGTTGAGAAAAAATTTAAAAGAAAATGGCAAAAGCTATCTGCTCATGTTTACAGCTGGCTTTGGCATCATCTTATTGATATACGCATTATTAATTGTTGCTGGTTTACATAGTATGTTTCCATCTGGGGATAGAAAAATGCTTTTCACTATAGGACTCTTTTTAGGAGGAACTTTGTTTTCTGCTAGTTTCTATAGCTTTTTTAAATCGCAACCAAAAACCATTCAATTTCTTTTATTACCTGCAACTACTGGTGAAAAGCTATTGATAGGTTTTATTTTAACCCAAATCGTATACATTATCGTGTTTTTGATAAGCTTTACTAGCATTGACTGGTTCATGTGTACCATTTATAATGAATTTGTATCAATACCAAAATGGATTATTGAACAAGAGAAGCATTACTATAAAGCAGTCTACCTATTTAATTCAGATACAGTCCTAATAAAACAAATATTGGTCATGTACTTTATCACTACTTCCATAGCCCATTTAGGATCATTGAGTTTTATCAATAATGCTTATGTCAAAACCGTAATCCTATTTATTCTAACGGTTGTTACATTGATATTTTTTAACAATAAAATCTTAGGGTTAATGATTCCTGAACCGATTATGCCGTACGGAAAATATTTCACAGAAACTTTTAGAATTGGCTCCATTCAACAGCCAACAGGAATTGTAACATTACCCAAACTCTGGTACTCAACAATAGTATGGTTTTTACCAATATTTATATACTTAAGTTGCTGGACAATGAGCTACTTGAAAATTAAAGAGAAGCAGATTTAAACTAAGAAGAGCCAATGAATTTTCATTCAAATAAAGCCATATATATACAAATTGCCGATCTGATTTGTGAAAAAATTCTTTCTAAAACATTCAAAGAAGAAGAAAGAATTCCATCTGTAAGAGAATTAGCAATTGATTTAGAAGTGAATCCTAATACGGTTATGAGAACCTATGAATACTTACAGGATTTACATATAATAACCAATAAAAGAGGCGTGGGATTTTTTGTGAATACCTATAGTATTGAAAAAGTAACAGCCTATTTAAGAAAAGAGTTTATGGAGCAGGAATTACCAACCTTGTTTAAGAATATGAAAATACTAGCAGTCAATATCAATGAGTTAGAAAAACTGTATCACCAATATCTGCAGAACAACATAAAAAATAGCAATGAAAAAAAGTAATATTCTATTGATCATCACCCTCACAATTGTTTGTATCTGCTTAATTACAGTAAATATAAAATTGAGTATGGAATATAAAAAAGGGGCAATTCAATCAGTTATTCAAAAGGAAATGCTACCCATTTTCCATCATATAAAAGAATTAAACAGTTTAAAAAACGTGGACTATACCTACAAGCCCTTTATTAATATTTATGAAAGAAAAGACACAAGTGCTATTGCATTTAATTTTTATAATCCGATAGGCTTTCATTATTTCGTAAAAAATGATACACTATACCTCAAGGCTGATTCTTCATTTGATGGAGGTATTCCTGCGATTAGTATTTATTGTAAAAACTTGAAGTCATTAATTACTAGTAATTCTAATGTAACGTTATATAATTATAAAACCGACAGTATATACCTTGAATCCAATAAATACGCTAGCATCAATGCAATAGAACTCAACAGCAAGTCTATAAAATTAAAAGCAAAAGACAATTCAACACTGAGCGTTTCAGCAGCAGATACCATCGATAAGGGAGAAATTAGCGCCTTAAATAATGCAACTATAAAAATGGATAATCTTCACTTTAAAGAACACTTACTAAGTATTGATTCATCCGCATCACTAACTGTCACTGGAAAAACGTTGAAGGCTTTGAATAAAGTTCAGTTTTAAATACCAGATAGATTGAGTTTTTCCAAGACCACTTCAGCCATTTTTAAATAGGCTTCATGGCTATATCCAGCTATATGCGGAGTAATTACCACATTGGGCATAGCAATCAAGCTAAGCAATTCGGATTGTTCTAATTCATTGTAATTGCGCAGTTGTTCATTTTCTAGTACATCTAAACCTGCAGCCCTTATTTTTTTTGTTTCTAATGCGGCAATTAGGGCGGTTGTATTGGTTACTTTACCTCTACAGGTAGTTATAAAATAAGGTTGACACTGTAGGCTATTAAAAAAGGATTCCCCTGCATAATGAAATGTTTCAGTGGTTAGGGGAAGATGAAGGCTGATCACTTCGGCTTCTGCCGCTACTGCTTCAATAGTTGATTCTTCTACATATCCTTGGCCAAATCCGGTTTTATATTTATCAACTGCAAGCACCCTTACATTAAAGGGTTGCAACAAACGAGCAAAAGCGGACCCTGTATTTCCATAGCCAATAATGCCAACGGTTCTACCTGACAGTTCATCTGCTCGATTTTCATCTCGTAACCAAAGTCCTTTTTTTATTTCCGCATAACTACTATTGATTCGATTCATTAAGTTGAGCAATAAGCCCAGCGAATGCTCTGCTACTGCGTTTCGATTACCCTCAGGACTACTTTCGCATTGAATCCCTTTGCTTTCTGCATAAGCAACATCAATCAATTCCATCCCACTACCCAACCTTCCAATCCATTTCAAATTGGGCGCTGCATCAATTATTTCGCGATCTATTTTTAATCGAGTGGTTACAATCAACCCTACTGCATCTGTAATTAAATATTTTAATTCCTCGTAAGTAATTGCAGGTTGATAAATAACAAAAAACTGTTTTGCTTTTAATGTATCAATTAAATGTGGATGAACTTTTGCAGTAACAAGTACTTTCATATTAATTCCTTTATCCCATTTTAAATGTAAGGGCGGCAAACTCTTCTACCGTAAGCTGTTCAGCCCGTTTTGTAAATATTTCTTCTTGCAAAACTGTAGCATCAAAAAATGGTTTCATTGGATTACGCAACATTTTTCTTCGTTGCCCAAATGCTGCTTTTACTAAAGTAAAAAATGCTTTTTCAGACCTAACAGCTACTGGTTCTGCTTTTCTTTTTAATCGAATAACTCCACTCATTACTTTAGGTGGTGGATTGAAACTTTCGGGTGGCACATCAAATAAATACTCAACATCATAAAATGCTTGCACCAATACACTTAGTATTCCATACACTTTGGTATGTGGCTTAGAAACAATTCTTTCTGCTACTTCTTTTTGAAACATCCCAATCATCACAGGTATTTGCTCTTTCCATTCGAGTACCCGAAAAACAATTTGCGTAGAAATATTATAAGGGAAATTTCCTACTAAAGTAAACTGGTCTTGAAAGGGAATAGGAATGTCCAAAATACTTCCTTCAATGATCATATCTGCTATAGAAGGATAATTCAATTTGAGGTATGCTACTTTTTCACGGTCTAATTCAACCGCTTTAAAATGCTGGATGGGCAATTTTAACAAATGCTTGGTCAACGCTCCAGCACCTGGACCTACTTCAAGCACTTGATGTATACTGTCTTCTTGCAGCGCAGTAACAATTTGCTTACAGATGGCTTCATTGGTGAGGAAATGCTGCCCCAGCGACTTTTTGAGCGTATATTGCATGACTGCAAAAGTAGTATTTTAGCACCCTAAAAAATGGCTCATGAGTAATGAAATGCAAAAACCAGTGATTGGCTTTACCTGCGGAGATTTAAATGGTATAGGGCTTGAATTAATTATAAAAACTTTAATGGATCAAAGAATACTCGATTTCTGCACTCCCATTGTGTTTGCGAGTAATAAAAGCTTGAATTTTTATAGAAAAGCTATACCAGATTCCAATTTCAATTGTACCAATATCAATAATTTTACCCGCATCAACCCAAAACAGGTAAATATTTTCAATGTATGGGAAGAAGAAGTGGTGATTACCCCAGGTGAATTGAATAATACGGGTGGACAATATGCATTAAAGTCTTTAGAAGAAGCTACCAAAGCACTTAAAGAAGGCCATATTCATGGATTAGTAACCGCACCTATACATAAGAAAAACATTCAATCAGAAAGCTTCCAGTATAGTGGACATACTCCTTATTTAAAGGCTTATTTCGGAGTAAATGATGTGGTTATGTTAATGGTGGCAGAAAATATGCGAGTAGGATTAGTTACAGAACATGTAACTGTTGAAGAAGTAGCGAAGCATATCACTAAAGAAAATATTATCAGCAAATTGCAAATCATTCACCAGTCTCTCCAAAAAGATTTTGGTATTGATAAGCCAAAAATTGCTGTGTTGGCATTAAACCCTCATGCAGGAGACGAAGGGTTGATTGGAAAAGAAGAAATTGAAATCATCAAACCAGCTATAAAAGAAGCCAAAAATAAAATGTTGATTTTTGGGCCCTATCCAGCAGATGCTTTTTTTGCAAGAGGCACTCATGAAAAGTTTGATGCCGTTTTAGCGATGTACCATGATCAAGGATTAATTCCATTTAAATCATTGGCTTTTGGTGAAGGAGTCAATTATACCGCAGGACTTCCTGCTGTAAGAACCAGCCCTGACCACGGAACCGCTTTTGATATTGCTGGTAAAGGGAAAGCAGACCATGCATCTTTTTTAGCTGCCACTTTTGAGTGCATCGATATTATTAACAGACGCATGGGCTATGCAGACAGAAATCGTAACCCTCTGCGTAAAATTAGTGCAAGAATGCTGGCAAATGCCATTGATGAAAGAATTGAAGAAAACGAAGGATAATACCATGATTTATTTAGAAAATACCGAACTCAAAATTGCCATTTCAGAGAAGGGTGCTGAACTTCAAAACGTTTATAATAAAGAAACTCAATTAGAGTATTTATGGGAAGGTGATCCCGCATTTTGGGGAAAGAAAAGTCCGGTATTATTCCCCATTGTTGGCACTTTAAAAAACAACCAATTTACTCATAATGGAGAAAGCTATCAATTGAGTAGACATGGATTTGCAAGAGATAAACAATTCAAGCTTACAGAGTCTAGTAATACCCGTGTTAGTTTAACCTTAGACGCAGACGCAGAAACTTTGGCTCAATATCCATTTCTATTTAGGTTCTCGATAGTATATGAGATACATAAAAATAAACTCAGTTGCACTTATCAAGTGACCAATATAGATGTTAAGCCGCTTTATTTTTCGGTAGGTGCACATCCTGCATTTAAAGTTCCCTTAGAAGATGAATTCGATTTTAGCCAATATTATTTAGAATTCAGTCATCTTGAATCTGCAGGAAAATGGCCTATTACAGCAGAAGGATTGATTGATGAAAATCCAATTCCATTTTTCCATAGTAACAATAGAATTAATTTAAGCAAGGAATTATTTTATGGAGATGCCTTAGTATTTAAGCAATTGGAATCTTCTTCTATCCGCCTTAGCAATGACCAATCTAAACATGGTTTCTTATTCTCTTGGTCTGAATTTCCTTTTATGGGTATCTGGAGTGCAAAAGATGCCCCATTTGTATGCATTGAGCCTTGGTGTGGCATAGCCGATTCTGTAAATGCAACTGGAGAACTAAGAGATAAAGAAGGAATGATACTATTAACTCCCGGACAAAATACAGCTAGAACCTGGTCAGTTGAATTATACTAACTATTTAAAAATGGCATCGCTTAAACCAGTGTTAATGGTGTAGGCCGTATAGTTTATTTCAACCCTACCCTTTTTACCTTTCATTTTGTCTTTAATGGCTTTGTCGGTATCATCAAATTCTAAAGTAATTCCTTTAGGGAGCTTGTAGTCTTTAGCATTAAAACTAAATAATACTTTGTCGGGCAAACCATAAGCAGCATATTTCCCATACTGCAATTCCATTTCGTAAGTCCCATTTTCACGGGTAGTAGTGACCGATTTTCGAATTAATAAATTGGTTTCATCAATATATAAAGTAGATAAAATAATTTCTCCTGCATCGGCATCTGGCAAAAGTTTAACCACTCGAACAGGTGTGCTTCCAACGGTGCTCATTCCTGCATCAATGGCCACAAATCCAGTTTGCATAATCATACTACCAATATTAATGCTGACTCCTCCTTTAGGCAACACAGAGATTCCTCCATCACGTTGTAGTTTAAATTTGTCGGGACTTTTGAAAAATACTTTCACTCTACCAATTGGAGCTTTAATGAAAGCAACATCTGTTTTCATTCTACCGTCAGCAGTATAATCTTTTACTTTTTCTAATTTAGCTTTTACTTTCATCACCAAAGCATTCATGTCTTGTGCATGAAGCGCAGCTGAAAGAGACAAAGCAACAAAAAGAATCAAAAAATTTTTATTCACTATCATTTTCATAAATGGGTGATTAACTGAGAATATCTTTTTTTCTAAACAACCAAACGGCACTTCCAACAAACAACACAATATGAACGGCTAAAACAGTAGCAGATCGTATGATTTTATCCGGATACTGAATACTTCCGATAATTGCTTCGTTGGCATCGTTCACTTTAAAGTCAAAAAACTCTTTCCAGGTAATCATATGTGTAGTGAATAAATAAGGTTTAATCAAATTAAACAATGGAATATTCATGGTACTTAAAATAGTACATACAATAATAACGCTCATGGTTGCAACAATGGGTCCAATAGAATTTTCTGCAAAAAAAGATAAAAAGAAACCTAATGCGGCTACTGTAATCATTGCCAGTGCAGCAAAACAAAATGCCCCAGCATAACGCCAAAAAACATCCGACTCTTTTACAATAACCACATAACTGCTTTTCATTAAAAAAAGATCATCTGTTCCAAATATCAACATACTCAAAAACAAACCCATAATCGCAATCCAAATCAACAACAACAAAGTATAAATAACCGAAGCAATAAATTTGGCCATTACTATTGCAGTTCTTGATTGAGGCTTTGTCAATAAAATCCTAAGGGTTCCCATATTGGCTTCCCCAGAAATCATATCAGCAGCAATTAATGCAATCAATAAAGGCACATGCACCAATAAAAGTTGAAGAATCACATAGCAAATAAAATATCCATTTAATATTTTACCATCTACACTAAAAGAATTGGCAAAGTCGGCCATCACAAAGTCTGCATATTCTTTACCATCTACCAATAAACCCAATTGTATTACGCCAATCAGGGCAGTAATAGCAGCAAAAGACAAATAAGTTCTTGGTCTTTTAAATACTTTGTATAACTCAATTTGTAAATGTTCCCACATGTTGTTTTCCTGCTGTTACTTGTAAAAAATAATCCTCCAGGCTATGTCTTGCCTGCAAGGAGTAAATATCAACGCCCGACGCCGCCAACATTCTATTGAAGTTGGGAATATCTTCTTTATTTAGACCAACCATAATATGTCCATCTCTTTCAGGCAATAAATTACTTGCCCAATTAGATGCTTGTATAGTTTGAATGGCTATATCATTATTAGCCACACTAATTTGCAAAATGGTTTGCTGGTCATTAAATAATTCAGCAGAAGTACCCTCTACTAATTTTCTCCCTTTATCAATAATCAAAATACGAGTAGCAATTTGTTCAATTTCATTTAATAAATGGGAAGAAACAATTACCGTTTTTTTCATTTCCCTCGATAAAATCAAAATTAAATTTCTAATATCGGCAATACCTTGAGGATCTAATCCATTCGTGGGTTCATCCAAAATAATCAATTGAGGATTATGAACAAGGGCAATGCCGATTCCTAACCTTTGCTTCATTCCCTGTGAGAAAGTTTTAACTGTATCATGTGCCCTTGAAGCAAGACCTACCATTTCCAATTGGTCCATCAACATTTTATTGGTGGGCTTTACCCCACTTAGCTTGGCAAACAGCTTTAAATTCTCGTAAGCAGATAAATATTTATAGACGTCTGGTTTTTCAATAACGGCACCAATTTGTTGAAGAATTTCTTTTCGATGCTTGTTTAAATCGTATCCAAAAATGGATATTTCTCCACTTGTTGGGGTAATAAGCGTTAATAGCATTCGAATAGTGGTACTTTTTCCTGCGCCATTTTGACCCAGGAATCCATATACATCACCTGATTCAACCGAGAAAGAAAGCTGGTTGACAGCAGTGAGGCTATTGAATTGCTTTGTGAGTTGGGAAACTTTTACTATTTGTTGCATTGGTTTGTATAACAACAAAACTAGTTAAGATGTTTAAACTTTTAGGTATTGCTGTAATGCTTTCACATAATCTTCAAAAGCCTTGAGGCCTATCGGGGTAACTTTACAAGTTGTTTGAGGGTAGTTGTCCTTAAATTGCTTGATTACTTCAATATAACCAGCATCTTTTAATTTTTGTACCTGCACGCTCAAATTACCCGCAGTAGCATTCGTTTTCTCCCTAATAAAGGTGAATTCAGCCTCTTTAACACTAATGAGCAAGCTCATTATTGCTAACCGTAACTGCGAATGTAATATGGGATCTAGTTCCTTAAACATTTGATCTAGTCTGAGCCAAGTATTTTCTTCTTAAAATGATGCCGGGAATAAACCAGCAAACCAACGCAGCAATAGACCCTAATAACATATCGAATCTACTTTCTGTAAATAGACTTAACAAAAACAACCCATAAGTAATGATTGCTCCATACTTCATAGGATTAAACTTTTTTACCAAGCCTGTAACCATTGTTGGGAAAGCATAAAATAATATATATATAGAATAAAGAGAGGGAGTAAAGGGCCGAATTACTTCATCAGGACGACCATCTGAAAAATGCTTCATTAAGGTCCAACCTTCTTCAGCAATTAATTTTTCGGTTTGAAAAGGGACTATATTTTGATAAAATCCCATTGCGAAAAGACTGATGCCAAAAACCAGCCAAACCGAATTCACCAGATCGTCATCATACTGCTTGGCTTTTTGAATTTTTTTCTCTTTGATAGAAATATATACCTGCGGTATAATGGCAGCTAAAACCAACCACCAGATATCAAACCATAATTTGAAATCATAGGTTCTTTGTAAAAAATTCATCAAGGATGCAATTGAAACAACTCCTCCCCACAACAAAGACCCAATACCTGTATCGTGGTAGCTTCCTTTTGCTTTTTTAATCATTTCAGCAATTAGCTGTAAACTTTCTTGTTCCGAAAATTTGGTTTCATTAGCCATTGAAAGAATTTTTAAACTTTGCGCGTAAAATATATCCAGGAATAATCCAGGCGCTTATCACTGCTGGAATTAATAACAAGATGATTTCCTTGGAAGAAATATAGACAGCTGAAATTGACAACCCCCAACAAACGAATCCACCAATCTTTAACGGTGTAAAACGCATAATGGCCCCAGTTAAAAAAGTAGGCATTCCGTATAATAATAAAATAAGTGCGTACATCAATTGCCAGCCTCCCAGCTTTGTGGCGATAAAAGAAACCAATCCCATACTAATTCCGAATACCATCCAAACGTATCCAATCATTTCATCAGTATAGGTTTTAACAGTTTCCTTTTTTTCTTTCAGGTTTAAATAATACAATTGATACACCAACGCCACAATGATTAACATCCAAATATATCCTGCATTGGCCCCTAAAGAAGTGTATGCAAGTAATGCGTAATGACCCAATGAACATATAAAAATAATCCATCCCCATAAAAGATAGAGTGTACCATTTTCAGAGTACCGATTTTGCGCTTTGTTAATCATGCTTTCAATTAATGCAAGGCTAGATTGGGCAGCAAGTTGGGCTTGATTACTCATACAATCAGTTTAGAAATATAAAGATACCCCTGCCAATTGTAGCAGGGGTAAAATAGATACACAAATTACTGACAAGCGGCCAATAACTGTTCAGCCTGTTCCTTGCCCCAGCTAGGATGCAGTTGAGAGGCAGGTTTATAATTGCCAAATAATTCTACAGACTTTTCAAATAGTTTCTTCGCAATAGCTTTACCCCCACCAAAAGCTTCTGGCACATTCATTAAATATTGGCCTTCTAACAAATAAGGTCTTGGATTATTGGGCTCAATTGCTTTTGCTTTTGCAATGGCTTCCGCAGCAACAGCACCATATGATTGCCATCTACTCATAGGATCAACTACCAATTGCATAACAGCTACTTGTTGCTTTAAACAAAAGATTTCAGCATTTGCTTTTTCAATCGCTTCTGCTTTTGCAATTAAATCTTTCACTTTTTCAGCTGCTTTATCTTTATCCGCAGCAGGATTCATGAAAGCAGCTATTGTGTAATTTCTAGCAGCATAATAATAAGGCAACCATTGAGTTTTCTCTGCATCGCCTACTCTTTCAAAAAAAGAAGCAACTGCACTCATGTCATCGGCCGTTTTACTATCTTTCATTTTACTGAATCCATTCTGCATAGCAGATTCATATTTTGTTTGTGCATTTAAGCCAATGGTTGTGAAAAGCGCAATAGCTAAGATTATTTTTTTCATAAATGATTTTTAAAAATTGATTGTTTAAGATTAATTATTTTTAAGTTTTTGATATTCTTTTTCAACATTGTTTACCCTGTTGCCATGATAAGCTTTTAAGTATTGAAAAACCAATCCAATACCCCAGCCTAGGATGGGCCAAATAGGCCAGAAATGATCTAGATTTCCCTTAGACCCAAAATACCAGATTCCAATTAAGAAAAGATTGACGAAAACATAGCTTAACAAGCTCCACTTAAAGCCTACTCTTTCTTTGGCAATTTGCCAAAGTACTTCATCTTTAGGTTCGTTCATGTTTGTGTTGTTCATGTTGTTTAGTTTAAGTTTTATTAAAGATTATTATTGATATTTTGTTGAGAACGGTCTACACCCCAGCTTAGAAAAATGCCCAGGAAAAAACTTCGATCAGCAGGAGGATTTACTTCAGAACGTATTAGTTCTCCGTTGGTATCTCTTAATCGGCCACTGTAATTATATCCAAAAATTTGTCGCTCATTAAACACATTATTTACACCAAGTACTACTACGGCATTGGCTTTCCCAATTTTAGGCAACCAATTCAAGCTAAAATTATTTGAACTGTATCCAATTGTTTTATCAGATAAGAACTCTTTAGAAGATCTGTTGGGATTAAAATATGGTCTACCTGTACTCCAATTATAACTCCAGTTTACACCAAACATATTCTTTACCCAGAACTTTTTTAAAACCACACTACCACTATGTGTTGCCGCAAAAGTTGGTTGTACTAAAGCAGTATAATTATTATAATCTCTTTTGGTATCCAAGTAAGAATAACTAATCCAGTAGTCAAAGTTTTTAAAGGTTTTTTTATCTCTCCAAAAAAGCTCAATCCCTTTTGCATAGCCTAACCCATTATTACTTACGTTAGTAGGGAAACTATTAGACGTTTTTAATAGACTTACATAATCTTTATAAAATGCTTGTGCACGAAAAGTATAGCTACTCGAAATATGCTGATAGGTTAAAATATAATGATCTGCTCTTAAAAAATCAACGGGTGGTTGATTGATTAAATACCTTCTTTCAGGTGTTTGATAAAATATTCCATAGTCTGCTGTGAATTGACTATTTCTTCCCAATTTATAAGATAGCGCTGCTCTTGGGGCAATATTCATTTTATTTAATAAGCTACTATGTTCTATTCTTACCCCCGGCCTGAATGCCAATTCATTGGTGATGTACAGATCCGCTTCTGCAAATCCTGCTTTATAAAAATCATTTATTGAAGACGGAAAAAAACCATTGACACTTTGAAAACGACTACTGTCGGCATTGTTCCATACTTCCGTACCAAATCGAATGGTATTAATGGCACCAAATCTTTTGTCGACTACAATTCTTCCTTGTAACATCCACTGGTGCGCATTTAAAGAAAAATTAGTTTGATCAATCACCGCAATATTAGTTAGAGGTACAGCTTGGTATTGTTGATTTTGAACTTGAGTGAGAATTTCATCCTTGTTATAACTTACACTAGCTGCTATATTTATTTTCCATCCATTTCCTAAAAATTGTCTGAAGCTTAAATTGGTAAATAAATTTTGATTTTTTAAACTGAATGCGTTCCATAATCCTACACTGTCTAAAGAAGGATTTCTTACACCTAATGCACCTGCGTTATAATAAGCATAGACTTTAAAGACACCATTCTTTTTTGTTTTAAATCGATAATTCATATCGGCAGTATGAAAATCGGGTACTTTAAAAAAGTCTGGTGCTTGCGGAACTAATTTTTGGTATACTGCCAAGTTGGTCCAGTTATAACTGAATCCATAACTTGATTTTTTATTGTTGGCTACTTGTTGTAAACCAACTGTTGCAAACAATGGAGATAACCCAACTTGCAATTCAGATTTTTCTGGGATGTCTAAACTCTCTAAACTCAGCACACTACTTAATGCTTGTCCATATAAAGCAGAATATCCACCACTGCTAAAAACTGTTCCACTAAACAAGAATGGTGAGAATCTGCCTCTTTGTGAAATTCCTGGAACACTACTGTAAAAGAAATTATTAACAACCGTACCATCTATAATGATTTTAGCTTCCTCAGCAGAACCACCCCTAATAAATAGTCCTTCCTGCTCTCCTACTTTTTGTGCACCTGGCAAGGTTTGAATGGTGGCAGAAATATCCGCATTTGCACCTGCAGTAGTGGCTATATCTAATGCTTTTAAAACGGTCCCTTTTTTCTTGTCGCTTGCTTCATAAGAACCTGCAGTTATGATGACCGCTTTTAGTTCATTGATTTCTTCTTTTAGGTTAAAGCTGATTACCACCGAATCAGTTCCTAAAACAACTGGAAGCTCCATGGTCTTATACCCAATATTACTAGCCACCAATAGCGCATTTCCTTTTTCGGTTGTTTTAAATGAGAAAGACCCGGTGGAATCAGACATCGTTCCATCATAGCTGTCTTTGATGGCAATATTAGCCCCAGCTAGAATACGCCCTTTATTATCTTTTACTGTCCCTTTTATTAAAACTTGGGCTTTTAATAAGCTTGCTAGCATCATACCCGCTATAAAAATTAAAATTGCTTTCATTGTATTCTTTTGACAAGACAAACGTAGACTAGTTTATTTTATAAACCAAATTATTTTATAAATATTTCCTATTACAATCAACTACTAAATGTGTTATATTGTTATAGCATTGATAATGAACATTTTATGGCAAATAAAGCTGTTTTTCTTACCGCTAAATGGGAATACCTGGTGATGTTGAATTACGAAGTTTCTCCATCAATTTTAGCTCCCCACCTTCCTAAAGGCACCGAATTAGATTTATATGATGGAAAAGCTTTAGTAAGCTTAGTAGGTTTTCTTTTTAATGACACAAAAGTTTTTGGCTTACAATGGCCCTACCATACCAATTTTGAAGAAGTGAATTTGCGCTTCTATGTTAAACGAAAGGAAGGCAATAAATGGAAACGAGGTGTTGCATTTGTTAGCGAAATTGTCCCTAAACATATGATAGCTTGGATGGCCAATGCATTGTATAACGAGCATTACAGCAGGATGCCCATGAAGCACCAAGCACATATTGAAAATGATTTTTTACAATTGAATTACGAGTGGCAAAACAAACAACAATGGAATAGCTTAAAAGTAAAAGCCTTGAATCGACCAATACCAATTGCGAAAGACTCTGCTGAGGAATTTATTTTTGAGCACTATTGGGGTTATAATCAACTCAACAAAAATACTTTGATTGAGTATGGAGTAGAACATCCCTCTTGGGATGTATACCCTATTACTTACTACGAACTAAATGCAGATATCGCAGGTTTGTATGGAGCTGATTTTGTTCCTTCTTTATCGAAAGAACCACATAGCATTATGCTTGCAAAAGGATCTGCAGTCACCATTCGCAAACCAAGCTTTTTTAAAGTTTGATGCCAATAGTAAACCAATAAGATTGGTTAACCTAAGCTATAACTGCAACTAAATTCAAAAGTTGTTTTGCAAGTGCTTGATTACCTTCCAATTTAACCAGTGGAAAAATTTCTTTGGGCAAAACAGCTTTTGTAAAAAGCTTCCACGCAATATCTGCGGGTATAACTGTTCTTGCATATAAATTATTTAAAAGTCCATCCTGCTGAATCTGCCATTGCCCAGCTTTAAATTGCAAATAACAAATAGCGCCAATTGATCCTGCTACTTCTAATGCAACAACTGCTTCATCGGGTGCTTGATGATCTTTCAATAAATGAGGAAGTCCTAAAAAAAAGGTTTGGATAAATGGAGCAAAAAATGTTGCTGTCATCAATGCTTCTGTTTTTCCGACTGCTTCTCTAATTTGCAATTGATGATGGTATTTCTCTGTGTATTCTCTTGCAACATGGAACCAATTCATAGAGGTTGATTCTCCAGCCCATGCAACTGAAAAAACAGCTTTTTCATAAGGGGCTAACTCATATAACAATTGGGTATGAATTGGACCAGTAAATTCTAGGAGTTCAATTAATAGTGCTGGACTGAACCTTTTAGCAGCAAAAATAAAACTGGCATTTAACTGATTGATATATTTAACCAAAGATTGATAATCATGCTGAGAAGGACCACTGTCAGCGAAATGTTTATCTCTTAAAACGGCAATCCCTCTTATAGTTGTATCGAGTAAATGTGCCACAATATCTTTTACACTCCAATCTTTTGCTACTGTAGACTTATTCCAATCAGCAGGTTCCAACTCTTTTAACAACTGAATCAAAGATTCATGTAGAGGCCTGAATAAATGAGCAGTTTCTAAAAAAGTAGCTTGATGCATGTATTAAAAATAAAGAAAAAAAAAGAGGCTGTCTTAAAAGACAACCTCTATATGATCATTTAACCTTAATCTTTATTTATACTGTTCGCCAATTCCTTTAGCTAACTCGGTCATTTTCTTAAGACCATCTTCAGGTAGGTTTCCTTTCTTAAATTCTGCTAATACATCTGGTAATTTGTTCTCCATTTCCATCAAGAAATGAGCTTCAAATTCTTTTACTTTTTTAACCGCTACTTCACGTAAAAGTCCCAATGTACCTAGGTAGATTATGGCAACTTGCTTTTCTACAGACATTGGAGAATATTGCAATTGCTTTAATATTTCTACGTTTCTAGCACCTTTGTCAATTACTGATTTGGTTGCAGCATCTAAGTCTCCACCGAATTTAGAGAACGCTTCCAACTCACGGTAAAGCGCTTGGTCTAATTTAAGTGTACCAGCCACTTTTTTCATAGACTTAATTTGCGCGTTACCACCCACACGGCTTACAGAAATACCTACGTTAATAGCCGGACGAATACCTGCGTTAAACAAGTTACCTTCTAAGAAGATTTGTCCGTCGGTAATAGAAATTACGTTGGTAGGAATATAAGCAGATACGTCACCTGCTTGTGTTTCAATAATTGGCAAAGCAGTTAAAGAACCACCACCTTTTACTAAATGTTTGATTGACTCAGGAAGGTCATTCATGTTTTTAGCAACATCATCATTGGCAATTACTTTAGCAGCTCTTTCCAATAAACGACTATGCAAATAGAATACGTCACCAGGATATGCTTCACGTCCTGGAGGTCTTCTTAATAACAATGAAACTTCACGGTAGGCAACGGCTTGTTTTGATAAGTCATCAAAAACAATCAATGCTGGTCTACCTGTATCTCTAAAGAATTCACCAATTGCTGCACCCGCAAATGGAGCGTAGAATTGTAATGGAGCAGGATCAGATGCAGAAGCTGCAACGATGGTGGTGTAAGCCATTGCACCATTGTCTTCTAAGGTTTTCATTACCCCAGCAACAGTTGATGCTTTTTGACCAATCGCAACATATATACAGTAAACAGGCTTGCCTGCGTCAAAAAACTCCTTTTGGTTAATAATAGTATCAACGCAAATAGCTGTTTTACCAGTTTGACGGTCACCAATTACCAACTCACGTTGACCGCGACCCACGGGAATCATTGCATCAATTGCTTTAATACCAGTTTGTAATGGTTCTTTTACTGGCTCACGATAAATAACCCCTGGCGCTTTACGCTCCAACGGCATTTCATATAATTCGCCTTTGATAGGACCTTTACCATCAATTGGTTCACCTAAAGTATTGATAACACGACCAACTACTCCTTCACCTACTTTGATAGATGCAATCTGACCTGTTCTTTTTACTTTCGCACCTTCTTTAATGCTTCCGCTTTCACCCATTAAAACCACACCCACATTGTCTTCTTCAAGGTTAAGGGCAATTGCTTTAACACCGTTTTCGAATACTACCAGTTCTCCGCTTCGTACACCATTAAGGCCGTACACACGGGCAATACCATCACCCACCTGCAATACGGTTCCTACTTCTTCTAGTTCGGCAGAAGCATTGAAATTGCTGAGTTGCTGTCTCAGTATCGCTGATATTTCATCTGGTTTAATATCTACCATTTTGTATGATTTAAAAGTTGATCTTAATGTATTTTGTTATCGAATATTTGGAACAAATTGATTTTGAAGGAACTGTTTTTTAATTTCACGCAAATCAAATGCAATACTAGCATCTACTTGCTTGTTATTAAATTCCAATACAAAACCCCCAATTAATTTTTCATTTACAGCAGTCTCTAATTCAACTGAAGTAAAATTATTAGCCTTTTGTACGCTTGCTTCAATGGATTTTTTCAATTCTTCAGAAACAGGCACTGCAGTAGTAAGTTTTACTTGATGTATTCCTTTAATTGCATTGTATTGATTAATAAATGCGTTAGCAATCTCAGGTAAATCACGCTCTCTACCTTTTCTTACCAATAGATTGCAAAACAGTGCAGTTAGTTCAGATACTTTACCATTAATTACTGCAACCAACATTTTTTCTTTTTGATCTGCCTTAATAATAGGACTACGTAGCATATTCAAAAAGTCGCGACTTGCTTTGCAAATAGCTTGTATATACTGCATATCAGTACGCACAATGTCTAATTGATTCCTTTCTGTTGAAAGATCAACTAGGCTTTTGGCATAACGGTCTGCTAATCTTGGATTCGACATGTATTAGTTCAGTTTAACGCCTTCAGCTAATTGTTTAATATAATTCTCTTGATCGCCTTTGTTAGATAATTCTCTGCTCAATACTTTTTCAGCTACTTCAATTACCAAAGCACCTACCTGATTTTTAACATCAGTTAATGCAGCATTTTTTTGTTGCATGATGGCAGATTGTGCTTCAGCTACAATACGATCATATTCAGACTTTGCTTTGTCTTTAGCATCTGAAACCATTTTATCTGCTGTTTCTTTTGCTTCCTTAATCATCACCGCTCTCTCTTCACGAGCTTTAGCCATCATTGCTTCGTTCTCATTCTTCAATGCAGCCATTTCAGCCTTTACTTTATCTGCAGAAGCAATTGCATCAGCAATTCCGGTTTCTCTTTCTTTCAATGAAGATAAAATGGGCTTCCATGCAAAGCTCTTCAACAAGAAGAATACAATAAGGAATGCCAGTAAAGTCCATACCAACAATCCTAATCCGGGTAATAACAGTTCCATAATATATTTTTAAAACTTCAATGTTTAGTTAAAGATTACTGCATCGATTGCCCTGTGCGCACGATGCAGTAAAAAGTTTGTGCAACTAGGCTTTTAATACAGCCAAGATACCAGCGATTACCGCGAAAAGGGCAACACCCTCTACGAAAGCGGCAGTCAAGATCATGTTTGCACGGATGTCGTTAGAAGCTTCTGGCTGACGAGCAATGCTTTCTACAGCACCTTTACCAATTTGACCGATACCAATACCGGCACCAATTGCAGCTAATCCTGCACCAATAGCACCACCTAAATGGCTCATGCTAACATCCAACAAAGTGTTAATAACTGACATACTGTTTGTTTTAGTGATAAAAAAAATTAATGATGCGCTTCATCGTGGTGTGCACCTTCCATTGACTGACCAATAAATACGGCAGTTAAATTAGTGAAGATGAACGCTTGAATAAAAGCAACCAATATCTCTATAAAATAAATGAAAATGGTAAATGCCATTGATACAGGAGCAAAACCCCATCCTGCAACCTTACTCATGGCTCCGAAAATAAAAATCAACATCACAAAGCAAGTAATTACAATGTGGCCCGCAACCATATTGGCAAACAAACGGACAATCAATGCAAATGGCTTGGTGAAAATTCCTAAAAACTCTACAGGTACTAAGATTGGCTTTACAAAACCAGGTACCGGAGGATTAAAAATATGCGCCCAGAAATGTCTGTTTGTGCTGAATAAAATAACAAAGAAACTAATCACACCTAATACAATAGTGAATGCAATATTTCCAGTTACATTGGCTGAACCAGGAATTAATCCCATCAAGTTATTGATCAAGATGAAGAAAAATACGGTTAGCAAATAAGGCATGAACTTTTCGTAAGCATGACCTAAATTAGGTTTACCCACTTCGTCTCTTACAAAAGTGATTACAGGTTCTACTGCATTTTGGAATCCGCTTGGAGCTACTTTAGCACCGTTCTTCTTGTATTTATTTGCAACCCCAATCATTAATACACATAACAAAGTAAGTGCGATAAACATTTGTACTACGTTACGAGTTAAACTCATATCGTAAACGGTTACCGTTGTATCGTGTTCCCCTGCTTCATTTACTGCAATGATATGTCCTTCTTCAGATTTATACCCTTGGTATACATCGTGTCCATGGTTAAATTTGGAATAATTAAACATGGTCAATCCTCTCTCTGGAGAATATAAAATTACAGGCAATGGAATGCTGATATGTTTTTCCCCTATGGTAGCAAAATGAAACTCATGGGCATCCATGATATGCTCCATAATAAGCTTGGCCGGATCAAATGAACTTGCTTCATGCTTTTCGCCGCCACCTGCTGGTGCGTCGCTTGCAAATGAATTCGCAGAAAAAAGCAATAAGAATATGCTGAAAACAGCTACCAGTAATGTTTTTATGCTTTTTGAGGCCATACCCATCTCTAAATTTGCGGCAAAGATAAGGGTAGAAGGGGGAAATTTACTGCAAAACAGCTTTCTTTTTCTCAAACTGCATTTCGTGTAATCGGGCATAGAATCCTCCGGCAGCCAATAAACTGGCATGACTCCCTTTTTCCTTTAATTCGCCCTTGTCTAACACAATTATTTGATTGGCTTTTCGAATAGTACTTAGTCGATGGGCAATTACAATAGAAGTTCGGCCTGAAATAAGGGTATCAATGGCTTTTTCTATTAACAATTCACTTTCTGTGTCAATAGAAGAAGTGGCTTCGTCTAATATTAAAATGGCAGGATTATAAAGTAGCGCCCTAATAAAGGAAATTAGTTGGCGTTGACCTAGACTGAGCGTGCTTCCCCTTTCCATTACATTGTATTGGTAGCCGCCTGGCAATTGCATGATAAAATCGTGTACCCCAATCATTTTTGCCGCTTCTTCAACTTGTGCCAGGCTGATTTCAGGATTTCGGAGGGTAATATTGTCCATTACGGTTCCTGAAAAAAGAAAAACGTCTTGCAATACCACCCCAATGCCTTTACGCAGGCAGTCCGTATCCCAGCGGTTTATATCCACCCCATCAATAGCTATTTCACCTTCTTGAATTTGATACAAACGATTTAGCAAACTAATAATGGAGGTTTTTCCGCTTCCTGTATGACCAACTAAGGCAACTGTTTCACCTGCTTTTACTTCAAAATTGATACGGTGTAACACGTTCTGGGTACCAGTATAAGAAAAACTCACTTCTTTAAATGAAATATCGCCTTTGATATGTTTTGGAGCAAAATCATTAGGTGTAGACGGGGGCAATTCATCGGTATTGTCTAATACCTTCAACACCCTTTCCGCTGCAATCATGCCCATTTGCAATACATTAAACTTGTCTGCAATCACTCTTAAGGGTCTAAAAATTTGGTTGAGATATAATATAAATGCCACCAATAAACCGGCATCTAAAGTTCGGTCGGCAATCCACCAAACCAATATACCCATACTAACTGCCAATACCACTTCAACCACGGGAAAAAAGACAGAGTAAGCAAAAATGGCATTGATATTAGCGTCTCTATGTTTTTCGTTGATTTTTTTGAACGCCCCAGCCTCTTTATCTTCTGCTGCAAAAGCTTGAACCACTTGCATCCCAGTGATATGTTCTTGTACAAATGCGTTGAGCGCGGCCACCGCATTGCGAACCTGCATAAAACTTTTGTTCACGCTCTCTTTAAAGTAGTAAGTGGCAATGATCATAATCGGGAATGGTGTTAAACTGACCAAGGTCAATTTCCAATCCATATAAAACATGGTGGCCAAAGTAATAATAATGGTAAGTAAATCGGCCACAATGGGGATTAAGCCATCCGAAAAAATTTCGTTGATGCTTTCAATGTCATTGATGGTTCGAGTGGTAAGTGTTCCAATTGGGGTTTGATCAAACTGTCTCAAATTCAAACCCAATACTTTTTTATACACAGTTACCCTAAGGTCTTTCACCACATTTTGTCCCATCCATGCTGTGATATAAGAAAACAGAAAACGGATAGCTGTTTCAACAAATAAAAAACTGATTTGGAAAATAGTGACAGCAATGATAAACCTACTCACATCGGACAAATCATTTCCAAACAATACCCATTTTACCCAATCGGGTATCTGTGTTGCTTTTCCCGTTGCACCGTTCACCGTTAGTTGAATTAAATATGGTCTAACAGGAGCCGCAATTGCCATGAAAATGGCCAGGGCTAAACTTAAATAGAAATACGACTTATAAGGCCTTACAAAAAAGAAGATGCGTCTTAATAAACTGAAATCGAATATTTTTTTCTTGGCGTTTGCGGTCATTGCAGCGCAAATGTAAACAGAAATTATTGTTGATTAGCCTTCCAAATTAACCAACTATTTAAGCCAACATAAATGACCAAAAACACTTGGGCTGTAATCATATCAAATCGATTGGCCTGAGCAAGTTTTCCCTCTTTCTGTAACTTCAAGGAGTAAATAGATAAGCTTACGCCTGCTATGATGAACAATAATGTTATGCCATGCAATAAGTCTACCAAAGTAAAAGTGGTAGACTCTGGCAAAGAAGCTTCCACTACATATTTATTACCAATCACAGCAAATAGCGCTCCCACACTTAATCCAAAACGAGAGTCGATACTATCGGCATGAATATAAAAACAGATATAGGTAATCAAAAAAGAGATGTACATGCCCAGAAACATTTTCCAGAATAAGTCTCCTGCATCGCGGCTTAAACTAATTCTTGCCCTATATGAACCATACTCAGTATGTGCTGTGTCAATAGATGGGTCTCCAAAAGCAGATTCATACATTTTTACAGAAGTACTGGTAACAAAACTATCAATTACCCAACCCCTTAAAGTAAACCGAGGATCATAGTTTTTTCCTAAAGTATCTCTCGAAAACACCAATTCGGTAGCATCAAATTGTGAATTTTCAATAGAGAACCATAGCCTTTGTCTATCAAATGGAAAGTTCTGAATACTCCAATTATCTTTCATGATACATTGCAGTTTCATTTGCATAAAATAATCTCCACTCGAAGAATCAATGGTAGAATAGAGCTTAGTGACCGACTTGGCGTTCGGTACTTCTAAATATTTATCAAATTCAAAATCTCGGTTTGTATACCGCATCCAAAGCCACAGATTAATTGTATACTCTTTTTGTTTAAAATCGATATCATGAATACTAGTGACATAAATACCCGTTTTAACAGTATCAGGAACAGAAAACTGGGCTTTTGTTTGTTGAAGACTTATAAACAAAAGAACAAAGGCGATTACACAAACTTTAAAATTGGGATGCTTCAAGAAAAATTTTTATTTAAGATACATCATTCTTTAGCAGCCGCATAAAACAAATTCAAATGAAGCCTTTTCGTATCTTTGTAATGTATGGATTCAGCCCCAATTCAGTCAATAGAGCCTAGTTTAGCCAAATACACGCTGAACGAAGAACAGGAGAAAAAAGAAATCATTCGCCATTATCGAGCATTATTAAAAGCCTTGCGCCCCAAATTAAAAAAAGGGGATAAAGAATTACTTAGAACTGCGTTTGAAATGGCAGCCAATGCGCATAAAACCATGCGCAGAAAAAGTGGGGAACCTTATATACTTCACCCCATTGCAGTTGCAATGATTTGTGTAGAAGAAATTGGGTTAGGGGTACGGAGTACCATTTGCGCATTATTGCACGATACGGTAGAAGATACCGATATATCTCTAGAAGATGTTGAAATGGAATTTGGTACAGAGATTGCCAAAATTGTAGATGGATTAACCAAAATATCTGGAGTAATTGACACCAATACCAGTCAGCAAGCAGAAAATTTCAAAAAGATTCTATTAACGCTAACAGATGATCCTAGAGTTATTCTTATAAAGCTGGCCGACCGTTTGCACAATATGCGAACCTTAGACCATATGAAAAGAGAGAAGCAACTAAAAATTGCTTCAGAAACGGTTTGGGTATATGCACCCCTTGCGCACAGAATGGGTTTATACAGCATTAAGACCGAGTTAGAAGATCTTTCCATGAAATACATGGAGCCAGAAGCTTATAAAGACATTGCAAAAAAATTATCAGAAACCAAACGTGAAAGAACAAGATATATCAATGAATTTATTCGCCCTATCAAAGAGAAATTAGTAGCTGCCGAATTTGATTTTGAAATTTATGGTAGACCCAAAAGCATACACTCTATTTGGAATAAAATCAAGAAAAAATCAGTGGCTTTTGAAGAAGTGTACGACCTTTTTGCCATCCGGGTTATTTTAAATGCACCTCCTGAAAAAGAGAAAGAACAGTGCTGGAAAGTGTACTCTATGATAACCGACGAGTATAATCCCTCCCCAGAAAGATTAAGAGATTGGTTAAGCAATCCAAAGAGCAATGGCTACGAAGCATTACATACAACGGTAATGGGTCCGCAGGGTAAGTGGGTAGAAGTTCAAATACGAACCAAGAGAATGAATGAGATTGCCGAAAAGGGACTGGCTGCTCACTTCAAATACAAAGAAGGAAAAGATGGAAACGACGAAGATCGTTTTGATAAATGGTTCGGTCAAATTAGAGAAGTATTGGGAGCGCCTGATACGGATGGAGTAGACTTTTTACAAGACTTCAAAACTTCGTTTTTAGCGGAAGAAATTTATGTGTATACTCCTAAAGGAGAAGTGAAAATGTTGCCTACGGGTAGTACCGCACTTGATTTTGCTTTTGCCATTCATTCTGCCATTGGCACCAAATGTATTGGAGCAAAAGTGCACCATAAATTAGTACCAATTGGTCATAAACTCAGAAGTGGTGATCAAATAGAAATCATTACCAGCAATAAGCAAAAACCCTCAGAAGATTGGCTGAATATGGTAGTTACTGCCAAGGCCAAAAATAAAATCAAAGACAGTTTACGGGAAGAGAAAAGAAAAATTGCAGAAGATGGTAAATATGTTTTACAAAGAAAATTAGAATCAATTGGGGCAGCATACAGTCAATTTAATATTGATGAACTAATGCAGTTTTATAAAGTAAATTCCTCACTTGATTTAAATTACAAAATTGCAACCAAGGCAATAGACTTAAGAGAGCTGAAAGATTTCCAGGTTTTAGGAGACAAAATTGAAATACCTAAACCAAAACCAGTTATTCCCGAATTAATTTCAGACCCAACCAAATCAATTCCTAAAAAAGATTCTGAATTAATCATTTTTGGGGAAAGTAGCGATAAAATCATGTACTCGTTGGCCAAATGCTGTAACCCTATTCCAGGGGATGATGTATTTGGTTTTGTGAGCACTGGAAAAGGTTTAATTATACATAGAACCAGCTGTCCCAATGCTACACAATTATTGGCCAATTATGGGCATAGAGTAGTTAAGACTAAATGGGCAAAGAATAAAGAAATTTCATTCTTAACCGGATTAAAGATTGTAGGACTAGACGACGTGGGTGTTATTAATAAAATAACCAATGTAATTAGTGGAGATTTACGGATCAATATCTCAGGACTGAGTATTGATTCTAGGGAAGGGTTATTCGAGGGTACCATTAAGGTATTCGTGCATGACAAAGAGGAATTAGAAGAGCTAGTAAATCGATTAAAATCGCTAAATGGAATCCAAACGGTTGATCGATTTGATACAGAAAAAGAAGGTTAAATATTTAACCCCAAACTCTTATTCTTATCCCTTATTTTTGCGGCTTAGACAATAAACTATGGTTGACGTAATATTAGGCTTACAATGGGGCGATGAAGGAAAGGGTAAAATAGTAGATTATTTTGCTCCTAATTATGATATCGTAGCCCGTTTTCAAGGTGGCCCAAATGCAGGGCATACGCTATATGTAGAAGGAAAGAAAATGGTATTACACCAAATTCCTTCAGGTATATTTCATCAGGATAAAGTAAATATTATTGGTGGTGGAGTTGTATTAGATCCTGTTACATTAAAAAGAGAATGTGATGCTGTTGCAGCACACGGTATTGATGTAAGAAAAAATTTATTTATTTCGGAGCGTACCAATATTATCATACCTACCCATAGAGCTTTAGACAAAGCTTCAGAACTATCTAAGGGTGAAAGTAAAATTGGTTCTACCCTAAAAGGTATTGGACCTGCTTATATGGACAAGACTGGTAGAAATGCATTAAGAGTAGGTGATTTATTAGACAAGAACTTTACTAGTCAATACATTAAACTTCGTTTAAAGCACCAGAAATTATTAGATAATTTTCATTTTATCGAAGATATTTCTGCTTGGGAAGAAGAATTTTTTGAAGCATTAGAGTTTTTGAAAACGCTGAATGTTATCAATTGCGAGTACTACATTAATAATGAAATCACAAAGGGCAAAAAAGTATTGGCTGAAGGTGCACAAGGAAGTATGCTAGATATTGATTTTGGCACTTTCCCATTTGTTACCTCTTCAAACACTATTTCTGCCGGAGTATGCACTGGCTTAGGTGTATCTCCTAAAAAAATAAACGACGTAATGGGTGTTTCAAAAGCCTATTGCACACGTGTGGGTAGTGGCCCTTTCCCCACTGAATTAGAAGATGCTACAGGTGAAGAATTGAGAAGAATTGGCAGCGAATTTGGTGCTACTACAGGTAGACCAAGGCGCTGTGGTTGGATTGATTTGGTTGCACTGAAGTACACTTGTATGATTAATGGTGTTACTAAAATCATCATGACCAAAGCGGATGTTCTAGACAGTTTCAAAGAGTTGGAAGTGTGTACAGCTTATGATGTAAATGGAAAAATTACCGAAGAAGTACCTTACCAAATTTCCAGAGCTAAGATCAGCCCAGTGCTTCAATCTTTTAAAGGCTGGAATAAAGATACTTCTACCATTAAAACAGCTACAGCTTTACCGGAAGAAATGAATACTTATATCGATTTCATCAACAATTATGTGGGTGCACCTGTTAAGTATGTTTCTAATGGACCAGGAAGAGAGCAGATTGTTAGCTTGTAGTTTTGGCATTTGATTTGATATTGAAAAATTTATTTGGTTAATACAATTTTGCGTACAAATTTTACGCTCTAAATCTTATTAGAAATATGGCAGCGAAGTCTGATAAGGATAAGAAATCCTCTACCCCAAAAGTACCGGCAAAAGTAGCCGCAAGTAAACCGTCTCCTAAAGCAAAGAAAAAGGAAGATGATGACGACGATGATGATGATTTGGAAGACGATGAACCCGTTGTGAAGTCTTCTGCTAAAAAATCAGGCGCAAAATCATCCGCTAAAAAATCTGGAGATGACGAAGATGACGACTTAGATGATGAAGCAGATGAAACTGCAGACGATTGGGAAGCAACTGAAGAAGACGACAGTTGGGATCCTGATTTTGATGAATTTGACTTACCAAAGAGTAAGGGGAAAAAAGCAACTGGCGGAAAGAAAAAAGAAGAAGAAGAGGAAGACTTTAAAGTAGACGAAGACTTTAAAGAATTTGATCTTTTTAATGACAAAAGCGGTGGCTTTGACGATGATGACGACGACGATTTTTAAAAGTTCATACCATTTTGAAAAGAACTAAAAAGGTATATTCTGTAAAGAACTTACCGAATATAAAAGAGCAAATACTGCATTGGATTAACCAGTTCAGTATTTGCTCTTTTTTAGATAATCATCAATATCATTCTGAGCACCATTCAGTGGAATGTATTGCTGCTGCAGGTGAGTTAGGTATAATAAAAGGGGCGAATACTGCTCAGCAAATTGATGCATTTTATCAATCCACTCAAGATTGGCTATTCGGGCATTTTGCATACGAATACAATGCAAAGCATATAAATAGCAATCAACTAAAGACACCGATAAATTTTAGCGATGCCTTCTTTTTTAGGCCAGACCATATTATAACCCTAAATGAAGAAAGTTTAATTATTGAAACCTATTCTTTGTCACCTGAGACAATATTTGAACAAATCGTTGCTAAGAATAAAGTAATAAGTAGTATTGTTCCAATCAGCATTACTGCTGGAATGAGCAAAGAAACATATATCAAGACTGTACAACAATTACAATCGCATATTCAACAAGGTGATTGTTATGAAATCAATTTTTGTCAGGAATTTTATTCAAAGAATGCATCAGTTGACCCCATTGCATTATATGAGCAATTAACCACACTCTCTCCCACCCCATTTGCTTGTTATTACAAAGAAAATAACGCTCATTTAATTTGCGCAAGCCCAGAAAGATGGTTAAAAAAACAAGGGAATCAGATTATTTCCCAACCAATAAAAGGAACCGTAAAAAGAGCGCTAACCGATCCCCAAAAAGATACTCAGCTGAAAAATGAGCTATTTGAAAGCAGTAAAGATAGAAGTGAAAATGTAATGGTAGTAGACTTAGTCAGAAATGACTTTAGTAGAGTGTGCAAGCCAGGTTCAGTGTTAGTAGATGAATTGTATGGCATATATAGCTTCCCACAAGTGCATCAAATGATTTCTACCATCAGCGGACAATTAATGGATGAAGTGGGTATAAAAGAGTTGGTAGAAACCGGATTCCCAATGGGTAGCATGACAGGAGCACCCAAGAAAAAAGTAATGGAGCTAATTCACCAATATGAACCTATCGAAAGAGGCATCTTTTCAGGGGCAGTGGGATATATCAATCCAAACAAAGACTTTGATTTTAATGTAGTTATTAGAAGCTTATTGTATAATTCTCAAACCCACTACTTAAGTTACTTAGTTGGTAGCGGAATTACCATTTACAGTAACCCAGAATTAGAATATGAAGAGTGTTTGTTAAAAGCAAAAGCCATGGAAACCGTACTAGGCAATTGATTCATTTTTTAATTGAATAAAAGCTAATATCTCTTCTCTCCCTTGGTGTTTTTCGGCGCTCGTAACAAAATGCTGGGGTAAAAATTGCCAAGTACTTCTAAGTGTATCAAAAAAAGCTTGAATATTATTCGCTACAACTGTTGGCTTCTCTTTGTCGGTTTTAGTAAATACCAAACTAAAAGGAATTTGCCATTTGTCTAATTGGCTAATAAATTCTAAATCGATATTTTGTGGTTTGTGCCTGCTATCGATTAATACAAAAACATTCACCAGATTTTCTCTTTTGCGCAAATAGTTTTCAATCATTTGCTCCCATCTTCTTCTACTGCTTTGGGCTACCTTGGCAAATCCATAACCTGGTAAGTCTACTAGGTACCATTTCTTGAAACCTTGGTTTGTTTTATTGCTACTTTCTATTTCAAAATGATTAATTAACTGTGTTTTTCCGGGAGCAGAAGAGGTTTTGGCAAGCTTATTATTCTTGCATAACATATTGATTAATGAAGATTTACCCACGTTACTTCTGCCAATAAAAGCGAATTCAGGTCTATCCGGTGCAGGACAAGCTTTGTAATCTGCGTTAGAGATGACGTATGCTGCTTTCTTAATTTCCATCCTGCAAATTAAACAAAAGCCCCCACCTTTATCAATTTAGCTAATATTCATTTTTAACTAATATGCTAACCTTAATGAGAGTGACAAATTTCTACCTGAAGCGGAAATACCACTAGCGAAATGTCGGTAGTTGGTGTCTAAAATATTTTCAAGAGCAACTTGCAATTGAATTTGCTTTTTCAACTGAAATGAAGATCGTAGGTTAAGTGTGTACCAAGCAGGCATACCATCCGGGGTAGCATATTGCAGATTATCTTCTCCATTTAAATTGTATTCAGCCAACCTTTTCCAACCATTAAACAACACCCAAAAATCAGCATTCCATTTTGGGCCTTGGCGTTTTAAACTAACCCGACCATAAGTTG
Organism: Sphingobacteriia bacterium RIFOXYC2_FULL_35_18; assembly: GCA_001829005.1. GTDB lineage: Bacteria > Bacteroidota > Bacteroidia > Chitinophagales > Chitinophagaceae > Sediminibacterium. The sequence continues at coordinate 964,201 of MIAG01000001.1, read as the reverse complement.
GAGGAACATGATCCAATGGGGTTATACCGTTTACAGCATCCCTAAATTGCCCTTTAGTAAAATTAATCACACCTTCAAAAGAAAGGGATTCTACCAACTTTACAGATGCATTTAAACTAAGCCCATATATACGAGCCCTTGCTTTGTTTTGTAAAGCAAAAACAGCACTTTTTACTCCACTATAAAAAATACTATCCTGCCCATTAAATAAATATTTATCTAATACCAATGCATTTTCAAAAGCAGTATAAAATACAGCTGCACCATAACTAAATGAGTTGCTGTATTTGTTTAGATTAAATTCAATATTGTAAGTGTATTCGGGCTTTATATTGGTATTGGGAACTACAACCAGTCCAGTTCTTGAATCGAAAACTTTTGCTAAATCATCCACATTAGGAGAGCGAAAACCTGTACTAAATACCCATGCAGCTCTTAGATTGTTTTTGGTGGCGTAAACGATTCCTAAATTGCCTGTAATAGATTGATTACTTTGCTTCACTTTTGTAAACGGGAAGCGAGTTACCGAAGTATCTACAAATTGTGCATTTAATTGTACCAGATTAAATCGGAGCCCATCATTAATGGTTAATCGATCAGAAATTTTAAACGTGTGTTGAGCAAATATTGCATGAGTGGCCATAGATGTTGGACCATCTGAATACCTTGTAGTAATTCGGCTTTTTGCGCCAGTCAGGATATTCGTCCTTTCAGCAGTAGACTTTACATAGTTACTATAAGACTCTGCACCAATGTGCAATTCATGCTTACCGAAATAATGCTTGGCATCAATATTTAAACCAAAGACTTTAATTCTTTCCCACCTGAAATCTTTACTGCTGTTTTGAAATCGGCGAGCCATTCTACTTTCTTCTATATCCTGAAAACTAGTGGTGATTTTAATGTCTTTAAAAAAACCTGATTGCTCTTTTACATTTAAATGATACGCCGCCATATTTCTAACTTGTGGCCCATAATACCACTCCGAAAAAACAGGAACCCCTCCACTTATCTCTGAGAGTCGATCATAACGAGGAATATCATTGGTATTAGAAAACTGAAGATTCAATATATGCTGTACTTTTTCGCTACCCTGATATAGAAATTTTTGGGTTATATCAACTTGTTTATAAGCAGAGCCAATTTGTTTGTTGGGATTGGAATTTGGTATAATCATGTCTATATTTCCTACCCGTTCAACATAAATATTTCTTTTTCCAAAGTTCGGATATGCAGCGCTTCTATTACTTCCTTGAACTAAATCGCCAAAACTTCCATAACTAACTGAAGTAAAGGAAGCCCATTTTTGTCCACCAATATTCAGCTGAATATTACCCCTATTCTCTTGCATTGCACTGGAATAACGTAAAGTAGTTGCGCCTGAAAATTGTGTTTTGTGAGTGGTTGATAAAATAGGGTCTTTGGTACTTAAACTGATCACTCCTCCTAAAGCATCACTGCCAAATAGGGTTGAAGAAGGACCATACAAAATCTCCATTCGGTCTAGAACCATATTATCGATGGTAATGATATTTTGTAAATGACCTGCACGATAAATAGCATTATTCATTCTAACACCATCTACTACCATTAAGATTCTACTTGCCTCAAACCCTCTTATAACAGGACTACCACCCCCTTGCTGACTCTTTTGTACAAATAATTTACCAGAATTAATTAGCGCATCGGCTGTATTGGGTTGATAATTAAGTTGCTCTCGTGTTTTTAAAACATCAATGGTTTGTGCAACCCTTTTAAATTTTTCTGCAAAGCGGCTGGAATAAACAACAACATCATCCAATAGTGCTGAATTCGTCTTGACGGTATAATTCAGTTGTTGTGCATTAATACCGAGAACACTTACCAGCATTAAAATGCTTGAAATCATTTTCTTTCTACACATGCAATCATCAACCTTTAGAATTACATCCAGTTAAGTTATTTTTTCTTCTTTATTATTAAACTATCTGCTGGAAAACGGGCTTTCATGGTGTCTCTTACTGCAACCTACCAATCCATCAAAATAGTTCTTTCCTCGTCAGTAAGCTTGGCATCTCTATGAACAACGGTATAAGATTCTAAAGGCATTTCACCTCCTTTAACTTCATCAAAAACTTCTTCTAATTTATGGTATTGCTTTGCTAGTCTATAAGAAGCGAATTCATTAAAATTGAGGTGCTTTTTTCCATCTTTTACATGATCATCTAACCACCAAGCAATTGGCTGAACTTCGGCATACCATGGATAAACCGTGCTATTACTGTGACAATCGTTACAAGCTTTCACTAAAATTTGTTCTACATTTTCTGGAACTGGATACAATGAACTAATATCATTTTCTTTATTTCCAGTAATGTTTTTTTCTGGTCTAAAAGCTTGTAGAACCAGCAAAATGACCAATAGTGTTAGTAGCAATTTTTTAAACATGGTATACTTTTTAATTGGTTAAAATATTTCCAGTCATTTGGGCTGGTATAGGTACTCCCATAAAAGTTAAGATAGTTGGTGCTATATCGGCTAGTTTTCCGGGTACAATCTTCCCTTTCCATTCCTTATCAATTATAAATAATGGAACTGGATTTAAAGTATGTGCAGTATTAGGAGAACCATCTTCATTAATCAAATAATCTGCATTTCCATGATCGGCCGTTAAGAAAATGGTATATCCATGCTCAATTGCTAGTGTAACTATTTTTGCAACACAAGCGTCTACCGTTTCCACTGCTTTTACCACTGCATTAAAAACACCTGTATGACCTACCATGTCTGCGTTGGCAAAATTCAAACAGATGAAATCAGCAGATTCTGCTTCAATCTCAGGAAGAATTTTTTCTGTTAATTCAGCAGCACTCATTTCTGGCTGTAAATCGTATGTAGCAACTTTAGGCGACGGAGCCATGATTCTAGATTCGCCGGTAAACGGCTCTTCCCTACCACCACTAAAGAAAAAAGTTACGTGTGGATATTTTTCAGTTTCTGCAATTCTAATTTGCTTTTTACCATGAGCCGACAACACTTCTCCGATGGTATTGGTTAGGTTATCATTTTCAAAAATCACATTCACATCCTTGAATTTCTGATCATACATGGTCATGGTAGTATAATGCAAATTCAATGGATGCATATTTTGTTCTGGAAAAGCTTGTTGGGTAAGCACTTCAGTGATTTCTCTACAACGGTCAGTTCTAAAATTAAAAGCAATGACGATGTCTCCTTCTTCAATCTTTGCAATAGGAGCTCCATCGGCTTTAGTTAAAACAGTTGGTAATATAAATTCATCAGTAACCCCTGCATCATAACTAGATTGAATGGCCGCCTCAGCATTTAGGGCAATATTTCCTTTTGCATTAACCAAACAATGATAAGCCAAAGCAACTCTTTCCCATCTTTTATCTCTGTCCATGGCATAATACCGTCCACTAACTGTTGCGATGGTGCCAGTTGTCTTTTCTAGATGTGCTTCAACATCTTGAATATATCCCAACCCGCTTTTAGGATCAGTATCCCTTCCATCGGTAAATGCATGTACAAAAACATTACTGAGCCCTTGCTCATGACAAATGGTACAGATGGCTTTTAAATGGCTAGTATGAGAATGAACCCCTCCATCACTTACTAAACCCAATAGATGTAGTTTTTTACCTTTCAGTTTGGCCTGTTCAATAGCATTTTTTAATGCTTGATTGGTTGCTAAAGAACCATCTCTTACTGCAACATTTATTCTTTGCAATTCTTGATATACAATTCTTCCAGCTCCTAAATTTAAATGTCCTACTTCACTATTTCCCATTTGTCCTTCAGGTAAACCTACTTGCTCCCCACAAGTGATTAGCGTTGTATTTGGGTATTGGGAATATAAAGAACTAACAAATGGTACATTGGCATTTTGGATGGCATCGGCAGATTTTACTTTCCCTAAACCCCAGCCATCCATGATGATTAATATTACTTTTTTGCTCATGCGTTAAAGTTAACTTATTTCTCATTCAGCTTTTGGCTGTACATTTATCAAATCGGTAAAAATGCCCATTTTTGGCATGATTATAGCACATTTTAAGCTTAAATGGATTTTATGAAGAACTTGATTTTAGTAATTGGATTTATTTTGGGTGGGATATTGAATTCCCAAGCCCAATCTGAAACAGATATGGTTGTTAGAGCACTAAAATCGGCTAACCCAGATATGATTACCACTTATTTGGATGATTATGTAGACTTGAAATTATTAGATAAAGACGAAGTGAAGAATATGAGCAAAAATCAAGCTGCTTTAGCCTTAAAATCATTTTATACTGATAATGGAATAAAAGGATTTGAAAAGGTTTCTGATGGTGGAAAAGGAACACTCGTTTATATCTTGGGAAAATTAACAACTTCTGGAAAAAGCTATAGCATAACTGTTCAGCTCAAGCAAAAAAACGGGACTTTGTATATTATTACAATGAGAATTAGCTAAAGAAGGCGCATGAATTCATTTGATATTGCTTTGGTTTCTTTAATAGAAGCTGCATTAAAAGAAGATATTGGTAGTGGAGATCATTCTACTTTGAGTTGTATACCTGCTTCACAACAAGGCAAAGCACTTCTCAAAATAAAACAGGCAGGTATATTGGCGGGCGTTGAAGTAGCTAAAAAAATTTTCAACTTTATTGAACCAAGCGCTCTATTTGTAGCTTTTAAAAAAGACGGAGATCAGATGCAGGTTGGAGAAATTGCATTTGAAATTACTGCATCCGTACATACTATTTTAAAAGGGGAAAGACTGGCGTTGAATTGCATGCAAAGAATGAGTGGGATTGCAACCCTTACAAATCAATATACCCAACTACTTAAAGGATACCATACCCGTTTATTAGATACAAGAAAAACAACTCCCAACTTTAGGTTACTTGAAAAAGAAGCGGTCAAGATTGGAGGAGGCATTAATCATAGATTTGGTTTATATGATATGATTATGCTAAAAGACAATCATATTGACTATTGTGGCGGAATAATTGAAGCCATCAATCAAGCTTATAACTATTCCAAACAATTAGTGCAACCTCTAAAAATTGAAGTAGAAACCAGAACCCTTTCAGATGTTGAATTAGTATGCAACTTGGTGCTAAATAAAGTAGATAGAATAATGCTTGACAATTTTTCTCCAGAAGAAGTTACCCAAGCGCTAAATATTATACAAGGCAGAGTAGAGACTGAAGCTAGTGGAGGAATTAGCTTAACAACTATTGAAGCTTTTGCAAAAACTGGGGTAGATTTTGTTAGCGTGGGTGGTTTAATTCACCAAGCCCAAAGCCTCGATTTAAGCTTAAAAGCAAGTTTCGTGAAATAAATGACCTGATTCACAAAGTTTTTCCCTTTTAGCGTATTGTTTTTTGTAATTTTCCAGCATATATTTTATTCATGAAAGATGAATATAAAAAGTTAGCATTTCTATTTTGTCTTGCTTGCTTTTTTTTAGGAAAATCCACTTTATCCGCCCAAACTTTTGCAAAAGATAGTATTGATCGTTTGCTTACTAAACAGGGTTCCGCCTTTGAACGTATTCGATTTCTAAATAATATTTCAGAAATATTATCAGATAAAAATACAGAGCTAGCGATGGATTACGCCAATCTAGCTTTATTAGAATCGGAAAAAATTAATGAACCCAAAGAAAAAGGAATTGCACTTAATAATTTAGCTTGGATTAAATACAGGAAAGGTGATTTTACCGCTGCATTTGATTACAGTACAAAAGCCTTAAAATGGAATGATTCTATCCGAAACTTACCAGCACTAGCCGCTTCATTTAGATGTATGGCTTCTGTTTATAATTCTCAGGGCAATACAACTAAGTCTATTGAATTCTTTTTTAAAGACCTATCGCTTCACACACAACTGAATGACCAAAAAAGTATTGGGAGGGCATTAAATAACTTGTCTTTTACTTTTTTAAGAGGAAATATAACTGATAGCGCTTTGCATTATTCCAATAAAGCACTTGCCCATAATCTAAATTTAAAAGATGATTATTTAATCGCATTTGCTTATAGAAATGCTGGGGACATATCAGAAGCTAGAAAATTATTAGACAGTGCCAAATATTATTTCAATCTTTCAATAGAATATGCAATAAACATAAAAAGCATACAGCTTCAATTGACTGCTATGTATAGGATTGGTAGAATTTTGAATAGCGAACTTAAATACGAAGAATCTATTAATTATTTAGAAAATGCACTTCAACTCAGCATTAAAATGGGTGCAAAATCTGAAACTGCATTAATTTATGGCCTATTGGCAACTGCCTTTGAAGGAATTGGAAATTATAAAGAAGCATATCAAATTCAAAAAAAATCTAGCCAACTAAACGACTCTTTGTATCAAGAAAAAAGCAGGTCTAAACTAGCAGAAATGCAAGCCAAATTTGAGGCTGAGAAAAAACAATCAGAAATAAATCAACTTAAATTAGAAAAAGAACTTGAAATAGATAACAACCAAAAAAAGACCATTTTAAATTTTTCATTAATGATTACTATGATTGTAGTAATTGTTTTGCTAATTAATATCTGGAGAAAAAATAAATATAAAACAGCAACCAACCTTTTATTACAAAAACAAAAACAAGAATTAGAAGAAACATTATTATTAAAAGACAGAGTTTTCTCTATTGTTTCACATGATTTGCGTTCTCCTATTGCATCCTTAAATGCAGTACTTCCTATGTTAGATCCCGATTCTTTAGATCATGAAACCTATCATCAATTGAAATTGAATCTAACCAAACAGGTTCAAAACTTAAATTATGTACTGGAGAATTTGTTAATATGGTCTAGGTCTAGAATGAAAGGTGTAGATACACCAGATTTAAAAGAAATTAATTTAACTAAACAGGCAGCCATCTCTGTTGGATTATTAAAAGGGCTGGCCGATCAAAAGAAAATTACAGTAGAAAACAAAATTCATTCCAGTTTAACTATTAAAGCAGATCCACAGCATTTTGATATTATTATTCGTAACATCCTATTGAATGCGATCAAATTTACTAACGAACAAGGCTTAATAAGCTTGTATAGCAAAATCGAGAACGATCAATTAGCAATATGTATAGAAGATAATGGAGTTGGCATGAATCCAGAACAAATCAATCGCTTATTCCAATTAAAGACCCATTTTACTACCCCTGGTACACAAAAGGAAAAAGGAACAGGGCTTGGTTTATTAATTTGTGCTGAATACGCTGCTGCCAATAATTGGGAAATTAGAGTAGAAAGCCAAATAGGAAAGGGGACTATTTTTACGATTATTTTAGTAAAATCTAAAAAATGAGCAAGAAAAACATTGCAGATCAAGCTGGATTTGTTTACAGTACAGATCCTAACTTTCAATTTAATAGAACCCAAAACGAATCTTTAGCAACGCTTGAACCGGCCAAACAAAATCTAATAATACAATTAGACAAGAAACAAAGAGGGGGTAAAACGGTAACCCTGGTAACAGGTTTTATTGGAAAAGAAAATGATCTTGAAGTATTGGCAAAACAATTAAAGAATTTTTGTGGAACAGGTGGAAGTGCCAAAGACGGGGAAGCCATTGTGCAAGGAGATCAGAGAGATAAAGTGTTGCTTTGGTTACAAAAAAATGGCTATAGCAAAAGCAAAAAGAAATAGGATAAAATGAAATTAAATTATATTGAAAAAAATATTCTAACTTACTGTTTTTCTAAAACTTTTCATTCAAACTAATACCATCATGGCAAAAGCAAGTAAAAAGAAAGCCGCTAAAAAAGCAGCTCCTAAAAAAGCAGCCAAAAAAGTCGCCCCTAAAAAAGCGGTTAAAAAAGCTGCTCCAGCTAAAAAAGCAGCTCCTAAAAAAGCCGTAAAAAAAGCTGCACCTAAAAAAGTAGCTAAAAAAGCTGCTCCAGCTAAAAAAGCAGCCAAAAAAGTCGCTCCTAAAAAAGCTGCTCCAGCTAAAAAAGCAGCTCCTAAAAAAGCCGTAAAAAAAGCTGTACCTAAAAAAGTAGCTAAGAAAGTAGCTCCTAAAAAAGCTGCTCCAGCAAAAAAGGTTGCTCCTAAAAAAGCTGCACCCGCTAAGAAAGCTACTCCAGTAAAAAAAGTTGCACCTAAAAAAGCAGTCCCTGCTAAAAAAGCTGCACCCGCTAAAAAAGTTGCACCAGCAAAGAAACCAGCTGTTAAAAAAACAATCAAAAAAGTAGCACCACCAGCTCCTGTAGCTCCAGTTGTGCCTGCTGCTGAACCAGTAGTGGTAGAAGCTCCAACGCTTTTTACTCCTGAAACTCCTAGTTCAGAAAACAACGGTTAAGTTTTATCAGTTTAAATAATATGACCCTGTTTTTATTTTATAAGAGCAGGGTCTTTTATTTTGCAATTACCTCAATGATTTTAAAATAGTTCTTATGAAAAAATGGACCTTCATTTTGATTTGTTTTTTTGTTGTTTCACTTCAAGCCCAGAACAGTTCAGTTATTGCAGAAAAAACAAAATCCATGAAAAAAATGGATGGTTTTTTCCCTTTTTGGTACGATACTAATAATGGCAAAATTTGGTTATTGGTTAACCAATTGAATACGGAATTTTTATATGTAAATAGTTTGCCAGCAGGCCTTGGATCCAATGATATTGGGCTAGACAGAGGACAAATAGGAAATACCCGAATTGTATATTTTCATAAAGTAGGCAAAAAATTATTGCTCATTCAACCCAACTACGACTATAGAGCAAGTTCAAAAGATGTGCAGGAAAAGAAAGCAGTAGCAGAATCATTTGCCTCATCGGCCATTGCCTCTTTTAATATTGAAGCAGAAGAAAATGGAACTTACCTAATAGATTTGAATGCGTTTTTAATTAGAGATGCGCATGGTGTTGCTGATAAAATCAGAAGCATGCGCCAAGGCAGCTATTCTTTTAACGAAGCAAGGTCTGCCATCTACATCAACAATACCAGAAACTTCCCATTAAATTCAGAGTTTGAAGCAATGATCAGTTTTGTAGGTGGAGCAGATGCAGGCAGATTAGTTAGAGCAGTAAGCCCTTCTACAGAAGCAATCACTTTAAGGATGCATCACTCTTTTGTACAATTGCCCGATAATCAATTTAAACCGCGCAAATACGATATCAGAAGCGGCTATTTTGGAAAAACTTATTTCGATTACAGCAGCGATTTTACCGAACCAATTCAACAAATGGTCATTGCCAAACATCGCTTATTTAAAAAAGATCCTACTGCTGCTATTAGTGAACCTGTAAAGCCCATAGTATATTATTTAGATAATGGAACCCCAGAACCCATTCGTTCTGCTTTACTAGATGGTGCTAAATGGTGGAACCAAGCATATGAAGCTGCTGGATTTAAAAATGCTTTTATTGTAAAAGTATTACCCGATTCTGCAGACCCAATGGATATTCGATACAACATGATTAATTGGGTGCACCGATCTACCAGAGGTTGGAGTTATGGTGCTTCCGTTACCGATCCCCGCACGGGAGAAATCATTAAAGGACAAGTAACATTAGGGTCATTAAGGGTAAGACAAGACTATTTAATTTTCACAGGATTGCTTTCCCCTTACGAAACAGGAAAGCCTGTTCCAGCAACCATGAGAGAAGCAGCATTACAAAGACTTAGACAATTATCCGCACACGAAATAGGCCATACACTTGGCTTACAGCACAATTATGCGTCTAGTGTAAACAATCGTGCATCGGTAATGGATTATCCGCATCCTGCCGTTTTTATTAATTCAAAAGGAGCCATTGATTTTAGTAAAGTGTACACCAATGAAATTGGAGAATGGGATAAACGTGCAATCATGTATGGGTATAGTCAATTCCCAAATGGTACCGACGAAACCGCCGCACTCAATAAATTATTAGAAGAGAATCAACAAAAAGGTTTGCTCTTTATTGCAGATGCAGATGCGAGAGCAGTGAGTGGATTTCATCCAGACGCGCATTTATGGGATAATGACAAAGACCCAATTACAGAACTCAATAATGTATTAGCAGTAAGACAAAAAGCGTTGGATCAGTTTTCTGAATCAGCCATTCGACCCAATACCCCAATGAGTACATTAGAAGATGCATTAGTTCCAGTGTATAATTATCATCGTTATCAAGCAGAAGCTGTAAGTAAATTAATAGGGGGTATGTATTACAGTTACAATGTAAGGGGAGACAAACAGATTCAACCAACTGTTTTACCAGCAACTACTCAACTAAAAGCCTTGAATGCAATGCTTAAAACATTGTCTCCAAGTATATTAACATTACCCAATCAAATTGTTCAATTGATACCGCCTAGGCCACCTATGTACAATGGTGTTGGGGAAGTATTTGCTAAAAGAACAGGAATGAGTTTCGACCCATTAGCTGCCGCTGAAGCACTTACTCATTTTCAATTATCTTTCTTATTTAATGCAGAGCGTGCCAATCGTTTAGTGCAATTGAAAGCTATGTCGGGTACACCAGGCTGGGACGATGTATTAGATGCTATCATTAATAGTGTTTGGAAAGCAGCACCAGAGAAAGGTTTAGCCAAAGAGGTTCAGAAACAAACACAACAAATGGTATTGACTTGGTTATTAGCTTTAAGCAAAAATGATCAAGCTAATTATGCAGTTCAGTCCATCTGTTTTAACCGTTTAAACTCACTGAAAAAATATGCAGAGAGTATGGTAAAAGCTGGAACTGATACCCCACATTTTGGATACGCCATTGAAAGAATTAATAATCCCAAAGAAATTAGTTTACCACAACATAAAGAAATACCGCCTGGCGCACCCATTGGTTGTGAGTGGGATCTCTAACATAAATGCTTCTTTTCCAAATAAAAAACCTCACATTTAGTGAGGTTTTTTATTTATTTCAAATGCCTAGCCAAAGTATTGCTAAGCATAAATACCATCTAAAAAATTAAACGAGCATTCTAACTGGCTCTTCTAATAATTGTTTCAAGGTTTGTAAGAATGCAGCACCTGTTGCACCATCCACTACGCGGTGATCGCAACTTAAAGTCAACTTCATAATATTTCCTGGAACTACTTGACCATTCTTCACTACTGGTTCTTGAGAAATACCCCCTACTGCTAAAATACAAGCATCAGGCGGATTAATAATAGCGGTAAACTGATCAATACCAAACATTCCTAAATTAGAAATAGTAAAAGTACTTCCTTCCCAATCGGATGGTTGCAATTTTTTGTCTTTTGCTCTTTGTGCAAAGTCTTTTACTTCAGCACCAATTTGACTCAACGATTTTCCGTCGGCAAAACGTACTACAGGAACCAATAAACCCTCGTCTACTGCAACTGCTACACCAATATTAATATGGTCGTTATAACGAATAAAATCACCCATCCAACTGCTATTAATTTTTGGATGCTTTTTCAATGCCATTGCAGTTGCTTTAACTACTAAGTCGTTAAAACTTACTTTAACAGAAGCCACTTCATTGATTTTGGTTCTTGCAGCAATTGCAGCATCCATATCAATTTGCATAGTCAAGTAAAAATGAGGAGCAGTAAATAAGCTCTCACTTAAACGCTTCGCAATTACTTTTCTCATTTGAGAAACAGGAACATCTGTAAAGCTAACTTGCCCGGCAACAGCATTACTTACAACTGGGGCAGCAGACTTGGCTGCAGGAGCAGCGGCCGCTACAATTGTTGATGGTACGTATTGATCAATATCAATTTTGGTAATTCTTCCATTATCACCTGAACCCTTTACATATTTTAAATCAATGCCTTTTTCAGCAGCAATTCTTTTGGCTAATGGCGATGCAAATATTCTACCACTATTCACCACTGCTTGCTCAACAGCAGGTGCAGCAGTAACTGCAGGAGCTGACGGTGCAACAACCGATGGAGCGGCAGGCGCTTCTTCAGATGGCGTTTTTGTACCTGTTCCCGCTTTTACCGCTGCTACAATTGCAGCAACATCTAATCCCTCCTTACCTATTATACAAAGTAAGTCGTTAACCAATATTTTTTCACCTGCCTGAGCTCCTTGATACAATAACACACCATCCTTGTAGCTTTCCAATTCCATGGTAGCTTTATCGGTTTCTATATCAGCCAAAACCTCCCCTTTCTTCACAATATCACCCACATTTTTTTGCCAAGAAGCTATTACCCCTTCGGTCATCGTATCGCTTAATCTAGGCATTAAAACCACTTCATCCATAGAAGAAATATCCATTGAAGTAGTTGTTTCCGTTGGGATTGGAGCTGTTGCAGGTGCAGCAGTTTCAACAGGTGCAACTGGCGCAGCGGTTGGAATTGGAGCAAGCGCACCACTGCCGTGAATTTTTACTAATTCAGTAATATCTTCACCTGGCTTTCCAAATATGGCCAATAAGTCGTTTACTTGTAATTTTCCTCCATCGGGTGTTCCTATATGAAGTAGAACGCCATCCTGGTAACTTTCTAGTTCCATTGTGGCTTTATCCGTCTCAATTTCAGCCAGTAAGTCACCTTTCTGTACTGTATCTCCTACCCTTTTATGCCAAGCGGCAATTACCCCTTCGGTCATGGTATCACTTAATCGGGGCATTAAAATCACTTCAGCCATTGTACTATATGCTTTAAATGAGCCGTGAAATTACGTTAAAAATCAACTCAATTATTGCCCCTGTGCAAGACTATAGGCTTTTTTGTCTCCCCACATGTTTAATATTTCTGTAGAGCAAACTTTGAAATCGGCCGTAAGTCTTTTATAGAGCTCAATAATATCAATTTGTGTAAGCGGAATATCACCCACACTTTCAAATCTGCAACGGTATTGATTCACTAAATTAGTATAAACTGAACCTGTGGGCCATACCTGAGTACCTCTATTACTGATGGTGACTAGCTTAAATAAATCCAATGTATGTTTCAAACATTTTTCCGCAACAGCATTTGGTTGCTCATTGCTTTCGATAAACATGTCTACACCCACAATAAATTCATTATTGGTATCTGTTGTTTCTAACATGGGATTGTTTTCCAAAGCAAATATGGTAGGTGTTACAGATACATCCTGCATATCAGGTTTTGGATTATGAGCAGGCTTTTGACCAAAATTAGCAATGATGGCATTGGCAAACTCGGTTGTATTCAAATTAGTGGTTCCTTTTTCACCAAAATCGCCGGTATGCTTGCCACTTTCGAGTGTATACAATAAAGCATTCTCAATGGTGCCAGCAGACTGCATTAAACCAAGATGCCGCAACATTCCAATACCACTTAGTAAAAGAGCGGTAGGATTGGCAATATTTTTACCTGCAATATCCGGAGCAGTCCCGTGCACAGCTTCGAAAATAGAGATATGATCCCCAATATTGGCAGAAGGCGCAAAGCCCAATCCACCAACAAGTCCAGCACATAAATCACTTACAATATCACCTTGTAAATTGGTTAACACCACCACATCAAAAAGATCGGGTTTGCTCACCAACTTCATGCATAAATCATCTACAATAACATCATCTGCTTTTAGCTCAGGATATTCCTTAGCAATTTCGTAGAATACTTCTAAAAACAATCCATCGGTCAATTTCATAATATTGGCCTTATGACCGCAAGTAATTCGTTTGCAGCCCTTTTTCTTGGCCATTTCAAATGCATACTTAATCACTTGCATACTACCCGGACGGGTAATAAATCTTCTACTTAACGCCACATCATTGGTAAGCATATGTTCAATGCCACCATAAGTATCTTCAATATTTTCTCTAACAATGGTTATATCAATAGGAATTCCCGCTTTACTAAAAACGGTATCTACCCCATGTAAAGTTTGAAAGGTTCTTTTATTAGCGTAAGTATTCCAGGTTTTTCTAGCAGTTACGTTCACACTTTTTACTCCCTTCCCTTTAGGAGTTTCCATTGGCCCTTTAAAAAGTATTCCTAAAGTCTCAATAGTCTGCTTTGCTTCAGGGGTCATGCCATTACTGTATCCTTTATCAAATACCCATTTACCCATATCTACAACTTCGTACGTCAATGGCACTTTAGCGGCATCGAATATGGATAATACTGCATCCATAATTTCAGGACCTATTCCATCACCTTTAGCAACAGCAATTTTTGTCATAAACGTCTTTTTTTGTGGTGCAAAAGTACAGCTGATTCAACTATTTTAAGCAATTATTCACATGATTATTTGATGAAATACCCCTTATAGAATGTTAATTTACCTACATTTACAATGACCAATCCGTATAAATATGGTTTCTAAAATTTCAGCAGGAATCGAAATCACTGTAGAAGTATTCTATCAGTCCGATTACAGCAATCCGCTGAAAGGAGAGTTCATGTTTGCCTACCGCATTACTATCGAGAATCACAATAAGTTTGCTGTTCAGCTATTAAGAAGACATTGGTTTATTTTTGATAGCAATGCAGAACATAGAGAAGTAGAAGGAGAAGGAGTTGTAGGGGTTCAACCAATTCTTGCACCAGGCGAGCAATACACTTATGTAAGTGGTTGTAATTTAAAAACAGAAATGGGCAAAATGCAAGGGTCATATACCATGCTAAATCAACATTCGAAACAAAATTTTAGTGTCCCTATTCCTTCTTTTGATTTGGTTGCTCCTTCTAAAATGAATTAACTCGGCTTATACTTTGCTTCTTCAAATAATTGCACCGCATCTTTTTTCATTAGTGCATCAAAACTTATTTGATTGTTTTTACTCATCCACTTTTTTACGATTTGCCAACCTAAAAATTGGCCAATATTACCTGGAGACTCCTTCCCAAAAGCTTGGGTAAAAGGGCCTTCAGAAACATATTCTCTTACCAATTGCGGGTCCGATTTATACAAAAGATCGTTTTGGATAAAAAAGCTCCAGATATTTTTTTCATTGTTGATGCAGGCCTCAAGTTGCTTAGAAGAGTACCCTGTGATTAAGGTGTCGGAAAGTTGAGGGAGTAAATGATCTACTACATACATTCGTTTTCCTAATTCAACCATTTGTGCAATTAAGGGCTTTCCAGACATTTGTTCAGGAAACATATCTAAAACAATATTATTTATTGCACTTACTGGTATATACGCAGGTTCAAATTTTCTAGAAATGTAAGCAGGATACAAAGCCTGACCTTCTTCGCTGGTATAAAGGGGATGATCTTTGCCCATGAACAGCTGTAATCCAATAGCAATAGCATCTTCCGTTAGAATAGATCCAAAACTATTTATTGGACCAATGAAAGTAATCAGTTTGGTGGGCAGTTGATATGTCGGAAAATAATGTTTTGTGTATTTTAATCCGGCAATAACTTTTTGAATATGATTGTCTTGTTCCTTAAAAATAGAAGTAGACTGTTTGTATAGTGGCTGATAAGCCTTGTAAAAACTTTTTAAATCGGCCGATTCAGATTGAGGCATTAAAGCCAAAATATTAGACAGAAAAACAGTTGTAAAACCTGGATACTTTTTATCTAGTACAGCAATAGAATTTTCTAATTGATTGGTATCAATGGCAAAAAAATCTTGTTCAAAATGCTGCTGATCTAATTGAATTTTAATTTGAGAAATATCGGGCGCATCTTCACCTGATCTGCAAGCACCCAAGCTCAAAAGCAAAAACAAAGCAATAATCCTTGAATTCATAGGCGAATTAACGGAAAGGATTGCAATCATGTTGTTAAATTGATGAAATTTGTTTCATGAAAATATTCATAGCGCAACAAAACTATCATATTGGCAATTTTGAGCTAAATACCCAAAAAATAATCGAAGCCATTGAAACAGCTAAAGCAGCAGGTGGAGATTTGATACTTTTTAGTGAAATGACGGTGTCTGGATATCCTGCTAGAGATTTTGTTGAATTTGAAGATTTTATTGAAAAATGCACCAACGCGGTTAATATAATAAAAGAACATGCAGACACTATTGGCGTTTTAATTGGAAGCCCTGTAAAGAATAAACATTTAAAAGGGAAAGATCTTTTTAATGCTGCTTATTTTTTATACGAAAAAGAAGTGAAAGCCATCGTACATAAAACCCTGTTACCTACTTACGATGTGTTTGACGAATACCGCTATTTTGAACCAGCATACGAATGGAATATAATTGAATTTAAAGGGAAAAAACTAGCGGTCACTATTTGTGAAGACATTTGGAATTTAGGTGACAACCCCTTGTATCGCATTTGTCCTATGGATGAATTAATGAAATTCAATCCAGACATCATGCTTAACCTTAGTGCCTCCCCCTTTGATTATACCCATGATGAAGATAGAAAAGCGGTAATCAAATCGAACGTTTTAAAATATAAGATTCCATTGTTTTATTGCAATGCAGTAGGAAGTCAAACAGAAATTGTTTTTGACGGAGCATCCTTGGTTTTTGACAAGGATGCCAATTTAATGAAAGCCTTTCCGCTATTTGAAGAAGCATTAGACTGTGTTGAATTAAATGAAGATGGATCAATAATTGGACCCATTTTAGAGCCAGCTAGTAGAATACCAGAAAAAGAATTAAATCCAGCAACGCTTGATCCACAATTAAATATTGAACAGGTATACCGAGCATTGGTTTCAGGCATTAAAGATTATTTTGGTAAAATGGGTTTTACCAAAGCCATTCTTGGATCTTCCGGTGGGATTGATTCCGCTGTAACATTGGCAATTGCCTGTGAGGCACTAGGTGCAGAAAATGTAAGGGCCATATTAATGCCTTCCCCTTACTCTACTGAACATTCTGTAAACGATGCAGTAGCACTGAGCAAGAACTTAAATAACCCATACGATATTATTCAAATAGACCAGGTTTATAATAGTTTTTTAAAAACTTTAGATCCACTTTTCAATGGCCTTCCTTTTTCATTAGCAGAAGAAAATATACAGAGTAGAAGTAGGGGAAATATTTTAATGGCCATTGCCAATAAGTTTGGATACGTATTATTAAATACTTCCAATAAAAGTGAATTAGCCACTGGTTATGGAACACTTTATGGAGATATGGCTGGAGGGCTCGGCGTATTAGGTGATTGTTATAAATTACAAGTGTATGAATTAGCTAGATACATAAACAAGACATCAGAAATTATACCCCATAATATTATTAGCAAGCCCCCGAGTGCAGAATTAAGGCCCAATCAAAAAGACAGTGACAGCCTCCCAGACTATGCAGTGTTAGATAAATTATTGTTCCAATATATTGAAAAGAGACAAAGTCCAGCCAATATGAAAGAGCAAGGTTTTGATGCTGCTTTAGTAGACCGTACCATCAAGATGGTTAATAACAACGAATACAAACGCAATCAATTTTGCCCCATCATTCGAATTTCTCCAAAAGCATTTGGAGTAGGAAGAAGAATGCCGATAGTAGGTAAATATTTGAGTTAATTGTTTTTGCTTAAAACCAAAATAGGAACATGACTATGAAAAGCCAATTTCTTTGTATGGCTTGAAGAAAACAATTGAGCAAAGAAATTATGTTCTTTAGGAACGGTAATTATCAAATCAACTTGTTGTTCATCTACAAAATGATTAACCCCTTCTATAAAATTTTCATCATGAGAAAAATGATAACTTGGGTTCAATTTTTCTAGAACACTATGTACTGCAAAACTTTCGCCCATTACTGTTCCAGGAAATGTTTGTTCAAATTCATCAGGTTCAGCCTCAATATTGAATACCATCAATGCTGCTCCTGTTAACTGTTGCATATTTCCTATTTGCTCAACAGGTATGTACTTTTCAGCATCATTAAAGTCGCAGGCAAATAGTAATTTTTGAATAGGCTTAAAACTAGATTTTGCGGGTACAATAATCAAAGGAATATGGCTATGCTCTGCAATATGAACGGTATTGCTTCCAATTAATGTTTCTTCTAAAGCACCCCCGCCAGTAATTCCCATAACCACCAATTCTATAGGGTTGTTCTCCCCAAAATCTTCTAAGGCGGAAAGAATAGAACCATATACTGCGTGTATATCAAACACAAGACCTGTGTTGGAATATTTTAATAATAAGTCGGCCCTAAATTGATACAATCTTTTTTCTGCTGATTCTCGGAAGCCATCAATTTCAGGTATCTGAATTCCAGGCATCATTGGATCAATCGCTACCGGTATTTCGTAAGCATGCAATAAAACAATTCGCTCTGCTTTTACTTGTTGCGCAAAATGAACAGCGTAATCTGCAGCATTACTAGCAGTAGTTGAAAAATCAGTAGGTACAATGATGGTTTTCATAATCCTAAAGTTACAAGTTTTCTATAATCCCTGCAATTCCTTGCCCACCACCCACACAGGCAGTTACCATCCCGAATTTTTTATTCAAGCGCTTCATATCATTCAACAACTGAACGGTTAATTTACAACCAGTGCATCCTAAAGGATGGCCTAGTGCAATAGCACCACCATTAATATTTACTTTGGTTGTGTCTAACCCTAACTCTCTAATGACCGCTAAAGATTGAGAAGCAAAAGCCTCGTTCAATTCAAATAAGTCAATATCACCTAAATTCATTCCTGCTTGCTTTAATACCTTAGGTATAGCAGCAACAGGACCAATGCCCATGATTCTTGGATGAACCCCTGCAGATGCGCAGTTGACCAATCTTCCAATTGGCGTTAAACCCAACGACAACATCATTCTTTCACTCATCACCAAAGCAAATGCAGCACCATCACTGGTTTGAGAGGAATTTCCAGCAGTTACCGATCCTCCAACCGCAAAAGCTGCTTTTAATTTAGATAAACCTTCCACCGTTGTATCGGCCCTTAATCCCTCATCTGTATCTACCGTATAAGACCTGACTGCTTTTTTACCTTTTTCATTTACATAAGTTTCTTCTACAGCAATGGGTAAAATGCCCGATTTAAAATAACCATTTTCAATGGCCGTTTTGGCTTTCATATGAGACGCGTAAGCAAAAGCATCTTGGTCTTCTCTTGAAATATTAAACTCTTTGGCCACTGCTTCTGCAGTTAAACCCATACTCAAATAATAATCTGGTTCTTCTTTAGCGATTGCATAAGAAGGTACCGTTTTCCACCCTGCTGTGGGTACTAAGCTCATGCTTTCTGTTCCACCTGCAATTATGCATTCCGCCATGCCCGACCTAATTTTAGCGGTTGCAGTTGCAATGCTCTCCAATCCACTTGCACAATACCTGTTAATCGTAATACCTGCCACTTCAATTCCCAATGCTTTTGCTGCAATGATTCTACCAAACTGCAATCCTTGCTCCGCTTCAGGTACTGCATTCCCTACAATTACATCATCTACTAATTTCGAGTCGAGTTGCGGCACAGATGCCATTAATCCTTTGATTACTTCAACAGCCAAATCATCGGGTCTAAAAAATCGGAATCCACCTCTTTTACTTTTAGTAACTGCGGTTCTAAATCCCGCTACTATATAGGCTTCTTGCATAAACTTGATTTAATCATCCAAATGTAGTAAAAATGATTAAAAGTTGTTTATGCAACTAAATTTTAAATGGGGCTTTCGGGGTATTTTCGCAAAAAATAACACATTGTATACTTTACTCAGAAACATACTCTTTAAAGCTCCACCTGAAAAAGTGCATTATTTTTCAATGAATTGCCTTAAAATGGCTACTACTTTGGGGATTGGAGAAACGATTGTAAAAAATCTATTTCAATATAAACCCACTTCTCTAGCCAAAGATGTGATGGGGCTTCACTTTCCAAACCCAGTAGGGTTAGGTGCAGGTTTCGATAAAAATGCGGCCTATTTGCATGAATTAGAAGCACTTGGTTTTGGCTTTGTTGAAATTGGTACTGTTACGCCAAAAGGTCAACCTGGTAATGATTTACCAAGACTATTCAGACTGCCTGCAGATAAGGCATTGATCAATAGAATGGGCTTTAATAATGAAGGAGTAGCTGCTGTAAAAGAAAGATTAATTAATTGGAATAGCAGGGGCAAATCAGTGGGCGATTTAATCATCGGGGGTAATATTGGTAAAAATAAAATAACGCCCAACGAAGATGCTTGGAAAGATTACAGCATTTGTTTCAATGAATTGCATGATCAGGTAGATTATTTTGTGGTTAATGTAAGTTCACCCAATACGCCTGGTCTTAGGGCTTTGCAAGAAAAAGATGCGCTTACAAAAATCTTTAGCGAATTGCAACACCATAATGCTGGGAAGAAAAAACCTAAACCGCTTTTATTAAAAATTGCACCTGATCTTACAAAAGAACAACTAGATGATATTGTTGACCTCTCTTTATCGATGAATCTAAGTGGTTTAGTTGCAACCAATACCACGCTAGATCGATCCAATTTAAGTGCTACTTCTGCTTTACTAAGCGAATCTATTGGCATGGGTGGTTTAAGCGGTAAACCAGTACAAAAAAGATCTACAGAAATAGTACAATATATTTCAACTCAAACAGCCGGTAAAGTTCCTATTATTGCAAGCGGAGGAATCTTTACAGGTGCAGACGCAGAAGAGAAATTTTCTGCTGGAGCTTCTTTGGTTCAAGTTTGGACTGGCTTTGTTTATGAAGGCCCGTCCATTGTAAAAAATATTTGTAAATACTTAGCTGAAAAAAAATAATTAATGGAACATTTATTTACCACCGAAAGTTTAATCAGTTTTTTAATCTTAACCATTCTAGAAGTGGTATTAGGCATAGATAATGTAATATTCGTAAGCATTATCATGAATAGAATGCCCAAAGCATTTCAAAAGAACGCAAGAATAATTTGGATGTTTACGGGCATTATAACAAGAACTATTTTATTATTTGGATTAAGTTGGTTGTTAACGCAAAAGGGAAAACCTGTCTTTAGTTTGTTCAGCAAAGATTTTGACTTAGCAAGTTTGGTAATGTTAGGTGGAGGACTGTTTTTGATTTATAAAACAGTAAAAGAAATACACCACAAATTAGAAGGAGAAGAAGATGCATTAGCAGGCAGAAAAACAAAGGAATTGGGTATTGCTAGTGGTATTGCTCAAATTATCATGATAGATATGGTCTTTAGTTTTGATAGTATCATTACAGCTGGAGGTACTGCCAAACATTTAGAAGTAATGATTGCTGCGGTAGTCATAGCAATGATAATTATGTTTTTATTTAGTGCGAATATTTCTTCATTTATACACAAGCATCCAACTTTGAAAATGTTGGCTTTATCTTTTTTGGTGATGATTGGAATGGTATTATTGGTAGAAGGCTGGAATGCAGAAAAAGCGCATGAACTACACCTAAAGCATTATGTATATTTTGCAATGGCTTTTTCTTTCTCAGTAGAATTACTCAATATGAAAGTGAGAAAAAAATCAGCTCCTGTTGAATTGAGAGAACCCTATATCGAAGTACCCAATGAAGGGTACTCCGATCAGGCCAAATAAGTAGTTCTATTAGAAATCAAATCCTAAAGCAAAATAGTAAACTGGTGCGCCTTTGAAGATACCTTTCATTGGCCAACCTGCGTCAAATTTCATGAAGTAACCCAACAAAGTACTTCTTACACCAAAGCCGTATCCACCCGCAAAAGGCCCTAATCCTCCGGCGTCAATTTTAACTACTACTGGTGTTTGATTATTGGTAATCACTTCGCCTGGACGCTTTATTCCATTATACTTGCCATTCCATGCAGTTCCTAAGTCTAGAAATTGCACCAATTGAAAATTACGTAAGAATGCATTGTTAATGGGTCTATCGAAAATGGTAGCAAAAAGCGGTAGTCTAAATTCACTGTTTATTACAAATGCATTATTACCGTTGGCAATATTTTGTGTATAACCACGCATATTTACTGCTAAAGATTGGAATGCATAATTTTGATCTGCGGCCGGTTGATTCCCATTATTGAACTTGGGTCCAATCCATCCATCAACACCTCCCAAGTAATAAATTAATTTTTGGTTACCCCAAGAGAAGTCTGCCGCCACCCTTCCTGCCCAAATGAAATTGCGGTAAATTTTATGGTAATACCTTCCATCAAATCCAAAATTCATGGTAGGCTTACCATTATTGACAGCCGTTTTTAAGGTTGGCATATTTACATCTAAGTAAACTTTATATCGTAATCCATTCCAAATATTCTGGGTTGGGTTAATCGTATTATCGTGAACGTATTCTATCCTTGATAGAATAAATTTTGAAACAGTATCCTGATAAGCCAATGCATTTGGATTAGGCTGCCCAGCAATATTATCATAAGACTTCAGAACCCCTCTATCAGAACGCAAACCAATGGTTGCTCTAATGCTTTTAACCTCATTTATAGGGTAAGTTGCATTCACCTGATACAAATTGGTGTACAACATATTATTAAACTGTGTATTAAAGAAGTTGGTAACATTACTTCTATAATAAGTAACACCCCAATCTAATTTTTTACGCATGTTTTGGAAAGAGAACATTAAATCTTTGTCTGCTAAATTGGTTCCAAAACGCATTCCAGCTACAAACTTTATGTCTTCCATTAAATCACTTACACCTACCCTGAAAGTGAAATTGAAATCATTTCCATTATTTAATTGAATAGGACCTGATCCACCTGCATATGGCTGATAACGGTTGATTAAAACATTGTTGGTAAAACCACCTAACAAATAATCAGAACTAAATTTTAAACGATAATCGAACAATTTTGATTTTGTTAAGCTACTTTGTCTTTGTTGATTGGAAGGAACTAACAAAGGAGCATTATTTGAACTAGTATCTGGAAGCTCATCAGCAAATTCATTTTGAAATACTACTACTTTTTTTGCAGTATCATTGGCTGGTTTATTGTTGTTGTATTGGATGGCTTTCCCTTCTGCTATTTTTTTATCGTCCAATACTTTCTTTACGTATTCTGTATTGCGGGCATTTACATTTCTTCTTGCCAATGCCAATTCATCCACTTTCAATTTGTATACGAACTTAAAATCACCTTCTCTTCTTACTTCACTTACCTGTCCATTGTTTCCTGCAATTCTAGTTTCTAATAATGAACTTTGGTAATTGGTGATTGGGAAAGTATAGGTTGAATCTTTGTACACCTGAAAATAACTAACACTGTCGGGCTCTTGTTTTTGCCATGCTGTTAAAGTAGAATCAAACTCTTTAGGCGCGGGATTTCTAAGTACTTCTTCCCCTATATAATACAATGTATCTAAGCCATTTCTTTGAGTAGAAAAGAATCCAGCCCACCTGTTTCCAATACCATTTTCATCAGAAACAAATGTAAAGTGATTGGTATTGTATTGCATAGGGAAACGCGCATTACCCATTTTAACGTTTGTTAATTGGGCAATCTGCTTTTCCTTGCTATCATTCAAAATATCTACCATGTAAATATTGAATGGATACCTGCTAGGTAATACCGTGTCTTTATTGGGAGCATTATTACCCGGTCTATTTGAAGAAAAAATAATGCCAACTCTATTAGGGAATGACACCAGCGTTGGATCTAGGTCATCGTAAATATCATTGGTAATTTGCGTGGCCTTTTGTTCTTCAATTTTATAAGTGTAAATATCGGAGTGGCCATTTTTAACCGCACTTAATACGAGGGTATTTGCATCAAGCATAAAGCTTGCATCTAAAATTTGATCAAAGCCTTCAATGGTCTGTTTGAATCGCTTATAACGGGCAATTAAGTCGTAAACAAACATGTTGATCTTGCCCTTCTCCCAATAAATCACCAATAATCTAGATCCCTTCCCATCCCATGCCATTATAGGATAATTTGGATTCACATCGTGCATATTAGTAAGAACCCCACTCTTTAATAGTACTTTCTCATCATAAAAATTTTCCATGAGTTTAACTGTGTAGATACCCTTTTTAAATTCTAACACAGAATAAGTATTGCTTCTAGGATTGGGGTTGGCCTGGAATCTGAAATAATCTTTTTTTCCAATTTCTTCTGTAACTGTTAACTGGCCTTTTAATTGGTTTCTTCTTTGGCGAATATCTTTAATGTAACGATCTTGCTGAAACTGCATAAAATCGGCCAATACGTCTTTGAATTTTTTCTTACAAATTCTTAAACAGGCATTGTTGATGTTTTTATACATTCTAGCCAAATACAATAAGTAAGTGATATTTTCCTTACGATATTTTTCTCCTATATAATTCCAAAATGCATGACCAGCCAATAAAGGCTTTTCAAATGCAAATTGATAAAATGAATTATACCTGCCACTTAATATGGCGCTTTTTAATTCGTCGTCTTTTTCTGTACTCCAAGACTGTCCTGCATAGGCAACATATCCGTCTACCATCCATTTAGGCAAATCCAATAAAGCTTGGTTGCTTGCAAACTCCCCAATGTCGTCGCCAAAAAGCAAGTTGTCTGTTAGTACTTTAGCAATTCCTTCTCTTACTTGGTTTTTTAACTTGGTATGATTGCCATTAAAATAAACGATGATTTTATTATTCACCAATTTAGTAACACCACCTGAATTTTGCCAATCAGAACCAAGACCAATATTGCTGCTTTTATAGTCGTTGTAATTATTATACACGACAATATTGGCCCTACGTTGTAAAGAATACTCAATAAAATTTTCAATAGATTTTAATTCTTCTTCTGCAACCTGACTCACAAATTTGCCCAATTCTACTCCTCCTTGGGTTACATAGGTATTGAAATTGGGAGATTGGTAAAACTTCCAATTAAATTTCTGATGTTGAATTCTGTTTTTACCAAATTCAACACTATTAACCTGTGCACTTAAAGCAGCAGAACTTAATAAACCAAGAAAAAAAATTACTTTACTAATACTATTCAATTGCATATCCGAACTTTGGTATTTAAAATTAGTCATTTACCGTTAAAAGCAGGTAAAATACGTATATGATAAAGGTTAAGGTTTTCACATTCAGTCCAATTCAGGAAAATACCTATGTATTATACAATGAACATAAAAAAGCCATTGTTATAGATCCTGGTTGTTATTTCCCCGCAGAACAAGAACAATTGCTTCAATTTATTGAATCAACTGGGCTTGAAGTGGTTCAATTGTTAAACACACATTGCCATTTGGACCATGTTTTTGGAAACAAATGGGTATATGAAACTTTCAAAACACCGCTTTGTATTCATCCAGATGAAGAGCCAATGTTAAAATTGGCTCCCTTATCAGGTGAAAAATGGGGATTGCCTTTTGAAAATTACAATGGACCAATACAATACCTGCATCCAGGAGATACCATTTTGTTGGGAAATGATGCCCTGAAAGTGATTTTTGCCCCAGGTCATTCCCCTGCAAGTATTTGCTTTTACAGTGAATTCGAAAGCTTTGTTATTGGGGGAGATGTGTTGTTCAGGGAAAGTATTGGCAGAACAGATTTACCAGGTGGTAATCATGAACAGTTGTTAAAAAGCATTAGAGAACAACTTTTTACGCTCCCCAACGATGTTAAAGTATACCCAGGTCATGGACTTACCACCACTATTGGGCACGAGAAGAGGCATAATCCATTTTTACAATAAAGCTATTCAGTCTCTTGCTGCATGTAAGTATTAAATGCTGTAATAAAAATGGCGCCTAAATTTTTGTAAGGAGGAACATAATCGTCAAACTTTTCTTTGGCTGTTCCACTAAACCGAATGGCTAAACTATTCCATAAAGCTGGCCATTTTAAGTTCTTCCCCAACCTTAATTCTTCACTAATCACATTGATTAAACCTTGATTAATAATGCCCGTACCAATTTGTTTAGACGAAATGATATGTGCACCTGGAGCTATTTCTAAGACTTCGTTTAAGCTTTGATAACCACCACAACTTCCCAATAAAACCAATTTTGCCGAAGATGGCATTTTATGAACTGTTTGTTTTAAATAGTAACTATGTCCGCGATGAATAACAATAGAAGGGTGCAATTTTTCTTCATGCAAATAAGCAATTAAGCTATCCTGAGATGCGGCATCCAATTCTTCCGTTTCATCCAATGGAAGGTTTGCGTAAATGGTAATAGGTGTACCTTTTCTAGAACTCACTTCTACCCATTGAGATTTCTTAGTTATTTTCCAATTGGTATTTCTGAATTTATTTAAAAATGCATTGAATACAACCATTCCGTCTTTATCACCATAAAAAAACTGTTGCATCACTACTCTCCCATTTTCTTTGTCTTTCAAATAAGTATTGGGCAATTCATAAATAGGCATGATGCCCAACTTTGCAGATAGGTCAATTTTATTAGAAGGCTCTAATGAAGAAAATATAGTTTCGAGTAATTCATAAATTACCTGCCCTCTCTTATTTTTTATTCCAATACATCTTTTGAGTTCTAATTGAACTTGAGACAACATTAATTTTTTAAGAGCTGGATTGTAAACGCTTGCATAAGAATCTGCCACGTCCACCGCGTCTTCTAAAGAATTGGTTTTCTCTAATCCATTTACAAAACCTCTCATCAATTGTTCTGCATCTTTCTTATCCATTTTTGCTAGAAAGTCGTCTAACTTATTATACGCTGCAGTAATTTTAATAAACTTTTTGTATTGATCATTATTCACCATTGCCAATAAAGAATCGGACCGTGGGCTTTTCATTCCAGAAAAAATTCTGGGATATACCCCATTTACAAAACTAGATGTATACATTTCTTCTTCGCCTGTAACGGCCAAGTAATACAATTCTTGAGGACTCAGTTTGCTTATACTTTTAAATCTTACAAAATCACTTTTTTCGTTGTGCAATGCATTGATTTCATTTATGTACAACTCAATGCTTTTAGCTTTTAATTTATTATATAACACTTTTGCAGCCATTGGCGTATCGCCCTGTTGTATTCTTTTAGCATAATCAATTCTAGTTCTTACTAATAAACTAAAATAACCTGCAGAAGTATCATTCCCAACAAATTTGGTAATGGAATCCATTTTCAATTTGCCCGTATACAATTGATCTAAAAAAGGAAAATACATTCTTCCAGTACTGGTTAAGGAGAGCCTTGAAACCAACTTCACAAAAGGATGATTGATCGATTGAATTTTTTTACCCAATGGATTGGGCGCTGCAGCATAACTATACAACTCTTCCGGATTTCTAAAAGCTGCTAAAATAATTAAGGAGTCTGCTGAAGCAGTTGAAGGACTTCTAAATAAAATGGGCAAAATTTTATCGGGATTACGATCGCATTGCTTAACCAAAATGCTGTCCTTTGCTGCAGACATTCCTCTATTAGTGGCAAGCGCAAAATTGTCTGTCAAAATAATTGCTGACTCTACATCTAGTTGCTTCATTAATGGAGCAATTGATCCTCCAGTTAATTGCTCATTCATTGCAGACTGATAAGCATTCAATAAATTAGATAAAGGAGTACCAGTTACTTTATTACTTTGGTAATTCGCAAGATACCCTTGCAATAAATCATTAACACCCCTTAACCAAGTATACTTTGCATTATTATCTATTTCAGTACTAAGTTCTATTTTGCTTCTTAACCTAGTAATAATATTGGCGACCATTGCAAGTTCAGCATCAGACAATTTATTATCTGTTGCCGGGTATGCTTTGATTGAACTAAAGGTTCTTATTATGTACTCGTGATGCAATTGACGCATTGCAGGAATTGGAGGAATAGAGTCTATTTGCTGAGCAATTAGGACCCCGTTAAAAGCAAATAATAAAAAGAGAGTATGTATTAGTTTATTCATATTCAGTGTAAAAATAGGTAAACAGTCAGTTAACAATTAGATAATAATGCAAAAAGAGCTAATTGCGATTGAATGAAATTAACTTTGTGTAAATAGAATGTTAACATGGAAGGGAAGGCCAAACAGATATTAATTGCAGACGACGAGCCAGATATCTTAGAAATCATCCGATACAACCTAGAAAAAGAGGGTTACCAAGTTCATACGGCTAAGGACGGCAACGAAGCAATAGAGAAAGCCAAACAACTCTATCCCGATTTGATTATTCTTGATATCATGATGCCTAGAAAAAATGGGGTTGAAGTTTGTCAGATATTAAGAACCCAGCCCAGCTTTCAAGATACACTAATCATTTTTCTAACCGCTATGAGCGATGAAAGCTCTCAAATTAAAGGACTTGAAACAGGAGCTGACGATTATATTAGCAAACCCATCAGCCCTAAAGTATTGGTAAGCAGAGTAAATGCCTTATTCAGAAGGGTAACAAGTAAAGAAGCAGGTAAAACATTACAGATTGGCAATATTGCAATAGATCCAGTTAAATTTTTAGTTTCTGTTGATGGAAATGAAGTGATTTTGGCTAAGAAGGAATTTGAATTAATTTATTTACTGGCTTCGAAACCTGGAAGGGTTTTTTTAAGAAATGAAATCCTCACTCAAGTTTGGGGCAATGAAGTAATTGTGGGCGACAGAACCATTGATGTGCATGTTAGAAAAGTAAGACAAAAATTAGGCATAGACTGCATCACCACCGTAAAAGGGGTAGGATACAAATTTGAAATTTGAACACATAGTTCAGCTGCAAAAATGTAAATTGCCTCTATGCTGAACACCAAAAATCTTTCTCCCAAGCAGCTTTCGGCCTTCACAGCCGCTATTCTGGCTATTCCAATTTCAATTGGCATTTGGTTTATTAAACCAGATTTAATTATAGCCATTGTATCATTAATTCTAACATTTATAGGTAGTTATTTGTTAATAGGATTTGTTTTAGAATCTTTTATTTATAGAAAAATAAAATTGATATACAAGTTCATCTATCAAACAAAAGCATCAAAAAGAGAAGAGACTTATTACAAATACATTTTACCACAAAAGGGCATTGATGAAGTAAGAGAAGATGTGGAGAAATGGGCAGAACAAAGAAGCGCAGAAATAGAAATTTTGAAACAAAATGAAGTCTTCAGAAAAGAGTTCCTA
Source organism: Sphingobacteriia bacterium RIFOXYC2_FULL_35_18 (assembly GCA_001829005.1). Classification (GTDB taxonomy): domain Bacteria; phylum Bacteroidota; class Bacteroidia; order Chitinophagales; family Chitinophagaceae; genus Sediminibacterium. The sequence continues at coordinate 935,419 of MIAG01000001.1, read as the reverse complement.
CAAAATTTAGCCCACGAATTTAAAACACCCATTTTTGCCATTCAAGGCTATATAGATACTTTAAGGGATGGGGCAATTGACAATAGAGAAATCAGTATTCGCTTTTTAGAGAATACGGCTAAGAACGTAGATAGAATGGTAAACCTAGTTAAAGATCTAGATGCTATTTCAAGATTAGAAAGTGGAGAACAACCATTACACAGAGAATCTTTCATTATTCAAGATTTAATAAAAGAAATCTATGAGACTCTCTCTATTAAAATAGATGCTAAAAAAATAAATTCCAGCATAAAAAAAGGGTGCGAGTTTCCGGTAGCTGTTTTTGCAGACAAAGAGAAAGTTAGGCAAGTAATCAATAACCTTATCATCAATGCCATTAAATACGGCAAAGAGGGAGGTCAAATTATTGCAAGTATCTACAAAACCGATGAAGAACACGTTTTGGTAGAGCTCAGTGATGACGGTATAGGGATTGCAGAAGAACACCTGCCTAGGGTATTTGAACGATTCTACAGAACAGATAGAGGAAGAAGTAGAGACGTTGGTGGTACAGGGCTGGGGTTGGCCATTTGCAAACATATTATTGAGGCACATGGTCAAACAATGCATATACGATCAAAAATTGATGTGGGTACAACTGTTGGATTTACTTTAGACAGCAAATAGATATCTATATTTTTTCTTAATATTATCTAATTATTAACTTTTGATTAATTGCGAACCCCTTTAAGCAAAAGGGTAAATTCGCTCAAAATTGACTATCATGGGAATGAATAATATCGGCCGTTTTTTTATGCCAAAGAACAAACTATTCTATGAACTTTTTGAAGACGTAGCAGAAAAAGCGCACGAAATGGGCATTAAGCTCAAGGAAATGGTTAGTGAAGCAGATCAAGACAAGAGAAGAGCCATTTTGGCTCTAATTGAAGACCTCGAACACAAGAACGACGATAATACCCATAAGATTTTTACTGAATTGGGTAGAAATTTTATCACCCCATTTGACAGAGAAGATATCCACTACTTAGCCACTGCCTTAGATGATATTGCAGATTATATTTTTGCATCTGCAAAAAAAATAAACTTCTACAGTGTAAACCCCAACGATACCGGAATTCAAAAAATGGCCGACTTGATTTTGCAAGGCACCATTGAAATTAAGAAAGCTGTATTTGGCTTAAGGGATATGAAAAACCTTCGTGAAATGACCGAAGCCATGGTTAAAGTGAATAGCATTGAAAACCAAGCAGACGATGTGTTTGACATGAGTATTGAAATGTTGTTTCAGCAAGAAAACGATTTTAAAGAAGTAATCAAAAAGAGAGAAATTTATCAAGTAATGGAAATTGCAACTGATAAATGTGAAGATGCTGCCAATGTAATTGAGTCAATTATAATCAAATACGCTTAATCATCTTTAAAAGGAGTTATGTTCACATTACTGGTAATCATTATAGTACTTGCATTTATTTTTGACTATATCAATGGATTTCATGATGCAGCAAATTCAATAGCAACAATTGTTTCCACCAAAGTACTGACCCCCTTTCAAGCTGTAGTTTGGGCGGCTTTTTTTAACTTCACAGCGTTTTTTATTTCAAAATATATTTTCAAAGAATTTGGAATTGGAAATACCGTTGCTAAATGGGTGAATGCAGACTTTATTACTTTAGAAGTATTAATGGCAGGAATTATGGCAGCCATCACCTGGAATTTAATCACTTGGTGGTTTGGTATTCCATCTAGTTCTTCGCATACCTTAATGGGAGGTTTTATTGGAGCAGCCTTAGCGCATGCAGGAGGTTTGTCTGGTGAAGCTGGAGATGTAATTAATTATTCAAAAGTAATACCCACATTCCTTTTTATCTTTTTTGCACCCTTAATTGGAATGTTCATCGCCTTTGTAATTACCATTATCATTGTTCATTTATGCAAGCGATCCAATCCCTACAAAGCAGAGAATTGGTTTAAGAAATTACAGTTGGTTTCTTCCGCAGCATTTAGCATTGGACATGGTGGAAACGATGCGCAAAAAGTAATGGGAATCATTGGCGCAGCTATTATATTTTATGAAAAAAATACCAATGGAGTTGTCATGGATTTCAACACATTCGTGAACGCATATCCTTGGGTTCCATTTACCAGCTTTTTGTGTATAGGTATTGGTACAATGAGTGGTGGTTGGAAGATTGTAAAAACAATGGGAACAAAAATCACTAAAGTAACCCCATTAGAAGGGGTAGCTGCAGAGACCGCCGGTGCAATTACCTTATTTTTAACTGAGCACTTTAAAATACCCGTATCAACTACTCATACCATAACAGGAGCCATTATTGGTGTTGGAGCAACCAAACGTTTAAGTGCAGTAAGATGGGGTGTTACCGTAAACTTACTTTGGGCATGGATTCTTACCATCCCTATTTCAGCATTTATTGCCGCCATTTTTTATGCAATAATTAAATTGATTGTATAAAGATTTAAGCTTCTGAAGCTGGCTTTTACAGTATATTGCAGTAAAGAATAAACTTCAATATGGCGAAAATTTTGGTGACCGGCGGAACCGGATTTATTGGCTCACATACCATTGTAGATTTAATTGAAAATGGCTATGATGTAATATCCATCGACAACTTTGCAAGGTCAACTACAATTGCCCTAGCTGGAATAGAAAAAATCACAGGTAAGAAGATTAAAAACTATACCGTTGATTTAAAAAACTTTGACGAAACAAGAGCTGTTTTCCAAGAAAATACAAATATCGACGGAATTATTCATTTTGCTGCATACAAAGCAGTGGGCGAATCTGTTGAAGAACCATTAAGGTATTATGAGAACAATATGTTTGGACTAATTAACCTATTAAAATGTGTTCAGGAGTTTTCTATACCCAATTTTGTATTCTCCTCATCTTGTACTGTTTATGGCAATCCTGATGTAATTCCAGTTACTGAACACTCTGCAATAAAACCTGCAGAATCGCCTTATGGAGCCACTAAACAAATGGGAGAAGTAGTAATTAAAGATTTTTCAAAAGTAGTTAATACCAATACCATTCTATTAAGGTACTTTAATCCGGTGGGAGCACATCCGTCTTGTTTAATTGGTGAACTACCGGTAGGTAAGCCGCAAAACTTAGTTCCTGCAATTACACAAACTGCAATAGGTAAGCTACCAAAAATGTGGGTACACGGAAGCGATTACCCAACCAAAGATGGCTCATGCGTAAGAGATTATATTCATGTGTCAGATATAGCACATGCACATACATTGGCCATACAATATTTATTGAATGGGAAAAATGAAACCAAATGCGACGTATTTAATTTGGGAACTGGTGATGGAGTAAGCGTATTAGAAGCTATCCATACATTCGAGGAAGTAAGTAAGGTAAAATTGAATTATGAAATTGGTCCTCGCAGAGCTGGTGACGTAGTGGCCATATATGCAAATAATGATGCGGCAGTAACTAAGCTAGGCTGGAAAATCAAATATGGAATAAAGGAAATGATGGACACGGCGTGGAAATGGGAGCTAAAATTGAAACAAGAAGCCGATCAAATTATCAATAACTAGGGCTGCTGTTCCGTTTTATTTAACAAAGCCAAACTATTATAAAAGGAAACAATTTTAACCAAATCTGTTTCCTTTCTTATTTTCAGCCCTTCCCTATCAATAAAACCTTTTACTTCATTTATCCAATCAGGAAACATCAATGTCAAATCATCTACTTTTTTAATCCGGTGCATTTCGTTATTTGCGAAAATATAAAAGTAGAATTGAGGTTCAAGCTTATAGCTAACCCCTTGACCGTATTGCATTCGATCAGAAAAAGTGTAGTGTATATATTTAAGCAGCTTAGCATTCCCTTCAGCTAATACCTGATAAAAACTATTCCATCTCTGTTTATCAATTCTTGGGAATCCCGCTTGAAAAACAGCTGCTCTTTTCCCTTCATTCAAAAATTCTATTCGCTTTACAGCAGAAGTTAAAACAATCAATTGCTTTTGATCGTCTTCAGTAAATAAACGGCTATTGTATAAGTTTAGTTTAAACTGATTTCCTTCAATTACTTCGCCATTAAACAGCGTAATACGTGCAGGAATAAAACTGGCATTAAACCAAGGACTTCCTTCATAAGGAATACCAGAATAATTTCCATCAGAATAATAGGAAGGATCCATATTAAAGCGGAAATAGTAAACATTATAAGCTCCAGCTAGCTGGGCGTTTGCAAACTTGGGGAAAGAAAAAATAATAGCAATAAAAAAAAAGGCAACAACTACTTTCATGAAAAAAACTACTTAACTAGTTGATTGTAATAATTAAATAATTTCTCCAAATCGGACTGCCTTTTAAACTTAGTTTTTTCTTTTTTAATAAAAGCAGCCATTTCTGCAGACTTATCTTCCATTAAAGACAAGAGATTTTCTTCTTTAGACACTTTTATTATCTTAGTGCCAATTGCTCCATAGTAATTAATCAACTTATCAGTAGTAGTTACTGCTCCAGTACCATAAACCATTTTGGTCTCTGTGGCAAACTTGGTATCCATTAATAATTTGGCTTTGCCATCAGACAAAACCTGGTAAAAATTGTTTTGATTTAAATTGTCTACCACATCAAACCCTTTTTCAAAAACAGTAATACTACCGTTGGGCATTTCAAATTCAATCCGATAAATTGGACTAATCACTTCCATATCTGAGCCATCTAGCTCCTGATAAAACAACCGATTAAATTGCAAAAGCAATTTATATTTAGCCTCGCTTTTTAATTTTCCAGCTCTTGTATATAATGAAGCTTTTAAATAATCTGGATGAAAAAGATAATTTACATTTTCAATTGTAGCAGAGGCTGACCTAATATCTAACCCACTCGCATCTTTCAAGAAAATTCTTGTTCCGTATTCTTGTGCTTCTATTTTAACACAGAATACTACTATCAATAGGAGTAACAGTAATTTTTTCATATTGTTAAGTTAAGAAAGTTTATTGATTCGTCATCTTTTCTGCATTTTCTGCCATTTGCAAAGCCTCAATAAATTCTTCAATTTCACCATTAATAACTGCGTCTAAATTATAAGAAGTAAGTCCAATTCTATGATCGGTAACCCTACCCTGCGGCCAGTTGTATGTTCTAATTTTAGCACTTCGATCTCCCGTACTCACCAACGTCTTACGTTGTCTAGAAATTTCATCCTCATGCTTGCGAACCTGCTCTTCGTATAATTTAGAACGAAGCATGGTCATTGCTTTCTCTCTATTCCCCAACTGGGAACGCTCTGTTTGACAAACCACTACAACCCCGGTGGGAATATGCGTTAAGAAAACCTTTGTTTCCACTTTGTTCACGTTTTGACCACCTGCACCCCCACTTCGAGCAGTTTCCATTTTCACATCACTTTCTTTCAATTCAAAATCAATTTCATCGGCTTCGGGCATAACCGCAACAGTAGCTGCTGAAGTGTGCACTCGACCTTGTGTTTCTGTATTGGGAACTCTTTGTACACGGTGTACGCCACTTTCAAATTTCAAAGTACCATATACATCTTCTCCAGTAACTTCTACAATTACTTCTTTGTAACCACCTACAGTGCCTTCACTCTCACTTACTACAGCCGTTTTCCAACCTTTCTTAGAACAATACTTTAAATACATTCCTAATAAATCACCTGCAAATAAACTGGCTTCGTCTCCACCAGTTCCAGCCCTAATTTCCAGAATAGCATTTTTATCGTCTTGTGGGTCTTTAGGAATTAGTAGCTTGGTTAATTCCTTTTCCAATTCTTCTTTTCGTACTTCTAATTCAGGCAACTCCATTTTAGCCAACTCGCGCATATCCTCGTCAGAGCTATTTAAGCCTTCTTTGGCATATTTATGATCGGCCAATACCCGAATATATTCTTCATAAGGTTTTACAATCTTCTCTAGAGAACGATACTCTTTGCTATAAACCCCAAATTCCTTTTGATTATTGATAATTTCAGGGTTGGTGAGCGCAATTCCCACTTGATCAAATCTTGCTTTTATGGCTTCTAGCTTATTCAGCATATACTAAATTCATTTTCGGACTGCAAAAGTACGGTTTTAGAAGGGTTTATACGCCTAGAAACGAAAGCTTATTCGGGTTCCTTTTCCCAATTCTGATATGATTTTAGCATCTAATCCAGCTTCACTAGCTCTATCTTGCATATTTTGCAGCCCGTATCCATCAGAGCCTTTTTTCATATCAAAGCCAATTCCATTGTCTTCAATAACCACTAATATAGGGTCATTAATAGCTATTTTTATGTAAATTTGAGTGCATTGAGCATGTTTCAAAGAGTTGGTTAATGCTTCTTGCATCATTCGCAACAAATGAATACTAACCCCAGGGCTCATCATTTTCTCTTGAATTATTTCTTCCTTAACGTCAATTTGAATAGAGGGATAATTGGGGGCAATTCTGTTTATTAAATTTTTAAACCGATCACTCAACGAAGTCATACTAATTTGTTGGTACTGCATTACCCAAATAGTTTCTCTAAGGGCACTAACCATATCTTCTGCATTCCCTTTTAATTGATACATAGTTTCTGAACTATTGGAATCCATTTTTTCTAACTGGATAATATTTGATTTTATAGCTGCAGCATAAGCCCCTAAATGATCATGTAAGTCTCTAGAAATTCTTTCTCTTTCTTTATAAATCCCTTGTTCAACGGCAGCTTTTCGAAGCTGTTCTTGTATTTTTCTTTTAGTCAAAAATCGAATGAAAAAAACAATTCCCAACAATAAAAGAATACTAGCCGGAATAATGAAAAAGCTATTTTGCCAAATGGGAGGTTCCCGACTAATATATAGCGTGCTTATTGATCCAAATTTCATTAAGGCAATATTTTCCGCTGCTCTAAATTCTAATTGCAATTTTTTATATGGCAAATTGGTAAAACTAATTCTTCTATTGTTAGGTTGTAATGTTACCCACTGGTCAACTATTCCTAAACACCTATATTGATAAACAACTTTATCGGCATTAATAAAGCAGGGAGCTGAAATTTCTAATGAAATAGATTGGTCATTTGAATTTAATTGAAAGTGTTTTGTTAAACCAACTTGAGAATAATTGATTGCGGCATCTGTAACAAAACATTTTAACTGAATTGGAATTGGCCAAACAGTATTTGGATTAATCATCACCAATCCCTCAGAACTACCTAATAGAATATTCCCACTATTATTCTTTGCAATACTTGCTAGTAAATAATCAGATGCAGGAATACCATTTTGTTCTGTGATTGTAGCTATTCTTCCAGATTGTTGATTGAGCAAATTCATTCCGCTGGTAGTTGCTACCCAAATTCTGTTATATGAATCGGCTATAATACCCGATACAATATTACCTGATAAGCCATTGGTTTGATTGTATGAAGTAAATTTTCCATTATTTAACTTATAAATACCATTGCTTAAAGTGGCAATCCAAATATTCCCAACCTTATCTTCGGTACATCCTGTAATAATTGTTCTCTTGATATATGGACTTTGATCACTATCGGTTTTATAGTACTTAATTCTAGAACCAAATTGGTTAAATACATCAATACCAGCATTTGTGCTTACCCAAGTTTGGTTTTTACTATCTGTAAAGGAATGAAGCACATAAGAGCCAGTAATTTGATTATTTACTAAGGGGGCTTCCGCATAATACCGAATAATTTGATTGTTCTTTAAATTCAAAACGATTAAACCAGATTTGGTTGCAACAAACAATTTTTTGTTTTTATGATCAATATTTAAATGAAAAATAGTATTGTCTGTTAATAATTTATTTTGAATACTTGCAACCATAACAAGTGAACCGGAAGGATTAATTTTATAAAGACCTTCATTTTCTATAGCAGCCCATATATATCCGTTTTCATCGGCCGCAAGTGCCCTTACTTTTCTTCTTATTTTTAGTTGTGTTTGTTGTGCAATTGCCGTTCTTTTGTACAACCCAGAAATAGAAGCAACCCAATCATTTCCAAATGAGTCTTGGGTATAAGCAAAAACGGTTTCGCGTTTGTTGTTAGGCTGAAACAATTGAAATGAGGAAGAAGCGGGATTGTAAAGTATCGCACCGTTATTGGCAAAGCCAATCCAGCTTAACCCAAAACTATCGTGGTATGTGCACAAAACAGCATTAGATTGATTAAGCGATGCTGGCAGTTGCGCTGTTTTCCATGAAACAGGTTTTAAAGACGAATCAATTTTAATTATACCAGACAAACTAGCAATCCAAGCAATATTTTTTTGATCAAAACTAATTTGGTTTATTTTCTCATTCAATACAACACTATCATTCAACCAACGCTTATTTTTTGTATCGAAAAAATGAATGATAGGTCTTGATTCATTGGTTTCATCTACCACCCAAATTGCTTGGTTTTGATTGAGATATAATTTGGTTCCAACAACTAAGCGCTTATTATTTTTAAATGCGTCAAATATTTTTAAGCGTTTACCTGATTCTGGATGATATAAATAGAATTGACCATTTTGATATTTCCATATTCCTTTTTCATTAGCAGTAAAACTTGACTGATTGTTGATGCTACTAGCTATTTTTTTAAAATACTTTGAACTATGTTGCCATATAAATATTTGCCCCTCAACTACAATTGCAAGATTACCATTCCCAATTGGGTAAATCTCTTCAAATAAGTATTGAATTACTTTTTTCTTAGAAGGATCTGGATGAATTCGCTCAAACTTCCCTTTATTTAAGTCTAATTTATTCAATCCATTTCTTGTACCCACCCAAATATTACCAGAACCATCTTCAGAAATAGCAGTAATATATTGATCACTCAAACTATTTGAGTCTATTGGATTATGCTTGTACTGTTTAAATGACAACCCATCAAATCGATTCAACCCATCTTGCGTTCCCATCCAAACCAATCCTTTACTATCTCTAAAAATTGCGGTAACTGCATTTTGTGTAAGTCCGTTTTTGACAGAATACTGCAGAAAGCCAGGTTGACTGTACCCACATAGGGTAAACAGTAATGCAATAATTAAAACGAATACCTTAAACCGCATATAAGCTTTAAATTAATACATTTATTTTGAAGCACATAGCAAATACAGCATATGCAGTATAGCATTTTTGCATAATTAAGGTGAACTTTAATAACATGATTCAAATTGGCATAGTAGACGACAAATCCCTTAACCGAAAAATGATTAAGCAGAATTTGCATGGCTTAGCCAATATTCAAATTGTTTTAGAAGCTGTGAATGGCTTAGATTTTTTAGACAAGATCAAAGAAATACCCGTTACTAATTTACCCCAAGTGGTATTAATAGATTTGGATATGCCAACTTTAAATGGCATAGAAACCATTGCCATTGCTACTATTCGCTTCCCAATGATTAAATTTATTGTGTTAACTGTTTTTGATGATGATGAAAAAATATTCGAAGCCATTAAAGCAGGAGCAGCTGGTTACTTATTAAAGGATGATGCGCCCGATATGTTAATTGATGCCATCAACAATGCTTTCCATTTAAATGGAGCTCCTATGAGCCCTGCAATAGCGAGAAAAACATTACAGTGGTTAAAGCTAGGTAACCATCCGTACCCATCCAATCAATCAACTTCAGATAATATATTAAATGTGCTAACAGATAGAGAACAAGAAATTCTTAAACTCTTAGTTGAAGGACAAGACTATAAAAAAATTGCAAGTTCCTTATTTATTAGCCCTCAAACAGTGCGTACACATATCAGTAGAATATATGAAAAACTACATATCAATTCTAAAGCGCAAGCTATACAACTAGCCCATAAATACAATTGGAATTAAAATACAGCATATGCTGTATTGTTTGATGTAGTTGACTGCAATAGCTTCATTCTAAAATAAACAATCATGAAAAAGCTAGCAATTTATGCAGTGCTCCTTTTCTGCTGCAACAACTTAATTGCCCAAACAATTGGCGAAGTTGATCTCAAAGACATAAACAATTATGGTTTAAGAAAACTAAAAGATGCACCTAAAAAAGTTTTCATAAGCCAATTCAAGGTCAATTTTCAAACCATGTATTTGGCCACTGAGAAAAAGGCAGGAGGATTTAGAGGAGGCAGCGACTATACAAGAAGCTATAAAAGTGCCGTAAGTGCTAGCTTATCCTTAGGGCTCAAAGGTGTACAAGAAAATGATTTGATTGACATTACAGACGAACTATATAAAAACTTAGTTGATCAATTAAAAGCAGAAGGTTTTGAAATTATTACTGCAGATCAAGCATTGGCAGCTGAAGAATTGCAAGATTGGGTTAAAAGATCGGGTGGTAGTTTAAGTCAGGCCCAATACGATGGCTATGTTACCGTTGCGCCTAGAGGATACGACTATTTAGTTAAAAAAGTAAATGACGATGGCAAAGAAAAAAACTCATTCTTTAGTAAAGCCCCAAAAATCTCCCAACAACTGGGGGGTGCAATGGTCTTGATGGTGAATATAGCCGTTCCATTTGCAATTGAAGCTGAATCTGGCGGAAGCAAATTGTTGGGTAGACTAGGTGGTGGTGCAAAAGTAGTTGCAGAAACCAATTTAATGATTGGTAGCGATGCATTAGACTATAGTGGAACAACAGGATTTTATGCCAATGGAAGTTCTGTCATTGGTTTCAATATCAAACAAAGCATGTCTAATATTAGTGTAGGTAACTGGTTGTTAAAAAAGCCAATCACCATTGATGGTGTGCTTGAAAAGAAAAAATACAAAGCAGAAGAACAAGCTAAAGTGGATATGTGGGGAACAGATGCAGGATTATTCAGGGTATTTGATGTAGACGATCGATTCATGAAAAATGTACAAGCCATTCCTGTAGAGTCAAGTAAATACAAAGCTGGTGTTGCAGCAGCTGCAAATAAATACCTCAATGCAGTAATGGATGAAATCAGGAGCAACTTAAAGTAGCAAATGCCCAAATATTAACGATTCATCTAAAAAAATAAAACCAAAATGAACTAGGTTTGGTACTCATAAACAGTATCAATGTCTATAGTAGTAAACCATTTGGTTAAAAAATACGGAACACAAATAGCAGTGAACGATCTTTCCTTTTCTTTAGAAAAAGGAGAGATCGTTGGCTTTTTAGGACCTAATGGGGCAGGAAAGAGTACTACTATGAAAATGATTACAGGATCCATTGAACCAGATGGAGGCAGCATTGAAGTGAGTGGAATCAATATGAGCAAAGACCCCATCGCCTGTAAAAGTAAATTAGGTTATTTGGCAGAAGCCAATCCACATTACTACGATTTATATATAAAAGAGTATTTGCAATTTGTTGCAGCAGTGCACCATTGCCACAATCTGCAAGCACAAATTAAAAAAGTGATAGAGCAGGTGGGATTAGGCCCTGAACAACATAAAAAAATTGGCCAACTATCGAAGGGCTATAAGCAAAGGGTGGGATTAGCAGCCGCTATTATACACGAACCCGATGTATTAATTTTAGACGAACCTACCACCGGATTAGACCCCAATCAAATTATAGAAATAAGACAATTGATTAAGGATTTAGGGCAAAATAAAACTGTACTATTCTCTAGTCATATTTTGCAAGAAATAGAAGCCATCTGCAGTAGGGTGATTATCATTCACAAAGGCAATTTAGTGGCCAATCAACCAATTCATGAGTTAAATCAAAGCAGTAGTTTAGAAGCAGTTTTCAGAAGCTTAACAGGCGCTATTAGTGTATAAACTACATAATACTTATATTTGAGTCCATTTAAAACAAATACCATGAGTTACATTATTGATGTACATGCAAGACAGATATTAGATAGTAGAGGTAATCCTACCGTAGAAGTAGATGTATTAACCGACGATGGCGCATTAGGCAGAGCAGCTGTTCCAAGCGGAGCAAGCACAGGAATTCATGAAGCAGTTGAATTACGTGACAACGATAAGAAAAAATATGTTGGAAAAGGGGTTTTAAAAGCAGTCAAGAATGTAAACACTGCTATTGCTGACGCAATCATTGGATTAGATGTTTCTGAACAAGCAGCAATAGATCAAATTATGATCGATTTAGATGGCACCCCTAACAAAGCCAAGCTAGGTGCCAATGCAATATTAGCAGTGAGTATGGCAGTTGCAAAAGCAGCAGCTGACGAAGCTTCATTGCCCTTGTACCGTTATATAGGCGGAACCAATGCCAAAACATTGCCCATTCCAATGATGAATATTGTAAATGGTGGTGCACACGCAGACAATAAAATTGATTTCCAAGAATTCATGATCATGCCGGTAGGCGCTCCATCATTTAGCGAAGGATTGCGTTGGGGTGTAGAAATTTTCCATACCCTTAAAACGGTGTTGAAAAAGAAAGGATACAGCACCAACGTGGGTGATGAAGGAGGTTTTGCACCGAATATTCAAAGCAACGAAGAAGCCATTGAAACCGTATTGGAATCTATACAAGCAGCAGGCTATAAAACTGGTTCACAAATTGTGATTGCCATGGATGCCGCTAACAGCGAATTATGGGATGCAAAGAAGAAAAAATATGTATTCCACAAGAGCAGTGGTAAAGTCATGAGCAGCGATGAGTTGGTGAAGTTCTGGGAAAAATGGGTGAAGCAGTACCCCATTGTATCTATTGAAGATGGAATGGCAGAAGACGATTGGAATGGTTGGAAAGCCTTGACACAAGCGGTTGGCAGTAAATGTCAATTAGTAGGAGATGATTTATTTGTAACCAATGTAGATCGTATTCAACAAGGGGTTGACAAACATATTGCCAATGGTTTGTTGGTTAAAGTAAACCAAATTGGAACCATCACCGAAACCATCAATGCTGTTACTTTGGCTCAGCACAATGGATACAATACCATTATGAGTCATAGAAGTGGTGAAACAGAAGATACAACCATTGCAGACTTAGCAGTAGCGTTGAACTGTGGCCAAATTAAAACTGGTTCAGCTTCAAGAACCGACCGTATGGCAAAGTACAACCAATTAATTCGCATTGAGGAAATGTTGGGTGAAACAGGAACCTATCCAAAAGGAAAAATCAAGTTCGGTAAATAAATCATTTGCACGACTGTGCACAAATCTTACTTGGCAGATAAAGGTTTCTTATTACTTTTATCTGCCATTTTTTTTATGAAGAAAGCAATCCCATACCTCACTAATAAATACTTGATAGCGGCTATTCTATTTATAGTATGGATGTTGTTTTACGACCAGCGAGATTATTTTCAGCAAAAAGAACGCAGGGACGAATTGAAAAAATTAGAACTAAAAAAAGCATACTACGAGCAGGAAATAGAAAAGACCAAAAAAGAACTATACGATTTACAGAATAGTCCGGCAGCCATAGAAAAGTATGCCCGTGAGCGGTATTTAATGAAGAAAGACGGGGAAGATATTTTTATTATTGAAGACTCCAGCGCCCGAAAAAATTAATTCTTTACAATATTTTAATATTGGTACCGTTTTATAAAAGACCGTATCCTCTTGTTCACTCGCAGCCAACTGCTTATGAAAGACTTTAAAGAAGAGGAATTGATTATGTACGTATACCAGGATTGCACACCCGAGCTTACAAAAGCCATTGATAAAGCTATATTAGAAGACGCCGAATTAAAAAAACAAGTAGAAAGCTTGCAGCGGTCTAAAGATCAGTTAGATAAATTGAAACTAAAATCTCCTTCGAAAAAATCCATCAAAGCAATTTTAGATTATGCCAGAATGAACAACAAATAGTTCTAATTGATGGACCAAAAGCAAGTAGCTGAATGGAATTTTGCTTAACCCTCTTTTTTTCGCTTATGATTCTTGACTACTAACCAAATAGCCGGTATAGAAATTGTTAAAAGCGTAAGAAATAAATAAATTTTCGTAGCCTTTGGGAAACTTGCAAATTCAACAAGTAACACAATTGCTATTATCAGAGAAATAGTTACAGAAGTATATTGAATTAATTTCATCATATCAGTAATAAATTATTGTATAAATATCAACTTGAGTATAATGATCATTAGAAATTTTCTGAATGATTATGAGTCCATTGCTTTGTGTAAACATTCGGTTGATTATTTATATACCTTCCATGTACATCCACACGCCAATTAATCCGTATAAATGGAGGAGTAAGGCTTTCCCATGTGTTGTAGTGTCCTAATAAGGTAATATCTCTTGTGCCTGAAAAACCTCGTGAATCAATAAATGGTGAAGACATTGGATCAGCAGTTGTAGGATTAGGAAATACCGATGATACAATAGTATAACCTGCAAAAGTTACATACTCTACACTTGCTGTATGAGTATACTTCAAGCGAATGTAATTTGTTTGAATAGTGCCATAAGAAGATTGATTAACTGAAAAATTAGCCCCATCTTCATCATTGGTCAAATCAGAACTAAATGAAGATACTTTAACAGAATATGTTACAGTATTTTCGTTATTGGGAGGTGCACCCCCATCATTTCCCCCATTCCCTCCTCCACCCCCTACGCCGGGATCTACATTTGAACAAGTTGTACCTAAATAAGACTCTACAACGTTAGTAGTTCCATCAGAATAGTAATATGTAGTGACTAAATACCAGTCCGTACAGCCACTAACAGCGTTGTTCTTCCTTAAAGTTTTATTTTTAGGTTTAATTATAGCAAAAGATTTGATTTTCGATTCTTCAAATTGAAATTGGTATTGTAAGATCCCATTTACACCATAAAATTTAAAGGTTCCATCATCCTCTATAGGCATATTATTAAAAATATTCTTTAAGGTAAATGATTTATACCCATTTTGTCTTTTACCATCCTTGGGTTCAAAACAAAGTATACTTCCAGATAATATTTTGCCAAGTTTATCAATAACTAAAAACAAACTCAGAGTAGAATTTTTATCAAATTTTATTTTTGCTTTATACTCTTCTTTAATTGGAATAATTAAGAAACTAATATTATTATCTCTTTTTTCTGTTTTAGTGTAGCTAACATCGATGCATTGTTTAAGATGTAGAATATTAGAGTTTTGCTCAGCTATGCTAATATTAAAATTTGAAATTCCTATAAATGAATTGAATCGGTTATCATTTATTTCATTGCTACTTATAGCTATTGAGCTATTACTATTTGTTTCTTTTACAATTTGAGAATTTAGCCACTCATCGACTTGTTGGGTAATATTTTTAGTCATATCATTATCGTGGTTTACTAAAATTCCTTTTTGGCAGGATGAATATAACATGATCATTAAAAAAAGGAAATTAAATAGCTTATTATTTTCATAGTATATCTTTTGACATATTCAAAAATATACTTGACAGCAAAACTAATCATTAACCATATAGCTAATTAATCAAAAATGATTGAAAATTAGCCATATAGCTATTTTACAATTATTACAACGTAATTTAATAAGAGATGAAATAATTAATTTTCAATGATACGATTAGCTGTTGTTGAAGACAATATTCATACAAATAGAATCATTTGTGAAAAAATAAAAGAAAGTAAAGAACTTACATTAGTTGCCAATACTTACAACGGTTATGATTTTATTTACAATTTGAATTGTTTAAAAGTTCTACCCGATGCTGTAATTATTGACATTGAAATGCCAAAAATTGATGGGCTTATTTGTACTTCTTACTTAAATTTAAAATACCCACAAATTAAAATTATCGGAGTATCTTATTATGCAAATATTTCATTAATAGCAGAATTTATTACAGAGGGTGCTTCCTGTTTTATTTCAAAACACTTTTGTTATCCTGAAGCAAACCTTTTTAAGGACACTTATGGAAAATTTGATTTATTAAATCACAGCATAAGGATAGCTTTAAATAATGAAAGCTTTATAGACAAAATATTAGTTAATGAAAGTAAGACAATTCATAAATCAATATCAACAAAAATAAATAGAAATAAATACATAGAAATTAATTCAACAAGCCTTGAGGAATATCTAATATTAAATGCTGCAAACTTAAGTTTTCCTGAAATAGGGATGATTATGAACAAAAGTATTCACAGTATAAAAAACTATTATTCAAAATTATCTGAAATATTTGAGGTTAATAATAGAGCAGAATTAACAAGTTTTTGCATAAAATACGGACTAGTAAAGCTTCCTTTTTTTTACGAATCAGAGAGTTATTAAACACAAAGAAGTATTTTTCAAAAATTAGAGAAAAAGTGAAATTTGCACATGACCAAGAAACAGCGTTACCAGGAAGTCATCAACTATTTTCAGGAAACCACTCCCATTGCAGAAACGGAATTAGTGTATGATAATCCATTTAAATTATTGGTGGCTGTAATCCTTTCAGCCCAATGCACCGATAAAAGAGTCAATCAAACTACGCCTGGTATTTTTAAAGTATTTCCTACACCACAAAAAATGGCCAAAGCCAGTTTTGATGAGTTATTTCCGCTCATCAGAAGTATCTCCTATCCCAATAATAAAACCAAACATTTAATTGGCATGGCCAATATGTTGTTGGAACAATTTGGGGGAGAAGTTCCTATGACGGTAGAAGCATTAGTAAAGCTTCCCGGCGTAGGAAGAAAAACAGCCAACGTCATTACCAGTGTGATTGATGAACAACCGAATATGGCAGTGGATACGCACGTATTCAGGGTCAGTCATCGATTGGGTTTGGTAAGCACAAAAGCCACTACCCCTCTTGCAGTAGAAAAAGAATTGATTAAATATATTCCCGAAGAATTGGTACACAGAGCGCATCATTGGTTGATATTACATGGCAGGTATACTTGCTTGGCTCGTAATCCCAAATGTGATGAATGCGGCATCAAAAACAGCTGTGCATTTTTTGCGAAACAAGAAAAGAAAAAAAGCAAATCAATATAGTGTTATGAAAAAAATCATTTGCTTTTTTTTGCTATGCACATCATCATTTGCAACCATTGCTGCGCAAGAAACAAAAAAAAACAATAGGCTAAAATCTGGCAATCCTGTCATTGAAGGCTGGTATGCCGATCCCGAAGGCGTAATACTGAAGAACCAATTTTGGATCTTTCCCACTTTTTCATCCAAATACAAATCACAAGTTTTTTTAGATGCTTTTTCTTCCACCAATTTAGTCAATTGGAAAAAACATGTCCGCGTACTAGATACCAGCATCATTAAATGGGCATATATGGCTATGTGGGCACCATCGATTGTAAAAAAAGACAATCAATATTTTTTATTTTTTTCTGCCAATGATATTCAAAGCAAAAAGAGAAACGGCGTAAAAGATGATTACAATGGAGGTATTGGCATTGCAGTGGCGCCTAATCCCGAAGGACCATATAAAGATTATTTAGGCAAACCCTTGATCAATCAATTTTACAATGACGCCCAACCCATTGACCAGTTTGTTTTTCAAGATAAAGATGGACAATACTATATTATGTATGGCGGATGGGGGCGTTGCAATATTGCCAAACTCAACAAAAATTTTACAGCACTAGAACCATTTCCCAATGGCGATATCGTCAAAGAAATTACACCCAAAGGATATGTAGAAGGGCCAACCATGTTTATCAGAAATGGTACTTATTATTTGATGTGGTCAGAAGGTGGATGGACCAACGGAACCTACAAAGTGGCATATGCAAGATCAAACAATATCTATGGACCTTTCGAAAGAGAAACCACTATATTAGAAGCCGACACCTCCATTGCAACAGGCGCTGGCCACCATTCTGTGATGAATATTCCTGGTACTGATGATTGGTTTATTGTATACCATCGAAGACCTATACCCAATCTAGATAGAGACCATCGAGTTACCTGTTTTGATAAACTCTATTTTAATGAAGACGGTAGCATTCAAAAAGTGAAAATGACTTTTGAAGGAGTAGAGAAAAGATTACTCAATCATTAATAGAATATTATTGAAACAAAATGATTGTTTGACTAATATTGAAAAGATATTCCGGTTATCTTCCTAGTAGTTAAATCAAATTCAAAAAGTAAGTTTATATCTATATCCACCTGTTTGTTTTTTAATCCAACAAAGACTTGATTATCACGTTTACTTTGCCAAGACTTTGGATACGTTTTAACAATTGCCTCAATGTTGTCACCTACTTTTATCGCCTTTTTATTAAAAAAATTTAAACAATAATTGGATGAAGATAATTCTATTGATTCTAGGCTTTTATTCATAAACCAAGCTTTCATCCCTTGATATATATAACAATCCATATTTGCATCATCCAACTCAGAATATTCAACAAGTTTCTTTTGGGGTTTACCAAATTTTTTTACAAACTCATTTTGATTTAATAGTAAAGTATTTTTCAAAGAAGGAAGTGTGTTTAATAGAGTAATATCAAAACTATTGATATGAATGATATTGAAATCATCATTTTCAAATTCATATTTACTTTCCTTGTAGGAAAATATGTGGTCCGAAGCAATTGAAGGGGTTATATTAATAGGTGCGTGCAAGAGTAGTAAAATCAACCAGTAACTATTCTTTTTTAAATGAAAACAAACCATATTCTGATTAGATAAATTTTAATAATAAAACCTACACTGTAGAATATAAATACAGTCTCCTTTGACCATGTACACCAATCGATGTTCCTCATTTGTTAATGAGCTATTTTTGTAACGGCTTTGTAGTTTCAATGCGCGCTATGGACGTTTCTAATCTGGCTCTATTGGCTAGAGTACTATTTAAATAGATGGTTTCTTGTATGCTGTTGTACTCTTCTAAACGCATTACCACCACAGTCTTCCCCTTACTGCGTACAACAACTACAATATCCTCATTATTATTAACTGAATTAGGCATTTCTATAACATTTTCGAAATCGCATCCACCAATTCCCCTTTGGTTATCGGCACACCCATGATTTTATTGTAGCCCTTTGCATCCACCAAATATTGATCACGAATAATTTTAATCAATTGGCCGTTGTTGATTTCAGGAATCAATACTTGCTCGAAATTGGCAATGATTTCCCCCAAGTTACTTGGGAATGGACGTAGGTAACGAATATGTGCATGGCTCACTGCATGGCCTGCTGCTTGCAATTCTAATACAGCACTTTTAATAGCACCATAAGTAGAGCCCCAACCCAACACCAATACTTTACCTGTTGAAGGACCACTATCAATGGTTTGTAGCGGAATATATTTTGCAATCAAATCCACTTTGGCTTGACGCGTTTTAACCATATGCTGGTGGTTATCTGAATCATAGCTGATATTACCAGTAACGTCTTGCTTCTCCAATCCACCAATGCGATGTTCTAAGCCTGCAGTTCCCGGTACCGCCCAAGGTCTGGCTAGTTTTTCATCGCGTTTATATGGCATGAACTTAGGTTCATCTTCCGCCAAACCTTTCTTGAAACTTACTGGTATTGCTGGCAAGTCTGCTGTTTGTGGAAACTTCCATGGCTCTGCACCATTGGCAATATATCCATCACTCAACAAGATCACCGGTGTCATATGCTGAATGGCAATTCTTACCGATTCAAATGCCACATCAAAACAATCAGAAGGCGTGGCTGATGCTATTACCGGCATAGGGCATTCCCCATTTCTTCCGTAATAGGCTTGCAGCAAATCGCTCTGTTCTGTTTTAGTTGGCAAACCTGTGGAAGGGCCACCTCTCTGAATATTAATGATTACCAAAGGAATTTCTAACATCACTGCCAATCCCATGGCTTCTGTTTTCAATGCCATACCGGGGCCTGATGTAGTAGTGATGCCAATTGATCCGCCGTAACTTGCTCCAATCGCGGCGGTGATTCCCGCTATCTCATCTTCTGCTTGAAATGTTCTTACACCAAAACTTTTGTACTTACTTAAATCGTGTAAAATATCTGAAGCAGGTGTAATAGGATATGTTCCTAAAAACAAAGGCAGCCCCGATTTTTCGCCAGCCGCAATCAACCCTATGGCCAATGCCTGATTACCCATAATGCTGCGATACAAGCCAGCAGGCATTTTGGCTTTCTCTACGGTATACCTTGATGTAAATGTTTCAGTTGTGTCTCCGTAATTATATCCTGCTTGCAACACTTTAATATTACTCTGCAGAATATTTTCTTTCTTTCCAAATTTCTCTTGCAAGAAATCGATGGTATTGTCTAGTTTTCTATTGTACATCCAATAGATATAGCCCAATACAAACATATTCTTTGCGCGATCTCTTTCCTTGGTACCTAAATCGGTAAATTCTTTAAGTGCTTCACGTGTTAGTTTGGTCACGTCAATTTTAATGACTTCAAAAGAATCCAAACTGCCGTCCTCTAGAGGATTCACGCCTTCTGGATAATTAGCTAAACGTAAATTCTTCGCATCAAAACCATCAATATTTACAATGATTTTACCACCCGACTTAATGGCTTTCAAATTCACTTTTAATGCAGCTGCATTCATAGCCACCAACACATCTGCAATATCTCCTGGTGTAAATACTTTATTAGAAGAAAAATGTAACTGAAATCCACTCACCCCTGGAACCGTTCCGATTGGGGCCCTGATTTCTGCGGGAAAGTCTGGAAAAGTAGCCAGATCTATCCCTAACAATGCGGTATTATTGGTAAACTGTTGTCCTGTTAATTGCATCCCATCTCCACTATCCCCTGCAAACTTGATTACCACACTTTGTAAAACCGACTCTTTGTTATTCATCTATGCTAATTGAGAGGGCAAAGTTACCAATTTTGGGGGGCATCTAAACTGTCCTTTCGGCATCTTTTGTGCAATTATTGCCATTTTCGTAAACAAAATCCGGTTTAGAACTTGTTAAAGCGCATGATCTACCCCTTGGAATGAAATTTGTTTATAGTAGATTTGAAACAGAAAAAAATTCAATATGGCAATTTTTAAATCGGGTAACCCTACCCTTACGGAGAAGATGTTTGATAAGAGCCACGAAATGGCTGCTGCCAATATGGGCACGATGACTGTTAGAGGCGCTATCAACAAATTTGGTTTTATGATGCTGATGCTGATTGCTGGTGCAGCATACAACTGGAATTTATACGAACAGCTAAAGCAGGATACCATGAATACACTCATGTGGGTAGGTATTATTGGAGGATTAATTTCCGCATTAGCCATCAGCTTTAAACCCAACTGGGCTCCTGTTTTGGCGCCGCTATATGCATTATTAGAGGGCTTATTTATTGGTGGTATTTCTGCTATAATGAACGCAGCATTTGCTGAGTCTTATCCTGGATTAATTATGCAGGCAGTGGGCTTAACATTTGGCGTGGCATTGGCCATGTTCTTATTGTATAATTTCCGTATCATCAGTGCTACTGAACGTTTTAAATCAATGGTATTTACCGCTACTTTGGGTATTGGTATCTTTTATTTAATTACCATGGTATTGCGCATGTTTGGCGTGAACGTAAGCTTTATGTACGACAGCAGTTTATTAAGCATAGGCATCAGCTTATTTGTAGTGGCTATTGCAGCGTTAAACTTAATCATGGACTTTGATATGATTGAGCAAGGTGCTGAAAGAGGCGCGCCTAAATTCATGGAATGGTATGGTGCTTTCGGCTTAATGGTAACCATTGTTTGGTTGTACATTGAAATACTTAAATTATTAAGCAAATTGGGTAGCAGAGATTAATTTTTATCAAATTTTATATTGAAAGCCTCGAAGCAATTCGGGGCTTTTTTGATGGAATGTTTCAAGACTTTTCCTTCGGGAAGCTCCACAAATAGGGTTAACTTTATTGCCTAATAATGTACTATAGCCATGGATTTTAATCGGGAACAGTTCAGCAATGAAGAATTGATTTATCTCTATCGCAATTTGTTATTGCCACGCATGATTGAAGAAAAAATGTTGGTGCTCTTGCGTCAAGGAAAAATCAGTAAATGGTTTAGTGGGATTGGGCAGGAAGCCATTGCAGTGGGCGCTACATTGGCCATGGCCAACGATGAATGGATTATGCCTTTGCACAGAAATTTAGGCGTATTCACTTCAAGGCAAATGCCTTTGAATAAATTATTTAGACAATGGCAGGGCAATAAAGATGGGTATAGTAAAGGGAGGGAGCGAAGCTTTCATTTTGGATCGAAGCGGTATCATATTTGCGGAATGATTTCTCATTTAGGGCCGCAGTTAGCCATTGCCGATGGTGTTGCATTGGCTTATGCATTAAGAAAAGAAGCAAAAGCTTCTGTTGCATTTTCAGGAGATGGCGGAACCAGTGAAGGTGATTTTCATGAAGCGTTGAACGTGGCAGCAGTTTGGAACCTGCCGGTCATCTTTATTATTGAAAACAATGGTTACGGATTAAGCACCCCCGTAAACGAACAATACAAATGCGAGCAATTGGTAGACAAAGCCAAGGGCTATGGCATGGAAGGCATTCGCATTGATGGCAATAATATTTTAACGGTAGTCAATACCATCAAAGGAGTAAGAGACTATTGCATCAATAATCAAAAACCTTATTTTATTGAGTGCATGACCTTTAGAATGCGTGGGCATGAAGAAGCCAGTGGCACTAAATATGTACCCAAAGAATTGTTTGAAGAATGGGGACATAAAGACCCAGTAAAAAAATACGAGCAGTTTCTAATTAACGAGCAAGTGATTACCGAAATGGGTATTGCGGACATCAGAAATGAATTCAAGCAATATATAGAAACAGAATTAGCGGATGCATTCAACGCTAATGAAATGGTGGTGGATACTGCAGAAGAAATAGCAGATGTATTTGCACCTAAAAAACAAATAGAAGGCGTTATTGAATTAGACAACAATCAAGAAAGTTCAGCAACTCCTTCAAGAGAAGCCCGACTAATTGATGCTATTTCCGAAGGCTTACATATGAGCATGGAAAAGCACGAGAACCTAGTATTGATGGGGCAAGACATTGCAGAATACGGCGGCGCATTTAAAATCACCGAAGGTTTTGTAGAAAAATTTGGAAAGGAAAGAGTGCGTAACACACCTCTTTGCGAAAGTGCCATTGTGGGTACTTGCTTAGGTATGAGTTTGGAGGGATTTAAAACCGTGATGGAAATGCAGTTCGCTGATTTTGTGACAGTGGGCTTTAATCAAATCGTCAATAACTTAGCTAAGATTCATTATCGTTGGGGACAAAACGCCGATGTGGTTGTACGCATGCCAACAGGTGGTGGTGTAGGTGCAGGACCATTTCATTCACAAAGCAATGAAGCTTGGTTTACCCATGTGCCTGGTTTGAAAGTAGTGTATCCATCTAACCCACATGATGCAAAGGGATTAATGATTGCTGCTATTAACGACCCAAACCCTGTGTTGTTTTTTGAACACAAAGCACTCTACAGAAGCATTAGTGGAAAATTACCACAAGCCTATTATGAAGTTGCCATAGGAAAAGCCATTACGGTAAAAGAAGGAGACGATATCAGCATCATTACTTATGGAGCTGGTGTGCATTGGGCATTAGATTACCAAGAAGCCCATCCGGAGATCTCCCTACATATTATTGATTTAAGAACATTGGCCCCATTAGACTATACAGCAATTAAAGAAGCTGTTGAACAAACTGGGAAAGTATTGATACTACACGAAGACAATTTAATGGGTGGAATCGGTGGAGAAATTAGTGCATGGATCAGTGAACATTGTTTTGAATTATTGGATGCGCCTGTGTTGAGATGCGCTTCCTTAGACACGCCTATTCCATTTAATATTGAATTGGAAAAAAATTATATGGCCAAGAGCCGCTTAGACCAACAGGTACAGCAATTACTCAATTATTAATTCCCTCCTATGCAATCAATGGTAAAAAAAATCACTGCATTCGTATTCACTTGTTGCAGTGTAACAATTGCAACCGCTCAACAAAATCCGAATGAGCAATACCAAACTCCCTTTTTTGCAGACAAGGATAGAGCAGCAAAAGTGAAAGCCATTGCCCCTGTAATTCAATCCATGTACAGCAACTATGCAAAAGCCAATCATTTCCCCAGCTTTTCATTTGGCGTAGTGGTAGACGGTGAATTAATTGTGACTGGCAGTGAAGGATATAGCAACATCACTAATCAAACCAAAGCCAATACAAGAACCATGTATCGAATTGCTTCAATGAGCAAAAGCGTTACCGCCATGGCCATCATTAAATTAAGAGACGAAGGAAAATTAAAATTAGACGATCCTGTTTCCAACTATATTCCTGAATTAAAAAACCAAGCGCTAACCAAAGATGCAGCCCCAATAACCATTAGAGAATTGCTCACGCATTCCAGTGGATTACCCGAAGACAACCCATGGGGAGACAGACAATTGGCTGATACAGAGGAAGAATTAATTGAGCTGTTTAAGAAGCAAATGAGTTTCTCCAATGTAAATGGCACTGAATACGAATACAGCAATGTTGGTTTTGCCACATTGGGTTTAATCATTAAAAAAGTAACGGGCCTATCCTATAGCGAATACATCAACCAACATTTTTTTAAAAGACTGGGTATGCAAGCAGCCTGGGACTATCGCAAAGTTCCATCCGATCAATTGGCCAAAGGCTATCGTTATGTAAATGATTCATTTAAAGAGGAAGCGCTATTGCCCGACGGTATTTATGGGGCAATGGGGGGATTAATTACCTCCGTTGAATCGTTCAGTAAGTACATGGCATTGCACCAACAGGCATGGCCCGCAAGAAATGATCCAGAGAATATTATTATCAATAGAAGTAGTATCCGCGAAATGCACCAGCCTTGGCGCTATGCTTCTATGAATCCTTATTTTAATTATGGAAATGGAATTGCCTGCCCTGCAGTTTCCGCCTATGGATATGGACTCAATATTTTTAGAGACTGTAACAACAAAGTATATGTAGGACATAGTGGCGGATTACCTGGCTTCGGCAGTAACTGGCGCATCATGCCTGAATATGGCATCGGCGTAGTGTTGCTGGCAAATGTAACCTATGCGCCTACTACATCTATTAATTTAAAAGTATTGGATAGTGTAATAAAGTTAGCAGGTTTAAAGCCCATGCAATTACCTGTTTCAACAATTTTAAATCAACGAAAAAATGAATTGGTAAAATTGTTGCCAAATTTTTCCAACGCAAAACAATCGGGCATATTTGCTGAAAACTTTTTTGATGACTACTATACCGATTCTTTGGTAAAGCAAGCCACAACTGCTTTTCAAACCATTGGAAAGGTTATGACGATTGAAGAACTAATTCCAGAGAATCAACTACGTGGTTCATTCATCATCCATGGAGAAAAAGGGAAACTGAAAATCTTCTTCACCCTTACACCAGAGAATCCTGCATTGATTCAGGAGTATCGGTTGAGTGTGGTGAAGTGATTTATCGAATAATCTCCAACGCCTTCCCCTCCCACTTCGGAAACAATATGCCGTTGTTATTAATGCTCAAATGCTTGTTGGCTACTCCACTAAATACCGATCTAAAATCAGTGGTAACAGGTAGGTCGCGTTGGTCTTCTAATTGGTCTTTGGCGAGTGAACCTATTTGTTGATAGACTTTTCCGCCTTGTACGTCATTGCCTAATATAAAAGAACAACTGGCTCTTCCATGATCAGTACCCCCTGTTCCGTTTTGCGCAACGGTTCTTCCAAACTCGGTCATGGTCATTAAGGTAACATCATCTTGGTAACCGCTCATATCATTCCAAAATGCGGCAATGCTATCACTAAAGTCTCGCACGTTGCGAGCGAATACACCGTTGAGGGTGCCTTGATTAAAATGCGTGTCCCATCCCCCACTCTCTGCAAATGCCACTTCCAATCCTATATTCATTTTGATGAGTACGGCAATTTGTTTTAATGAATTACCGAGTGGACTGTTGGGGTATACTACGCCCGCTACGGGTTGATAATTTTTGATATCATTTACATTCAACATTTTTAATGCTTCAAAACTTTCTTTGCCTGCTCTATTCAATAAACGATTACTGGTTTGTTCATACAATTCTTCAAAAGAGCCCGCTGTTAAATTAGCGGCCATTGGGTTTCCCTTAGTTTGAAGGGCAAAGTCTGCTAGGTTACTAATGGCCAATGCTTCTTGGCTTCCATATAAACTTCTAGGCAATGCACCAGTAATGCTTACTGCCCTAAATGGACTGGCATCATGTCCCATTAAACCTACTGCTCTATTTAACCAACCACTAGAGGTACTCTTGCTAAATGGTGTGCCCGATTCCATATAGTCTTGTGCATCAAAATGACTACGGGTTGTATTCGGACTTCCCACTCCATGCGCGATGGCTAATCTTTTGTCTGCAAAAAATGGATGCAAAGATGCAAAGCTGGGATGCATTCCAAACTGCCCATCCAAATCAAATAATTTACCCGCACCATTGGTGGGATCCATAAATAAAGTGGGTCTAGCTTTCTTCAATTCCGTATCTGTGAATGGCGTAACCGCCATCAATCCATCCATAGCGCCTCTTTGGAAGATGCATACCAATACTTTATTTTTTTTGTAGGGAGCAGGGGGCATTCCTGCAGCAGCCGCACGAGTGATAAACGCAGGTATCCCTCCAGCAATGCCGGTTGCAAATAGTGCCATTGCACCTGATCGCATAAATGCTCTTCTACTACTCATATTATTTTCTTTGAAATTCGGGTGAGCCAATAATGATTCCTACAACTTGCGACAACATATTCTTCGTTCCCTTATCTAATATCATTTGTTCAGCAGTTTTATCTACTGTTGCTGCCTTACTAATTTTTTCTTCTACAGCATCGTCATTCACCAAGGGAATCAATCGTTTAATATTAGCAGCATGATCTCTCTGCGGTAATAAAATATTGCTGTACACTGTCAACGCATCAATAGCGCTTTCGGGTTCATGGTAATTATTTAAAGCAGCTAAATCCATTCTTACTCCAGGAATTTTTTGTGAAGCAAATGCCAAACCAAAATTCATTCGATTTAACAGTGCGCCTGTATTAATCCAATTCGAAGCTCTATCAGGAAAACCTGTTGGTGCTTGGTAATAATAAAAACGTTGCCCCATTTTGGTACACCAATTAAACAATTGAAAAGGTTGTATCACTTGTGCATTGGTTGCCCTTACAGCGCTGATCACCATTTCAAAAGGCGACTTTACTTTTTCATGCGAAACCGATTTTTTCCAAAATGCGGGATCATACACCATGGTGCGCAAAACCGCTTTGATATCTCCATCAGTTGATTGGAATGTTTTCACCATGTTTTTGATTAAACTCGCAGAAGGTGTATCACTCACAAATCTGGTGGCCAACTTGGTGCAAATAAATTTTGCTGTAGATGGATGCTCGGCCAACATGGTTAACACATCAATCCCTTCTTGGTAACCCCCGTTGGCAGGAAAATTTTTATTCAAAATTGTTTTGGGTTCATTATCGTGTTGATCTGCTCTGAATAAGAAATCACCTTTCATTACAAACCCTCTTCTTTCTAACTGAGCAGGATTTAATCTTTCTAATAGATTTCTTGCTGGTGCATCTTTTGCCAATGGCATTACGGTCCATCCTGTTAATGCTTTGGCAACTGTAGTAACATCTGCTTGCGTATATCCACCGTCAACACCTAGTGTATGCAATTCCATTACCTCCCGTGCATAGTTTTCATTCAAGCCTCTAGCATTTCTAGGCGCTGCCATATTTGCCCTTGGCTGATTTTTTATGCTAACACTACTTGCATTATCTAAATATTCTAACATAGCCGGATGCTGTGCAGTAGCCAATAACAAGTCTTTGAATTTTCCCATCACATTAGGGCGAATGGCATCTCGCTCATAAGTGTACACGTATTGCTGGCATTGATTCTTGGTTACTGAAACATTAAAATGATTGAACCAAAAATCGGTGAGTACTTCTTGCAATTGATTATTACTGTAAGCTGCACTCAATACTTTTTGATTAACCAATTCACGATGCAATTCGAGTATCGGCTTATACCCCTCTTGCTCCATAATTACCCGAACCTGCTCTCTGTATTCTTTGGGATCACCTTTAATAGAATCTCTATTGATGATACCTTTTCTAGTTGCTAAACGAATAACCTGACCAGCGTTTAAATAGGTGTTTACAATGGTATCGTTAGATAGCGATAATGATTTAAAATTAGACAGTCTTTTTTCTAGTGCGATATTGGGTAGATTGGCGGCGAACTGTTGTTCCAACCAGTTTTCCAAACCCATATTAACCACAGCATCTACTTGGCCTGGCTTGGCACCAAAACTAAATCGATCCAATAATCTGGCTGCTGCTTGTTGCGGAGTATAGCCAAACTTTTTATAGGGAATGGGATCATCCACCAATGAGCTGAATCCGAAAGTGGCTATGATTACTAAGCAAAATAAAATGCCTTTTGCAAATTTCATGTACTGAATTTGCAGTAAGATAGCTAAACGAACCAAAGGTTTAACGAGTGAAAAGTTATTTTTTGGTTGCTACTTTATAAAGGATACCAGCCATCAATGCAAAAAACAAAGTACCCAATAAGAAATAGCCATTTTCGGATAGCAAATGAACCAGGCCTTCTTCTTGACTTACCGCTGCTAGGAATTTCTCGCCAGATTCAGAACCTGACACAAATGCAATGATTACCCCTGCTACAGCTCCGCCAGCTACTAATCCTGTTGCAAACAAATTCCCTTTGCCTAATTCCTCTTCTTCGGCACTCAACTGTGTGTTCGCTTTTTTCTGTTTGCTTTCTACAATGCCTCTAATAGCACCTCCTAAAAAGATAGGCAAAGTGGTGGCCAACGGCAGGTATGCTCCCACCGCAAAACTCAATGACTTAATACCACAAAGCTCCATGGTGATAGCCAAGAAAACACCCGCAAACACATATTGCCAATCGAGGTTTTGTGAAAGTATTCCTTTAATTAATGTAGCCATTAATGTGGCTTGTGGGGCAGGATATTTTTCTGTACCAATTGCATGATTAATTCCTTGGCTCAACATTTCTGAACTAGGTTTATCTAGGAATTTCACGGTTAAGCCTATCACCAAAGAAGAAACAATGGCGCCCACAAATAAAGCAATTTGTTGATTGCGTGGTGTTGCACCTACAATATATCCGCTTTTTAAATCTTGTGATGTAGCACCTGCATTGGCTGCGGCTATACAGATCATTCCGCCTACTACCAACACCAATGGCTCATAACTTTGACCTGTCCATCCCATGCTTAAAAAAATCAAACTAGTTCCCATTACAGTGGCAATGGTCATACCACTGATGGGGTTGTTAGATGAGCCAATTAAGCCTACAATTCTGGAAGAAACGGTTACAAATAATGCCCCAAATATGATGACTAAAACTCCAATTAATAATTTTTGTAACACACTGTCACCGGGCACTTGTGGCAATAGGGTAATTAATAAAATCAAGCCCAATGTACCCAAGCCTACTACTTTTAAACTCAAGTCTTTTTCGGTTCTTAACACAGTGCCTGCATTTTCTCCGCTCTCTGCTTTTAAAGAAGCCACAGAACCTTTTACCGATTTAACAATCGTAGGGATAGTTTTAATTAATGTAATGATACCGCCTGCTGCTACCGTTCCTGCTCCAATTTGTCTGATATAAGCATAATACACTGCAGAAGAAAAATCTTTAAAACTATGTGCTACGGGATCCCAACCGCCTTTTCCTCCAGCCACTGCTACATCGGCCAAGTACCCTAGTTTCACTAATTGTGCTGCAATCATATCGGGTGGTACCAAGGAAGAAAATAATGGAATAAAGACCAACCAACTTAACACTCCTCCTGCTACCAAGACGCCGCCAATTTTAGGACCAATGATATATCCTACCCCTAAATATTCTGGAGTGATTTCTCCGCTCACTTTTGCGGATGGAAAAAACTTATTGATTTGTTGGGTGGCATAATAAGGTGTTTCTGCAATGACGTGTAATACTTTTTGCAAGAGTGCATACACAAACGCAACTCCTAATCCCCAAAATGCAGTCTTGGCAAAATCTCCTCCTTTCTCTCCTGCTTTTAATACGTCTCCGCATGCAGTGCCTTCTGGATAAGGTAGGTTATCGTGTTCATTTACAATCAAGGCTTTTCTTAATGGCACCATTAATAAAGTACCGAGTAATCCACCTACAATCGCTAAAATTAAAATGGTTAAATAATTAAAATATTCTGCGCTGTCAGGAGAAGATAAAAATAAAAATCCTGGCAAGGTAAATGCTACTCCCGCTGCAATGCTTTCGCCTGCAGATCCCGTGGTTTGTATAATATTATTTTCAAGTATAGTGGTCTTTAAAAACTTACGTCCCAAGGTAATGGCAATCACCGCAATGGGTATAGATGCAGAAACCGTTAAGCCTGCTTTTAATGCTAGGTATACAGTGGCTGCTCCAAAAATTACTCCAAATAAACTACCTACTAATATAGACTTGACGGTTAGTTCAGCCATTTTAGATTCGGGGGCCACAAAGGGTTTGAATTGCTTAGTTGGTTGAGACATAAAAAGTTATTTAAAAAATTAGTCCATCATTTTCTTCAGCTTGCTCGCTAATATAAATAAGATGATTGATGCTGTTCCTGCCATTACCACAAACATCATGAAATACTCATTCAAATTAGTGATAGCAAATCCCATTACATAAGTTGTTTTTCCGTCAGGATACAAGGCACTTAACACCCCTGCTAATTTATTTGCAAATGCATTGGCAGTAAACCATACCGCCATCAACAAGGAGGCAAATTTTACTGGTGCTAATTTATTTACCAATGAAAGACCAATGGGCGATAAACACAATTCTCCACTGGTATGCATAAAGTACATACCTGTTAACCAGATCATACTTACTTTAACACCGGGTTGCACATCTTTTACGCCAAAAGCTATCCATAAATAACCCAATGCCAATAAGAATAAACCCATGGCCATTTTGGTAGGGGATGATGGTTCGCGCTTGCCCATTTTTAACCACAAAAAAGCAAAGATGGGTGCGAGTATTACAACAAATGTGGAGTTTAATGATTGAAAGAAACTGGCTGGCACCACATAGAATCCAAGGTCTCTATTGGTTTGCTCTTCTGCAAAAAAAGTGAGTGATGCGCCTGCTTGTTCAAATGCACTCCAAAAGAAAATCACAAAGAAAGAAACAGTAAAAATAACCGCTACTTTTTTCTTCTCTAAACTACTTAAACTTTTATCGGAGAACACAATGAATGCAATCAATAAAATACTCGCTATCAACAAATAAAATAAATAGCTAAAAATTTTAACGTCGGCATAAATTAACCCAATCGTCAAAATAGAAAACGCCAATAATGATCCCACCATAAAGAGTGGTTTCAAGAATTTTTTGGGTGCGTTGTCTGGTGTAAGTCCCAATGTTTTTCCTTCTGGGTCTAACACATATTTGTTGTGTAATAATTTTAGGGTGGCTACTCCCAAGAGCATTCCAATCCCCCCGGCCAAAAATGCCCATTTAAAATCGGCTGGGTTGCCTGTGTCGCCTACTAAGCCACATACAAATGGGCCCAAAGCCCCTCCCACATTAATTCCCATATAAAAAATGGTATAGGCCGAATCGGTTCTGGTATCTCCTTTTCTATATAGCTGACCTACCAATGAAGAAATATTGGGCTTGAAAAATCCATTCCCTGCAATCATGAAACCCAAACCAGAAAAGAACAACCAAGAAGAGGCATCTGGGTTAGACTCATATAACATGCCACAAAAAAACAAAATGAATTCTCCTATTGCCATCAAGATTCCACCTGCTAAAATGGAACGTTTATTACCCCAATACCTATCCGCTACATATCCACCCACCAATGGTGTTAAATAAATCAAGCCCGTATAACTTCCATATAAATTGGATGCAAATACTTTGTCGAACATTAATGCCTTGGTCATAAACAAGACCAAGATGGCTCTCATGCCATAATAGTTAAAGCGCTCCCACATTTCGGTTGCAAACAATACATACAGTCCTTTTGGATGCGCAATTGATTTCGTTCTTTCCGTCATAGCAATCATTTTCGTTAATGGCTCAAAATAGTGATAAAAGTGAAATTGATGGGTTATTTTCGCAACCAATTTAGCTTTCATGAATATTCTACTATTAGGCAGCGGCGGCCGTGAACACGCATTAGCTTGGAAAATGACCCAAAGTCATCATTGTGATCAACTCTATATTGCTCCTGGAAATGCTGGTACAGCTGCTTTTGGAACCAATTTGGCTATTTCATTGACCGATTTTGATGCTATTAAAGATGCTTGTATGAATTACCAGATTAATATGCTGGTAGTAGGTCCCGAGGAACCTTTAGTAAAAGGAATTTATGATTTCTTTCAAGCTGACCCTTCTTTAAACCATATCATTGTAGTGGGTCCTTCTAAAGCGGCGGCCCAATTAGAGGGCAGCAAAGCATTTAGTAAGAAATTTATGCAAAGACATGGCATTCCTACGGCTGCATATGCAGAATTCACCGCTGATTCTATTGAGGAAGGAAGAATATATATTCAAGAACATGCATTGCCCATTGTATTAAAAGCCGATGGATTAGCTGCTGGCAAAGGAGTCGTGATTGCAGCAACCACTGAAGAAGCTTTGGCTTGTTTTGACGAAATGATCCTAGGCAAGCAATTTGGTGCTGCCAGTGAAAAAGTAGTGATTGAATCCTTTTTACAAGGTATTGAAGTAAGCGTTTTTGCCCTAACCAATGGAGAAGCCTACCATATTATTGGCCATGCTAAAGATTATAAGCGCATTGGCGAAGGTGATACCGGATTGAACACCGGTGGAATGGGTTGTGTTAGTCCGGTTCCCTTTATGGATGCGGCTTTCATGCAAAAAACGGAAGAAAAAATTATTCGCCCAACAGTAGAAGGACTGGCTAAAGAAGGGTTAGAATACCATGGATTCATCTTTTTTGGTTTGATGAATATGGGCGGAGAGCCTTATGTGATTGAATACAACTGCCGCTTGGGCGATCCAGAGACAGAAGTGGTATTACCCCGCTTACAAACAGACTTAGTGGCCTTATTTGCAGCAATGGACAATGGAACCCTAGAAGATGCCAATATTAGTTTTGACGAACGCAGCGCAGCTACCATTATGGCTGTGAGTGGTGGATATCCGGGTGATTATGCGAAGGGCAAACCCATTGAATTACCTGCTGCTAGTGAGGTTCCGAAAGACACCCTGGTATTTCATGCTGGTACTATTTCTTCGGGTGAGCAGGTTTTAACAAATGGTGGCAGGGTTTTGGCAGTAACTTCATATGGGGCAAATATTGCAGAAGCCGTTGAACGTTCTAAAACGACCCTGCAGCAAATTTCCTTCGAGGGCATGTATTTTAGAAAGGATATTGGGTTTGAATTCCCTTGTTAATTCCACTAATTTCAAGCACCTTTGTAACTATTGCTTTAACATACACAAGAACTTAACCATACAATGGGATTATTTAATTTTTTCACTCAGGAAATAGCCATGGATCTGGGTACTGCCAATACCTTGATTATTCACAATGACGATGTAGTTGTAAACGAACCTTCCATTGTTGCATTAAATCGCAACAATATGAAAGAGGTTTTGGCAGTAGGTAAGAAGGCTTTGATGATGCACGAAAAAACACATGAAAGCATCAGAACCATCAGACCTTTAAAAGATGGAGTAATTGCAGACTTTAACGCCGCCGAATTAATGATTCGTGAGTTAATGAAAATGATTTATCCCAAGAAGCCTTTGTTTCCTCCAAGTTGGAGAATGGTTATATGTATTCCCTCTTCAATTACTGAAGTAGAAAAACGTGCTGTAAGAGATAGTGCTGAACAAGCAGGTGCAAAAGAAGTATACATGATTCATGAACCTATGGCGGCAGCTTTAGGTATTGGGATTGATGTAGAAGAGCCTGTTGGAAATATGATTATTGATATTGGTGGTGGTACTACAGGTATTACAGTGATTGCTTTAGCAGGAATTGTTTGCGACCAAAGTATTCGTATTGCAGGTGATGAATTTACTGCAGATATTATGGAAGCATTAAGAAGATACCATAGCTTATTAATTGGAGAACGTACTGCTGAACAAATTAAAATTAATGTAGGTGCTGCAATGAAAGACTTGGATAATCCTCCAGAAGACATGCCAGTAAATGGTCGTGATTTGGTTACGGGTATACCAAAACAAATCATGGTGAGCTATCAAGAAATTGCAGAAGCTTTAGATAAAAGCATTTTCAAAATAGAAGAAGCTATTTTAAAAGCATTAGAAACTACTCCCCCAGAATTGGCGGCAGATATTTACCGTAGGGGATTATACCTAACTGGTGGTGGTGCCCTCTTACGTGGTTTAGACAAGCGCTTAAGTGCAAAAATTAAATTGCCTGTTCATGTTGCAGACGACCCATTGAAAAGTGTGGTACGCGGCACTGGGCTTGCGTTAAAGAACTATCAGCGTTTTCCATTTATCATGAGATAGAACAGCTAATCGGCTTTGAAAAATATTTTTCTGTTCATACGGCAATACTTTAATTTCCTCAGCTTTTTGCTGTTGCAAATTCTATGTATTGTGATGCTGACCAAAGTAAGCAAAACACATGAAACGTTTTTTGGAAGTACTGTATTTGAAGTAACTGGATATTTTAATAGTCGTTACGCCAACTTACAACAGTACTTTAATTTAAAAGAAGCCAATCAAAAATTAGCCGAAGAAAATACCCGTTTAAGAAATGCATTGGGTAGTAATTTTATTTCACCTGACACCAGCTTAATTAATTTTACTGATTCAAGTTTTGTAGATACCCTGGGAAGAAAAAGAAAATTCATTTATCTCCCTGCTAAGGTGATTGGCAATTCTTACACTTTACAAAATAATTACTTAATGCTCGAAAGAGGCGCTGAACAAGGCATCAAAAAAGGCATGGCTGTAATTGGACCAAGTGGAATTGTGGGTGTAGTGGTAGATATGTCTGCCAATATTAGTAAAGTGATGAGTTTGTTACACAGAAACAGCAAAGTTTCTGCCATGCTTAAAAAAGACAATACTACTGGTAGTATAGAATGGGATGGCGCAGATCCTTCTTTGCTTGTTTTAAGAAATATCTCTAAAAGCGCGAAAGTAGTAAAAGGTGATACAGTACTCACTAGTGCTTACTCGGCCAACTTTCCATCGCATTTAATGATTGGTAGAGTAGCTTCCATTACTGCAGATCCTGCTACGAATTACTATACTTTGAAAATTAAAACTGCTACCAACTTTTTTACCATACAATCGGTTGATGTAATTTATAACACCCGTTACAACGAACAAATTGAATTGGAAAACCGAAATCAACAGCAATGAGCAGTTTATTAACCAATATATTCCGGTTTGCCTTTTTTATTCTTCTACAAGAATTTGTATTGAATAAAATACCCGCTTTGCACCAGTTTATTGTTCCTTATATTTATTTTTTATACATTCTTTGGTTGCCTTTTAAAATGGGACCTTGGTCTGTATTATTATTGTCTTTCCTATTTGGATTAACCATGGACTTTTTTACAGGAACCATGGGTCTTCATGCTGCAGCTTGCACACTAATTGGCTATATCAGGCCGTTCTTATTAAGTTTATTAATTCCACAAGAAACCACCGAACAAAGCTATGTAGAGCCCAGCATTAAGAGCATGGGATGGGCGCCTTTCAGTTTATACATTGGCTTACTTACTTTTATTCACCACTTTTATTTAGTATTATTAGAGTGGCTTCAATTTGGAAGTTTTACCTATTTCTTAGGCAAAGTGAGTGGCACAACTGGTATTAGTTTACTACTCATCTTTTTGGCTGAAATGTTGTTCAACAGAAAAGCAAAATATAGAACGAATAGTTAGTGCAGTAGTTCTAGTTTATGCTTAATTTCACGTGGTCAAATCAATTGACTTCTCCTAATATATGTCCGTATTTAATCAAAGCCGTGGTAGGATTATCCAAATCATCATTGGTGTTGTATTTATTGTAATAACAGCACAACTGATTAATCTTCAAATTTTTTCTTCCCAATATAAACTGGCAGCAGAAAACAACGCCATTTACCGAAAAATTATTTATCCTGATAGGGGCATTATTTTTGACCGTAAAAAAAGAGCCTTACTCGAAAACACCATCAGTTTCGATTTAATTGTTACTCCTTCCGAATCAAAAGGCACAGATACCGCCTCACTTTGCGCCATTTTAGGGATTGATACAGCTGAGTATAAAAAAAGAATGCTTGACCTGATTTTTAAAAACACCCGTGTTCGTCCAAGCGTTTTTGAGCCCTTGTTAAGTGCTGAGTTATATGCGAAGCTTACCGAGAATATGTATAAGTTTCCCGGTTTTGTTTTAAGCGAACGTTCTGTTAGAACTTATCCATTTAATACAGCCGCACAACTACTTGGATATATTGCAGAAGTTGACACCAGTTACTTAAGAAAAAACAAACACTTAGGATATGAAATGGGCGACTATGCGGGTATGAGTGGTTTAGAAAAAACCTACGAATCTATTTTAATGGGGCAAAGAGGCATCAAACGTTTTATCAGAGACAATAAGAGCAGAATTCAAGGACCTTACGAAAACGGCATATTCGATACCATCCCAGTTGCTGGTAGAAATTTATTTACCAGTATTGATGTTGAAGTACAACAATTGGCGGAGCAATTGTTACAAAATAAAATTGGTAGCGCAGTTGCCATCAACCCAAGAACTGGAGGTATCATTACCATGGTATCTAGCCCAACCTATAACCCCAATGTTTTAACGGGTAATGCTCGCAGAAAAAATTGGGGCAGAATGGTAATGGATACTGCAAAGCCAATGTATAATAGAGCCATCAAAGGACAATACCCACCCGGATCTACATTTAAACCCTTAGGAGCATTGGTGGCGCTAGATCAAGGCTTAATTACTTCCGATTATGGAATTGGTTGTAGTGGTGGATATGGGGCATGTGGTGGTGTTTATGTAAGATGCGAACACAGTAATGCAGGTCATGCTGCTAATTTAAGATTAGCATTAGCCAATTCTTGTAACTCTTATTTCTCCGACGTTTTTAGAAAAGCATTAGACAATAAAAAATGGGGCAATACCAATCAAGGTTATTTGAAATGGAAAGAATATATGAATGCTTTTGGCTTGGGCAGAAGATTAGAAGTAGACTTACCTAGTGAAGACAAAGCCAATATTCCAGACACCAGCATTTACAATAAATTTTTTGGAGGCGCAAGAAGATGGAACAGCTGTAGCGTTCTTACTCTTGGGATTGGTCAAGATAAAATGACAGCAACTCCATTACAAATGGCCAACTTAATGTGCATCATCGCCAATAGAGGGTATTATTTTCCACCACACTTTGTAGACAGTATAGAAAACGAACAAATAGAAGATACCGTGTTGATGAATAAGTATCGAAAAAAACATGTGGTTACCAATATTTCAGATAACGATTA
The DNA here is from genome assembly GCA_001829005.1 of Sphingobacteriia bacterium RIFOXYC2_FULL_35_18. Taxonomy (GTDB): domain Bacteria; phylum Bacteroidota; class Bacteroidia; order Chitinophagales; family Chitinophagaceae; genus Sediminibacterium. The sequence continues at coordinate 898,039 of MIAG01000001.1, read as the reverse complement.
TCAAGCGGTAAACGATGGAATGCACGATGTTACAGTTTACGGAACAGCATCTCACTTAAAAATTCCAGGCGTTGAATATTGCGCAAAAACAGGAACGGCACAAAATCCACATGGAAAAAACCACTCTTTATTTGTGGCTTTTGCACCAAAAGACAATCCAAAAATTGCTGTTGCTGTAGTGGTAGAAAATGGAGGATATGGTTCAGTTGCTGCAGGCCCTATTGCTAGTTTAATTATGGAAAAATATTTGAACGATACACTTAGTGCAGCAGGAAAAGCTACTGCTGAAAGGGTGACCAATATGAATTTAATTCCTCAAGCTATTAAAAATTGGTATACCAGAAAAGATGAAGAAAGAGCTGCTAGATTAGCCAAATTAGCACTAGAAGAAGCAGCAGAAAAAGAGGAGGCAGAAAATGTAAAAGAAAATAATAAAAATAATACTGAAGCTACACTTGAACAAGGAAGCAAACCTGTAGGCAATAAAAAAGACAGTACCGACAAATACAAAATCAAAGCAGCCTTATTATTAAGCGAAGACAAAAAGAAAAGAATAGGAGGGCGTGCACAATGATGAAAAATAAAAATATTTCACAAGGGGTAGACTACCCCATGATTTGGCTCTATTCTATTTTAGTTGCAATAGGCGTCTTATGTATTTTCATGGTAGAATTTAGCGAAGGCAGCAATTGGTTTACATCATTTATAGGTGGTAAAACAAATTATAGCAAACAATTATTCTTTGCAGGGTTCTGTGCCTTAGTGGCCACATTTATTTTACTAACAGATAGCAAACTCTTTACTGCATTTGCCAATTTAATGTATGCATTTGGCTTATTATTAATGGTTGCTACTTTTTTTATTGGGAAAAACATCAATGGTTCAAAAAGTTGGATTCCAATGGGTGGTGGCTTTAATTTGCAACCAGCAGAACTCTGTAAAATATTTACGGCATTGGCATTGGCCAAGTTTTTATCAAGACAAGAAACAGATTTTAGCAAATTGAAATTTCAACTGATCGCAGGGGCTATTGCAATTGCTCCGGCTATACTATCTATTTTACAACACGAATTAGGTTTGGCATTGGTGTATAGCTCTTTTTTAATTGCCATGTATAGAGAAGGTTTACCTGCACAAATTTTAATTTTTGGATCATCATTTGGCGTATTGGTCATTGCGTCTTTAATTATTGAACCTAATACCCTACTGATTATTCTCAGTGCAATTGCTGTATTACTTATTTACTTTGCTCGTAGACAGGCAAGAAGGAACAAAGGATTAATTACTACGATTGTTATTATTTGGATGATCAGTGCAGGAACGCAACGCTTTGTTATACCATATATATTCAATAATGTATTTGAGTGTTACCAAAGCACCCGTATCTATAGTATGGTGGGTAAGGATTACAATTGTTCCGACAATGTTAAATCCTTAAAAAAACAAAAAGCAGGCAATGAAAAAGCCCCTAAGAAACCAGATGATTATAATGTGCGCCAAAGTAAGATTGCCATCGGTTCTGGCGGATTTGCAGGAAAGGGTTTTTTAAAAGGTACACAAACACGTGGGAAATACGTTCCCGCACAACACACCGATTTCATTTTTACTTCATTGGGTGAAGCCTTTGGTTTTATTGGCTGTGTAATTTTTCTAATAATTTATTTAGCACTTTTATATCGTATTATTCGAATAGCAGAAAGACAAAGAAGTACATTCAGTAGAGTGTATGCTTATAGTGTAGTGAGTATTCTTTTCTTCCATTTTGCGGTAAACGTAAGTATGACAATTGGCTTTTTCCCTATAGTTGGTATCCCATTACCAATGGTTAGTTATGGTGGATCTTCTTTACTAACATTTACCATTTTGATTTTTATTTTACTTAGACTAGATGCAGACCGCCAAATGGTTTTGCGTTAATTGATTATTATGACCATTATTCCATTATCTGAAGGAAGTTTTACTATTGATAAAACCAAGGTATTTGTTCCATTTAATACAGCAACCGAAGAATTGAATAGCAGACCTATTGGTAGTTTGTTGGTTGAAATTCAACCCTTTTTAGTGGTAACACAAAAAGACCTTATTTTGATTGATACAGGATTAGGCTACAATATGTCTAATGGGGTACCTCAGATTTATTATAATCTAGAAAAAGCGGGGTATAATCCATCTCAAATAACAAAAGTATTAATGAGCCATTTGCATAAAGATCATGCAGGTGGAATTACTACTCGAAATTATTCTACAGGAGAACAATTTATTGCATTCCCTTATGCTACTTATTATGTGCAAAGAAGGGAATATGAATATGCTATGGGAATTGGCTCTGCATCCTATGTTCAGGCCGATATTCAAATACTAGAAGAGTTCAGCAAAGTAGTTTGGCTAGAAGATGATCAAGGATTTATTGACAACTATATTGAATACCAGTTAACAGGAGCTCATAGTAAATTTCATCAGGTCTTTTTTATTCAAGAAGAAAATGAGCTTATATTTTTTGGCGGAGACGATGCTCCTCAGTTGCAGCAAATGAAAAGCAGATTCGTGGCTAAATATGATTTTGATGGAAAGAAGTGTATGGAGCTAAGAAGAGTTTGGTGGGAAGCAGGACAAGAAAAAGGCTGGAAATACCTGTTTTACCATGATATCTCCAGCCCAGTATTTCATCATTCAAGTCTAACTTAGTTTTTCTTGATGGTAGAATCTGTTCGATTTCTTTGCATCATTCTTTTTCTTAGCTCGGGCTTGTCCATTTTTTTATCGCCAGGACCCTGAGGCCTCATACCACGCTTCATCATTTCTTGGCGCATCATATCGTTGAAATTGCGGTCTAATTTAAAAACCGTATTCACTCTATCTTCTGCGCTCAAGATTTTTTTGAAATCGTTGTTGTATTTTTTACGAATCGATAATGCCTGTTCTTCAAAAGCCAATTCGGCAGATTTATTTTCCTGTCTTGCCTTTTTTAATTCCGCCATATATGCATTATGCACTGGCCAAAACTTTTGCGCTTCCTCGGCACTTAAATTTAATTGCTTGGTGATATAAGCAACTTTAATAGCTTCAATATTAGGCCTTTCCCCAGGAGGCGGTGGAGGGGGCATTCCACCTTGCATTCTACCCATCTTAGGTGGTGGTGGTTCTTGTGCTTGTGCAATAGCTGTTACGCCCATTAAAATGATTAATAGTAAACGTTTCATGTTGTTGTTTTTTTAAATGTTAATTCAATTATTCGCTCAGATAAAGCTGCAGTTCTTCATCTGAAATCTCAGCCACCGTTGTTTCAGAAATTGCATCCACGGTATATTGATGCAAACTATTTTCAGGCCCCGCTAAAGCGTTGGCAGTTTTTAAATACTCATCAATAGCATCATTAGACAAAGCTTTTACAGATTCATTAATATCTATTTTAGCAATTTGTTCCATATTAATGACTATTTCAGGATTAGAAGAAATTTTTGGTTGATTTACCAAATTAAACCCTCCTATTACTAATACACCAATAATTACGGCCGCAGCAGCAAGGGTAAACCATTTACGGCTTTGTTTCATCTGAACAACTGGTGTCTCCTCAATTTGGGTAATTGAATGGTCAGGGGCTATTTGAACTTGAAAATGATCAAAATAACCAGTAGGGACTGATTGAACTGGTGTTTTTGCGATAGTATTCAGCAAAGGTGCCACTTGTTCTAATTCTTGTATGATTTCCTTGTTTTCCATTTTCTTCCTTTTTAAGACTCCAATACGACCCTTGGGTTTAATGCGTTTTAATAAATTCTTCCACTTTTTTTGCAGCATGATGATAGCTGGCCTTCAAAGCTCCTTCACTGGTATCTAAAATTTTACTTATTTGTTCATAAGTCATCTCATCAAAATACCGTAAGTTAAAAACCAATTTTTGTTTCTCTGGAAGTTGCTGAATAGCCAACTGCAATTTCCACTCTAATTGATTCGCGTTAAAATTACTATCCGCTTTAACGCTGTTTCCATAAACTTCTGCTACATCATCAAATGAACTGGTTTGCTTTCTCTTTTTTTGTTCCAAAAAACTTAAACTTTCATTGGTTGCTATTCTATATAACCAAGTATACAATTGACTGTCTTCTCTAAAATTGTCTAATGCATTCCAAATTTTTATAAAGCTATTTTGCAATACGTCATTGGCATCTTCGTGCTCTACTACCATCCTTCTAATATGCCAATACAATTTTTCTTGGTATTGTTTTACCAGTTGAGTAAACGCTGCATTTTTTTGTGAAGGAATCTTAAACTGCTTCACCAATTGAGAATCTTGATTCAATATATATCGATTGTCTTTTAAGTTAGATAAAATTGGAGATGAAAGGTTTAATCGGGCAAAAAAATTTGTATATTCATAGGTATTTGCTATGTATTTAAATAAACCCATACTCGCTTTTAGGCAAAATGTTGCCGACAAGTATACCATTTATAACAGCCTTTTTGCTGCCCTCCCATTTTCAGGGATAGCCAATGTAGGGGCTTTACTTCCAATATTATTGCAATCATGTATAGATGGATACCAAAATGGTAAGACGCCAAAAGAAATTATCGAAGATTTTTTTAATAGGCAAGCCCAAGTAAGCAATGAAGCAGAACAGGTAGACCGCTTATTCAAATTTGTACAATATATTGAACGTCAAGTGGTGCTTTTTGATGCAATTGAAGATGCTGCTTTTGATACCGTTCACAACTTAAACGGAACGGGTAGTTTGAAAGCTTTATACAATGAAGCTTATTTTAAAGGGAAACTCCCTTTATTGAGAGAGAAGCTGAAACAATTCAAAGTTAGGGTAGTATTAACAGCCCATCCAACCCAATTTTATCCTGGTAGTGTTTTGGGTATTATTCATGATTTAGGTGAAGCTATTGCTAAAAACGATTTTGAAACCATCAACCTCTATATTCAACAATTGGGTATTACTCCATTTTTCAACAAGAAACAACCTACTCCATTGGATGAGGCAGTTAACTTAATGTGGTACCTAGAAAATATTTTGTACCAGTCGATTGGAAATATTTATAATTTTATTAGCAACGAAATATTAGAAGAGGAAAATCATAATCCATTTATTGAATTGGGTTTTTGGCCCGGAGGCGATAGAGATGGGAATCCATTTGTAAATGCATCAACAACCCTAAAAATTGCAGAATCATTAAGAAGTGCCATAGTAGTTTGTTATTACAGGGATATTAGAAAATTAAAAAGAAGACTCACTTTTTCTGGAGTAGATATGCTGGTCACAAAACTGGAGGCACAATTGTATGAAAATGTGTTTAGACCAGAAGAAAGCAGAAGGATTCACCAGAAAGAGTTACTAGGAAAATTACAAGAAATAAAAGATTTGATGGTTGCCAATCATCATTCATTATACATTAATCGAGTAAACAGCTTGATTAATAAGGTAAAAATTTTTGGTACTTGGTTTGCTTCAATTGATATAAGGCAAGACAGTAGAATTCATACAGCTGTTATTAAAAATATTGACGCTACACTCAAAGAAAACAATAAGCCGGGCATCCTACCCAACAACTACGATACATTCAGCCAAGAAGAAAAAATCAATTGTTTATTAAAGATTGATCAAGTGATTGGAGTAGATGATACTTCTACTGAAATATCCAAAGACACGGTTGAAAGTATTTTTGCCATCAATAGCATTCAACAAATCAATGGAGTGCAAGGTTGTCATCGCTATATTATCAGTAATTGTCAGTCTGCATTAAATATGATAGAGGTATTTATCCTTTTTAAATTATGCGGATGGAATACCGACCAGCTTTCGGTAGATATTGTTCCATTGTTCGAAACCATTGACGACTTAAAAGAAGCTGAACAAATCATGCAGTGGCTTTATCAATTACCAATTTATAAAAAACATTTACAAGCTCGTGCCCAATCGCAAACGATTATGTTAGGATTTAGTGATGGCACTAAAGATGGTGGTTATTTACAAGCTAATTGGAGTATTTACACTGCAAAAGAGCAGCTAACCGCTATTTCTAGAGAAAATGGAATTAAAGTAAAGTTTTTTGACGGTCGAGGAGGACCTCCTTCTAGAGGTGGCGGAAAAACCAATAAATTTTATGCTTCCTTGGGTAATAATATTGAAAACGAAGAAATACAATTAACCATTCAAGGACAAACCATCACTTCCAATTTTGGAACACTTAAGTCGGCTCAATATAATTTAGAACAATTATTAAGTGCTGGAATTAGTAACACCGTATTTGCAGAAAATAGGATTGAATTAAGCCCAACACATAGAAACCTATTGGAAGAACTAGGAGGCATTAGCCACCAAGTGTATCAATCATTTAAAAAACATCCGCAGTTTCTACCATACATGCAACAGTTTAGTCCATTGAATTACTACAACAAAAGTAATATTGGAAGTAGGCCAGGCAAAAGAGGAAATTCAGACAAATTAGTATTTGAAGATCTAAGGGCAATACCTTTTGTAGGCAGTTGGAGTCAATTAAAACAAAATGTTCCCGGATATTTTGGAGTTGGCTCTGCATTACAGCAATTAAAAAATTCAGGCAGGTGGGATGAAGTAAAATCATTGTTTACTGAAGTGGCTTTTTTCAGGACTTTGATAGATAATAGTATGATGAGCATGCTCAAATCATTCTTTCCCTTAACGGCATATATTCAAGAAGATCCACTATTCGGTCCTGTTTGGAATTTAATCAAAGCTGAATACGACTTAACCCATTCTTTGGTATTAGAGTTATCTGGCAACAATGTATTAATGGAAGATGATCAGCCAGGAAGAGCATCCATATTGATGAGAGATAAAATTGTCTTGCCACTTTTAACCATCCAGCAATACGCATTGCACCAATTAAAGAATGAACAAATTGCAGAAGATCTCAAGATCAATTATGAGAAATTAATTACCCGATCTATGTTTGGAATTATCAATGCTGCTAGAAATTCAGCTTAATCAACTGTCTTTCCAATGCCATAAGTGTAAGCATGCATAGGTTCTATAGGGAGCCCATTTTTGGGCAAGTTTTAGCATCTTTTCTTGCATCGTTTTCTTATGGGTTGCATCAATTTTGTACAACTTACACATGGCTTGTTGTATACCCAAATCGTCTACCGCAAAAACATCTTCCCGCCCCAAACCAAACATCAACAACATTTCTACCGTCCATTTGCCTACTCCTTTAATTTGAACCAATAATGATATGATTGCTTCATCATTCATAGTAGAAAGCAAGCGATCATTTATATTGTGCTCAATGCAGAATTGAGCAACATTTTTCACATAACTCACTTTCGCATTACTTAACCCAATAGCTCTTAGTGCTTCATTGGGTGTTTCCAATACTGCTTCTACTTTAGGTTCTTTTCCTTTGTATAAAGCTAGAAATCGTTTATATATAACCGCTGCAACTTTAGTACTTAATTGCTGGCTCATAATACTAGCCATTAAACGAATGGGGATATTCTTTTTTCGCTTTAAAACAAATGGGTCTTGCGTTAAAATGGAAGCCAATTTTTTATCGTTCTGCAAATGACTCTTATAATCCATTCGAGAAAGTTAACTAATTTTAATAAACACTTATTGCCACAATTATGAAAAAGCAACTCTTTTGTATTTTATTACTTACTGCATTTGGTGGAATCAGTTATAGCTTTGGACAAGCTGGTCCAGAGAAACAAATCAGAAAAATCTTGAAAGAACAAACTGAAGCTTGGAACAGAAGTGATATTGATGCTTTTATGAAAGGGTACTGGAACAACGACAGCCTATTATTTGTTGGCAAAAACGGTCCTACTTATGGCTTTACCAATACCCTTAATAACTATAAAAAGAACTACCCCAACAAAGATTATATGGGTCAGTTAAATTTTACTTTATTAGAAGTAAAGCCCCTATCTAAACAGCTTTGGATGGTTTTGGGTAAATGGGAATTAACCAGAAATGCAGGAAATGTAAGTGGGCACTACACTTTGTTATTCAAAAAAATAAACGGTGTTTGGGTCATTATCATGGATCATAGTAGTTAGTAGGGTCTGGTTAAAAGAGCTTACCTTGTATTTATTAAAAAATTTCTTATATGATATTAATTATTCTAGGCATCATTTTGTTGGTTGCCGCTGGTTTTATGAATAAAGAAAGAGAAGAGTTTATTAAACTAGCAAAGGGAGTAAGAATTGCAGGTATCGTTATTGCATTGGTTGGGGTATTCAGCTCTTGCATTAAACAAATTGACGCAGGCCAAATCGGTGTCCAAAGTTTATTTGGTAAAATCTCTAACAATATTTTATATAGTGGTTTAAACATTGTTAACCCATTGGTTGAAGTAAGAGAAGTAGATATCAAAACACAGAACTATACCATGAGTGGAGTAAATGATGAAGGGGAACTATCTGGGGATGATGCAATAAGGGTTTTAACTGCTGATGGATTAGAAGTTGTGATAGACTTAACGGTTTTATATAGAGTTACAGCTAGTGAAGCCCCCAGATTAATTAGAGAAACCGGGCTAGATTTTAGAGACAAAATAGTGCGCCCACTCACCAGAACAAAAATTAGAGACAATGCGGTTTATTATACTGCCATTGACTTGTATTCGTTAAAAAGAGATTTATTTCAAAATAGAATTTATAAATCTATTGATGACGATTTTAAAAAAAGAGGGTTGATATTAGAGCAATTATTGGTTCGAAATATCACTTTGCCAAATAACGTAAAAACCTCCATAGAAGAAAAAATCAAAGCGGAGCAAGACGCCCAAAAAATGGAATTTGTTTTGCAAAAGGAAAAACAAGAAGCGGAAAGAAAAAGAGTGGAAGCAAGAGGTATTGCAGATTACCAGCAAATAATCAGCGCTGGTTTAGGAGACAAACAATTGCAATACGAACAGATTCAAGTAATGAAAGCCTTGGTTACTTCGCCTAATTCTAAAGTGATTGTACAAGGAAAAGGGAATACCCCCTGTAATACTTGATACAAAAGAAAAATAAAACTTAGGTAATCAAAATCCTATTGTTCAAAATCGATGGGTTTACTCCATAGCTTGATTTGCCAGCGCAAGAAAAAGATAAAGCTAGTAATAAACCAGATATAAAAAATGATATTACCCATGGTGATGGTATCATGAAAAAAAGCATGGTCATACATGATTCCTGCGGTAGAATTAATAGCCAACCAAAATAAACCCACAGAAAGGGTATTTACAATTCGTAAAAGGTATTCACGTACGCCTGGTTCCACGATACAATTTTTTGTTATTACAAGTAATTGTCTTTTTTGTTGCAGATCTAGTCAAAGCTTTGGTTACTTGCAGCGGCTAATTTAAGAATACGATCAAACTGAGCAGGGGTTAAATCATTATAAAAAAAGTAAATAGGATCTAATTGGGTACCATTTTTATGCACTTCATAATGCAAATGGGGGCCCGTACTTTTTCCTGTGCTTCCTACATAACCTATTACTTCTCCTCTTTTAACCCTAGTGCCTACCCTAGCTTTTATTCGAACCATATGTGCATATAAGGTTTCATATCCAAATCCATGATTTACCACCACCCTATTTCCGTATCCACCTGTATTAAACCCGGCATCCTTTACCACTCCGTCTGCTGCAGCATAAATTGGGGTGCCTATTGGGGCAGTAAAATCTAATCCTGGATGTAATCTTCGGTCTTTATAAACTGGGTCAATCCTATAGCCAAAACCAGAAGAAACCCTATTTAAAGTTCTGTTGCTAATAGGTTGTATGGATGGGATTGCAGCTAATAATTTTTCTTTGTTTTTTACCATATTCTCAATGGCCCCAAATGATTTCACCTGAAAAGCCATCCTTAAACTCAGGTTATTAAGCTGAGCAGCCATGCTGGTCACCAACTCGGTCTCCCCCATACTTTGCACCAATAGCACTTCTTTTTTCTTCTCCATTTCCTTTACCCTGGCACTATCTGGTATGGGGTTCGATTCAAAGATGGATCGATAAACATAATTGTCTCTATTGGCTATTTCGTCCATTTGGAGCTGTAACTGTTTAATTCGCTCATCCATTACCTTGTAATTCTGCTTCAAATCGTCATTTTGTTGGCGAAGCAACTTTTCTTTGGGAGAATCTATATAACGGAAAGTAATGGCAAAAATGAGGATTCCAGTAACTATGGATGCTGCTATATACCCTAATACCTGAAGCAACCTAACCCTAAGCGGGGTAGTCAGCTTCTCAAAGCGCATATTATGTGTATTATAGTAGTATTTTACCTTTTTCATGATCGGTTTTCAGCCCCTTAAATCCGTACCTTTGCCCCTTTAAATAACAACAAATATAGTTTCTACAGCCTTAATGGCATATAAAAAGTAATTCATCATGACGAGTGCCGAAATTCGCCAACAATTCTTAGATTTTTTTGCTTCAAAAAAGCACCAAATCGTTCCTTCTGCGCCAATAGTAGTAAAAAACGATCCAACCCTACTATTCACCAATGCTGGAATGAACCAATTCAAAGATTATTTTCTTGGAAATTCTGTACCAGCCAGCCCAAGAATTGCAGATACCCAAAAATGTTTGCGCGTAAGTGGCAAGCACAACGACTTAGAAGAAGTAGGGGTTGATACTTATCACCATACCATGTTTGAAATGTTGGGTAACTGGAGTTTTGGTGATTATTTTAAAGCAGAAGCGATTGCTTGGAGCTGGGAACTCCTTACAGAAATATACAAGCTTCCCAAAGATCGATTATATGTTTCGGTATTTGAGGGTGATCCTTCTGAAGGCATACCAGCATCTACCCTTGCATTACAGGAATGGAAAAAATTGGTGGCAGAAGACCACATCATATATGGCAATAAAAAAGACAATTTCTGGGAGATGGGAGACACCGGACCATGTGGCCCCTGCTCTGAAATTCATGTAGATTGCCGATCTGACGAGGAGCGAGCAAAAATTCCAGGAAGCCAATTGGTTAATAAAGACCACCCTCAAGTCATTGAAATCTGGAACAATGTATTTATCCAGTACAACAGATTAAAAGATGGCTCACTAGTAGAATTACCAGCCAAACATGTGGATACTGGAATGGGATTTGAAAGATTGGTAAGGGTTATTCAAGGTAAACAAAGTAACTACGATACCGACGTATTTACTGGAACATTTGAAGCAATTGAAAAACTAACTGGCAACAAATACGACCGCTCCGATTCAAAAGAAGCAATTGCATTCAGGGTGATTGCAGATCATATTAGGGCAATTGGTTTTACTATTGCGGATGGTCAATTACCATCTAACACAGGTGCTGGTTATGTAATCAGAAGAATTTTAAGAAGAGCGGTTAGGTACTACTATTCTTACTTGAATTATAAGCAGCCTCTATTATTTCAATTGATGCCTGTGTTGGCAAAACAATTTGAAACGGTATTCCCAGAACTACAGCAGCAATTAGATTTTGTAAATAAAGTAGTAAAAGAAGAAGAAGATGCATTCTTAAAAACCCTAGACAAGGGATTAAAAAGAATGGATGACATGATTAATAACAGCACTGATATCATTGATGGTAAAGCTGCATTTGAACTCTTCGACACATTTGGCTTCCCAATAGATCTTACCAGATTGATTGCTTCTGAAAACAATAGAACCATTGATGAAGCTGGATTTGAAAGTGAAATGCAACAACAAAAAAGCAGAAGTAGAGCAGCTGCAACACTAGATACAGAAGATTGGGTAATTGTTTCAGAAGAAAAAGGAGAAGGATTTGTTGGCTATAATCTATTAAGCACTCAAAGTACCATTACCAAGTACAGAAAAATCAGCGCTAAAGGAAAAACACAGTTTCAATTGGTATTTAATACCACTCCATTTTATGCAGAAAGTGGTGGTCAGGTGGGTGATTCAGGTTGGTTAGATTTTGGTAGTGAAAAAATATCAGTAACAGATACCAAAAAAGAGAACGACTTGATTGTACATTTTGTAAATCAACTTCCTACTAATACAGCAAAACCATTTACTGCTATAGTAGATGCAGAAAGAAGACTGTTCACCTGTTATAACCATACAGCTACCCACCTTCTTCATGCAGCACTAAGAAAAGTATTGGGAACCCATGTTGCACAAAAAGGATCCTTGGTAAATGAAGAGAGTCTTCGATTCGACTTCTCGCATTTTGCTCGTTTAACAGAGGAAGAAATTACAGAAGTAGAGCATATTGTAAACGAAAAAATAAGACAAAATATACCCGTAGTCATCACCGAAATGCCTAAAGAAGAAGCACTTAAACTAGGGGCGATGGCATTATTTGGAGAAAAATACGGGAATACTGTAAGAGTAGTTGTAGTCGATCCAAACTACTCAGTTGAATTATGTGGTGGTACCCATGTTATGCATACTGGTATGATAGGGTTACTTAAAATAACTGCAGAATCCGCAGTTGCTGCTGGAGTAAGAAGAATTGAAGCATTAACAGGCAGCAATGCATTTCATTTTTTGAACAAGCAATACACAGAACTAAAAACTGTTGCTGGTTTATTAAAAACCCAAGATCCAATAAAAGCGGTGGAGAAATTAATGCTGGAAAAACAAGAGACCGAAAAAAGATTAGAGAGCCTAGAAACCAAACAGCTTCAATCCATCCGTGATATATTACTACAAAAAACAAAACCGATTTTGATTGGCGGTGAAGAAGGGCAATTTATTGGCGAAATAGTTGAAGTGAATAGTGCAGATCAATTAAAGAAACTATGCTTCGATTTAAAAATAGGATTAGGCAATCACTACTTTGTTGTGCTTTGCGCCAATATTGCTGGTAAAGCTGCAGTATGTATTATGTTGAGTGATAGTATGGTAAATGAAAAAGGATTGGAAGCTCCAAAATTGATTAAGGAATATGCAACTCCATTAATAAAAGGCGGAGGAGGCGGACAAAAAACTTTGGCCACTGCAGGTGGACAGGATGCATCGAATTTGTCTGAACTAATTCTACAAATAAGCAGGCTTGTATAATGGACTTATCTCAAAAATACCAGGCCATTATTGGTCTTGAAGTACATGCACAACTATCAACCAATAGTAAACTGTTTAGTGGTGACAGTATTGCATTTGGCAATGCTCCTAACACACAGGTAAGTCCTATTGCATTAGCACATCCTGGGAGTTTGCCTAAGCTAAATCAACGCGCCATTGAATATGCTGTCAAAATGGGATTGGCTTGTAATTGTACCATTGCTGAGCAATCTTTTTTTGCAAGAAAAAACTATTTCTACCCAGATCTTCCGAAAGGATATCAAATATCACAACATACCCATCCTATTTGTATTGGAGGCTTTGTAACGATTAAAACGAATGAAGGCGAAAGGGCCGTTCAATTAAATCGAATTCATTTGGAAGAAGACGCAGGAAAAAGCATTCACGACCAAGACCCTGACAACACTTGCATAGATTTAAATAGAGCAGGTACTCCTCTAATTGAAATTGTTACTGAGCCTGATTTATTTTCTGCAGAGGAAGCTTGGAATTATGTAACCGAAATTAGGAAACTGGTTCGTTGGATCAATATATGCGATGGAAATATGGAGGAAGGAAGCTTAAGATGTGATGCAAATATTTCTGTTAGATTAAGAGGTGAAACACAATTGGGCACAAAAGTAGAAGTCAAAAATTTGAACTCTATTCGAAATGTAAAAAAAGCGATTGAATTTGAAATCGACCGGATCATTGAGGAATTAGAAAAAGGAAATAAGATTCAACAACAAACTAGGAGTTTTAACGCAGATAATGATACTACTTTTGCCATCAGAGACAAGGAAGAAGCAAATGATTATCGATACTTTCCTGATCCGGATTTGCCTGCAATACAGCTAACAGCGGCATATATTGATTCAATAAAAAATCAATTACCCGACCTACCCCATCAATTAATACAAAACTACCAAACCAAGTATCAATTGAGTGCTTACGACGCGAGCCAACTCTGCGAAGAAAAATCCATTGCCAATTTTTTTGAGCAAACTATACAATATAGTTCTCATTACAAAATGGCAGCAAATTGGATATTAGGGCCCATCAAACAATTGATGAATGATTCGCAAAAAAATATCCAAGAGCTTGGATTAACTCCAATTGAATTAGCGAATCTTATTGAATTAATTGAGAGCGGGAAAATTAATTTTTCTACTGCTGCTTCCAAATTATTACCTGCGATGTTGAATAATTCAACATCGCCACTTGAATTGGCTGAATCATTAAACCTATTACAAGTAAGCGATAGTAACGAATTGGAACAATGGGTGAATGCTACAATTGAATCTATGCCCGACAAAGTAAAGGAATACCAAAAAGGTAAGAAAGGATTGATTGGATTGTTTGTAGGAGAAGTAAAAAAGAAAAGCAAGGGCAAAGCAGACCCGAAAATTGTTACCCAATTACTTGAACAAAAATTAAATACTTAAAAGATACCTATGAAAAAAATTAGTTTTTTGCTACTAGGCACAACACTATTATTTAGTGCTTGTGACCAGAAAAAAAAGTACGGGGCCTTTACCGTTAAAGGAACAATTAAGAATGCCATTGCGCCTAAAGTTTACTTACAAGAATTACCTTATGGAGGAGAGCAACCCATTATTTTAGATTCAATTAGCTTGAAAGCTGATGGGAAATTTAGCTTAAAGGGTATTGCAAAAGAAGAGGGATTGTATAGATTGGTTTTAGAAAATGGACCTGATGTATTAATCGTAAATGATAACGATGAAATTGAAGTTGATTTAGACGTTACTCGCTACAGAGTATATGAAGTTAAAAACTCACCTGCTTCAATGGCCATGCATACGCTGTTTGAAGATTACAGAAAAAAAGATTCTGCATTGTATGCGGTATTCATGGAAATAGATTCTTTACAAGCACAGCCTAAATCGGATAGCTTGTTACAAGTGATTCAAGCTAGCAGAGATGCTAAAGTAAAAGAAATGAATACCATGGTTCGCAACTTTATCAAAGAAAGTGAAAGCCCTGCAGCAAGGTATTATGCGCTGGGTATGGCTTCAAGAACCATGACGCCAGACGAACTAAAAGCCTTGGTAAATGAATCAGCAGAAAAATACAAAGAACATACTGGTTTAAATAAAATCAAGGAGTTAATCAATGCTTCTGCTAAACAACAACCAGCAGCACCTCCTGCATATGCTTTACTTGGCAAAGATGCACCTGAAATTAGCTTGCCCGATTTAGATGGAAAACCATTTACATTAAGCAGCTTAAAAGGAAAATATGTATTGGTAGATTTTTGGGCTAGCTGGTGTGGCCCTTGTAGAAAAGAAAATCCCAATGTTGTTGCTGCCTACAATCAATTTAAAAACAAAAACTTTACTATTCTTGGTGTTTCATTAGACAACGATCAACAAGCTTGGTTAGATGCCATTAAAATGGATAAATTAAATTGGAAGCACGTAAGTGATCTAAAACAATGGGAAAGCGAAATGCCGAATATTTATCAATTCAATGCCATTCCTTTTAATGTTTTAATTAGTCCAGAGGGAAAAATTATCGCTTCTGATTTGAGAGGTAACCAATTATTTAAAACGCTGGAGGAACTATTAAAATAAGATTTAATAATCAAGTGGCTCAAAAAGATTAAAATTAATTAGCGCTATCATTTCTAAAGTTCAAATTGCCACTTGATTTGCATTAATTGGCTAGCACTCATAAACAAATAGGCCCCGATAAATATCGGGGCCTATTTTATTTACAATCTTAATAGATTAGTTGGTATAACCTGGATTCTGTTGAATCAATGGGTTAGCATTAATTTCAGGGTTAGGTATTGGTAATAAGAAGCGGAAGCTTCCTGCTGGTAATGTTTGTGCATTTGCATTAGGAGCATCAGCTAACAAACGAGAAACAGGTAAGTTTCTTCTTTTTAAATCCCAAAAACGGTGTCCTTCATAAGGCAACTCTTTAAATCGCTCTTCTAAGATGGCAGTGATTGCAGCATCTTTAGTAGCTAAAGTAACATTGGTATAACCAGTAATTCTAGCTGCACGCAAAGCATTCAAATCAGCTGCTGCACCTACTAAGTTTCCGCCTTCAGCATAAGCTTCAGCACGAATTAAGTACATTTCACCAGTTCTGAAAACCTTCGCATCGGCAACGTGCTCACCTGGAGTTCCATAAGTAGTTCCACGATATTTAGCCACCAATTGAGCAGGACGACCAGCAGCAGCTAACAATGGTTCTGTTCTGAAGTAAACCCCAAAACGTACATCATTCGCTTGGTCATAAGCACTCATCAATTTAGTTGAAGGAACCCAAGCAGATTGAGCAATTGCACTTGAGTTAGCAGAAGTACCTTGGAATAAAGAACCAATTCTACCACCTAGTGATGGAGTACGGCTTAATTTGAAAGCAACTTCATTTCTATTAGCATCAGTCCAAATTCCAGCAAACTGATTCATAGGAGACAAAGGAACTGCAGTAATGTATTCAGAACTAAAAGTAATAGCATCTGTATACTCTTTCAAGTACAAAGCTACTCTTGCCTGTAAAGCAGAAACAGCAGGTCTTGTTGCACGATAGATATCAGTTAAAGCAGTTGGCAATAACGGTTTAGCCGCAGCCATATCTGCTTTTAATTTTGCAACAAATGGAGTAAGTGTGATTCTTGCAGTTGAAACAAGAGAAGGTGTTTCCATATAAGCCACAGCTAACTCAGAACCAACTGAAGTATTACTGTAGTATTTGTATAACTCAAAATGACAGAAAGCACGTAAAAACAATGCTTCACCTCTTAATCTTTCTTTTAATGCAACTTCAGTTGCATTTGCAGCTACAGCGTTAGGCAAAGCAACCAATACACGGTTAACTCTGTCTATAATTCTGTAGTACAAGTTAAAAGCGGTATAGTTATCGCGTAAACCTACATCCTGAGAGCTATACTGCCACTCATGAGTGGTAGCCGCATTATAAAATTCACCAGGCTTTACTTCGTCTGCAAAAGTTGCATTTAATAGAATGCCCATTTCTACGTTCATAGCAGCATAGGCACCAATAATCCCTGATTCGTTGTTGGCTACTGTTTTCAAAGCGATGTCTCCACCGATGAAGTCAGTTTCTTTTACATCAATCACTTTTTTACAAGCCCCTAAAGACAATAGTAAAAAAGAAAAGATGACTAATTTATTTTTTTTCATGTTGTTCAATTTGATATTCAATAAAGAATATAATACCTTAATAATATTAGAAGTTAATATCGATACCTACCACAAATGTTCTAGGGTTAGGATATTCGTTCAAACTAATATTGTTGTTATCTTCTGGATCCAATCCTTTCCAAGGACTCCAAATAGCTAAGTTTTGTCCTTGAACATAAAAACGAGCACTCTTAATTAAAGTAGTACCACTTGCAGTTTTAATGGTAGGAATAGCGTAAGAAACAACTAAGTTTCTGAAACGCATAAACTTAGCGTCTTGAACATCAGATGAGTTAAATCCTCTGTCTAAGGTAGAGCGTTGGAATTTTTTAACATCACCAGCTTTCTGCCACTGACCATCAATCAACTCTCTTGAAGCTCTTACTGCTTGGTGATAACCTAAAGTTCCTCTAGTAATCCAGTTACCAGTGTTATTGTAACGAGTTACATCAAACTGGTAAGAGAATAAAGCAGAAACAGTGATTGCCTTGAAACGGAAATCTAAATTGAAACCACCTTGGTGCTTTGGTAAGAAAGTACCATATTTAGCAAATTGCCCAGCTTGTGCTTCAGAAAATACAGTAGCTCCGGTTGGGCTTTCATACATTGGACGACCAGTTGCAGGATCTGCACCTAAGTAGTTGGTTGTATAATGAGAACCATAAGGAAGACCTTTTCTAATAATGAAAGTACCTACTACATACTCATTCACCAATCCTAAGTCTTCAATATTGTTCTTTTGAATAGAATGGTTCACTCCTAAAGTAAAACCGAAATCTTTTTTCTTAACAACATCAACACTACCAGTGAATTCTATACCTGTATTGGTCATTACACCAGCATTAATAGCTAATGAACCAAAACCAGTAGTACCAGATAAAGGTTGGTTTACAAATAAGTCAATGGTTTTGTTCTTGTAGATATCTACAGTGAACCTTGCACGATTTTGCCAAACTGCGAAATCAACACCAATATTGGTTTTTTGAATTCTTTCAATTTTCAAATCCGGATTACCAGGATTACTTGGAGCCAAACCTACTACTGCAGAACCACCATAAGCTGTTGTTCCAAATGTAGGAATTTGAGGTCCTTGGTAGTTAGGTACTCCATTCAAAGGAACACCATAAGAACCAGTAGCAATAGATCCAATATTTGGAACAATACCATAACTAGCACGTACTTTTAAATCTGTAAAGATTCTTTGGTTCGCTAAGAAATTCTCTTTCAAAGCATTCCAAGTGAAACCGGCAGACCAAGTAGTGATTTCACGATTTGCAACGTTTACAATTCTTGATGTTCCGTCGCGTCTGATATTCGCGTTGATTGAATACTTATTATCATAAGTATAACGTGCAGTTGCGAAATAAGAACGGATACCAAATCCAGACTTAGCAGAAGAAGCATTCTGAGGGTATGTTGCTGCACCATTTGTAGGTAAAGCTCCAGCACCTTGTCCTGTTTCAGTTAAACGTGGATCTAAGTTAAATAAAGTAAGACCCATTGCTTTTGTCCAGCCACGAATAACTTCAAAATAAGCTCCTGCTTCTACTTCATGAATATTTGCAATACGCTTAGAGTAAACCAAGCTGCTGGTATTGATGATTTGTGAAGTTAAACGGTGTCCTTCTGATGCTAAACCGCTCTGAAACTGTTGTAATGATCCCCAATAAGATCCTGGGTTAATATAACGTGAACGGTCGTCATTTGACACATCTATACCGAATGTATTTTGAACAGTCAAACTAGGTAAAATCTTATACGCTATAGTTAAACCAGAGTTCAACTTAATTTGATTCAAAGAACTTTTGGTATTTGCAATTCCTTCTAATAAGTTACCTACTTGACGCAATGCCAAAGGAGTAGTTGCGCCAAATATGATTGAACCATCTGCTCTGAATGGATTCTCATATGTTTTAGCACGGTAAGTCATTTGGAATGGATTTCTAGGAGTATTTGCACCCTCAAAGTCAGCAAACTTACTAATAGAATAACCTATTTGATTATTGAAACGTACAGTTAAATTATTGCTCTTGTGTTCAACATTTAATCTAACTGTATATCTAGTTAAACTAGAACCTAAATCAATACCTTGTTGATCAAACATACCAGCTGATAAGAAAAAGTTGGTTTTTTCATTACCACCAGAAAGGTTGAATTCATGTGTTTTAGAAATACCTGTTCTGTATAAGATATCTGGCCAATGTGTATCAATAGCTTTAATGCTATCATACAAAAACTGCTTTCTTGCAGCAGTCATACCCGCAGGAATAGCTGGGTTATTGGGAGAATAAGTCCAACCTGGAGTGTTTGTAAATCTTTCTCTTTCCTCATAAGCAAACATTTCAGCAGTATTCATCAAATTCAAGCGGCTGAAATCAGGAGCTTGAGTAAATCCATACTGTGTTCTGTAAGTTAAGTTGGTAGGACCTGATTTACCTTTTTTTGTAGTGATAACAATAACACCAGTACCACCTCTAGCACCATATAAAGCTGCAGAGTTTGCATCTTTTAATACTGTAATAGATTCAAAGTCGTTCGGGTTAATAGTCTGCATATCAAAAGCAGGCAAAGGAACTCCATCAATAACATACAAAGGCTGTGCACCAGCACCAGCTATTGATTGAATACCTCTAATAGTAACAGAAGCTGAACTTCCTGGTTGACCAGAAGCAGAGTTAACCAACATACCAGGAACACGACCTTGTAAAGCTTGGTCAAATGAACCTACTGGTACAGTTTCTACTACTTTACCGCTTAATACTGCAGCAGCACCAGCAAACTGGGTTTTCTTTTCTCTAGCATAACCAGTTACTACCACTTCATCCAAATTTTCTACTGTTGAACTTAGTGATACGTTAACGGTGTTGCTTTTCCCTAATTTTATTTCTTTTGGCGCTAAGTTTAAGCCAGAAATAACTAAGGCTGTTGCGGTTGACGGAACAGAAATAGAGTAGCTACCATTTTCTTTAGTAAGTGTACCAGTTGTGGTACCCTTCACCAATACAGAAGCCCCTGACACGGGTTTTCCACTCTCGTCTGTTACGGTTCCTGTGACAGTTCTGTTTTGAGCCTGTAGTTGAAACAGACTGAACAACAGACACAGGAATACTGTGACTAGTTTTCTCATGATTCAGTTTTTAAGTTTTTGGAATGCTAATATAGTTAAAGAAAGATTAAAACCACTGTTTTGTGGCATTTTAAATGTTTGAACGGTAAAAAAAATAACTCAAATTGTAATGACATGAATTTTAATTTATAGTTAATTCATAATAATATCACTTACACATTAATTTAATTTATTTTATATAAACTTTTAAGGATTTTACCAATTAAAATGAGGATTTTTTAATAATTCTATCGCAAAATGGGAATATATCAAATAAAAAAGGCCCCGATAAGTATCGAGGCCTTTTGAAAAAATCAAACTTCTATCCAATTAATTGTCTGTACAAAGTGGATTCAACAATAATTCAGATGAAGAAATTGGCCAAATATATTGCTGTGCTGTTGCTGCAATTGCTGCAACACCAGGCTTAGCAGGTAGCGGTAATCCTAAACGAGTGAGGTCTGTTCCAGCTAATCCTTCCCCTAAGAGTTCAATTCTTCTTTCGGTAAGAATTGCATTTGCTAATGCATCTGAATTCGCAAAATCAGCTGCAGTAAAAACAGTAGATGCATCAGAACGTCCTCTCACTGCATTCAACAAAGCAATGGCTTGCGCATCTACTGTATTGGTAGATCTAACTCTTGCTTCTGCTAAGTTTAACAATACTTCCGCATAACGAATTACAGGAGCATAGTCTGTAAATATTGATGGAACACTATACTTTGTTAAATAACTCTTCCCTCCATATACCCCAACCATCGCTCTTCTTCTATCAGTGGTTTTCCAACCAGCGTTAGAAACAATACCAGTGGATAATAAAGAGTATTCCCCATTACCACCATTAAAAGCTGCAGGCCCGTAATAATACCCCAACTGATTTTGTCCACCAGGGGCTTCATTAGAAGCAAAAGGCATAGAGAAAATCGATTCAGTTGTGGTATAAGGAGCTTTAAATACATTGGTAACATCTGATTGTAAAGCATGGGCAACACCAGAAGTAGCAGTGAAAGGCGCATTTGCACTAACAATTTTATTCGCTTCCGTAATTACATCCGCATACCTGCGCATGCTCAAATACACCCTTGTTTTTAAAGCAATAGCAGTGTTTCTATGCGCTCTTGTAGTATTATTGATTGCACTGCTGTTAGTAGTAGGCAAATTGGTCTCAGCAAAATTTAAATCTGCTAAAATTTGGGTATACACTTCTGCAACTGTTGCTCTTGCTAAGGCATAATTATCAGAACCAGTATTTCCTTTTAAACGCAAAGGAACCCCAGGCTTTGATCCATTACCATCCCAAAAAGGACGAGCATATAATTGCAATAAAGAATAATAACTCATTGCCCTTAACAAACGTGCTTCTGCTTGGTAGTTATTAGAAATAGTTGCCCCAACAACAGCTGTTCCTTTAGCTGCCATCCCATCTAAGAAAACGTTAGATAAGTTAATGACATAGTAAGCCCTAGACCAATGGTTCTGAACAGAGTTGGTAGAACTATTAGAAGGCGTGTAATTCCAAACATCAAAACCAGTTACCACATTGGTTCGATCATTCATAAAATCTCCGCCACGGATATCATTAAATATTTGGTAGCGGCCGCCATACATTCCGGCATTTTTTATAGAAGCATAAATTGAGCGAACCTGGCCTTCAATTCTGTCTTTGCTGTCAAATGCAGTAAGATCAGAGATTACATTGGTAGGAACCGGATTCACAAAATTTTCTTTGGCGCATGAGCTTAATTGAACCAGCCCAGCAGCCATCAAAACATATATAAGGTTCTTTTTCATTTTTCTGAATTAATAGTTTAACAATTAGAATCCAACATTTAAACCAATAGTAATAGTACGTTGGTTAGCTACTGTATTTCTGTCAATACCAAAGTTGGTTGTACCATTTCCGTTTGAAGAAACTTCTGGATCTGGACCAGGGTATTTGGTAATGATTAGCAAGTTGTTTCCTGAAACATAAAACCTTGCATTAGAAATTTTGGCTTTATCTAACAATGTTTTAGGAAGATTGTATCCAACAGTTAAAGTTCTTAACTTAACGAAATCGCCTTTGAACACGTTGATATCAAGAGGGAAAGCAGATCCGTTTGATACGTTGTCCCCAAAAACAGGTTTAGGAAACTCAGTAACATCACCAGGCTTCTGCCATCTATTTAATACACCTACTTCATTGTTCCAAAAACGCTGGTCTCTTAAACCTGCTTGAGTACCATAATACAACCAGTTACCCATTTGGTAAGTGAATAATGCATTTAATTCAAAGTTTTTAAATCTTAAGTTGTTCTCCCATCCACCAAATATTTTGGCATTGGTGTTTTTATAAACAATAGCATCCGCACTACTTACAGTAGGTGCAGTAGTTCCATCAGCATACATAAAACGAGCTTGCCCAGAAGGTGCAACATGTTGGAAGAATACTTGTCTACCTTGGTTATTAATAAATATTCTTCGACCAGTTGCTGGATCAACACCAGCAGTTCTGGTAACAAATAACATACCAATAGGATAGCCTGGCAAAGTAATGCTTGGATTTTCTAATCCACCAGTTGAACTGATAATATTATTAATTCCAGGGGCTAAAGACAATACTTTGTTGTCATTAGTTGATAAGTTGAAAGAGGTAGACCAAGAGAAGTCTTTCTTCTGCACTACATTGTATTTGATATCAAATTCAAAACCTCTATTGTACATTGAACCAATATTGGTAGGAATATTGGAAGGCAAACCTGCAGAAGGAGGTTGTGGTACAAATAATAATAACCCATCGTTATTACTATTGTAGTAGCCAATTTCAGCAGTTAAGCGATCGTTGAACAAACCAAAGTTTAAACCTACGTCTGTTTTTTTACTGGTTTCCCAAGTAAGGTTCGGGTTACCTGCTTGGCCATAAGCAACGGTTGCAAATCCACCATATAAACCAGAACTATATGAAGATAAAGAAGCAAAGTTTCCTAAGCCACCAATATTACCGACTTTACCATAGCTGGCTCTCAATCTTAAGCTACTGAAAACCTGGTCTAATTTCATATTCTGTATGAACTTTTCAGTTAATACATCCCAGCTTGCAGAAACTCCCCAGAAAGTACCATACTTGCTGTTTGCACCCAATTGAGAAGCACCATCTCTACGAACATTCGCAGTTAAGAAATACTTTCTATTGTAGTTATATTGCGCACGAGCAAATTCAGAATACAAATAGTTTTCACCAATACCTAAACCAGAAGTATTTGGAGTTGCCCAACCACCTTGGATATTTGTAAATGCAGGATCAGAAACCGTTACACGGTTCAAGCCATAACTATTGTTATCAGATTTTTGGTGTTCAATACCCACCAATGCACTCACTGTATGCTTTTCAGCAAATACTTTGTCAAACTGTGCGGTAGTTGTCCAAACCCAACGCTTGTTTTTATTAAAAATAGCAGTAGCCGATCCTGTAGTTGCGAACCCCTCACCAGAAATTGGATGAGAGAAGAAATCGTTGTCCACCATCAAATAATCCAAACCATATTGTGTTCTAATAGCTAACCAATTGGTTGGTTTAAATTGTGCATATACATTACTAATAAAATGCTCGCCATAGCTGTTAGATCTGTTTAAATCTAAAGCAATTTGCGGGTTGTAGAACCCAACCTGACCTAATTTATTACCCATCACACCAATCAAATTATTAACTCTATTGTAACTTCCATCTGCCAAATATGGCCCTACGTTTGGAGCAGTAATCAATGCAACACGACCCATACCTGCAGTAGCAAATGCATCTCCTAAAGAACCAGAGCTAGTTGCCGCAGTATTCTGATCACTGGTATATTGAATTTTACCACCCATCGTAAAGAACTTTCCCGCTTTATGATCGATATTCATTAATAAACTCAACCGCTTAAAATCGTTTCTTCTAATTATACCCTGTTGCTCTGTATAGCCAGCAGAAAAATAATAATTAGTAGACTCATTGGCACCAGATAAACTGATGGTATTGCTGTGCTGAATTCCTTGACGATAAACAATATCAGCCCAATTGGTATTGATGATTTTTCCATCAGCTCCTAATGTAGTAGCAAATGCATTGGTTGCAGCATTAAAGGTGCCCGCATTACGCAACGCTTCGTTTTTGTAGTCAGTGTACTGTTGGGCATCCAATACTTTTTGTAAACGCTGAGGATTACTAATACCCACCCAGCTATCTACTGTTACTTTTGAACGACCTGGTTTTCCTTTTTTAGTTGTAATAAACAAAACACCGTTTGCAGCACGGCTACCGTAAATAGCAGTTGCAGCCGCATCTTTTGCTACGTCTACGCTTTCAATATCATTTGGATTGATAGAAGATAATACGTTACCAGCAGCACTGGTTGAACTACCATCTCCAGTAAATACTGCAACCCCATCCACTACAATCAATGGATAAGAAGACAATGAGATAGAATTGGTACCTCTAATTCTAAGAACTGGAGGAGCGTTCAAAACACCACTTGGAATAACTACTTGCACACCCGCCGCTCTACCACCTAAAGCTTGTTCAAAGCTCTGCGTTGGTTTATTGGCCAATGCCTCTCCTTTAACGCTAGCAACACTACCGGTAAGGTCCTTTCTTTTTTGTGTACCATAACCAACTACAACAACTTCACTTAAAGACTTGTCTTCTTGGCTAAGGCCTACATTAACAGAAGAAAGGCCATTGATGCTTACATCTTTGGAATCGAACCCAACATAACTAATTCTTAGGGTTCGCACTTTCTCCGTTACCTGAATTGAAAAATTTCCCCCATTGTCTGTAAGAGCATTTTTATTTGCACCCACAGCGCTAACGGTAACACCACTCAACGGTGCACCTTTGTCATCAGTTACCTTTCCAGTAACTGTTCGTGCAGTTTGAGCATATGCTTGTGCTACAAAGAGCAGTGCACATGTCAAAAAAACAGCTAGTTTTCTCATGCGTTTTTAGTTTTAGTTTAAGAGTTGTTAAATTTAGGCAGTTTTAATAAACAAAACGCTGCAACAAATCGAAAACTTTTATCCATTTATCCGCAAAAGATACCAGTTATCCTTTTTTCTTACCAGAGATAGTCAATATTAGAACAGGTAATAATACCAAATTGGTAATGGTTCCTACAACTAGTGTTAATGAAGTTAGCCAACCTAAGGCTTTAGTTCCACCAAAATTACTAAAGCTGAAAATGATGAACCCCGCAATTAAAACTAAGGAAGTATAAATAATACTTATTCCGGTATGCTTAATGGTTTGGATTAAAGTAGGTCCTACTTGATTTTGATGAGCAGGAAGCTCTTGTTTATAATTAATTAAAAACCGAATAGTCACGTCTATTACAATCCCCAATGCAACGCTAAAAACCAATACAGTAGAAGGTTTCAGTGCTATTCCTGCCCACCCCATAACCCCTGCAGTAACGATTAGTGGTATTAAATTCGGAATAAGAGAGCTAAATAAAATTCTTACCGATTTAAATAGATAAAGCATACATAGGGTGATTAATAAAAAAGCCCAGAAAATGCTTTCTTTTAATCCATTAATAATAAAACTAGAACCTTCCAAAAAACTAACACTACTACCTGTAAAACTCACTTTATAAGAAGCGGTATCAAAAATTTGGTGAGCTTTAGTTTCGAAATTAGCCAACAATTCAGGCAGTTTTGCACTGCCAATATCTTTCATATTCACACTAATTCTAGCTTTCTGTTTATTACTATCAATGAAGTTATTAATCAATCTATTGAATGCACTTGATCCATTGGTGGCACCACTGTCTTTTTTGGGCTTCAAATAAGGCCCAATGAATGCCAAATCACTTTCATAAGGAATAGCATAACTTAAGGTATCGCCATCATAAAAAGCCTGCTTAGCAAACTTCAACCCTTCTACAAAAGAAAGAGGTCTTGCAGTTGCTTCCGAAGAATCTAAATAACTGGAGAATTCATCTATTGCAGCAATGGGTTTAACAGAACGCATCAACCCATTTTTCTTTTTGGTGTCTACAATAATTTCTAGCGGCATTACTCCCCCAAAATTTTCTTCAAACCATTTTAGATCTGTGTAAATTTTATCGGCCTTAGGCAAATCATCTACTATAAATCCTTCACTCTTAATTCTAAAAATTCCCAGTATGGAAATTAGTGTAACAACAATGGTAACCATATAAACCATACGGGTATGATGAAATGCCCAACGCTCAATCCTAACTAAAATAGAAGCTAAAAATGCATTGTCTAAATACTTAGTATGTTTTGTTTTTGGAGCAGGTAAAAAACTTAGTACAGGTGGAATAAAAAACAAGGAAATAAAAAACAATAACAAAATATTGATTCCAGCTACTGCCCCAAATTCTTTTAATAGTTGGCTTTTAGTTAATGCAAATACCGCAAACCCAATGGCAGCTGCAATATTACAGAACAAAGTTACAATACCCATTCTACCAACCATGGTTACTAAAGCTTCTTCTTTATTTCCCTTTTCTCTATATGCGGTATGATATTTATTTAAAAAATAAATGCAATTGGGAATACCAATCACCACAACCAATGGCGGAATTAATGCAGTAAGCAATGTAATTTTGTAACCGAATAATACCAGCGTTCCCACACTCCAAATAACACCCATACCAACCACAAGTAAACTCATTATTGTAGCACTAACAGATCGGAAGAAAATAAATAATGTGATTGCAGATAGCAACAAAGACCCAATTAAAAACCAATTCATTTCATCTTTTATTCTATCCCCAATAATGGTTCTAATGAACGGCAAACCGCTTAATTGTAATTCAGAATTGGTATTCGATTCAAAGATTTTTGTTTCCTTAACAATATCATTAATGAGTATACTTCTGTATTTACTATTGATGGAATCCTTGCTAACCGTTACACCAAGAAGATATGCTTTTTTATCTGGGCTATGCAATAAGGTTCTATAAAATGGTAAGCTTTCAAAAATCAATTTTGCAGAATCAAGATCAGCTTGGTTAGCATAAGGAGGATTGAATATTTTTTGGGGAACCAATTGTTGATTCACCTCATCATTTAATAAATTAACTGCATCAGGTACACTAAGAACCTCATTAACACCTGGTACTTTTTTAAGTCGTTGACTTAGTGCATAGACCTCATTAAAAAAATCTTTTTCATAAAATTGATCAGATTTTAAGCCTATTACCACTGTATTACCATCTGTTCCAAATTGCTTTAGGAAATCTTGGTATTCTATAAACTTAGGATTATCCGTAGGCAAGGCTCTGGTGAAATCATAACTGAGTTGAACCTTAGAAGCCTGCCATGCCATAAAAGCAGTAGCCAAAAATAAAATAAATAACAAACTAATTCTGAAACGTAAAATTGTTTTCCCTGCCTTATACCACATGAAAAAAGGTTGAATGAGCTGCAAAGAAACAAAAAAACAAGGGAATCCTTGGGTATATTACATTACAAAGTAATAAGAAAGCAACTGACATATTGCTCCTGCAGCTAAGCCTGTATAGACTTCTTTAAGAGAGTGTTCTTTTAAAATTAATCGAGCAGTACAAATTATGCCCGCTAATAATACAGCAATACTAATAGCAATACCGTCTGTATTTTGATAGTGAAATGAAGTGAGGATCAAAGCCGCTGCAAAGCCACCCGCTCCCATTGCATGCATACTGATCTTGTAACTGTTGTTGGCTAATAATCCTGCAACAGAACAAATAAAAATTCCTGTATAAAAAAACTTCAATACTTCAGGTTGATCGGGAAAATTACGACTCAAATAATGCATCCACCAATAAAAAAACATGGTAATGATATAGGGAACAATTCTTTCTTTTTGTGTACGCAAAAATATTCCTGAACTAAACTTAAGGCGCCATAAAAGAAATACGGCAAAAGCAGGAAAAAAAGCAGTCATCCAAAAAACACCAAATAAACGAAGTTTTAATTGCCAATCGGTTATTCCAGCAAACTCAAAAGAGTAATACTGCATTAAGTATAAAAAAAAGTAAGTGGGAATAAAAAGTGGGTGAAACAAATAAGAAACCATTTTGGCAAAACCGGTTACTACAAAATGCCATTGAACTCCCGCAACTGAATTATTATCTAAGGGTTCTTTTTGATGAGTATTACTATTTGTAGTTGTTTCAGATATCATTGAAGAAAATTAAAGTTCTTTACGCAATCTTGCCACTGGAACATTCAATTGTTCTCTGTATTTAGCAACCGTTCTACGAGCAATATTATATCCTTTCTCTTGCAACATTTCTGTTAATACCTCATCACTGAGTGGCTTATGCTTATCCTCAGATTCAATCATATCACTCAATATCTTTTTTACTTCACGTGTACTAACTTCTTCTCCACTCTCCGTACTTAATGATTCACTAAAGAAAAATTTAAGGCGATAAGTGCCAAATTCTGTTTGCACAAATTTGCTATTGGCTACCCTACTTACAGTAGAAATATCTAAGCCAGTTAATTCAGCAATATCTTTTAATATCATAGGACGCATGGTTGTTTCGTCACCTGTAAGAAAAAATTCTTGCTGGTGCTTCATAATGGCCCCCATAGTGCCTACTAATGTATCCTGACGTTGTTTAATCATGTCAATAAACCAACGAGCAGAATCTATTTTTTGCTTTATGAAAAGAACCGCTTCTTTTTGACGCTTATCTTTTTTGCTACCCTTTTCATAATCTTTCAACATGTCTTTGTATCCTTCACTCACTCTAAGATCAGGTGCATTTTTTGAATTAAGGGTGAGCTCTAATAACCCATTATTATTGATAACAAAGAAATCGGGTACAATATAATTCTCCGCCTTGTTCATCTCTCCAACATTACCCCCAGGCTTCGGGTTCAACTTAATAATTTGACCAATCACTTCTTTTAATTGATCGTCGGTTAAGCCCAAACTTTTTTGTATTTTTTCGTAATGTTTTTTGGTAAATTCATCAAAATATTTGGTCAATATTTGAACCGCTAATTCAACACTTTTCCCTTCGTCCGTTTTTCTTTTTAGTTGCAAGAGCAAACATTCCTGCAAATCTCTAGCAGCAATACCAGCAGGATCAAACTGCTGAATTTGAACAATGATTGCTTCAATTTCTTTTTCTTCTACAATTAAACTTTGCCTAAAAGCCAAATCATCCGCAATGGAAGTAAGCTCTCTTCGTAAATAACCATCATCGTCTAAACTCCCAACCACTTGTTCTGCTATTCTATAACTGCGCTCGTCTAATTCTAGCATTCCCAATTGATTCAACACCAATTCATGAAAACTGGTTTCAACTTTTATAGGAATAACTTTTTGGTCATCCATTTCAGGATAATTATCGTCCTTGGTTTTGTAATCGGCAATTTCTCCATCATCATCTACTACATATTCACTGATGTCTACGTTCTCATAATCATCTGCACTACCATCTGGATCTACTTCTTCTTCACCAACACTATCAAATTCATCTTTTAGTTCATCAGTATATTCATCTTCATGTCCTTCTTCCCCTTGTTCTAATGCGGGATTCTCTTCCAATTCTTCCTTGATTCGTTCTTCTAAATTGGCTGTTGGCACTTGCAATAATTTCATCAACTGAATCTGTTGAGGAGACAGTTTCTGCAATAATTTTTGCTGTAATGATTGACTGAGAGACATTGATTAACTAATTACGCTGTAAATTTACAAAGATTTAAAGCCACACCATGTTTAAAAGGATTTGTTTGTTTGTGAATTTATCCCTAATGAGCACAATTGCTATTTCAGCACAAATAAACAATTTGCAAAATCCAACAAACATACAAGGACAGAGCAGCATTCAAGCATATAAGAAAAGGATGGACAGCCTAAAAAATAGCCCTATCAAAATTTTACCTCCTGATCATTATGTTAAAGGATTGGGCTTTTTTTGCAAAAAAGAATTACAACTAGAAAAAGCGACCAAAATTCCCTTCCGTTTTAGACTAGGCAGTTTAGATTATGTCAATAAGCTTGAAGGCAAAAACCAGTAATTATTTTCCTAAGACTTTGTTTATTGCTGCAACCATCCTAGTTCCCTTCTCATGAATCTGGTCCTCTGTCCACACCAAACTGATAGCTGTTGAAATGCAACGACTCATGATTGCATCACTTTCAGCAAAAACGGTTGATTTAAGTTTGGTTAATGCCGCTTCTTGCTCATCACTAATTCTACTGAGCGTTGTGGCGTTTTTTAAATGATCCCATTTGCTGATATAATGCCAGTTATTAGCAAACCAATAAAAATTACCCGCTAATATTCCTTGTTCTTTCATTTCAGCTACAACCGCTTGTGTTTGTTCTGCAGTAGGCAAAAACCAACTTAAAAAACTACAACTGTCTTCACCACCTTCGGGCACTCTTCTGAAACTAATTTCAGGTACTTGTTCTAAATAAGCTCTTAGTGCTTTATTATTTTTTTTCTGTAATTCTAAAAAAGTACTCAACTTTTTGATTTGGGCTAACCCAACAGCAGCATGTAATTCACTGATTCTATAATTGTATCCAATAAAGGGATGCAAATCGGCACCTCTATCAACACCTAAATGATCATGACCATGATCGGTGTAGCCATCCGATTTGGTATAGACTTCTTTATCATTTGTCATCACTACTCCCCCCTCTGCACAAGTAATCATTTTTACAAAATCAAAACTGAAAGTTCCCGCATGGCCAATAGTACCTAATGCTTTACCCTTGTATGTTCCACCAATACTTTGGCAAGCATCTTCTAATAAAATCAAGTTGTGTTCCTTACATATTGCCGCCAATGCATCTAAATCAGCCATACTTCCACACATATGAACTGGCATGACACATTTAGTTTTAGGCGTAACTGCATTTTTAACAGCAATAGGATTTAAAGTAAGTGTATCATCCACATCTACTAAAACTGGAATAGCACCCACACTTAATACTGCTTCAAAGCTTGCTACGAAAGTAAAAGCTGGCATGATTACTTCATCACCTGCACCTATACCCAAAGCAACCATAGCGGTTGTTAGCGCCGCAGTTCCTGAAGAAGTTAATTGCGCGTATTGGCAACCGAAAGTTTCAGTAATCGCTTTTTCCAACTCTTGGGCTTTCCAAATGCCTTTTCTTGGGCCATCAAATCCATAACGCATCAAAATACCTGTTTCTAACACATCATTTACTTCCTTTCTTTCTTCGGCACCAAAAAGTTCAAATCCGGGCATATCCTTACATTTAATTGATTAAATCAGCTAGCAAAGCTATAGAATCCATTCCTAAATTTGCATTATGAAACCAATACTCTTTTATTGTTACGACGCTTATTGTGGCTGGTGTTATGGATTTAGCAGGGTAATGACCCAAATAGCTAATCATTTCCCCGATCTTCAAATTGAAGTTTTATCCGGAGGAATGATTTTGCCAGAAGAACCCGTTCATATTAGTGCTACAGCAGGCTATATTCAGTCGGCCTATAAAACAGTGGAAGAATACAGTGGGGTTAGTTTTGGACCCGATTACCTCTGGCATATCAATAACCCAGATCTCAGTGATTGGTACCCTCACTCCGAAAAACCAGCAATTGCATTAAGTATTTTCAAGGAAATCTACCCAGAAAAGCAAGTCGAATTTGCTGCAGACTTACAAAAATCACTTCACTTTGAAGGCCGAGACCTAACCGATGATGAGGCTTACAAGCATTTATTAGAAAAGTACAGTATTCAACCTGAGCTTTTTTATGAAAGGCTTAAAAGTGAAGAATACAAAGAGAAAGCGAATTATGAGTTTGCATTAGTAAAACAACTGCAAGTAACTGGCTATCCTTGTGTATTATTGCAAGAATCTGAAACTAAATTTCATTTATTAGCCAGAGGATATACTTCCTATCCCGATCTAAAAGCTAGATTAGAAAGGGCTTTACAATCAATTCAATAATCAGATGCTTCTCCAAAACAATTTCCTTTACTTTGCACCTCAATAAATGAACTATGGAATACAATAAATTAATATCGGTAACTGGAATGAGCGGCTTATTCGAAATGTTGAGCAGCAAAAATGATGGCGCTATTGTAAAATCACTAGAAGACAATACCACCAAATTTGTAAGCAGCCGAATTCATAATTTTTCACACTTAGAAAGCATTGAGGTTTACACCATCAGAGAAAACGTAAACTTGGCGGATGTTTTCAAAGCAATGGATGCTAGTAAAGAAGCATTGCCATCTGAAAAAGACGCCGCAGCCGTAAAATCATATTTCCAAAAAGTATATCCAGATATGGATTTTGAACGTGTATATGCAAGTGATATGAAAAAAATGGTTAAATGGTATGGCGTATTAAAAGCAAATAATATTACCATTGAATTAACTGAAGCACCCGAAGAAGGAGAATAAACCGTTCCATTTCATACCTTGTGTGGCTATTAAACAGGTCGTATGAAAAAGTGGTTATTTATTCTAACAATTCTAGCAGTTGGCAATACTGCATTAGTGGCTCAGCAGTTTTATGAAGAAACGCCTGAAGCCATTAAATGGGTTAACAAGAAATTTAAAAAATTAAATAAAGAACAGCGTATAGCGCAGTTAATGATTATTCGCGCCCACAGTAATTTGGGCAATGATCATGTAGTAAAAGTTTCAGAGACCATCCGCAAATACAATGTAGGTGGTCTTTGCTTTTTTCAGGGAGGCCCTGTAAGACAAGCCATGCTTACCAATATGTATCAATCAATGGCTAAAACACCTTTGATGATTAGCATTGATGGAGAGTGGGGCTTAGGAATGCGATTAGATAGTGTCATTAACTTCCCAAGACAATTAATGATGGGTGCAGTAAATAACGCGGAACTAATATATGAATTTGGAAAAGCAGTTGGAGACCAATGCAAAAGATTGGGCATTCAAGTCAACTATGCACCGGATATAGATATCAATAATAATCCAATGAATCCGGTAATTAACGACCGAAGCTTTGGAGAAGACAAATACAAAGTAGCATTATACGGAACAGCCTATATGCGCGGCATGCAAGATATGGGGGTAATGGCAACAGGTAAACATTTCCCAGGACATGGAGATGTTGCAGTAGATAGTCATTATGATTTACCAGTAATTAATAAATCTAGGGCGCAACTAGATGAGTTAGAACTTTACCCATTTAGGGCCTTAATTAAAGCAGGGTTAGGCAGCATGATGACGGCACATTTGTACATTCCAGCAATAGATACTACAGCAAATTTAGCAGCCACCCTTTCCAAAAAAAGTATCACCGATTTATTAAGAAATGAATTGGGATTCAAAGGGCTTAGCTTCACTGATGCATTAGAAATGAAAGGAATTACCAAGTACTTTCCATCTGGTGAAGCTTCCGTTGAAGCGCTAATAGCGGGTAATGATATGCTTTGTTTGCCAGAAGATGTACCCGGAACTATTGCAGCTATTAAAACAGCTATTGATAACGGAAGATTAAGCTGGGAATCAATTGATGCAAAGGTCAAAAAAATATTATTAGCCAAATATCACTTGGGGCTAAATAAATTAAAACCAATTGACACTACAAACTTGGTGAACGATTTAAACGTTCAAACCAATCGAATTAGAACCCTTCTTAGTAAGAATGCAATCACCTTATTAAAGAAAGAAAATAACCAGGTATTCCCATTGAAAAAAGGACAGCGTATAGCCTATATTTCTATTGGAGCACCAGGAGAAAATTTGATAGCAACTCAATTAAAAAATAATTATAACGCATCTGTATTTTTATTTGGAACAAGGGCATCCATTGGAAAACAATTAATGGATGATCAATCAGCCAATAATATTCCACTAGAAAGAGCAGATAGTAGTTCAGCCAATTTGCTGGTTAAAAAAATAAAAGAAGCAGGATTTGATTTAGTCATTGTTGGTATGCATAATTATAGCAGAAGGCCAGCAAAGAATTTTGGGTTGAGCAATGCCTCCGTTTATTTGTTAAACGCTTTACAGTCTTTTAACACGCTTACCATGTATTTTGGCAATCCCTATGCAATAGCTAATTCTACTAATACTGCAAATTTGTTGGCATGTTACGAAGATGATGAAATTACCCAAGAGGCCGTTTATGATATTTTAATTGGCCGAAGTGAAGCAAAGGGGATTTTACCAGTGACAGTAACACCTTCACTTACTTATGGAACTTCTATCACTTACAATAGTTATTTCCCCAAAGTACAAGCATGGGAAGCTGGTTTAGATGCCAATAAATTGAATAAAATTGACTCCATTGCAAATGATGCCGTTGAAAAGGGTGCTGTTCCGGGCTGTGTAGTATTAGTTGCCAGAAAGGGGAAGATTGCCTACCACAAAGCGTTTGGATATACCAATACAGATAAAAAAGAAGCACTCAATCCATCCATGATTTATGATTTAGCTTCTGTAACAAAAGTATCGGCAACTACTGTTTCTATAATGAGATTGGTAGACGAAGGTAAAGTTGATTTAGAAAAAACATTGGGAGATTATTTAAGTTGGACAAAAAATTCAGATAAGGCCAATTTAAAGCTAAAAGATATTCTACTACACCAAGCTGGACTTAAATCGTTTATTACCTTTTATAAAGAACTACTAGATAGTACAACTGGAAAACCTTTACCCGCCTACTTTAGAGAGCGTTCAATGCCAGGTTTTTCTGTTCGCGTAGCTGAAAATATTTATCTAAGAAACGATTGGCAGGACACCATTTTCCAAAGAATTTTAACGAGTCCACTAACCAAATCAGGGCAATATATTTATAGCGATAATGATTTTATTTTTTTGGCTAAAGTAGTTGAAGCAGTAACCGGAAAAAATATTCATGACTATAGTAAAGAAATATTTTACAACCCGCTTTCAATGACCACTACTGGTTTTACTCCAAGAAAATATTTCCCTTTGAATTCATTGGTTCCAACAGAAGACGAAAAACATTTTAGGCAGCAAATGATGAGAGGAGATGTACACGATGAAGGAGCTTCATTGTTTGGCGGTATAGCAGGCCATGCAGGTTTATTTAGTAATGCCTACGATTTAGCCCAATTGTACCAAATGCTATTGAATGGAGGTACAATGAATGGTCAACAATACTTGAAGAAAGAAACCATTCAACAATTTACCGCTTACAATAGCGATATTAGTAGAAGAGGATTGGGTTTTGACAAACCAGAAAAAGACAATTTAAGTAGAAAAGAACCTTATCCTTCAAAATCTGTGTCCTTAAATACCTTCGGGCATACTGGCTTTACGGGAACCTGTGTTTGGGTAGATCCAGACAATGATTTAATCTATATTTTCTTATCAAATAGGGTAACTCCCACCAGAAACAATACCCTTTTTGGAAAAATGAACGTACGTCCAAATATCCAGGAGGCCATTTATCAGGCTATAATCCATTAACATCATATTTACACGTGAATACCGAGGTAAGAATTAACTTCAATGTATAATTTTTACTTATGAAACGCGGTATTCACTATTTTATGCTGATTGGTATCAGCAGCTTTTTCTTAATTTCTTGCTCCAATAACGCCCCAAAGGAAACTAAAATGATTCCTAAGGAGGCGATGGTAGTAGTTAGCATTGATCCCAACGCATTTAAAGAAAAATTACAAAATGGGGGCATCAGTTTAGATAGTATTCTATCAAAAGGATACCAAAAAGATTCTACCAAACCCGAAGACCAACAAAAAGTAGCAGACTTTAGAAATAATTCTGGCATTAATTGGGAAGAAAAAATTCACTTTTTTAGTTACCCTCAAAAAGAGAATAAGGATGCCAATATCATGAATTTACTTTTTAGTATTTCAGACTCAGCGGTATTTAATCGGTACTTAAGCAAATTAAACTGGAAAGACAAACAAACTTTTTCTAAAGAAGCCGATTACCAATACCTACCATTAAGCGACAATAATATTTTAGCATGGAATAAGGAACATGCATTGGTAATGATTTACGAAAATAAAGTGAAACCATATTACGATACGGTAAATATGCGATTTGTTATTCCTGAAAAAAAGGACAATAAAAAAACAATGCTGACTGAATTGTCTCGTTTATTTACACAGAAGGAATCTGCTTCAATGGCGGCTGTTAAAGAGTTTGGTAAAATGTTTAAAACCAAAGCGGAGGGTTATGTATTTGCAAGCTCAGGCGGTTCATTGGCTGCTCTAAGTGGAATGCCATTGCAATTGCCTAAACTAGAAGAATTGGTAAACAATAATTACACATCAGCCACTTTAGCATTTGAAGAAGGTAAAATTATTGCTAAATCAGTAACACATACCAATCCATTATTGAGCAGTATCCTAAAAAAATATGCAGGACCAACAGTAAATACCGATTTAATCAAAACCTTTCCCTCACAAAATATAAATGCTATTGTAATGGCTTCTTTTAATCCTGCAATTTTTGGAGGTGTCTTAAAAGAATTAGAAGTAGAAGGCTTTGTAAATGAATTTTTAACCAAATCAGGTGTTACAGCTGCAGAATTATATGGATCAATAAAAGGTGATATTGCTGTTGTAGTTTCAGATTTAGGAATGGGTATGAATGAGCCTCAAATAAGGAAAGATGAATTATCGATGGTGGTAAAAAAACCAATGGGAAAATTAATCATCAATATCCCTGCTGGAAAACCAGAGAGCTTTAAGAAACTAATGGATAAAATTGCAGAACGTGGTTTTGCAGTTAAAAAAGGGAATGAATACAAGTCAGGCGACTTATTTGGTCAAATAGGAATCTATATGGTCGCAAATGAACAAGGGATGATCATTGCTAGTGATTCGATTACTTATACACAATACAAATCAAATAGTACAAAAGCTACCATTAATAATGAAGCATTGAATTATTTTAAAGGTAAGTCAACAGTCATCTATATTGATGTAGCCAATACACTAAATGGATTTATTAAAGACTCTTCTGGGGGCTATTATAATTCATTAATCACTGCTAAAAATACTATTAAAGACATCATGGGAAGTTCTGAAAACTATTCTGATAATAGCATCAGTTCTGTTTTGGAAATTAATATGCAAAACCAAAAACAAAACAGCTTAGTAACATTGGTTAGCTTATTTACCAATATTGCAGTTGATACCAGGGCAGTTGCAAGAAGAGAAAAAGAAATGGAAGAAAAGCTATTCCCATCAGGAATACCAACGGTAATAAGAGCTAATTAATGCATTTCAATTTAAACAAAGTAATACCAGCAATACTTGCAGACAGATCATCTGTAGGTATTTCTGGTATATGGGGAGAAAATATAGAGTGGAGGAAAGGAGATTTTATTAAAATAACAGCTCCAAGTGGTACTGGCAAAACAACATTGGTTCATTTACTCTATGGATTAAGAAAGGATTATGCTGGCAATATACTTTATGATGGAAAGGATATTCAATTATTGACGCCAAACGAGTTAGCGCTTAATAGACAGTTACACTGGAGTATTGTTTTCCAAGATTTACGATTATTCCCCAATTTGACAGCAAGAGAAAATATTGAACTTAAAAGAGTTCTGCAAAGCCCTATTGTTGCAGCAGAACAAATAAACCAAATGGCTGACCAATTAGGAGTTTTAGCCATCTTAGATCAACAAGCAAAGCATTGCAGTTATGGGGAACAACAAAGAGTATGTATCATTAGGGCTTTGATGCAACCGTTTAATTTTTTAATAATGGATGAACCCTTTAGTCATCTGGATATTGCAAATAAAAAAATAGCTGCCAGTTTAATTGAAGTGGAGTGCAAAAAAAGAAATGCTGGATTAATCATTACAGACTTAGATAAAGATGAACACTTTGATTATCAAGTAAGTTTAAACTTATAAGCTTTGTTAAACCATTTATTAAAAAAATTGATTCGCAATCATTCAGGTCTAATTAGAATGATGACGTCTAGAATAGGATTAGCAATTGCTGTTTTTTTATTACTAACAGCAATACAAGTACAATCGAATTATCATTTTTTATTGAATAGCCCTAATAACAAAGACAGTATTGCAGATTTTTTAGTGATCAACAAAACCTTAAACAACAACAATTTAGGTAATACTAAATTAGACCAAGAATTAATTAATGAAATAGCCAAACAGCCATTTACAGAATCGGTTGGAGTACTTAACCCTAGTAGGTTTAAAGCCAGTATTCAAAGTATTAGTAATCAATTTCCATTTTATACAGACATCTCATTTGAGAGTGTTCCAAGCAGTTTTATAGACGTTAAAAATATTTCATTCACTTGGGATCCAAATGCTGAGTTTGTACCAGTGATTGTGCCAAATATGTTTTTAGACATATATAATTTTCAGTTTTCAATATCTCAAAATCTTCCACAACTGACACCTTCCATTGTAAAAATGATAGTGTTTAAATTGACGGTTTATGGCAAAAATGGCCCCATTAGTTTTAACGCAAAAATTGTAGGATTAAGCGATAGAATTTCGTCTATGCTAGTGCCTGCAGAATTTATACAATGGGGAAATAATTACGCAGAAATAAAATCAGACAATGAAGTATCTAGATTAGTGCTAAAGACCAATGATCCATCGAATACTGCAATAGCAAGCTTTTTAAAGAAAAATAATCTTAGTACCAATAGTGAAAAGTTAAGATACAGTAAATACAGAAAAGTAATAGACACGGTAGTTGCAATTGCAGGATTAACAGGAGGATTGATGTTGATATTTGCTTTAATAATTTTTACATTATTTATACAATTAACCATTGCTAATT
Organism: Sphingobacteriia bacterium RIFOXYC2_FULL_35_18; assembly: GCA_001829005.1. GTDB lineage: Bacteria > Bacteroidota > Bacteroidia > Chitinophagales > Chitinophagaceae > Sediminibacterium. Next base: position 859,041 of record MIAG01000001.1, on the reverse strand, counting down.
GTAAACAAGAAATTAATTTATTGATCACATTAGGTGCTGCACCTAAGCAATTATCTAAGTTTTTATTGGGCCAATTTTACCCAGGAAATCTAATCAGCATAGTATTAGCAACTGTCATGATAGGACTCCTTCAACTAGTATTAAAATCAATATTAGAAACGCAATTTATTTTTATTCCAACATTTATTTCATGGATTACAATAAGCACTTCTGTTGTTTTATCTGTCTTGCTTTGGATAGTGACCCAAAAAGCTATTCAAAAACAAATCAATGCTCAAGCATAAAGCATTTCTTTAACCATTTCTAAAGAAAGTGGCTTAGTAATATAATCAACTACCATTGAATATTTTCTTGCTTTATCTCTATCGTATGTATCGATTGATGAGGACAAAACAATCACTTTTGACTGAATGTGAAATTGCTGGTAATTTTCTAAAAATTCCCAACCACTACTAAAGGGGAAATTTACATCTAATAAAATCAAATAATCGCCTGATTGATCAGCGGTTTTAAGGAATATTTCTGCGGCTTCAATATCAGTAAACACCACCACTTCAATAGTTGTATTAACCATTTGAATAATTCGCTTATTTATGATATTGGTTAAACTATCATCATCAATTAAAACAATTTTTTTATACTGATGATTCTTTTTATAAAAATCAAAATATCCATCTGTTTGATTAAATGAAAGTTTGTGATTTATTTTAAAAATAGTACTGTTGATTACTTGAATCGAATGCCGCGAAGCAGCAATCATTTCATTGCGCTCTTTTTCACTAATATTTACATCATCTATCATTTGGATAATGGATTGAATTTTAGCATATTCATGCCGCAATTCATGAGAAGTGATAAAAGACAATTCTCTAAATGTTTTATCATTTTTCTTTTGTTGTTGCTCAAACCAAAGAATATCTGTAACATCTGTTAGTATACCAGTGATGCTATAATCATCCGCTGCATCAGCAAGCTTTGTACAACGCAAATTAAATACCCTACAAATTCCTTTTTTACAAAAGAAACGAATATTCTCACCATCTACATTTACCGTATGCTGATCTACATCTGAAGCTAATAATTTGTGTAGCAAGTGACGATCGTCTTCATGTGCGATGGCATATAGCTTTTCAAATGCGATTGATTGATTTGTTGGAATAGTATCTGGAAAAAATTGAGCAAAATGATCATTGAAAAAAGTGAATGTTTGATTGGATTGATTGGCTAAAAACAATGCATTTTGAGAAAGCGCAAAAAACCGCTTTAATGCATAAAAAGCCTGCTTTTCATTCAAAAAAAATCGATTTTCCGTATTCATATTCCCTCTTTTAAAAAATCTAATGCGGTCTCTTGCTGCAATTCCCCCTAATTATGCAGTAATTAGGCTGATTCTGTTGTAAAGATGAGATTGAAAAAGAGAAAATCAAGCAATACCTATATATATAGTCAGCGTGATTTCACCCTATTTTTTGTAGTGGTAAAATTAAATACTTAATTATCATTGTATTACACATTATTTTTAATTTTTATTATTAAAAGGATGATACTTTGCATTCAAACTTGAATTAATTTACATTCACAATCCTCGCAAACAATAAAATCGCTATTTATGAAAAACCTATTCTCGAAACGCTTTTTAGCCCTGGGAGTAATCGCGTCCCTTAGCTTTACTGCCTGTCAGAAAGCAGAAACTGAAGCTAATGCACTACAATCCAATAAAAAAGATGCGGAAATGAATGTTGTTGGATCAGCTGCAAATGCATCTGCAATCAATGGTCTAATCTCTGAATCTGCTGCCGCAAGAATGCAGGAAACCTACAAGAAAAATTATTCTGGCAAAAACTTCACAGAATACGTGGTTTTTGATGCTGAAGACATGGAAAAATACATCAAGGAAATTAAAAAGAAATATAAATCAGACAAGGTTTATGTCTATTTTGGTCAATATGATGAAGTTACCGCACCTAAACCCGAGTATAAAGGCAGGGTTTCTGTATTTTTCTTAGGAAACAACAAAAGAAGTAATAGTGGCAATTTTAGAAGCCAAGATGTTGGGGATGGTTCTACTCCTGGCGATGGTTCGAATTATTTGAACCATGGAACTATCTGGCCATAAAATACAACTTTGGATATTATTTCATAAGTTAGCTTTTCACTCAAATCCAAAAGGATGTTGACAAATATTTACCTGCTGGTGCAAGCCAGCAGTTTTTTAGTTTGTATACTATTATATAGATGGCTAAAAAACACCCCTTTTAAATATTTTTTACCTTTTCTACTGTTAACGCTAACCGTAGAACTAATAGGTTATTACCTAATTACTAAGGGCATAAGAAATTATACCCTTTTTAATGTTTTTACCACTATAGAATTTATTTTTTACTCCTTTTTGTTTTCAAAACACTTGAAAACCACCTTATTTAAAAAACTGACCATCGGTTTCATCCCGTTTTATGCTTTTATGGTTTTTTTAAACCTACAATTCGTTCAGGGTTACAACAATTTTCATACTTATACTTTTTTGCTGGGTTCGTTTTTTGTAGTCCTCTTTTGTTGTCTCTTTTTTTATGAGTCGGTTTTACCAGAACACCTAGATCATCCGTTAGCCAAACAACCCTTCTTTTGGGTATGCACGGGCTTATTGTTATTTTACATGGGATCTGTTATTATTAATGCCTTATTTGAGTATTTAAGGAGTTATGACCTTCAACAAGAAGGAAAGAAAATATATGGTATTATTAACCAGAGCTTAAATGTGGTTTTATATTCTGCATTTATCTACGCCTTCATACTATGCCGGAAAACCAAGAAGACATACTCGTCACAATAATTATCTCCTCTGTATTCTTTGTATTACTAGCAGTATTTTTATTGGTACTACTTTATCTTTTTTTGCGCAAACAACGTCAAAATCAAAAGGAAAAAGAAGAGATGAAAAATAAGTTTGAACAAACCATTATAAAATCTCAGTTAGAAATACAAAATCAAACCCTAAACTATATAGGATCTGAAATACACGATGATACGGCACAAGTTGTGTACTTATCGATGCTTCGTATTGCTTATTTAAAAGAAAAAGTAGACGAAAAAGAGAAAGAAGAAATTTACAATTTCTTAAAGAAAGTTTGGAACGACTTAAGAAATATAAGTCATAGCTTGATTAATAATAATTTCCACCAAATTGGTTTTATTGAGTCGTTGGAGCAGCTTTTACACAATATCAATAAAACAGGTAAATACCAAAGCTTCTTAGTAATTGATGAAGATGTCAATCTAGATATATTAGATAAGAGTGTAGACGTCATTTTATATAGAATGATACAGGAAGTAATCAACAATACTTTAAAGCATGCGGCTTGTGATACCATTCATGTTAACATCGGAAAAATAAACCAACAACTAAAAGTTGAAATTAAAGACAACGGAATTGGATTTAATACAGAAGATATTAAACAGGAAAATACAGGTGTGGGTTTAAACAATATCTTCTCAAGAGCAAAACTAATTAATGCTACTGTTCATATTAACAGTATTATTAACCAAGGCACCACAATAACCATATTATTAAATTCAAAATAAAAATGAAAACAACCGTAGCATTAGTTGATGACCATGAGTTGCTAAGATCTGGATTGGCTGCGATAATTAATTCTTTGGGAGAATTTGAAGTAGTACTGGAAGCAGGAAATGGACTTGAATTTATCAAGAAAGTAAAAACGATTACACCGCCAGATATTGTATTGCTAGATATTACGATGCCAGAAATGGATGGGTATGAAACAGCAGCCTGGATAAGAAAACATTTACCAACAGTAAAAGTATTGGTATTAAGCATGCTGTCTAACGATATGGCCATTATTAGAATGCTTAGAAACGGAGTAAAAGGATATATTATTAAAGACAGTAAACCGCATGTATTTAAAGAAGCCATGGAATCTATCCAAAGAAACGAGTTCTATGTTAATGAATTAGTTAGAGACAAACTCATTAACTATGTTTCAAATGAAGAAGAAGAAGGGAAACAAACAGCTTTGCTTTTAAATATTTCAGAACAAGAAGCTCATTTTTTACAGCTACTATGTGCAGATAAGTCTTATAGAGAAATTGGCGAGGAAATGTGCGTTAGTGTAAGAACTATTGATAATTATCGAGATAATTTATTTAAGAAATTAGATATCAAAACAAGGGTTGGGTTGGTTCTTTTTGCTATAAAACAGGGCATTGTAAATATTTATGAATAGATAGTTTATATATTTAAACATGTTTAAGCAATTACATATAGCCTTCCTATTGTTTTGCTTGTCATTCATTTGCATATTGCAAGCGCAAAAACAACCCGTTGCAATTGGATTTTGGAGAGAACATTTGAATTATCAAAAAGCGATTCAGGTAGTAAAAGGTGATTTTATTTATGCTGCTACCAACGATGCGTTATTTTCAGTTGATGCCAATCAAGAAATAAGTAGGTACCATAAAGTAAATGGACTGAGCGATATAGGTATTCAAAAAATTGCATGGGATGAACAAAATAGTCAGTTAATTATTGCTTATAAAAACAGCAATATTGATTTACTAAAAGGAAGCATTACCAAAAACCTAAGTGATATACAAAGAAGCAACATAACAGGCAATAAAACCATCAATAGTATTTATGCTTCAACTGGAACAGCTTATTTATCTACAGGACTAGGCATTGTATTAATCAACCTTAACAAATACGAAATAAAAGATACTTGGGTGATTGGGAATGCAGGAAGGCAGATTAATATAAATGCATTTACAGAAAACAATCAGCACTACTATGCTGCTTCAGATGAAGGGATAAAAAGAATTACGAAAACTGGTTTAGATCCGGCTAACTATCAAAATTGGGAGAATATTTCAGGGCCATCTAATGGAAGCATATCCTTCATTGGGTTTATTAATAACCAATTGATAATCTCCAAAAATGACAGTATTTTTTTACAAGAAAATAATCAATGGAAATTACTGTTTCAAGAATCCAATTGGAAAATTATTAATACTGGTATTAGTGAAAATAAAATAACCATTTGCCTAAGAACAACTACTGGCAATTCTAAAGTGCTGATACTAAATCCAAATGGGAGTATCGAAAAAACTGTAGCAGCACCAGGCATTATCTCTTTCCCTTCTTCAGCCCTATTAAACAACGCTACACTATGGGTTGCAGATCAATTCGGTGGCTTATCTTCTTTTGGTAATATCACCGAAAGGTATATCCCTAATGGACCATTAGGTGTTTCTAATGGGGAGTTTGCATTTTACAATGAAACACTATACCAGGCAGTAGGATCAGTAAATACCGCTTGGAATTATCAATTTAATAATGAAGGAATCCTTCAATTTAAAGAAGGCATTTGGAGCAATATTGGGGCATATAACACTCCATTGTTAGATACAGCCCTAGATTTTATATCATTAATTGTTGATCCAGTTGATGGCAGTTTGTGGGCAGGCAGCTATGGGGGTGGACTAATAAAACAAAACAACCAACAATTACAAATTTTTAAACGACAAAATAGTTTATTAGAAGCCGCTATAGGTGATCCAGGAAGTTACAGGGTTAGTGGATTAGCAATAGACAGCAAAAGAAATTTATGGATCAGTAATTATGGCGCCCCCCATGCACTAAAGCTGAAAACAGCCAATGATAAATGGTTTGGATTTACCATTCCATTTAGTTTAACAGAGAATGCCGTTGCACAAATTATTGCAGACGATTTTAATCAACTCTGGATTCAGAGCCCTAAAGGAAACGGACTCATTTATTACAATTATGGTAATAATATTGAAACAACTGGAGATGATCAATGGAAATTATTTAAACAAGGTGCAGGAAACGGAAACCTGCCTTCCAATAATATTTTAAGCATTTTAAAAGACAAAGACAACAGCATTTGGGTTGGAACAGACGATGGAATAGGGATTATTTATTGTACTGATAATGTTTTGGGTAACTGCGAAGCAACACTTCCTATTATTCAACAAGATCAATTTGCAGGATTTTTGTTTAAGGGTGAACAAATACAATGTATGGCACTTGATGGAGCCAATCAAAAATGGATTGGCACACAAAATGGGGTTTGGTTAATTAGTGCAGATGCAAAAAAAATCATCCACCATTTTACCGCTAATAATAGCCCTTTGTTAAGCAATGATGTTAAAAGAATAACAGTAAACCCTACTACGGGCGAAGTTTACTTTGCTACTTTTAGTGGACTATGTAGTTATAGAGGAACGGCAACTGAAGCAGTAGAAGAAAAAAATAATGTTTTGGTTTTCCCCAATCCTGTTCCCCCTCAATTCAATGGTCAAATTGCCATAAGAGGTTTATCAGAAAACACGCTTATAAAAATTACGGAACTGAATGGCAGATTGGTTTATCAAACAAGAAGCTTAGGTGGACAAGCTGTTTGGAATGGAAGAGATTACCTAGGCAATAAAATTGCCTCAGGTGTTTATCTAGTACTAGCAAGAGATGGAAAAGGAAATGAAAATATAGTTACTAAAATTGTAATAACCAGCGGCAGATAATGCAACTACATTTAGAAACAGAAAGGTTACGAATCAGGGCTTTAACCATTATAGACGCAGGGTTTATGATGCAACTAATGAATACGCCAACTTGGATAAAACATATTGGGAACAGAAATATAAATGATAAAACAACTGCAAGCAATTATATCGCCAACAACATCATTAACAGTTATAATATAAACGGATTTGGACTTTTTTTAGTTACCCAAAAAAAAGATAATCAATCTGCGGGAATTTGTGGAATAGTAAAAAGAGAGGGATTAACTATTCCAGATTTGGGCTTTGCATTAATGCCAAACTTCGAGAGAAAAGGTATTGCAACCGAAGCTAGTAAGGCCGTGGTAAAATATGCAAAAGAATCATTGCATCTAACTCAATTAGCAGGTATAACAAAACCAGAAAATATTGCATCCATTCGGGTCTTAGAAAAAGTCGGGATGGAATTCAAGCAAATGATTCAGCTACCCCAAGATGCGAATATGTTTTCCCTTTTTACTATGGCTTTGCATATGGAAGCCTAGCAATCATTTCTGCTTTTGCATATCCATCTAGTCCTATTGAAACAATAGAACCAGCTGCAGAAAGGTCTAAAAATCCGTCTGGAGCAATAATTGACTCTTCCAAAAAAACAGACTTTAATTGTCCAATTACAAAAAAGGTATTGTTGTAATGAATTGGAGATATCTCAACTAGTTCCATTTCATATCGAACTAAGGCTTCCTTTACAAAGGGTGCAACAATTCCATTTTCATACCATTCTGTTAGTTTAGTTGCCTCAAACTCGTTCACTTCTGGCAAATATTTTGCACTACACTGATGTGCTTGTTGCAAAAAAGTTTCATTGATATGATTGATGGTATAGCACTTTGTATGCTCAATATTAGTAATGGTATCTGGAGCAGCTGCAATTGGTCTATTGATATATCCTATTAAAGCGGGGTCTGCACCTAAATGCACAATGCTACTAACTACAGATAAATTTGGAACACCAGCGTTACTAATAGAGCCAACTAAACTAACTGGCTTAAAGCCGGTTAAACAATTGATAAAATTGGCTCGATAAAACCTTTCCCAGGTTTTTATTTCTTCAATCAAAAACTGACGCATACTTATATAAGGACTCAATCTCGAAATTGTTGATTAATCTTTATCTGCTTTTTCTATTGGCTTATAAAAAGCTGCTCTCTTAGGACCAGGAAAAGGAATTTCGTTGCCTTTTAAACCATGCCATAATACTTTATTAAACTCTAAGTCTGGCACTGCATCTTCTTTAGCTAAATTAAATAATTCAGATCTTCGTTGCCATTCATTCATGGCAGTATTCTTGTCCTTTAAGTTAATATTGGGCATTAATGCGCTATATGAACTTGTATTTGGTGTTGAGGTAAAACAGCGCCACATAGGTGTAGCAGCAGCATCGTATTGACTCATTGGGGGAATACCCAAAATCAATTCCATGGTTCTAAGTGCAGAAGAGGTAGAGTACATGGTATGATCAATATAGCCTCTTTTCACAAAGCCACCTGCAACAAATGCAATACTTCTATGTGCATCAACATGGTCTGCTCCATTTTGCGCATCGTCTTCAACAATAAATATGGCGGTCTCTTTCCATATTGGGCTTTTACTTAAGTTTTCAACAAATAAACCAACAGCATAATCATTGTCGGCCACATGAGCATAAGGAGTAGGTCTACCTAATTTCAATCCTTCTGTATGATCATTAGAAAAGCGAACAGAATTAAACTGAGGCACTTTGTTAATTGCAAGTAATGAATCAAAATCTCTTTTCCACTGGTAAAAGCGAGTAGTATCCATAACCCCATTATTATAGCCAGTAAAATACTTACAGAAATTTCCTTCTAATACAGGGATATTGGCTTTGTAATTGTCTACAAACTCACCATAACTTCTAAAACTTACCCCAGCTTTTTTTGCATGATCCCAAAAAAAGCCTCCTTTATTATTGGCTACTTTTCTATTCCCTTCTCCGTCATAACTACCGCCTCTTCCACCATAACTACTTACCCAACTCTTTTCTAAAAAATCAGTTGCATAGGCACCCATGGTCCAATTGTGTCCATCCATGCTTACTTCTCCATCAACATAAAAATTATCCAATAAAACAAAGTTTCTTGCCAACGCATGTTGATTGGGGGTAATATTTTCACCAAATAAAGTAAGACGAGGATCCCCATTACCCTCTTTCATATCACCCAATACTTGATCGTAGGTTCTATTTTCTTTAATAACATAGAATACATATTTAATGGGGCTTTTATCACCTACTTTTCTAGGTATTGGATTACCCACTTCACCTTGCACTATTTTTTCTTTCACTTTATTATAGGGAGTATTTTGATACACTACTTGAGAATATACACTCATTTGTTTTGGAGTAGGTATATTAATCACACTCATTGTTCCCATAAATAATCCACCAATATATTCAACACTTTTTGGTTTATTTGGATCTCCTTCATGATGTAAAACAATTTGCTTATTTGCAAAAGGATTGGGACCATACACATTGGCTTTAGAGGAAAAACCCTTGCCATTTGAAACAAATATTTTGTTGCCCACTACTTTTACATTGGTAGGGTACCATCCTACTGGAATAAATCCTTTGCTTTTACTTTGAATTGGCTTACTTACATCATACACTGCTAAACAGTTATTATCTGCATTCGCTACAAATAGGGTTTTCTCATCTACAGATAAAGCTAAGCCATTGGTAGTAGAGCCATTGGGCGCATCAGGATATAAAGCCACATTCAATACTTCAACTACTTTTTCTTCCTTGGTATTAATAACTGAAACGGAATTATCATTAGCATTGGCTACATATAAAATGGTTCCTTTATTATTTAATAATAACTCGTTGGGATTATCACCCACTGGTATTTCAGCAGTGATTTTCTTTTCGATAGTGTTAAATAAATACACTTTATCGCAACCCCAACAACTTATATACAATTGTTTCTTATTGGGAGATAAAACGCAAGCATATGCTTCCCCACCCAATGCTTGTTTGAAAACTGTTTTTTTAGACTGAATATCTATAATATACAATTGATTATCTTCTCTAGTTACTACATACAATAATTGCGATTCGTCGTCAATAGCAATCCCTGCAGGGCTTATTTTATTTGGCCATTTTTTCCCTAAAACAATAGAATCGGTTAGGACCAGTTTATTATTGTCAATTGAAAATATTTCGATTCTGTTATTATGACCACCAGATGCATATAGCTTTTTTTCGTCGGCACTAAATACAAGCCCATACCAACTCCTTTCAATAATTTTAGTATCAAGTACTTTTTCAGTAGTAGGATTAATTAATTGAATGCTTTGCGTTCCCTGTCCATTATTGGTGACAGCCATTAATTTTTTTGATTTACTAACTGCCATATTAAGCGGGAGATCTCCTAATGGAAAACTATTCCCAATAGGCGTTAAAGCCCATCCATTAGGCAATAAAACTTTTTTAGCAAGTAATTGCTGAACAGTTTGTGCATTTGCAAAAGCTGAAACAAGTAATAGCGTAGCAACAATTAATTTCCTATACATACAATTCAATTAAGGAAACTAAAGGTAGCATTCTGATAAACAGTAAATTACTGTTTACAATAAAATAATGGCAAGAAATGACTTATTGTTTGGCGAACTCATAACTCCTCACTGGCTTAAAGCTCAGCATTCCCCTATCGCCTGGAGCTACTTTATACTGAATTTGCCTATACATACCCGTTCTTTGGGCCCCTACGGAATCTGCAGTATAAACAGGGAATCTTCGCATTAGGGTACCTTCCATTAGCATAAAAGTATCGAAGCCTTTATACCCTGTTCTTAATTTAGGATCATCTACAATATCTGGGAAACCAATACCTGCCAATGATTCATTTTTAATAGACGCAATTCCAATCACTGTGCCTTTGTCGTTGGGGTCACTCGAATATATATAAATGACCATATCAGGATAAAAATCGTTGTTCAAATCATCTACTTCTGCTTTTCTAATTCTACCTTTTACCTCAAAGCTTACATCTCTAGCTCCACTACCAAATCCAATTGGGCTTACGGTAACATAATTCTTGTCTTCATTTTTATTGTTACATACCAACTTGAAACCAATATTGCCCAATTTCATAGTGGTATCTATTTTCCTAGCTTGGCTGTAAACACCAGTAGCAAATGCCATCATTATACACGCGAAAAGCAAAAAAGGAATTTTCATAATTGAATTTACATATTTCTTCTATATTGACCACCTACTGCATAAAGTGCATTGGTAATTTGTCCTAAGGAGCAATACTTTACTGTTTCCATAAGCTCTGCAAATAAATTATCATTATTTATTGCCGCTTTTTGCAACTGCAATAATGCTTGCTCACTCTTTGATTGATTTCTTAATTTGAATGCTTGTAGGTTTTGTATTTGTTGCTCTTTTTCTTCGGTAGTACTTCTTATTACTTCGCCGGGCAAAATGGTAGGGCTCCCCTTTTTATTCAAGAAAGTATTTACCCCAATTAGAGGCAATTCGCCTGTATGCTTTTTTGTTTCGTAATACAAGCTCTCTTCTTGAATTTTATTACGCTGGTACATTCTTTCCATTGCCCCTAAAACACCACCTCGCTCAGAAATTCGTTCAAATTCGGTCAATACTGCTTCTTCTACTAAATCGGTTAGCTCTTCAATAGCAAAACTTCCTTGAATAAAATTTTCGGTATTGGCAGTACCCAATTCTCTATTAATGATCAATTGAATTGCCATTGCCCTTCTAACACTTTCCTCGGTTGGTGTTGTGATGGCTTCATCATATGCATTGGTATGAAGACTATTACAATTATCATAAATCGCATAGAGTGCTTGCAATGTTGTTCTGATATCATTGAAATCAATCTCTTGAGCATGCAAACTTCTTCCACTTGTTTGAATATGGTACTTTAATTTTTGAGAGCGATCATTCCCCTTATATTTTTGCTTCATTGCCTTCGCCCAAATTTTTCTAGCAACTCTTCCAATTACACTATATTCTGGATCCATTCCATTGCTAAAAAAGAAAGATAGATTTGGTGCAAAATCATCAATATGCATTCCCCTACTCAAATAATATTCAACAAAAGTAAAACCATTAGCAAGGGTAAATGCTAACTGAGTAATAGGATTTGCACCTGCTTCAGCAATATGATATCCGCTAATACTAACACTATAAAAATTGCGAACTTTTTGATCAATAAAATAAGACTGTACATCTCCCATCAACTTAAGTGCAAACTCAGTAGAGAAAATACAAGTATTTTGAGCCTGGTCTTCTTTTAAAATATCCGCTTGCACTGTACCTCTCACTTGAGTAAGTGCTTCCGCTTTTAATTGAGCATAAATTTCTGCTGGTAACACTTCATCTCCACTCACGCCCAATAGACCAATTCCCAATCCATTATTTCCTTCAGGCAATCTTTCTGGTGAAGATGGATTATAGTAAACAGGTCTAGGTGTTTTACTAAACTTTTTCTCAATGATGGCATTTACTTCTGCCCATTTATCATTGGTAGTAATCCATTTTTCACATAATTGATCAATTGCTGCATTCATGAAGAATGCAAGTATGATGGGTGCAGGCCCATTGATGGTCATACTAACCGATGTTTTGGGATCGCACAAATCAAATCCACTGTACAATTTCTTAGCATCATCCACTGTGGCAATGCTCACACCACTATTCCCCACTTTTCCATAAATATCAGGACGAGGATCTGGATCTTCCCCATAAAGTGTTACGCTATCAAATGCAGTGGATAAACGGATTGCAGGTTGACCCAATGAAACATAATGAAAACGTTTATTGGTTCTTTCAGGGCCACCTTCACCTGCAAACATTCTTGTTGGATCTTCTCCCTGTCTTTTTAATTCAAATACCCCAGCTGTATAAGGAAACTCACCAGGAATATTTTCTTGTAATTGCCATCTTAGAATATCTCCCCAATCTTTATAACGCGGTAAAATCACTTTTGAAATTCGGGTACCACTCAATGACTGGGTAGTCAGTGGCTGCCTAATCGTTTTGTTTCTTACCGTGTATTCAAAAAAGTCTGCCTGGTATTTTTTTACTAATTCAGGCCATTGCTGAATCATTTTTTTACAATCTTGATGAAGAGAAGACTCCATTGAAGCTGCAATATTTTCTAACTCTTGTTTTGCACTACTGTTTGCAGGCAAAGACTGAATTGCACCATTCAATTGATACCACTTTGAAGCTATTAAACACTGTTCATTGGTCCATTCATTATAGCTTCTATTGGCGTCTGCTATTTCAGCTAAATATCGCACCCTTTTAGGCGGAATAATTTGTGCTCTTGTAGTTGTTTCATTCAAGCCAGCTTGTATTGCAGAAACCGAAGAAAAATAAACACCCGTTTTATCTTGAATGGTATTCATTATTTTATCAAACAACTGATTGATTCCTGTATCATTAAACTGTGCAGCTATGGTTCCTACAACTGGTAGGTTTTCATCTGCTTCATTCCATAATTCATGATTGCGCTTATACTGCTTTCGAACATCATGTAACGCATCAAGTGCTCCAGCTTTATCAAACTTGTTAATACAAATTAAATCGGCAAAGTCGAGCATATTAATTTTCTCTAACTGAGATGCTGCTCCATATTCAGGCGTCATTACATATAAACTAACATCGCAGAAATCTAATATAGATGCATCACTTTGTCCTACTCCTGCAGATTCTAAAATGATCATATCAAAACCTGCCACTTTACAAATATTAATCGCTTCTTGAACATGTGCACTCAAAGCCGTATTATCGTCTCGGGTGGCTAAACTGCGCATATACGCTCGATTATGAGAGATTGCATTCATTCTAATTCGATCTCCTAATAATGCCCCACCTGTTTTTTTCTTGGACGGATCAACTGAAATAACAGCAATCGTTTTGTCGGAATAATTGTTCAAATACCTTCTAACAATTTCATCGGTTACCGAACTTTTACCTGCACCTCCTGTGCCGGTAATTCCTAAAACAGGAACTGATTCAGTATCTAAAACAGTTGCTTCTGTAGAACCATCCGTTAATCCATTTTCAACTAAAGTTATTTTTCTGGCAACGCTTCTAATTTCTTTTACTTCTCCTAAATTCAATGGCTTTTCCGTGTTTGCTTTTGAATTCAATTCAAAGTCACATTGCATTAACACATCTTCAATCATCCCTTCCAATCCCATTGTACGTCCATCATCTGGACTATAAATTCTTGTGATACCGTGTTGGTGTAATTCCCTTATTTCTTCTGGCAAAATGGTTCCACCTCCACCACCAAAAATTTTAATATGTCCACAACCATTTTGATCAAGCAAATCTTTCATGTATTTAAAAAATTCTACATGACCTCCCTGATAACTGGTAATGGCAATACCTTGCACATCCTCTTCAATAGCGCATTCCACAATTTCAGCAACACTTCTGTTATGTCCTAAGTGAATAATTTCTGCCCCCTTAGACTGTAAAATTCTGCGCATAATATTGATTGCAGCATCATGCCCATCAAATAAACTTGCAGCTGTTACTATTCTAACTTTATTCTTTAATGAAAATGCCATATCCTATTTTTTAAACTCGGGCAAAAATACTGTATAAATGCAAGGGGTGAACAACCGTTAGTTTTTTATTTGGTCAAAAAAAGGGGCTTTTGCATTATCTTGACATTTAAAGGATTTTTATGCGATTCATAGTAGCGATAAACCGCCAACAAGCCCATCCAGTTATTCACTTAACAGATACACTTACAGGATGCACTGCAGAAATATTTGCATTTGGAGGACTGTTGAATGCCTTCCATATTCCATTAAACGGAAGCCATTTCAATTGCATTGATGCCTTTGAATCAGTAAAAGAGGCAGAAGAAAAAATTACTACAGCATTTAAAAGTGCCAAAATAAGCCCATTTGTTTGTAGACTTAATAATGGTCAATATAATTACAATGGTCAATCTTACACCATTCGCAAAAACTACTTAGGCAACCATGCATTACACGGATTAATTTATGATGCCGTTTATGAAATAGATAATATGACCCAATCTGAAGATGCTGCGGCAATTTCATTGTCTTACCAATATCAAAAATCAGATTCAGGCTATCCATTTGAGTATACGGTTCGTTTGCTTTGGGAGCTAAAACCAAATAATAGCATATCTGTAACCACATCAATCAATCACCAAAATGAGGGGCCCATTCCATATGCTGATGGTTGGCACCCCTATTTTACTTTAGGAGGTCCAGTAGATCAGTACCAACTGCAATTTGACGCCGATACCCAATTGGAGTTTGATGAGGCTTTAATCCCCACTGGGAAAAAAATAAAAGATAAAAGATTTTTACAAAAACATTCACTTGAAAATATTTTCTTAGACAATTCTTTTGAGTTGGCCCCAAATGGAAAATGTGTATTGAGTAACCAGCATTTACAACTAGATGTAGTACCCGATGAGCATTATCCCATTCTACAAGTATATACGCCTGAACACAGAAAAAGTATTGCCATTGAAAACTTATCTGGAGCTCCAGATAATTTTAATAATGGCATCGGATTGCTCATGCTTTTGCCCAATAAACAATACCAATTCAAAACAAGTTATCAGTTAACCCAATTATAAATCTACTACAGCTGTCATTGAAATTTCAACATTCACACCACGGGGCAATCCCTTTACAGCAACTGTTTCTCTTGCTGGATAGTCTCCATTAAAATAAGTACCATACACTTCATTTACTTCGGCAAATAAAGTCATATCGCTCAAGAAAATAGTCGTCTTTACAATATGTTCAAAAGACAATTTCGCTTCTTTTAAAACCGCTTCAATATTTTTCATCACCTGGTGTGTTTCAGCAGCAATATTATCTTGTACCAATGCACCTGTTGCAGGATCAAATGCAACCTGACCACTTAAAAAAACAAAGCCATTCGCTTTAATTGCTTGATTATAGGGCCCTATAGGAGCAGGTGCATTCACTGTTTTTACCACTTGTTTAGACATAGAATTTGTTTAATGGAAGCAAATTGCTGCTTTTTAATCAACCTGCCAACCTAAATTTGCAGACCAAGCCCATTTATGCAAATTATTATTAGAGCTACAGACCATCAATACTTCGCATTGGCCAACAAATTAATTGGTGGCAAGAATAAAATTGAAAGGTATGAATCTACCAATGAAGCAATTCCTTATGGTGATTTATTTATTGATGCATGCTTTGAAGAGGATGGGCCTTGCTTCTCTTCTATTCAAAACAGAATTGTTTTAGTGAATGCAGTATGTACTCCATCTGAAATGCTACCCAAGAATTTTGTTCGGTTTAATGGATGGGATGGTTTTTTGTCTCAACCATCTCTGGAAATTGCTGGCAATGATGAAGCAGTTAAAAAAGCAGTAGAACTATTGGAAGCAGCAGGTTTAACATCAGTTGTTTCTGCAGACGAATTGGGGATGATAGGCCCTAGAGTAGTTGCAATGATCATCAATGAAGCCTATTTTGCACTAGCAGAAAATATAAGTACGAAAGAAGAAATAAATACCGCCATGAAATTGGGTACCAATTATCCCTATGGTCCATTTGAATGGTGCGAATTAATTGGCTTTCAGAAGGTTTCAACACTTTTGCAAAGCTTAGCAAAAACAAATGAACGCTATAGTTTGGCACCAGCGTTTCTAAACCTCTAATACATGGCTTTACTTTTAAATATTGATACAGCAACAGGTTATGCGGGCGTTTGTTTAAGCCAGGATAGTAAGGTATTGGCAAGTCAATCTCATCAACACCAAAAAGACCATGCGGCTTTTTTGCAACCTGCTATTGAAGCCATTATGAATGAAGCAGGTTATCAATTAAAAGATATAGATGCGGTTGCTGTTACTGGTGGACCAGGAAGTTATACTGGCATAAGAGTAGGATTGGCTTCGGCAAAGGGAATTTGTTACGCATTAAATAAACCATTAATAATGGTTAATACACTTGCTGTTATTGCCAATGCAGCCATTGAAAATACCCCCCAAACCGATCTAGAAAAAGACGCTGTTTTTTATGCAATGATAGACGCAAGAAGAATGGAAGTTTTTGCTGGAATGTACAACCAAAAGCTATTAGAGTTAGATAATACACACGCATTAGTACTTGATAATGTCTTTTTTGAGGGGCTAAATTGTCATTCTAAAGTAATTTTTTGTGGAGATGGTGCTCAGAAAGTTGAACAATTTACCCTACCATTCAACTATAGTATAGATTATTCGCAACACAATGTAAATCATATGGTTACGATTTCAAAATCGTTTTTTCATGCAAAAAAATTTTCCAATTTGGCCTATTCTGAACCGCTTTATATAAAAGATTTTTATCAACCAATAAAGCCACAATAAGCCCTTCGGAAAAACTAATGCGAATAACCACTCTCTATGCATTACAAAAAAGCTAACTTTGCATAAGTCTTAATACCCCCAATATTACTTGACATGAACGCAACCATTCAATCAATCCTATTAACCAATGGCGCAGAGCCTGTGAAGGTAGATTTCCTTCAGGCAAAGAAGGCATCTTTGATCCTTCGCTCCATTAACCACAAGCTTCGACAGCAAATCATCAAACTATTAGATGAGCATCAAAAGATGACTGTTACAGAGCTTTATGTAAAACTTCGTTTAGAACAATCCGTAGCTTCACAGCACCTGGCCATTTTACGACGAGCCGGCATTGTGAGTACCACCCGAGAAGGGAAATTCATTTATTACTCCGTCAATTACACTCGCTTAAACGATGTGGTTGGTTTTGTGAAAGCATTGGTAGATTAATTACCTTTGCCGCAAAATCATTGCATGTTTATAAAACAATTATACACTGGATGTATCAGCGAAGCTGCGTACTATATCGAAAGTAATGGTGCAGCCGCAATCATAGATCCAATCAGGGATATTGATGCTTACTTAGCTTTAGCAAAAGAGCGGAATGCCCAAATCCAGTATATATTTGAAACACATTTTCATGCAGACTTTGTAAGCGGGCATCTAGATTTAGCTGCTGCAACAGGCGCTACCATTGTTTATGGGCCAAGTACCGTAACCAAATACCCAGTACATGTTGCAAAAGATTTAGAAATATTTAAGCTGGGTAATATTTCCATTCAGGTACTTCATACACCAGGCCATACACTAGAAAGTAGTTGTTATTTATTAAAGGATGAAGAAGGAAATAATAAAGCCATTTTCACGGGAGATACTTTATTTGTAGGTGATGTAGGTAGACCAGACCTTGCACAAAAAAGCAATGAAATAACCATGAATGACTTGGCTGGAATGTTGTATGATAGTTTGCAAGAGAAAATTATTCCTCTTGCGGATGATGTAGTCGTATACCCTGCACATGGAGCTGGTAGTAGTTGTGGAAAAAATTTAGGCGCTGATTCTTTTAGTACAATTGGAGTTCAAAAAGCAAGTAATTATGCTTTACAAGCGGAATCAAAAGAAGCATTTATTAAAGCTGTTACGGAGGGATTAAACGCTCCTCCTGCGTACTTCCCTATCAATGCGAGTATCAATAAAGAAGGGTACACCAGTTTGGACAGCATATTAGCCAACAGCATGCAGCCTTTATTGATCAACGATTTCAAAGAAAAAATTGCTGATAACGCCATAATCTTAGATACCAGACATCCTGATCAATTTATGCAAGGGTTTGTTCCTGGCGCAATCAATATTGGATTAAATGGTCGATTTGCAGAATGGGCAGGCACTTTATTGCCATTTACACAACCGATTATTTTAATAACAGAAATAGGTGCTGAAAAAGAGTCAATTATTAGATTAAGCCGAGTGGGAATAGATAATGTAGTTGGTTATCTATCTGGTGGATTTGAAGCTTGGCAAACTGCTGGAGAATCAATCGATATGATCATAGATGTTGAAGCAGATGAATTAGCCATGGATATTCCATTCGACGAAAACTTAGTGATTGTTGATGTTAGAAGAGAAACAGAATATGCCAATGAACACGTAAAAGAAGCAATTAATATTCCATTGGACCAATTAACCGATCCAGGTAGTATGGCCAATTTAGACGACCACCACAATATTTATATTCATTGCGCAAGTGGATACAGAAGTGTAATTGCTGCATCTATGATTAAAAGACAGGGCATTCACAATATTAGAAATGTGATTGGCGGAATTGAAGCAATAAAGGGTTTGCCCGAAAAATTTGAGTTTGAAAAAGAAACAGCAGCCTTAAACTAAGCTTATTTAATTTCTAATGCACTGTGTTTGGTTGGATCAAAGCTCCATTTCCATCTGCGATGACTCCAGAGATAATTGGCAGGCTTTAATTTTACTGCTTGTTCTACTTTAGCTGCGAACAACTTGGTTAGTTGCCCATCATTATAAGAAAGTGGGTCAGAAGTAATTAATTCAAACTTGATTTCATAATAGCCTCTTCGCACTTTATAAAAGTGACAGAATACCACATGTGTATCATTTAATTTTGCTCCTTTTTCTGGCCCCAAAATAAAAGGCGTCAATCGGTTGAAAAAGGGTACCCAGTGGGCTTTCAAATCGCTGGGAGGATTTTGATCGGCAGCAAGCCCTAAAGCATATCGATCTTTAACATAACTCCTGAATTGGTTTTTGAAATGCTTAGTTGGAATAAGGATGGTGCCGTTTTTAGCACGCATATCATAAATTATTTTGTCCATGACTTTATTAGACAAGGGTTGATACACCCCAACAAATGGATATAAACTATGTCTTGGAATCCAATGATTTAAAAATTCCCAATTAAAAAAATGGCCTGCTAATAATTGAACATTTTTCCCAGAGCTGTACAAATCATTTAACACTTTGATATTTCCAACTAAGCGCTTATCTGCTTCTTTGGTACTAATCGAAATCATTTTAATGGTCTCAACAATGGTATCAATGAAATTGTGATAAAAATCCTTGGCAATTCTGATACGTTCTTTTTCAGTCTTATCAGGAAATGCAATCAATAAATTATTCAACACCACTTTCTTTCTGTATCCAAATAAATAAAACACCAAAATATATAACCCATCTGCAATAAAATACATGACCCGCCAAGGCAAGAGAGATAACAAATAAAATAAAGGGTAGATTATATAATACATAGCCTGGGGGCTTTAAAGAATAATATTCTGTAAAATAGCACTCTTTTCTTGGTGATCCGTATTGTAGTGAAGCCCGCGGCTTTCTTTTCTAAACTGCGCACCTTTTACAATTAAATATCCAACTGTAATTAAATTACGCAATTCGCAAAGTTGAGGAGACACTTTAGTTGAACGATACAATTGCTCTGTTTCTTCAAACAATAAATCCAATCTTTTCATTGCCCTACTTAATCTTATATCGGTTCTAACAATACCGACATAATCACTCATGATTTGCTGCAATTCTTTGAGGCTTTGTGTAATCAAGATCATTTCCCTCGGCTCTGCAGTTCCCAATGCATTCCAATCTGGCAAATGCTCAATCAAACTCAATTGATCAATTTGTTTGCAGGTGTCAATAAAACATCTATGAGCAAATACCATTGCTTCTAACAAACTATTACTGGCTAATCGGTTTGCACCATGTAATCCAGTACTAGCACATTCTCCACAAGCATATAAATTTCGAATAGAAGTTCTTCCCCATTCATCTGTTTTAATACCTCCACAACTATAATGAGCCGCAGGAGCAACAGGTATCATATGTTGCATTACATCAATTCCAATTGATAAACATTTTTGGTAAATATTAGGGAAGTGATGAATAAATTGCTCTTTACCCATATGCCTGCAATCCAAATAAACATGTTCAGTACCAGTTCGCTTCATTTCATTATCAATGGCGCGTGCAACAATGTCTCTAGGCGCTAAGTCCTTTCTATGATCATAACGTTCCATAAAAGCTTCACCCGCTTTATTCCTTAGAATACCACCATCGCCTCTAACAGCTTCTGTAATTAAGAAAGAAGGAGAAACACCTGGCTCGTATAAAGCAGTTGGATGAAATTGAATAAACTCCATGTTTTCAATTTTACCCTTTGCCCTATAAACCATTGCAATACCATCTCCAGTAGCAATTTTTGGATTCGTTGTGGTTCTGTATGCTTGACCACAACCACCTGAAGCCAACAAAACTATTTTAGA
This sequence comes from Sphingobacteriia bacterium RIFOXYC2_FULL_35_18, assembly GCA_001829005.1. GTDB lineage: Bacteria > Bacteroidota > Bacteroidia > Chitinophagales > Chitinophagaceae > Sediminibacterium. Next base: position 838,286 of record MIAG01000001.1, on the reverse strand, counting down.
AACAATTTTTTCAATTTGATTGGTTTGCAAATTCAATACATAAACCCCATAGCAAGTAATATCCAAAGTAGACTTGGTAACCAAATAACCCAAATGATGCTGAGTCAATAAATCAACAACAAAACAATGGTTCAATAATTGGATATTGGGCAAGGCAGCCAACTGCGACAAGAGTGCTCTTTCCATTTCCATTCCAGTTACATCTTTATGATGTAAAATTCTGTTTTCGCTATGACCTCCTTCTTTTCCTAAACTATAAATACCTTCTTCATCTTTATCAAATGCCGCACCATAATCTATAATCTCCTTGATTCGTTCTGGACCCTCTTTTACTACTATCTCTACTATCGCTTCATTACAAAGCCCATCACCAGCAATCAGCGTATCTTCAATATGTTTGCTAAAACTATCTCTGCTTGCATCCCATACACCTGCAATACCCCCTTGGGCATATTTAGTATTGGTTTCATCTGCCTGGGTTTTAGTAATTAAGATGATTTTTTTATCAGGAAATTGCTTAGCCACTTTTAATGCATACGTTAATCCTGCAATACCAGAACCAATTACTAAAAAGTCAGTTTGAAGCATAAAATAATTTAGAATGAACTAAGCTGGCTCTACCCAAGCACCATGCTCTTTCAACAGATTAATTAATTCGGAAACAGCAATCTCACTATCAATATTTCTCTTCATGATATCTTTTCCTTTATACAAAGTGATTTTTCCAACACCACTACCTACATAACCAAAATCTGCATCTGCCATTTCACCCGGACCATTTACAATGCACCCCATAATGGCAATTTTAACTCCTTTCAAATGATTGGTTACATTTCTAATTTTCGCAGTGGTTTCTTGCAAATCAAATAAGGTTCGGCCACAACTTGGGCAGCTGATGTATTCAGTTTTAGAAATTCTGGTTCGAGTAGCTTGTAAAATACTGAACGCAGAAGAGTTAATAAATTGCTCAACTGAAGTATTACTCAAATAATTACGTCCACTAGTATCTACCACACCTGTATTCATTGTTTGATAACTATTGTTATTCATTCCCAAACAAATACCATCTCCCATCCCATCTAATAATAGAGAGCCACACTCAGTTGCATAATGAATTAAATGCTCATCAGCTGTTTGCCAATTGCTATCAGTAATAATTACAACAGGATTTTGCACTTGCAGATTCATTAGCTCCATCATCATTCTTCTGATAGATTGCATCGCATTTGCATTGGTACTGCTTAAGCAAAGCACCACTGTTTCATCATTGGCGAATTCTTCCAAAAAAGTATAATCATTAACAATAGTAGCATCGTTATAACAATCAACCATTACAAAATTGATGGCATCGCTTTTAATACTCGCTTGAGTATACCCTGACCGGTCATAAATGGGGAAATAACTGTATTTATCTGGACACTCCTCAAAAGTTGCAGGATAAACAATCACTTTTAAAGTGCCTGGTAATGCAAAATCAAGTAATTGATTTCCGGTGAAAATATAATCTGCAGCAGCATCCCCAATGGCCCATTTATCTGTTGTTTCATCATATTTGTACCCAATTGCTTCCAAATGTTTGGGAGTAATATTGGAGATTTTACTGAAATCTGCAATCACCACTGGAACCTGGGCTCCACCTATATTGCTTACTGCAAATGTTTTTCTTCTGCTGTAATGAAATGGATCATAAGGCACTTTGGAAATGCCTGGAACAAGCCCATGAGTAACACCTTCACGATTTTCAATACTGTATCGTTTAATCAAATCTTTACAAACTGGAATTTCTAACTCTGGGTCTTCGGTTAAACTAACCCTAACGGTATCACCAATTCCATCTTCTAATAAAGTACCAATTCCAGCAGCACTTTTAACCCTTCCATCTTCTCCGTCACCTGCTTCTGTAACCCCTAAATGCAATGGATAGCATTCTCCAAACTCTGCTTCCATTTGCTGAATCAACAAGCGATAAGCCTGCACCATCACTTGTGGGTTGCTGGCTTTCATACTTAATATAATATTATGGTAGTCTTCTGAACGAGCAATACGCAAAAACTCCATCGCACTTTCTACCATACCAATGGGCGTGTCACCATACCTACTCATAATTCGATCACTCAACGACCCATGATTCGTACCAATACGCATTGCTGTACCATGCTCTTTACAAATCAACACCAACGGTGTAAAGCGTTCCCGAATACGTTCAATTTCTTCTAAGTATTCTGCGTCGGTATAATCAATCTGTTCAAACTTTTTCTTGTCAACATAGTTGCCCGGATTCACCCTAACTTTCTCTACTATTCTAGCTGCAATTTCTGCAGCATTCGGAGTAAAATGAATATCAGCTACCAAGGGAGTAGTGTAGCCGCGTTTACGCAACTCGTCTTTTATATTTTGGAGATTTTCTGCCTCTTTTTTGGATGGAGCAGTAATCCTTACCAATTCAGCACCGGCTTCAATACAACGAATGGTTTGTTCCACTGTAGCCATGGTATCCATGGTATCAGTAGTGGTCATGGTTTGAACCCTTATTGGATGACCATTGCCTAACAGCAAATCACCAATTTTTACTTCACGCGTTTTTAGTCTATTAAGTTGTGTTAATGAGTTACAGTATAGTTGCATAAAGTACTTTATGGGGATTATCGTTTTCCTTCAAAAAATCCCTGATTGCTTAATATTTTTTTGAGCAATAATATTCTTGCATCAACCAGTGAAATATTAGAAGGAGCTTCCATATTTAATACAAAGAAATAGGGATGTTTGTTCTCTTCAATCCAACCTATCACCCATCCAAGTTGATCTCCGTTTTCATTATAGGTTAAGCCTGTTTTATAACTCAATTGATAATTGGCATTCGATTCTCTCAACATCATACGCTTCACAATCTCATGCGTTCTTTTTTGAAAAGGTAATTGATTAAAAAACAAGCGCTTCATAATACCCAATTGTTCATCAGGGGTTAACTTGATGGTATTATTTAACCAAAAACTGTCAATTGACTTTCCAATGCTATGATTGCCATACTGCAAACTATCTAACCAAAATTGCATAGTATCTTTCCCGATTCTTCTAGCTACTTCTTGATAATAGGGAACAATCGAATTCTTAAATGCTGTTTCCATGGTTACCGCAGAATCCAACTGAATGGTCATTTTTTCATCAGAGACTACACCAGTTTCTAATGCAATTAGCGAGTGAACAACTTTAAAAGTAGAAGCCGGAGAATAGGCTGAGTCTTTATATCTGTTTAAATTATAAATAGTAAAATCGCCAGTGCCATTATCAAATAAAGCAAAAGTTCCTTTCACACCTGTAGAATCAAAGTATTTGCCTATTTCTTCATTTACTTGCACATTGTTGGGTGAACAAGCGGCAAAAAATAATCCAACATTTAATATCACTAATAATTTTCTCATAATTTTTCTTATTTAATCACCCCCAACTCCTTACCCACTTTAGTAAACGCAGCAATGGCTTTGTCTAAGTGCTCCTGTTCATGAGCAGCACTTAACTGCACCCTAATTCTTGCCAAACCCTTTGCCACCACTGGATAAAAGAATCCAATCACGTAAACGCCTTCATCCAATAATTTAGCAGCAAAATTTTGTGCAATTACCGCATCGTATAACATGATGGGAACAATCGGATGATCACCAGGTTTTATATCAAAACCCGCTTCTGTCATTTTTGTTCTAAAATAATTGGTATTGTATTCTAATTGGTCTCTTAATGTGGTAGCGGAAGTGAGCATATCTAATACTGCTATAGAGGCACCCACAATACTAGGTGCAACTGTATTAGAGAAAAGATAGGGGCGGCTTCGCTGGCGAAGCATTTCAATGATTTCTTTCCTACCAGAAGTAAAGCCACCACTTGCTCCACCTAAAGCTTTACCTAAAGTACCTGTGATAATATCAATTCTACCCATCACCCCACGGTATTCATGGGTACCTCTTCCTGTTTTACCTAAAAATCCTGATGAGTGACATTCGTCAATCATTACAATAGCATCGTATTGATCCGCTAAATCACAAATTTTATCTAACTGGGCAATGGTTCCATCCATGCTAAAAGAACCATCTGTTACGATGATTCTGCTTCTGCAATTGGCCGACTCTTTCAGCTTTGCTTCAAGGTCTGCCATATTATTGTGTTCGTAACGGAAACGTTGCGCTTTACATAAGCGAACCCCATCAATTATAGATGCATGATTCAAAGCATCACTGATAATGGCATCTTCTTCTCCAAATAATGGCTCAAATACACCCCCATTGGCATCAAATGCAGCCGCGTATAAAATAGTGTCTTCTGTTCCTAGAAAGTCAGCTAACTTTTTTTCTAATTCTTTATGAATGTCTTGGGTGCCACAAATAAAGCGCACACTGCTCATCCCATACCCATGGGTATCAATGGCTTTATGTGCTGCTTTAATTACATCAGGATGAGAAGAAAGTCCCAAATAGTTATTGGCACAAAAGTTTAATACTTTTTTACCATTCACTACAATTTCAGGGCCTTGCTCACTGGTAATAACCCTTTCCTTTTTGAATAAACCAGCCGATTCAATTTCAGCCAATTCACTGGCAATTCTTGCAACAAATTTTTCGTTCATATTCCATTCATTAGAATGGCAAATGTACTAAAGTTCGGCCGAATGACTTATTCAACCCCTAATAACTCTACTTCAAAAATAAGTAGGGAACCGGGTACAATTTTATCGCCTTTTTGTTGATCGCCATAAGCCAAATCAGCAGGTACATAAAACTTCCACTTGCTACCAACAGTCATTAACTGAAGTCCTTCCTGCCAACCCAAAATCACATTACCTAAAGGGAAGGTAACTGGCTCACCTCTTTCAACAGAGCTGTCAAATATTTCACCACTAATTACGGTACCATGATAATGGCATTTAACTTTATTAGTCAATTTTGGTTTAACCGTATCAGTACCATTTTTGATAATTTCATACTGTAATCCACTAGGCAAAGTTACAACCCCTGGTTTCTTCGCCATTTTTGCTTGGAAAGCCTTTCCAGCCTCTCTTGCCACTGATGATTTCTCTGCACTTAATTTTTGTTGATAATTTCCAATGCACAAGTCTAATAACTCATCGGCTATGACCGATTTTTTACCAGCGAAACCATCAGAAATTCCTTTTTGAAACATGGCTGCCACCAATGGATCTAACCCTTGTGATTTTAAATTTTGCGCTATTCTTATACCCAATGCATAACTAGCACTATCTGCAGAAGACTTAAAAATAGCAGCTGATGCGGCCACTTTAGCAACAGGCTTAGTTGCAGTTTTAATGGGGCTTGGCTTTTTTAATGGGGCTTTTGTAGATGGCTGCGCCTGTGCCTGAGTAAATGATACAAATGCACCTAAAACGAATAAACTAAGTATTTTTTTCATTTGATTTTATATAAAGTAGTTGCAAATTAAGTCAAAAGTAATTGAAAGGCTGTTGTTGCTTTGCTAAATTGAAAACGGTCCATTAATTGATCCATCATTACTTTAATTTCAGCATTACATAAATTACCCATACTTCCTTCGTGTGTATGATTTACCAAAGTTGAATAATTAAATTGTCCATTTTCAATAGCATTTCCAATCTGTTGATAAGCATCTCTAAATGGAACACCCTGTAAAACCAATTTATTTACTTCTTCCACACTAAACATGTATTGAAATTTGGGGTCATCGGCAATATTGGGTGATACCTGAATATGGCTAAACATCAATTGCATCATTTCAATGCAATTATTCAATTCAGTAAAAGCAGGAAATAAATGTTCTTTCAATAATTGCAAATCACGTTGGTATCCAGAAGGCAGGTTGGTGGTCATTAAACTAATTTCATTCGGCAACGCTTTTATTCTATTGCAATAAGACCTTGTTAATTCAAAAACATCTGGATTTTTTTTATGCGGCATAATACTTGAACCCGTTGTTAATTCTGCCGGAAAACTAATGAACGCAAAATTTTGATTCAAGTACAAACAAGCATCCATACTTATTCTGGCTAAGGTATCTGCAATATTAGCCAATGCTGTTGCCACGATTCTTTCTGTTTTACCTCTTCCCATTTGGGCATATACTACATTGTAATTGAGCTGATCAAAGCCCAACAGATCAGTGGTCATAGTTCTATTGATGGGGAAGGAAGAACCATACCCAGCAGCAGAACCTAAAGGGTTTTTATTGACTACTGTGTAAGCCGCTTCTAGCATTGTTAAATCGTCCACTAAACTTTCTGCATACGCGCCAAACCAAAGTCCAAAAGTAGAAGGCATGGCTAATTGCAAATGCGTATATCCAGGTAACAAATGGTTTTTATAGGATTCGCTTTTTTGTTGCAGCAATTCAAACAAAGCATAAGTTGATTCAGCTATCGTTTTAATTTCGGCTCTTAAATATAATTTGATGTCTACCAAAACCTGATCATTCCTACTTCTTGCACTATGGATTTTTTTACCCATATCGCCCAGCTTTTGAGTTAGCAGTAATTCAACATAAGAATGAATATCTTCTACTCCTTCAGGAATAGTAAAACCTGGTTGAATCACCAATTGATAAATGGCTTGTAGCTCTTTTACTAAGGCAAGCATTTCTTGATTGGTTAATAAACCAATACTAGCCAACATCTTAACGTGTGCAATAGAGCCTAATACATCGTAAGGAGCTAATAGCGTATCGAAGTCTTTGTCTTTTCCAACAGTAAATTGTTCTACTGCTTGAGTGGTGTTGGTATTGCTCTTACTCCAAAGTTTCATAATACCCCTTTTAATAAGTTGATATAAAATTCAATTCCTTTTTCAATTTCCAATAAATAAATAAACTCGTCCGCATTATGACTTCTAGCACTATCACCTGGTCCTACTTTAAGTGCAGGGAATGGCATTAAAGCTTTGTCACTGGTTGTTGGACTTCCATAATATATACTCCCTAAAGCTTCCCCTGCTTTTACAATAGGATGATTTGGATTGATTAAAGTAGATTTAATTCGAGTGCTTCTGGGTGAAATGTCTGCAGTTAAATTGGCTTTTAAAGTTTCCAGAATTTCTTCGAATAGGTAGAGTTCATTCACTCGAATATCAATTAAGTATTCTGCAGAAGCAGGCACCAAATTGTGTTGTTTATTCTCGGTATTAAAAGAAGTAACCGTCATTTTAACTGGCCCTAATAATTCACTCACTTTCTCAAATTGATATTGCCGAATCCATTCAATATCTTTAACTGCTTTATACAACGCATTCTCCCCTTCGTTTCTGGCCGCATGACCCGCAGTCCCTGTTGCTTTTGCATCTATGACCATTAATCCTCTTTCGGCAATAGCTAAGTTTAATAATGTTGGTTCGCCAACAATTGCAAAATCAATAGTAGGTAATTGGGGGATCAAAGCCTCTACCCCATTTTTACCTGATATTTCTTCTTCCGCAGTTGCGGCTATAATCAAATTAAAAGCTAAAGCAGGTTTGTTATAATAGTAAACAAAGCAAGCAAGTAAAGAAACTAAGCAACCACCCGCATCATTACTTCCTAAACCAAATAATTTTCCATCTTTTATCAATGGATCAAAAGGATTCAACTGATAACCACTATTTGGCTTAACGGTATCATGGTGTGAGTTCAATAAAATAGTAGGCTTATTAATATCAAAATAAAGATTACTAGCCCAGATATTATTTCCTACTCTATTATATGGGATTTGTTTTTTATTGAAAAACTGGGCAATACAATCAGCTGTTTGATCTTCTTCTTTACTAAAAGATGGAATAGTAATCAGTTGTTTTAATAAGTCAACTGCTTCTTTATACAATAGTTTTATTTCATCCATGTTGAATGGTTGTACCAGCTTTACCAGTTATTAATTCATCTAAATCTGCTGCGTTTCCAATAATTACTTTAGAAACACCCTGTTCAATGGCAACAAAAGCATTGTCTAATTTAGGAATCATTCCTGCAAATATTTGCTGATTCGCTTTAAGCGTTTGATAATAGTTGGAATCAATGATCGGAATAACCGAATCAGCATTGTTAATGTCTAACAAAACACCTTTTTTCTCAAATGAATAAACCAATATCGTCTCAAAAAAAGTACTCATTGCTGTTGCAATGGATTGCGCAATGGTATCTGCATTGGTATTCAATAATTGACCCTTCCCATCGTGAGTTATTGGAGATACCACTGGAACCAATGATTGCTGAATTAACTCATTAAAAAATCCAGCATTTACTTGATCAATATCACCCACAAATCCATAGTCAGTAGCTTCTGCTGTTTTGCTTATACGCTTATGCGCAAGAATAGCATTGGCGTCTGCGCCTGTTAAACCAATGGCATTAGCGCTATATTGTTGTAATTGAGCTACTATATTCTTATTGATATAACCAGCATAAACCATGGTAACTACTTTCAAGGTTTCTGCATCGGTAATTCTTCTTCCATCAACCATTTGCTGCTGTATACCCATTGTTTCGGCCAATCTTGTTGCCAACTTGCCACCTCCATGTACCAATATTTTAGCCTGCTTTATTGCAGCAAAATTTTTCAGGAATTGTTGTAGTGCATGATCATCGTCAACAATATTGCCCCCAATTTTTACAATAACCAGCTGATTCATGTTATTGATTTAAAGAATTTAATATTTCAGCAAGTACTGCTTGAGCTGCCCAAACTCTATTGCCCGCTTGTTGAGTAACCAAACTATTTGGCCCATCTAAAATTTCATCACTCAATTCAATATTTCTTCTAACAGGCAAACAATGCATTACTTTAGCATCATTAGTGATTGCTAATTTTTCATTGGTCAACATCCAACTAGTATCTGAACTTAATTGTTGGCCATATTGTTCGTAACTACTCCAATTTTTTACATAAACAAAATCAGCGTTGTTTAATGCTTCGGCTTGATCATGAATAACGGTTGCTCCATTGGTGAATTGTTCGTCTAACTCATACCCTTCGGGATGGGTAATAACAAAATTAGCACCACCCCAAGCATTTACCCATTGTGCAAAACTATTTGCAACACATTGTGGTAATGGCTTAATATGAGGCGCCCAAGATAATACCACTTTGGGCTTGTATGCAGCAGCATTTTTTAACAATTCTTGAATCGTAATAATATCTGTCAAAGATTGTAAGGGATGCAATGTTGCGCTCTCTAAACTAACTACTGGCACTCCTGCAAAACGAATAAATTGTTTAATAAACATTTCACTATAATCTTCGGCTTTATTTTTAAGAGTTGGAAATGTTCTAATAGCCAATACATCAAAATACTGGCCTAATACAGGAGCAGCATCTTTTATATGCTCCACTGTTGTGCCATTCATCACTGCCCCTTCTTGAAATTCTAATGCCCATCCTTCCTTGTCTACATTAAACACAATTGCTTCCATTCCTAAATTAGCCGCAGCAACCTGCGTACTCAATCTGGTTCTTAAACTAGGATTTAAAAAAAGTAGCCCTATTCTTTTGCCCTTACCTAAATGCCCATCAAGAAAAGGATTCAGCTTGTACTTCAAGGCATTATCTACCAATTGCTGAATATTGGTTACGTCGGATGCAGAAATAAAGTTTTTCATATTTATGCAACAGTGGTTTGTATTTCAATAATAGCCTCTTTTAACGCTTCTAAAAATTCATCTGCTTGTTTTCTTGAAAGCGCTAATGAAGGCAACAATCTAATCACATTGGGCTTTGCTTCCCCAGTGAAAATATTATATTGTTCAAGTAATAATTTCTTTAAGCCTTTCAAGTTATCCGGAAGGTCAAACCCAATCATCAACCCTCTACCGCGAACGTTTTCAATCCCTTCAATGGCTTTTAATTGATTCATTAAATACATGCCTCTTTGTTTGGCCATACTAATCAAATTCTCTTCTTCCATTACTTCTAAAACAGCCAAAGCAGCGGCACATGCTAAATGATTTCCACCAAAAGTAGTACCCAACATTCCGTGTTTAGATTGAATATGTGGAGCAATTAAAATCCCCCCTATAGGAAATCCATTCCCCATACCCTTCGCCATAGAATAGATATCTGCATTCACTTCAGCAATATCATGTGCAAAAAATTGTCCCGTTCTTCCATATCCACATTGTACACTATCAGCAATATATACTGCGCCAAACTCAGTACAAAGTTTTCTAACTAATTGCAAAAACTCAACAGTGGCCGGAACAATTCCACCTACACCCTGTATCCCTTCAATAATTACTGCGGCAATTTCTGCTCCATTTGTTTTAAAACATTCTGATAGAGCCGCCTCATCATTAAAGGGTAGGAAAATAATATGATCTGTTTCATTAACCGGCGCAACAATGGATTTGTTATCTGTAGCAGCTACTGCTAATGAAGTTCTACCATGAAAAGATTTAGAAAAAGCAATTACTTTTTTTCTTCCCGTATGAAAAGAAGCGAGTTTAAGTGCGTTCTCATTGGCCTCGGCACCACTATTACATAAAAATAACTGGAAGTCGGTTTTACCACTGATTATTCCCAACTTATCTGCCAGCTCTTGTTGTAAAGGAATAATAATGGAATTAGAATAAAAAGCAATTTTCTCTAATTGTGTTTGAATACGTTTTACCCAATGAGGGTGCGTATGACCAATACTAATTACAGCATGTCCACCGTACATATCAAGGTACTGAACACCATTATTATCCCACACATAAGAACCTTGGGCTCTATTAATGGTAATATTGTTTAACGGATATACATCAAATAATTTCATAACTAAAAATAACTGGCTTTCAATTTTAATCCGGCCTTTTCATTTAATCCAAATAATAAATTCATATTCTGAACAGCTTGACCACTAGCGCCTTTCAATAAGTTGTCGATGGCACTATGAACAACCAGTTTATTGCCTTGTTTTTCTAAATGTATTAAACACTTATTGGTGTTCACTACCTGCTTTAAATTGATCATTTTGTCTGATACAATGGCAAAAGCTGCATCAGCATAAAAGGATTGATATAAATGTTTTACTTCGTCAAATGGCAAACCAATTTCAACTATGGAACTGATATAAATACCTCTTGTAAAATCTCCTCTCCAAGGAACAAAGTGCAATCCTCTTCCTTCGCCATTAACCGACAGTGCATCATCAATTTGTAATTGATTAATAGATTGAGTAATCTCTTTTACATGTTGGTGTGCGAGTGTTTTATAAGCTTCAATATTATTGGCTCTCCAACTAAAATGCGAAGTATTGCTTAAGCCTTGTCCAGCACCTGTAGAGCCAGTTATACCAGTGGTATAAATATCTGCTAATACGCCTGCCTTAGCCAGAGGCAATAATCCCAATTGTATAGCTGTTGCAAAGCAACCAGGATTGGCAATATTTTGCGCATGTACGATGGCATCTTTATTTAATTCAGGAAGGCCATACACAAATGTTCGATCATTAAATACGGCACTTTCATTTAATCTAAAATCTTGTGAAAGATCAATTAATTTGATAGATGAAGCAATGGCATTTTCTTTTAAGAATTTAGCAGCATCGCCATGACCCATACACAAAAACAATACATCAATATCATTGCTTAACTCAGCCGAAAAAAGCAAATCAGTTTCTCCGAATAAATCAGCATGAACTTTGTGCAAAGGATTGCCAGCATTACTAGTACTATAAACAAAATGAATACTTGCTTCGGGGTGATTTAATAAAAGTCTTATTAACTCTCCCCCTGTATATCCGGCACCCCCCACTATTCCAACTTTAATCATTGGATGCGTTTTTAATATTGTGATAAATAGCCGTTTGGTTTCCAAAAATTTTTGAGAACCCTCTTACATCATTGCCTGTCCAACCATTATTCATTTCTCCATATTTTCCAAACTTACTACTCATTAAATCGTACTCAGATTCAATACCAATAATCTGGAATCTATAAGGCAGTAATTGAACATATACAGAACCTGTTACATGTTCTTGTGTGTCTTCTAAAAACGCTTCTATATTTCTCATCACTGGATCCATCATTTGACCTTCGTGCAACCAGTTTCCATAAAACTGCGCCAACTGATCTTTCCAATTGAGTTGCCACTTGGTTAATACATGTTTTTCTAAAGCGTGATGCGCTTTAATAATCACCATTGGAGCAGCAGCCTCAAATCCAACCCTTCCTTTAATTCCAATGATGGTGTCTCCAACATGAATATCTCTCCCTATTCCATAAGGCGCAGCCAAAGACTGTATATATTGAATGGCATGAGATGGATGGGTGAAGTGCTGGTTATTGACCCAAGTAATGGCTCCTTTTTCAAAATGAATCTTGATTTCCTCTTCTCCAGTTTTGGTAACCTGAGTGGGCCAAGCTGTTTCTGGCAATAAACCTTTTGAATACAAAGTTTCTTTACCACCTACACTAGTACCCCAAAGTCCTTTATTGATAGAATAAGCCGCTTTTTCAAAATTCATTTGAACCCCTTTTGCTTTCAGGTATTCAATCTCTGCTTCCCTGCTTAATTGTAAATCGCGAATGGGGGTAATAATTTCTATACCAGGAATCATGATATTAAATATCATATCAAATCTTACTTGGTCGTTACCGGCACCTGTACTACCATGTGCAACAGCGATTGCATTCATTTTTTTAGCATGTTCTGCTATATGCATTGCCTGACTCAGCCTTTCTGCACTTACACTTAGTGGATAAGTATTATTCTTTAATACATTACCATAAATCAGGTATTTTACAATGCTATCATAATAGCTTTTTACAGCGTTGATAGTAGTATGTGTTTTAACACCTAGGGCATAAGCATGTTTCTCAATATGCACTAATTCATCTTCAGTAAAGCCGCCAGTATTTACAATTACACTATGTACTTCAAATCCTTTTTCCTGAGACAAATAAATGGCGCAATAAGTGGTGTCTAATCCGCCACTAAAACCCAATACCAATTTTTTTGATTGCATGATTACTGCATTTAAAATTGAACAAAATAATTTTTAGAAGTCTTTTTCCTAAACCACTTCAATAATTTACTCTGCTTCACTTTCATGAAACGTTCGTATAACTTTGAGTTTTGTTTGAAATCGGCAATGGTTTCTGCGGGTTCATAATGATCTGCAGGATCGTAAAGCATAGCAGTACACATGCAATTTTTTCGATCCTTACTCATTAAAATATCATAATTCACACAGCTCTTGCAGCCAGCCCAGAACTCTTCATCATCTGTTAGTTCACTATAAGTAACGGGCTCATAACCCAGCTCACTGTTAATTTTCATAACGGCCAAGCCAGTAGTTAATCCGAATATTTTGGCTGATGGATAATTTTTTCTTGATAAATTAAAAATGGTCTGCTTAATTTGTTTAGCTACTCCACTCTTTCTATATGATGGAGAAACAATTAATCCACTATTAGCTACAAACTGTTCATGGCCCCAAACTTCTATATAACAAAAACCCACCCATTTACCATTGGGTTCTAGCGCAATAACTGCTTTTCCTTCGCGCATTTTATTGGCAACATAATCAGGGCTTCTTTTGGCAATACCTGTACCACGTGCTTTTGCAGAAGCTTCCATTTCATCTGTAATGGTAGTTGCATAATGAATATCATTAGCAGTTGCTACACGAACAATAATTGACTGTTCCAACGTATTTGTATAATTATAAGAGTAAAAAGATAGCTTAAAGCCCTGACCAATTTTTCGGAGAAATTTTCACTGATAGGGGCAAGTGCCAGTTGCTCGTCCTATCAGAAACCACGTCGCGGCCTCGGTAATACGATGAATGGTATCAGCAACTGTTCCGTAAAATACGAACAGTTGTTAGCGTATGAATTGAATGTAATGCTTGCTACCATTGTTTCAAATGAAATGCAAATTTACAATTCTTTGAAATACAAAGGGCAATAAAACTGAAATTCCAGATTAGTTAACATTTACTGCCTGAAATTCCGCATCATTTGCATTCCTTGGCCAGGAGCACCTCTAAAAATTTGCATTGGCCCTCTTTGTTGATTGGCAGCAGGAGCACCAAAACTTCTCAGGTTATAGGTAAAGCTGATCATGAAGTACCTTTTCAAAACAACAGTAGAAACGTCTTGTATGGTATTACCAGTAACGTTCCTAGTTAAACTCTGGTTTTGGTTCAGCAAGTCAAATACATAGAACTTTAATTCGCCCTCTTTTTTCTTGAATAATTGCTTGGCAATACTTGCACTCCATAATGGAATATTCGTATTGAAGCCCTCTGCTCTACCTGTATTTTTGATATATCTGAAATCAGTCGAAAACACCCAACCAGACTTAGTATAAATAGTTGGCTCTGCTACAAAAGTTTGGGTAAAGAAATCACCATTCTGCTGTGGCTGTAATGTATAACGAGCAAAGCTAAAACTAGAATTAGATGAGAAATTCATGTCGAAGCCCTCTTTAATATTGGTAGTCCAAGATGCGTTAAAACCAGCAGTAGTATTTCGGGTATAATTACTCAAGTTATTCACTAGGGTTTGACTTTGACTGTTGCTTAAATTAACACCTAAATTGATATTGCTCTTAGGTTTCTTTAAAGGGAATCCATAATTCAAAAATCCATTGATATTATAGGTTCCACTTAAATTAACCGGTCTGGTAAACTGTGCACCATTTGGCAAGTAAGTAGTTGAATTTTGAATGTCGTTTGCGGTAAAGTTTGCATTGATAGTTGCAAAAAATAATTTCTGAGAAACAACATCAAATGAATTGAATAATATGCGGAAAGTATGAATGAATTGTTGCTTCAAATTTGGATTACCCGTTGTAATGTTCAAAGGATTTGAATTGTCAACTACAGGCTGCAACTGTTGTGCAGTAGGTTGACCGGTTCTTCCATTATAAAAAATTCTTAAATTCTTCGTTCTAGAGAAGTCGTAGCGAAAATTCATGGTAGGAAAGAAATTGACAAAGTTCTGTGTAATAGAACTGTCTTTACTTAAGTTTTTACTAATTAAATCTCCGGTTTGAATTCCTGAACCTATACTGAAATTATACTTCGCATTTTGCAAACGATAATTCAATGTTATTCTATTTGAATTAAATGTATTTTCAAAAACGTTGGTCAAATTAGGAACTACAATATCATATTGACCATTCGCTTTATTGTAGGCAAATGTTTGCGTGCCTGAATTATTTACGTTCGAATTATAGTTGTAGTTAAATTCAATAATCTGATTTTTACCTATGGGTTCTGTATAAGAGAATGTAGCATTCATGGTTTTGCTATCTCTATTAGTTATACCAACTTGATTAATGGTATCCGCATAAGGAGTAGCTGTATTAAAGAA
Organism: Sphingobacteriia bacterium RIFOXYC2_FULL_35_18; assembly: GCA_001829005.1. Lineage (GTDB taxonomy): Bacteria > Bacteroidota > Bacteroidia > Chitinophagales > Chitinophagaceae > Sediminibacterium. Next base: position 822,989 of record MIAG01000001.1, on the reverse strand, counting down.
GTTATTGATGGAATAGTTAGAAGTTGTTCCATCATTAACACTTTGGCCAGGATTAAAAGCAATTGAATAGGTTCTTCCTTTCTTCTTAAATCGGTGTCTAAATGTTGCTTCCAAGCTAGCATTGTAGCCACTATTGTTTCTATCAGTAGATGCAATAGAATTATTCAAATTCTTACTGGTACCTCTTGTAGAAAAAGTAGTTACGTCTGTGGCGGATGATGTTTCTTGAAAACTAATATTGGGTCTTATAATTAAAGAATTAGAAGAATCAAATTGGTGTTCAATATTGAAATTGATCCGATGGTTCTGATTTTTTGTAATAGAATTATTTAGTTGAGAATTGAAGATGGATGAATCAGGATTTCCTGGAATCAAATTTTGGGTATAGCTATTTTGTTCTCGAACTGTTTGCATATCGTTAAAGAAATAACTACCAGACACTTCTGTTTTTTTACCCCAAATATCTTTATAGTTTAAACCAGCAGCTAAAGTTCTAATTATGCCTCCGCTATTATTAGTAGCGCCGCCTGCACCGCCTCTACCGCCACCTGCAACCACGATGGTTCTTCCGCCTCCACCACCACCTCCGCCAAACAAATCTTGTGCACCAAAATTTTGCTTGTTTACATTATTGGCCTGACCTGTAAACGTAAGTTGACGATCCCCATTAAAATAACTCAAGTTTACACTATTATCATAACGGCCTTCTTCTGAATCTGATCCTCCACCCAATACAGCTCTTCCGAAATATCCTTTGCGCTTATCTTTTTTAGTAGTGATATTGATGGTCTTTATTCTATTTCCATCATCAAAACCCGTAAAAGCACTTTGGTCATTGAGCGCATCAAAAACTTGAATTTTATCAATCATATCAGGAGGCAAGTTCTTGGTGGCCAATTTTGGATCATCTCCAAAAAATCGTTTACCATCCACTAATACTCTTTGTACATTTTCACCTTGTGCTTTAACGGTTCCATCTGCTTCAACCTGAACACCAGGCAATTTTTTTAATAAATCTTCTAAAACAGCATTGGGCTTAGTTTTAAAACTGGAAGCATTAAATTGAACGGTATCTTTTTTTATAGAAATGGGAGATTGTGTAACAGTAACTTCACCTAAATCATTTGCAGCCAATCGTAAATATATAGTACCCAAATCTACCGATGCATTAGTCTTAGAGAAGTTGATCTTTTTTGAATAAGCTTCATATCCCTGAAATTTGATCATTACAATCATTTCGCCAAAGGAAATTTTTTCAACTACAAAACTTCCATCTGCTTTGGCTAATCCAAATACATCCAATGTAGAATCTTTGGCTTCTAAAACGGTAATGGAAGCATCTTTAAGTGCTTGCTTGCCAACACTGTCTACCAACTTCCCCTTTAGGGTAGCTGTACTTTGTGCCATTAAAGCAACACCAGAGAAAATACTCAACACCAATAATAGTAAACGCATAAATCAATTTTTAAAAGCCAAAGCTAAAATGGAACCAAGCAAAACACTTGATTAATAATTTTAATGGCAAGCTATCGTGATAATGGGAAACAATATGAATCAAATCGGTGAAAGCCTTAACTGAATAGGTACTCCACGTCTTCCTTAGTTAAGGTTTTTATAAACCCTTCATCGTCTGTTATTACTTCTCGAGCAAGATTTCTTTTTCGTTCTTGCAATTTAAGAATCTTATCTTCTACTGTATCGGTACATATCATTCTGTATGCGAAAATATTTTTAGTCTGCCCAATTCGGTGAGTACGGTCAATGGCTTGTTGTTCTACAGCAGGATTCCACCATGGATCAACTATGTAAACATAATCTGCAGCAGTAAGGTTAAGTCCTACTCCTCCTGCCTTAAGTGAAATCAAAAACACCCTGCAATTGTCGTCATTTTGAAAACGTTGAATGGCACGTTCTCTTTCAGCTACTGTACTACTTCCATCAAAATATTCATAATCAACCCCTAATTCCTTCATTTTCTCTTTAATCAACGCAAGCATTCCCAAAAACTGAGAAAATACTAAGGCCTTATGATTACTGATATTCTCGGTGATTTCTCTACCCAATTCTTCCAACTTTACAGAAACATTTGGATATCGCTCTTCTTCTTTTACTATAGCAGGGCTATCACAAATTTGACGAAGTTTCATCAAGCCTTGTAAAATGGTTAATTGCGATTTTTGTATTCCTTGATTTTCTACAACTCCCAAAATTTTATCTCGATAATCATTTCTGTACGCTTCATAAATTTTCCTTTGCTCTTGGCCCATTTCACAAAAGAGAACCATCTCTTGTTTTTCTGGTAGGTCTTTGGCTACTTGTTCCTTCGTTCTTCTTAGGATGAATGGATATAGCAACTTTCGCAAATGGTCTTTTTGCTCTTTTTCTCCAAACTTATCAATAGGAATAGAAAATTCTTGCTTAAAGAATTCCATACTACCCAGCATACCTGGGTTTAAGAAATTCATCTGTGCATAAATATCAAAAGTATTATTCTGTAATGGTGTTCCACTTAAACACAATCGACTCTTTGCTTTAAGTAAAGAAGCAGCTTTGGTTACTTTGCTTCCAGGATTTTTGATAGCCTGACTTTCATCAAGAATAACATAGTCAAAAGAAACTTCTACAAACTGCTTGATATCACTTCTCAAAGTACCATAAGTGGTAATAATTACGTCAAAAGCTTTATTACTAATGCCATCTTTTAGCCTAGCACCGCCATGGTGTATATAAAAACTAATATCAGGAGTAAATTTTTTAATCTCATTCTGCCAGTTAAACATCAAGGTTGTAGGACAAACTACTAAAGCCTTCAAGCTTCCATTTTCTGTCTTTAGATGATGTAAAAAGCAAAGTGCTTGAATGGTTTTACCCAAACCCATATCATCGGCTAAAATTCCACCCCACTGTACTTCGCGTAAATAATTCAACCATTGAAATCCACTTTCTTGATATGGCCTAAGGATAGATTGCAAATGCGCAGGAGCCGGAACTGGCTTAATTTCATGATTGTCTTTTAGACGCTCATATTTCTCTTCTAACTGAAAAAACAATTCTTCTTCATCTCTTTGCAAATACAATTCCTCAATTACACTAAAGTGGTATTTGCTGAGTTTCATATTACCCGCCTTACCTTCTCCTACTCTAAACAGTAAAGAATATTTCTTCACCCATTCTTCAGGTAAAATACCCAGGGTACCATCTGTTAATTGTACGAATTGTTGTTTATTAGCCAATGCTTTTTTAACATCATCAACCGTTACTTTTTGCTCGCCAAATTGAATTTCAATTTTGGCATCAAACCAATCTGTATTGCTACTGATAAATATTTTAGTAGATGGTTTTGCTGTATTAAATCTGAAATTTTTCAATGCTTCAAATCCAAAAACAGGAATATTCATTTCTTTTACTGCATCAATAAATAAGAAGAACCAATTGTTCCTCAATACATCTTTCCCTTTTAAAGCAAGGATATTAGAGTCTACAGGGCGAACAAATCCGGAATGTAGCGATTCAATTCGAGCAAGTAATTCTTGTTCAGCAGCTAAATTTCTATGAATGACCAACAACCTATCTGCTATAGGGAAGAATATTTTTTCTTTATCAGTATGCTGAACATCATAGCCTTTATAATTAAATACTGGTTGAAAAAGAAGGTACTCCCCTTTTTCTTTCAAAAGAATTTTTAATTCTGGCTTAACATCTTTTACTTCTTCTTTTTTAACATTGGCAAAATGAACCGGATAATTTTTAGAAATAGGTAAAATAAAACTGGTTAATTTTTCTGACCAATCTTGTTCAGCAATAGTCAACTTACCAGTTGGTGAAAATTGCTCAACCAATAATATGTCTTCTGGCTTTTTCCAAATATAAAAATTGGCCCCATGTTGAAAAAACATTGGCGACTCACATTCATTATTGCTAATCGAAATTAAAGCAGCTGGCAGCTGAACATTACAACTTACTTCGTATTGTTGGTTGTTATAATTAATACTAAACTCAGGTTGAATAAAATGATCAGACAAAACTGCTTCTTGCAAATTCTCTGTCACAAACCTTTTACCTGATGGCAAATAAAACACAAAAGGAGAACCAGCAAACTCAGTAAATAATTTTTTTAGTTTTGGATGCAGGTATTCATTAATTAAGTGCTTGGTTTCTTCGGGCAATTCATCTGTATGCTGTTGAATAATATTTTCCCAAATACCACTAAATGGAGAATTACGATTCAAATATCGATTCACTTCCGCAGACATGAGTTTGCGCAATTGCTGCAATACCATTTTATCGTCTTCAGAAAAAACAGCCGTATTCACAAACTTTGTGAGATCTATTTTTACAGTCTTGCTAATGAATTTGGTTAATTCCTCATTGGCTTCTCCTTGTACAGCTTCTATTTGCACATTGGGATATTGTGTAGGAAAAGAAGTAATCACCAACCCTATTTTTAAAGAAGCTTCTTGATCAGATACTGTTTCTATTTCTAAAGCTGGTTGCATTTCAAGCGTTCTGGGCTTTGTTTCAATCCCAGCAACCACTGCAACCCTTTTTATACTGCTATCTAATACGCGGAGAAAAGGTTTTCCGTCCGTATAAGTAAATTCAAATTTACCCTTAATATCATCATCTAAAGAATAACCATAAAGCGCTAATAACTTATTCTTTTCTTTATCCCAATTTCTAATGCTGTCAAAATAAGCTGCACCATGATTTTTAAATAACTGTAAAAAGACAATTCCCTTATGAACACAAAGCGGATGCTCTGTTTCACTGTTACAGGTGCAACTGGTGTCGAAATTTCTTTCCTCGTTTTTTTGGAGAACTACTTTAAATTGTTCGTTCTCATAATCCAACTCTGCCACCACTCGCTCATTCTTAGCTTCTAAAATGCTTGCTTTATTAGTTCTTAAATATTCTTCGGCTTTTTCGAAAGACTCCGTAGATGTGAGCATTCGAATCAACTTTAGATCCAAGAGTTTTATTTTAACTGTAGTATGCTTTTGATCGTAAATGGTTTCTTTATCCCCCAACAAGTTTTTATCTAACATATCTTGCAAGTGAAATAAAGCACCTGCTTTGTGTCTGCACACTTCAGCCAAATTATAAGGACAAGTACATCTTAAAGAAATGGTTTTAGGATCCTTAAACTGATTGATATGCACTTTATAAAAAGTACTATAGCCATCGTCTTTCACCCTAAAAATAATATTACCCATCAAGTCATCATACTCAATCAATTCAACATTACCCAATGCATGAATTTTCTTGCCCCTACGGATTACTTCTTCCGTACCAAAATTGTAAATATGTTTTATTAAATAAGGTAGTGCCATTGCTTAAAATCGGCCAAAAAAGGCCAATTTGCAAAAGTAAAGGAAAGGAATTTTAAAATGGATTAATAAACTGTAAAATGTGAATGAATTGTTTGTTATTCGCCAGAAACTTTCACAATAAGGTCCCCATTCTTATAAAAAGGCAAAATATTAGCCAAATCAGGGGTTACACAATATTCTAAATCTTTCTCTAACCCATATTGAGCTAATCGATGCCAATGCGTAGTATTACGTATAAATCCTTTTAAATCATTTTTATGCAACTGATACATCTGTTCTGCCATTAAACTACTATCGCAATGAATGGTAAAATATGCCTTAACTCTTTCAATTACTGCTCCAGCAAACAAAGTATCTTCTAAATTAAATTTGTCTTTCCAAGCAGAGCAACCCAGAATTACATTCTTTTTTTGAGCAATCAAATGATTGCAAACCGCTGATAAATTAGGGAATGATCCCGTTACCACTTCATCTGCTCCATTTTGCAAAGCCATATGCAATAATTTAGTGCCATTGGTAGTGGTAAGCACTAAAGTTTTTCCCTCAATAAATTCACGAGGATATTCAGCTGGCGAATTACCGTGCTCCAATCCAGGAATAATTTTTCCATCTCTCTCCCCCGCAGTAATTCCACCTGTATTTTTTCCAATTTGTATGCACTTATCCACTGTATCAACCGGAATAACCCTACTAGCACCATTATATAAAGCCGTTGCAATTGTTGAAGTTGCTCGGAATACGTCTATTACAACAACAATGCTGTTACTAATATCATATATATCCAATAAACGTGGAGATAGTACCGTATGTAAAACAGGTTTTGTGCTCATGGAGCGCAAATATAGTTCAAGATAATTCTACTGCAGGATCCCAGAATTTTTTTTCAAAGTCAACCACCTGATCATCCACCACTTTAACTTTTTCTTTAGCTAGTAATTCTTCCATTTGAGTGGGTGTAGCAAAATGCATTTTGCCCGAAAGTAATCCCTTTCTGTTCACTACTCTATGAGCTGGAATCTCAGGTATAGCATGAGCAGCATTCATTGCCCAACCTACCATTCTTGCACTCATTTTAGTTCCCAAAAAATTGGCAATAGCGCCATAAGAAGTAACCCTTCCTTTCGGAATTAATTTAGCTACTTCAAATACTTGTTCAAAGAAGGAGGGCTCATTAGCCCCACTGGGTAAAATGCTTTTTAATTTTTCAACTGATTTCTTCATACAGTAAATGCAAGATACTTACAGACTATGCTGTATTCGCTTTTTCTTCCAATAAAGCAGAACGCTTTGGCTCAGGAACACAATCATAGTCATAAGGGCAATGCCTGCAGCCATATCCACAACAATGCCCTTTATTTAAGTGATACTCGGCAGTAAAAACCATGTATCCTTTTTCGTCGTAATAAAAATCTTTACCCTCAATCAGCTCCCTGTTCACTTATCAATTGTTTTAAAATGTCATCTTTTTCAATAGGAAGAAGTTTGTCTACTTTAAAGCAACAATAATGAATTCTGTTGCTACCGGCAATATCCAAACCCTCATAATGTGTTTTAATTTGTAATTCTGGCTTAACAGAACTAGCAGCATATACATTATCTGAACTTTCTAACAAATCAAGCTGGAATAAGTTGATTACAGTTAAAGTAAATTGGTAAAGGTCAGGACTATCTGTTTTAAGATGAACTAAGCCGCCGCTTTGCAAGATGGTTTGGTATAAGCGCAGAAACCTTGGATGGGTAAGCCTTTTCTTGAAACGGGAACCCCTTAACTGTGGATCAGGAAAAGTGATCCAGATTTCCGAAACCTCACCTGGATTAAAATAATCGGTGATTTTATCAATATGTGAACGAATAAAAGCAACATTATTTAGCCCCTCGTCAATAGCTGTTTTGGCTCCTCGCCAAATTCGATTGCCTTTAATATCAATCCCTATAAAGTTTTGATCAGGGAACATGCGACCCAAACCCACAGCATACTCGCCTTTTCCGCAAGCTAATTCAAGGGTAATTGGATGATCATTTTTGAAAAAATCAACCCATTTGCCCTTCATATCCTGTGGATACTCCAACACATTAGGAAAAGATTTAATTGCTTCAAATCGGATGAGTTTTTTTTGGCCCATAACCGCGAAGATAAAGGTTGGTTTTAACATTTAAAACAAGCCCGAAATAGAAATGCCCCCTACCTTTGCATAGTGAAAAGACTTGGATTGATACTATTGTTCTGCGTATATGCTGCCGCCAGTTTTGGTGTAAGTATCAAGCAGTTCTATTGTTGCAATCAATTAAAGTCTACTTCTATCAGTTATGCAGCAGTTGAAGAGGCCAGTTGTGGAATGAAACACAAAATGAAAGACTGCTGCAAAACCAAAGTGAAATTTGTAAAATCACAGGATACTCATTTTGCGAAAACAGGGTTAACTAGTATGCCTTCACTTGAATTGCATACGAATAATACTACTTTTTATCCAACCATTCAATTGGTCAATTACAAAGGGGCTATTGCAGTACCACAAAGCAATCCGCCACCATTGTATTCGCCTATACCACTCTACCAATTTTATTGTAATTACAGAATCTGATACCTTTCTCTTTATTTGAATACTACTCATTCCGAGCTAGTATTTATTGGCGTTTATATACCGCATCTTCTTTATCAATTATAAATTTAACCAACATGAAAAAAACAATCATGCTAGTATTAGCAGGTTTCTTAAGCCTTGCTACCTATGCACAGCAAACTGCACCTAAGCAAGACAGCACAAAAGCAACGCATTCTTGCCCAATGCATCCAGAAATTACTGGAACAGAAAAGGACAAATGCAGTAAATGTAAAATGTCTTTAACACCGGTAAAACAATATGTATGCCCAATGCATGCAGATATTACCAGCACTAAAAAAGATGCAAAATGCAGTAAATGTGGCATGGCCTTAAAAGAAGCAAAGCCAGCGCATAGTAAGCACTAATCATTATTTCCTGGCACTTTAAAAAGTGTCAGGAAATTTTTAAAACAGAAGAAGATGAAAAAAAATATATACTGGATCATTGCATTATTATTCATTTTTTTGAACAATGCAATCATCGCTCAAAATACACCAAGCAAACAGACTGCAGACACCACTGTCACTACTGTTCAATTCAGAGTAGAAGGCGCTTGTGAAATGTGCAAAGAAAGAATAGAAGAAGCAGCTAAAGGAAAAGGAGTACAAAAAGCAGATTGGGATATAGCGTCTAAAATGTTGACCTTGCATTATTTTCCTTCCTTGGTGAATATCAATAAAATCAAAAATAGAATTGTAGAAGCAGGGCACGACTTGTTAAATAAGAAAGCCAAAGACAATGTGTACAATGAATTACCAGAATGTTGTCATTATCGTGAACAAGATAAGAAAGCACACGATGCGGAGAATATTAATACCGATGAAGTAAGAGGCATTGTATTAGAAGCAGATAAAAAAGGACAATTCAATCCATTGTATCAAGCATCCATCAAATGGTTGAATACAGAAAGAGGCGTGTTGACTGATAGCCTAGGATATTTTAGTATTCCTATGACCACTAGTTCAAACCGATTAATCATAAGTTATATTGGTTACAAGTCAGACACATTTACTGTAGAAAATCCTTCAACTTTAAAAGTAATTTTAGCAGACGACCAACAATTACAAAATGTAACGGTAACCAACACGAGAAGATCTAGCTATATCAGTACCATTAGCCCCATTCGATCTGAGATCATGACAGCAAAAGAATTGTTGAAAGCAGCTTGTTGTAATTTAAGCGAAAGCTTTGAAACCAATCCTTCAGTAGATGTTTCGTATAATGACGCAGTAACCGGATCAAAGCAAATACAGCTATTGGGCCTAAGCGGCAACTATACTCAACTCACCGTAGAAAATTTACCTGGACCAAGGGGATTAGCCACTCCGCTAGGATTGAACTCTATAGCAGGCCCATGGATTGAATCGATACAATTAACCAAAGGAGTAGGATCAGTAGCCAATGGGTTTGAAAGTATTGCAGGACAAATTAATGTTGAATTGAAAAAGCCAGCAGTGGGTGAAAGACTCTTAGCAAATATTTACATTAATGAATTTGGAAAGACCGATCTAAACTTAAATTTACAAACCAAGTTGAGCGAGAAATGGTCGGCAGGATTATTATTGCACGATAATTTTTTAAACAATAGTAAGATTGATTTTAATAAAGACGGTTTCAGAGATTTACCTACTGGCAACCAGTTCAGCATGGTCAACAGGTACCAATACAACGACTCAAAAGGTTGGATGGCACAGATGGGAATTAAAGTAATGAAGGACAACAAAACAGGAGGACAAACTAGTTTTGATCCAAAGCAACACCAAAATTCTAATAGCATTTATGGCTTGGGCATCAATACCAATCGTTATGAAGGATTTGCAAAAATTGGATATGTTTTTCCACAAAAAGTATATAAGAGCATCGGCTTACAAATTGCAGCTATTAATCATGAGCAAGATTCTTATTTTGGTAAAACCATTTACAATGCCAATCAAAAAAGCTTCTACAGTAATTTGATTTACCAAAGCATCATTGGCAATACCAATCATAAATTTAGAACAGGATTAAGTTTACAGCACGATAATTACAATGAATTATTTAATACCACCAATTACAAAAGAACAGAAACAGTAGCGGGTGCGTTTTTTGAATACACGTATACTGCATCAGAAAAACTAAGTATGGTAGCGGGTATTAGAGGTGATCATAATAATTTATTTGGTTCATTTTTAACCCCAAGATTGCATATCAGGTATGAACCGTTTAAAGGAAGTATTTTTAGAATCAGTGCAGGAAGAGGTCAAAGAACCGCCAATATTTTTGCAGAAAATACGGGCATACTGGTTAGCGCAAGACAATTAAATATCATTGGTGCTGGCACAGGAAAAGCCTACGGTCTCGATCCGGAAATTGCTTGGAACAGAGGAATCAGTTTTGATCAATCCTTTAGACTATTCAACAGAAAAGCAAGCTTAGCAATTGACTATTTTAGAAACGATTTTACCAATCAGGTAGTAACTGATTTAGAAACCACGAACGAAATTCGTTTTTATAATCTCAAAGGAAAATCTTATTCCAATAGTTTTCAAACAGAGTTAAGCATGGAACCCATTAGTCAATTGGAAGTTAAATTGGCTTATCGTTTTTTTGATGTGAAGACCACATACAGTAATCAGTTATTACAAAAACCATTTGTATCGCAACATAGGGCTTTCTTAAGTTTAGATTATACAACTGGTAATAACTGGAAATTCAATTATACCATTACCTACAATGGACAGAAGCGAATTCCTTCTACACTAAGCAATCCAATCCAATTTCAAAGAGAAGCCATGTCGCCTGATTTTTATTTAATGGCAGCACAAATTAGCAAGACGATGGGCAAAAATAAATCCATTGATTTTTATGTGGGAGCAGAAAACCTAACGAACTTTTTTCAGCAAGGGGTGATTGTATCCGCCGCCAATCCATTCAGTCCTTACTTTGACGCATCCCTAGTTTGGGGTCCCATCAACGGACGAATGTTATACGCAGGTTGGAGAATGAGATTGAAGTAAATTAAACCATTAAAGACTATTATTGTTAAAGCTTTTATGAAACAGAATAATGATATATGTATAATTGGTTCTGGAATTGCCGGCGTTTACACAGCGTTGTCTCTTGCAAAAAAAAATATTCCATGTACATTAATTGACAAAGAAAAGTTCCCAAGAGACAAAGTTTGTGGAGAATCGCTGACTTCATCTGTGATAAGATATTTACATCAACTAGATCCTCAAATTTTAGCTTCAGATGAATTTAATAATGCTAAGCAAACCATAAATGGAGTTAGACTATTTGCGCCAAATTGCAACGAAGTTTATCTTCCGTTTATTTCAAATGCTAACGACAAAATTGGTTTAGAATCATCTATTGGAATAAGACGACTGAACTTAGATAATATATTAATCAATCATGCTAAATCAAATCCTTTAATCACAGTCATAGAAGAGTTTGAAGCAACCAATATACAAATTCATGAAAATGGGGTATCAATCCAAAATAAAAAAAATAATTTGATTTTGGAAGCAAAAATTATTGTAATAGCAAATGGATATAACTCAAAAATAGTGAAACAACTTTCCGATTGGAAATGGGAAAATGAAACTGATGCATGTGGAATTACAGCTTACTACAAAAATGTTACTGGTATATCAAATAGCAGTACAGCAGAATGTTATTTGCTAGAAGACCTAAAATCTGGTGGAATGTATGTAATGCCAGTTGAAAACGGCATAGTTAATGTAAACATTGCTATAAGAAATGATGTTAGGAAGAAACATAAAATCAACCTTAGGAAAGTATTAGAAGAAAATTTACATAATCATCCCGTTTTAAAGACTCGGTTTAAGGATGCAATAGAAATTAGAAGTCCAATAGGCCATGGGTATCATCTCGGCATAAAAAAAAGAAGAATAATAGGAGAGCGATTTATATTAATCGGAGATGCAGGAGGATTCAATGATGCAGTAAGTGCAAATGGAATTGCACATGCAATGATTAGTGGATCTCTTGCAGCTGAATCATTAGTTAAATCATATAATTCAAATAATTATTCAGTTACTAATTTTGAAACTTTCCAAAAAAATGTTTACAAAGCATTCTCAAAAATTAGGATTAGTGGCTTTTTAACTCAACCTTTTTTTCTTCACCACAAATTGATGTTTGGATTTGCAAATTTGTTTTTTGGCAAAAAAGGTAGTGAAAAAATTATGTACAAAGTCATGTACGCGAAACAACCTATTCATCTATTGATTAGTTTTTCATTTTATAAAGACTTAATAAAATTATTCATAGAACTACTTTTTAATAATCATTTCAAATTGAACAAAAAAACTAATCTTATTGAAACATAATAAAAATAATTTTCACTAAAATAACTTAATAAAATTTAGCTTAATAATCGTTGATATCGTGCTTATGAAAAGCTTTATGCATCCTACTTCTGTCGAACATTTTTTCATTATTGGCAATAAAAATGGTAGCAACTCCATTCCCAATAAAATTGGTAATAGCCCTTGCTTCAGACATAAAACGATCAACTCCCAGTAACAGTGCCAATCCCTCAATGGGAATCACTTTGGTGGCAGCAAGTGTAGAAGCCAGAATGATAAAACCACTACCTGTAACCCCAGCAGCTCCTTTAGAAGTAACCATCAGAATACCTATAATGGTGATGATTTGTTCCATATTTAAGGTAACGTCAAATACCTGTGCTAAAAAAACAATAGCCATCGACAAATAAATAGAAGTGCCATCTAAATTGAAAGAGTAGCCAGCAGGAACCACTAATCCAACAACCGATTTGTGGCAACCCATATGTTCCAACTTTTCCATTAAAGAAGGCAATGCAGCTTCAGAAGAGGAAGTGCCCAATACAATCAATAATTCATTTTTGATATATCCCAAAAATTTCCAAATGCTAATTTTATAATATCGCATTACAGAACCTAGTATCAAAAAAATAAACAATGCCATCGTTACGTAAACACAAAGCATCAATTTACCTAATGGAATCAAAGTGGCCAATCCATATTTACCAATAGTAAATGCCATTCCACCGAAAGCGCCAATAGGAGCCAACTTCATCACCCAGTGCAACCCCTTAAAAACATATTTCGAACTAAAATAAAAGCCACGCAAAATCTTGTCTTTATATGCAGATTTGCTAATTATAATTCCAGAAATAATTGCCAAAAGCAATACTTGGATGGTTATATTGTCCTTGAAGAATTGTATCCATGAAATAGAAATAGGTGCACCGCTATATTTAGAAATATCACCTTTATTCACTGCCGCCGTATTAACTCCAGCTCCAGGTTCAAACAAAAAACCAACCCCCAACCCAATTAATAATGCAATGGTGGTAACAATCTCAAAATACAGAATGGCCTTACCTCCCACTTTTCCCACTTTCTTTAAATCTCCCATACCACAGATTCCCGTTACAATGGTCAACAAAATAATGGGGTTAATAAAAAGCTTAATGATATCTATAAAGTATTTTCCCAAAGGCTGCATAGCAACTCCTTTCTCAGGAAAAAAATGACCTAATAAAATACCCGCAGTAATGGCAAACAACACCCAAAACGTAAGATTGGAAAAGACTTTCTTGACCATGATTCAAATTAACGATGAAAGATATATCAAATCATTGCATCTCCTAAACAAAAAAAGCCCCGAATAATTCGGAGCTTTTTTAATGCTGTAGGGGGAGGGATCGAACCTCCACGAGGCAGTTAGCTGTAGTACAAAGTTCGGTGGTCGACCCCGGTCGCTCAGATATTGCTATCCTTGCGGCTCTACACTACGTTTATTCTGTTATCCTCACCCCCGAGACAAGAGGGCATGTCTGCCAAAAGTTTCATCACCCCACAGTAAAAAAGAACTAATTTGTTACTTTGATAAATCAAAATTAAGATAAACTTTGTTTAATTAGTTATTTTTCAAACATTTTTATAAAATTATAGATATTATTCAATAATAACTACATATATTTGAATAATATTAAAATAAATGACCAAAAATGCCTAATAAATTAAATCTTGACAAACTAGATTTTCAGATTATTCAAGAAATGATGGAAGATGCAGAGATTTCTTATGCCGATTTGGGTAAGAAATTATTCGTTTCTGGAGGCACCATCCATGTACGGATCAAAAAGTTAGAAGAATTAAAAGTAGTGAAAGGTAAAAGATTATCGGTTGACCTCAAATCATTGGGCTACGATGTTATTGCTTTTATAGGAATTTACTTGGAAAAAAGTTCTTTGTACGATTCTGTTGCAAAGGAGTTGAAAAAAATCAAACAAATTGTGCGGTTAAATTATACTACAGGCAATTACAGCATGTTTGCTGAAATCGTTTGCAAAGACATTCAAGAATTACGATTTGTATTACACGACGAATTACAAAAGATAAAGGGAATAGAAAGAACGGAAACCTTTATTTCTTTAGAAGAAAGTTTAGATAGAAATGTAGTGGTAAGCCCACTCTAAAATAATTGGAATGAATAACTTTAATATAGCCGAATTAACCACTGCCGTTTTGAATCGTTGGAAATTCATCTTGGTTTTCACCATTTCATCTGTAGCCATAGCTGCTGGAATAATTTTCCTGATTACCCCAAAATATACCGCTATCACCAAGCTTTTGCCAGGCAATGCAGTATTGGCCGATAAAGCGCGTTTATTTAATGATGAAATACAACACCTCTATTCATTTTTTGGTTCCGGGGACGACTTAGACAGATTGATGAGCATGGCCAGTATGGATACCAGTCTTAAACAAGTAATCAATGCGTTTAACCTTATTAATTACTATCAAATAAAAGAGAAAGATGCTGGAATGGAGATGTATAATACCATTCGAAAATTTAAAAAAGACCTGAGTCTGGTAAAAACGGTGAACAATGAATTGGAAATCTCCTACACACATCAAAGCAAAGACACTGCTGCTGCCCTTGTTAATTTCATGACCGAACAAACAGCGGCCAAAATGCAAGGTATTTGGAAAGAACAGTATATAAAAATTGGCATACAACTAGATAGTAGTATTGCAGACTTAACGAATCAATACAATCAATTAGTCTTAGCCGCTGAAGGAAATGATGCGATAACCAAAATAAAAATGGATGCAGTTTTAAGCCAATTAGACCAATTTAATAAAATGAGTATTGAAACTAAAATGGCTGCTTCAACTACACCAGAAGCAATCATCGTTTTAGAAAAAGCAACACCACCTGCAAAAATCAGTTGGCCCAATAAAGCAGTTGTACTTCCCTTATCCGCATTACTCGGATTCATTTTTAGTACCGGTTTAATTTTAGTTACTGCAAAACCGAATAGGTTTTAAATGCCCAGCATTATATATTCTAAATGGTTCAATTGGTTTGCCATTGGCAGTTTCTTTTTATGTGGATTATGGTCGCTGCTAACGCAGGAACCATACTTGCTTGTGGTGCCTTTTATTGTAATTACAGCATTCCCCCTCTTCCAATTCATTGTTACCAAAACTGAACAACTGTATTGGCTATTGCTAGTTGTACTTCCTTTATCAACCGAATATAATTTCACGCCATCATTAGGTTTAGATCTCCCCGATGAACCCTTACTCATCATTTTATCAATCACTGTATTTGCGAGTATATTGTACCAACCGGCCCAATACAAATTCATTTTTGCTTCGCCCATTTTCAGGTTTATTATTGCCCTATTAACATGGATGTTCATCAGTTTATACTATGCACCCAATCAATGGTTGGCGCTAAAATATATTTTAGCTAAGTCCTGGTATATTTTACCATTGGTTCTGCTGACGGCTTTGATACATCAACGATCAAGTAATTTTAGAAAGACTTCGCTCTATATATGCATACCTATGTTATTGATGGTGGTGCAAGCTTTAATTAGACATGCGTTTTATGGATTTGATTTTGTAGCCATTAAAAAAACAATGGGACCTTTCTTTAGAAATCATGTGAACTATTCGGCCATGTTGGTTTGTCTACTCCCTATTGGTTTACTAATACACCAATTTACCCATCCGCTTCGCACCAAAAAATTAATCGAAATAGGATTGGGCATTGCCTTCATTGGTTTATTTTTTGCGTATTCAAGAGGTGCATGGTTGGCATTAATAATTGGCATGATGGCTTACTGGTTTATCAAAAAAAATATACTGGGCAAAACCATATTAATTGGGATGATAACAATCTTCATAGCATTTGTTGCATTAATAAACAATAATCGCTTTATGCGTTTGGCACCTGAACATGACCAAACTATTTTCCATGAGAATTTTTCGGAACATTTAAATGCAACCATTGGTTTAAAAGATATTTCAAATGCAGAAAGAATTCATAGATGGGTGGCAGGTGTAAGAATGGTGGCTGAAAAACCTTGGACCGGATTTGGAGCCAATAGTTTTTACAACAATTATCAACCCTATACTGCTGCACCTTTTAAAACATGGGTAAGCAATAATCCAGAAAATTCCACTGTTCATAATTATTTTCTTTTAATAGCGATTGAACAAGGTATACCTGCTCTCCTTCTTTTCACAGGATTTTTTATTTACTTGTTATTATTATCACAACAACTTTATCATCAATTTCAAAACAATTATTACCGCGCCATTTCGCTAGGATTGGGAATCATGTTACTCATGATTGCTTCACTCAATTTCACAAGCGATTTAATTGAGACCGATAAAATTGGCGGATTGTTCTGGTTAGCAGCAGGTATTTTGATTAGTTTGAAACACCATCAACAAATTGAAAAAGAAGCATTAGCAGGTTAAGCGGTTCAAAATAGGTATTGACCGATTAAACCCCGTTTTAATCATTAATTAATGAGCCAGCCATATACACTTGGATAGTTTTGGTGTCTAATATAGAAATAGACCAACACACTATGCTCCGTCTGCTACTAACCCCCTTTATTTTAGCTGCAATGTTTTTATACGCCTGGTTCCCAGATAAATCTTCAAAAGAAAACGATTAATGCACCGTTCTATTTTTCCATTGGTATTTACCAAACTTACCCAGCCATCCTGCTATTACCGTATAAACCATATGAAATGGCTGCATCACTGGGAAAAGCAGTAATGACTTTTCCAATTTAAAAAATTGTGCAACTGGTACTAAAAAATACAGCTCTATTAAAGTTTTGATGGCAATGACCCAGCTGGTAAAGAGCAGTAATTCAAGTGAGAAAATACCCCCCAATAATCCAAGTAATAAGACCAAATTGAATAAATAAACGAGTAATAAAACGCCGAATATTTTTTTATCCTTATAACTATCTGCCTTACTTGCCCAGCGAATACGCTGTTGAATAAATGAATACCAATTGGGCATTGGTGCGGTAGTAACTATCATTTCAATGTTAAACAAATAAGCCAACCGATTCGGAAACTGTTTTTTCATTTTATGCATCAAGAACATATCGTCTCCACTGGCTAAACGATCAATTCCGTTAAACTTACCAACATCCTCAAAAGCATTTTTACTGTATGCCAAATTAGCTCCATTACACATACTGAGAGAACCAGCTGATACAGCGGCGGCTGTAATCCCCTGTAAACTCAAAAAATCTAATACCTGAAACTGGCCAACAAATGTTCCATTTAATGTAAACATGACCGGAGCTGCTATAAATACAGGATCCTTGGTCAAAATCATTGCATTAAAATATTGCAACCAATTAGGAGGAACCAAGCAATCTGCATCTGTAGTTACTATCCATGAACCCATCGATTTTTCTACTGCAATTTCAATGGCTTTTTTCTTGTATGAGTTAGTTGATTGACCATCTAAATGATCTTTCAAATGAATCAATTGAATTTGAGGATATTGCTCGGAAAGCTTCGTGACCAATAAGGGGGTATCATCCGTTGAATGATCGTCTACCACTAAAATTTCATACAAAGGATAAGGCTGCGCTAAAATGCTTTGAATGCATTTTTCAATATTGGCTGATTCGTTTCTAGCAGGTATGATGATAGAGAAAAAAACAGTCGGTTCTAGGGCTTTTGATAATTCAAATGGCTTTAATCTTTTAAACCAATTTCGGTAAACCAATATAAGGCCGCCATATAAAGCAGCCAACACCCCACAAATTAGCATGAACCAGAACTCCATTAAAGCAAAGAAAACCATTCTTATTGAATCAAGACTTAGTTAAATATGCGATGGGGCTGTAAAACGGCCCAAAATTCATCAAATTATTCTTGGTAGTATGAACAAAAGAAACCAATTTTGAATTAGTTGCATAACTAACTATATGCCAAACAACCATTTTAAAAGAGGAGAATTGTACAGCGTCATCAATGGGATGGCTTCTACTGCTGTGGCGAGAAGGCTACAAAAGAATTTCCGCAATGCAGGATTAGAAATTACTATTGAGCAATGGAGTGTATTGTATCACTTATGGAAAGAAGATGGACTAAGCCAGCAAGAACTTTGTAATCGCACTTTTCGCGACAAACCCAGTATTACCAGGCTTATTGATAATTTAGAAAAGCAACACTTAGTAAAACGAGTTGCATCGCCAACTGATAGAAGAATTAATCTGGTACAATTAACAGATGCTGCAAAAGACTTACAACAAATTACGATTGACCTAGCCAATCAAACCATGGCTGAGGCATTGGTAGGAGTAGATAAGAAAGACATTGAAACAGTAAAGTCGGTATTTCAAAAGGTATATGATAACCTTACCTTAACACCCATAGAACAATTGAATTAAGAACTTTAACATACAAAACAATTAACGATGGAAGCCACAAACAAAACAAAAGCCCTCTTGGGCGGAGAATGGATCATCAAGGAAAGCAATCCTCATGAAACTTTCATTCCGGAAGAATTTAATGAAGAGCAGACCATGGTCATGGACATGTGCCATCAGTTTTTAGAAGCAGAAATTTTGCCCATTGTAGATCGTATTGATAAGATGGAGCCAGGACTGGTAGCATCATTAATGCAAAAAGCAGGTGAGCAAGGATTGCTCTCTACTTCCTTCCCTGAAGAATATGGAGGATTAGGAAAA
Source organism: Sphingobacteriia bacterium RIFOXYC2_FULL_35_18 (assembly GCA_001829005.1). Lineage (GTDB taxonomy): Bacteria > Bacteroidota > Bacteroidia > Chitinophagales > Chitinophagaceae > Sediminibacterium. Next base: position 804,030 of record MIAG01000001.1, on the reverse strand, counting down.
GATTTCATCACATCTACCATTGTTAATGAAGGCATGGGAGGTGGTTACTCTTTCTCTGTTGCCGTTGCAGCACATACTGGAATTGGTTCTTTGCCCATTTTATACTTTGGTACCGAAGAACAAAAACAAAAATATATTCCCAAGTTAGCCAGTGGGGAATGGAAGGGTGCTTATGGATTAACAGAGCCGAATAGTGGCAGTGACGCATTGGGTGCAAAGACCACTGCTAAACTAAGCGATGATGGAAAGCACTATTTATTAAATGGTCAAAAATGTTGGATCACCAATGGTGGTTTTGCTGATGTATTCACCGTGTTTGCCAAAATTGATGGAGACAAATTCACAGGATTCATTATTGAACGTGGTACAGAAGGATTTACCCAAGGACCTGAAGAACACAAAATGGGAATCAAAGGTTCTTCTACCGTTCAATTGTATTTCCAAGATTGTAAAGTGCCAGTAGAAAATGTATTGGGTGAAATTGGAAAAGGACATATCATCGCTTTCAATATTTTAAATATTGGTCGTTTAAAATTATGTGCAGCAACATTGGGTGGTGCTAAAAAAGCAACTGATACTTCTGTTCAATATGCTAAAACGAGAGAGCAGTTTAAATTACCCATTGCTAAGTTTGGTGCTATCCGCCATAAAATGGCCGAAATGGCTATTCGCTTATGGGTTTGCGAATCTGCTTTGTATCGTTCTGCTAAATGGATAGACGACAAAGAACATGAATTAGCAGCAAGCGGAAAATCTTTTGCAGAAGCGCTATTAGGTGCTGCAGAAGAATATGCTATTGAGTGTGCCATGTTAAAAGTATATGGCAGCGAAGTATTAGATTTTGTAGTAGATGAAGGCGTTCAAATACATGGTGGAAACGGATTCTCCGATGAATATGTAATTTCTAAAGCCTACCGTGATAGCCGTATCAATAGAATTTATGAGGGTACCAATGAAATCAATCGTTTGCTTACGGTAGACATGGTATTGAAGCGTGCCATGAAAGGCAAGCTAGACCTAATGGGACCTGCAATGTCTGTTCAAAAAGAATTGATGAGTATTCCTGATTTTGGTTCTGAAGAGGAAGGTACTTATGCGAAGGAATTAAAAGCCATTGCTAATTTCAAAAAAGCCATTTTAATGGTAGCTGGTGCTGCAGTTCAAAAACTGATGATGCAATTAGACAAAGAGCAAGAAATCTTGATGAATATTGCTGATATGGCTATTGAAGTATTCCATGCAGAAAGTGCATTATTGCGTGTGATGAAATTGGCTTCCTTAAGAGGTGACGCTGCAGTAGCTACACAAAATGATATCATGCGTACTTACTTGTACGATGCAGCAGATCGCATTAACAAAGCTGGTAAAGATGCATTGAACAGCTTTGCAGACGGTGATGAATTGCGTATGATGCATATTGGATTAAAGCGTTTTACTAAAGTAGAACCTTTCAATAGCAAAGAAGCGCGCAGAAGAATTTCTGATCGATTAGTTGCCGATAACGGATATAAAATCTAATTGATTTTCAAATAGCAAAACCCCGTCCTGATTAGTCAAGACGGGGTTTTTTATTCGTGTATAATAATATTAAATGAATAAAAGAGGACCTACCTGCGAATCTCTACCCTAGTGCCTACTGGCAACAAGTCGAACAATTCCTGCACGTATTTATTTTTAGTGCTGATGCAACCTTCAGTCCAATTTCTATATTGATCTATCGCGTAATCATCATAAGGAACAGTACCATGAATTCCTATTTCTCCCCCAATTTTTGCATTGGCCGGTATAAGACCCAATGCTTTGCGTTGATTGAATTTCGCATAGCTTTCTGCCGTTGGGTAATCAATAAGCATAAAACGTTCCCACTTGGCATGCTTTCTTTTTCCGGTAATATGAAATACCCCTTCTGGAGTTCTTCTATCTCCCTGGTATAATTTATCTCCCAAATCTTTACTTCCAAATACTACAGGATAAGAAGCCAACCACTCACCAGCTTGATCGTAGATTTTTAATTCGTATTCACTTTTAATAATGTATACCGAATAGGTATCCTTATCTGCATTTGCAGGATCAATTACCCGGTGCTTTCTAAATGAAGTAGTAAGGGTAATTCCAGCTAAAAATAATATCCAGTATAGTGCCCTTTTCATAGTCTCTGATTAAGAAACGAAAATTAACCATTCCAATTGTGGAGCAAATGTTAATTCAAATTCACTTAACAAAGATAAATGATTGAAGGATTGATTACCAAGTGCTTAAACGAACCCCAATTGCATAAGGAAATTGTTCTACCCTGGTAATATCTTTCTGCATTTTGTTTAAGCTATAAGAACCATATAATCGTATTGGCCCCAATCCTACTTCTCCAATTGCCGCTAAACGGAATGGTTCCATATAGAAGTCTGCCTTCTCTTTTTGCTTTCCTCTTTCTGCACTTATTTGCTTATTGCTACTAGATATTAAATAACCCGCACTTACACCAGCACTGAAACTAAAGCCCTTGCGCTTATCAGGGGTTGTATTAATATTAATCATAAATGGTACAGTAAGGTATCCAGCATATAATTTATTCTTAGAGAAAGAAATGGAATCATTAAAAACATAAGGAGCTGGATCATTGTTATAACTGATTTTAGAATCATAACGGAAATTATACATTTCCAATCCTAAACCATATTTAAGGTTCAATACGTTCTTGCTGATATTTAATTTTTGCATGAAGAACCAAAGATTCACGTTAGAAGACTTACCCCTGTTTAAACGATAACTATTTTCATTTACAGGACCATCTTGTGGTCGTAGGGTTTTAAAATAAGAACCCGCTTGTGCAAATCCATAATTGGTATTGTCTCGCATATTAGCAAATCCTAAATCTAGAATCCACCAGTTGGTGCTTAAGTTTTTACGTTTTGCTGGTCGGCGTTCAACACGCAACAAATTGTAATTGTCACGACTGCTTTTTGAAGTACCCGTTGTATTTTCTTCGGATCCCTTCTTTTTAATGATAACAAAATTACCCACTTTAATGGTATCTGTTTCTTGTGTGGATTGAGCGTTTGAACCCAAGGCAATGCATACCATTGCCACCATGCTTACAATTCTTTTCATGTTTTTTACTTTTATTTTCTTTGACGAGTGTCTTCCTCTTGTTTAGCTTTTGAACGGAAAATCGTTCCTGCTTTACGGAATAATCCGCGCAATTTGTCTTTGTTTATTTCTAATGCCCCTATAAAAAGGCTTTTATCTTCATCCATATCTTCTAAAGCCGTATAGACTGGTTTAGCATCATCCATAGAACCATCAGTTGTTGTTTCAGCCGGTTCAATATTGGCACCTTGATTATTTTCCACATCATTTATACCAGCAATTAAATTGGTCGTAGGGGCCGTTTTTATAGTTGAAATTGGGTTGCTCTCAATATATGCAATTGCTTGTTCTTCCTTTTTTGGTGGCTCACTATTACTAACTGTAGCCGATGAATTACTACTAGTGCTTGGTTGTTCAACATTGGTTTTATTAGGCGAGTTGGTGATTTGAATGGAAGCCTGAGGGTCTAGTTGAACCAAATTACTCTTAGGTTCTTCCTCTGTTTGTTCAATACTATTGCTTCTATTTATTGCTGGTTGTGTGCCCACTACTTCAGGTTGCGCCCCATTTATTTCAATTGGGGTTTTTAATTGATTTGTTGGGGCAATCATCCAAACTGTTGCAACTAATCCAATCACTGCAGCGGCAGCAGCATATCGCAGCCATCGCATATATACCACAGGACGTTTCTGCTCTTCTTTTTTATATAATACTTCTTTATTATTGAACACCCACTCTTCTGGAGCCAATTTGGTTTGCATGAATAGTTCAAAAGATGCTTGCAAATCGGGGTGTTGCAATACAAATAATTCTACTTTTTGGCGATCGGCCAAAGACAGTTCATTATCAACAAATAATAAAAACCAAGATTCGTAATTATCTAACGTAATATCATTGGTTGATTGTTTTAACAATTGACTCTTACCTGTAAATATGATTTGCTCTTCGGGTATCAACTTGGTATCTTGTAATAGAGCTAATTCTTCGGCTAAATCTGGATTGTTGTCTATAAACCGCTCTACAGCAACCATCTCTTCGGGGGAGAGCTCTCCATCTACCCAAAGTAGAAAATAGGTTTCGTAATTATTTCGGTTTATAGTAATCATTATAATACGTTTTCGGCGCTAACCAGATAGTTTTTTAATGTTAATCGAGCTCTATGCAAATACACTTTTACCTGACTCTCATTCAAATTCATAATTTGTCCAATCTCTTCATAACTATATCCTTCGTAGTCTTTCAGCATCACCAAACTTTTCTGAGTTTCATTTAAACGATTTAATGCTTCCATTAATGTTTTCTTTAAACCCGAGTGCTGTTGGTACTGAATGCCTGTTTGCTCTTCAAATTCCTCTTTTAACTGTACCCGTTTATTTTTTCGGATATGATCAATCATTTGATTGTATCCAACGGTAAATAAATAAGCTTTTGACTTAGCTGTTTCTACTTGGTCCCTATTTCTCCAAAGTTTTTCAAAACTGGTTTGCACAATATCTCTTGCGTCTTCTTCATGCCGAAGATTTTTCACGATAAACCTGAAAAGGCCATCGGCATGGTTATTTACACATTCATTGTACTCAAACTCGGTCATACAAATAGAAACAGTTAGTTGGTTTGTATATATGATACGTATGGCTGTATATTATGTTACAGCATCTATAAGAATTATTTAAAATTAAGCCGAAGATGCTTTGAGATACCTATAAATTGGTATGAAAGGGGCAAATTATCCTTAATTGGTGTCTAAATTAAAAGCTGCCCAAAAACCCCATTTTACAAAAAGCCAAGCCAGCACACTGTATGCAATTAGTAAAACAATCAATGACCCATAAAAATAAGTTTTACCTAATTTGGCAACTTTCTTTTGCTTTACAGATTCTTTACTGAGTAATTCGGTAATAATATTATTATACACTCCTTTGATTCTGTATAAAAAATAACTCAGCAAAAAAACCAATAATGCACCAATTACAAAAGACAACTTAAATGCATTTAGCCATTCCCACATGATTCTATTTAAATATGCTGGATCTTTTTCTTTAAATGCAACAAGGTTGGTATAAATATAGTACCCATAAAATGTGAGTACATTGGCTACCCAAACTATGCCTACCATTAAGGGGCCTTGTGTTTTAGCCAATCCTACCCTTTGACGGTATTGACACCATAAATAATTATGCGAAATGATTGCTCCAAATACCGTCATAGCTAATTAATAAACATATTTTATTAAGTAAACCACTACCCCAGAAACAATTAAGAAACTTAATAATGAAAGATAGAAATATCGGCCACCTCTTTTTGCAACAGCATGCTTTTCTTCTTCTTCTAGCTTGCTAAAACGACGTATAATATCTAGGAAAATGGCTTTGCCACCATATGCACCAAAACTCATAAAATAAACCAACGCAAGAAATATCAAAATTCCCAGCCGTCCTGCTAGTTCCCAATACCGAATAAATGCGAGCACATCATATACTTCGCTGCTTTGATTGGTCAGGAGTAAATAAACAATTCCTATTCCTATTAAAGTAAGTACGTTACATACCCAAGCAAGGCCAACCATATGTACACCATTGGTCTTGACTGCAAGAATCTCCCGATGAGTTCTAACTACAGTATAGTCATGACAAATTACAGATTCGAATATGTTCATCTTTTTCTGATTCGAAACAATTGGGGTGTTTACGTTACTAAAGTTACTTTAAATTAGTAAGAATCAGTTTCATAAAATCAAAAAGATAATCCTTACATTTTAATAATCAATGGTTTGCTCTACAATGGTCTCGGGTATTTCCCTCCATCCGTATTGCTGATTACGCAATTGAGGTTCAAAGCCTGCCTCTTTAATTGCTTCCTGTATGGTTTTATAGGTAAATCGATGCGGAGCTCCAGCCGCACTCACCACATTTTCTTCTATCATAATTGAACCAAAGTCGTTGGCTCCTCCATGTAAACAAAGCTGGGCAGTTTCTTTACCAACCGTTAACCAACTTGCTTGAATATTCTTCACATTCGGAAGCATGATTCTGCTTATGGCAATCATTCTCAAATATTCATCAGGGGTGGTTAAATTATGAACCCCTCTAATTTTAGTTAATAAGGTATCTACATCCTGAAATGTCCAAGGAATAAAAGCTAGGAAACCATTGGCCTCAGCGGGTTTCATCGCTTGTACTTCTCTTATTCTTACTAAATGTATAAAGCGCTCTTCCAAGGTTTCAACATGTCCAAACATCATGGTTGCACTGGTAGTAATCCCTAGTTTATGGGCTTCGTGCATAATGGCCAGCCATTCGTCTGCCCCACACTTACCTTTCGAAATTAAGCGGCGTACCCGATCAACCAATATTTCTGCTCCAGCCCCTGGCAAAGAATCTAAGCCTGATTCTTTTAAAGCTTTTAGCACATCATGATGGCTCATTTTTTCCAATTTGGCAATATGTGCCACTTCTGGCGGTCCAAGTGCGTGTAGCTTAATGGTTGGATATTCTTGTTTTAGCTGGCGGAAGGTAGTCGTATAAAAATCGAGGCCCAAGTTGGGATGGTGACCTCCTTGTAACAAAAGCTGGTCTCCACCGTATTTCAACGTCTCTTCAATTTTCTTTCTGTACACAGGCATTTCGGTAATATAAGCTTCTGCATGGCCGGGTATCCGATAGAAATTACAAAACTTACAATTGGCAATACATACATTGGTGGTATTTACGTTGCGGTCGATCTGCCAAGTCACTTTACCGTGCGGGACTTGCTTTTTACGCAACTCGTCTGCTATTTGCATTAAATCGGCTAAAGGTGCTTGCTCAAATAAGTACATTCCCTCTTCTACACTTAAAAAGTCAAAATCGAGGGCTCTTTGGTATAAATTGGCTAATTCCATCATAATTGTATAAGTAACAAAGTTAGTATAGATAAGGTTCACCCAAAGGGATATCAACAAAAGAGCGCGCTTATGTAATTATTCATCATTTTGCACAAAAAGCGATTAACTTAACATAGTATGAAACGGGGATTGGCCATATGGGTATTTTCGCTATTATGCTTTCTACAGCTTAGTGCACAGGAAGAATTTGTTCCTCCAGACTCCAAACTCATTACAAAAATTCCTTTTTTTCAGTTGAGTGGTGGTATCATCATTTTAAAAGCGCAGTTAGATGGATTTACAGATTCACTCAACTTTGTTCTTGACACTGGTAGTGGAGGAATCTCACTAGACTCTACAACTGTTGAAAAGCTAAAGATCCCCATTGCATTAAGTGATAAAACCATTCGAGGTATTGCTGGGGTAAAAAAAGTTTCTTTTGCTTATAACCATACACTTCAAATGCCTGGCATAGAAGTAAAGAATTTAGATTTTCACATAAACAACTATGAACTACTTACCAGTGTTTATGGAGTTAGAATTGATGGGATTATAGGGTATAGTTTTTTAAGAAGGTATATTGTTCATTTAGATTTCGATAAAAGAATAATGGAAGTTCATACCCCTGGAAGATTTAAATATCCTAAAGGTGGTCAATTACTAAAACCCAATTTTAGCACGCTTCCTTTGCTACAAGCTCATGTAGAAGACAGCAAGTCATTTTTGAATCGATTTATTTTTGATACCGGGGCAGGTCTTTGCTTTTTATTATCTAGAGATTATGTAGACGATAGTGCCGTTTTTAAAAGCAAAAGAAAATTTTATCCAACGCAGGCAGAAGGGTTAGGGGGTAAAAAGAAAATGGAAATTGCAGTAATGAAATCGGTAAAAATCGGCAACTATAAGTTTAAAAAAGTGCCCGTACATATATTCGAAGACGATTTTAATGTAACCAATTATCCCATTTTAGGTGGACTAATGGGAAACGATTTGTTGAGAAGGTTTAATATTACTTTAAACTATCCTGAACAAACTATTCATATAAAACCGAATAATCATTTTACTGATGCTTTCGACTACAGCTATACAGGACTTGGCATTTATTTAGTGGATGGTCAAATAAAAGTAATTGATATAATTGAAGGCTCTCCGGGTGACAAAGCTGGATTTAAAACAGAGGATATTATTTTTTCAATAGAAAACAATGCTTCTAATAATATTCAGGCTTATAAAAACCTCTTTCAGAACTCTTTAGGAAAAATTAAAGTGGTAGTTCTTAGAAACAATGTTCCATTAATGTTGAACATGAATGTTAAAGACATTCGTAGGTAAGTAAAGATGAACTATTTTGCGCTCCGATACGCATTAATATGATTGAATACAACCGATTTACCCTAGACAATGGCTTAACCGTTTTGGTACATGAAGACACTGCAACCCCGATGGCAGTGGTAAATGTTTTATACGATGTTGGTGCAAGAGATGAGCATCCAAATAAAACAGGATTTGCTCATTTATTTGAGCACTTAATGTTTGGAGGCAGCATCAATATTGCAGATTACGACGAACCCCTTCAAAGGGCCGGTGGAGATAACAACGCATATACCACCAACGATTTAACCAATTACTATTGCCAGCTTCCCGCTCAAAATATTGAAACAGCATTTTGGCTAGAAAGTGATCGAATGTTGAGCTTGGCATTCAGCGAAAAAAGTTTGTCTGTTCAACGAAAAGTGGTTTGCGAAGAATTTCGAGAGCATTATATTAATAAGCCATATGGTGATGTTTGGAAACAAATGCGCCAATTGGCTTATACGGTACATCCATATCAATGGATGACCATAGGAAAAGAATTAAGTCATGTTGAGAATGCACATATAGACGATGTTAAACATTTTTTCTTCAAACATTATCGTCCAGTGAATGCCATTTTAGTGGTAGCAGGAAATGTAAGAACAGAAGATATTAAACAGCTTGCTGAAAAATGGTTTGGGCCCATCCCAATGGGAGATAAATATATTCGTTGTTTACCACAGGAGCCCGTTCAAGACCTTGCAAGAAGATTAACGATTGAAGCAGCAGTACCATTAGACGCATTTGTGAAAACCTGGCATATGGATGCACGTTTAAACAAAGGTTATTATACAGCAGATTTAATTACAGAAATTTTGGGAGGTGGGGCTTCTTCTCGTTTATATCAATCATTGGTTAAAGAACAGAAATTGTTTTCGAATTTAGATTGCTATCATTTTGGAAGCCTAGATGCTGGACTTTTAACTATTGAAGGAAAATTAGTTAAAGGAGTAGACATTAATAAAGCAGAACAAGCTATTGCAGAACAGATTGCTCAAATACAAGAACAACCAGTCTCCATTGCTGAATTAACTAAAGTCAAAAATAAAACAGAAAGCGTAATAGCATTTGAAGATATGAGCATTATGAGTAGGGCCAGCAGTTTGGCCATGTACGAATTAATGGGTGATGCTTCTTTAATGAATACTGAATTAGAAAAATACCAGGAAATTAATCCGCAAGATATTGTTGATTACAGCAAGCAAATTTTTAGAGAAAGCAATAGCAACACATTACACTACCTGGCTAAATAAAGCAAAACCAAAATGTTGAACAGAAAAATACAACCTACTATAACCGATGCGGTAAGTTTTGATTTAAAACTTAGAACATGTGAACAATATCAATTGGATAATAAAGTTCCTGTTTATAGCATGAATGCAGGCACCCAAGATGTACTCATGATAGAATGGGTATTTAAAGCAGGTAACTGGTTTGAGCAAAAGAATATTGTTGCTGGTACCACAAACTTTTTATTAAAAAATGGTACCAGCACCAAAACCGCCTATCAAATTAATGACCACTTTGAATTTTATGGCGCCTATTTAAATAGAACCTGTTACAATGAAACAGCATCGATTACATTGCATTGCTTGTCTAAACATTTCAATGAATTGTTGCCAGTAGTTGCAGAAATAATTACCGATTCTATTTTTCCTGAAGAAGAGTTGATCACCTATCAACAAAATCAGAAACAGAAACTTTCTGTCAATCTTAAAAAATGCGACTTTATAGCCAATCGACTAATTGATGAATATGTGTATGGATTCCATCATCCTTATGGCAAGTATACTTCTACGTTAGACTATGATCAATTAAACAGAGCTGAATTAATAGAATTTTTTAAACGCTTTTATACAGAAGGCCATTGCACTATTTTTACTGCTGGTAAAATCCCCTCGAATCTTCAAAGTCAATTAAATAAATATTTTGGTGCTTTGCCTTTACAACAAAGGGCCATTCCTCATATTCAATATAATTTACAATCGGCAGTAGAAAAGAAACACCAAATCATCAATGATGAAAATGGCGTTCAAGGTGCTATCAGAATTGCACGCCCATTCCCCAATAAGCATCATCCAGATTATCAAAAAACACAAATATTGAATAATATTTTCGGTGGATTTTTTGGATCTAGGCTAATGAGCAATATAAGAGAAGACAAAGGATATACCTATGGCATCCATAGTTATATTCAAAATCATATGGGAGAAACTGCTTGGATGATTAGTACAGAAGCTGGTAGAGATGTTTGTGAAGCAACTATTAGTGAAGTGTATAAAGAAATGGAAATACTTAGAAATGAAGTTGTAGACGAAGATGAATTGAGCTTGGTTAAAAACTATATGCTAGGAACCGTTTTAGGAGATCTAGATGGCCCATTCCAATTAATTGCCCGATGGAAAAACTATGTGCTCAATAATTTAGACGAACAATACTTTTACAATAGTGTTCAACTAATCAAAAATACCGGGGCAGAAGAATTGAATGTGCTTGCCAAAAAATATTTAAACCCGGAAGAGTTTTATGAGCTCACGGTGATTTAATAATTAATTGAGCAAGAAAAACGACCTCTATATTACTTGACTAAATAGATATAACATTTCAAGACCAATTTGCTTACACCTCTCATCGTACACGTTGTTTTGTTGTGGAGTACCATCTGCTAATTTTGGATCCTCATAAGGCAACTTGAATCTTCCATCGGCACCTTGAACAATGGGGCAAGAAGCATCTGCTTGAGAACAAGTTAAAACAGCCCCATATTCTTTTTGAGGATTAGGCAAACTGGTATATACTTTTGAAAAAGCAATCAGCTTTGGGGTTGATGAGCCGTATTTAACTTCATAAACAGGGTTAGTTGAAGTATTGGTTGCAGCTATTTCAAAACCAATATTTCTTAATGCATTTACTGCATTAATATTAAAAGCAGTGACTTCTGTACCACCAGAATAACAATACATATTGCCTACCTTATAATAAGTAGCAGCTGCTTGAGCCATTATTTGAGAAATATGGCTTCTTCTAGAATTATGCGTACATATAAAAGTGAGTTCAATGTCTTTGGCTAATTTTTTCTTTTGTGATATATATGCACTTATTTCGGTTAATGCTGCTTTACGGTCCGTAGGAATTTGATTAAAATTATTCTTGGCTTCATCAAAAAATGATTGCAAGCTTGGAAATAAAACAGGCTGTTGTGCTTTTGACGACATAACTAAACAATTAACTATTAAAAAATTAATTAGGTATTTCACTTGTATAATTTTTTTCTAAACCAAAATGCTAAATTAACTAAAGCAATTAATGCAGGCACTTCAACCAGTGGGCCTATCACACCAGCAAACGCCTGCCCACTATTAATACCAAATACACCAATTGCTACAGCAATAGCTAATTCAAAATTATTGCCAGTTGCAGTAAATGCAATGGACGTATTTCTTGAATAATCTGCTCCCAGTTTTTTCCCTATTAAAAAACTAATGATGAACATTAATATAAAATAGACTACTAAAGGGATGGCAATTCGTAAAACATCCATTGGAATCTCCACTATTAATTGTCCTTTTAAACTGAACATAATAATGATGGTAAACAATAAAGCAATTAAAGTGATGGGAGATATAAATGGGATATAGGTTTTATTAAACCAATCCAACCCCTTCCATTTAATTAATAAATACCTACTGATTACACCAGCAGCAAAAGGGATACCCAAATAAATACCCACTGATTGAGCAATTTCTGCAATGGTGATATTCACGTTCAAACCCTTAACCCCAAAATAAGGGGGCAAAAAAGTAATGAATAAATAAGCATAAAAGCTGTAAAAGAAAACCTGGAAAATACTATTCAATGCCACCAGCCCAGCTGCATATTCCCTATTACCTTCAGCTAAATCATTCCACACTACCACCATTGCAATACATCTTGCTAAACCAATTAAGATTAATCCAATCATGTATTCAGGATAATCTTTCAAAAAGATGATAGACAAAATAAACATCAAAATAGGACCAATCACCCAATTCAATAATAAGGAAAGGCTTAATACTTTAATATTGCTAAACACTTCCCCAATCTTATTGTAATTCACTTTTGCTAGAGGTGGATACATCATCAGTATCAATCCAATGGCAAGCGGAATATTGGTTGTTCCATTGGAAAGTGATTCTATTGCTACAGAAAACTTAGGAACAAAATAACCAATGCCAACGCCCAATAACATGGCTAAAAATATCCACAGCGTTAAATACTGGTCTAAAAAAGAAAGTTTCTTCCGATTAGCAGCAGGAGCACAATGTTCCATATTTGAAAAATTTAACAGCAGCCCCCACCTGGAGTACAAACGGTTGATGAAGCATTATTTTTTATTTCAGGATTTTCTGTTATAGTAATTCCCTTTGGTTTTTCTGCATAAACAGTTACACTAAATATACCTGCGCCCCCATTATTAAAGGCATCAATTTCAGTTTCACTTAAATAGTTTTTCAAAATATCATTGGGAATAATAATGGGCTTTTCTTTTTGTACGATGATATTTTCAAATTGATTCAAGCGAATTAATTCTAAATACACTTCTTTTTGTATTGCACCTGATACGCATCCTGCATACATTTCAGCGTCCTTTCTTAATGCATCTGGTAGTTGACCTACTAGCACTACATCAGAAATACTAAAGTGACCACCTGGTTTAAGTACTCTATATATTTCTTTAATCACTCCATCTTTATTCGGCACTAAATTTAAAACACAGTTGCTTACTACTACATCAGCTGTATTCCCCCCCAATGGCATATGCTCAATATCACCTTCGCGAAATTCTACATTATTAAATCCTAATGCATCTGCATTCATCCTTGCTTTCTGAATCATGGCTGGTGTAAAATCAATTCCAATCACTTTTCCTTTTTCCCCTGTATGCGCTCTTGCAACAAAACAATCATTCCCAGCTCCACTTCCTAGATCTACAACAGTATCTCCCTGCTTAATTTGAGCATATTGTGTAGGTAGTCCACAACCCAATCCCAAATCGGCATCTGCATTGTATCCTTCCATAGTTGTATAATCATCACTCATGATATTATATACTTCGGTACTGCATCCTCCTGCACCACAACAAGAAGCTTTATTTTCGGCAGTAGACTGATTGGCTATTTCTGCGTATTTTTCTTTTACGATTTGTTTTAATTGTTCATCTGTTTGCATAAAATATATTTTAATTTTTTTAAGAATAGTTAGCAACAAGATTGTTGTTGCACTTTTAGTTTATTAAATAGTTGATTAAAAGAGATATTGAATTTTTCGAAAGCTTTCCAATTAATGCAATAACAACTTCTTGGTCCTTCAATCGTTCCTTTTATAAGACCTGCTTCTTTCAATTCTTTTAAGTGCTGTGAAACAGTAGACTGAGCCAATGGTAATTCGTCTACAATCTCTCCACACACGCATTCATTTTTTTGTGCCAATACTTTTAATATAGCAATACGTGCTGGATGTGATAATGCTTTTGCAAACTGTGCCAACTCTTGTTCTGCTTTTATAAATTCTTCTAATTTAGGAGAAGCCATGATTAATCGTTTTTATACGATAAAACAAAACTAAGAATATTTTTCTATTCATCGTATTTTTACGATTAAATATTTTTTGATCTGGGTTATAGAGGAATACATACTACTATAAATAGCTACTCTACTTACTATTATATATTGATACGCCGCCAGCGATTAAATAGGCAAAATCCAACAAACTCCACTTATCCTTTTTTAAAACCGATTATCCCTTTCTTAAAATCCCAAAAAATCACAACTAATTGATTTTCAATTAATTATTTAAAACCTAATTCTAAAGTCCACCTATTACCTAAAAATACTTGGTACTATGTGTTGCATAGTACTAAAAAATACCCCATCTTTGTGTTGTCAAAATAAATGATAACAAACGAACTAAAAATAATCATCATGAAAATCACCACCATTAACCCACTTGTTCAACTAAACAAAACCGAGTTAACTAATTTAACCCAAGTGGTAAAAGAGACCATTGCTTCAAACATGAACAATGAACCCAAAACCAAGAAAAGATTTACTGTAGCTCAACTTTGGAAAATTCAACGTTTCAGCCGTATAGCTCCAGTTAAACCAATTCTTGTTTATTAATCCAATAAAAATCTAGGCCATGGATATTCAAAACACACAGAGTCAGATGCGGAAGGGCGTATTGGAGTTTTGTATCCTTTCAATCATTCGCCAGGGAGAAGTTTACCCCAGTGATTTAGTTGATCGGATGAAAGCAGCCAACCTTCATATTCTGGAAGGTACTTTGTACCCGCTGCTTACCAGGTTAAAAAACGCAGAATTGCTCACCTATCGTTGGGTAGAGAGCAACAGCGGACCGCCACGCAAATATTTCGTTATGACTGAAAAAGGCCTCACTTTTTACAGTGAACTCGAAAGAACCTGGAAAGAACTAGCGGATGCAGTTCAAGTGCTAACCCAACCAATAGCATCACCAGAAAACGAAAACAACCAAAACCAACCTTAACCAAGCTAAATAAACATACCATGAAAAAGGTAATTAATATAAACTTCCAAGGCAGAGTAATTCCCATTGAGGAATCGGCTTACGACGTACTGAAAGTATACGTAGAAAGCTTACGCCGCTTCTTTGCTAATGAAGAAGGAAGAGATGAAATCATCAATGATATAGAAGGTCGTATTGCTGAACTTTTTGGTGAAAGCCTAAAAAAAGGAAGCACTTGTATTACTGATGAAGATGTAAACAATATCATCAACAGTATGGGCAGACCTGAAGATTTTGAAGGTGAAGAATCTAATATGCAATCGCAATTAGGAGGCAATCAACAACAACAATCTAACTTTACACAAGATGCAGATCATAGTGCATCAAGAGGTAGACTCTATAGAGATACCAATGAAAAAATGTTAGGTGGTGTTTGTAGCGGTATTGCTGCATACTTTAGAATTGACCCCACTGTTGTTCGTTTACTATTTTTAGTATTATTCTTTGGTGGCGGTTCTGGATTCCTATTGTATTTATTATTGTGGATTATACTTCCTTCTAAACCATTAGATCACGTAACCAGCAATAGAAGATTGTACAGAAACCCTGAAGAAAAAGTAATTGCAGGTGTTGCAAGCGGTATTGCCACTTACTTCGATATAGCCGTTTGGATTCCTAGATTGATTTTTGCTTTACCATTGGTAGTCGGCATCATTTCCTCTTTTGTAAGTTCACTATTCTGGTTTGAGTTTAATCCTTTCCCTGGATTCATATTTGGATCTTTTGGTGGAACCCTATTTGTTATCTATGCTGTTCTTTGGGCAGTCATTCCTGAAGCAAAAAGCGCTTCAGAAAAATTAGAAATGAGGGGTGAAAAAGTAGACTTAAATACCATTAAGAATACCATTCAGGAAGACTTAGAAGGATTCAAAGCCCGCGCAGAAAAATGGGGTGGCGAATTTTCTGAAAAAGCCAAAGAATTTTCTTCTGAGTTCAGTTCAACTGTAAACGAAAAGAGTAAACAATTTGCTTCCGAAGCCAGTTCTGTTTCAAAAAAAGGTGGCAATAAATTAGCCAATGCTATTGGCATCTTATTTAAAGCATTCTTTTTATTCTTAGCAGGAATATTGGCTTTCACTATACTGGTTGCTTTATTAGGAATGATTGCAGGTAGTGTAAGTGTGTTTCCATTGAAGAGTTTCTTCTTAGAAGGATTTTGGCAGAACTTTCTTGCTTGGACAACATTGATCTTATTCTTATTTGTTCCTGCAATTGGTTTACTTACTTGGTTGGTTCGCAGAATTATCGGAGCAACCGCAGGTAGTAAATATTTAGGATTCACTTTTGGTGGATTATGGACCTTGGGTTGGATAAGCGTAATATTACTTATTGCATCTATTGCACAAAACTTTGATGCAGGTGCCAAAGACAAAGGAGATATTAAAATTGTTCAACCTACTAGTAGCAAACTAACAATTAAAGTAGCTGAATCTAATTTAAGAGTAGTAAGCGGCAAATGGTTTAGAATGGATGGCTTGCTAAGAATGGACGACGATAGTTTGGTATTGAACAATGTTAGGGTACGTATTGCAAAAAGCCCAGATTCTTTATACCGTGTTAGTTATGTAAAATTTAGTAATGGCTCTGATGAAAATGCAGCTTTAAGAAATATTGCACAAATTAACTATGGCGCCACACAGCAAGACAGTGTTATCTACTTAGATCGTGGTTTCAAATTAAATAAAGGAACCAAGTTCCGCAATCAAGGAGTTACTGTTACCATTTTTGTACCTGTAGGGAAGAAAATTGAAATTGATGATAATGTTTCAAGAAGACTAAATCATATCAGCTTTAACTCTGGTCGAAATGACTATGATTGGGACGATGAGTGGAATAATGAAGGATACGAAAGCTGGATGTCTAATCAGGAATATATTATGACTCCTGGTGGATTAGAAAGAGTAAAGAAAGCTGGAGAAATAAATGATGAAGATGAAGATGAAAATGAAAATGACAGCGACTCAGAAAAAAGTGCCATAGAAGAATACAAAAAGAGTAGGGAAGAGTTACGTAAAGAATATGAGCGTAAGCAAAAAGAGGCAGAAGATTTAAAGAAAGAATTAGACAAGCCCGTTGATACTACTCGTTACCGTTATCAAAAAGTAGCAATAGTTGATCCACATATTTCTACCCCTGTTGGTAAAACAAAAATGACCGAATCTCCTGATATTATTGAGCTAGGTTCAGAACTAGGAAGATTTTCCTTACTGAATCTACAATCATAAAGATGGTTGGCACAGGTTGGAAAAAGAACCTCGTCTCTAAATTGGGATGGGGTTCTTGCTTTTTAGGGTGTTTCGTGTTGATTCACTTATTTTTGCACCCTAATAAATTGCTCAATGAAAAATACACCATTTACACAAAAACATATTGCCCTAGGAGCCAAGATGGCGGAATTTGCAGGATACAATATGCCCATCAGTTACACAGGAATTAATGATGAACACGCTGCTGTTAGAAAAAATGCAGGAGTTTTTGATGTAAGTCATATGGGTGAATTTATTTTGAAAGGTGAAAATGCTTTAGACCTTATTCAAAGAGTTACAACCAATGATGCAGCAAAATTGGTAGCAGGTCAAGCTCAATATAGTTGTTTACCCAATGCTACTGGTGGCATTGTAGACGATTTAATTGTTTACTGTGTAGAACCCAATAAAACATATATGTTAGTGGTGAATGCTTCTAATATTGATAAGGACTGGAATTGGATCAGTCAGTTCAATACCAAAGAAGTAGAAATGCATAATATTAGCGACAAAACCTGTTTATTGGCTATTCAAGGCCCAAATGCAACTAAGATATTGCAACCCTTGACCGAGTTAGATATCATGAACTTGAAATACTACACTTTTGTAAAGGGTACTTTTGCAGGGGTAGAAAATGTATTAATTAGTGCTACTGGATATACCGGATCTGGTGGAGTAGAAATCTATTTTGAAGACAGCAATGGTGCAGCAGATAAAATTTGGGACGCTATTTTTGAAATTGGTGGACCTCAAGGCTTAAAACCAATTGGATTAGGCGCAAGAGATACACTAAGATTAGAAATGGGTTATTGCTTATATGGCAATGATATAGACGATACCACTTCTCCATTAGAAGGAGGATTAGGTTGGATTACCAAGTTCACCAAAGATTTCACCGCTAGACCAATCATTGAAAAGATAAAAGCTGAGGGTGTTCAACGCAAGTTGGTAGGATTTGAAATGTTAGAAAGAGGTATCCCTCGCCACGATTACTTAATTAAAGATTCAGCTGGCAATACTATTGGGAAAGTTACCAGTGGTACGCAGGCCCCATCATTAAACAAAGCTATTGGCTTGGGCTATGTTGCTACCCCTCATGCAGCCATTGATTCTGAAATTTATATTGACATAAGAAATACATTGGTAAAAGCGAAAGTGGTGAAAGCCCCATTTGCTTAATTGTTTATACCCAATATTTTACGGGCTTTTTCGTTTTAGTAAAATGAAGAAGCCCGTTTTGTTTTTACTCTTTTGCACCTTTGCAATTGGATTGACTTCCTGTTTTAGAAAAGGCAGCGAAACGGGTATGGCCTCTTATTATGCAGATAAATACATAGGCAGAAAAACCAGTAATGGAGAAAAATTCAAACAAAACAAGTTAACCGCTGCACATAAAACGCTTCCGTTTGGTACAAAAGTAAAAGTGACTAATTTAAGCAATGGTCAATCTGTTAAAGTAAGAATTAATGACAGAGGACCTTTTATTCAAGGAAGAATTATTGACCTAAGTAAAAAAGCAGCCAAAAAAATTGACATGGTGAATACGGGTGTTACCAAAGTAACTATTCGATACTAGTTTGTTGAATAATCTTGATGCAATCTTTTCCCGTTATTTGGTACCCAAATTCATAGCAATAAGTATACAGTTGATTCTTCGCTTTCTTTTGCTGATGGGTAAAATGCGAGGGACTAAATCCTTTCAGATACAATTCACTTAAAGGTACGTTTGCACTTGACCGATGCATAGCAAATAAATCAGCTAGTATTTTTCTATTTCTTAAAAGCAAGCTATTTACTCTTCGCATATAATTACTTTTATCCCCATAAAAATGATTATGGTAACTACTTCTACAGTGGTTACTGCAAAATTTTTTATCGGTTCTTCCAGCAATTTTTTTGGCACAGTGTAAACACTGCTTAGCATTGGTTTCCATAATATGCATTGTGGGCTCAAACAATTTGAAATTAACAAGAAACAATTTCTTTTGGGCTGTAGAAATACTAATTATTACCCGCATTTTAACGGTACACATTTATTGATAAACGTTTGCAAACGTCTATATACGTTAACAGACGTTTATAAAAGCAATTCAGCTAAATAGGTTTAACATATTTGTTGTGTTAACGGCAGTACGCACTGCTTTTATTTAAAAATTATAAAACTGAACCGTTATGAACGCAGTTAAAAACAAAGTCCAATTAATTGGAAATTTAGGGCAAGACCCCGAAGTAAAGTCAATTGGCGAAGACAAAAAAGTAGCCCATTTAAGTGTTGCTACTAATGAAAACTACAAAAATGCAAAGGGCGAAAAAGTGACTGAAACCCAATGGCATAATGTTGTAGCATGGGGTAAACTGGCAGATATTGCCGAGAAATACCTGGTTAAAGGAACAGAAGTGGTGATTGAGGGTAAACTGATCAATCGAAATTACACCGACAAGCAAGGAGTAAAAAGGTATGCCACAGAAGTTCAAGCAAATGAATTGCTTATACTAACCAAAAAAGCTTGAGTACACTCCCCCCGATTCAGTAATACCTTATTTTATCAGTAGATGCAGATGGCCCGATCCCCATCCCCACTGCACTACTGGTAGTAAGGGTATTGAAGTTCCATAGTGGTCGCAAGGATACAGAACTTAGTTATAGTAAGGGCTAATCATGAAATAAACCACGGGTCCTGTAACTGCAACATAAAACCACAAAGGCCATGTAATTCTAGCCAATTTTTTGTGTGCGGGAAATTCGCTGGTTAATCCGCGATAAGCGGTAAATAAAATAAAAGGTAAAATAATGGCTGCTAGAATAATATGGGTGATTAAGATAACTAAATACACTATTCGCATGGCTCCCACAGCTAGCTTTTCTGCTTCGTCTACTATACCATCATGATTGGAATCGCCATACTTGGCTTCCCCTGCTAATAAATGGTGTGCGATATAAGACAGTAAAAAAAAGATGGATAAAACTAGTGCGGTCATCATGAATTTTTTATGCAGTTCATAATTTTTCCTCTTTACCGCCACTAAAGCTGCTACCAATACAAGCGCAATTGATGCATTCACAAATGCGTTAATTGTGGCAAAAATATGTACATCAAATCCTAGCGCTACGTCTAATTTAAACTTACCCAGAACTACTACAACTATAAATACTACCAGAGAAAATATTCCAATTAACCAATTGGCTAAACGATCATTTTTTGCAATACTAGGTTTAAGCATTTTAATCTTTTTTACTTTTATTACTTATCCGTTTATTTTTCTTCTGCCTTGCATGTACACTACAAAGAATATAATTGCAGTTACAATGATTAACCAAAGCCAGCTCAGATCTAATATTTTTCTGAATATTCCACTCTTCTTAGTACCATCCTTCTCTAACATCAGCAAACCAATGTCTCTTGCTAATTTTTTCATTTCGGAACTATCCAATCCATTGTAATAACCTCTTACTTTATATGCTCGGTCTATTAAGACGAAACGACTGGTATGAACAAAATCAGGACTCACTGGCTCTTCACTAAATTGATCAACTTTCAACTCTTCAAAAGCAAACTGATAAATGTCTTTTTTGTTGCCAGTTAAAAACCACCAATTATCATGTATCACTCCAAATCGATCGGCATATTTTTTCAAAACTGGCACAGAATCGTTTTCAGGGTCTACCGTAAACGACATAAATTGAACAATAGAAGTATCAATCTTGTTGCGAACATTACCCCCTTTCTTAAAAGATTGCTGTAAAGTTGACATATTTCTAGTGAGCCTAGGACAAATACTCCTACAGCTGGTAAAAAAGAAATCTGCCACAATAATTTTACCCTGAGGATCATACAAACTAACGCTATCACCTAATTGGTTTCTTAGTTTGATATTTTTAGTTGTATGCCAAATGGTATCGGTAGTAGACTTACCATTTTCCACTTTATTAATGACTGTATCTAGTAAATAGTGCCTTGGCATTACCACTGCTGTTTGACTGGCAGTTTTTAAGATTAAATAACAAGTAATCGGGATTCCCAATGCTACTAGTAATCCAAGTATCGATTTCTTTTTCATATCAGTATTAATAAAAAACCATCGCAATGCAGCGATGGTTCAATTAGGAGAAAAATATATTTAGAATTCAATCAAAAACTAGTGACTAGCTTTCTTACCTTCTTCTTTAGCACCTTCATGTTTTCCAGCTGCACCGTGTTCCTTCTTTTCTACTTTAATAGTACTTTGCTCTTTAAAGTAAGGATCGTAGGTGTTACGTAAATTTTTGAATGAATTACCATCATATAAGAATGCGATGATGAACCAAATGAACAAAGCCAATGGCACCACAATAGTCATGATCAAGTTTTTCATTTCATGCTTTAAGTGCATGAAATAAGCAACAATATAAAATGCTTTTGCCATCATTAAGATTACGATTGTGCCTTTAAGCGCCAATCTAACCCCTACACTAGATAATGGTATATCAATCATCCAAAATCCAATAATCAATTCAATAATAGTTAGTACCGTTAGAATAACCGTGATACGGATTATTTCTTTGGTACCTCCACTTGCATGTTCGTTATGCTCTGCTGTATGTGACATAAAATAATATTAGCGGTTAGTTAGTTAATTAAATCAAGTAAAAACAGGTAAATACAAATACCCATACTAAGTCTACAAAGTGCCAGTACAATCCTGCTTTCTCTATCATCAAATAATGGCCTCTTTCTTCAAACTTGTTGGTCATCGCCATGATTAACATGATGATATTAATAATCACCCCAGAGAATACGTGGAATCCATGGAAACCGGTGATGGTAAAGAAATAGTTCGTGAAATTGGTTGAAGAAGCAGTTCCATCATGATTTAAGAATGGATTGCTACCCCACCATGCACCTTCATGGTGTAAGTGATTCCACTCCCATGCCTGACAAGACAAAAAGGCAATACCACCAATAATGGTCCAGATAAGATTTTTAACTACGCCTTTCTTATCCATATTATGACCCGCCTGTACTGCCAACACCATGGTTACAGAACTGATGATCAAAATGAATGTCATAATACTTACAAACACCAAGGGTGCATTCATGCCCTCTGGAGCAAAAGGAAAACTCTTAAATACTTCATTGGGGTCAGGCCATCCATTGGTAGAAAAACGTATGGTGCCGTATGAAATCAAAAATGCGCCAAAAGTAAAGGCATCACTCATGAGAAAATACCACATCATTACTTTGCCGTACTCTACGTTAAAGGGACTCTTACCTCCACCCCAAGATTTAGTGGTAGGTGCTGTTGCAGTTGTTGCCATGTTAAAGTAAAATTTCGTACACAAAAGTATTGGCTAGAGTTGAAAAAAGGTGCATAAAACACAACTTTTTTGTAATTAGCTAATCCAATTGTAAAAGATGAACAAATAAATCCAAAGTATATCTACAAAATGCCAGTAAGTACCCACCAATTCAATGGATAAACTACTGTAATTTTTAACACTACTTACATAAGCTTTAATAAAAATAACCATCAAAGCAATCACTCCACCTAAAACGTGAAGCATATGCAAACCTGTAATAACTAAAAGAAAAGATGCGGCAGAATTACTTCTGGCACCAGTAAGAGCAATATTTCTGGCTTCTAAATCCATAAAACCCAAAATCTGTAATCCCATAAACAATAACCCTAATATTGCAGTAACGGTAATCAACATTCGATAACGCCCCATTTCTCTGGCTTTAAAAGCCTTTGTTGCCAAATGTACTGTAACACTACTTGCAATAATCACTAGTGTAGAATACATAAAAACAACTGGCAAATCGAATTCTAACCAACTGCTTTGGTTCTTTTTTACAATGTAGGCACTTGTTAAGCCTGCAATCATCATAATGATACTACCCATTGCCACCCATAGTGTAAACTTGTGTGGGTGAATTCTTTTAGGGGCTTCCTTTGCTATCGTATTCATTTATTTAAATTTAATTCAATTAATGATTAATCTTATCTGCCAACATTGCAAGCAATACAATGGGCAAATAAATATAACTGCTGAACATCACTCTTCTGGCTGCTTTCACATCCATTTCTTTATATAATCGTGCACTTTGAAAAACCATGAATAGATTACAAACCAATACGATCCATAAACTGGTTATTCCTGTTAATCCAATAAAATAGGGGACCATGCCAATCGGAATCATCAAAAAAGAATACATGATGGTTTGAATTGCGGTAAATTTAGTCGGTCCCTTATCTGCAGGCAGTAATTTAAATCCTGCTTTCGTATAATCCGCATGGGCTACCCAAGCAATCGCCCAAAAATGCGGGAACTGCCATAAGAATTGCATACCAAATAACACCCAACCACCCAATGCAAAATCATCATTACCCGCTACCCATCCAATTAAGCAAGGCAGAGCGCCAGGCAATGCTCCAATTAATACCGCTATTGAATTGATTTTTTTTAAAGGAGTGTAAATAAAAGCATACAGAAATAAACTAAATGCAGAGACCAATGCAGAGGAGAAATTAAAATAATACCACATCATACCTACACCCACTAAGCCAGCAATCAATGCAAATGTATAGGCTTCATTCTGACTCATATTTCCATTAGCTACCGGACGTTTGGATGTCCGCTTCATCATGGCATCAGTATCTTTTTCTACCGCTTGGTTAATGGCATTGGCACTACCTGTTATTAACATCCCTGCTAAAAAGAGCAATAGAATCATGTACCAATCGTACTCAACTACTTTAGGTGCTAATAAATAACAAATCACACAAGAGAACACTACTGTAAAGCTCAAAGTAAACTTGATCAACAGCATATAGTCTTTCACTTTTGCTGCTAAAGAAAAACTTTGGCTTTTTACCCTATGCTCACTGGATTTTGTCATTCCGTCGTTGTAGTTTAAAAACAATGCTCCCGTTATTCGGGAGCATTGTAGTATGTCAACTGAATAAAAATTACTCAGTAATAATATTAGTGACTGCTTTCCTCGGCTCCCACCGGTGTAGTCTGGGAAATAAATTCTTTTCCATCTTTACCGTAGTCATATGCCCAACGATGTACTTCAGGGATTTCGCCAACCCAGTTACCATGACCAGGATTAATTGGAGTGGTCCACTCTAAAGTATTAGAACCATAAGGATTTTGTGTAGTTACTTTTCTACCTTTGAAAACAGAATAGAAGAAGTTAAACAAGAACAACAACTGTGCAGCAAATACAATCATAGCAACAGTGCTAATGAATCTATTTAATTCTGCAAACTGCTTGAAGCTTTCCCAAACACTATAGTCATAGTATCTTCTTGGCATACCTGCTAAACCTTGGTAGTGCATTGGCCAGAAAATCATGTATGCTCCAGCTAATGTAATCCAGAAGTGCAAATAAGAAAGGGTATTGTTCATGTAACGACCGTACATTTTAGGGAACCAGTGGTAAATACCAGCAAACATTCCAAACATACTTGCAACACCCATTACAATATGGAAGTGGGCAATTACAAAATAAGTATCATGTAGGTGAATATCTAACGCAGAATTTCCTAACCAAATACCTGTTAAACCTCCAGAGATAAATAAGCTCACAAAACCAATAGAGAACATCATACCAGGAGTAAAGCGAATATTACCTCTCCATAAGGTGGTTAACCAGTTGAACACTTTAATTGCAGAAGGAACCGCAATTAACAATGTAAGCAATACGAACACGGAACCTAAGAAAGGATTCAATCCGGTTACAAACATATGGTGTGCCCATACTAAGAAAGCTAATATTGCAATCGCAAACAATGATCCAACCATGGCCATATAACCGAAGATGGGTTTGCGAGAGTTTACAGAAAGAATTTCAGAAGCCATACCCATTGCTGGTAAAAGAATGATGTATACTTCAGGGTGTCCTAAGAACCAGAACAAGTGTTGGTAAAGAATAGCGCTACCGCCTTCATTAGGTAAAGCTCCAACACCATTGATGAAAATATCAGATAAATAAAAACTTGTTCCAAAGTTTCTGTCAAAAATCAGTAAAATAAATCCAGAGAACAATACAGGAAAAGATAATACACCTAATACAGCAGTGAAGAACAATGCCCAGATAGTTAAAGGCAAGCGAGTCATGCTCATTCCTTTTGTACGCATATTCAAAATGGTAGCGATGTAGTTTAAGCCTCCCAATAAAGAAGATACCACAAACAATGCCATAGCAATAAGCCACAAGTCCATACCAGTGCCAGATCCTGGAGAAGCAGAAGCCAATGCACTTAATGGAGGATAAGCAGTCCATCCACCACTGAATGGTCCAAACTCAACAAACATAGAAGATAACATTACAATACTTGCTGCAAAGAAGAACCAGTAACTCAACATATTCATAAATGGAGATGCCATATCTCTTGCTCCAATTTGCAATGGAATTAGAAAGTTGGCAAAAGTTCCACTCAATCCAGCTGTTAATACGAAGAATACGAGTACTGTACCGTGCGTAGTAACCAATGCATAATAAGCATCAGGAGTAATTTTACCTCCTTCAGCCCATTTTCCTAAAATATCTTCTAACCAAGGGAAACTTGCTTCAGGATATCCTAATTGTAAACGGAAAAGTACGCTCATTAAACCACCCAACACTGCCCAAACCATACCCGTAATCAGGAATTGCTTAGCAATCATTTTATGGTCCATGCTAAAGACATACTTAGAAATAAATGTCTCATGGTGATGCTCATGATGATGGTCACCATGCGCTTCGTGATGTAAACCTGCTCCAGCAGGTGCGTGCAATACGGCTTCGTTACTCATACACTGATTCTTTATTAGTTATTACAACCTTGTTAATACTTGGTTGTTGTTTGTTCTATAATTTGGCGGTAACTTTTGATGCTAGTTCAACAGGCTTAGCAACTAATTTCACCGTGTCTTTTTTTGCGTTTGCTGGATCCTTGTCAGGAAATGCAGTGTAGTAATATGGAGATTGGCCAGCCATCTTAGCATCGAACTCCGCTTGGTCTACTACTTCAATAATTCCTTTCATTGAATAGTGGCTATTTCCACACATTTGATCGCAACTTATTTCGAACTGGAAATCTGGGTTACCCGTTTTCTCTTTCATTTCCTTTGTAGTATACTTAGGAGTAAACCACATAGTGGTTGGTATACCAGGAACAGCATCCATCTTCATTCTGAAATGAGATAAACCCACATCATGAATCACATCTCTAGATCCAATGATTAATTTTACTGGACGACCTTTAACTAGATACATGGTTTGCTCCATGACTAAATCGTCATGTGTTAATTGGTCATCCCAAATTAAACCCAATGAGTTAGATGCATTGTCAATATTCTTGTAATATTTTTTACCGAAAGCACCATCTTTACCTGGGTACCGGAAAATCCATCCGAATTGCTTTCCAGTTACTTCTACTACCATGGCTTCTTTTGGAGCCTCCCCGGTAAATAGAAACCAGTTTCTCAATCCAATAACAACTAGTACAGTTAAAACGATTGCAGGAATTACAGTCCAGATTGCTTCTAACTTATTGCTGTGTGCAAAAAACACTACTTTTCTGTTATCGCTTTCTTGGTATTTATATGCAAACCAGAAAAGAACAATCTGCGTTCCAATAAACACAAATCCAGTTACAGCTAATGTTAACCATAACATTGAATCTACACGCTCTCCTTCCACACTGGCTGATCCTTGAGGTAACAATGTTTTATCGTATAAAACCTCATTGCAGTACCATACTCCAATAAGTCCTAAAACCAAAAACACGACCATCAGAAAACCATTAATCTTGTTATTCTGCTTACGGCTATGCTCTTCCCCTTTCAAAATTGCCACATACTCACTTGCCTTAGAGATCTGAAAGATCACTACAAAGATGAGTAACGAAACCGCGGTGATTAATAAAGCTGTCATAATGCTGTATATAAATTATCTAATGTCTAACAAATTTTAAAATGATCGTGTTCACTAAACTTGGTGAATTACACTTTCTTTAAGGTATGGATGGTATTTGGCTATTAAAGGTTTCTTAGACAAAGCCGTTCCAACAAAAAGAATCATTGCTCCAACGAAAAACGCAAGAATTCCAAAATCTAACCAACCCAATGATACATGTTCTTTCATTAATGAGCCCATGACCATTTGATAAAAATCAATCCAGTGACCAAAGATGATTAAAACTGCCATAAAAGTTACCAATGTGTAATTTCTTTTTGCAGAACGCTTCATCAGAATCAACAAAGGACATAAGAAGTTTACAATAAGGTTAAAGAAGAAAATTCCTTTGTACGCACCCTGAGTTCTATGTTTGAAGTAAACCGTTTCTTCTGGTATATTGGCGTACCAAATCAACATGTATTGAGAGAACCATAAGTAAGTCCAGAAGATAGAGA
The DNA here is from genome assembly GCA_001829005.1 of Sphingobacteriia bacterium RIFOXYC2_FULL_35_18. GTDB lineage: Bacteria > Bacteroidota > Bacteroidia > Chitinophagales > Chitinophagaceae > Sediminibacterium. The sequence goes on along the minus strand of MIAG01000001.1, from coordinate 776,516 downwards.
AGGCAAACATGAATTTACCAATATCGTGTAAATGCTCTTGGCTCGTTAATTCTAAGTAGCCTTTGTTCTTTAAGTAAATTACCCAAAGCGCAATCAAAGACATACCAGCTACAAATGAACTTGCGAAAGTATACCAGCTATACATGGTAGAATACCAGTGTGCATCAATACTCATCATCCATAACCAAGGAACAGTAGATCCAACAGTTAATCCAAACCAAACAGTGAACATAGCCGTTCTTACTGTACCTCTGTGAATGAATTTTTCACTGGTTTCACGATCCATTGGAGCAGCATCAGCCTCGTCGTTTAATTTACGAATTCTCCAACCCAAGAAACTCCACAATGCAATGGTTAAAGTAGTCCAGATTACAAAGAAAGTGGGGTTTAAGAAACCAGATTTACCTTTTAAGATAGGATCAGCAGCTACTGCTTCTGTGTCTAACCAATGGTAAATATGATGCTTATGACCAAATACGATGTATAATAACACTGCAAAAGTGATTGCACCAAAAATGGGTACTAAAGTTGAAATCGCTTCTGGAATACGACGGAAAGTTTGTGTAAAACCAGCTTGCGCCAAAGTAGTAACAGAAATAAAGAACATGCTGGCATTACAAATTAATGTCCAGAAAATAGTATTGTACATAAGTGTTCCCCAGAAATGCACTTGCTCGTGCTCATCGGAACTAAAACCTTTGGTGAACATTCCATACAGTAATGCAGCCAAGCCTAAGCCAATCAAGGCGTAAGACCAGGTTTTCATTTTTCCGGGAACTTCAAATTGTGTTCTTAAAGATGCCATTGTTACTCTTTTAGTTCAGTTAGTATTGATCCTATTAGCAGGACCATTTGCTAAATTTATTTTGTTGATGCTGTTGCATCTGCTGCCGGAGCAGGAGCTGCTTTTGCTTTACTTGCTTGTTGTTTTGCTTTGATGTATGCAATTACTTGCCAACGTTGTTTACGACTTAATTGAGAAGCGTAAGAGCCCATCAAGTTTTTACCATAAGCAACAGAATAAAACATTTGACCAGCAGGCATTGCTTCATATTTTGCATCTCCTACTAATGCAGCAGGCTTTGCAGCATAAGGACCAGCACCGTCTTTATACAAAGGACCATTTCCATTTAATTTATCACCATGACAAATACCACAGTTGATTAAATACAAACGCTCAGCTTCCTCCATATCTGTTTTACTCAACGTATCGTAAGGATTAGGAACAGCTTTAGACGCAGTGTAATTGGTGGTATCTCCAGGTTGATCCATAGGAATATGGAACGGCATATCTTCCTCACGAGAAATGGTACCTACCACAGGACGACTGTTGTAGTTAATTCCTTTTTCAGCTAAATTACTGTGGTCAGCATAAGACTCATAAGCACGGCTATAAGCCATATCTGGCATATAAATCGTACCTGGTGTACGCTTAACATCGCTACAAGCAGTTAAAGCAACTACTGCAGTTAAGGAAGCTATGATCAATGTATTCTTCATGATTCGTTAATTCTAAGTGTTCTACAATTAAGCGGCAACAATTTGTTTTTCTTCAAAAGGCATTTCATCCTTATCGTATCTACCTAACCACCAACCGTCTTCAGCAACTTCAACTTTGGTTTCTAATGCACCATTGCTAGATAAGAATGCTTGTAAATCATCGGTGTTTGTTTTATCTGTACACTCAATTACCATTACAAAAAGATCATCCGTTGCACGAGCATGAAAATGATGCTTCTTTACAAAAGGAGCCAATTGGCATAAGTAACAAAAAGTCAATACCATTCCAACAGCTGCAAAAAGAACGGTTAACTCAAACATGATTGGAATCCAAGCTGGTAAAGCAAAATGTGGCTTACCACCAATATTCAAAGGCCAGTCTTTGGTAAAAATCCAACTGATAGAGCTTAATGCAGTAGCAGTTCCGGTAATACCATAAATAAATCCTGCAGTGTGTAAGCTTGTTTCACGCAAACCCATTGCATGGTCTAAACCATGAACAGCAAATGGCGTGTAAACATCGTGGATCTTGTAACCCGCAGTACGTACTTTTTTTACTGCTGGAAATAAAACTGCTTCGTCATCAAAACAGCCTACTACAAATTTCTTTTTTGCCATACTTTATTTTTTGTCTGCAAATGCATTGCTGCAAAAGCAGTAAATAATTTTAATCTTATACCAAGTGCTTCACACTAACTACTAGTGGTGAGCGTGCTCATGCACAAACTCTTCTAATTTTTGTTCTTCTATATTAGCCATTTGATTTTTATATCCTTCACCAGTAGTTTTCAATACATACTTGATTTCTGCAATCGCAATAACTGGGAAGTATTTAGCAAATAAGAAGAAGCAAGTAAAGAATAGCCCAAATGTTCCAGCATAGAAACCAATCTCCCAAATAGTAGGGCTGTAATAAACAGACCAGCTTGATGGTAAGTAATCACGGTAAAGAGAAGTAACGATGATTACGAAACGCTCGAACCACATACCAATGTTTACAATGATACTCATGAAGAACGTAACGAAAATGTTTCTTCTCATTTTGCGGAACCAGAAAATTTGAGGGCTTAACACGTTACAAGCCATCATACCCCAATAGCTCCAACCATAAGGCGAGAACAAGTAAGCACGGCTGTACCAGAATGTATATCCTTCATATTTATTTTGGCTATACCAACCCATGAACAACTCAGTTAGGTAAGCAATACCTACGATTGAACCAGTTAATACAATTACTTTATTCATTGCTTCTATGTGACCAATGGTTACATAGTCTTCCATCGCAAACACTTTACGTACAATAATCATCAAGGTTTGCACCATTGCAAAACCAGAGAAGATGGCACCCGCAACGAAGTATGGAGGAAAGATAGTGGTATGCCATCCAGGAATAACGGATGTGGCGAAGTCAAAAGATACGATGGTGTGAACCGATAGTACCAGCGGCGTACTCAATCCCGCCAACACTAGAGAAAGACTCTCATGGCGTTGCCAATGTTTGGTAGATCCAGTCCATCCAAATGAAGCAATACCATATAAACGCTTGCGTAATTTAGTAAATGCACGATCTCTTACAGTTGCAAAGTCAGGAATCAAACCTGAATACCAGAATAAAAGAGATACAGTAAAATAAGTAGAGATTGCAAATACGTCCCACAACAATGGAGAGTTAAAGTTTACCCATAATGGACCACGTGAGTTAGGGTAAGGCAATACAAAGAAAGCCATCCATACTCTACCCATGTGGAAGATAGGGAACTGACCCGCACACATTACCGCGAATATTGTCATCGCTTCTGCAGCGCGGTTTACACCTGTTCTCCATCCTTGACGGAATAACAACAAGATTGCAGAAATCAAGGTACCGGCGTGACCAATACCAACCCACCAAACGAAGTTGGTAATATCCCATCCCCAACCCACTGTTTTATTTAGGTTCCACTGACCTATACCATAAGTTACTTCACGGTATACGCTATAGACACCAAACATGAGTAAGGCAACAGCAATATAAAAACCTACATACCATAATTTGGTAGGCTTGGCTTCAATAGGGCGAACTATGTCTTCTGTTACCTGCTTGTATGTTTTATCTCCATACACCAGTGGTTCCCTGAGCTGTGATTCGTACTTTAAATGCATCTGTTCTTATTTTGGTCCTTGATCTGCCCGAGAGCAGCATCTGGTTATTTCAATTTCTTAAAAAATTATCCGTGTGCTTTTTCTGTTTTTGCTTCAGCATCTTCGTGATGAGGCATATCATCGGTGTTTCTCACTTTAGCTAGATAAGTAACTCCTGGTAATACGTGCAACATTTCTAACACATAGAACTGACGATTCGGATTTTCTTGTCTTGCAATGGTGATAGCACTTTCCTTGCTGTTGGCGTTACCGAAAGTAATCGCATTAGTAGGGCAAGCTTGTTGACAAGCCACTTTAACATCGCTATCGCTTAATGGACGACTGTCTTTCTTCGCCTTTAACTTACCTTCTTGTAAACGCTGAACGCAGAAAGAACATTTTTCAATAACTCCTCTAGCACGAACAGTAACATCTGGATTCAACACCATTCTAGTTAAGTCGTCGTTCATATCTAAAACAACATCGTTAACGATACCTTTTTGGTTATCACCAAAGCTATCAGAACCTGTGTAATCGGCCCAGTTAAAACGACGTACTTTATAAGGACAGTTGTTGGCGCAATATCTTGTACCAATACAACGGTTATAAGTCATTTGGTTTAATCCTTCACTGCTGTGGTTGGTAGCAGCTACCGGACAAACGTTTTCGCAAGGAGCGTTGTCGCAATGCTGACACATTAATGGTTGGAAAACTACATTTGGATTTTCTAAATCGCCACTGTAGTAACGATCAATACGCAACCAATGCATTTCATGACCACGTAATACTTCTGGCTTACCCACAACTGAAACGTTGTTTTCTGCGTTACATGCTACTACGCAAGCACCACAACCAGTACAAGTATTTAAGTCTACACTCATTCCCCATTTAATTCCAGGTCTTTCAAATACAGGATATAAGGTTCCTTGAGATTCAAATTTTTCTAAACCACCCCAAGGTTTTAATTCCTTGTCACGCTCATCGCGAATTTCAGTTGGGTGATGTTTATATGCAGCTAAGCTTAATTCTTTTACAACTTCCGTACGATTACCTTGTTCAGTATCATAACGGCTATGTGTTTGAGTTAATGCAACAGGATAAGTTTCTTCAGTAAGTGTTAAGCTTACTTCACCATTAGAGAAGTTAACAGAAGAACCACTTAAAGATGCCAAAGCAAAAGCATTCTTACCTACACCAGCTGCAGATTTACCTACTTTTTCGCTGCGGCCGTAACCTACTGCAATACCTACTGTTTCAGGGTGTGTACCTGGTACAATTAGGGCAGGTAATTCAATTGATTTTTGACCAACAGTAATCTTCACGACCTTCTTAGGAGGGTTAACCTCATAAGCATCCGCTTGACCACCGTTGCTGATATCAATACCTAATAAAGTTTTAGCCATTGCTGGAGAAACAACTAAATAGTTATCCCAAGTAGCTCTAGTTACAGGATCAGGTAATTCTTGTAACCATGGGTTACTTGCACCTTGACCAGCACCAATCCCCACTTTTTCATATAATACTAATTCTACTTTACCACCTTTCTTAGCAGAAGAAGCAGCTGCCAATGCACCCGCAACTGCAGTGCCATTAAAGGTTCCAGGTTTAGTAGCTGATTCACCTAAGGCAACAACACCATCTTGCAAAGCTTTATCCCAACCATTAACACCGCCTAATTTAGCTGACCAGAAATTCTTTAAATAAGCTAAATAATCTTCAGTAGCACCACTCCACTTTAATAGACTGTCTTGCCACTGACGTGTTTTGAATAAAGGATAAATAGTAGGTTGTATAAAAGAGAAGTGACCAGTTTTTGCTTCCGCATCACCCCAACTTTCTAAGAAATGATTGTCAGGTAAAACGAACTTACATAATTCAGCAGTTTCGTCTACTTTACCTGAAAAAGATACAGTCGTCTTCACTTTTGCTAAACCAGCTTTAAACTGATCAGCCGCAAACCAGCTATAAGCAGGGTTTGCACCGTGAATCAATAAAGTTCCAACAGAACCTGCATTCATATCGGCTACTAGTTGAGCAAAATTGGCATCAACACCAGCGCGTGTATTTAATAAAACACCCCAGTTGATGGTAGAACCACCAGCACCAATGGCGTTGTTAATTGCATTTACAATTATTTGAACATTTACATCATTGCTTCCAGCAACAACTAATGCCGCACCCTTATGTGCATTCAATGCTTTTGCAGCAGCTTCCACACCTGCTTTCAATTTTGCATCTGCAATACCAGTAACTCCAGTACCATTTACTGCACTCAATAAAGCAGCAGCAATAGCAAGGGTTTCAGAAGGACGGTGTAAATATTTTTCATCTGCGTTAGACCCAGTTAATGAAGCAACAGATTCGAATTGAATATGCTTGCTCATGCTAGGATTCTTCTCGTCTAATTTTTTACCAGTAGCATACTGTCTAGAAAACTCAACTGGATTTAACCAAGTACCTAAGAAATCTGCACCTAAGCTTACAATTGCTTTTGCATTTTCAAAATGGTAAGAAGGAATTCCACGAACACCATAAGTAGCTTCATTGGCCAATAACATGGCGCTGTATGAAACCGCATCATACGTAACATGTTTGCTTCCTGGATATTTAGCCAAGAATTGTGCAATCACTGCTTGTGTTGATGGAGAATTAATTGTGCTAGTTAATAAAACAATATTACCGCCCATTTGTGCAGCAACTGCTTTATCAGCAGCTTCAAAAGTTACTTCCTTACCATCAATGGTAGGGAAACGTAAACGTGAAGTATCATATAAATCAAGTACCGATGCTTGAACACGAGCAGAAGTACCTCCTTTGGTAATAGGACAAAGATCGTTTCCTTCAATTTTTATAGGGCGACCATCACGTACTTTAGCCAAGATACTAACGGTATCTCCATCTTGTACATATGTGGTTGCATAGTATTTAGAAATACCAGGCACAACGTCTTCAGGCTTATTGGCAAATGGAATGGCCTTTTTTACAGGCATTTCACAACTTGCTGCTGCAGCTGCGGCGGCTGTACTAAAACCTAAATATTTCAAGAAGTCGCGACGGGGAGCCTTTGCTTCGAGAAAGCTTTTGCTTTCATCTTCTACAATAGGTAGTTCTTCATTGAATTCGTCTTTTACATCCTTGTTAAACGCTGCAGACTGATTCAGCTCTCCAAAACTTTGCCAGTGCTTTTTTTGCTCCATAATTATTGATTAACAGTTGGAAACCGCGAGCGGACTCCACGTTCGAATGATATATTTAAACAACCCTTTTTAAACTTTTAAGAACTAGTAGTGACACTTCTGACACTCGGTACCACCAATTTTTTCAACAGTGATTCCTTTGGTGCTATCAATTTTACCACTCTTTAAATCTGCATGGTATTTTTCGTAGATGCTATAAAAACCATTGTCTTTGAATTGAACTTTGGTTTCGCGGTGACAGTTTACACACCAGCCCATGCTTAGGTCGGTAAATTGTTTTACTTCACCCATTTTCTGAATTTCACCATGACAAGTTTGACAAGCAACTTGGCCTGCTTTTACGTGTTGAGCGTGGTTGAAATAAACGTGATCAGGTAAATTGTGGATACGAACCCACTCAATTGGTTTGGCCTTACTAGGATCCCAAGGTTTACCTTCTTCAAAACCAGCGTATTTGTATAATTTCTTGATTTCTGCAGTACCATCTACTTCTTCGCCCGCTTCATTGTACATTTTTTCTCCTTTGTACTCGTTGATGGCTTGGTGACAGTTCATACAAACGTTAACAGAAGGAATAGTTGCTTGCTTTCCTTGAGCAGCACCTGTATGACAATATTGACAGTTGATTTGGTTGGTACCAGCATGCACTGCGTGAGAGTAATAAATAGGTTGTTCTGGTTGATAATCTTGGCTTCTACCATAAGCCATTGCACCTTTTGTAGTTAAATAACCACCCACTACAAATAATACAACAGTAACCATTGCGATATACGCTTTGTTTCTCCAGAATGGGATTGGCTCTAAAGCAGGTTGGCCAGTTTTATCGTCGGCTAATTTTTTAAGATTAGAATTAACCTGTAACATGATTAGAGCAACAACAGCTAAAATCAAGGTTAAAATACCAAATAGTAAAGAATTGTCTGCCTCAACATTAGCAGCAGCTCCAGCGCCTTCACCAGCAACAGGTGCTTTAGAAGGATCAGGTACGCTATTAATGTAAGTCAGAATCGCATCAATTTCCGCATCCTTTAAGGTAGGGAAAGCGTTCATTGCAATTTTATTGTACTCATTGTACAAGTTATTTGCATAGGCATCTCCTGTTTTAAGGAAAGCTGCGCTGTTTCTAATCCAGGAGTATAAGTTTTCCTTACTGGACCAACGAGACTCTACACCTGCAAGGGCAGGACCAGCCAATTTCTTATGTGGAGCATGACAAGACGCACAATTGGCGCTGAAAAGCGCCTTACCGTCCTGAGCATTGGCGGCTACACTGAAACTCAGACTCACAAAAAATAAAAAAGCGGCAATGCTGGCTTTTGCTATGGATCTAGACAATATCATATGCACAACGATGGTTCTGGTGTGGAAAAATATCCTTAAACGGAAGCAAAAATATGATAGGATTGTGACAATTACGCAATAGGGAAAAAATTTTTTTATCTATATGCCACTTAATTTTCAATGAGTTCAACAAATCAGGCGATTTCAATTGTCATGAAATGGAAAATTTAAAGCACTTTTGCAGCCATGCTGCATCGTTTAAAAAATAAATGGCAAGTAAGCTGGCTTCAGTTTACACTCATCTTTACCACATTTGCATTAGGAGGCAGCTTATGCGGTTACTTAGGAAGACAATTGCTTTCTTTTACCAGTTTAGAGCGAGGCATCATCTACTTTATCATTTACATAATTGTAGTAACCATTCTTTGGCCATTCTGCGTTTTACTGGTAAGTGTGCCATTTGGCCAATTCAGCTTTTTCAAGCGATATTTAGGCAGAATCAAGGAAAAAATGACCAAAAAGCAGTAAAAACATGGTAAAACTGGCCATTTTTGCATCAGGTGCAGGATCTAATGCAGCCAAAATAATTGAACATTTTGCCAGTAACAAGGCAGTTATGATCAACCTAATTGTTTCAAATAAAAAAGAAGCAGGGGTTTTGGGGATTGCAGCCGCCGCTCATATAGACACCCTGCTTATTAATCGAAATAGCTTTTACGAAACGGAAGATTGTGTGAACGAACTCAAATTGAGAGGAATTAATTTTATTGTACTGGCTGGATTTCTTTGGAAAATTCCTGAAACACTGATTGAAGCATACCCCAATCGAATCATTAATATACATCCTGCATTATTACCCAATTACGGGGGCAAAGGCATGTATGGAAATTTTGTGCATGAAGCGGTGATTGCAGCAGGAGAAAAAGAAAGTGGTATAACTATACATTATGTGGATGCACATTATGATGAAGGCGATATAATTTTTCAAGCCAAATGCAGCATAGAACCTACGGATACCCCATCTAGTTTAGCTACTAAAATTCATGCATTGGAGCACGTGCATTTTCCTGTGGTGATTGAGAATTTGTTAAAAAAATTAGCTTAGTACTTTTTCCATGTAAACCACTTCAGGCAAGGGATTGTGGTAATAGGCAGTAGTGATTTCAAACCCATGTTTAAGGTATAAATGAATGGCAGCTTGTAATCTTTCTAAAGTATCTAATTTCATTTTTGAATAGCCCATTCTTTTTGCTTCTTTGACTATTTCTGCTACCAATGCATCTCCAATTTTATATTTTCTAAATGCTGGTTGTACATACAATCTTTTCATTTCACAAGCGCCTTCCTCAGGTAGTTGCTGTAATGCAACAGAGCCAACAGCAACACCATTGAAATAGGCTAATAAAAGACTGCCATGTGGTTGGCCATATTTTTTTAATGGATCTTTCAACTCAGCGTCAAAGCTTTGAAAACAAAGATCTACAGCCAATTCATCGGAATACTCTTTAAACAAATGCCGGGCTGTTTCCAGCTCGGCACCCTCTGTTGTAATATGTTTTATTTGAAGCATGATTATCCTGGCATGCGAGAAATATATTTCTCTACTTCTTTAATTTGATCAACCACTTGTTTAGTGGTAGGCTTGCAAGCTTTTGCTCTTCTAAAATAATCTTTTGCAGCCCTGAATTCTCTCTTATTCATAAAGATTTGACACATACTAATGTATGCAACCGCTTCACTTTCTTTGTCTGCAATACCTGCTCTAATAGCAGCCCTAATATAGCTTTCCCCTTGCTTAAGGTCACCACGTTGCATACTCATCATTCCTAATTGAAGTTTGTTTGCACCTTCTGCTTCAGGCATGGGTGATCCTAACTCAGAACTTTTTTTCAAATGCTTTTCGGCACTATCAAAATCTTGCTTCATCATGGCCATATTGCCCTTGATGGTATAATAAGTTGAACGTACAGGCTTGTACAATAAATTAGGGTACCAAACTGTGTTGAGGATACGCTCTACTTCTTCCATATCCCCTCTTTCCATTGGTTCTTGAATCAAACGCAAAGGGCCGATGAAAAAATGGCTGGCTAATCCAATCACCCCAACAAAATAAAGGATGAAAGCAGGCCAAAAACCACTTGAATAATTGACCCCTGCAGCAGCAACCAAGGCCAAAAGGCTTAGCCAGAAACGATACTTGATAATAGTATTATAAAACTTCATGTATTTAATTTGGGGGGCAAAGATAAGCCTTATCACCCATTGGGCAAGAGTGATTAGCAATTGGCTTTTGCGCCTTAACTTCATCAAAATCTTTTGTATGCAAAAAATGCTGCTTGCCATTTTGAGTCTATTGTTCATGACTACAGTCGGCGCCCAAATTACCCCTTCACCCTTGGTTAAAGAGGGTCAGGGTCCTTATACCCAATTGATTTTAAGAGGGGCAATGGTGATTAATGGTACTGGATCCCCTGCCTATGGGCCTGTTGATATTATCATTGAGAATAATAAGATTGTTCGTATTGCCAATGTAGGTAATCCAGGCATGCCTATAGACCCTAAATCTAGACCTGCACTTAAAGCAGGAGGAAAAGAAATTGATTGCAGTGGCAAATATGTTTTACCAGGGTTAATTGATATGCACGGTCATATTGGAGGCAGAGCCCAAGGCACCCCAGCAGAATATGTGTTTAAATTATGGATGGCGCACGGAATTACTACTATACGTGACCCATCTGCTGGTAATGGATTGGAATGGGTATTAGACCATAAAAAGAAAAGTGCAGCCAATAGCATTACTGCACCGCGTATTCATGCATATACTGCTTTTGGACAAGGTAGCAAAAGCCCCATCATCAATGCCGAACAAGCAAAGGCATGGGTAAATGATAATGCAGCAAAAGGTGCAGATGGAATTAAATTTTTTGGCGCATCGCCAGAAGTGATGGATGCAGCAATAAGAGAAAATAAAAAATTGGGATTAAGAAGTACAGCGCATCATGCACAATTAGATGTAGCAAGATGGAATGTAGTACAGTCTGCAAAAGCAGGTATGACCAGCATGGAACATTGGTATGGTTTACCAGAAGCCATGTTAGAAAATGGCACATTGCAAAACTATCCAGCCGATTATAATTACAATAACGAACAACATCGTTTTGAAGAAGCAGGAAAGCTGTGGAAACAAGCAGCAGCGCCTTATAGCGAGAAATGGAATAAAGTAATGAATGAATTAATTGCTGCAGACTTCACATTAGATCCTACGATGAATATTTATGAAGCCAATAGAGATTTGATGCGTGCGCGTAGAGCAGAATGGCACGAAGATTATACACTCCCTTCTCTTTGGAAATTTTATGAACCAAGCAGGGTGTCACACGGATCATATTGGCATAGCTGGGGAACAGAACAAGAAATAGAATGGAAAAACAATTACAAATTGTGGATGACATTTATTAATGAATATAAAAATAGAGGTGGAAGAGTTACAGCTGGATCAGACAATGGATTCATTTATCAATTGTATGGATTTGGATTTGTTAGAGAATTAGAATTGTTACGCGAAGCGGGATTTCAGCCGCTAGAAGTGATACGCGCTGCAACCATGCACGCATCACAAGCATTAGGAGTAGACAAAGAATTAGGAACGATAGAGCCAGGCAAGTTAGCAGACTTATGTGTGGTAGATGGTAACCCTTTAAAGAATTTACAATACTTCTATGGCACAGGAGCTATTGAATTAAATGACCAGAATGAAATCATTCGTAAAGGCGGAGTAGTCTACACCATCAAAGACGGAATTGTTTATGATGCTAAGAAATTATTAGCCGATGTAAAAGAAATGGTGGATGCAGAAAAAAAGAAAACAGGTTGGCAGTTAAAGCAACCGGGTGTAAAATAATTTCTATTACTTTTGCGCCGATTCTACCCCAGCATTTTGGAATAATTGAATCATGGTCTCGTAGTTCAATGGATAGAATAGGAGTTTCCTAAACTCTAGATCCAAGTTCGATTCTTGGCGAGACCACAAACCCTCGCAGCGACAGCTGCGGTCTTTTTGTTTTAGGCAACGTCGAGCGCTTGCGTTCGTAAGTTGACGAAAATAAAAAGACCAGGCAACCTTTGGTTGCCGTGGGGCTTTGAGTAAGTTCAATACGGGAAGAAGGCGGTCGCAGACCGCCAATCTTGGCTTGCGGAGCAAAGCCGCCAATCTTGGCACCTGAAATGTGGGGACAATCTTGGCTTATACAAGATTCAATAAATCATCTTGATCTTTGGGGCGGTTAACTACCTGTTTAGTCTGAATGAGATCGGTTTTATGAATTGTTCGTATAGACAAACCATCATCTTCAAAGTATATCGACTTTTCGTAGGCTAATGCAAAATCTAGACCTTCAACTTGCACCATTAAATCAATAGCAACAGGAGGTGTTCCAAAAGTAAAAACGTCCCAATTGGGATGTGAAAGAAAATTATCTAAAGTCATATCAAATACTTGCATTCCAAATTGCTGAAAAGCATTTTTGATTTTTTGATAATTTTCAGAGGTTCGTTCAACCCAAATATCCATATCACCCGTTGTTCGGGGATAGCCATGAAGAATGACTGAATATCCACCAACCAAAATATACTTTACTGATTGATTATTAAGTGCTGAAATAAAATCCCTAAAGTCATTATTAAAAATATTAGCCATGTCATTTAATTGAACGACTCGAGAATTTAAATTTATCCATTTTAGGTGGATTATTTAAGGGGTAATTATATGCAACACTATTTAGATAATTGGCGATTTCTAAGCGCTGAACCCAACTCAGATTTTTGTAGTATTGGGCATGACTAGAAGCCATAATTGCATTCTGGGCCTTAAAACTACTTCTATCTAATTTTATTTCAAGCATAGCCAAATATACAGATTAATTAATTTTATCTTAAACTAGTTAATTGGCATACTAATTATCTAAATCCTTTCTAGCTTTTCCTACCATATCTTTAATAACTGTATCTAACCCTTTTACCTCGCTAGATAAGTGTTTCAGAAAATGAGATTTTTCTGTTTCGTCTAAACTAATATTGGTTTCTTGTAAAAGTTGAAGTATTCCCATCATATTTGCAACAGGGGCTCTAAGTATATGAGAACTGTTCCATGCCAACTCATCAAGACTCTGCAAATATTTAGCTTGTAGTTGCTCCATTTTTCTTTTTGCATCAATAGTTGTTGCACCAATAGAAACACCAATCAATTTACCATTTTCAGCATAATGAGCAGTAAAACTAATTTGTAACCAAGTAAAGTTTGATTCATTATGTAACATGAATTTTTCTTCTGCCTGTATGGTTTTCCCCTGCAAGGATTGTTGGAAATACGTAAAAAAATTATCCTTAGAAACCGGATCAAGATAATCCGTAAAATTGTCATTCAATTGTAATGAATGATTGTAAAGTTCACAAAATTTGATCTCAGCTAACTTGTTAAAATAGATAACTCTATAATTTACATCTAATAGAATATTTGCCTCGTGTCTGCTGTTTTCTAAAAACTTCAAGTTTTCAGTTTGACTCATCACAATCTTCATTAAGTTCTCTCTATTATTTTCAGTGACAGAGTAAAAGTCTTTCCCATATATCATTTCAGGATATTCAAAAGCCAAAAGAAATATATTGATTAAGCTGATGAAATTACTAGCAATTAAAATGCTTGTATATAATTGATTGCTATGCGCAAACAACGTTGTTATATTTAAAAGAAAAAAGCCAATTACCTTAGTCAATAAAAAAAATCGTAAAAAAGCAAATTTTCTATTGTAATCAGAAATAATATCAGTTTTAATTTTCTTTCTAAAAGTAAAATAAACTTTTAGAGAGAAATAAAAATAAATAGCCCAACTGCCTGCTTTAAACAAGTAATGCAAATCTTTACCAATAAACCCTTCATTGAAATTGGTAATATGGGTAGCAAAATCTAAATCACTATTTTGAAGAATTCCCAATTTATGTTCTGCTCCACTAAAATAAAAGGGTATCAACTCAATAACACTTATTACAAAAGGAATAGTGTGCAACCAATCATTTTTTCTAAAATGAGTTTCCCTATAAAGCAATGTCCGAACAAATAAGAACATACTTGGACCTGTTAAATAAAAAAAGGGGCCGGGAACTCTTAAATAATGTGGGTATTGAAAAATTAATTTTGTCGAAAATAACCAATAAAGTATTGAAGTTAAAATCAAAATAGTGTTGGAGATAAACAAATAAACCATAGGCAATTTCCTTGTTCCTTTTGTAAGAACTATGATCAAACAAAAGAGTGAAAATGAAATTGCGATTACATTGAAATATTGAAAATAAGTATGCATGATTGGCTATAAGGTATTCATAGGAGATGGATTCTTACAAAAATACGTCACAGCTCATAGATGCTAAATACCTTAAATGGCTTCAAAATATCAATTATTAAATTTCAAGTATTAATTATTAAGCGATATAATTGCTTTTTGCATAAATATTTCGACTTGTTCCATATCTCCTAGTATAACTGGCTTAATAGCTGCTCCATTCAATTTCCAATTTTTAAACTTTCCTTTGGGTTGTTGAAATAAAAGATTCCAATCATTCGACTTTTGAGTGATGGTAAATTCAATACCGTTTTGTACTTGTTTAAATGAAACCGAAACTTGGTTATCGCCTATCACTACATGTTCAATACTTCCATGAGTTAGCGCAGCAGGCAATTGTGGTGAAATAATTACTTGTTTTTTAAACGCGTAAGGTCTAATTCCAAAAAACTGTTTTACAATTGGCTCTCCATAAGCATATACATTCCAGGCTTGTGTCATCATACCATAATCGGGAGATACTTCATACATGGAACCGGGTAGCGCATATCCAAAAGTCTTATTTACTTTTTTCAATAAATCATATGCTTCATCAGGCCTTCCATAATTATTCTCAGCAATAATTTGCACCGCCGTAGGTAAAGTCATTACCGTACCAGTATAGGTAAAATCATTTTTTCCTACGCTAGCCGCATATGAATACTCTTGCATGTCTCTTTTTTCATTTTTATCAATTCCCGTTACATACATTCCGAACCCATTAGAAAATCTTTTGGCGGTATTTAATGCTTTAATGGCTTGATCATTTTCAGCAACTCCTGTTTCAAGCGGGGTATTCACTACCCAATTATGGTGCATTACAAAGCCTTTGTTCTTGCTTGTAGTATCCAAGACGGTTGCAGCTTTCATCTTAGTCAATTCTTTAACAGCCCATCCATTTCCCAAAGTATCAGCCCTTACAATTGCATCTTCCATTAAGTGCAGAGCCTGCTGTTTAGTAGCAATAAAATCAGCATATGAGTGATCTTTCTCTACCCAAAATTGAGTATTGATTTTAACCTTTAATAAATCTGCTTTTTGTTGATAGTCTTTAGCTAATAATTCTTGTTTTAAGTACGATGCCATTTTAGCCGCATCGGCAAAAGCTTTCTGTGTATAAGCAGCAACATCAATCATTTCAGAAGTTAATCCATGAATTTCCATCATGCCTGCACCATCTGGCAACAAATTACCATCCGAATCATTTTCGGTTAATACCCAATTCAATCCTTTCACTACTGAAGGAAAATATTTTTGTAAAAACAGTGTATCACCTGTCCAACAAAAAACGTCCCAAATTAAAGAGACAAACTGAGGAGTTTCGTTTACGTTACCAGGATTAAAAACAGCACCATTGGTAGACACTTCATGAACAATACGCCCATTTCCATTTGTTTTTTCAGAAATACCATGTACCAAGTCAATGGTACTATAAACCAAATCCTTTCTGCCCATTGCAATCAATCCCTTTAAAGTGTACACCATATCGCCGCCAAACCACCAAGGATAATCTGGCAATCCAGCAACTACCCCTTTGCCAATTCCTTCAACATCTTGTGTTAACCAATCACTGTTATACTTCAACCATTCAAAACTGGTTGCAATTGCATTGTCATTTAAAGTCAAAGTAGAATATTGATTCAAATTCAATACCCGTTTTTTCTTTATAGCAAGTAAGGAAGCAGCTGCATTTTTGATTTGATTATAACTGCTCATCGCTTGTTCTTTAGACTTAGCCGAACCCGCAATAGTGAATGGTAAATAATAAACAGCATTGGGTTTAATCTCAATTTTGTAAGTGGTATTCGAGACAGCTGTATTGGGCTTATTTGTTTTTGAAAAAACCATTTTGCTTGCTTCCCCTTTAACAGTAGAACCATAAACAACATACCAAGGGTTCAATGAATCTTTTACCATCCATCTGTTATTGGAGGGATCAAAGCTGGCTAGATCCTTGGAGTTAATCATTCCCGTTCTTTCACCCAACCATACAGGCATTAAATTTGAAACAGCTTCAATATTAAATTCAATTTGAATCGATTGATTACTGGTGTTTTTGATTGCATATTCAATCTGCAGGCCTGGTAATTGGTCTGGAACAAACTGATACCGCTCAATATTCAGCGGTGTTGATCCCACCGTATAAATATGTTTATTGCCAAAAGGATAATTAACAAACCCAATAGCTTTATCTAAAACATACGCTTTTTTTCCTACTTTAATACTCGCATTAAAACCATCCATTAATTTAATTGGATGATGCCAAATGCCTCCCATTTCATCTTTTACATGCCAACCTAAATCGGGGAAACTACCATCCTGATGGCCAATCATATATAATTTGTCTCCTGCCGTATTAAAAGGAGTTCCTAAGAATGAAGTCTTCCCTTTCAGAAATGGAGCTACTTTAAAAAGGGAGGCAATGGTGATATTGGTGTTGGTTTGTGCATAGAGTAGTCCATTAGAAAACATCAATGCAATGAATACTGCCCGTTGATACAATTTTCCCATAAAATGATTGATTTATTATACCGTGTTAACGGTACTTGAATAAAGTTAATGGAACTTATTTTTACTATTTAATAATCATTTATATGACTACTAAATATTCCTTCTATTTAATATTGATTCTCCTTTCAGTTTGTATTGGTAAAAATGCTACAGCAAAAAATTGGATCGAAACTGAAAATTATATTAATCGGTTACGCATACTCAGTTCTAAAGGAATTGTATTAGATGCCCCCATGGTAAAAGACAAAGAAACAAGGAAGCGTTATAATAATAGCCTACAAGAAGGATGGGGTTTCCCAGCATCTGCTGCAAAACGAGTGTTAAATGGACTTGAAAAAGAAGGGCAACCATTATGGATTCAAGACGGTATTAGTGAAGCCGAAGAGGAAATTATTCAAAGTTTAAATGGATGGAGTGTTGAAGCATTAACGAAAGAATATCAGGTTTTAGAATTCTATCCGCATTCAAATCAGCATATACCTGAACAGTATCAATTTAAAAAGCCATTTTGCTTAGTAGTTGAGCACTATTTTGTTGTTTTAAGTACTAGTTATAAAAAAATTCAGCAAACGGCAGACACGAGCACTTCCATCAAAAAAATGCAGGCATATACCAAATATCCTGTTCAATTAAATAAACTATCAACGTATACAAATAATTCCAGCTTCTCTTCTTTTCTGCCGGCCAAGGAAATAAAAACAGCCAGGATGAAAAAAAATTTTCAGATTGATTCATTAGAGCTGCTTAGAACTGAAAATGCCAATGTTTGGCCTAGAGGTATTACTACACTGAGTACAGAAGATTTAAAAAAATTAAAAGCCTATTATTTGTTTAACTTTTGGGAAAAGAATCAAGAGTACTTGTATATTAGAATACCCGCGAAAGAGAATGCAGCCATCTTCCCGCAATTCGGATTCATACCCAACCATGACCTATACTATACAATTCAAAACGACAGTAATTATATCACCTGGGCAGAAAACAAACCTCCTAAAGATTTCAGGATCAAAAATATCATAGAAGTGATGCGCAAAGGAATGATTGCATATGCTGAAGACCGAGACTTTAAGAGTCTTTACAAACCCGGTAGTACTTGGGATGTAAATGCAAATGGCTCTATGATTCCAACGAACTTATACGTACTTGACCCAAAAGCAGCTGGTCAAATTATTCATCGCAAAGACAAATTGGGCACTTATCAATTAATGGTTCCTCTAGAAAAAAGTATTAATCGTTTTGATGCCGAACAAACAGCATATCAGTTGGCATTGCAAGTTGCAAAAGAAGCAAATATTGCTTTAAAACCAGGTGATGAACCCATTGAGTTCTATTTAAGTGAACCAAGAAATATTTCAGCAGGCAAGTTGCATGTACTACAATATAAAAAAGATGCATTATTAGGAAACAATCAATATCAAGTATTTGCCATCATGAGTATTAATGACGTTGTTTGGTTGAACTATATTTTCAGAAATGAGATTTATGGGTATTTGTTTTAATTGAGTACAGATGCTGTATATTGTTTCAAAAAAGAAAATGAAATATATACCGTTTATAGCATTGTTAATTTCACTCAATGGATTTGCACAAAAACCGATTACCAAATTAGATAGTTTTTGGACGGCGCTTCAACAGCATTGTGGCAAAGCTTATGAAGGTATAATTATTAGTGGCGCAACTGCAGATTTCAAAGACAAACAACTCGTGATGTATGTAAAAGCCTGCGAAGAAAATCGGATTCGTATACCATTTAATGTAGGTGATAATCGATCTAGAACATGGGTGCTTACCAAAAAGAAATCAAGCATAACACTAAAACACGATCATCGTCATGAAGATGGCTCTGAAGATACAGTAACTCAATACGGCGGAACATCAACCAATGAAGGTTTTTCGAATATGCAAATATTCCCTGCAGATCTACAAACGCAAAAAACAATCCCCGCTGCAGCTTCTAATGTATGGTGGATTACTATTAACGACAGTAGTTTTACTTATAACTTAAGAAGAATTGGATCAGATAGATTATTTACCGTTTCCTTCAACTTAAAGCAGCCAATAGAAACACAATTAGCACCATGGGGATGGAAAGATTAGTTATTTCTTCCTAAACAATTTATCATTTAAAATAATTTCGTCTTTACCTAAGTCATAAGGCTGTGCCAGTGTTCTCCATTCTGTACCATCATCGTAATTAAAAACAATGGTATTGCCTGTTACCGTATATTTTCCTGTTTTAGTTCCTTGTGAACTTGCAGAACCACTAATATTTCCGGAACCCGTTATGGCGCCTCTTTTATACATTATAAAAGTGCCGTCTTCTTTAAACTCAATTACGGTTGATTGAGACACTGAACCTGCAGAAGCATAACCGCTATAGGTTTTACCAGCCAAAGATTTTGCAGCAAAGGGCTTCGCTTTTGTACAAATACCCCCATCTAATCCTTTCAATAATGCACCATTAAATTCTGCTTTTATAGATTGTGATTTACCACTACTCCAGTTAATATTCATTTTATTGGCAGCCATACTAAATTTACCAGTATTGGCTTTATTTAATTCCAATTCCTTTTGCAAGTTGAAGGGATTAATGCCATAAGTTGGATTTTTACAGATTACTCCATCTTTTGTAAAATACAACCAGCTGATATCTAAACTACCCCCTCCCCAGAATTGAGTTCTCAAATACAATCCCTCTTGTGCAAAGGCAGAATGTAAACACAAGAAACTTACTAAAGCAATAATGATTTTTTTCATGACAATAATTTTAGTGTAAGATGATTGTGTCTCCCATATCTTCTAAAGCAACCCCCTTTGTTTCTGGCATCATTTTCCAAACATATAATAATTGTAAAACCATCATCAATGCAAAGAAACCAAAAATGATGGTACCCGATATATTGGCAGCAAAATAAGGGAACACTTGTGCAATTAATGCAGCAAATACCCAATGTACTAGAGAGCCAAAAGAAGTACCACTTGCTCTAACAGAATTAGGGAAAAGTTCAGATAAGAAAACCCAAATAACTGCACCTTGCCCAACAGCATGTGCTGCAATGAATACAAACACATAGTATACTACCATACTTTGATCGGTACTATTAAAAGAAACAGCAATCATAGTTAAAGAAAAAATATACCCAACTGAACCAATAAACATCAAAACTCTTCTTCCAAATCGATCAATTAAATACCAACCTGCAATGGTAAAGATTAAGTTCATAACCCCAATTCCAACAGTAGAAAGCAATGCGCCTTCACGGCCAATACCTGCCATTTCAAATACTTTGGGTGCAAAATAGATAATGGCATTAATACCTGATAATTGGTTAAAAAAAGCTATTAAAAAAGCGAGTAGCAAGGGCTTGAAAAATTTCTTATTGAAGAGTGGTTCCGTATTCGTTTTACCAACAGAAGCTTTAATATCTGCAATTACTTTAGGTGCGTCTTCCCCAGTTAATGCCAATACCTTTGCTGCTGCAGCATCATCTTTTTTGAATAGTACCAACCATCTTGGGGTTTCGGGTGTAATCAACATTAACAATGAGAAAAATAAAGAAGGGATAGCAACTACTCCTAACATCCAACGCCAATCGTTTTCTCCGCCCACACCTGCTAACAAATAATTAGAAAAATACGCAATCAAGATACCCGCTACCACATTTAATTGAAAAGAAATCACCATTCGCCCTCTGTACTTTGGTGGTGCTATTTCAGAGATATAAACAGGTGCAACTACTGAAGATGCTCCAATACTTAGTCCGCTTACAAAACGGAAAAACATAAATAGATATACATTAGTAGACAATGCTGCCCCTACAGAAGTAACTAAGAATAGAATACCTATCCAGATCAGGGTTTGCTTTCTACCCATTTTATTGGCAGGAATATTTCCCAATGCTGCACCAAAAGCAGTGCCATATAATGCCATGGCAATTGCTGTTCCATGCATCCAATCTGACAATGACCATAATTCTTGTATGGCTTGTTCAGCTCCTGAGATTACAGCAACATCTAAACCAAATAAAAATCCTCCTAACCCAACGGTGATAGACCAAATGGCTAATTTATTATTCATAGCAAGCTTTATAAAAAGTAATATATTCATTTATTAAATGCTGAACAAAACGAAATTCACTTCATGAAAAGATTTACTACTTTACTATTATTCATTGCTGTCAATAGTTACGCTCAAAAGAAAACGGTCCCGAATCAAGCTGAAACCGCTTTAAGTAATTTAAAAGCGTCTACACTTCAGTTTTTGGAGGGATCATATCCCGCTGATAAGCGGACCGCCTTACAAATATGGGATTACGCCGAATTGGGTTATAAGGAAACCAAGAGTGCAGCATTGCATGTTCAAAACCTTAAAGAAGCAGGGTTTAGCGTAGAAACAGGTGTGGCTGGTATACCCACAGCATTTGTAGCCACTTATGGTACAGGTAGCCCAGTGATTGGCATACTAGCAGAATATGATGCATTGCCAGGATTAGCGCAGGAAGCCATTGCAGAAAAGAAATCCATTGAAGGAAAAGCAGGAGGGCATGGATGTGGTCACCATTTATTTGGGACGGCATCTGTTTCTGCAGGCATCGCTATAAAGAAATTGATGGAAGAGAAAAAAATCAGTGGCACTATTAAAGTGTATGGTTGCCCAGCTGAAGAAGGTGGTAGTGGTAAAGTATATATGGTTCGGGAAGGACTATTCAATAATGTAGATGCAGTAATCCATTGGCATCCGGGCAACCAAAACGAAACAATCATGACCAGTTTTATTGCCAACAAGTCTGCTAAATTTAAATTTTATGGAATATCCTCTCATGCTGCTATGTCTCCAGAGAACGGACGTTCTTCTTTAGATGCGGTTGAAGCAATGAATAATATGGCCAATATGATGCGCGAACATATTCCTCAGGAAACCAGAATACATTATGTAATTACCAATGGAGGTAAAGCACCCAATGTGGTTCCCGATTATGCAGAAGTCTATTATTATGTTCGCCATCCAAAAAGAGAAGTTGCAGTTGATGTATTTGATAGAATCACCAAAGCAGCAGAAGGAGCAGCATTGGGTACTGGCACCACCATGAAATTTGAAATAGTGGGAGGAACACATGACTTATTAATTAATAAAACATTGGCTTCCCTAATGCAAGCAAATCTTGAAAAAGTAGGTGGGGTCGTGTATACAGAAGAAGAAAAAGCATTTGGGAAAAAAATACAAGCAAGCTTTTTTAATAAAGCCCCTGCAATAGAAGAAGCTAGTACCATTCAACCATTACAAAAAGAAATTGATGCGGGTGGTGGTTCAAGTGATGTGAGTGATGTAAGCTATGTAGTTCCAACAGTAGGATTGGAAGCGGCTACTTGGATTCCTGGAACATCAGCCCATAGCTGGCAAGCGGTTGCATGTGGCGGTACTGAAATTGGTACCAAAGGAATGTTGGTTGCATCAAAAACAATGGCACTTACTGCAATTGATTTATTTAGTAAACCTGCTGTGATTGTTAAGGCAAAAGAAGAATTTATAAAAAGCGTTGGCGATTATAAATACAAGCCATTGCTAGGTGATAGAAAACCAGCACTGAATTATAGAGACTAAATCACCTACTTAATAAATACTCTTTAAAAGAAGCATATTCGTTTAACATGGGTATGCTTCTTTTTTCTTTGGCAAATAATTCCATTGCCGCAAGCGGGATTAAGGGCTCCGAACCAATAGCCATTTTAATTGCATCGGGAAATTTTACAGGGTCAGCTGTTTCTACAATATATCCTTTAGCATCATCATGAAATTGTTGGTACTGTTTTAATGCTGCATATGCCACTGCCCCGTGTGGATCTAATAGATAATCATATTGTTGATGCACCTCTCTTATGGTTTCAATGGTAACTTCATCGGAAATAGTATAACCAGAAACTAAAGAACTAAAAGAAGTATAATCTTGATTCATTAAAGCCAATATTCTAACAAAATTGCTAGGATTGCCTACATCCATTGCGTTTGAAATAGTAGGAGTAGTTGGCTTTGTTTTAAAAATACCTGTTAGCAAATAATCAGGCACGGCATCATTTACATTACAAGCAGCAATAAAATGTTTGACAGGCAGCCCTGTTTTATACGCCATAATACCTGCACAAAGATTTCCAAAATTTCCACTAGGAACTGAAATCACAGGAGCAGTTTGATCCTCCCATTGTTGATAGGCTAAGAAATAATATATCTGTTGCGAAAGCCATCTGGCAACATTAATAGAGTTAGCAGAACACAACTGCATCCGGTCATTGATGTCTTTATCTGCAAATACCATTTTAACCATTGCCTGACAATCATCAAAACTTCCTTCAACTTCTAAAGCAGTAATATTTTCTCCACATGTAGTCAACTGTAGTTCTTGAACTGGGCTTACTTTGCCAGATGGGTACAAGATAACCACCTCAATTCCTTCAACACCAAAAAAACCATTAGCTACTGCTCCACCTGTATCCCCAGAAGTAGCCACCAAAATAGTAATCTTGTTGGATTGATTTTTGGAGAAATAGGATAGGCACCTACTCATGAATCGGGCACCTACATCTTTAAATGCAAAAGTAGGACCATGGTATAATTCAAGTGATGCTATAGTAGTGTTAATCAATTTTAAAGGAAAAGGGAAGTTAACCGTTTCACTAACAATTCGGTATAATTCATCTGCAGGTATAGTGTCGCCCACAAATGGTTCCATCACTCGAAAAGCAATATCTTCTTTTGATAGTTGTTGAAGTTGACCAATAAAATCAGGAGTATGAATAGGAATACGTTCAGGAAAATACAAACCCTTATCAGGTGCTTGTCCTAGTATAGTAGCTTCTTTAAAATTGACTATGGGCGATTGCTTATTTAAACTAAAATATTTCATGACGCTTCCATTAATTGAATACCATTGGTATTAATGGTAGTTACATAAGTATGATAACTTAAACCTATGGAATCATAAATTTGACCCATTGCTATTTCAACAGACTTAGCAGTAAATTCATTGGTGCTCAACATAAATATAGATGGTCCAGAACCCGATATACCTCCACCTAAAGCCCCTAACTCTTTACTGATTTTTTTTACTTGATCAAAAGCAGGAATTAAAATACTCCGGGTAGGTTCTATCAAAACATCTTCTAAAGATCTCCCAATCAACTCATAATTGCCTTGTTCTAAACCAGCAACTAAACCTGCGATATTCCCCCATTGCTTAATAGCATCTTTCAATAAAATTTGCTGTTTCAAAATGCTTCTTGCATCAGCAGTTCTCACTTCAATTTGCGGATGTACAATTGTTACATATAAATCAGGTACAGTAAGTTTAATAATATCTAGTGGAAATACAGAACGAATTAAAGTAACACCACCATAAATACAGGGAGCAATATTGTCTGCATGTTTTACCCCTGAAGCCAGTTTTTCACCATTCATCGCAAATCGTACCAAGTCTTCTTTTGAAAAGGGATTTCCCAAAATGGCATTTGCACCAACAACTGCACCTGCTGAGCTGGCTGCACTTGACCCTACTCCACTACCAGGTTTAATTTGTTTATTAATGGTGAGTTTGAAGCCAACTGGTTTCTCGTAAGCTTCCATCAGCGCCAATAAAGCGGCACCCGCTACATTTTGTTGTGGATCTGTAGGCAAGTTGAAGTCGTCTTCATTTACAATGGTAATACCTGGCTCGACTTTGAATTCAATATACATGATATCAAAGGGATCATTCACTGCAAATCCTAATACATCAAAGCCACAAACCATATTGGCAACAGTAGCAGGACTATGTATGGTAATTTTATTAGCCATAATTATGCTACTCTAATAATATCAGCAAATACACCAGATGCAGTTACTTCTGCTCCAGCACCTGCACCCTTAACCACCAAGGGCTGTTCTGGATAACGCTCAGTATAAAACAAAACCAAATTGTCTTTGCCGTACAAATGATAAAAATCAGAATCAGCGGGTATATGTTGTAAACCTACTTTGGCAAGTCCTTTATCAAACTCAGCAACAAATTTTAATTTTGCATTTTTTAATTGAGCCGCTTCATATAATTGCTTAAAATGCGGTTCTTGTTTTTCCATCTCTGCATAAAAATCCTCCACAGAGCCCTCAAAACAACTAGCTGGCAAGAATGCCTCATTGGTAATTTGATTCATTTCCATTGGTTCACCCGCTTCTCTTGCTAAGATCATGATTTTACGCATAACATCTGTACCCCCTAAATCTAATCTTGGATCTGGTTCTGTATAACCTTCCTCTTGTGCACGCTTTACAACTTGTGCAAAAGGAATGGTTCCATTATACTGATTAAAAACAAAATTTAAAGTACCCGATAATACTGCTTGAATCTTATTGATTTTATCGCCACTTCTTAGTAAATCATTCAAGGTTCCAATGATAGGCAAGCCTGCTCCTACATTGGTTTCATATAAAAACTGGGTATTGAATGTTCTGGCTAATGATTTCAGCTTTTTATAATCTGCATAAGATGCTGAACAAGCAATTTTATTACAAGCTACCACTGCAATACTCTTCGATAGTAAACTACCATACACCAATGCAACTGTATCGTTAGCAGTTACATCAACAAAAACACTATTGCGCAAGTTTTTTTCAACAATCGACGCTACAAAGGAATGAATATTGGCTTCAGGAGCTTGATCTAATAAAGATTTCCAATTGGTTAAGTCAATTCCTGCATCATCCAAAATCACTCTTCTGCTATTTGCAATTCCAACTACTTGTATTTGCAATCGCATATGCTCTTTTAAGTATTGCATTTGCTGATGCAATTGACTCAATAATTTTCCACCTACATTTCCTGCACCTGCAATAAAAACATTTAGCTGCTTATAGGTTGTTTCAAAAAAATCTTCATGTAATACGTTGATGGCTTTTTTAACGTCAGCAGCTGCTATAACAGCAGAAATATTTTTTTCTGAAGAACCTTGAGCTATTGCACGAACATTAATGCCATTCCTACCCAAGCCCCCAAACATTTTTCCACTAATGCCTGGATGACTCTTCATTTGTTCACCTACTACTGCAATGATGCTCAAGTTGGTTTCTACCGATACTGGATTTACTTTCCCGTTTTCTATTTCATAAGCAAAGAAAGCATCTATAGATTGTTGTGCAAGGGAAGCATCTGCTTCGTTAATTGCCACACAAATAGAATACTCTGAAGAACTTTGTGTAATTAAAATAACATTGATATTTCGCATGGCCAGCACTTCAAACAATCGCTTACTAAAGCCTGGTATACCTATCATTCCACTTCCCTCTAAACTGAGTAAAGCAATTTTATTGATACTAGATATACCGCGAACAATATCATTATTGGCAACTGCATGTTGTTGAATTACAGTTCCAGCAGCATCAGGTTCAAAGGTATTCTTCACCCAAACCGGAATATTTTTTTTCATTACCGGTTGTATCGTAGGCGGATAAATAATTTTTGCCCCAAAATGAGAAAGCTCCATGGCTTCTTGATAAGAAATGGCTTCTATAGGCTTTGGATTTTGTACCAATCTTGGATCAGCAGTCATCATACCAGTCACATCTGTCCAAATTTCAAGTGTGCTTGCATTGGTGGCTGCTGCAAAAATAGCTCCTGTATAATCAGACCCACCTCTACCCAAAGTAGTCGTATACTTTTTATCATTCGAAGCAATGAAACCAGGCGCTACATATAATTGTGCAGGGTGTCTTGCTAAAAAACTGTCAATATTGGCATAGGTTTTTTCTAATTGAACCGTTGCATTGCCATATTGTTCATTGGTTAATATCAGCTGTCTTGAATCTGTCCAAACTGGCTGCAAACTCATTTCCGCCAATTTTGCGGTAATGATATAAGACGACAACAATTCACCATAGCTTACTAAACGGTCTTTAATTCTAGCAGACAATTCTCCTAATAAAAAAATACCATCACATACTCTTTCCAATTCATTGAGTTGCTGCTTTACCCAACTTAGTGTTGCACTTTGGTTTTGTATATGCAATAAAGCGCGTACCGTTTCTAAATGCTTATGCTCGAGCAATTGAATTTGTTCTTTATAACTTTCGTTTCCAGTAGCAGCTTTAATTCCGATTTCAATTAATTGATCGGTCACTCCACCCAATGCAGACACTACCAGAATCGTAGTTTCTTTCTGAATCGCTTTTGAAACAATCACTGCAACCTTGCTTATATTTTCTGCGTTGGCTACAGAACTCCCCCCAAATTTCAATACCTGCATATAAATTGTTATTAAATTAAGTACCCAAATAAATTATCATTCTTGTTAATAGGGGTAAAGTTGATATGGTATTCTTTCATATTTGCTAACAATCGCTCATAATCTGCTTTGTCTTGCATTTCAATTCCTACCAAAGCTGGACCCGTTTCTTTATTGTGTTTTTGCATATACTCAAAACGAACAATATCATCAGTAGGCCCAAGAACATGATTAACGAATTCTTTTAAAGCACCAGGTCTTTGTGCGAATCTGATTAAAAAGAAATGTTTCAGCCCCTCAAATTGTAATGAACGTTCTTTGATTTCTTGCATCCGATCAATATCATTATTGCTTCCGCTTACAATACAAACCACAGTTTTACCTTTTATTGCAGCAGCAAAATCATCCAATGCGGCTATAGATAAAGCACCTGCAGGTTCAACTACGATGGCATCTTCATTATACAATTTCAAGATTGTGGAACATACTTTTCCTTCATTTACCAATACCATTTGATCAATTACTTCCTTACAAATTTCAAAAGGTGCATCTCCCACTCTTTTAACTGCAGCACCATCCACGAAGGGATCAATATTATCTAGCTTAATTGGATGACCCGCTTTTAAGGCTTCTGTCATAGAAGGTGCGCCTTCAGGTTCTACACCAATTATTTGAGTAGATGGAGATTGATCATGAAAATAAGCACCCACGCCAGCAATCAATCCACCCCCACCCACAGGCGCAAATAAATAATCAATCTTTTTCAGTTCTTCTAAAATTTCAACTCCTACAGTTGCTTGACCCTCAATAATTTTAACATCATCAAATGGAGGAATAAAAGTCATTCCATTGGCTTCTGTAAATGCTTTTGCGGCAGTAGCACAATCATCAAAAGTATCACCCACTAGTTTAATTTCAATATGTCCATCTCCAAACATTCTTGTTTGTGTAACTTTTTGATTGGGGGTAATAATGGGCATAAAAACTACCCCTTTAATATTGAGTAGTTTACAACTATAAGCAAAACCCTGCGCATGATTTCCCGCACTTGCACAAACAACTCCGTTGAGTCTTTCTGTTTCGGATAAACTACTAATCATATTGTAGGCACCACGCAACTTATACGATCGCACAATCTGCAAATCTTCTCTTTTCAGATAAACAGTACAATCATATTTTTTAGACAATGAAGCATTAAAGATTAATGGCGTATGTTTTACCACTTGACGTAGTTTTATACTAGCTGCTTCAATATCTAAACCAAAAGATTGTTTTATTGTATGGTTCCCTATCATGATTGATTGAATCAAAGGTTTGTTGCAATGGTTTTCATATCGGTCATTGCTTGTCTTAATTTTTCACCTACAATCTCAACAGGATGATAACGAATAACCGCGTTTACCGCTATTAAAGTTTTGTTATCTACTCCATTGTCTTTCCCCTCATTAAAATTTTTACCAATAGTATCTGTGCCAATTTTTTCCATAAAGCCTGCCAATAGCGGTTTACAAGCATGGTCAAATAAATAACATCCATATTCCGCCGTATCAGAAATAACCCGATTCATTTCGTACAATTTCTTTCTGGCAATGGTATTGGCAATTAATGGTGTTTCATGCAATGATTCATAATAAGCAGACTCTTCTTTAATCCCCGCTTCTACCATTGTTTCAAATGCCAATTCAACACCTGATCTTACAAAAGCAACCAACAAAAGCCCATTGTCAAAAAATTCTTGCTCTGCAATTTTCATTGTACCTGGTGCTGTTTTTTCAAAAGCAGTTGCACCAGTTGCTTCTCTCCAAGTCAATAATTTTTTATCTCCATTGGCCCAATCCTCCATCATTCCAGATGAAAAAGCACCACTCATAATATCGTCTTGGTGTTTTTGAAACAAAGGACGCATGATTTGTTTTAACTCTTCAGATAATTCAAAAGCTTTCAACTTTGCAGGATTAGATAATCGGTCCATCATTGCAGTAATACCACCCTGTTTAAGGGCTTCGGTAATAACTTCCCATCCATATTGAATTAGTTTTGCAGCATATCCGGCATTTATTCCTTTTTCAATCATTTTATTGAATGATAAAATAGAACCGGTTTGTAGTAACCCACAAAGAATGGTTTGCTCACCCATTAAGTCTGACTTCACTTCGGCAACAAAAGAAGATTTTAATACACCTGCTTTATGACCACCAGTTCCTACACAATAAGCTTTGGCATAATCCCAGCCCTTTCCTTCCGGATCATTTTCAGGATGAACCGCAATTAAAGTAGGCACCCCAAATCCTCTTTTGTATTCTTCACGCACTTCCGTTCCTGGGCATTTTGGGGCAACCATAATTACCGTAATATCGTTTCTGATTTGCATGCCTTCTTCCACAATATTGAACCCGTGTGAATAAGAAAGGGTTGCACCTTTTTTCATCAAAGGCATTACTGCATTAATAACCGAACTATGTTGTTTATCTGGAGTTAGGTTGATTACCACATCTGCTTGGGGAATTAATTCCTCATATGTTCCAACTGCAAAATTATTCTCAGTTGCACTAATATAAGAAGCACGTTTCTGTTCAATGGCTTCTTTGCGCAAGGCATAAGCAATGTTTAAACCTGAATCACGCATATTCAATCCCTGATTCAACCCTTGTGCACCACATCCAATAATCACTAGTTTTTTCCCAACCAATGCATTGATTCCATCTGTAAAAGCAGATTGGTCCATGAATTCGCAAACGCCTAATTGATTAAGCTGTTCACGTAGCGGTAGAGAATTGAAATAGTTTGCCATATTGTTTAATTTGATATTTTTTAAAATTTAGATTACATAGTAAAAACAGCCTGACCCTTATCTAGAAATTCATTTTCAATGAGTTCTTCTGCTGGCTCAACAGCTTCAAACTCACGAATCTTTTCATGGAATCCACTACTGGCTTTAATGATTGCGATTCTAGCAGTGCGTACAAATTCAATCAACCCATAAGGTTCTAAAAATTGGATTAATCGATCGGTTTCTTCTCTATGTCCTGTAGTTTCAAAAATGGTATAATCTTTTCTAATTACTACAGCCCTTGCACCATACTCTCTGAGCAAACGTTCTACTTGTAGTTTTTCTGCAACTGCATCGGTAGGTACTTTGTATAAAGCCATTTCTTGCCAAATGATTTCATCATTGGTATTATAATAAGCTTTCAGCACTTCCACTTGCTTTTCAATTTGCAAGCAGAGTTTTCTTACTACTTCTACAGTTTCATTAATAACAATAGTAAAGCGATGTATAGATTCTACTTCAGAAGGAGAAACATTCAAACTATCTATATTGATTTTTCTTCTAGAAAAAATAATCGCAATACGGTTGAGCAACCCAACTTGGTTCTCCGTATAAACAGTAATGGTATATTCTTTTTTCATAGCAATTATTTTAACCTGATTTCAGAAACACTACAACCTTGAGGCACCATTGGGAATACATTGTTTTCTTTTCCCACCATTACTTCCAACAAATAAGACCCATCATGATCTAACATGGTTTGTAAAGCATTTTTTAGTAGTTTTCTATCATCTACAGATGCCCCATCAATACCATAAGCTTTTGCCAACTGAACAAAATCAGGACTTTGTATATCTACAAAAGAGTATCTTCTATCATTGAAAAGTTCTTGCCATTGACGTACCATTCCTAAAAAGCGATTATTTAAAATCAAGATTTTTACATTCAAGCCTGTTTGCATAATAGTGCCCAACTCTTGTAAAGTCATTTGAAATCCACCATCACCAATTACTGCAACAACAGTTCTATCAAGTGCACCAAACTTTGCCCCAATTGCTGCTGGCAATGCAAAGCCCATGGTTCCTAATCCACCAGAAGTAATATTGCTTTTGGTTTCATTAAACTTTGCATACCTACATGCTACCATTTGGTGTTGACCTACATCTGTTACAACAATTGCATTTCCACCCGTTAATTCATTTAATAAATGAATCACTTCTCCCATGGTCAACTCCCCTTTGGTTGGATGCAATTCTGCGTTAATGACTGCATCGTGTTCGTCCTTGGTATATTGATTAAACAAAGCCAGCCATTCTTTGTGCTGCTTTTCTTGAATCAATTGAGTAAGCATGGGCAATGTTTCTTTACAATCGCCCCATACTGGAATAGTTGCAGTTACATTCTTATTAATTTCTGCAGGATCAATATCTAGATGAATAATTTTTGCTTGCTTGGCATATTTATCTAATCTTCCTGTTACACGGTCATCAAAACGCATTCCTACCGCAATCAATACATCGCATTCGTTGGTTAATACATTCGGGCCATAATTGCCATGCATGCCTAACATACCCACATTTTGCGGATGATCAGTAGGCAAAGCACTTAACCCCAATATGGTCCAAGCTGCAGGCAATCCGCCTTTTTCAATAAATGCTTTAAATTCTTTTTCTGCCCTTCCAAGTATTACACCCTGACCAAAAATGACAAATGGTTTTTTTGCTTCATTAATTAATTGAGCCGCCGCTTCTATATATTCTTTTCGAACAATTGGCTTTGGTCTATAACTTCTGATATGATTGCACTTAGTATATCCTTCGTAGTTAAATTTTTGAATTTGGGCATTCTTACTAATATCAATTAATACAGGGCCTGGTCTTCCTGAACCTGCTATATAAAATGCTTTTGATAATATATGTGGAATTTCGGTCGCATCGGTTATTTGATAATTCCATTTAGTAACAGGAGTCGTAATATTAATCACATCAGTTTCTTGAAAAGCATCTGTTCCTAATAGATGAGCAAATACTTGTCCGGTAATACAAACCAATGGAGTACTATCTATCATTGCATCTGCTAAACCAGTAACCAGATTGGTTGCCCCAGGGCCACTAGTAGCAAACACTACACCTACTTTGCCACTACTTCTTGCATAACCTTGACCTGCATGAATTCCCCCTTGCTCATGCCTTACTAGTACATGCTTTAAACGATCATTATAATCGTATAAAGCATCATAAATGGGCATGATGGCTCCACCTGGATAACCAAATATCGTGTCTACTCCTTCTGCAATACAAGCTTCAAGCACTGCCTGCGATCCAGACAATTCTTTAGTTACAGCTATATCAGTTGTAAGTTGAACAACAATGTCTTTTTGATTGGATTCTTTAACGATTGTACTCATACAAAAAATATTTAAGCTTCATCGGTTACACAACCTTCAGAAGCATCTTTAACAGATTTAGCATATTTAAACAAAACGCCTTTGGTTGCATTCAAAGCAGGCTTAACCCACTGAGCCCTACGTGCAGCAATGATTTCATCAGAAACTTTCAAAGTCATTTTTTTAGTAGCCACATTCAATTCAATTACATCATCGTCTTGTACCAATCCAATTAAACCCCCATTTACCGCTTCTGGGGTGATATGACCCACAACAAATCCGTGGGTTCCTCCACTAAAACGACCATCTGTAATGAGTGCAACAGACTTACCTAAACCTGCGCCAATAATGGCGGATGTTGGCTTCAACATTTCTGGCATTCCAGGAGCACCAACAGGACCAACATTTCTAATAACTACCACATCGCCCGCTTTTATTTTACCGCTATTAATGCCTTCAATTAGTTCAAATTCTCCATCAAAAACTCTTGCAGGACCTTCAAACAATTCCCCTTCTTTACCACTAATTTTTGCCACGCTACCACCTGTGGCTAAATTGCCATAAAGTATTTGCAAATGGCCGGTTGCTTTTAAAGGCGCTTCAACTGGTAGAATTATTTTTTGTTGATCAAAATCTAAATCGGGAACATTCACTAAATTTTCAGCAACGGTTTTTCCTGTTACAGTTAAACAATCCCCGTGTAATAATCCTTTAGACAAAAGATATTTCATTACAGCAGGTACCCCACCATATTGGTGTAAGTCTTGCATTAAATATTTACCACTTGGTTTAAAATCTGCAAGCACAGGAACCCTATCCGAAATAGTTTGAAAGTCATCTTGTGTTAAAGCAACACCCACACTCTTGGCCATAGCAATCAAATGCAACACCGCATTGGTGCTACCGCCCAATACCATGATAATCGTAATCGCATTCTCAAATGCTTTTCGTGTCATGATATCGGAAGGAAGAATATTCATTTCCATCAAAATTTGAATGGCTTTTCCTGCATTCAAACATTCTTGTTGCTTCTCTATACTCAACGCAGGATTAGAAGAAGAAAAAGGTAAACTCATTCCCAATGCTTCTATAGCAGAAGCCATGGTATTGGCCGTGTACATTCCACCACAAGCACCTGCACCCGGGCAAGCGTGTTGAATAATCCCTTTAAAATCATTCTCGTCTAATTGCCCTGCCAATTTTTGGCCTAGTGCTTCAAAAGCAGAAACGATATTTAAATCTTGCCCCTTATAATGACCCGGCGCAATGGTACCACCATACACCATTATAGAAGGTCTATTCAATCTACCCATAGCAATTAAAGCCCCAGGCATATTTTTATCACATCCTGGTATTGCAATAATTGAATCGTAATACTGTGCGCCACATACCGTCTCAATAGAGTCTGCAATAATATCTCTACTCACCAAAGAATAACGCATACCTGGTGTTCCATTACTCATTCCATCACTAACTCCAATGGTATTAAAAATCAATCCCACCAAATCATTGTCCCAAACGCCTTTCTTTACCAGCTTTGCTAAATCATTTAAATGCATATTGCAAGTATTGCCATCATACCCCATGCTCACAATACCTACTTGAGCTTTTTTTAAATCGGCATCGGTTAATCCAATCCCATAAAACATGGCTTGTGCAGCAGGCTGTGTTGGATCTTGTGTAATGGTCTTACTATATTTATTTAACTCCATAATAATTGCTATTTAATTAAGCAGACAAGGGTTTTACTACTAACTGTTTATAGGCTTGCTGTACTTTATAACTATTGGTTTCATTCCAAGCTTTAGGAAATACATATTCATCCAAAGACTTCCAACCAATCACTTCTGCAGCTGTGCCGCAGAAAAAAGCAGCATCAGCCTGCTTAATATCATCAATTGAAAACACCCCTTCTTTTACTTCAATATTCAATTGCGAACAAAGTTCTAAAACAGTAGCCCTTGTGATTCCCGCTAAAATATGACCGGCTTGAGGCGTATGCAATACACCGTCTTTTTCAAAAAATACATTGGCACCAGGGCCTTCAGCCGCATGGTCATTCATGTCTAATAAAAATGCTTCATCATACCCTTTGTCTTTAGCTTCCTGACTAGCTAATATGGAGTTGACATAGTGCCCTGCTGCTTTAGCATGAATTTTAAATGCTTTGGGATTCGGTCTTTGAAAAGAAGAAGTCATAATGCGCAATAATTGATCGCCTAAAAAAGGCGCCATTTCCCATGCTTCAATAAAAACATAAGATTCAGTATTGCGAGCAAAACTCATATTCGCAGGAGCATATACGACTGGTCGTATATAAGCATCACCCAACTTATTTTGTTTGAGTACTTCGTAAGTTGCATCAATTAATTCTTGTGTATTAAAAGAATAAGGAAGATTGATGGACTCAGCAGAAATTTTCAAACGCTCAAAATGTTCTACTGCTTTAAAAATGGCCGTAGAGTCATTGGTCGTTTTATATGAACGAATACCTTCAAATACAGAATAGCCATAATGCAGTGATTGGCTATATAAATCCATTTTTGCGTCGGTTGCTTTTACAAATGTTCCGTTGTGATATATAATGGTATCGGCTTGATAATAATGCATTTCAGTTGATTTAAAATAGGAAAGGACTTTACAAAGGATTGGTTTAAATAATAGTAGAAGCATTCAAAGAAGCATTGTTGCCTTCATTGGTTTCATGCTTCTTTCTAATATAATCGGCTAATAAATCACCCACAGCTTCTGTACCATAATTATTAATTGGGTCAATATCTTTTGTTACAAACGCATGTGTAAGTGTCCAATTCACTGCCTCTCTTACCGCATTGGCTTCTGCTACTAATCCAAAATGGTCTAGCATCATTGCAGCAGATAAAACAGAACCCAACGGATTGGCAATATCTTTTCCAGCAGCTTGCGGATAAGATCCATGAATGGGCTCGAACATAGCTACTGTTTTACCAACAGATGCAGAGGGTAATAAGCCTAAAGAACCGCTTAATACACTGGCTTCATCACTAATAATGTCTCCAAACATATTCTCAGTGAGTACCACATCAAACTGGGCTGGATTAACAATGATCTGCATAGCAGCATTGTCTACAAACATATAATCTACGGATACTTCAGGAAATTGCATGGCCATTGCCTGCACTATCCTGCGCCAAAGCCTAGAAGTTTCCAACACATTGGCTTTGTCTATCAATGTTAATTTTTTTCTTCTTTTTTGTGCATATTGAAAAGCCATTTTAGAAACCCGAACAATTTCTAATTCATGGTAAGCACATTCATCAGTGGCATAGGTTTTATCTTCAGTAAGTGTACGTTTACCAAAATAAATACCGCCTGTTAATTCTCTGAAAATAATAAAATCAACCCCTTCTAATTGTTTGCTTTTTAAAGGAGACAAATGATGTAAAGAGCGATAAGTATTGATTGGACGAATATTTGCAAATAGCCCCAACTCTTTGCGTAATTGCAATAAACCCTGTTCTGGTCTCACTTTAGCAGAGGGATCATTATCAAATTTAGGATGACCAATGGCGCCAAATAATATGGCATCACTTTCCTTACATATTGCCAAGGTTTCCTCAGGCAATGCAGATCCAGTAGCATCAATGGAAACCGCGCCCATTAATCCATGCGTATAAGTAAACTGGTGACCAAACTCTTCTGCTATTGCATTGAGTACTTTAATGGATTGTGCGGTTACTTCTGGGCCAATTCCATCCCCATTTATGACTGCTATTTTCTTTTCCATATTACACTTTTTCTAGTTCAAATTTTTCAATGGATTGTTTTTGACTGATTAAAAAATCAATATCATCGTATCCATTTAATAAGCAGGTTTTTTTGTACGGGTTTAGTTCAAAAGAAGTTGCTGCGCCCGTAGAATCAATCGTGATGGTTTGTGCAGCCACATCAATAGTAAGGGTATCTGTGGCAGTTAGTGCAAAAATTTGCGCTAAAAAATCATCCGATACAATCACTGGCAACACTCCATTATTTAATGCATTGTTTTTAAAAATGTCTGCAAAAAAACTAGAGACCACTGCTTTAAAACCATAATCCAATAAAGCCCATGCAGCATGTTCTCGTGAAGAACCACATCCAAAATTTTTACCAGCCACTAATATTTCTCCAGAAAATACTTTTTGATTTAATACAAAATCAGGCTTGGGTTTTGTTTCATCGTCTTGTTCATATCGCCAATCTCTAAATAGATTTTTACCAAATCCATCTCTGGTGGTTGCTTTTAAAAATCGAGCTGGAATAATTTGGTCCGTGTCCACATTTTCAATGGGCAGTGGAACAAAAGAACTTTTTATTTGCTGTAAAGCTTGCATACTTTATTTACTACTAATTATGATTAATTAATTCTCTTACATCTGTTACTACACCAGTAATAGCAGCAGCAGCTGCTGTTAAAGGACTCGCCAATAATGTTCTTGCACCTGCACCTTGCCTGCCTTCAAAATTTCTATTACTGGTACTAATACAATATTCGCCGGCTGGAATTTTATCCTCATTCATTCCCAAACAAGCACTACAACCTGCTTGCCTTATTTGAAAACCCGCTTCAGCAAAAATTCGATCTAATCCTTCTGCATGTACTTGTTTAGCTACTTGTTGAGAACCAGGTACAATCATCACTTTTACTGAGTCGTGTTTCTTTCTGCCTTTTACTAATTCGGCCACCAATCGCAGGTCTTCGATTCTAGAGTTGGTGCAACTTCCTATAAACACATGCTGAATAGGCATTCCCAATAAAGCCGCACCACTGTTTAAACCCATATAAGTTAGTGCATGTTCTAGGTTTTTCTTTTCTCCTGGATTTGGAATTGATTCTGTCAATGGAATATTTCCATCAATGGCCATACCCAATCCTGGATTGGTACCATAGGTAATCATCGGAGCAATTTCAGCAGCATTAATATTTATTTCTGCATCAAATATTGCGTCTTGATCCGAATACAATTTTTTCCAATTGGCTAATTGCTTATCCCAATCTGCACCCTTTGGTGCATAGGTTCTTCCTTTAATATAATTAAAAGTGATTTCATCTGGTGCAATAATTCCACCCCTAGCGCCCATTTCAATACTCATATTGCAAATGGTCATTCTAGCTTCCATAGAAAGTGAGCGAATGGTACTACCTGCATACTCCACAAAATATCCTGTTGCACCACTGGCAGAAATTTTAACAATGATGTATAAAATAATATCTTTTGAAACAACCCCATTTGGCAAATTGCCCTCAATATTGATGCGCATGGTTTTGGGCTTGGTTTGCAACACACATTGTGAAGCAAATACCATTTCCACTTCACTGGTTCCAATTCCAAATGCAATGGTGCCAAATGCTCCATGAGTACTGGTATGACTGTCTCCACAAACAATGGTCATTCCTGGTTGTGTAATTCCCAACTCTGGACCAATCACATGTACAATCCCTTGATAAGGATGTCCTAGTCCATATAATTCAACCCCATGTTTTTCACAATTCTCAATTAATTGGTCAACCTGCATTTTACTCAGCTGGTCTTTAATAGGTAAATGCTGATTCAATGTAGGCACATTGTGGTCTGCTGTTGCAATAGTTTGCTTTGGTCTGAATAAAGGAAGTCCTCGCTTTTCAATTCCCTTGAAAGCTTGAGGACTGGTAACTTCATGAATAAAATGTTTATCTATATATAAAACAGAAGGACCGTCTGGTATTTTTTCTACCACATGTGCATCCCAAATTTTATCAAATAATGTTTGTGCCATTTTTCTTAATTATGCTATTGCCCTTACTTTATTATAGTTAGTGGCTAAATGTTGTAAATCGGCTTCTACTACTTCTTTTTTGCCATCGGCCACCAATAAAAAGTTTTCGTATAAAGCATCTATATCATCTCTATTAAATTCATATCCCAACTTTTGAAAACGGTGGGCCAGCGCACTTCTTCCGCTTCTTGCTGTCAACACGATTTTGCTCCCTTCGGCACCAACCAATTCAGGATTAATGATCTCGTAGGTTTCTGCAGACTTTAAGAAACCATCTTGGTGAATACCCGATGAATGTGAAAATGCATTAGAACCTACAATGGCTTTATTGGGTTGAACAGGCATGCGCATTATATCAGACACTTCTCTGCTCAATGGATTCAACATTTGAGTATTGATATTGGTATATAGATTCAATTGCTTGTGTTGAGCAATAATCATCACTACTTCTTCTAATGATGTATTGCCTGCACGTTCCCCTAAACCATTAATGGTACATTCTATTTGACGTGCCCCATTCATTACCCCGCTAATTGAATTAGCTGTAGCCAAACCCAAATCATTATGGCAATGACAAGAAAGAATGGCTTTGTCTATATTGGAAACATTGTTCCTTAAGAAAGCAATTTTTTCTCCATACTGATGGGGTAAACAATAACCCGTTGTATCTGGAATATTCACAACAGTTGCTCCAACAGCAATGACTGCTTCCACCACTCTGGCTAAATATTCGTTGTCTGTTCTACCTGCGTCTTCAGCATAAAACTCTACATCATCCGTAAAATTCCTGGCCCATTTTACACATTGAATGGCTCTTGCTAAAATTTCATCTTGTGTAGAATTGAACTTGGCTTTGATATGAAAATCAGAAGTGCCTATACCGGTATGAATTCTTGGTCTTACAGCATATTTTAACGCTTGTGCGGCCACTTCTATATCTTTTTGAACTGCTCTAGTTAACCCACAAACAGTGGCATTTTTAATATGCTTAGCAATTTGGGTAACCGACTCAAAATCGCCCGGACTAGATACAGGAAATCCTGCTTCAATAATATCTACACCCAATTCTTCTAACTGTAAAGCCAGGCCCAATTTTTCTTTGGTATTCAGTTTACAACCAGGTACTTGTTCCCCATCTCTTAGGGTTGTATCAAAAATGTGAATCTTTTCAGCCATATTCAATGGTATTTTTAATATAAAAAGACAGGCGCGTAGCTATTGCTATTGATTGCCTTTAATAACAACAGTACGGCCTGTCGTATTCGAATTTAGATTGCCTTATCTTTAGTTCTGAAACAAAACGAAGGTGATTTTACGCTGTGTAAAGCCCTTCAAAAACCATAAAATTCAATACAGTATTGAATTATAGCCCAACCGAATTACGATGCCCAACCGAACAATAGACCCCTTATTTCAATTAATTCAATCGCTTGAAAGGGCCGAAAAGCGCAATTTCAAACTATATATGACCCGGAATACGGGAACAGGCAACTTAAAAGTGGTTCAACTATTTGATGCATTAGATAAAATGGCTCAATACGATGAAGCCGTTTTATTGAAGAAAACACCCAGCATACAAAAGCAACAACTCTCTAACCTAAAAGCACATTTATACCAAGAAATACTAGCAAGTGTTCGTTTATTGAAGCAAGAGGAAAATATAGACCTACAATTACATGAACAATTAGACTTCGCCAGAATCTTGTATAACAAAGGACTGAATATTCAAAGCTTAAAAATATTAGACAAGGTAAAAGAATTGGCCAAAGCCAATAATCAAGTGACTTATATTCAACAAGTGCTTTTTTTGGAGAAAAAAATTGAGTCTTTGCATATCACCAGAAGTATGCAGGATAGGGCAGAAAAATTATGTGCCGAATCTAATGAAACCAACGAAAGATTGGTCAATATCAGCACCCTATCTAATTTGTCTTTGCTTTTGTATGAGTGGTATATTAGAAATGGGCATGCTCGAAATGAGGAAGATAAAAAATCATTGGATGTTTATTTTAATCATCCAATTTTACATGAGAGTGAGCAAGGAAAAGGATTTTATGAAAAACTCTATTTGTACCAATGTTTTTGTTGGTATGCATTTATTACCCAAGAATTTTTAATGTATTACCGATACTGTATTAAATGGACAGAACTATTTAAGGCAGAACCCAAGATGATCGAAATTGAAACAGCCCATTATATCAAGGGGATGCATAATTTATTGGGAGCACATTTTGATTTAAGAAACTATAGAAAATTTAATGAAACCATCAAAGAATTTGAAGCGTTTATAGAAACACCGGTGGTTCAAAACAATATCAATAACAAAGTACAGTGCTTTACTTATTTATATACCGCAAAATTAAACAAGCACTTCATGGAAGGAACATTTACAAAAGGATTATCCTTGGTTCCAGAAATTGAAGAACGATTATTAGAATACGAAGTTTATTTAGACCGACACAGAACATTGGTATTTTACTACAAAATAGCTTCTTTGTATTTTGGAAGTGGCGACGCAGAAAAGAGTATTGATTACTTAAATAAGATCATCAACTTAAAAGTAGATTTGAGAACAGATTTACAATGTTATGCCCGACTCTTGCATATGATTGCACATTACGAAATGGGTAATTTTGACTTATTGAAATACTTGCTGAAATCGGTTTATCGATTCATGGCAAAAATGCAAAACTTAAGCGCTGCGGAAGAAGCAGTGTTTAGTTTCTTAAAACAATCCTTTCATAGTTCTCCCAATAAAGTAAAACCATTGTTTCAAAATTTATTAACCGAACTTAAAGGAATGGCCAACGATAGAATGGAAACCAGGGCATTTATGTACCTCGATTTCATTTCTTGGCTTGAAAGTAAAATTCAACGCAAACCAGTTCAAAGTATTATTCGTCAAAAATTTATAGCAGCCACCAAAAGAACTAGTGACGCATAATGTCCTGAGTGATAGGGAAACTCATATGCATGGCACAACCAGAAGTAGGTGCAGTATGAATGCTGATGGTTCCATTAAACAGTTCTACCCTACTGGTGATATTGTATAAACCAATCCCCTTTTTTTGAACTGCCAAATCAAAGCCTACCCCATTATCGTAAATGGATAAATAAATACTATTCCTATTTCTACCCAAATCAATTTTTAACTCAGTAGCACCTGAATGTTTTAATACATTGTTCACTTGCTCTTGAACAATTCTAAAAATGCTGAGCTTAAAATCATAATGGATATCGTCTTCAAAAAAAGTATCTGAAACAAAATCAATCTTCATATCGTTCACTGCAGACAAGTCTTCCAGTACACTTTCAATCGCTTTTACCAATCCAAAATCTTTAATTAACGGCGTAACCAATCCTTTAGAAAGTCTTCTAATTTCCTCAATCGCATGTAAAATAAAATCGGCCGATTGACGAAGTAAATCTGATCCAGGTTGCTGTTTCTTTTCGGCAGAAGCGATATACATCATAGCAACAGTTAATTGTTGATTTACATTATCATGCAGTTCTCTGCTAATATCGTGACGTTCCGTCTCTTGTGTATTAATAACTGCTTCGGCAATTTCTTTTTGCTTGATCAAGCGTTCCTCTTCCAATTTTTTCTCCAACAATAATTTACCAGTTACATTTTGTGCAATGGCCATCACCGCATCTTTACCATTGTATTGAATGCGATGCGAAAAAATATTCATGAATATTCGCTCCCCAGTTTTGGTAATATGTTCCCAGGTTCCTCCAGAATCCATTTCATCAGAGGTTGCGATATGTTCAATAAATAATTTCAGCTTACCAAAATTATCTGGAGATCTTAGATCCCACAAAGTCAATTGCACAAACTCGTCGCGGGTATAGCCGTATTCTTTCTCGGCCATATCATTCACTTCTACAATTTGGTGCGATTGCAAATCCCAAATAAAAATGGCCATGGGATTGTAATAGAACAAACTACGATACCTTTTTTCGGAAAGCAAAATCATCTCCGCATTTTCCTTTCGCTCGGTAATATCTTGCATGGCCCCAATCATTCTTGTTGGCTGCTCATTTTCATAAATGATATAGCCCCTATCAAGTACATAAGCATATTGACCATTCGATTTTAAAAACCGGTATTCTTCTTTCCAATAAGGGCTCCCCGATTTTGTATAAGTGTCCGTAATACTTTGCTGTACTCGGTCTCTATCTTCAGGGTGAATTTTATAAATCCAATCGTTGGCATCTACATATACATCTACTAAATCGTAACCAAATGTCTTCTTGAAATTATCGCCGACCCATAAAACTGTTTGATCTGCTAAATTCATTTCCCAAACTGCATCATTGGTTGCTTTTACTACAATATTGTAACGCTCATTACTCACTCGAGTATTTTCTAAATTGCGTTTACGTTCAATACTGTATTGAATAGATTTAGAAAGCAACTTTTCATCAAACTCTGCTTTAACCAAATAATCTTGCGCACCAGCTGCCATGGTTTCAAGGGCCATGTCCATATCAGACAATCCTGTTAAGACTATGATGGGAATATTGGGCGCTATATTATTGATATGCTTAAACGATTCAATCCCTACACTGTCTGGTAAAGAAAGATCCAGTAAGATTAAGTTGGGCTTTTCTTTTTTTAGTAAAGAGTCTGCCTCTTCATTGCTTTTCGCTTTTACAATTTGCCCAATAGGTAATCTTGTTTTCCACAAGAGTCCCTCTAATACAAATAAATCTGCAGGATTATCTTCTACAATCAGAATACATAATAAAGCATTAGGTTCAGGCATAGATT
Source organism: Sphingobacteriia bacterium RIFOXYC2_FULL_35_18 (assembly GCA_001829005.1). Taxonomy (GTDB): domain Bacteria; phylum Bacteroidota; class Bacteroidia; order Chitinophagales; family Chitinophagaceae; genus Sediminibacterium. The sequence continues at coordinate 733,579 of MIAG01000001.1, read as the reverse complement.
CTTTCTATGGCGTCTTTAAATTTCTCATTCACTACTTTTCGCTTCAAACTTAATTTAGGTGTCATTTCTCCTGTGTCTACTGTCCATTCTCTTGGCAATAATTCAAACTTCTTAATCTGTTCAACATGATTAAAGAATTTATTAAAGCTCTCTACCAATTCACGATAGAGTTCTAATACTTTAGGATGATGAATCACATCTTCATTGGTAGTATAAGGAATACCTTTCTCGCGCATCCATTCTTTAAGCGTAGCAAAAGAAGGAACAATTAGTGCTCCAACAAACTTGCGCTCCGATCCCACCACCATTACTTGCTCTACAAATGGACTCTCTTTTAATTTATTCTCAATGGGTTGAGGCGCAACATATTTGCCACCACTGGTTTTAAAGAGTTCTTTTTTACGGTCGGTTATTTTTAAAAATTTGCCTTCATCCCATACACCAATATCACCTGTAAGTAACCACTCATCTTTCATGGTTTCTGCCGTAAGATCTGGGCGTTTATAATACCCCTTCATTACACAAGGACCTGTTACCATGATTTCACCGTCTTCAGCCAACTTCACTTGAATGCCTTCAATTGGAGGCCCTACTGTTCCAAATTTGGTTCCGCCTTTCTCTTGTCTGTTTACACAAATAACTGGACTGTTTTCTGTTGGACCATATCCTTCGTAAACAGGCACTCCCGCAGCATTAAAAATGCGCAACAGTTTTACCTGACAGGCAGCACCACCAGTAATTATAAAGGAAATATTACCACCCAATGCTTCTCTCCATTTAGAGAAGATCAATTTATTGGCAATGGCCAATTGTAAATTATACCAAGCACCTCCACTTACTCTGTTATCGTATTTTTCTGCTAAGTCAACTGCCCAGAAAAACAATTTTCGTTTGGTGCCAGTTAACTCACTACCCTTTGCCATGATTTTTTCGAACACTTTTTCAAGTAATCGAGGAACCGTAGTAAATCCATTGGGCTTAATTTCTTTTAAATTATCACCAATGGTTTCAAGGCTTTCCGCATAATAAATACTGATGCCGCTGTATAAGTAGATATAGGTACAGGTCTTTTCAAAAATATGATTCAAGGGTAAGAAACTAAGCACTTTAGATTCAGGTGCATCATTAAAAGGAAAACTCTTTTTACTAAACTGCACATTCGTGTAAATATTAGAATGGGACAGCATTACCCCTTTAGGAGTACCTGTAGTACCAGAAGTATAAATAATGGTAGCCAACTGTTCAGCAGGAACTTGTTTTTTTATAGTATCCACTTGAGCCAATAATTCATCGGTTGCTAATGCAGTTACTTCGGTCCAATGCTTTGCACCAGCAATACTATCAAAAGTGTAAATCCCTTGAATAGAGGGAACTTTATCGATAATGCTTTGCACTTTCAACAATAAATCTTCACTACTTACAAAGATGAATTTAACAGCAGCATCATTTAAAATAAACGCCAATTCGTTGGGATTGGTTGTAGGATAAACAGGAACCAATATGCCCCCTACTTGCTGAACAGCCAGATCTGTAAAAACCCACTCAGGTCTATTATTGCTGATAATAGCAATTTTATCGCTCGACTCAGGAGTAAAATCATTGGCTTTAACACCCAATGAAACCAAACCAGCACTTAATTTATTAACTGTATCCGCTACTTGTTGGGTACTATAGGTTTTCCATTTCCCATTTTCTTTGGCAGCCAACATATCATTCTTAGGAAAATTTTCCAACTGATGAGCCACCGCATCAAATAAACGCTTCGTATTCATAATGCAATCGTTTAAAGTGAATTCACTTTATTTAGACAGTCAAATTAGGCAAATAAAAACAAATAAAAAAGCCAGTTTGCACTGGCTTAACAACTATCTTGAATAACTAGTTTAAATAATACTGACCGCCTGGCTGTCGATAAATTCTGCTTTGCTGAAAATCCGTAAATTTTTTGGCTTCTTCCGCATGTGTACTAAGCCATTTTTGGTAAGCTTCTTCACCAAAAGAAGCTCCAAATAACCATTGATTATAGGCTTCAAAAATGCCTTCTCTAATCATATGTTGCCAGTGCGAGAACAATTGATAAGGATAGAGTTTAGCATTGTCCGACATCCATTCCATGAGCAAACGGGTTCTAATACTACCAATATGATCAATGGTTAACCCTTCTGCTACTTGTTGCTTGGTCTTTTCATAAATATCCAATTGCTTCTTTTCAAAATCGGCATATTTAGGAATCAAATGGTAAGGCGTTTTAACAATGGGCCTTAACATATTTTTATAGGCATCCAACATGGCTTTTTTTACCTCATTGGTTCTAGCAGAGTAACTCTCCAAATTCACAAATAGTTCTCCATGAATCAATACCCTGATCCAATTCATTTCTTTATAATAATATTTAGCCGCATTGTAATAATTACCGCTATAAGAAGGAGCTAATTCTATCCCTTTTTCCCAGGTTGCAATGGCTTCGTCTTTTTTGTTTTCTTGCAATAAGCTTTCCCCGTATTCACTGTAAATCACTCCCCCATCCGGAAATTTTTTCAATGCACGTTTGTAGATTTTATTGGCCGCGGAATAGTCTGCAATAGACTTATAAGACAATCCTAAAATTTGAAAACTTTGCTGATCTGCATTGGGTAATTCAATGGCAATTTTACCCGCATCAATTGCTTGCGCAAATTCCCGTTGTAAATAAAAACAGAAAGAAATATTCTTGATCGTCTCTAAATTTTGCGGCTCAATGGCTTTGGCTTTTTCAAGTGCAACCATGGCATTGGTAAAATCACCTTGTTGCATCAGTGCCATGGCAGACTCCTGAAACTTTTTAACAGTAGGCGTTTGCGCGTTTACGCCAACAGCCAGCACCAAGGCAAAAAGGATAAAGAATAATTTTTTCATGCTTAATTAATCTGCAATTAAATGCGTTAATAAACCATCTCTTAATTTAGGTTCAAACCAAGTACTTTTCGGTGGCATTACATTGCCACTGTCTGCAATAGCAAAAAGTTGATCAATCGTAACAGGATACAAACTAATAGCAGCAGCCATTTCACCACTGTCTACTCTTTGTTCTAATGCACCCAAACCACGAATACCACCTACAAAATCAATTCTTTTATCGGTACGCTGATCCATAATTCCTAAGATAGGACCCAAAATTTGTTCTTGTAAAATAGATACGTCTAATACGCCAATTGGGTCATTCGAATAAGTGCCTTCGTTTGCAGTAAGTTTATACCATTGACCATCTACATATAAACCCATGGTATGAATTTCTTCGGGCTTCACCATTTGTTTACCTACTAAACTCACTTCAAATGATTTTCCTAAAGCAGCTAAAAAATCCGAAACAGATAATCCATTCAAGTCTTTTACCACTCTGTTGTAATCCATGATATGCAACTGATTCGAAGGAAAGAGGGTGGTTAAAAAATAACTAGCTCCAGCAGGTGCTTTCTCCTGCATTTGTTGACGCACTTTAGCAGCAGAAGCCGCTCTATGGTGACCATCGGCAATATATGTGCAAGGAATTTCTTTCTCAAATGCAGCCGTTATTGAAGCAACAATTTCAGAATCACTTACAATCCAAATACTGTGCTGAATACCATCTTCAGCAGTAAAATCATACACAGGAGACTTGGCTTGTTTCCAATGATCAATAATGGCATCCACCGCAGCGTGATTGCGATAAGCTAAAAATACATTGCCCGTTTGAGCGCCCGTAGTTTTAATATGATTGATGCGATCTTGTTCTTTTTCAGGACGGGTAAACTCGTGTTTTTTAATGATATCATTTTCATAATCATCCACACTACTCACACAAACCAAACCCGTTTGACTTCTACCATTCATTACCAACTGATAAATATAATAGCAGTCTTTAGATTCTCTAAATAATACATCACGCTTAATAAAAGCATCTAAATTATCTTTTGCTTGTGCATATACTTCAAGTGCATGAATATCAATTTTATCCGATAAATCAATTTCACTTTTAGTGATATGCAAAAAAGAATAAGAATTTCCTTGAGCAGCCAATTTAGCTTCTACACTATTTAATACATCATAAGGTAAACTCGCAACTTGTTTAGCAAGTTGAGGTTGAGGTCTTAATGCCTTGAAAGGTTTAATAATTGCCATTGGGCAAATATCGGTGATATATTCTTAAATGAAAAGTTATGATAATCGGATATTACCCATGCTTTTGGGTAAAGAAATGCAACAAGTCACAAAAACTGGTTACGCTTTCAATAGGTAAAGCATTGTACATGCTCACCCTAATACCCCCTACCGTTCTATATCCTTTCACACCAATCATGCCTTCTTTTTTACAAAGGTCTAAAAACGGCGCTTCCAATGCATGGTCTTTTAAAAAGAACACCGCATTCATTTGACTCCGATCTTCAACCGCAACCGGTGCATCAAATAAAGGATTGGCATCAATGGTATCGTATAATAAAGATGATTTTTTTTGATTGCGAATACCCATTGCATCTAACCCACCTTCTTGAATAATCCAACGAAGGGTAAGCATACTCACATAAACTGCAAACACAGGAGGCGTATTCATTAAAGAACCCGCTTCAATATGTTTCTGATAATTCATTATCGTTGGGATGGTACGCGCTACTTTTCCTAGGATCTCTTTTTTAACCACCACCAAGTTCACACCAGCAGCACCCATATTTTTTTGCGCACCCGCATAAATTAAACTGAAGCGATTGTAGTTGGCAGGCCTACTAAAAATATCACTACTCATATCGGCCACCAATGGCACGGCAGTTTCAGGAAAATTATGCCACTGCGTACCTTCTACTGTATTGTTAGAAGTCAAATGCAAATAAGCAGCATCGGAAGGAATATCGAACCCTTTATTAATATAACGATATTGTTGATCACTGCTATCGGCCACCACTTTCACTTTCCCAAATAAGCTGGCTTCTTTCCAAGCCTTGTTGCCCCAAACACCATGGTCGCAATACGCTGCGGTAGCATGGGTGTCGAGCAAATTCATAGGCACTTGCATAAACTGCGTTGTTGCTCCCCCGTGTAAAAAAAGGATTTCATAGGAGTCGTCTAACTCCATTAATTGCTTCACCGAATCTTTGGCTTCTTGTAAAATTTCTTGAAACCAAGCCGTTCTATGGCCAATTTCTAACAAAGACAAACCAGTATTATTATAATTCAAAACGGCTTCAGCCGCTTGGGTTAAAACGGGTTGAGGTAAAATGGAAGGACCAGAATTAAAATTATGCAGCTTCATATACAAAATCTAAAGCACAAAGTAAACCGATTATCTTTACATAATGCAACTCCCATCAACCTTATTAGAAAATGCAGTAGCACAATTTTCTAAGCTCCCCGGCATTGGAAAAAAAACGGCGTTAAGACTGGTGCTACATTTATTAAAACAAGACATCAACGATGTAGCATTGTTTGGAGACACGATTGCAAAAATGAGAAGGGATATACAATTTTGCAAACGCTGCAACAATGTAAGTGATGGCGAAACCTGTTCCATTTGCGCCAATACCATGCGCAATCAACAAATCATTTGTGTAGTAGAAAATATCAGAGATGTAATAGCCATCGAAAGTACCCAGCAATTCAATGGAACATATCATGTGTTGGGGGGGATTATATCGCCCTTGGATGGAATTGGCCCCGATCAGTTGAGCATTGAGTTGCTCGTGAACCGAATTACCCATGAACAAGTAGATGAACTGGTATTTGCACTTAGCCCCAATATTCAGGGGGATACCACCATTTATTTTATACAGAAAAAGATTGCCCATTTAAAATGTAAAGTCACTACCATCGCACGTGGCATAGCATTTGGGGGAGAGTTGGAATATGCAGATGAAATGACATTGGCCCGCAGCATCGCCAATCGATTACCGGTTCAGCAGTATGTGCAGTAAGTTTTGAAAGCCAATTCCAAACAAAAACCTAACTTCTTTGTTTAAACATTAAAATAGCAGACACATGAAAAAGTGGACTAAAATCATATTAACCCTGGTATTGGTGGGCGCCGTTACCGGCGGGATCATCGTTTACAGAATATTCACCAAGCCGCACCGTGACGTAACCACCGAAAAAGCAATAGCCATCAAGGCACAAGCATTATTTGAAGCATTTAAAAATGATGAAGCGGCAGCCAACACAAAATACCTAGACAAAGCCATTGAAATAGAGGGAGAAGTACTAGACCAGAGCACCAATCAAGATGGACAATCGGTGGTGAATTTTAAAACAGACGATGCATTTTTTGTTATTAACTGTACGTTTAAAACCAACCCCGGAGAGCTGAAACCCGGCACTACCATCCGTTTCAAAGGAATTTGTACTGGCTATATACCAGATGCGAATGTAGTAATTAACGAAGGGGTACTCGTACCGTAATCACCCATTTCGCAAAAAATTAATAACCCCAACAAATTAGATGATATGAAAAAAATAATATTACTCGCCGCATTAGCCATCGGATTTACTCAATTATACGCACAAAAACTATTTGGAACGCGCAACGCAAAAGTAAGTTTCATTGCCACCAATGACGAAGACGTAAAAGCAGTGAACAATGAAGTGGCCAGCAGATTATCCGATAATGGACAATTGAGTTTTAGCTTACTCATTAAAGGGTTTAAGTTTGAGTATGCAGAAATGCAAGAGAAGTTCAACAACGATTATGCAGAGAGCAATAAATTTCCAAGAGCAGAATTCAAAGGAAATATCAGCAATATCAAAGAAGTCAACTTTACCAAAGATGGAACTTACAAAGTGGTTGTAAAAGGAACACTTACGCTACACGGCGTAACTAAACCTTTAACAGTAAACGGTTTAATCACTTTGAAAGCAGGCAAGGTTTCAGCAACAGGAAAATTTCCGATTGTAATGAAAGACTTTAATATTGATGCATCAGCAGTTACAGAAAAAGTGAATGCAGACATCAATGCAGTGTATCAATAGCCATTTACGAAGGGCTATATTTTGCTAGAATACAATATGGGTGTATCTTTGCACCGACTTTGGTGGATTTGTTTATTGTTCAGCCAAGGTCCTAGCCAATACGGTACTATACCGCTATGGGTTAGTTTTTAGAACTAATAAACGTTTGAAGTGACCTCCCCCACACATTCTGGCGTTTATTGGTTAATTAATCACTAAAAGTGTTTGAACCAATAGCTATGCTAATAAAAGAAGAACTCCAGAAAAGAATCCTTGTAATAGATGGTGCCATGGGCACGATGATTCAAAGGCATCAATTAACAGAAGCCGATTACAGAGGTGAGCAATTTAAAGACTGGCATTTAGATGTAAAGGGTAACAATGATTTACTCTGCATCACCCAACCACAAATTATTAAGGGTATCCACTTGTTGTATTTAGAAGCAGGTGCAGACATTATTGAAACCAATACATTCAGTAGTACTACCATTGCTATGGCAGACTACGATATGCAAAGTTTGGCTTATGAGTTGAACGTAGCCGCCGCTAAATGTGCCCGCGAAGCAGTAGCGGAGTTCATGCAAAAACATCCAGGTACAGGACCCAAATTTGTTGCAGGAGCCATAGGCCCATTGAACAAAACATTGAGCTTATCACCCGATGTAAACAATCCAGGATTTAGAGCAGTTACATTTGACGAAGTAGCCAATGCCTATTACGAACAAATAGATGGATTGGTTAATGGTGGTGTAGACATACTATTAATTGAAACCATATTTGATACACTGAATGCAAAGGGCGCCATTTACGCAGCCAAAAAATATTTCAGAGACAAGGGCATACCAGAATTACCCATCATGATCAGCGGAACCATTACCGATGCATCGGGCAGAACCCTGAGTGGACAAACACTAGAAGCATTTTACACATCGGTATTACATGCCAACCCCATCAGCATTGGATTGAACTGCGCATTGGGTGCAGCAGAAATGAGAAGTCATATAGAAGAGTTATCACAAATAGCAGCCTGTTATACATCGGCCTATCCCAATGCAGGGTTACCGAATGCCATGGGAGAATACGATGAAGCCCCACATGAAACAGCACATTTTATTGAAGAGTGGGCCAAAGAAGGTTTCGTGAATATTGTAGGTGGTTGTTGCGGAACAACACCCGATCATATTAAACATATTGCAGACAACGTAAGAAAAATGCAACCCAGACAATTACCTGTGGTTGAAACAACCATTTAAACAATGAGTACAATCAAACCATATTTAAGGCTTGCCGGATTAGAACCTTTGGTTATTAGACCAGAGACCAATTTTGTAAACGTAGGTGAAAGAACCAATGTAACAGGTTCAAAAAAATTTGCACGCTTAATCAGAGAAAATAAATTTGAAGAAGCATTATCTGTTGCTAGACAACAGGTAGAAAGCGGCGCGCAAATATTAGACGTGAACATGGACGACGCTTTGTTAGAAGGCGTAAGTGCCATGACCACTTATTTAAATCTGTTACAAAGTGAACCAGATATTGCACGCATTCCCATCATGATTGATAGCTCAAAGTTTGAGATCATAGAAGCAGGATTAAAATGTGTGCAAGGAAAATGTATTGTAAACTCCATCTCTATGAAAGAAGGAGAAGAAAAATTCATTGAGCAAGCTTTCATTTGTAAATCTTTTGGAGCAGCAGTCATTGTAATGGCATTTGATGAAGTAGGCCAAGCAGATACCAAGGAGAGAAAAATAGAAATCTGTCATCGCGCATACAAGATATTAACGGAGCAAGTAGGGTTTGATCCACAAGACATCATATTCGACCCGAATATATTTGCGATTGCAACAGGTATAGAAGAACACAATAACTATGCAGTAGATTTTATAGAAGCCACCAGAGAAATCAAGCGATTGATGCCATTGGCAAAGGTTTCAGGAGGTGTATCGAATGTGTCTTTTTCGTTTAGAGGCAACGACCATGTAAGAGAAGCCATCCATTCAGTATTCTTATTACACGCCATTAAAGCGGGTATGGATATGGGGATTGTAAACGCTGGGCAGTTAGTAGTGTACGATGAAATAGAACCCACCCTAAGGGCTTTATGTGAAGACGTGATCTTGAATAGAAACAACGACAACAATGAAGCCACAGAAAAATTAATCCAACACGCAGAAACCGTTAAGGCCAAGGGCAAAGTAGAAGTAAAAGATGAAGCCTGGAGAAAAGAGCCAGTAGAAAAAAGATTGGCACATTCATTAATCAATGGTATTACCGATTATATAGACGAAGACACAGAAGAAGCCAGACAAAAATATCCAAGACCATTGGATGTGATAGAAGGCCCGTTGATGGATGGCATGAATATCGTAGGCGATTTATTTGGAGCAGGCAAAATGTTTTTACCACAAGTGGTAAAGAGTGCCCGCGTAATGAAGAAGAGTGTAGCTATTTTAACCCCATATATAGAGCAAGAAAAAGAAGACAGAAAACAAGCACACTTGGCAGCAGGAACAGTGAATGAAGAAACCGCTGGTGCTGCAAAAATATTATTGGCCACTGTTAAAGGAGACGTACACGATATTGGAAAAAATATTGTGGGTGTTGTACTAGGTTGTAATGGCTATGATATAGTAGACATGGGGGTAATGGTACCAGCAGATAAGATTTTAGAAGCCGCAGAAAGAGAGAAAGCAGATATCATTGGATTGAGTGGATTGATTACGCCATCCTTAGATGAAATGGTACATATAGCGCGAGAAATGAAGCGCAGGAATATGAAACAGCCCTTATTAATTGGAGGTGCTACCACATCTAGAATGCATACAGCTGTTAAGATTGCGCCAGAATACCAAAATGGTGTAGTGCATGTACTAGATGCATCTAGAAGTGTAACAGTAGCAGGATCATTATTGAATAAAGAGCTAAAGACCCCATTCTTAGATGAATTAGTACAAGAGTATAGCAAACTAAAAGAAGGATTCGACAACAAAAAATCCGTAAAGCAATACCTACCCTATGCAGAGGCATTGAAAAATAAAGTGGCCATTGATTGGGACAGTTATACTCCCCCTACGCCTAGCTTTACAGGCACCAAAGTATTTGATAATTACGATTTGAATGAGTTAAGAACATTCATAGATTGGAAACCGTTTTTCATCACATGGGAAATGCATGGCAATTTTCCAGCCATCTTAACCGATGAAGTGGTAGGAACAGAAGCCACCAAATTGTACAATGATGCCAATGCTTTGTTAGATAAAATCATTGCAGAAAAATGGTTAACGGCAAAAGGTGTGATAGGATTTTGGGAAGCAGCCAGCAACCATGACGATGTAGAAGTACGTACAGGAAATAACAAAGTGCAATTGAGTTTTCATCGCCAACAAATCAAGAAAGCACCCGGACAACCTAATTTATCTTTAGCCGATTTTATCAGCCCAGCAACTGCCAATAAAAAAGATCATATTGGTGCATTTGCGGTAAGCATTCATGGCATAGAACCACATTTAGAAAAATTTGAAGCGGCACACGACGACTACAATAAAATTATGTTGCAAGCATTGGCCGATCGATTTGCAGAAGCATTTGCAGAAGCGTTGCACTTGCATACACGTAAAGAATATTGGGGCTATGACGCACAAGAACAATTAAGCCCAGAAGAATTAATTAAAGAACAATACAAGGGCATACGCCCCGCACCAGGCTATCCAGCTTGCCCTGATCATACAGAGAAATACAAGTTATTCGATTTGTTAAGCGCACAAGACAATGCGGGCATCTCTTTAACGGAAAGCTTGGCCATGTATCCAGCATCATCAGTTTGTGGTTGGTATTTTTCGCATCCGCAGAGTCAGTATTTTGGAATTGGCAAAATTGAGCAAGACCAATTTAAAGACTATGCTGCCCGCAAAGGCATGGACGAAGCCACAGCGGAGAAATGGTTGAGGCCTATAATGTAAGAATTTTTGTCGTTTGTATTCGACATTTTAATAGTATATTTGTCGAATACAAACGACATTTATGGAAACCCTATTTAGTTTTCAGGCTGGCTTATTAAAAGGCATTCACAATAATTTTCGCAGGTACCTACATGCCAATATTAATTGGAACCAACGAATGATTGGTATTAAAGGCCCAAGGGGTTCTGGCAAAACAACCTTATTACTACAATATTTAAAATTTGATTTAAAACAACCAGCAAATGCGCTGTATGTAACAGCAGATCATACATGGTTTTATAATCACTCTTTACTAGAAACTGCAGAAGATTGGTATAAATTGGGAGGGCGTATTTTAATAATTGACGAAGTTCATAAGTATCCGAATTGGTCAAGAGAATTAAAAAATATTTATGATGGGTTTGCCGATTTAAAAATAATATTCTCCGCCTCAAGTGCACTAGATATATATAGAGGAGAAGCCGATTTAAGCAGAAGAGTGATTCATTATAGTTTAGCAGGATTATCATTTAGAGAGTTCATAGAGTTTTCAACACAACAAAAATTAAAAGCTTATTCGTTTAAAGACTTACTAAAAAATCATCACCAAATAGCAGTTAAAATAACAGAAGACCTACACCCCCTACCGCTATTCAAAAAATATTTACAGTATGGTTATTTGCCCATTACAGCGGAAGGTGAAAAAGAATATCCTATAAAGCTGAATCAAATCATCAATGCAGTAATTGAAACAGATTTAGCATTTATTGCATCTTATGGACCAGGCACTGCGCTAAAAGTGAAAAAATTAATTGCTGTAATTGCAGAGTCGATTCCATTCAAACCAAATATTAGTGCATTAGCGCAAAAATTAGACATAAGTAGAGACAGTCTTTATACTTATATATCTCAACTAACACAGGCAAGAATAATCAACACCTTACAAGCCTCGGGGAAAGGAATTTCAACTTTGCAAAAACCGGAAAAGATCTATTTAGAGAATACGAATCTATCATACGCATTAACGAGTTCCCCAGATATAGGTAATTTAAGGGAGACATTTCTCTTTAATCAATTGCAAAATGCTGGTTTGGTTGTATCTGCGCCTAAAGAAGGTGATTTCTTGACAGAAGGCTATCATATAGAAGTAGGCGGAAAAAATAAAACGGCTAAACAAGTGAAAGCAACTGAAAAACACATCATTGTAGCAGATGAAATTGAAATAGGAATTGGAACCAAAATTCCGTTATGGCTATTTGGGTTTATGTATTAAAATTATGGTTTTAGGCTTATTTATCTATCTCAATTCCATTATTACTAACATTAAATTTTATGTTTAAAAGTAAGTTGCGATTAGTTTCGATTTGATATCCTGAATTAAAGCATTCCGCATTGATTGAGTCAATAAAGTATTTACCAGTATGAACATCCTTATAATACATATAATCATACTTGTAAAATATTTTATCTGATATCATTTTTGTAACACGATTTGCTTTCCATGTTTTAGTATGAAATAAATTGGTTGTACCTCTATTGAGAGATTCAACTTTCATTTCCCAGACATACTTCAATCTAATAATTGAATAATCTAATTCTCTTATCCTGATTTCTCCTTTCAGGTATCCTCTTGCTAATCCTCCAACAGTTCGACCTAAAAATGAATCTTTAAAAGATTTATTTGGCATGAAACTTACAATATAAACAAGACCATATTTTTCATCCTTGTATTTGGAAATAAGTTTAAAGTCTAATCCTTTATTATTATTTCCGTCAATTGGCAACCCTTTTCGCAGCATATCAAACCATGGAATAATATCACCTGTACATAATCGGGAAACTCCAATAAAATTGGTGAAAAGTTTATCCTGATATAAAGTGTCTTTAATCCAATTTGGAGATTTCATGCTTTTATCAGCATTTCGATAATATACCTTTACAAATTCTTCAGCCTTTTCTTTTAAAGTGTCGTAATTATAAATTACTGAGGAAAATTTTAAATTTTGACTAAAAGAAAAATTGCCATAGTTATCCTCAAAGCGATTAGCTACCTGTTTAATTATTGCGTTTGCGCTCCTTGATTTCATTGCCTTACTTCTAACGATAATTTCAGGTAATAAGCTCTTTAATGGCTTCAAAAGCAACCGATTAACATGAAACAAATAAAACAGTTGTTCTTCATAACCAACTGCAGAAATTTTTACCTTTTTGGGGAAGCTTGAATTGGGAATAGAAAATGAGCCATCTTCATTTGAAACAATAGACATTTTATTTGTGTCATTCTCAATAAAAATGATTGTTGCAAATGGAATAGTTTCCTTTGAAATAGAATCAATGATTTTAAAATAAATAAGACTATCCTGTGATACACAATTTTTATTCAAAAGTGAATTATTGTATACATTGATAGGATTTCCCTTTACAGCTAATTGAAGGAATACTGAATTAATTAGCAAGAGAACTGAAGTTATAATACTAATTCTTAATTTGCTAATTATCGTTTTTAACATAAAAGTTTTTCACGCAGGCACTATTTATTTGAACTTAGAAATGAATATTTGGAGATGTAATCTTATTTCGTTTTAAGTACTTTATTTTATACTTGTTTACATAAAACGAGTCAATCTGAGTTAATTTCTGAGGAAAGTCAGTTTGTCTTACAATAATTGAGTCAGGATGTAAAGCAATAAATCGTTCGTATACATTGATTCTTTTTTTCAATTCCCGAAAGGAAACAGTATCAAGAAATTGATCTTTCCGTAGTATGGCATTTAATTTTGCAGCTTCGCCTGAAAATATAATTGTACGATTATTATTGTAATCAGTAAAAACTCGTTCACCTCTTTTATTGATATAGTCTTTTTTGTATTGGCTTGAACGGCAACTAAAAAAGTAGAAGCACAATAAAGCAAATATGCTTTTGACAACATACCGCTTCTCAAAAAAACAACACAAACGATTGCGGGATTTTACAGTATAGTATTTCCGAATATAGGTACTATTATGGTGTCCCTGCTTTGTTTGCATTATTTTTTTGACAATGATTAGATTTTAACACTCGCCAGAACCAGCACAATCAGCATTTGTGCAAGTATTATCAGACCAACAAACATAATCAGCCGCACATTGAGCTGCATTTCCATTTGGCTCAGTAAAAACCTGAGTCAATGTTAAGCCATTTGTGTATGTAAATGTACATAACCATGAACCAGACTCAATACCACCTACAATACTTTTTTGCATTTGCCTTGAAAGGGCATTTCCGATTTTTGATAAGTTTTGTTTCATTTTACTTAAATTGATTTTTAAAAAAGATTTAATGAATCTATTTGGTGTGTTAATTTAAAAACATCACTAGGCTTGTATGCATTATAGATTAATATTTTCCCGCCTTTGGCAATGAGATACCTTGGTATACCATAACCTAACGGTTCATTAATATTTTTTTTCATGTACTCAAAGTCAATTTTTTCATGCACGAATTTATCAGGGGGTTTTAAGTAGGTATATATATGTGTACCTTCTAACTGATATTTATTCACTATTGATTTCCATTTTCGTTTCCACTCATTATTGGTATCACCTTGGGTATTCTGACATATAAAGAGGAAACTAATATCATAATTTTTTAGCTTTTTCTTTAATGTGTTCATATACTTAAATTCTCTGAGGCAAGGTAAACAAGTGGTACCCCAAAGATCGATGTAAACAATTTTATCTTTATAAATTGGTCTTGACAAAAATTCTTCCAGAGTTGAATATTCAGTTACTGATTCAATAAATTTTATTTTTTTATTCTCGTATTGTTGTTGAGAAAAAGAATTTTTAACTACGAAGGAACAAAGAATAAAAAAAATATACCATTTTATAGATAAGTTCATACCGTGAACATACATATTCTAATATCAAGCCCAAAATAATACCGGGGGGTATTTTTACCCCCCGAAAATTATCTTGCAAACAAACCCCTCCATTGATACAATAACCGATCGGCTAAACTAGCTTCCGCTGTAATGACATCTGCAGTGCCAGTCAAACTATTACTAAAATGGATGGGCTTTTGATAATTTGTTTGCAAACCTTTAGTTAGCTTAACCTTAATTAAGAAACTAGTGTCTTTATAGGGAACTTGCGGAATATTAATGATAGTTCCTTGTAACACACCAAATTCATTTCGTTGATAACTATTAAGTGCAATATTCACCTGTTGACCTTGCTTTAATTTGCCAAAATTCTGTTGGGATGCAATCAGCTCTGCAAAATAGGTGGGTTGTTTCGGAATAATATAAAAGAGCTCTTGACCCGTTTTGATCCAACTATTCTCTTGAAAGTAACTGGCAAATTGTAAAGTACCTGTTTCACTGGCAACTAATATGTATCGATTTGACCATTCGGTCAATGCACTTTTGGCATTAAAGAGAGCTGCAATAAAGTTTTGTTGGATATCCGCATTTAGCTTTTCAATTTCCAATAATTCTTTTTGTTTGGCAACAATATTAGCAGACTGATTAATATCCGCAGCATCAACTTGAACTAATTGTTGTTTCTTAGATAATACGGTTGATTTATCCTTAATTAAATCAAGCGGTGCAATCACTTTTTCATTAGCCAGTTTTTCATTAATGTCCAATACTCCTTGTTGCATTGCTAAATCTTGAAGAATCAATTGCTTTTGATTATTCGCGTTCTCCTTAGACAGATTAATCAGCCTAATGTCTTGAGCAATGGCATCACGTTTTTGGTTAAAGTACCCTTTAGTCTTTGCCCAAGAGAGTTGATAGATTTGTTGGGCAATATCTTGATAATTTTTTTGTAAATCTCCCAATTGATTGAGTGTTGCTAACTGGCTAATCGCATTCCAATTATTTCCTTTTAAATCAAGTTCAGTTTGATCAATCCATTTTTTAAACAACAGCACTTGTTTGTAATCTGCATTACTTTGTAAAATGGCTAAAACGTCACCAACAATT
The DNA here is from genome assembly GCA_001829005.1 of Sphingobacteriia bacterium RIFOXYC2_FULL_35_18. Taxonomy (GTDB): domain Bacteria; phylum Bacteroidota; class Bacteroidia; order Chitinophagales; family Chitinophagaceae; genus Sediminibacterium. The sequence goes on along the minus strand of MIAG01000001.1, from coordinate 717,723 downwards.
ACTTTTTTATTTTCAAGTGCATTTAAATAAACAATTCGTCCTTCAGATTTACTAATAATTTGTTTTGGCAAATTATCCCCAACAATTTTTACAGGTGCTTTAACGATATCTGGGTATTGAATAAAAAAAGTTAACGTAAATAACAAACCAATAATGCCAAAAAACATTGCAATGCCATTTCTTACTATCCATACAGGTTTACTGCTAATGATTTCGCGAACCTCATGGCTATAAATACGATCTGCCTCATCTAACCGTTCAATATTAGCCGCTTCGAGCATTGCATCTAAACTATATGATTCTTCTTGTTGAGGCATAATTCGTCTTTAATCACCTAATTCTAATTGATTTTTAACCAAAGTAAAATATTCACCCTTCATTGCTGTTAATTTAGCATGTGTACCTTGCTCGGTAATCACCCCATTGTGTAATACCACTATTTGGTCAGCATTACGAACAGTGCTTAAGCGGTGTGCTACCACTACAACTGTTTTACCTTCAAAAAACAAGTTTAAGTTTTTTAAAATAGTACTTTCATTATTAGAATCTAATGCGTTGGTAGCTTCATCTAATAAAATTAGATCCGGGTTTTTGTAAACAGCTCTAGCAATTAAGATCCTTTGTCTTTGCCCTGCACTTACCCCCGTGCCTTCTGCACCAATTTTGGTATTATAACCCAGTGGTAAACTTTCGATAAACGAAGTGATATTGGCAATTTTTGCAGCATATCTTAACCTTGCCTTATCGGGATAATCTTCCCCAACAGCTATATTTTTAGCAATACTATCAGAAAAAATAAAGCTGTCTTGCATTACTACACCACACTGTTTACGCCAAGCACGATGGCTAATATTTGACAAATTTAAACCTGCTGATTCTGCCTGATCACCAATATATATATCCCCAGACTTCGCTTCATAAAATTTGAGCAATAATTTTAGTAAGGTGGTTTTACCACTGCCACTAGACCCTACAATCGCTGTTACTTTTCCTTGTGGTATTTGCATGGAAATATTTTTAAGTACAGGCTCATTACCAGCGCCTGGATAGGTAAAGCTGATATTTTGAAGGTGTATAGATCGGTTTTGAGGCAACTCTGTAACCAAGGCTGAAGAAGCATCACTGTTCAAATTGAACTGTTCTTCATCGGCCAATTGATGTATTTCATTCAATCTTTCCAGACTAATTTTAGCCAATTGCCAATTTTGAACGAACCCAATCATTTGCTCAATTGGGGAGTTTAATTGCCCAATGATATATTGAATTGCAAGCATTGCGCCAAGGGTTATTTGTCCTTGGATCACTGCTGTTGCTGCCACAAATGTGATGAATATATTTTTGCCCTCGTTAATAAAGAAAGCACCCGCTTGTTGCCATTGATTTAATGCAAGCCCTTTCATTCCTACCCTAAATAGTGATGCTTGTAAATGTTCCCATTGCCATCTTTGTTGTTTTTCACTACCATGCAACTTAATCTCCTGCATACCTTGTACCAATTGAATGGTACTGCTCTGTTCTGCAGCAGCAATATCAAACTGCTGGTAATCAAGCTCTTTTCTTTTCTTTAAGAAGATTAAAATCCATAAAATGTATAGCACACTAGCAGCTGTAAAAACACCAAAAATGAGTACACTATAATTAAGCAACACAACAGAAAAAACCAATAAATTGAATAGAGAAAACAAAGTACTAAGTGAAGTTCCAGTCAAGAAATTTTGAATGCGTTTATGGTCATTCATTCTTTGAAGAATATCCCCTGTTTTTTTGCTATCAAAATAAGCCAATGGCAATTTCATCAGCTTTATCAAAAAACCCGTAAGAATAGAAATATTGATTCGACTACTGATATGGTATAAAATCCAACTGCGAATAAATTCTACTCCCAAACGCCCAATAAACAAAGCCAGTTGAGCTAATAAAACAATATATACAAATTGAATATTTTGAGTGTTGATACCAACATCAACTACACTTTGTGTGAGAAAAGGAAATACCAATTGCAATAAACTACCCAGCATGACCCCTAAGAAAAGTTGGAATACCAGTTTTTTATGTGGCTTTATATAACCCCAAAGTTGGTTAGCATGGTTGTTTGTTAACTCTTTAAAATCATGCCCGTAATTGGCATTATAAAAGTTTTGTCCAGGCTCTAGAATTAAGGCAATACCGGTAGACTCCCCATCCTCATTTTTATCACTTATCCATTTTTGTAAGAACAGCTCTTTGCTGATGGTAATAATCCCTTTAGCGGGATCAGCTATTATTATGTTTTTTGGCTTTGAAAAAAAAGCCCTCTTTTGTGGTGGTAAAACAATGAAATGGTTTTGCCCCCAATGCAGTATTGCGGGTTTTGGCGCTTCTTCAATTAATTTTTCAAAACTTAACTTTAACCCAGATGTTTGAAAACCTATCTTTTCAGCAGCATCACTAATACCTAATAAATTAACACCCTCCTTACCTATCTCTGTTAACTCCCTTAGCTTCTCTAATGCAAACACACGACCATAATACCTACTTATCATATACAAACAAGTAGGACCGCAGTCCATTTGGTTTTGTTGAGGGTAGAAAAAGAAGTTTTGTTTAATAAAGCTTGAGTTAATATATGTTTTCACTAAAAGGAGCTAAAAATCTCAGCAGCGGTTAATCATAATTAGTCCAATAAAAATTATTTTACATCTAATTGGTTAATGAAATTCATTAATTCTTGATAACTATTAGTTCTGAGAATAATTTGATTAAATTTTGATAAAACAATATAAGTTGGAAATGATTTGACATTAAAATATTCGATATGCTTTTTGGATTTAATAAAATAATTTTTCCATAAATAATTTGAATTTAATAAGTATTTTTTTGAATTCATTAAATCATTCTCATCGTTAATAACACCAAAGAATAATACATTTTTAGCTTGAATTTTAAAAATATCATTCATTAATAGTTTATGGTCTGACAAACATGGTAAGCACCAAGAAGCCCAAAAGTCAAGGACTTTATAATAACTATTATTGAGGAATTTAAAAGTTGAATTATTTAATAAATTAAAACCTTCAAGATTATTTATAAAAGAAGTTTCACTAAAGATTTTATTATTTTTTTTAACTTTTACATAAGCAACATCACCAAAAAGACTTACACTATCTAGGGTAAACGTATATTTTTCCAATGTTGAGCTTTTCTTGATTTCTCTTTCGGGAACTAAATTTACAGCAGTATTTAAAATTGGGCTTATGAGTTTATAGTAAATTCCATATTTATATTTAAAATCTAATCCTGTTCCACTTAATTGAATTTTTAAAATAAAGTTATTATTATCAATCATTATAACTCCTTCATAAAAAGAAATATTTGTTGACATTACTTTTAGCTTGTCAAAACTATCAAAATCAACTTCTATCTTTAATTTATAGTAAGTTTTCAAGTTAGAACTATTATTACCTATCCGATAATCGATATTCTTAAATTCAACATTACTTATTTCAAACTGATTAGTTTGTTGTAAACTTCTTTTAAAGACATAAACAGAGTCGTCAGTAAATGATTTATTATTGTTAGCATTAGGGATTATTATTAAATTATCTAATGAGTCAATGCCAACTAATACTTCTAAAATATCATCATTATCTAAGACAAGAAAATCGTCAGAATCAAGACTTCTTTTGCTTTTAATTAATGTAAAAATGGAATCAGGTACAATACCATTCTTGTAATTAAAGTAGAATAATTTATTATCGTTTGTATAAGAATCAAAAATTAAAAGATACTTTAAAGGAGGGATTACAAAACTATTAATATCTTGTTTGGATAAATGAAAATTGAAAGTACTAAAATCAAATTCATTTTTCCCAGGCTTAACAGATAGATTCACCTTATCAAATTGTGAGAAGCAAGGAGTAAAACCCGTTAAAATTAAAAAGTATATTACTATTTTAAACATTCTAAAGTTTTAAAAAAGTATGCCGACTAAAATAGTCGGCATAAAATTATTCCCAACATGTTGGGTAAGCTTTACATTTTTTGGTAACTCCATCACAAGTTACAGATTCACCGTTCTTCATTGCTTCGCAATTTGAAGTACATTTATATGGCGGACATCCAGTACAATCTACAGTACATGAGCTAGGATCTTCTACCATATATCCACCAATAATACTTTTCGCTTGTGATCTAGTGAGTAAAGTTCCGAAATTTCCGAATTTCAGTTTCATTTTTAAAAAAATTAAATTTATTAATAATGTTTCTGCAGCTTATAGCATCAGCAGATTATTGGCTCGCCAAACCACTTGTTGATCACCAAGTGTAGTACCATTTGGCATTTCTTTTCGGGTACTAGTCGAAAAAAATATGATTATTCTTTCTCATGAAAGAAAATAATTGATGTCCTTTATTTGATATCCTTTTGGTAATAAAAAACCATCAATAAAAATAGTTGGAGTGTATTCAATTTTCACTTTTTCACACCATTCTTTCATTTGGTCGATTTTGTCCGTTTGTTTATCTATTTCTCCATTCATTGGGTATTTGTTGGCAAAAACATCATAACTTTTTTCTTTAGCCAAATACCAATCGTCAAGCGCATTTTTGGTGAGATTTTCATCTCCTTTTTCAGATACAGCTAATAAATGTTTAACAGGTTTTGCACCACGGTCATTCTCGTGATTTGTTGTAGTAAAAATAATTTGAGCTTTAACCTCTGGATTACTCTCAATAATCTTTTCAATATCAGGATGTGCTGTTGCACATGGCCCACAATAAGGATTGCAAACTTTGATAATAGTATGTTTTGCATTGGGGTTACCAATAGTTATACCCAATTCACTTGTAGAATGATCAACAATAGATGGCTGATTTTTAAGCAATGACCAAAATACATCATCGTTAAACTTAAGCATTAAATAACTTCTCTTTTCGTACTTAGCAATCTGTAATCTTTTCAACAATGGCTTTAATAAAAACCAAAATATTGTGGGAATGAGTAAAGCGTAAAGTGCAAAAATGAAATTGTTTGCAAATGCTGCTGTTGTCTCAGAAAATGATAAACTGTTATTTGCTATAACCAATATTCCTTCAGCCAATAAAACAGCCTGAACCATTAAGCAGAGTACACACCACTGCTTGGCTACTTTCCACTGGTAATAAATAGAGAAAATGATATAAGGCAGGGCTAATAAGGAGATTATACTTAAAACAGGCAATACCTTACTAATACCAGAGGTCGCTGAGAATAATAATGACCCTGCAAAATATACAAAGCCAACTTCACTCCACGTTACTATGCCCCCTAGCGATGCAGCTTTGGTATTTAAGACAGCACTGCAATTGGCTTTTTGTATACCTGAACAGATTTGTTTTAATAAAGGGTTGCCTTTATCTATATCATACCATAGTAGTAGTACAGATGCAGTTAAACCTATTAACTTCACCAATAAATACAATGTGGGCAAAAGGGTAATGGAACCATTCAAGTATGGAATGAATAAAGAAGTCAAAATTCCTAGTGGGATTAAACTATAAACAACCGTTTTTACACTAGTAGCATTAATCTTTTGTTGGTAATTGATTTCTCCAGAAAACTCATTTGCTTCAGCAACTAAGAAGTTTTCAGTCCATTGAGATAAAAATACATTTTTAGCAATCGTTTCTTTTTTGCCTTGTTGGTTTACAATAACTAGCTCATTTTCTAGAACTTCTAATACTCCTACAAAAACACCTTTTTTAAAGCTTGTAATAAATGGTGTGGGAATCTCTGATAATTTTTCTACCGAAGTTTGAATAACCAGATTTTCAACCTTCCAATTATTCAATGAATCTGAAATAGATAAAAAGCTTGGATAGTCGGGATGCGATTGTAATGTATCATTAATCGTTTCCATGCTTACGTTCACTTTTAATCCCTTTAATAAAGCGGCAACAATTAATGGTTGATTTTCATGTAAACTATTAAATAAAACACCAGTTAACATAATTTCTAATTATGCAGTAAACATCAATTATAATTTTCAAAATAAAAAAAATCAGCGGGGGGTATTTTTACCCCCCGATGATTATTGAAAGCTATTTTCAGATGTAAAAATCAAATCAAGGGGTAAAAATACCCCCTAGCAATTCTGCAACTATTAAATTTCATATAATGAACATTTGCTAAACAATTGAATGTTTAAACCCCAATGAAGATTTACAGGCTTTGGAGCTTCTTCTATTAGTTTTTCAAAACTCAACTTTAACCCAGATGTTTGAAAATTAACACACGACCATAGTACCTACTTATCATATAGAGGCAGGTGGGGGCGCAATAGTAATATGATTTTAAAAAAATCCAACCATACTAAAAATGACTACACTCTAAATAAAACTGTTTAATATTTGGGGGACTTACAATTCAACCTCAGTATTAACCAAAAACGCTAGGTTCTAACTAGAAGGACTTTGTTATTAATATTCTGTTCTATTATTTAAGATTATCATCAGTAAATTTTTTGATTTCTTGATTTGTTAAATCAAAGCCCAAAATTTTTCCATCTCTATTAATAAGGATATTTGATGGCACTCCTTTTATATCATAATAGGAAGAAAGTGTACCATATGTATATTTCGTGTCAATTAACTGTAACCATTTTATCTTATCCTTTACTACAGCTGCTCTCCAATATTCTAGATTATCATCAAAGGAAATACCAATAATATCAAATTGAGATCTTTTATAAGAATTAAATAATTTGACTACTTCTGGATGCTTTTCCCTACATGGAGCGCACCAGGAAGCCCAAAAATTTATTAAAACAATTTTACCAGCATATATTGAAGTTTCAATCTTTTTTCCAAATTTATCTGGAAGACTAACATGGTGAAATTGCTCTCCTATCAATCTATTTTTTAAGCGCAATAGCGATATTATTGATCGATTTAGTTTTTGTCCTTCATAAGATGATAAAAGACTAGTATCAAAATTTGATTTTAGAAGGTTAATTTGATTTAAAGAAAGAATTTTATTTGTTGCCAAAAAGTATAGTGCAAGTTTGCTTTTAGGATTTTTTGTGATAAAACTATCTAATAAATTATAATGCAAATTTCTTTTTTCTATAGTAGAAATATTAAGTGTTTCTACTTTCGCTAAGGATTTTTCGAATAACTGCCTATTGACTTCGATAACTGATCCCTTAATACTGTCAAGTTCAAAATATGTACGTTTTGTTTTATTCTCACTATTGGTTTCAATTTTACTATTCAAGTAAATTAATGTAGTTGGGTTATCGATATAAAATTCAACTATATTAGTGTTTTCGCTAAAATGTAATCTACATAATATTGGAAGTTTTGTTTTTAGATTAAACTGGAAGTGCCCATTTGCAATTACTGAACTTAGACTATCTTTAGCATTTATATTTCCATCAAAAAATAAAAATATTTTATCAGGGTATGTGCCATTAATTTTACCACTTATCGAAATATCTGTGGTTTGTGAGTACAATGAAAAATTAGTAAACAAAACCATTAAAAAAGCAATAATGAAATTCATGAAATTTTATTTAAAATCAAAAATGATATAAGTATTCTTCACTTATATCATTTTTGATTATGAAAATTCTTATAAATCAACCCCTAACACTTCTCGCATTTACAATCAGATCTCAATGGACTAGGGCAACCGAATCCCCATTCTTTTTCTCCTGCAGTACATTCATAGCATTGTGTTGTTTCATCTTCAATATTCCCACCTAAAATTTTCTTCTGAGCATTCTTAGGTAAAAGGAAGCCTAAATTTTCGACTTTCTGTTTCATAAATTAAATTTTATGCTATTTTTATTTTATAAATAGCGGTTACATAAAGAGTTTCTGCAGCTTTAAGCATCAGCAGATTATTGGCTTGCCAAACCACTCATTCGCGATAAAGTGTAGTACCATTTGGCTTTTCTTTTCGGGTACTAGTCGAAAAGAAATATGTTTTTTCTTTTTCATGAAAGAAAATAATTAATGTCCTTTATTTGATATCCTTTTGGTAATAGAAAACCATCAATAAAAATAGTTGGAGTGTATTCGATTTTCACCTTTTCACACCAATCTTTCATTTGATTGATTTTGTCTGTTTGTTTATCTAGTTCTGCATTCATTGGGTATTTGTTGGCAAAAACATCATAATTCTTTTCTTTAGCTAAATACCAATCATCTAATGCTTTATGAGTAATATGTTCATTGCCTTTTTCAGCAATAGCTAATAAATGTTTAACTGGTTTTGCACCTCTATCATTCTCCTGATTAGTTGCTGTAAAAATGATTTGTGCTTTTACATCATGGTTTAGTTCAATAATTTTCTCTAACTCAGGATGTGCTGTTGCGCAAGGGCCACAATAAGGATTGCAAACTTTGATAATAGTATGTTTTGCATTGGGGTTACCAATAGTTATACCCAATTCACTTGTAGAATGATCAACAATGGATGGCTGAGTTTTAAGCAATGACCAAAATACTTGATCGTTAAACTTTAGCATTGAATAACTTCTCTTTTCGTACTTAGCTACCTGCAATCTTTTTAACAAAGGCTTTACCAAAAACCAAGATATTGATGGTATTAATAAAGCGTATAGCGCCAAAATAAAATTGTTTGCAAATGCTTCCTTTGTCTCAGAAAATGAAAAACTGTTATTTGTTATAACCAATATTCCTTCAGCCAATAAAACAGCCTGTACCATTAAGCAGAGTACACACCACTGCTTAGCTACTTTCCACTGGTAATAAATAGAAAAAATGATATAAGGCAGGGCTAATAAAGAAAATATACTTAAAACAGGCAATACCGTATTTATACCAGCGAGTGCTGAGAATAGTAATGACCCTGAAAAATATACAAATCCAACTTCACTCCACGTTACTATGCCCCCTAGCGATGCAGCTTTGGTATTTAAGACAGCACTGCAATTGGCTTTTTGTATACCTGAACAGATTTGTTTTAATAAAGGGTTGCCTTTATCTATATCATACCATAGTAGTAGTACAGATGCAGTTAAACCTATTAACTTCACCAATAAATACAATGTGGGCAAAAGGGTAATGGAACCATTCAAGTATGGAATGAATAAAGAAGCCAAAATTCCTAGTGGGATTAAACTATAAACAACTGTTTTTATATATGCAGCATTAATCTTTTGTTGATAATTGATTTCTCCTGAAAATTCATTTGCTTCAGCAACTAAGATATTTTCAGCCCACTGAGATAAAAATACATTTTTAGCAATCGTTTCTTTTTTGCCCTGTTGGTTTACAATAAGTAGCTCATTTTCTAAAACTTCGAATACTACTACAAAAACACCTTGTTTAAAGATTGTAATAAATAGTGTTGGAATCTCTGATAATTTTTCTGCTGAAGTTTGTATAACTAGGTTTTCAACCTTCCAATTATTCAATGAATCTGAAATAGATAAAAAGCTTGGATAGTCGGGATGCGATTGTAATGTATCATTAATCGTTTCCATGCTTACGTTCACTTTTAATCCCTTTAATAAAGCGGCAACAATTAATGGTTGATTTTCATGTAAACTATTAAATAAAACACCAGTTAACATAATTTCTAATTATGCAGTAAACATCATCTTAAATTATCATATTAAAAAAAAACACCGGGGGGTATTTTTACCCCCCGCCCTGAAAAAAATTATTAAAATAAATTAACATAAGTATTTGTTTTTGTATTGCCTTAATACTTATTTTGCATCAATACAAATACCCCCAAGTGTTTCGTATTAATAGGCTGTAAAACGTAAAACATGACATCAATAATGATGTGTGATGACCATGCTTTGGTCATGAACGCAATGGGGGATTTATTAAGAAAGGTGAATTTTAAGGTTATCGCCACTACACTATCTGGTAAAGCTTGTATTGAAGCCATTCAGAGTGGACTAATTCCAGATGTATTAATTTTAGATATTAATATGCCCGAAATGCCTGGCTATAATGTAGCACTACATGTAAAGAAGCATTATCCAAATACCAAGATATTAATCTTTTCAATGATAACCGATGAAAATGCGGTTAAGGCAATGATTCGAATTGGTGTGAACGGTTTTGCTTTTAAAAATATTAACGATAATGAGCTTGCTGAAATTATTCGAAAAATATTAAGCGGTCAAGAATACTATCCACCTGAATTTATTTTTAGCCCTGAAGAAATAGAAACCATTAAGCAGCAAAATTTTCCTTGGGCTAAACAATTAACGGAAAAGGAAATTCAAACTGCACAGTTACTCGCTTATGATTTTTCAAGAAAACAAGTGGCAGCAGATATGGGTGTTTCTGCCTCTTCCATTAATAAAAAAATGGAACGGATCTTTAAAAAAACCAATCAGAAAACGACGGTTGGGGTAATTGGTTTTTTAAAAAAAGTGGGTATCATTCAATAAATTATCTTTTCTCAAAAAACCACCACAAACGTTTGCGGGGTTTTACGGTATAATTCTTTCTTACATAAGTGCTGATATGGTGGCCTGCTTCGTGTACATCATCGGTTAATAGAACCAGCTTTAAATCTTCTTTAGAAATAGTGCCTTGCTCTGCCATGAATGCACAATAATCCATGAGGGGCTGGTAATATTCTTTCCCAAACAATACCATCGGAAAATCATTGATGGTTTTGGTTTGGATTAAGGTTAATGCTTCATAAAACTCATCCATGGTGCCAAATCCGCCTGGCATACATACAAATGCATAAGAGTATTTCACCAACATCACTTTTCGTACAAAGAAATATTTAAGCGTAATTGATTTGTGTACATAAGGATTTTCGTGTTGTTCAAAGGGCAGTTTAATATTAATACCTACCGATTGTCCACCATTTTCAAAAGCCCCTCTATTGGCTGCTTCCATTATACCAGGGCCTCCACCTGTAATGGTGGTGAATCCCATTTCAGCAATATGCTTCCCTATATCCTGTGCAGCTTTATAATAAGGATGATCTTCCTTGAATCTTGCACTTCCAAATACCGTTACACAGGGACCTAGAAAATGTAAAAATCGAAACGATTGAATAAATTCTAAAAATACATTCCAAGCAAATTTTAACTCATAAGCCCTTGGTTTGGGGCCATCTAAATACACTGCTGCTTCTGGGGGAATGATTCTATCTAATCGTTTCTTCATTTTGACTTACATTTAATACCGAATTCAAATTAATACTTTCTAACAAGTCTAGCCCGATAATTGTAGCACTAGTTGTATGCAAAAAACAATTTTTACATTTTATATGGTTTTTTTGAGTGTGGTGTTTGTTCATGCTCAAACTATGGTTCAGCCTGGAAATTTTCAATTTATTTCTTTGCATGGGCCTTTAATGTATTATTGGAACAATCCAACTGTTGCCACTCAGTTTACCCAAGACCTAAACCAACAACTACTTGCTAAAAAAGGATATTCCCTAGGAACCAGCCCAATTCGTTTTTCTCTTTTAAAAAATATCAAAGAATTCAACTCCAGTAATAGCAATACCACAAGCTCTCCAATCATTCATATGAAACTGGCCGAATACCCTGCCAGCTTATACCTCAAACAGTTTTATCCTGATCAGTTAAACGATTCAAGTCAACAAGGCATTCAGTCTGTGCTCTTAGTAGAATTGAGTATTCAAAACAACAGTGCTGCCGAAGTTTTCAATAGAAGCTTAGAAGTGTTTATCAAGAAAAGCAATTCAATAGGCTTTGGTATTCCTTTTAATAATTTGCATTTAAGCGCCAAAGGATTTAGTGAGCTGATGAAAAAATCAATGGAGATTATTTTAGACAGCAATAACCAAAGCGAACAAATTGAATTAAAAGCTGTACCTCCTAGTATGGGGGATAATTTTATTATTGGTGCTATTACAAATATGCCTAAAATTGCCATTGAAAGCAAGGGACTATTTAGTAAATATGCGCTCAATGGCAAAACCGAATTAATCAGGTGGGACGAACAACGTTACCTAGAAATTATTTTAAGGGGTAAAAATAAAACTTCATTGCAGCCTGCACTTAATAGCATCATAGTAGAAAAGGAAAAAGAGAATCCGCAAGCTGTTTTTGTTTTTCTATTACAAGAAGCCAGAAATATTGTTTTAAACCGCAATTATCAATTAGTGATTCCTGCTCTTGTAAGGGGAAGTAGCAGTTCAGGAATAAGTAATATGCCAATTGTAGAACCCTTAGAAGGAAACAATAACTTTTTGTTCAATGAAAAAGATACCATAGCCCAGTTTAGTATTGAAACTGATATACTAGACAGCACTAAAAAAATATATCCCTATTTATCGAGCAATGGAATTGACAGTAGTTCACTAACCAGAATCAATGACTTCAACAATGAAATCAATTTTTCTTCACTCTATTATTTAAAAGGGAAAATTCGCAACCAAGCTTTTAGTATAGAAGTGGGTGAATTTTTTCGAGCCATTTATTTAAACAATGAAAAAATTGTGCTGCTGAGCGGTATGGAACACCCCGAAAGGATGGTTATCTTTAACCCCAATATTTCAACCGAGTTGATTAACGAATTAATTTTACTCAGTTACAATCGTTTCTTTCAATAATTTTTATGCGTATTATTTCATACAACGTGAATGGCATCAGGGCTGCCATAAAAAAAGGCTTTGACGAATGGTTGCTGTCTGATCCCGCAGATATTATTTGCTTGCAAGAAAGCAAAGCCACCAAAGAAGATATTGATCATGCTGTTTTTGACAAAGCTGGTTACAGTAGTTACTGGTTTACTGCCCAAAAGAAAGGATACAGCGGCGTAGTAATCCTTACTAAAATCAAACCTGATGCAGTACACTATGGCAGTAATATGGAACAAAGTGATTTGGAAGGTCGTGTAATCCGTGCAGATTTTGGAGACATCACTATAGTGAATGCCTATTATCCTTCTGGCACCAGTGGTGATGAAAGACAAGCTTATAAATATATATGGCTAAACCAGTTCCAAGCGTTTTTAGAGGAGTTAAAAAAAACCAGGCCTCATATAATTGTAGTGGGCGATTATAATATTGCGCACGAAGCCATCGATATTCATGACCCTAAAGGCAATAAAAAATCATCTGGTTTTTTACCAGAAGAAAGAGCATGGATGACCCAATTCTTAAACAATGGTTGGATAGACAGTTTTAGGCAATTGCATCCTGAAACAACGGGTGCTTATAGTTGGTGGAGTCAACGCTTTCCTTCTGTTCGTTTAAACAACAAAGGTTGGAGAATTGATTATATCTGCCTAAGCCAAGAACTGAGCAAAAAACTAAAAGCAGCGGCTATTTATCCCGATATCAAACACAGCGACCACTGTCCTATTTATGCTGAAATAAAATAATCATGTTTATATATAATGTAACTACCAAAGTAGCACACACCATTCATACCGATTGGTTTCATTGGATGAAAAACGAACATATTCCGGCTGTTATGGCCACCGGATGCTTTACCCATTTTCAATTTGTACGTTTATTAGAAACGGATGAAGAAGATGGCGTTACTTATGCCGTGCAGTACCATGCCGAAGCCAAGGCCGATTATAACCGCTACATTGAATTACACGCAACTGCTCTGCGCAATGATACTATGCAGAAATGGGGCAACCAAATGATGGCTTTTAGGTCAATTATGCAGGTTGTGAATTGAGTGTGGATAGTTTTAGAAAACAAATTTGGTATTTAAAAATCTTCCTTATATTCCTTTGAAACCCTTTATGGCATTGAATTGCATAAAAAAACAGCTGAAACGCTTTAATACCAAGGCTTTCAGCGATTTACCATGTAAATCATACACTTTTTATTTTTGTTTAAATTCCTCGTCAACCCTTTATTAATAAGGCTTTTAAGCCAAACAAACTAATCAAAAAAAAGAATAAAAATTTTGTTGGTAGCTAAAAGCCAATAAATTTGTTCTGTTATCAAAAAACACTTTAAAAATACATCTATGAACAAAGCTGAATTAATCGCACACTTAGCTGATGATGCGGGTATCACCAAAACACAAGCAAACGCTACTTTGGATTCTTTTATTGATGCTGTAACTAAAACATTAAAGAAAGGTGATAAAGTAACTTTAGTAGGTTTCGGTACTTTCTCTGTATCTAAGCGTGCTGCTCGTACTGGTCGTAACCCTCAAACTGGTGAGACTATTAAGATTAAAGCAAAGAAAGTTGCTAAGTTTAAAGCTGGTAAAGAATTAAGCGGTAAGTTATAATTTTTGCCTTCCAAAAGAATTGAACCCCGCTTTCGCGGGGTTTTTCTATTTTTACACTTTATTAAACAACTTATTCAATTATTTATCATGGGTAGAGGTGACAAAAAAACAGCTAAAGGAAAACGTTTCCAAGGGTCTTTCGGTAAGTCTAGACCAGCTAATCCTGTTGCAGCAAAAAAGGCAGCAGCAAAAAAAGCAGCAACAAAAGCTTCTTAATTCAATAACAAGTGGGTCAGTACCGCTACGCGGAGTTGCTGATCCACTTATTGTATTATCCTTTTACGCCCGACGCAATTTTTTCAATTGCAGCCACTAATACGTCTAAGTCTGCTATTCGCGTGTACACATGCGGCGTTATTCTTACACAACTAATATTCTCCCATACAATGCCTACGGTATGTATTTTATAGGTATTGTACAATTGTTGGTCTAATTGAGCAGGTGTTAAGCCTTTAATACTTACTCCACAAATAGCACAAGAATAGTTAGGTTTCAAAGAAGTATGTAATTGTACGCCTGGTATATTTTGAACTCGACTCGCCCAATAATTTTTTAAATAGCGAATCCGCTCTTCTTTTCGCTTACTGCCTATTGCAGTATGAAATGCAATGGCTTCTCCAATTCCTTGTTCAATGGGAAAGCTACGCGTACCAAGGGTTTCAAACTTTCGAATGTCTGGACTCTGCGGTTTATCATTGCATACCAAGGGCCATATCTTGGGGATATGTTCTTTCTTAATCCATAACATACCCGAGCCAATAGGTGCACTTAAAAATTTATGCAAGCTGGTACCAAAATAATCGCATTCTAAATCGGGTATGGCAAAATCGAGCAAACCAAATGAGTGTGCGCCGTCTACAATCACTTCTAACCCTCTGCGATGCGCCATTTGACAGATCTTTTTAACAGGTAAAATTTGCCCTACCCAGTTAATGATATGCGTGATATGTAAAATTTTAGTTTTAGGCGTGATGGCTTGTTCAAATGCTTTCACAATGGTTTCATCGTCTTCAATTGGAAAATCAAAACTGATTTGTTTATACACGATGCCGTCTCGCAATGCCCGTTGACGCCAAGCCTGTATCATATTGGGGTAGTCTTGCTTCGTGCCAATGACTTCATCGCCTTTTTGCAAATTGAGTCCAAAAATGACGGTATTCAGCGCTTCTGTGGCATTTCTGTTCACTGCGATTTCTTCGGGTGAACAGCCCGCCAACAAAGCCAATTTTTGCCTGAGTGGCTCCCTGCCCTGGTCTAAAATCCGCCACATAAAATAAGAAGGACCCTGGTTCGATAATTGATTATAGCGTTCTACTGCTTGTTGCACCACGCTGGGCGATGGACTTACCCCGCCATTGTTCAGATTGATGAAATTAGATGGCACCGTATAAGCTTGTTGTATCACTTGCCAATAATCTTCGTCTGAAGCAGCAAGAATAGGATTGTCTGAAGTGATTGCAGCCGCCGCTTTAAATTGCGCAGCTTGTAATTGGTTAAAAAAGCCATAACCAGCAAATACGCCGGCCATTGCGCCTGCTTTCTTGATGAAATTCCTTCTTGGCTCCACGGGTTTAATTTTAACGCTTAAGTTAAACATTATCCTCAAAAAACGGTTATATCTTTGTGCTTTAATACACCGATTATGAAGAAGAAAGGGCTGTTTTTATTGTTGATGGTAGTTTTTCTTTTGGCAACTGAATCTATTCAAGCCCAGTGTTCTATTTGTACCAAAACAGCTTCTCAGTTAGGTGAAGGCCCTGCCAAAGCCTTGAACTCTGCCATTATCTACTTAGCATTCGCGCCATTGGCCATCATGGGCTTTATTGGTTTCCGTTGGTGGAAAAAAGAGCAAACTATTATTGCAGCAGAAGAAGCCAACAACAACTAGCACAAATCATCATTAATAAACACCAGATTTTCATCTGAAATGGAAAAAGAGAAATTGTATTTACTAATGGCGGCGAATACCGATTTGGAACATCCTTTTTTCATTTGATCGTGCAACTCTAAATAAATGGCTTTGGTTTTAGGTAACCAGTATTCATAGTTCTGCTCAAACACTTCTTTCTCTGATCCTTCTATATCTATCTTTAATAAATCAATAGTATCCCATTGCTCTCCACGCATGATGGTTTCTACTGATTCTGCGGGTATGGCTTCTGGATTATCAGGACTGGTTTCTGTTACCATGAAGGAACTGCTGGGTCCTGTTGGGTTCATGATAGATAAGTAAACGTCTTTATTCCATAAGCCCATGCAATTGGCTTTAATGGAAGGATGGCCTTGTATATTTTTTAGCAAAGCTTGAAAATTATCCCTGCTTGGCTCTACGGCTATGATTTTACTTCCCGGATATCGATGTGAAAAATAAACCGCAGCTAATCCTATATTAGCCCCTGCATCAATAATACGGGTGGGTGTAAATGGCAATGACACATTATATTGATCGTCTAAAAACACCTGCTTAAACGTGTATTTGTCGGTTGTTTTACTACGTAAATGAAAAGTAGTCTGGTATTTAGAAGAGGTAAATGCGCCGTATTTCTTAAACAATAAATGTATATAGAACTTGATGCCGTCTACTAGTCCAAATGCTTTTATTAATGGTTTAAACCTAGATGCCATATGGGGATTGGTATTAACTAGCCCGAAAATAACCCATTACCACCTAAAACAAAATAAAAAACTCACTTTAAATGCAGAGATGATAGGTACTCGTCTTACTTTATAATAAAAAAGTTTGCGGTGGTGTTGAAGTAAAAAAACAAATAAACGCCAATTCAACTTCTTGGTTAATGATTGATTCCATAGTTGACTGAACTTTTTGAAAAAAAATTGAACGGTCTCTGGAAAGCCTTGAATTGTGGCAAATGCAGCCAAATGCTTGCTCAACATGGTCCTATACCGATTGCGATGTTCTTGCTCTGTTAAACCTTGTTGAATCGTAATATTCTGGGTATGCATGCGTTGGTATACTCCTATAAATGGAATAAATTGAATGCCGCCTGAAATGGTTGCATGCATGGCCATCCACCAATCATAATAAACATCTTTGGGGAATGGCAGTATGGGCATTAATGCCGATCTGCGCATAATACTGGCGTGCCCACTTACGGTATTAAACATGGCCAACAACAAGGGATCTTCCCCTTTTATTCTTCTATTTTTTTTATTGAGTTGCGGATGGGTTGGGATGGCATCACTAAATCTTACGGAATCGCAATAAATTAACGCAGTACTGGGTTGTAAGTCGACCATCATCAATGCCAGTTTCTCTTTTTCCCAAATATCATCTTGGTCAGCAAAAGCAATATATGCTCCACTCGAATACCGAATTGCTTTTTCAAAATTGGCATTATATCCAATATTGGTAGTGTTTTGATACAACTTAATTCTTGCATCGGCTGTAGCCAATTGTTGCAATAACGCATAAGTTTGATCGCTAGAAGCATCATCTACAATCACCAATTCTTCGAAAGGATAAGTTTGTGCCAATATAGACTTCACTTGTGCTTCCACAAATGCGGCGCCATTGTAGGTACACATCACTATCGATAAAGATGATTGCATGATTGTTTAGCTTTATTGCCAATTTGTAAATATAATATTTAATTTAGTCTACTTAGAGCAAGCAAGATGTTGACGAATCAAACGCAATTCCCCTTAATCTCCATTGTCTTGGCTACTTACAATGGAGCAAAATTTCTTCGTACACAATTAGACTCTGTGTTGCAACAAGATTATCCCAATTTGGAAATCATTGTTACCGACGATAATAGTTCAGACGATACACTTGCTATTATTGAATCTTACCAATCTAAGCATCCCTTCATTCAAATTATTAAGCGTACAACCAACCAAGGCTATATCAAAAATTTTGAACAAGGTTGTAGATTGGCAAAAGGCGAATACGTGGCTCTATGTGATCAAGACGATCAATGGCATCCACAAAAAATAAGTAAATTATATGCAGCCATAGGAGATGCTGCGTTGGTATATGCCAATTCTGTTTTATGCAATGAAAATATGGAACCCATTGGAGTTACCATTGCAGACAGGGTCAATTGCAAAAATTTTTCAAGTCCTTTAGAACAAGCAATTTTCTGTAGAATTTATGGGCACGCTATGTTAATTAGGAATGAATTTTTACAAAATATTTTTCCTTTCCCCACTATTATTCCACACGACTGGTGGATTGCATACACTGCAACTGTTAATGGCGGTATCCGCTATATTCCAGACCAATTGGCTTGGTACAGGCAACATAGCAACAACGTATTTGGTGCAGTAGGTGGTAAAAGAAATAAAGCTCAAGAAGTACAAGTTGCATTAAAGGAAAAACAAATTGCCCAAGAAAGAATTGAATTGTTTTATTCCTATTGTCCTTCTGAATTAACACAGGAGAAAATGGTATTGACCAAGCTGAATCAATATTACCATGGATCGGGACTCTTCAATAATATACAAAGAATGGTTTTATTTTTCAAGTACCATCAACAACTATTGGCTTCTAAAAAAAGATCCCAATTAAGGCAATGGTTGTTTTGCTTAAAAATGTTGGTGAAAATTATTTAAGCCAATTGTTGATAGATATTTAAATAAGTTTGTGCTGCTTCATCCCAATTAAATAAAGCTGCTCTCGCCATTACTTTTTCTTCGCGATTGTTTTCTTTAAAATCTTTCATGCCTTCTGCAAAAACAGCTTGCATATTGGCTGGATCAAAATCAGGAAAAATATACGCCGCATCTCCGCCTATCTCTGGCAATGAAGTGGCGTTCGAGATAAAGACTGGTTTGCCAAAGTGCATGGCTTCCACTAGCGGCAGCCCAAATCCTTCAGATAAAGAAGGAAATACAAATGCCCTACAATGGGCATAATACCATTGCTTATCATTTTCTGAAATGGCTCCTGTAAAAATCAATCGATTTTCAACACCCCATTTCTTGGCTTCGGAAATAATTTGTTCTAGATATTGTGGCTGTTGTGTAATGCCCGCAATAACCAATTGCATTTGATTGTTGGCTAATAGTGCAGGCAATACATGAAAATTTTTCTTTAAAGCAATCGTACCAATGGAAAAAATAAATGGCTCTTTAGGCGCATGTATTGGAATGGTTGGCAAACTGGTTTCATTAAAATTACATCCATTATAAATGATTGAAAATGGCTTGCCTTTTAAATTGATATGAGCTTGCACATCTTTTGCCGTGTACTCCGATATAAATACAATATGACTGCTTGCATCTACTTTTTTTTGCAATTGCTTCAACCAATTATTTCTTTTGGTCATCGACTTACGTTCATCATGATAATAATTTAAATCATGGATGGTAAATACAATAGGCTTTTTAAAATGAAAAGGGAAATAAGCACTGTCTTGACTAGTCGTATGCCAAATATCAACTTCTTTAAAAATGGGCAAATGGTATTTATACCAAAACTGAATCGGCAATATTTTAGTGTCTGCTAAAAACTGTTGTTGTTGATTACTTGGCAAGAATAATTGAACCTGAATATTTGCTGCAGTTGCTTTTGCAATTAACGATTGGGCCAATTGTTTACAAAAATAAAACAAGCCCGTATTGGGATATTTCATCCGCTCCGCATCAAATAAAATGGTGGTTGGTTTATTCATGTATCAAGCATTCCCTGTATTTGCATACTCGTTTACAAAAGTAAAAAGATTAAACTGCTCTTTGGATGCTTTGGCTTGTAATGCTTGATAAATGGCTTTCTTATCGTAAGGCTTCATTCTATTTCTTGCAATCAATTGGTAAACACGTTCGGTAAGTAACCAAATTTTTCGATTGTTGATGGATATATGTTGTTGGTGCGCTTCAATGGCGTTGGCTAATTCCACTATTCCTTCTTTTTGTGAAGCCACTGTTTTAATCACTTCAATTTTTTTATCGGTATTAAAAGCTGGCGCCATCATCAAGCGCAGGTTTTTTACAAAACTATCTGCATCGGGTCGATCACTTTTATTCACCACAAATACATCTGCAATTTCCATTAAGCCTGCCTTCATGGTTTGCACTTCATCGCCTGCTTCGGGTACTACTACAACAACAGTGGTATCGGCCAAGCCAGCAATTTCAATTTCACTCTGCCCAACTCCAACCGTTTCAACAATAATTTCATCAAAGCCCGCTGTTTGTAAAATTGCAGTGATTTCAATTATATAAGGATGTAAGCCCCCTAAGGATCCTCGGGTAGCCAATGATCGAATATATACGCCCGGATGATTGTACCAATCGCTCATTCTAATTCTATCTCCTAATAACGCACCCATATTAAATGGTGAAGAAGGGTCAATACATAGAATGGCTACTTTTTTCCCTTGTGCAGTCCAATGTCCAATCAACGCATCCGTTAAGGTACTTTTTCCTGCACCTGGAGGTCCGGTGATTCCAGTTATAGGCGTTTTTCCAATGGGCAAACTTTGTAAAAAATGGTCATAGCCTTCCACTTCATTTTCTACTAATGATATAGCTCTTGCAATGGATTGATGATTGCCTATTTGTATGCCTGCTAATAATTGTTTCCACATATAACTGCTGTAAATGTAAATTTATGCTAACTGTATGCCAAAAAGAGCAACAAATATTTTATTAGTACTGGCCATTATTATGTTGGGTGGGCTATTATGGAGTAGGGCCGTCTTATCTATCAGTATGGGATTAATGGCTGTATATGCTATTTACTATCTAAAACAAAATAACGCTGATCTTTTTTCGCCACTGTTTTTTTGGTGTGTGTCTCCCTTGCTATTGGCATTCACTGGAATTTATCAAGCGGGTTTTACAGAAGCCAATATATCTTTTTTACTCACCCTCATGGTTTATCCAATTGCAGGCATTACTGCTATTGTTGCAGAAAAATACGCTTTTACTAAAACCATTTCGCAACCTTGGATTCATGCTGCATTCATTGCATTATTGTACCCATTGGGATGGTTTGTATTGCATGCTAGTGAAGCATTTGAGCTATATGGACAAGGTAGAACATTGCCTGTATTCATGGATACCGATCATGTTCGTTTTAGTATTTTTTTATGCAGTGCTTTGTTGTTTACATTATTGCCTGTTCGTAATGCGCGGTATAAAAAAACATCTTTTATTATTTTATTGGGTGCGATTCTTTTATTGGCAGTTAGAACAGGTTGGGTCATTTCGGCTATCATCGTTGTTGGTTATGGAATGTATTATTTGAAATCAAAACCTATTACAAATAGGAATCGCAGTCGAAATATATTGATTGCAATAATTGCATTCATCGTCATGCTTGCTATCACACCAACTGTTCAACAAAAAATCAGGTATACCCTCTACGATTGGAAAACCTATAATACCAAAGGATATGATTCAACGTATTCTGATGGAGTAAGAAGAGCCATTAATACAGTGGCTTTAAAAGCCATAACAGAAGATCATAGTACTGCAATTGGTTGGTCTGCTATACCATCTGCACTACAACTAAAATTTACTCAAGTAATGAATGGGCAAAACACCCAATACGGTTGGCCATTTAATCAATGGTTGTTTTGGTGGATGGGCAGTGGTTGGTGGGGCATGGTGATATTTACTACATGGTTATTTTATCCTGCTTGGTATGGATATCGCAACAAGAATCCTTTCTTGATTATTTGGACATTGGCTATAGCAGTTTCTTGCCTAGTAGAAACCACCATCAATTATCAATATGGTGCATTGCTGCATGTTTGGCCATTATTGGTTTGCTGGCAAGCGACAAAAAATCATCGAATTAGTCGATAGTTTTTAAAATCGAAAGGCCTTATTCCTGTTGCCTTTTCAAAATAATAGAGGGCCTTGTCTTTTAAGCTGAATTTTTTCTTAGCAGGATCAAAACTGATTGGCCAATTGGCGCGCTCAATTCTTTCCTGCATTACTTGCGGATGAGTCCCCTTGAATTTTTCTAAAGAATCAAATTGACTGTAATCAAAAAAATCGGGTTGAGCCATATAAGCTGATAGGGCTTCATCATTATGCCAGAGCTTACTAAACTCTTTCTGCTTTTTCATCATTTGTGCTGGAGACTTTACCCAACCATAATGGTATACATAGGCATCAATGGCTTTTACATTTAATTTTTGTTGTCCTTTCCTAAATCCTTGTGCATCTTTATACGCTTTAATATTGCAATCATTTCTAATTACACGCACTTCATTTCGATACCAGGTTCTACTATCCCCCACATAATCATAGGTTCCGTAAAAATGTAGGTACTTAAATAAAAGTCCTTCCACCCGTTGATCGTCTTGGTATTGTTCACACCCTGCTTTAATGGCTGCATGGTACTGCTCGTGTACTACTTCATCCCCTTGAATATAAAATGCCCAAGTGGCATCTTCACTAATCAATTCCATCGCTTTATTGGTTTCTACGGCCAATACCGCCCCTCCCGATCTTAAATTGGGATCCCAAACAGAGTGATGAATCTTGATTTTAGGGTCGTTAATTGATTCCATCAATTCAACGGTTCCATCGGTACAATCCCCAATTAAAATGATCATTTCATCTACCACAGGCAAAATAGATTTTACCGCTTCAACAATGGGATAATCATTTAACACCGCATTTTTAATAATTGTGAAGCCAGCAATTTTCATTTTAACTAAATTGTGAAGCAAAGAACTGAAATCTTTTGTACGGATAAGCTGAAGTGTATGATTAATTTTATTCCAATTTTTCCATTGGCATTGGTCGTTTATCCTGGTGAGGAGTTGAATCTTCACATATTCGAACCCCGTTACAAAGAATTAATCACCGAATGTTTTGCAGAAGCCAAACCCTTTGGCATCCCTACTGTGTTAGAAGAAGGAGTGGCCGAAACAGGCACCATGGTGGAGATTACAGAGATTGTACAAGTGTATGAAGATGGTAGAATGGATATTAAAACCCGCGGTATCAGGGTGTTTCAAGTGTTGGAACTGATTGAATCCATCCCAGATAAATTATTCAGTGGTGCCATTGTTAGTTATCCTAATAATGATGCAAGCACCAAGCCTTTTATCTCTTTCAAAATTTTAGATTCAGTTTATATACTGCATCGTTTATTAAACGTAACCAAGAACTTCAATAAAAAAGTAGCCGATATCTTGAGTTATGATATGGCGCACCATGCAGGGCTATCTTTAAAAGAAGAATACGAATTACTGTGTTTATTTAAAGAAGAGCAAAGATTAGAGTATTTAAGAAGACATTTAGAAAAAGTGATTCCAGTGATCACTGGAATGGAGCAGTTAAAAGAAAAAATCATCATTAATGGCTCTTTTAAAAAAATAAAAGGGTTCAACCTTAATTAACCATCATGGGTATTTCACTTTGTTTAGATTTTGGCAATACACGTTTGAAAGTGGCGGTATTCAATGGGAGGGATTTTCAAGAAGAAATTAATTTACCCGAAGCTACTGTTGAAAGCATAACAGCACTGATGAATCAATGGAAACCTAAAAAAGTCATTCTTTCTTCAGTAATCAATCATGATCCTGCCATTGAATCTATCATGGCCGAGCAAACAGTGTTTCATCGATTAAGTCATGCCAGCTTACTTCCTTTAACCACCCCTGTTGGCAAACCCGAAACAATTGGCGCCGATCGTTTGGCCTTGGTGGCTGCTGCGGTAGACCTTTTCCCCAAACAACATAACCTGGTAATTGGCTTGGGAACTTGTATTACTTATAATTTTATCAATAATCAACACGAATTTTTAGGAGGGAGCATTTCGCCTGGGATGAATATGCGCTTCAGGGCCATGCACGAGCAAACTGCTTTATTACCCTATATAAAGGCAGAATCGCCCTTTCCCTTAGTTGGATATGATACCAAAACCAATCTTTTGAGTGGGGTAATTTGGGGCATGACCAAAGAAATAGATGGAATAATTGACGAATATGCCCTAAAATACAGCAACTTTAACGTGCTATTAACCGGGGGGGATATGCCTTTTTTTGTACCGCACCTAAAAAACAGGATATTTGCCGACCCAAACCTAATTTTTAAAGGCTTATATGCAATCAGTGAGTTCAACAACAGGTAGGCTGGCTTTTGTGGTTAGTTTCATCTCTTTTTTCGCAATCAGTTCATCTGCTCAGGTAAATTCACCATTTTCCCGTTACGGATTGGGCAATTTAGTAGGTTCCCAACATGCCATTAGCCGTTCTATGGGTGGTCTTTCAGCCGCTTATGCCGATGGTAATAATTACAATGTAGGACAAGCAATCAATTTTAATAACCCAGCTACCTATGGTTCCAATTATATGGTTACCTACGATTTGGGTTTGTCTATTGATTCCAGAAAATTAAAAAGTAATAATCCCAGTGGAACTTTTAGTTCTGTTTATTTAATCCCTAGCTATTTAGCGGTCAGTTTTCCGTTAAATAAAGCAAAGGGTTTGGGTTTGGCTTTTGGATTAAGGCCTATAACCAGGGTAAACTACGGCGTAGAAAGCAGGGCCCGCCTTGCTGGAGACAGCATAGGTACCATTTACGAAGGTACTGGCGGCACCAATCAGGCTTTTATTGGAATAGGTAAGAAATGGAAGAATTTAAGTGTGGGTTTAAATACTGGTTACACTTTTGGAAGAAAAGAACTAAGCACCACCAAAACTTTTTACAACGATACCTTACAATATTTTGAATCGAAATCTGCTACTCAAACCAATTTTGGAAAAGTATTTTTACAGTTGGGTGTTCAATACGAATTCACTTTATCTAAAAAAGAAAATGCAGCAGATAAATCTGCAAAAAGTCTATTAATGAGAGTGGGCGCTACTGCTTCTTTACAACAGAATATGAATGCAGTTCAAAGTATCAGCAGACAAACTTTTGTGGTAAATGCTGCTGGTGGATTAATTGAAGTTGACAGTATTGCTAAACAAGACAATATCAAAGGAACCATTGTGATGCCTGCAACTTATGATGCTGGCTTCATGATCATGAGAACCCTTACCAATTCTAGGGGAAATTTCCAATTATGGTCTGCGGGTTTAGAATTCACTACTACACAATGGACCAAGTATCGTTATTATGGTCAACCAGATGCTTTGAACAATAGTTGGGCTTTAAAAATGGGTGCGCAAATTAGCCCTAACCCAGATGGTGGTACCAGCTATTTAAGCAATGTGAACTACCGTTTAGGATTTCAGTTTGGCAAAGATTATATCAATGCAGATGGCAATGGTTTAAAGCATAGTTCATTCACTTTGGGTGCAGGTTTCCCTATCAGAAAATGGAGGAACTACGAAACACAATATACGGTTGTTCAAGCAGCTGTTCAATTTGGTAAAAGAGGATCAGCTGTAAACAATATTACGGAGAACTATACCCAATTAACCCTTGGTTTTAGTTTAAGTGATGTGTGGTTTATTAAACGCAAGTATGATTAATCTACACACTCATAACAAAAATATTATTGCAGCCTTTTTTATAGGCTGCTTTTTTATGCACGCATGTGAGAACGATGTAAATGAAGTAAAAGAATTGGGGAAGAAAAAACCAGGCATTGAAGAAGGCAAAAATATTGTTAGCTTCTTGAGTATGGGGGGTAAAATGAAAGCGAAATTAACGGCTCCTTTATTATTACGATATCAAGGAGACAGTGCACTCAAATCTGAGTTTCCTAAAACACTTTTTGTTGAGTTTTACAACGACAGCATGAGGTTAGAAAGCACACTCAGAGCCAATTATGGCCGATACATGGAAAATGAAAACAAGATTTTTTTAAAAGATAGTGTAATTATTATCCGCATTAATGGAGATACTTTAGAAACTTCTGAATTATTTTGGGATCAAACATTAGGAAGATTTCATACCGACAAACCCGTTACGACCAGTCAGCGTAATCCGCGTCAAAAGTTGTATGCTAAAAAAGGTTTCAGCTCTAATCAAACCCTAACAGATATTACTTACTATGAATTAGATTTGGGTAGCTTTCTAATATTACCAGACAGTACTACAGATAAAAAACAATAAAATCAATTTTATGGAATACCGGAGAATGGGAAGATCAGGCCTTCAATTAAGCGTATTAAGCTTTGGTAGTTGGGTAACATTTCATAAACAAATTAGCGACAATAGTGCCGACGAATTAATGGGTATTGCTTACGATAATGGCATCAATTTTTTTGACAATGCGGAAGTATATGCTTTGGGCGAAAGTGAGAAAATGATGGGCCGTGTATTAAAAGCAAAAAAATGGGACAGAACTTCTTATACCATTTCTTCAAAAGCTTTCTTTGGCTGGAGAGGAAAAGAGAATAAACCCAATCAAACAGGCCTCAGCAGAAAGCATTTAACGGAAGCTTGTAATGAAGCCTTGCAAAGGCTTCAGACCGATTATTTAGACTTATACTTCTGTCATAGACCCGATAAAAACACGCCGATTGAAGAAGTAGTGTTAACCATGAATACCTTAATTCAACAAGGAAAAATTTTATACTGGGGCACCAGTGAATGGAGTGGTGTTGAATTGATGGAAGCACATAGAGTTGCGCAACACTATCGTTTGATTGGCCCTTCTATGGAACAACCGCAATACAATTTATTCGAAAGAAATAAAATAGAAAACGACTATTTAGAAGTATATAAAAATGTAGGGTTGGGCACTACCATCTGGAGCCCTTTGGCCGCTGGTTTGTTAACTGGCAAATACAATAATGGTATACCCGAAGGCAGCCGATTAGCCATTGAAGGTTTCGATTGGTTGAAAGAGCGTTGGATTATGCAAGACAAAATTGAAAAAGTACAACAACTACAATTACTGGCCAATGAGTTGGGTTGCAGCTTGCCTGCTTTAAGTATTGCCTGGTGTATTAAAAATCCAAATGTAACAACTGCCATTTTGGGCGCTACCAAGAAAGAACAATTAATAGATAATTTGACCGCATTAAAAGCAGTGGAACTGTTAACTTCTGAGGTGGTTGGCAAAATAGAAGCAATCATGCAGAATAAACCGGTTATAGCCGAATATTAAAAAGCAAAAAAATAGTTGACCTTCTTTCCAACTTTTCATAAAAACCTTCTCTTACTCATGAAAACTGCTTGGAACAGGTAATAGACATACAAAAAGCTGCTGTAAAAAAGGCTTGCAATGGAGATGCAAAAGCCCAGGCTTGGTTGTACGATCAATACAGTAAAGCAATGTTTAATATCTGTACCAGAATGACTGGTAACAGTACAGACGCAGAAGACCTTTTACAAGACTGTTTTATTATTGCATTTAGCAATTTGCATCAGCTTAAAGTTGCAGAGCAATTTGGTGGCTGGCTTAAAAGAATTGTGGTAAATGAATGCATTCGTTTCAGCAAAAAAAATATTCGCTGGGAAGAATGGGATACAGATCAACAAGGCAATTTGGTAAATGAAGAAATGGAATGGTGGAAAACAATTGATTTCAAGATCATTCATGCAACCATAAAGCAATTACCAGATGGTTGTAGACAGGTATTCAATTTGTATGTATTTGAAGATTATTCACACAAACAAATTGCAGAGAGCATGGGAATTTCAGAATCAACGAGTAAAAGCCAATACCAACGAGCCAGGGCATTATTGAAACAAAGAATTTACAAACAAGTACAAATACATGGATGAGTTTAAAAAATATTTAATCACCAATCATGAGCAGCTTGATACCGATGAGCCCAGTTCATTGGTTTGGAGCAAAGTGCAAGAACAGTTAAAAACTCAGTCTGGAGAAAACTTCGCTCAGGTGCATGACGAATCTATATCGGTAAAACTTGATGCCACAGCTAAAGTTTTTTCAATGCGCAAGTTGGTGCAATGGTCTGCAGCTGCTTGTATTTTGGGCTTAGCGGGGATTGGCGCTTGGTATTTGTTTACTGATAATGATATGGTGAAACCATTGCAAGAACAAGTGGTAACGAATGAAGAAAAACCAAATAGTGGGCCCAGCAACTCTAACAATGACAACACTAACAATAATTCAACCAGCAACAGAGAATCAACTGAAGCTTTGGTTGCAACAGAATCTAATGCTCCTTCTACTAGTTCAACTCAACCAATATTGAGTAAAGCTACTCAATCGGTACAATCAAGAACGGCCAGTTCTGCTTCACCAGTAAACAGCAGCAATAACGCCATGACCGCATTAGCTAATATGGAAACTGGCTTTACACAAATCATCAATTTACAAAAAGGAAAAATCAGCACCACTCCTATGTACGCGGAGTCTGCGAGTTATTTTAATGAATTCAAATCCCAAATTATTCAACTAGAACAAGAGGAAAAACAAATCAAAAAAGAAATTAGTAAAAAAGGACTAACAGACCAACAGCTTGATCAACTGATAAATCTGTATCAATATAAATTAACTGTACTAAAGCAGTTGCAATTAGAAATGAACAAAACCAATAATCGTTACAAACAAAACAGAGGGCCGGTAGATTCTACTCGTGCTTACTTTATTAATATTTAAAAACAGAAACAATGAAAAATACCATTATCAGAGCAATGATTTTATGTGCAATTGGCGCAGGATCATTGAGTTCTTCTGCACAACAAACTACTACTGAAAAGGAAGTTGAAAGAGAAATCAAAAAAGCAGAAAAAGAAATTCAGAACGCTGCAAAGGAAATTCAAAAAGCAAACAAAGAAGTAAAAGTTTCAAATATTCAAATTGAAAGGTCTGTTAAAGAAAGCATGGCAAAAGCCTTGAAACCGATTGTGGTAGAAGGTTTCCCGATGCGAGGCACTGGTACTGTAACTGTTACAGGATTTCCTATGAACATCAATCAGAATTTTGATTATGTATTTAAAGACTTAAAAGATGTTAAAGCCAAAGAAGTAAGTCAAGAAATTAGCACGTCTAAATCCCCCGATATATATATTGACAATACTTCTAGAAATATCCAAGTTAAAATTTGGGATCAATCTAAAGTAAAAGTAGTAACTACTGTTTATTATGAAGGTGAAGGAAAATTAAGTGATGAAGAATGGTTTGAAAAAATGAATCTTTCCTTAAAATCAATTGGAACAACAGTAAGAGTTAAGTCTGGAACTATTTCTGGCGGTAGTTACACTATTAATGGCAGCACATTTGGCTGGAGTGGAAGTACAGGTGTAGCAGTATTTAACGACAAAGGAGAAAGCATAGGCAGCAAATCGAATACAAAGAGAATAGTTACTATCTATGTACCTGCTGCTAGCAAATTAGATATCGATAGCAAGTATGGCGATCTTCAACTAACTGGAAACTATGGAAATGCTACCGTAGATATTTCCAACGGTAGTTTAGAAGCAGAAAGCTTTTCCAAACTATACCTCCGTTCAAAATATTCCAATGTAACCATGGAGAATGCTGCCATTGCCGAAATTGAATTTATGAATGGCCGATTTTCAGCAAAAGAAATTGGTGAAGCAGACTTAGATACCAAGTACTCTACCATTGAAATTGCCAGCGCTAAAAAAGCGGTATTCAGAAGTACCAACGACGAATATGAAATAGAAGATGCCAACGAATTAAGAGGAAGAAAGAACTATGGTAATTTCAGAATCACCAAATTAAATAACTCTCTTGAAATGGATGGAACCAACGCCGATGTTAAAATCAGAAATGTTGGAGCAAATCTTGACGTAATTAAAATTGACAACAAATACGCCGACATCCGCATTCCATTAAGAAATATCAAGAATTATTCGGTTAAATTCATTGGAGCGTACAGCACTGTATACGGAAACTTTGAAAAAGAACCTCTAGTAGTAGAGGAGAAAAAACCATTAGTAAAAGAAAAAGAAACTGATGCCTTGGCTAAGCAGTTGGTTGAAATCAATCGTTCTATTACCCGTTATTCACAATCTCGTGACAACGAATCAAATTTTAGCGCTAAAGTAGGTGAAGGTAAAGGCCTTAAAATAGACATGAGTTGCCAGAATTGTACTGTTGACTTTAAATAAAATAACCATATAAATTTTACAGCACCGAATCTCATGTGTTAAGTCGGTATCGTGCCCCGTTTCTACGGGGTACTTTGTTATTGTATATACCTTAACTTTGGCCCATTATGACGCATATCTATACCATTCTTAGTATAGTGGGTACTTTGCTTTTTATCGGCTTTTTTGCGGGGTATGAAATTGCATTCGTAACTGCCAATAGATTGAGCATTGAACTAAAGAAAAAGCAGGGTAAAAGAAGTGGCGCCATTTTGGCCCAATTCATTGAATCTCCTGCTAGATTTATTGGAACCTGTTTGATTGGGGTGAATGTATTTTTAGTAATCTATGGATTGCTTTTCGATGAACTACTTAAAACAGGAATTTGGCTACCCCTCCAAATTGAAAACAACTTTTTAAAACTGGCTTTTGATACTTTAGTTTCCACACTAGTGGTTTTAGTAATTGGTAAATTTTTACCAAAAGCAATTTTCAGGGCAAAGAGTGATAGTTTATTATTTGTATTTGCACCAGTTGCCAATTTCTTTCATCACTTGTTTCTCCCACTAACCAATTTATTCGTAAACATTTCTCAATGGATATTGAAATACATTTTTAATGTTCGAGTGAAAGACAAAAACGAAGCTTTTACTAAAATAGACTTAGAACATTTTTTTCAACAGACCAAAGACCAGGACGACGAAAACCAGGAATTAAATACAGAGCTTTTTGAAAATGCATTAAGCCTACCTACCGTAAAAATTAGGCAATGTTTGGTGCCAAGAACTGAAATTGTTGCATTAGAAGTAACAGACTCTATTGGTGAAGCAAGAAATTTATTTATTCAAACCAAATTGAGTAAGCTGCTGGTGTACGAAGACAGCATTGATAATATTGTAGGTTATATTCACCAGTTAGATTTATTTAATCGCCCTGAAAGTATTAAAGCCATGCTTCATCCCATTGTGGCTGTACCTGAAAGCATGAGTGCAACTGATTTGATGAATAAATTTACTAAAGAAAGAAAAAGTATTGCTTGGGTAGTAGATGAATTTGGTGGCACATCAGGAATAGTAACCATGGAAGATTTATTAGAAGAAATTTTTGGTGAAATTCAAGACGAATACGATACTGAAGAATTTGTAGAGAAGCAATTAGCTGAAGACGAATTTATTTTTAGTGGCAGAATGGAATTGGATTATTTAAATGAAAAATACAATTTAGATTTCCCAGCAAGTGATTCTGAAACTTTAAGTGGTTACATTATCAATGAACATGAAACCATACCCAAACAAAAAGAAACCATTATCATCAATAATTTCAAGTTTGATATTTTAACTGTATCTGAGAGAAGAATAGAAATGGTTAAGATGAAAGTATTACAATAAACATGGCACTATTTAATAGAAAAGCAACAGCAGATAAAGAGGAGATGTCATTTATTGATCATCTTGAAGAATTAAGAGGTCATATTATCCGTTCGGTTATTTCCATTTTGGTAATGGCCTTGGTAATATTTATATATCGTAACTGGATATTCGATAATATTATCGTTGGCCCTATCAATAAAGATTTTGTTAGTTATAAAGCTTTGTGCGATTTTAGTCATTGGTTAAAAATTGGGGATGCACTGTGTATGCCCCCCGTTGAAGTAACCATGCAGAGTACCACTTTTGGTGGCCAATTCTTAAGTACTATTAGTATGGCTATTGTGGGTGGTATCATTATGGCTTTCCCTTATATTTTTTGGGAATTCTGGCGTTTTGTAAAACCCGCATTAAAAGAAAAAGAAGTTAAAAACACTCGTTTCATTATTTTCTGGGTTTCTTTCTTCTTCTTTTGTGGCGCGGCTTTTGGCTACTTTTTATTAGGGCCATTTACTTTTAACTTCTTGGCAGGGTTTCAGTTGGGTACCGAAAATATGATAGTAACCAGACCCACTTTTTCTGACTACTTAGACAACTTAACCAATATCATTTTAGGTTGCGGACTAGCTTTTGAATTGCCTGTATTGGCCTATATTCTAACACAAATTGGAATTATTACACCTAGTTTTTTAAGGGCAACTCGTAAGTATGCAGTAGTCATTATATTAATTGTTGCTGCATTTATTACCCCTAGCCCAGATTGGATGAGCCAATTAATTGTGTTCATACCATTATTCCTTTTATATGAATTAAGTATTCTTGTTTCCGCAAGAGTATTTAAGAAATTAGAAAAAGACGAAAACAAAGAGTGGGATTAATCAACCTATATACATCACAATAAAGACTATTTTATGGCTTATGTTTTTGACGTTTCCAAACCCATTTCAATTGGAAGTGACCATGCGGGTTTTGCGTATAAATCTGCTTTAATTGCTTGGTTAACCGAAAAAGGCTTCCAAGTTACCGACCATGGAACTTATTCTTTGGATTCTGTAGATTATCCCGACTTTGCACATCCTACTGCTTCTGCAGTAGAAAAGGGTGAAGCAGGTTTTGGTATTTTGATTTGTGGAAGTGCCAATGGAGTAGCCATTACTGCTAATAAACACCAAGGAATCAGGGCGGCATTGTGCTGGCAAAATGATGTAGCGGAATTAGCTAGATTACATAATAATGCTAACATTATTTGCATTCCAGCAAGATTTGTAGCACTACCCCTTGCAGAACAAATGATTGATCTTTTTATGAATACTTCATTCGAAGGTGGTAGACACGCCGACAGAGTGAATAAAATTAGCTGTAACTAAACCAAAAAGCCATGATGAAAAAAATCCTGTTTGGTGCCATGTTCCTTTCTACGGGAATTGCATACGGACAAAAAGAAGATGCATCAACCAAGTTTGCTGCATTAATTACCCCCGAATCAATGAAACAAAAATTGACCATTTTGGCTGGACCAGAAATGGAGGGAAGAGAAACGGGTATGCCAGGTGAAAGAAAAGCCGCTGCCTACATTGAATCTGAATTTAAAAGAATGGGGCTTAAGCCAGGTAATGGAAATAGCTACCAACAATATTTTAATGTATACCAAGACGAACTGTCTAGTATTGAATTAAGGGTAAATGGAAAACTATTTAATTGGGACAAAGACTATATGATGTCTTTACAATCCATCGCTAATGGAAAAACCAGCTCAAAAGAATTGGTCTTTGTAGGCTATGGTATTGTTGATAAAGCTGCTTCAATAGACGACTATGCTGGCCTTGATGTTAAAGGTAAAATTGTAATGATTTTAGATGGTGCACCAGCAGGCTATAAAGCGCCTACACCAGCTCCTGGCTCTAGAGTGCCAAGCCCTATTTCAGGTGCAGCAAAAGCTGCAGCGGCTAGAACTGCTGGTGCAACTGGTATTGTATTAGTGTCTAAAGATTTTCCTCGTAAAACAGCCACTGCTGTTAAAGGAAATATTTACATGAATAAGCCAACTGGCGCTCCATTTATGATGATGACTGTTTCTGAAGAAATAGCTTCTGCTTTAGCAGGACGTACCGCTAAATTATCCAGTGAAAGTTTGGCTTCTTTAACTAAAGGAAAATATATTGCTGAGTTAAGCATTGCAGCTGATAAAAAATCTACTGCTTTAGAAACCAGCAATGTAATTGGAATTGTTGAAGGTACCGACAAAAAAGACGAATACGTTTTCATGACCGGTCACCACGATCATTTAGGTAAAAGAGGCGATGTGATTTATTACGGAGCAGACGATGATGGTTCTGGTACAGTAGGCGTAATGCAAATGGCAGAAGCTTTTGCAGCTGCTGCTAAAAAAGGCAACAAGCCTCGTAGAACTTTGGTATTTATGACAGTAACCGGAGAAGAAAAAGGCCTTTGGGGTTCTCAATACTATTCGGAGCATCCAATTTTTCCTTTAGATAAAACCACGGTAGATTTAAATACCGATATGATTGGTAGAGTAGATACAGAAAGAAAAACTGCAGATACCCTCAATTATATTTATGTGATTGGTCACGATAAATTAAGCTCTGATTTAGCAAAAATTAACGAGGGTGTTAATGCTAAACATTTGAACATGACGTTGGATTATAAATATGATGATCCAAAAGATGTAAACAGAATTTATTACAGAAGTGATCATTATAATTTTGCACGTAAAGGAGTTCCTATTTTATTCTTTTATGATGGAATGCTTAAAGCAGAATACCACCAACCAGGCGATACTGTAGATAAAATCAACTTTGAACTAATGGAAAAAAGAGCAAAGCTGGTATTTTATACAGCATGGGAAATGGCTAATAGAGAGGAAATGTTAAAGAGAGATATTCCATTAACAATGCCTGCGAGATAATTTTATAGCATTACTATTAGTCGTGAATGATTGAAAAAACCAATAGCAAAATAATAAAGCCCCGGACTAATATAGTACCGGGGCTTTTAATTACAAGCAATCGAAACTCCAAAAACTAAAATATTTATTTAACCAACCACATTAAGCCATAGTTCTCGTCCTTTCCACCTAGTGCTGTAACAGCAGCAGCATAGTTTACCGGATTTAGAGAAGCTTCTGTTGGTGAATAACCTAAACGCATTGGGATTCCTCTTGAATCTACTGCATCAGTTGCAGGAGTTAAAACTGGGAAACCTGTTCTACGCCAGTCTTTCCAAGCTTCATAACTAGCTAAATAATTATGCACCCATTTTTCGGTCATGATTTTCTTATGACCATCAACTGCAGCATATGCAATCTCGGGTAAAGCAATATATGTATCATATTTAGCTTGATTAAATACACCATACATTTCCCAAGAAGCTTTAATAGCTGCTTTGTACTTTGCCTCAGCTTCTACATCACCACCTGCAACATATCCTAATTTAGCAGCTTCAGCTTGCATAAACAAAACTTGCGCATAGTTGTGTAAAGTAAGAGGAGAGTTTTGGCTTCTAAATGCAGTACCAATTCTACTAAAAGCTGCTGGAATATTCACTGCAACGTTTCTACCATAAGGTAAGCCCTTAATAACACCACCCGCTAATGTTTCAGCAAAAACTGGCAATCTAGGATCTGCTTTTGGATCCATATAATCGGTCATGGTTTTGCTTATAGCATAGTCGTTACGATTACTGATAGTATAATTGTTATACCAAGGATTGTAGTTATTAGGATCACCTGCGATATAATTATAATTGATGTTTTGTGCATTACTAGATATAACACCAGCAGCTAAAGCAGCAGCATATTCAGTTTTACCTTTTGCAATATCGGCTTTTGAAATACGCAATGCCATAACCATTCTAGTGGTATTTGCAAAACGTTTCCATGCGGCCATATTGCCATTTAATAAAATATCTCCAACTACAGAAGACTCTGTTTCCTTAATTTGAGCCACAGCTTCAGTAAGCTCTTTAAATAAGGCAGTATAGATATCTTGTTGCTTATCGTATTTAGGCGCATAATTTTTATCACCTTGTAATGCTTCCGAATAAGGAATATCTCCCCATATATCGGTCATTTGTAAAAAGTAATATGCTTTTAAAATACGAGCAACTGCAATTTGGTTACTCTTAGAGCCATTTCCATTGGCAGAAGATGAACCTGCATTGTTATCGTTAATAATAGTTTGTAAATCATACAATGGACCTGTATACCAACCAGCGAAACTAGAGTTTCTATCGCTATACAATGAAGATCCAGGATAAGGACCTTCAGATAAATGTTGAATATACAAAGAACCTAATCTAGCACTAGTAACATAAGTACTTAATGCTTGTTCTGCATTCGTTAATAATGCTTTGGTAGAAGCCGTAGTTAACTGTGCAGGAGAAATATTGGTATCGCCAAACTTGTTACAACTTTGTAACGTAGCCAGCAAACCAAAAACGATTAATATTTTTTTCATAAAATGTCTTTTTGTTTTTACTGAATTCGTTTACTAAAATGATGCTCTTAAGTTGATACCAAATTGTCTGGTAGAAGATAACTGACCACCTTCACGATAGAAAGTTTCTAACTCAGATGGATCAACACCCCACTTTTTGGTAGTAGCCCAAATTAACCATGCATTCTGAACCATAAAGCCAATATTAGCAGACTTTACAAAAGGCAAAGATTTTAAGGCAGAACTTGGAATGGTATATCCAAACCTGATTTCTCTTAATTTAACGTAAGAACCATCTAGTAACACATTGCTTGCATCACGCTGACGCGCAGTATACCAATAAGCTCTTGCAGAAATATAACGGTTGTTTTCTTTACCCGCTAAAGCACCATTAGCAAAGATTCCTGGAATACGAATTCCTCCACCTCCAGCATTACCACCTGCAGTGGTATAAGCACCTGGATAATCTCTCCAATCATTTCCTTTATCATTCTTACCAACTGTTTCTTGAGAAAGCCCTGTACCTGAATTAAAGTTTCTGGTTTCAGAATAGAATAAACCACCACTTTGGAAATCAATACTGAAAGTAAGATCAAATGCTTTATACTTAAATGCATTAAACATACCGCCAGTAAACTTAGGAAGTACATTTCCGATTGGAACGTTAATATCATACAATGGTTGACCAGTTGCGTCAATCAAAGTTTGACCTGTTGTTGGATCAGTTCTCCATTTTCTACCATAATAAGTACCCCATTCTCCTCCTACTCTATGCTCTAAACGAGTATCGTAACGATTGGTTGCATATAAGTAAGTATTAATTCCTGGAGCCAATTCTTTAATACTGTTCTGGTTTTTAGCCCAGTTTAAAGTTACATCCCAGCTAAAGTTTTTGGTATCAATTGGTTTACCACTAAGGGTAATTTCAATACCCTTACTTTGAATATTACCTGCATTAATTTGTGCTGTAGAGAATCCACTTGCAGGCGTTACATCTATACCTAAAATTTGATCGGTATTATTATTCTGATAATAAGTAACATCTAAACCAATCTTCTTGAATAAACGCAACTCAACACCAAACTCATAGGCCTTGGTTAAAGCTGGTTTAATTCCACCACCCTTAAATTGATTTCCGATAGTTGCAGAAGGATTTGTTCCGTAAAAAGAACCATTTCCTATTGCTAAATTAAGTGCATGAGCCCCTAAGTCTGAACCTACGCTAGCAAAAGACGCTCTTAATTTACCATAAGTCAACCAGCTGGTTTTAACCAATTCAGTGAAAATAAAACTGGTGCTTAATGAAGGATATAAATAGGAATTACTTTGAGAAGGTAATGCAGATGACCAATCATTACGCAAAGTTGCTTCAACAAATAATAAATCTCTCCAACCAACAGAAGCTTTTCCTAATACAGAATTCACTGTTTTCTTTTCGTAAGAACGACTAACACTAGGTCTTGAGATAGAAGCAGCAATATCAAAATAATTAGGAGAGCTTAATCCACCCTGTGTACCCATTGATAATGCACTGTAGCTGTTCTTACGAACGTTACCACCAATCATTCCATCTACAGAAAAATCTCCAAATTTATTCTTGTACATGATATTGGTTTCAAAATTCATTTCTGAATAACGATCCTGCGAAATATTAAAGTAGTCTAATGTTAAGGCCCCAGTAGGCATTCTACTAGTATTTTCATTGTTATAAGTATTCGCTCTTACATAAGATTGAATATTTAAGTGTTTATTGACTTTAATATTCATACCCACGTTTCCAATTAACCTGTTTTGAGCTTGTGTTGCAATTGCTTCATTTACGATAAAGTAAGGATTATCCCAATACTGAGGTCTACCATAAACTGAGATATCAGCACTTGCATTCGGGTCGCCAATATTCCATGAATTTAAACTACCATCAGGTTCTCTATAATTCACCATACGCTTCATGTCTAATTGACGTTGAAACCATTGGTTAAAATTCTGCGTGATATTCAATCCATCTAAACGATACCCTTCTGCTGGCTTTCCTTGTGTACTATTTGTAGTATAGGTAAGGTCAGTAGAAATAGTAATATACTTACCAATATCAAATGAACCATTCAAAGCCAACTGATGTTGATCTCTGTTTGCATTTGGTATCATCAAACTTCTGTTTTGATTGGCATAAGTCATTCTTAAATTATAGCCTTCGCCACCAGAAGAAAATGATACAGAATTATTTTTATTTACACCGGTTCTAAAGAAGTCTTTCACGTTATTTGGTTGGGCAACCAAAGGAGTTTGCTGACCAAATTCTGCACCAGGATACCAGCTCCAATAAGCACGATAATTATCTCCATTCATTTTAGGACCCCAACTTTCATCGGCACCATACTCTAACATACGTTGACCATTAAAAGCAGCCCAAGATGCAGGATGTATAGCAGGATTGTATTTAAACAAATAAAAACCCTGTGCGTCAAATGATGATCCAGCAGAAGTTAAAGCTGAAGAATATCCACCTGCGTAATCATTTTGATATGGAGGAAGTAAGGCTAACTTTTCAAAAGTTAATCCTAGGTTTACATCTACACTAGTAAATTTCTTACGACTTCCTTTTTTAGTTGTAATAACTACCGCACCATTTGCAGCACGTTGACCATACAAAGCAGTAGATGCAGGTCCTTTTAAAACTGATACACTTTCAATATTATCTAATATAACAGCAGACTGATTAGTGATGGTTCCATCAACTACAAAAATAGGCGCTTGAGGTCCTAAACCAGTAACGCCACGAATCAAGATATCGGCATTATCAAATGAAGAACTAGGTGAACCCACTAATTGCACACCAGCAACTTTACCAGCTAATGATGTACTAATATCCAATGACTTTGCAACCGTTAGGTTTTCGCCTTTTACTTCTTGAACTGCATATCCTAAGGCCTTCTTTTCTCTTTTTACACCTAGAGCGGTCACAACTACTTCGCTCAGGTTATCTACTTCTTCTTTCATTCTTACAGAAGAAGCTTTGTCTGCAGATAATTCTACCATCCCAAAACCTGTTGCAGTAAACTGCAGGGTTGCATTTGGAGAAACTGAAATAGTAAAATTGCCCTCTCCGTCGGCACTTACCGCATTCTTTGTGCCTTTCTCTTTAACAGTTGCAGAAGGTACCCCTACACCATTGGTGTCGGTAACCCTTCCCTTCACTGTTGTTTTTTGCGCATAAGTAATATTCGTAA
Organism: Sphingobacteriia bacterium RIFOXYC2_FULL_35_18; assembly: GCA_001829005.1. Lineage (GTDB taxonomy): Bacteria > Bacteroidota > Bacteroidia > Chitinophagales > Chitinophagaceae > Sediminibacterium. The sequence goes on along the minus strand of MIAG01000001.1, from coordinate 678,562 downwards.
AAAGAATAAAACCCAGCATTAACAACAAAATTTTTCTCATTTGTTTAGGTTTTGGTTTAGAATTTTAAGATTTCAATGTACATATTTTTTTAATATTGTTAAAATAATCTTAAAGGTTTAAACATTAAAATGGCATTAATTAACCTAAAAAGCACATTTAGTCAAGGTTTCCTGAAATAATATAGCTAATAACTATATTCTAGCCAATAAAAAAGCCCCGATTGATTCAATCGGGGCTAAGAAATTCATATTAATTATTATTGTACTACCAACCCAACAAATAGGCAAAAATCAAAGGCACAACAATCGTTGCATCACTCTCCACAATGTACTTAGGGGTATGAATATCTAATTTACCCCAGGTAATTTTTTCATTGGGAACGGCTCCAGAATAAGAACCATAAGAAGTAGTAGAGTCACTGATTTGGCAGAAATAACTCCAAAAAGGTACATCATGCCATTCTAAATCTTGATACATCATTGGAACCACACAAATAGGGAAGTCACCAGCAATACCTCCACCAATTTGAAAGAACCCTACACCCTTACCGCCACTATTAGCACGATACCACTCTGTTAACCATACCATGTATTCAATACCACTCTTCATGGTTGAGGCTTTTAATTCCTGCTTAATAATATAAGAAGCAAAAATATTACCCATAGTACTGTCTTCCCAACCTGGAACTACAATAGGTAAGTTCTTTTCAGCAGCAGCCAACATCCAACTATTCTTTGGATCAATTTCATAATACTGAGCCAAATCGCCACTTAAGAGCATTTTGTACATAAACTCATGCGGAAAATAACGCTCTCCTGCATTATCAGCATCTTTCCAAACTTTATAAATATGTTTTTGCAAACGACGGAAAGCTTCCTCTTCAGGAATACAGGTATCAGTTACACGATTGTAATGATTTTCTAATAAATCCCATTCTTCTTGAGGACTCAAATCACGATAATTAGGAACACGCTTATAATGGCTATGTGCAACCAAGTTCATGATATCTTCTTCCAAATTAGCACCAGTACAACTAATGATGGCAACTTTATCTTGACGAATCATTTCAGCTAAACTGATACCCAATTCAGCAGTACTCATAGCCCCTGCCAAACTCACCAACATTTTTCCTCCTTCTAACAAATGGGTTTCATACCCTTTTGCAGCATCCACCAAAGCTGCAGCATTGAAATGTCTATAATGATGCTCAACAAACTGAGAAACTGGTCCTTTACTCATATTAATAAAATTTAGAGGGGCAAAAGTAAATTTTTTAGCTGGTATGCCTCTCTTAAATTGTAATAGAATTTTCGTTACTTGCAAGTCCCCCCAAAAAATATATGGACCAACAATACTTTAAAGAATATTATCATTTAGAAAGGGTAAACTGGTGGTTTACTGTTAGAAGAAAGATTTTGAGGGATCGAATCCACCATATATTAAACAACCCAAAAGGAATTCAGTCTTTAAATATTGGTGCTGCCACTGGAACCACATCGGATATGTTAACCGAGTTTGGGGAAGTGATGTCGGTAGAGTATGACCAAGAATGTTGCGAGTATACCCAAACATTTTTAAGCACCCCCCTTATTCAGGGATCTATTACCGAATTGCCATTTGCCAATAATACTTATGATTTGGTTTGCGCTTTTGATGTAATTGAACATGTAGAAGACGACGCTAAAGCGGTTGAAGAAATGATGCGTGTTTGCAAACCAGGAGGACATATTGCTATAACTGTTCCTGCCTATGCTTTTTTATGGGGAGAGCATGATGTCATTAACCAACATTTTAGAAGGTATACTAGAAGCGATTTATTGGGATTATTAAAAAAACATAACGGTAAAATTGTATATCATACTTACTTCAATTCTTTCCTTTTTATACCGATAGCTGCATTTCGATTACTAGCAACTGGATTGAATAAATTAAAGGGACCTAAAAAAGAAACCATTGAATCTGATCATGCCATATTTGGTACAGAAGGATTTTTTAATAACTTGTTAGCAGGAATTTTCTCCTTCGATTATTATTTATTAAAATGGGGAATTCGTTTTCCTGCAGGTGTTTCCATTATGGTATTTTTTAAAAAAGAAAGTGAATGAGTTCAAAATTGGAAAAAATCATTTTTCATAAATGGGAAACAGCCAAATTTGGATCGGTTTACCTAATCTATTGTATTTGGTTTTTACTAGCCGCTTTTGCAGTTATTGCCGAAATGAGCAGAGGCCTTACAGGTATTGATAATTATTTGATATTCGAAGGTGTTTTTAAACATGTAGTACAAGAAAAATATTTATTTAGTTACTACCCAGATGAATATGTTTCTTTTAATAACTACGGGCCAGCTTTTTCTTTGGTGATTGCCCCTTTTGCTTTACTCCCAACCTATATAGGATGTTTTTTATGGGCTATGGCAAATGCAGCGGCATTATTCATTGCTTTAAAAATGCTGCCAGTAGAAGAAAAACAAAAAATTATTTTATACTGGATTGTTTTGATTGAAATGATGACTTCAATACACAGTGTTCAGTTCAATCCAATGTTTACAGCATTTTTCATTTTCACATTCGTTTTCACATTAAGAGGTAAAGATTGGATAGCAACTTTATTTATAGCACTGGGAATATTAACAAAACTGTATGGTATTGCTGGATTGGCTTTTTTCTTCTTTTCAAAAAATAAAATCCAATTTATCCTTTCCTTATTGGTTTGGTTAACGATTATAGTTGCAGCACCCATTCTTTATTCTAGCTATGATTATATTGTACAGAGTTATGAAGATTGGTATTACCAAATCATTAGAAGAAATCAGCAGAATATTGATAATTCAAGAACAGCAGGTATGCAGGATATATCTGTTCCAGGAATGATTCGCAGAATATTTAAATACTATGGTCCAATTGACTTTCCAATTATTGCGGTTGCAGGAATATTATTCGGTATTCCTTTATTAAAAAGACAAAATCAAGACCATCCAGATTTTAAATTAAACTATTTAGCCTTAGTGTTAATATCTGTAGTGATTTTTAGCTCAGCTGCAGAGAGTCCAACATTTGTGATTGCAGTAACAGGGGCAGCACTTTGGTTTATTTCCCAGCAACAACCTTTTACAACTAAAACTAAAGCAACACTTTGGCTATTATTTTTGATGACAATATTATCACCAACCGACTTAATACCACCCTATATTAGAATCAATTTTATTCTTGCTTATTCTTTGAAAGCTTTACCTTGTTTCATCATCTGGTGCTGGTTAATTATCAGTTGCTGGAAAATTCATCTGCCTAAAATACCTGCAAAATGAGCAAGATGGTTGTATTTGTAATACCTGCATGTAATGAGCAATCAAATGTACTCGTGATAGCTAGTGCCATTAAAAATATCATGGCGCCATTAGCATACGATTATCGCATTTTATTTGTGGATGATGGAAGTACCGATCAAACTTTACCCGTTTTAAAAGCAGAAGCCGCCGTAAATAATCATATTCATTTTATTAGTCTTTCTAGAAATTTTGGTCATCAAAATGCCTTGAAAGCAGGTTTAGATTTTGCAGATGGAGATTGTGTGATAATGATGGATGCAGACTTACAGCATCCCCCAGATTTAATTCCAGTACTAATACAAAAGTGGGAAGAAGGAACAGATATCGTTTACACCATTCGAAAAGAACAGACTGATTTGTCTTTACTAAAAAGAAAAACTTCTGCTATATTTTACGATATCATCAATAATATGTCTGATATAGAATTAGAGCAAGGAACAGCAGACTTTAGGTTAATGGATCGCAAAGTAGTGGAAGCTTTTAAACAAATTAGAGAACATGATTTGTTTATAAGAGGGTTGGTTAAATGGATGGGCTTTAGTCAATCAGGAGTAGCTTATTACCCAGCAGCAAGATTGTCGGGCGAGTCTAAATACACCATCAAAAAAATGGTGCGATTTGCTTTACAAGGAATTACTTCTTTTAGCACTAAACCCTTGTACATGGCGGCTTATCTTGGATTTAGTTTTGCTTTTTTATCTGTTTTGTATATTCCATATATCATTTATAGTTTTTACCAAGGCCATACCGTTTCGGGCTGGGCATCTATTGTTGCTGCTATAGCATTTTTTGGGGGATTACAGCTGATGATTTTAGGAATCATTGGACTTTATTTGGGCAAGCTATTTATGCAAAGTAAGAGTAGGCCACATTATTTGGTTAAAGAAACGAATTTGTGAAAATGAATAGGCAGGTATTATTGAGTTTTGATGTAGAAGAGTTTGATATGCCCTTGGAATATCAATTTGATATACCAGTTGAGGAACAAATGCGAATTGGGAAACTAGGACTCGATGCCATTCAACCCATTTTAGATTTAGCAAAAAGCACTTTATTTACCACCGCCAATTTTGCCAATCATTTTCCCAATGAAATAAAGGCATTATCAACAACACATGAAATAGCTTCGCATACATATTATCATACTGCTTATGCAACAGAAGATTTATTAAACGCTAGGTTGCGATTAGAAGAAATTACAGAACAGAAAGTCACAGGATTAAGAATGCCCAGAATGCGCCCTGTATTAATGGAAGATGTTAAAGCAGCTGGGTATGCATACGACTCTTCTATCAATCCTACTTGGTTGCCTGGCCGATACAATAATTTTCATTTGCCAAGAACTGTTTACACTGAAAGTGGTATCAAAAGAATACCCGCTTCTGTTAGCCCTGGCATTAGGGTTCCTCTTTTTTGGTTAAGTTTCAAGAATATGCCTTATAGCTTGTACTTGCAATTGTGCAAACAAACTTTGGCGAAAGACGGTTATCTCTGTCTTTATTTTCATCCTTGGGAATTCACACCTATTGAGCCATTTGGATTACCCAGCTATACCAGGAGATGGTGTGGGCCTGCACTGGTTGAACGATTAATTAAACTGGTAAATGACTTATCAAAAGAAGCAGATTTCAGCAAGATGAACCAGCTCTAGCAATTCAAATTTGATTAGGCCTGTGCTACTTCCAACTGAGATAAGTCTGCCTTTATTCTAAGGTTGGCATATATTTGGTTTAATGAATTATTATTTAGACATTTGTCTAAATATCTAAAAGTCGTGAATATTCTTTTTAAAGCCTTAAATGATGAAACTAGAAGAGGGATTCTCGAGCTATTAAAAAAAAGCGATATGTCTGCAGGTGAAATTGCAGAGCAATTCAATATATCTAAACCTAGTATATCTCATCATTTAGACTTATTAAAACAAGCAGGTTTAGTGGTTGCGAATAAAGAAGGTCAATTTATTCATTATTCAATAAATACCACAGTAATGGATGAAATGCTCAAGTGGATGATGCAGTTTAAATCTAAAAAATAAGAGTATGAAATCAACTTCTTTAAAAGAAATTTTGGTGGTTGCTTTTTTTATTGGGCTACCATTTACCTACTTAGGTAGTATTTATGAATCATTACCAACTATTATACCCACCCATTTTAATTACAAGGGTGAAGCAGACAAAACTGGTGAAAAGTCTACCCTCATAGTTGTATCTATTTTTATGTCGTTCGTGTCTATTTTTACCTATTTGATAGTGAAAAATGCCAACAAAATAGATCCCAAAAAAACAAGTCAATCACCCGAATTACTACAAAAGATTGCATTCCTGATTATTGTTTTTTTAAGTGCAATATTGTTGGTCATTATTCAATCGGCTACAACGGGCTCTATGAAATCAAATCAATTTTTAATGCCGTTGATTGGACTACTTTTTGCTGGACTAGGAAATTTCATGCACAGTATTAAACCGAATTATTTTATAGGCTTGCGTTTATCATGGACTTTAGAAGACCCAGAAAATTGGCGAAAAACACACCAAATTAGCAGCAAACTATGGATGATTGGAGGCATAGTAATTGCCGTTTGTTCGCCATTTATGCCTTTTGCAGCAGGTTTTATTTTCTCCATGATTGTTCTATTGGTGATGATTGTATATCCCATACTTTATTCGTACCGCTTATTTAAAAAATCAAAAGCATAAACATGAAATTCAAAAATATAATCGGCCTAGTAATACTTATCATGTCTTGTTATACGGGTAACGCACAAACTATAATTGGTTCATGGAAAGGAAATATTGATGCAGGTGGAAATCAATTGCCCTTGGTATTTCATATTAAAGAAGTGAATAACCAAATAGAAACCAATTTTGATAGCCCTGCTCAAAATGCATTTGGTATTAAAACAGGAACAACACAATTAAAGAATGATAGCATTATTATTGCTATTCCTTCAATCAACGGGAGTTATAAAGGAAAATGGAATGGAGCCAATCAAATAGATGGTGTATTTCAACAAGGCAACTTTAATACCTCACTTGTTTTAACAAGAACGAATGAGTCTAATAAAGCACCTACACCAAAACCAATTGTAAGACCGCAAACACCCAAAGCACCATTTGAATATACAAGTGATGAAATCAAATTTACCAATGCAGCTCAAACCGTTCAATTTGGTGCAACGCTAACCTTGCCAAAAAATAAAAAAGACTTTCCAACTGTAGTATTGATTTCAGGAAGTGGCGCACAAGATCGAGATGGAACTATGTTTGATCACAAAATATATTGGGTATTGGCCGATCATTTAACGAAAGCTGGAATTGGCGTATTAAGAGTAGACGATAGAGGGGCAGGTACCACCAGTTTAGGTCCTAATCCACAATTGCTCACCAGTAAAGATTTTGCGAAAGATGTAGAAACAGCCATTCAATATTTATTAACCAGAACAGAAGTCAATCCCAAAAAAATTGGATTGATTGGACATAGCGAAGGTGGAGCAATTGCACCAATGGTTGCAGTTAAAAACAGGCAAGTAACTTTTATGGTATTATTAGCTGGACCTGGTGTTCCTGGTTATAAAATTTGGAATGACCAAATGCGCAGAAATTTTATTCAACCCAATTTGTCTACAACCGACTATTCCATTGCAGCTTCTTTAGTAAATGAAATGAACAGTCATTTTAGATTCAGTACGGAGGCGGATACTATTAAAGCCAACATGAAAAAATCGTATGCTAATTGGAAGCAAGCTAATTCCGCTGTAAACGAGTCCAAACTACTTACTGCCAAAGGAATTGAACCATACTTAGGTTTAGTGAATCAATTCAAACCTGCGTTGGCTTGGTTGCAATTTTTTATGAACTATGATCCCGCTGAAAATTTATCCAAACTAAAAATACCTGTACTGGCTTTAAACGGTGCTTCAGATATACAAGTAAAAGCAGTAGAAAATATCAACGGCATTGAACAAGCCCTGAAGAAAGCAAAGAATAAAAAATTTGAAGTAAAAATATTTCCTTCCCTTAACCATTTATTTCAAACATGCACTAGCCCTGAACAATCCTATGGAACAATTGAGGAAAGCTTCTCCCCAATAGCACTACAAATTATAAGTGACTGGATAAATAAAACAAATCAATAGTCATGAATTATCTAGCACATGCATATTTTTCTTTTGGAGACCCAGCCATTTTAACTGGGAACATGATCAGTGATTATGTGAAGGGTAAAAAACAATTTGACTATCCAATTGCCATTCAAAAAGGAATAAAGCTGCATAGGGCAATTGATCAGTTTACCGATGACCATGCCACCACAAAAGCCATCAAGCAAATTTTTTCTCCCTTGGTTAGGCTTTATGCTGGCGCTTTTGCAGATATAGTTTATGATCATTTCTTAGCATTAGACCCCAATGAGAAAACGGCAGATGAGTGGATGCATTTTACCGAAACCACTTATACCCAACTTGGCACGCAGCAAGAATGGTTTCCTCCATACTTTGCAAGGGTATTCCCTTATATGCAAGAACAAAACTGGTTGTATAATTACCGATTTGATTGGGGAATGGAAAACAGTTTTAAAGGATTACAAAGAAGAGCTGCTTATTTAACTAATGCAGAACAAGCTTTTGACCTATTTTTAGCCAACTATACGCAGATACGTCAGTTATCCGCCGATTTTATACCGGATGTTAAAATATTTGCCACTGGTCAATTTCAACAATTGGTAGAACAATAGCTAGGTATATTTGTAAAAATGATTCAAATGAAAAAAATCGGATTTTTTTTAGCATTTGCTTGCATCAGCCTGATTGCTGTTGGTCAACAAAAGCCAACTGAATTAGACAAATCACCCATGGATATGAGTTATTGGCCAGATAACTACCCCCTATTAAAAATGAGTGGCAAAGCCAAGGATCAACCAATAGCCCGCATAATTTATGGAAGGCCAGTTAAAAACGGTAGAACTATTTTTGGGGGGATTATAAAGTACAACGAACTATGGCGTTTGGGTGCTAATGAAGCCACTGAATTAGAAATTTTTAGCCCAGTTAAAATTGCCAACAAAATAATCCCAAAAGGGAGGTATACTTTATTTTGTGTTCCATCAGAAAACAGATGGACCATAATTGTAAGCAAAGACAATTTTTGTTGGGGAAGTTTTACTTATGATACTAGAAAAGATGTGGTTAGGGCCGATGTTAAACCCGAAACAACTGATGAAATTGTAGAAACCTTTACCATCTACTTTAATGAGAATGGCGGAAAAGCCAATTTAGTCATGCTTTGGGACAACCAGCGTGCAGAATTACCTATGACTCTTGTAACTACCAAAAAATAAAATACTATGAAGACCGCTACTAAATACATTCATGCTGGAGCAGAACCAGATCCATCAACTGGAGCTATTATGACTCCAATCTATCAAACATCCACTTATGTGCAAGAAGCTCCTGGCGTAAATAAAGGGTTTGAATATGCTAGAAGCCAAAATCCTACTAGAAAAGCCTTAGAAGAAGCATATGCACAAATTGAAAATGGTCAATTTGGATTGGCATTTGGTAGTGGTGTTGCTGCAACAGATGCAGTCATCAAATTGTTAAGTCCAGGAGACGAAGTAATTGCAGCAAATGATATGTATGGAGGCACTTATCGTCTTTTTTCTAAAGTGTTTGAAAAATTTGGTATCATTTTTACTTATGTGGATACTACCAATGTTGCTAATATTAAAGCGGCTGTTTCTGCTAAAACAAAATTAATTTGGATTGAAACACCAACTAATCCATTGATGAATATTACCGATATAGAAGCAGTTGCAGCCATTGCTAAAGCAAATAATGTACTGCTTTGTGTAGACAATACTTTTGCTTCTCCTTATTTACAAAACCCATTAGACATGGGTGCAGATATTGTGATGCACTCTGCTACTAAATATTTAGGTGGGCATAGTGATGTCATTCAAGGAGCGTTGATGATGAATAGTGCAGAACTAAGAGAGCAGCTTTATTTTATACAAAAAAGTTGTGGTGCAGTACCTGGACCAATGGATTGCTTCTTGGTTTTAAGAGGCATTAAAACATTACACTTACGCATGCAAAGACATTGCGAAAATGGTAGAGTGATTGCCCATTGGTTAAGAAAACATCCAAAAGTGGGTAAAGTATACTGGTGTGGATTTGAAGATCATCCTAACTATGCAATCGCTAGAAAACAAATGCGCGATTTTGGTGGCATGCTTTCGTTTGAATTAAAAGATGATAGTATGGATGCTGCTAAAAAGGTGTTGTCTTCTACCAAATTATTCTCATTAGCAGAAAGTTTAGGTGGAGTAGAGAGCTTAATTAATCATCCAGCTTCTATGACACACGCATCCATACCTAGAGAAAAACGTATTGCAAATGGCTTAAGTGATACATTAATCAGATTAAGTATTGGAGTTGAAGATGCAGACGATTTAATTGCAGATTTAGAAAAAGCATTAGCCTAATGATAAAAAACTTCTGGATACTGACTTGTGTAATATTGTTTGTTTTCGCAAATAGTATTGCACAAGTAAGTAATGTACATCCAATACAAGCGAAATTGGATAGCATTATTAATTTAAACACAGTACCAGGCATTTTGGTTGCTAGCTCCGTAAAGGGTAAACATCAATTCTTTACGGCTGGGGTTGCAGATAAAAAATCGAATCTTGCATTTACTCCTGAAACACAATTTGAAATTGGTAGCATTAGTAAAACTTTTACTGCCTTTTTATTAGAATCTGTATTGCAAAAAAACAATATAGCAGATACGAGTTTAATCACTCAATTTTTACCTGATAGTCTAGCTAAAAATAAAGCAATTGTTGGCATTCAACTATTGCATCTATTAAATCATACTTCAGGATTACCAAGACTTCCTGAAAATATTGGCATACCCCAAGATCGTCTACAACCTTACGCCAATTATAATAAAGACAATTTATATTACTATTTAAATATAACAGAACCCAAAACTTTTGGCAAAATAGCCTACTCCAATTTGGGTGTTGGTTTAGCAGGCGTTATTGCTGAAAATATCAGCAATAAAAGCTATCAGCAATTATTAATTGAATACATCAATAAGCCTTTTCAGTTAAAGCATACAGGAATAGAATCTGCCAAAAGAATGCCCAAAGCCTCTGGATATTTTGGAAATGAAGTTGCAAGCTATTGGGACATGAATATATTAGTGGGTGCAGGTGGTATAAAATCGGATGCAAACGACCTTTTGCAATACTTAGATTTTATGGCATCCAATCAGTCATTACCTGTGGTCAAATCTGTTCTACAAAAAACTACCCAATTAAACAAACAAGTAGCTATTGCCAAAGCTTGGCATACCATTGAAAAAGACGGAAAAACATTACTGTATTGGCATAATGGGGGTACTTATGGCTTTTCTACTTTTGCGGCTTTTAACCCAATCACACAAAACAGCATTGTAGTGGTAATTAATGCATTTAACAAAAATGATATTGCAGATAAATTGGGCATAGAAATTATGACCTATTTCTTAAATGAATAAATGGAAGCCAAGGCAAAACTGCAAGATTTTTTTAATAGAAAAGTAAAAGAATATAACCAGCCTTCTTTTATTGCTTCTGATCCAGTATGTATACCGCATCTATTCACTAAAAAACAAGATATTGAAATTGCAGGTTTCTTTGCTGCCATTTTTGCATGGGGGAATAGAACCACAATCATTAATAAGTCTAAAGAGTTGATGCAACTCATGCAAATGCAACCACATTCATTTTGCTTACATGCAACAATAACTGAATTAAAAAAATTAGAAGGCTTTAAGCATAGAACTTTCAACGCTACCGATCTATTATATTGTATTGAATTTTTTAAACAACACTATAGCATATACGAATCTTTAGAAAATGCATTCATGCCTGCATATCAACCTCCTGCAAGCATTAAAGAAGCGCTTAGTTATTTTCACCAATATTTTTTTTCGTTAGAAGATGCACCGCTAAGAACAAAGAAACATATTTCAACACCAGAAAAAGGCTCTAGTTGTAAAAGACTCAATATGTATTTACGTTGGATGGTGAGAAAAGATAAAGAAGGCGTAGATTTTGGAATTTGGAAAAACATTCAGCCTAGTCAGCTGATTTGTCCAATAGATGTTCATGTTGCTAGGGTAGCCAAAAGATTCAATTTATTAGATAGAAAACAAACAGATTGGTTGGCAGCAGAAGAATTGACTAGCTATTTAAAAAAGCTAGACCCTAAAGACCCTGCCAAATATGATTTTGCGTTATTTGGCTTGGGTGTAATAGAGAAATATTAATTTTAAATATGGCCTCTCCTATTTTAGATATTGCAGCAATTGAACAACTTAGTAAGACTCAATTAATTGACGCAATCAATTGGCTCATCATTCATGATTTTGAAAAACTGGTATTTATTCTCTACCGAATTGATGTAAGCGAAGCAAAAATTAAAACATTACTCAATAAGGAGAACACCAATTTTGCTGCACCCGTTATTGCAGATGCTATCATAGAAAGACTTGAAGAAAAAAAAGTATCTCGACAAAAATACAAGCAAGACCCTTCCGTATCCGAAGAAGAAAAATGGTAGTTTTAATTAATCAGCTCATCAATTCTTTTGATGCTGTAGCCATTTTTTCTTAGTAACTGTATGACAGCAGGTAACTCATTGTATAATTTTTCTTTTCTTCTCGGATCGGTTCCTACGTGAACCAATAAAATATTGCCGTTTAGCTTTCCAGGAGTACTAACCAATGTTTTCAATTGAGTCATAAGTGTAGCATTACTTTTATAGTTGCTCCCCATTTCAGGCCAAGTATAATCTGCATTGGTATAAGTACCAGGGGTAAAACTGAATAGTTCTAACCCTTTCCAATTACACCAACTAGCTACACTATCGTTCCACCATTCATATGGAGGTATAAATAATTTACGTTGCTGCGTATTTATTCCCAAATTTTCCATCGCAGCATAATTTTTGTCTAAATCGGTACTAAAGGAATCGTAGCTCACTAATAACTTATTCCTATTGGTCCAATCATTATACAATAAATGATCATTGCTATGCGCCCCTAAATAGTGTTGCTCTTTTACTAACCCTTTAATAGCTTTTGAAAAAGCTTTATTTTCATAAAATCGTCCTGTAAAAAAGAACCCCGCTTTCACTTTTTCTTTGGCCAATATTTGTTGTATAGTTGACAATCCCTCGCCATACTCATCTCCAGTAAAGATCAATGATACCGATGGTTCAGTAGGGCTAACAGATTTAATAATAGCCCCCATTTGCTTTATGGGAATAGAAACCGAAACAATCTTATTGGCAATGATCTTTTCTTTATTTTTTGCACTATTTTGTTGGGCTGCCAATAAATAAATTAAACTGGCTGTTCCATCCATAGTAGGTTCATTGGTACTATAGTCTCCATAATCATCATGGTATACGGCTAAATCACTTTGAAATGCTGCATATTCATCCGGATTATTTAGTTGTATACCAATCAAATTTTTATAAATACTAGTATAAACTGGTCCGTCAACTAAGCCACCATTAATAGGATAATTTTTTAAGTGTGTAAAACCTGAATGTGGATCAATAGGTGTATCACCCCAATTAGGTAATCCATACACCATGCTTGTTCCCCATGGATTACAGCCAAATAACCAATCTAAATTAGCTTGTTCTAGTTGGTCATAACTATTATCGTTTGTTAACTCCTTATACCACTTGCATTGAATAGCAAATGACGTAGTTAAATTATTACTACACCAAATAAATGGCACTCCTCTGTAAAAAGCATTTTGTTTTGCCTTTTGCCAAACTGCTTCAATACCATTTTTATAAAATTGAATAACGGTGTCACGTTGCGTTCCTTTAAGTTGTTTAGCCAATTCATAATGTCCTAAATTAATAAAGGGATACCATTGATAATGACTGGCAGTATCTTTTCCTAACCAAGGTGTAAGGGGCTCTTGCTTTGCGTATTCATAAGCAGTATTAATAGAAAGCTTATTTGCTTTAGCCAACATAGCAGTGGCCAATTCCATATCGTCCACCCAATTTTCCTCTGCATAAATATAAGGCGATCGTACCGATGCAGTTTGAGTAACACCCCTTTTAATTAAAGAGAACTGATAAGCAGAACTAGCTTTTTCTTCATACAATTTTGCAAATGGAGTTGTTTTAAAAATAGCTGCAGCCAATGTAAATGCTGCACTAAATTTTGCAGCAGTTGAACTTGTTCCAGTGGTGCTGTTTAAAAATTTTCCCCTTTGTTGTGGTTGTCCATTAATAAAATAAACAGGTCGCTCAAAACCTCTACCATAATAATTATCCTCTTTGGGTATTCGCATACTCATATGATCCCGATCATCGGCCAGCTGGTTAAACATCCAATCTTTTCTTGGATGCATTTTAACCAACCAATCCAGTCCCCACTTGGCTTCATCTAAAATATCTGAACGATTGTTCTTTCCTTTCAATCCATTCCATTCATATTGGTCTGCAAATACATGAGGAAAATGGCTATAAGCCGCAAGCAAGTGAAAAGTTGCATTGGCAGTTGTACTACTATATTGTAAATAATCACTGGCATCGTGCCAACCTCCACTTGCATCAATTTTTGTACTGTCTTTAATACCCGCAGATGTTCCGTACAATGTATATCCATCATGCGTATGGCAACTATCATTTAGGAATGGATTAAAGCCGCTTCTTTGCTGGCGCATATATTGAAGGCAAAAGTCAGCCGTTCCATCGTATACAGATGGATCAATCTTGAAAACAGGTGAAACTACTTTTCCTGCTTTTAAATAGTATTGACCAGACTGCACCACCGAACTAAAATTTAAACGGTAGGTTGTTTTAAATGGACCGTAACTACCAAAGTTTTTACCAGCAGCAGCTTGTAATACTACTTTCTGTGTAGCTACATTAATTAGTTGAAAGCTTGTGATGGCATGAGTAGATTTACTTCCAAACACTGCTACTTTGCTGCCTTTAGGTAGGTATCCCAATTGATTAATTCTAATCCAACTACTATCTGAAGCCACTAAATTAGATCCTAGGATTACTATCATACAAACAATCAATAACAATCTTTTCATATCAGCAATTATGCTTTAAAGATACAGTCTCCTACAGGCTTTTTAACCTATTTTTGCAGCCAAAATATTTCAGCATGAAGCTTGTCTCTTACTTGTCTAACGGTCATGATCAATTGGCGTTTTTAGTGGATGGTTTATTATTTGATTGCGACTTGATGCATCCAGAACTCCCCAATAGCATGAATATGTTTTTACAATATTGGGACGATATGTTTCCAATTGCGCAACAAACAGAAGCTGCCATTAAATCGGGTAGATTAAGTAAAGACAGAGGTATTTCACTTGAAGAAGCGATTTTACTTGCCCCTGTTCCATTTCCTACTTCATGTAGAGATGGATATGCATTTAGACAACATGTGGCAGCAGCAAGAAGAAATAGAAAAGTAGATATGATTCCAGAATTTGATCAGTATCCAATTTTTTATTTTACCAATCATCATAGTGTGCAAGGGCCTGGAGATATTGTTTGTATGCCTGATCATTTTGAAAAACTAGATTTTGAATTAGAAGCTGCTATTGTGATATGCAAGAATGGAAGAAATATCAGAGCAGAACAGGCAGACCAATATATTGGTGGACTAATGATTATGAACGATATGAGTGCAAGAAGATTGCAAATGGAAGAAATGTTATTGAACTTAGGACCCGCAAAAGGAAAAGATTTTTCTACGGTGATTGGACCTTGCTTGGTAACACTAGATGAATTAGAAGAATTTGAAATTCCGGCAAAAGAAGGTCATGTTGGTAAAAGCTGGAACCTGAATATGAAATGTTGGGTTAATGGTGTACAAGTAAGCGAAGGCAATGTAGGAGACATGGACTGGACATTTGCTGAAATTATAGAGCGTTGTTCTTATGGCGTAAATATTCAAGCAGGAGATGTAATAGGAAGTGGAACCGTGGGTACTGGATGCTTTTTAGAATTGAATGGCACTGGTAAATTAAATGACCCTAATTACCAAGAACAATGGTTACAAGCAGGAGATGTAGTTGAAATGGAAATTACTGGCTTGGGAAAATTGAGTAATACCATTGTGAAAGACGAAGATGATTTTTCTATTTTGGCTAAAAAGAAAATATAAACCTGATTTATGAAAATAGTTTTGTCTGAGTTACCCATTATGCAAAAACAAGCTTGGTTGCAACACGCTATTGCGCCAAGACCTATTTGTTTTGCCAGTACGATTGATGAAGCAGGTAATAGTAATTTGAGCCCATTTAGTTTTTTCAATTTATTTTCTTCTAACCCCCCAATTGTTGTTTTTTCACCCGCAAGAAAAGGAAGAGATAATACTACTAAACACACTTTAGATAATGTGTTAGCAGTGCCAGAATGCGTAATCAATATAGTAGATTATAGCATGGTACAACAAATGAGTTTATCTAGTTGCGAATATCCAAAGGGAGTAGATGAATTCATTAAAGCAGGTTTTACCAAAGAAGCTGCAACGATGGTTAAACCACCGATGGTAAAAGAAGCTAAAATAAAATTAGAGTGTAAAATAAATGAAGTAAAAAGTTTAGGTGACCAAGGAGGAGCAGGTCAATTGGTCATTGCAGAAGTACTTTGCATGCATATAGACGATGCTATACTGAATGCAGAAGGGACCATGATTGACCAAACCAAATTAGCATTAGTAGCAAGACTCGGAGGCGATTGGTATTGCAAAGTAAATAGCCAAAATCTATTCAAAGTTGCTAAACCCAATACCGCATTGGGGATTGGAATAGACGCCATTCCAGAAAGCATAAAAAGCAGTTCCATTTTAACCGGCAATCATTTAGGACAATTGGGTAACGTAAACGAATTACCCTCGATTGATCCTGCATTTCATGATGATCAATTAAAAAATATTATTCAATACTATTCCATCAATCCCAACGAAATGGAACAGGAATTACATAAATATGCTGCTGAATTATTGAACCAAGAAAAAGTACAAGAAGCTTGGCAAATACTGCTTTCAGGAACTTTGTAAAAGATTTAATTAACCTGATTATTCTTTTTTATAAAATCCTTCGTTCAATCCAAATTTTCTTTCGGGTGCTTTCTCTTCAATTAAGTGAAATTGATTGGGGGTTAGCTGTGTAAAGTCTTTGTAATCTTTTACCAAGTGTTGATAGTCGTGGTAATCGCATTCTACAGCAATCCTTAGCCAGTCCATTGAAGGTTGACTATTCTTTTGACGAAAAGCATGATCAAATCGGATTAGTCGGATAAATAATTTAGGGTTGACGCCTGTTCGTTCTTTAAATTTTCTTTCTAATTGTCTAGTACTGTAACAGGCTTGCCTAGCAATTTGATCAATTGTTAACTGACTGGTTTTACTCAAGAGTTGCCCACATGCCCAATCAATTGGCAGTATGGGCTTTTTTGATATAGCCATTTGCTTTTGAATAAACCGATTACCAATGGCAATCATTGCTTCATAACTTTTTGCTTCGTACAATTGTTCATTCACTTCATGTACTTGATTTCCAAAAAAGATACTGCCATCTAAATACTCATTGACTAATTCATTGGAAGGTATTCCGGTTAATTGATACAGTGCACCAGGCAAAAAAACAATCTGAAAAACTAAGAAACGATGGCCAATTTTTCGATTGGTTACTTGCGTAAACTGTCCATATAAAACAACTGGTAATTGATGAACTACTTTATTAGACTCAGCATATTGAACCCTTTCTTTATCGTATGGATAAAAAGCCAAACATTGCTCTGGCCTGGGCGGATAGGCTTTTATAGGAATTGCCTCTCCTTTGGAAAATTCTAAATGAACAATCCTAAAAAGTTGTACAAACCTTTGTACATCAGGTGCTGGAAGAAAATCCTTCAGAATCATGTTGAATCTAATTTACAACTAAATCATAAGCTAAGTGGTGGACCTACTACTTTCATGCCGTGTGCGGCATGAATTTTATTCATTTCTTCTTCAGTAGGCTTGCTTGTCATTTTATTCATTAAACTAAAGAACTCTTCCATCTTACCCGCTGGTTGTAACATATAAATCATCTTACCGAAATCGGTTAATTGTATCCAAGTATGTGGAATATTTCGGGGCAAGAAAATGGTTTGACCTGCATTTAATACGTGGATTTCTGATCCAACCACAAAACGATAACTACCTTCAATCACTGTAAATATTTCATCTTGTTCCAAATGAACATGTAACATGGGGCCCACTTTTGCAGTACCCACATATTCAAAAACAGACAACTGACCATTGGTGTCTTTGGAAGATATTTTTAAGTCGTTAGGATGTACTCCTAAAAACTTTACAACTTCCCCAAACCTAGACTTCCCTGCATCCACTATAAATGGCTTTCTAGTTTTAGTAGCTTTCGTTTGTGCTACTAAGTTCCCCATAACTACTACAGTAGGCAAGAGCATAGCTGTTTTGGCAAAAAATTCTTTTCGTTTCATGTTTTAGATATTTAACCTAAAACTGCAACGAATTAAGCCATATACAGTGGTAAAAAAACGACATTTTTATCCTAGAGGTCCCCTAACTGAGGTCGCATCACGATATCTTCCACCACAGCCATTGGGGATAGTTTAGATGCAGCAACTATCATTTCGGCTACATCATTTACTTCCATGATTCTATTGGGGTCAATATCAAAACCATCCCAGCTTGCACTTAGTGTTGCACCGGGCATTACGGATGTTACTTTAATGCCTTTTGGCTTTAATTCTTCGCGTAGATTCTTGCTAAACCCTAACAAAGCAAATTTACTAATGCTATAACTACCCCCATTTGCATAAGCATTTAAAGATGCAATGGAACAAATATTAAAAATATGACCCGAACCATTTTGAATCATTGATGGCAGTAGTGCTCTTGTTAAGTAATAGGCACTATACAAATTTGTTTGAATCATTTGTTCTAAAATACCTTCTGCTTCATTATGAATACTTCCAGGAATAAATTGTCCCGCATTGTTAATGAGCATATCTGGTGCTCCAAACTTTAAACACCATTCAGCAAATGCCAATACATCCTCTTTATTGGCCATATCGCATGACATTCCGTTAATAAAACTATTGGGATAGGCTGTTTGCAATTCATTTACGGTATCGTACAAGCTCTTTTCGCCCCTGCTACAAAGCAATAGAGTATTACCTTCAAGAGCAAACTTTTCGGCAATAGCTTTTCCAATCCCTTTAGATGCGCCAGTTACTATTATATTCATCTATTAAAGTTACTAACTTTACCCTATGCAATACAGGCACTTATTTTTTGATTTAGATCATACACTTTGGGACTTCGACACCAATTCTAAAGAAGCATTGAAAGATTTATATGATATCAATCAATTACACCAAAAAGGGATTGAGCAATTCGATGATTTTTTTGAACGCTATAGTTTCCACAATCACTTATTATGGGAAAGATATGCCAAAGGTCAAATTAAACAGGATGAGCTCAGATGGAAAAGAATGTATTTAGCGATGCTCGATTTTAAATTTGCCGATGAAAAATTATCTCGTTCTATGGGAGTTGATTTTTTAGATATACTTCCAAATAAAAACAAGCTCTTTCCTTATACTCATGAAATCTTGGGATACTTACAAGAGAAAGGATATATCCTTCATTTAATTACTAATGGCTTTGAAAAAGTGCAACAACATAAATTAGCCAAGAGTAATATTGCCAATTACTTTACCGAAATGATTACATCGGAAGTAAGCAATAGCCTAAAACCCAATAAAGAAATTTTTGATTACGCACTCAATAAAACTGGTGCAAATACATCAAATAGCATCATGATTGGAGATAATTTAGATGCCGATATTCAAGGTGGAATAAATGCAGGCTTGGATACTGTGTTTGTAAATCATATTAATGCAGCTCCACATATTCAACCTACTTATACCATTTTTCATTTTAAAGAATTAGAGCAAATTCTTTAACGCAATAAAAAACCCGTACCGATAAAATCGGGACGGGTACGTAACAATTGGGGGGATTGATTATGCTTTTTTAGTTGCTGTCGTTTTCTTAGCGGCATCTTTCTTGCAGCAATCTTTCATTTCTTTTCCTTTCATATCACACTTCATTTCTTTACCTTCTTTTGCACAATCTTTTCCTTTTGCGCATTTTTTTCCATCACCATGTGCGAATGCTACACCACTCATTAAGAATGCAGCTGTTGCAAATAAGAACGCTTTTTTCATATGATTTGTTTTTAATTTGATAGTGAAATTACCGATTTTGTTGAATTTTTCAGCAGATTTATTGTTAAAGTCCTAAGCGATTGATTACCAACTAGCAAGCACAGTTACTCCGCCCTTAACTACCTGATTCAGCTCTACATTCACTTTGGTGCCTACTGGCAACAACACATCTACCCTACTTCCAAACTTAATAAAGCCATACTCATTGCATTGAACGGCTTTTTGGCCAACAGCAGAATAGTTACAAATTCTTTTTGCCAAAGCCCCAGCAATTTGCTTAAATAATATTTCGCCGTATTGATTCTTAACAGCTACACTCCAACGTTCATTTTCAGTTGAAGACTTTGGATGCCAAGCAACCAAATACTTTCCCTTATGGTATTGGTTATAAGTTACTTCACCATTCATTGGATATCTGTTCACATGCACATTGGCCGGACTCATGAAAATACTTACTTGAATACGCTTGTCTTTAAAATATTCTACATCGGTTATCTCTTCAATTACCACTACTTTTCCATCTGCAGGACAAATAATTTTACTGTCGTCTAAAGTGTGCGTTCGATTGGGTATTCTGAAAAAAGAAATAATAAAAAGAAACAATGCCAATGTTGCGATGAAAATAATCATTGCCGCAGTTGGAAATGAAGCACTTAAAAAGCTAAATGATATTAGGTTAATTGCTCCAAATAATAAAGCTGTAATAGCAATGGTTTTATATCCTTCCCTATGTATAGTCATAAATATTAATAATTAAAGTGCAAATGTATGGTTGGAATAAGATACTCTTAGAAAAAAAGAAATAAAACAATCCAAACGGCTGGTATAGCAATCAATAAGGAGTCAAATCGATCTAAGAAACCACCATGTCCGGGCATAAAACTTCCACTGTCTTTTACCCCCGCTTTTCGTTTGATCTTACTTTCTAATAAATCTCCCAAAGTACCTGCTATGGCAGCTGTTAACGATATGGCTATAAGTGTTTGATAAGGAAGATTCCAGAAAAAATTTCCAGCAACGCTTACCACTATTACCGCTAAAATCATCCCTCCATAAGTACCTTCCTTGGTTTTTTTAGGGCTAATAGGGCTTAAAGGCGTTTTACCAATTAGAGACCCCACTAAATAAGCCATAGTGTCGTTGATCCAAATGGAGGCTATGATCACCATGGGCAAAATCCAATCTGGCCCTTTAAAAAACTGAACACTATGATCGTATAAATCTACCATCATGGCACATGGAATGGTAATGTACAATACGCCTAAGGCTGAATATAAATTAACTGGATAGCCCAACTTAGGCCTGTAGAAAAAAATGGTGACCAACAATACGATGATGAGTAAATAAATGATGAATGAACCCCAATACCATAGTGGTAAAGACTGGTACAAAGTGCCTTTCCCTGCAATGATGAGCATCACCCAAAAACTGCCTAAAATATTTTGGGATTTATATATGAAAGGAGCCCCTGCATATGTAGCGTTTATCTTCCCCATTAACTGATGGTATTCTACTAAACAGCCTACCATGATAATCGAGAACAGTACTAAAAAACTCCACTGATTGTAGAATAAACCACCCAGCATTACTAATACAAATACCACCGCAGTGATTGCCCTAGTTTTTAATGTTTGAAGATTTAATGCCATAATAAAGCGAAGATAAGGTTAGCGTGGCTACTGGCTAAATGTCTGTTGTATCAATTGTAATGCGGTATCTTTTAAATGAACGGGCACATAAATTTCGGCCTCACCCAATACCGGGTAACTACTATCTTGTTTATTCAATTGCTGAACAGGTATTTGATTCTCTAATAACATGCCTTCCACTATGCTTGCTTCTGCTAAACTTTTGGTTGCAAAAATTTTAGTCCACTGATTCATTGGCTAAAGTTAATTCCTGCTTAGTTATAATTTGGTTTCTTTCCTTTTTTAAAAATAATAGTGCGGGTATAACAATGAGTAAACCAAATACACCGTACCAAATAGGCATTGTTTCGTCCATGGCTTCCTTAATGGGTTTGCCCATTTGAGTATATACATAAATTTGAATGACTACAACCGCATTATTTAAAAAGTGCATTAAAATGGCCAACCATAAATTACTGGTTAAATAATAAATAAGACCCAATACTACTCCCAAAGCAACCCTTGGCAAGAATCCAAAATAAGAAGCGTGTATGGCGCTAAATAAAATAGAAGAAACAATGATTCCTATTGCAGCATTTTTAGTGAGGCCCACTAAAACTCGTTGAAATCCTGCTCTAAATAATACTTCTTCAAAAATGGCAGGAGCTACTGCAATAACTAATAATCCTAGCATTAGATCGCCCATATTTTTCATAGTAGCCAGGGTAATCATGGTTTGTTGATACTCATTTTCCAACTTCCTAGCTTTTGCTAAAAAGTCCGCAGGCATGGGAATGATTTCGTTAATGGCAGATAAGGATCCGCTTAAAAATAGTGCGCCAAAAGAAATAACCCCTACCGCAACTACTTGCTTAATATTAATATGACTATTAAATCCAAGGGTTTGAAATGCATTTTTATGGGCAATTTTAGCAACCGCCCAGGCGGGGATAAAAAAAGCGATAAAAGTGGTAAAAGCATTGGCAAAGCGAGAAAATTGAACGTTTTCAGGCTTCATTAAGGCATCGGGAACTTGTAAAAATGGCACATGAAGTAGCACAGAAGTTAGCCAACTCATCAATAATCCACTTAAAATTAATCCCACTCCTAAAAAGCCTAAAAGCATCGCAAACTGACTAGAATAGGCAACAACAGGTTTCTGATTCATCAAATTGAGTAATAAGGTTGTAAATTTGCATTTCCTTTTATCTTCCGCAAAGCATTAAATGATAAAAGGTAGTGTATTGCAATATGGTTAAAATAGATCAAATAGTACTGCCTGATTTTCCACTTTTATTGGCTCCAATGGAAGATGTAAGTGATCCGCCGTTCAGAGCTGTGTGCAAAGACAATGGAGCAGACCTAATGTATACAGAGTTTATCAGTAGTGAAGGACTTATTAGAGATGCAATAAAAAGCCGCCAGAAATTAGACATATTCGAATATGAGCGCCCAGTTGGTATTCAAATATTTGGGGGGGATGAAGATGCCCTTTCATTGAGCGCAAAGATTGTAGAAACGGTTAACCCCGATTTATTAGACATCAATTTTGGATGCCCAGTAAAAAAAGTAGCCCTTAAAGGCGCAGGGGCAGGTGTTTTAAAAGATATCGATTTAATGGTTCGCTTAACAGAAGCAACTGTTAAAAGCACCAAATTACCTGTTACGGTAAAAACCAGATTGGGTTGGGACGATCAAAATAAAAATATTGAAGAAGTTGCTGAAAGATTGCAAGATGTAGGCATTAAGGCATTAGCTATTCATGGCAGAACTAGGGCCCAAATGTACAAAGGTGAAGCAGATTGGACTTTGATAGCTAAAGTGAAAAATAACCCAAGAATTAAAATACCCATTTTTGGTAATGGCGATATAGATAGTCCACAAAAAGCCAAATTATACAAAGAGCGTTATGGAGTTGATGGCATTATGATTGGCCGAGCAGCTATTGGATATCCTTGGATATTCCGAGAAATAAAACATTATTTAGCAACAGGAGAAATTTTACCAGCACCCACTTTAGCAGAAAGAGTAGCAATTTGTAAAAAACATTTACGCAAATCGGTGGAATGGAAAGGACCGAAAGTGGGTATTTTTGAAATGCGCAGGCATTATACCAATTACCTAAAGGGATTACCAGGTATAAAGGATTATAGAGCCCGCCTAGTTACTTTAATGGAACCAGCAGAAATAGAATCAGTATTAGATGAAGTGACCGCCAACTATGAAGGTTACGAGTTTGAGCGCATGCCGATTGAGTTAATTGACTATCACCAAAAATGTCCAATTAATTAATGGGAATGTCTTTAGGAGATACCCATTGCGAGTAATAGCTATCAAGTACTCCATTTTCATTTATTAAGTATTTAGAAAAATTCCAATCAGGTTGTTTACTGCACCAACCATTTTTAGATGGGTCTGTTAACCATTGATAAACATTTTGTTGATTGGCTCCTTTGATCACTTGCCCTTTTTTCATTAACTGAAAACTAACGCCATAATTGACTTTGCAAAAAGCAGCAATATCTGCATCCGATTTTTTCTCTTGGTCTTTAAAATCATTTGCAGGGAATCCAAGCAATACTAAACGATCTCCATATTGCTTATGCAATTGCTCTAATTCTTCATACTGGCCAGTATAACCACAATCACTAGCTGTGTTCACCAATAAAACTTTTTTTCCTTTGAGCTCACTAAAATAAAGGGTGTCCCCATTATTTTTAATGGCTATTAAATCGTAAAAAGAATCAGAAGGATTTGCTTGATCTTTATTGAGTAAAATATTTTTAGATTGTCCCGTAAGCTTTCCCACAAACATGATAATGGGATAAGCGGCTTTTAATATGGATTGTTTCCAGGTCATTTGAGGTTTTTTTATCAGCAAGCCAGCAATTACCAGCAATGCAATAAGAATAATAAGCATTCGCTTCATATACGTTTATTCAATTAAAAAAGTTTAGACCAAGCCAACAATTTAACCTACCAACCATTTTAATAATTTTAGTTTACCAGTAAAAGGAGGATACTTTAAAGCGGGATCAAACCAAGTAGGCGTTTTCATCACTGCTTTTTTATGACTAAAAGTTTCAAAACTATACTTTCCATGATAGGCACCCGTACCACTAAATCCTCTTCCGCCAAAAGGCAGATTTGGATTAGTTAAATGAAGTGTTGCAGTGTTCACACAAGCCCCTCCTGCAGGCACTGCCTGCAACCAAGCTTGTTCTTTAGCTGAGCTCCCCGTAAAAATATAAAATGCCAATGGATTCGGATTTTTTGCAATGATGGCTTTGGCTTCCTCCATGGTATTAAAACTTAGAATAGGTAATATGGGGCCAAAAATTTCATCACGCATAATAGTTGAATCAACTGAAACCCCGTCTAAAATGGTTGGCTCTATATAAAGAGAAGCCGCATCATATTTACCACCATACACTATAGTTCCGTCTGACAAATATTGAATAATACGATTGAATTGTTTTTCATTAATAATTCTTCCATACCCTTCTTCTTTTGCAGCGTCATTGCCATAAAATTGAGGTATCGCTTTTTTAAGTGCTTCAATCAATTCCACTCTTTTAGATTCATGCACCAACACATAATCAGGAGCCACACACATTTGTCCTGCATTAGAAAATTTAGGCATGGCAATTCTTTTAGCTGCAATAGTTATATTGGCATCTTCCTCAACTACACATGGACTTTTACCACCTAATTCTAATGTTACTGGCACTAAATTTTCAGCAGCCATTTTATAGATAATTTTTCCAACACCCGTACTTCCAGTATAAAAAACATGATCAAATGCAAAATGATTCATCATTGCAGGAATAACGGTAGCCCCATCACCAGGCACATATAATACTTGCTCTGGTGGAAATACAGCATGAATAATTTTTTCCATTACTGCCGCAGTAGCGGGAGCAAACTCGCTGGGTTTCAACACCACTGTGTTTCCTGCGGCAAGGGCTCCCATTAATGGAGTAAATAATAATTGAAAAGGATAATTCCAAGGACCAATAATCAATACTACACCCAAGGGTTCTCGCATCACTTTAGAGCTAGAGGGAAGATTCAATAAATTAGTCGGCACAGCTTCAGGTTCCATCCAAGATTTTAAATTAGCCAAAGTATCTTTTAACTCAGCCATAAAAAATCCATTCTCTGTTACCCAGCATTCTTCTTTGCTTTTATGTAAATCTGCATAGAGTGCAGCATAAATTGCTTCCTCGTGTTCTTCCACTGCTCTCTTCAAATTTAAGAGTTGCTGCTTTCTAAAAGCATAGGGTCTGGTAGCGCCTGATTCAAAAAAATGGCGTTGCTGCTGAAGTTGTGCTATAAGGGCTTGCATTCATCAATTATTTAGATGAACAAGTTAGTTAAATCTGTATATTCATACTTCACAATTGCTCCATATGAAAAAGAAAGAAAAAGGGGTTGTAAACACAGAAAACCAAACAGCCCAAACCAATTCTCGCAGGTCGTTCCTGCGCAACGCAGGTCTTGCTGCAGCAGGGTTTTACATTGTTCCCCGTCATGTGTTAGGACGAGGGTTTGTTGCCCCCAGTGATAAACTCCAAATTGCCGGCATAGGTGCTGGAGGAAAAGGGGAAAGTGATTTGTGGAGTTTCTACAACAGTGGCAAAGCAGATATTGCTTTTTTATGTGATGTAGACGACAGACAATCCAAAAAAAGCAGAGAGCGTTATCCAAAAGCCAAGTATTATAAAGACTATCGTGAAATGCTCGATAAGGAGCATAAATATTTTGATGCAGTTTCAGTTTCAACGCCAGACCATATGCATGCCATTCAAGGCTTGGCAGCTATGCAGTTGAAAAAACATGTGTACATACAGAAACCATTGTCACACAATATTTCTGAAGCAAGAGAATTAACAGAAGCGGCACACAAATACAAAGTGGTTACACAAATGGGCAACCAAGGTGCCAGTGGTGATGGAGTAAGAAAATTAATTGATTGGTACAATGCAGGATTAATTGGAGATGTGCATACTATTTACTGTTATACTGACAGACCGGTATGGCCACAGGGAGTGGGTTGGCCTACTACCAAAGGGACTGTTCCAGAAGGTTTAGATTGGAATCTATGGCAGGGTGTTGCGCCAAATAAAGATTATGTTGACGGTTTATTGCCATTTAACTGGAGAGGTTGGTGGGATTACGGTACCGGTGCATTGGGAGATATGGCTTGTCATA
>MIAG01000001.1:590382-652082 GCA_001829005.1 Sphingobacteriia bacterium RIFOXYC2_FULL_35_18 | reverse complement strand
CTGCTTTTGCAGTATTAGGATTGGGATATCCTGTTTCTGCGGAGTGTAGTGTAGCCACCAGGTATTTACAACCATGGACACGCGCTTATTATCCTGAAAGCTGTCCTACTGCATCACATATTATCCTAACCTTCAAAGGACAAAATGGAAAACCAGATGTAAAACTTCATTGGATGGATGGAGGAATTCAACCTGCACGTCCTGAAGAATTAGGACCAAATGAAATGATGGGAGACGGTGGTAATGGAGCCATTTTTGAAGGAACAAAAGGTAAAATGATTTGTGGCACTTATGGTGCTTTACCTAATTTATTGCCAACATCTAAGAGCAAGGAATATGATGCTGTTCCGCAAACCATTAAGCGTGTTCCAAAAGGTGACGCAGGTCACTATGCTGCATGGGTTGAAGCTGCCATTGCCGGTTATGGTTCACCCGAAGAAAAAGAGTTAAGTTCTAATTTTAATATTGCTGGTCCTTTAACGGAAAGTGTGTTAATGGGCAACCTAGCTATTAGAAGTTTCGATATTCAGAAGAAAGCGGCTAATGGAAGAGTGTCTTATCCCGGCAGAAATATCAAACTACTTTGGGACGGTCCTAATATGAAAATCACCAACTTTGATGAAGCCAATCAGTTTGTGAAAAAGGAATACAGAACATTCTAAATGTAAATACTTGTTTCAAACAAACCCGCATAGAAGAATTTTTTATGCGGGTTTTTATTTTAAAAAACTAAAGCCCCCCGAAACAAAAATGGGCTAGCTCGTTTAGCTAACCCATTTCATATTCTAGAATATGAATGAATTTTTAGATTGAGAACTCCTTCATGTAAGCCGCATTCTTTTCTGCACTTTCCAAAGGATTGGTTCCTGTAAATGCTTCTTGCTCAACAATATGGTGTTGCATACCGTATTTCTTCATCTGACCGAGTATCTTCTTGAAATCGATATTGCCTTTACCAATATGACAAGACTCAATACCTTTTGCGGTTTTAGTTTGGTCTTTTACATGACAAAGTCTAAAACGGTTTGGGTATTTTTTAGCCCATGCAATTGGATCTTCATTGGCTGCAACCACCCAATAAATATCCATTTCAAAATCTACTAAACCAGCATCCGTTCCTTCCATCATAACGGTTTGAGGAACTTGACCGTCTAATACTTTGAAGGAGTAATCGTGGTTATGGTAGGCAAAACGAATTCCGTTTTTCTTACAGATTTCACCACTCTTATTAAACTCGTCGTTGAAACGTTTGAAATCGTCAATCGATTTTTGTGCTCCTTTGTAAGGACAAATCAAATACTTCACTCCTACTTCAGCTGCTTCGGCTGCTTTACGTTCAAAATCTACGGTGTTATTAGAGTGAGCAGACACTAAGCTCATCCCTAAATCGTCCATATATTTTTTGAACTCAGTATTTTTCCAACCCCAGAAAAATCCTTTAGGGCCTTCAAAACTTTCAATTTGCTTATACCCGTAAGAAGACAGTTTTGCTAAAGTGCCCTTGGCATCTTTCATCATATCTTCTTTAACAGTCCACAATTGCAAACCAAATGCAGAAAGTTTTTTTGTTTCGCCTAAAGTGTGCAAGAAATTTGATTTACCAACAAAGGGTAAACTTAAACCTGCAGCAGCAAGGCTTGCTGTTTTTAAGAAATCTCTTCTATTATTACTCATACCTTTTTTTTAAATAGTCAATCAAGAGGATTAAAACAAAACCTATGCCATACAACTAGGTTGCCCAAGCTTTATCTCCTTTTTTATAATCAACACATCCTTCGAACTTGCCTGGAACAGCAACATAGCGCAATACTTTTGTTGCACCTACTTCAGAAGTAAAGAAACCCCATAAAGTAAGCTCCTTCATCATTCTGAAATAATGAGGCATTTCCTCTGGCTTTTTCTTTTCTTGAAAAGCTTTGGCTTCTGCATCTAATTCAGTTAACAATTTGGTGCGTTCTTCTGCACTGGCTTCCATAAAGGCTTTGCCAATTTTTGCTTTTGAATCTTTAAACTTTAAAGCGGCCATACCCTCCATAAATACTTTTGCTTCGGCAGGCTTATAGCAATCTTTTACAATTACTGTCATAAACTCACCCACATTGGCTTCTTTGGCACCAGGCGTATTGGTTTTAGGCAAAATAGTTTCTGCTACTTCATTTAAAAAAGCAATGTCTTCAGGCGTAAATGCTACTGCATCACCCGCTGTTGATTTACAGCCAGATAAAAAAGCCTGTGAACCCAAAATAGTGCCACCCAACAATAGGGCAACGCTGGATAATGCTTCTCTTCTATTCATCATGATTAATGCATTTAATAATTTATAAATTTCCTTTTTTCAATTCGCTTACTGCAAAGTCTGCAGCTCTAGCGGTGAATGCCATATAAGTTAGAGATGGATTCACGCAAGCAGCAGAAGTCATGAAAGATCCATCTGTAACAAACACGTTTGGTGCATCCCAAATTTGGTTATGTTTATTTACTACTGATGTTTTAGGATCAGCACCCATTCTTGCAGTACCCATTTCATGAATACCACGACCCAACACTGCGTTGGCATCATACCCTTTAACATCTTTAACACCAGCATTGGTAAGCATTTCAATGGCATCGGCCAACATGTCTTTGCGCATCTTCATTTCATTCTCTTTCAATTCAGCGTCAATTTTCAACACGTTCAAACCCCATTTATCTTTTACCGTTTTATCAAGGGTTGCGAAATTTTTGTGATCTGGTAAAACCTCACCAAAGCCCATCATACCCATGCTCCAGCCACCGGGTTCAGAAATGGCTTCTTTAAAATCTGCGCCTATCGTAAATTCAGCAACTTTGCTGCCCCATCCACCTCTATTACCACTTCCTTGGTAACCAAAGCCTCTTAAATAATCGCGTTTATCAGTGCCAATATTTTGATAACGAGGAATGTATATACCATTGGCTCTTCTACCAAATGTGTATTTATCTTCATAGCCTTCCATTCTTCCACCTGCGCCTACACCTAAATGGTGATCCATAATATTATGACCTAATTCACCACTGCTGCTTCCTAATCCACCTTCCCAAACATCTGTTGCAGAATTCATTAGAATCCAAGCAGAGTTTAAGGTAGATGCGTTTAAGAAAATGATTTTAGCATTGTACACATAAGTTTTGTTGGTTTCCGCGTCTAAAATTTCAACCCCAGTTGCACGCTTTTTATCTTTGTCGTACAATATTTTAGTAACAATACTCCAAGGTCTTAATGTAAGATTACCTGTTTTCATTGCAGCAGGTAAAGTAGAACTCTGTGTGCTGAAATATGCACCAAATGGACATCCCAACCAACATTTGTTTCTAAACTGACAAGCAGATCTTCCCTCTAACTCTTGTGTAATATTTGCAGTACGACCAATAATCATCGCACGCTGTCCTTTATAATATTCCTTTAATCGTTGAGCTACGTCTTTTTCTACGCAAGTCATTTCCATAGGTGGCATAAATTGTCCGTCGGGCAATACATCTAACCCATCACTGTTTCCACTAATACCTGCAAATTTTTCTACATAATCGTACCATGGTTCAATCTCTTTGTAACGAACCGGCCAATCTACAGCAATGCCATCCTTGGCATTGGCTTCAAAATCTAAATCGCTCCAACGATAACTCTGACGACCCCATAATAAAGAACGACCACCTACATGGTATCCCCTGAACCAATCGTATCTTTTTACTTCAGTATAAGGGCTTTCAGTGTCTTTTACCCACATACCATAAGTTTGCTCATTCAAAGGATAATCACGATCGAGCACCTGGTTTTGCGCAATCATTTCCTGCGTTTTTCTTCCGTGGTGCGGATAATCCCAAGCTTCTTTGTTGGCATTCACGTAGTCCTTTACATGCTCAATATTGCGACCCCTCTCGAGCATCAATACTTTTAAGCCCTTCTCTGTTAGCTCTTTTGCAGCCCAGCCTCCGCTGATGCCGGAGCCAATCACAATCGCGTCAAAATTTTGTTCAGCCATGTTGGTGGTTTAAGCGTTGATAGATGATTATAAAAATTTAAATATTGCAGATGTCAATTGCTTTTTTAAGTGAGCCTATTTTATCTTTTGCAATAGGAATAAACTCTTGCGCTACATAGCCTGTAAATCCAGTGGCAGCAATGGCTTTCATGATAGCAGGATAAAATAATTCTTGTGAATCATCAATCTCATGTCTACCAGGAACACCCGCAGTATGATAATGACCAATATACTGCGCACTCGTTTTAATGGTCCTAATCACATCCCCTTCATCAATTTGCATATGATAGATATCATACAACAACTTGAAATTTTCAGATCCAATTTGCTTGCACAATTCAACACCCCAAGGTGTTTTATCACACATATAGTCTTTATGATCTACTTTGCTATTCAATAATTCCATGATAATGGTAACCCCTCTTTTTTCAGCAAGCGGCATGATTTTCTTTAGGCCATCCGCACAGTTTTTTAACCCTGTAGCATCGTCCATACCATTTCTATTGCCACTAAAACAAATCAGGTTTTTGTACCCCGCATCGGCTACTAAATTGATATGCTCGGTGTAATTTTTGATTAGCGTGCTATGGTATTGAGGGTCGTTCCATCCCTTTACCAGATTAATTTCGGCACCATTGCACATAGTAGACACCATGCCATGTTTTTTTAGTATTGGCCAATCTTTCGGACCTACTAAATCAATACCAGTGATTCCTAATTTCTTTGCTTCAATACAAAGATCATCTAAGGATAAGTCACTGAAGCACCAACGGCAAACAGCGTGATTAATATTCCCTTTCATAGTTGTTGAAACAGTAGCACAAGATGCTAAAGATGGAATTAACGGAGCCGATGCCACAGCAACAGAACCGGTAATAATGTTTTTTATGGCAGAGCGCCTATTGGACAAATTTTTCATACAGCAATTAGAACCCTAATATAATTATTTGTTTGCATCAAAACACCAGGAATTTTATAAATCCTTCAATAAGCCGAATGATTCGGTAAACAGATTGCAACAATGATTAATAAGAGTTAAATGAATATAATCGGGGAGAATGTTTAAATTAGTGCTCCTTTAAAAAAACAAATCACAATAAAAAAAATACTATGCCTAGAAAATTAAGAATGGGAATGGTGGGAGGTGGTAAAGATGCGTTCATTGGCGCTATCCACCGTTTGGCAGCCAATATGGATGGACAAATTGAATTGGTATGTGGTGCATTAAGCATCAACCCAACCATTGCACAAGAGTCAGGTGAAATGTTGTATTTACCCAAAGATCGCATTTACCTTACTTATGATGAAATGATCACCAAGGAAGCTGCACTTCCAGCAGACAAACGCATGGACTTTGTTACGATTGTAACGCCCAATTTTGCGCATTTTGCACCAGCCATGATGGCATTGGAGCATGGATTTCATGTAGTGATAGAAAAGCCCATCACTTTTACATTAGAAGAAGCTAAAAAATTAAAAGCCGTAGTTGCTGAAACAGGATTAACCCTTTGCTTAACCCATACTTATTCAGGATACCCAATGGTTAAACAAGCCAAAGCCATGGTAGCTGATGGTGCTTTAGGAAAGATTAGAAAAGTATGGGTAGAGTATCCGCAAGGATGGTTGAGTAAACTAAGCGAAAGAGAAGGCAATGCCCAAGCAGCATGGAGAACCGATCCTAAAAAATCAGGCAAGAGTGGAAGCATGGGAGATATTGGTACACATGCCGCCCATTTAGCAGAATATATAACAGGCGCACAAATCACAAAATTATGTGCAGACCTTAATACAAAAGTAGAAGGCCGTTTATTAGACGACGATGGATCGGTGCTATTGCATTTTAGCAATGGAGCATCAGGTGTGTTAATGGCATCACAAGTTGCAGCAGGTGAAGAGAACGCATTGAAGATTCGCGTGTATGGAGAAAAAGGTGGATTGGAATGGGCGCAGATGGAACCCAATACATTAATAGTAAAATGGTTAGAAGCACCCATGCAAATATTGCGTGCAGGTGCTAACTATACCGATCGCTTATCTAGTTTTGCTACAAGTAATTGCAGAACGCCAGGTGGACATCCAGAAGGTTATTTAGAAGCATTTGCCAATATCTATAAAAACTTTACTGCGACCGTTCAAGCAAAAATAGATGGCACCACACCTACTAAAGAACAATTGGATTTTCCAGGAGTAGAAGATGGAATTAGAGGTATGGCATTCATAGATAATGTAGTTGCTTCTGCACAATCTGATTTAAAGTGGACCGAATATAAAATCTAAACAATGACCAATATTAAAGGCCCAGGAATTTTTCTGGCTCAGTTTATGGGCGACACAGCCCCTTTTAATTCATTGGCATCTATTTGCCAATGGGCTGCTTCTTTAGGATTCAAGGGAGTACAAATTCCTTCTTGGGATGCGCGTTGTATTAATTTACAAAAAGCAGCAGAAAGCAAAACTTATGCGGATGAGATTAGGGGGATTGTAGCCGCCGCAGGTTTGGAAATAACTGAATTATCGACCCACTTACAAGGACAACTGGTAGCCGTAAACCCAGCCTATGATGCGTTATTCGACGGCTTTGCTCCCGAAGGCCTAAGAGGGAATCCAAGTGCAAGAACAGCATGGGCAGTACAGCAATTAAAGTATGCAGCCAAAGCATCTCAAAATCTAGGACTCAATGCCCACGCTACTTTCAGCGGAGCACTATTGTGGCAAACGGTTTACCCATGGCCCCAAAGACCAGCAGGTTTAGTAGAAACAGGTTTTACTGAACTGGCAAAAAGATGGATGCCTATATTGAATGAATTTGATGAAAACGGCGTAGATCTTTGTTATGAAATACATCCAGGAGAAGACTTACACGATGGTGTTACTTATGAATTGTTTTTAGAAAAAGTAAACAATCATCCACGTGCTTGTTTGTTATACGATCCCTCCCATTTTGTATTACAATGCTTGGATTACAAAGCCTATATAGATCATTACCATGAACGCATTAAAATGTTTCATGTAAAAGATGCAGAGTTTAACCCAACAGGCAAACAAGGTGTTTATGGCGGCTATCAAGGTTGGGTAGACAGAGCAGGACGCTTTAGATCATTAGGAGATGGACAAGTAGATTTCAAAACCATTTTTAGTAAACTGGCTCAATACAATTATACTGGTTGGGCAGTGATGGAATGGGAATGTGCGTTGAAGCATCCTGAAACAGGCGCATCAGAAGGAGCACCATTTATTCAACAACATATCATTCGAGTAACCGATAAAACATTTGATGATTTTGCAGGAACTGGATCAGACGAAAATTTTAATAAAAAAATATTAGGTATCAACTAACTTTAACAACGCTACAAAAAGTAGCGATTCACTTTTTAAACAAACCATTATGAAAAAGTACTTAGTGCTATTTGCCATTACCGGATTAGTTGCAGCAGCTTGCGGCGGTAGTGAAGAAAAGAAAGAAGAGAAAGCTGCAGAAACCACACCAGCAGTGGCTCCGGTAGCAGATTTAAGCAGTAATCCAGACTATACCAAAGGATTAGAATTAGTTGGAAAATCAGATTGCTTGACCTGTCATAAAATAAACGACAAGTTAATTGGACCATCTTATAAAGATGTGGCTAATAAGTATGAAGCAACTGAAGAAAATATCAGTATGCTAGCAGGTAAAATCATCAAAGGTGGTAAAGGTGTTTGGGGTGAAGTTCCAATGACACCACATCCTCAAGTGAGTGAAGAAGATGCAAAAGCAATGGTTAAATACGTTTTACTACTTAAGTAATTTACATGACTAATCTACTATGGATCACTGCCATTGCAGTTGCATTGGTTTCAACACCGGTGACAAAGAAAAATTTATCTGCTTCCGCAAATGAGCCTGCGGCAGTTTCTACAACCCGTACTAATTACTCGAAAGGTAAGTGGATTAAATTGTTTGATGGCAAAACAACCAATGGCTGGAAAACCTATGCCAAGGACAGTATTGGTGGTGCTTGGAAAGTACAAGACGGAATGTTGTACTTAGATTCCAAAGCCAAGAAAGAACAGAAGTTAGGCGGCGGTGATATTATTCATGAAAAATCATTTGGAAATTTTCATTTGAAACTTGAATGGAAGATTTCAAAAAATGGCAATAGCGGCATCATATTTTGGGCACAGAATGATCCATCTAAATACAAAGCTGTTTGGCATACAGGCCCAGAGATGCAAGTATTAGACAATGGAGGACATCCTGATGCAAAAATTAGAAAACACCGCGCTGGAGATTTGTATGACTTAATTGAAGGACCAGACACTGCTGTTAAACCAGTGGGAGAATGGAATAAAACAGAAATCATTGCAAAAGATGGAACACTTGAACTAAAACTCAATGGCGTAACCACTGTTAAAACCAGTTATGGAGATGAAATTTGGTACAGCTTAATAGGCAACAGCAAATTCAAAACCATGGCTGCATTCGGAAGAACTTTTAGTGGACATATTGCTTTACAAGATCACGGAGATGATGTATGGTTTCGCAATATCCAAATTAGAGAATTATAAT
Source organism: Sphingobacteriia bacterium RIFOXYC2_FULL_35_18 (assembly GCA_001829005.1). Taxonomy (GTDB): domain Bacteria; phylum Bacteroidota; class Bacteroidia; order Chitinophagales; family Chitinophagaceae; genus Sediminibacterium. The sequence continues at coordinate 643,541 of MIAG01000001.1, read as the reverse complement.
GCCGACCCTGAACCACGAGTACTTTATGCAACAAGCATTAAAGGAAGCGCAAGCAGCTTTTGATGCGGATGAAGTACCCGTGGGCGCAGTGGTGGTAATGAACAATCAAATTATTGCAAGGGCGCATAATCAAGTAGAACTCTTAAATGATTCTACCGCCCACGCAGAAATACTAGCACTCACATCTGCTTACAGCTCACTAGGAGCAAAATATTTACCAGAAGCTACTTTGTATGTTACAGTTGAACCCTGCATCATGTGTTGTGGGGCAATCTACTGGGGCAAAATAGGCAGCATCGTCTATGGTGCTTCTGATGAAAAAAATGGCTATCGGCATCTCACTAAAGAGCAATGGCCTTTTCATCCAAAAACTGAATTAATTGCCGGTATTCTTGAAGCTGATTGTGCTTTTTTAATGAAGTCTTTCTTTAGATCAAAGCGATAACTGCCTCAGCTTACTCAAACCCTGCTCAAATAAACACTTCGCTCGCTGCCAATTACATTTCTATCTTACTCAAACAAACTCTTCGCTCGCTACCGAGCCTTGCATGTACTTATTTGACGACTTACTAATGCATGCAATTCTCGAATGCTCGCTATGTGTTTATTTGAGCGGGTATTGAACAAGTCGTTATAAAAATCGTAATTATACATTAATAATTGAAATACGATGAAATGGATTTTGCTGCTACTCCTACTTAATTTCTATCCGAAAAACAATATGAAAGAAATCTATCGTTTTTCAACTCAATCAAATTTAAGAGAATGGAGAATTGTTAATGATGGGGTGATGGGTGGAATATCCAGGAGCAATCTTTTAATGACCAGTGAAGGTCATGGACAATTTTCTGGTCATGTTTCATTGGCAAATAATGGTGGGTTTGCATCCATTCAATTGAATCAATCCACCACTATTCCTGATGAAACCAAATACATTTTTTTACGAGTGAAAGGTGATGGCAAACATTATGAATTTAGACTCAAGAATGATTTATATCAGTCCGTATCTTATGTTCATCCATTTAAAACTTCAGGTGAATGGGAAACCATTCGATTAGCCATTGGCGAATTTTATCCTCAGTATTTTGGTCAAAAATTAAATAGGCCAAATTTCAACTTTAAAAACATAGAGCAAATCAGCTTCTTAATATCTAATAAAAAAGAAGAAGATTTTAAACTATTAATTGATGGAATAAGCATGAACTAAACATTAAAATACTCAACTAATGCATCTAGCGTTTCTGTACTTACAGATATATCTTTGATGATCTCTCCCTTATGCATTAGTAAAATTCTGGTACTTAATTTTGCTATATGATTTAAATCGTGGCTACTAACTATAATAGTAGTTCTATCATTAATATTCAATTCCTGTAATATTTTAATTAATCTAATTTGCGAACTAGGATCCAAGTTAGCAAACGGCTCGTCTAAAATTAATAATTCAGGTTTCTGCAATAGGCAAGCTACAATCCCTACCTTAAATTGATTTCCTTTTGATAAATCACGAATGTATTTTTTGAAATCTACCCCACCGTCAAAGAAATAAGCATAGGAAGAAACACGATCATCTACTTCTTGTTTATTTAGACCATGCAGTTTACCAACAAAATAAAAATACTCGCTTGCAGTTAAATAATCAATCAAAAAACCATCATCCAAATACGCTGCTGTATAGTTTTTCCAATCTTCTGTACCATTAACTGGAATACCATTTATTGAAACAGTTCCAGACTCGGGTTTTAATAAGTCGAGTACCAATCTAAACAGTGTTGTTTTACCGGCCCCATTATTACCAACTAAACCAATAAGTTCACTTTTATTAATACTTAACTCAGGGATATTTGCACAAACAACACCGCCGAATTTTTTTGTAAGGTTTTCTATGAATATCATCATTAATTATTTTTCTTTGAAGCCTGCTATGATTGAATATTTTTGTTTTTTTAAGCGCAGTACTATTTGTTTGATCCACCAATTTTGAAGAAACAATGGAATGAAACCTACCATTCCAATTGAAACAACAGCAGGCCAAAATCCAAAGAATGACATAACTATGCCATAAATCCCCATTAATAAGAGCAATGGAATTAATGTACTTAAGAAACTATTTAACCCTACTCCTTGATAATTGAAATTGGCACTTTTACTGATATCAATTCCCTTTGTATTATAAACATTAATCAATACGCCAAATGGTAAAATGAGTCCAATATTAAATGCAAATAAAGCGACATGCAATGGTATGATTCTCCAATCCATTATGCCGTAAAACAAACTAATAATAAATGGAACGGTGTTCAAAATTCTTACTAAACTCAGCTTGCTTTTTACATAATTAGTGAGTCCATGTTTGGAGATCATCAATTGTTCTATATGTGCTGTTTGCCAAGAAAATAAAAACTGCATATAATTCAAGCTACTCAAACCAGTAATCATATACGCCATAACGATTATTATCAGCCTAGGCGATTGCTCATTAAATAAATCTTTATTATAAAGCATAAAACCATATAAAAGAAATATTAAGCTCATTAAAATGGTGTTTCTTGGGCGTTTATTTCTGAATATTAGTTTTAATTCATTTGAAATTAACTCACCAAAGCTATCTGTCCATTTTAAAGAAAGATTGCTGCTTGCTTTGTTATTGGCATCAATATCAAGATAAAAATTATCCCTTAACAATGAGCGATTGATAAGAAATGCCCATATAAAAAATAAAACAGGAATCAGTGCAAGCCAATAATTGTTGAGCAACTGCGGAAAAAAATAAACAGATATAGCTGAAATTGAAAAAATATTATTGGCAGTACACAAGAAAATAGACGCAATAACAAGCACAAATCCAACTAACCATTTTGTATTGATAATTGATTTTCGCTTTAAATAAATTACCATAAAATGATTGGCAAGCATTAGAAAAAATAGGCAAACTAAAAAAGCTATGAAAACGTTAGCTCCAAATTTCTCTAAAACATTTCCTACCATAAATGGTATAAATAATACTAATGGAATTAAATTAAAAAGGCTTAGTAAAGAACGAAGGTTTAAAAAATTAATGAGTTGACTTTTTTTAACATTCTGAATTAAATAGGGCTTAACAGATAAAGTTGGTAATTCTTGAAACCAATAACGAAGAGGTATATCTATTAAAAAGTAATAAAGTAAGATTCCACAAAATGTATCAAACTCTTTTCCAGGGGTTAATTTATATAAAATAGAATTCAACATTGCACCTAGTACAATGGCAGAAGATAAAAGATATACAATCAGAATGCCGACAAAAATTTGTCCAAACAAACTTGCTCCAGAATACCTACTTCTAACAATTTTTTTCGCCTCATTAACGATTAAAGAAAATAACATCATTGAATATAAATAAATTATCTGTATTTTGATAAGTAGTAACTATGAGAATACTGTATACATTTTTATTTTTTATCTCATGCGTCAGTAGTCGTGCGCATGAAAATCCAGACAATAATCCAGAAGCATATTTCATTAGAAAAGTTCTCTTGCGATTTCAAACAAAAGGTTCTATTGTGCTGATTCCGATGGAAACTAAGGACATTAAAATGGTTACGGAAGACACAGAAAGAGAAAGACAATTCTGGCATATACTGGGAAAGTCTTTCCCAGAGATGGCAAAAGATAGTTTACCCAAAATGGTAGCCAGCGCACCTTGGCTCAATAAAAACATTCGATTAAAAGATTTTACAATACACTTCCCCAAGCTAAGCAGCGCCACCGAATCAGAACACTATAGAGCCATTACAAAGAAATTTCACTACGTTCCTGTATATTATGTAAGCAACCCAGTATATTCAAAAGACAAGAGTACTTTCATCGTTTATATTTATTCACCAGAATCAGGTGCAACCACAATTGTAATAAAGAAAAATGCTAAGGGTGCTTGGTATACTGATACTGCGATTTCAGAATATTTGATTTAGAAACACAAATAATTTTCATCTTGAAAACAAAAAAACAGGTCGTAGTCTTTAATATCTTAATTATTGCAGCCTTATTTATTATAGGTGCAGATTGGGCAAATGAAAGAATTCGTATTCTCTTTCACAGCTATTTTGCAGACATTGCTATCCCATTTGGATACTATATGCTATTGTTTCTTGTAGAAGATCAATTCAAGAGACTCCAAAAATGGCACTCAAAAGCATTGGCTATATTTTTGCTATGCTCTCTCTCCGAAACGCTACAATATTTCGGTATTTACGCACTCGCCCGTGTCTTTGACCCTTTAGATTTTATCATGTATGCAGCAGGTGTTTTATTGGCGGCCTTTTTTGACAGAATCATTTTCAAAAGACTTTTTAATTTTTGGTAAATCCTGACTAAATAAAAAACGAATTCAAAAAAACTTTTAAACCCTATATAAGTCATGTATAAGAAAGTAGTTTTTTTGCCCTATTCACATTAATAGCTAAGCTATCAGCGGGACAAGTTGATAAACTTAAAGAAATAACTCCTCAAATTGAGTTTTCAAGAGACAGATTTTACATAGGACAAGTAATGGCGCAACGAATGAAAATTGATAATACCATAGTTGGCATGAATAAAGCTATACAAGAGATGTCATCCGCGTATGATCAACTACTCAATAAATATTATAACAGGCTTTTAAAACTATTAAAGCCTCAAGATAAAGCAACACTTGTGACTACACAAAAAGATTGGTTGCAATTCAGAGATACAGAATCTAAATTAATCAGAACCCTCTCTAAAGATGAATACTCCGGAGGAGGCACAATAAAATCAAATATCATAACCAGTTCTTATGCTGATCTAGTTGTAAAAAGGTGCATAGACATTTTTAATTACTATAACAATATTGTACAATCAAGTAAATAAAGAAATAATCAGATGTTTAAAATATTAACTTCAAGCACTTTTTTTCTTTTATGGTCGTTGTCAGCTGTTGCACAAAGCAACACGAAAAATTCAGTTGATTCTTTAGGTATTCTGAAATGGCTATCAAAAAGTTTTTCATTCAATAAACCAGACACAGGATTTGTTCAATTAGCAGAAGGGAATGGCTATACTAATAAGAACATTAGCGCTAGTATAAAATATATTACTTTCCCAAGCCTTTATTCCAAAACTAAATCTGAGTTCTTAGAGGAGAAATCAACTGAGACATCATTAATATTAAATATTGAATATCACAAAGTAAATAATCAGGAAGCTGTAAGCATAATAAGAGAAGAAATAAGTCCTGATCAATCACAATATGAAAATTTTATCACTATTACTACCATCATGGGATTTGAGAATATATCCATTTGCATTATAGGCGCCTATCCCAAATCAAAAGATAGCATACTAAGAAAAAAGTACATAGAAGCCAGTTTAACTTTACAAGAGCATTAAGGAAACTAAAACAGACGAATAATACAAATTTTGTACTCAAACAATCACGTAAATGAGCATTCGATTATTGTACTGGTATGAAATTGAGTTATTTGGATGTGCTTAGTAAAATACGAAAGTGAGCATTCGATTATTGTATACAAATAGGAGGCTTATGAGTTAAATACACGCAATAATCGGCCGCGAACGAAGTATTTTACTAAGCACATCAACTATCAATGTCGAATTCCGAAACAAATCCCCGCTTTAACACCTAGTTAAACCAATGCAGCTTAAATTTGTAATCAATTATTATACCATTTAAACAGATAAATATGTCATTTACACTAGCACCTTTACCCTATGCGCACGATGCGCTTGAGCCGCATATTGACACTACTACCATGCAAATTCACCATGGTAAGCACCACCAGGCTTATGTAGACAATCTAAACAAAGCCATTGCTGGTACTCCCAACGAAGGCAAGTCTATTGAAGAATTGGTAAAATCAGCTGGTAGCATTAGCCCTGCTGTACGTAACAATGGCGGTGGTCATTGGAACCATACTTTTTTTTGGGAGAGCTTAGCTGCGAATGCAGGTGGCAACCCAACAGGCGCTTTGGCAGAAGCTATTGACGCTGCTTTCGGATCATTTGATGCATTCAAAGAAAAATTTGCAGCAGCAGGTATGACTCGCTTTGGTAGCGGTTGGGCTTGGTTAATTGTGAAAGAAGGCAAATTAGATGTAAGCTCTACGCCTAACCAAGATAATCCTTTGATGGATGTAGCTGAAGTAAAAGGCACACCTATTTTAGGAGCCGATGTTTGGGAACATGCTTACTATTTAAAATACCAGAATCGTAGAGCTGATTATTTAGCAGCATTCTGGAACGTAGTAAATTGGAGCAAAGTAGCTGAGCGTTTTGCAGCAGCTAAATAAATAAAAATCATGTATTTTCACATCACGCTGTAGCATTCTGCAGCGTGATTTTTTTTAAATAAGCTTATATGAAAAACCTACTTGCATTTATTTTAGTTAGCAGTTTATTAATTGCCTGTGCTGGAAATGATAAAACCATTATCGTTATGAGCAAAGGAGAAGCAACCGTTGATTTAAATGCAGGTACCATACAAGCAAAAGATGGTGCGGGTCATGAAGAAAAATTAGTGGCGGTTAATAAAGCAGATATCAGTTTTAAATTAAATACTCCAGCGGGAGAAGCTACTGTTCAATTAAAAGAAAATGGATTGTATATTATTAATGTAAAGAATGATACCATTATTGGTAGCTATCAACAATATTCAAGCGCAGGTCAGGCACAGAAAGTAATTACACAAGAAAGCTTAATTCAAAAAATAGATTCACTACAACAATTAAGTCAAGGAAAAAATGTTTCTGCAGCCAATAGAAATTTTTTCATCCTTCCTAACCAAGCAACTTTTATTACAGCGAATGCACAAGCACAAGTTGTGGGGCCTTATCATCAAATGCGTTCTGCAGAAAAAATAGATGGAAAAGATCCTGAAATTTATCGCTTCTATAGCATCAAGGAAATCAGAGAAATGATTACCAAGCTGCAAGCGCTCACTGTTGCACCTGAATAGGATTAAGGTAATGGATCCCAGCCAGAACCTCCGCCAGGTCTGCATTTGCTGAGTCTTTTAATCAACAACCATCCTCCTTTAAACAAGCCGTATTTTTTCAATGCTTGTTCTCCATATTGAGAACAGGTGGGAACAAATCTGCACTTAGGTCCCATCACCGGTGAAATAATGTATTGGTAAATTTTAATAAAAGGAATCAATAAATACCCAAGCATCCGCGTGATAGAAAACGCTTTTAGTGTTTGATCGTTTTTTATGGCGGGTTGATTACAGCTGCTGCACATTGGGAGTGGGTTCACTAATTTTTCGAATCAATTTTTCCAAAGTCTTTTCCATTGCTATTTGTAAATCAGCAAACACTGGAAGCTCTTTTCCGATGTATAAAAAGAACACATTGAGTTGTTGTTGATTTGATGCAACACTTGTATAAAGCGGTTGCTTTTGTGTTCGATATACTTCGCGCAACAAACGCTTTACTTTATTTCTGTCGTGTGCTTTTTTAAAAATCCGAGAACTAACACCAACCCCAGCTTGAACCAATGCCCCATCAGAAATAGTGTAAAACACTTTAATTGGAAAGACACTAAATGATTTACCCTTGGCAAATAATTGCTCCAGTGCTTTTCTGCTCTTGAGTTTTTCTTGCTTTGAATAAGTGTTATTTTTTGTCATTTGATTACAAAACTAAAAAAGCTCCGTCACAAAGACGGAGCTTAATATGATCATGCCCTACAACATTCAACAGAATGCTGTACCCTAAAGGGTGTGGGGGATTACTTTAATCCTTTTTCGCTAGAAACACTAAGTTTCTTGCGACCTTTCGCTCTGCGGCTTGCCAGTACTTTACGGCCATTAGCAGACTCCATACGTTTACGGAAACCGTGTACGGTTTTACGACGACGCTTGTGTGGTTGGAATGTACGTTTCATTGATGTCTTTTTTTACTAACCCTAAAATATGGTTTCATTTCATTGCTGCAGTCACCATACCGCCGCTTGTGAAAGGACGGCAAAATTAAGTAAAAAAGGTTAATGACCCAACAGAATATGCTCCGATTTAAGGGATTTTCCGAAGAAAATAGCTCCTTTTTCATCAAAATCGGTAGTTGAATCGGTGGTACAGAACCTTATATGCCCATTTTTAGAGCAATGATCGGCCATAGCAGGATGCCTTTCTAGGTAATTGGCCAAACTTTGAGCAACTATTTCACCCTGGGAAACCACTTGAATATGCTTAGGAAGCTGGGCCTCTATTTTAGGAATCAATAATGGATAATGCGTGCAAGCCAATAAAACCGTGTCAATGGCTGGCGACTGGCTCATTAATTGATCTAAACTATCTTTCACAAAATAGTCTGCACCCGCTCCTTCGTGTTCGCCATTTTCAATCAATGGTACCCACATAGGGCATGCTTGTTGAAACACGGTCATATCTGGAAAGAAATGGGCAATCTCTAACAGATAACTCTCACTGATTACTGTCCCCTTAGTGGCTAACACACCCAACTGCCCTGATTCTGAAAAACGACCAATCACTTCCGCGGTGGGTCTAATCACCCCTAATACTCTTTTACTGGGCCCAAACTGGGCTAAATCCTTTTGTTGTATGGTACGCAAGGCTTTGGCTGAAGCCGTATTGCAAGCCAACACCACCAACTCACAACCTTGGTTAAAAAACCATTGTACTGCTTCTAAAGTGTATTGGTAAACCGTTTCAAATGATCGGGTTCCATAAGGCGCACGGGCATTATCCCCCAAATACAAATAATCGTATTGAGGTAGTTGCTTTACCAATTCTTTCAAAATGGTTAACCCTCCATATCCACTATCAAAAACGCCAATGGGAGATTGTTGATGCATAAACTAAAGATAAAAACAAAAAGCCTCTCCGAAATAAATCAGAGAGGCTGTATATATAGTTTTGACTAAAATTATCCTTTCCCTGCAGGCTTAGGCTTAGCTGGAGCAGAACTGCTACCTGATGCAGCTTTCCAAGCATCTTCAATTTCTTTAGGTAAAGCCAACTTTAATTTTTGGGCAGCACGGATAGTAATATTATCCAACAAATTAGGAGTTCCATAAGGAGAAATTACTTCTGCTTTTAATACAATAGTATATTTCTGCTCTGCAATAACTTCTTGCACAGCAGTATATAATCTTTGTCTGTATGGCCCTACTAGCTCTTCATATTTAGCTTGCTCCATTTGCTGAGAATACTCTTGCCAGTTTACTAACTTGTAACGCAATTGTAATAATTCTCTAGTAGCTAATTCTCTTGCTTTAGCAGGCATAGTAGCAGAATCTTTTTTGAAGATGCTGTCTCTGCGCTGAAAGTCAGATACATTGTATTTGTATTCTTCTTGCAAAGAATCTAATCTGTAACTATTCAACAAGGTATCAATCTTAGCAATACCAGGAAATAATGAAAGAGCCGCTTGCTCATCAAAGTATCCTATTTTAACCTGTGCACTTGCGCTGTTAGAAAAAAGTGTAACCGCTGCAAAAGCCACACACACGAAGAGAAATTTTTTCATTGTAATGAAATTTATTGTTTGTTTTTGATTGACTAATTTTTAATGCCCAATTCCCTTAAAACCTCATCCGATTTATCCAGTTTTGGGTCGGCAAATATAACGGTAATTCCTTCACTTTTATCTAAGATAAAATCATAAACCCTTGCTACGGCTATTTTTTGAATAGCATTGTACACTTTATCTTGTATAGGTTTAACTAATTTTTGGCGCTCTTTAAACAAATCACCCTCGTAACCAAAGCGCTTTTTTTGCAAATCGCGAATCTCTTTTTCCTTCACAAACAATTCGTCTTCGCGCTTTTTCTTTAAATCATCGGTAAGCATAATCTGCTCTGCCTCATAATTCTTGTACATTTTATCTAAAACTGCCTGCTTATCATCAATCTCTTTTTGCCATTGCTCTCCTACTAATTGTAGTTTTTTATCGGCATCTCTGTATTCCGGAATTTTACTCAGGATATACTTGGTATCAATAATGGCATAACGCTGTTGTGCTTCAACAGCAGTTGTAAGTAATAATAATGTGGCGAATGCTACTAGAATTTTTTTCATACCTAATTTTTTATGGTTATTCAGGTTCAAATCCAAGCATAAAGGTAAAGCGAGCTGCATCCCTTAATTGATTGGTTCCATTAAACCTATCCAATCCTATGCCATAATCAAATCCAAGCAAACCAAACATAGGTAAGAAGAAACGCATACCTACACCCACAGAGCGTCTTAGCTGGAAAGGATTATAATCTTTAAATGAATACCATCCGTTGGCAGCTTCAAAAAAGGCCAATCCAAAAATGGTACTGCTGGGGTTTAAGCTCAGCGGATACCTCATTTCCATGGTATACTTATTAAAGATGGTAAAGTACTGACTAGCTCTTTGCTGATCTGGGTTTACGCGTGGATTAGAGTTGTCGTAAACGGGGTAACCTCTATGGGCCACAATATCGAACCCTAATAAAGCGAACTGGTTGGTTAAACCCGCATCACCCACTTGGAAACGCTCGAAAGGAGATACTTGTAGGTTTTCATTAAACTTACCTACAAATCCAAACTTAGCAGCAAAACGCATTACAAACTGCTTATTGCGGTCTTCTCCATGTGGCTTACCCAACGGTACAAACCACTCTCCATTAAAACGCCACTTATGGTATTCAATCCATTTGTATGGATTACCAGCAGGATTGATACTGCTGTTGATTAATGAATAAGGTGGGGTAATTTGTAAGCTGGCCATGAAATTAGAACCCGTTTTAGGGAACATGGGTTGATCTATAGACGAACGCTGTAACGCAATTCTAAAGTTCAAGTTGTTTACGATACCATTTTCAAAACCAGGTAAATTGGTTGGGTCGATGGCATAATTGCTCAACTTATAACGGGTATAGTTTAATCCCATCGACAAAGAGAAATAGTCGTCGGGCCATTTTAATTGTTTAGCAATACTTGCTGTTGCACCAGTAGTAGAAATATAACGGTCGTTGGCAATATTTGGATCGTATCGGCCAGTTAAAGGATCAAAAGTTTGACCAAACTTAGTATTGAAAATACTTACCGTTAATGCGTTTCTTTTCTTACCACCTAACCATGGTTCGGTGAAAGAGAAATTGTAAGAACGGAACGCTCTACCATTACTTTGTACACGTAAACTTAATTTTTGACCATCACCCATTGGCAATGGATCCCAAGCTGATTTCTTGAATAAATTCTTTGCAGAGAAATTGTTAAAGGAAACACCCAGTGTACCAGTTAGTCCAATCAATCCTCCCCAACCAGCACTCAATTCTAATTGGTCACTTGATTTTTCTTCAACACTATAGTTAATATCAACCGTTCCATCTTCCTGATTAGGTACTGGGTTCGGAGTAATTTTTTCTTGGTTAAAATAATTCAATTGCGCCAATTCACGAACAGAACGAATCAATAATTGACGGCTGAATTTTTCGCCTGGAATGGTTCTAATTTCTCTTCTAATTACATATTCTTTAGTACGATCATTTCCGGCAATACGAACATTCTTGATGGTTGCTTGAGGACCTTCAATAATTCTAATTTCAAAATCGATTGTGTCGTTGTATACAGCAGTTTCAATAGGCTCTGTTCTAAAAAACAAATAACCATCATCTTGGTACAATCCACTAATATCAGCACCATCTGGTGAAGAAGATTTTCCTAGTTTTTTATTCAACACATCTAGGTTATAAATATCTCCTTTACGAATTCCAAGAATAGTAGTTAAAATGGAATCTGAATATTTGGTGTTTCCTCTCCAAGAAATATTACCAAAATAATATTTACGACCCTCGTTCATTTTGAGGTCAATATTTAAATTACCATTTCCTACACTGTACACAGTGTCATTGTCTATGACGGCATCTCTATATCCCAAGGTATTGTAATACTCAAGTATAGATTCTTTGTCTTCGGTGTATTTTTTCTCATCAAACTTTGCAGAACTGAACTTGATTCTCACATAAGGATCCATCACTCTTTTGGTTTTACTAAAAGTGAGGTAGCCTTTTTCTTTCATATACTCTTCAAAAGTGTAATGTTTTGGAATAACAATTCTTCCGCTGTCCATTACTGGGTACAAAGTGAACCTAGATCTTTCTTTAGAACCTTTAAATTGCTTTTTCAATTTGGCTTCGTCAATACTTACATTGCCCAAATTGATATTGTTGATTTTTACTTTAGGTCCTTTATCAATAAAAAAGTCTAGTGCTAAAGTATTTTCAAAAGTGGTGTCTTTTCTTTCTGCAATTTTTACCTTGGTATCTCTGTATCCTTTTTCTGCAAAGAATTTTTTGATTACTTCCGTTGCAGTGATCTTCATATTTTCAGTTACCACACGATTGGGAACCAATCCTGTTTTTCCTCTGATTTCGTCAGACTGTCCTTTTGGAATTCCCTTAAAGTAAAAATTAGATAAACGAGGCCTTTCAGTAACCGATACTTCAATGTCAATTTCTTTTCCTTCTACTCTGGTAATATAAATTTCTACATCACTAAAATAATTCTGGCTCCATAATTTGGTGATGGCTTTAGAAAAATTGTCTCCTCCAGGAATTGTGACTTCATCCCCAATATTCAAATTAGCTATTGAGATCAACAAGTTCTCATCAAAAAAACGATTGCCAGTTACTTTTACCGATGCAATCTTGTATTTCTTAGGCGTCTTTTGATTAAAAAGATTGATCAAATCTGCGTCAATAGAGCGGATGGTTGTATCGGAGGTTTCTTGTGCAAAAGCAGGTTTAGTAAATAATAAAACAACTAAAGCGAACAATGATAATTTAAACACTTTCTGCATCCCGTTTCTGTTTGTTCTGTTGGCGGCTTTGGTTAAATCCGCACACGCAGCAATTAATTTGGTTCTTTAAGCTGGGCAAATTACCCCGAATAATGAAAACTGTTTGTTAAATAAACTAAGCTATTTGAGTCTCTGACTGAATCTGGTGACCGGTTTTGCCAAAACGCCGTTCTCTAGATTGAAAGTCGATGATTGCCTCATATAAATTTTCTTTCCTAAAATCTGGCCAACGGGTATTGGTAAAATACAATTCCGCATAAGCCAACTGATACAAAAGAAAGTTACTAATTCTATATTCCCCACTGGTTCTGATCATTAATTCTGGATCAGGCAAGTTACTGGTTGCCAAATAATGCTGAAGGGTATCGGCATTAATGTCTTCAGCACGAATTAAACCCTTTTCTACATCTAAACCAATATTTTTTACCGCGTTTACCAACTCCCACCTACTGCTGTAACTCAATGCCATCACTAAGTTGAGCCCTGTATTCTGTTCAGTCATTTGCAAAGCTTCTTGCAATTCATTCCTCGCAAATTCAGGCAATAACTCGGTATTTCCTATAACGTGTAACCTAATATTATTCTTATTGAGGATGGGTACTTCTTTGCGTATAGTGTCTACCAATAAAGCCATTAAGCCATCCACTTCTGGTTGAGGCCTGTCCCAGTTCTCCGTACTAAACGCATATAGGGTAAGGTAGCCAATACCCAACTCAGCCGCACCTTCTACAATATCTCTAACGCTCTCCACCCCATGAAAATGACCATACAGTCTATCTTGTCCCTTTTCCTCTGCCCAACGACCATTCCCATCCATAATTATGGCAATATGCTTGGGCAAACGATCCTTGTTAATTAGTGGCAAAAGGTCTTCCTTTTTAACCATGGGTTTAATTTAGTGTGCAAAATTAACAAAATCAATGGTTTCTGCCGATTTAAATACCTTAAAACTAGCTTATTCACTAATAAGTAGGGCAGCGGTAGCTCTGAAGATTGAAAGAAATACCCACTTTAATGGTTGCAAAAGCATCTGCTTTAAGGCTATTTCCCCTTTGGCGACCTTTAACGCCAATAGAAGCGCCTGTTTCGTAACTTCTATCTTGTAATAAAAAAGCAGGGCTAGGAGAGCCGTCTGGCAATGGTGAAAATGCGTCAGGGGCATAGGTTTGGCCGCTTACATCATCTAAAAAATCAGTATTGGTAAATCGATAAATGAGCTCTGCAAAAACATTGGTTCTTGCATTTAGGGCATATTTGGCGCCAAAAGTGAAAGGAATACTGATGGCAATTGGATTATACACTGGTCTGTCTAAATAAAGCGAAGATCCCTGCCCTTCTGTACCTAATAATCGTAAAAAATATTTCTGGCCCCCCAAATAAGCATAGGGATCATAGGAAAAAGCACCAATTCCAAGGCCTATATAGGGGGTAAAACTAAAAGCTTCAAAGCCTGGTTGAAATCGGAAAAAATTAAAATCTCCAGAAATACCCGCTTCCCAAACATTACTGTTGAAGCTTAGGTTTCTAGCTCTTTGAACATCATTGTTGCTGTACCTGTCCGAATATCCTAATAAAGCATATTCTCCAGATAAACGAACACTGATATAGTTGTTGATTTGCTTTCTATAAAAAATACCAAAAGCGGTTTTGGGCCTATTGAACCTTATTTCAGGATTTAAATCTCCAAAATAATGCCCCATCCCAACCCCAATACCAATTTCTCCAGAATGCTGAAAGCTTTCCATCAACTGGGCTTTAGCCGAAGTGCCGGCTACAAATAAGGCTGTTGCAACTAAAAGCTTTTTCAACATAAATATTGGGTTCAATGGATGCTATTGTAAAATAGCAACAAAAATCATTATCTAAATTGTTAATTTCTTTTATCAAGACCCCAAGTAAGCTTGGTTCGCAGCGTAGAAAGAAAAGTATTTTCGTTTAATCTTATTAAACTAATGTTAAAAGCCTCTTTTCTTACTGCCAACTGAACCGATTTAGGAACCAATTCTCTTCTTGCATCCATTGCAACAATAAATTCATCGGCTCTGCCTTCCACTTCAAAAGAAATAATATTATTATCTGGAATAACTATAGAACGAACATTCAAATTATGCGGACAAATTGGTGTAATCACTAAACTAGAAGAATCTGGAAATAAAATAGGACCATTACAGCTTAAGTTATATCCAGTAGAACCCGTTGGCGTTGAAACTATTAATCCATCGGCCCAATAAGTATTTAAAAACTCCCCATTCATATAAGTATGAATTTTAATCATGGGAGAAGTGTCTTTCTTATGAATGGTAAATTCATTTAAAGCAAAAGGAGCGTCTGCAAATAAAGGGGTATTGGAATCTAGGTGGATCAGGGTTCGCTTGTCTATGATAAAAGTATGATTCACCAAAGCATCTACAGCAGTAGCGAGCTCCTCTCTACTGATGCTCGCTAAGAATCCTAACCTTCCAAAATTAATACCCAATACGGGAATATTTTTTTCTCTAATTAGTGTAATGGTATCTAGCATAGTGCCATCTCCACCTAAACTGATTACACAATCAACCGATTCGCCTAAGTCTTCATAACCAGAAAACTGCTGAATCTTGTTGCACAATTCTTGTGGAATATTAAATTGCTCAAACAAAGTATTGAACAACAATATTTCGGTATCGTGCCTATTCAATTCTTCTAATAAAATTAATAATGGATTTTCTTGCTCTATATCTAAACCACGACTATAAATGGCAACTTTCATGGGGGAAATTTTAATTGACTACATGTTGAGATAAGAAAGCAAGTGCTGATAATTTTCTTTCAGCTCATTGGCATATTCTTCTTCTCCATAAAAATGTCTTACAGCATAATCGTATCGTTGAAATGTTGCAACAATATCAGACACTTCTATTCTATTAATCTTTATAGTTATAACAACCAAGCCAGTAGCGGCTTCAGTATAAGTATTCAGCTGAGTAATATAGGCATCATTGGTTTCAACCAATCTACTTAATTCACCAAATGAAAAATTGCGCTTATCGGTTTCTAAAACAATGATAGCGCCCTTGTCTTCATTGCCTAAAAAAGTAGACATCCCTTTTAAGAATTCCTTGGTAAGCAATACTCCTTGTAATTCCATTTGAGCACTAACTACTGGCAGTAGAGAGAGTTCAAATGAAGCAATTAGTTTTAACGCTCCTAAAAAATGTTCTTCTTGATGAATCAAATACTGCTTCAATATTTCGGGGTCAGATAAATGCATGTCTGCATCTATTGCATCTAATAAATCTTCTTTAGATACTAAGCCAACATATTTTTCTTCACTTAATACGGGCAAATGCAACACATCATAATCATCCATTAACTGCAAAGCAAATGATGGCTTATCCGAAATATTCAGTGAGGGGAAACTGGTATTTAATAATTGAGATACGATCATTCAATTACAAATGTACAAAATGAATTACGCACCAGCGTTAGTTTAACCCTTGTGTTTATCTAAAAATGCACTTAATATACTGTTAAACTCAACTGGAACTTCCATCATGGGAGCGTGTCCGCACTTGTCTACAAAATGTAGTTCGCTATTGGGAATCAATTTATTGAACTCTTTTCCAACAAATGGAGGGGTAATGGTATCGTTATTTCCCCAAATTAAACAAGTAGGTTGCTTAATTTGATTCAATTCTTCACCTAAGTTGTTTCTTATAGCGCTTTTTGCTAAAGCAATGATTTTAATCACTTTAACTCGGCTATTGGTTATTTCAAACACTTCGTCTACCAGTTCTTTAGTAGCCATTGCTGGATCATAAAAAGTAAGCTGTGTTTTCTTTTTAATATACTCGTAGTCTCCACGTTTAGGATAACTGTCTCCCATTCCATTTTCGAACAACCCACTGCTGCCAGTTAATGTGAGGGTCTTTATATGTTCAGGGTGTTTTAAAACATGCACCAATGCAACATGTCCGCCCAATGAATTGCCTAATAAATGGATATTGGAATAACCTCTGGTTTCAATAAACTTATTTACAAATTTTTGCAAACCACCTACACTGGTATGAAAGATATCTAAATCAAATAGAGGCAAAATGGGTACCACTACTTTGTGGCTTTTACGAAAATGCTCAATGAGATCCGCAAAATTGCTCATTGCACCAAATAAACCATGCAAAAGCAAGAGTGTTTCTCCTTCCCCTTCTTCAATAAATTTAAACTTATCAACTTCTTTTAGCTCGTAGTTCATTGGGTTGTTTTTCTTTTGGCCTAGCAATTCTTGCTAAAGTAGTTAAAATACTAGAGATTTTTAAGTGATATTTTTATTAATTGAACCAAAAAAAATGGTCAAATCGGTGAACATATCTTTGAAAAAAGGAATGATTTTACCTAATGCTTCCACCGAATAAGGTCCCCAAAAGTGAATATAGGGATAGCTATTAGAAGCAGCAACGGCTTCGGGTTTAAGCAGCTGCATTTTTTCTGCATAAAAAATTATCACACTAAAAACAGTGATGTACAAAAGGGCATATAAAACAAATCCACCTAATTTATTGGCCCATCCTAATAAAGACAACTCCAAGGCTTGTTCTAATACTGCACCTAAAATTCTTACCGCAATAAAAACGGCCAACATAATTACTATAAATGCCAAGAATGGTAGCCAGCTTGCTGCAATGTTTACTGTGTTACCCAACCATTCAGCTACCCATGTACTCAACTTTAATGCAGCAGCTAGTCCTATAAAAACAGCTGCAAATGAAAGTGCTGCCACAACCAATCCTTGTTTTAAACCCTTTATTAAAGCAAGAACCAGCAATGCCAGCACCATTATATCTAAAAACATAAAGGTTATTTGCTTAATAACGCTTTAACTGCAGCTGCAATTGCCTTGCCGTCTGCTTTACCAGCTAATTGTTTAGATGCAGCACCCATCACTTTTCCCATATCTGCTGCGGAAGTTGCACCAGTTTCTGCTATAATTGAAGCTACAGCGGCATCCAACTCTTCTTGAGTTAATTGCTTAGGTAAGAATTGTTCAATTACCGCAATTTCTTCCGTTTCCTTTTGCGCTAAATCGGCCCTGTTTTGTTGCTGATATATTTCTAAAGAATCTTTTCGTTGTTTCACCAACTTTTGCAACAACTTTTGCTCTTGTTCTTCGGTAATTTGACCATTGGCTCCTGGTTCAGTTTTAGCCTTAATTATTTCGGCCTTGATGGCTCTTAACCCTCTTAACAAGGCTTCATCTTTGGCTTTCATGGCATCTTTCATGCCACCCATTACCTTTTCTTCTAAGCTCATGGTGTATTATTTATTTTGATTTAATTGAGATTCGCGAAACTTCTTATAAAATTCCTTTGCGTGGTTTTTCATGCCTTCTACCAAATCTTGTTGTTGAGTTGCTCTTAAATAGGTATCGGCCATACCCATCATAGTTTGGTAATAAAAATCGGCCATTTCATCTACCATCATATCTTTTGTCCAAAGATCTATTCGCATAGCAGATTTATCGGCACCATCCCAAAAGGCCAACATCATTGCTTTGGCATCTTGTTTTACATCAGCTGTGCTGTCTGATGCAGACCAGTCAATATGTTGAGGAACTTTATTTTCATCTAAAGTAACATTTACAGAAATAGTAGATTGCTTCATATACATCATTTAAAGTGGCGCAAAACTAAGACGAAACCGCTTTTGTAGCGAGTATTTCCTCCCAAAATAACTGGGCCGCTTTTTCCCAACTAAAAAGAGCAGCTCTTTCAATCCCTTTTTTAATCAATTTTTCCCTCATTTGTTCATTGCGGTAAAGCTGTTGCATTTGTTCCGCAATGGTTTCTGGCTGAGCTGCATCTGCATACAAAACAGCGTCTCCACCCACTTCTGGCATACTCGAATTGTTTCCAACCACAACCGGCACGCCCGATTGCATGGCTTCCACTATCGGCAGCCCAAATCCCTCAAAATGGGTTACATACAATGCTGCATAAGCAGCTCCAGTAAGCTTTTGCAAAATACTTTCTTCTACATAACCTGTTAGTACAACGTCATTTCTGTATTTATATGTTTTGAGTTTTTCTACAAAATCTTGGTATTGCCATGCAAGTCTGCCTGCAAAAACCAATTTCATATTACTTTTATGCCATTTCTTAAAAAGAGAAAATGCTTTTAAAATATGCATCATATTCTTTCGGGGATTAATGCCGCCGACACACAGAAAATACTCATAACCATCCGTATAGGCTTCTTTTACTTGTTCTTTTTCTTCCCAACTTAATGGCATAAATCCATTACGGGCAGCCCCACTAATCACGCTTGGATTTAATTTTAGTTTAGGGTAAGATTGAATAATATCCAGTTTTGAAAATTCAGAAACAGTTACAACTCGTTTGGCTTTTTTTAAAAAGCGGGGAGTCATTGCTGCGTAATGCCAGCGCTGGGTCCAACTAATATGCTTAGGAAAATGTTTGAAAGCTAAATCGTGCACCACCAATAATTGTGGTATGCCAGTACTAATACTACAAAAACCATATGGCTGAACCCATACATCGGCTTTCAATTTTTTTATAGCCAATGCCGCACTAATATTGTACCAATAAAAAAAGGCAGGAATATGTCTGGCAGCGGGAGCAACTGTAATCGATTGAACATTGGGTCCTGAAATTAAATCAGCAGCATGAGGCCGATCATAAATAAATACAAACTGATGCTGGGGATATTGATTAACCAACAGTTTAAAGATGGACACCGTATAATGACCGTAGCCTTCTAAATTGGCTGAGTTAAAAAAAATAGCATTTACTGCAATTGTCATGATACAAAGTTAACTGCTAATAAAAACTAATCATGTACATCTGTTACTCCACCAGAAACAGTAAACTTCATTGCATCAGCAGCACCAATATTGGGAAGTGGTTTTACTTTATTAGTAGGAACAAAATAGGTAATGCCAGAGATTGCATAAGAATGTGGTACATAAACCGTTACATGATTTTCCAAACCAAAATCTTCGCTGCTTTGTTGGGTGATAAATCCAATTCTCCAAATATCTGCTCCATCTACATTTACTAAAACAGGTTGATTAAATTTTTTCTTATTACCAGCAAAAGCCTCTAAAAAATCTTTTACGGATGAATAAATGAATTTAATTCCGGGGGTTTTTTCTAAAACAGTGTCGAACAGTGCTACTAATCGATTAATCGCAAATAAAGACGAAAGCCATCCAACCACTAAAACCAATGCAATCACCACTAGAAACCCTAAACCAGGCATTCTAATAATATTGCCATCTGCATCTCTTTGAGCTAAATCGGGTGCTACATTTCTAATAATGCTAGGCAATATATCGTCAACCACATTGAATAAACTGATTACTACCCAAATAGTTATGCCAATGGGTGCCAATACTATTAAGCCCTGAAAAAAATATTGCAGTAAGCGTTTTAACAAAGACTTGAAGGTCATAATGCCTGCAAGATACAGCAACTAATGCAGTTGAGTCGGTTTACCGCTTATCCAAGATATATAGCGTTTAACAATAATTTAATGAAAAATAAATGTTGGAAACTTTGGTAACGAAAATAGTTTCCATAGTTTTGCCCTCCGAAATTAATAATATGGAGCAAAGAATTGTAGAAAAAGCCCAGGAACTCTTTTTCCGATACGGATTAAAGAGTGTTACTATGGACGATATCGCATCCAACTTGGGCGCCAGCAAAAAGACTATTTATCAATACTTTAAAGACAAGGATCATTTAGTAGATGCAGTTGTTCAAAGAGAAATTGAGCAAGACATGCACGAATGTACCAGTATTGCCTGCAGTTGCGACAATGCAGTTCAAGAAGTTTTTAGGGGATTCGAAATGTTGCAAGAAATGCTCGCCACCATGAACCCTGCAATCATTTTTGAAATGCAGAAATACCATCCAGAAGCATATAAAAAAATGAATGCACACAAGAATAAGTTTTTTGTGAACATCATGAAAGAGAACCTGATAAAGGGAATTAAAGAAGGTTACTACAGACAAGATATTAATGTAGAAGTAATAGCACGTTACAGAGTGGAAAGTATTTTCCTAGGTTTTAACCCAGAAGTTTTTATGCAAAGCAAGTTCACTCTTGTTCAAGTTGAGATGGAATTAATGGAACATTTTTTATATGGCATATGTACACCAAAAGGACAAAAACTAATAACCAAATATAAACAGCAAAGAGAAAAATAAACAATATGCACACCAAAATTAAATTAATCGCACTGCTTTGCATGATGGCTACGATGCAAACCGCAATGGCACAAAAAGCCAATCGGTACGAATTCAATATAGAGCAAGCAGTTGCTTATGCAAAAAAGAACAACGTGCAAGTAAAAAATGCATTATTGGCCATTCAAGCACAAATGCAAACCAATAAAGAAATTACTGCTTCTGCGTTACCTACTATTTCAGGTAGTATTGGAACACAGCACTTACCCAACGTTGCAGTTCAAACCTTACCCAACTTTATTTCACCAGCTACCTATCAAGTACTTATTGACCAAGGTGTTAGAGATGGCAATGGTAACCCAATCAAAATGCCAAGTGACTTTGGATTTATTGCAGCGCAGTTTGGAACCAAATGGAATGCCAGTGCAGGTGTTTCATTACAACAATTACTATTTGATGGGCAAGTATTTATTGGATTACAAGCCAGAAAAGCATCCATCGATTTTCAAGAAGCGGCTGCAAGGGTTACCGAAGAAAATATCAAAACCAATTTATATAAAGTCTATTATCAATTAGTAGTTAGTAAAACCCAAATTGAGTTATTAGATGCCAATATCAAAAGACTAGAAAAACTAGACTATGATGTAAAAGCATTGTATAAAAATGGATTTGCAGAAAGAATTGATATTGATAAAATTGCTGTACAGTTAAATAACTTAAGCACCGAAAAAATCAAAGCCCTTAACGGCATTGCAATGGGATATATAGGTTTAAAGACCTTAATGGGAATGCCGGTAACAGACACTTTAGTTTTAACGGATACTTTAGACTATACTCAAATTAAAGAGGATATTACAAAAGGAGATTACAGTTATGAGGATCGTAGAGATTTTCAATACCTAAGTTCTGCTAAGCAATTGAATGCATTTAACGTAAAGCGGTATGAATTAAGCAAACTACCAACAGTAGCATTGGGAGCTAACTATAGCAAGTTGGCTCAAAGAAATCAATTCAACTTTTTTGGTAAAGGAGATTGGTTTACCTCTTCTTCAATAGGGGTGAATATTGCCGTACCCATATTTAGCGGCTTTGCAAAAGACGCAAGAATTAAAAAAGCAAAAATTGAATTGGAACAAACCAATAATCAGTTAGAAAACTTAAAACTGAATATAGATCAATCAGTAGAGCAAGCGAGATTAAAATACAAAACGGCTATTGCAACCTTAGATTTTCAAAAAAACAATATGGCTTTAGCAGAAAAAGTTTACCAGCAAACTAAGAAAAAATACGAGGCAGGTACCGGATCAAATACTGAAATAAATGCTTCAGACGTAGACTTAAAAGCTGCTCAAACCAATTATATCAGTGCATTATATGATGCCATTATAGCAAGAGTTGATTACTTAACTGCAATAGGAAAATTATAAAAATATTAAACCATAAACAATGAGAAAGACAATCTATTTATTACATATTCTAACTACAATCGCGATACTAAGCAGTTGTGGCACCAACAGCAAACAAGACAATGACCTTGCCTCTAAAAAAGCCGCTTTAGAGAAATTAAAAACAGAGCAGAATGCACTAGCTGAAAAAATTGGTGTCTTACAAAATGAAATCAATGTATTAGACACAGCTAATGCTGGAGCCAATGCCAAATTGATTAATATCACTCCAGTAGCAAGAGAGAATTTTGTTCACTACATAGACTTACAGGGAAATATTACCTCAGATAATATTTCTTACGTTTCACCAAGAATGGGTGGAGGTCAAGTAAGAGCTATTTATGTTAAAAGAGGAGATATTGTAACTAAAGGACAACAGCTAATCAAGTTAGACGATGCAGTGATTAGACAATCAGTTATTGCTGCTCAAAAATCTATTGAAACAGTAAAAAGCCAATTAAGCTTTGCAAAAGATTTATACAACAGACAGAACAATCTTTGGAAAGAAGGAATTGGAACTGAAGTTCAATTAATTTCTGCTAAAAACAATGTACAGTCTTTAGAGCGTCAATTAGCCGCTGCAGAGGAACAAATAAAAGTAACAGAAGAGCAATTACGAGCAACTAATATTCTTGCAGACGTAAGTGGTATAGTAGACGAACTAAATGTTAGAGTAGGTGAAATTTTTGTAGGTCTTGCAGGAATTACTCCTCAAATAAAAATCGTGAATACCCAGAACATGAAAGTGGTAACACGTGTTCCAGAAAACTACAGCAATAGAATTAAAGCAGGAGCTAATGCAATCATTAGCTTACCCGACTTAAATAAAGAATTTAAAGCAACTGTAACAACAGCTAGCAGATCTATTGATGCCAATACTAGAAGCTTCGACGTAGAAATAAAGATTCCTTATGATGCCAATATTAGACCCAATCAATTGGCTCAAGTGAAATTTCAAGATTACGAAGTACCCAATGCTATTTCAATTAATGTAAATACGGTTCAAACAGAAGAAAAGGGTAAGTATGTATATGTAGCCGTTCAGGAGGGTAAAAAATTAGTTGCTCGCAAGAAAATGATTACGGTAGGTGAACTATATGGTAAGTTAATAGAAGTAAAAACTGGTCTTAACGAGAAAGACTTACTGATCACCGAAGGATATCAGAATATTTATGATGGACAAACTGTAAAGGTTTTAGCACAATAAAAATAATTAAGCATGAATTTCATTGAAGGCATAGCCAAAAAATTCAAAGAGTTTAAACCCACTAGTTGGGCTATAGATAATAGAACGGCAGTTTACGTGATAACGATTTTAATTTCATTATATGGATTAAATAAGTTCACAACTCTTCCTAAAGAACAATTTCCAGATATTGTAGTCCCTACCATATCTATTACTACCGTATATTTTGGTAATTCACCGAAAGACATTGAAAACTTAGTAACCCGACCAATTGAAAAACAATTGAAGGGCATCAGTGGCGCTAAAGTGAACAAAATTCAATCTACTTCCCAACAAGATTATAGCTTGATTGTGGTTGAATTTGATACAGATATAAAACCAGAAATTGCTAAAATAAAAGTAAAAGATGCAGTAGATAAGGCACAAACAGACTTACCTACCGATTTAACTTCTTTACCTAATGTGCAAGAGTTTTCAATTAGTGATCAGCCCATCATGTTCGTTAATATAAGTGGCGATTTTGATGGTATTAAGCTAAAACAATATGCAGATAAATTACAAGATCGATTTGAAGAATTAAAAGAAGTAAACCGCGCAGAAATAGTAGGTGCACCAGAACGTGAAATTCAAATCAACATTGATCCAGCAAAATTAGCAGCTGCTAAACTTACATTTAGGGATATTGAAAGTGCAGTTAATTTAGAGAACAAAGATATTAGTGGTGGATTGGTAGAAGTAGGAACCATGAAGCGCAATATTAAAATTAAAGGCCAGTTTACCAGCGCCTATGACATGCAGCATATTCAAATCAAGAATGTGAATGGAGCTCCAATTTACTTACAAGATGTTGCACAAATTATTGATACTGTAAAAGAAACCGAGAGCTATGCCCGATTAGATGGCGAAAACGTTATCACCGTTAATATTGTAAAAAGAGCTGGAGAAAATTTAATTAATACAGCAGATGGTATTAATAAAATTGTTGCAGAAATGCAGCAGAGTGAAGAGTTGCCCAAAAACCTTAAAGTAGTTATTACAGGTGACCAAAGTAAAGGAACCAAAACATCTTTTAATGAATTGGTTAATACCATTATCATTGGATTCATCTTGGTATTATTGATTCTGATGTTCTTTATGGGTGTAACCAATGCCTTCTTTGTGGCATTAAGTGTACCACTTTCTGTTTTCGTTTCCTTTATGTTTTTACCATTGGGTGAATTAATAGCAGGTGGCGCAATCACACTCAACTTCATTGTACTCTTTGCATTATTGTTTGGATTGGGAATTATTGTAGACGACGCAATTGTGGTAATTGAAAACACCCATAGAATATATAATAATGGTAAAGTAAAAATTGTACGATCAGCAAAAGAAGCAGCAGGAGAAGTATTTATTCCGGTGTTAGCAGGAACAGCAACCACCCTAGCTCCTTTCTTCCCGCTATTACTTTGGAAGGGCATTATTGGAAAGTTCATGATATACTTACCCATCATGCTTATCTTAACATTGGCAGCATCATTGGTGGTTGCTTTTTTTATCAACCCAGTATTTGCGGTAAGCTTTATGAAGCCTGAAGGACGTGAATTTGAATCTCCTAAAAACGCCATATTCAAAAAATGGTGGTTCTGGGGTTCAGCTATATTAGGTGTTTTATTTAATATAGCAGGCTGGCATGGGTTTGGCAATTTCTTAATCTTTATGATGGGCTTGATTGTATTGGAAAGATATGTGCTTAGAAATATCATTCACTTTTTCCAAGAAAGAGCTTTACCAGGTTTAATGAACCGTTATGAATCTTTATTGAAATACATATTGGTTAGAAAAAGACCCGTGTATTTATTAATAGGATTATTTGTATTATTTCCTATCTCTTTAATCCTATTGATTCTTAGAGATAATCCAAAACCATTCTTTCCAAGCGGTGATCCAAAATTTGTTTATGTGTATTTAAAAATGCCTATCGGTACTAAATCACAAACAACAGATTCAGTATTGAGAATATTAGAAGGAAGGGTATATAAAATACTAGGGAATGAACAACCTGGTAAAGAAGGCAGTATTGTAGAGAGTGTTATTTCAAACGTTGCAGTAGGAGCCAACAATCCTAGAGACAACAATAGAAGTACACAAACGCATTTAGGAAGAATACAAATTTCTTTTGTTGAATTTGAACAAAGACATGGCAAAAGCTCAGCCCCCATTCAAGAAGAAATCAGACAACAAATGAAAGGGATTCCAGGTGGTTCTATAGAAGTAAGACAAGAAGATGCAGGTCCTCCAACTGAACCTCCTGTAAATATTGAAGTTTCTGGTGACAATTTTGATGCACTAGCTAAAACAGCTATTCAGTTACAAAACCACTTAGACACCAATAGAATTGCAGGAATGCAAAACTTAGAAATGGATGTTGACTTGAATAATCCTGAAATAACTGTTAATATAGATAGACAACGTGCTTTAGCAGAAGGAGTAAGTACAGCGCAAATTGGAATGGAATTAAGAACGGCTGTATTTGGTAAGGAAGTGAGCAAACTAAAAGACGACGAAGATGAATATAAAATACAATTACGTTTAAATGCACAGTCTAGAAACGATATCAATGAGTTAATGAATATGCGTATTGTATTCAGAGATTTCACCTCTGGAGCAATCAAACAAATTCCATTGAACAGTGTGGCTACATTGGAATACACCAATACAGCAGGTGGAGTTAAAAGGAAGAATTTAAAAAGAACCATTCAAATTCAATCAGCTGTAACAGACCCTTCATTAACTCCAGAAATTAATAAGGCATTGGCTAAAAAGATTGAAGAATTTAAAGCTAAAACACCTATCCCAGCAGATATCACTATAAAGCAAACAGGTGAAGGAGAGCAACAAGCTGAAACCAGTGCATTCTTAGGAACTGCTTTAATAAGCGCACTACTAATCATCTTTTTAATATTGGTATTGCAATTCAATAGTTTGAGTAAACCGTTTATTGTATTGACCGAAATATTCTTCTCTATCATTGGCGTATTCTTAGGATATGCATTAACAGGAAAGAGTATGGCTACTATCATGGTAGGGGTTGGTATCATTGGATTAGCGGGTATTGTAATTAAGAATGGTATTCTACTCATCGAATTTACTGATGAGTTAAGAGGACGTGGTTACAAAACCAGAGAAGCAGCAATTGAAGCAGGAAAAATCAGGATTATTCCGGTATTGTTAACAGCATTAGCTACCATCATGGGTATGTTGCCATTGGCAGTAGGATTCAATATTGATTTCGTGTCTATGTTCACGCATTTAGACCCTAAGATTTTTATTGGTGGCGACTCAGTAGTATTCTGGGGACCTTTAGCTTGGACCATTATTTATGGTTTAATATTCTCTTTCTTCTTGACTTTAATAATGGTACCAAGTATGTACTTAATTTCTGAAAGATTAAGAAGACCAATGGAAAGATTTTACGGAACTAAATACGTAGCATTATTTGGATTTACCGGACCACTCTTCTTTATTTTTGTAGGAATTATGTTTGGTGTAAGGAAAATTCAAGGAAAGAAAGTTTGGATGGGAGAACAAAAACTTATTTTAGTAAAAAATTAGAATATGCGAAATCACGAAATAGACTACCGCATTTTTGGAGAAGAAATGCAATATGTAGAAGTAGAATTAGACTACAATGAAACAGCCATTGCCGAGCCAGGCGCATTCATGATGATGGATGATGGAGTGATGATGGAAACCATGTTTGGTGATGGGTCACAACAAAACAACAGCATATTTGGAAAGCTCTTGAGTGCAGGAAAAAGAATGTTGACTGGTGAAAGTTTATTCATGACTGCCTTTACCAATGTGAATCAAGGTAAACGAAGAGTAAGTTTTGCTTCACCCTATCCAGGAAAAATCATACCACTTGATTTATCTGCATATAACAACAGAATTATTTGTCAAAAAGATAGTTTTCTATGTGCAGCAAAAGGAGTGAATGTAGGAATTGAATTTCAAAGAAAACTTGGTACAGGATTGTTTGGAGGGGAAGGATTCATCATGCAAAAATTAGAAGGCGATGGCATGAGTTTTTTACACGCAGGTGGCCACGTATTCAAGAGAGATTTACATCCTGGCGAAACACTAAAAATTGATACAGGTTGCATCGTAGGTTTTACCTCTGGTGTAAACTATGATATTCAATTTGTAGGGGGGATTAAAAACACCTTATTTGGAGGGGAAGGATTATTTTTTGCCACCCTTACTGGACCTGGTTCTGTTTGGATTCAGACTTTACCAATCAGCCGCTTAGCAGGCAGAATACTACAATATGGTGTAGGAGCCCGAAAAGAGGAAGGAAGTATACTAGGAGGATTAGGTAATATATTAGACGGAGATGGCAAATGGTAATCAAGATGCTTTTAAAGCAACAATACCAGAGCGAATAGCATAAAGGATCAAGCCGGCCGAATTTTTCGAGCCGGTTTTTTCTTGTAAAGATTGGCGATAAGCTTCTATAGTTCTTAAACTCATGTTTAAATGATCTGCCATTTCTTTACTGGTATATTCTGAACAAATTAATTGCAGAATCAACTTCTCTTTTTCAGATAATTGAATGGATACATTTTTTTGATGTGGATGATACCTGCCATTGGCTATCAGTTCACGTAACCGATTGGTGGTTTCTTTACAATAGAAAGTATTGCCTTCGCTAACTGAATTAATTGCATCAATTAATTCTTGTCTTTTGCAAGTCTTTATTAAATAGGCTTTAATGCCAATAGCCATTGCATCTAAGAGTAATTGATCATTTTGAACTGAACTCAAAACAATCAATTTACTATGTGCAGAATGTTGCTTTAAAAAATTATCAAGCCAAGAAATAGAAAGCCCTGGATATTCTGAATCCATTAATACTATATCAGGTTGGAAATTAAAGATAGTTTCTTCGATTGATTTTGCATTCAGTGTATGATCAATCCAATCAATTGATTGTTGACTTTCCAATAAATGCTTAACCCCATCAGTAAAAATTTCCTGGTTGTCTAGAATGAAAATCCTGATTATAGTTTCAGCGTTATTCATGCCAATCCTATTTTTTTAATTGCTCGTGAAGAATATGGTATTTTTCTAGAAGAGTGATGTACTTATTTTGCAATGTTTGAATTATTGCATTGGCTTCTTGTAAGTTTTTGGGTCTAGCTTCAAGTAAATAATTGGGTATAGATTCAGTTGCGTTTAACTCTCCTAATTCTGTTACATAATCTGATAAATTAACATTCAATACTTTAGCATATTTCACCATCAAATCAATTGATAATTCTGGGTCTTCTGCATGATTGTAGTAACTAGAACGACTAATACCAACCCTTTGAGCAAGTTTGGAAATAGCAATCCCATTTGCTTTTACTAATTCTTTAAGCAAGTGCCCTCGATGCTGTTTTTTTCTATTGTTTTTCAATAGCGTAAAGAAATAAACAATAGTGTTTAATTAATTGGGCAATTAAAAGTATAAATTGGACACTTATGTTTAAAATGGGGCTTATAATCGCTTCAAGCCTTCTACTGCTTTTTCTAAAGTGCTTTCTTTTTTGGCAAAACAAAAACGCAATACTTTATTGTCTTGACCATTTTGATAGAATGCCGAAACTGGTATGGTTGCCACGCCAAATTCTTTGGTGAGCGTTGTGGCCAATTCTTTATCGGAAACCTGACTGAAATTAGCATAGCTATAGCACTCAAAATAACTTCCATGAGAGGGAATACAAGTAAATGGCGTATCGCGCATCAATATTCTAAAATAGTCTCGCTTAGCTTGTATTTGTATGCCCAATTGTAGATAAGCATCTGCGTTTTGGATATATGTAGTTAAAGCAACTTGCTGTGGGGTATTGCAACAAAAACAATTGAACTGATGCACTTTTCTAAACTCTTTCATTAAGTGTGCAGGTGCCATACAATAACCCAATTTCCAACCTGTACAATGATAGGTTTTACCAAAAGAGAAACAAACAAAACTCCTTTCGAATAATCCAGGGTATTTCAAAATACTTTGGTGTTCAATCCCGTCAAAAATTAAATGTTCGTATACTTCATCACTTAAAATTAAGATATCAGTACCTGCAACTATACCCTCTAATATTTGCATGTCGTTTGCAGACATTACCGCACCCGTTGGATTATGGGGCGAGTTAATCATGATCATTCTAGTGCGAGGAGAAATTTTGGCTTTTACTTCATCCCATGGTATAGCATAATTGGGATATTCCAATTGTATAGGAACAGCAATCGCTTTATTTAATTCAATCGTAGGGATATAACAATCATAAGCAGGCTCAAATAAAATGACTTCATCGCCAGGTTGTAATACTGTGGTGAGTGCAGTGTAAATAGCATAAGTGCCTCCAGGTGTTACGGTAATTTCACTCGTTGAATCAACCGAAGCACTATATAAATTAGCTGCTTTCAAAGACAATGCAGACAGCAGCGGCGGATACCCATTCATATGGGTGTATTGATTGAAACCATCTTTCATGGCTTTATCAACCAATCCAGTTAATTCGGCACTCATCATGAAATCGGGAAAACCCTGCCCTAAATTAACTGCACCATATTCATTGGCCAATTGGCTCATTACGGTAAAAATGGTAGTTCCTACGTGGGGTAGTTTAGACTGTATAGCTATAGACACTTTAAAAAAATTAAGGCTCAATAATATTGGCCAAGCGCTTTAATTCAACTTCGGCAACTTTGGCTGTAAATGCCAAGTTAACCAATCTATACGATTCATTTTCAAAACTTTGCTGGGCTAGTTTTACATCAACAATAGTAGCTTGACCCAATTGAAAACGTTGCATCACTAAGTCTAATAACTGCTTACTTAATACTTGATTTTGTTTGGCAGTTTTCAATTGAGCCAAAGTATTTGCATAAGCTTGATAAGTTCTTACTGCACCTGTTTCAATATCTAATAAGAATTGATCGCGCTGCACTTTTGCATTGCGTGTATTAATTTCCGCAACCTGTTGTTGTTTTTTATTGATTAGTCCATTGTAAATAGGAATAGCTAAATTGACTCCCAAGAATGGACCATAGCTTCTATTTTCAAGAATAAATCCTGCCCCACTTTTGGTATTACTAAAATTAATTCCAGTGGTAGCACGTAAAGTAGGAACGCGGAGCGCAGCAGTTTCTCTTTCGATTAACTCATTTATTTTTATTTGCTGCTCTGCTACTGAAACTTGTGGATTCTTTAAAGCCAGTGTTTTTAATTGGCTGAAATTGATTTTTTCATCTACCACAATGGTATCATTAATAACCACTGATGAATCAGGACTCACAAAAATCAAACTCAGCAAATTGGTTTTCCCTTGGTCTATAATTAGTTGTTGTGCTTGTTTAGATTGAACCAATGCATTCAAATCAATTTGAGCTTGATACAAGTCTGCATTATTGGCAAGGCCAACTTCTTGACGGCTATTAATAATATCGATTCTTTGTTGAGAAACTTCAATAGATTTATTAATAGTGCTGAGTAAATTTTGCTGACGAACTACATCATAATAACTGGTGATTACCGAAGCCATGGTACTCTGAATTTGTGCATTCAGCATGTCTTGGTTCATTTTTTGTAATTCATTTAATCTTTGCTGTGCTGCCTTAACCCTAAATCCATTAAATAATAAAATACCTGCAGTAATATTGGCATTCATATTATTTGATGAAACACCACTTCTGGTTACATC
Source organism: Sphingobacteriia bacterium RIFOXYC2_FULL_35_18 (assembly GCA_001829005.1). Lineage (GTDB taxonomy): Bacteria > Bacteroidota > Bacteroidia > Chitinophagales > Chitinophagaceae > Sediminibacterium. The sequence goes on along the minus strand of MIAG01000001.1, from coordinate 612,194 downwards.
TCTAGAAGGGTCTGGAAATTTTTGATTAATCGTAGTAATATTTTCTACATCGTTAACGGTAGCATTAACAGTGGGTAATCCACCAGCAACCCCAACATAATTATTAATTGTCGCTATTTCAACATTGTTTTTAGCCAGTTGAATATTATAGCTATTCTTTAGAGCAATAGCCAAAGCATCAGACAAACTCAGTCTATTTTGACTGTATCCAAACTGAGCCGAAACAGTTCCTAAAAAAACAAGCAGAATTAACTTACGCATCAGTATGAAATTACCATAGGATGATTGAATAGCTTATATTATTACACGAACGGGCAACTAGCTCACCAGCGTACCTACATTGGCCCCTTCTACCACTTGAAGTAAATTTCCTTGAGTATTCATATCAAAAACAATGATGGGTAATTTATTCTCCATACACAAAGTAAATGCGGTCATATCCATCACTTTCAGATTCTGAGAAATACATTCCTGAAAGCTTAGTTTTTCAAATTTAGTAGCGGTTGGATCTTTTTCTGGATCTGCACTGTAAATGCCATCAACCCTTGTACCTTTCAATATAACGTCTGCCTTCATTTCAATAGCTCTTAATGAACCAGCGGTATCGGTAGTGAAATAAGGGTTACCGGTACCAGCCCCAAATATTACCACACGACCTTTTTCTAAATGACGCAATGCTTTTCTACGGATATAGGGTTCAGCCACTTGTTCCATATTGATGGCACTTTGCAATCTTGTATACACCCCAATTTTTTCTAACATAGCCTGCATAGCCATGGCGTTAATTACAGTTGCCAACATTCCCATATAATCGCCGTGGGCTCTTTCAATACCACTATCGGCCTCGTTCATTCCGCGGTAAATATTACCACCCCCAATTACAATTGCTACTTGAACCCCCAAATCGGTTACACGCTTAATATCATGGGCATATTGCTCAATGATTTTAGGATTAAAAGGGTCTCCGTTTCTTTGGTCACCTAATAAAGCTTCACCGGATAATTTAAGTAGGATACGTTTGAATTTTGGTAGCATGAGATTCGTTTATAATTGAGTAGGTTACAAAAGTACAAAAGCCCCTCCGATAAATAGGAGAGGCTTTTGAAAAAATATTCAATGAGTACAAATTATCCTAGCGCAACACGCTTGAATTCAGTAACAGTAACGTTACCAGCACTCTTTAAGTAAGCTTCTACAGTAATGCCGCCATCTTTTACAAAAGCCTGAGCCAATAATGTATTCTCTTTAAAGAATGCATTTAACTTGCCTTCTGCAATTTTAGCCACCATTTCTTCAGGTTTACCAGCCATCTTAGGATCAGCTTTCATTGTTTCAATAACAATGGCTCTTTCTCTTTCAATGGTTTCAGCAGGAATGCTATTCGCATCTACCGCAAGAGGATTCATAGCAGCAATTTGCATTGCTACGTCTTTTCCTGCTTCAGGAGCATCAGTAGTTAATCCTACTAAAACACCCATACGGTTTGCACCGTGAATATATGATGCAACATAAGGAGCTTCAATTCTTTCAAATTTAGCAACCCCAATTTTTTCACCGATTGCAGCTAATTTATCATTGATTAAATCTGCTACTTTAGCACCATTAATCAATACTTCATTTAACTCTTCTGCACTCTTAACGTTGTTGGCAACAGCTGCATCAGCAATAGAAGTAGCAAATGCAACGAAGTCAGCGTTTTTAGAAACGAAATCGGTTTCACAGCTAATACAAACTACAAATCCAACTTTGTTATCCGCAGAAGTACGAGCAATGATCACTCCTTCTTTAGCTTCTCTATCGCTACGTTTTGCAGCCACTTTCTGACCTTGCTTACGTAACCAATCAATAGCAGCTTCAAAATCACCGTTGGTTTCAGTTAAAGCTTTTCTACAATCCAACATTCCGGCACCAGTTGCCTGACGTAATTTATTTATATCGGCAGCTGTAATAGTTGCAGTTGACATAATTATTTCAATTTAAAAATTCTCAAATAAGGCTTATCTACCGCCACCACCTGCAGGTCTGCGATTACCGCCACCCGCTGGAGTACGACGCTTTGGTGCACCACCTGGTCCACCCGCTGGAGCACCAGCACCACGACCTCTTCCGCCACGACCAGCTTCAGATTGTGCTTCTGCTTCTAAACGACGAGCTCTTGCTTCATTTTCGTTGTTGTTGTCATCAGTTTCGTCTTCATCTTTAGATGCTTGACGCTCTGCTAAACCTTCTGCAATTGCAGCAACAATGTAATTAGTAATGATTGCGATAGATTTGGTAGCATCATCATTTGCAGGGATAGCAAAGTCTACTTTATTAGGATCAGAGTTGGTATCAACCATTCCAAAAGTAGTAATGCCCAAACGCTTAGCTTCAGCTAAAGCAATATGCTCATGACCAATGTCTACAAGGAATAAAGCTGCAGGAAGACGGCCCAATTGAGCAATACCACCTAATACTTTTTCCATTTTATCCTTATCGCGAGTAAGGGTTAATCTTTCTTTCTTAGTTAAGCTTTCAGCGCTACCGTCTGCCAACATTTTTTCAATGCTCTGCATTTTCTTAACACTCTTACGAACAGTGTTGAAGTTGGTAAGCATACCACCTAACCAACGTTCTGTAGCATAAGGCATGTTTACACGCTTAGCACACTCAGTAACGATTTCTTTAGCTTGTTTCTTAGTAGCAACAAACATAATTTTCTTACCGCTCTTAGCAATTTGCTTGATAGCAGCAGCAGACTCTTGTAAGTAATCTACTGTTTTGTTAAGGTCAATAATATGAATACCTTTTTTCTCAGCGAAGATGTAAGGCAACATCTTAGGATTCCACTTCTTTTTAAGGTGACCAAAGTGAACGCCGGCCTCCAATAGTTGCTGTTGTAGTGAAGTGTTATTTTCCATTGTGGTGAATTATATAATTTTTTAAAATTTATTTTCAGTAGATATTCAATACAACGATTAACGCTTACTGAACTGGTAGCTTCTACGTGCTTTCTTATGACCAAATTTCTTACGTTCAACACTACGAGGATCACGTTTAAGTTGACCAGCAGCTTTTAATGCAGGGCGTAATTCAGGATTAACTTCAAGCAACGCACGGGCAATACCCAATTTAGCTGCTTCAGCTTGTCCTTTTAAACCACCACCAGCAGCATTGATAACGATATCAAACTTGCCTTCTAGTTCAGTTGTTTTAAGAGGAGCTTCAACTTGGTTCTGTAAATAAACCAATGGGAAATAAGCTTTGTAATCTTTGTCGTTTACAGTTATTTTACCTTCGCCCTTGCTAATGAAGACACGTGTTACGGCTTCTTTACGGCGACCAACTGCATTTTTTTGTTTTTCCATTTTGATTATGCTTGGCGTCTGGCATTGCTACCAGACAATGTTTTAGAATTTAAGTTCCTTAGGTTGCTGAGCGGTATGAGGATGTGTAGTTCCTGCGTACACAAATAATTTTTTGATCATTTTACGACCTAATTTATTTTTTGGTAGCATTCCCTTTACAGCTCTTTCCATTACTACTTCTGGACGACGCTTTAATAAGCTTCCAGCAACTTCTTCTTTCTTACCACCTGGGTAACCAGAAAAGTTTAGGTATACTTTGTCTTCTAACTTATTACCAGTGAAAACAACTTTCTCTGCGTTTAATACAATTACGTAATCTCCACAATCAACGTGAGGAGTGTAATAAGCTTTGTTTTTACCGCGTAAAACAGCAGCAATCTTAGATGCAATACGTCCCACGGTTTGATTAGTACCATCAACTACATACCAGTTGTGTTGAACGGTAGCCGCATTCGCATGCTTGGTGGTGAAATGAAGTTTACTCATGATTCTTTGTTTTAAGTGAAATCGGCGCTATCCCACCGATTAGAATATTCCCATTTTTTGGGAGGGCAAAGGTCTGATACTGCAATGGATAAACCAAGAAATTCAGGAAGTATTTTTACAAGCACATTTGTAACACATTGATTATCAATAAAAATTTGCGCATCTTTTTTTCATCTACCTTTGTAATCATGGCATATTTACAATTTTCAGGGCAAAATTTATTTGATGGAAGCCAATTTCTAGGACCAGACCAGGTGCTCATTACCACAGAAGATGGGATTATAAAAGCCATTATTCCACGTTCAGATGCGGGGGAACAGGTACAACAATTCAAAGGAATTATTGCACCAGGTTTTATTAATGCCCATTGTCATTTAGAATTGAGCCATATGAAGGGCATCATTCCAGAACATACTGGCTTGCCCGATTTTATTTTAAAAATTGTAAACGAAAGGCATTTCCCCGAAGAAACCATATTGGCTGCTATAGCTCAAGGGGAGGCTGCAATGCTAGAAGCAGGAATTGTGGCGGTGGGAGATATCAGTAATAATGCCCTAACAGCCCCCCAAAAACAACAAGGGAATTTAGCTTATCACACATTTGTAGAAATTAGTGGATGGAAGCCCGCCATTGCTGAATCACGTTTTGCAAATGCCCTAGAAGTATTATCGAAGTTTAGGTTGATTGAAGCCGCCGCTTCATTGAGCCCACTAAAAAGTTCATTTAGTCCGCACGCGCCCTATTCCGTTTCTAATGAGCTCTGGCAAATGATGATGCCGCATTTTGAAGGAAATACAGTAACCATACATAATCAGGAAACCCCGGCCGAAAATGAATTATTTACAAAAGGTACCGGAGACTTTGTGCGCATGTACAATGCCATGAATATAGACCATACCCATTTTACCCCAACAGGCCAAAACAGTCTGCCGTCTTACTTCCCCCAATTAGAAAAAGCCAAAAACATTCTATTGGTGCACAATACAACCACCAGCGAAGCCGATATGGATTATGCAAACCAATTGTCTAAGCAAAACTCACAAGACTTGTATTATACCCTTTGTGTGAATGCCAATTTATACATAGAAAATAAATTGCCACCTATTGAATTATTGCGCAATAAAAAATCCAATATCGTTTTAGGAACCGATAGTTTATCGAGCAACCACCAATTGAGCATTTTGTCAGAAATAAAAACCATCACGAAACATTTTCCAAACATATCATTAGAAGAAATGCTTCAATGGGCAACACTGAATGGTGCTAAAGCATTACAACTTGATTCACAATTTGGGAGCTTTGGAATAGGTAAAAAACCAGGAGTGATTGTAATTGACCAACTAGTAAACAATCAAATTAGCGAGGCTAGCACTGTTAAGCGCTTAGTTTAACATTGTTCAACTGACCCGATTTAACATAGAATGGTTAATTGGCCGATTTTTTTCTGACTAGCAAATACATTTTACTCATTACTTCTTGGTGAGGCAAAGTCAAAATAGAAATTCCAATGAACAAGCCCATGATTACCAAATTAATATTATTGGTAAGGTCTAAGAAAAATATAATAGAAAAAAGACCCACCAATGAAATAGCAGTGAGCGGCACACATTGAATCATTAATGATTTCCATGATAATTTTTCCTTTTTTGTTTTAGATAAATGCTGCCGAATATTTTCTAGAGAAGTAATGGAATGCCATAAACCAAAATAGATAATAAAGCATAATGGCAGCGGAAGAATCAACGCACTAATAAAAACAAAAATGACCAACGTAAAAAAGTGTTTTAAATCAACAATATTTTTTTTATGAATAATATAGGAAGCAATGATTGTTAAAATGAAAAAGCCAAAGCTCCCACTAATAGCCAATAAGGCAATATGTTGCCCTTGTAAATAATTGATTAATCCTGGACTGAAAATATTGATCTTTTGTATGATTGGCAAAACGGTATCAATATGCACAAATAGAATAATAAATAAAATCAACAGACCGTACGACACCTGCAACAAAACGCCCAGTAAAGGAACTTTGGGCGAGTCAATGGGCAAATCGGTTTCTCCAAAATGAAAAGCAGAAATCAATAAAAAAAGATAGAAAGATACCGTTGGAAATACATACCATACAATTCCATACAACAGCATTGAAAAGAGGTATTTAGCATGAAATTTTTTTGCGGAAAAAACTTGATTATTTAAGTTACTACTCTGTTTAGCAACTTCATGGTCTAATGCACCATGAGGAATTCCAGTAATGATAATAACAACGCTAAAGAAAACCCATTGAATATAATCGGGAATAGAAAAAAGAAAATGATGTACTATTCCAATAATGCCAGTAAAGCATGCAAGAAAAATAAAAAGTGCTCGATTAAAATGTAACTGTTTAGTTCTTTTTGCCATGCTTGAATACCTGTTTTAAAAAATCTTTCTTAGGCAATTTAGCAAACAATACCGCTTCTTGAAACAAAGAACTGTCTTCATCTAAAAAACGAAGTATTTGCTGATAGGGAACTTTGCGAAAAAGCTGCATCAATATATGCAATGCTTTAGCTGGGCTATACTTAAGTAATTGTAATAGTAATCGATCATAGAATTTAAATCGAGTATGCGTAAATTCAGCTGGTGTTTCTTTATTAAAAAACTGGTTAGCCAACAATTTGCTATCTCTAGTAATTCTATTAAAGGCATAACCGGTGGTAGGTTTAATCATACCAGCAGCAGTTCCAATTGCAATAGCTCCTTCGCTAGTAAACCTATTAAACAAAAAGTTGGTCATTGGTATACTAGCATATTCTGTTTTAACAATCTTGAAAGAGCAGTTCCATTTTCGCTGAATATATTTCTTTAACTCTTCCTCAAAAAATTCAGTAGTATAATCTTCGGAACAAAAACCAGTAATTTCTATTAAAGCGCTATGGGTGCTAAAAGGCAGCACATACGCAAAATTTACACCTTTGGTTTGAGTAATACTAAAATCCATTAATGTAGCAGCTGAAGCATCAAATACGGGTTGCTCAACTTCAATTTCCCATCCAAAAAATTGTTGCTTTAAATACAGATTGGTTTCCTTGGATACCTGTTGTTGGTTCCAGAAACTAGAGTATAATGCTGGAGTAGTAACAATACCCTTATTGGTGTGAATGATAAATTGATTGGCATCTTTATCAATCGATAAAACCGCATCATTGGAATAAACTACTGATTGGTTATCTTTTATTTCATCAAAATGAAAGTCAAAGAAAGACTCACTTTTAATAAAACTATAGCGATATGGATGAATTGTATTTTCAATCGTCTCGTTCAGAAATCCAATACTCAAATTATTCCAAGTAGTATTAAAAATAGATTGATAAGGATGAGCATCATTGGTATGCCAGAAGCACCAAGATTTACTTTGTAAGTAGGTTTTATCTGCATCCAGTATAAGAATAGATTCACCCTTATATTGAGCATGATGAATGAACTGGTACATCAACTGCATACCCGCGCATCCGCCTCCTAAAATGACAATATCGTAATTGGTTGTATTCATAAAAAAGGGTTGCAATAATCAAACTATTGCAACCCAATTATTACTTAAGCTTGAATTAGATTATGCTTTTTCTTCACTACGGCTTAATGCGTAGATTACTAAACCAAATCCAATTTTATTGATGGCATCTGCAATGTTGTAAACAATATCCATTGCTTTTAATGCTGCTGCTGTATCAGCAACTGGTTGCCATCCAAATAATCCACCTGGAGTACCTAGAATATATCCTAATGGATAAATAGCCCAACCTACTAATACGAACCATGATAACACTTTAGTAGCTTTTGCAACTTGTGGACCAGCACTTTGAGCAAGTTTAGCCACTTCACCAAACCAGATTAAGTATACAATGTAGAAGTAAGCCAATCCTGATAATACACCCCATAGTACACTACCATTTCTGTCAAGTACTTCACCAATGTATCCAGTTAATAACATTACTAATGATGCAAAAATTAGTTTCCACAATAGAGAAACTTTAGCACCTGCTTTTTTAGTAATTAAGTAGAACTCAACACACATCAAAGGAACAGTCAAAATCCAGTCTACATAACGGAAGAAAGTGGGTGATTCACCTGTTTCTAAATTGTAGCTTCTCATGTAATAATAGTGAACCGCAGCAATAAAAGTGATTAATCCAGAAACCAATAAAGAGGTACGCCATTTTTTGTCGGTATTATTTAATTCAAAGAAGAAAAATACCGATGCAGCCATCATGGCCATCGTACCAATGAAAAAGGTAAACGCAACATAATTGTCACTCGCAATTGGAGTTGCATTCAAGAGGACTTGTAGCATGTTAGAAGTTTTTAGGTTTAAGAAAAGATTGTTTAAGAATGAACATCTCTAAGTTAAACGCTAATATTGAAAAATGGTTGAAACTCACTAACAATAGGGGTTTCGTCATATTATAATAATAAATACTATTAAAACCATTTGTGGATTTTTGGGGGTCAATTGTTTAAACAAACAGACGTAAAGGGGTTTTCAAAAAATTTTGAGAAAAATGTAAAAAAACTCCTCATCCCAGCATTTAGCTCGAATGAGGAGACCCAAAGAGAAGAATTTCTTACTCTGTAAATGCCAACCAATCATCTTGGTTATTGATTTTCCAAGTTTTTTCTCCGGAACCATCGGCATTTATTAGAACACAATTTAAGTACCCATCAACTGTACCAAAATTGCTGTCTTTGGCAAAACTCAATAATATTTTAGATGACCCTTCCATCCAATTTAATCGAACTGTCCATGTAGATAAACTAGTAATATCTGCAGGCAGGGTTACTGTCTTTACCAACACTTCCGCTTCAGTTGCTGTAGTATAACTGTACAGGTCTATTTTATTGGTCCCATTCATTTTTGCATATACTATTTTAGTTCCATCGCTACTGATTTTGGTTGTCAAAACATTTCTAGAATTTACGATCGATTTAGGGTCACCCATATTACTGTTTACAATTGTACCTGAATAGGCCAAAGGAATAGCTGCAGAAGAAGTAATTACAAAACGCTTACCATCATTAGCTATTTGATGATTAGTAAAACCTAATGGCACAGTGGCTAATTTTTCTTGACCAGTTCCATCAGAATTAATCACTTCAATTGATGTTGAAATTGGATTAGATCCAAAATTATTTTTAATAAAAGCTAGTTTCCCATTACTTAACTGCTTAATGCTTTTATAATTTACACCAGTTGAAATTGCCAATGTAGCAATGTTAGTAAGACTAGAACCATCTTTATTAACTGAAACGATTTTAGTGGAGGGATTAGAGCCACTTGTGATATGAAAAAAATACAGTTTACTGCCATCGCTAGCAACACAAGCATCCCCGATATAAGAATTCAAATTTGATGGAGGCGTTACTGCTACTACCAATTTGGCATTTGCTCCATTGATATCAGTCGTATGAATATTGGCACTATCTATGTAGTATACTACATTATTGGCAACAGTTCCAGTGGCGCCACCATTGGGATCGGAGCTGTTTTTAGAACAGGCAATAGAAAATAAGCTTAGAAAAAAAAAATAATTACATGCTTTAATAATTCGCATAAAAAATAATTGAATGAAAAATATTTATTTTGATATTATTGATTACTCCTAATTACTGTTGAAGCTTCCAAACAATTTCATAGTCTCCTATTGCTGCTTCCTTTTCTTTTAAATTGATTAATGCTTTTTTATAAGCTGCAGCTAGGTCATTAACTTGAACAATTTTAGTTATCTCTTCTTTAGTGAGGGTTTTACCCTTTTTGATTATATAAGGAGCTCCTTTAATTGTAACAGAAAAATATTTTGTATTGCCTACAAAAGAACGGAAACCACCATTGGATACTCCATCCATTTCAACTGTTAAATAGGGTGTCATAGCAGGCTTTCCATCGTAAGACAACTGTAAAGCAATGCTTACTTTTAACAAGGCATCTGCACCAGTTTCTTTTAGCAATGCATTCTCTCCAAATAAGCGCATGCTGCTAGAAGTAAGTGGTTTAATAGGATTCAGATTTTTATAGACAGTTAAGAATTGATCCGCTGTGTTCATCTCATCTTTAAAGAAATCTTGAACCAATTCATAAGAAGGTGCAGAAGGAATGGCATTTTCTGGAAGTACTTGGCCATTGGATACTGCAGCCGTTGCTTGGGTAAATTGTGCATACATTCCAGCTAAAACTTCTTGCAGCCATTCTTCAGGAATTTGAGGAAAATCAATTGATTTGGTTGTTTCGGTTTTGGTCCAATTATTGGTTTTGCTTTCATATAATTGTGTGGTTCCTTGAATACTCATAGACGCAACAGCAATCTTTTTTGCAAAAGACAATGGCATTGCATAGGCCGCATTTAATTTCTTTACAGAAACTTCCAGTTCACTCCCATTCACTTTATCAACTTCAGAAAATACAATACCTTTTTCTATTTCAGGTGAATTGGTAACATTTACCCACATGCCCGCATTAGATCCCGTAACAGCTACAATCGGCTCTTTAAAAACACCCGATTGTGCAATTGACTTTACCAATTGCTGATCACTTACCATTAAATAGCTGTTCTTAAACCCTATACCCTTGTTTTGGGTTTCGATATTTCGAAATGCTGCAGCCGGAATAACCACTTTAGGTGCAGGCTTAACATAGGCAGCCATAGTTAAAGAACGCATACCAATAATTGATGTAACAATATCTACCCTTATTAAAGCATCGGGACCTGTTGTGTAATTAGCCAATTCAAGTACTACATCCTTTGTTAAGTCTATATTTATAGAAGACTTTGCACCATTAATACTAAGTAGTTGAATATTTTTAGCAGGAGGTGGAATCGTAAAGCTTCCTTCTTCAACCCCATTTTTTTCAAAACTGATTTTCTTATTACCACTATTGGGGGCTTCAACTGCAGTGTGAATACCAAAAGACTGGTGTTTTAGCTCTTTACCATTCAACTTAATAGTACCTGCGTATTTAAAAAACTGAAAGCCGTTAGGTGAACTCAACATTAACATAGTAAAATCACCATTGTCTACCCACTCCCCTTTTAAAAAATCATTTGTTGCTAAACCAAGATCTCTAGGGAAAATATTGGTACCAACTGATGCAAGTACTTCAACATTATCCAAACTGGGGGTTTCAGCAACTGAACCCCCTAGTTCACCTGCCAAATTACCCACCAGCTTAGTTACTTTAGACATGGCTTTTTGAAATATGCTACCTCCTTTTTTGGATTCATCTTTTTTGACCTCTGTAGTAGTTTCCGTTTTATCTTTTTTCCAAAATTGTGCTTCAGAAACACTTGCACTGACTAAAAAACAAAGGGAAAGAATCAGTTTTACTTGCATATTCCATATTTATTCGTACAAATATGAAAGCATAACCGAATCAAAAAAATACTCTAAATAGAGTATTTTGAACGAGTTACTAATTCTATTTGAAACAGTACATTTACAATAGTGAGTAAGCGCATTTATATATTAACATACTTGAGTTTATTACTATTGGTAATAAGCACTAATGCTCAATCAACACAACGGGTCAAATTCAATGTATTCAAGAGTAGCGATGGGCTTAGTAAACAAGTAATTAAAGGAATTACTGAAGATACAAACGGATTTATCTGGCTGCTAAGCGACCACCAGCTTCAATGGTTTGATGGATCAAACTTTCACACAGTTCCTTTTGGCAAAGGAATACACCAGATACCGGGCTCTCTATTCTTTGAAATACATCAAGGATTTGAAAAAGATATTTGGATATTTTACAATAGCGGCTATTCCATTTACAATCCAAAAACGTTCTCTTTTAATCATGTTAAACTACCTAATCAAAAAATCAATTGGCAGGAGCAAATATTTGTTAGTCCTGATAAAAAACAAATCATTTTATCCAATAACGGATATTATCAAGTAATCAATACAATAACAAAGCAAACCACTCAATTAATTAAGAAGAAATCAAAAACGATTGGCTTGGCTTCAATCCATAATACCAGTCAATTGCAGTTTTTTACCGAAGACGGATTTGGAATACACATAGAAAATATTGAGAAAAATAGCCGGGTTTCCATTCCTAATCCTCAAAAAGTACCCTACTATATTTTGAAAAGGGTGAATGATTCTATTGTTGTAGCATTTGCTGAAAAACACTTTTTAGCATACGATATAAAGAACAAAGAAATCATTAAACAATTGCCTTATCCTTTTGGATTTGGCATGAAATCCTTTATTAAGAATAAAGATATTATCAATAAAAATGATCAGGCATTCCTGATAATAATGGAAAACGAGATTTGGGAATTTGATAAATCAAGATTGAATTTTACAACTAAACTAGTGGGGTTAAATGGTACATCAACCTTAAAACAAGGATACTATACAAGTCTATTTTTAGACTCAAAAGGGGTTTTATGGGCCAACACTACTTTAAGTGGACTACATGAAATCTTACTTCAAAAACAACCAATCAAGTTATTTTCATCTATAGTACCAGAAGAAAATTTTATTAAATGCTTTTTACCTGACAAATGGAATAACACAATTGTATGTGGCACTTTTGGAGCTGGTTTAATTATATATGACACCATTGGAAATATTTTAAAAAAATACCCCTTAAAAAAATTAGGAGCAAAAACAGGCACAATTGTAACCTCTATTTTAGCATTAGATGAAATCTTTTGCTTAGTAATGCTTTATGGCAGAGACGACTTCTATATTTTAAATAGAAAGAATTTATCGATAAAGCAAATAAAAATTGATTATAAAGAAAAAGAGTTGGCTAATGAACGGCCGAACTATTATTCAATTCCACTTCAAGTAAACCCGACTGAATTCTTATACAATCTAGGGAACTTAAAACTTAGTATAAAGTACAAAAACGGATTAGTATCATTTGAAAAAAGAACAAATACCATCAGCCTTCTTAAACTGAATAGCTTTCCAGCGTATACAAAATATGAGGCACTATTAGAAATAAGTAGTTCCGATTTTATACAGGCTTGTTTACAAAAAATTGGTTTAATAGAAAGCAGCTTGGTATATATTGACAAAAGAAAGAATAATTGGATTTTCGGAACCAGTAAAGGCTTATATGAATTTTCGAATAAAGGCACGTTATTGAATTCCTACACAACCAAAAATGGATTAGGGAATGACTATATCTATGCTGGTATTGTTGATAATGATCATAATATATGGTGTAGCCACGAAAAAGGGATTAGTAAAATTGATACCAATGGCACTATTTCAAACTTAAATAAACCAGATGGCTTACAAGATGAAGAATTCAATTATGGGGCAATTGCAAAAACAACAGATGGCGAATTGTATTTTGGCGGAATAAATGGATTAAACGCATTTCATCCTACCGAAATAAATACCAATCATGATAATGGTAAACTAATTGTTACAAAAATTAGCTCAAACGAACAGCATTTACCTGAAGACACTGCTTTTTGGAACTTGAATGATTTGGAATTTAGACATACTGATAATAGAATAAAAATTCAACTATCTACAATTGGGTATAGTACTGCTACAGCTTATAATTATCAGTATAAGTTAGTAGGCTTTGATAAAGAATGGAAAAATCTAAGAAACACAAGGGAAATAAATTTAGCCCTTAATCCCGGTAGCTATACCATAGAAATAGCAAGTGGCAGATTTTTCAATAAAAGTGCCATTGTACAAAAAAGTATACAAATAAGAATCTTGCCCCCCATTTACTCAAGATGGTGGTTTCTTTTGTTGGGTGGTGGCATATCAGTTACAGCCATATGGTTTGCTGCTAAATATATAACCAATAGAAAGTATCGCAAAAAATTACAAGCCATTCAATTACAAGAACAGCTTGAATTTGAAAGGCAAAGAATTAGTAGAGACTTACACGATAATATGGGAGCATATACTTCTGCACTATTGGCCAATGTTGATAAGCTTAAAAACATTCAAGGCAATACAAAAGAGTTAGATAAAATTCAAAATAACGCAGAACATATTCTGAATAGTTTACGTGAAACTATTTGGGTATTGAACAATAAAGAAATTTATATCGCCGATTTTAGTGACGAGTTTAAAACTTACTGCTTTAATGTTCTTAAAAATTTTGAATACATTGAATTTGAATCAATCGAGAACATTAAAAACAACTGTTTATTAAAAGCATCTGATGCCATTAATCTTAATAAAATTTTACAAGAAGCACTTCAAAATATCATTAAACATAGCAATGCAAATAAAATTATTTTTACTGTTGATTGCAATACAGAATTGATCATTACCATAAAAGACAATGGCATAGGGTTTGAAACTGACAAAAAACACTTAGGTAATGGACTAGAAAATATTGAGTGGAGGGCAAAAGATGCAAGGGTAAAAATTGAAATATTATCCAATAAGAATTTGGGCACTACCATTACCATTACAAAAATATGCTCTTAATAGAGTATTGACATTTATCTAAAATCAACACAATTTTACCCAATGCCTATTCTAATTGCCATAGTTGATGACAAACCCATTAACCGTCAAACAGTTAAGGATAAGCTAATTGAGCACTCATCAATTGAAATATTATTTGAAGCAAAAAATGGAATTGATTTCTTGGAAAAATTAAAATTGGTTTCAACCAAGCCTGATGTTGTATTAATGGATCTCGAAATGCCTGAAATGAATGGGATTGATGCCATTAGTATGGCAACGGCTGCTTATCCCGGAATTAAGTTTATTGTTTTAACTGTATTTGAAGAAACCGATAAAATATTTGAAGCAATTAAAGCTGGAGCGAGTGGTTATTTATTAAAAGAAGACAGCGCTATTCATATTTTAGATGCTATAAATAACGTATATGAGCATAATGGAATTCCTATGAGTCCATCAATTGCCAGAAAAACACTGGAGCTTTTAAAGCAAGTTCCAACCCACCCCATTGTTCAACATAAAGAACAACTAAATGAAAATAGTTCAGATTTAAGTGAACGTGAAATAGAAATCTTAAAAGAAATGGTTAGCGGGAAAAATTATAAAGCCATTGGAGAAAAACTTTTCATATCCCCTCTAACTGTTAGAAAACATGCTGCAAATATTTATGAGAAGTTACACGTGAATAATAGAACTCAAGCTATCAATATTGCCCAAAAACAAAAATGGATTTAAGCCAACACTTCTTGTAAAATAGCATAGCTCTTCATTTGTCCAAAGCCAGGAATATGAAGCGATAGATAAAGTTGATAGGCTTCTAATAATTGCCTGCGAATGTTTTTATTTAATGGAATAGTTTCTAATTCGTTGTAAAAAGACAAATTAGAAATAGCAGAAGTAATTTCCGCAAGCTGACCTTCTAAATAATAAGGATGCAATGGTATATTCTCTACAAAATTCCCATCTTGTAAATCTATGATGGGCGTTTTAGTACTGTACGCGCCTTGTAATTGAAAGCCTAACTCAGAAGCTAAGTGTAAGGTAAAATACAAAGGAAGGTTTCCGGTTAAAGTTGCATTACCCTTGTCTAATTGTTTGAGTGTGTCTTCAATTAAATAGAATAATTCAGGATTGGCCTCAGGTTCTTTTAAGCTGTGCTGCAATAATTCCATTACAAATAGGGCAACCGTATTCTTTACCACATTAAACAAAACCGACTCATACATATATCCCCATCGGTACTCTTTAATGAACTGCAATTGCTTCATTTCATTATGATACACTTCAAGTTCTAGTATTGCGGCGGGGCTAAAATAACTGGCTTTACCAGCAGATGTTTTACTGCTTTGTCTTACCCCTTTTACAATGTATTGTTGAATCCCAAACAATTCTGTGTACACAGAAGTGATGATACTGGTATCGCCATATTTAATGGTACGCAATACCACACCTTTTGTTGAATGCACCGTACTCATTGCTGCAATTTAGTGCGTTGCAGTCAAAGCTGATTCAGTTGATTGAGGGGAAAGCTTGGTAGGCGGTAAATGAACTGGATTTAATTTTATTATTCCAACAGCATGAAAGCCGCGCATGATTAAGAAAGTTAAATCGAACTCAAACCATTTTTTGGCAAAATTGGCGTCGTCTTTGGCATAATGGTGATTGTTCTGGAACAGTTCTCCCATTAATAATATTCCCCAAGGCGAACTATTTTTAGAATGATCCCCATTGTCAAAATTACTGTAGCCATATTTATGCCCGCACCAATTCACCACTGCACCTTGAATAGGCCCCATTAAAAAATGAATGGGTAATAATAAAAACCACCAAGCATTGGGTGCAAAAGCAATATAAAAACTAGTATAAGCAGCCATGAAGACCAATCTGGTTAAAGGATGATGACCAAACTTGTCTAATTTATCCCAAACAGGTAAATAATCTTTGGTGAATTTGGGATCAGGCATACGCTTACCCGTTAAAAAACTTCTGAAGATTAGAATAGTGCTGCGCATCATCTGGTACACATCTTTAAAAAAATGCGGCGAGTGCGGATCTTCTTCTGTATCACTAAATTCATGGTGCATTCGATGCATCACTCCATATGCCCTTGGCACTAAATAGGAAGAACCTTGTACAAACCAGGTACTCAAATAAAAAAATCTTTCCCAGTTTTTACTCAACTCATACATTTTATGAGAAGCAAAGCGATGTAGAAAAAACGAATGAAAAAACAAGGACCCAAACCAATGGGCAAAAAAGAATACAAGAATAGCAAGCATAACAGGTTAATAAGTTGGATGAATATAAAACAATTCAACCAAGCATGCTCCAATATTCAAATATTCAGCAAAAAGGGGGTCTAAAGATTAAACAACGCCTGTAAACTGTTTCAAGAAGCGAACATCATTTTGAGAATACAATCTCAAATCGTTCACTTGGTATTTTAATTGGGTAATTCTTTCCACACCCATTCCAAATGCAAAGCCAGTATATTTATTAGAGTCTATTCCAAAGTTCTCCAACACTTTAGGATGTACCATTCCACTTCCTAATATCTCTACCCAACCAGTATGTTTGCAAATATTACAACCCTTTCCTTCACAAATTAAACAGCTGATATCCATTTCAGCACTTGGCTCTGTAAAAGGAAAATAGCTGGGTCTAAAACGTACTTTAACGTCTTTGCCAAACATCTCTTGTACAAAAAAGTATAAGGTTTGCTTTAGGTCGGCAAAACTTACATTTTCATCAATATATAATCCTTCCACTTGATGGAAAAAGCAATGTGCACGGGCACTAATGGTTTCATTTCGGTACACTCTTCCTGGACAAATTACTCGGATGGGCGGCTTTTGATTTTCCATCACCCTAGCTTGTACACTACTCGTATGGGTTCTCAACAACCAGGTTGGGCCATTTCCATCTTCTGATTTTTTAATATAGAAAGTATCCTGCATATCACGAGCAGGATGGTCTTCTGGAAGATTCATAGCACCGAAATTGTGCCAGTCGTCTTCAATTTCAGGGCCTTCTGCAACAGAGAATCCAAGCCTTTTAAAGATGGAAACCATTTCATTTCTCACCAATGTAAGTGGATGTCTACTTCCTACTGAAACCGCATCACCAGGTAACGATAAATCTTGAGCAGACTTCCCAGCAGTTGCTGTTGAAGCCCCTGCAAACTGCTCTTGCAATGCTTGAAAACGCGCTTCAGCAAAGAGTTTGAACTCATTTAGAATTTGTCCGAACTCCTTTTTTTGTTCGTTGGGTACATTACGCATTTCGCCCATAATGGCTTTTACCAAGCCCTTGGTTCCCAGCCATTTTATTCTGAATTGTTCTACTTCGTCTGTATTATTAGCGGTAAAAGCAGTGATAGCTAACTTATGATCATTAATTTGTTGCAAAAGCGATTCCATGTTGCAAATATAAAAACTTATATTTGTTGCTGCACCAAGCAATTTTACATGGAATATAATACCTCCAGGAAACTCCTGGGAATGAAGGAGTACGGAAGACACGTACAGAAGATGGTGGATTACCTCCTCACAATTGAAGACAGAGACAAAAGACAACAACAAACACAATCTGTGATAGAGTTGATGGGATTTTTGAACCCGCACCTGAAGAACGTAGAAGACTTCAGGCATAAACTATGGGATCATCTTTTTTTCATCAGCAATTTTACGCTGGAGGTAGACAGCCCATATCCCATCCCACAAAAAGAAACCTATAAGTTAAAACCCGATCCACTTCCTTATCCAAAGCGCAATCCTAAATATGCACACTTAGGAAAGAACTTAGAAGTGGTGATAGATAAGGCTTTAAAAGAAGAAGACCCCGAGAAGAAAGTAGGATTTGCCAATGCCATTGCGTACTATATGAAATTATCTTATAGCAACTGGCATAAAGAATTGGTACATGATGATGCCATCCGTTCTGAGCTAGATCAAATTACTGGAGGTCAACTAGAATTCAGCAACACGCCATATATTAAGCACCGCAATCAACCATTCGAGCGTGATGATTATCCAGCACGCAGTGGCGGAAGATGGAAACAAAATTTTGGTGGAAGAAATAATAGAAACCAAGGTGGAGGTCAGCAGCAACGCAATGATCCAAGAAATGGCGGCGGACAACGCAATGATAGAAATCAAGGTGGTGGTCAGCGCAACGACCCAAGAAATGGCGGCGGCAGTAATCGCAACGATAGAAACCCAGGTGGATTTAAGAAGCGCTATTAATATTTGATGAGCAGTTTTGAAGTCATAGGAGGTAAGCAATTAAAGGGATCCATCACCCCGCAAGGTGCAAAGAACGAAGCTTTGCAAATACTCTCTGCTGTTGTATTAACGAATCAGACAGTAACCATTTCAAATATTCCAGATATAGTCGATGTAAATTTACTCATTGAGCTATTGAAAGAAATGGGCGTGCAGGTGAATCGCATTAATCAAGACACTTACCAGTTTCAAGCCAACGAAATTGATGTTGACTATTTAGCTTCGGAAAAATTCAGGCAAAAAAGCGGAAGACTAAGAGGCAGTGTAATGCTTGCGGGTCCTTTATTGGCCCGATTTAAAAAAGCATTTATACCCAAACCGGGTGGCGATAAAATTGGCAGAAGAAGATTAGATACCCATATCATCGGTTTTCAAAAACTAGGTGCCCATTATGCATACGATGAAAGCATTGGTTGCTTTACATTAACCACCAATGCATTGAAAGGTTGTTATATGTTATTGGATGAGCCCTCTGTAACAGGCACCGCAAATATAGTAATGGCCGCTGTTTTAGCAGAAGGTACTACCACTATTTATAATGCAGCATGCGAACCCTATTTACAACAGTTGTGCAGTATGCTCAACCGAATGGGTGCAAAAATAAGTGGCATTGGAAGTAATTTATTGGTGATTGAGGGAGTGGAAACGCTGGGCGGAACAGACCACCGATTACTTCCAGACATGATTGAAATAGGCAGTTTCATAGGTTTGGCCGCAATGACAAAAAGTGAAATCACTATTAAGAATGCAGGGGTACAACACTTAGGAATTATTCCAGAAAAATTTCAGCAACTAGGTATTCAATTTGATATTCAAGGAGATGATATTTATATTCCTTCACAGGAATCATATACCATACAAACATTTATGGATGGAGGAATACTCACTATTTCTGATCATCCATGGCCAGGCTTTACCCCCGACTTATTGAGCATTGTATTGGTAGTGGCTACACAAGCCATCGGATCAGTTTTGATCCACCAGAAAATGTTTGAAAGCCGTTTGTTTTTTACAGACAAACTCATTGATATGGGTGCACAAATTATTTTGTGCGATCCGCATAGAGCAACCGTGATAGGACTCGGCAGAAAAAATACTTTACGCGGCATCACCATGAGCAGCCCTGATATCAGGGCAGGACAAGCACTCTTAATTGCTGCATTGAGTGCAGAAGGCAAAAGCACCATTCAAAATATTGAACAGATAGATCGTGGTTATCAATTTATAGATCAACGCTTGCAAAGTTTGGGGGCGGAGATAATTAGAAAAGGATGAGATGCTTCCTCTTAATAATCAGTATTCTTTGCGCAATTAATACTGCGCTTGCTGATAGTTTAGATATTCAATTAAAAGCTTCAAAAATTCAGCTCGGTGAATCACTGGAATTTGAATGCGTTTACCCTTCTTATTTGAATAAACCTAAAAGTATATTGACACTCCATTTATGGGTTGAAGACTTAAACCGTTTAAAGACCTGGAAATTTAGGTATCCAATAGCAGGGGGGAAAGCCATAGGTTCAATCAAAATAGACAGCAGTATGAAAGAGGGTGCTTATGCATTGCACTTCTTAGTTCAACAATCGCCACTTTCCATCTATGGTAGCATAAATAATTTTATTAAAAAAGACTCAGTAATAAGCATGATCCTATCATCTGGGAAGGAAATTATCATGGATGATATTAAAACAGATGAACAAGGTAATTTCAGAATCAACAAATACATTTTTGAAGACAGTGTCAATTTCATTTTTACCCCTAAACAAAAAAAGAAAGGGAAAAATGATGCTTTAAATATCAGTTTGATTACCCCTGTTGATTCAGTTTTTAAAGCTGAAGTTTCAAAAACACTCGTTGTACAGATTGGAAAAAAAAGTATTGAGTTACCTAAAGCAACTGAAATAGTATTCGATCCATTTAAATTCAGGAATGATAATACCATTCCAGAAGTAGTAGTGTATGGGCATAGAAAAAGTAAAGAAGAAATGTTTAATGAAAAGTATGCCACTGATTTGTATAAAAGAGAGGATGAGAAAATTATTTCAGGCTTCGAGAATTTTACGATGATAGGCTATACAACTGTTTTAGATTATTTAAATGATCGAATTCCGGGTTTAAGAATTTTACAATCAACAGTTAAACCTAGCAAATCCTTATTCACAATGAGTGACACCAAAACCGATAATTCAGAAAATGAAAAATTGTATTGGTCATTTGCTTATCGATCATCCAATGAGGCTAATTTATTTATAGACGAAATTTTAGTTGAGCCGGAACAATTCATTAGTTTTCCAATGTCTGATATTGCCATCATAAAAATCATTCCTCCTCCATTTATAGGAGGTTGGGGCAGTAACCCATTTGCCATTTTAATTTACTCAAATAGACAAGAGTTCAAAAGCCCAACTAACAAACATAGTTTCACAGTTAATGGATATACACCTGCACGTTGGATAATAAAATACTAAAAAGGCCCCGAAAATTTCGAGGCCTTTTGCTTAACACAATTTATTTTTTACTTAATCGTCTTCATCAATTCTTTCACTGCAACTTCTAATTGCTGGTCTACTCCTTTCTTCACTACTTCATATTCATTGTACACTAAGAAGTCTGGATCGGTGGCTGCATTTTCTAAATACTTACCTGCATTGGTTTTAACACCCACGGTTGGTGCTCCCCATCTGATGCCTGAATCCATTAAGCTTTCCCATGCTGCAAATGAACAAGTACCTGGAACTTGCGTTCCTACCAACTTATTTACATTTAATTCTTGTACCATGAATGCATAGCAATGTCCATCACTGTAGTTCGCTTCATTGGCCAATGAAATACTCGGCTTAGTCCAACGGAAATTGGGTTCAAATCCATTGCTTCTTACATCATTGGTATAGTTCATAAATTGTTTACCACTCAAGAAAACAGCTAGGTCTGCAACTAAGTCTCCACCTCCATTGTTTCTGGTATCTACTACTACGCCTTTCTTTAAGAAATGTTTACCCATGATGTCTTCATAAGTAGATCTAAATGTACCATCACTCATGCCAGGAATATGTACATAACCCAATGCACCGCCACTTAATCTTTCTACTTCATCCGCATTTCTTTTAACCCAACGCTTGTACAATAATCCGTTTTCTTCTCCTGTACTAATGGCTTTAACGGTGATTTCTCTTTTTGCGCCATTTTCATTCAAAGACAGTAATACTTTTTTGCCAGATTTTCTATTTAAATATTGCGCAAGGTCTTTGTCTGCTGTAACCATTTC
>MIAG01000001.1:0-590307 GCA_001829005.1 Sphingobacteriia bacterium RIFOXYC2_FULL_35_18 | reverse complement strand
GGACCGCCTAATACTACTTCTTCAATCTTTACACCATTGCCAGAATAAGCCGCATCATAAAACGCACCCAACGAAGCAGTGGCATCTCCATTGGCATTAAAGTTGCCAAATGCAGCTCCACTATGGCTTACATTCAATTCTCCCAACAGCTCACTCAACATTTCACTGAACTCATAATTGTTGCCAATGGATGGTAGGTATTTTTCGTAATCGGTTTTATAACTATCCCAATTAATTCCGTGGAAAGTTTTATTGTAAAAAGTTTTCTTGGTTCTTCTCCAAACATGCTCAAACATAGCTGCTCTTTCTTCACGCATATTGATGGCCATTTCGCCATTGATAGCAATTCGATCTTGCTTACTACTAGCCACATCTAATTTGGTAATGCTGCCATCGCTACTGATGAAAATATTTTTCTGGTCCTTATCCCAAACCATACTTGCACCATTGGCATTTAATGGAACCAGCATTTTGGTTTCTTTGGTTCTTAAGTTAGTAGTCCACAAATTCATGCCTCTTTCAAAACGAGCGAGATAATACAATGTTTCTCCATCCTTGCTCACCAAAGCATCTCCCATTCCAGATGAGTGTATGGTTGCTCTTGCTCTACGTTGTGTTAAACCCTCCCACTCTATCTCTACTGGTTCTACTGTAGTAGTTTTCTTTTTACTAGTATCTGCTTTGGTTTTTTGCTCTTCCATTTCTTTTACTAGCGCCAATTCTTCTTTGGTCAATTTAAATCGATCCATTGCCGCTTGTGTGAAGAACATTAAGTAAGCATCACTTTGTGCGCCTCCGCTCATAGCAGCGCCTCTTAATCCATCTCGATTACTTTGCCATAACATAGCTTTACCACCCATTACCCATTTAGGGCGATAATCATTAAATCCACTCTCTGTAATATTCATGATTTTCTTTCCATCAACACTTGCTAAACCCACTTCACTTACTGCACTTCCTACTACTGCATAATCAAATAACAACCACTTGCTGTCTGGACTCCATTGAAAATATTGATCATTCTCTGTCCAAGCAAAAATTTGCTCTGAACCTAATATTGTTCTGCTTTGCTTACTGGCAATATTGTATATACGAACATTGTTTCTATTTTCTACAAACGCGATTTCTTTTCCATCAGGAGAATACAATGGTTGTGTATTATCGTTCGCATTATCTAATACTGGTGTTTCTTTAATTAGGGTTGATGCATAAAAATAAGGTTCGTCTGCACGTAGTTTAGTGCTTTCAAAAATGCTCCATTTATTGTTCCGCTCTGCAGTATAAATAATTGATTTACCATCTGGTGAAAAACCAATCCCTACTTCTTGTGTTGGGGTTGCTGTAATTCTTTTAGTTACACCTCCATCTACGCTACTAACAAAAACATCTCCTCTGTATAAGAATGCAACTTCTTTTCCGTTCGGCGAAACAGCAATATTACTTCCACTGCTCACGCGCATTACTTGCTCATCGTTCTTGCGTGCATCGGCTAAAATATTGATGGATAATTTTTGTGGGTTGCCGCCTGCTTTCATTGTATATAATTCACCATCATAACTAAAGCAAAGCGTACCATCTGCTGATGTACTTAAAAAACGTACTGGATGCTTTTTGAATGAAGTTAATTTTTCGCTCTTACCGCCTGCAACTGGCATTTTGTGAATATTAAAACTGCCGCTTTCTTCACTTAAATAAATCAACTCTTTTTCTGCATTGGCAAAAACTGGATTACGATCTTCTCCATTAAAGTTAGTTAGCTTAGTATGCTTGTCTGCTTTAACATCATAGATCCAAATATCTCTGGCAATAGAAGAAGTATGGTGTTTTCTCCAAGTATTTTCTCCTCCTTTTTTATCCTGATAAATCATTTTATTTCCATCCTTGCTAAACTTTACTTCTTCTGCAGGAGTGGTTAATAATTGAGTGGGTCTACCTCCGTTTACACCCACACTATAAAGCTCAGGCATAGATCCCGTAGGAAACTGTCTATTACTTGCCAAGTCCATTCTTGCTGATCCAAATATAATTTTCTGGTTATCTGCTGAAAAATCATAGGGATATTCTGCAGCCGAATGAAAAGTAACTCTTTTGGCTTCGCCCCCAGTAACAGGAATAGTGAATACATCAAAATTACCATATCGATCACTTGCGAATGCAATGGTTTTACCGTCTTTACTCCAAACCGGCATAAAATCATGTGCTTCATGCATGGTTAATGCAGTAGCATTACCGCCTGAAGATGAAACAGTATACAAATCTCCTTTGTAAGTAAACACGACTGTTTTACCATCTGGCGAAATATTTGAATACCGCAACCATTTGGGGTTAGATTGGGCATTCACTTGCCCAGCCATTAAAGCTGCAAGCGTAAAAAGTGAAATTATTTTTTTCATACAGTTTATTGTTGATTGGAAAGATAAAGAAGAACCCGTTGAATATAAAATCAATTGTATGAACGCGGGGCTTTAATTAAGTAACTTTATACAGTGAAAAAAACGATTGCACATATCTATGCATTGGGAGACCAAGCCATTACTATTGAATGGTCTTCTACCATTTCTGAGGAAGTGAATGATCAGGTAATGCATTCATTTCATTTTTTTCAAATACATCCTATAGAAGGAGTAACCGATATGATACCTGCTTACAGCAGTTTAACCTTACTTTATAATCCAACTATAATTCGTAAACAAGCAATGGGGGGGTCTCCTTTTGAATGGTTGAAGAAAAAATTAGCTGCATTAACGGTAGCTCCAGAAACTGTTGCTCAAGAAACAGCTCCAATAATTGTACCCGTATGCTATGATACCAGCTTAGCACCAGATTTAGTAGAAGCAACACAAATAACAAGATGCTCCATTGAAGAACTCATTGCCTTACATACCAGCAAAATATATAAAGTATATATGTTGGGATTCTTACCAGGCTTTGCTTATATGGCATCTGTTCATCAACAAATTCAACTACCCAGAAAAGCCAATCCTAGAAAATTAGTTGCTGCAGGAAGTGTGGGTATAGCTGGTGAGCAAACAGGAATCTATCCGATAGAAGCACCAGGAGGCTGGCAATTAATTGGCCAAACTCCATTAAAAATATTTGATATTACCAAAGAAGAACCTTGTTTATTTAAGCCAGGTAATTGGGTCAAATTTGAAGCTATTACCCTTGAACAGTTTCATCAATTTAATGCCGCTTAAGCTATGAGTATTACCATCATTAAAGCGGGGTTATTTAGTACGGTACAAGACACTGGCCGTAAAGGATTTCAACACCTAGGTATCAATCCCAACGGTGCCATGGATGTATTGGCTATGCAAATAGCCAACCTGCTAATTCAAAATAAAGCAGATGAAGCGGTTATTGAATTTTTTTACCCTGCGCCCGTATTTCGTTTTAATACAGCTGCTTTTATTGCATTGAGTGGTGCCGATTTTGTTGCCAGCATTAATGATATTCCTGTTCCCATTAATCATCCAATATTTGTTCCTGAAAATGCAGTATTAAGTTTTACTAAAAAGCAATCAGGACATATTGGTTATTTGGCTATTCAGGGTGGATTAGAACTGAATGAATGGATGAATAGCTATAGCACCAATACCCGCGCAGGTGCAGGAGGTATGGAAGGACGTGCATTACAAAAGGACGATGAACTAAAATTAAAAGCAAGTGCGATTCAAAAAAATAGTCAAAGCCAATTACAGGTACTCCCCTGGATGGCCGATACCAAAGGATTGTATCAAACACAATCATTAAGGTATTTACCTGGAAATGAATTTTCACTATTGAATACATTTTCTCAACAATTCATGACCAATGCGCAGTTTACCATACTTGCTGATAGTGACCGAATGGGTTATCGGTTAAAAGGACCTGCATTAAAAAGCAAAAAACAAATTGAATTAATCTCCAGTGGGGTAACCAATGGCACCATTCAACTATTGCCCAGTGGTCAATGCATTGTTTTATTAGCCGATCACCAAACCACAGGGGGCTATCCTAGAATTGGCCATATTATTCAATCGGATATTCCTACATTGGTTCAACAGTCACCAGGAACGGTCATCCGGCTAATTCCAGTAAATATGGAAACAGCTGAAAAAATCAATACCAGACAGGGGCAATATTTGCAACAATTAAAGAATGCCTGTACCTTACAACTCAATGCATACCATCGACATTAATTGCGATTTAGGAGAAGGATTCCCCAACGACAAAGCACTCATGAAATTCATTAGTAGTGCCAATATTGCTTGCGGGTATCACGCAGGTGATATAGATACAATAAAATCAACCATCGCCTACTGTGTAGAAAATGGGGTTGCTATTGGCGCACATCCAGGATTTAACGACAAAGCCAATTTTGGTAGAACGGAAATGGAATTATCTGTTCGTGAATTATATGATTTGGTAGCGGAACAAATCACGCTGATGCAAGATGCTTGCAAAGAAATGGGCGCCATTTTGCATCATGTTAAACCACATGGTGCTTTATACAATATGGCTGCTAAAAATGCTACCATGAGTTATATTATTGCTAGGGCTATTAAAGAATTAGACCCACAATTAGTGCTGTATGGACTAAGCAATAGTTATATGATTTCTGAGGCAGAAGCATTGCATATAAAAACAGCATCAGAAGTATTTGCAGATAGAACCTATAATGCTAAAGGACAATTAACACCTCGATCTGAACCCAATGCAATGATTCATACTACCGAAAATGCATTAGCGCAAGTATTGAAAATGATTGAACACAAAACAGTAATTGCAACCGATGGATCTATTGTGTCGTTAGAAGCTGAAACCATTTGTATACATGGAGATGGAGATCATGCTGTATCTTTTGCAAGAAGTATTTATACAGCAATGCATGCAAACAATATTTTGATTAAACCCTGTTCATCCATCTAATGCTAAAGCAAAGTCCTCAACCATCTTCAACAAAATCTGCAATAGTAGGTGCAGCTTTTTTAATGGCTACTTCAGCTATTGGTCCAGGCTTTCTTACACAAACCACCGTATTTACTCAACAACTAACTGCCAGTTTTGGCTTTGTGATTTTGATTTCTGTTTTATTGGATATAGGGGCACAAATGAATATTTGGCGAGTGATAGCTGTTACTGAAAAACGAGCACAATTAATTGCCAATGAACTCTTACCTGGTATGGGTTATTTTTTAGCAGCCCTTATTGTATTAGGAGGCTTTGCTTTTAATATTGGCAATATAGGAGGAAGTGGATTGGGGCTGCAAGTAATGACAGGCCTTGATCCTACTTATGGCAGCATCTTTAGTTGTATTGTGGCGTTGATTATATTTTGGTATAAAGAAGTAGGAAAAGCCATTGATGGATTTACGAAAATTTTAGGCTTATTAATGATTGCACTCACTTTGTATATTGTATTTAAAGCAGCGCCACCTATTGGTACAGCAATTTATCGCAGCTTTATTCCTGAACAATTTTCTGCATTGGCAATTGTTACTTTGGTGGGAGGAACCGTTGGTGGCTATATCAGCTTTGCAGGAGGACATCGCTTACTAGATGCTGGAATAAAGGGAGAACAGGCTTTACCCGAAGTAAATAAAAGTGCTGTTTCTGGCATTGTGATCACATCAATCATGCGCTTTTTATTATTCCTTTGTGTATTGGGGGTTATTAATCAGGGATTAATCATCAATCCTAATAATCCACCAGCTTCCGTATTTCAATTGGCTGCTGGCAATTTGGGATATCGTTTTTTTGGAGTAGTTATGTGGGCTGCAGCAATCACTTCTGTTGTTGGAGCTGCATATACTTCTGTATCTTTTATCAAAACTTTTCATCCTTGGTTAGAAAAAAACGAAAAATGGATCATTAGTTTTTTTATCATAACGAGTACGCTTGCTTATCAGTTGATTGGAAATCCCGTAAAAATATTGGTTACTGTGGGGGCACTCAACGGGTTAATTCTTCCCATAGCATTGGCTATTATTTTATTGGCAGCCACCAAGAAGAAATTGATTAAAACTTATAAGCATCCATTGTGGTTAAGTATTGCAGGCTGGATGGTAGTGATTGCAATGAGTTGGATGAGTGGGCTAACCTTATACAAATGGATTTCTAATTTTTAAATTTTACCACTGTGTAGAATTAATTACTGCAAAAGCCTGATTGCATTGGTTTTGGCATCCACACTATTACAAGGTATTTTATGAATTAATTGTTCGGGGTTTTCCCTTTTTTGTGATCCTGCAAAATATCCTTTATCGTAGTATTTTAATAAGATGGCAAAGCATCCCATAATATCGTCTTCAATTAAACAATTAATAGCAGTCTTGGTTTCTAATCCTCCCAAGCGTTTTTTGATTCTAATGACTGCATTTACTAAATGCTCTTTACTAAATTTTCCATAGCCTTGCAAAATATACTGCAGTCTTTCATCAAATGGAATATCTAGAAACAATACTTTCTTCTCACGCATTTGTTTAAAAAAAATCGTTGGAATATTTACTTCGCCTATACGTTGGCTTTCGTCTTCAAGCCAAATTACTTTTTCACTAGTCAATAAAACAGCTTTATCACTTAACTGGGTAGCTAATAAATTTTCGAACATTTCTTGCCTGGGTTGTGGCGGTTGCCCTAATGCCCCAAATGCTGAACCCTTGTGATGCGCTAATCCCTCTAAGTCTATAACAAGTTCTCCTCTATTACTCAACTCTTGTAATACTTCCGTTTTACCACTGCCTGTATATCCTCCAACAATTTGAATGGGATAAGTCAGGTCAAATTGTTTGAGTACCCAATTTCGGTATGTTTTATATCCCCCTACTAAAGTATATACTTTGAAGCCATAAAGATCTAGTAACCATGCAACACCCGCACTTCTCATCCCCCCTCTCCAGCAATGTACTAATACTGTTTTGGTATTGGCATCTTCTGTTAATTGTTCTACTGCTTCTACCATTTTAACCATCTTGACACCAAAATATTTGAGTCCAATTTTAATGGCTTTCTGTTTGCTCTCTTGTTTATATGCGGTACCTACTATTTTTCTTTCCTCATTATTAAATAATGGTAAACTATGCGCCCCTGGTATATGGGCATGTTCAAATTCACCCTCGCTTCTTACATCAAAAACAGGGTATTGTTTACTTAAAACAATAAATTCATCAATCAATAATTTTGTAACTGCCACGGTACAAATGTACAATTCAAATGAACTAACTTAACATCATGAAACATTTATTACTCGTAAGACATGCAAAGAGTAGTTGGGCCAATGCAGGGCAAGACGATTTTGATAGACCTTTAAATGAAAGAGGCCATAAAGATGCCCCAATGATGGCTAAAAGAATACTTGATCGAGGTATTAAAATAGATTCAATTATTACTAGTACTGCTTTAAGGGCTTTAACAACAGCGGAATATTTTGCTCATGCTAATGAAATACCTAAAAGCAAAATGATTCAACACGATTTTTTATACCATGCACCTCCTGAAAGATTTGCCAAAGCGATTGTACTCCTACCAGATGAAATAAATACGGCTGCTATTTTTGCGCATAATCCGGGTATTACCGATTTTGTAAACCAATTAACATCTACACAAATTGACGATATGCCCACTTGCGCCATATTCGCAATTACAATGCATACGACCAGCTGGAAAAACTGGGCAAAAGCGAAAAAAGAATATTGGTTTGCCGACTGGCCTAAGCAGGTTTAGTCAACTTCTTGGTGTTCACTAAAAATACGCCTGTAAAAATTAAAATGGCCGCCACTAATTTATAAAAAGTAAAATATTCGCCTGTGAATATCATCGCAAATATTGCTGCAAATACTGGTTGCGTATAAATAAAAGCCCCTGTTGCAGATGAGCCAATTAGCTGTATACTCTGGACCGTTAATAGGTATGCTACAAAAGTTGAAAAGATGGCTACATAGCCTAATACCACCCAATGGGTGAAATCAAAACTTTCCCAACTAGTACTTAACATATAAGGAAGGCCAACAGGTAGTATGCCAATAGCCCCCAATGTAAATATCCAACGTAGTACTTGAATTCCTGAATACTTAGCCATCAAAGGTCTTACTAGTACCAAGTAAAAAGCATAAGATATGGCGTTAATAAGCACAAGTATATCGCCTACAACCATATTACTTGCTGCACCACCTGATTGGTCTTTCATTAATATTAAAATACTTGCACCTCCTACACCACAAGCCAGTCCAATTGCTTTCAATAAAGTAAAACCTTCTTTTAATAACCAAGCGGCTATGATGGTTATGAAAATAGGTGAACCTAATGATAGTAAAGAGCTATGTATTACAGTAGTTAATGAAACTCCTTTGATAAAAAACAATTGATTAATCACAATGCCAGTAAGCGCACATATCAAAAAACGGGGTAAATCTTTTCGATCAAATTTTACTTTACCTGGCTTAAATAAAAATAGTATCCAAAATAAAGAAAGCGTTACTGCTACCCTTACAAAGTTCAACGCAAATGGATGAATATACCCTGGAGTAATGAATTTGACCGCCGCATAACTACTACCAAAAATCAAGTTTGCAACAAGGGCAGCAGTATATGCTTTGTAGGATTGGTTCATTTAGGCAAATTTAGCAATAATGCTTTAAGTTGCTCTACATCAAACTGATCAATATTCATTTTACTGTATGTGAAGCTTTGGGCTTTAGTATAAGTATCTTCTAAACTAAATCCTGATTGCGATATACGCAAAAGCCTTTTTGTATTCATCAATAATTCACTCAAATACTCTTGCTCTGTTTGCCCTGGTGTTGGAACTACAATTAATTTTTTGTCGATAGATAATAACTCCATTAATGAAGTGTATCCACCTCTACAAATGATATAATCTGCTTGTTGCAATTCTAATGCAAGATCAATAGTGTCTAAATGATTGAAAACCCTCACATGTGGAGGTACTTCTATAGGTTCGGTTTCTGTTGGAAGCCCCCGAATCAATACTACCGGCTTGGTGAATGCTTCTAAATCTATCAAGATATTGTTTTCTAAAATGGTTCTTTGTGGTTCAGGACCAGATAACACAATGGCAAAACTATATTTTGTAGCACAGGACACCCTTGTAAATCTAGAGAGTAATTTCATATATGATACAGGTACCTTAGGCATTACTGAAGGATGCGATAGCTTGCCTGCCAAACCCGGATTGGTCATCATATCGGGTACCCAACATGCAGTGAACTGATTGATGAAATAATAATTGATCCGTCTAAAAATATATTCCACCCATTGATAGGGTGCTTTTATAATTAACTGGTGGGTAATAAATACAGAAGGAACAACAGGATGGTGCAACCCAAAACGGTTGTCGGAAATAATCAAGTCAATTTGATTTTCTTCAACCACATTTTTTAGCCAAGCTTCTTCGGCTTTAATTGTTTTATAGAGTTTGGGAATCTGAAGTATTAAACTAAACAAAAGCAACAAGCGTGATTTTGCATAATGTACCCGATAACCTGTTAAAGGTAAAATGGTTAAATCGGGAAACTCTTTCAACAACAATGCAGCTTGATGGCCTTCTGCAGCCAATATCACTTTGATATTTAATTGCCTGAAAGCCTTGATAATTGGGATGCAACGGGTAGCATGACCGAGTCCCCAATCTAGTGGAGCAATTAAAACGGTAGAAATGTTAAATTGATTTTTCAAAGTTGCGTTTGTTGAATTAATGAAGCTATTTTATTACTTTAGTTGAGTATATGAAAATGAAAATAAACCAAATTATCCTTTTAGTGTTAGTAATCATGCTGGCATCTACCTCATGTGGTGTTTTTCAAAAATCGAATAAAACCAAATTTTGTGGCTGCCCTAAACACTGAATTTGTTTACCATGAACAGAGATCTATTGGTTTTAACTAAACAAGAATTCTTGACCGAAGCACAAGCGGCTTCAGTTGTTGCAGGGTTAAATAAAATATTAGGCCCTGTTGAAAACTGGGCAGCATTTTGTGTGGCAAATGAAATCATAGACATTAATAAACATAAGATTGTTACCAAAACGCATTTGGTAAAACAAATATTGCAAGACAAGCCAAACAAGGCATTTATCTTTATTTGCAATAAAAACTAGAACGAAGGTTCCCCCAATATTGAGTACTGTGACCCAATAACAAATATCAAGAAAGTTTACTCAAAGCAGATTCCAATTGTTGTAACATAGTTGGGATATCTGCTTTCTTGCAAGTTCCTACACTTAATCTATACCAACTACTATCTGCTCCTGCACCAAATGCAGAAAACGGCACAATAGCAATTTTAGCTTCACTTAAAATATATGTGGTTACATCAGACTGTGTAGCCAGTACATTTCCCTCGGCAGTTTTACTCCCCCTTAAATTAATTTGTATGGTTAAGTAGATTGCAGCTTGCGGCGCAATAGCATCTACCTGATATCCTTTTTGCTTCAATGCACTGATACCATTGTATATGGTTCTTAAGCGATATTCAACTTCCGATTTAAAATGAGTAAGGTAATTTCCGATGGCTTCTTTCATTGGTAAATAATTGGCCACCGCATGTTGCTCGGCCATTGGCGCCCATGCACCTAAATGACTTAAAATGGCTTTCATTTTTGCAATCACGTTTTCAGGACCCAATGCCCAGCCCACTCTTACGCCTGTTGCAGAAAACACTTTTGAAATACCATCTATAAAAATGGTGTAAGGCTTCATGGCAGGATTCAATGTTAATGGATTGTAATGAACGGTATCACCATAGGTAAGCGTCCAATACATTTGATCGAACATTAAATACAATTTCTTTTGATCGGGTGTTCTGGTTGCATTTTCTGCAAGAATTAATTCGCAAATTTCGGCCAAAGCGCTTTTACTTAATGTAGTACCAGTAGGGTTTTGTGGTGTACACAAACAAATTAAGGTAGCTCCTTTTATATGTGGCTTGATATCTTCTACTGTTGGCATGAAATCATTCTCGGGCAAACAGTTTACTTCACAATGTTCTCCATCGGTTAAATGAACATAGTGATTATTGTTCCAAGATGGTACACCATAAATTACCTTATCGCCTTTGTCTACTATTACTTTAAACAATGCATAAATTAATGGGCGACCACCAGATGCTACTTGAATTTCAGCTGGTGTAAAGCTAAGCCCTTCCCAATCTTGAATGAATCCACTGATGGCTTTACGTAAATCCAAAATGCCTTCAGCTGCGGGGTAGCTGGTCTTTTTTTGTTGATAGGCTTCTATAATCAGTTGCTCTAATTCAGCAGGAATTGGAAATTCACTAGGATTAAAATCACCAATGGTATAATTATAAATGGTCTCTCCATTTCTAATTCTTTCGTTGATGGCATTTCCCAACTTTACAATTTCACTTCCTATTAAGGTTTCTGCTAAATGACTCAACTGGCTCATAAAAAAATTTCGTGCAAGGTAAGCAATTGCATTTATTTAGGACCGATTATACCATTTTAACAAATTGCTTTACGCGAAAAGAAGTTAACTTTATTAAAATATAAAATATATGGGAAAAGCTAAATCAACCAGAAAGAATACAAAGAAAGCAACTCCTGCATCGGGCATGGTATCTAAGTCTGCAGGACCTTCAGGTATGATGAATAAAGCACCTGGTGCAATGAACAATAAAAACTTTTCTTCGTCTAAAAAAGGGGGTGGTTTTTCAGTAACACCTAGAAAAGCATCCTAGACTTTCTTAGCGCAACACAAGTATATGATGAAAAAATATTTTGTCACTGTTATTGCATTAATAGCATCGCTGAGTATTTCGAAAATCTATGGACAAACTGAAAACGACTCCATTGCCATTTCATTATCTAAGCCAGTTTATCTGCAAGGTGATTCATTAGAGCTTCGTTTGTATTATCCAAACTATATCAACAAAAAATTAAAATCGGCCACTGCACATATTTGGATAGATCATTTGGACACTAAGCAAAGATGGAAGTTTCGCTATCCAATGATTGAAGGTGAAGTAAATGCTGCTTTAAAAATAAGTGAGCAAATTCCTAGTGGCAACTACGCCATTAGTTGTTTAATTCAATCAGGCTTTTACAGAATGCAAGGTCAAGTGATTGAAAGAGATAAAAAAGACACGGTCATCAATTATATGATGCGTACCAGTACTAAACAAATGATGGTAGACCGTGTAAAAGTTGATGGAAAAGGCTTTTTTACCATGAAGCCTATGTTGTTTCAAGACACTGCTTCTTTTTATTTTTCACCTGTACAAAAACCCAAGAAAAATTATTTAGCCATTTTATTGAAAACCCCTGTTGATTCTGCTTTTGAACCAGCAGCTATTCAGACAGCTTTCTTCAGTGTTGGAAAACCTGGAGAGTTTATCAACAAAAAAATAGACTACAGTCTTTCTTTAGATGATCCTGAATTTGGAAGTGATTTACCCAATGTAACGGTGTACACAAAAGCAAAAACAAAAGTGCAAGAATACGAAGAGTCCTATACAAGTGGATTATTTAAAAATGATAATGCGTATATTTTTGATGGATTAGGAAATGATGAATTGGCCCAATCGCAATCATTGGCTTGGTATTTACAACAAAAAGTACCCGGTTTAAACGTTGCCATAGACTCCGCCAATAATGAAGTATTTAAATGGAGGGAAGAGATTTGCTCCATCTTTATTGATGAGTTCGAAGT
The DNA here is from genome assembly GCA_001829005.1 of Sphingobacteriia bacterium RIFOXYC2_FULL_35_18. Lineage (GTDB taxonomy): Bacteria > Bacteroidota > Bacteroidia > Chitinophagales > Chitinophagaceae > Sediminibacterium. Next base: position 577,642 of record MIAG01000001.1, on the reverse strand, counting down.
AATGCCCGGAGAACAAACAATGGTATTTCCTAGAGATATTGCGATGATTAAAGTATTTAGGCCTCCTTTTCAATACAGCTCTACCACAGGGTTTGGGGGTGCCATTGCCATCTACACGAAGAAAGGAAAGTTTGTAGACAACAATGGCGCAAAGTTTTCTTTTATACTTAAAGGCTATACAGCATTTGATAGCGTTTGGAAATAACGCTTCAAATATTTAGGCATTATTTTTTCAAAGAAAATATTCTAGACAAGTTAAATCCAAACTGGAATTCTCCCTTAGACCAACTATTGGTGGTTTCGGTTATAAAGGAGCGCTCATTCATTCCTGTTGAATTAGAAAAATGCAATTGGAATACATGCCCACCCGTTTCAATATCTACACCAATAGACAATGGGTTGGTTCCAACAGACATAGGCAGTCCATTAGCTACCAATGAATAATCTACCACCAAAGCAACTCTTTTTGAAATCTTGTGTCGGGCTCCTATCCCAAATGCATAAATGGTTTTCTTGTCAGCAGGATCAATCATATTTCTGTACACTAAAGTGGGACTCAATTGCAAAGAAAATGATTCATTGAATTTTCTGCCAATAATCAATTGAGCATAATATCCTGTCCGATCATTAAAAGTTAACGGCTTTAATGGGTCAGGACTTTTATAAGTAAAAATTGATGTACCTGCAACCGCAACTAATGAAACAGGCGTACCTGCTTGTTCTTGGTGAATTAAACGGTATTTAATAAAAGCATCGTATTCTTTTTTGAAAGTGGTTCTTCCAAAGCCAATGGTTAAATCATTGCTCAATCCAAAATCAAAACCCATGCGCATACTGGCTTGGTCTAGCCCAAATAAATCTCCAATGCCTTGTTTAACTGGACCAAAGCGATGCAAGATTCTAAAGTCTAACATGCCTGCGCCCAATATTTCCATTGAATGGCCGTTGATTACTCTAGATGATTTAAAAGCACCGGTTACTTTATTACTCCCCTTCTGGTCTTTCTCTAATTCCTTTAATAAATTGTCTTGTGCAATTACAGAACCAGTAAATAGTATCATTAAACCAATAGTAGTATATATCTTCTGCATCATAGATTGGGTTTTTGAATTTGATAGATTGCTTTAACATTAATATGGATGCTTTTTGCAATTTTATCTTTAACCAATTTGGGTATTTGAATAGCGTAGTCTTCCAATAATAAATCAAAATTGGAGTCTCCAGAAATGATTCCATCTTTCACTTGTAATTGAGCAACAGCAGCCATCTCAGTAGTTTTACCATGTAATTGCATCGTGCCTTTTACATTGAATTGGTAGTTGGCGTTTTTAGTTAGGTCAATGGTTGGTAAAGACTGAATAATGCCTTTGAAATATGCACGAGGATACTTACTACTCTCTACATAATTTTCATTGAAATGCTCTTGCATTAAAGCATTGGGAAAAATGAATCCTTTCAATAGCACACTAAATTCAATATTGCCCGATTTTAAATCAATCACAGAAAGACCTTGATTATTCACTGCTTCAATATTTTCCAAAGGCATTTTAGAAAAGAATTTCACAGAAGCATTTCTGCAAAGCAGTCGCTCTTGCGCATGGCTTTGTGTAGCCAACATCAATAAAATTGCAATAAGTATTCTTTTCATGCAATTAGTTATTTAATGCACCTGAAGATACCCAACATGAAATGGCATTCTTTTGAGCTGTTGTTAAAGAGGCATTTTTAGGCATTGTACCTGCTTCAACAGAGCTTTTAATTTGCGCAGCTGCAGCTTTAACTTGGTCATAATTGGTTAAAGCACCTGGACCATTCACACTGCCAGTATTGTGACAACCCACTGCCCCACAGCTGTTTTGAATGATTGGGAAAACGACTGCCGTAAACCTGCTATCAATGGTTGTGCAGTTGAGTGTAGTGCCACCTGTACCAGGGGCTGGGGTTGTTGTGCCTGATTCTGACTTAGAACAAGCAATGGCTACAAAAGCAACCATTATAGATAGGGTCAATAACTTTTTCATGTGGAGTAGTTTTGGTGGAGAAATGTTTGTTGTTTAAACACAGAGTCTGACACTACCCATAGCGTTGCCTGATATGTTAAAATATTTTTAACTATTTTGGGAAGTAATGAAAACCATCTATTTGTTCATACTATTAATCTCTTTCAGCAAATGCGCAATGGATTATAGTTGCAGCAATGAAATAATTAATGAATCAAACAGTACAATCAGAATTGAAATATTTTATGATGAGTTTAAATTAGATAGTTTAAAAGAAAAGTATGGAAGCAATAAAGAATCAGCAGCAAGTTTTCTAACTAAACAAGGAAATATTTCTGGTCAGTTGTTTCAAATCGATACTATAAGATTTGCTATATCATATAATTTAAACAGAAATGATACCGTAATAATAAATAGAACAATTGGAGGGAGGTTAGTTGAACCAGACTACAGTTTGATTCAAAAAATTATTTTCAAATCAGATTCAAACGGTCAAACTATTGTAAACAGTAATCTACCCAAAATCTTCAAAAGAGCAGATAATTACTTATCATGGATCTTTAAGATTCAATAAATTTTAGCAAAAAAATCCCCGCTACTTTTTCTATAGCGGGGATTGTCTAGCTTATATCTACAATTCTAAATTGTTTTATTCTAGTGGCTTATAGTCCTTAAAGAATTTAAGCGGTGCAGCTTCTGCTAAAGCGCGGTACTGTTTCCAGCTGCCTTCAAATAAGGCATTGGCTTTTACAATTACTCCATTCACTGCTTCTTCTGCATAGCCCATGATGCGATTTTCTTGTTCGCCTGGCATCGTGGTTTTACCCATCACTACTTGGCGAGCTTCCCCTAAAATACCATTAACGGTTTCTTGAGGAATATTGCCATACCCTTGCTTCAATTGGGGTTTACCATTCAGCATTTCGCGAATTTCTTTCAATGCATCTGCAACTGGCTTAGCCGCTTTACGAATGGTATCAACAGCTTTACGATCCATGCTTGCATAACCCGCTTCTACTTTTTTCATGATCTCCTCTACTTCGGTTAAGCGATCATTTAAGGCAGTCAATTTTACAATTGATTTTTCCATTCTTGCATTGGCTGCTCTAATAGCATTTCTTACTGCTAAAGGTGTTGGTGCATTTGGATCATCATTTACTACCACTATGGTACTGTCTTTCAAATCTCTACCTAAACTCATTACTACTTTATAAGTTCCTGGATTTACTGGTAACCCACCTGGCTCAGCAGATCCACCACCGCCACCACCAAAGCGTCCACCGCCGCCGCCTCTTCCGCCACCACCAGCTTGGCGAATACCGCGTCCTTCCATTCCCCAATAATATTTATTGAAGCCAGAATCTGCGCGGGTTCTAAGGTTTCTCACATTCACTCCATTCGCATCATAAATAGCTATTTGAAGGGTATCTGAAATTTTATTCTTTCCTGTATCTGCAGCAGTTTTATTGACGAAGAAACTGATAGGTGCACCAGTTCTTTTGTTCTCCCCTTCATAAGTTCCATAAGTGCTGTATTCAATACCAGAAGCATTTTTCATCTTAGCTTGATAAGCTTGAGGCGCTTCAAATGCTACTAATTTTTTTGCAAAAACCTGACCTTTGTTTGCCGCTAATTTTCTTAATGGACGAATATCATCTAAGATCCATAATGCACGACCAAAAGTTGCAATCACTAAATCGGCTTCTCTTTCTTGAATGGCCATATCATAAGTAGACACAGAAGGATAGCCATTTTTAAATTGTTGAAAATTAACGCCATTGTCTAAACTGATAAATAATCCTTGCTCTGTTCCTACAAAAATTAAATTGGGTTCTACTGGGTCTTGAATCACACACAATGCATAACCCACTACTTTTTTCTCATCCACCATTCTTGTCCAAGTTTTTCCATAATCGGAAGTTCTATAAACAAATGGACGCATTTCACCTCTTCTATAATCGTTTACCACAACAAAAGCTTCTCCGCCATTGTGCTTAGACGCTTTGATTTGTGGAACCCATGCTCCTAAAGGCATTCCCGGCAATTTACCCCTGAAATTGGTCCAAGTTTTTCCGCCGTCTCTGGTTAATTGTACATTTCCATCATCGGTACCAACCCAAATAACCCCTTGCTCTTTAGGAGAAGGTTCAATGGTTAAAATAGTACAATGGTTTTCTGCACCAGTAATATCTACAGAAATTCCGCCGTTATTACTTTGATCAATTTTTGCAGAATCATTGGTAGTAAGGTCGCCTGAAATTTGTTCCCAAGCTGCACCTTTATTGGTACTCTTGTTTACAAACTGACTTCCATAATAAATGGTGGCTTTATCAAAAGGATCTTGTGCAATAGCTGCATTCCAGTTGAAACGTTGCTTAACTGATTTGCTAGGACGTGGAGGACGAATGCTCCATTGTTCACCAGTAGCAATATTATAACGAGATACATTTCCTCCTTGGCTCATAGTGTACACCCAGTTAGGGTCTTCTGCATCTGGCATTACATCAAATCCATCTCCACCACTTACACCTTGCCAAAATGCATTTCTGATTCCAGATCTTCTCCAAACATAAGCAGGTCCATGCCAGCTACCATTGTCTTGTAAACCACCCATTACATTGTAAGGAATTTGGTTGTCTACATTCACATGATAGTATTGTCCTAATGGTAGTTTTTCATCGAACTGCCAGGTCTTACCACGATCGCGTGTAATACCAATACCACCATCGTTTCCATCAATAATAAAATTAGCATCGTAAGGATGAATCCACCATGCATGGTGATCAGGGTGTATACCACTGTATGGAATTACTGGCTTCCAAGTTTTTCCTGCATCATCACTTACATTAATTACCTGATTGATATTGTAAATTCTATTTTCGTTTTTAGTATCTACTGCTATATCCTGAAAATAAAATGCACGATTGGTTACTACGGAAGGATCACTGTTTACCAACTCCCATTTAAAACCACCATCATCCGATTTGTACAAACCATTTTTAGTGGCTTCTACTAATGCATATACGCGGTTTGGATCGGTACGAGCAATGCTGATTCCTATACGGCCATAATCCCCATCGGGCAAACCATTGGCTTTACCCAATTTGGTAAAAGATTTGCCACCATCCATGGTCATATAAAAACCACTTCCACTACCACCACCTTTTAAACTCCAAGGTGTTCTTTTGTGCTCGTACATATTCACGAACAACTTATTGGGATTGGCTGGATCCATCACCATATCCCCTACTCCACTATTTTGGTTGGTGTATAATATTTGTTTCCAAGTATCTCCGCCATCAGTGGTTTTGTAAACGCCTCTTTCAGCATGATCTGCAAATGGATTACCCATTGCTCCTACATATACTACCTCTGGATTGGTTGGGTCTATGATGATGCGGTGAATATTGCGCGTCTTTTCTAAACCCATGCGCTTCCATGTTTTTCCGCCATCCAAACTTTTATAAATACCTTCTCCTAAACTGATTGAGTTACGTGGATTCCCTTCTCCAGTTCCTGCCCAAACCACACTAGGATTGGATTGTACCAATGCAATGGCTCCAATATTTTGTATGGGTTGATCATCAAAAATAGGCGTCCAAGATGCACCCCCATTTTCTGTTTTCCAAACACCGCCACTGGCTGTTCCTAAAAAGATAATATTGGGATTGGTCCAAACTGCATCAATAGCAGTTACACGACCACTCATTCCTGCAGGCCCAATATTTCGGGGCTTCATGCTTTTAAAATGCTTGGATAAATCTACCTGTTGCGCATACGCACTGCATACAGCAGTAATTGCTACAAAGGCCAAGAGTAATTTTCTCATATTCAAGTTTAGTTTTAAGAGCAGGTAATTTCTGAAATAAAGCCCCAATTGCCAAAAACTAAGGATGAGTGGCTTATATTTATCGGTAGAAACAACGCCATTGAAAAACAATTTATCAGTACCCCAAAGCAGCTTTAAAGTAGGCTTATACGCTGCTATTGTAGCGTTTCTTACTTATACCATGATTTTTGGTTTTCGTAAATCCTTTACTGTATGCACTTTCGACGGAATGGCCTATTGGGGATTGGGTTATAAAACCTTATTGGTGTTGAGCCAGATGATGGGTTATTTAATGGCGAAATTTTATGGCATCAAATTTATTTCTGAATTAAAAAGATTGGGTCGAGACAAAATTGTTTTGGTTTTAGTGGGTATTGCTTGGTTGGCTTGGTTATTATTTGCCCTTGTACCTGCACCTTATAATATCGTATTTCTTTTTATTAATGGTTTTCCGTTGGGTATGTTATGGGGCGTTATTTTCTCTTATATAGAGGGAAGGAAAACCACTGATTTTATTGGTGCAGCACTTGCAGTGAGTTTTATTTTTTCATCGGGATTTGTGAAGTCGGTGGGTGGGTGGCTCATCATGCAATTTAATATGAGTGAGTTCTGGGTGCCTTTTGCTACTGGGTTGGTATTTGCCCTACCCTTATTATTATTTATTTATCTGATGGAGCGGATTCCGCCGCCAACGCAGGAAGACATTGATTTGCGCATGAACCGAACAGCCATGAATGCTGATGATCGAAAAAAATTCATCCAACATTTTTTACCAGGTATTATTGCTGCTGTGTTAATTTATGCATTCGCTACCATCTTCAGAGATATCAGAGATAATTTTAGTGCAGATATGTGGAAGGAAATGGGCTACTTAAATCAACCGGCCATATTTTCTAAAACGGAGACCCCAATCACCTTAATTATTTTGGTATTGATTGGGAGTATGGTACTCATCAAGAATAGTTTCAAAGCATTTATGCTGGCGCATGTTTTTATAGGATTAGGCTTTGTGGTAGCGGGCTTGAGCACTTGGTTATTTAGTAAAGGTTCTATAGCGCCTATTTGGTGGATGACCTTGGTAGGACTGGGTTTATACATGGTGTACATTCCTTTTAATTCTGTTTTTTTTGAACGCATGATTGCTGCATTCCGATTCACGGGCAATGCTGGTTTTTTAATTTATGTAGCAGACTCTTTTGGTTATTTAGGAAGTGTAAGTGTTTTGTTGAGCAAAGAAATTTTTAAAGTACAATTGAATTGGGTAAACTTTTTTTCGAATAGTGTGATGGGCTTGTCTGTAGCAGGAGTAATCATTACCAGTTACTCTATGTATTATTTTTATCAAAAGCAAAAAGCAGTTCATGATTAGTTATAATCCCAAAGATTGGTTGCGTTTTATTTTTCAGTTTCACAAAACAGATACAGTAAGACAGTTATTACCATTGATTTTGGGCATGGGTGTTTTCTCATGGGCAATTGTGTACATTGAAATCAATTATTTACAATTGTCTAGTACCAGCTATGCAAAGAATATTACTGTCATGCATAGCTTATTAGGATTTGCTATCTCAATGTTATTGGTATTTAGAACCAATACCGCTTATGATCGTTGGTGGGAAGGAAGAAAGCTCTGGGGGTCATTGGTTAATAACAGCCGCAATCTCGCCCTAAAAATGAACAGCCTATTACCTCATGATGACGAAAAAAACAGGAGCTTCTTCAAAAAAATTATTCCCTTGTTTGCGGTTGAATTAAAAAACCATTTGCAAAACGAAAAAACCAGATTGGCTTTAGATGCACAACCACATCCTGAAATTACCGGATTTGATACGAGTAAACATATTCCAAATCAGGTAGTGGCTGTTCTTCTGAATAAAGTTCATTTATTAAAAAGAGACCAGGTAATTTCTGAGTACGAATTATTATTTATCAATAATGAATTACAATCGTTCATGGATATTTGTGGGGCATGTGAAAGAATTAAGAACACCCCAATTCCTTATTCATATAGCGCATTCATTAAGAAATTTATCTTCTTGTATATTATAACATTGCCCTTAGGATTTGCATTAACATTGGGCTATTTTACCATCCCAGCCACTTTATTTATTTCCTATGTATTGGCCAGTTTAGAACTAATTGCGGAAGAAATTGAAGATCCATTTGGAAACGACGATAACGATTTACCCATGGAAAAAATTGCCGAGAATATTAATAAGAATGTCCAAGACATATTAGCCTAGCAGCAGTTAGGTAGGTGCAAAAAAATAGGGCCGGATTACTCCGGCCCCTTCATTCTCAGTCTCACTATCCTTTCTTCTCGTTGTATTTTTTTTCTGCTTCAGCAGCTTTTTCAAAATCAAGAACCACTCCATTGATGCAAAAACGCAAACCTGTTGGAGGCGGGCCATCTTCAAAAACATGACCTAAGTGTGATTTACAACGACCACATTGAACTTCAGTTCGCTGCATGCCATGTGTATTATCTGGCAAATAAATAATGGCGCCTTTAGTGAGTGGCTCATAAAAACTGGGCCATCCACATCCACTATCAAATTTGGTATCACTTTTGAAAAGCCCATTTCCGCAAACTGCGCAATAGTAAGTGCCCACTTCTTTAAAGTTTTCGAACTTACTGGTCCAAGGGCGTTCAGTGCCTTTTTCTCTGGCTATATAATATACTTCAGGAGAAAGTACTTTTTTCCATTCACTGTCTTTAACAGTCAATTTACCTTTTTCTCCTTTTGCAAAATAGGGGTTGTCTTTTTTGCTCATAGTATCACTAACAAGTTTCTTACTTGAATTGTTCTGTGCTTGGCAGCTACTAAGGCTGAAAACCGCTAAAAGCAAGATGGCTGTCCATTTCATATTTGGGAATATTTAATCAGTTGAATGTACGTTCTTAAGACAGATAAGGTTTGTACTTGTTTAGCCCAAAGGCCAAAAATTTAGCCAAAACCCTTGTTTTTGATGGATGGGGCTCATTTGTTAAAGGATTTTTAACAAGCCCTTTGTATATTTGTAGCTCAAGCAAGCATCGAACCTACATGTTTAATATTATTTTATTCGGTCCTCCCGGAAGTGGTAAAGGAACGCAAAGTGAGAAATTAATTGAAAAATATGGCTTAAAGCATTTGTCTACTGGAGATTTACTCCGTAGTGAAATTGCACGTCAAACTCCACTAGGATTAGAGGCAAAGAACTTGATGGACAAGGGCCAATTGGTACCCGATGAGGTGGTAATTGGTATGATTTCTTCTGCTTTGGAAGCCAATCCAGACGCGAAAGGCTTTTTATTTGACGGATTCCCTAGAACTACTGCTCAAAGTGAAGCTTTAGATAAATTATTGAAGCTAAAACAAACCGAGATTGGCGTTTTATTGGCCATGGAAGTATCTGAGGAGGAATTAGTGAAGCGTTTACTAAACCGAGGATTAACAAGTGGTAGAAGCGATGATACCAATGAAACTGTTATTAGAGCCCGTATTGTAGAATATAAAGACAAAACAACAGTGGTTGCCAACTACTATAGCCAATTTGATAAAGTAGTCACTATTAAAGGTGAAGGAACTGTTGAAGAAATTTTTTCATCTCTTTGCAGCGAAATCGATAAAAGGCTGTCTTAACTAATAGAACTGTTAAAGTTTTTTGACCAATAACCAACTGCTATACCCGTCCCGATTTAATCGGGACGGGTTTTTTTATGCCTTTTTAATAAAGCTATCAATCGTTAGCTTTGTGCCGAAACGAACTAGACCATATGTATACTGTAGAAAACTTTTTAATGGGCCAATGGGTAAAAGGGGAAGGAGATGGCCAATTATTGTATAATGCTGTAACGGGCGAGCCAATTGCCAATGCCACTTCAAAAGGGTTGGATTTTGCGGCGGCCCTTCATTATGCACGAAGTAAGGGTAACCCTGCGCTTAGAAAAATGAGTTTTCACGAAAGGGGGTTAATGTTAAGGGCATTGGCCCTTTACTTAAGGGAACATTTAGAAGAGTTATATTATATCAGTTATCAAACTGGTGCTACTAAAGCAGATAGCTGGGTAGATATAGAAGGCGGTATTGGAAATTTATTCTCTTACGCATCACTAAGAAGAAAATTACCAGACACGCCTTATTGCCTAGATGGAGAACACCATCCTTTAGGCAAAGCCAATACTTTTATGGGGCACCACTTACTCATTCCTAAAGAAGGAGTGGCCATTCATATTAATGCATTCAACTTCCCCGTATGGGGCATGTTAGAAAAAATAGCCGTGAATTTATTGGCTGGTGTTCCTGCTATAGTAAAACCAGCTACGGTAACTTCTTACTTAACTGAAGCCGTAGTAAAAAGAATTATTGCATCTGGAATTTTACCGGATGGTGCATTGCAATTGATATGTGGTAGTGCAGGTGATATATTGGACCATGTTCAATCGCAGGATGTGGTTACTTTCACTGGTTCAGCAACAACTGGTTTGATGTTGAAATCAGGTAAAAGAATATTAGCAGAGAATGTTCCTTTTACCATGGAAGCAGATTCTCTCAACTGCATAGTTTTAGGTGAAGACGTTACTCCAACAATGCCAGAGTGGGATATTTTCATTAAAGAAGTAAGAAGAGAAATCACAACCAAATCAGGACAACGCTGTACAGCAGTTAGAAGAATTTTTGTTCCTGAAAATAAAATAGAGGATGTACAAAAAGCATTGAGTGCAGCCCTTGCTCAAAATATTATTGGCAATCCTTTGAATCCTAAAGTTAGAATGGGTTCATTGGCAGGAGAAACACAACGCAATGAAGTAAAAGCGCAAGTGAACAAATTATTAGAGACTTCAAGTATTTTATATGGTTCATTAGATTCAGTAGAAGTATTAGATGCAGACCCCATTAAAGGGGCATTTGTAAGCCCTTTACTATTATTGAATGAAAATCCATTTGGCAATTCAAACGTACACGAAGTAGAAGCATTTGGACCAGTGGCTACCTTGATGCCCTACAAGCATACAGAAGAAGCAATCTCTTTAGCCAAATTAGGAAAGGGCTCGTTAGTAAGTAGTATTGTAACAACCGACCCTACTATTGCTACAGAATATGTAATAGGTGCAGGAAATTACCACGGCAGAATTTTGGTATTGAATGATCAATGCGCCAAAGAAAGTACTGGGCATGGATCTCCTTTGCCTTTATTGGTACATGGTGGTCCGGGAAGGGCAGGAGGCGGAGAAGAAATGGGGGGATTAAGAGGCGTTAAACATTATATGCAGCGAGTAGCAGTGCAGGGTTCGCCAGACATGATCACCGCAATCAGCAAAGTGTATCAACCTGGAGCAACTGGAAATACCCCAACTATTCATCCTTTCAAAAAATATTTTGAAGAACTAGTTATTGGTGATCAATTAATCACCGAGAAAAGATTAATAACTGCGGAAGACATCAATGCTTTTGCCGATTTAAGTGGCGATCATTTTTATGCGCATTTAGAAAACACCGATTTCAATGGCACAATGTTTGAGAAACAAGTAGCACATGGTTATTTAATTATGAGTATGGCTGCAGGATTATTTGTAGACAGCTACGAAAAAAACCCTGTGCTCTTAAATTATGGTATTGATGAATTGCGTTTTACTAAACCTGTTTATCCAGGAAGCGAAATGCATATTCGATTTACCTGCAAAGAAAAAATAAGGCAAGAGAAAAAAGAACCAACTGATATAGATAAGGGGATTGTTAAATGGCTGGTAGAAATGATTGATGAAACCAATGAATTAACCGGAATAGCAACTATCTTAACCATGGTTGCTAAAAAACCAATACAATAAAATCATTTATATGATAGAGCATATTAAAGAAGGGTTTGTAAAAGTTGATCGCGAGCATGGTATTGCAACTATTGAATTCTTTCATCCACAAAGCAATTCATTGCCAGGGAAAATATTAGATACCCTAGCAAAAGAAATTTATAGTGAAGGTTTAAACCCCGACACCAAAGTAATTGTATTGCGTTCTGCTGGTGAAAAAGTATTTTGTTCAGGTGCATCATTTGATGAGTTATCCATCATCAATTCAGAAGAAGCAGGTCTTAAATTTTTTAGCGGCTTTGCCCATGTTATTAATGCCATGCGCACTTGCGGAAAAATAATTATAGCTCGAATTCAAGGTAAATGTATTGGGGGTGGAGTAGGGCTGGCTGCTGCGGCAGATTATGCCATTGCATGCGAAGGAGCCGATGTTAAATTAAGCGAGCTCGCAGTAGGTATAGGACCATTTGTGGTAGGTCCTGCAGTTGAAAGAAAAATTGGCTTATCTGCATTCTCACAATTAACCATTGATGCGGTAACATTTAGACCAGCAGATTGGGCTAGAAGAAAAGGGTTATATGCAGAATTACATCCAGATGTAGCAGGCATGGACGAGTCTATCATTAGACTGTCAACCACTTTATCTCATTCCAATCCAGATGCATTGCATGAATTAAAAACCATTTTTTGGAAAGGCACAGAACATTGGGATGAGCTCTTGAAAGAAAGGGCTGCCATTAGTGGACGGTTAATTCTAAGCGAACACAGCAAAGCTTTTATTCAACGGTTTAAACAGAAATTGTCTTAACGTAAACTACCCGCAGCCCAGTTAATTCCATAACTGGCTTTAAGGTATTTAGCCCTTAATTGAATGAGCTTCTCTGCTGTTTCGATGACTTTATTTTCGCGGGTGTTGAGAAGGAATAAGCTGCTTTCCCCATTTTGAAATCGGAGGGTTTCTGCTTTTAACAAAGCGGCATATCCATTATATGCTTGCTGGGCAGCAGCTATCTGCTCTTTTAATAAAATTGATTCAGCATAGTACGACCTAATTTTATTAGCAGTACTCCACTGTTTAGCATTCAGCTCGTAATTGGTTTCTGCAATTTTTAGCTTAGCCTGTTTATAAGCACCTTGACCTTCTCTCAAGAAAATTGGAATTTTAAATTGCACGCCCCATACATAATTGTTTTGCAATAATGCACCTCCAAAATCTTTCATCACATTGTAGCCTTGGTTTAATAAATTGGCTTTAATATTTAAAGAAGGAAGTAAAGACTGAAACTTTAATTTTCTTTGTACTTCTAATGCTTCTAACTCAAAAGCTAAACTTCTTAATGTTGGGTTTTCTGTATTGGCTCTATTGATTAATTGTTCAGGGTCTTCTACTGCTAAGTATAGTTGAAACTGAACCGTATCAGGCACTAAATTATCATTCAATAAATAAGCAGCGTCATTTTCATTCCATAAAAAATTAGCCAACTCAAGTTGTGCATTAACTAATTTAGCTTTTGCATCTGCTTGTAATAATTGAAATTGTTGAACTTGAGTGAGCGCTTCAATGGTATCAATTAAAGCTCTGTCTCCATTTTGGTAAGCCAATTTAACCAGCCGAAAACGATCTAAACTTATTTGTACAAACTGTTTGTAAACACTAAATAATTTATAAGAGCCCGCCCATTGCCAATAAGCATTATATGCATCAAAAAGCAAATCGTTCTGCATTTTGAGCTTATCCTGCTCGCTTTGTTGTGTAAACAATGAAGCTTGTTGAAGATTTGCTCTTCGTTGGTCTATCAGCAATCCCTTTAACAGTGGCATTTCCAATCCTAAATAACTACTTTGCCCTCGAGTGATTTGATTATTTAAAAACAAACCTCCATTGTCTTCAAGGCCCGCTTTAATATCCAAACCGCCAATACGAGTAGGCAGTTTAAACTCAGGGTTGGTATTAAAATAATAATTTTTACCGTCAAATGTTTTTCTACTTGCATCCAATTCTATGGTAGGATCAAAGCCACCCCTTGCACTCAATAATACAGCATTCGCTTTTTCAACTTTAATATTTGCTTGTTTAGCAATTGGATGAAAAGACCTAACCTGCTCAATAAATTTTTCAGGGCTTAATACCTGTGCATTTAAATTGAATGCCCAAATACAGCCAATTAAGAATAAATATTTTCTCATGGCTATTTTCCCTTTTTTTCTTTTAGTTCACTCCCCTGCATAGGTGTATAGTATTCAGGAGGGAATCCATTGATATTTCGCCACAATTCATATCCAATTGGTACATCTTTTAATAATGCAATACCATTCGCTCCTCCGCCCATTCTTAATTGTCGCGGCCATGGTTTTTCAGCAGGGTCTTCTACTACTAATAATCTAAACTTGCCATTCGTACTAACCGAAGTTTCTACCGCTGCAACGCGCCCTCCAAATGTACCATAAGATGCTGCAGGCCAACCTGTAAAAACAATTGCAGGAAAACCATCAAAAACAAACCTGATTTTTTGGCCTATTGCTAAAAGTGGTAGGTCCATAGGTTCTGCAAATAACTCTACTGCATATTTTATATTATCAGGAACAATTTCAACAATCATGTCTCCCTCTTTAACCATTTCACCAATACCCGCTTTTCTAGCTTTGGTAATTTGACCATCTTGGGGTGCTGTTATATAATAGAGCTTATTTCTAATATCATAATTACTATAAGCATTCTGCAATTTTGCTACATCAGCTTCTCCTGTTGCCATATTAGACAATGAACCAAATTGCTCACCCTGTGCTTTAGCAATTTTGTCTGTATACTCCTGAATAGTTCCATTTTTTTCAATTCGGATGGCGGTTAACTCTTGCTTGGCTTGCAAAAACTTATTTTCTGCACTGATTTTTTTAGCCAATGCATTTTGGTAACTTACTTTCCTTCTTTCAAAGTCAACTAAAGAAATTACCCCACTATCTAACATGTTTTTTGCAGCATCAATTTGCCTTTTAGTTACAGTTAATTCATTCATCACTGCACCCAAGTCTATACTGTCACTAACTACTTTTAAGGTTTGCTGCCGAAGTTTAACATCTAACTGGTCAAGCTTTAAATCTCGTGCCTCTTCTAAGGCATTTATTTGTGATACAGCAGTTGCAGCTTTATTACTATAGCCATCTACTGCAATTTGCTTGGCATCAATTTGTTTTTTGGTTCTATTAAGTAATTGAGGATCAAAATAATCCGTTTTAACCTCCCCAATTTGCATAATGGTATCCCCTTTCTTTACATAATCGCCCTCTTTAACATACCACTTAACCACGCTACCAGCCAAAACCGTATTTAATTCTTGTGGGCGATCTTCTTGTCTTAATGCGGTTACCGCACCCTTTGCTCTAATATTTTGGGTCCAAGGCAAGAACAATACAATAATCAATAAAATCAATGACGCCCAAAGCCATTTCTTAACATTGTTCTTATTCTGTATCCTGTAAATATGTTGATATGAGTTGATTGAACTATTTTCAACTACATCTTCTATTACAGTACTTATAAATTTATTACTGTCCATAATTTTCATTTAAAAGTGGAGCAATAGTAGACCAATTACCAGCTGCTTTTACAAAGCCATCTTGCAAATAAATAATTTTATTACAACGAGCTGCAGTTTCAACGTCATTGGTAGCAATGATTACAGTTGCATTCTCTTCTGAAAATATATAGTCTTGAATATTGTGTTTATATGTTTTCTCTAAAAAATTAAGTGGTTCTTCTAACAATAAAAGTCTTTTTTTACCAAGTAATGCCCTTAGCAATAAAATGTCTTGTCTAATTTTACTATTTAACCGTTTACCAGTAGGATCTAAAACAGTATCATATCCTTTTGGAAGCCCCTGAACAAAACTGGTTAAGCCGCACCTATTTACCAAGTCGGTCACTTCATCATATTTAATTTCTTCGCTTCCCATAGTGATATTCTCCCAAATACTGCCATGAAAAATATCTTGTTGACTTAACAGAATTCCTGTTTGTGATCTTACTGAATTTAGGTTATAATTACCCATTGGAATTCCGTCTAATAATATGGATCCAGTAAAATTATTAAATGCACCAGTTAGTAATCGTAGAATGGTAGACTTTCCAGACCCAGATTCTCCCATGATACACACTTTATCACCTGGTGCTATATTCATATTCAATCCTTCCAGCGCTTTTGCGTTATTACCATAAGTAAATCCAACATTTTCAAATAATAAAGACACTCCTTTGGGGGTATCAGACAGTTGAACAGTTCCTTGAACTTCAATCTCGCTTTCAGTAATTTTACTCAATTTCTCAACAGAAGTAAGTAAATCATATACCTTATCCATATTTAAAATCAACTTCTCAACAGACGCAATGATGCTTAAGATAACAATATCGGCTGCAATAAATTGACCAATATTAATTTGCTGATCTACTAATAATACGGCGCCCACAATAAGCATTGCAGCCGTAATAACTACTTTAAATATTATTAGACTCCAGTACTGTGTTAGCAATACTTTAAAATAACTTGTTCTAGCATCCAAGTATTGAGTTACGATGCCATCTGTTTTACGAATATTGAGCTTCGTTCCTCTTGAATATTTAAACGACTTAATAACCCTTGCCATTTCTTCTAACCAAGCAGCAGTGGCAAATTTTTGGTTACTTGCTTCAATACTTGCCTGAAATCCTGCAGGCAATGTATAACGCATAATTAAATAAACTATTAAAGTTAAAACAGCGCCAAAGCCAATAAATACAGGGTGATACAACGAAAGTAATATAAGACCAAAGAAAATTTGAATGATTGCAGCTGGCACATCAAGCAATAATTTTTCTACTGCTTTTTGTAAAGAAACGGTATCAAAAAATCGATTAACCAACTCAGGCAAATAATATGCATCCAGTTTTTCAATATTCATTTTTGGTAGCCTATCTGCAAATTCAAGCGAGTATCTAACAAATAATTTTTGTTGTATTTTCTCAGTTACTTGAAGTTGCCTTACTTGTAAGAGACCATAAATAAGTACTGCCGCCACCACTAAAACAATTAAAATAACTATTGATGTAGATAATGATCCTGCCATTACAAAGCCAATAATGGTTTGTATTCCCAATGGCATAGCAAGACTTAAGATACCTGCTAAAATAGCAAATGCGTAAATGGAGGAAACGTCTTTTTTATCTAAACTAAGTAGCTCTAAAATTTTACGAGCTGCGCCCATTGGCGAAACAGCATTCTTATTTTTTTCCATTGCGGGCAAATATTACAAGTATTATACCTAAAGTAGTTTATCTGCCAATAAGCTTTTGTGAAAGTACACAGCTTAATATTCCTAAAAAGAATAATTGGTCAGTTTCTACTATAGGTCATCAAATTCGTAAATCTCATCAATATGGGTTCCTGCGCTCATTTCATAGATGGGTTTAACCAATCCATCGTGCAAGTCATACACCCATCCATGGAGGTCAGGACCCTGCCTTTCTTTCCATGATTTTTGAATAATAGAGGTCTTTGCTAAGTTTAATACCTGCTCTTGCACATTTAACTCTATCATTCGGTTCAATTGGGTGTTTTCATCGGAAATTGCATCAATTTCTTCCCTATGAAAACGATGAACATCTTTAATATTTCGAATCCATTTGTTAATAATTCCAAAATTATGATTAGTCATAGCCGCTTTAACACCTCCACATCCGTAATGTCCACATACAATGATATGCTTCACTTTTAAAACCTCAACTGCATATTGCAATACGCTTAATAAATTAAGATCGGTATGTATGACCATATTGGCAATATTTCGATGCACAAATATTTCCCCAGGCTGAGTACCTGTTATTTCATTAGCAGGAACCCTGCTATCACTGCACCCAATCCACAAAAAATCAGGAGTTTGTACATCAACCAATCTTTTGAAATAATTGGGATCATCCGTCAACTTTTCTTGTGCCCAAGCTTTATTTTCTAATAGTAACCGTTGGTATGAGTTCATATATAAAGATTATGGCTGTTTAAATAACAAATGCATGGGTTGATAATTGCCCTTTTTAACGTGAACTTTAATTCCTCTTGATGGTGCTGTTTCAATAAAATCATTAATTTCTTCAATAATATCTTTATCAATAAAATCTGCTCTAGTGGCATCAATCATAACAAAAGAATCATTAGGAAACGACTGCAAATGCTTTTTTATGATGGGCTTATTCAAAAACGAAACATCTTTTCTTAGCCGAATTAAATAATTGTTCTGATCGTTTGCTACTAAAATAGCCGACCTGAAATTACTCCTAACTAAATAAAATAAACTTACGAGCATTCCAACCACAATTCCAGTAAGCATATCAGTTAAAAATATGGCAATAATGGTTGCAGCATAAGGCATAAACTGATCCCAACCTTTTGCATAAAAGAATTTGATTTCTTTTATACTCACTAGCTTAAATCCAGTAAAAATTAGCACTGCAGCTAGTGCAGACAAGGGGATTCTGCTTAATAATCCTGGGATAAAAACCACGCAAAGCAAAAGTAAAATGCCATTAATAATGGTTGATTTTTTTGATTTTGCACCAGCGTTCACATTTACTGAACTTCTTACTATAACTGAAGCAATGGGCAACCCTCCTATTAAACCTGAAATAATATTACCCATTCCTTGGGCCTTTAATTCTCTATTTGTTGGCGTAATTCTTTTTAGCGGATCTAGCTTATCTATTGCTTCTACTGCCAATAGTGTTTCTAAACTTGCGATAATGGCCAAAGAAAACGCAATACCCCAAATAGATGGGTTAAGTAAACTACCAAAATTAGGTAGTGTAAAAAAAGAAATAAAATCGGCTAAATCTTTGGGAATAGGAAGACTCACTAAATGACTTGCTTCCAATTTGGCATTTGATGAATTGTACTCAAAAAAATAATTTGCACCAGTTGCTAGCAAAACAACCAATAATGGAGCAGGAATTAAATTCATCCATTTTGTATTCTTTATCGATTTAGTTTGCCAAATCAATAAAATAGCTAAACTAATTAGTCCTATTAAAAAAGCAGTAGAATTGATAGCGTTGAATGCTTGTGGAATTTCGGTAAAAGTATTTTGTTGATCATTTTGAAAGAAACGTTCATCGCCTTCAAAATCTACATCATAGCCAAGAATATGAGGAATTTGTTTTAGAATTAAGATGAGTCCTATAGCGGTTAACATGCCTCTTATAACCGAGTTAGGTACATAGTGAGCAATGACTCCCGCTTTAAAAAATCCTAAAATAATTTGAAAAATTCCAGCTAAAACAACTGCTACTAAAAATGCCTCATAAGAGCCCAAACTAGTGATTCCCATTACAACTATTGCAGTTAAAGCAGCCGCTGGCCCTGTTACACTTAATTCAGACTTACTAAAAAATCCAACTACAATACCACCAACAATACCTGCAATGATGCCCGAAAACAAAGGTGCCCCAGAACCTAATGCAATGCCAAGGCAAAGGGGCAGCCCTATCAGCAAAACAACAATAGAAGCGGAAAAATCTGATGCTGTATGCTGTATTAATTTTTTCATTTTAAATATTTAATCCTCCACAAGCGCTAATAACTTGACCGGTAATATACGAACTCATATCGCTCGCTAAGAATAAGGTTGTGTTAGCTATTTCTTCTGCTTTTCCAAATCGGCCCAAAGGAATTTTTTGCAAAAACTGTGTAGCTCCCTCACCATCTTTTAAGTAGTGGGTCATATCTGTTTCTACAAATCCAGGGGCAATTGCATTGCAGCGAATATTTCTTGAACCCAGTTCTGCAGCAATAGACTTGGTAAACCCAATGATTCCGGCTTTACTAGCAGCATAACTACTTTGACCCGCATTCCCTCTAATACCAATAATTGAACTCATATTGATAATACTTCCCTGCTTGGCTTTCATCATTGGACGAATCACTTGCTTGGTCATATTATAGATACTTTTTAAGTTAACATCTATTACTTCATCCCATTGCTCTTCGGTCATTCGCAACAACAAATTATCTTTTGATATACCAGCATTGTTAACACAAATATCAATAGCGCCAAATTCTTTTATGGTGTCATTTACTAAAGATTCGCAATCAGAAAAAACGGCTGCATTGCTCTTTACCGCTTTAGCTTTCACACCCATTGCTTCAATTTGTGTAGCCAAAGCAGCCGCTTTTTCCGCACTACTATCGCTAACATAAGTAAATACAATATGACTTCCTTGTTCTGCTAATTTTAAAGCAATGGCCGCTCCAATTCCACGAGCTGCTCCTGTAACAATAGAAACTTTGCCTTCTAATAATTTCATTTGGTTCAATTAAATATTTTACAAATAAAAACTTTTTATTTCATCTATATATAAACGTTCATTACTTAACCTTGGTACTTTATGTTGTCCACCCAATTTCCCTTTTTGCTTTAGCCATTGATTAAAGATACCAGGATTTAATGCGTGCACCACTGGCATTGATAGGGCCATATCTTTATGTCTTTTAGCTTCGTAATCACTATTTAAACTTTTGAGTGCAGTATCTAATTCAAACGTAAAATGTTCAATTGAATCTGGTTTTTGCTCAAATTCAATCAGCCATTCATGTGCTCCTTGATGCTGCTCGCTAAAATAGATGGGGGCTGCTGTATAGTCAGTTACAATCAACCCCGTATTAGCGCTAGCCATTGCAATAGCACGGTCTGCATTGTCTGCAATCAATTCTTCACCAAACGCATTAATGTATTGCTTTAGTCTACCAGTCACTTTTAATTTGAATGGATACTTGGTAATAAACTGTACAGTATCTCCTACCAAATAACGCCATAAGCCTCCATTGGTACTGATGACTAAAGCATAGTTTTCACCAACTACAATATCACTTAAACCAATTGTTTTCGGGTTGGGTTTCCCGTATTCACTAACTGGCATAAACTCATAAAAAATTCCATTTTCTGTAAATAACAACATTCCCTCTTCTTCTGGAGAAACTTGAGCAGCAAAAAACCCTTCACTGGCATTATACATTTCTAAATAACTACAACCAGCTCCAATGAGCTGTTGAAATTGAGCACGGTAAGGGGTAAATGAAACGCCCCCGTGAATATATAGTTCCAAATTAGGCCATACTTCTTTCAAATTTTGTTTCCCTGTTATTGCCAATATTCTTTTTATCAAAATCAATGTCCAAGTAGGAACCCCGGAAATAGACGTAACATCTTCTTGAATAGTATGATGGGCCATTTTTTCAATCTTCTCTTCCCACTCATCCATCAATGCTATTGATAGCTCAGGGGTTCTAATCCAATTAGCCCAAATGGGTGTGTTCTGCAATAAGACCGCACTTAAATCGCCATATTGCATGTCTTCATTTATTTGGCTTATTTGATGGCTACCACCAATCACCAAACCTTTTCCTGTTAAAAGATCACTTTCACTTCTGTTATTATAATACATGGTGAGCACATCTTTTGCACTTTGAAAATGGCAATCTTCCAAGCTCTCTTGTGTAATAGGAATGAATTTACTTTTATCGTTGGTAGTACCACTACTTTTTGCAAACCAACTAACAGGTGTATTCCAAAGTACATTTTCTTCACCCGCCATAATACGATCGATATAAGGTTTTAAATCGTCGTACTCATGAATAGGGACTGCTTCTTTAAATTTTCGAATATTAAAAAGTTGATTAAAGCCGTACTTTCTTCCAAACTCCGTGTATTGTCCGTGGGTAATAAGGTCTTGAAGCACTTCGCGTTGAGAAGCAATTGGATCATTAGCCCATTGAGCAATACGCCAGTGCCTTATTCGGGCCAAACGTGATATAGCAGGGCTTAATAATTTCATAAATTTTGTTCACTATTCTCCTTGGCCATATCAATGATCCAGTCTTTGCGTTTTAATTCAAAGTTAGTACCAAGATAAAGTCTGCGAACTTGCTCATCTTCTGCCAATTCTTCTGCAGTTCCGTGTTTGAATATTTTACCCTCAATCAAAAGATAAGCCCTATCACATATGGAAAGGGTTTCGTTTACATTATGGTCTGTAATTAAAATTCCGATATTCTTGTACTTTAATTTAGCTACCACTCCTTGTATATCTTCTACCGCAATTGGATCAACACCTGCAAAGGGTTCATCCAATAAAATGAATTTTGGATCAACAGCTAATGCCCTAGCAATTTCAGTTCTTCTTCTTTCACCTCCACTTAAACTATCTCCGTTGTTTTTTCTTACATGGTGCAAATTAAATTCATCTAACAAAGACTCCATTTTATGAATACGCTCTGCTTTAGTAAGATTGGTCATCTCTAAAACAGCCATGATATTATCTTCAACCGTTAACTTTCTAAAAACACTTGCTTCTTGGGGTAAATAGCCAATACCCATCTGAGCCCTTTTATACATGGGTAATTTGGTAATGTCTTGGTCGTTCAAGAATACAGTTCCTTCATCGGGCTTAATTAGACCAACCACCATATAGAAACTAGTGGTTTTACCTGCTCCATTCGGACCCAATAAACCCACAATTTCACCTTGTTTAACGTTTACAGAAACATTATTTACAACGGTTCTACCCTTGTAACTTTTGTAGAGGTTATTGGTTTGTATAGTCAAGTTCACCGGTAACGCTTTGTACAAATGTAATATGTCGTTTGTATATTGCGGCATGAAAGTTACTGAACATATTCAACAGGCCAAGAACACATTAATTTCATTTGAAGTTTTACCTCCACTAAAGGGAAAGACCATCCAACATGTTTTTGATCACTTGAACCCGTTAATGGAGTTCAAACCGTCTTGGATTAACGTAACTTATCATAGAAGTGAAACTGCTTTTAAAAAGAAAGCGGATGGCACTTTTGAAAAAGTAGAAGTGCGCAAGCGCCCTGGTACCGTTGGGATCTGTGCCGCTATTATGAATCATTACAGCATAGACACGGTGCCTCACTTTATTTGTGGCGGATTTAACAAAAGAGAAAGTGAAGACGCCTTAATAGACCTCAACTTTTTAGGAATTGACAATGTTTTGGTTTTAAGAGGGGATGCAGCTAAAAACGAAGCAAGCTTTGAACCAGAAACAGATGGACATAAATATGCCATTGATTTGCAGAAGCAAGTGGTGAATTTAAACAGTGGGATTTATTTAGACGAAGACATTCAAAATGGAGGTAAAACCAATTTCTGTATTGGTACAGCTGGTTACCCCGAAAAGCATTTTGAAGCCCCCAATTTAGAAATAGACTTACAACGATTGAAAGAGAAAGTAGATGCGGGTGCAGATTATATCATGACCCAGATGTTTTTTGACAACCAAAAATTCTACGATTACGTAAAAGCTTGTAGAGATATGGGTATCACCGTTCCCATCATCCCAGGATTAAAACCCATTACCAATAAAAAACAGTTATCTGTATTACCCAGAATATTTCATGTAGACATTCCTACTGATTTATCCAATGCCATTTCAAAATGCAAAACAGATGCAGATTGCGAGCAGGTAGGAACCGAATGGTTAATTCAACAAAGCAAGGAACTCAAAGCCTTTGGTGTACCTGTTTTACACTATTATACCCTTGGAAAACCTAAGGTAATTTGGAATGTGGTGAATGCCGTTTGTTAAATAAGGATTAATCCGAATAATTGATATTTGATTAGCGATTAATTGATAGTCGTCCTGATGAAATATTGATAATTTTGGCCGAACCCAATTTAACCCCCGATGTTACATTTACTAAATAGCATTTCTCAAGCTAATAGTGCCCTACTTTCAGAAGGAGATATAGACAAAGCAATCAATGAAGTTATTGCTATACTTGGCTTTGCCACACAAGTAGACCGAGTATACGTATTCACTAATAAAAAAATCGGCAACGAGCTAAGATTATATTATACCCACGAATGGTGTAGGGAGGGTATTGAGCCTCAATTTGGCAACCCAGAGTTAAGTGATATATCCTACGATTTCTTCCCTTATATGTACGAAACCCTTTCGAAGGACAAATACATGTATGGATTAGTAGAAGACTCCACCAATGAAATTTTTAAAGAGATCATGGAGTCTCAAGGAATCCTAACTTATTTATTTACTCCTATATTTTGTGAAGGAGATTATTGGGGATGGATTGGATACGACAATTGTACTACCAAAGACAAATGGGAACAAGAAGTAGTACAATCGCTTTATACTGTAGCTAGAAATATTGGAATAAGGCTCTCAAGAGAAAAAGCTACATCAGAACAAAACAAATTACTTGAAAGATTTGAACTAACAATTAACGCATCACAACAGGGTTTATGGGAATGGGATATAGTCAATAATAAATTGAACTATTCTCCTATTTTCATGAAAATGATTGGCTATGAACCCAATGAATTTGAACACACTTATGATAATTGGAAAATTCGGGTTCATCCAGATGATATCGTAAACGCAGAGAACTGTTTACATGCGTATTTCAATAAAGAAATTGAAACTTACCAAAACGAATTTAGGCTTAAACATAAAGCAGGTCACTATATATGGATCAATGGATTTGGCATTGCCAAAAGAGATGAAAATGGCAAACCCATTTACATGGTTGGGACACATGTAGATATAACCGCTTTGAAAAAACAACAAGAGGTTTTAGAAGAGCAAAAGAATGAATTTGACAAACTCATCAATAACTTGGGTGAAGCAGTTTTTAGATTAAACAGTTACAATCAAATTACATTCATGAATAATTACTGGCCTGAATTATCAGGGCTTGATATTCAAGATTGTATGATGGAGCCAATTACAGAATTCTTTGAAGAATCCGACAATCAACTCATATTTGAACAGCTAGAAAATTTAAAAACTTCAGAAACAGGAAGAACTACAATAGAAGTCAAATTAAAACAAAAGTCAAAAGATTGGCGTTGGGTAGAATTATCACTGAGAGAAAATAAAGCTGCATCTGTTAAGGATTACTTTATTGCAGGAAGTATTATTGATATTCATGATAAAAAGATTGCTTTAGAAAAGGAAAAAGAATTATCAGAATTAAAAGCTGGATTTGTTTCACTCACTTCACACCAGTTTAGAACA
Organism: Sphingobacteriia bacterium RIFOXYC2_FULL_35_18; assembly: GCA_001829005.1. GTDB lineage: Bacteria > Bacteroidota > Bacteroidia > Chitinophagales > Chitinophagaceae > Sediminibacterium. The sequence continues at coordinate 552,947 of MIAG01000001.1, read as the reverse complement.
CCACTTACCGTTATATTCTCTAATATTGAAGTGATTGAATTGTCTGCAAAGAAATTAAATATTGCCTTATCTGATACAATCAAGGATTCTGCAGATATGATTAAAGATCAAATTGATCGAATGACTCAATTAATGGATAATATTCTTTTGGTGGGCAGATACGATGCAAAACAACTTGCCTATAACTTGAATCCAATAAGTTTGTCTGCTTTTATTAGGTCTATCATTAAAACCTATTTTCAGAATGAGCAGGATGGTAGAACCATCCTACTTAAAGAAGAAGTGTCAGATAACAAAGTAGCAGCAGATGAATTATTGTTTATGCATGTGTTAACCAATATCATTTCCAATGCATTTAAATATTCAAAGGGAAGCCCTAATCCTGAAATTTCCATCTCATATAAAGACAATACTGCCTTTATAAGTATTATAGACTTTGGTATAGGAATTCCTGAGGATGAAATTGAAAAAGTATTTCATTCTTTTTATAGAGCATCTAATACCCAAACTTATCAAGGTTCGGGTTTAGGTCTATCGGTTGCCAAACAGTTTATGGAAATACATGGAGGTAAAATTAAGTTAGAGAGTTCCCTTAACAAAGGCACCAAAGTGATACTCTCTCTACCAATTGTAGCTTAAACTTATTTTATTAACCAATAAAATTGGCTGAATATGCTTTAGGTGGTTTGCCGTATTTTTTCTTAAAGCAATGACAAAAATAGGCTACAGAATTGAAGCCAGATTGAAAAGAAACTTGTTTCACACTGGTATTACCCTGACGCAATAACACTTCTGCCTTCATCAGTTTTATTTCTGTGATGTATTGCTTGGGCGTCATTTTATACTTAGCCTTTATCATTCTCTCTAGTGTAGAAACACTAACAGACATTTTTTTAGCAATAGCTGGTATTGTATTTAATTCGTCTTCGTTTAATTTTTCTACAATTGCTTCAAACGAATCTTCAAAAAAATCTTTGGAATTTCCGTTAGAAGACCCTCTAGTTGAAAGCAATCTTTTTTGTTTTGCATTCTCTTCGTTAATCTGAACAATACCTGTAAGATTCCTTATCTTAAGCAGTAACTCTTTAGACTTTATTGGCTTAACCATAAAGTCATTGGCACCTAACTCTAATCCTTGAATAATTTTATCATCTCCAGACATACCTGAAATAATAATAACAGGAACGCTATTGGTTGTAGGGCTACTCTTAAATAAGCGCAATAAAGAAAATCCATCTAATGGATAGGGCAACATTAAATCGAGCAGTATAATATCTGGCGAAAAGCTGCGGAGTATTTCTAAGGCTTCATTACCATCAGCAGCACCAGCTACTTCATAGGTTTCCTGAAGAATTACTTCAAGTGACATTCGGAGCATTTTGGTATCTTCTACTATAAGTACCTTTTTTCTTTCGTTCATGAATATGGATTATTGGTTCAATGAAATTTCAGTTCTAATACCTTGTGGCTTTACATCTTCAAAAAATATTTGTCCATTTTGGCTATTTACAATTAACATGGCTAATGCAAGTCCTATACCTAAGCCTTGTTGCTCAAACTTGGAACGCTTAATTTGACCTATAGCACCAGATTGAACATTTAGCTCAGATGCTTTACACAATTTTCCTTGGTCAATTATTTCTATACTAACGCCATTAAGACCAGCAGTAAGATTGATTGATACGAGTCCATCTTTATCAGAAAATTTAAACGCATTATCAATTAACTCATATAAAGCAATAGAAAATAATTCAACACTAATATTAAATTCTATTGGATCCATTGTTGCTACACTCAAATTAGCAACTCTATTATGATCAGCTGCAACTTGGTTGGCAATATGCTGCACCAATAAATCTAGCCGAACCTTGCTTCGGTCACTCACTGGAGCAATACCAGATAACTTTAAGTCGTAGTACACTTTTATTTTACTAAAAGTCTGCTTTAACCTATTGCTTGATCTTTCTAAGTAGTTGCAAAAATCTTCAATCTCATCGTTGGCTAAATCATTGGCTTTTTGTTTAATTAAATTGGTAAAAGACAAGATTCCATGCATCGGGGTTTTGAACTCATGGCCAACCATGAGTATAATAGTTTGCTCAAGACTATTAATTAAACTTTTTAAGTGGTGCTCTAATTGGTCTTTTCTTTCTAATCTTCTTTCAATAGATTGAAGCAGTTCCGCACTTTTAAAAGGTTTAAAAATATAATCATCTGCGCCTAAATTCATACCAGTCCTTAAGTCGTTGTATTGAGCTTTTGCAGTGAGAAAAATTAAGGGGGTTTCAATTGCCTTTTTACGCAATTGCTCCAATAATCCAAACCCATCTAAAACCGGCATCATTACATCGCAAAGAATTAAATCTGGCTTTCGTTCAATAGCCTTGTCTAATCCTACTTGACCATTCTCTGCAGTTTCCACTTCATAGTCGTTCAACTCTAAAATTGTTTTTAAAGAATCGCGAATATCTTTTTCGTCTTCTACTACTAAAATTTTTTTACTCATTATTTACCAGTTTTATTCATATCGTATGGAAAGCGAATGGTTACTATTGTACCCTTATTTTTTTTACTCCTTACTCTAAATGAACCACGATGATGATCTGTGAAAAATTTGATGGTCATTAGTCCCAAGCCTGTTCCTTCGATTTCGCCAACATTAGATCCACGTATAAAGGGCTCGCCCAATTTGATTATATCGTCTTCTTCTATTCCAATTCCACAATCAACCACTGTTAAAAACCACCATGATCTAGTATAGCTAACTCTAACAATTGGCGACTCTTTAGAATTAGCAGAATACTTAAATGCATTATTCAATAAATTAATAAGGATATGCCTAATCATGGTCTTATCAAATTTTACCAAACTAGGATTTCCTTTAAAAATCATTTTGAGGAACCTGCCATCAGACCAAGGACTATATGATTCTTCTTTAATTTCATTTAGTAGAGAATTAACATCTATGAGTTCTAATTGCGGTATAATTTTCCCAGACTCAATCTTACTAATGAATAAAAAATCATTCATTAATTGAGTCATTTTATCTACTTGCCCAATAATCCTATTTATATAAGCAGCACCTTTTTCTATTTCTTTTGAAGGCAATTTGCTATAAATCATTTCGAGAATTTCTGCACTAGACAGAATCACAGAAAGGGGAGTCCTTAATTCATGAGAAACCATCGACATAAAGTTTGTTTTCATGTCGCTCAAACTTCTCTCTTTTATAGCAGCATCTAACAAATCTTGTTCGGCCCTTAGCTGGTCGGTAATATCAGTAAAAAATATTGCCACAATTTGACCTCTTTCTTCAACCTGATTAAACCTAGACATATAATACCTAAGTGTTCTCAGCCGTCCAAGCTTGTCTGTTATAATTACCTGATTTTCTTTTCTGATTGGTACTGTATGTCCACTGAAAACAGTAAATAATGTTTTTCTAAACTGTTCTAATCCAGACTCAATTAATCTAAAAATACTGTTCTCGCCCAACATTTCCTTCTCAAGACCAGTAAGTGTTAACCACTGTGAATTCACAAAATTGACCGTGCCAGTCATATCTAAAGTAACAACCAACTGGTCAATATTATTAAACATTAATCCCAGTTCATCATAGTGTTGTTGTAGCCTTTGCTCACTTTCCCTGATACTAGAAATATTAATTCCATAACCAATTACATACTCTACATTTTCACTTACTCCTAAAACAGGTTGAAATCTTCTTAAGTTATAAACTTTATTTCCAACGCTATCTAAATTGACTTCTTCAAACTCAACTGTTTTTTTTGAACGTATGGCTTTCTCAAAAAGGCTTCTCCTACTTACTGCAGCATCTATAGGCTTATTTGCAAATTTGCAATAATCAAAATCGTCTTTTCCAATAATCCAATCACGTATTTCTTTTTTTGAAATAGCCAATTTGTTTACAAACAGATAGCGATGTGAGGGATCAAAAATGGCAATATCAGCTGGTATATTATCTAAAAGGTCTTCATAAAAATGTCGCTCAGACGAAGCTGCACTTAAAAAGTTAATATCAGTATCTGGCTTCTTGTATAACCAAAGATGACCAATGATATTTCCATCAATAGTCATGGGTTTATAATCGCGCAATAAGGTTTGGCCGCTTACAAATCGGATTTCTTCATTCAATACTTCCTGTCCATTGGCATAGATGGATTCAATTCTAGATAAAAAAAGAGACGGCTCAGAAAAGTAATGAGCCGACTGAACTGCATTGTCTTTGCAATTGGTACCAATTAAAATATCGGCAGGAGCATCAATTCCAAAAAGGGTACAAAAAGTTTGGTTAACATATTGCACAGTATGATCTGAAGACTCAAATAGTACTGCATTGGGCAGACTATTGAATATAAAGGATAATTCCTCTTTTTTCAGATTCATATTTGATTAATTTAATTGTGCTGAACCCAATTTGATTAGATTAATTAACTCTTCTTTATTTACTGGTTTTTCTAAACATTCAAGCACACTATCTCCCATACCAATTTTTAAATAAGCAGATAATAAATTAGCTGTAATTACAATAATTCTAATTCTACTTTTAAGTGAACTCTCCATATTTACTCTTGCTATCACTTCATTCCCATCCATATTTGGCATATTGAGGTCGAGTAACAAAATAACTTTACTATTGCCATTTTCATTTAAGAACGCCATCACTTCTTCACCATCAGAAACACAAATAATTTCTGCATCAACATACTTCAACATATGTTTTAAAATCACCCGATTAATTTCATCGTCGTCGGCAATAAGTATGGTGTATGAGTTCTCTTTGTTTATCATTAGAAACGAATCAGTTTTAGTTCTTACCCGACACTCTATTAATGAATGCCATTTTAGAATTTACTTTTACTTTTTTATAAATATTTTTTATATGCTCATTCACAGTGGTATAAGAAACATTTAAAATGATTGAGATTTCTTTATAACTAGATCCTGCTAACAATAACTCAGCAACCTGAATTTCTCTTTGTGTTAATCCAAATTCTTGAAACCGCTCTATTCCACCTGCGGAATTAAATCTATTTCTTGCTGTTTGAATTAAACCAGTCATTATTTCGGGCTCTAAAACGGTTCCGCCAGATTGTAAAATCTCCAATTGTTTTTGCATTTCTGCCAATCTGAAAGGCTTTAATAAAAACCCGTTTGCCCCATTCATCATTGCTTGCCAAGCAACCAATGGATCCTCCATACCCGTTATTACCAATATTTTAACCCCAGGGTAATAACTACTAATTATAGAAATAGCGTCTAAGCCAGATATTCCAGGCAAGCCTATATCTAATAAAATGCAATCGGGTATTATACCTGCATCTTGTCTGATACTAATCCATTTTTCGATTCTATTACATGAAAAAACCAAGGAAAGATCCTGTTGCAAGGAAATATAATTTTCCATGGTTTTTCTCAATTGAATATCATCTTCTATTATACCTATCAAATACATTCTATATTCTTTTGCAATTCTTGTAATAAATAAGAATTGTAACTAAAAACTTATACAAATTTAACCAATTAAGGATGCTGCGTTTTCCCTTAAACTAGGGATACAACCCCTAATTAAATTTACCAATAAGATCATTCAAAAAAAATGAGATTAGTCATAAAAAAGCGGAATCACCATAAATGATGATTCCGCGTACACTCGGGGGATATAAATAAAAAATTATGCTAAACGCTAATTACTGGCTGCAATTATTGAAAGATTGTTTTCCGCTGTATTGCTTACTACAGAAAGGTTTTGATCAGATTCCTTGCTAGATTGTATGTAGTTATTGGTCATCATAAGGAAAACAGTTATCAAGAAGGTAAACATGATAGAACTTATGATGGCAGCTGGCACACGCAACTTTTGGTGGTGCCTTTCTTTGATTTCTTCATATATATGTTCCATGATGTAAAGTGACTACATCATAGTTTAAACAGATATCAATTAGAAATCAGTCTCTTGCATAAAATCAGCGTTTTTTGGCGTCCATTAAGGCATCAAATTGTTCTAACGACAATTGCTTTGCTAAAATGCGTTTCTTATTGTCTAATAAATAAACAGTGGGGGTTTTAAATATATCGTACAACTGCCTATAGTTGGGCAATCCTGCTTTTTCTTCTGCTAGTTTATCTTCCTTGGTTTGGTAAACTTGATACCAATCAGCAGACAATTTATTTTCAACGATAAATTTTTTCCAAGCAGCATGCTCGTTTTCATAAATATTTACTGAGTAAACAGTTACTCCTAATGACTTCCATTTTGCTTTATAAATTGAATCATACCTAGGTATTTCTTCCTTACAATGACCACAATTGGGGTCCCAAAATGTTACAATGGTAAATGGGGCATTTATCTCGTATAATGCCACTTTTTTTCCACTGGTATCGGTTAAATTAAGCACTGGTGCTTGCTGGCCTATTTGATTGGCCATTAAACTGTAAGCCCTTTCTGTGATTGATTTTCGTGATGCAGGATTTAAGAGAACCGTATCTCCTTTTGCATAAAAATTTTCAAAGAGATAAACAAACACTTTATCCTGCCCCATAAACTCAGGATTAATGTATTTATTGGTAAACTTAGTGAGTAAATAAGGATAAATTTCTTTTCCAGTGCGAGCCATCAGCAGCATTTGCTTAACCTCAGAAATAATAGAATCAGGGTCTGCAGAAACATAGTATTTAAAATACTCATCTAACTTGGGCTCGAAAAAGGGTGTTCTCAACAACCTATCTTCATTGAATAGTACATTGTCCCAATAGTGTTGTTTTACATATTGGTATGGATAAGCAGAATCTGGCTTACCCTTTACAATTGGCACTGGTGGTAATTCAGGGCGCTGCATTATATAAAACAAGGAAGACAATAAAGATGTTGGTTTTGTCTTATGAATATTGGTTTGATACTGCTTGATTTCTTTTTCGGTATTGGCAATAGAAACCCTGATTTTATCTGCTTCAGCACCATTGGCAGACTGTAATGCCAACTTCAATTGCTGCAGCAATCTTCCTTTTTCATTAGAAAAACCAGCATAATCTTTAAATAAGTCATTATCGGGAGAGCCTTTGATGATAGCAGATTCTTTGGCACTTGTATCTGCCTGAATAGTAAACCGTTGTTGCTGATCCATCAACAACTCGAATTGTATGGTATAAGTAGGAGAAACCACAAAGTAAATACCGGTAGTAAGCTTATTAGGACCTTTAAATACCCCTTTACTATTTTGGTCTAAACGGGTAGAATCAACCAACGTCATCCCCTTCCCAAAGTAGCTGCCTAAGTAAACCGTACAATTTTTAAGAGGGGTAAGCGTAATAGCGATCTCCCTTCCCCCAGTAACTACCTTTTTTTGTTGAGCTAATAAGCTTTGAAACTGAATCAATATCAACACACTGAACATCAAAAAACGCATATTCCTTATTTAGTGCTAAAAATACGCAATTTAGGGGGCTAAATAGAAAACGACCTACCTTTACAGCGTGAGAAAACAACGAAAAACAGTTGTACTAGAGAAAATACTGGTACAGGATTATGCCGCCGAAGGAAAGTCTTTGGCTAGAGTAGATGGTAAAGTAGTTTTTATTGAGGGAGCAGTTCCAGGTGATGTGGTAGATGTTCAATTATCTAAGAACAAAGCCGATTGGGCCGAAGGGCATACTGTTCATATTCATAGCTTGTCTTCGGATAGGGTAACCCCTTTTTGTGAACATTTTGGCGTTTGTGGAGGCTGCCAATGGCAGATGCTTCCCTATGAAAAGCAATTGTTTTATAAACAGAAACAAGTTACCGACAACCTAACCCGCATTGCAAAAATTAATCTTCCAGAAATAGCTCCTATAATTGGAGCCGATACAACTCGGGGCTATAGAAATAAAATGGAATACACTTTTGCTACCCGTAAATACATCCCAACGGATGAATTTAGAAGAATGAAAGCAGAAGGAGTCGATTTCAATAACCAGCCAGGAGCAGCAGGTTTTCATGTACGCGGATTTTTTGATAAAGTAGTAGAAATAGACACTTGTCATTTGCAGGAAGAGCCCACTAACTTCATTAGAAAAGCAGTAGCAGCTTATGTTCTAGCGAATGAATTGCCATTTTACAATATTAAAACACATGAAGGGTGGATTAGAAACCTCCTCGTTAGAAGCAGTACTACAGGAGAGTTGATGGTGAATATGGTCATTGCCTATGAAGACAAAGAACATCGTATAGCGCTATTAGACCAATTATTACAATCATTCCCAGAAATAACTACCCTTTTATATACCATCAATGGTAAAAGGAATGATAGCCTTCACGATCAAGAACCCATCGTTTACCATGGTAAGGGCTATATCATTGAGAAACTAGAAGAACTTTCATTTAAGATAAGTCCTAAATCATTTTTTCAAACCAATACTAAGCAGGCAGAAAAATTATATGCAGTAACTAGAGAATTTGCTGAACTAGATGGCAGCCAGCTTGTTTATGATTTGTATTGTGGAACAGGAAGTATTGGATTATTTGTGAGCAAATATGCTAGAAAGCTGATTGGGGTTGAAATGGTTGCAGATGCTATAGAAGATGCCAAAGAAAATGCAGCTTTAAATGGGGTAAACCATGCTTCTTTTTTTGCAGGAGATGTAATTGATATTTGCAATGATGATTTTTTTGAAGCACATGGAAAAGCAGACGTTGTAATTACAGATCCACCAAGAGCTGGAATGCACGAAAAATTAGTGAAAAAATTACTGGAAATAGCAGCGCCTACGGTGGTTTATGTAAGCTGTAATCCTGCAACGCAAGCAAGAGACTTGGCCTTATTGAGCGAAAAATACCAAGTAACCAAAATACAACCAGTTGATATGTTTCCACATACCTTGCATATTGAAAATGTTGTACAACTGAAATTGATTAATGAATTATGACAGAGTTTAGACCCAGTAGATTTGAAATATTACCTACCATCGTAAAAAACTTGTTGATCATCAATGGGCTTTTTTTTCTGGCACAAAATATCATTTCAGGACCGAATGGATTCTTGAATATGGAAAATATTTTTGCCTTGCATGGTTGGCAAAGTAGTTTGTTTCAGCCATGGCAATTGATAACCCATATGTTTATGCACGGAGACTTTGGGCATATTTTAGGTAATATGTTTGCGCTTTGGATGTTTGGGTCGGTTTTAGAAAACTTATGGGGTTCTAAAAGATTTTTAACTTTTTACTTGATTTGCGGACTAGGTGCAGCCTTGATTCATTTATTATTCTTAAGTTATGAGTTTGTGCCACTCATGAATGATTATAAAGTCATTTTTAACTTGCATGAAGATGGAGGTGCATCTCTGAACAATGCAATGATTCGGTTTATTGACACTTATAATATACGTTTCGAAAATCACAGTGAAATTATTAGCAGTTTAAGGTTAAACCCAGACAACACCCTTGCTAGTGCTCAAATGTTTGAAGCATTGACCAACTTTTACGATAAAAATATTAATACCGCAACCTTAGGTGCGAGTGGAGCCGTTTTTGGTATTTTGGCAGCCTTTATTTATTTGTTCCCCAATACCTATATCTATATCTATTTTCTATTCCCAATTAAGGCAAAATGGATTGGACTCCTCTATTTCTCTTATGAGTTCTTTTTCGCTCTAAAAAACTCTGCAGGAGACAATGTTGCCAGATGGGCACATATTGGCGGGGCCATTGTTGGATTACTAATTGTTATTACTTGGAACAAAACCCGCAAAAAAACGTTCTATTAGTATGTCACCACTAACACAAAAAAGCGCCCGAAATATATTACTTGGCCAAGACAATAACGCATTGGTATTCTTATTTGCGGTTAACTCCTTGGTTTTTGTATTAATTAACTTCATAAGGATAGTTTACTTCTTATCGGATATTCCTTTGGAATTTTTCAATAAGCAAATATTAGACTGGTTTACGCTTTCTCCTGTTCCTGATATGTTTTTTTCAAGACCATGGACCATTTTCACTTCAATGTTTACCCACTTAAGTATATGGCAACTGATTAGTACTTTATTGTGGTTATGGGCTTTTGGATATATTCTGCAAGACTTGGCTGGTAATAGTAAATTATTGCCCATCTATTTATACGGAGGATTTGTTGGTGCAATAGTGTTTTTATTAACCAACAACTTATTCCCTGTTTTAGAAAGAAATATTTTAACCACCCCAGCTATGATGGGAGGAGGTGCCGCAGTGATGGCGGTTGCATTGGCTACTACTACACTGGCGCCTGATTACAGGATATTCCCCTTAATTAATGGAGGAATACCCCTTTGGGTACTCACGTTGATATTTGTAGCTATAGATTTTGCCACCCTTTCTGGAGGCAATGCTGGAACAGGTGCAGCACATTTGGCAGGAGGAGCTATTGGTTTCTTTTTTGTAAAACAATTACAAAAAGGGATTGATTGGAGTGCTTGGATGAATACACTGGTAGATTGGGTAGACAACTTATTTAATCCTGAGAAGAAAAAAGAACAACAAAAACAATCAGAAAAACATTTCTACAGAGCCAATAGAAAACCGTACGAAAAGATTGCCAATATCACCCAACAGAAACTAGACGATATCCTTGATAAAATAAACCAGCATGGATATGCGTTTTTAACAGACGAGGAGAAGGCTTTTCTAAAAAGAGCCAGCGACCAAGAACTGTAATGAAATCACCACACCCCATTTTTACTTTTATTAAGACCAGCATAGCTGCATTGGGGTTTCCCTTAATTTTCATTTATTGGATTGGGGCATTTAGCGGTTGGATGGATCCTCATATTTTTACAGGCATCACTTTTTTAGCAATTGGGTTTCCCATACTTTTTTTAGTAAGCTTTTTATGGTGCTGTATGGTTGTATGGTTGTTTAGAAAAAAATCATGGCTGGTTTTTTTGTTATTACTGCCTGGAAGCTTTAATCTCTTGAATACTTACTCAATTGGATTAAGCAATTCATTTAATCTAGCAAAAGACCCCCAATCAATAAGGGTATTAACTTGGAATGTAAATGAGTTTTTATTTAGTAAGCCAGAAATTGAATCTTGGAAATACGATCAAGGTGAAATGCTACAATTCATCAAAGAAGTAAACCCAGATATACTTTGCTTTCAAGATTATATTGTTTCTCCAGGTTGGGCAGAACGAGATATCCCAGGATTTATTCGAGATAGTTTAGGATTTCCCTATCAGTTTTTTAGCATGGACGACGTGGCATATGGGACCATTATTTTTTCTAAATTTCCCATAAAAAATAGTGGTCGAATTATTTACACACAAGCATCTCATCCAGAAAGTATTGCATATGCAGATGTAGAAATAGGTGGAAAATCTGTTCGCCTATTTAATACTCATTTTAGATCAATGTTTTTACACCACAATAAATTATCTAGTGGGGTATTGGGAAATTTAAAATACGTTAAAGAAGACACTAATTTTTTATTTAATACGAATCGGTTTGAGAGATTAGAGTATTATGATCGAATACATACTGATCAAGCCAAGCAAGTACTTGATGCATTCGACGATACCAAAATGCCATTTATTTTTTGTGCCGATTTGAATGCAGTGCCTAGTAGTTATGTATATCAACTATTAAGACAAAATACCCTCGATACATATTTAGAAAAAGGTACCGGCATAAGGGGAACCTATAAAAAAGGGAGTTTTTTAGCAAGAATAGATTTAATACTCACTTCTACAGATTGGAAAACAATTCAGTATTATTCTCCAAAACTCAATTTATCAGATCATTACCCAGTGATTGCAGATCTACAACTTGCCAATTAAAATTTTTGTAATTTTAATTATGGCTAAAGGCTGGATTAGAAAAACCACTAAGAAAATTTTCATCATTGCTAATGCAATTATTGCCTTGTTCTTTTTGATTGCAGCATTATCCCCCTATATTAATCCTAACCAAATTTGGCTACATGGATTTTTGGCATTAACCACGCCCTACCTAATTTTAGCATTAATCTTATTTACTTTATTTTGGCTAATATCTAAACCAATTTGGTCTTTACTGCCAATTATTGCTTTACTAATTGGATGGCAACAAATAGCAGTAGTATTTGCTTGGACTGGAAATTCCATCTTTACAAAAAGAAAAGCCGAAAATCATTTTAGAATTGTCAATTGGAATATCCAAAGTTTTAATGGTTTATCAAAAGATGCATTAGCAAAAAAATTAGTAAGAAACGAAGTAGCATCAAGCATATTAAAAACCTATCCCGATGTAATATGCCTACAAGAGTTTAATAATGCTGAGTCAGAAAATAATATCAGTTTATTCAAAAGCACCCATCGTTTTTACTTTTTTTCTAAAGATCATAAGAGAAACGACGGCACTTATCAATCCGGATGCATTATATTCTCCAAATATCCCATTATCGATTCTGGGAGAGTTGTTTTCCCTTCCGAAGAAAGTTTAATATATGCCGACCTTTTAAAAGGGAATGATACCATCAGAGTATTTACAACCCATTTACAGTCTTTTAAGTTTAAAAAGAAAGATTACGCGGATATTGAAAAAATTAAAGACTCAGATGAATCTTCTTTAAGTGCTTCGCTCAGTATAATGCGCAAAATGAAGGCAGCCTATCAAAAAAGGGGGATTCAAACCAATTTAGTCCGAAATGCTCTTGATAAAAGCCCTTATCCTACGGTGATTACAGGAGATTTCAATGACGTTCCCAACTCCTATACCTATTTTAATATTAAAGGAGATAAAAACGATGCTTTTCTACAAAGAAGTTTCGGCTTAGGTAGAACCTTTATTTCATTAGCGCCAACCCTTAGAATTGACTATATCTTATTAGATAAACAATTTGAAGTAAAGCAGTTTGATATGGTGGATGAATCTTTAAGTGACCATATCATGCTAGTAGCTGATATTCGTTTGAAAAAATAAAATAACTTTGCGGCATCATGTCGCTGAAAGTATACAACTCGCTTACCCGTAAAAAAGAAAATTTTGAAGCCATCAATCCCCCTTATGTGGGAATGTATGTTTGTGGCCCTACCGTAAGTGGAGAAAGTCATTTAGGTCATGCACGACCTTTTATCACTTTTGATGTACTATATAGGTATTTGATGTACTTAGGTTACAAAGTAAGATATGTAAGAAATATTACCGATGCAGGCCATTTTGAAGAAGAAGGTAGAGAAGCAGAAGATAAAATTAGTTCTAAAGCGGTTTTGGAAAAACTAGAACCAATGGAGTTGGTACAAAAATATACCAATATGTACCATTGGGCAATGAATCAATTTAACAACTTACCGCCTAGTATTGAACCGACTGCAACAGGACATATTGTAGAGCAAATTGAAATGATTAAAAAAATCATTGAAGATGGTTATGCTTATGAATCGAATGGCTCTGTATATTTTGATGTAGATAAATACAATACCGATTTTAGCGCCAAAGGACAACCCTATGGAATTTTAAGTGGTAGAATTTTAGACGATCAAATTGAAAGTACCAGAGAATTAGACAACCAAGAAGAAAAGCGGAATAAAAGTGATTTTGCCCTCTGGAAAAATGCACCTCCAGAACATATCATGCGTTGGCAGAGTCCTTGGGGTGAAGGTTTCCCTGGATGGCATATTGAGTGTTCTGCAATGAGTACAAAATACTTAGGTAAAGAATTTGATATTCATGGAGGTGGAATGGATTTACAATTTCCACACCATGAATGTGAGATTGCTCAAAGTACAGTGTGCAATCATCAAATGCCTGCAAGGTATTGGCTCCACAACAATATGATTACCATTAATGGTAAGAAAATGGGGAAGAGCTATAATAATGTGATTAAGCTTAGTGAATTATTTGCGGGAACACATCCAATATTAGAACAAGCGTATGCGCCTTCTACTGTTCGCTTCTTTATTTTACAATCACAATATAGAAGTACACTAGATTTTAGCAATGAAGCATTACAAGCAAGTGAAAAAGCCTTGAGAAGATTAATGGACGCTTATGAATGGTTTATGAGTTTTGACCATGTAGCTAATGAAACTGCAAATGATCAAACACTTAATCAAAAAGTAATCAAGTTGGTTACTGAGTTTGATGAGTTTATGAACGACGATATCAATACTGCCAAAGTAATTGCCAATATGTTCGAATTAGTTCCAGTAATTAATTCTTTAAAAGACAAACATATTAGTGCTAATGCTTTAGACAGTAATACGATTGCATTAATGAAAAAACAACTATCTGCATTTATTGTAGATATTTTTGGATTACAAAGCAGTAAGGCAGACAACAACAATAAACTTGAAGGAGTTTTACAATTATTGATAAATATTCGCAAAGAAGCAAAGAATAGAAAAGACTTTGTTACATCCGACAAAATCAGAAATGAATTAAGTGCTTTAGGCGTTCAATTAAAAGATGAAAAAGATGGAGGAATGAGTTATACCATCCAGTAGATTATTCTCCTGGACGGTATTCCTTTTCTTTGTTTTTGAATACATCTTCTTTATAAAAAAATACGTCTTTAAACTTGCCATAAATAAATCCTACAGATTGATCTCTAAAATGAGGAGAGAGTGGATTATTACTATGGCCCCCTGTCACAATCGTTTTAGCTTTAATACGCTTACCAAATTCAACTGCTGCAATAAAACTATTTCCAGAAAAACCATAACGACCTTTAGAACTATACATTGATCTACTTTCAAATGCAGGCAATGAGCCCCACCTAGAAGAGCTTAATGGAACCGCTAAACTTTCTTTACTATCGTCGTACACTTCTGCAAATTTACCGGTAAGGCGCTGATAACGATTGATAGAACCCCATCTTACTTGCCAATATCCATACTTGGCTGTTAATTCGTTCACCACTTCATTTAACTTTTCTAACATTTTTCTTCCGCTGACACCACTGGCAATTGCATTGAATCTGCCAATCCATTCTGTATTTTCTTCTTGGGTTTTAGCACGAGGCCAAAGTGCATTTACTTTAGTAGCCCAATCAATTGCTAATGTAGTTGCAACCGAACTAGTATCGGTAATCTTATTCCAAGCCCTCAAGGTTTCTACTGCAGGTCTAATTTTATTTTTTAAAGAGTCGGTATTACTGGTTGCATCAAAAGCCTTAAACAAAGGAGGCAATAAAATATCAAACGCTGTTAAATAACGATCGTATCCAATTTCGATTAATTCTTCTAATGTAATGCTATCGCGATTGTTTAATAAACGCATGGCATTTATTCCCCTGGCATTCTGGCCATCAGGAGCCATATAATATGGATAATTATTTTTATTCGGGCTACTCTCTCCTGCTAATGTAAATGGAGTTGCATTGCAATTTTGCATCCACCCGCTAGATGGATTAATTAAATGTACCGTTTCTTCTAATGGGTGCACGCCTAGCCATTCTGTTGCAGCAATAGAACCGTCTACTGGTAAGCTAAAATCAAAACCAGGATTTCTTTTAGGCACAAAGTTTCCATGCCAATAAGCAATATTTCCTTGGTCATCGGCATACACCGTATTATTGGTTGTATTAGAAAGTCCTTTCATTGCTAAAGTGTACTCTTCTAAGTTGTTGGCCTTGGTTGTTTTCCAACTCTGTATCAATGCCTTCATAGATCGATTGTACTCTTTTAATGCCAACCATTTTCCATTTCTTTTAGCCACTATAGGACCATGATGCGTATAAAATGCAGTGAATGACTTCGCTAGTTTTTCACCGTTAACGGTATAGTAAATGGTAATAGATTTAGATTTTACAGGCATGAATTTTTTGTCGTATTCATATACCCAGCCTTTGTTTGTTTTAGAAATTTTTTCTTCATACAAATCTGCTACATCTGTATAGCCCGAAGTGTGCATCCATCCTACATGTTCATTAAATCCTTGGTAAATAAAAAACTGACCCCAAGTAGCAGCACCATAAGCATTCAAGCCTTCTTCGCTCACCATTTGCGCTTCTGATCTAAAATAAAAAGGCACGTGTGGATTAATATAGAGCATCGCATTACCCGAAGCAGAACGTTTAGGACCAATCGCAAATCCATTGGATCCTCTTTCTTCAATGTCTTTTATTTGATGATAAGCTGTTGAATTGGTTTCAGGACCGTTTTCATAAAACTGTTTAATTTCTTCAACCGAAGCTCCACCGGTACTTGTTGCAGAAACACTTCCGTCGGTATACATTAAATGAAACCAAGGTTCAAATTTCTTTAAAACAACAGGTCTAACTTCAGGGTGCTTGTACAAAAAATAATTAATTCCATCTGCATGTGCATTTAATAACTTCTTTAACCAGATTGGGCTTTGTAAATAATCTTTTTTTGCATCATTGCTATCGGCTATTAAACGCATGAGCAAATCATTGTACACCAATTTTTCTCCTTCCATCTCAGCTCTTCTACCCAACATTTCTAAATAATTGCGTTCTATACGTTCAAAGTTTTCTTCGCATTGTGAATACATTAATCCAAAAACAACATCAGCATCTGTTTTGCCATAAATATGCGGAACACCATAGGTATCTCTTACAATATTTACTTGTTTGGCTTGCGCTTCCCAACGCTTTACCTCAGCCGTACTAGGCGATTGAGCAAAAGCGGAGGCCATGATCAAACTACAAAATGCAACAAACCCTATTCTCATAAATTTTTTTTTGATGTTATAACGATTAGTAACCAATTATCTAAAGGGATATAGTAATGATTATACAAAAATACTATTGCCCCTTAAAGCCCCACTTTTTCATGACGTTTAAATCTTCTTTTATGCATTCCAACGGAGCAATACCTTGATATGCTTCTTGCTCAACAATCAAGTGTAAAGTGCCTCCATTTTTTAAACCCTCTTCCACAATTTCTTTTACTAGTTGTACTCCTTTTCCTAAGATGGTGCTTTCATATCCATTGCCGTTGGTTCTTTTGATTTCATCTTTTACATGCATAGAAACAAAACGACCTGGATATTTTTTTACAATAGATAATGCATCAGCACCTGTTCCATACAAATTACCCATATCAAATTGCTGGGTTACCATAGAAGGGTCTGTATTGTTAAGCATTACTTCGTACATGGTTTCGGTACCCATCATTTGTGTAAACTCAAAATCGTGGTTATGATAGCCGAATCGCATTCCCGATTTTTTACACAGCTCACCCGATTTATTAAACACTTCCATAAAACGCAACATTTGCTCTTTAGATTTACGCAAACCCGACTCTAAAGATGGGCTTATCACTAATTCTTGGCCTACTACTGCCGCATCTTCAACGGTATATTTCCAAGCATCGGTAAAATCATTTTTTGATGCATCCCAATGATTCGCTCCCATTACGGTATGTCCAGATGGCATTTTCAGCCCCAAGTCATCTAAAACTTTTTTAAATTCAGTAGCGGTGAAGCCATAAAATTTTCTATTCACATAATTGGCATGCTCTACATTTTTATATCCCATTTCGGCAACTGCTTTTAAAGTAGCCAATGGGTCTTTACGCATATCTTCACGTACAGAATACAATTGAACACCTGTAATGAATTTCTTTTTAGCGGCAGCAGAAGCCCAAGAAGGAAGCGTAACAGTAGCTAAAGCAGCTAAAGTACCCTGTTGTAAAAATTTACGACGGTCCAATTGCATATTTTTAATTTTTTGTGATAACCAAAGTACGCAAATTTTGTATGAAAGCAGCATCTGTGCACGAGATCAAACAAGCTTTAATGAGCAACTCCAGCAAAGAGTTGGCTGAACTTTGTTTGAGACTGGCAAAATTCAAAAAAGAGAATAAAGAATTACTTACCTACTTGTTATTTGAAGCACATAACGAAGAAGCATATATAGCTGAAGTAAATCAACTTATTACAGACGTATTTAGTGAAATAGATCCAGGCCAAAACCTCTATTTTGTAAAGAAAACCCTTCGTAAAATTCTGAGGATTGCTAGTAAACATATACGTTATACAGGTTCTAAGCAAGCAGAAGTAGCTATTTTACTTCATTTTAGTTTAAGCCTAAAAAGATCAGGTATACCATTTATGAAAAGCACCGCATTGGCTAATTTGTATAAACAACAAATTAAAAAGTTAAATGCCGCAATTGGTACACTACATGAAGACCTACAATACGACTATTTACAAATGATGAATGAATGCTGATTACTGTTCCTGATCAAAGTAAAGTTTATAGTAATGTTTGCCCGTCATTTCATCATAGCCCTTCTCTATCAAATCTCTTCTGCCATGCACATACACATGAAAGTTTTTATCTAATTTAAGTATGCTCTTAAAATGCCTTTGTTGTTTTTGAATAGCCGCTGGATTAATAGCAAATTCGTCCTCAATATTAACTTGCTTCGCTACTTCATATTGTTGTTTATACTGGGTAAAGCTATCAATTACTTCGGGGTGGTATAATACCTCTTTACTAAACTCATCTATCTGAAATTGATCATGGGTTTTAAAATAATCCATGCTTCTTTGCAGCATATCAATTTGATCGGTTTTGTTAGTATCAAAATGCTCGGTTAATTCATTGCTGATAAAAAGCTTACACATTCCCAAAGTTTCATTGGTATTATGGTAACTGTTAATAATTGGAGCCGCTTGTAAGAAGGCCGATTTCCAAAATGCAGCATCTCCTTGTTTAGAAGCTGTAGATTCATGAATCAAGGCTAAAAACCCTTGATTTTGCTCTTTTCTTAGCAAAATCACCCCTTTTTCAGGCTTTTTGAGGTCAATTCCGTCCTCAATAGACAAATTGATGCCAGCTGGCTGGGTCTTAACTTTTAAAAATTGGTCTTTAGTGCTGGTATGAAAAAGACCAATTGCATCGGTAAAACCATCATCAAAAGGTATATTTTCAAAAAATACCATATAAAACTCACCCGATTTAGCAAAAACAGACTGACTCTTTACATGAAAATGTTCCGCTAACTTTTTACTCCCAGTTTCAAATGTGATATCCCCTTCAAATACCTGAACAATAGTATCATAAACTAGGTTGTTTTCTTGGTTCAATTGGTATTGTTCGGCCTCATTAAAGGGTTTTAGGAAAAAATGGGTCAATGTCTGCTGCCAAAATTCATCGGGAATTTCGTGAGCCGTTTCAGATAAAATTAGGGAGCTTCCTTGGGCTGCATTGCCCGCCTGGTGCACCATTAGCTTGTTTATTATTACGCCGGAAATTGCATTCATAGTACTGCGAATATAGAAGATAAGCAGCCTTTTAAAAACCAAATTCGGAAATCGTCAATAATTTTCGGACCTTTGTATCATTCTTAACCATTAACCCTGCTACATGTACGCCCAGATTTGGACCAAGTACCTACCGATTATTCGCATATTATTAAAGAGAACCAAGCAGGATAACCAAGTGCTTGACCTTAATAGAATTGATTTTGAGCGTTTAGGAACCGGAAGAAAAGCAGGGTATAAATTCACTATTGAATTTAAAAATGGCAAAGTAGCTAATTTAATCAGCAGCTCTGCATTAGCATCAGATTTGGCCAGTGTAATGTTAGACGATGCCAATACTAAATTGATTTTAGAAGGCGGAGAGTTTACGGTATCTCTGAATACAAAATTTCAACTCCTTATAAAAGGAGTGGCCGCTGAATTACCAGCAGCCACAGAAGAGTAAACATTCAAACATTGGATTTTAAAGCTGTTGAAGTACAGAGGGTACGGCAGAAGGGACTAAATTTTTAACTGGTTTGGTACTCATTAAATAGTCGTAGATCGCCCTTAAATCTTCTTCTTTCATTTGAGCAAAGTTTTGCCAAGGCATGGGAGGAAGCAAGTGACGATTGTTTTCTAAGCCCTTCCATTTACCCTTGGTCATTGCAATTTTAAATTGATCAAAATTCCAAGAACCAATGCCCGTGGTATCCGAAGTAATATTGGCAGCATAAGATATGCCTACAGGAGAAACCATTGCAGTTCCTTCTGCATAAAATAATGCCCATCCTCTTTTTAAACTATTGGTATCAATTTCAGGCAAAACATCATTAGCCCTGAATCCTGACAGCAATTGAGCACTGTCTTCATATGGACCCATTGGACCCATTTTCTTGGGGGAATGACAATCTCCGCAACCCGTAATCTTCACTAGGTATTTACCACGCTCAATACTTTGCTCTTTTGAAACAGCATGTTTTTGGGTTTGATTAGAATTATCTAAACATGACTGGATTAAAGCCCCCATGCTAACTAAACTAGCTAATACAAATAACTTTTTCATTGCTATTATTTATAAAATATGATTAATTGTTTCCGCCTCCTACTCGGTTTTGTTCTTCTTGAGAAGCACCACCGCTTCTTCTCACCACATTTGAAGCATTTTTTGCAAAACGGTAAGTGAAGGAAAGAGCTACATGTCTGCTATCAGAAAACTGCTTGAATCTGCTGTCGAGGTTTTGATATTGTTGATCAATTCTCACAATTTGTGAGAAGAAAATATCTCTTGCAGACAAACGGATGGTTCCTTTATTATTGAATACTTGTTTACTTACTCCAAAGCCAACTTGCCACATGGGTTCAATAAATGCTTGAGCAAGCAACAAGTTTTTGTGATTGTAGAACCCGCTTAGTTCAGCAGACCAGCCTTTACCAAACTTGAATTGGTTATTCATATTTAGTGAGAAGGAAGTGAATGATTCGTTTAAAGGCTGCCCATTAAACTCTCCTCTGTATTTATTGTAATAAAGATTTCCAAACAAACCAGTAGTGATTACTTTATTAAGCGACTTATTAAATCCAACACTAAAATTGATATTCTCTCTAGAAGCAATATTCTCTGTTGTTTGATAGGTTACTTT
This sequence comes from Sphingobacteriia bacterium RIFOXYC2_FULL_35_18, assembly GCA_001829005.1. Classification (GTDB taxonomy): domain Bacteria; phylum Bacteroidota; class Bacteroidia; order Chitinophagales; family Chitinophagaceae; genus Sediminibacterium. The sequence goes on along the minus strand of MIAG01000001.1, from coordinate 532,137 downwards.
AGTAATATCATTTGCCCTTATAACTTGTGTAATAATATCAGTTGTATTAGAATATCCTAATTTAGCAGTGAACATTCCGTTTTTTAAACTATACCCTAACTCGGCATTTTGAGTAAACTGAGGTCTCAAATTTGGATTACCCTGGTTATAGGTAAACGGATTTAATAAAAGTTGAAAAGGATTTAAATCTCTATAGTTAGGACGATCAATACGACGCCCAAAATTCAACGTGAACGTACTGATATCAGTAGCTTTATAACTTACAAAGGCAGTGGGGAATAATTGTAATAAATTACGCTCAAATTGTTGATTAGTAGTAACCTGATTGCCATTCATGATGGTGTTTTCTAAACGAACACCCAATTGTAAACCCCATTTTTTCCATTGCTTGTTTCCATTCAAATAAGCGGCATATATATTTTCTTTGTAAATAAATTCATTACTTCTTGGATCTACTTCCCAGGCATTATTTTTTAGTACATTAAAGAGTGAATTGTTATCTGTTTCAACAATACTTGCTTTAATACCTGCTTCAAATTTTGCATTATTTTTTAGCGGGTGTACATAATCAATTTTTCCGGTATAAACATTTATTATAGAGGGATTAATGCCTCTTAAAATATAGGGAGCCTCAGCAGGATTATTTAATTGAGGATAATAATAACTGCTCATGTTTTGCTTAAAGTCTGAACTATTTCTAATAAAATCAACATCTGCACTTAACTCCTTACCAGTAGTATCTAATTTGGTTTTCCAATAAATATTGCCAATACTGTTATTAATAGTCATTGCATTCTCAGTAGTTGAATTATAAACACCCTGTAAAACTCCTGAGGCATCACTCACGTTCATTCTAGTAGGCAAGGTGAAGAAATTGTTATTGTAATTATGAGAGAATGAAATACCGAAGCTGGTATTTTTAGTTGCTAAATAATCTAGGCTAAACTTGGTATTCAAGGGCTTTACACGAACACCCATATCAGTAGTTTGATCAAGAACAGATAAAATATCTTTCGTATTAGGATTCAAAATATTTCTAGATAATTCTATTCTATTAAAAGAGATATTATCGAAGTAGTTAACACTTCCAAACAAATTCAACTTCCCTTTTCTATATCCTAAACTACCATTCAAAGCCAATCTTCTGTTTACACCTTGAGAATAAGTTGCTCCAATAGTACCATTTGTACCCATTGGTTTATTCGTTTTCGTTTTGATATTAATAATGCCAGCATTACCAGCTGCATCAAATTTTGCGGAAGGCTGTGTAATTAATTCAATTTGGTCTAGCTGAGTGCTACTTAAAGATTTTAAATAATTAGCAACATCAGTGCTACTCATATAAGTAGGCTTACCATCAATCATGATTACAACACCCGCTTTGCCTAACATAGAGATATTTCCATCTTTATCTACCATTACACCTGGTGCTTTTTCAAGCACTTCCAAGGCAGTTGTTCCAATATTAGTAGGAGCAGCATCCACATTAATTACTGTTTTGTCTGTTCTAACTTCTACTAATTTTCTTTGAGCAACTACTGTAACAGACGTCATTTGTTTTTCCGAAGGTGTTAAAACCGCTTCAATCGGCAAACCTGGTTGCTTAATGCTACTAGTAAATTCATTATAGCCCATTGCATTCACGGTAATACGAAAATTAGCCAGGGGACTATTAAAACTGAACTTACCATCTGCATCAGTGATAGTTGTTTTTACAATAGCAGAGCCAGTGTCTTTTAATAAATAAACAACTGCGCCACTGATTGGCTTGCCTTCCGCAATAACAGAACCGTTAATATTATTATCCTTTGCTGCAGAAGCTGAAAGAAATAATCCAACAAAAAAGAAGAGTGTAAATAACTTTGACATAAAAAAGGTTTGAGGATACAAAAGTTGTTGAAAGAAAGCAGTAAGAAAATCACATAAAGAGGTGAAAAAAAATACTAGAATAAAGTGAATTGTCTTATTTCATTCTTTGGCAACCATTCATCTTTACATTTTACCATTGGTTGATTAAAAAGACTGAGTTTCCAACTCAGACATCACATATTTATGTGGTATACTTTTTTTAATGCGCATAATCTGTAGAAAATGCCTTTCCATATGCGCAAGCAAAAAAGCCATACTATCTCCAGTTTTCAAACTAATCCATGAGGAAAGTGAAGTAACTACTCTGGTATTATTGATATCGGCATTAATAGCCAAGTCTAGCAAACGGTTTAAATGAACTAAGTGAGCCGAGAATTCATTTAAAACCAATTCAGCATTTAATATAGTTGCTGGAATTGCATTTTTGGGAGCTTCCATTTTAGAAGCGAGGCTGCCGTTTAATTTTGGCTGCATCATCTTAATAAAATAGGCACCCAACCATCCAGATTTATAAAATTCAGGAATGCTTTTCTTCTGCATTAGGCTTTTTTTAATGGCAGCTTCAATTTTGGGTAAATACCATCGATTGTAGAAATTCAAATGATCTAAAACCTGCAAAATAGACCAACCACCATAGTTGGGTATAGCATTCAAACTATCTTCATTTGCATTTGCAATTTCGGCTGCAAAAGTTAGCTCAATCTGAGATAGTTGACTAGTGAGTGACTTTAAAAATTCTTTCGTGTTTAACATGGCTAATTTATTCTATACAAACATTTCCTTTTTGGGTAATTGTTTTAAAATGATATCCATTATCAGATTTAACCTTAATAGATCCGGTGTTCTTAATATTTATTTTACCTTCTCCTTGCATAGACACGATAAGGTTATTAATATTTAAAGTGCTCTCAGAAAGTACTGTTGCATTTCCTATTATTTCTAGTAATTCTAATTGATTAACTGGAACCCTAACAGTAACTTGACCAAGTTCGCTTACAGACGATCCATCTAATACCAATTCATTCTTACTGTAAATGGTATTTACTTTTGCAGACTCAGATTGAGGAGCAATAAAAACATGCTGTTGATCTGCACTAACAAGCACCACTTTTAAATTTCCATAAACAACCAATCTCTTATAAGGAGCGGCTATTGCTTTGCCAGCTTTAAAAGTAGGCTTCATACCCGTTGATGCAATTGCACTAAAACAAAGTGCAGTAAATGCGAATGAGAGGAATACGTTTTTCATAAAATTGAATTTTTGATTTTAATAATTTTGATACAGCAAAAATGGCCAACAAAAAACGCTTTATCAACCGCACATAGATGTGAAAATTGATCCTTTATAGGCCAGAAGCTCACATAAACATGTGGTTTTGTCTCACATAGTGTTAATTTCCAAACAGCATTTGTAAATTTGTTAGTAATGAAAAAATGGATACTTGCCTTTATATTATTGCATGGGAGTTTAATTTCTGTTGCTCAAAAAGAAGGGTATGCATTTTTAAAAATCGGAAAAGAAGATGGTTTAGGATTGGCCTCTAATGTTACCTATACGGTTTACCAAGACAAGCAAGGATTTATGTGGGTAGGTACAGCAAACGGTCTACAAAGATTTGATGGGAATAGATTTATTAATTATGGCACCAGTAAGCCAAGCAATGACAACCTGCCTATTGCAGATTTGCATCAAATTATTCCAGTAGGAAAACAAGAACTATTACTAAATTTTGCTTCACAAGGGAAAATTGGTCTTTTTAACCATGCCTCATTGGTATATGAAACTATACCTATCCAATCAGCTAAACCAATTCCATCAAAAAGTGGAATGCGTTTACAACAAGACAGCAAACAAAATACTTTTCTAAATATTCACGGAGTGGGAATATTTAGGTATAGCCCTAGTAAAAAAGCTTTTTTACCAGAAAAAGAAATAGTACTGCCAAAAGGATGGATTGCTAATCAAACTTTTGCAGAAAATACCCAAACAGGTCAAATATGGTTTGCCTGTTTTAATAAAGGATTGGCTGTTTACGATCGAAAAACAAAAAAAGTTTATACTTCTGCATACAACCCCTTACAAATACCCTTGCTTAATAAAAGAGATGAATGGAAAAATATAACAGAAGTTTATATTGACCAACAACAACGGTATTGGATATTTAATTGGCCTGATAAACATATAAGACAGGTTTACGATTATTCTGGTAAAGAGTTAACAGATACGGCTGGATTGAATGTGAACCCACAGTATGAAGAATTAAGATATTTTTTTGAAACTAAGTCTGGAAGTCTTTGGATGTATGGAAGTAATGCATTGTACAGCTATAATCAACGCTTAAATAAATTTAATTTTTATAAAAGTGAATTTGGAAGTAGTATAGGAATTCAATATGAGCATATTCATCATATGACCGAAGACAGAGATGGTAATATCTGGATTGCTAGCGACAATGGCTTGTACATGTCTAGTGATCAAAGTAGTAGTGGAAATGTAGTTAATTTCATTTTTAGTGAAACAAAAGGTGGAATAGAAATAACAGATATTCTAGAATTAAATAATGGTGGTTTTTGGTTAAGTACATGGGGATCGGGAATACTTACACTAACTAAAAATTTAACTAGCTACAAAAACGAACTACTTAGTAATATGCCTAAGCATTTTACTAGTGAATCAAAAATACAGTATCAACAAATCTGGAGCTTATACCAACACAGTAATGGCAAAGTTTGGCTGGGATGCCAGGCAGGCAAGTATATGGTGTACGACACCTTATTTAAAAAAATGCAATATTTTGAAGCCAAAGAAGTTGCAGGAGCAACCATTCGATTTATTACCGAAGATCCTCAAGGAAATATTTGGATGAGTACACAAAGAGGTGATATCATCAAATACAATGGAAAAGGGTTTGATGTAGTACAGAAAATTGGCACAATCGTTAGAAAGATTTTCTTTGATTCGGAAGGACTACTATGGGTAACCTCTCTTAATCAAGGACTTTATTGCTTTAGCGGAGATGGGAAAAAATTAATTCATCACTATACTGTTTCAGACAAAGACAACCCCCTTTTTCAAAAAGGAGGAGATGATATAGATCAACTAAACGATAGTACATTGGTATTTGCGGCAGGTGCGCTCAATTTTATAAATAAAAAAACTAAGAAAGTAACTTGGCTAACAACTGAAGATGGATTACCGGCCAATTCAGTTCTAAGAATCAGAAAAGACCAGAAAGGCAACTGCTGGATGATTACAAGGAATGGGCTTTGTAGATATAATCCAGTTAACGGAGTTATTACTCCTTATGAAAAAAAGGATGGTATTGTAATTGCCAACCTAACAACTGAAGCAGATTATATTACCAAAGACCAGCAGGTACTTTTTGCCGGATCAAATGGCTTATTATTTTTTTCTCCAACTTCTTTTACAAACAACACAATCCCTCCTGACGTAGCTTTTACCGATTTTAAATTGTCGAATACGTATATACCGGTAGATTCTTTACAACTATTACCAAAAGTACTATTGAATTCGCACCAGAATAGTTTTTCCATTAGTTTCTCTGCTCTCAGTTTTATTTTAAGAGATAAACTAACCTACTATTATAAAATGGTAGGCATAGACCAAGATTGGATAAAAGCAGATAGAAATAATACAGTCAACTATTCTTATTTGAGACCAGGGAATTATACTTTTCAAATTTATTGCGAGGACAATGATGGCAATAGGTCTAAGAATATAAGTAGTATGCAAATTTATATTAGACCGCCATTTTGGAGAACGGGATGGTTTATCAGTTTATTATTAACTATTGTAGGGTTGATAGCCTATACTATGCATCGATTAAGGTTAAATAAATTAATTGAAGTAGAAAATATTAGAACAAGAGTAGCAAGAGACTTACATGATGATATGGGGAGTACTTTAAGCACAATCAATATTTTGAGTTCTATGGCTAAGGCAAGACTAACCGATAATATTAAAACAGGAGAATACTTAAATAAAATTTCGGACAATAGTCAACGAATGATGGAAGCGATGGATGATATAGTTTGGAGCATCAAACCATCAAACGATAGCATGCAAAAGATTGTGGCAAGAATGCGTGAGTTTGCTACCAATGTATGCGAGGCAAAAGATATTGAACTCCATTTTTTAACCACAGAGATGGTTAATGAAGTAAAACTGAATATGGAAGCACGCAGAGACTTTTTTCTGATTTTTAAAGAAGCAGTGAATAATGCTGCTAAATATTCAAAATGTTCAATAATCACCATTGAACTTTCAGTTCATGGTAAAAAATTAAACTTATCAATAATAGACAACGGAATTGGATTTGATACAATAAATGCAGATAACGGCAATGGTTTAGGTAATATGAGGAAACGTTCTGATGCTTTGAATGGAATATTAATAATTAATTCTGGAATAAATAAAGGCACTCATATTGAATTACAAATACCTGTTCAATAAAAAACTATGAATAGAGCACTTAGCCAAAAATTCAGATTTTTTACTTTTATAAGTATTTGCTTATTGTCTTATGTACATGGCTACAATCTTAAGGAAACATATTTAGCACCTTATAGTACAGTAGAAGAGTCGTTAAGTTCTACCAGTTTTTTTGAATACTTATTTGCGAATGGGATACTAAGGTTTAGGATACCCATCTTGTTCATTATATCAGGATATTTATTTGCTTTGTACGATACAAGGCCATATGTAGAGAGCATTAAGAAAAGGTTTAACACATTAATGATTCCTTATTTATTATGGAGTGCAATTGCATTATTATTCACCTATTCATTGCAACAGTTTAAGGGTAGTGCGGCAATAGTTGCTCAATCAGGAATTGATCAAATGGGAGACAATAGACCATATAGTGAAATTGGATGGAATGGTATATTTTTTAGATGGTTCTTTACTCCAATCGCTTTTCAACTTTGGTTTATTATGGCTTTGTTTGTATACAACCTGATTTATCCTTTCATTAGATGGATTTTAAATAGAATCCCCATTCTTTGGTTAGGTTTAACTTTTTTAATTTGGTTCTTTCCCTTTCAGATATTCATATTTGATGGCCAAGGATTATTCTTTTTTAGCATTGGCGTATTGGCCCAAAAGAAAGGTATTTTTTTAGAAAAAAGGCCCAAATGGTTAAGTACCGGAATTTTTTTCATCCTATTTGTAGGACTAAGTGTTATTAAAACTTTCATGGCATTTGAGCTTGAGCCTAATGTTGCTTCGACTCACTTAACCCTAACCATTTTGCATAGGATAGCTATTCTTTGTGGAATGACTGCTATTTGGTATGGCATTGATCCGGTTATAAAATACACCATTAACCAAAAGTGGTTTCACCAAATTAGTAATTACTCCTTTTTCATATTTGCACTACATGTACCCATGCTTCCTTATTTAATGACCTACGCATTAAATATTACTTCTAATTTTTGGCTAAACAGAATAACCTGTTATTTATTAGTACCACTTATAGTAATACTAATTTGTATAGCAGTTGGATCATTCATTAAAAAATCACTGCCGAAAACCTATTCAATATTAACAGGAGGAAGAGGCTACTAAACAAATACATATTTATGTGATTGTACCGAATCATTTCAATTTGTAGTTTTAACATACAATTCAACTTCATGATTAAAGTACTTATATACGAAGACAACCCTCAACTAAGAGAAGGTCTAACCATGCTTATTGATGGTAGTGATGGATTTAGGGTTGTTGCTGCTTACAAAAACTGTAACAATGCAGTAGATGAAGTTGCTGCTTTTAATCCAGATGTAATTCTCATGGATATAGATATGCCAGGTATAAATGGAATTGAAGGGTTGAAAAATATCAGGACAAAAAATGCAGAAGTAAAAATATTAATGCTTACCGTATTCGATGACAATAAGAATGTATTTGAGTCGATTAAAAACGGAGCCAATGGATATATTTTGAAAAAGACTGCTCCCGCTCGTTTACTGGAATATATTACTGAAGCTGCAAGTGGAGGCGCTCCAATGAGTGCTAATATTGCCACTCAAGTCTTAAAAATGTTTTCTGCAATGAATAATCAAAAAGGAGAAGACTATAATTTAAGTGAAAGAGAAAAACAAGTACTCCAATTTTTAGTAAATGGATATAGTTATAAAATGATTGCTGCAGAAATGATTATTGCAATAGATACAGTGAGAAGTCATATTAAAAAGATTTACGAAAAATTACATGTAAACAGCAAAAGCGAAGCAGTTGCAAAAGCTTTTAAAGATAAAATTGTATAAATTGTGGGATGGATTTAGGCCTACAAAAACAGTTATTTATAGTTGGAGGAGCAACTTCCGGATTTGGAAAAGCAATAACACTGGCTTTAGTGAATGAAGGAGCAAGGGTTATAGCTATTGCAAGGGGAATAGACAAATTAACTGAACTACAATTAACAGCCCCTAATCAAATTAATATTTTAGCAGGCGACTTAGCCGAAGAAGAAACAATTTCCAAATTACTAGATATAATTAAAGACCAACCCATACATGGAATGGTTGTTAATGCAGGAGGACCTCCAGCAAAGATGGTATTAGAAACCACTTTAGAAGATTGGGATAAAGCTTACCACACAATACTAAGATGGAAAGTGGCGCTAACACAAGCAATCGTTCCAAAAATGGTAAAAGCTGGTTATGGCAGAATTGTTTATATAGAAAGTGTTTCCGTAAAACAACCAGTAGAAAATTTAGTTTTGAGTACTTCACTAAGACTAGCAGTAGTTGGAATGGTTAAAACCCTTTCACAAGAAATTGCTTCAACAGGCGTTACATTAAATATATTAGGACCAGGCTCTCATAATACCCCTGCCATCAATAGGCTTTACATCAAAAAAGCCGAACAAACAGGATTACCTTTTGATCAGGTGAAAGAAATGGGTATACAGCAAATTCCAGTGGGAAAACTAGGAGAAGCAGCTGATTTTGCAGGATTGGCCATTTGGTTATTGAGCCCACAAAGTAAATTTATAACAGGTCAAACCATCACAATTGATGGGGGAGCTGTAAAAGGAATTATGGGTTAACTGCCAAGTTCTTGTTGCATTAGCAGCGCTGTTGCAGCATTTGCCAATAAAAATTTTTCTTCAGGTAAAATATCTTTTGCAAAATAAACAGTTCCCCTATCCAATAAGGAGACCGCTGCCAATGGTTGGCCTTCTTTGGTTAAGAAAGCAAATCCATTTGCCCCAAAAGGCATATTCATAATTTTACCTTTATTATTTTCAACACTAGAAATAGGTACTATTTGGTAATAGTGATTCTTGCTCTTAGCCAAATAACCAATATAGTTTTTTGCTTGCTGCTGAGAAGTATAGTTATCATGAATTAATTGCCACGGAGATTCTTCTTTATTCATGTACAACTGAACATAATACATAGAAGTAGACGGCTTTTTAGCTTGTTGAAAAATATCCAAAGCAATATTCAAAAGACTGTTCTCATTTTTCCCAATTTGAATTTCTCTTGCATTAAAATTAGCCACAGCAAAAACATCTGATTGATTAGCTGTTCCATCACTTAAACCAAATCGTAGTGTTTGTTTTCTATCAATATACCCTACAGAAATAATATTTGCATACTCGGGTGTACCAGGCATTCCTGTTCCTATTCCATATTTTGAATTGCCACCACGTGTCCAAGAACGTTTTACATAACTAGTAGCATAATTGCCAAAGCTTAATTTTTCTTTGATAAACGCAATACCTCTTCCTTTTACAGGAAAAATTTCTTTACCCTTCCATGCTTCACCTTGTAATGAAAGCTTTACAGAAGAACATGCACTCAAGAATCCAATACTAAGCGCTAAAAAGAGTGTAAAAAATTTATTCATAAATAGTGATATTAAACTTGAGCAAAGAAAATATACTCATGTGATTGAAACAACCACATGAGTATGTGAAAATTTAATAGTATTCGTAAAATGAAACTTCAGGATTAGGCGAACCTACTGTGGTAGCCGTTTTTTTAGAAACTAAACCAGCAGCATCAAATTGAAATGTAAAACTGATGTCTTCAGAAATATCCCCATTATCATCATAATATTGAACTCTCCCAGGATTGTTCTTCATGAATATTAAGCCAGGAATATAATGTTCGGTATAACTAAATTGATCTGGATTATGCTTATTGTCGTATCCAGAAAACACAATTCTTTCCTGTAACTCGTAAACTCCATTGGTGGTTCTTTTAAATGAATAGCTCATTTCAGTTAAGTTACCAGCAGCTGAATAAGTAAACAAACGTTGAAGTGCTATTGGAAGACCAGGGAAGAGACCAGGAAGTTTGGTTGTAACTGATACTAGCTGATTTTGTGCATTAATTTCAGGATAATCAACACTCATTAATCGATTGGTTAATGTAAAGTTCTGGATAGAATCTATACGATTTCCAGTATAATGGTAAAGCATATATCCACCTTCATGCTGTACTCTCTTCAACTTATCACCCTCATAAGTTAAAGTGGATTCCTCTTTAATAATGCCATTATTAATAGGGTCATCCACATATTGATTCGTAAACTTTACAAGTTGTTTGCTTTCATTGTAAGTAAACAATTGAAAATCATTTGCGCTTGTGTAGATTTTCTTTAAGAGTTTGGTTTCTGCTACAGGAGCAGGTACTGGATTGTCATTCTTTTTACAAGAAAAAAACAGCAGTGAAGCAAGCACTGCAAAAAAAAGATTCATTGGTTTCATTGGAATTAATTTAGGATTGCAAAGAACCCCTTTAAGCCAACTTGAACCAATCACATATTAATGTGAATTAGATTTCTTTAACAAATGGATTGTACGCTTTTTTAAAAACCTACTAAAATTTTCTTGTCCTATTCTTAATCCACCAATTCCACTCATATTAAAACTAAGATGATCTCCATAATGTAAAATGGCAGTGAGCGCCGACTCGTTAATACTTATTGAACCCGCATGAATTCGATTAGCAATATCTTCTGCTTCTTCATCAGTAGCAGCAAATACTGCAGCACCTAAGGAATATTTAGTAGCATTAGCCAATTCAACTACTTCTTCTTTTGTACTAAATGACATTATTGGCATAATAGGCCCAAAAGTTTCTTCCTTCATCAACAACATATTATGTGTAACGTTCACTACAATTGTTGGCCTGCAATAAAATCCTCCATGAATTTGTTCACAAGCATTACTACCAGTTAAAATTATTGCGCCTAAATTTTTGGCATCTTCTAAATGGGTATTAATCGTTAAAACTTGTTTTTCAAAAATGATTGGGCCAATTTCCCCTTTGTGCTGATCATCGGTAACAAGCTGTAGTGCTTTTGTTTTTTCAATTAATAAATCAACCAACTCATCATGAATAGATTCATGCACATATACTCTTTCAAAACTCAAACAGTTTTGTCCTGCATTAGTAGTGCTTCCTTTTAAAATAGCGGTAGCAGCAACTTCCAAATTAGCTCCTTGCAAAACTATTGCCGGATCCTTAGCCCCTATTTCCATTAAAACAGGAGTCAATTTTTTACTAGCTGCTAAAGAAATCTTCATTCCTGTATTTACTGAACCAGTAAAACAAACTAAGTCTGCTAAACCAACCATTATTGCACCAACACTTGCATCACCGGGAGTAAACAACAAAATTTTCTGTAACCCAGGTACCGACAATATAGTTCTGTTGATCACTTCAATAAAACGAGGTGTTATTTCGCTGGGCTTAACCAATACTGCAGCTCCTGATAAAAGGGCTGGTATGGTATCCATCATAGATAAAGCCAAAGGAAAGTTCCATGGGCTAATAATAGCAACCAATTGGTAAGGAATCCAATTAGCATATTCTTCATAAAAGTCCTTTGTTGTAGCACACCATTTATCAATAGAGTCAATCACCCAATCTATTTCGGCAATTGTTTCCCAAGTTCTGCCAGTATCAGCAGCCAATGCTCCAATCAACAGTTCTTTGTTGATGATGATCGCTTGTTTCCATTCTTGTAAAACCGCAATACGGTTTGTAATGCCCGATCTTACCCATGCATCTTGATGGTTGCGTAATTGCTTACAACGTTGTGCTATTTGAGCTGCATTACAATCGGGTATTTCATAATCGTATACACCGGTTCTAGGATTTCTAACTCGCATATTTGCATATAAAGTTATGCTTTGCGAACATATTTTGTTAGTATAACAATCATTTGACCCTCAATTTTACCTTCAATTTGTTCAGTATTATCGGGAACCAAACGGATATTCTTCACGACAGTACCCATTTTTGCATTCAAACTAGTTCCTTTCACATCTAATGATTTAGTTAACACAATGGAATCGCCCGTAAAAAGTTGTTGTCCATTACAATCCAAATGCAAGTCTACTGAGCCATCATTATCATGATCACCAGTAGCTTTGGCCCAAGCTAGTTTATCATCATCTAAATAAAGCATATCTAATAAATCTGCTGCCCAAGATTCATTTCTTAATCTATTCAACATTCTCCAAGAAACTACTTGAATACCTGGCACTTCACTCCACATAGCAGTATTTAAACAGTCCCAATGCTTGCTGTCTAAAGCTTCTTTCTTTTCGATTTGTTGTAAACATTTACTGCAAATCATGATGCAGTTATCTTCAGTTGTTCTGTCTACAGGCGGCACTTCAAATAAAGACAATGGGGTAGTTGCAGCGCAAAGCTCACATTGGTTTTGGCTACGCGCTTCTATAGATTTGGCTAAACTCATAAAAAGTGAATTGATTAAAGCGCCGAAGATACCTTTTTTACTTTTGAACAGATATGATAAAAGTCATGTACTTATTTAATCAATAGTTTATGAAATTTAATGACTTCATCCTTTTCAATAGGTGTTAAATGCTCTTTGCGATTGTATTTATCAAAAAGAAAAATCACTCGTTTATGCTGCGGATATTTTGCAAGAATGGCTTCCATTTTTTCACCCAGAGGAAAATCTTTTTCGAACAAGGGCTTACCAACTGTTGCAGGTGCTTTTTCGCGGGTATGCATTCTATTGATAGTGGCTTCCAGTGTTGCCAATAAATTAATAGGAATATCGGGCACTTTACTGGCTTTAGCCAATAAGCCTTGTAATTGTTTTTTACTTAAACTACCTCGCTCTTCGTATTGGTGCATTAAACTCATCACAAACAAAGCATCAGGATTGTGTTTGTAACAAGCTTCCAATACTCTGTCTATAATATCTAATTTCCCTTTTGGCATCATACAAAGATACAATAAAGAATATGGCGTATATTTCTGAATAAAATTCAGCCAATATGCATAAACTGCTTTTAGGTTTGCTCCTTATAACTGGTGCAGACTATTCATTTGCACAAGCCAGCAAAGAACCCAATACCGAAAATGTAAATCAATATTTTAAACCCGTTAAATGGCGCAGTATTGGGCCTTTCAGAGGAGGCAGGTCTAATACAGGTACTGGTGTTAAAGGAGATATCCATACTTATTATATGGGTACGACTGGTGGTGGATTATGGAAAACCACCGACCGAGGAATTAGTTGGAAAAATATTTCCGACGGGCAATTTAAAACAGGATCAGTTGGTGCTATAGCCGTTTCAGAAAGCAACCCCAATATAGTATATGTAGGAATGGGAGAACATGCCATGCGCGGGGTAATGACCCATCATGGAGATGGCATGTATAAAAGTACAGATGCTGGAAAAAATTGGAAAAAAATTGGACTAGATGCTACACAACATATTGCTCGCGTAATTATTGATCCAACCAATCCTGATATTGTATATGTTGCCGCACAAGGAGCACTTTATAGTAATTCTACAGAAAGAGGAATTTACAAAAGCACCGACGGAGGAACAACATGGAAAAAAATCTTATACATCAACGATAAAACGGGATGTGCAGAATTATCCATGGATGCAAAAAATCCAAGCATATTATATGCAGCCATGTGGGACCATGGCAGACTGCCTTGGAAAGTAATCAGTGGAGGCCCAGGAAGTGGATTGTACAAATCAACCGATGGCGGTGCTAATTGGGAAAAATTGAGCAAAGGTTTACCTAAAGAAATGGGTAAAATGGCTATTGCAGTAAGCCCAGCAAATTCAGATAAAGTATATGCATTAATTGAAAGCGATTTCGAAAAAAATGCAGGAGGATTATATGTATCAAATAATGCGGGGAAAAGTTTTAGCCAAGTTTCAGCAGAACATAAAATCATTCAGCGTGCATGGTATTATATAGAAGTGTTTCCAGATCCAAATAATGAAAACACTTTGTATGTATTAAGTGCTCCCGCATTAAAATCAATTGATGGCGGAAAAACATGGGAAAATCTACAAGGTGTCCATGGAGATTATCACAATCTTTGGATTAATCCAAGCGATTCAAAAAATTTAGTGATGGCCGATGATGGAGGCGTAACCATAAGTTTTAATGGAGGACAAACTTGGAGCAGCCAAAGCAATATGCCAACTGCACAGATGTATCGCATTAATGTAGACAATTTATTTCCGTATAATATTTATGGAGGACAACAAGATAATTCATCAGTAAAAATTGCGAGTAGGTCTTTTTCCGGAGGGATTACAGCCGCCGATTGGTCGGCATCCGCAGGAGGTGAAAGTGCATTCTTAGCGTTTGATCCAAATAATCCAAGATATGTATTGGGCGGGTCTTATCAAGGAACAATAGAAGTATTAGATACCAAAACAAATGCAAGTACCAATATCATGGCTGCACCCATTCAATATTTAGCAATGGATGCCAAAGACATGAAGTATCGTTACAACTGGAATGCACCCATCATACATAGCCAACACGAACCAGGTACTTATTATCATGGTGCTCATTTGTTACTAAGAACAAGGGATATGGGTAAAACTTGGGACGAAGTATCTCCCGACTTAACACGTAATGAAAAAGAAAAACAAGTAAAACCGGGTATACCATTTACCAATGAATCGGTGGGTGCAGAAAACTATGGAACATTAAGTTATGTAATTGAATCGCCTTTAGAAAAAGGAGTGATCTATACAGGTAGTGATGATGGATTGGTATATATCACTAAAGACGGAGGAGCAAATTGGAAAAACATTACACCAGCAGGATTGGCAGAGTGTTTAATCAATGCCATAGAAGTATCGCCTTTTGATAAAGCCACTGTATATATTGCAACCACGCGTTATAAATTTAACGACCATACACCCGGATTGTATAAGAGTACCGACTATGGAAAAACCTGGACCAATATTAGCAATGGAATACCAGTAGGTTCTTTTACACGCGTTGTAAGAGAAGATGATAAACGAAAAGATTTGTTGTATGCAGGAACAGAAAACGGCGTATATATTTCTTTTAATGGAGGAAAAAATTGGACTCCGTTTCAATTAAACTTACCCAACACGCCTATTACCGATTTACGCGTACATCAAAACAATTTAATCGCAGCTACATCTGGCAGATCATTTTGGATATTGGACGATTTAACATTGGTTAGACAATATAAAACTGCTCCAACTACCCTATCAGTTTACGAACCAGCGCCAGCAATATTAGCCAGTGGCAGTTCGGAGTTAGATGGCAATAATCCTGAATTTGATGGAACCAATCCATACAGAGGAGTTAACCCTGCAACAGGAATTGTAGTGTATTATGATTTACCTGAATTAAAAGAAAAATCAGTCATCACTATGACCATTAAAGATGGTAATGGAAAAACAATTCAAACAATTAGTTCTAAAGCAGACCCCAACTATAAAAGATACGATGGAGCACCTCCAAGAGATGCATTATTATCTACCAATAAGGGCTTGAACAGATTTGTATGGAACTTACGACACGCAACTATGCCGGGTATTCCAAACACCTATATTGAAAGTAGTTTCCGCGGACATAAAGCCATTCCAGGAACCTATACCATCAGCATTGAAGCAGAAGGAAAAACTGTAAACACCAAAGCAACCATTTTGGCAAATCCCAATTACCCTACCACTGCGGCAGAGTATGCAGCGTTTGATGAAGTAATGACGGGAATGGAAAACACTGTGAAAGAAATGCATAATATGGTCAACGAATTATTTTCGAAAAAGCAACAATTAGATCAAATTATTAAAAGCCTACCAGCAGGCGAATTAAAAACCAAAGCAGAAGCTTTATCACAAAAAATGAAAGCATGGGATGAAGATATGATTCAGCGTAAGGCTACTGCTTATGATGATGCGGAGAACTTCTTGAATAAATTTACTGCCAACTATATGTTCTTAATGAATCAAACAGAAAGTGATATACCAAGAGTGAATCAACCAAATTTGGATTTATTAAAAGAATACACCAAACAATGGCAGGTATTGAAAGAGCGAGGAGATAACCTTAACAAAATAGAAATACCTGCTTTAAATAAGCAATTATTTAATGAGGGAATAGGCGCCATTCGTACAAATTAATACAGCCTTATACAACTGACCAATATATTTGTGAGACTAAATCATGATTCATGAAAAAGTTCTTACGATATATTGGTTATTTTTTTGGTGCAATCCTTGCCTTATTGGTTTTATTATTCATCATTTATTTTCAACCAGACAGAAGTTTAGATGAATTAAAACCATTGTATGTAAACAACGAATCGGAGTTTATGCCATTGATGGGCATGAATGTACATTATAGAGACCAAGGAAATCCAACTGATTCCGTTCCACTGGTATTAATTCATGGTACTAGTTCTTCATTGCACACATTTGAAGCGGTAGTAAAGAAAATTAATCCAAACAGAAGAGTCATTACATTAGATATGCCCGCATTTGGACTCACGGGCCCTAATGCAACCAATGAATACAGCTTCAACTATTATAGTCAATTTTTAGACTCCTTTTTAACCAAATTACAAATACCCCTTTGCGATATTGGAGGTAATTCATTAGGTGGTGGTATTGCTTGGCAATTCACTACTTATTTTCCCGAAAAAGTTAGAAAGCTCATATTGATAGATGCAACCGGTTACCCCGTCATGAATGTAAAAGGCTCCATTGGTTTTAAAATTGCTTCAACGCCAATAATTAATAATGTGATGTTGTTCATTACTCCCAAAGCATTGGTAAGTGCCAGCTTAAAGGGAATCTATCAAGACCCCACTATAATTAATCAAGAACAGATTGATCGCTTTCATGATATGGCTATTGCAAAGGGAAACAGAAAAGCTTTATTAGCCATTTTTAAAAAGGGATTAGAGCAGGAGCCAGACAAAATTAAGACCATTCAAAAACCCACTCTCATTATTTGGGGAGATAAAGATGGATTGATTCCTGTACAAAACGCCTATTTATTTAATAAAGATATTAAGGGAAGCAAGCTAGCCATCTTAAACAATATTGGCCATGTTCCTATGGAAGAAGATCCTGCTAAAACAGCAGCGTTGATTAATGAATTTTAAAAACGGAGCATCATCAATTATTGAAAAATAAATCGGGGACAATCACACCCCCCGATATGAAAGTACCCCGATTTTTAGGATGAAATCCTAGTGCAATATGCTTAAAAATTGGGGGACAGATATACCTACTTTTAGGTAATTTTAGTTCATTGCAACGATTCGTCAAAAGAGCCTGCATTATTCACCACATCTTTAACTACTTGATCTAGCTTATCTGCAGCATCATGCAATTGAGTAATCAAGGTTTCTTTTTCTTCTTCGTCAACTAATTTTTCTTTAATTATTTTGGTAATACCCAAAATATCTGAAAGCGGACCTCTTACCAAATGAGACTGAGCCCATGCAATTTCTCTTAACTTTTGGTTTTGAATTTTAAGGCTCTCCATGGTAGATACCCTGGTAGTAATATCTTTTACCACACCAATGAACTTATAAATTTGACCTTGTAAATCTTTATACCCAACCCCATTAATAATTACATGTTTAATGCTGCCTTTCCGGGTTTGAATTTGAACTTGTATAGGAGAAGACTCCCCTTCAATAGTGGATACTTTCCCCATCCATTTATGATATATTTCCTGGTCTTCTGGAATAACCGATTCAGTAAATCGGTCTTTATGAGCCAATGTTTCATGGGGAGATAAATCAAGAATACGGAACATTTCATCACTCCAAATGGCATGACCATCTGGAAGCATTACTTCAAAACTTCCTACATGCGCAATCCCTTCTGCTTTAGAAAGCATTTCTTGAATAGTTAGCGCCTTTTCAATGGCCGCTTTTTCTGTACTCAAGTCTCTAAAATAAGCCGCTAAAAACAAATATTTCCCTGCTCTAAAAGGGGCCCCAGCAGTAATTCGAACGGGCTTTATTTTTCCTTTATGATCAATAATATTTGTATCAACAAATTGATGACCGTTTGTTTTACTTGAAGAAAACTGCTGAAATAATGAAGTTATTTTAGCCAAATCGTTAGGGGGATGAAGTTGAGTTTGATGCATCCCAACCAGTTCATATTTGGAATAACCAAATAATTCACTTGCTCTATCATTCACATCAACCAAATGACCAGTAGTAGCATCAGCAATTAATATCGCATCTTCAGCTCCATCAAATAATGCGGCATAGCGAAGGTCTACAATTCGCATTTCTTCCTCTTGAATTTTGATAGCAGTAATATCGTTACTAAATAAAGTGAGTCCTAATATTTTACCATGCTGATCTATGATAGGGCTGTATTTGTTTTCATAATACAATCTTTTACCGCTGGGGGCAATAAAATTATTGGTAATAATAAAGTTTTCCCCCGCTAAAGCCCTATCATAATTGGCTTTTGCAACTGCATGCATAGATTCAGGTAATACATCAAAAACATTCATACCCACTTGAACATCTTTTAATAAAACGTTTTTAGCAAATGGAATATATGAATCAGAAAAACCTAAAAACTGATAATGCTTGTCAATAGCCAAAACAAATAAATCTTTTGGGCTATTTAAAATAGCTTTCAAAAAAGCATTGTCTTTAATAATTTGCTTTTTACTTTTTTCAAATTCTTTTTGTGTGATGATGAAATTTTCAGAAAGACGTGAGGTATCCGATATATCCAAATGAGTTCCAATAATCATTCCGGTTAACTCGCCTACTTCATTACGCATGGCCAATGCCCTACTTAAAATAATCACCCAATCGCCATTGGCATGAAGCATTCTAAACTGTTGCGCATATTCTTGAACAGGATTTAAAATATAATCGGCAAAATACTCTTTTGCTTTTGCTAGGTCTTCCGGATGTAACCAATCTTCCCAAATCTCTTTAATAGGATATTTTGCCCAATCAGCTGTTGCGTACTCTTTGCGGCCAAGCATTTCAAAATAATAGCTATTGCACCAAAGCTCCTGTGTGAGTACATTGTATTCCCATCCACCCAATTGACCAACAGCCAAAAGGGTTTCGTATTTTGAACTATAAGCAGCATTATTGGGCATGTACAATAAATTAATTTGATTAAAAATATCAATAAGCATCCGCAATAACGAAAGGATTGGCGATTATTTTCAATAGTATCAATTAAACGGCTTACCCTATCAATTTTTAAATACAATTGAATGCTTAAATTGAGTGTCAAATTTGCTTTTATGAAAAAATGCTTCCTTTTCTACCTTATTAGCTTCTCTTTTTTAATAACCAACGCTCAAACTCTTCAACCGATTGAACAAAAATTAATAAAAAAAATAGAGGAGCATTATCCTGCAATGGTAGACCTACTTAAAAATAGTGTTAACATCAATAGTGGAACATTTAATATAGCAGGAGTAAAAGCAGTTGGTCAATTATACAGCAAGGAATTAGAGAAATTAGGATTTACCATAGAGTGGATTAATATGCCCGATTCTGTTAAGAGAGCAGGTCATTTGGTAGCAACAAGAAAAGGCAATAAGGGAAAAAAACTTTTATTATTAGGCCATCTAGACACCGTATTTGAACCAGAAATGCCCAGCAATCCATTTACTGTTTTGAATGATAGCACCATCACTGGTCAGGGAATTAATGATATGAAAGGAGGCGATGTAATCATCATTGCTGCAATGAAAGCCATGCACGAATTAAACTTGTTGAATAATGCAACCATCACTATTTATATGACAGGCGACGAAGAAAATGCAGGAGAGCCAAGAAGCCTCACTAGAGGAGATTTTATTGAAAGGGCAAAGCAACATGATGTGGTATTGGCCTTTGAAGGAGCTGCAGGCTTTAATACCATTGCAACTGCAAGAAGAGGAGCGAGTTCTTGGGAGTTAACTGTTGAAGGAAAGCAAGGACATTCTTCTGGTGTATTTGGTGCTGCAGGTTATGGCGCTATTTATGAAGCAGCTAGAATTGTAAACAGCTTTAGAGAAACATTAAGCAAAGAACAATACCTCACATTCAACCCTGGTATATTTATTGGAGGGTCTGAAGTAAATGCCAATTTTGAACAACAACGCGGTGAAGCATCTGGTAAAACCAATATTATTTCGCCTAAAACATTTGTAAATGGTGACCTCCGTTTCTTAACCGAAGAGCAAAAATTAAAAGCCAGAAACACCATGCGTAAAATTGTTTCAGAAAGTTTACCTGGCGCAAAAGCAAGCATTAGTTTTCAAGATGGCATTCCTTCGATGGCTCCCACAAAAGGGAATGAAGCATTGGCAACAATATTAAGCAAAACCAGTGAAGACATGGGTTTGGGCAAAGTAGTACCGGGTAATCCCGGGAGTAGAGGAGCTGGAGATATTTCCTATGTAGCAGCTTATGCAGATTGTTTAGATGGCTTAGGTGCATCTGGCAAAGGATCGCATGCGCCCGGTGAAACATTAAACTCAAAACAGTATCCTATATTAATGAAAAGGGCCACCGTATTTATATATAGACTACTGAACTAGACATTCATTTGGTAAAAGTATCCCAATTAAAAAGTTTCGAGTAAGTTAATATAGATGCCATTACTGCCATCGCGGCCCATGCCATAATCAATACCAATATTGGTATTTGTTTTTTTACTCATTTTAATTCTTAATCCAATACCATAGCCTGCAGCAAATTCATCAGCCAGTTTCTGCTGTTTGGCTTCGTTGGTAGCCGTAGTTAAATTCAAGAATGCAACTCCGCCGAATAATCCATTTTTTGAAATAGGAAAACGATACTCCGTTTCACCATACCACATATTTTCTCCTCTAATTCTTCCTTGTATATAGCCCCTCCCCGTTCTATTATACATATCCCAAGAAATTCCAGGCATTTCTAAATAGGGTTGTTTGCCACTGGTAACAAACTGACCCATCGTCCAGAATCCAATAATATGAGGCCTTAACAGCTTTTTAGTGGGATTCCAATACGTTCTGAATTCATAGTACAAAGTATTATGCGAACGCGTACTTCCGAATATTTCATTATTGATTCTAAAGCTCATTAATGCATATTGACCTTTTCTAGGATTCACCGCATTGTCTCTATTATCAAATAAAAAATTAGCACTCAATCCAACAGAAGAATACTCGTCTTGCCTAATATTATTTAAAGTAGAATACGCATAATGTGCAGTAAGAAAAGGATTAGGACCTGTTGTGTCTAAGAGTTGATCAACAATATTATAGTGACGATCTATATTAATACCAATACCCGCATACCATGGGCCCAATATTTTTTTATAGAGGGTTTGATAAAAACGGATATAATTAAACTTCATAGGCTGTTCTATTGCAGGAGGCCTAAAAGCATTATTAAAATTGATGCCCAAGCCATACGTGGGTTGAGAAAAAATAAGCCAGCGCCAATCCCCCTGTAAAACCCATTGATCGTCTTTTAAATAAATCATATTGCGAATATTCAGATTAAACTGATTTCGCGTGGTGATGGTTGCATTGGCTAGAATATTAGAACGACGAGTACTTGCTGATTGACCAGATAAAAAACTGGTACTTATGCCACCTCCTATTACAAAACCCAACGCAGGATTGTACCCAGGAATGGGTAAAAAACTGGTATAGAATTTTCTTGGAACCAGAGAATCTGTTTGAGATTGGGCTTTGCGCTTTTTCGATCCAAATAAAACATCACTAATGTCTTTCTGGGGAAATGGGATATTTTGTGCCGCTGCATTGTTGAATACCCATTGCCCAAATAGCAATAACAAAAGGCAAAAAAAAGGTTTCAATAAAAGGGGTTTATTGGGCAACGCAATAGTATATTTAATAAAAGTACACTAAAATGAATAAACGCATCCTAACCGCTGTTTTGAGTTTCTTATTGGTAATATGTATTACCCATGAGTTAAACGCACAAGTACTACCATTAAGAGAGCAGGCAAAAATTATTGATGAAGTTATAGACGACCGACTAAACAATTTATTGCCACTATTAATGGAAAGAACAGGGATAGATATGTGGGTAATGATAACTAGAGAATACAATGAAGATCCTATTGTAAAAACTATGTTACCAGCTACTTGGATTAGTGCAAGAAGAACTACCATGTTGGTATTTTATTATAATCCAGTAACCAAAGAATACACCAAGTCTGCCGTAGCCAGATACAATGTGGGTAGTTCAATTAAAGCTGCTTGGGATATGACCAAGTATCCCGATCAGTGGGATGCATTAATGGCATTGGTTAATAAGCATCAACCAAAAAAAATAGGCATTAATATGTCTAAGAGTTTTGGTCATGCAGACGGGCTAGACCATACAGAGTATGAACAATTCATGCAAAAATTACCTGCTGCATATAAAACAAAAGTGGTTTCTTCTGAACCATTGGCAGTAGCTTGGTTAGAAACCAGAACAGCCAGAGAAATGCAATACTACCCTCAAGTAGTGCAAATTAGTAAAGCCATTATTGCGGAGGGATTTAGCAGCAAGGTAATTACACCGGGCATTACCACATCAGAAGACCTTGTATGGTGGTACCGACAAAAAATCAATAGCCTTGGATTAAGTACCTGGTTTCATCCTTCAGTAGAAATTCAACGCAATGACCAAATTGAATTTGATCATTTAAAAGCGTTCAGCAATAAGGGGTACGATCCAAAAAATATTATTCAACAAGGAGACTTGTTACATGTAGATTTTGGAATTACTTATTTACGATTAAACTCAGACATACAAGAGCATGCCTATGTTTTAAAGCCAGAAGAAAAGGATGCACCTGAGTATTTAAAAAACGCATTAACTATTGGAAATCGATTACAAGATATTTTAACCAATCAATTTGCATTGAACAAATCGGGAAACAAAATATTATCAGATGCATTAGCACAAGCAAAAAAAGAAACCATTAACGCTACCATTTATACCCATCCAATTGGTGCTCATGGACATGCAGCTGGACCCACCATTGGTATGTGGGATCAACAAAATGGCGTACCAGGAAGCGGCGATTATCCCATGTATTATAATACTGCTTATTCAATAGAATTGAACGCTGCAGTTGAAATTAAAGAATGGAAAAAGACCATCCGAATCATGCTAGAACAAGATGGATACTTTGACCAAACTGGTTTTAAATACATTAGTGGAAGACAAACCAAATTGCATTTAGTAGGAAACCCTAGTTGGCAGTAGGTTCTGTACCATTTGTTAATGGAACCGTTGCGCTTATAATAAAAGCCGGAATGGTACATATGATGACCCAAATGAAGAACTCATAATATCCCATGTATTCGCTTAAATAACCACTGAACATTCCAGGAATAATGAATGCAAATTGCATAGCAGCAGCAGCAAAGCCAAAATAAGCCAATTGGTATTTGCCTGGTGCCATCTCTTGTAAAATATAGTAAACCAGTGCCAATAAACCGAAGCCATAACAAAACTGCTGAAATGCAACCAGTAGAATAATGGGCATTTCGTCTACGGGCTGCGTAATTGCTAAATAAGAATAGATCAACAAAGGAATATTCATTACAGCGCACAAAATGAGCAAGGTTTTTCTATTGAATGTTTTAGACGCAACAAAATAACCAGATGCCAGACTACCCAAAACAAATGCGATTATTCCAATCACCCCAAAAATAAAACTGGTGTCTGCTTTATCAATTCCTAGCCCACCATCCATTCTAGATGCTTTAAAAAACAAAGGAGCAATTTTTACTACCTGGGCTTCTGCCAATCTATAAAGAAAAATAAATACTAAACCAATCCATAGATTTTTTTTCTTCAAGAACTGCAACAATACATCTCTATAAATAACAATAGCTTCGGGCGCCGATTCAACAGCATGCACTGCATCTCCACCTGTAGGCAATTTATTTACGCTAATAACACCCATGGTAATCATGGCTATTCCATAAATAATCATCACCGTCATCCAAGCCATTTTTAACCCATAGACTTCTTCTAATTGAAACGCCAATAATACCAATCCAGATCCAAAAATGGCTTTGGCCAACTGCTGAAACACTATTTGCCAACCTATGAATTGTTGTTGTTGAAATTTATTCAATTCATTTATATATACACCATCCGCTGCTAAATCTTGTGTGGCTGCAGCAACAGCAATCGCAGTAAATAAACCAATAGACAAACCAAAAAATCGGTCAGAAATAATGCTCACTGCAACTAAAGCAAATAAGACACCCAAAAAAAACTGAGATACATACACAAAGTATTTCTTGGTTTTGAACATCTCTAATAAAGGCCCCCATAAAAATTTAAGTGCCCAAGGCAACATGATAAAAGAAGTCCAAAAAACAACTTCTTCATCAGGCAACTTAAATGACTGGTACATAATACCCGCTGTACTAGACAGTGCAATAAATGGAATGCCCATCGCAAACCAGGTACTGGCAATCCAACCTAAAGGAGAAACTTGTTTGGTATTAATTTCAGACACTATATTAATTTAAACAGATCAATAAAAACATGAATATAAATCATTTTCGCACTTAAATAGACCGTTTAAAGCGAGGAATGGTTCTATGCTTGGTTGCTTGTTCATAAGCATAAGCCAATCCGATGATGGTTCCTTCCTGATAACCAGAAGCTATAAAAGAAAGTCCTACAGGCAGGCCATGAATATTACCCATCGGAACAGTAATATGCGGATAACCTGCCATAGCAGCAGGTGGACAGAAATAGAACCCAGGGTCTTGGTCTCCATTTACCCAATCAATACAATGAGCCGGTCCATAACTGGTACCCACAATGGCATCTAATTGATTTTCTTTCAACACACGATCAATGATTGCACGAGCCGAAGTAGATTTTGCCAATGCCTGCTGGTATTCACTGCTTTTTAAATCGCCTTTAGCATTGCTCATTTCAACCAGTTCCTGCTTAAAATATTTGAGTACTTTATCTGCATGTTTTTTATTGTACTCAATTAATTCAGGCATGCTCTTCACGCCATTTTTAACTGTAGATAAATATTTATTGAGGCCATCTTTAAATTCATAGAGCAACACTTGAAATTCAGCTTCACCCAAAGGACCTGTTTCTTTTACCAATTCCACAGGAACAATAGTAGCACCCAATTTTTTTAATTGATCAATTTCTCTTTGATACAAAGCCACTACTTCTTCTTGACGACCTCTTAAAAAAGATTGCTCAACCCCAATACGCTTTCCTTTTAAAGCATCCTTATTTAAAAAAGCAGTATAGTCTTTGGCAATTTTATCTTTAGCATTTAATGTTACAGCATCCGCAGGGTCAACGCCCACCATTGCATTCAGTAGAATAGCAGCATCAGCTACAGTGCGTGTCATAGGACCAGCGGTATCTTGCGTTGCAGAAATAGGAATAATACCCGATCTACTTACTAGGCCAACAGTAGGTTTAAGCCCTACAATACCACAAAAAGAAGCAGGTGCAACAACAGAGCCATCGGTTTCGGTACCCACCGCAACTGCGCATAAATTAGCAGAAACTGCAACGGCAGAACCAGCACTAGAACCGCATGGAGAGCGATTGATTACATAAGGATTTCTGGTTTGTCCACCTCTACTGCTCCAACCACTACTAGAACGAGTAGACCTAAAATTGGCCCACTCACTCAAATTGGTCTTAGCTAAAATAATGGCCCCTGATTTGCGTAATTGACTTACTACAAAAGCATCTTTTGCAGCAATATGATTTTCTAAAGCCAATGACCCAGCGGTCGTATGCATTTTATCGGCCGTATCAATATTGTCTTTAATCATGATAGGAATACCATGCAATGAACCACGAAGTTTACCTGCTTTTCTTTCTTTATCCATTTGCTCAGCCAATTGCATGGCTTCTGGATTTACTTCAATCACCGATAATAGATCATGCCTTCCTTGATCTATTTCACTAATGCGGCGCAAGTATAGTTCGGTCAATTTTACTGAAGAAAGAGTTCCAGCTTTCATAGCTGCTTGTAATTCGGCAATTGTGAATTCAGAGTATTCAAACTCATCTCTTCCAGTTGCTTCAGCAGCGGCCAATTCAGCACTGTCGGAACTATTGGTTTTAGATTGATCTTTGCCGCCGCCACATCCAGTTAAAACGGTAGCAGCCGTACCCGCTACAGTTACAGCAGCTGCAGCCGCCAAAGAACCATTGCGCAAAAATTTTCTTCTATTCATAAATCAAAATTGAATAATGAAAATAACATAAAAAGGCCAATCCACTTTGTACATTTGCCGCATGCAAAAACCAATCATTTGTGTAGGGGCCATTTTGGTAGATGAGCTCATCCATGCAGGACATTCCATTTTGCCTGCAACTACTGTAGATGCAAAAATTACTAAAACAGCCGGCGGGGTAGCCCATAATATTGCCAAACAGTTGAGTATACTAGGGGCAAATGTTCAATTAATCAGTGTATTTGGAAACGATAGCGATGGGGATTGGTTAAAACAATCTTGTAGTGCGGCAGGGGTCAAAATTGATGCCAGCATCACCAAAGAAGGAATTTCAGGTAGGTATACAGGGGTATTAAATGTAGACGGATCATTGTATACCGCTTTTTTATCTAATGCAGCAGTAGAAATGGTTACCCCTGCTCATTTAGAAAAACAGGAGGAACTTTTATTAAGTGCCCAATACATTATGGCAGATGCCAATACTAGTGTAGAAAGCATGAACTGGTTATTACAGTTTAGCAAGCGAACGGGTATTCCATTTATCATTGAACCCGTATCGGTACCACCCGCATCCAAATTAAAAGATATGGATTTAGCAGGCTTATATATGGTAACACCTAATGAAGATGAGTTACCAGTGATGTGCAGCGAAAAATCATTCTTAACCCAATTGCAAGTAGAAGAGTTATTAAAAAGAGGGGTGCAAAATATTTGGTTACACAATGGCAAGCAAGGATCTGCTTTTTATAACAAAGACAAAGCAATTACTTTACACGCGCCCGATATAGAAGTTGTAGATTGCACTGGAGCAGGAGACGGCTCTTTGTCTGGATTCTTATTGGGAAAAACTCTGGGAAGAACCGACGAAGAATGCATCAAGCTAGCACACACTTTGTCTGCAGAGATATTGCAAGTGAATGGAGCAATTGTTACGCATTTGTCGCAGACTGAACTTTTATCAAGAGTAAGTAAATATTATCCATCTTAACGCTACACTTATGCATCCAGCCATTCATTTACATCCCGATGTTGCCGCCGCTTTAAGAGACGGAGAACCCGTAGTAGCTTTAGAAAGTACCATCATTGCGCATGGAATGCCTTACCCACAAAATGTAGCAACAGCAAGGGCTGTAGAAGAAATTGTGAGAAGCAATGGAGCCATCCCAGCAACCATTGCCATCATCAAAGGAAAATGCACGGTAGGATTAACAGATGAAGAATTAGATTATTTTGGACAAGCAAAAGACATACTTAAAGTGAGTTTGCGCGATATGTCTTATGTAATTAGTCAGCAACTATACGGAGCAACAACAGTTGCAGCCACTATGCGAATTGCAGCAATGGCAGGCATACCCATTTTTGTAACAGGTGGAATAGGCGGTGTTCATAGAGGAGCAGAAACCAGCATGGATATTTCAGCAGATCTTACAGAAATGGAACATACTAATGTGGCCGTAGTTTCAGCAGGCGTAAAATCAATTTTAGATATAGGGCTCACATTGGAATATTTAGAAACCAAAGGAATACCAGTTGTAACATTTGGGCAAGAAGCATTCCCCAGTTTTTATTCTTCTACCAGTGGATACAATAGTCCATTAACACTAGACACACCAGAAGCTATTGCAACTATGCTGAAAGTCAAGTGGGACATGGGTTTGAACGGATCTGTGTTGATTGCCAACCCGGTACCTTCTCATCAGGAAATACCCGTAGCAGAAATGGAAGAACATATTGTGTTGGCATTAGATGCAGCTAAAAGAGCCGGAGTATCAGGAAAAGACATCACGCCATTTTTACTCAAATACATTGCCAATCATACCAAAGGAGAAAGCTTAGAAGCCAATATTGCATTGATTAAAAACAATGCAGCATTAGGTGCTCAAATTGCAGTGGATTTATCGGCAATCACCGATTAAAAACAAGAAAAAAAAGTTGGATCAAAATATAATTAATTGCGAATGATTTTTCTAGAAACAAAATCATAACGCTGTGGTTGAGTCATCATCATAAATGGTTTCAACACGCGGCCCCATTGCTTTTTTTGCTTATCCCAATCTTGCGCATCGTACACCATTGCATAAGATTTACCCAACACAGAAAACTGATTACCCTCTACTACAATAGCAGTGGACTCATCAATGGCAATACCCAATAAATGCGGATGTTGTTCTATCACCGGAATTAAATCGAATTGACGGTTTCTGGCCAATACATGTTGGTCAATAGCCGTATTCGGAAATAAATTTAAAGCAGCAGGAAAATCAAAAGGCTTGGTCAAATCTTTTCGTGCATCTCCTCCCACTAATAATGTTCCCATAATAGTAGCACCCGCAGAAGTACCCATAAAAACACCACCTCTCTTAAATAATTCTAGCATAGCAGCGTGTACCCGAGTGCCCAGAAATGCATCTGCAATGCGGCTTTGATCGCCCCCAGAAAAATAAATTCCTTTTGCATTTTGAATGGCTTTTATAAACTCAGGCGCATCAACCCCAACTTTGTTACGTGCATGTACCGTTGTTAAATTGGTGAAGCCCTCTTTTTTAAATCTGGTTAAATGTGCACCCGCATTTATTGCAGAGTCATTAGTTGCCGTAGGGATTATCACCACCGACTGGTCTTTCCCTCCAATAGATTTCGCAAATAGCTGATACATGGTATCGGGCATGGAGCCACCACCCACAATGATTAGTTTTCCTTTAGCAATCGCAATTGTTGTTGCAAGCTTTTCGTTGGGAGATTGCGCATTTACTGTTTGCACTATTTGTACAAATGCAAAAACAGTTACCCAGATTTTTCTCATTTATACAATTTTAGTTCGCCAAATTAAGTGAGTTATTTCGCGGGCGTAATGATAATATTGCGATACTCTACCGGACCATGATCTCCTTGCAACATAATTGGACCTGGTTCACCTTCTTTGCTATTGAGCGCACCACCAGTAATGCCTGGAATAATTTGATCTACAATAATGGCTTTACCATTCGCCACCACAGTAACACGACGACCTACTAGAGTAATATCATAGGTTTGCCATTCGCCTGGTGATTTTGCCACCATTTCGTTTGGAGTAATAAAACCATAAATACCGCCAAATAAAGTAGAGCTGGGTTCTTTACCCATATTGTCTTCAACCTGAATTTCGTAACGACCTCTCAAATACACGCCACTATTGCTTCCTGCGGGATACCTGAATTCAATATGTAATTTGAAATCTTCAAAATTTTGATCGGTAATAATATTGGCGCCGCTTTTAGGGCTGGTTAAAACGCCATTGATATTTACCCATTGATTATTATTTCTATCGGCGTGCCAACCTTCAATGCCCTTGCCACTTAATAAATTAATTGGCTTTCCCCATACAGGTGCTTTGTCTCTTTTTAATAAAGGGGCGCGTTCACCAGTGAATGAATGTACTTTACCATAACTCTGCGTGATGGTCCCTTTTAGTTGATCGTTTTCTAAAACCGCATCAAACTCCATATACTTATCTAAACGATCCCACTGAGAAGGAATGCTGAAATGAATTTTACCTTCTTTTACTTGCACATGACTGATGGGTCTTGCACTACCGCCATCGGCTACAAAATAACCTACTAGTGTTTTTACGCCAGACAATTTTACTTCTAACCAAGAGGGCGCAATGCGACCATCCATGTTCACGGTTAAATCCCAACGACCAATGATATCGTTATCGGCGGCATTAAGCGCAGTACTTACAAAAAGTGAAAGCGCAACTAAAAAAGAATATTTTTTCATAACAGCAATCTTTATCCTAAAGATAATCGAATGATTATTATTAAGATAAAGATTTCATGATAACCACTAGAATATTAAATATGGCCGTTCTTTATTTCTTCCACTACGCCAGGATCTAATAGAGTAGAAGTATCGCCCAAGTTTTCTGTTTCTCCTTCCGCAATCTTGCGCAAAATTCTTCGCATGATTTTACCACTACGCGTTTTAGGCAAGCCATTCACAAACTGTATTTTATCGGGCTTTGCAATTGGCCCAATCATACGAGTAACGGTTTGCAAAATATCTTTACGAGTGAGTTCTTCATCACCATGGGTATTGCTATAAATAACATAAGCATAAATGCCCTGACCTTTTACATCGTGCGGATACCCCACTACAGCACTTTCAATTACACCGGCATGCATATTAATCGCATTCTCTACTTCGGCCGTACCAATACGGTGGCCACTTACATTGAGTACATCGTCTACTCTACCAGTGATTCTATAGAATCCATTCTCATCTTTTAACGCACCATCACCGGTGAAATATAAATTTTCATAAGTGGCAAAATAATTGGTTCTGCAGCGTTCATGATCTCCATAAGTCGTGCGCAATAAAGAAGGCCAAGGAAACTTAATACATAAATTACCTTTAAAAACGCCGTCTTCTGCTTCTGTAATTTCTACCCCTTTTTCATCTACTAAAATTGGTTGAATACCAGGCATTGGCAAAGTAGCCCAACCTGGTTTAGAAGGGGTGATTCCCGCTAAGTTGGTGATTAAACAACCACCAGTTTCCGTTTGCCACCAGGTATCAATGATGGGGCATTTTTTCTTGCCTACATTTTCATTGTACCAATGCCAAGCTTCTTCGTTAATGGGTTCACCCACAGTTCCCAAAACTTTCAATGAGCTTAAATCCTTTCCCTGCAAGGGTCCTAGGCCATAACTCATTAAAGAGCGAATAGCAGTTGGGGCAGTATATAAAATATTGACTTTGTATTTATCTACAATTTCCCAGAACCTTCCTGCATCGGGCCAAGTAGGAACCCCTTCGAACATGAGAGAAGTAGCCCCTGCGCTTAATGGACCATATACAATGTAAGAGTGCCCTGTAATCCACCCAATATCAGCCGTACAAAAATGTATTTGGCCTGGTTGATAATTAAAGATGTTTACAAAAGTATAGTTGGTATACACCATATAACCAGCACATGCATGCACCACGCCTTTTGGTTTACCCGTACTACCTGAAGTGTATAAAATAAAGAGTGGGTCTTCTGCATCCATTTCCACCGCATCAATTTCACGAATGCCCATTTCTTCCACATGACGCATTTCATCTTCCCACCAAACATCTCTTCCTTTAATCATAGAGATGGGCGTTCTTGTGCGCGTATATACAATGACTTTTCTTACTGTTCTATTGCCAATTAATGCATCATCAATAACTGATTTCAACGGAATATCTTTTCCACCGCGGAATGCACCATCGCAAGTAATGATGAATTCGCTTTGCGCATCGTACAAGCGGTCTGCAATACTTTGCGCGCTAAATCCACCAAAAATAACCGAATGAATGGCCCCAATTCTAGCACAAGCTAAAATAGCAATAGCCAATTCAGGAATCATACCCATGTATACACAAACTCGATCACCCTTTTGAACACCATTGTTAATGAGTACTTGCGCAAATTGGCAAACACGTTTATGCAAAATGCTATAAGTAAGAATGCGTTGCTTTTCATTGGGATCATTCGACTCCCAAATAATAGCAGGAACATTTCCTCTCTCGGCCAAATGACGGTCTAAACAGTTTTCGGTGATATTGAGTTTGCCCCCTTTAAACCATTCGTTCTTCGGTTCGGTAAAATTCCAATCGAGCACTTTGTCCCACTTTTTTTTCCAAACAAAATTTTCTGCAACAGAAGCCCAGAAAGCTTCAGGGTTCTCTACACTCTCTTTGTACACTTTTTGGTACTCTTCAAAAGAATTGATTTGATAAGGATAGGACATGGCACAATTTTACAAGCGTAATTTAAAACATCTTGTAGAGAGTTGTTAAACATTTCTTGTTAAAACGATATATTTAAGGATGAATAAAACAAAAGGAACTTCTATTACTAGTGTTATCAGCGCATCATCCGTTGGTACCATGATAGAATGGTACGACTTCTATATATTCGGAAGTTTGGCTACCATTATTTCTACTAAATTTTTTCCGCAAGACAATCCCACTGCAGCCTTCTTAAGTACGTTGGCCACATTTGCAGCAGGCTTTGTGGTAAGACCATTTGGTGCATTATTTTTCGGAAGACTGGGGGACTTAATTGGACGCAAGTACACATTCATGGTAACCCTTTTGTTAATGGGAGGTGCTACATTTTTAATAGGTTGTATACCTTCTTATGAAACCATTGGATTTATGGCTCCCGTGCTCATACTATTGCTAAGACTCTTACAGGGATTGGCTTTGGGAGGAGAATATGGAGGTGCAGCAACTTATGTTGCCGAACATTCACCCGAAGGAAAAAGAGGATTCATGACCGCATGGATACAAACCACAGCAACAGTGGGGTTATTTGTTTCTTTATTGGTGATCATGGGAACCCGTGCAGCATTATCAGCAGAAGATTTTGATGCATGGGGATGGAGGGTACCATTTTGGGTATCCATTTTAATGGTATTGGTTTCATATTTGATCAGAAAAAATATGGAAGAGTCTCCGGTATTTGCAAAAGCAAAAGCAGCTGGAAAAACATCCACCAATCCATTAAAAGAAAGCTTTGGTAAAAAACTCAATTTCAAATTTGTATTGCTGGCATTATTTGGTGCAGTAATGGGACAAGGTGTTATTTGGTACACCGGACAATTCTATGCCATGAGTTTTATAGAAAAAACCATGAATGTAGACAAAGAACAAGTAGACAGTTTAATGTTCATTGCACTCATGTTGGGCACACCATTTTTCTTAGTCTTTGGATGGCTCAGTGATAAAATAGGACGCAAGTGGATCATGATGGCAGGCATGTTAATAGCCATTGTATCGTACAGACCGATATATGAAAATATGTACCAAACCACCAACGTGGCAAATAAGATTGAATTAAGTTCCAGCAATAGCATGGTGAATAATGTAAACACAGTCACCACTGTATATGCAGACAGTACCATCCAACAAGAAATACAAAAAACCAATCCAACCAATGGAGCAATAACGACTACTATTAAAATCAGTATCAATAGCAACGATAAGCAAAAGCTCATATTACTGGTATTTATACAAGTGTTATTTGTAACCATGGTATATGGGCCCATTGCCGCATTCTTAGTTGAAATGTTCCCAACAAAAATCAGGTATACAAGTATGAGTTTACCCTATCATATAGGCAATGGTGTTTTTGGGGGATTATTGCCGGCAGTTGCTACCTACTTCGCTACTAATGCCAAAACCGCTGGTAAGACAGACTGGTATTTAGAAGGACTCTGGTATCCAATAGGAGTAGCAGCAGTGTGTTTGGTAATTGGCGTGATATATATAAACGGGAAGGATAAAGAAATTAACGATTAAACTTTTTATTATGAATTTGATTAAGAAAATACTCGGCGTTGTTTGGTTGGCATTAGGTTTAGCGGTGGGCTATTTTGGTGTAACCATTTTAGGAATACCTAAATTAACCAGTGGTAAACAAGATGATTTAGTGTTTGGCATCATTATTTGTTTTATTTTGTTGCCGATTGTAGTAGGTGGATTGCTTGTATTTGGAAAATACGCACTACAAGGAGAATATGATTTGATTGACGATAATCCTGAGCACGCTCATTTTAAACAATAGTTGAACTTAAGCATATACCCCCAAGTGTAGCTGTTAGTGACACGGATCCCTTCATTTTAATGAGGGGATTTTTATATATTCACTATACCAAAATTTCATCCCATGAAAAAATTATTATTGATTGCAACTTTATTAATAGCAAGTAATTCGTTTGCTCAAACCAATGCGAAGTATGTTAATGACGTAAGCTCTGAAAACAATATCATTGCGGCACTATACAATGTGATTTGCGGCGCACCGGGCGAAGCCCGCGATTGGGAAAGATTTAAATACTTGTTTGGGAAAGATGCCAAATTAATTCCAACCGGAAAAAATCCGAATGGGGGTTATCAATACAGAACCATGACCCCCGAAGAATATATTACGATGTTTAGTACCCGTATAAAAACAGGGTTCTTCGAAAAAGAATTAAAGCGCGAAACCGTTTCATTTGGCACAGTAGTACATGCATTCAGCACTTATGAAACTAGAGAAACGGAAAACGGTCCTAGTACCAACAGAGGAATCAATAGCATTCAACTGTTTAAGGACCAGGACCGTTATTATATTGTAAATATATTTTGGTGCGCAGAGAGCATGGGCTTTACATTACCCGCATCTGCCTTGAAATAAATTACTTTTTAATCATTGGTAATTTAATTACAGAAGGATATTGCTTAGAGTGGTGAATTTTATTCTCTACCACAACACCTTTAGATTCATCGTAATTATTTCCACCAGTATTCAAGTTGCGATCGAAACGAGGAAAGTTACTACTAGAAACTTCAATGCGAATTTTATGGCCAGGTGCAAAATAGTTGCTGGTCACCATTGGCGTTAAGTCTACTTTGTACACTTTGCCCTTTTCCATGAACACTTCTTTGTCGTAACCTTCTCTGTAACGCAAGCGCTGAATGGTTTCATCTAAATTATAGGCTTTGCCATCGGGGTACACATCAATCAATTTAATTGTCACATCGGTATCTAGGCCAGTAGAAGAAACATAGAGGGTAGATTCTATGAACCCGGTCACTTCCACCCCATCTTTTAATTCATCTGAAGTGTACACTAAAATATCATTGCGCAATTCCATTTGGGATTGATCAAAGCTGCCGCCTTGCACGGCATTTCCGGTACAGCAAACATTACCACCGTAAGAACCCACGGGATTCATTGGATCGTAAGTGAAAGCATCCGGAATATCTTTGGAAGGAGGCATCATCGATAATGCGCCATCGCCATTGCGGGTATTGGCTTTGCCCGCACTAGCTAAATAGAAAGGCTTCATCTCCGTATTAGGCAAAGGAAAACTCTCAGCCTGTTGCCATTTGTTAGCACCCATGGTATAATAACGAACACGAGGTTGAGTGGTTTTAAAATCATTTGGTTGACCTTTCAACAACATATCAAACCAACCCCAAGTAAGCTCATCATAATTCAAACGCGCATCACCCACACTGCGTTCACCTACGATGGTATTTTCCGTAGCACGTTTATAAGAACAATGTAAAACAGGCGCAATTACTAAGTATTGATTATCGGCCACCATTTTAGATTTAGCCGCGTTGCGCACATGATTGAACAGAGCAATATTGGGCGCAGAAGAAACATCGTACCAACTCACGAACCAATAAGCAGGCACTTCCATCGGCATATTGTCGTGATAGAGGCCACCCTTGAACCAACCGGGATCATTGGGTTTACGCACGATCATTTTTTCATAAACACCTTCAGAGCCTTGCACATTTTTGATGATGTCTTGAACAGGTAAATGTCTTAATCCTTGTGCCCAATCTACTCTTGGATATTCAGGACCCATATCATAAAACTTCTGCAAACGCTGCACATCTTTTTGCTGAATACCCAAAGGTAATCTCGGCGCTAGCTTATCATGTTGCGTACCATATAACCAAGAAGTGAACAACATTTGTTGCGCACCACCACGGTACCAGTTGCCCTGCTCCATGAATTTACCAACACGACCCACACCTGCACCAAAACCTTGCGCCACCATAGCTGCTAAAGCAGGATGGTTCTGAGAAGCCACCGCCATTTGCCATTCAGCAGTAGAAGAACAACCAATCAAACCCACTTTACCATTACTCCAAGATTGTTTGCTCATCCACTCAAGCGCATCGTAACCATCCGTGATGGGCGTGCCTAAAATATCCCATTCGCCTTCAGAGAAAAAGCGACCTCTTTCATTTTGCACCACATAAACATATCCTCTGCTCACTGCTTCGTAAGCCGCTTGCAACGGACCGTTGACCATTTTACCATCAATCCAAGTATTGAAATTATAGGGCGTACGAGAAAACACTACCGGATATTTTCCATTGCCCTTCGGACGATAGATATCAGTAGCCAGGCGAATGCCATCTCGCATAGGCATCATTACTTTTTGATCAATCACCGCAATAGAATCGAGCTTGCGATAAATAGCTAGGGTATCTTGTGCTGATGCGGTTGTTGCAATGGCTGCGCATGCAAACAGGCCAATGGCAAGGAAAAGTTTTTTCATGAGAATGCTTTAGGTAGCATTCAATTTACGAAAAATCTTCTTCGTTCATGGAAAAGTTGACAAGAAGAAACGCCAAACTCGGAAGATTTAATTTTTACCCCAACCAAAACCAGGCTTTGGAACACCAACTGGATAAGTAGGTCTGGGTTTATTATTCTGAGTAGCTACAAAATCATCAACGGTATATTGTGCGAGTAGCTTAATCGCATTTCGTTGTTCGCGGGTTAAAACTTCTAGTGATTTCTGGTATAATTTAACATCATCGAATTTTATCTTATTAGACATTAAAGCTTGAAAAACACTATGAAAGTCAATATAGGTCATTTGCAAAAATTTATCTGCCAGCAAAGACTCTATATCGCTATTTGCAAAACCCAAATTTTTAATAGACAGATAGTACTCATTTAAAGCAGCTACTCTTTCATTTGTGTTTTTGGCTCTACTCAATGCAGATTGGTATTTAGATTCTTGCGGTTCTGGGCTTGTCTTTTTTATTTTACCTTTTCCACTTACAAGAATTGTTTTACCATTTTTGATAATGCGATAACCACCTGGCGATAAAGCTCCGCCGTCATATAATGTATCATATTCAAAAGGCAAGATGATTTCATTCTTCAAATTAATGATGCCAAATTTTCCATTTTGCTGAGCAGCAATAGCACTATCTGTAAAATTATAAACCAGATCATATTTAAACGGAATAATCGGTATTAATTTACTATCTAAAACACCTGATTTTTTTGTTAAGGCGTCTTGAACAACTATAAATTTATTAGGGAGCGAGGTAACATTGGCTAAGGTCTGAGGATATACCTGTTTACCATTGTAGTCAATAATACCAATTCTAGTATTTGATGATGTATCAATTTTAGCAGTAAAATTTTGATTAAATGTTACATGTACACCGCTGTATACAAAGAAAATTTTATTTGCGGTATCTATTGTTACCCAGTCATATTTTGGGAGTACAACTACAGCATTATTTTTAGTGAGTATGCCCACTTTGGCACCAGAATAATCACCAGTAGTTTTATTTTGAACAACCCCATTCATCACGTGAATAAAACCAAAAAAATCATTTTTAAACTGAAATTTACTAGAAGCGACTGGCTCCACTGCTTTTACAGCTGAAGTTACTATGGGGGCTGAATTTTTAGACAACTCCATTAACTTACCCGCCTTATTAATAAATCCAGACTTGCCGTTTTTAGTTACCCCAGACCAACCTTCGGAAAAACCATATAAATAGTCATACACCAATGGAATAACGACTTTCCCGTTTTTATCAATGGCTCCATACTTATTGTTACTAGCAACTTGGGCCAAACCTTCTTTAAAGTTTCCTATTATATCATAACTATACGGAATTTTTAGAACCCCGTTAAGGTCAATGACGCCTGCTTTTCCCAACTTACCGTTCACTAATTCTCTTACAGCAATTAAGCCATCACTAAAATCGGCAAACACATCCGAAAAATACCATTTAAAATCGGTGATTTTATTTCCAGCCATATCAAACAATGCATAAGGACCTGCAAATTCTTTCTTTGCAATCAAACGACCATTCAACATTTTTATATCGTCAAACTCTACTGGTAGTATTACTTTACCATCTGCTTTTATTAGTCCTTTCTTTTCATTTGGATATTTACCATTAGCAACAATTGCAAAGCCATTTTTATTTTCATAAATGCGATCATATATAAATGGAACAACTTCTTTTCCAGACTTATCAATCAAACCCCATTTGCCCCCCGACAATTCATAAGTGGGTGTTTGTTTTGCGCCAATATTCACAGCTGCAAAACCATCAATAAAATCTCTGCCATCATCATATTTTTCAGGAATCACAGCAGCCCCAAAATTATTCAAATAACTTACTTTTCCATTAAATACACGCTTTACCAAACCAAGCCCATTCGAAAAATTACGGGCTACTTCATATTTAAATGGTACAACTAGATTTCCAGTCTTATGAATGTATCCTTTCTTATTGGTGTTGTTTTCTACAGGAATCATTCCGTCAATACACTTTACACCACCGAGTAGTATAATAATATCATACTGAAAAGGAATGACTGTTTTACCAAATTGATCAATAAATCCAACTTTGGTTCCTGGCTTAGTAGCTTCAGCAATTCCGCTACTAAATGAACCAATACTTTTAAATTCAAAAGGAGCAATTACTTTACCAGTTTTATCGACAATACCCAGCAAATTATCTTTTTTCAAGACAATGAAACCATTATTGAATTCATAATGGGGAAAATTGTCTTCGTAAATAGGAGGGATTACTTCCTTACCTGAAATATCAATAAACCCAAATTTTGATCCAACAAAAACCTGGGCCATTCCTTCTTTAAAATCACCCAATCTATCATATTTGAAGTTGACCAACTGAGCATTAATAGACAATGTTACTAATAGTAAAATTGTAGAAGCCACTAAATATTTCATAGAGCACTGATTTAAGGTGTTCAATAAATTTATGAAATATTTATATAATATTAATAAGAGGTAACTAGGCCGCAGTTGTTCGGAAATTCCGAACAGTTGCCAAAGAATCAAGTTGCCCTTTTTCGAACACATTTTTATACGTTCGCTAAATGTTGCTCATATCAAGAAAATTCACATGCAATAATTTCAGGAAAGTTAATTTACTAGGATTTACCAAAAAAGTAATTCAAATGCATAGTCTTGATAACCTATCAATTCTCGGTTTGCTTCTAATTCTTTCCAGGCCTTTTCTAGATGACTCAAGTCTACAATGTCCCAGGTTGACATATTGGCGAATTTTACTTTGATATTTGCAAGTGTTTCTAATTCTTCATCGCTAAAAAGTGATTTGTCAAACTCAGCATTAGAAAGAAATACTTCTCTTGCTCCGCCATTAGAAAGTTTTAAAAATTGGGAACTGATTAGTTGTTCGTTTTCTAAGTAAGCATAAATATTATCATAGTTAGCAGGTACTGGCCCGTATTGAATAGCCCGATAACTTAAACCACTTATGGAAGAACCATGGTTTTTATAATGAGTAAAGTCGGTAAAGAAAAGCAACTTATTAAGCTTCAACTTATCATTAAAATCTGGTTTTGAATGCTTAATAAAATAAGTGAAAAGATTAGCAATTTTAGAAGGTTCAGGCTTTTTATACCCTGTATAATTATTAGGTTTATTG
The DNA here is from genome assembly GCA_001829005.1 of Sphingobacteriia bacterium RIFOXYC2_FULL_35_18. Classification (GTDB taxonomy): domain Bacteria; phylum Bacteroidota; class Bacteroidia; order Chitinophagales; family Chitinophagaceae; genus Sediminibacterium. The sequence continues at coordinate 492,498 of MIAG01000001.1, read as the reverse complement.
TAAACATTTAAAGACTCACACAAAATATTGGTTTCATCTTCAGCATGAATAAGATATGCAACTTTTTCTTTTGCTTTTTTAAAAGCATTATCTGAAAATTGATCCTTTGCTTTATCAAGAAAATTCATAAAAGTTTGAGGTTCAGAGGCCGCACTTATTAAATTACCATATGCAGGAGTAGGTATCTCTCCATTTTCATAGTTGCTATATCCATTGGCACCCAATCCAAGAACCTCACTCATTTTTGAAGCAGGTAAATCATATTTAGACCTTATACCTGCAATTTCTTCTGGAAAAGGAATATTATTTTTTTCCCTGTACTGGTTATGGGCTTGCATCAAACTAATAGTATCTGCTTCTGTAGTGGTAAATTCCTCACTGCATTTTTCACATTTGAAAAAATGGGCTACTATCTTAAAAGATTCTTTACGATAGATTATTTCCCTTGCTTCCTTGTGAAGGTTAGCACTACCATCGCAATATGGACAATCAATTCTTTGTTTCATGTTCATTGGGTTTTTAGTGAGTAATTCATAAAAAATTTCACTAAATAGTGGAATATTTATAAAAATATATAATTATTTCTACTAAATTATGGAATTTTGAATTAATTTTATAAAAATGAAAACGAAACATATAACTCCTGCCAAAGCCATCCATCCAGGAGAGATTTTATTAGATGAACTGGAAGCTAGAGAAATTAGTGAGAAAGAATTTGCCATTAAATCAGGGATTCAAGCAGACCAACTAAATGAGATCATTAAAGGAAAAAGAGGAATTACTCCTGAACACGCTGATTTAATAGGCAAGGGATTAGACATGGAACCAACCATTTGGCAAAACCTTCAAAATCTATATGAATTAGATCTTGTAAAAAAACGCTAAATCGAAAGTTTCCTAATTTTTCATTTTCAGGGTAATATCACCAATATTATACGCATAAACAGAAGCTGGCAAAAATGTAATTTTAAGCAGATTCAAACCTATCTATTCTAACACTTTTTGTTTGTTTAAACAATTTAAACTGTTGTTAGAACCCTAGTTTTTCCATCTGCTGCAGTTGTTCGGAAATTCCGAACAGTTGAACTTTCAATTACACCCCATCCTCATACACCAGCTGACATTCCATATTAGCGGTAAAGTACACGGTGGTAATAGGGCCACAACGATTGAGCGGAATACGAATATGCATTTCAGAAAAGCCTGGGGGCATTAAAATCGATAGCAATCTTTTTTAACTGCTCTATTAAAGAATCGGGAATAACCCCATAGTCATCCGATTCAGGAGTAGGATTTTCTTTTTAACGGTAATGCTTAATAATAGGTTGAGCAAAAACGCCGTTTTACCCGACTCAGGAGCAGCGCTTAAAACCAGAAGACACGCCCACCGCAGGTTCTTGAAAATGTTGAATACTGATTAACCGATCTAATTCGGCGTCGAGAATGTTTTTTAGTGTTTGCATGGTATGTATTTGAGGGAGCTAAAATTAAAGGGGGTGAATGTAACCTATTGGGGGAGCGTGCCTAAAATTATATTTCTGGTAAGGATTCTGTAGTTGAAATAGAATTAATTATCATTGTATCAAATTATATAAAAGGTTGGCAGAAATAAAGGTTGTGTATAAATAAAAAAGGGGTTATGTCTGGTATTTGGATAATTATTTGGGTAGTAGCATTGATAAGATTGGCTGACTATATTTTATCTAAGGAGCCAGAGCCCGTAAAAGCTGAAAAAACAACTAGCATTCCACAACCAACCTCTAATTTAGATAAACGCCCACTCTCAAAGTGTTACCATTTACTAAAACTAGATGATGAACCAACCTTTACTTTAACTGATGTAAACAAAGCCTATTATAAACGTTTACAAGAAATGTCGGAACTAAGAGAGATAGGCATTGCACCACCATACGAATTGAAAGAATACCAGAGTGCTAAAATAGTGATGACCGATTTTTACAAATATGGGGCGTTTAGGAATTAGCTAGCTACTGAAAGAGGAATAGGCTATATGATACATTCAAATATTGCTAAAACTTTAAGTTGTCTTAACTCATCTTCTTCGATAATAATATCAGAATATTTGGAGTCAAAGGATAGAGGTTTTAGTTGAATCAATTGATGACTCCACTGTTCATCTATAAACTTCTTTTTGCTTCTATACTCTTTAACTGTATATGATGAACCAGAATCAGGATCTTGAATATCTGTAAGTTCCACTAAAACAATTTGCCCCTCTCTTGAACCACCAGTGTATTTTCGAAATAAACAGATAGAGCCGTTTGGAATAACTTTATTCATTGAATCACCAATGACTTCACAGGCAAAAAGATCTTTAGAAGGCTTAAATCGGGATGGAATTTCCACCCACTCACAATCAGAGACTTTCTGTAACTCACTGAAATTTCCAGCCGCAGCCTTTAAATCAAATAGTGGTACTGAATTAATATAAGGTATTACATCAAATTGTTTTTTAACAGAGTGTGTTTTTTCAATTTTAAAATTTGGAATATGCTTTGAAAAATATTCTCTTAAATTATTATCACAAACATAAACATATGTTCCTTTAATGCCTCTTAGTAAAACTGTTTTATAAATATTTAGAATATACTTTTTTAAGTCTTTCATTTCTGAAATACCAACACTGCCATTCCTATCGAAATAATTTTCTTTAAGAATAACAATTTCATTTTTTTCTTTATCAAAAGTAATTTCATTGCCAAAAATAATACCAGCATAATTTAAATCATACGCTTGAGTTGTATGAATACAACCAACCTCATTTATAGCATTATCTGAATTAATCCAATCATCTTTTACAGTATTCCATTTTAATTCAACATTCTCAATTTTAATATCAAATTGAGATTTATCATTTTTTGAAATCCATGGCCATGAAAAGCCAGCTATTAATCGGGAGAGCCCGCTCTCCATTTCTCTTAACTTAATTTGTTCTATTAAATCTGAAATAGAATCAAATAGTATAAATTCATAATCTTTAGAATTAAAAATAGTGTTATGTTCGGGCATTGAACAATTCAAAATGTTATTAATATATTCAACATAATCATTACCTCCTTTTACTCGGAATTGAGATTTTAGTGAATTAATTTTTGTATCAGTTTTTCTTTTTAAAAAATCGAAATCTTCTTTTTTAACATCAGATGGTTTTATTGACTGGCTCTCATCATAGAAAAAAATTGCTTTTCTTGACTGTAAAATAACCCAATCAAGTTCATTACAGATATTCTTGTTAAGATTTAATTTTTCGCAAACAACATCAAAAGCACCAAAATAGGATCCTAAATTAACACGCCTTCTTAAACGATGAGATTCATCGACAATAACAATATCAAAATTTTCTTTTATTAATTCAGCTGGACCTATAACCATATTTTGATTTAAACCTTTGATATTTTTGAAAACCTTTTTTAAAGTTTTCCTAAATGAAGACATTGGCACTACCAAAGCCATTTTAGGCGAAGGGTATTTGTCTTTTAGTTCATTTATTAGTTTTAAAAATTTTGCCTCGTCTTCTCCAAATTCTTTGAAATTAAAATCTTCATTACTCGTATTCAATAATTTGAATAAAAAAATTGCAAGTATAGTTTTACCAGTACCAGCACCGCCTTCAACTATGAAGTTTTTATACTCTTCTTTGAGTAGATTTTCCATTATGACAAGCAATCCATTTCTTTGCTCTACTGTTAATATTTTGTATGGCGAGTATTTAAATAAGTCTGAATTATCAATATATTCAATTGAATGTTTTGAAATACCCTCAGATCTCAATCTATTCCATATAGATTTAAATATATCCCAATAAACTTCTTTCTTTTGATAATAATTATGATTCGCCAAACCTAGGTTTGCATTGGTAAGTTTGTATTGTCCGTCTCCCGAGATATACTTAATTAGATTAGACTCAATATCAAGAGTAGCTGATTTATTAAATTTCTGACTTGTGATTAAATGAACCGATGTAAGTTTATTTTTAGCATTATTTTTTAAGTGAGTACTCATACGATTATAAGTATCAGTAGTCTCACCAACATAGGCTTCTTTAATAACTCCATCACTCAGAATATATACAATTGGCCATAACTCTTTTGCATAATGTAGACTGTGAAAATTATCAAAAAGTTTTGAATTAAAATCAAATTGTAAGACTTCAAAATCGTTAACAAAATTCATAACTCATTATATTTTTTTGCAGACCCTTTTGATTTATCGACAGGATACTTCTCTCCATTTATTCTAATCTTATCCATCACAATTTCTTTGATATCAAACCCGTATTTATCTGCCAATAAAAAGGCATAAGCTAAAATATCAGCTAACTCTTCTTTAACTTTTTCTCGATTAGCTTCTTCAGGATTTTTCCAAAGAAACAATTCTAATAATTCACCCGCTTCAACATTTATCGCTAGTGCCAAATCTTTAGGATTATGAAACTGTTCCCAATCTCTTTCATTTCTAAAATTTATTAGGGCTTGTTTTATTTCTTCAGTTTCTTTCATTTGTTATCTTTTAAATAAGTTGACTCAAACTAAAGCAATTTACACATTTATCCCCCTCAACACCCCCAACAACTTCACCATCGCCCAAGTGTCAATTTTACAATATTCTAGTAAAGCTTTTCGAGTTCGTTCAACATCATCTGGGTCAATCGTATTTTTCAATTGATAAAATGCAGTACTCGCATCCCCGCCATTACCAATGGTTAAATCTTTGTAACTCAGCTCAGGCACTAATGCAGGTAATACATACTTAATAGAATATGAGTCTTCCATTTCAGGTAAGCGATAATCCTTTCTAAAGGGCTGCATTAAATCGAGTAGTCGATCCAAAACATTTTCAACTGCTTCCGTATGTTGAGGATGTTCGCGCATCAACTCTTTTAATCGGGTAGCTTCAAAGCTTTTGTTATAAACCAATATAGAGCCTGCTTCACCTAACACACCTAACAAACTTTCTAAAAATTCCAAACTACTGCTATGCGTGCCTTTGGCTAAATAGGCATAGTGTGCTGGCTCAGCACCTGCTGCGCTTTCTACATGTACTGAATATTGAAAACAAACTTGCCTGTATGGCCAATGTCCATCGTACTCTGGTACTGCTGCACTCCATGATTCAAAATCAATATGATAAATTGGATATTCAATTTGTTCAACAAATGCTTGTATGGCTTCTTGGTTAATATAGGGTTCACCATAATCGGGTTCGTCAGCTTCAATCCCTTTGAAACAAAAGCCCTGAAAGTCGCATGGATAAGGTTTCTCACAATGATTGCCCACTTCTACTTGGGGCATGTCTGTTTTATTTTGCAACATAGCTTTCAGGCTCTCGCCCTGTTCATGTATAAAATCTTGCTCCAATAAAATATCTTCTAACACGGATGACACTGCAAACAGTTCTTGTATATTTAAATCGCCTTTGCGGATATATTGATTATTCAAATGGATAATACTAAAATCAGCCAGTACCAATCCTGCATGGGTGATCACATAATATTGAAATGCCGCATCGGGTATATGTTGTGCTTTTACAGAAGTGGTACTCTTTACTTCATAAGCATACCATTGGTCATTTTGCTTTACCAAAATATCTACTGCGCATAACATCCCTTCGTATTGAAATGCCGCTTCATAAATCACTTCATGTCCTTTCGCTATATACTTCGCCGTATCGGCTACTGATTGCTGATAAGAGAAACTATCTTTTGGCCGCGCGTCTACTCCCCCTGGAAACAATTGCTCTGCTAACTTTCCAACATCTGTTCCTTGTTGAAATACCGCTTGTTGTGCTTCATCCATTTCATCCCTTAACGCTGGCTTGTATTTATGCAACCACAAGCGCTTGGGGCACTGGCAGCCATACATAAAGGTTGACTTAGATAAGATATGTTTGGGTGGCTTTGGCATATTATTTTAATTCAAACAATATTTTATCCGGAATTTGTTTCTGTGCTGCAGCCCCCATTTTCTTTAACTCTTCTGCACGACCCACTAAATTGCCTCGGCCTGTACTCAATTGCCCCATGGCTTTATCATAAGCAGTCTGTGCATTTTTAATGCCATTGCCTACCGATTCCATACTTTCTAAATACAACACAAACTTATCATACATCATTCCCGCTTTCTCGGCTATCTCAATAGCATTTTGATTTCGAAGTTCAACAGTCCATAGGTCGGCAATAATTTTTAAAACCGCCAATAAATTGGTGGGGCTTACCAACATGATATGCTTATCATAAGCATACTTCCAAAGATTGGTGTCTTTTTTTACCGCTTCTAAAAAGGCTGGCTCTATAGGAACAAAGAGCAACACATAATCCAATGCCTTCGCATATTTGGGATAGTTCTTTCTGCTCAGTCCATCTATATGAGTTTTAATAGATGCCAAGTGCATATTCAATGCCTTGGTTCTTTCTGTTTCATCTTCGCTGTTTACATATTGTTCCCAATGCACCAACGAAACTTTGGAGTCAATAATAATTGTTCTTTGGTCAGGATAATACACCATTACATCAGGCTGTAAGCCTCGTCCTTCCTCATCTTTAATGATATTGCCGCCGGGGTCTTTAATAAATTCTTGGGTTACAAATTCGCGGCCCTTCACGAGTCCGCTGTGTTCTAGAATGCTTTCTAAAAGCATTTCTCCCCAATTGCCCTGCGTTTTATTATTCCCTTTTAATGCTGATGTTAAATTATTGGCTTCCTGGCTTACTTGTTGGCTCATGGTAATGAGTCGGTCTATCTCGGCTTTTAATACATGTCGGTCTTTGGCTTCCGCTACGTATACATCGTCCACTTTTTTCTTGAATTCGCCCAGTTCTGTTTTAAGGGGATTAAGGAGCTCGCCAATTTTTTCCTCGCTCTTGGCACGCATTTGCTCGCTATTGTTGAGCATCACTTTATGCGCTATTTCGGCAAACTCTAATTTTAATTGAGTGCTTAATTTATCGCTGGCTTCTTTGGCTTGTACCAATGCTTGTTGGCTGTTCTCTAACTGTGCTTCTGTTTTTGAAACCCTGGCCAACAACTGTTCTTTCTCTGTTTGCAATAGGGCACGAAAACTCAATTGCTCTTTTAGTTGCAATTCTTTTTGCCTTAACTGTTCTTGTAATACAGTTAACTGCGAGCCAGTATTGGCTTTTGCGTAAAATAAGGTGGCTAAAATGGCTAATAATACCACTCCCCCTCCAATAATTAATACCATTGGCTCCATAATAATTGTTTTTGCAAACAAATATAATTGTGATGTCTGCAACCTATTTGCAGACTAATTGATAATACGTACTAATTGGGGAGGGATCTTTATTTGTACTGAGCTGCCATTTCTTGCACAGTAGCTTTGATTTTGTCTTTTAAAGTTTGTGGTTGAATTACTTTAACCTCCTTTCCGTAAGAAAGAATGGTCATGATTAATTCAGTTGTAATATACACATGATATTCTATTTCTACAAAATCGGCATTCTGTTTTAACAACTTTTGAGAATGATGCAAGGGTTGATTCAAAACAAAGGGTGCTTGATACGCAGTAAACTGCAAGACTACTTTTTCGGGCTTGGCTTCGTGTATCTGTGTGATACCAAAAGAGTACTTAAAAAATTCATCAGGATCAAATCCCTCCACTTTGATATACTCACTATTACTGTTGGTGATTTCCTTAATTCTATCGAGGGCAAACATCAATAGATTTTTTCCCCTATCCGAATAGCCTACCACATACCAGCAGTTGCGATACTCTTTTAATAAATGCGCAGAGAACTGGTGCAACTTGGGCTCGCGGCCATATCCTTGATAAGTAATGGCCAATGGTTGTTGGTGAATAATGCTTTGTAACAATTGTTCTAAGTAAGGGCTGTCTTGCGGTCGAACGGGTTCTTCTACTTGCAAAAACTGTCGCTGTGATACGCCGATTATTTTACTAATTCTATACCCTTCTATTACTTTATTAATGGCATTCTCAAACTGCTGAAACAATCGGGTACCGCGGATTTGCTGTAATAGGGCAGTGGAAAAATCCAATGCTTCCCGCTCTTCTTCGGTTAACGGAAATTCTGAAATGGAAAAATCGGGTTCGCTATAATGATACCCACCCTTCTGTTTATGATAGGCAATAGGCGCCCCATAAATTTCTTTCATAGCCGCCAAATCTTTGTTCAACATAGAAATGGAAATGGCTTTTTCTAATTGCGATTCCACTTTTTGATGAATCGATTCCAAGCTAGGATAGGGGTGCATGCTATTGGTTAAACATCCATCAATAATTCTATATCGTAAAACAGCAGATTTGTTTTTGGGCATTACCAATAGGTTATATTTAAAAATAGCACTTTTGATTTACATATAATTTTGCCCCTTGAAATATCCACAATGCAAATAGGTTGCATAGGAGTTGGCTAAATTTATATTATGAGTGAAGATTTTAATAGCAATAAACGCATTGCCTTAGATTTTGGTCTAGGGATGGGCTATTTTAGAATGGGCAAAGATATGTTCACTACCAATCAGGTTTATGTAGGAAACTATGGGAATAGTGGTCAGTACGACCCAGTATTTTGGTTAAGGTTAAATTTGAAAAAAGCAAAAGAAACAACTACTACCAAGCGAATTAGAAAAAAGTGTGCGGGCTTTTCCTTTGTAATTCAAGAAGCTGAAATAACAGAAGAAATAGAAACACTCTACGCCCAGTATTTAGCCAGCGTCAATTTTGATGGCTACCCAAGTTGCAAAGATTGTATTCCCGCACTCAATGATCCAGAAGATGTTTTTGATACCCATATGATTAAGATTTTTGATCAGGACCTATTAATTGCTGTGGGGTTTTTTGATAGAGGTGAAAAATCGCTGATGTCTGTTCTTCACTTTTATCATCCAAATTACAAACGCTTCAGTTTGGGTAAATTCCTAATGCTCCTCACCATGGATTTTGCCAAAGATGCTAATATGGATTTTGTCTACCCTGGTTATATTACCATCAACGGAACTAAAATGGACTACAAAGTATTTCCTCAAGTTGAAGCAATGGAAGTCTTTTTATCTAAAGAAAATACCTGGGCTCCTCTAGAAAATTATCCCAAAACCGAATTGGATATCTATTACTTTAAGCAACTCTTAGGCATAGATTTCGACAATTTGGAGGACGCTTTTAATTAGGCTTAAAATGAATAATTATTATTAAATTTGGATACAACGCATACAAAATGACAAAACAAATCATCATCGAACGAACCTTGAAAGCTATTAATCAGCTTCCAGAGGACAAAGCTGAAGAAATATCAGACTTTGCTGATTTTGTTTTTAAAAAGTATGAAGAACAAGAACTAAGCAAAGGCATTCAAAAACTAGCTTCAGAAAGTAGCGCTTTTAATTTTCTAGAAACCGAAGAAGAGCTTTATACCGTTTCTGATTTAAAAGTTGTGTACAATGGCTAAGGGCGACATTGTATTAATCAACTTTCCCTTCACCAATTTGACTGGTAATAAACTAAGGCCAGCTGTCATTTTAGCTGAATCAGCACTTGATTTTACTGTGTGCTTCATAACAACCCAACTTCAATGGAAAGAAGCCACTGATGTTCTACTTATCCCTAATTCCATAAATGGTCTAAGAAAACACTCATTAATTAGAACCAGCAAAATAGCTACACTTGATAAAACCTTGGCTAAAGGACTTTTGGGCAAACTGTCTTCCATTGAAATTTTAGAATTGAATTATATGCTAGTAAAGTTTCTTAATCTAGAATAATTAGGAGTCCAATTATCATAAAACGGCGTATTCAAGCACGCAAAATCACTATTCTAAAAAAATTTCTGCTATTTACTAATTAGTAAAATTTATTTTCCATAAATATCAATTTTTCGCAAAATAATTGCCAATTTTAAGCAAAGGAAATATTTAATGGAAAATTCTAACCCGGTTGTTTTGTCCGAAATCCTCTTTGGATCGGCCAATCCTGCTGAATCGAAGCGCATTCAACAACTGGTTCGCAAGGGCTTGGCTTATAAAATTGCACCCCGTGTTTACACGACCAACCTTGCGGATAATACGCATGCGATTGTAAAAAGAAACTGGTTCAGAATCATTGCTCATTTATATCCGGGTGCAGTCTTGAGTCATCGGTCGGCGCTGGAATGCAAGCCCACCCCTACTGGTCATATTTTTATAACCCATGGGTATACCAAAATGGTGGAATTGCCTGGCCTCACCATTCATTTGCTCAAAGGCAGGGGGCCTATTTTAGACGACAAGCCCTTTTTTGATGAACTTTACCGCTCTCAAGATGCTCGGGCTTTTTTAGAAAATTGCTCGAGTTCTCGTAAATCAGAGGAAGCGGCAAAATCGCTAAAAACAGCCGAAATCAGTCAAAAACTGACCGATTTGCTTCAAATTCACTCAGAATCGGCCCTAATTCGGCTAAAAGAGCAAGCCAAGGTTTTGGCGCCCATGCTTGGTTTAGAAAAAGAATTAACCGTCTTGACCAAGTTAATTAACGTGGTTCAACAACAAGCCCTGGGACCAAATGCCAACAACTCCAGCGGGCTAAATAATTATTTGGGTAAACCCTTCCACCTACCCAGTGTAAAATTATTGGAAGAATTATACGGGCATTTAGCGGGCAACAATTACCCCCAATATCCCGACCAAAATTTGTCTACAGCAACTTTTCAGCACTTTGCTTTTTTTGAAAGCTATTTTTCTCAGTACATCGATGGCAACGAATTTGAACTATCCGAAGCCCGTCATATGGTGGAAACCGCTTCCCCGCTTTCTGGTCGTAGAGAAGATGCAGAAGACCTCTTGCATACCTACCAGCTTGCTTCCAACAAAAAAGAAATGGCCACCTGCCCTAAAACGGCGCAGGAGTTTATTCAACTATTGCAGAAGCGTCATGCTTTTTTAGTAGCGAGTAGACCCAATAAAAATCCGGGTAAATTTAAAGAGAGCAATAACCCTTCGGGCATTACCGAATTGGTGCCCTGGCAATTAATTGAAGGGACCCTTATCAAAGGGTTTGATTGGTATGCTTTATTGCAGGATCCTTTTGCTAAATCTATTTACTTATTATTCTTGCTTTCCGAGGTCAATCCTTTTGCGGAAGGCAATGGTGCTTTGGCTCGCTTAATGATGAATGCAGAACTGGCTGCGAAGAACCTAACCAAAATAATGATTCCGATTGTTTATGCAGATGCTTATCAATTGGCTTTAAATAAAATCTCCCAACACCAAGACTTTCCAGCATTCATTCAATCAATGTTGAATATTTATGCGTTCAGTGCTACTGTGTTGGGAGATACTAAAAATGAAATGGAGCGTTACCTCCGTTCTGCTCATGCGTTTTATTTACCTAGTCAGGGTAAGCTGCGGTATTAATCTTATTGATACACGCGAACATAATCAATCCACATTTTTTGCGGAAAAATGCTGTCGTCTACGCCCTTTTGTCCACCCCAGTTTCCGCCTACTGCTATATTTATGAGTAAGTGAAAGCGTTGATCAAAGGGCCATTCGTCTACATTTTTATGTGAATTCTTAAAAGAATTGTACTGCTTGTTGTCTACATAGAATCGAATTTCTTCTGCATCCCACTCAATACTGTACACATGAAATGCAGTTGACAAATCCTTGAAATTCATTCCCAAGGTTTTTTGTGTTCCCTTCATTCCATTGTATGCATTGGTATGCACCGTTCCTAATACTGAGTCGGGCCAAAATCCTACATTCTCCATGATATCTATCTCTCCGCTATGAGGCCATCCGCCGTATTTCCAATCGGTGGGTAACATCCAAATAGCTGGCCACATGCCACGTCCTGCGGGCAGTTTAGCTTTTACGTCTATGCGTCCATATTTCCAATCGCCTTTGTTTTTGGTAACTAATCTTGCGCTGGAATATTTAGCGTCGGCCACATTTTCTTTATGTGCTTCTACTATTAACATGCCATTTTCTACTCGGGCATTACTGGTATTTTTGGATGTATAATACTGTAACTCATTGTTGCCCCATCCACAGTTTTGTGGACAGCCGCGGCCTACATCGTACCCCCATTTGGTACTATCGGGTAATCCTTTACCATTGAATTCATCGGACCACACTAACTTTTTGAATGATTGCGATTGAACATTGGCAGAAAGAAGCACCAGCAGGATGATTAAATACCTGCCGATGCTTGTGCTTGCTTGCTTCATAACTGTACTACTATTGATAAACCCGAATATAATCTATTTCCATAGTGGCATTACTGAAGCCGCTTTCTACTGCGCCTCCAAAAGTGCCGCCCATGGCCAGGTTCATGATTAAAAAGAAGTTTTGATTAAAGGGTAAGCTAGAAGTATTGGCTACAGTATGAAATACATTTCCATCCACTAAAAACTTAATAGATGTTGCATTCCATTCCATAGTATAAATGTGAAACTCTGTAGTTGCATTGGTAATATCGCGTGTTCCTCCGTCTGCATTGCCACCAAACCTTGCTGGATGGTGTACGGTGCCATAAATTTTATTCAACTGTGATCCCTTATGCTCCATAATATCTATTTCGCCGCAGGCTGGCCAACTTACAGTGGTAATATTACTTCCCAACATCCATACTGCTGGCCAAGTGCCTACTCCTACAGGTAGTTTGGCTTTCACTTCTACCTTTCCGTACTTAAAGCTGAATTTATTTTGAGTTAAAATACGTGCACTAGTGTACGCACTTCCACTGAAATTTTCTTTAATGGCTTTGATTTTTAATGTGCCGTTAGATACAAATGCATTGTCTAAGCGATTGGTATAATACTGTAACTCATTATTTCCCCATCCTCCAGAACCTGTGCCTATATCGTATCCCCATTTGGAGGGATCAGGCGCGCCGTTTGCGTCAAACTCATCCGAAAACACCAGCGACTGCGCTACGGCAACCGTTATCTGAGTGCTTTTTGAGGCTGTTTGACCCGTACTGCTTTTTGCAATAACGTTTACGGTATAAGTGCCAGCTGCTGGATATTTATAAGTTACTATCCCCGAAGGAACCGTTTGAAAAACCCCATTACCAAAATCAAAATCGTAGGTACTTGCATTGGTAGCTGATGCAGTGAATGATACATTACCACTGTTATCGGTACTTACCACTGCATTCAATGTAAGATTGGTTGGCGTTACTACACTTGGCGCAGATTCTTTCTTGCCGCAACTAAGCAGCAAGAAAGATCCGATAGTTATCACACTTAAAATATACTTCATAACCTATTTTACTTTCAATTTTTGGTACCAAGAGTTTCCGTCTATACCAATATTTCTTAAGCTTAATTCGGTTGCAGAAATAGCCAATATTTCATAGCTGGTTCCGCCTGTTCCAAAATTGATGATACCATTACCTGGTACAGTAAATGCAATTCTAGTTGAATTTGCTGCAGTTGATCCAGTACTTGCATCCATGAAACTTAATTTTCTTGGAGCTGCTATGCTCATTGCAAAACAAGCATCACCTCCACTAAATCCATAGAATGCACTGGCAGCACCAATTGCAAAAGATTGTCCTTTGTTATCGATGGTCATGGTGATATTGTTATTCGCATCTTTGCTGAAACTAATTTCATCATCATAGGCACATGCTTCTCTTGAATCTGGTGTTGCTGCATACCAAATAGGTGCAAACTCATTCGCTGGTCCTACTCCAAAATGACCTACAGCTCCTTTATCGGTTACCCATGTTTTTGAAGTACCACCTGTTAATGCGGTTACAATTGCAGTGGGAATTTCAAATGCTACAAATACCGTAATTTTTTTGCTGATGGTGCTAATGCTTCCACCTGTACCAATTGCATTCACTACAATCGTGAATTCATTCGTACCTGGTGTAGTATATCGGTAATTTATTTTACCTGTTGGTACTACTTGTGTTTTACCATCACCAAAATCAATATTATAAGTAATAGCATTGGTAGCTGCTACAGTAATTGCTACATTACCTGTACCATTACCATTTGGGTTACTTGCATCAACACCTGCAATAACCGTATTGAGTGTTAATCCTGTTGGGGCCTTAATAGCACCAAAGCTGTATTCTGTTTTTTTGCAGCCTGTAAATAGTAGCACTGCAGAAACAAAAAACGCAGACAGGGAAATTATATTTTTAAACATAATGCTCGTTTTATTCAATTAAAAAAGATTGATATCGTCAAAATAGAAAGTGAAATTGCTACTACCATCTCCTACTGTTCCCAATTCAAAAATCAATACGATTTTATGGTAACTATTAGCGGTATTGATGGCACTGTAATCAAAAGTTAGTTCTTCCCAACCATTGGCTACTGTTGTAGTTACTTCTTTCTCAAAGTTTAATGCACCATTGGTTGCATTTTCTACTTTCAACAATACTTTAGCACCCACTCTTGGTGAGTACACTTTCATTTTGAAAGTCTTTTTACTAAAATCGATTGGACCCGCTAATTCAATGAATGAACCGCCCCAAGGTTGGCCTGCACTCTTGATCATTCTTCCCACTTTATTGCTGGTATTAATACCGGTCTTGTGTGGGTTATCAATTACGGTTGCGCCACCTCCATCAAAATTGAGGAATGTATAAGTAAGAGCAGTGTTTTCAAAACTCAATGGCAATGTTACGCCTGCAACTACATTGGTGCTTAGGTATTGTACATCATCCCAATAGAATACTTTACCATTACCCGCTGTTCCAAAATCAAAGAAGATAGATGCTTTATCATAACGATAAGCTGCATTAATGGCTGCAGTACCTGATACATGATTTGCAAAATCAAAAATCAAAGTTTCCCATGCATTGGCTACCGTAGTAGTAGCATCTGTTTCTACTGACTTAGTAGGATCTGCTGCATCTTCAATTTTTAACCTGATTTTTAAACCTGCTGCTGGTGAATATACTTTTACACTCATTTGAGAAGTAGTAGTAGTAATAGGTAAAGCTCTTGCAAAACCACTAGGCGTTCCAATGGTAGTTCCAGCCCATGTTTCAGCACCATTAGGCTTAGTAGTCTTCATTACTTTATTAGCTGCATTGGTAGGATCATTTGCTAACTCAGATTGGTTGTTTCCAAAATCAGTTACGGTATAATTGGTACCTGCAACATCAAAAGATACTGGCCAATCAATTTGATTGGTTGGCATAGTTGCAGCCAAACGAATATCATCGAATAAGAAAGTGAAATTAGGTGAACCATCACCTACTGTTCCTAATTCAAAAATCAATACAATATTGTTGTACACGTTGGCTGTATTGATGGTACTGAAATCGAATCCAATTTCTTCCCATGCATTGGCAACTGTAGTGGTACGCTCTTTTTCAAAATTGATACCGCCATTACCAGCATTTTCTACTTTCAACAAAACTTTTGCACCCACTCTTGGTGAATACACTTTCATTCTGAAAATCTTGTTGGTGCTAAAATCGATAGGTGCGCTCAAAGGCAATACAGATCCACCCCATGGCTGTCCTGCACCTTTAATCATTCTACCTACTTTATTAGTTGTATTGATGCCTGTTTTAAATGGGTTATCAATCACACTTGAATTACCGCCATCAAAATTGCTGAACGCATAATTAATGGTAGGTGATTCAAAAGTTAGTGGCAATAAAACTGGATCTACAATGGTAACCGTTTTGGTTACTTCTGTTTTAGCAGCTCCACCACTTAATGCTACTACTTTAACAGTATAGGTTCCAGTTGCTGCATATACATGACTCACTGTTTGTCCTTCGTTAAAATTAGTAGGTACTTCATTGGCTACATCTCCAAAATACACTTGAAAGAATGTTTCGTACAAAGCTTTTGCACCCACATTCACTTTAAAGTTATTGCTGGCATCTATAACTGCTGTTGCTTCTACGTTTTCTGGTGCTTTAAATGTTACTGTTAGTTGTTGAGTAGCTTCTTTAGTTTTTCCTGAAACGTTATAGGCTACCAACTTTACATTGTATACGCCTTCTTTATAAATATGGGTAGTGTTTTTACCTGCTACCACTTTAGCTGGGGTGGTAGTAGCGTCTCCATAATATACATCATAAGACACTGCACCTTCTCCTTGAGGAGTAATAGTAACTAGTCCAGTATTGTCTTGGGTAATCGTAAATAACGCGCTCAATTTATCTGGAACGCTTGCCCCTTCTACAAAAGAAGTATCAGTAAACTCCTTTTTGGTACAGCCGGTGAAAAGCAATCCCACCAGTACTGCGCTGAATAAAAATTTTATTGATTTCATATCATTTTTTTTGTGGGTTGATTAATAGCCGCTGTTTTGTGGTAAGCCTGAAATTTCCACTTCTTGCTGAGGTATAGGAAATACTTCGTGCTTGCCCACTACAAAGCCAGTGATTTTAGTGGCTGCTTGACCTATTCTTACTAAGTCGAAGAAACGATCTCCTTCCATAGCCAGCTCTAAACGACGCTCATTCCAAATAGCATCTCTTAATGCAGTACCCGCTCCAGAAAAATTATTACTAGTGTTTCCAAATGCACGCTCTCTTACTCTGTTTAAATAAGTTAAAGCTTTTGCATCGTTAGGCGCAGCAGATCTATTGAATGCTTCTGCAGCCATTAACAATACATCAGAATAACGAATGATGCGGAAATTATTGGTGTAGTTCAATTCAATTTGACCAGATGTTTCACCCTTGCGTGGTAAATACTTTTGATTGTATAAGCCAGTATTTTTAAATGGTGCAACTTGATAAGTGATATTGAAACTTGGGTTAGCCGCTTTATATGCTTCAATGTCTAAGATGGTTACCTCCTTTCTTTGATCACCTGCAGTATAAGCTGCTGCTAAGTTTGCGGTGGGTAAATTGGTACTCCAACCTGCTGCATAAGGCATGGCTCCTGATCCATTTAATCCTCTAACACCACACTGTTGTACTGCATAGTTTCCTTGACCTCTTGTTGCTCCACCCCAGTTATAATAAGGTGAGTTATTGCTGTACTGAATTTCAAAAACAGACTCTGGTCCGTTTTCGCCAGAAGCTAAAAACATAGACCCATAATTAGATACCAATGAAAATGCATTGGCAGTAATCACTGCTTCTAAAGTAGTAGCTGCTTCTGTAAATTTATTCTGGTACAAATAAACTTTACCCAATAATGCTTGTGCAGCATACTTGGTAATTCTTCCTTTTTGTACTTGCACTGCAGGTAATGCTGCAACTGCTGCAGTTAAATCTGCTTCTATTTGTTTGTACACATCTGCTTTAGGTGCACGCTTCAAAGATTTTGAATCGGTTAAGCCCAAACGCTTATCTACAAACAATGGAACATCTCCAAAAAACTTTACTAAAGTAAAATAGTAGTAAGCACGTAAAAAATATACTTCACCATATAAAGCATCTTTACCTGCAAAGTTTACAGTAGCTCCAGCAAGGTTAGTTGCTTTATACTGTGTCATGTAATTCGCACGATTCACGCCTTCGTAAGCACTAACCCATAACTCTTGTAAGGTACTGTTGATAGGAGTATGCGTGTAGTCGTCTATTTGTTGTAAGCTTAATACATCTGATGCATTTTCGCCACCCGCAACTGCATTGTCCGATGCAATTTCACCTACTACTACTGCTTGATTTAACCACTGCAAGGGCGTGTACACACTCACTGCCATGGTTCTATAATCTGATTCAGAGCGGAGGTATTCTTTTTCGGTAATTACAAAATCCTCTTTAGGATCGTAGTCTACCCACTTTTTGCAGGAGACACTAAGCATGGAAACCATGGCCAAGCTTAGGATAGTATAGTTGAACTTTTTCATTGTTGTAATTTGTTTTCGTTAGAGTTTAATGTCTAATCCTACAGAGAAGGTTCTTGCTTGTGGATATGCACCACGATCAATACCTGTATCTAAAATTCCTCCAGCTATTTCAGGATCAAATCCAGTGTACTTGGTAAATGTGAATGCATTTCTTACCTGTACATAAACCCTTAATTTGCTGAACGCTTTTTTAATAGTAGGTGAAGTGAATGTATATCCTAGTTGAATATTCTTGATTTTCACAAATGAACCATCTTCAACATAACGATCACTTACTCTAATATTACTGTTTGCATCGGTAAATGAATAACGAGGATATCTTGCATCATTAGTAGAACCTTCGCCAGTCCAACGAGCCAATACCTCTCTTGATTTGTTTGAGAAGTTGGCATTACGCTCATAAGCTTTGTAAATATCATTGCCTATTGATGCGTAAGTAAACATGTTGAAGTCGAAGTTTTTATAATCTAAGCTTAAGTTCCAACCCATGGTAAACGTAGGGAATGGATCTCCAATTTTAGTGCGATCGTTTGCGTTGATTACACCATCTCCATTAATATCTGCAAATTGAATATCGCCTGGAACAGCTCCTGCTTGTGTTGGGGCTTTAGCTATATCTGCTGCATTTTGAAATAAGCCAACTGTTTTGTATCCAAAGAAATAACCTGGGGTTGCGCCTTTTTCAAATACAGTCACATTTTGACTTTGTCCATTGAAATAGAAACCACCTAAAATTTTTGCTGTACCATCATCATTGGTAGCAGTTACTTCGTTTTTAGCTGTAGTAAAAGTTAAGCTAGTATTGAACTTAAGGTCTTTACCAAAAATATCATTGTAGCTAATGCTTAAATCTAAACCACGTGTACTGGTAGAACCAATATTAGCAGTTGGTATAGGCACCGTACCTAAATACATAGAAGCAGATGGGGTAAATAATAAACCATCTACATTCTTTTGGAAATAATCAACTGATAAATTTAATTTTCTAGAAAGGAATGCCGCATCAAATCCAAAATTGGCTTGCAATTGTTTTTCCCAACGCAAAGCATTATTGGCTGCAGATGCAACTGTTGAACCAGGATAAAATACATCTCCAAAATTGTATCCATTACTATTAGCGGTAGGACCATAACTAGGACCACCTGTTACAATAGAAACATATTGAGGATTTACATTTTCATTTCCGATTGAACCATAACTACCACGAATCTTTAAATAGTCTACTACTTTAGATTTAAAGAATGACTCATTAGAGATAACCCATCCTGCAGATCCGGATAAGAAATTAGCAAACCTGTTTTCTGATCCAAATGCATAAGAACCATCTCTTCTTAAAGTTAAAGAACCTAAATACTTGTCTTGGTAATCGTAGTTAACACGTCCAAAATAAGAAAGGTTTCTTCTAAAATATTGATAGTAATATCCATTGATTGCATTGCTATTGGTAGCATTGTTGTTTCCAGTAGCTGCTGTAAAATCTGCAAAATCCCATGAGTTAAATGGAACATCTTGTCTGCTTGCACCTGCTGCATTTCCTGATGTTTTTGCAACAGCCATACCAACTACAGTTTCAAACTGATGATCGTTTTTGATCTTGAAATTGTAGTTCGCGTAGGTTTCCCAAGTCCAGTTAAAGTTGCTGGTCTTTTCATGAGATACACTATTGAATCTTCCTGCAACAGTTGATCCATCCGCATTCATAGAGTTGTCTACGTTTTGAGGACCATAAAATACCAATGGATTAAAACCTTTTGCATTGCCATCATATTTGGTATAACCAAAACGAGTAGTCAACTTAAGGTCTTTCATGATATCGTACTGTAATTCAAATTTTCCGTAGATTTTTGAACCAGTGTTTCTGTTGTAAGTATTTTCTAATTTGGTAAGGGGATTATAAATCTCCGATAACAACAACGTACTAAATCCATATTGACCCACTGTGTTTGGAACAGTGTTCAATACAGAAACAGTAGGGTCGAAATTGATGGCACTACCAATAATAGAGTTGAATGAATTTTCTTGAACCCCTTTGCCAGAAAGCGTTACGGCAGTAGTATTGATTAATAATTTTACTTTAGAACTTAAGTCGAAATTTAAGTTGGCAGTAAAGTTACCACGGCTAAAACGGCTCTTGCTGTCTCCACCCACTATACCACCTTGGTCTACATATCCACCGCTTAAGAAATAAGTCATTTTATCGCTTCCACCTCTTGCCGCAATTGAATGCGTTTGGAAAGAAGCATTTTTAAATACCTGATTCTGCCAGTTGGTACCTACCCCCACTTTACTTAAATCGGAAAATACCACTGGACCTCCAGCTACCGTACTTCCTTCATTAATCATAGCAGCATATTCTGAAGCATTCAATACACCGATGGTATTAATTACATTCTGAACACCATAGTTACCATTGATAGTGATATCGGTTTTTTGGTTTTTACGACCAGACTTAGTAGTAACAACGATAACTCCATTACCGCCCTTTACCCCATAAATAGCGGTTGCCGCTGCATCTTTTAACACGTTGATCGATTCTATATCGGCCGCATTAATAGAGTTGAAGTCGGTTAGTGTTTGAGGAACCCCGTCTATAATAACCATTGGGTCTGTACCAGAGAAAGAAGGAATACCTCTTACCAATACAGTTGGCTTAGATCCTGGTGTACCATTTTGAATCACATTTACCCCAGACGCTCTACCCTGTAGGGCTTCTTCTGTTCTAACAGGCTTTAATTTTTCAATGTCTTCACTTTTAACTGTAGAAATAGCACCTGAAACCTTGGTTATTTTTCTGGTACCATATCCAATTACGATTACATCATTTAAGGTATTGGCTGTGCTCAACTCCAAAGCAATACCCAGGGTTACTGGTCCATTGATGGTGTTTTTTACAGATTCAAATCCTTCAAATGATACTACCACCACTGCGCCTTTGGCAACATTGATGGTAAATTGACCTTGGGCATTGGTTTGGGTAGCCATTGTGGTACCCTGAACAATAACTGAAGCGCCGGCCAGTGCTTCCCCTGTAGTTTTATTGGTTACTTTACCGCTAACAGCAATTTGCTGCGCCAGTACCTGCTGTAGAAAACCACCCATAATAAATAGGAGGCAGAGCAGTAGAAATCTTAATCTCATAATGCAAGCTTTTTGGTGAATGAAATGCAGTCGTTTTAACAACATAAAACTATTTCACTCTACATCAATGAAAGAATAACTTGCCCCTACATTACTACATCATGAATTGTAAATGGTTGATTTTAAACAAAATGGAGTACATCAAAACTACATCAAGCTTTTTTTGTTATATTCATCATACCATTTTTATCGCTTGCTTAAAAAAATCGTCATACTGCTTTTTTTCCCGCTTTGTATAAAGGCGCAAAACACCATTGGGTTACCCGAAATAATCAACTATTCTAAAAACCAATACAATGCTGGTGCCCAAAACTGGGACATCCGACAAGACAAACAGGGGGTCATTTATCTGGCCAATAACGAGGGGCTCTTAACTTTTGATGGTAAATCTTGGCAACTATACCCTTTACCGAATAAAACCATCGTTCGTTCGGTCTTAATTGGCAATGATGGCAAAATATATGTAGGCGGTCAAGACGAATTGGGCTATTTTTTACCCAATCGCTGGGGGAAACTGGTATTTACCTCATTAATTAATGCAATTCCAGAAGCCGACCGCAGTTTTGGGGATGTTTGGGACATCGTTTCTTATAAAAAGGGGGTCTATTTTAGAACTTCTAATAAAATTTTCCGGTTTTTAAATGGTAAAACGGCCGTTTTTACCGCTCCGGGTGAGTTTGCCTACCTAGAAACAGCCAATGACCAACTGATTGTACACGACTATGAAAAGGGGCTGCTCTATTTTGATAAAAACCAATTGCTTCCGCTTTTACCCGCTTCTTTAGTGGCAGGTACAACAAATAGTCTCCAATTACCCAAGACCGATGGGGTAACTTCCATAATACCGATTGGTGAAAACAAATCATTGATAACCACCTTAAAAAACGGGTTATACATACTTAGTCAAAACCAATTAGCAAAAATCAATTCGGACAATAATGCCCTGTTTGCCAATGAGCGTATTTATGCAGCTACAATGGTAAACAACGAATGGATTGCACTAGCCACTACCAATGGTGGAGTATATATTATAGATCATAGTGGAAATATTATCCAACGTTTTGCTAGAACAGAGGGGTTGCAAAACAATAATATCCTCAGTATTTTTCTAGACAAGGAAAAAAATCTCTGGTTAGGACTCAACAACGGCATCGACTTTATTGCGAATAATAGTGCCATCAAAAATATTTCACCCCAGTTAAATGAAGAGTCTGGTTACACAGCCATGGTCCAAAACAACCAACTTTATTTGGGTACATCCAATGGTTTATTTGTGGCTCCCCTTCAACCCGCAAAAGACCTCAGCTTTAGCAAAGGAAATTTTTCTTTGGTAAACAATACACGTGGACAAAACTGGAATCTACAACAAATCAATGGCAAATTATTGTTGGGTCATCATGAGGGCGCATTTGAAATAAAAGGAAATACGGCCATTCCTTTTTCTAATTATGCAGGATTTTGGAATTTCATTCCTTTCCGTTCCGGGATTATAGCTGGTAATTACAAGGGCTTACTTTATATAGATGGTCTTGTTCAAACGCCTATCCCCAACTTTAACGAGTCGTCTCGTTTTGTTGCAGTGGATGCTAATTTAAATACCTGGGTATCACATCCCTATCATGGCATATTTAAAATAGATAGTAATAAACAAGTTACTACTTATGGTATTCAACAAGGCCTTCCATCTAATTTGAACAACCATGTATTTTTTATAAAAAATAAAATAAACGTTGCTACCAGTAATGGGGTTTACCAATACAATAAAGAAACCAACTTATTTGAACCAGATGGTTTTTTTCTAAACCTATTAGGTAACAAAAGCATTCGTTATTTAAAAGAAGACAAAGAAGGTAATATCTGGTATATCCATGAAAAAAATGTTAGCGTAATTGATTTGTCTGTAGAACAACCGCAATTAATTGATGTCCCTGAATTAAAAAATAAAATGCTGAGCGGATTCGAAATGATTTATGCCGTAGACCAGCACAATATTTTTTTAGGGGGCGAGCGTGGATTCTATCATATCAACTATAAAAAATACAAGCAGAATACGCCACCACTTTCTGTTCAGGTAAGGTCTTTAAAAATTGGTAGCAATTTAGATAGCTTGGTATTTGGCGGATACTTTAATCGCTTAGATCTCCCAGCTGTGCAGCTGGAAGAAAATATTCCACAAATCAATTATGATTTTAATAGTGTGCAGATTGATTTTGCTACATCACTTCACGGGTACCTAAATAACATTGAATATAGTTTTAGATTAAAAGGATTAGAAAACAGTTGGTCTGCTTGGAGTCAAAGAACAGAAAAAGAATACACCAATCTCTCTCCAGGGAAATATGTTTTTGAGATAAAGGCTCGCAATAATTTAGGAAATGAGTCTGCTGTTGCCAATTATAGTTTTGTGGTGTTAGCACCATGGTACAGAACAGGTTGGGCTTATTTTGTTTATGGTCTTTTAGCCATTGCTGCATTATTTGGTTTATACTATTGGCAGAAAAAGAAATTCATACAGCAACAACTACGCTTTCAAGAAGAACAAAAAAAGTTGGTTTATATACATGAATTAGAATTAAGTAAAACAGATGGTGAACTGGCTGCTTTGCGCAATGAAAAACTAGAAGCAGACCTTAATTTTAAAAATACAGAACTGGCTTCCTCGGCAATGCACTTGGTAAAAAAAGGAGAGCTGCTTACTAAAATTAAGACTGAGCTAAATCAGATCACTAAAAAAATTGACAACGAATACGCCATTACCGAGTTAAAGAAAATGATTAAAACATTGGGTGAAGACGAACAACTAGACGAAGAGTGGGAGTATTTTACCAAACACTTCGATAAAGTTCACAGTAATTTTATTGTATCACTCAAGTTGATTCATCCCAATATCAGTAACAATGAAATCAAGCTCTGTGCTTATTTGCGCATGAACTTAACTACCAAAGAAATTGCACAGCTGATGAATATATCGGTACGAGGTGTAGAAATCAGTCGTTATCGTTTAAGAAAAAAACTAAACTTGGCTACTGAAGTGAACCTCTTCAATTACCTTATTGCAATAGGCAATGAAGATGCTACGGAACAATAGTATATATTTGGACTAAACGATTATAAATATGAAAGAGCAAAACTTTAAAAATCACTCACAATTGGTATTTGGATGGCATGGTCTTACCTTCTTTGCAATCCTTGCAGTATTAATTGGTTCATTCATTAACCTGAATGGTTCTGCTCCTGAGAACAAATATTCCGCGTCATTAATTTGTGTGATTGCATTAATCTGTTGTTTCTTCTTTGCTTATGTACGCATATTTGCTTTAAAAGCACAAGACAGAGCCATCAGAGCAGAAGAAAACTTGCGTCACTTTGCATTAACAGGAAAACTGTTACCAGCAGGATTAACAGTTAGTCAAATTGTTGCTTTGCGCTTTGCTTCAGACGAAGAGTTTCCTGCCTTAGCAACAAAAGCCGCAGCAGAAAACTTATCGAATAAAGCAATTAAGTTGGCTATCCAAAATTGGAGAGCAGACTGGTACCGTGTATAGCTATTGCTTCTCGTAGAATCTCCAGTTGGTAGCAAAATCTTCCGTTAATGGTTGCTTGGTTAAAATGGCTCTTACCATTTCTACTGGCATGGCATTCATTTTCATTACTGCATCATGGTATTCCTTGTAGCTCATTTTTTTGCTGTCTACCAATTCTTTCTTTAATGCATAAAACTGACGGCCTCCGGTTAAATAGGCTAATTGATACAGTGGAGGATAAGCACCAGTGAAAGACCTTCTTACTTCTCCTTCAGCATTGGCTCTTTCATGACCTACACGGTCTACTAAAAAGTCTATGCATTGTTGAGGGGTCCATTTACTGGTATGGTAGTTCAAAGAAAAGATGATTCTAGCGCAACGATGCATATGCCAGAACAACATACCTATGCGGTCTTCAGGTGTTTTAGCAAATTGCATATCCCATAAAATCAATTCCCAATACAATGCCCATCCTTCACTCCAAAATGGTGTTCCAAAATTTCTGTATGTTCTGTTTCGTTGGTTAACAAACTGTTGCAAATTGTGACCGGCAATTAATTCATGGTGTACCACTGCTTTAGAAAAATGTGGGTTATTCCCCCTCATACTCATCATTCTGTCTGCATACGTCATGGTATTGGTGGGATATGAAATAATAATATCTGCACCCCCTAAAAAGAATGGAGCAACCAACTGTCTTTCAGGACTCATCATCATCATACCCCAAGTTTCTTCGGCCAATGGTGGTATAGTGATTAGTTGATTTTTCTTTAGAAAATCAATGCTTTCATTGTAAAGCTTTAAGATAAGCTCGGGTTGTTTGCCTTCTGGTACATAAGTGTTTTTTACTTTTTCCAACGCTGCTTTCCAATCATTTCCAAATCCCATTTCTTTGGCAGCTTTCAACATTTCTGCTTCACACCAAGAAAATTCTTTATTGGCTATTTCAATTAATTCCTCTGGGGTATAAGGAATCATTTCATTTTTTAATTGTCTAATCAAACTTTCTCTACCAGCTTGTACGCCAACAATCCCACTTTTATCGGAAGCGGTTAATGTGCTATTGGCTTTTGCTTTAAATGCAGTACTGTATGCATTCAACGCTTCATCTAATGATTTTTGTGTTACCGGAACCCACCAACTAAACATGGGATCATATCCATTGTAAAATTCAAAAATACTCTGCACCGTATTTCGTGCATTATTAATAGCGGCAGTAGCGGCTGCTACTTGGTCGGGTTCTATTGAATTCGTTTTCTTAATTTTTTCTTGCAATTGTTTTACTTGATCAATGATATCATTCCATTCTTTTGCAACTGCTTTTGCATCGGGCTGTGTTCCTCTTCTTCGTAATTGTTCTAGCGCATATATTTTATCGGTAAAACCTACCCAACTTGCTACTTTTTGTAATGCAGCAGCATCTAATTGCAATTGCTCTAATCTACTAGCTAGGTCTCGCTTGAATAATATATAGTCTGCCTTACACTCTTGACTTAAGTTTTTAAAATTAACTGCTGCCAATTGTTGTTGGTAGTCTTGTACTAATTTTTGTAAACGGGTATTTTTTTCGGGTGATCCAATACTCCAGTCTGCACCAAAACCGCCTCTGCTATTATTCAATGCTGGGCTATAATATCTATTCAATACCCTGCTATCTGCATTAAATCGTTGAATTAATGCAGGCATTTCCTGACAGGGAATCCATTCATTGGCAGAAACCTGTGCATCTACAATTGCTGGCGTTGCTACTATTGCTGCTGAAAAACTTAGTGCTAATAAATATTTTTTCATCGGTTTATTTTAAACTTTATCTCTTTTTATATAATTAAGTGGTGCCTTTAAATTACTTGAAATCCATGTGCATAAGGATCATCATCATCTATAATAATGGTATTGTATCCGGTTACCCTTGCCCATCCTTCTATTCCTGGAATAATGGCTGGCTGCTCATTCACTGTTGTTACTGCTTCAATAGTACCGTTAAATATAGATCCAATTATACTTTCATGCACAAACACTTCTCCTTGCTTTAATAAACCCTTCGCATACCATTGTGCCATCCTTGCGGATGTTCCTGTACCACAAGGAGAACGATCAATGGCTTTGTCACCATAAAAAACGGCATTTCTTGCAGTAGCTTTTTCGCTAATTGTTTTACCTGTCCACAATAAATGACTTAAGCCTTTGATATGTTCGTTTGCCGGATGTACAAATGAGTAATGCTTGTTTAAATAAGTTCTACACTCCCTGCTAAAACTAATTAATTGGTCTGCGGTAAAATGCTCCAATCCGGCAAAATTTTCTTGTGGATCTACTATGGCATAAAAGTTTCCACCATAAGCCACATCTACTTTAATGGTGCCTAGCCCACTGCATTCAACTGCTAAATCAGTTGCATACAAAAAGGCAGGCACATTGGTTAGTTTTACGGAAACTACTTTTTTACCTTCTTGTTTATATTCAATCAATACCAAGCCTGCTGGTGTTTCTATTCTAAGTTTACCTGGCTGTTTCGGTTGAACCAATCCTTCTTCAATTGCAATGGTAATGGTTCCAATAGTTCCATGTCCGCACATGGGCAAACAACCACTGGTTTCTATATATAATACACCAATATCATTTTGCGGATCACAAGGTGGATATAATATACTTCCACTCATCATATCGTGTCCGCGTGGTTCAAACATTAACCCTTTGCGAATCCAATCGAATTCGCGCATAAAATGCAATCGCCTTTCCATCATTGAATTGCCTTCTAATAATGGGCCTCCGCCAGCAACCAATCTTACTGGATTGCCACAGGTATGTGCGTCTATACAAAAGAATTTTTTATGCGCCATAAGATTCTAGCTAGGTTTTAAAAACAACTATTTTATTCAACCCCTTCATTGGTTAATACTCCATCAACCAATCTCAGTATTCCTGCTTCATTATTATTGCGTAAATACAATGGTAGCAATGCTTCTGGACAATCTTGGTAACAAACTGGCCTTGCAAATCTTCTAATGGCTTCAGGTCCTACAGAAGTGGTTCTTGCATCGGTTGTTGCAGGGAAAGGGCCACCATGTACAATGGCATTGCATACTTCAACACCTGTAGGTACATTGTTAAAAATTAATCTGCCTACTTTTTGTTGCAAAGAATCAACCAGTGGTTGGTGTTGAATTAATTCTTCGGTTGATCCATAAACTGATCCCGTTAACTGTCCTTCCATGGATGCAATTGCTGCATATAATTCAGCTTCATTTTTGCATACTACCAATAAGCTACAAGGCCCAAAGATTTCTTTTTGCAAAGAATGGTTTGCCATAAAATGCAAAGCTGTTGTTTGCATTAAAGCTGGAGTGGCTTGAAAAACTTCAGACAGTTCTGATCCCTCAAAAATTATTTTAATATTATTTGTTCTGGCCAATTGTTTTTTATCGGCATAATACGTGTTACATATTTGCGGGTTCAACATAGTAGCAGGTGAAACTGCAGCCAATGCAGTGGCTAATTCAGCTGCAAAAGAATGGGTTGCATTGTCGTCTAATGCAAATATTAATCCAGGACTTGTACAAAACTGCCCAACACCTAAACTAATTGAACCTGCTAATGCAGCTGCAATAGATGCATTTTTTTGAGCTAGTAATTCAGGTAATAATATAACCGGATTGATGCTACTCATTTCTGCATATACCGGAATAGGTGTTTTTCTTTTTTGTGTTGCAGTGGTGTACAATGCCATACCTGCTTTATATGATCCTGTAAAACCAATGGCTTGTATTCTTTCATCGGCTGCTAATTGTTGACCCAAAATGGGACCTGTTCCTACTAAGCTTGCAAATACACCCTTAGGCATTCCTGTTTTTTCAGCTGCGCGCAAAACTGCTTTTGCAACCAATTCGCTGGTACCTAAATGCGACTCATGTGCTTTAACAATGACAGGACATCCTGCTGCCAAAGCAGAAGCCGTATCACCGCCTGCTGTTGAATAAGCATAAGGAAAATTGCTGGCCCCAAAAACCAATACCGGCCCAATGGGTTGTAAGATTCTTCTTAAATCGGCACGGGGCAAGGGTTGGCGGTTGGGCATGGCTGTATCTATCACTGCATCACACCATGCACCATTTCTCAAGAGGTCTGCATAGAGTTTTAATTGAGTACAAGTTCTTCCTCTTTCTCCAGTTAGTCTTGCAATAGGTAATGCCGTTTCTTCATGGGTTTTTTCTAATAATAGATCTCCCAACTCCATGATTTCTTCTGCAATGGCTTCTAAAAATTCCGCTCTTTCAATAAAAGTTTTTTTACTGAAGGGGATTGAAGCCGTTGCTGCATCATGCAGTACTTGTTCTACTTCTGCAGTGGAAGAAATAGGATAACTCGTAGGAATAAACGCTCCTTTTAATGTGCTAAATGATTGTAAACTAGTAGCCATAATATTTTATAAAGATCGATAGTCTGGTAAAATAGGTCGTTTAGCCAAAGCGGTGGTAATGATATTATTTACCTTATTTAACTCTTCTCCTGCTAGTGGAAGTCGGGGCGCTCTTACATGCGGAGATCCAATACCAGTATGGGTTGCAGCCAATTTAATATATTGCACCAATTTAGGATGAATATCTAATTCTAATACGGGCAAGAACCAACGATAAATGCTTAATGCTTCTGCTAACTTTCCTGCTTTGGTTAATTTATAAATCGCAACTGTTTCTTCAGGGAAAGCATCTACCAAACCAGCAATCCATCCATCTGCACCCAAACAGAGTTCTTCATAAGCCAGCGTATCTACTCCGCAAAGAATTTTAAATCGATCTCCAAAACGATTCTTCATTCTGGTTACATTAGAAACATCTCTGGTAGATTCTTTTACTGCTTGAATATTGGAGTGCTCCTTCAATTGTTCAAACATATCTAATGTTACTTCTATCTTATAATCCACTGGATTATTGTAAATCATAATGGATAAAGAAGTGGCAGCAGCTACTGCTTTAAAATATTGAACAGTTTCGTTATCATCCGACTTATAACGCATAGGGGGCAACAACATAAACCCATCTGCACCCGCTGTTTCTGCTTCTTTTACAAAGGCTACTGCCGCTTTAGTAGTAGACTCTGCAATATTTAAAATAATAGGAAAACTCATGGGCGCAATTAATTTGGCCCTTTTTAAAAGCATGATTTTTTCTTCATTCAACAAAGTACTTGCTTCGCCTAATGAGCCTCCTATAATCACTCCTTGAACACCCGCGTCAATTTGTGCTTGTAGGTTTTTTAAAAATAATTTTTCATCAATAGTTTCGTCGGAATTAAAAGGAGTTAGCAGTGCAGGATAAACACCTATCCAATTGGGTATGGCCATTATTACTGATTTTGGAAAACAATTTAACCAAAACAAATGGGCTAGTCCAAATTATTATACCAATATCTTGTATAACTTATTTCAATAGGTGAGAAAGGGTTCCGTAGTCTTTAGTAAACGCAATAATATTATTGTATTGTTTAAATTCATCTGGGGTATGCATAGTAGTAATGGCTACTGCTTTCATACCTGCATTTGCGGCTGCTTCTACTCCTTTGGGGGCGTCTTCAAAAACAATACAGTTGGCAGGGTCTACTCCTAAATTTGCAGCCCCTTGTAAAAAAACAGCTGGGTCTGGCTTACTCACTGGCACATCAAATGCACTCACTACCGTAGAAAAATAATGGCGGATATTTAATTCATCTAAAACAAAATCAATATTAAAAGGAATAGCTGCAGAACCAATACCCATATGAATTCCCGCAGCATTCGCAGCAGCTAGAAATTCCATTAAACCATCTAGGGGTTTCATGAATGGTCGGTATATTTCCTGGTATTTTTTCTCCTTAGCCATTTCAATTTCACTTACTTGTTCAGGAGTAAATGCGCCTTTACCAAATACCCGATCTAGTAACTCTGAGTTTTTACCATACATTTCTGCAGCAACTTCTTCAAAACTCATTTTGGCCCCCAATTCATTTACCAATACATTATACCATACTTTTTTATGGTATGCCATATCATCTACAATAGTGCCATTTAAATCGAAAAGAAACGCTTTTGCCATTCTTGAAATTTGTGGCAAAACTAAAATAAAATGGTTAGAACTTATTTGGATTTCCCCTTGTATCCTGTTGCCAATTTAAGCAAGAGTTTAAGATAGAGTTTTAATGAGTAAGCATTTACTTGAAACTTCAATGCGTCTTTAGCTACAATCAATGCTTCTTCTTTATCATGATTGGCATGCCATTGTCTATGGGCTAAATTAGCAAAATAAAAAGCGAAGTTTTTACGGGATGCTTTTTCAGCAGCTGCCCTTAAATTTTCGGGCAAATGGGCAATATTGTATAACATCGTTTTTTCGATGTCTAAAAAATTCTTTCTATTCTTAAAGGAGACTGCCGTTGTATTTTGATCGTGATTACGGTATTTAGCCAATACTTCTGGATGATAAGCCACTGGATATTTGGCGGCAATTCTATTCCACATTAACCAATCCTCTGAACAATTAACCATATAAAAAGAGCCCAAGTCTTCGTAGGTACTTCTTTTTACCACTTTTGCTGGCGGTTCTAGATATTGTCTGATTGCAATTCGTTGGTGCCAATCCTTTAATATTCCTCGTTCATCTCCAACAGGAGCATTGGTCCAAACCGGCATACCAGCATCATCCACTACACGCCAATCTGTACAAGCGGCGCCTGCTTCAGGAAAATCAATAAATAATTGAGTGATGGCTTTATAAAACCCTTGCTCTACATAATCGTCTCCGTGTAAAATATGAATGTATTCTCCAACTGCTCTATTAATGCAGGTTTCAAAGTTTCTAACATTGCCCACATTCACTGGTTGTAAAAAATACTTTACCCTTCCTTTACCAACTCTTTCTACTAATGCAGCTACATCCCCATCATTGCTGATATCGTCCACCACTTCTATTTGCATTCGGTCTTCTCCAAAATCTTGAGATAATACTGATTTTAAGGTTTGCTCTAAATAATGAATAGAGTTATAAACTGGAATCATTACAGACCATTGTAACCGTTTAGTACCAGGAGGGAGTGGCAGTATTACAGGAGGTGTAGATGGTATTCGCTCAAAATTAGATTCGGGCATTCATCAGTGAATTGGGTCATAAATATAGTGCTGTTTAATGAAACAGCACTATAAAATAAGCTTAAAGACCCGTCCCCTAGAACTGGTACGAAATCATCAATACCCAATTTCTTCCCGTTGCATTCAGTGGCAATATGGGGGTTATAAATCTGCTTAAATGTTCTCTATAAGAAATATTAAACAAATTATTTACTGCAGCAGTAAGCTGTAAATTTTTTGTGGTCATCACTTTCAAGCCTAAATCTATAACAGTAAAATCTCCTGTTGCTTTCTCATTAAACGAAGTAGAAATGCGGTTTTGAGCAAAGCTATACCTAAGGTTCATATAGGGCTGTAGTTTTGAATTCATTAAACGAGCCGCTAATTTATACTTCAATTCAAACGGATTGATTTCTGGTAATGGTTCGTGCAATTCTTTATTTTGACCATGTACATAGGCAAAGCTCATTTCTTGGTTTAAAAATGCGCCAATTTGTTGCGCATAATTCAACTCGAATCCCAGCATAGCCGCATCTGCTACATTGATGTATTTACGCACGCCTGGAGCAGTTGCAATAACAGGTTTTAAGTTAGGGTCAACCACTGTTGTAATAAACTGACTAATCCTTGCACTATAAAAATTTACTTGAAACAGTGATTTCACCGTTTGATATCTCAACAATAAATCAAATTGGGTATTGGCTTCAGGCTTCAATTGGGCGTTCCCTACTACTTCATACGCATCTAATCCTACAGGCAAATAATTAATAAATTTTTCGGTAATACTTGCACTTCTAACTCCATGACCCAACCAAAATGCCAATTGAAAATGCTTTCCAAAATTTCTGCTTATTCCAGCACTAAAACTGGTATTAAAATCATTAGCGGCTAACAATACATTGTTGGCGATAGTTTTAGCTGCAGGTTGATTAGGTTTAGAATGAACCAAGTCTACTCTTCCAGATGTAGTCAATTGAAACTGTCCTAATTTTTTTTCTAGATGAGCAAAAGCACTGGTTCTTAAAATAGAGCCCTGTTGCCATAAAGTATCATAAAACACTTTGCCAGCCATCATACCTGTCATCATTTTTCTTGACCTAGTGCCATTTGCATATTCGTATTTTAAATCGGCTCCTACATATAAAACAGTATTGGTTTTTCTAAAAACCAATTCAGTTCTTCCTCCTGTGGTTTCCGTATTAGCAAACACATGAGACAACATAGTAGCAGAACTCGGTCTAAGCCCATTTCCCATCTGATGATCTACCAACGAAGTATACACTTGTGTGTTCCATTGGCTATACCATTTATTTTTGGCCGCTACCTGAAACTTTGCTTGAATCATCCAAGTATCATCGCTCAGCAAATCCATCATTAGTGTTGGAAAACTGGTATTACGAGTAAAATTTCGGGTAATATTAATTGAAGCAACCGCCCCTGGTTTTACTAAATAAGCAGTAGTGAAATTGATCGCTGTTCTATTAAATACAGCCGGCATAATACTATCTTTTCCATCTTTATAATCATCCCCTGCAGAATAAGAGAATGCCAATGCAGTTTGCCAACGCTTACTACTTCTATTAAAATACGCTTCTGTTCTTCTAATACTACCATTGGTTTCATAGCCACCACCTACTCTTCCATTCCATATTGGCTTTTCTGAAAAAACAGGATCACTCATTTTAAAATTAATAATTGCTCCAGTAGAAGGACCATACCTAAAATTGTGGGGGCCCTTGTATAGTTCTATTTCTTTAATTTGATTAATCATTATCTGACTACTCGGTGGATCCATTCTGTTTGGACAAGCTTGATGCGCACCCATTGCACCATCGGTTATCAAATTGATTTGCTCCCACTTAAATCCTCTAAAAACAGGGTCAAATCCAAAGTTTCCACTTTTCCGAATTGCATTAAAGCCTGCTATTTGTAATAATACTTGTGATGCATCGTGTTGCACCCAATCTGCAGATTTGAGTTGGTAAGTTTTTTGTGGTGTTTTACCTTTTACTGCATAAACACTAACAGGTGCAAGGGTTTTACTAAAAAAAGTATCAGCATTTTTACTGAAAGACTGTGCCGCAGCATGAGTAAGGGCAATAGTTGGGATTAGAAGGCTCAACAATGCCTTAGAAGAACAAATGTTCATGACAAAATTTTTTGATTAAAAAATAATTAGATCTTAAAAATTATCATGCCAGCTGAGGGGGGTGAAAAATATTTTCATGATGACCCGCTAGTTCATCTTTATTGCCGTACTGAAACTTAATTGGATTAATTGATATTTCTAGCTTATTTATTGATGGAATAAAAACGGTATTACAAAGAATTTCAATAGAAATATTGAATTGATAAGATCCTTTTTGCGCAGCTTTTTGTTGTTCTTTTTCTGCAGCCAATATTTTTTTACTTAATTGACATTTACCATTACACTTTAATACAGGTTTGTTTTTGTTAATACAAGATTTAATGTACACAGCTCTATTGATAGCGTAATCTGCTTTTAAAATAAACCCAGCAAACACTTGCACCATTAGTGAACTCAAAAACATCAATATAATCAGCTGCCTCCTCATTTCGCTTGAATGCAAATATCCAAATAATCAAAAAAGCATTTTATGATTCAAATCATGTTTGATAAATTTAAAGAATACTTTATCCTAACATTTCATGAAAAATCAATTTAGCTTTTTTGCGGTGCTGCTTTTAACGCTTATTCAAAGTCAATTACAAAGCCAAGCAAAACAATACCGCAATACCATCATTCAAAATGTTTGGATTGTAGATGGAACAGGAAGTAATCCTATAAAGGGGGCCGTAAGAATAAACGGAAACCACATTGTGGCAATTGGAAATTTAAAACCTTTAGCAGGTGAAATAGTTATTGATGGAAAAGAGCAGTATTTAAGCCCTGGCTTTATAGATTCTCATAGTCATCATTTTGGTAGCCTAAAAAAAGAGCCAACCGGAGTGGCTATGACCAACCAAGGGATTACCACAATAATCATAGGACAAGATGGAGACAGTTATCCAATGGATAGTCTAAATGCATTTTTTCAACAAAACAATATTGCAGTAAATGTAGCTAGCTATACAGGGCATAGTTCTATTCGTGAAAAAATAATGGGCGAAAATGATGTTTTCAGAAAATCGACTTTGGAAGAAATTGATCAAATGAAAAAGTATTTAGCCGCCGATTTGGAAAAGGGCTCTTTAGGCTTATCTACTGGACTTGAATATGAATCTGCATTTTATAGCAGCAAAGAAGAAGTGGTTGCATTGGCCCAACTAACTGCAAAATATAAGGGCAGATATATAAGCCATATTAGAAGTGAAGACATTCAGCTAAATGAGGCCATTGACGAAATTATAGATATTGGTAAAATAACGGGTATGCCTGTTAAATTGTCTCATATTAAAATTGCCAATAAAGATGATTGGGGCAAAGCAGGATTAATTATTAAAAAATTAGAACTAGCACGCAAACAAGGAGTAGATATTACTGCAGATGTTTATCCTTATAATTTTTGGAATTCAACATTGCGTGTGTTATTTCCAGACAAAGCATTTACCAACTTAAGCAGTGCAGAACTCGCAGTAAACAAATTATTTGACCCCAAAGAATCGGTATTAGTAAGATTTGCTCCTTATCCTTCTTATGCAGGCAAAACAATTACTGCTATTGCTAAAGAAAGAAACGAAACAGAGGCAGTAGCACTAATGCGTTTAATTCAACTCGCAGCAGATTATAAAAATGCAAACCCTAATGCTGGTAGTATTGAAGCATTAGCTGGCAAGTCTATGAAAGATGAGGATGTTGCCGAATTTATTCAATGGACTCATGCAAATATTTGTTCAGACGGAGCTGCAGGTGGGCATCCTAGAGGATATGGTGCTTTTACGAGAGTGCTTGGCAAATATGTTCGAGAGCAAAATAAACTCTCGTTAAGCCAAGCAATACATAAAATGACCCAATTAACAGCTCAACATCTAGGCTTAGAAAAAAGAGGAAAAATAGCAACGGGTTATTTTGCCGATTTAGTGCTATTTGATCCATCTACAGTTAACGACTATGCAACAATCAAAAATGGTAAAGCATTGTCTACTGGCATTAATTGTGTATGGGTAAATGGAAAAATAGTATATCAACAACAACAAGCTACTGGTGAATTATCGGGAACTTTAATTAAACGCAATTAGTAAAGAAGATGAAAAAAGCATTGGTTTTAACGAATGGATTATACCAAACTTCGGATGCAAAAACGGCACATGGTTTGGTAAGAGGTTCTGAACGATTTTTAATTGTCGGAATTATTGACAATGCCCTTACAGCCAATAAAGATGCGGGTGAATTACTAGATGGCATATACAGGAATATTCCTGTTTTTGCAGATTTAAATAATGCAATATCTGCAATTCAAGATGCAGAAATATTAATTATTGGGGTTGCAACTGTAGGAGGAACATTACCAGCAGAAATGTTGGTCATCATTAAAGAAGCCATTAAAAAAGGACTTTCCATTGTAAATGGCTTACACGATTATTTGAATGATCATGTAGATTTAGTTGCATTAGCAAGAGAAAATAATAGCACACTAACAGATATAAGAAAGCCTAAAAAAAGAGAAGACCTACATTTTTTTACAGGTAATATTTTCAACATCAAAACACCTATTGTGGCAGTAATTGGGATGGACTGTGCAATGGGCAAAAGAACAACTGCTAGAATGTTGATGCAGGCTTGCGCTAAAGAAAACATTAAAGCAGAAATGATTTATACAGGACAAACAGGTTGGTTACAAGGGAGTAAATATGGATTTGTATTTGATTCTACCCTAAACGATTTCGTTTCAGGAGAATTAGAAAACGCTATACTTAGTTGTAATAAAGAAGTGGAGCCCGATATCATTTTTTTAGAAGGTCAGTCGGCATTAAGAAACCCAAGTGGGCCTTGTGGATTAGAGCTATTGATTTCCGGAAACGCAAAAAATGTAGTACTACTTTTTGCGCCAAAGAGAATTTATTTTGATAACGAACCACATTGGGGTAAAATACCCAGTGTTGAATCGGAGATAGCCATCATTGAACAGTTTGGCTCCAAAGTAATTGCTTTAGCCATGAACACTGAAGGGTGCAGTAATGAAGAAGCAATTACCATTCAAGCTTCTATGGAATCGTCATTAAATATTCCTGTTTTACTGCCCATTCAAAAAGGAGTAGCCCCATTGATTCCTGTATTAAAATCATTATTGCAATAAAAATTTTGAGTATGAAAATTGTTGCTATTCGTTCATTCATCAAACATATGGCTTTAAAAAAGCCCTATACTATTGCATACAATACGTACTCCGATGTTTCTATTGTATTTACAGAAATACAATTGGCCAATGGAGTTATTGGAATTGGTTCGGCCAGTCCCGCTGAAGATGTTGTTGGAGAAAGCCCTATCCAAACATTGGCTAATCTTGAATCTGATTTTGTTCAACAATTAGTGGGCCGAGATATAAGATGCTTTCAAAAAATAATAGCAGAAGTTCAAAAACATTTTCACCATTTACCAGGAACACAAGCATCTTTAGATATTGCTTTACATGATGCTTTCGGAAAATGGGCAGATATATCTATTGCAGAATTTTATGGAATACAATCAGGACCACTCAAAACCTCAGTAACTATTGGAATTAAAAATAGGGCAGAAACAATGGCAGAAGCTGCAGAATATTTTTCTCAGGGCTTCAGCATTTTTAAAATTAAAACGGGTTTAGATGTAGAAGAAGATATTGAAAGAATATTATTGTTAAACGAAAAATATGGCAAGCAAATCAGCATAAGAGTAGACGCTAACCAAGGCTACACTTTAAGCAAACTAACGCGGTTTATTAATGCAACCGAACACACCGGTCTTGAATTAATTGAACAGCCGCTGACTGTTGGTAAAGAAACCGATTTGTTGTTGCTAGATCAATCTAAAAGAAAAAAATTAGCTGCAGACGAATCGCTTCATCATGCTAAAGCAGCTTTAGATTTAGCCACTGTTAACCATCCATTTGGTATTTATAATATAAAACTCATGAAGTGTGGAGGTATATTGGGTGCTAGAGAAATTGCAGGAATAGCTAAGCCAGCTGGTATACAATTATTTTGGGGCTGCAACGATGAAAGCATTATTAGTATTACTGCTGCTTTGCATGTTGCATATAGTTGTCCGCATACAAAGTACCTTGATTTAGATGGAAGTTTTGATTTAGCGGAAGATTTGGTTAAAGGTGGTTTTGAAATAAAAAACGGGTTGATGATGATTAATCAACAACCCGGATTTGGTTATGAATGGATTTAGTTGGTTACATGATTACTCGCATATTCTTGCATCTTGTATTCTTCTTTAAACTCTTTCAATACCACTGATATATTTTTATCTTTTGATCCAAAATTCATAAAGTCTTTAATCATTTCTAGTACATCGTAATCTATGTAAACCGTATGGGCTGCATCAATAATAACGGTGCAATTTTCTGGTAAATGAGCCAATGTTTGTTTTATTGCTGCTTTATTTAAAAAGGAAACTTCTTGTGCCAATTCAATATGAATGGTTTCTCCTGTATGATGCTTTTCTTTTCTAAAGAAATAAGCCAATTTCATATTTCCTTTTAAAATAAAATAAATACTTACCACTAAACCAACACCCACTCCTTTTAATAAATCGGTAAATACCACTGCAATTACAGTTACCATAAAAGGAATAAATTGCTGGGCACCATTGTGCCACATATGCTTAAAGGTCTTTATACTCGCTAGCTTTAACCCAATCATAATTAAAATTGCTGCCAAGCTGGCCATGGGTATTTTATTTAAAAGACCAGGTATGACCAATACAGCAACTAACAAAAAGACCCCATGTGCAATAGCTGCCAACTTGGTTTTTGCCCCTGCATTTAAGTTGGCCGATGTTCTTACTATTACAGAAGTCATTGGTATTCCACCTAAAAATCCGGATAGCATATTACCAATACCCTGTGCAGTTAATTCTTTGTTTGCGCTTGAAAATCTTTTCATTGGATCCATTTTATCACCCGCTTCTAAGCATAGCAGCGTTTCAATACTAGCCACAATGGCAATGGTTACACCAACTGTCCAAGCTTTCACATTTATAAATCCTTGTAAACTTGGTGCAGTAAACTGACTAGTGAATTCACTAAAAGAAGTAGCTACTGGAAGTAATACTAAGTGTTCGTCTTTAATAGTGATATCATTCCAAGCCATTGAAAATAATTCATTCAATAAAATTCCTGCTACCACAGCTACCAATGCACCTGGTACCGCTTTTAACTTTTTAAGCGCAGGCACTTTATTGAATGCAACAATTATTGCAATAGACACAATTGCTATAATGATTGAACCGGCATGTGCAAAATTGAAGGAATGAATTAAATCAGAAAAGTAGCTCTTGTCATCTAATATATTATAATAAAAGTAATCTCCTTGATGATCTAAATCATATCCGATTGCATGTGGAATCTCTTTCTTGATGATAATAATACCAATAGCTACCAACATACCTTCTATTACACTGGTAGGGAAGTAACTAGAGATTCCTCCTGCTTTAGCTAAGCCTAACGCCAATTGAATGGCGCCTGCAATTACTACTGCAGACAAAAAGGTTTGATAACCCATTTCGGTTATTGCTACTAAAATAATGGCAATTAGTCCTGCTGCAGGACCCGATACACTTACATTTGAATTACTCATATAACCAACTGCAATACCTCCAATTACACCAGAGATAATTCCAGCAAATGGAGGTGCTCCACTGGCTACTGCAATTCCTAAACAAAGGGGTAATGCTACTAAAAACACCACCATTCCTGCAAGCATGTCTGCCTTAAAATACTTAGTAGAAAGTTTCATAATCTTATACTGCTTCTGTTAATTGTTTCTTTTGAACTGGCTGGGTAGTTAGGTTTTTAAAGAAGTCTACTTCCCCTGTTTCTACATTATACATAGCCCCTACAATTCCAATTTCACCCCTAGAAAAATAGTCTTTAATAATTTCGCTTCTATGTAATATTTCTTCCATGCTATTCTCTACATTGGCATAAGCTACATTGTCTTTAAAACAATGTTGGTCTTTACTTTTCAACATGGCTTTACTTATAGCAGGTTTAATGGCACTGAGCAATCCAGTGATATGACCATCTTTTACATCTGCTTGGGCACTTTTAATGGCGCCACAGGCGGTATGCCCTAATACTACTAATACTTTTGAACCCACATATTTGACTGCATATTCCAGGCTGCCTAAAATACTGTCGTTTACAATATTTCCTGCTACGCGGATACTGAATAAATCTCCTAAACCTTGATCAAAAATTAATTCAACAGAAGTTCTTGAATCCATACAACTCAATACAACCCCAAATGGAAATTGACCTTCACGGGTTTCATTAATCATTTCTAAATGATCGTGGTCTTTACTTAAATTATTTACAAATCGATTGTTCCCTTCTACTAATAATTCATACGCTTTAGCGGGAGTTAAGGTTTCTAAGTATTCTTTAGAGTGTTTTCTCATAATTAAATTATTCTGATTAATGCTCAAGAGTGGCATTAACAACTTGTTCAACAAAAAGAGTAAATTAAAACTGTGGCGTTAAACTACGCTCGGTTTGGAGGGGGCACTAAGAGTTCACCATGGTATGCATGATAGCTATCTGCGTGTAAACCAATACAGTGAGAAACAGTGGTATAACTGATGGTTATTAAAGAAGAAGTATGGTGCAAATATTCTTCTAATAAACTGTTGCAATTGTGCGGCTTCTCTTCGGAGCTATTATTTAAAGGATTGGCCGTTTCTTCTTCACCACCGTTGTCAATTGGTGATTCTATATTGGTTAAATGGTCTTGATTAAATTGATTTGCCATAATAAATGGCGTGCTTACTGTAAGCCATACCAATGCCAATACAAAAAATGCAGCATTCAGCTTGTTAAGAATAGTATGTAACTGGGTTGGCTTACGCATAGTTTACAACCAATGGTTGTACGCGTAAAATTAGGGTAAAACAACTATAAGTTGTAAAGTGAGATTCTTTTAATAAAATTTTATCATGGCTTTAACCATCCATGTTTTTGATACCATTCAATGGTATGTTCCAGCCCTTTTTGTAAAGGATAATCTGGTGTAAAACCCAATTGCTTTAGTACAGTTGCATCTACCCCCCAGTTGGGTGCCTGAAACTCTTTCAACCGCTCTTTGTTAAGAACAGGCGTTACTCCCCTTAAATTACCCACCCACTCACTCACATGAGCCGCTGCTTTTGCAATTGGAACCGGTACTACAATGGGAATTGTCTTTTTACCTAGTACTGCTTTAACCATATTGTTAAACTCTTTTGCCGTATAATTATCCGTATCACTTAAAAGAATATTTTGAGCAACAATAGGTTGATCAATACTTAAAAAAACTGCTTTACAAACATCAGCCACATGAATAAAGCTGAGTTGCTGTTCGGTATTACCAATGTACAACTCTAAGTGTTTGTTTAAAGACTGAATTAAGACCAATAAGTCTTTTTCTCTTGGACCATATACGGTTGTTGGGTGAACAATAACAAATGGGAATTGATTCTTGGTTGCCAACATTTGTTCTGCAGCCAATTTACTTTTTCCATATGCCGTAATAGGTGCTTGAATATTGGATTCTGCAACAGGTGTTTTGCCTTGGCCAGGACCATAAGAAGCAAGACTGCTTAAAAAAACAAAGCGTTCAGGAACCATTTCCAACTGAATCAATGCATCAACTAGTCTTTCGGTATTGTGCAAGTTGACCGTATAATATTCTTCTAAAACCCTGCTCTTAGTGAGTCCTGCAGCATGCACCACTACATCAAATGGGCCAAATGCTTCTGCATTTTTTTTGATTTGATTTTGTAATTTTTCTTGATTCGAAAAATCCATTTCAAACAAATGCAAATCAGGATGATTTAAATATCCTTTGCTACTTGATGACCTTATTCCAGCAAATGTTCGGTATCCTCTTTTTAAAGCTTCTTCCACTAAAAAGCTACCAATGAATCCGCTGGCACCTGTTATCAGTATGTTTTTCATTGAAATGCTGGTTATAGTTGCTTAATAAAACAACGTCTGCGCTTATGTTGTCTTGCATCAAAATGCTGCCAAGTACTTTGCACTTTGGTATTTTCTTCAAGCTCAGGATTGCTCTCTGCAAACACTATTCCTGCTTTTGCATAGTTTTTATTAAACTCTCTTAAAACAATTGCGTTTACTCCTTTGCCCTGAAGACTTTTATCTATTCCAATTAATAATAAATCTACTTCATCATTTTTCTTAAGGGCTGTTAGCAAATGAATAAAGCCAAAAGGGAATAAAGACCCATTTGCTTTTTGTAAAGCTTTAGATAACGAGGGCATTGAAATACCAAATCCTACTAATTTATTTTGCTCATTGGCAATCAGGGTAATAAAATCTACCCTAATCATAGAGAAATACATTTTTACGTAGTAGTCAATTTGACGTTGCGATAATTCTACCACTCCATATAGTTCTGCATACGTTTCGTTTACCAATTGAAAAACCTCTTTTG
The DNA here is from genome assembly GCA_001829005.1 of Sphingobacteriia bacterium RIFOXYC2_FULL_35_18. Taxonomy (GTDB): domain Bacteria; phylum Bacteroidota; class Bacteroidia; order Chitinophagales; family Chitinophagaceae; genus Sediminibacterium. The sequence continues at coordinate 450,382 of MIAG01000001.1, read as the reverse complement.
CATAAGGCTTTAAATCTTTGGTAGATTTCATAGGAACTACATGCAACTTAAATCTGCGCTCTACCAGATTGGCAATTTTTAAAATATTTTCTGGTAACTCTTTTGGAACATTTATGCGATACTCAAGCCAATCAACCGCTTTACCGTAACCCAACTGTTCCATGAATATTGGATAGTAAGGATAATTGTAAATAGTAGCCATCGTACCTCGCTCCTCAAAACCCTCTACCAACATGCCTTCATAATCTAAATCGGTAAAACCCAAAGGACCATGAACAGCAGTGCAACCTAATTCTTTTGCCCAATTTTCTACTTGATCTATTAATGCTTTGGCCACTTGGAAGTCTTCTATAAAATCAATCCATCCAAAACGCAAATAATTATTTTTCCAACGCTCCACATATTTCTTGTTGTAAATGGCAGCCACTCTTCCAACTACTTTTCCATTTTGAAAAGCCAACCAATAGCGGGCTTCACAAAAATCAAAAGCTGGATTTTTTTTTGGGTTGAGCGTAGCCGCCTCATCAAATCTAAGCTTGGGAATATTGTAGGGGTTGTTTTTATACAACGCATACGGAAAGTCTAGAAAAGCATTCATCTGCTTTTTACCAGTTACTTCTTGAATGGTAATATCCATAATGGAAGCGGTATTATGCTACAGATACGTGTCTAGCTATATTCAGCTCATTGGCAACCAACTGCAATTTTTCTAATGCAGTATCTAATTGCTCTTTCGTATGTGTGGCCATGATAGACATTCTAATAAGCGATGAATCACTTTTAACCGCAGGGGAAACCACTGGGTTTACAAAAATACCTTCTTCGAAAAGGCGTTGAGTAAATTTAAAAGTGAGGAAATTATCTCTTATATATATTGGAATGATGGGGGTTTCTGAAGCACCCATTTCAAAACCTAGTTCTTGTAAAGCGTTCACCATATAAGCCGTGTTCTTCCATAGTGCTTCTAGTCTTTCAGGTTCGCGCTGAATAATTCTTAAAGCAGCTAATGCAGAAGCAGTTGCTGATGGAGGCGTACTTGCACTAAAAATCATTGGACGTGCAGTATGCTTTAAGAAGTTGATCATTTCTTTGCTTCCAGCAACATAGCCGCCTAATGAAGCCAATGACTTACTAAAAGTTCCAACAATTAAATCAACTTCATTGGTTAATCCAAAATGATCTGCCGTTCCCTTACCCAACTTACCCAACACACCTAAAGAGTGTGCGTCATCAACCATTACCAATGATTGATATTTCTTAGCAAGTGCAACAATTTCAGGCAATTTACAGATATCACCTTCCATACTAAATATACCGTCTACCACAATCATTTTAATGGTATCCAATGGAACCGTACTGAGTTTTTGCTCAAGGTCCTGCATATCGTTGTGGGCGTATTTCAAAATTTTAGAAAAAGACAATCGAGCTCCTTCAATAATAGATGCATGATCTAATTCATCCAATATAATCACACCTGTTCTACCCGTAATGGCAGAAACAGCACCTAAATTAGTTTGGAATCCGGTGGTAAAAGTGAGGGCCGCTTCTTTACCAATATGCTCTGCAAGTGCATTTTCTAATTCTACATGTAAGTTAGAAGTACCATTTAAAAAACGAGAACCAGAGCAACTGCTTCCATATTGGTCAATTGCATCTTTGGCTGCTTTTAATACTTCAGGATGGTTGGTAAGCCCCATATAACTATTGGACCCAAACATCAATACCTTGTTTCCACCAATCATTACTTCAGTGTCATTGTTTTTTTCAATTGCACGGAAATAAGGATAAATACCTGCGCTTTTTAATTCGTCGGGGGTAGTAAAACTTCTAATTTTTTCCAGTAAACTCTCTTGAATCATTCTTTATACAATTTTGACAATTTTGAACTGAAACGCAGGTTTCGGTAGCAAAAAAATCTGCTGAATTTTATTGTTTATTCAGGCTGAAACATTTGCAAAGATATTAAATTACAATAAGTTAACAGTAAAACAATATTAATAACCAACTGATTTAATAGAAATTTACTAAAAAAACAGCCAAAAAGGCTCAATTGATAAACAAAACCGATCTTTTTTCTCTAAAAACTTCAATAAAATGACCAAAATCCTGCTTTTTTTAACAATCTTAATTGGCTTTACTTCTAACAGTTTTGGCCAAAATCAGGTAATTCCATTATACAAAAGTCCCATAAAGGGATCAGAAAATTGGAATTGGGATGAGGCTGAAAACACCAAAAACGATTGGGGTCTAAGAATCGTTTACAATGTGGCCAAGCCAACCCTAACCGTTTTTAAACCAGAAGAAGGAAAAGCCAATGGCACTTCTATAATAATAGCCCCTGGTGGTGCTTTCCGGGCTTTGTCTATCGACAACGAAGGATACGAAGTGGCCAAATGGTTGGTTAAAAAAGGAGTTACTTGTTTTGTATTAAAATATCGTTTAATAAAAAGTAATACCACTGACCCAGTTACTGAAATGAATGCCATTTGGGGAACTGAGAAATTTAACCAACAAAATATGGAGCTAATTCCGTTGGCTATTGAAGATGGAAGAAACGCTATTGCTTATGTTCGTGAACATGCCGATGAAATGAAATTGGATCCTAACCGAGTTGGCATCATGGGTTTTTCTGCTGGGGGAACGGTAACTGCAGGAACAGCTTACGGTTACTCTGAAGCCAATAAGCCCAATTTTATAGCCCCTGTTTATGCATTTTTTCCTAAAGCATTGCAAGGCAAACTGGATACAAAAGCACCTCCAGCTTTTATTTTAGCTGCCACAGACGACAACCTCGATTTAGCCAGTCATAGTGTAGACTTGTACAGTCAGTGGTTGGCAAATAAGCAGCAAGCCGAACTGCATTTGTATGCAAAAGGTGGACATGGATTTGGTATGAGTGCGCAAAAACCCACCAATACTTGGATTGAGCGATTTACAGATTGGTTGGAAATGAACAACTGGATGTCTAAAAGCACTTACAATCCTGCACTAAAACCTTTTGAAAAAAAATCGTTTGCATTTGCACCGGATAAAAATTTACCCTACAGAATTTTATACCCCGAAAATTACGATCGCAGTAAAAAATATCCGTTGATCATGGTATTACATGGTGCGGGCGAGCGGGGTAACGATAATGAGAAACAATTGACACATGGAGCAAAAATGTTTTTGAGTCGGGAGAATAGAACAGAATACCCGGCAATAGTTGTATTTCCACAATGTCCCTCCAATTCCTTTTGGGCAACGTCTTCAATAGATCGTACAAAGAGCCCAGTACAGTTTCGATTCAATTATGACAGTATTCCAAGCTGGCCGCAGGCAGCTGCCAACGCCTTGGCTAAACAATTGGCTAATGAAGAATCGGTAGACCCATCTCGTATTTATATTACCGGTTTATCTATGGGTGGCATGGGTACTTTTGAATCTGTTTATCGCAATCCTAATTTTTATGCAGCTGCCGCACCAATTTGCGGTGGCGGTAACGATTCTTTATATAACAATAGCATTAAGAATACTGCTTTCCGTGTATTTCATGGAGATGCAGATGTTGTTGTGAACGTAGACTTATCTAGAAAAATGGTGGCACGTTTAAAAGAGCTAAAAGTACCCGTTGAGTATATTGAATACAAAGGTGTAAATCACAATAGTTGGGACAATGCATTTGCAGAACCAACTTTTATGAGTTGGTTATTTCAACATAGTATGAAACCCAACAAAAAGAAAAACAAATAGGTTTTATAGTTTGGTTTGTTTTACTATTAATGCAAACGAATTAAATAAGGTTGAAGCAACCAACAGAACAGCGTAATGATGATGATGCAAATAATATTTAAAACAAATCCTGTTTTTATCATGTCTTTTATTTTAACATGACCACTGGCAAATACGATGGCATTGGGTGGTGTACCCATGGGCAACATACTGGCTACACTTGCACCCAATGTCATGGGTATACCCAACGACAAAGGATCCATATTCAATGCAATGGCAACAGAAGAAATTACTGGAGCCAGCACAATCACTTGCGCCACATTACTCATTACTTCGCTTAAAAAAACGGATAGTGTGGTCACTACTAAAATCATCAACAACAAATTACTCGAAGAGAATGAAGCTATATAAGTACCGAGTTGTTGTAACAGATTGGCATCTTCTAATGCCTTGGCCAATGCAATACCACCGCCAAACATCAATAATATTCCCCAGGCCATTTTACTAGTGTCCTCCCAGTCTAATAACCTTTTCTGTGCTGACACTTCGATATCGTTTAAGACATCCATTTTCACATGATCAGTTTCTGCTAAATCAGCGTTAACGGCTGCAGTGCTACCAGCCGAAACAATGAACAGTGTTAATCCCCCCGCCATGGCAATTATAGCATCGTCTAATTGAATGGTCTTTTGAAAACCGTTAATTAAATCTTTAGTGATCCATAAAAAAACCGTGACTGAAAAAATAATTAATACTCTTTTTTCAGGTAATGAAACCTTACCCAGCTTAGCCAGTTCTTCTTGAATAAATGCTTTGCCTTCTACACTATGACTAATTTTATTTGGATACAGCCATTTAACCATTACCCAATAGAGTCCAAAAATCATAACAATGGTTAAAGGCATAAATACCAACATCCAATCAACAAATCCAATAGTATAATTAAACCGCTCACTAATATGCGCCACATAAGCCACATTGGGTGGCGTACCAATAATGGTGCCTAGTGCAAAATTGGATGCATAAGCTATAGACAACATCAATACCAACGAGAAGTTTTTGATGTTTCCGTCTTTGTTGTGATGCTTCGTAATCACATGTATCACCGAGACCGCAATGGGTAGCATCATCATCGTGGTAGCGGTATTGCTTAACCATAAACTTAAAAAACAAGTGGCCAATATAAACCCTAATATGATTCTGTCTCCATTGGTTCCAGTAATATTAATGATACCAAGTGCAATGCGTTTATGCAGGTTCCATTTTTCTATTGCTAATGCAATAAAAAAACCACCCATGAATAAAAAAATAGTTGAATCGGAGTAAGACTTAGTTACGTCTTTAATAGATGCAATTCCCAACAACGGAAATACCACCACTGGTACCAATGCTACTACTGCCAATGGTGCAGCTTCTAATACCCACCAGCTGATCATGGCAAAAGCTACCGACAATACTTTTACCGAATTGGGTGCTAATGAAAATGGATTGAAAAAATAAAACAACAATGCAATAACTAATCCAATTAGCATCGCTATTTCTTTCTTATAACGTTGGTACAACATTTGCCTAAGGTATATAAATCACTCCGTCTTTCATTACCCACAAAGGTTTACGTAATGCAGAAATAGATACAGAAGGATCTCCTTCAAAAATGACCAAGTCGGCTAAATGTCCTGCTTTAATAGATCCAATCTTGTTTTGCATTTGCATGGCTTTCGCATTAACACTAGTAGCTGCTTGTAATACTTGTATTGGTTTCATTCCATAATCCACCATCAATTCCATTTCCAAAACATTCTCTCCATGCGCAAACACCCCCACGTCTCCACCCATTCCAATGGTTACTCCATTGTCCATGGCAATTTTAAATGCTTTCCTTTTTTGGGTTACTGCTTCAGGCTCTGCGTCAACTCCTTTTTTCCAACCCTTGTATTGCGTTACTGATTCTGTTGCAGCCAATGTTGGAAAATAAGTAACTCCTTTTTGTTTCATCAATAATGCAGTTTCTGCATTTAACAAGTCTCCATGCTCTATAGTAACTGCTCCACCTACTATGGCTCTTTGCATAGCTTCATTGGTTTTAGCATGCGCTACCATCACTCTTCCACTACTTCTGGTTACTTCATTCATTAGTTTTAATTCATCTAAAGTAAAAGTAGGCATGGCTTCCTCATTTAGACCCCAACGATAATCGGCATATACTTTAATAAGGTCGGCGCCTTTACCTATTTGATCTCTCACCACTTTAATTAAATTATTTCCATCTGCTTCTTCTGCGCCAATCATAATTTGTTGATCAAGGTCATACCCTTTAGGACCATAAGAACCAGTTGCTACTATTGCTTTTCCTGCAACCAATAATCGAGGACCAGGAATTATGCCATCTTCAATAGCTCTTTTAATGGCTACATCTGCATAACCAGCACCTTCTGATCCTAAATCTCTTGCGGTAGTAAAACCAGCTAACAAAGTTTTCTTTACATGTACCGTAGCCCTTGCTGTTCTATAAGCATCCGACTCTTTAGTTACCTGTGTATCCCAATCGGTTAAATTGTATGGATATAATAATATATGAGAATGTCCTTCAATTAAGCCAGGTGTTAATGTAGCATTGGGATAATTAATCAGTTTTGCATTTGCAGGTACTGCTATTTTATCTTTTGGTCCAACTGCAGTAATGGTATTGCCTTGAACAATGACCGCCCAATTTTGCTGCATATTTTCTCCATCAAAAACTTTGTTAGCAGTTATATAATAGGAGATCAAATTTGTTTTTGAAGCTTGAGCAACGGCTGCTGTATATTTTCCTAAAACGATGGCTGTGAACAACAGCAGATTAATTGCAATGGATAGTGATGGATTTTTCGAATTGGTTTTCATGCAACCAATTTACAACTTTATTGTGCAAGAAATTGCCTGAACCAATGTCCAGATTGTTTCACTGTTCTTAATTGTGTTTTAAAATCTACATGCACCAACCCAAATCGTGCATGATATCCCTCTGACCATTCAAAATTATCCATGAGTGTCCAAGCAAAATATCCTGCAATATTGATTCCGCTATTTTTTGCTTTTAGCAAGGCCACTAAGTATTGCTGAAAGTATTGGATTCGGTTGGTATCGTTGATAACACCATTGATTATTTTGTCTTTGTAAAATGCACCGTTTTCTGAAATAATTATTTTTTTAACGCCTGGATAATCTGCAAACTGCTGAATAATATTTTTGAAACTATTCGGATTAACTTCCCAGCCCATATCGGTAGCTGGTACTTTTCTAGTTTTAGCATTGATATCCGATGCTTGAATAATAGGTATGACTGCATTGTATTTCACCACCACTGGAAAATAATTTTGAACGCCAATAAAATCAAAATCAAAACGCATCCTTTCAGTAAACTTCCAAGCTTTATTGTGTAAATACAGTTTATCCATCAATGCAAATCCATCTGATGGATAACCCATGCCTAAACTGGGTTCTATAAACAGTCTATTCAATAAAATATCAATGCGATTGGCTGCTTCTATATCTTTTTTATTTTGTGTTGCGGGAATAATTTCACTACATGAAAAGCTGGTTCCAATATTTGCATGGGGCACATTTGCTCTAATGATTCTTCCCCCTTCAGCTTGGGCCATTACCGCATTATGAACTGCTGGTAAAAAATTACTGAGTCCCATTTTACCTGGTGCATGTTTACCAATCATATAACCCAATGAAGTAAAACCCATTGGCTCATTTAACACAATCCAATTTTTTACTTTGCTTCCATATTCTTGGGTACATATTTGAACATACCTAGAAAACCATTTTAATAAATGAGTGGAAGTCCAACCTCCTTCTTTTTCTAATGCCGCGGGTAAATCCCAATGGTAAAGTGTTACATAGGGTATTAAATCTAATTTGAGGCACTCATCTATTAATCGATGATAAAATTGAACACCCTCCTGATTTATTTTTCCTATTCCAAGTGGTAAAATTCTACTCCAAGCTATTGAGAAGCGAAATACTTTAAAGCCTAATGCTTTTACTAATAATAAATCATCTTTATAGCGATGATAAAAATCACAAGCGACTGATGGGGTAGCACTTCCTTTTATCTTTCCCTGTTTATTAGCAAACTGGTCCCAAATGGAGAGCCCTCTCCCTTCTGTTTTATAACCGCCTTCATTTTGTGCTGCAGCAATTACCACACCCCATAAAAAATCATTCCCAAAATCACTGGCTTTTAAATTGGCTTCTTTACTCAATTAGCGAAATTTTAGGGAAAGATGATCGAGTTCGTATTGATTAAATTCTTCTTGGTGTACATGCATAGAAGCAGCTGTTTCCATTAGTTTTTCTACAATAGTTCCTGTATTAAAGCTAAGATGGAGTTGAGTTTGATTAGCGCCATTCAACCAGGCTTCTACTTGCTTGCTAAAATTAGCATTTAAATTTGCTAAAATAGGAACGCCAAAATTTTTGAGCGCAGCTGCATTACATAATTGCTCGTACTGCCCTTTTATAGGAACACAGAGTAGTTTTTTATTTAAGTATAGTGCTTCTGCTGGTGTTTCAAACCCCGCCCCTGTAATTACGCCTGCTGCATTAATCATACTCTCTGTAAATAAGGCATTGTCAATTGGCATATAAAGGATATTGGCTCGCTGATTGACTGTTTTTTCTTTTTTGCTAAATAAATGAAACAATTGATTGGGCAATTGATTTAAATAACTAGCTACTACTTCATCACTATAATGAGATAGATAAACAGAAATATGTCCTTGGTTTTTAGGGCTAGCTAATAATACCTGCTCTTTTATTATAGGAGAATAAATGAATTCATCGTATTGTTCAAAATGCAATCCAATGTATTTGGTGGCAGATGCATAGTTGTTTAAAATGAACTCACCCATCCAATCTTTTTTATTGGGCCTTGGTGTTAATGAACTTTTAAAGCTGGCTTGATGACCAAAACCGATGGAGGGCACTTGCTTTATTTTACAAGCCAATGAAGTAATACTTTCAAAATCATTAATTACTAAATCATATTGATCTACTGGTAATGATCTAGCTTCTTTGATGATATTGAATAAGGACAACTCTTTGGCCATTTTAAAATAATCCAATCCCCCTCTGTTGCCATAAAATAAACTAACCCCATTGCTTTGGTATTTCACGGGTAAGTCTACTTTTAAGTTGCTGTTATTGCCACTCAAAAAAACGTCTACTTGCCCGTATCGTTGTATATATGGAATTAATTCTTTTGCTCGAGCAATATGCCCATTCCCTGTTGCTTGTACTGCATAAAATATTTTCATGCTTGTAGTATTAAGGAGTTTAAAAACAGGGTTACTTCGTCTGTAATCACATTTAATGCAGGCTCTTTGGACTGTTTTGGTTTAGCTATAGTAGCATCCTTAATAAATGCCTTTGGGTCATATTGATAAATAGACCATTCGTGATTACAATATTCTAAAGCGGTCAAATTTTCTATCCAGTCTCCACTATTCATATAAATCACTTTTCCTTCTGCGGTTTCAACTGTTCTTACTTGGGGTTGATGTATATGCCCACAAATAACATAATCGTATTTTTTGGAGATAGCCAGCTCTGCAGCTGTTTGTTCAAAATTGCCTATCCAAGAAACAGCTTGCTTTACACTGTCTTTTACTTTTTTACTCAAACTCATTTTTTCCTTCCCAGCAATCTTTAAAAAATAATTGATGAAGCGATTAATTAAAATGAGTAAGTCATATCCATGACCTCCCAGCTTAGCTAACAGTTTGGCGCTTCCCTTAGTAGTTGCATCAAATACATCCCCATGAAAAATCCAAGTCATTTTTCCATCAATCTCCATCACTACTTTGTCTGTTAATTTAAAATTGCCAATTTCTACATCACTATATCTGCGCAGCATTTCATCATGGTTGCCAGTAATATAAATGACCCTGGTACCATTACTTACCATGTTCATGATTTCTTTAATGACTTGTAAATGGCTTGCTGGGAAATATCGTTTACTAAACTGCCATCCATCAATGATGTCGCCGTTTAATACTAAAATTTGTGGAGTAATACTTTTTAAGTAGTTAACTATTTCAGTTGCATGGCAACCATATGTTCCTAAATGCAAATCGCTGATTACTACTACGTTCACCGAGCGTTTTTCCATGGGTAGTGTTTTACAAATCTCCCATTAGCATATTAACCCAGGGTTAAGGAATTATTACGGAATTGTGAATAAAAAAAGGCCACCCAGTTGGGCAGCCTCTTTACATACAAATTGGGATAAATTATTTTGAAACACCATTGGTGTGAACGCCATTGGTTGCACCTGTTGGTATTCCGCTTGGAATTGGAATAGGCTTTGCTTGTTCTTTAACCAACTCTGGCAATTTTACTTTTTCTTTTGCAGCTAAATTGTCTTCGTAAATTTTGATTAGGCTTGGTAGGTTTGGATCTGAACTTAGTTTTTGATCTACATCTATGCCATCAATAATTTCTTTGATTCTGTTGATGGTATTGGTATCTGGTACACTAATGATACAGTCTAAGTTGGTCATTTCATCGTTTTCAAAACGATAGGTATAAACCCTACCTGAAATTTGGCAACCCTGCTTCACTTGTACTTTACCTGTACAAAATATATTGCCGCTAAATTTTCCAGATAATACCAATTCGGAGCATATTAAATCGCCATTAAACACCGAATTAGATTCAAGAATTACTTTTTGCTTAGACAAAAGCGTTCCATTTATACTGCTTTCTATCTTTAAAGAATGTTTGGTCTTAAAATGACCTTCCATAAAAACACCATCGGGTAAGGTAATTAATACCTGGCTTTGATCTATCATATAGCAATGCTTTTGAGTTAAAAGGGGGGATTAAAACTAATCATAATTTCTTTTTTATCCTATAAAACATAATAAATATTTATATTTTGTTTGATGACTAGGGAGAATATGGATTAATAATCGGTGAATAGGGTTTTTATTTTAAACAGTCTTATCTTACTATTCAATCAATTAATGCCAATATGAAAAATAATCCTGTATTGAAAATTGTGGCGCTGGTTGTAGCATTTTTCGTTTTTATATACTTTTTCATTTTTTATTTTTTTGAAGATCATTCTACAGATCAAAACACCCTTTCTGCCCAAGAAAAGGCTGAGGGGTGGGTTTTATTGTTTGATGGAGAAACGACCAATGGATGGCATATGTTTAGCAAGCCCAATATGAAGCATGCTTGGAAAGCAATTAATGGAGAGTTAACGACTAACACCAATGATACTTCTGGCACACATGGAGATATAGTAACGGACGGGGTATATGAAAATTTTGAACTGACTTTTGATTGGAAAATTGCCCGTGAAGGAAATAGCGGGGTTTTTATAAATGTGCAGGACGATACCAGTTATATTGCTACCTGGGCTACCGGTCCTGAATACCAGTTATTAGACAATGCCAATATGCAAGCTGGCTACCTGGATGGTGGAAAAAAGGGGGCTGGTGCACTCTACGGCCTTGCTCCACTTAAAACAACTGTTGAGCCTAACCCAGCAGGTGAGTGGAATAATAGTAGAATCAAGCAAGTAAATGGGAAAATTAATTATTGGTTGAATGGAACCATGACCGCTGAAGAACAAATTGGATCCGAGCGTTGGAAGGGCTTAGTGGCCAATAGTAAGGCTGCGGTATTTCCTGATTTTAGTAAATCAACAAAAGGTCATATTGGTTTACAGGATTGGGCAAAAGGTGTATCTTTTAGAAATATTAAAATTAGAATCATTCAATAATTATTACCATGTTATATAGTAAACATCTTCGAATTATTGCTGCGTTTTGTTTGTTTGGTATTGCGCAAATATTCAGTACACCATTTGCAACAGCGCAAAAAACCGATGTTGGCAAGCTTTCTTCGGGTGGTAAACTCAAACCCGTTCAAGCCAATATGGATATTCGAAAGTATACCCTCAATTTAGATGTAGACATTGCCAATAAATTCATCAAAGGAAATACCACTGTAAACCTGCAATTAAAAAATGCGGCTGATACCATTCTGTTAGATCTTATTCAGCATTATACGATTGAAATGATCAAAGTAGACGGGAAGCCTATTTCATTTGATCATAACGAAGAGAAAATTTTTATTAAGGCAAATGGGGGCGATGGGGTTAAACCATTTTCGACCAGCAACCAATTTAATGCTGGAAATCATTCCGTACTCATTGTGTATTCGGGCAACCCTCCTGAAGCAGTAAGACCTCCATGGTTAGGTGGATTTACTTGGTCCAAGGACCGCTCTGGCAATGACTGGGTGTCTATCAATATTCAAAAAGAAGGTGGAAGAATGTATTTCCCTTGTAAAGACCATCCGAGTGATGAACCCAATGAAGGTGTGGAAATGAATATTACAGTTCCTGCTGGATTATCTGTTGCGGGTCCTGGGCTTTTACAAAAAACAGTTACGAAGAAAAACAAGTCTACTTTTTATTGGAAAACCAATTATACCATCAGTAATTATTGTGTGTTATTTAATATTGGAAAATATCGCGTTTTTAAAGACAGTTATACCACCATCAATAATAATATTGTTCCGATTGAATATTACATTTTAGAAGAAGATTCAGCACAAGCAAAAAGAGTAATTGAAGCTAAAAAAAGAGACTCTAAAATTTTAGAAAAATACTTTGGTGAATACCCTTGGTATAAAGAAAAGATTGGCATTGCTGCTGTTCCCAATTCTGGTATGGAACACCAGACCATGATTACTTTTGACAATAAATTTATTTTCACTAAAGTGGGCGGGCAAGATTACTCAGCTAACTTATTTCACGAATACGCGCATGAGTGGTGGGCAAACAAAGTAACGAATAGAGATTGGGCACATATGTGGATTCAGGAAGGAATTGGTACTTATGCGGAAGCCTTGGCTATGTATGAATTAGGCGGTCAAGAAGCGTATAACCAAATTATTGCTAATCATAAAAGAGGCATTCGCTATAGAAAGCCATTAGTGGGTGGCGAAGAATTATCAGAGGATGAAACCTATGCTGGTAATGATATTTACACAAAGGGGTCTTTCTTTATGCACAGCTTACGGTATGTTTTAGGTGATGAAGTATTTTTAAAAACATTAAAGCAATTAGCAACTGATGAAGCTTATACTTATGATAACACTGTTACATCCACTGATGTAGAACAACTGTTTAGTAAAGCTGCAGGTTATTCTTTAAAACCATTTTTTGATTTTCACTTAAGAACTACTCAAGTTATTGAAGTGTCTATTAAAGAAACTGGCTACCAACAATACCAAATTAAACCATTGAATTATTTTATGGATTTGCCTTTTGAAATTACCCTTAACGGTAATGCTACTCGAATGATATTGGGCAAAGATGGTATATCAGTAAAAAGTACTACTGTTCCAATGGTGGATGCTGCTGGTTATTATTTGAAGAAAGTGGTTATTCAATAATTGTTCCTTGATGATTCACTTGCTTTAAATTGAAGGGATCAATAGTGGCATTTAAAAGGACCGCAAACTCTAATCGGGTTAAGGGCATTTGTTCATCAAAATAACCCAGCTTCCATTTAGACCAGGCTGTTTGAATTTGCAGGGTAAAACTTTTTTTATCTGAATAATTCCAGCTATGGTTAGGATTAAGCTGAACCTTTTGATTGTTCTTTTGATGATTCAGTAAAAGCGCTTGTTTGGCCATTTGCATAATTATATCAATGGCTGCTGAAAGGGTTACTTTTTGTTGATGATTATCCTGAATAAGAAAATATGGTGCCATGTCTTTCGCCAATTCAGTTCTCTTTACTAATGAATCAGGATGAAAATAAGTTCTATTGGCCCAACCTGTTGGAACACCCTGCCCTTTCAATATTCCAGTTGCACCTATTTTTTGTACTGCTTCAAAATGTGGATGTGAAAGTGGAACATCAAAGTATGGCATGATATAGGCATTCGTTTGGAGCAATGCATTTTGTACTTTTCTTACAGCTACTTTTTGGGCTGGAATATTTTCTTTCGCAGCAGTTGCGGCCAGTGTGCCAGCCGCCTGACCAATTAATAATGCTATTGCTTGTAAACGAGTAGTGCCATTGACCACATTGGAAACACTGATGCTTTTTTCTGCTACAATAATTCCTGGGTTATTCGCTGGTATTAAAGTTCCAAGAGGAATATTAAAAGAAGGTACTCCATAAAAATCGAGGTGCTGTGGTGCTTCCGGATTTTTTTTGTGATGATGATCTATCGGATAATCTCCTACTGCAATACCTGTTCTATATAAAGGTGCTGCAATTTGAAACGGCTTTGCTATATGATGAATATCCATTCTTACCAAACCCCTTACTCTCCTGCTTTCTCTGTGATAAGGAATTATTGGAAAACGATCTTTCGTAGGATACTCATCATCCGCTAGCCCCAATTGTTTGAATCCTAATTGATGTTGAATAAAATAAATAAAACGAAGGGTTTGTTCTTTTGCTTTGATCAATTCTTTTTGCCGCTCTTCTTCTTTCATCTCAACAATATTTAAATACATATCATTGCCAAAGCCCGGCCAGTTGATCATGTATTTATTATTGGGAAGTTTTCCATAGTTCAACATTTTTTGCGCATCTACGCTAGGCTTTTGACGCAAAAGATTAAAATAATAATTCGTGCAGGCTGCATCAAATTCGTCTGGATTATAGTTAAGTGGTTTAGCAATGGTGCAGTCTTTCCCCATACCATAATCTTTCAAGATGGCTACATAGGTAATATCTTGAAGGATATCATTGCTTGGCCCCTTATGCACATTCTCTTGGGTAATCTCATTCGATTCCATGCCTAAATCATAGGGTATGCCTGCACTTGCTATGACATCTCCTAGTTCGGTGGCATCTATCACTTGCTTTGCATACACTATATATTTTTCGCCTGTAAGCGTTTGTGTAAACGCGGCGCCTTTGATCACCCCATTATCTACAATGGTTTTCTGAAATTTCCATTGGTATTGTACTGTAAGGTTTTGCGCGGAAGCAACCATTGTTTTAAAAATACTATCACCTACATGTGGTTCAAACAAAGTATTGCTTACCCAACCAGTGGCTACTTTAGAAGGGCCTCCATATACTTTATACAAAGCAGCTCTAAACTCTCCAAAAATACCAGCCGGCAAATTGTGGTTTCCATCAAATGCACAAACACCAGCGGCTGTAATCATTCCACCCAACCAAGTACTGGGCTCTGCAATGATAGTATTAGCGCCCATTCTGGCAGATTGAATGCCAGCAGCAATACCGCTGGCACTCGCACCCACCACCAATACATCGGTCTTAAATGTTTTTTGTGCATTAATTTGTTGAATCAAAATACTGAACAACAAAATCAACCATGTTTTTTTATTTCGCACCTGATTTATTTAAGGTATTTATTAAACCAGCCAATATATCTTTCAAAACGATCTTTCACATAACTAGGTGTGCTAATGCCATGAAATTGTCCTGGATATATAATCAGTTCAGTGGGCGTTCCTAATGAACGAAGTGCTTGATACATTTGCTCAGTTCCTACAGCAGGCACATTAAAATCTTTTTCTCCTACCATGAACTGCGTAGGTGTTTTTATTTTATCTGCTTTTAAAAATGGATAAGACAATTTTAAATAACGATCCATATTTTTCCAAGGAACTCCTAGCTCGTTGTCGTATTGATTAATGTATTGATCAACACCATACAATGAAGAAACCATTGCTACACCCGCACCACTACTGGCTGCTTTAAAACGATTGTCGGATGCAATTAAATAGTCGGTTAATATGCCGCCATAGCTCCAACCGCAAATACCCAACTTGTCTTTATCTGCCCAACCGTTTTCTACAGCATAATCAACTGCACCTTGAATATCGATTACTTCTTTATTACCCCAATCGGCACTAATGGTTTTAGAATAATCCCATCCACGTCCGCTACTACCGCGATAGTTTACACCAACCACCATATAGCCTGCAGCCGAAAGCATTTGACGAGTTAAATCGAACCCATATTCATCTTGTGCTACAGGTCCTCCGTGTATATAAAACAGCGTTGGTAATTTTTGTGTTGCAGAAATATTAGCTGGTCTAAGTGCAATGCTCGATACTTTTGTTCCATCTGAGCTGGTAGAGCTATAACCTTCTACCGTTGCGAGTTCCAGCGGAGCCACAAACTCATCTTGGTGTTTAGTTAATCTTCTAGGAACACCATTTTCAACTGCATATAATTCAGTAGGCAATTGTGGTTCACTCATAGCAGCTAGCCAGTTATTGTTGCTATGTGATTGAAGTGCACCATAACTTCTTTTGCCACCAGCAATTTTAGTGAGTGCACCTGTTGCAATATTGAATTGACCAATATATCTTTCTCTGTCATCAGAAACTAAGGCTGCAACATGCGAACCATCCTTGGTGAATTTAATATTACCAACTGGTCTGTCTAATGTTTTAGATAAATACTTAGAGGTACCAGCACCACTTGCGTCAATTACGGTAAGATATTGCTCTTGGTATGCGGTATACGATTCAGAGGCAGAACTTAAATAAGCAATTGTTTTGCTATCTGGACTCCATACAGGACTGTCATCTGATCCAGGCCATTTAGTTAATTGTTTGGGAATGGCTTTAGGCTTTGCTTCCATCACAAAAATATCGGTATTGATATTTCTATCCGGATCAGCAGTGGTATTACTAACGAATGCAATTTGTTTTCCATCAGGACTAAACACTGCGCCTCTTTGATCAAACTCACCACTAGTTAAAGTATCTATTTTCTTTGTGGTAATATCAAAAAGAAATAGGTGGATGGGATCCCGCTGCGTAATATATCCCACTACATCTTGCTTGAACTTGTAACGATCAATAACAATGGGTTTAGGCGTTTTAGGCTTAGCCGTATCAGCCGGGGTTTTAATGGTCATCAAAATCTTTTTACCATCTGGGCTCCAAGAATAATCCATGAGGCTTGTTTTCAAATTAGTCAGCTGTAATCCCTCACCACCCAAACGATTCAATAACCAAATTTGACTATTGGTTGCACCGTTTCGTGCAGAAACGAATGACAAATATTTTCCGTCGGGGCTCCATCTTGGTTGAGATTCCGCATCAGGGCTATTGGTCAACTGTATCGTTTGCTTTCCATCCCAACTAACCATCCAAATATCTGTATTGCGCTTATTTTGAACAGAATCAACAGATGATAATGTATAGGCAATCCAATTGCCCTCTGGAGATACTTGTGGATCACCCAGTGTTTGCAAACGATAAATATCTGCAGGTTGCAGTTTTCTTTTGGCTGTTGTAGATGTGTTCTGTGCGGTTGCAGATTGCCAGCTCAATATAGAAAGAGCCAACAAGGAACAGAGCATTTTTTGTTTCATGAAATGGAGTTTAAAGGGGGATGATGAAATTTCCGTTGTAAGATAAAAAAGATTTATCCCTATACTAAAAATATCTTGAGCAAAAATGGGTAGCAGTCTCTTGAATGATTTCAACACTGGGGTGGTTAAAAGAAGAAGCGGGATTAGGATCAACCACTATTACTTTTTTATGGTTATGTACACCAACTTGTAGTGCGCCGTATGTAAAACCGACAGAATTAGAAGTACCCATAAAAATGATGGTATCCGCTTCATCAATCCAGGTTAACGCTTTATCATATTGATACAATTCGGTATAGTATTCATCGAACAATAAAATATGAGGCCGCTCCGATTTGTTCTCATCAATAGTTCCATCGCGTTGGATATGGAATAGCTCAAATAATTCTTGCTCGAGATTATTTTCATTTACAGCATTCCAATTGGCCCACACTAACTCATCGCGGTAATGCGCATGAATTTTTCTTTTGTAATTAATATTTCCATGGATTTCTATTAGGCCATCCAAAGCGTGATTAGCCTTAATATGAAGGTTGTCAATATTTTGTGTGATAACTTTTACGTTGCTTTTGGCTAATATTTCATGGGCTTTGTTGGGCAAAGCATCTTTACAGCTTACAAAACGATGGAAATACCATTGCAAAAAAGAGCTGGTGTTCATTCTATAATTTCGATAGGTAGCCATTTCCGTTGGGTTCTCATTCCAAACTCCATTCTTTCCCCTGAATGGTTGAATTCCCGATTCAACAGATACGCCAGCACCAGTTATAACTACAGTATTTTTCATTTTATCAAAATTTAAGCGATACTATTTTAATTGATTTTAAATATTGCATATTAAGCTGCATAGTTCCTTTATTCAGCATCATTAAAATAGCTATCTTCAAAATAATCCTAATGAATAACTATTTGAAAATATTACTTATTCTGTTAACCACATTCATAACCCATATTATATATGGCCAAGTAGCATGTGGGTATGATTTAGGAAGAGCTGATAGTAGTAAAACAAAGCAGTATAAGGCGGAGGAAGAAAAACTAAATCAAGCCATTCGTTCTCAGATTTTAAAAGCCAGACAAACTATTTTTTCAAAAGGTCTTATTCGCTATCAATCTAGCGGAATCATAAAATCTAATTCTACTCCATTACCTGCCACCGTGTATATTCCAGTTGTGTATCATATTATCAGTGAAGATCCTTTCGCTATTACCGATGCAATGGTGCAAGCAAGTCTAGACGATCTAAATAAAGCATATGCGCACCAAGGAGCTTACGGGGTAGACACATTGGGAGCAGATACCCGTATACAATTTAAGTTGGCACAAAGAACCCCAACCGGAGAAAAATCAAATGGCATTAATAGAATCAAATCATTCTATGATACAGTAGATGTAGACTTAGAAGATGCTGCCATGAAAAACCAAATAAAATGGGACCCTGCTAAGTATGCCAATATATGGGTTGTGAAAAAAATTAATGGAGAAATTCAACCAAGTGTATTTGAATGTGGGCAATGGACTAGGGTAGCATATGGTGGTTATGCTTCCGCAGGTGGTGGAATGGTTGTAGCAGGATTGGTTACATCTATTATTGCACATGAGATGGGACATTACTTGTCTTTGTTGCATACGTTTCAAGGAACCAATTGTGTAAACAACGATTGTACCACAGATGGGGATCGGGTTTGCGACACCCCTCCCGATAGAAGTACGCAAGGATCTGATTGTAATAATCCTGAAAATTCTTGCGGCACAGATACCCTTTCAGGCCCTTTCACAGTTGACGTGCGAGACAATATCTCCAACTTTATGGATTACGGAACCAGTTGCCCAACCGTTTTTACTCCCGGACAAGGAGAGCGTATGCGTGCATTCTTAGCGGTATTTAACGGGGGTAGCTTATTAGTGAGTGATGGTGCAACTCCCGTATGTGCCGATAATATTAATGCTTTGTATGAAGTAACTGCTAATCCTTTTCCATTAACTGGCACTTCGGTTGAGTTTACCAATCGTTCAACTGGTGCCAACAGTTATGAATGGTGGATTAAAAACACCGCAACAGGGGTAGAGTCTTTAGTAGCATCGAGCACCAATCTTAATTATCTTTTCTCCACCGCTGGAACTTATGCAGTAAAACTAAAAGCATTGAATGCAGGTGGAACTTGTACCAGCAGTTATTATACACAAGTAATCGTTAGCTGCGGAACAGTTGCTCGATTTTCTCCAGATAAAAGAATTATCTCTTCAAAGAACAGCATTTACGAAGACACGGTTACTTTTAAAAACTATTCTCAAAATGCAGATAGTTTTGAATGGTACATCAGAAATAATACAACTGGTGCACAACAATTAATTAGCACTGCAGTAGATTTTAAATACTCATTCCCTACAAGTGCTAATTATAGTATTTGGTTAACAGCAACCAAAGGAACTTGTACATCAACCTCAGAACGATTTTCTTTAAATGTAGTTGAAGCAACCAGTGATGCTGCATTGGTTCTGTATTCTGCCAACTGCTATAAAAATGATTCTATCCGCTTAGTTTTTGGAATCATCAATGCAGGGGTAGACACCATACCAGCGGGAACTACCGTTCGGTTTTATGATAAAGACACCAGCTTGCCTGGAAGAAAAGAATTGGATAGTCTGTTTAAAACCCCTGCTGATATTTTAGGCAATTGTTCTGCCATTTATACCCATTATGTAAAAGTGGATAGAAACAGACAAGATTCCGTCTATTTAATTTTAGATGCAGAAAACACTTTACAAGAAATTACTAAAGTAAATAACTACACAAGAAGATTTTTATTTCAACCCACTAGAAGTATTAGCCCAAAAGACACTACCGTTTTTGTAAATAGTACTCAGAATATACGATTGAACTATGCGCCAGACCCGTTGACAAGTATTGCTTGGACCAGTAATGTAGGAAGCTTCAGCTGTACCAACTGTTTAACGCCAACCATGAAAATATTGGATACCACATATTTAAAAGTAAAAACGGTCACACAATATGGTTGCGAAGATTCTACTACTGCTACCATCAATATTTTTCCAAACGACTTAGTGGTTAGTGATCAAAAAATATTTTGTTATACGAATAATGATAGTGTTTTTGTTACAAGCCAACTCTGTTTATTAAATGGATATGAACAACTAACCAAGTCAATTAAGGTTCAATATTTTGATACCCTTAAAACAGAGCCAAGTGCTAAGCTAATTTATGAAATCATTATTCCCTCTTCAACTGTTTTCACGAACGGGTGCGCGACCATCCCTCATGCATTTGCTAGAAAAGGTGCAAACAATGTATACCTATATATGAATCCCGACTTGGCTATTTATGAAGAGCAAACCACTAATAATATTATTGGTGAGCCATATAAGGAATTTGCCATTGGCTTACCCGTAACACAAATTGCAATACCAAGAGGAGATCCCTATCCATTATCTATTTTACAATTTGGAGAACCAGTAACTAATATTCGATGGACGCCCAGCTTTGCATTTAATTGTACTGATTGTTTTACACCCATCCTTAAAACAAATTCATCCACCATCATTTCTGCAATAGCTACTAGTCAATATGGTTGTATAGACACCGCATCCATTCCGGTGAATGCCTATTTTACTTCACATATATCTTTACCCAATGTTTTCTCACCCAATGGAGATGGAAAGAACGATTATTTTTATGTGATTGCTGGTAAAGAAGTAACGCAAGTGAAATTGTTTAGAATCATGAATAGATGGGGAGCAACTGTTTTTAATAAGTCTGGAACTTTGCCCAATAGTTATATAGATGGATGGGATGGAACTTATAACGGAAAGCCAGCAGAAGTAGGCACTTATATTTATCAGCTAATAGTGCTGCTCTCCGATGGAACAACAGAATCATATAAAGGAAATATTACGCTACTCAGATGATGCCACAGCAAATGAATACTCTTTTAATTCGTGCTTCACTTGCTTTTGCGCTAGTAGTATTATTTAGCCATATTGTAATTGCACAAGATCCTAGCTTCTCTCAATTTTTTTCTTCTCCGTTAACAGTAAACCCAGCTTTAACCGGAAACTTTAATGGAACCATGAGAGCAGTAAGTAATATTCGTTCTCAAAATGCAGACTATAATAATGCCTATAATACCAAAACCCTTTCAGTAGATTTTAATTTACTCACGAATAAAATAAAATTAAATGATCGGCTAAGTATGGGTGTTCTTTTACTGTCTGATCAAACAGGAAATAAGATTATTACGAATAACAACTTAGCCATTTCATTGTCTTATATGAAGGGGCTAGACGATGAACAAAAAAGATCCATTACCCTTGGCTTCCAAAGCAATTACAGCAATCGAAGATTCAATACAGCCAATGCACAGTTTGAAGACCAGCTCACCCCTGGTGGATTTACCCTTCCTAGTGGAGACATTTTATTAAACAATAATTTGAGTAAATCGGGGGTTGATATTAATACAGGAATCCTATTCCAATATGCGCCTACCAGCGAACACCACTATTATATTGGTGTCTCCCTCTTTAATCTACTTCAATCGCAAAAAGAGTTTGGCAGCAATACCAGCATTGCTCCATTACGCAAAACAATTCATGGAGGCATGATGAGCCCAGTTGGATATGCTGGAACTTTTCATGCAAGTTTTCAGTTTCAACAACAACAAACATTTAATCAACTATTGATTGGAGGGGCTTACAGTTATTATATTAAAGATGCATTGCGTTCTTATGTTGAATTATATTTAGGTGCCTGGTACAGGACCGATCAGAGTATCATTCCTTATATTGGAATTGAATGGAATTATTGGCGATTAGGTTATACCAATGATATGAGTTTTAGCAACCGCATCACTGCAGGTCAATTGCGTTATTCTAACGAAGTTTCTTTGTACTATACTTTAAACAAAGACAAGAGTTTATTAAAATATAAGTGTGGAATTTTTTAAAAATGACTTTCCTTTCTTACCACTCATCGGTTCTAAAAGATGAAGCAGGTAATCCTTGTATATTATATAAACTACCTACCGCCCAGCTTTTAAAAGCGTAACGAACACTCAATGGGTTTTTAATTGAATCATTCCAAATGATAAGGGAACTTTTTTTCTCCGGATTAATTTTTACTTGTGCAGGATGAAAAATTTTGTCTTCCCCTGCTATTTCAAAATCTATAAAAGGTTTTCCGAAACCACTAAAGCCTAAATCGGCATGATGAAAACTAAGAATAATTTTATGATCCGTGGTTTTTTCCATTTGATGATAAATGGGCCCAGAATAAGCAATTCCCTTTACATTGTACTCTTTTGCAAGTGCCCAATATGCCAACCTATTACCAACGAGTTCTTTATTTGGTGGATGAATCAAATTCTGTTCGCCTATATCTAAAGTGACCGCCATCCCAGTATTTTTAACTGCTAACATTGTCTGTAATTGTGCTTCACGAAGAAAAGCACTATTTGCATTTCCTGGTAAATAAGGGGCAATTTGAACAAAATAGAAAGGGAAATCTCCTTGTTGCCATTGATTTCGCCATTCGTTGATCATCTTAGTAAACAAATCCTTATACTCATAAGCATTGTCTCTGTTTGTTTCTCCTTGATACCACAATGCTCCCTTGATTGCATATCCAATAAATGGATGCAACATGCCATTATACATAACAGTAGGAACTTTATTGGGATCCTTTACGGGTAATGCTTCAGGAATTTTTTTGTTTTTAAATGAAGCTAAACTTTGTGCATCCATCCAACTTTCAATAGAAGAACCGCCCCAAGAAGTATGTATAATACCTACTGGTATATTCAGTATAGATTGTATTTTTTTAGCAAAAAAATAAGCGGTTGCACTAAAATTGGGTGCGTTTTCAGGTGAAGCCGTTTTCCATTCACTCTTAGCATCGTATAAGGGTGTTATACTAATATTGCGGGGTGAAGTATAGAATCGTATGTTTGGATTTGTAGCATTTAAAATAGCTTCATTACTGCCGTATATAGGTTGATTATTAAACCCTTTTAATGGCATTTCCATATTCGATTGACCAGAACATAACCAAACTTCTCCAATTAATACATTTTTAAAGCTTAGGGTTTTAGTTCCTTTAATATTCATTGTATATGGGCCTCCAGCAATTGGTGTTTGAATTTTCAGTCTCCAATGTCCATCTTTACTGGTTATTGTCGTTGCTGAATTTCCCCAACTTCCTGTAATCATAATTTTAGTTCCAGGTTTATCAGTACCCCATAAGGCAGTCATTGTTTGCTGTTGCAAAACCATATCATTACTAAAAAGAGAGGGCATTGCTGTTTGTGCATTGGCAATATGTAAAGAGAATATCCAAGCAACTAGTACCAGTAATTTATTGTTCATCTATTCGGTTTTGAGTTTTATAAATCAGTAATGATTTTGTACTTCGGTACAAGTGCTTTCATAATCATCCAAGCAAGTAAATAAGCTACACCACAAAAAACAAACATGATAGTATAACCCGTTTCAATATGCCCTAATGCTTTATAATGGTCAAATAATGCACCTCCTGATTTTGTAACCAAAACACCACCAATACCCCCGGCCATGCCTCCAATTCCTACTACAGACGCAACCGCTTTCTTAGGGAACATATCACTTACCGTAGTAAACAAATTAGCACTCCATGCTTGATGTGCAGAAGCCCCTAATCCAATTAATAATACAGGTAACCAAAAACTAATACCGCCTAATGGTTGAGCTGCTAGCACTACCAATGGTATAATGGCAATTAAAAACATAGCACGCATACGACCATCATAAGGTTCATATCCCTTTTTCATAAAATACATTGGAAACCATCCACCCCCAATACTTCCAATCATGGTCATGCTATACAATACTGCCAAAGGCAACATTATTTCGGTACCAGTCATTCCATATTGATCTTTTAAATATGCAGGCAACCAGAAAAGGAAAAACCACCACACGCCATCAGTAAAAAATTTACCGACAGCAAAAGCCCATGTTTGCTTGTATGCTAGCAGCTGTATCCAGCGTACTTTTTCTTTATTCGCTTCTACAACATCTTCTTTTGCTTTATCGCTCAAGATATATTCAAGCTCACTCTTCGAAAGTCGTTTTTGCAATTGAGGCTGTTCATAGTAAACAAGCCATACCAATAACCAAATAAAACCAAAAACACCTACTACAATAAAAGCAGCCTCCCAACCCCAATTAGCAGCCATCCAA
The DNA here is from genome assembly GCA_001829005.1 of Sphingobacteriia bacterium RIFOXYC2_FULL_35_18. Classification (GTDB taxonomy): domain Bacteria; phylum Bacteroidota; class Bacteroidia; order Chitinophagales; family Chitinophagaceae; genus Sediminibacterium. The sequence continues at coordinate 426,049 of MIAG01000001.1, read as the reverse complement.
GGAACAGTCAGTGGTGCAAGAATAGCACCCACATTTGCACCAGAATTAAATATGCCGGTTGCAAGCGCACGCTCTTTCTTTGGAAAATATTCTGCTGTTGCTTTTATAGCTGCAGGAAAATTACCAGACTCTCCCAATCCCAACACTGCTCTTGAGAACATGAATCCCATAACACTAATTGAAAAAACGCCAATGCCAGCCCAACTTAATAGCGCTCCAAGGCTATCTCCAATTGGTATTGCTGCTGCATGAAGAATTGCACCAATAGACCATATGATTATTGCCCAACCAAAACCCCATTTTGTTCCTAACCAATCAATAAATCTCCCAGCAAACAACATAGAAATTGCATAAGTGAATTGAAATACGGATGCAATATTTGCATAGTCGGTATTCGTCCACCCAAACTCGTCTTCCAATGTGGGTTTTAATAAACTCAAAACCTGCCTGTCTAAATAGTTAACAGTAGTAGCAAAGAACAGTAGCGCACAAATAGTCCACCGATATTTTCCAATTGGTTGCATACTAAATTATTTATGATGAAAAATATTATTGTAAGGATTCTAAGAGCTTTGTTGTTTGTAGCTGCAGCTCTTCATATAATCCTTTTTCTAAAATTTGTTTTGTAATCAACTTACTGCCCAATCCTGTTGCCAATGCGCCAGCTTCAAGCCAAGTTTTTATATTATTTGCGTCTGGCTCTACACCTCCTGTTATGATAAACTGGGTTTTACTAAATAATGGTTTAACTGCAACTACAAAATCAGGCTTTAAAACATTACCAGGAAATAATTTCACTATACTACAACCTGCATCAACAGCATGATGTATTTCTGTTGGCGTCATACAACCAGGAATCCAAAGAACAGATTTTTCCTTTGCTACTCGCGCTACCTCTTTATCAAAAAAAGGACTAATCAATACATCTGCTCCAGCTGTAATAAAATCTTTTGCATCATCTGCTGTGGCAATTGTTCCAACTGCCAAAATAAGTTCAGGCATCGAAATTTTACGAGCTTCAACCAGTGCTTGAAAGCATTCTTTTGCAGATGAACCTCTATTGGTAAACTCAACCATTCTGATACCACCATCATACAGTGCTTGCGTTATTAAAACAGAAGTTATTGGATTGGAATGGTAAAAAAGCGGAAGAATTTTCTGCTGATTTAATAATGTTTGTATAGTTACAGATTGATCAATCATGATTGTAGCCTATTTAAAATTTCCATAACGGTTTGTTTGGTATGATCTCCTAATTCTTGCATTTTCCCTACTGCTGCCGAAGCTGCAAAATCAACAATTTCCTGGGGGGTCTGCTGTTCATATATGCCGAATAAAAGCCCTGCCATAAAGCAGTCTCCACTTCCCACTTTATCAACTACTTGACTTATTGAAAATTCATGAGATACTACCGTTTGACCCTGATGCTGTAACACAGCAAAATAGGTTTGATTCAATCTAAAAGTGTAAGCGATTGTTTTTACTTGTTTATACTTCTGCTTTAGTAATTCTATACTCTTCAATGCTGCTGTTATTAATTCATCTTTCGTTTTATTTTGACTGCTTTCAATTGTTGATGGAATATGTAATAATTGTTCTGCAGCCCAAATATTTCCCATAACAATATCAGCATGCTGCACTAGCGAATGCATCACTTCAGGAGGCTGTTTACCATATTGCCAAAGCTTTGCTCGATAATTTAGGTCTATAGAAACTGGAATTGATTTTGATTTAGCTGCAATAACAGCTTCAACGCAAGCATCAGCCACTTGTTGATTTAATGCTGGGCTAATTGCACTGAAATGAAAATGATTGCTGGCTTTTAATATTTTTTGCCAGTTCATCATCCCCGATTCTAATTCCCAAAATGCAGAATGTGCACGATCATAAATAACGCCTTCATTCTTTAAATCTGAACCTTGTGGTAAATAATAAGTGCCAATGCGATCACCCCCAAATTCAATGGAAACTTCAATGTTATTTTCTTGAAGTTCACTAATAATTTCTCTAGACAAACTATGATTCGGTAGTCGAGTGCAATACTGCACGGGTAGACCCCAACAAGCCAATGCTGCTGCAACATTTAATTCAGCGCCACCTACATACACAGGTGTTATAGCATCATGAATCCACTTTCGATTCAATGATGGAGAAAATCGCAACAACAATTCACCAAATGCGGAAATCATGCTGGGTATTTGTTTATGTGATAAAACGGAAAAAATAAATTCATAAATTAATTAATTCACATTAGTAATCACTTTTGTCTTCAGTTGATTCTTATACTCATTCAAATAAGCATACCAAGCTTTTGCGTTGGTAATTTCATTGGCTCTATCCCAAGCCGCACCCGTGAAATAGCTAAAGCTGCTGTTTGTTTTAATAGTAAAATTGGTTAGGAAATGCTCTTTTGTTTCTCGCATTTCATTTACCCTTTTGGGGAAAACACAGCCCACGCCTGTTGTTCCAAATTTAGCATCTGTTGGTTCCCAGTAAGCCATGATTCCATTGGATTGATTAAAATAATAATTGGCTTCGCCTGGTCTTTTGATAATCCCAACTACAACAGGTAATGAATCACGTGATGCAGTTGATAGATGAATGTCAATCTTACTCATTTGAGAACCTGCATCAATAGAAATTGTTTTTGTCATGCTAACCTCAGCGCCAGCAACATTCCAAGGTTGGTATGTTAATTTAAAAGTGGTACGAAGTGGACCATTGTCTTGTACTTCCCAAGCGCTGTAATTTTTGGGGAAATAAATTGAATCGTTTATATATGGAGCTAAATTACCTGCCCCTAATGTAAGACCTACATGATAATAATCTAATCCATCCCCGTTATCGGTATGATAATCCTTTAGTCTATATCTTTCATTAATAACCAACTTGCTCGACCTCTTAACCCAAACATCAATTCCATTCGCATTTTCATTGGTTCCCTCTAATGCTTTTCCATAAACACGGAATGCAATTTTATCGTTCTCCCATGCAAAATCATCTTTACGCTCAGGAACATATCTACCATAAGTTTGTGATACAAATTCCGCATGAGGTGAATCTATTAGTAGATATTTTCCAACCTGACCTGGAATTAAATCAACTTGCAAAAGCAAATGCTGAGGCGCTTTATTTCCAAGGTATTCTAACTGATATACCACTTCCTTTTTAGTTGACTGATTAATAACTTTAAAATTACTTGTATCAATAGAAGGATATTTTTTAATTATATCCTTCCATGCAACAGCAACAATTTGTCCTAGCTGAGCCCTTTTTGCAGTATGCTTTATATGAATAATACTATTTTTTTTACCCTGTGCAAATGAATCTGATTGGAGCATACAAAAGAGTAATCCTACAATACCTACAAAAATTTTATGTAACATAAGGATGAATTAAGTGCTGAATAAAATCAGTTAAACAAGTAAGCCACATTTTATTTTAATGTAGCAATTGGATGGGGATCCATATCTGAAAACTCCATATTCTCACCAGCCATTCCCCAAATAAATCCATAATTGGATGTGCCACAACCATAATGCATAGACCAAGGTGGTGAAATAACTGCTTCATGGTTTGCCATAACAATATGCCGAGTTTCTTGTGGTTGTCCCATAAAATGAAAAACTCGGTGCTCAGCAGACAAATCAAAATAGAAATAAACTTCCATTCGTCTTGTATGTGTATGGGGCGGCACCGAGTTCCAGACACTGCCATTGTCTAATACAGTTAAGCCCATCACCAACTGACAACTTTTTATTCCATCCAAATGAATGTATTTATAAATAGTTCTTTTATTAGAAGTAGCTTGTTCTCCCAGCTGCACTGGAGTAGCCTTCTCTTTCGACATTAATTTTGAAGGATACTTATGGTGTGCAGGGGTAGATAATAAATAAAATAACGCAGGATTTTTTTTGCTAGCGCTTTTAAAATGTACATCTCTAGTTTCTTTTCCCAGATAAACACAATCCAATTTTTGAAGCGTAAACTCTTTCCCATCAGCTATTACAGTCCCCTGGCCTCCAACATTAATAATGCCTATTTCTCTTCTTTGTAAAAAATATTCTGCTTTTAATTCTTCTTCTTTGGGCAGAGAGATTGTTTTATTAACTGGTTTTACTCCGCCTATAATAACTCTATCAAAATGAGTATAAAGCAACTTTGCTTCATCCTTTTCAAACAAATTTTGAAAGAGGAATTGAGTTCGCAGTTGTTCTGTATCAAACTGTTTTACTTCATTGGGGCTATTGGCAAATCGGGTTTCCATTTTAATATATTTTTACTTCAATGTTATCTTGCCATCCATCCGCCATCTACAAATAAAACTGTTCCATTTACATAATCAGCAGCAGCTGATGCTAGAAATACTACAGGACCCTTAAAATCATCCGGTACTCCCCATCTACCAACAGGTATCCTATCTAAAATAGATTTACTTCTTTCTGGATCTTCACGTAAAGCCTGTGTATTATTGGTTGCAATATATCCTGGCGCAATACCATTCACACAAATTCCTTTACTACCCCACTCATTGCCAAATGCCCTTACAAGACCTGCAACGGCAGATTTACTGGCAGTATAGCCAGGTACATTTATGCCTCCTTGAAAACTAAGTAATGAGCAGGTGAAAATAATTTTACCACCTCCATTTTCAATCATATGACTACCAAACTCGCGCGCTATTATAAACTGTGCATCTAAATTGATGGAGATTACTTTATCCCAATATTCATCTGGATGTTCAGCTGCAGGTTTGCGCATAATGATACCTGCATTGTTTACCAAAATATCAATACGTTTATTGGCAGATTTAACATTGTTTATGAATAAGTAGAGTTGATCCCTGTCTGATATATCTACTTTGTGGTAAGTAAAACTTCTTCCTGTTGCTTCTATCAGGGCTTGTGTTGCTGAGCAATCATCCACTACAGACGCACCTACAATATTTGCACCCGCTTCAGCCAATGCTAGTGCCATTCCTTGACCCAAGCCAGTATCACATCCAGTTACCAAGGCTGTTTTGCCAGAGAGATTAAATGATGCTAATGTATTCATTTGATTCAAAATAATTTTTTAAATAAAGCGATATCGCTATTCTGATTTTAAAGATGTAAGCCATTGTGGAAGTTGTCCTAAACGCAATAACAACTGGGCTTCATATAATGAAGATGGGTTAACCCTTTCACCCATTGACTCAGCATATTTAAGATGACTCTTAACAAAACTTGTATTAGCACCATGGTATCCAACTAAAATTGGAAATGGCATTCGCCACCATTTATTCTCTTCTACAGTTGGCCAAAAATCAAAATTGCTGACTGCTTCATTGGTTTGTTTATAATTCCAGAATACCAATCCCGACAAGTGATTCGGCATATTAAATAATGCACCACCAGCTCTACCACTTAGTAAACCACCGGTTACATTATCCAACAATGTGTTTCTTGGTTGAGAAGAATGTGATTCAAAACAAGTTGTTGGTGGATACGTCACATTGTATAAAACTGTATTGGTTGAAAATCCATTTACTCCATAAGAATGCCACATGCCTGCTTTATCAACCAGATTTCCCAATAATACATTGGTGGCTCCTAAATTAAAAATAGCTTCATGACCAGGATTTCCATCTATCAAACAATTGAGCACACTTATATTGGCTCCTCCACCTATTTGAACAGCAACATTTACATCTGTAAATCGGGTATTTCTAATCCAGGAATTGGTTGTTTTAGAAAATTGAATCAAAGACCAACCACTATCATCAGTAGCAGAGCCATGATGAACAAATTTATCTTTCCAATTGCCCACAAATGCGATTTCTTCAATACCAACTTCTGTATTGTGAGAATATTTATATACTTCCCATTTATGTTTTGGATCAATTGGATAAATGATAGGCGATACTAAGGTCAAGGTATTATTAGATACCGATTTAACTTGATGTACCACTTTAACATGTACCCCTTCATTTAGAATATAGGTCCATGTATCATCTGCTTTTAAATCTCCTATCTCATACTTTAATAAATTAGGATCAGTACTTTTCATTTCTAAGTATATCCAGTCACCTGCTTTTAAATCTTTTACATTATTCGCTTCAATGTTAAAACTACCTTTGGCTGCAGGAGAAACTACTTGACCAATATTGATGTTTTTTGCTGATGTATTAAATTGAATCATTGAAGGAGTAGTCCACATTTTAGCAGGATCAGCCGGATCAAGTTTATTCTTCATAAATAATTCAGTACCATTTTTACCAGCTCCACTACCTCTAAAAACAATATTACTGCAGTTGATTTTTATTGGTGTATGATTATCACCATCCTCGTTGATTAAAAAACGTCCCTTCGGAAAATAAACAATTCCTCCTCCATTCTTTGTTGCCTCCGCAATTGTTTTTTCGATGGCTTGCTTGTCTGAAATTGCATCGTTGGGAATAGCGCCAAATTTAGTTACATCAAAAACCTTGGCTTTTACATCTGGTATCGCTTTTTCTCCATGGTGATAACCTACATATGAAAAATTAGGTAGTATAGAAGCGGATGGATTTTTCGCGTATTCATCCAGTATCTCAGCTCTTTTTTGAGCTGAGATGGATAATATGAATGATACTTGAAATACTACAAAAAGAATATTGGATTTATACATCTTCATTCAAATAGTTTTATAAATTACCAACCTGGATTTTGTGTAGCTAATTTATTCACGGTAATTTCAGCAGCCGGTATTGGATAAAGCTTATGTTTATCTCCTACATTCTCACCACTCAAAGCACCATATGCAAATCCAGCTCCATTGGCTCTTTGATCAGCAGCTGCTGCCTTCATAGCAGTTACCAATTTTCCCCAACGAACTAAATCGTCTTTTCTTAAACCTTCAAAACATAATTCCCTAGATCTTTCATCTTCAATAGCCAATTGAAATGCATCTTTAGATAATCCAGGAGCAAGGTCTGCTAAAACACTAGGAGTTCCAATAGGTAATCCATACCCACGTCTTCTAACCTGATTAATAGCATCATAAGCAGCTGCAGTAGGACCATTTACTTGATTCTCCGCTTCCGCCAACATGAGCAATACATCGGCATATCTAAGAATTGGGAAGTTAGTAGGTCCATGATTTTTATTTTTCGGATAAAGGAGTTCATAAGACCTTCTCCATTTGGCAGCATCTCTGCCATAAATATTAACGGTAGGAGAAATAGGTACCCTGGCACCAGTTGAATTATTATAAGTATAAGTGGTTAATGTCCAAGCTCTTCTTAAATCTGCATTTGCATATAGCTTATATAACCTTCCAGTTCCTTTTATAAAACCATAACAATAGCCTGAGTCTGCTTCAAATTTAACAGCAGTCATGGTAATACCCATTGTATTTCCAAGTCTACCTGTTTCAAGATATCCGTCAGCCCTGGTTCCTTTAAAATCAGCTTCCCACATACTCTCTCTCACATCATAAATATCCTGAGAATGATTGATAAAAATTTGACTATAGGCGCTATTGGTAAGGGCTGCATTAAAAGTTGTTCTTAATACATGTTCTCCAGAAGACTGCACTTTTTTTGACCATGCCAAGGCTTCTGCATATTTGGTTTTATCATTTAATGGTTGTCCAGCCATATACAAGCAAACCCTTGCTAATATTCCCTGTACAACTGTTTTAGAAACCCTGCTTGCATGTCCTATAGCTGAAGACGTTTTAACTTTTGCTTCTGCATCAGTCATGTCTTTTAATATTTGCTTATACACTTCTGCGGCAGGAGTTCGAACAATATCTGCATTATTGGGTGAACTAGTAGGCGTAAGACGAAGCGGAACATCACCAAATTTAGACACTAATAAAAAATAATAGTATCCTCTTAAAAACAATGCTTCTCCAAGAATGGCATCTCTTTGAACCGCATCCATTTGTGGGATATTAATATTGGCAATTAATTGATTGGCTCTATTTATTCCAATATAACAATTTGCCCATAATGCAGCTACTCGATCATTGGCAAAATCAAAGTTATGTACCATGATTCCGGTTGTTTGACCCGATCTAGCATAATATCCATCATCGGTACCCCCATTCCACTCTAACCATAAATTGTTTCCATACATAGCTTCTGTACCTATCACATCATATACCCCAGCCAAAGCACTGGTTAATTTAGCTTCAGAATTATAATATTCTACTGGAGTTAAAGAGTCTGTTGGTTTTGTATCCAGGAATTTTTTACAACCAGATAAACCAACTATTGCCGAAACCGCTATTATTGTTAATGTTATTTTTTTCATACAATCAATTTTGGAAGTTTAAAAAGAAATATTTGCACCAAAAGTTATTGTTCTTGCCCTTGGATAAGTTGAATAATCGAATCCCGGTGTTAATGCAGAGTGGTATGCACTAACTTCTGGATCCATACCAGTATACTTTGTCCATGTGAGCAAATTTTGTGCTGAAACATACACCCTAAAGCCCCTGATTTTTAATCTTTTTAATACAGAGCTATTTAAATTATACCCTAATGAAACGGTTTTTAGTCTTAAGAATGAGCCATCTTCAACTAATGAAGATGAGTAGCCGCCACCAAAGTAGCCCCTGGTTCTATGAATAGTTGAATTCTGATTATCAGGAGACCATCTGTTTGCATAACCAGCAAATTGATTAAAGTTCAATCTATTCACTCCATTGCCTTCAAACAAAAGTCGATTGTTATTTAGAATATCATTTCCATAAGACCATTGAAAAAAGATATTTAAATCAAAGTCTTTGTAAGTAAAATTATTGGAGAAACCTCCGATATGCTTGGGAACACCATTACCAATTACCGTGTAATCATTTGCATTCACCACTAGGTCACCATTTAAATCCTTATACTTAATATCTCCCGGTCTGATATTCGCTCTTGTATTACCATTTGTTGGAACTGTAGTTTTCAAAACATATACACCAGGTGATGTTTCATTAAAATCAGCAATCTGATAAACTCCATCTGATAGATACCCATACATTTGACCCAATGGCTGACCTACACGAGCAATATATGCCGGCGTATTTCTCCAACCATTATCCCAATTAATAGAACTCAATAAAAAGTTTTGGTTTTCAGCAAGACCTAAGACCTTGCTTCCACTACCCGTAAGTGTTATATTAAAATTAGAGCTCCAAGTAAAATTCTTATTTTTAATATTCAAGGTTGTTAAAGTGAATTCAAATCCTTGATTTTCTACACTACCAACATTTTTAAACGCTCTATCAAATCCAGTTGATGTTGGTAAACTTGCAAACAACAATAAATTAGAAGTCGTTTTCTTATAATAATCAACTGTCAATAAAATTCGCTGATTTAAAAAACCAAGATCTAATCCTATATCAGTTTGCTTGGTTGTCTCCCATTTTAAATCTGTATTTCCTAAAACAGTTGGAACAATACCACTTGCATAACTATTATTGAAAACATAACTATTTCCAATTGGTAATCCATAAGTAGTTAGGTAAGCAAAATCGCCAACTCTATTATTTCCTGTTACACCATAGCTAACTCTCAATTTACCATCAGAAAGAAATTTAAGTTTGCTGGCAAATTTTTCATTACTAAAACGCCAAGATGCTGCAGCTGATGGAAAATAACTCCAATGATTGGCTGATGAAAATTTAGAAGAACCATCTGCTCTAAATGATGCCGTTAATAGATATTTTGAATCATAACTATAGTTTAAACGACTCAATACCGAAGCCATTGTCCATAAAGAACTGGTGGCAGTCACTGGTAACAAGTTGCCTTCATCTAAACCGCTTAAGCCCAAGTTTTCATTGGGTAATTTATCTGCCGACATTCCGTAGGTTGCTGTTTTTGCACCCTGTGCAGTAAATCCACCTAGCAAATTGATTTGATGCTTATTAAATCTTTTATCCCAAGTAAGAGTGTTTTCGCTTAACCAAGAATTAAACTTATTGAAAGTGATAGAGCCATTTACTCCGTTTGCACTTCCGGGAAATCCATATTGCGTTCTTGAATTATTAAAAACATCATTTTCACGCATATTATCAACAAAACCTAAACTCATTCTTAATTTTAGAGAAGGGATAATAGAATACTCAGCATAAGCATTCACCCCAAGACTTTTGGTTTTGTTTTCACGAACTAAATTATTCAAGTTAATAACTGGATTAACCCTGTAATCATTGGCAGGATCAATGCTAGGATCTTGTAATACATCTTCTATATCTGCAACATTGGGTGAAACAGGTCTAGCTCCCCAAACAGCAACCATAATATTATGTGAAAAAGCAAAAACGGATTGACTAGGGCTAATACCTGATTGTTGAAGGCTGCTATAGTTGGCATTAATACCTACTTTAAGTTTGCTATTCACTATTTGATCTAGCACTACTCTTCCCTGATACCTTTTATATCCTGAGCCAATCATTATTCCATCCTGATTTAACGCAGAGCCAGATATGGAGTATTTTGTTTGAGCATTTCCCCCTCTTATTGATAAATTATAATTTGCCATGGGTGCTTGTCTCAAAACAAGATCTTGCCAATCAGTTCCACTTACTGATTTATAATCATCCAAGGTTTTACCATTGGCTAAATATACTTGTGTAGGAGAAGGAAAATTAGTTGGAGAAACTGGCGTTGGATCATATTCGATTTGGTATTTCACAAAATCATATGCACTCATCATGGGTATTTTTCTTAAATTATTTTGAACACCATAGGATGCATCAAAGCTTATAACTGCTGGTCCCTCTTTTCCTTTTTTAGTGGTGATGATGATTACACCGTTTGCACCGCGTGCTCCATAAATGGCTGTGGCAGATGCATCTTTTAAAACTTCTATCGATTCTATGTCTTTAGGGTTGATAATATTGTTGTCTTGGTTTTCTATTGGGAAACCATCCACCACATACAACGGTGAATTATCTTGAGTGATAGAGTTATTTCCCCTAATTACAATATTAATACCAGATCCTGGTTGACCACTTTCAGAACTAACTTGAACACCAGCTACTCTACCAGCTAAAGCTTCGTCAAATGACCTTACTGGAGCTTTATCCAAATCTTGAACATTAACTTTTGCAACTGAACCTGTAACATCTTTCTTTCTTTGCGTTGCATAACCTATTACAACTACTTCATCATCTTCGGTCACGGTTTCTTTAAGCGTAATATTTAATGTAGTAGATTTTTCAACCAGAATTTCTCTGTTAGCAAAACCAACTGAGGAGAAAATAAGTGTCGCATTTTTTTGTGGAACACTAATATTAAAACTACCCATTCCATTGGTAGCTGTAGCTATTTTGGTTCCTTTAGCTATAACCGAAACCCCTTCCAAGGGTTTTCCGTCAGCGCCAGTTACGACACCCTTAATAACCACTGGTTGAGCCAGCACGCCTTCTGCAATTAAAAGCAGAATAAAAGCAAGTAAGTAATTTTTCATTTCTCTAATGTTTAGCAATTAACAATTTTAAATTTATGGGGCGGTGTTTCTAGTAAGTTGATTATTTCGTAATAATGCTTCTAGAAAATAGTAGTCAGCATATACTAATGGCACATCAATTTCATTACCATGCGGAAAGCTACCCACTGAATGTTTTAGAAGAAAGTATCCATTGGTACCTGTATCTGCTAAATAAGCTGACGATGAAAGTGTATTGATGGTTGAAATGGCAAAATTTTTATACGCATCACCTTTTTTCCCTAAATGACCACTTAATTCAAATAAAGCAGAACTAACTATTGCAGCAGAAGACACATCTCTAGGTATATAATTAAGCGCAGTAGGGTTGTATTTCCAGTCTGGAGTAAACCCATTTTGATTTACATTAAAATCCCAATAAGGAACTTTATCTTCTGGAAGATTTTTATGATTCATGTAAAAATCAGCCATTCCTTTTGCTGCATCCAAAAAACGAATATCACCCGTTTCCCTATAAATCATTGTATAACCATAAATACCCCAAGCTTGTCCGCGCGCCCAAGTTGAATTATCTGAGTATCCTTGGCAAGTTTGCTTATTTAAAACTTTTCCTGAAACTGAATCATAATTAACCACATGATAAGAGCTATAGTCTTTACGAACATGATTTTTCAAAGTAGTCTCTGCGTGTTTGATAGCAACGTTTCTATAGATTGGATCTCCAGTAACTTTTGTAGCAAAGAAAAGTAATTCAAGGTTCATTAAATTATCCATAATTACAGGATAATACCAAACTGTTTTACCATCCCATGAAGCACGAAAATCCCAAGATTTAATACAGCCTACGGTAGGGTTAAATCTAGAGATAAGAGACTTAGCGGATTGTATTAAAATATCTTTATACTTTTTATTTTGGGTAATACGATAAGCATTTCCATAACTACAATACATCATGAAGCCTAAGTCGTGATGACTTTTGTTAAACTGATTTTTCTCCAAACTTTCTGTCCATCGTACGGCTTCGTTTTTGAAATCAACATCATTGGTATATTCGTATAAATACCAAAGATTACCTGGCCAAAACCCTCCTGTCCAGTCTTCAATGGACACATATTTGGTTTTTCCATTTTTATCGGCTGTTCTAGGATAACTAGATAGTTCAGAAGAATGCATAAGCATTTGGCGGTACTGTTTTTTTGCAACAGCTATTACATCTCCTATTGATTTGGCATTTTTTTGCTCATTTTTGATCAATACAAAAGCAGAGGATACTGTAATAAAAACAGACAGCACAATCGTTCTGTAGAATGTCTTTTTTGACTCCATATTGGCAAGCTTTATACTCGGTGAAATCACCAATACACAAATCTTAACAATCTCTACAAAACAGAAGGGGTAGAAACATCTTAAATTAGGGGTTGTTTTTTATCTGTTAGCAGAATCCAAACCCTTTTCATGATCGTTTAGATATTCAGAGGGCGATTTACCATAAAATCGTTTAAACTCTTTACTGAAATATTTTCGATCATTAAACCCTACTTTCCATGCTATTTCAGAAATGTTCATTTTGTCGTGCGTTAGTAAGTTAACTGCTCTTTTAAGGCGCATGGATTTTATAAATTCTCCAATGGGTATTTTTACCAATGCACTAAACTTTTTATAAAGTACCGCTTTACTCATTCCTAGTTCCTTAGATAAAATAGGCACACTAAAATTAGGTTCTTCCAAATTTTCGTCAACTATAGCCATTAGCCTTTCCATGAATTTTTTGTCTACTGTTCCAACTTCAACTGCCAAAGGTTCAAGAAATATTTTTTGACTGTAATGTTGCCTTAATGCTTCTTTTGATTTTAAAATATTATTGATATAGGTCTGTAAAACAACTATACTGAAGGGCTTATTTAGATAAATGTCTGCCCCACTTTCAAGACCTTCTATTTGATGTTCTTCAGCTGCTTTTGCAGTAAGCATTATTACTGGGATATGACTGGTTCTTTCATCTTTTTTCAGATTTCTACAAAACTCATTGCCATCCATTTCTGGCATCATAACATCGGTAACAATCAAATCAGGCAGCTCGTTAACCGCTATTTCCCATCCTTTCTTACCATCGGGAGCTTCAGATAATTCATATAAATGCTCTAAGCAGCTTTTAATAAAACCCCTTAACTCATCATTATCCTCAATAATCAATATTTTCTTATTTCCCATAGTATTCATTAGGGCGCTACTCGATTATTGTAAAATTGCCATCAAAATGACTCTTCCCTTTTTGTAAGGTAATAATAAAACAAGTTTCATTTAATCCTGTTTCGGTATTTATTCTAGAATAAAAATCAAGATTACCCTTGTGTAATTCTATAAGGGCTTTAGAAAAAGCCAGCCCAATACCCGTTCCAACATGTTTAACCCTACCTGCGTCTGCTTGATAATAATTATTGAATATATGTTTATGTGCTTCTGGTGGAATTCCAATACCATTATCGCAAATCTTAATTTCAACAAAATCAAGCTGAGTATCTAATAAATCAACTGAAATAATCCCACCATCTGAAGTAAACTTTAATGCATTAGATAACAAATTTGAAAGCACAATTTCCATATGATGGGGATCAAAATAAAATTGAATATTTTCCTTTGATGAATTGAACTGATAAGAAATATGCTTCATTTCTGCTTCGTTGATAAATTTTTCAAATTGAGCTTTTGTAAATTCAACAATATTTAAATGATGAATATTTAGATGCGTGTGACCAGCATCTGCCTTTCTAAAATCAAGCAGCTCATTTGTCAAACTCAATAGACGATCCGAATTACTCTTTATTGTCAACAGTAACTTTTGTACTTGTTTGTTATCTAACAATAATCCAGAAAGCATTTCAACAGGACCCATAATCAAAGTAAGAGGTGTTCTTATTTCATGAGAAATATGGGTAAAGAAGTCCATTTTCATCTGATGCAATTCTTGTTGTTTCACATTCACTAAATGTTCATAACGTAGTTTTCGTTTTAAAGCAATACGAGATGAAATAAAAAATATTACAGCAAAAATTATAAGAGATAAAATAAGCGCATACAAAGTATATGCCCACCATGTTTTCCAAGGTGGTGGATGAATTGTTATTTTAATGATTAATGGCGATTCAGTCCAAACTCCATCATTGTTAGCAGCTTTGATGTGTAAATTATATGATCCAGTAGGAACATTGGTAAAAGTTGCTTTTTGTTCGTTTGTATAAATCCAATCTTTATTATAGCCTTCAAGCCGATAGGCCGACTTGTTCTTTGCCGATTTAATGAAGTTAATAACAGCATATTCAATTGAAATTACATTTTCATCATAATCCAATATCAGCTTTTTAGTTTCCGAAATATTTTGAGATAAAATTTCAGAAGAATCAAAACTATTAATAGGCTGACCGTTTATCGTCAGGCCCGTAAGTATCATTTGGGGAGGGGTTAAATTCAGTGAAATCTTTTTAGGATCAAATTCAACTAGGCCATGGTGTGTTCCAAAAAATATATTTCCTTTTTGATCTTTTAAAAATGATCGGTAATTAAAAACATTACCGGGTAAACCATCATAAATATTAAATGAATAAAACTTTTTTCTATCTGGTCCAAGAAAACAAAGACCATTATTCGTACTAATCCACAAATTATTTTGGTTGTCGGCAACTATACCAACTACTTTATTTCCAGCCAACCCATCCTTTACTGTAAATGTTTTAAATTGATTCGTTGCACTATTAAAAACAGATAAACCGGCATAAGTTCCAATCCAAATTTGATTTGATTTATCTTCTGCTATACAATTTATATAGTCAGATTGCAATTGACTTTCATTTTTTCCTTCTAAATAAATATTGATTTTCCCATCAATATGCGATAAGCGATTAATCCCTTTTTTTGTTCCAATCCATATATTCTTTTTTGTGTCTTCAAATAAATAAGTAATTGCATCGCTAGATAATTCTTTCCCCTTGAAGAACTGAGTGAAAGTTTCAATTTTTTTATTAGTATGATTAAAAATATCAATCCCGTTTTCCTCTGTACCAATCCAAATATTTTGATTGTTGTCATATAAAAGGGCATTCACCGTATTTGAACTGATAGCGTTTTTGCCTTTGTTTCTTCCATACTCGGCTATTTTTTGTCCTTTTTTATCTAACACATTAACCCCACCGCCGCCATGCATTGCTACCCATAAGTTTTGCTGTTTATCAATTAGCAATGATTTCACTAGGTTAGAGCTTAGTTTAGGTTTATCACTTTCGGTATAAACAATTTTTGTGAATTGCTTTTTAGACCTATCAAAATAATTGAGTCCTTCTGCTTCTGTACCAATCCAAAGATTATTCTTCTCATCTTCAACAATTGCACTGATGATATTACTACTAATGGAATTTTTACTAGTAGAACTCTGATAAATAGTAAAGGGAGAGCTGTTTGCCTCTATATAATTTAAGCCACCAAAAAATGTACCCACCCATAAATTACCTTGCCAGTCTTCCATTAATTGATAAATAGAATTTGAAGCAAGAGAATGGTCATTTTCTGGATGATGAATAAAAGAAAAATGATTCCCTGTTTTTGGAATAAAGAGGTCTAATCCTTTTAAAGATCCCACCCATACACGTCCTAACTTATCTGTGTAAACCTTCCGTATTACATTACTAAGCAGTTTTTTATTGCCTATATTGTTTTGATAATGATGAGTGATTTTAAAATTGTGATTGATTACAAAAACGCCATTATTAGCAGTTCCAATCCAATAATTAGAAAGGCTATCTATTGTTGCAGAAATAACATCAATATTTTTTAAAATAATCCTTTCGAGTTTGATTTCTTCTGGTTTGTTACCAATAATAACCTCAATAAGTCCTTTATCGGAACCAGTTAATAATTTGCCATTCTCAGAATCATAGGTACAGGAAAAATTGGCAGATTCAAACTCTGTATATCCTTTCAAACGAATAGTTAAAAAAGAAAGTTTGTCTTTTTTAAATTCTACTTTATTTAATCCTCTAGCAGTTCCCACCCAAATATTCCCTCTCCTATCTTTATATAATGACTTGATAGAGTTATTTGATATACTAGATGAATCTTGAGATGAATGAAAAAAAACCGAAAAAGAATCTACTCTATTATCATATAAATACAAGCCATTATTAGTGCCAATCCAAATTCTATTTAAACTATCAGCTAACAAAGTGGTTATTTTTATGCTTTGTCCTATTGGATTATCGTTGTAGAAAGATTTAAATACCTTCACTCTTTTACCATCAAAACGATTAAGTCCATCCATTGTCCCAATCCATAAAAACCCTTTTTGATCTTGTGTAATCGACAAAACCGATTCTGAGGAAAGCCCATCTTCAACTGAAAAACGATTAAAGTCAATATTATACTGTGCTGAAATTTTAAGCGATATTAATCCCAGAATAAAAAGGAAAAAGATATGTCTTTGTATTTTTTTAGTCATGGATTAAAATTTAACCAACCATTTTTGAAGTTGATCGATCCATTTTTCTGTTACTAAAGTATTATGCATCCCAAAACCATGACCTCCCGCAGGATATATATGCATTTGTGCTGAAACGCCGTTTTCTACACAGGCTTTATGATAGGATAAACTATTTTCTACAGGTACGTCCTCATCATCTGAACAATGAATTAAAAAAACAGGCGGAGATAATGGATGTACCAAGTATTCAGATGAATACTGTTTTATTAAATCAGCATTGGGGTTGGGACCCAAAAAATGATCTCTAGAGCCCATATGTGTGATTGCATCAGAGAAACTGATGACAGGATATATAAGAATGGTAAAAAGAGGAGGTACTACATTTTGTTGATCATTTTTACTATTGAAAATGCTTAATAAACAAGATGCCAATGAAGTCAAGTGCCCTCCTGCAGAAAACCCCATCAATCCAATGCGTGCAGGATTTAAACCCCAATCATTGGCTCTTTGTTGAACAATTGAATAGGCTTTTTTAATATCGATCAAAGGAAGAGGTGTTTCATGATCAGCATTTATACCATTGGGGAAACGATATTTCAAAACAAAAACAGTTATACCCCACTGAATTAAAGTTTCTGCTACCTCATTACCCTCCAAATCAATCGCTAATTTTTCATATCCTCCGCCAGGGCATATAATTACAGAAAGACCATTGGTATTTTTAGCTGGAACAAAAACTTCCAACTTGGGATTAAAATGACCACTCACACACTTAACTCCATTGACGTAAAAAATCTTTTCTTCAGCCGATGAATCCGGTTGTGTAGTATAAGTATCTGGAAACAATAGAATTTCTTCCCTTTTATGATTGACCATTATTTTAGACAAGCTGGTTTCAATTATTTAATATCATATTGGCTCAGTTGAAAATAGTTTAAAAAACCAATCAATACAAATATATCAGTTTCGTGTATGGGTAAATAAAATTCGAGCGCCCTCTTGTTTTACAAGTAATTCTTTACGATGACCCCAAATTTTATCTCTAGCCGCTCTGCCTGCAATAGTTGCATCCACTATTGGTATAGGATAGTCATTTCCAATAATGGTATTACAAAGTTGCTGCTCCATTAAGCTCATCGTATGAGGTTCATGAATAAATGCATTGGGTACATTTTGTAATTCGGGTACCCATTGTTTTATGAAATTTCCTTCGGGATCATGATCGCTGGATTGCTTAATTGGGTTATAGATCCGAATAGTATTCACACCTGTAGTTCCCGCCTGCATTTGAAACTGTGGATAGTGAATACCCGGTTCATAATCTAAAAATTGTCTGGCCAAATAGTGCGCCCCCAATCTCCAATCTTGGTAGAGATGGTGGCATAAAAAAGATACCAGCATCGCGCGCATCCGAAAATTAATCCAGCCAGTTGCAATCAAACAACGCATACAAGCATCTACTAAAGGGAAGCCTGTTTTACCTTCTTCCCAAGCTTTTATAAACGATTCATTTTTTTGATGCGCTAGTAACTCGTAACCTTTATTAATGCATTTGAATTCATAACTACCCTCCACTTCAAATTTTTGAATAAAATGACAATGCCACTTTAATCTTGTGATGGCATTTTTTATGGGTCCTTTAAAATTCGAAATTTTTTGTGCTTCATTCAATGCTTGATAAGCCTGTTTAATACTAAGATTACCCCAGCTGATATATGGTGAAAGTCGAGTGCAACTTTTTCTACTTTCCAAAGGTTTACTAATATGTCTGCTGTAATTCTTCCCTCTTTCTGTTATAAAACTTTCTAGATACTTTAAGGCATTGTCTTCCCCTGCAGGTTGAAAAGTAACTGGATAATTGAAAAGCTTGTCTTTAAAGTCTTGAGGTAATTGGTATTGAGTTTCAAAATTAATTAATGCACTACTGCTAAACTTGTTTTGAATAATGGGTGCATGCATTGTGGCATACCATTTTTTATCCCAGTCTTTTCGATTTCGAATGGCTCTAATAATTCCATCTCGCTGAAACTCTTTCCATTCAATTTGATTGGTGTTGGAAAAAAGCTTTACTAGTTTGTCTCTATCATAAGTGATTTTTGTTCCTGATTCCTGATAACTAAAAATGTTTTGAATATTGTATTGCTCAGCTATCTCTCGAAAAGCTTCTAGCGCTTCTGCATAAAAAATACTCACGCATCTATTATATTGAGCAAGTTTTTGGTTTATCGCCAAAATAGCATGATACTGAAATTGCAGATGTCGAATGCTTGTATCAGGATAATGAATAATTGAAGGCTCAAACAAATAAACAATCAAATACGGTAAACCCTCTTGTTCTGCAGCATATAAAGGCGCATGATCCTGGGTTCGCAGGTCTCTTTTTAACCAGACAAGATTGATGGGTTGGCGGTTATCCACCCACTAATAACAATTATTTTATCGGATTGTTTCTTGTGGCAGTTCAATTTTAAATTCAGTACCCCTATTAGGCTCACTTCTAATACTGATTTTTCCGCCCAGTGTTTCTATTTGTGTTTTCACCATGAATAGCCCCATTCCTTTCCCTTCTGTGTGAGAGTGGAATCTCTTATACAAACCAAATACCGTGTCTTTGTTTTTTTTAAGATCAATACCCAAACCATTGTCTTTGAAAACAAGAACAATTTGCTTATCAATTAAGTAAGACTTTATTTTAATGACGGGTTGAAGATCGAGTTGTTTGTATTTAATACTGTTTGAAATCAAATTATAAAAAATGCTGTAGATATAAGATTTTATAGAATTAATTTCGTCTATTTCTGAAAAGTCTAAGACAAATTCTACACTTTCTTTTTGGATTAAATTTTCTATTGCAAGCTGAATCTCATCCATTATTTCAGAAAACCGTATCAATGTTTTCTGTTCATTAATTTCTCTTCTAATTTGCAATATTAGACTTAAGTCTTTTATTACATTATCCAGTGCCACAACAGATTTATTTAAGGCACCGACCATTTGAGTATTTTCCTCTGGATCAATATCGGGCATTTTCATAAAATTGGTTACCCCGATTATATTAGCAACCGGCGCACGAAGATTATGAGAAACAATATAAGCGAACTGTTCAAGGTCTTTATTTCGCTGAATTAAATCGTTCATCATTTGAGCTTTCTCATACTCACTTACTTTTTGAGCAGATATATCTCGCATAATTTTAGAAGCACCAATCACCTGATTAAATTCATTTACAATTGGTGAAACAGTTAGAGAAACATCTACAATAGTTCCATCTTTTTTCACTCTCACCGTTTCATATCGATCAATTACTTTCTTCTCCTTTATACTTGTGATGATTTTTATTTCTTCTTCATGAAGCTCAGGTGGAATCAAAATATAGATAGATTGACCAATTGCTTCTTTATCGCTATAGCCCAATACTTTTTCAGCACCCTTGTTCCATGAAGTAATAGTTCCATCCAAAGTAATACTCAGAATTACATCATGTGACGAGTTAACAATCAATGAAGACAATGCCAACTTTTCCTCGTATTGTATGGTTTCTGTAATATCCTGGCAAGTTCCAAAAACCCTAATAGGTTCATTATTTGAGTTAAAAGACACCTTCCATCTTTCTTCAAGGAATTTTATACTCCCACTGGGCGATATAATTCTATGTTGAATAGTATCATAATCGGTAGATGTAAAAGAAGATTTAAAAGCTTCATCTACCTTTTGTCTATCCTCCGGATGAACTAAATCTAAAAACGAATTATGGGTTGGTTTGAATATATTTTTATCTAATTCAAAAATGGAGAATGTTTCATCGGACCAATACACACTTAAATTAGATAAGTCTGTTTCCCAACTACCTACTTTAGCTGCCGATTGAGCTTCTAAGAGCCTCCTTTCTGATTTCTTTCTTTCAGTAATATCTAACACAGCTCCCAGAATAGCTTCTTGACCATTGATGGTTTTAATGGAACCAAAAAACTCAATATTAATGATTGAATTATTTTTGTGTATTCCTCTTATTTCGCAGGAATGCTTTTTTTCATTACCAATATTTTCAGAGAGGTATTGTTGCATAACCCCCTTGTCTTCTTCTACTATTAAATCATTTTGATCTTTACCCAGTACCTCATCAATATTATATCCGAATATTTTAGCAAACTCTTTATTGATATAGGTATAGCAATGATTTTTTAGAATAAACGTACCAATTAAAGAATTATCTGCTAGAGTATGGAACCTGTTTTCGCTCGCAATGAGTTGTTGTTCTAGTATTTTTCTTTCCGTTATTTCCTCTGGTTGAACAATAACTATTTGATCATTTACATATACATAATGAACATGAATGTAGTTTTCTGAATCCTTGCTTTTAAAATGGTAATTAATTTCCTTTTGAAAAGAAGTCTTTTCTTTTAAACAACGGTGTAGGTCGTCAATTACTTTTTGATCGTTTTTATATAAATCAGTTGCTTTTTTATTGAGCAACTGATCAATTTGGTTGCTGGCAAATTTGGTAGCAGCATGATTAAATCCTACTAAATGAAAATCATCATTTTCGTACTTCCAAATGAAAGTAGGCTGGGGCAAGGATTGATAGATAGAATAGAGTTCTTCCGGCTCTATTGCAATGGATTGAGGAGGTGGCTCCATTCTCAGAGGACTTTAAATAAAAATACATGAAATATCAAAACAAGACGATTATTTCTATTAATCTCCATTTATGGATATTTATGGATATAAATATGGGTATCAAATCACTTATGGTTGTTATTCTTAATACAGTGTACTAACAAAAGCCAATGTCATATGCCCAGCGAGATTATAAGCTTGAATATTTAACGCTTCTGCATTTTCATCATTGTTCAGTGAATAAACAGTATTGACACCACACATGAATTTTTCTCCTTTTTCATTACGCGTAATTAAAATATCGGAGAAGCCTCCAGAAATTTTATTCGATTTTCTTGTAATCAGCGATATACAACCAGGACTTGAATAGGAAAAATAGGATTGGTCATTTATAATTCCTTTCTCTTTCAATTCCTTAAAAATAGGGTCAGAGGGTTGAATTATTTCAGGAACATTGTATAGTTTACCCGTCAGCTTCTTAGAAAAATATTTGGGAGAAAGCAACACCGCTATTTCATTGGCATGTTTCTCATGTTTTTGAATTACCCAATAATTTGCACTTAGGATTATATAGAACACAATAAAAAGAAGAATACACGATAAAAATATCTTTCTGCTCATTGAGTATTAATATAACAAAAAACCCCAACATTGCTGTTGAGGTCTTGGTGGTGGTGTGGGCCGGGATCGAACCGGCGACACAAGGATTTTCAGTCCTTTGCTCTACCGACTGAGCTACCGCACCTTCCGTAGATATTTCCCCTTCGGGGCTGCAAATATAAGGAGTGGAATGGTTATTCACGCATTATCCACCATTATTTTTCTTTAGAATTCGCAATTCTTTGGAGTTCTTGCAAATGCAATCACATCTCTGATATTGGTCATACCGGTTACAAACTGTACCATTCGCTCAAAACCAAGGCCAAAACCCGCGTGTGGTACGGTTCCGAAGCGGCGCGTATCTAAATACCAGCTCATTTCTTCCGCAGGAATATGCATTTCTGCCATTCTCGCTTCTAGCTTTTCTAATCGCTCTTCTCTTTGTGAACCACCTACTATTTCGCCAATACCTGGTGCAAGAATATCCATCGCGGCTACCGTTTCCTTACCTGGTTCGCATCCATCATTCAATCGCATATAAAATGCTTTGATTTTTGCTGGATACCCTGTTACAATAACTGGCTTTTTAAAATGCTTTTCAACTAAGTAGCGTTCGTGCTCACTCTGCATATCAATTCCCCAACTAACATCGTACTTGAACTTCTTCTTTTTGTAAGCTGGACTATCCAATAAAATTTGAATAGCTTCTGTATAGGTGATGCGCTCAAACTGATTGCTGATAACAAAATTCAACTTATCTAATAAGCCCATTTCTGCGCGTTCGTTCTGTGGCTTTTGTTTTTCTTCTTCTGCTAAACGCTGGTCTAAGAATTCCAAATCTTCTTTATTATGCTCCATTGCATAACGAATCAGGTATTGGATAAATTCTTCTGCCAAGTTCATATTGTCTTCAATATCATGAAAAGCCATTTCAGGCTCAATCATCCAGAACTCAGCCAGGTGGCGGGTTGTATTCGAATTCTCTGCCCTAAATGTTGGTCCGAAAGTATAGATTTCAGAGAATGCCATGGCGCCCAATTCTCCTTCTAGTTGTCCACTTACGGTAAGGTTGGTACTCTTTCCAAAAAAATCTTCTGTATAATCAATATTACCTGCTTCGTCTTTTGGAGCAGAGCCATCCATTGGTAATGTAGTTACCCTAAACATTTCACCAGCACCCTCTGCATCACTTGCAGTAATGATGGGCGTATGCAAATACACAAACCCTTTTTGATTAAAAAATTGGTGCACTGCAAATGCCAATGAATGACGAATGCGAAAAACCGCACCAAATGTATTGGTACGAAAACGCAAGTGCGCTTTCTCTCTTAAGAATTCTAAACTATGTTTTTTAGGTTGGAGCGGATACTTCTCTGCATCTGAGTCTCCTAGTATTTCTAGTGTTACCGCTTTCACTTCAATGGTCTGTCCCTTACCTACACTCTCCACCACTTCTCCTATTACTTTCAGCGATGCACCTGTTGTAATTCTTTTCAAAGTTTCGTCGTCTAATAATCCCAACGCTACTACTACTTGCAAATTATTATTGGTACTGCCATCATTTAAAGCTATAAACTGATTGTTGCGAAAAGTTCGCACCCATCCCATTACAGTTACCTGATCTCCTGGCTTACCATCTGCCAACAGCGTTTTTATCTTGATTCTAGTGTTAAACATCTTTTTACAATTATTTGCTTTTTGGGCAAGGTTTTTGCAAATATAAGACAATCAAGTGCCTAGCTATTACCCTTTTAGCGATTCAGGTTGAATAAAACAGATTATTATGCAAAAAATTTTAGATACGATTTATTGGGGCAACAGTTTAGAGAAATATTTTATAGTAGTAGGAGGCATGTTTCTTACCTGGATACTTTTAAGAATCATCAAAAAAATAGCAGTTAAAAAATTACAAAAATGGGCTGCCAATACTACCAATCAGTTTGACGATGTATTAGTAAGTGCTTTTGATCGTTTTGCTGTACCAATTGTTTATTTAATATTGAATTATTACCTAATTCAGCTTCTAACCATTTCTACTAAAGCAGACAAAGTGCTAAGTGTAGCAGTAAGTTTGGTTACCATGATTTTTGTGGTTAATATGATCAATTATGCCCTTTATTATGGTGTAAAGACCTATATGGATATAAAGGGTGAGCCTTCCGAAAGAATGAAGCAGTTAACGGGAATTCTGACCGTACTTAAAGTTGTATTTTGGTTTTTAGGTATTCTTTTTTTAGCAAGTAATCTTGGTTACGATATTACCACCATCATTGCTGGATTAGGAGTGGGGGGTATTGCCATAGCGCTTGCCGCCCAAAATATTTTGGGTGATTTATTTAGTTATTTCGTCATATTTTTTGACAAACCCTTTGAAGTGGGAGACTTTGTTGTAGTGGGTGCTGAGCAAGGGGCCATTGAGAAGATTGGCGTAAAAACGGTTCGCATTAGAAGCATAAGTGGTGAGCAATTAATTATGCCCAATTCAGAAATTGTAAAAGCGACTATCAAAAACTTTAAGCGGTTAGAAAAAAGAAGAAAAATATTTTCGATCGGGGTTACTTATGATACAAACCCTTTGTTACTAGCTGAAATACCTCAATTAATAAAAGATATCATCAATAATACAACAGATACTGAATTAATCCGATGCCATTTGCTGTCATTTGCAGATTCTAGCATCAATTTTGAAATTGTATACTTTGTTTTAAGTGACGATTTTATTAAATATATGGACATCCATCAGGAAATATGTTTAGCTATTGCCAGCTGTTTTAAAGAGAAACAAATTGAATTTGCCTTTCCTTCTCAAACCATCTATCTAAAAAACAATTAAAGCATTTTTTAGTATTTATTAAATATTTAGTAACATTGCAGTGGAAACAATGCTGATTAGCCCGTTATTGAGCTCCAAATTTTCAGTTACTCTCTTTCCAAATCAACCCAATTAACCTTTCTGAGCTTTTTTTCCTTAGACTGGATTAACCTTTTTTATAGTTTGAATTTGATACCCCCCAAACAATTTTTCCATTTATGTATGACATTCTTCAGTTAAATGACATGCTACTACCAGAGTTACTGGATATAGCAGAACGTTTAAAAATTACTGGTGCAAAAAAACAAGACAAACAAGGCTTGATTTACAAGATCCTTGATTCTCAAGCTGTACAAGAAAGTACCGCGAAAGAAAATGGTGCACCTAAAAAAGCGGGTCGTCCTAAGAAGGCCGTTAATTTTAAAACATCTACTGGTTCTACAGAAGAGGCAGAAGTAATGCAAGAAGCGCCACCAGCGCCTATAGCGAAAGTTACAAAAGCCGCTCCAACACCTGTGACTGTAGTGGCTTCTAATCCCCCTGAAATAAAAAACAACGAACCAGCAGGACCTAGCCGACCCATCAAAAAAGCCATGCCACCTAAAAAAGGACCGGTTGGGCCTGGGCCAAGACCTAGATTAGAAAAACCTACTGAATCTGATGACACTAATAAGAATGATCAAGTAGAAAATGACCCAACAGCTAATATAGCTGCAGCCATTATTCAGACTTTGGAAGCCAGCGACAATAATGGGGAAGCGGCGCAAGCTCCTGAAACCACTTTACAGCAAGAGCGTCCTAGACACCAGCCTGTTAAAAAAGAACCTGTTTTCAATATTGAATTTGAAGGGGTGATTCCTGGTGAAGGGGTGTTAGAAATGATGCCTGATGGATATGGTTTCTTACGTTCTTCCGATTACAATTATTTGTCTTCTCCAGATGACGTATATGTATCTCCTTCTCAAATCAAATTATTTGGTTTAAAAACTGGTGATACGGTTACTGGGTCTGTTCGTCCTCCTAAAGAAGGTGAAAAATATTTTGCCCTTTTAAAAGTTGATTTTATCAATGGTAAGCGCCCCGACGAAGTGCGTGATCGCGTACCTTTTGATTACTTAACACCCTTATTTCCTTTTCAGAAACTGAATTTATTTACTTCTCCTACCAACTATAGCACCCGTATTATTGATTTATTCACTCCAATAGGTAAGGGCCAGCGTGGATTGATTGTAGCTCAACCAAAAGTGGGTAAGACCATGTTGTTGAAAGAAGTGGCCAATGCCATTGCTGCCAATCACCCAGAGTGTTATTTGATGGTGGTGTTAATTGATGAGCGTCCTGAGGAAGTGACCGATATGGAGCGCAGCGTTAATGCAGAAGTAATTGCTTCAACCTTTGATGAGCCAGCTGAAAAGCACGTAAAGGTTTCCGCCATTGCTTTGCAAAAAGCAAAACGCTTGGTAGAGTGCGGTCATGATGTAGTGATTTTATTAGATTCAATTACTCGTTTGGCTAGAGCCCATAATACCGTTGCCCCTTCAAGTGGTAAAGTATTAAGTGGGGGAGTGGAAGCAAACGCCTTACTAAAACCCAAACAGTTTTTTGGAGCAGCTCGTAAAATTGAGAATGGTGGATCATTAACCATTTTAGCAACTGCCTTGGTAGAAACTGGAAGCAAAATGGACGAAGTGATTTTTGAAGAATTCAAGGGTACAGGTAATATGGAATTACAGTTGGAAAGAAAATTAGCCAATAAGCGTATTTTCCCTGCCATTGATTTAGTGGGTTCTTCTACTCGTAGAGATGATTTATTATTAGATAAAGATGTACTACAAAGAATGAATATTCTTCGTGTATTCTTAAATGATATGAATCCTGAAGAAGCCATGAATGAATTACTCAAGCGTATGCGCGGAACAAAAAGCAACGAAGAGTTTTTGGCCAGCATGAATAGATAATTTATTCACTTATATAATTGACAAGGGCACCGCTAGATAACGGTGCCCTTTTTTTGATGTCTGCCCCCAGATATCAACTGATCATTATCGCTTCTTCAAATATTTTTCCAAATCGATCGGTGGCTTTTACTTTAATTGACTTCGCATTTGCAGATGGCTTTATAAAAAACAAATGCTCGGTTAATGTGGGTTCTATGTACTTGTGTTTTTGGGGGAGCGATGGACCCTCATATAATTCAATGGCCCAAGGGTCTTTGGCTACTCTTTGTTCTGGAGTCCCTTTTGATACCCCATCTTCAAACCACTCAATGGTCCACTTAACATCCCAGTTCCAAATATTTACCGCTACTTCTTCTGGATAAGCTTTGGCATAGCCTTTTGGATAAATACGTAGCTGGTGATTGGTTTCTTTTTCGGTGCTCTTGTAATACCATTTGATATCACTACCATTTACTTCATACACACCATAACCTCTCGGGGTTCCATCTCCACAAATTGGACCGGTCCACCAAGCACCACAAACAGTGCCGTGATTATGCTCCATCATATTTCCATCCTCCCAACTTTCATTAAAATGCGTATGACCCGATAGAATATGTACTTTGTAAGGAGCTAATAAACTGTACAATTTTTTTCTGTTCGAAACGGTTCCGCCAAAGTCCTCTTCTTTTTTATTTCTTTTTGGTGCACCTGTAAATGTGGGAATATGTAAACTCACTACCACGGTTGTTCCTGGCGAAACCATTTGTAAATCTTTTTCTAACCAAGCCAATTGATTCTCTGTTAAATAACCAATATACTTTTTAGCTGTTCCAATAAAGAACACATCATCTAATACAACATAATGAATAGCGCCTCTATTAAAAGAATAATAAGTGGGTCCAAATTGTTCTTTAAAAGTTTCTGCAGAATAATCATCCGTTCTTGAATTCAAATCCATATCGTGATTCCCAATCACATTATAAAAAGTAACACCCGTCATGGCAATCGCTTCTTTATAATCTTTAAAAAACTCAAACTTATCCCAAACCAAATCGCCACATCCAATCCCATGGAACAAAGTATTGATAGGGTATTGTTGCATTAATTTTTTAAAGTCGGGTACCGTAGTCGCTTTTAACTGTTCGCAGTCTGATGCAGAAATCATTTGTGTATCGGCCCATACTACAAAATTATGTTGCAGGTCGTTGGTGTTGAGTTTGGTTAATACGAAATCGTGATTCAATGTTCCTCGCTTTCCTTTTACTGGAACAAAAAAGCGAGCTATATAATTTTCATGATCAAACGCATATCCAGCAGGTGAACTAATGTAAACAAAATCAGCATTTTCTTTAACAGTGAATTGATACTCTCCTTTATTATTCGTTTTGAAAACCTGTGTTCCATCGGTAACTGCAACATTAGCAATCCCTTTTCCTTCACTCATTACTTTGCCTTTAACTACTAGATCGTTTTCTTTTTCAAATGCAGCAGCATTCGTTTCAGATATAACAGAAGGCAATGCAAATATTCCACCAGTAAAACCCAGGTTTCTTAAAAAGTTTCTTCTTTTCATTTGCGTATTTTTTTCAGTTCAACTATTTTCAGCAATCTGTTGAGTTACTTCTCCCACCAAACTTTAATATTGATATTGTCTCCGCCCATTGCCTGAACTGCTAAATCATAATTGGTAGTATTGGTACTTTGTACAGCAGGTGGATATC
This sequence comes from Sphingobacteriia bacterium RIFOXYC2_FULL_35_18, assembly GCA_001829005.1. Taxonomy (GTDB): domain Bacteria; phylum Bacteroidota; class Bacteroidia; order Chitinophagales; family Chitinophagaceae; genus Sediminibacterium. Next base: position 397,481 of record MIAG01000001.1, on the reverse strand, counting down.
TGTAACGAACCGGCATGACTTGATTATTTAACATGCCTGCAGCTTTGGGCATTAGAGGAAATCCTGTTCTGCGGTATTCAAACCATTGTTGAAAATCGGTAAAGAATAAAGCATAATATTTCTGTAACATAATTCGCTCTAGCGTTCCGTTATAAGCTGCTTTTGCATTGGTAAAATAATCTGTTGGCATTACTGCACCCATTTGTTCAATAGATGCTTTTACACCTTTTTCGTACGCGGCTTTTGCAGCTGCAGTATTATTGTTCCTGAACTCTAATTCCGCTTTAATCATTTCTACTTCTGCATAAGGCATTAATACTACATTCATAGGAGCAGTAACTAAAGCAATATTCATATTAGAAGGAATATAATCAAACTGGTTATCGCTTCCAGCATATCCACTCGGAATACCTTTGTATCCAATATTGGCATTGCCAATTTTATTTCTTGCTTGCGTTAATAATCTTGCTCTTCTAGGGTCATTGAAATCATTTAAATTATCTGTAAAAAATAAACCCGCTGCTCTAAACGTGGTAAAGTCTATTGCTCTTCCCCAAGGAGAAACAAATGGCGTAACACCTGAAAGTTTCACAATTGCTGCCTGATCGTTTGAAGTAAATACTGGATACTTTGTTGGATTATCTACAATGGTTCTGAGTTTGGCCAATGTACCCATTTCGGTACGTTTAGATAAACGCAACAACAAACGCATTTGCAAAGAGTTGGTGAATCTTTTCCAACTGATTACACTATTTGAAAACAACATTTCTGTTCCATAAATCATTGGCTTTGTTGTTACATATAAATTATTGGCTGAATCTAAATCTGCAATAATTTTTTCATACACTTTTTGTTGTGTGGTAAACTTTGGTCTAAAAATTCCTTCGTCGCCTCTAGTTGCTTCTTCCATAGGAATATCCCCAAAACAATCGGTTAGGTTAGAATAAATCATCGCATTCAATGTCATTGCAATGGCCTGGTAATTGGGATCGTTTTGCTCCACAGAAGCCTTGTACATTTCTTTTACATTGGTTAACCATCTGTAATAAGTAGTCCAAGTAGAATTACCAGCTGTTTCCGTAATATCATAACGATGAACACCGCCCGATACACTTGGAAACGGCAACATATCTTGCATGAGGTTAAAAGTAAAGTCATCTGCTTTTCGCATATTAAATGACGATACTTCATATAAAATTGGATTCAATAATGTACCCGGGCTAATTTTATTAACTCGATTAGGATCGGTATTAACTTCCTCAAAATTCTTTGTGCATGACGCCATAAATAATAGCATCAATAAGGATAAGACTATAGATAATTTATTTTTCATGATTTTTTTTTAGGTATTTGAAGGGCTGATTACAATTGTGATTGATTTAAAATTTCACAGTAATATTTGCTCCAATGGTTCTGCTAGAAGGCAATTGGCCCATTTCTACTCCTGGCAAAATGGTAGAACCATTTAATGCTGAAGTTTCTGGATCAAATATGGGGAAGCTGGTAATCATCAATAAATCTCTTCCGTATAATGCAACACTTAATTGCTTAAAGAAAGACTTACCTAGAATAGATTTAGGAAAATTATATTCAAATCTTGCTTCACGCAATTTTAAATAAGAAGCATCAAATGAATTAGACTCTACGTTTGCTCTTCTGTAGTAATCACCATAATATTCAACAGGTAATACTTTCTTCGTGTTTGGTGAATATGATTTATCAGGATTTTGTACAACACCTGCACCAATAATGAAATTCTCTTCACGACCAGCTAAAGTAGATTTCAATTTACCCTGCTCCATCATTTTGTGATGGCTCTGAGAATAAATCATACCACCTAATTGTCCATCAATTAAAAAACTAAATCTGAAATTATTGTAAGTGAATTCATTTCTTAATCCACCCTTCCAGTCTGCATAAGCAGAACCGATGTATTGAATTTCTTGAGGTCGTGCTGGTAACCCTGTTGTATTGTAAACGATTTGTCCATCTGGAGAACGCACAAATCCAAATCCATAAATATCTCCAGTTGTGCCGCCCACTCTAGCTTGAATGGTAGCATTACCACCGTAACCAATATCTTGTTTTCCGTCCATTCCTTCCGCTAATTCCATCACGCGGTTCTGGTTTTTAGCCCAAGTTAAAATGGTATTCCAGCTAAAGTTTTTATTTTTGATAATACTTCCAGATAGAACCACTTCTATTCCTTGGTTTCTTACCGCTCCTGCATTTAAGACCGCTCTTGCATAACCCGTAGTTGGATCCATCGGTACTTCTAAAATTTGGTTGCGAGTAGTATTACTATAAACCGTTAAATCTAAGTTCAATCTGCTTTTGAATAAACGGATATCTAAACCCGCTTCATAGTTGGTAGAAATTTCTGGTTTAAAATTTACGTTATGCAATAAAGTTGGTACAGATCCAGAACCAGGGAATGGGCTAGTACCATAATATTTACTGGTTTTGTAAGGATCGGTATCGTTACCCACTTGTGCAGCAGACAAACGGAATTTAGCAAATGATACCGCAGCTGGTAATTGTAAAATATCACTTAAGATAACACTGGTATTAATAGAGGGATAAAAGAAAGAATTGTTTTGAACAGGTAAAGTACTAGACCAATCATTTCTTCCTGTTACATCCACAAACCATTTATTTTTATAGGCAAATGAAGCAGTACCATATAAAGAGTTTACTTTTTTATTTCTTGCAACATTTAGCACAGCAGGTGTTCCCACTCCATTGCTTAACATGTAAACACCAGGGATGACCAATCCAATTACACTTGCATCCATTCTGTTATAGTTGGTGCTCATTGCATTTCCTCCAACAGAAGCTGTTACATTAATATCAGATCCAATCTTGTCTTTATAAGACAATAAGAAGTCGCTGTTGATTTCGTAATCTTGAATATTTTGCTCTTTGTAAAACCCTCTCAAATAATTCGCAGATGAATAGGGTCTTTGTTGCTTTCTAATTTCGCTAGATAAATCAATACCAGAGCGAAGCATTAAATCAAATTTTTTGTTGATGGTATAAGTTGCCGCCATATTCGCTAAGAAGGCATTGCTCTTAACTCCATTGGTCATTTCATAAGCAATCAAATACGGATTATCAATAAAACTACTGAATGGGTGAACCTGATCTACTTGCTCCTGCCCTTTTTTCCAAATAGGCCTATACCAACTTAAGTCTACATTGGGGTTTTGGAAAATCATGAAATAGGCAATAGACTGGTTATTGTAACCAGTTGCAGGTAAATTATCACTAGACTTATTCGTATAGTTTACTTTAGCAACAAACTTTAATTTCTCAGATACTTTTTGACTAACGCTTAATGCAGCAGTCATTCTTTCAAAACCAGTATTCGGCATGATCCATTCATTTTTTGAATGGGTTAAAGAAGCCCTTACTGATCCATTTTCATTGCCGCTTTCCAAAGAAATATTATTGGTGATGGTAGAACCAGTTCTCCAAAAATCTTTGATATTATTTGGTTTTGCTACCCATGGAAGTCTGGTTGCAGACTGCCCTTCTACATTGGGGTCATATTGAAAATATTGTTGACCATTAAATCTTGGACCAAATGCACTACTGGTTCCACTGGTACTTCCCCCATCAGCTGAAGCACCATAACTATAATATTTTTCACCCGCAGTATTCAATGCTCTTCCTGTTCCCTGACCATATTCGTATTGATAATCTGGCCATCTTAATACGGTGTTCATACTCACATTCGAATTGAATGAAACACCAATACCCTTGTCTTTTCTAGCACCAGATTTAGTAGTAATTAATAAAGCTCCATTGGCTGCACGGCTACCGTACAAAGCCGTTGCACCGGGTCCTTTTAATACCGTGATACTTTCAATATCATCTGGATTAATATCTGAAATACCATTTCCAAAATCTACAGGTACATCTGAACCTGATCCAGCACCATACGCATTACCTACTCCAGAACTGGTTCCACCACCATTCATCGGCACCCCATCTAATACAATCAATGCATTATTTCCATCAGGATTCATAGAAGCGTCTCCTCTTAAAGAAACACGTACAGAACCACCTGGTCCAGATCCCGCAGAATACAAATTCAATCCTGCTACTTTTCCTGATAATGAGCTTACCCAGTTATTTGAACGAGCATCTAATACATCTCCCTCTTTCATGGTTTGAGCAGCATAGCCCAATGCTTTCTCCTGCTTCTTAATTCCTAATGCAGTTACTACTACTTCATTCAATTCACTAGATAATGAGTTCATTCTAGTAACAATATTGTTACCCGTTTTATTAATAGTGATTGTTTGAGCAATTGGAGTAAAACCAACATAAGAAAATGTCAAATTGTATTTGTTGCCAATAGCTAATTGCTTAAAAGTATAATTCCCTTTTTCGTTGGTTGTTACTGTTTGATTTCCTGCTCCTTTGGTTTGGAGCAAAACCGTCACACTTGACAACGGATCTCCTTTTTCATTTAGAACCGTCCCTGTTAAATCGGCCAGAGATTGCGCATAAACAAAGGTTGTTTGCATCAACACTAAAACCAGTGTGAGCACCCTTGCTGTTTTTAAAAAAATGTTTTTCATAATGCAGTTTTGTTTATTCTGCGCGAATGTATACTGCAATAAAAAAGGCCGTCCACTGGACAGCCCTTCTTAACTATTTGATAATGATACGTTTACATTATCATAACCTTCTGTTTACTTTGAATTAATATTGGAGATGTAATGCACAATTAATTAAAGCACCCAAATAATAGATCCATCCATCCGAAATCTGTTACTGCAAACAAACTAAATGCTAAACAATTGAGATATTAGAATTAGACCAGCTCCAATTATTGAAATTCCAAAAACAATTTTTGCGTTAGTCTTTTCTTGAAATTTCACTAAAAGCAATGAAGAAGCTGAAATCAAAATTAAAATAATTGCAATTTTGAAATAATTGTCTCGCAGCCAATTAAATGATGATACTTTTATTAAACATAATATAGCAAGTGAAATAAATGGAATAAATTTTAAGATTTTGATATTCTTCATAGTTTAATTATTTACATCTACTTGCTTCTAAATTACAATTTTCGCCCGCAGTATACTGATATAATGTTGCTGCTGAGTGACATGCGATTCCTAATAATATAGTAACATCTAAAGCAGCGCATCCTATATGCATAATGGTTGCTTCAGCCGCAACTGACAAGATACAATTTCTCCTGATTTTTTCGCAATCATCCACAATAAATGTACTTACAACAGAATTCGAGGATGCTTTTAAAGGTGCTTGATATGTCGTTTGAAAACTTTTCAGTTCATTTATTTGCTCAAATGTTTTCAAAATTGCTTCTTTTTTATCGTCATATGAGGATGCTTTAAAATCATATTTATTTAAAAGATAGCTTTTAATATTTGATAAATGAATAAATGCAGCAAGAAATTCTTCTCTATTATTATATCCATATAAAGAGGGGAGTAAATCTGCTTCAGCCTTTGAAATTTTTCCATCTCTCATATAGGTTTTTAAAACACTAAAATCTCTTACAGAATTATATTGATTCTGTGTGTTAATTATGAACTCTTTAAAAATTGGATCTTTGTGAATATTTGTAAGTGGAAGTTTTGCCAATTCGATATTGGAATTCTTTTTGCATCCAGCTACCATAACTGTTAACAATATAATTATTGAAAAAGCAAGCTTATTAATAGAGAACCTTTTTATCATAAATACAGTAAATTCAATTCTTTTTCGCATAGAATATATTAAGCGTCACGCAGAATTCCCGCTACCGTGAACTCGGTTTTTCCAGTTTCGCTTTTTGCTGGGCTGTATTTTGCTAATCCCCAAGTAGTATTGATTCTACCATCATCCTTTTTTATTTTTATGCATGCCTACATTTCGGGTTAATTAAGGAGTACTTTCCCGTTGACCAAGCTTGGTAATGCAATAGTTGTACTTCCTATTGTTTTACAAGTATCCTCATATAAATTAGAATAATCACTAGGTAAAACCCTAGAAGTTTAAATTCAATAAAAAATTAATACATAGAATTTTGTATAATTGATTGTTGTAATGTATTATTGTTGGAAATAAGTAAATGTGATGGGGCGGGTATTAATAGGTATTGCAGAAGATCATGCTGCAATTAGAAAAATGATGATTAATGAGGTCAAAGAAAAACTTGATTGCGATATCATTGCAGAGTCCGGGAATGGTTTTGATTTTTTAAACGAATTAAAGCTATCTAATCAAATCCCCGATATAGTATCGATTGATTTATCAATGCCGAAAATGAATGGTTATGATACAATTAAAGAAATAAAGAATTTATATCCATCCACTAAAATATTGGTCTTTACTTTTGTGGCGGAATTAGATGCTATTGTAAACCTTTTTAACATTGGCATTCATGGCTTTGTAGGTAAAGCTGATGAAAAATTAAATTTTTCATCAGCCCTTATCGAAATTCTTGAACATGGATTTTTGAAAAACAAATATTATCGTTCCAAACAATTAGCTTCCCTAGATTGGAATAAATATTCTTTCATAGGTAATAATGCTTTTACCTATAAAGAGATAGAATTCATTCAATACAATATTCAGAATTTAACCACTGAAGAGATTGCAAAAATTTGGTTTTGCTCGGAAAAAAATGTTGAGTATCACAGAAAAAAAATCTACACAAAACTTGACATAACAACCCGACAGGAATTGGTAACCTATGCCAAAAAAATTGGTTATGAATTTTAGTAGTCCAAAAAATTATTTTCCCAATTTCTCTTCAAATAATTTCAAAATTCTTTTATACTCATCCGTCCAACTACTAGGTTCTACAAAGCCGTGGTCTTCCATAGGATACACCGCGAGTTCCCAATTTTCTTTTTTGAGTTCAATTAATTTTTGAGATAAGCGCACAACATCTTGAAAATGCACATTCACATCTACCATGCCATGACAAATCAATAAATGATTTTTCAAGCCAGCTGCAAAATTGATGGGGGAAGATTTTGCATAAGCAATAGAATCTTGAACTGGTTCATTTAATATATTGGCAGTATAGCCATGATTATAATGTGCCCAATCGGTTACTGGTCTTAATGCAGCACCTGCTTTAAATACATCAGGCGTGGTGAACAATCCCATCAATGTAATAAAGCCACCATAAGATCCACCATACAAACCAATTCGATTTTTATCAATGCCATAATTTTTTACCAAGAAATCCGTGGCATCTACATGATCGGTTAAATCTTTTCCACCCATATGTCGGTAGATGCCAGTGCGCCAATCTCTTCCATATCCACTGCTGGCTCTATAGTCTATGTCAATTACGGTATACCCTTTATCTACCAACAAATTGTTGAACATATATTCCCTGAAATAACTGCTCCACCAATAATGCACATTTTGTAAATAGCCCGCACCGTGAACAAAAAATACAGCAGCACCGTTTTTCTTTGAATCAGTAGGTTCGTAAATTCTTGCATAAATGGATTGCCCATCGCGTGCAGGAATCGTTGTCACTTTTGCTTCTTTCCAATCGTATTTTTTAAATTCATCGCTCATAGACAAATTAGTAACCTGTATCGGTTTTTTGCCCGGCGCATTTTCTTGTACAAATAATTCCCAAGGCTTATTAATATATGAGTAGCGATATGCAATCCATTTTTCATCTGGGCTCATGCTTACTTCATATCCACCTTCCCATGCCGTGATTCTTTCTTTTGCAGTACCATCCGTTTTAATTCGATACCAATTTAATTTTCCAGGATGTGTTTCATTGGTCAATAAATAAAAATGCTGTTTGGTCTTGCTCAATCTCAAATCTTGCACTTCATAATTACCGGCCGTTAATGCTTTTTTGTTTTGTGTTTTTACATCGAATACATATAAGTGTGAATAGCCGGAAGTTTCACTTTGAAAATAAAACTGATCATTATTGATCCAACCAATTTTGGTTCCGAAGTTTCCACCACCAATGCCTGGTCCACCAATCCATGCATTATCTCTTTGACGATCTATTGGCAAAAGCTTACCAGTAGCTGCTTCTAGCTGCATGATCCAACGGTCTTTGTTGTCTTGAGAACGAATATCAACTATTGCAAAGCTTGCATTGCTGTTCCAATAAGGACCATATATTACTACAGGTCTATTCGTGGGTTTTTTTCCTTCGTATCTTTTTGGATAATCTTTTGCATAATCTGGCAAGTCTTGTATACCTGGAATTGCATCCGTTTTTATTTGCATCAAGGTATCGCGCATACGATCCCAAACATAAAAATCAAACTTGCCCAATGCGTTACCCACTTTGGTTCTAGTATTTAAATCCGTAGTGTATCCCGACTCGGTCACATAATCTGGAACAATAGTTTGTTTATTTCCAGCTGGTGCCTGATACAATCGATAGGTTACGAAACGCGCATCTGGACTGATTTGTAGGCCTTGCATTATTTTCCCATCAGTTGAAATTCTTTTGATGGTATCATTGTAAACAATTCGATTATTTCTTACATAATTAGCGCGCTGCTCTCTTTTATCTTTTCTTTCTTTTAGCACTTCAAATAAATCCAACTGTTGTTTCTGTAACCAACCATCTTGGGTTTGTGTGTTGATTGAAGCCGCGGAGCGATTGAAGTTTCCTGCAGTTGCCCTCCCACCGGAACCAATATTGGTCAGTTGCATGAGTACCCCAGTTTTGGTATGCCAAGCAAATAAATTGGGAGACTTAGTAAAAACAATCCACTCATCATTCATAATAAATGAAGGATTATTTTCTTGCTCTTCTGTTTGTGTTAACCGAATGGTTTTATTGGTTTTAATTTCCGTCCAATAAATATCGCCACGAAACGCATACACCATTTGTGTTCCGGCCAAATTATAAATGGCATTATTTAGTGCGCTATTGCGTTCTATAATTGAATTGTTGGCTTTCTCTGGCGCAGTTCCATTAATTGAATATGCGTATAAAGAATCTGAACTATTTTTTTGTGGATTCCAGTTAAAATAAACCGTCTTACTATCGTTGCTCCAAAATGCATTAGAGGGAGAAGTTCCCATCCATTTAGGATCGCGCATAATATGGTCAACCGTTAAGGTTTGGGCAATTGCATTTATAGAGCTGATAATAAAGAGGAATAGAAATATTTTTCTCATACTATTTTATTTAAAATATTTATTGGCTTCAATATATTCGCGCACTTTATCTGGAACCAAGTATCGAATGCTTTTTCCTGCTTTAATATTATCCCGAACATGGGTTGCAGAAATGGTTAATAAAGGTGCATTTAAAATAGTTACCCTTGCTTCGTGTTTATTAGTAACCGGAAAGTCTGGGCGATTATAAACGATGAAGTCATATTCATTAATTAATAATGATGCGTTTTTCCATTTGGGTAAATTCTGAAAACTATCGCTTCCCATAATAATGGTGAATTGATGTTGCGGGTATTTCTCCTTCAAATAAACCAAAGTGTCTATTGTGTAAGAAGGCTTGGGCATTTTAAATTCAATATCTGATGCTCTTAATCTAGTGTCTTCTTCCACCGCTAACTGCACTAAGTGTAAACGATGGTATTCGTTGAGTAAACTATGTTCTTGTTTAAAGGGGTTTTGGGGCGACACCACAAACCAAACTTGCTGTAAATCAGTTTCATTTAAAACATGGCTGGCTATAATCAAATGGCCCGTATGTATGGGGTTAAAGGATCCAAAGTAGAGGCCAATTTTCATCTAACTTGTTGATTATCAATTTATTAAGACAAATCCTCGGTTACAAAAATGCTATTTGCCTCACTTAATCTTAGGCTCAATCTATAACCAGATACGCAGATTGAAATAGGATCGCCTAGTGGAGCAATCTGTTCTACTTTCACTTTTTCGCCCGGCACACATCCCATTTCCATGAGTTTGATAAAAATCTCGTCTTTCTCAAATGAATCGATGATACCCTTTTGCCCCGCTGTCAATTCAGACAATCTTTTCATATTTCCGATTATATGGTAAAGGTAATCTAGCCCGTATTGGTTTTGTTACGAATTTTGGAGTAATAACCAACTATGAGCAAAATCAATTTCAGAACCGGAGATCGCCCGTTTGTATTTAAAAACAAAACAGGGCTAAAATATTTTATTGGCTCTATTTTCAAAAAAGAAAAACAGGAGCTGGAGCGCATTAATTATATTTTTTGTTCTGATGATATGCTCTTGAAAATTAATCAAGACTTTCTTCAACATAATTATTACACCGATATCATCACATTCGGGTTAAACGAACCGGGTGAACCTATTGAAGCAGAAATATATGTAAGCATAGATCGGGTAAAAGACAATGCTATTCAACATGGGGTTTCTTACGAGAATGAAATGCAGCGGGTGCTTTTTCATGGCGCACTTCATTTATGTGGCTATAAAGACAAAAAGAAAAGTGAAATTATATTGATGAGGCAGAAAGAGGACCAGTATTTGCTCTTGATTACTAAAGCCAAAGAATGAATCTAAGAATATTGGTACTCGGTTGTTTATTGTTTTTTTCTGGATATATAACTGGCCAAAGTTATAGTCAGATAGAACTTAAAGACATTCCCTTCGAACCCAATATAGAGCTGAATAAGGATCTAGTGGAGAAGCTAGAAGAAAATAAAGTATATCGATCTTCTAGCAAAGCAGCTCGTTCATTTATTTATTGGACCAACTATGCCAGATTGTATCCAAAATCATTTAGAGATGAAGCCTTAATTCCTTTTATTAAGCTTCAACCTACATTAAAAGGAAAATATGCCAATAGCTTGATTAAAGATTTGGGTAAAATTGCTCCACTCCCCTTTTTGGAGCCTGAAGCTAAACTAACTAAGGCAGCAGAACTACATGCAGATGATATTGCCCAGAACAATGGAAGAGTAAGTCATCAATCTTCCGATGGGTCCAGCTTTGGTGATCGAATGAAAAAAGCAGGGTATAAAGCCTGTAGTGGAGAAAACATCTCATTAGGGAACGACCAAGATGGATTAAGCTCATTGCTCTTACTTTATCTAGATATTAATTTGCCCGACATGGGGCATAGGAAAAACCTATTCAACTCCAATTACACCAAAATGGGGGTTAGTGTGAAGCAAGTTCCCAATAATCAATTCCTTATAGTACAAGAACTGGGTTGTCCAGAAGCTCCCAAGAACTAGATTCTGATATCTAGCTTTCGTCAAAACCAATTCAACTAGTTCCACGGGCAACCGTTCCACCCTGAAACATTATTTGGATGTGACACGTGGAACGTTGATCTTTACATTCTAGAAGGATTATATGCAGAACGAAAAAAGGAAATGGCAGATGGCATTTAGGCGGTTTGTGCTTGAAAATGCACCTAGTGAACAATACGCAGCATACTTTGGATTGTGCAGAACAGATCTCAGAAATTGGTTTGAAGCACAGTTTTCTAACGGTCTATCTTGGGAGAACTTTGGAAAAGCCTGGCAGTTTGAACATATCATACCAGTTACTTGGTTTGATACAACATCAGAGGAAGAATTAAAAGCTTGTTGGAACTATTTAAATATTCGAGTATCTCCAACAGATGGTTTGGGAGGTTCCTCCGACCTATTATTTGCTAAGAAATACTTTGAAGAGGTCTATGAAAAAACAGCCTTTAGGGGTTGTATATACTATATAAAAAAAGTGGAGTCTATTATTAACGAACAGTTTGTTTCACCGCCATCCAATCTATTTGATTTCATTCAAACCAATCAATTAGCACTGGATGCAATTCCTAGCTTTTCCCATCAAGAGTATCAACAATACCTTGAAACGGAATCTGCTAAATCGGTATTAACCGAAAGAGAAATATTAAAAAAATTCGGTTAGGGCTTATCCTATAATATCTTTGCACTATGTTTTCAAAATACGATGTAATAGTAGTGGGCGCTGGCCATGCAGGATGTGAGGCAGCGGCAGCAGCGGCCAATTTGGGTAGTTCTGTTTTATTGATTACCATGAATATGCAAACAATTGCCCAAATGAGTTGCAACCCTGCGATGGGTGGAATTGCAAAAGGACAAATTGTAAGAGAGATAGATGCATTGGGTGGATACAGTGGAATCATTACAGACCTAAGTACGATTCAATTTAGAATGTTGAACCTAAGCAAGGGTCCAGCAATGTGGAGCCCAAGGGCGCAAAATGATCGGATGCTTTTTGCTGCTAAATGGAGAGAGTGGTTAGAGAAAACTCCTAATGTAGATTTTTACCAAGACATGGTAAAAGAAATCATTATTAAAAATAATAAAGCTTGTGGGGTGATTACTGGTCTTGGCCACGAAATCATGGCCGAATCTGTAGTAGTCACTAGCGGTACTTTTTTAAATGGTGTAATTCATATTGGAGAGAAACAGTTTGGCGGTGGTCGTGTAGCAGAAAAAGCAGCAACAGGAATTACAGAACAATTGGTTTCATTGGGATTTGAAAGTGATCGACTTAAAACCGGAACTCCTCCTAGAGTAGATGGTAGAAGCTTGGATTATTCTAAAATGGAAGAGCAAAAGGGAGACGAACACATAATAGGTTTTTCTTATATGAATATTCCAAGAGTAAAACCTGAAAATCAAAGAAGTTGCTTTATTACTTATACCAATCAAACAGTACACGACTTATTAAAAACGGGTTTTGACAGATCACCGATGTACCAGGGTAGAATTGAAGGTGTTGGTCCAAGATACTGTCCAAGTATTGAAGATAAAATTAGTCGCTTTGCAGATAGAGATCGTCATCAATTATTCGTAGAACCCGAAGGTTGGGATACGGTCGAAATATATGTAAATGGTTTTTCCACTTCTCTACCAGAAGAAGTACAAATGGCAGCATTAAGACAGGTTCCAGGATTTGAAAAATGTAAGATCTTCAGACCCGGCTATGCAATTGAGTATGATTACTTCATGCCCACACAATTAACACATGCGTTAGAAACAAAACAGATTAGCAATTTATTTTTTGCTGGTCAAATTAATGGAACTACCGGATATGAAGAAGCTGCTTGTCAGGGTTTAATAGCCGGAATAAATGCACACCAAAAGTCAAAAAACTTAGAACCATTTATTCTTAAAAGATCTGAAGCATATATAGGCGTTCTTGTTGACGACCTAATAAATAAAGGAACTGATGAACCGTATAGAATGTTTACAAGCCGAGCAGAGTTTAGAACACTATTAAGACAAGATAATGCCGACTTAAGATTAACCGAAAAAAGTTTTAAAATCGGATTGGCTTCAGAAGAAAGAATGAAAGCAGTAGAAATTAAAAAAGGGGAAGTTGCTTTTGTTAAAGAGACGCTTAAAAATTATTCTGTTGAACCGGCTGAAATTAATGAATACTTAACTACCATACAATCTGCAGCTATAACAGAGAAACAGAAAGCATCGAAAATAATCTTGAGACCCAATGTCTCCTTAGATAGTTTACAAGAAGCACTTCCTGTATTAAAGTATTCACTTTCAGATATTTCAGATGATTCATTATTACAGTCAGAAATCCAAATTAAATACGAACGCTATATTGAGAAGGAACAGCAATTGGTAGATAAAATGAGTGACCTCGAAAACATGGTCATACCAGCAAACTTTGATTATAATAAACTGAATGCGCTGTCCAATGAGGCATTGCAGAAAATGAAAAAGATACAACCAAGCACTTTGGGACAGGCCAGTAGAATCAGTGGTGTTAATCCATCCGATATTCAAATACTAATGGTTTACATGGGTAGATAACCTAACTTCAAGAAAACAATTGTTATTGAAACGTTTTCTTAAATGGTTGTTATATGGAGTATCAAGTATAATGATATTGATACTATTGCTATTTTTTGTTGCAAGTATTTATGTACAACAAAATAAAAAAAAGTTAATAGAAGATGCTAGAAAATCTATTGAAGTAAAATATAATAGTCTAGTTAGTATAAATGATATTCAATTAAGCCTTTTTGAACAATTTCCAAATTTATCAATCCAACTCAAAGATGTAGATGTTAAGGGACCAAAATATAATCTACACCATCAAAAATTATTTCTAGCTAAAAGTATTTCCATTAGGATAAAAACCTGGCCATTGATATTAGGCCAAATTGTTTTTAATAAAACAAAATTAACTAATGGACAATTGTTTATTTACACTGATAAAGATGGTAAACGTAATATTGATGAGGTAAAAGCAAAACAAAATAAAAGTTCAAACAGTTTTCCAGAAAAAATAGAACTAAACAATTTTACCATACGTATTAAAGATGATCAAAAGTTAAAAGATTTTAATTTCCTAATTCATTCCTTAAATATTAAGACGAATGAAACAAAAAGCAAAATACTATTCAATGTCAAAAATAAAATAGCGGTAAAGGCATTGATATTTAATCATCAAAAAGGAAGTTTTTTAAGAGATCAACTATTGGAAGGCGACTACATAGTCGATTATAATAAAATCGAAAAAATAATATCTGTAAATAAAATAGATATAACGATAAGTAAAATCCCGTTTGAAATTACTGGTCAATTTGATTTGAAAAAAAATGGTCTGTTTTATTTAAATATTATAACAAATAATATTCCTTTTCAATCTGCTAAATCAATACTGACTAATAATATTAATCGGGTCTTAAAAGAAATCACCATTACTAAACCGCTAAATATAAATGCAATTATTAAAGGACCTTTAAGTGGTGGGGAACCAACTGTTATAGCCAATTGGCAGGTAACAAACACCAACATTGGAAATTCACAAATTCAATTTACCTCAGCCAATATAGCTGGTACTTTTAACAATCAGGTCAACAAAAACCTAGCACCACATGATACAAATAGTTCAATCAACTTATCAAAACTAATTGGGAATTGGCATCAAATTCCAATTGAAACAAATAATATACAAATCTCCAACTTAACTAATCCACTTTTAAAAGGAGGATTTAAAACAGAATTTAATTTAGCAGCCTTAAATCCACCACTCAATACAGAAAACATAGTTATCAAAAAAGGATACGGGAAATTCAATATCTACTTTGAAGGACCTCTAACTAATATAACAGAAAATAATACAAGATTAAAGGGCAGCTTAGAAATAAACAATGGAGAAATATTTATTAAACCAATCAAAAAAATTATTACCAACACATTTGCAGATATTCTTATTAACAACAATACGGTAGAGATTAAAAAACTAACAACCAAAACAAAGGAAGGCAGTCAACTAAATATTACTGGTATTTCAACCAATTCATTAGCAGCCATTCCAAACTCTCCTGGTAAAGCAAATATTATTTTAAATATTTCAAGCCCTTTTTTAGATTTAAATAATTTCAGCTCATCCATACAACAGGATGTTCCTAGATTTAAAAAATCCGGAAAAAATACATTTAGTAGAATTGACCATATTCTAGAAAATGAGACGATACATATAAACTTAACTGCTAAATCAATTAAATGGCAAAAATTAATTGCCAACAATTTAAAATCTACAATAGAATTAAACACGGGAAATTGGCAATTGAAAAACTTAGAAATGAATTTAGGGAAAGGTACAATAGTGCTATCTACTAAAATGATCACTACTAATAACAGATAATTTCTTTCCGCTAAATATCAAGTTAACCGTGTTAAAGCAGAAGACTTATTCTATGGTATGAATAGTTTTAGCTTACCTGGAATTTCACATAAAAATATTCGTGGTGAACTCACTATAAATGGGCTATTAACTACGAAACTAAATCAACAAGGCGGTATTGAACCTAGTAACATTAAAGCATCCGTCAACTTTCAACTAAAACAAGGTAGATTGTTGAATTATGAGCCTCTACTAAAACTACAAGAACATATATTTAAGAAAAGGAATTTAGACTCACTATATTTTGCAACAATTCAAAACAATTTAAGTATAGAAAAAGGCAATATTCATATACCCAGAATGGAAATAGCCACATCGGCATTAAATTTATTTATAGGAGGGGATTATGGACTTGATGGGAAAACAAAACTACATATTCAAGTACCACTAAATAATATGATAAAGCGTAACCAGTCTAAAAAAATGAACAGCTCCTCTAATGATAACAAGGGTGGAACTAGTCTGTTTTTTAAAGCCTTATCCGACAAAACGGGAAAAGTAACAATCAAAATAGATCCAAAAGGCAGTCAATATAAAAAAGAACAGATAGCACATTAATGTATTCACCCACTCATCATAATCATAAAAGCTGCTTTTTACAAAGACAAACATTTGTAGTAGCTTTAGAATCCTACTTAAACAACCTTAACTTATGAGAAAAATCAAGTTGTTGTTTTCTTGTTTGGTATTGACAACCATGTTGCGTGCCCAAGAAACATTTCCCGTGAATGGTGTAGCAGATAAAAGAGATGGCTGCTATGCATTCACCAATGCCACCATTGTTAAAGATGCCCAAAACACCATTCAAAATGGTATAATGGTTATTAGAGATGGTAAAATTATTGCTGTTGGCGCCAATGTGGCTGTTCCAAAGGATGCAGTAGTTATTGATTGTAAAGACAAGTATATCTATCCATCTTTTATTGACATTTATTCAGATTATGGCATGCCGCAAATTCAAAGACCCACTGGAGGTGGAGGTTTCGGCGGTCCCGCTCAATTAACCAACAATCAAAAAGGCGCTTACGGATGGAACCAGGCACTAAAGTCTGAAGTAAACGCTTATAAAATATTTAGTGTAGATGAAGCAAAAGCAAAACCAATGCGTGAAGCAGGATTTGGTACAGTGCTTACCCACCAAAAAGATGGTATTGTTCGAGGAACAGGATCGGTAGTAACACTTTCAGGAGAAAAAGACAATTTTGTAATTGTAAAAGATAAAGCAGCTGCTTTGTATTCTTTTAGCAAAGGTTCTTCTACACAGAGTTATCCTTCTTCTTTAATGGGCTCCATTGCACTTTTAAGACAAACTTATAACGATGCTGCCTGGTATAAGAATAATCCAGAAGCTGCAACTAAAGAAGGATTTAATATTACCCTTAAATATTTTAATTCAAATCAAGCACTGCCTCAGATTTTTGACGTGCAAGACCGTGGAATTGATTTGTGGAATATTGTAAGAGCAGATAGAATTGGAGATGAATTTGGTGTTCAATATATCCTAAAATCAACTGGTAAAGAATACCAAAGAATTAAAGAAGTGGCTGCAACAAAAGCACCCATGATTGTTACACTAAATTTTCCACAAGCACAAGATGTAGAAGATCCAAATGATGCAAGAATGGTTTCGTTGGCTGATATGAAAAACTGGGAATTAGGACCAACCAATCCAGCAGCTATTGAAAAAGCTGGAATCCCTTTTTGTTTAACCTCAGCTGATTTAAGAGATCCAAAATCATTTTTAAGTAATCTTAGAAAAGCAATGGAATATGGCTTATCAGAAAAAGGTGCTATGGAAGCTTTGACCAAGAACCCGGCCACATGGTTAGGGGTTTATGATAAAGTAGGAAGTTTAGATGAAGGCAAACTGGCCAACTTTGTTATTACAACGGCTCCTGTTTTTACTGAAAAATCAATTATTCTACAGAACTGGGTAAATGGTAAAAAATACGCGGTTAAGGAAGATGCGTGGAAAAGCATCAATGGTAATTATACATTAACTGTCAATACAGATAATGGACCTCAAAGATTTACTTTAGAAGTAAAATCTAACAGTTCTGCAACTTTAGTAGGAAAAGATACTTTGTCTAACAGATTTAGTTATGATGGCAAAACGGTTAAAATTAGTTTTGCTCCAATGCAAAGAAGAATGGGAATGGCTGGGCGCACAGGTATGGGAGCAAATGCCGTAGCTCCACTTCCAACAAACGCAGTTAAATTAAGTGGATTTAGTAATGGCAAAAGTTGGAATGGCACAGGTGTAGATTCATTGGGTAACCATATTACTTGGTCTGCGGAAGAGATTAGTTTATCAACTGCAAAAGCAGAAGAGTCGAAACCTAAGGTAATGCCTAAAACAGGTAAATCTTTTTATCCTTTTACGGCATTTGGTAATGATGAAGCAAATATTCCTAAACCAGAAACCATTTTATTTAAAAACGCAACGGTATGGACCAGTGAAAAAGCGGGTAAATTAGAAGGTGCAGACGTTTTGGTTAAAAACGGAAAAATTGCAAAAGTAGGAAAGGGCTTAAACGATGCAACCGCTAAGGTTATTGATGCAACTGGTAAACATTTAACCGCAGGAATTATAGATGAACACTCACATATTGCATCAGCTTCAACCAATGAGGGTGGCCAATCGGTAACTGCAGAAGTAAGAATGCAAGACAACCTTGATCCAGACGATATTAATATATACAGACAATTAAGTGGCGGTGTTACCAGCTCACATATTCTTCATGGTTCTGCAAATACCATAGGTGGTCAAACACAATTAATTAAACTTCGTTGGGGTACAGACGATAAAGGTTTAATGTTTGAAGGCGCCGATCCATTTATCAAATTTGCCTTAGGAGAAAACGTTAAACGTTCATCTTCAACTCAAGGTAATACCCGTTTTCCTGATACCAGAATGGGGGTGGAACAAGTATTAACAGATGCGTTTAATAGAGCTAAAATATATGAGGCCGCTAAAAAAGCAAATACCAAAGGTAATTTTAGAAAAGACCTTGAGTTAGAAACACTGGTAGATATCATGAACAGCAAACGCTTTATTACCTGTCATAGTTATGTGGCAAGTGAAATTGTAGTAGCTATGCGGGTTGCAGAAAAATTTGGATTTAAAGTGAATACTTTCACCCATATTTTAGAAGGATATAAAGTAGCAGATAAAATGAAAGCGCATGGTGCTGCAGCATCAACATTTTCAGACTGGTGGGCGTATAAAAATGAAGTGCAAGACGCAATACCATACAACGCTTCCATTATGCACAAAGTTGGTTTAAACGTGGCTATTAATTCAGATGATGCAGAAATGGCTCGTCGATTAAATCAAGAAGCAGCAAAAAGTGTAAAATATGGTGGCATGAGTGAAATAGATGCCTTAAATATGGTAACTATTAATCCTGCTAAAATGTTGCATGTAGACAGCAAAGTAGGTAGTATTAAAGAAGGCAAAGATGCAGATCTTGTATTATGGTCGGCGCACCCGTTAAGCATTTATGCCAAATCTCTTTATACCATTGTTGATGGAACTATTTTCTTTGATCGTGCAAAAGACGAAGCAATGAGAAAAGAAGTAAAAGCAGAGCGTACTCGTTTAATTAGTAAAATGGTGGGAGAAAAAAGAACCGGCGCTCCAATGGCTCCATTTACTCCAAGTTATAAATATGTACATACTTGTTTAGACCATGGACATAAATTAGGCTTACTAGAAATTGAAGCTGGTGAAGAAGAAGGTATTGAACACAATAGCAACCACTAAAAAAATTATCATGAAAAAAATTATCATATCACTAAGTGCTTTACTATTATTAGTAGGAGCAACAAAAGCACAGGAAACCGTTTATCCTGCAAAATCACAGAAGGGGCTGATTTTCTTAAAGAACGGAACTGTTCATGTAGGAAATGGAACTGTTATAGAAAACGCAACTATTAAATTAAATAATGGTAAAATAGAAGAAGTAGGAAATAATATTGCCATACCTCAAGGTGATGTTCAGGTATTTGATGCAACTGGAAAACATATTTATCCAGGATTGATTTTACCTGCTTCAACTTTAGGCTTACAAGAAATATCGGGCGTAAGAGCTACTACAGACTTCAATGAAATTGGAGACATGAATCCTAGCATTCGTTCTATTGCCGCCTATAATGCAGATTCAAAGATTACGAATACACTAAGGTCGAATGGTATTTTGTTGGCACATACAGCACCTGTTGGTTCTTTGCTTGCTGGTCAATCTAGTGTTGTACAACTGGATGCTTGGCATTGGGAAGATGCTGCATACAAAATGGATAATGGTATGCATATATATTTACCAAGTTTATTAGGTCGTCCGGGAGGTAGATTAGGCGCACTGTTTGCACAGTTTATGCCACAGGCTCCAACAGACCCTCTAAAAGCAGCCTTAGATAGAATTGAAATAGTGAAGGATTATTTTAGACAAGCGAAAGTATATATAGAAAATACGCCGAAGGAAACTAATTTAAAAATGGAAGCAGCGCGTAGCTTATTTCAGAAAAAACAAAAATTGTTTTTACATGGAAATCAGGTTAAACAAATGTTGTTAGCTATTGACTTTGTAAAAGAGTTTGGTTTTGATGTAGTAATAGTAGGTGGTTCAGAAAGCTGGCAAATAGCAGACTTATTAAAGCAGCATAATATTAGTGTTATACTAAGTCAAATGCATAATCTGCCCACGTCGGATGATGATGATGTAGATATGCCCTATAAAGCTCCATCTGTATTACAAAAAGCAGGTGTATTATTTTGTATTAACGATGATGATCCTCAAAACAGGGGAAGAAACTTAGCTTTTAATGCAGGAACCGCAGCAACCTATGGTTTAACTAAGGAAGAAGCTTTAAGTGCTATAACCTTAAATGCGGCTAAAATATTAGGTGCAGACTTAACAACGGGATCTATAGAAAAAGGTAAAGACGCCAATATCATAATTAGTGCAGGTGATATTTTAGACATGCATACCAGCATTGTAGAACACGCATTTATTCAAGGAAGAAAAATTGTATTAGACGACAAACACAAGCAATTGTACGAGCGTTATAAATATAAATATTCAATTAAGTAAAAAACCAAAAGTTCTTGCTTAATTTTTGAGAAGCCCGGTAACGAATAGTTCCGGGCTTTTTCAATTCAATAATTTGTAGAATAATAATAAACTGCAGCGCCCTATTTGTTACCTTAGCTTTTATGGAAAAAAAACTGTTTCTGTTAGATGCTTTAGCCTTAATCTATAGAGCTTATTATGCTTTGATTAGAAATCCTAGGATCACCTCCAAAGGAATTAATACCAATGCACAATTTGGTTTTACTTCTACCCTCTTCGATTTAATTAACAAAGAAAAACCAACGCATTTAGCCGTTTGTTTTGATACACATGCACCCACAGAGCGCCATACCGATTTTACAGATTACAAAGCAAATAGACAAGAAGCACCTGAAGACTTATTGGCATCCATTCCTGATATACAAAGAATCATACGTGGATTTAATATTCCTGTTGTAGAACTAGATGGTTATGAAGCAGATGATATTATTGGTACAGTAGCTTGGCAAGCTGCAGATGTTGGTTATGAAGTATACATGGTTACACCAGATAAAGACTATGGACAGTTATTAGTAAAGCCCCATGTATATATTTATAAACCACCAGCTTATGGGAATGCAGAAGAAATACTAAACGCAGAAAAGATATGTACCAAATGGGATATAGCTAAAGTAGAACAAGTGGTAGATATGTTGGGTTTAATGGGAGACGCAGTAGACAATATTCCAGGTATTCCTGGAGTAGGTGAAAAAACGGCAGCAAAGCTGTTAAAAGAATACCATACACTAGAAGGTGTTTTGGAGAATGCAGATAAAATAAAAGGGGCACTAGGTGAAAAAGTTAGGTCCGGAAAGGAGTCAGCCATTATAAGTAAAAAATTAGCAACGATTATAACCAATGTTCCTGTTGAGTTTCATGAAGAAGACTATCGTTTGAAGGATTGGAATAGAGAAGAATTAGACGCAGTATTTACAGAACTGGAATTTAAAACACTTGGAAAAAGAATTCTAGGTGAAACATTTAATGCCTTTCAATCTGCTCCTCAAGGTGTACAAACAGACTTATTCGGAAATGCGGTTGAACAGAAACTTGTTACAGTTAAAGAAACAATAGAGGAAGAAACCAATCCTAATAATTACGGATTAGTTGCAGACAAAAATATAGAAAACACTAAGCATCAATACCTTTTAATAGAATCAGAAGAAGCTATTAAAGAACTGGTGGCAGAACTATTAACAAAGCAAGAAATTTGTTTTGATACAGAAACAACAGGTATAGATGCCAATAATGTAGAAATTGTAGGATTAAGCTTTTCATACGAAAAACATAAGGGGTATTATATTCCATTTGGAAATAAACAAAAAGAAACTACAGAGAGATTAAAATTATTTATTCCTTTATTTAACGATCCTAACAAATGTTGGGTTGGTCAAAATATAAAATACGATTTATTGGTGTTGAAATGGTATGGCATAGAACCAAAGGGGGAACTATTTGATACCATGTTAGCCCATTATGTAATAGAACCAGAAGGTAGACGCAGTATGGATTTGCTTAGTGCTCAGTATTTAGGGTATGAACCGGTTTCAATTGAAACGCTAATTGGTAAAAAAGGAAAAAACCAAGGAAATATGCGTGATGTTGAACTAGATAAAATAAAAGAATATGCAGCAGAAGATGCAGATATAACACTTCAATTAAAAGAATGCTTTGTTCCTTTACTTAAAGAAAAAGAAGTAGAAAGGGTGTTTTATGAAGTAGAAAATCCATTGGTTAGAGTTTTAACCGAAATGGAATTTGAGGGGATAAAAGTAGACGAAGGATTTTTACATGAATACAGTAGAGAATTAGAAATAGAAGCGAAAAAATGTGAAGAAAGTGTTTATGCCCAAGCAGGTGTAAGATTTAACCTAGCATCACCCAAACAATTAGGTGAAGTATTATTTGATAAATTACAATTAGACCCAAAAGCAAAAAAAACAAAGACGGGACAATATGCAACTGGAGAAGATGTATTATTGAAACTAGCCAATCAACACAAAATAGTAGATGATATATTGGGGTTTAGGGAATTAACTAAATTAAAGTCTACTTATATAGATGCATTACCCGAAATGATCAATAAGAAAACAGGCCGGGTTCATACCTCTTATGCACAAGCTGTGGCAGTAACAGGAAGGCTTAGTAGCAATAATCCAAATCTTCAAAATATACCAATAAGAACAGCAAGGGGAAGAGAAATTAGAAAAGCATTTGTTCCTAGAGAACCGGGGAGAATATTAATGAGTGCAGACTACTCACAAATAGAATTAAGAATAGTTGCTGCAATTAGTGGAGATCCAAATATGTGTGCGGCATTTAAAGAAAGAAAAGATATACATACTGCAACAGCTGCTAAAGTATATGGTGTAGAAGAAAGTGCTGTTACCAAAGAAATGAGGTACAAGGCAAAAAGTGTAAACTTTGGTATTATATATGGTCAAGGAGCTTTTGGATTAGCTGAGAATTTGGGTGTAAGCAGGGCAGAAGCAAAAGAAATAATAGAGAACTACAAAAAAGAGTTTCCATTTATTCAACAATATATGGATGACCAAATCAAATTTGCGAAAGAACACGACTATGTACAAACTTTAATGGGCAGAAAAAGATGGTTGAAAGATATTCATAGTGCAAACTTTACAGTAAGGGGTTTTGCCGAAAGAAATGCCATAAACTCTCCTATACAAGGAACGGCAGCCGATATGATTAAATTGGCTATGATAAAAATTCATGCTGAAATGAAAAAGTCAGCATGGGAATCAAAAATGATTTTACAAGTACACGATGAATTGGTTTTTGATGCAGTTGAATCTGAAGCAGATGCTTTGCAAGATTTGATTATTAACTGCATGGTGAATGCACTTCCTTTACCCAATGAGGTTCCGGTAGAAGCAGAAGTTGGTAAAGGCAAAAATTGGTTAGAAGCACATTAAAACAATACCATGAATTGGGACTTATTTTTTACTGCATTAGAAAAAATTGGAAGCCGCTATTTTGGAGCTGCGCTTATTGCTTTTTTACTATTCTATGTAATATTTAGAAAAAATTGGTTGTATCAAAAAATTCAACAGAAGTTTCCCAAAACAAAAGATTACTTAAGAGAGCTCTCCTATTCGTTAAGCACAATGATTATTTTTAGTTTAATAATAGTCATATTAAATAGCCCAAGTATTGGGCCACATACAACCAGATATAAAGAAATCAATGAAATGGGTTGGGGGTATTATTATGCTGTTTTTCCAATAATGTTTATCATGCACGACCTCTATTTTTATATCATGCATCGCATAATGCACCATCCATCCATATTTAAATATGTA
Organism: Sphingobacteriia bacterium RIFOXYC2_FULL_35_18; assembly: GCA_001829005.1. Classification (GTDB taxonomy): domain Bacteria; phylum Bacteroidota; class Bacteroidia; order Chitinophagales; family Chitinophagaceae; genus Sediminibacterium. The sequence goes on along the minus strand of MIAG01000001.1, from coordinate 373,424 downwards.
CACCTGGTTCACCACCAATCTACCAATCCGTCTCCTTGGGCAGCTTATGCATTTCATCCGCTAGAAGCCGTAATAGAACAAAGTATTGTTGTAATATTTTATTTTACCTTACCAGTACATATAACACACTTGGCTATATTTTTTCTTTTCTCTATTATTTACAATGTTTACGGACATCTTGGTTTTGAATTATATCCAAAAGGATTCAATAAAACATTTATAGGAAAATGGATAAACACTTCGGTTAATCATAACCAACATCATCAATATTTTAAAGGTAATTATGGATTATACACCCTTGTTTGGGATAGACTATTTGGGACAATAAGAAAAGACTATGATCAACAATTTGAAGAAGTAAAAAATAGAACAATAAATATTTAAATGACTGCTTAAGAATTATTTTTTCTTAAACAAAGGAACAGTACTGCAGGGTTCCCCATACATGATGCTCTTAGCAAATGGCCTTAATATCGTGGTAATTTTTACATAAGCTGATGCAGGAACAGGGTCTTCGCCACAACCCTTTACCACAACACGTTGGTCAGTATAATCGGCACCATTAAAATTATCCAAAGCACTTAATAATAATTGTTCTTTTACAAATGCTTCTGTTCCAAAGTATACGCCTTTTGCAATAGGCGTTAAATATACAGCAACCAACATATTAGCCCACATAGGAATGATAGCATCCGCACTACAAGTAAGAGCAACATAACTATCTCTGTATTTTTCCCAATCTGTACTAAGTAAAGCTGCTCTAAAATCTTTTTCTTTAAGAATTAAACCCATAAATAAATAGTCTTTTAAATCAAAGACCAATATCTTATCCTTTGAAAAGAAGGTTTCTAAATCAAGACTAATGATACCGCTTTCGGCTACTTTATTAATTATAGGTTCCATAATAGAGTATAAAATTAGTTAATTGCTTTTAGCAATTTTTACGATAGACGCAAAAAAAGCCCACTTATTACTAAGTGGGCTTTAAATCCGTTTAATTATCGATACTAATAGAAACTAAAGCGATAATCTTTAACAGTTGCTGCTTTTCTTAAAGCTTCAACACTTCTATAAGTAGCCATTTTTCTATTTTGGATTAATGCTTGTTTAACGGTTTCAGGTAAAGCATCAGCAGGTTTTGCAGCAATGGTTTCACCCTTTACAGCAAATACGCCTGAATTTCCAGCAATTAAATCAGAAGATTTTCCTTGAATAGCCTTATTAAATACAGCTCCAACAATTTTAGGTTCGTTGCCCACACCATTAATAAAACCAGAACCAAAGCTTAGGCTATCTGCTCTTAAAACAGATGTACCAGAAGATTTTGCAATTTCCTCCAAGCTACTTCCTTTCATTTTTGTGTCAATGATTATTTTCGCTTTTTTGTCATTTCTAATTAATCCTTCTACCAACGGTCTTGCTTCATTTGCACCCATCAATCCTGCTTTATTAATATTAGTGATCATGGCTACAATAATTTGATCCCCTACTTCTGTGGGATCAGAAACTGCACCTTCTTTGTTTTCATAAATCCATCTAACTAAAGAACGGGTGTTAGCCAATGTACCAACAGTAAAGTCGTTTTGCTTTATTTCGGTTGCAGATAAAATTGGTTTAGCCAATTTTGAAGCATTGTCATTAAATTCTTTTGTTCCTTTTGCACCAGAAGCAAAGCTTGCTGCAGCAGTATTGGCTTCATTCATCGTTTCATTACTACTAAGGATAGGCTTTGCTAAATAAGCAATTTTGTATGCTGGAGCACGATTTTTTTGTCCTAATACTTCAATATAATGGTAACCAAAATCTGTTTTTACAACACCTTTAGATCCAACAGGATTATCAAAAGCGAAATCGTTAAATGGAATTACCATTTGACCCTGAGGAAAATAATCATACACACCACCTTTTTCCTTACTTCCGCCATCATCAGAATATTTTGCAACCAAAGTATTAAAGTCTGCACCATTTTTAATAGCAGTTTGAATACTATCCACTAATTTTTTACCAGTAGAATCATCTCTAACTTGTTGACCACTTTGAGGATCGTTGGTACCAATTAAGATATGTCTTACAGTAACACTATCAGGCCATTGCTTTATTCCAACCATTTTAGCCAATACATAATTGTTACCATCTACATATGGTCCAAATAAACCACCAACAGGTAATCGGGTGATTGAATCTTTATTTGTTACTTGAATACGTGAACCACCAAAGTAACTATTATAATATGCTAATTCGGTTCCTACTTTTCCTAAAAATGCAGCAGCGTCTGAAGTAGCAGCAAATTCAGCTTTTAAGTCGTTTATCTGAGCTAATGTTGCTGCAGAATCAGCAGAAGTTGGTGCTGCACTAAAAGTAACATAAGCAATAGAACGAGTTTCCTCCTCTTTCTTAAATTCATTACTATGCTTCTTCACATAATTATTGATATCAGCCTCTGTTACTTTAACACTTGAATCAGCGATTGCAACATAAGGATAGTAAACATAAGAAGCAGAAGCAACAGCATTATTATCTGCTTGTTGTTTTTCTACCATCCATTTTGGTACATAAACAGATTGAATTAGCAAATTTTGGTATTTATTGCGCAAACTATTTTGAATAGTTGGTTCAATATATCCACTATTTATCATTTTAATTTGTTCAGCATTCTTACTCTTCTTTATTTGGGCAAAAGCTCTTTTGGCATCATCTACCTTAAACTCTCCGGTTTTAGGATCAGTGAATTCTTGACGCAAAGGAGAATTCTCTCCAAATAAAATGTCATTTAATTCTTTTGCAGAAACAGTAAGACCTAATTTTTCAAATTCTTGGTTTAATACAATATTATCTACCTCCATATTGTATACTGTACCAATTAATTGATCACGAGTTGCCCCTTGACCAGCATACATAGCTTCTTGAGATTTTAAGCGCTCTTCAAAAGCGCCACGTTCAATAGATGTACCATTGACTTTTGCAATAACAGAACTGTTAGAAAAAGCTGATCCACCACGTCCAGCTCCATCCTGAAGAATAAAAGCAATCAATGCTACTGCTATGATTACAAAAATAATCCAGGTGCCACGGTCACGAATTGTTTGAATTACAGACATAATTAATAATTAATATATAATTTATCCCGCTTCATATACGGGGAGGCAAAAATAAGGGAAAAACAGGTAGAATAAGTTGTGGAAAAATATGCACATTATTCTGTTGGTAACCTCATTTTTTGGTGGAAAAATCATCTTTTATCCTATTTTATTGTGCAAACAAATAGAATAAAAAAAAATTTTTTATCACAAAAAGAGACTTTGGGTAAAAAAGAGTTGAACTTATACCTGTTAATTAACAGTGCAAGAAAAGTGAACTAAAAAAAAAACTGATGTGAATTCAGTTATACAGTATTGTGTATAATCCAATATAACCGAATAAAACTGAGTGAAATTATTGTTTAAAAGAAAGTGGATAATGGTGGATAAACTAAGTAAGATTAACTTTGCGCTTTGTGGGTAACTAAGTTATCCCGATATACACACTTATAATAGTAGTAGTTGATTTTATATAAATAATTATTAAATATTATTACTTTGGATATTAACATAGCAAAAGCAGAATTAGTAAAAAAAGGATTTTTAGATTTGGAAATTGATCCCGAATTGGATCTCTTTGCTGAGATACAAAAACTTAAAAAAGAAAAAAATGCAGTTTTACTTGCACATTACTACCAAGAAACAGATATCCAAGATGTGGCAGATTATATTGGGGATAGTTTGGGTCTTGCACAACAGGCTAAACAAACTACCGCAGACACCATTGTGTTTGCTGGAGTTCACTTTATGGCAGAAACTGCAAAAATTTTAAATCCATCTAAAAAAGTTTTATTACCCGATTTAAAAGCAGGTTGCTCTTTAGCAGATAGTGCACCAACCCCTTTATTCAAAGCATTTAAAGAAAAACATCCCAATCATATTGTCGTTTCTTATATCAATTGTACCGCTGATATCAAGGCTTTAAGTGATATTATTTGTACCAGTGGTAATGCAGAAAAAATAATTGAAAGTATCCCTTTAGATCAACCCATATTATTTGCCCCAGATAAAAATTTAGGTGCTTATTTAAGTAAAAAGACGGGAAGAGAAATGTTACTTTGGAATGGTGCTTGTATGGTTCATGAAATATTTAGTTTAGAAAAAATAGTTAAACTAAAAATTAGACATCCTAAAGCAAAATTAATTGCACATCCAGAATGTGAAGAAGCTATTTTAAATATTGCAGATTATATTGGTAGTACAACTCAATTATTAAAATATACTCAAACAGATCAAACGCAGGAATATATAGTTGCAACAGAAACTGGTATTCTACACCAAATGCAAATAAATAATCCTTCAAAAACATTTATTCCAGCTCCTCCGGAAAATAATTGTGCATGTAATGATTGTCCTTATATGAAACTAAATACTTTAGAAAAGATATATCTCTGTATGAAGTATGAATTACCAGAAATATTAATGGACGAAAATCTAAGAATACAAGCTTTAAAACCAATGGAAAGAATGATGGATATTAGTAGGGCTGCAGGATTAATAGGGGGTTAAAATAATATACATTTGTTTTAACAAAGCTTTCTCTTTTGAGGATAAACTTTTCAACGAAAAAGGTATCTAAGCCAAAAATGCCTAATATGAAAAGGAACATCCTGCTTATTTTATTTGCAACAATCGCAATTATTGCTTGTAATAAAAATGATCAAACAGTTGTAACCCCAACCGTTACAACCAATACAGACAATGCAATTATCTCGGCTGCACTTAATTTACCAACTGTTCCTTTTGATTACGTCAATTTGAATTTACCTGCATATTTTTTTGTAAATGCTGGCGGTGGTGCTCCTACTTCTGTAAACGGAATTGATAATACACCTGTAAATAATCCAACAACAAATAATGGAGCAACTCTTGGAAGAGTTCTTTTTTATGATAAAAATTTGAGTGTTAATAAGACTATCTCTTGTGCAAGCTGTCATAACTCCTCTTTTGGATTTAGTGATACTGCTATTTTGAGTAATGGATTTGCTGGGGGTAAAACGGGTAGACACTCCATGAGTTTAATTAATGCAAAATTTTACCAGCGTGGTAGATTCTTTTGGGATGAGCGTGCTGCTAGTTTAGAGCAACAGGTATTAATGCCATTTCAAGACCAAACAGAAATGGGTATGACTATTCCTACTCTACTTCAACGTGTTAGAGAGCAAGCATTTTATGCACCACTCATGAGTAATGCATTTGGGGATACCGCTATTAATAGTAATAGAATTGCAATGGCACTAGCTCAGTTTGTAAGAAGTATAGTTAGCAGTAATAGTAAATATGATGTTGGTAGAGCCCAAGTAAACAATATGCCCGCCAATTTCCCCAATTTTACTGCTGAAGAAAATGAAGGAAAAAGATTATTCATAATGCCTGTTCAAAATGGTGGCGCTGGTTGTTTTGGATGTCATACTACTGAAGCTTTTGTATCTGCTAATAATGGACCTCGGAATAATGGATTAGATCTTAATACAACCAATGACAATGGAGCAGGTAGAGGAGAATTCAAAACACATACTTTACGCAATATTGAATTAACTGCACCCTATATGCACGATGGTAGATTTAAAACTTTAGAGCAAGTGGTAGAACATTATAATAGTGGAGTAAAAGCACATCCCAATTTAGACAATGCTTTGAAAACTCCCAATGGTACTCCTATACAATTGAATTTAAATAATGCACAAAAAGCTGCAATAGTTGCTTTTATGAAAACATTGACCGATCCAACAATAGCTACCAATACCAAATGGAGTAATCCTTTTAAGTAAGTTTTTTTTAATATAACTACTTCTTCATCCGTTCAAAAATAAATTAAGGCTAGCCAACACAATTTTTTTAGCTTTAGCCAAAGCTAATCAATGAAGTACCTCTTTTTTACACTTTTATGCTGTTGTTCTTTTGCTTATGCACAATCATATAAAAAAGTGCATAAAAAAGCAATCATGGCAGATTCTCATAATGATTTACTCACGGCAGCTATTGAAAAAAATGTGTTAATAGACCAAGACTTAAAAGGAAAAACACATTCCGATTTAAATCGGTTTAAAGAAGCAGGTGTTGATGTACAATTATTTAGTGTTTGGTGTGATGGTGATAAACTTCAACCATACGCTTGGGCTAATAGAGAAATAGATACACTCTATGCTGTAGCAAAACGCAATCCACAAAAAATTGAAATTGTAGAAAGTTATACTGCATTAAAAAAAGCAGTCCGTAAAAATAAATTGGCTGCTATGTTTGGCGTTGAAGGAGGCCACATGATTGAAGATGATATTAATAAAGTAGATTCATTATTTAACAGAGGGGTACGTTATATGACGCTTACCTGGAATAATTCAACCAGCTGGGCAAGTTCTGCTATGGATGAAACTAAATTAAAAAATGATCCCTCTGCAAAATTAGGTTTGACTGATTTTGGTAAACAAGTAGTAAAAAGAATGAACCAGTTAGGAATGATGGTAGATCTCAGCCATGTGGGCGAAAGAACTTTTTGGGACGCCATTCAAACAACTACCAAACCAGTATTGGTTTCACATAGCAATGCATATACATTATGCCCTGTTTTTAGAAATTTAAAAGATGAACAAATTGATGCTATTGGAAAAAACGGTGGTGTTATTCAATTAAATTTTTATTCTGCATTTATAGACAGTTCTTTTAAAAACAGAGAAAAAATTTTCCTACAAAACAAACAATCAGAAATAAAAGAATTGATTGCAAAAGGCATGCAAAAAGAATATGCTCAAGCATTAGTGGTAGATAAATATAAAGAAGAGTCATTGGCTATTCAACCCCCAATGAGTATGTTATTAGATCATTTAGATTATATAGTGAAAAGAATAGGAGTAGAACATGTGGGTATGGGTTCTGATTTTGATGGTATTAGCGCCAGTCCAAGAGAACTGACCGACGTAACAACCTATCCTTTAATTACAAAAGCTTTATTAGAAAAAGGATACAGCAAAAAAGACGTTACAAAAATAATGGGCGGAAATTTATTAAGGGTAATGAAAGCACAACAATCAAAATAAAATCTATACAACTATCTTTTATGAGAAAAACTTTACTGACTTCGGTATTATTATTTACTACTGTAATGCTTACTGCACAGGCTACACAAAAGCCTCCATTGCATGGAAAAAATTGGATGGCTATAACGGGAAAGCCACTTGCTGCTACTGCAGGATCAATGGTATTTCAACAAGGCGGAAACGCTGTTGATGCTGCTTGTGCTATGTTAGCTGCTACCTGTACTATGTGGGATGTATTGAGTTGGGGCGGTGAAACACAAGCTATTATTTACAATCCAAAAACAGGAAAAGTTATTGGTATTAATGCGCTAGGGGTTGCACCAACAGGAGCTACTCCAGAATTTTTTAAATCAAAAGGCTATCAGTTTCCTCCAGAATATGGTCCTTTAGCGGCCGTTACTCCTGGCACGGTGGGAGGAATCATCCATATGTTATCAGAATATGGAACCATGAGTTTAAAACAAGTATTGGCACCCGCAATGGATTTGGCTGCGGGTTATCCAATAGACGCTCAAACTGCAAATAGTATTGAGAGAGGAAAAGAAAGAATTAAGCAATGGCCTTATAGTAAAAAAGTATTGCTGCCGCATTTGGGTCAAAAAAGAGAAGCGCCTGAAGCAGGTGAAATATTTGTTCAACAAGACTTATTGAACACCTTAAAAAAATTAGTAGAAGCAGAACAAACCGCTTTAAAGAATAAAAAAACACGTAAACAAGCTTTGCAAGCAGCTTATGACCGTTTTTATAAAGGAGATATTGCAGATGAATTTGTAAGAGGAGCGCAAGAACAAGGCGGATTAATTACCAAAGAAGATTTGGCCAACTGGAAAGTAAAAGAAGAAGTTCCGTCAATGATTAATTATAAAGGAATTGATGTGTATAAATTAACTCAGTGGACGCAAGGACCTTCTATGTTACAGGCTTTGAATATTGTAGAAAATTTTGACTTGAAAAAAATGGGCTACAATTCTCCTCAATACATTAATACTATCTACCAAAGCATGAGCCTTGCATTTGCGGATCGTGATTTTTATTACGGCGATCCTGCATTTGCTCCAACACCTCAGCCAATGAGTGGATTATTGAGTAAAGGGTATGCTAAGCAAAGGGCAGCTTTAATCAACCCTGAAAAAAACAATGCCTTAATTACGCCAGGTGATCCCTATCCTTTTGAAGGACGTACTAATCCTTATAACGAACAAATTAAACAGTGGAACCTTGAAATGGATAGTACGGGAAAAAGAAATTTTGTTCCTGCACACGACAGCACTGTTACCGCTAAAGCGGAATTAGAAGCTTATATGGACCGTCTTTGGAGGGGTACTACAAGTGTTGAAGCCGCAGACAAAGATGGTTGGGTGGTGTCTATTACACCTAGCGGTGGATGGTTGCCGGCTACTATTGCTGGAAACACGGGGATTGGAATGAGCCAGCGTATGCAAAGCTTTGTATTAGATCCGGTTATCAACCCATTTAATGTAGTTGCTCCCGGAAAACGCCCAAGAGTTACCCTAACTCCTTCAATGGCATTAAAAGATGGAAAACCCTATCTTTCATTTGCAGTTCAAGGAGGAGATACCCAAGACCAAAACCTATTGCAGTTCTTTTTAAATATGGTTGAATTTGGCATGACTGTACAACAGGCTTCAGAGGCAGAAAATATTAACACCAATCAACTTTGGTTATCCTTGGGTGGAACCAAAATGAAAGACAGAAAGCCTAGAGCTGGAGACCTATTATTATCTGCTAGAACGCCTGAACCTACTCGTGAAGCGCTTAAAAAAATGGGCTATAAATTGAGTTTTGGTCAACGCACCAGTGGCCCAATTAATGCCATTTTCATAGATAGAAAACACAATAGCCTTTGGGGTGGATCATCTAATAATGGAGAAGATTATGGTATTGGCTGGTAAATAGCTAAAAAAACAAGGATAAATGTATTAATACGCTGCCAATAATCTTGGTGGCGTATTATTTTTGGTACAATAAACAGAAAACTAAACACGTTAGTAAAAAAATACTAAAAAAATTAGTGTGTATAATTAAAAACCACTAGTTTTACCACCTCATTAATTTTGACCATCTAAAAAGAACAACATGAGTAATGCAGAAAAATTAAAAGCGCTTAAACTGACTATTGATAAAATCGACAAAGATTTTGGAAAAGGAAGCGTAATGATGATGAACGAAAAAAGCACAGCCCCAATGGAAGTCGTTTCTACTGGCTCGCTTGGCTTAGATGCTGCATTAGGTGTAGGTGGTCTTCCTAAAGGTAGAATTGTAGAAATATACGGACCAGAATCTTCTGGTAAAACAACCGTCGCCATTCATGTTATTGCTGAGGCACAGAAAAAAGGGGGCATGTGTGCTATCATTGATGCTGAACACGCTTTTGATAGTGCTTATGCGCAAAAATTGGGTGTTGATGTTGACAATCTGTTGATTTCACAACCCGATTATGGTGAACAAGCATTAGAAATTGCCGATAGACTTATTTTGTCTGGTGCTTTAGATGTGGTTGTTATAGACTCGGTTGCCGCTTTAGTACCTAAAGGAGAATTGGAGGGGGAAATGGGCGACAGTAAAATGGGCTTACAAGCTAGATTAATGAGTCAGGCATTAAGAAAATTAACAGCAACCATTAATAAAACCAATACCATCTGTATTTTCATCAACCAACTTCGTGAGAAAATTGGGGTTATGTTTGGAAATCCAGAAACCACAACTGGTGGTAATGCGTTGAAATTCTATGCTTCTGTTCGTTTAGATATTAGAAGAATGACTCAAATTAAAGATGGAGATACGGCCATTGGTAATAGAGTAAAAGTTAAAGTAGTAAAAAATAAAGTGGCTCCTCCTTTCCGTGCAGCTGAATTTGACCTTGTTTTTGGAGAAGGCATTAGCAAAGTGGGTGAAATTATTGATATGGGTGTAGAAATGGGCATCGTTCAAAAAAGTGGATCTTGGTTTAGTTACGAAAGCAATAAACTCGGCCAAGGAAGAGAATCGGTGAAAACCTTATTACATGATAATCCAGAATTATCTAACGAAATTGAAGCTAAAATAAGGGCTAAGTTAATTGTGGTGGCGGAAACTCCCGCTGAAGCAACAGAACAATAAATCGCTTTTTAGATGGGTTAGTAAATTGCCCTGGTCTGCAAAGGCCGGGGCTTTTGTATTAAATTAATACCCGTTTAGATAATATTCACCCCTATCTAGGCGTTTATCAAACACTTAGTGGCTCTTTAATGCCCTAAATTTTAATTCATTCGTGCAAATGAACGCAAAGGTACCCAGTTATTCCATCCTGAGCGGCCGTATTCTGCAATGCCTGATTTTATTGGCTTGTGTATTCGGTGGCATTGCGCATGCACAAAAAGGAATAGGGTTCGATATAAAACCCTTCAGAAAAGAGGCTATTTTTAGAGATGATGATAAGATTGGCTATAACCTTCGTTTTCGGAATAATACGAAGGAAAAAATCAGGGGTACCATAAAAGCCAAAGTGGTGAACTATAAAGGCGAAGAGGTATTTAACCAAGAAATGGGTTTTACCATGGATGCCAAAAAAGGGTATATGAAAGATTTATACCTTGAAAACGATAAAACCAAGCCAGGTTTTTATCAGTTACAATTAATGGTTTCTGCTAATAATTATGTTGATACCCTCAATTTTGGATATGGTGTTGATCCTGAAAAAGTATATTCAAATGTAAACAGACCAGCAGATTTTGATCAGTTTTGGGATGATGCCAGAAGGGAATTGGTCAATATAGATCCCAAGTTTAGGGTTACAAGAAGGGGTGATCAAAGTACTAGAGATGTAGATGTGTTTTTGGTAGAGTTTCAATCAATAGAATATCAAACCATCAGGGGTTGGTTATCGGTGCCTAAGAGAAAAGGAAAATTTGCTGTTATCTATGAACTACCGGGTTATTTACAAGATATGCGTCCTGATTCTTTAAGAACAGATATGGCTGTATTCAGAGTGAATGTTAGGGGCCATGGAAATAGCAAAGACAATACCAATGCCGATTTCAATACTTTCAATATTATTAATTTAAACGACCGCAATAAATACATCTACCGTGCTGTTTATATGGATGCATTACGAGGGTTAGATTTTCTGTATAGACATGATTATTTGAAACTAGATCTCAAAAAAGTAATTGTAAAAGGGGAAGGTCAAGGTGCGGTTTTAGCAGCTGTGGTAGCTTCTCTAGACAACAGGCCACAAGGTTGCATCATTGAAAGACCGGTTTATACTGATATGCGAACCTTGTTTTTTATGGCTGGTTCACAAAAAGTAATGCCCTGGCCTGTAGCCAATTTTCAGGCATATATAAAAAATCCAAGAAACCGATTAAACCAAGATGCATTGTTTAAAAACTGGGACTTTTTTGATCCAGTAAATTTTGCACCGAATATTCGTTGTAGGGTTTTGTTTGGGCACAATCAAAAAAATACGATCTGTCCTCCTCAAGCCGCAATTGCTTTATACAATCAAATAAGAATAGACAATAGAAATATATACATGAGTTTAGACGACAACGGCATGGATCATGTCTATTATAGTTATGAAAGTTTTTGGATGAAAAAAATACTCTGAGGAACGTAAATAAAAACTGATGAAAAAATTATTAAGTCTTATAGTTATTGCATTTGTAGCAAACACTGCTTATGCAGGTTTTCCAATTGGCAGAGGAAAATATTTATTGGTACCATCTTATAACTTGTATACAACCAAGGGATATTGGGATGCAGCTGGCACTTATATTCCATTCTCGAATGGGGGAAGATTTGCATCTCACTACTTTGGAATATACGGCGGTATTGGAATTGGAGAGCGCTTGGATTTTGTAGGAAATATCTCTTATATCATGCAAAGAAAATTAGAGACCAATTTAGCACAGTCTAACTCTAGTTTTGGAGACGCCAGCTTTGGATTATCCTATTTACTCAACACATTTGATTATTCTAAATTTTTAACGGTAACTGGTTCTTTAATTGTTCCGCTTTATACCAATGACGCAGCTAAACAACCATTTACCGGATTTCAGCAAGTAGGCGGAGAAGTAAAATTCACTTATTCTGGGTCTAATGGGGAGCGATATTCTAATACTTATTTTGATATCAATCTAGGCGTTCGGCAATATTTTAGTCCTGAAGGGCCTACTCAAATTTTTGGTGATGCTTTATTGGGTATTCCTTTGGATGAAGACAATAAATTGACTTTTCAACTAGCCAGTACGAAATCTACCAGTACTCAAACCGGCCTAGTCTTGAATCCGAACAATTTGTTCTTAAACCGACAGTTTAATTATTTTAGATTAACAGCAGGGTATGGTAGAAAAATCAGCCAGAAATATCAAATTTTCCTCTCGGTATTTACAGATGTGAACGGAAGGAATACGGGTAAAGGAGGCGGAGGATCTATATCCTTAGTTGGCGAACTATAAAAGATCAAAAATTTAATGACAGCAAAACAATACATACCATCGTTAACAGGTGTTAGAGGCCTAGCTTCTATTTTGATTTTTTTTCATCATTTTAATCAAGAAGATTTTCCACCTTTATTGTTCAGGGTATTAAATGAGTTTCATTTTCCCTTATCGATGTTTTTTGTATTAAGTGGCTTTTTAATTTGCTTGCGTTATTACGATAATGTAGAATTGTCCAGTAAGTGGATGCGAAAATATTTGAAAAATAGGATTGCACGGGTTTATCCTATTTATTTAATTCTAACAATAGTTGTTTTTTTATTTGCTTGGATAGCCAATGATACCAGCATATACAACGAAAAAAACAGTCCGCTTACTTTATTCATCATGAACATCACTTTCCTCAGAGGATTTTTTGATGACATGAAATTTACTGGAATTGCTCAAGGATGGTCATTAACAGTTGAAGAGTGTTTTTATTTTTCAGCGCCTATATTTTTTATCTTAATAAAAAGAAGTAAAATATATTTTTTAGTTGCTCCATTGGTTATTACTGCGCTTGGTGTTTCATTGGTATTGATTTTTAGAAATGTAGATTTCTATGGATTTTTTAATTCATTTAAATTCTTATTTATTTCAACTTTTCTTGGAAGAACATTTGAGTTTTTTGCAGGAATGGTGTTGGCTATGATTATAAGAAAGGCAGATGATTCTGTAAGTAATTTTTCTTTATACACTTGGCTTGGTATTATTGGAATTGCTTGCACCAACCTTATAATGATTAATCAACCGATCAGCAAAGAAGTGCCATTTGCGCTATACCAACCAATTGGTATTTTTACTAATAATATTTTATTGCCTATTGCTATTGCAACCTTCTTTTATGGTTTAATAAAAGAAAACTCAGTAGTTAAATCCATTTTAGGAAGTAAAACAGGAGAGCTGGTTGGTAAAAGCTCTTATATCCTTTATCTGATTCACCTTGGTTTTATTTCTCGACTAACATCTGACTGGTTGCACAGCACTGCGGATATTTTTTATGCATGGTTAGATAGAAACGAATATTGGTGGTTATCTGAACACTTAAATTATACTGCACTCGTATTGTTTTCTCACCTGCTTATATTAACACTTATCTCAATTATTTTGTATAAGTTTATAGAAGAGCCTATCAACTTATATATTCGGAAATCAAACTTCTTAGAAAAGAAAAATTAATTATGATTTTCCATCCAAAAAATAGCACCCTTTTTAAACTAACATTTTTACTAATTGCCGGAATGGCATTATGGTGCATTGAAGGAAAGGCACAAAAAGGGAAAACGAAAGATCCTGTAACAGTAAATATTTTACCATATAACAAGAAGGCTAGATTCAATAAAAAGTTTCCTGTTAAATACAAAATTCAGTTTATCAATAACTTAAAAGACCCTCAAGAGGGTACATTGGTGTACACGGTTTTTGACAATACCAATCAGGAAATTTTAGAAAATAGTTTAGATGTAAGAGTTAATGCAAAAAAAACACTGGTTTCTAATTTTGAAGTGCCAATTGTAAAAGAAGGGAACTATACAATTAAAATGCGAATTGAATTAACCAACTTCAATAGCAATTTTGATGGCAGCTTTGCTTATATAGGACCCCCAAGAAAATCAAAAGACCGTAAACCAGAAATAGCACAAGAGCCCATTGTAAACACCCCGCCGCTTAATTGGTCGAAAGATAATTTATCTGGGGTTGCTGGAAGACAATCTTTAAGTGCCGATGAAATTAAAGACGCCCCTACTACCGAAGAGCCAGAGTCGGAAGAAGAAGAGGGTGAAATGATCATCAAACTAATACCTTCTAAAAAAGATGGCGTTTTTTATGATGGTGAAAAAATAAAATACTCCGTTTCTATTGCCAATAAATATAAAGTAAGACAGGACGGCACTTTTACAGCTATTGTTGAAACTGAGTTAGGAGAAACGGTTAGTTCAACACAGGTAAAACTCAAAATTGCTAAAAAGGGCAAAAAGAGTTTTCAAATTGAAATCCCGAAACCCAAAACGGAAGGGGTGTACAATTTGCGAGCAGCAACCAACACGTCTACATATGATGATACTGCACGATATGCTTTTGGGTACAATATTGGTAAAATAAAAACGCCGTATTATTTACCCCCAGATTTTGATGAATATTGGCAAACGGCCATGAGTGATTTGGCAAAAGTGGATCCTCAATATAAAATTTTAAGGGACGAAGAGCATAGCACTAAATACCATGATGTATATAGGGTAGAAATGAAAGGGATTGACGAATTCCCTTTTTATGGTTATTTATCAATCCCTAAATTAAAAGGAAAATATCCTGTTATTATTGGTTTTGGCGGGTATAAGAAAGAGGTAATGCCCCTACTCTTTGATGAGTTTATTTCTTTCTCAGTAAACGTTAGAGGGATTGATAAGAAATATGAAAAAGAATTTAATCCCGACAATATAGAGCAGATTATGCTTAAAGTGGAGGATAAGGATGCTTACGTATACAAGGGTATTTATATGGATTGTGTAAGGGCGGTTGAATTTGTTTATGCTCATGGACATATGGGCATGGATCTAAATAGGGTATTGGCTTTTGGTGGTAGTCAAGGGGCAACCATGGGTTTGGTAACAGCAGCATTAATGCCAGATAAAATAAACGCAGTAATTGCGAGCAATCCCGTTTTTGCCGATTGGAAAAACAGTTTTGCTGTTGGAAAAAATAAACGCGAGCTGGCATTCCCCTCTGATGCAATTGTTAGATACTTGAAAGACAATCCAGATTTTACCGAAGAACAAATGCTGGAAACCTTTAATTATTTTGACCTACAAAACTTCATGCCAAAAGTAAAATGCCCTGTATTATATGCAGTGGGTTTACAAGATGAGTTTATTGCACCAGGGAGTGCTATTGCAGCATATAATAAGCTACCATTTGACGCCCTTTCAAAAAGCGAATTATTTATTTTTCCCGACCTAGGACACGAAATTCCTGTTTACCACAACTCGTTTATTGGTATTTGGTTTAATGAAAAAGCAGTAAGCAAAAAGAAAAGATAAATGCAAAAGACCAATAACTATATTATTTTACTAATTGCCTGCCTGCTTTGCAGCGTCAATTCGGTTTTTGCAGATTATCCAATTGGTAAAAAAAGAACCGCCATAACAGGAACCTTCAATTATTTTTATTCTTCCAAATATTTTAATGATCAAGGAAAACTAATAAGCAATAATCCTGGCGATTATTTCCAGGCCAGCTCTTATAGTTTGAATATTTCGCATGGGCTTAGCAGAAGGGTAGACATGTCTGTTACGATTCCATTTGCATCACAAACATTGGTTAATGGCAATAATTCAGAAACCAAATCTGGTGTTACAGATATAAACCTTGGCCTCTCTGTACACTTTCCTTCGGTTGATTATAAAAGATACTTTACCATTAGAGGCAGTGTCGGAATTCCAGGTTATCAAAACAACCAAACACCTTATTTAGGATATGCTTCTAAGTCGGTCATGTTGGGTGCGAATTATTCATTTACTCCTTATAAAAATGGATTCGCGATTGTTGAATTTATTTATTCTAGATTTTTAGATGCTCAAGATGGTCCCAATCAATACAGGGCTGTTATTACCATGGGTAAAATGTATAACAAACATACTTCTGTAACTGCATCTTTGTCTCATCAGGTTTCCCAAAGCGTTAATACCGCTTTTAATCCCAACTTACAATTGAATAAAAACTTCAATGCCGCCACTTTAAATTTAAGTATAGGCAGAAAGATTAATCGAATGATTACTCCAACCCTACAGGCTTATTACACACTATTGGGAAAAAATGCAGGCTTAGGTATGGGAGCAAATATCTTTGTAACCGTAAGATTACCCTAAAATAAAAGTCATTGATTTACTCAATACTTAAGCCACTGATTAGAATTGCACTGTTTTTTTTCTGTAGAAAAATATACATTCAAAATAAATCGGCACTTAACATTAAAGGACCGCTGCTCTTAACTGCCAACCATCCCAATTCGTTTTTAGATGCGATTATTATTGGCGCTTTTTTTAAACATCCCATTCATTTTTTAGCTAGAGGAGATGCTTTTAATAAACCATACCATCGGTTTTTATTAGGTCTTTTAAATATGATTCCTATTTATAGATTAAGCGAGGGAAAAGAAAATTTAGTCAATAATAATTATGCATTTGCGGCGTCTAAAAGAATTCTTGAAAAAAATGGCATTGTTTTAATTTTTATTGAAGGAGTTTGTTTGTTAACCAATCAGCTACAACCTTTTAAAAAAGGTGCAGCTAGAATTGCTTTAGATTATGAAGGAAAAAATCGGCTACAAGTACTTCCTGTAGGAATAGCATATGATGGTTTTAACGCTTGGGGAAAAACAGTGCAAATAGCTTTGGGCAATCCTATTTTAGCTGAGCAGCTTTTGCCTTTTGAAGACAGAGCAAAAAACATGAACTACTTTAACACTGAAATTAAGTATCGGCTAGAGCAGTTGATAATAGTACCCTCAACATCGCAAACAAAAAAGGGAAAGGCACTTCATTTCTTAGCTCATCTAGGAAAACTATTACATCAACCCTTTTTTAGTGTAATTCAAAAACAAGTAAAAAGTAAAACAAACAGAACTGTTTTTTATGATTCGGTATTATTTGGTTCTTTGTTTATTTTATATCCATTTTATCTAATACTCATTTTAATCATCACTTATTGGTTCATTGGCATCAGCACTTATTTCATTTTAGTATTATTTATCCTTTCTGCAAGAACAATAGTTCTTTGCAAAAATCCGGCTAAATAATTGTTCAAACTATCCTTTATTGGTAATTTGTAGGTATGCGTTGGATGGGTAATAGAGAAAGTAGTAATGTTGAAGACCGAAGAGGAAGTGGAACCGGCCTGATTGCGGGCGGAGGTATTGGTACTATTATCATTGGCTTGCTCTACATTTTTTTAGGAGGAGATCCTGCAGTTGTTGTAAACCAAGTGATTCAACAAGCGCCAGCAGTTTCTAATAAGCCAATTTCTGAAGCAGATGAAAAATTGGCTTCTTTTACAAAAGTAGTATTGGCGTATACTGAAGATGTATGGGACTCTATTTATCAAGCAAGAGGAGAAAACTATGATGCACCCAAGCTAGTTTTGTTTACACAGCAAACCCAATCTGGTTGTGGCTTTGCAAGCGATGCATCGGGCCCCTTTTATTGTCCAGCAGACCAAAAAGTATATATAGATTTATCTTTTTTCCAAGAACTTTCCACACGTTTTAATGCCCCAGGTGAATTTGCCATGGCTTATGTTATTGCACATGAAGTTGGTCATCATATTCAACAATTGAATGGAACAGCAGCTTCTGTACAACGTATGCGATCTAGCTTATCTGAAAAAGAATACAACCAGCTTTCAATTAAATTAGAACTACAGGCAGATTTTTTGGCAGGAGTATGGGCATATCACGCGAATCAATTAAAGAATATTTTAGAGCCCGGAGACTTAGAAGCCGCTTTAAATGCAGCCAACGCAATTGGCGATGACCGGTTACAACAACAGAGCCAAGGTTATATTGTTCCAGATGCATTTACACATGGAACTTCAAAACAAAGAATGTATTGGTTTAAAAAAGGTTTTGAAACAGGAGATCCTTTTAAAGGAAATACTTTTGCACAATTAGAAGAATAAAATTTGAATATTGATCTATGAAAAAGTATACGACGCTATTTGCACTACTATTGAGTTTGCAATCATTTGCACAAGACACAATTACTAAACAGGATATTGTTTCAGCAGCAAAGCTATTTGACTTGCAATACAATAATAAAGAGGTTGATACTATGTATGTTGGTATTAAAGACAACCTAAAAGTGTATAAAGACATGCATAAACAAAATCTTAACAACAGTTTGCCAATGAGTTTATGGCAAAACCCAGTTGTTCCTGGATTGCAAATTGAAAAAAAGCAAAAAGCCATAAAGTGGAAGACAAATAAAAACGTGTTAAATCCAATCAATAAAGCCGACTTAGCGTTTTATAGTATTGCAGATTTATCGGTTTTAATAAAATCTAAACAAATCAGCTCTGTAACGCTTACCCAATTTTTTATTGATAGAATTAAGCAATACGCTGATAGCCTTCAATGCGTAATATCAATTACTGAATCAATTGCGCTAGAGCAAGCTAGGTTGGCCGACGAGGAAATTGCTTCAGGAAAGTATCGCGGTCCATTGCATGGTATTCCTTATGGGTTAAAGGATTTGTTTTCTGTAAGAGGGACCAAAACAACCTGGGGTGCTGCTCCTTATCAAAATCAAGTAATTGATGAAGATGCTTATGTATACAATCGATTAAGAGATGCAGGTGCTGTACTGGTAGCTAAGTTTACTTTGGGTGCTTTAGCAATGGGCGATTACTGGTATGGTGGAAGAACAAAGAATCCATGGAATTTAAAAACGGGTTCTTCTGGATCATCTGCAGGTTCTGCTTCTGCAACAGTTGCTGGTTTGGTTCCGTTTGCAATTGGAACAGAAACCTGGGGCTCTATAATATCTCCCTCATCTACATGTGGTGCAACCGGACTAAGGCCAACTTTTGGAAGAATTAGTAGAACAGGTGCTATGGCTTTAAGCTGGAGCTTAGATAAGATTGGTCCAATATGTAGATCTGCAGAAGACGCTGCAATTGTATTTAATTATATTCATGGAACAGATGGCTTAGACCAGTCTGCAGTGAATATTCCATTTAACTATCAACCAGATGGGGACATCAAAAAATTAAAAATAGGGTATGCAAAAAACTATTTTGATCTAATTAAAGACACATCAAGAAACGAATGGAAGGTGCTGGCGGCATTTAAAGAAATGGGCGCGGAGTTAATTCCAATTGAGTTTCCAGATACGGCCGTTTACAAAGCCAATATTATGGATGTAATTATTAGTGCAGAATCTGCAGCTGCCTTTGATGGTTTAACGAGATTAAATATTGATGACGAATTAACTAGACAAGGACCATTTGATTGGCCCAATAGCTTTAGGGTATCTAGATTGGTGCCAGCGGTAGAATATGTGAATGCCAATCGAATGCGCTACCAATTGCAACAAAAAGTTCATGAGGCATTAAGTAAGGTTGATGTGTTAATATGTCCAACAAGGGGCAGCGGAAGCCAATCAGCAATAACCAATTTAACAGGACAGCCAGTTGTTTGCACACCAACAGGTTTCGATAAAAGATCAGGTTTACCTACCAGTATAAGCTTTATTGGCAACCTTTACCAAGAAGCTTCAATATTGCTGGCTGCAAAATATTATCAACAAGCAACGGAGTGGGAAACCATTCACCCTCCTGCATTTTTGAAATAATTTTTGCTACAATTCAATGTAAAATAAATAATGGTAATGAAAAATAATACCAAGCTAAGTGCAATAATGCTAAGCCTAGTATTATTTAGTGGACTTGTATTTTGGATTTATAGGGTAACACAAGAAAACAATAATTTTCAAGAGCCCGTTATTTATACGCTTTCAGACGAAAAAGCAATGAGCCCTTTTCTTGCTTATAAAGTCATTCTAAATAAAAAAGACAGTGTAGTAAATGGATTTTTTAATCCAGGTTTTTCAAAATACAAATGGTGGGTTTATGTAAATACTCCGAATGAAATAGGTGATTTTTTGCAAATTGCGAATCCGCATATTAATGAAATAAGAATTTATACTATTCAAAATGAACAGCCCATTTTGGCTTATGAATCTGGTGATTATTTTAATTTTAGTAAACGAGTATTAAATGATCCAGACTTTTGGTTTCAAATTCCAAATTCAACCAACGGCTTATTAATTGAAGTAGACAAAAAAGGAGAATCCCTCGAATTACCAATTAGAATAGTAGCCGAAAAAGAAATGACCCAATATCTCTCTAACCAAAAAATGGCATACGGCATTTTTATTGGATGGATGATTTTTTTGGTCTTGTTGAATTTGTTTTTATGGGCCTCTCTCAGAGATAATATTCATTTTTTTTACATTCTATTTGTCTGTTCTTCCGCCTTATGGGTAATATCCAACTGGGGAATAGGGTTTCAATTTTTTTGGCCCAACCTTCCTGAAATGGCTAGTAAGGCAAGGCCTATATTTAGTACAACTTCTTTTCTTTTTATTGTAGAGTTAGCTAGAAAATATTTTACCCCAACCGAGAGAACCCCTATTTATAATGGATTCACAAGAGTTTTGCAGGGTTTTCTAATTCTTTTAATTGCAGTATTTGTTTTTGGAAATATTCTATTAGCAGAAGAATGGCTTAGATATTTAACCCTAAGTGTTGCAAATATTTTATGGTTGGTATCTATGGCAACTGTTTTATTTTTTATCATTAAGAGCTATAAAAAAGCCAAAGCGCTTTCTTTATTTTTTCTTGCTGCTTTTATGGTTCATGCTGTTTTTAGTATTTTAATTATACTATCTCAATATAATGTTCAAGAGAACTGGGTTTTCTTTATTAATAAGTATGGATCGGCAATAGGAATATTGGCAAATAGTACCATTCTTTCATTTGGTTTAACACAGCGATACAATTATTATAAAAAGGAAAGAGAGCAGGCACAACAAGAGTTAATATTGGAACGAAGTTTACAAGCAGATAGGCTTATTCAAGCTCAAGAAGAGGAAAGATCAAGATTGGCCAGAGAACTACACGACGGATTAGGTGGGTTACTCGGTAGTATTAGAATTGGTGCTTTTAACAAGTTGAAACAAGATATATCTAACCAAGCTTGGTTAGATACACAATTGTCTGAAGCAATTGAAGACCTTAGAAATATTGCCCATGATTTAATGCCGGTTAATTTACCAGAGAAGGGCCTTGTTGCTATTTTAGAAAAAACGGTTGCCAGATGGAATTTATCTAACGAGTTTAAGACACATTTAGATTGTACTATTCATAGCAGGTATCCATTAGCAGTGGAAGCCGGACTTTATAGAATTGTATCTGAATTGATACATAATGTGAAAAAACATGCCCATGCTACAGAGGTATATATTTCATTATGGGAGGAACCCAACAACCAAACTATTACCCTATTAGTTGAAGACAATGGAACAGGTTTTATACCCAATCAATCCGAAGGCATAGGGCTTAAAAATATTCGGTATAGAGTGGAATACTTAGGTGGAAAAATTTTGATTGATTCAAACATAAAAGGCACTAGTATTGTAATTGAAATATCCGGATCGAAAAACCCTCTTCATGCCTAATAGAACCAAAATAGCCATTGCTGATGACCATAAAATATTTGCGGAAGGTATTCAGATGGTTTTAAGGGAACAAGAATGGA
Organism: Sphingobacteriia bacterium RIFOXYC2_FULL_35_18; assembly: GCA_001829005.1. Lineage (GTDB taxonomy): Bacteria > Bacteroidota > Bacteroidia > Chitinophagales > Chitinophagaceae > Sediminibacterium. The sequence goes on along the minus strand of MIAG01000001.1, from coordinate 351,520 downwards.
TTAATTGGGTAGGAGAAGCATTTACTGCAAAAGATGCTTTTCAATTATATGAAGATAGACGGCCAGACATTTATTTATTAGACTATCATTTCCCCGATGGCAACGGTTATCAGGTTGCAGAAAAAATTTTAAGTAAATATCCCAACGCTTCCATCATTATATTAAGCATGGAAAACGACAACGATATTATGCACCAATGCAGACTTTTAGGTGTAAAAGGATATATTATCAAAAACCTTTCTTCTGATGAGTTAATTGAGGCAATTGAACAAGTACTTGCTGGAAATCATGTATTTATGTGGGGAGAAGAGCTACAGACTCAATTAAAAGAAGAGGATGGGGGCTTAAGTAAAAGAGAAAAAGAAATCGTTTCTTTAATTAGTAAGGGCTTAACCAGCCAAGAAATAGCAGAAGCCATTAATTTAAGCGTATTAACAATTAACACGCATCGAAGAAATATCCTGAGAAAATTAAACTTAAAAAACACAGCGATGATGGTCCAATATGCTAGAGTCAATCGTTGGTAGCCCATTTTTACTACATTTGCGGCCTTAATAACAAATATGAAGTATTTTTTGAGTGCCCCCATTGTTCTTTCAATGTTATTTTTTTCTTGTAAAAGCCCCCAACAACTAACGGTAGATTATCCCGTTAATAAAACACAATTAACTTATTTGCATACGTATACTATTCCTCATAATTTTTCTTTTATGGAAACAACTGTGGGTGGTTTGTCTTCCATTGATTACGATCAAAAAAGGAACCGGTATTTTTTAGTTTGCGACGATCGATCTTCTATTAATCCTGCCAGATTTTATACTGCTAAAATAAGCATCAAGCAAAATAAAATTGACACAGTACTGTTTACCAATTTTGCTTATTTAAAAGATGAATTGGGTAAAACCTACCCAAGTACTAAAGAGAATCCGTATAAAACGCCGGATCCTGAAAGTATGCGTTATAATCCCAATAGCAATTTATTGGTTTGGAGCAGTGAAGGAGAAAATACCATAAGAGGTAAAGACAGTATTTTAATTAATCCATCTGTCTATTTCGTCAATTCTACAGGAAAATTTAAAGATAGTCTTGCCATACCCCAAAATCTTTATATGAGCTTTAAAGAAAAAGGGCCCAGACAAAACGGAGTATTAGAAGGGATGAGTTATGCAGATAATTATAAAACCTTGATGTTTAATGTTGAAGAACCGCTACAAGAAGATGGTCCTAGAGCTGATTTACAACCAAATGGTGCAATGATTAGATTTTACCAGTTTGATATGCAAACAAAACAACCCACCCATCAATATGCATACGAACTATCTCCAGTAGTATACGCCCCTAATCCTATTAATGAATATAAAATTAATAGTGTTCCTGAATTTTTGTGGATTGGGAATAATCAGTTATTGGTATTAGAGCGGTCTTATTCTACTGGAAGAATTGCCTGCTCCATTAAAATATTTTTAGCAGACTATAACCAGGCAACAGATGTTTCCACCTTTGCTTCTCTTAAAGCGCCAGCTCAATATCAACCGATGAAAAAAACATTGTTGATGAATTTAGATGACCTGGGTATTTATACAGATAATATTGAAGGAATCAGCTTTGGACCTATTTTACCCAATGGCAACAGAAGTATATTATTGGTATCAGATAATAATTTTAGTCCTATCCAAAAGTCTCAAATAACACTTTTAGAATTAAAGACTCCTAAATCTTAAACAATACTTCATAGTTATGTTTAAAAAACCATTAGCGATTTGTTTAGTCATACTGCTTTGGTCTTGTAAAGAGCAAACACAAAAGGGATTACCCCATGTGATTATTGAAACAGCTTATGGAGAAATAGAAATTGAATTGTATACGCATAAAGCGCCATTAACAGCCAATGCATTTTTGGCTTATATAGATTCTGGCTATTATAATCAAAGCAATTTTTACAGAGTGCTTAATATGTATAATCAACCTTCTAATGCGCCAAAGGCTTTTTTAGTTCAAGGGGGTATTTGGAAATCGAATAATAAATTGGCACAAAGTCTTCAAGGAATACCGCACGAGTCTACAAAACAAACGGGGATATTACATAAAGAAGGAACCATTTCAATGGCTAGGAATGAACCAGGTTCTGGCGGTCCCGAATTCTTTATCATGGTTGAAGACGAAACTGGATTTGATTTTGGCGGAGAAAATATGGCGGATGGATTGGGCTTTGCTGCTTTTGGTTCTGTTGTAAAAGGCATGCCCATTATTAGAAAAATTCACGATTTAAAAGAAGCCAATCAATACCTTCAGCCCCCTGTTTATATTCATACGATAAGAAGAAAATAAATACTAGCGGTAACTAGGTTGGTATTCATATACTACTTCAAAAGCCTCTTTTTTAAGAGAAGGAATACCCTGTCCAATTTTTAGATTCTTAAATTGTGGGGTTGGCTCACATACTGAATACTGGTTTCCCTTGTAAACAATTGGATTTCCTTGTGGAGAATCAAATTGTATTGCAACAGTTACATGTTGAGGATAGGAAAGCACAATCATTGGAAGATTGTAAATCTCTTTTACTAAGTAAAAAAAGAAAGCAGCACGGTCTTCGCAATCACTGTATTCTGAAAATAAAGTTTGTTCAGGTGAAAATCTTTTGTCCTTTCCGTATAAGGAAGCATCGTTTTCAAACGCAAAAGAGGAACGAGTTAAATGCATTAAATAGTCCACTCCTTTTTTCTGATTCATTTTAGCCACGGTTTGCTTTAAGGCAGGAATCAAAGATTGATAGGTTGCATTACTAAGTGGAGCAGTAAACTGCATGGCATATTCAACAGAAGGATAATTATTAAATAGTTTATTGATTGACTTATTCACTTTTACTTTGAACTCGTAATTGCGTTGACCATAAGCAAATTGAATAGGCTTTACTTCGTAGCTCTCCGGATTAAAATCGGGCATGCGATTGATCTTATAAGAGAATCCCTTTGTAGCAATATTTTGTGTAACTACTTTAATATCTTGAAAACGCCCTTGCTTAAAGTCAATTTTGCTTCCATAATCATGGTAGTTTAAACAGATATACTGTTCTTGATCATACAACATGGAGGGAATATCATATACATTTTCATTAGACTGAACATACAATAATAAAGTATCGTTCCTTAATCGAGTAACTGCGGAATAGCCTGTTTGATTCAACAAAAACCATTTGTATAAAGTATAGCGATGGTAGTTTTCTTTTTTAGGGCTGATTGATTCCGCCGCGGTTCTAATCAACTGATAAAATAACCAGTCGTCTAATTGCTTCTCTTTTTTAAAAGCCAATAAGTTTTCAACCAAATTGCCAAACGGTAACAAACTTAAAGAGGAGTAAAATTGCTCTATAGCGGTATGTGTAAGGGGCTGCCCTATTAGAACCTGTAAATCGTTCATACTGGGGGTATGAACTTTGTCACCATAAAAATCAATATAGGACCCAACTGGGTCAGGTTTTTTTTCGGGAACAGCCAATTGCTGTGCATTCAAATGCTGAACGCCCAAGCAACTTATGATTAATATGGTCCAAACCCCCTTCTTCACCGATATCCGATTTTCTTAAAGTTACAAAAAGGTAACAATTAATTAATATTAAGTTTTTCAAAAGCGTTGTTAAAAAGCAGTAAAATGGCCGATTTGGTCAATTTGCCGCTAAATTTGCTCAATATTTTAGTTATGCCCTTTCAGTTACAAACGAATTATCAGCCAGCAGGGGATCAACCAAAAGCCATACAAGAACTGGTAGATGGAGTTAACGAAGGCGAACAATACCAAACCTTATTGGGGGTAACAGGAAGTGGTAAAACATTTACTATTGCCAATTTGATTCAACAGGTACAAAGGCCAACCCTGGTTTTGACCCATAATAAAACCTTGGTGGCACAATTGTATGGAGAGTTCAAGCAATTTTTTCCAGAGAATGCAGTGGGCTATTTTGTAAGTTATTACGACTATTATCAGCCCGAAGCCTATATGCCAGTAACGGGTACCTATATTGAAAAGGACCTTAGTATTAATGAAGAGTTAGACAAACTTAGACTACAAGCCACTTCACAATTACTGAGTGGCCGTAGAGATATTATTGTGGTGGCTAGTGTGAGTTGCATTTATGGTATGGGAAATCCTACCGAATATGAGAATGGCATCATTCGAATACAAAAAGGACAGGTGTTATCTCGCCAAGGATTTTTACACGCATTGGTAAACTCTTTATACAATCGTTCCCAGGGGGATTTTACCCGCGGTACTTTTAGGGTTAAAGGAGATACGGTAGACATCAACCTGCCCTATGTAGATTTTGGATATCGAGTTACTTTTTTGGGAGACGAAATTGAAGAAATTGAAAGCATAGAAACCGCTACCAATAAGCGTATTGGCTTAATGGATACGGCGGCTATATTCCCCGCCAACCTATATCTTGCTCCTAAAGACATGATTGTAGAAGTGATGCACGAGATACAAGATGAAATGATGTTGCAAGTGGAATATTTTAAATCGGTAGGAAAGTTTATAGAAGCATCTCGTTTAAAAGAAAGAGTGGAATACGATTTAGAAATGATTCGTGAATTGGGTTATTGCAATGGTATTGAAAACTATTCTCGTTTTTTTGATAGAAGAAAACCAGGTACCCGACCCTTCTGTTTATTGGATTATTTTCCCAAAGATTTTTTATGCGTGATTGATGAAAGCCACCAAACCATTCCTCAGGTGGCAGGTATGTATGGCGGAGACAGAAGTAGAAAACTAGTATTAGTAGATTATGGATTTAGACTACCCAGTGCCATGGATAACCGCCCACTCAATTTTCATGAGTTTGAAAGTTTAACTGGGCAAACCATATTTGTTAGTGCAACACCTGGAGACTATGAATTAGAGAAAACTGGCGGAGTAGTAGTAGAACAAGTTGTACGACCTACAGGCTTATTAGATCCACCAATAGAAATAAGACCTAGCACCAATCAAATAGATGATTTATTAGATGCTATAGACGACCGGGTTAAAAAAGGAGATCGGGTTTTAGTAACTACGCTAACCAAAAGAATGGCCGAAGAAATGGACAAATACTTAGGCCGAATAAATATTAAATCAAAATATATTCACTCCGACGTAGATACCTTAGAACGAGTAGAAATCTTGCGAGACCTTCGTTTGGGAGTAATTGATGTATTAGTGGGGGTGAATTTGTTAAGGGAGGGATTGGACCTGCCGGAAGTGTCGCTGGTAGCTATTTTGGATGCAGACAAAGAAGGTTTCTTGCGCAATGAACGCTCTTTAACACAAACAGCTGGTCGTGCAGCAAGAAACGTAAACGGATTGGTTATTTTTTATGCAGATAAAATGACCGAGAGCATGCAACGTACCATTGATGAAACCACTAGAAGAAGGGCTAAACAAATTGCCTACAATCTAGAACACGGCATTACACCAACAACGGTTAGTAAAAGCAAAGAGCAGGTTTTTGCACAAACATCTGTTTTGGATATTAAGGGTTATGACCCATCTAATCCATATGCTTTACAACAAGAAGAATCTTTGGTGCCAAGTGCTGCAGAAGAACAAGTTGAATTTAAAACCATACCTCAAGTAGAAACGGCCATTAAGAAAGTGAAAAAAGAAATGGAGAAAGCCGCAAGAGATTTAGATTTTATAGAAGCCGCGAGACTAAGAGATGAAATGTTTAGGCTACAAAAAACCTTGACAGAGATGAAATAAAGAAGCATCAGTATAATTCATTAAATTTAAGTAAGCATAATTTTGATTCATGAAAAAAACGGTCGGTCTCATTTTATTTATACTCCCTTTCATACTAAACGCACAGACTTCTTATTATGCAGAGCGCTTTAGGCCACAGTACCATTTTTCTTCACAAAAAAATTGGATCAATGACCCTAATGGATTAGTATACCACAATGGTCAATACCATTTGTTTTATCAACACAATCCGTTTGGAAATATTTGGGGACATATGAGTTGGGGGCATGCAGTAAGCAAAGACCTAGTGAAGTGGACGCCAATGCCATTGGCACTAAGAGAAGAAGATGGTAAAATGGCTTTCTCTGGATCGGTAGTATATGATGCAAAAAATACTAGCGCCCTCAGCAGCAATAGAGAGAACCCGCCGCTGGTAGCAGTGTTTACGGCACACGACAGCCTTAATCAATCCCAACACTTGGCATATAGTATTGATCATGGAAAATCTTGGTCGAAGTATTCGGGTAATCCAGTGCTAGATTTAAATATGCGCGATTTTAGAGATCCCAATGTATTTTGGCACGATAAGACCAGACAATGGGTGATGATGGTGTCTATGCCCAATGAAAAAATGATTTCGATTTATACTTCATTCAGTTTAAAGCAATGGACTTTCCAAAGTGATTTTGGACCAATTGGCGATACATCTGGTGTATGGGAATGTCCTGATTTAATTCAAGTACCTGTTGTAGGAGAACCCGATAAAAAGAAATGGGTATTATTGGTATCACAGAACTCGAGCATGCAATATTTTGTAGGGGAATTTGATGGCGCTAAATTTTACAATGAAAACCCATCCAATAAAGTAGTAAGGCCCGATTACGGTAGCGACTATTATGCGGCTATTACTTATAAGAATACACCCGATCGAATTCCTATTTCTATAGGATGGGTGAACAATTGGAATTATGCCAATGAAATACCCACCAATCCATGGAAGGGGGCTATGTCATTGCCCAGGAAATTAGCCGTGAAAAAAATGGGATCAGAATGGATTTTAGTACAAGAGCCCATCAAAGCCTTGCGAGCCATACGTTCTACTGGGCAAGTTTTGCAAGGACCTATAGCGGTTAAGAATGGGTATGTCCTTCCATTTAGAAGCAATTGTTTTGAAATGGAAGTTGAGTTGAAGCCCGCCATTACCAGTGTGAGTGGAATTAAAATTGCAGTTGGTGGAAACAGAAATTTTGTAATTGGATACGATGCAACACTTGAACAACTTTTTATTGATAGAACCAATACTCCTTCAGGATTTAGCAAACAGTATCCCTATTTTGCTAAGAAGAATGCGTACTTAAAACAACAAAACGACAAAGTTAAACTGCATATCTTTTTTGATAAGAGTATTGTTGAAGTGTATGCCAATGATGGAGAATTGGTATTTACTTCACAAATTTTCCCAGAAGAAAACGATACTGGGATAGAATTTTTTAGTGATGGCAATATCTCTTTGTTCGAGAATATATGGTTCTGGCCTATGAGATCTATCTGGAAATAAATACGAACTTTACCAAGTAAAACAACACTATGAGCTTCAGGAATTTTAAGATGGTTAGTTATGTGGTTTTTGGCCGCGGTAGTTTTAATCAATTAGATGAAATATTAACTCCACATAGAAAGGGTGATGCCCCCATGGTTTTTTTAGTAGACCATTATTTTGAGGGGAAGCCTTTGTTGAATCGCATTCCATTAAGAGGGAAAGACAAAGTAGTGTTGGCTGATGTTACTTATGAACCAAAGACGAGTCAGGTAGATGAGTTGGCTCGCTCGTTGAAAGAAGAATTTGGAACCATTAGTGGAGTGATTGGCATTGGTGGTGGATCAACCATGGATTTAGCGAAAGCGGTTTCTTTGATGATGACCAATCCAGGATCATCAGCCGATTACCAAGGATGGGACTTGGTTCAGGAAGCAGGTGTTTACAAAGTAGGCATACCAACCTTAAGTGGAACAGGTGCAGAAGTAAGTAGAACCACTGTGTTAACAGGACCAACTCGAAAGTTGGGAATGAACTCAGACTTTACCCCATTTGATCAAATAGTATTAGATCCAGAATTAACTAAAGACGCTCCAGCAAATCAACGTTTTTATACCGGGATGGACTGTTATATCCATTGCATAGAAAGTTTAGAAGGCACTTATTTAAATGAGTTCAGCAAAAGCTATGGAGAGAAAGCATTACAGCTTTGTCAAAAAGTATTTGTTGAAAAAAATCAATGGGACAACGAAAGTGATGACCAATTGATGATGGCTTCTTATGCAGGTGGAATGAGTATTGCCTATTCACAAGTTGGTGTTGCACATGCAGTGAGTTATGGCTTGAGTTATTTACTAGGTACCAAGCACGGCATTGGCAATTGCATTGTCATGAATCATTTGGAAGAATATTATCCAGCAGGAGTAAAAGAGTTCAAATTAATGGTAGAAAAAAATCAAATTGAAATACCACAAGGCATTTGTAAAGGATTAACCGATGAGCAATTTGAAACCATGATGAATGTATCCTTGGGCATGAAACCCTTATGGGAAAATGCATTGGGAAAGGATTGGGAGAGCATCATGACTCGAGAAAAACTCAGAGCACTATACGAAAGACTTTAACAGAGGACGATAGGCACAAAGACCTCGTCACTTTAAAAGCTTAGCAGCTTTTATTAAATCTTCAGGCGTATCAATTTCCACTCCCATGTATTGGGTGAGCACCATTTTTAGCGGAACGCCATATTCAAGGTAGCGCAAGCATTCAATTTTTTCTGCTGCTTCTAATGGAGTCATTGGCCAGTTGGTAAAATTGAGTAAAGCTTGTTTACGAAAAGCATACACCCCAATATGTTCATAGTAGGGAATGGAAATATTTTTATCTCTAGGATAAGGAATGACGCTGCGAGAAAAAAACAGTGAATTCATATTTCGGTCCACTGCAACTTTCACGTAGTTGGGGTCTTCAATTAAAGTTGGATCTTTTAACTCCTGCATTAAAGAAGCAACTTGAACACTAGGTTCTTTAAATGTTGCGAGTAATTTTTCTAAAGGGTCTTTTTGCACAAAGGGTTCATCGCCCTGAACATTTACAATGATGTCTACATCTAAATCAACAGCAGCTTCTGCTATACGGTCGCTTCCGCTTTCATGATTTTTTTTACTCATGATGGCTTTGCCTCCGTTGCTAGTGATTTCATTAAAAATAATTTCGCTATCGGTTACTACTATCACATCGCTGAATAAACCTGTGGCGATCGTATTATCATAGGTATGACGAATCACCGTTTTATTGCCCAATTGTTGCATCAATTTAGCAGGAAAACGAGTGGCTGCATAACGAGCAGGAATCATTGCAACGATGTTCATAAATAAAACTTTGTACAAAGATGCATTATCTGGTCTAGTAATGTGTTTTAATGCTGTTGTCGAATGGAATCTTCAACTGATAGTTGAGGGCTTCATCTGTGCTATCATCTAGAACATCTAAACCATAACGCAAAGATTCCACAGGAGTGTAATTATAAGTGCCAAACAAACGGTCCCAAATAGAAAAAATATTACCGTAGTTGCTGTCTGTTTGAGGCTGTTTGTAGTGGTGGTGCACTTTATGCATATTGGGGGAAATGATCACCCAACTAATAGCATTGTCTAACCAAAGCGGTAAACGCATATTGGCATGATTAAACTGCGATAAGACTGCACTTAAACTTTGGTACAACATGACCAACCACATAGGAGCGCCACAAATAATCACTCCAATGGTAGTGAATACGGCCCTAAATACACTTTCACCTGGATGGTGTCTATTGGCGGTGGTGGTATCTACATGGGTGTCTGCATGATGCACCATATGAAACTTCCACATCCACTTTATTTTGTGTTCAATAAAATGGATAAAATAAGCACCCACTAAATCCAGCAATAACAAACCCCCAATCAACATTGCCCAAGCAGGCAATTGAGTTAATTGTAATAATCCAAATTGGTTTTGTATAGCCCATTCACTTGCTTTTACAATTACTAATGCAAAAGCAAAATTGATGATGATGGTAGTAGCCGTGAAAAACAGGTTGATGCCCGCATGTCGGTATTTGTTGTATTTAAAATTGGCCAAGGGTACAATGCCTTCGACGATCCAAAAAAATAAAATCCCCCCCGCTAAGATCAGGGCTCTATGTAAACTAGGGATGGTATTGAAGTAGTCAATGATTTGATCAATCATATTAATATTATTTTAAAGTAAATTAATTACTTTTTTTGATTTCATTTTTCTTAAAAATATTTAGATTTATCTCTAACGAATAAAAACGTCAAATCATAAAACAAAAAAGTCAATTCCTAGATGAGAGCGGGTTTTATGTATATTCATACTACTATAAATAGTAATACTTGAAAAAAACTACTCTCTATTTACTTTTAATTATAGGTATCATTTGTACTTCTAATTTTCCCCAATATAAATATTCTAATCAGTGTTTAAGAGTAATCAGAACAATTCCAATTGGAGTATTTTATGACGATTCTTCAAAATTAATAATCAGAAAAGATACAATTAACCTATTTTCTCTTGGTGAGCTAAGAATAATTCAATTGCAACCAATGGTTCAATTTGAAACAAATCTTAATGTAAAAAATTCCTCTCCCTTCTTTGTTTTTAAACAAAATGAAAATACGGGTAAATATTTTTTGAAGGAAACGGATTCCTCTTTTTTAATGCTTAAAGTTGACTCCTTATTATTTTCTAATGGCTTAAACACTGATAAATATATTTTACCTGATACTTTAAACTGGAGCTTAATATCAGCCGAAAAGGATAAAAATTTCTACGAAACAGTTGATAAGTACATATATAAAGGTTCCATGGATCCTACAGTTCCAGATACCATTTCATATTATTTTAAAAATGCCTCTTTTGAATCAGTTTTTGGATTGAGTAAATCATTAAATCAAATGAAGAAGAGTTCATTATATAAAATAACACTTCATTACAAACAATCAAATCGTGTTCCTCTTAGAGAATTTGAATACGAGTTTGAACAATCTCTAATCGAAGACAAAAATTTCTTTAAAGGATACCGATTTCTTGATTTACACTAATAATTAAGAGTTCAATTTTTCTAATTATTCAACATCAACGGCATCACCAACATCAATAGGTCTTCGCCTTCGCCCTGCTCGGTTGGTTTAATTAAACCAGCTTTGGTAGGGGTAGACAATTCCATTTTTACATCATCGGTGTCTGCTGCGTTGAGCATTTCAATTAAGAAACGAGCGTTGAAAGCAATTTGTAAATCTTCTCCATCGTACTGACAGCTCATGCGCTCGTTACCTTCAAAACTGAAGTCTACGTCTTGTGCAGCCATTTGTAATTCTGAACCAGTAATATTTAAAGCAACTTGGTTGGTGCTTTTGTTTGAGAATACATTTACTCTACGCAATGCATTTTGGAAAGCAGATTTATTTACAATCAATTTATAAGGATTGTCTGCAGGTATTACCACTTTGTAGTCTGGGAATCTAGCATCAATTAATCTACAGATCATATGCGTTGAGCCATGCTTTACAAACAAATGGTTGCTGTTGTAGCTGATGGTTAAATCATCTTCATTATCAGGCAATGCATTCTTTAATAAGTTCAATGGCTTCTTAGGTACAATGAACGAATCAGTTTTGGTTGCATGAGTATCGGTGCGCTTGTAACGAACCAAACGATGCGCATCAGTGGCAACAAATTGTACCCCTTCTTTGCTCAACTCAAAAAATACACCCGTCATTGCTGGTCTTAAATCGTCTCCACTTACTGCAAACAAGGTTTTATTGATGGCAGTTAATAAGGCACTGCTGTGCATATTAAAGCTGGTGGTATCATCGGCAGATGGTTCTTTTGGAAAATTATCTGGATTCTCTCCCATCACTTTGTACTTACCATTGTCGCTGGTAATTTCTACTGCAAAGTTTTTATCAATGGTAAAAGTCAATGGTTGGTCAGCAATATTCTTTAATGAATCCATTAAGATTTTGGCTGGAATACATACACGGCCATTGGCTTTGCTTTCTACTTCCATTTGAACGCGCATCACAGTTTCTAAGTCGGTTGCTACTACATTCAATTTTTTATCTTCTATTTCAAACAAAAAATCTTCAAGAATAGGTAATACGGTATTGGCATTAATAACACCACTAATTTGTTGCAAATGTTTTAACAACGAAGAGGAAGAAACGATAAATTTCATATGATCATTTTAATCAGGACAAACTTACTGTAAAGGGATGATATTTCACAAGCAATTTACACCCAAAATCTAGCCATTGTAGAAGTTGAGCCGATCTATCAGCTCCTGGTATTTGATCTTGTTGATGGGCTTAACTATATAGTCTGTAACCCCACTGTATTCCCTAGATCGCTGAATATCGCAGTCGTCTACAGAAGAACTCACCATATAGATATAGATGGGCTTTTTAAACTGCTCTATGATTTTGTGGTATTCATCTAGGAACTGCCAGCCATTCATTACAGGCATATTGATGTCTAAAAAAATAACATCGGGCAACTCATGGGGTCCTTGGGTCAATTTTTCTCTAAAAAAACCTATGGCTTCACTTCCGTTGTAAAAGGACAAAATATTCTTAGCGAGTCCGGTGGACTCGAGTATTTTGCGGGAAGTAAACTGATAGATTTTATCATCATCTATCAAACAAACATTGTATTGAGTTGCAGCCATTCTAGTTCAGGACTTCGTTTTATCGAGGGGGATATTTGGGGTCCTGAAACAAATATAATTACTTTACCTAAAAATACTAACAGTTGTTTTCAACCGATCCAGATTCTTCTATTGAAAAAGCCTATATGAAGCTTAAACACTATTGTGGGTACCAAGACAGGTGTCACCAAGAAGTGAAAGAAAAATTGTATAGTCTAAAATTGGGAAAAGTGACAGTAGAAATGTTGCTCTCTCGTTTAATTGAAGAAGACTATTTAAATGAAGAGCGTTATGCAAAAGCCTTTGTAGGAGGGCATTTCAGGCAAAAGCAATGGGGTAAGGTTAAAATTGCGTATGCATTAAAACAAAAAAGAGTAAGTGAATACAATATCAAAAAAGCAATGAAGGAAATTCCAGAAGAAGACTACCTTGCTGTTGCCGAAAAATTGATAACCACTAAATGGAATACCCTTAAAAACGAACAATATATTAATCGAACAGTAAAAACAATGGCGTTTTTACAACAAAGAGGTTTTGAGCCAGGTTTAGTTCAAAGCATTTTGAAAAAATTTAGGGCAGACAAATGAAAAAAAAACGACGCTTTATATACCTCCATCTTTTGTGTTTCTCTTTTTTTGGCATGCAAGCAAGCGCCCAACAAGTTGGTTTTACCACAGAGAACGATGCATACTTATTAAAGCTAGAAGACGCTTATTATTCCAACGGCATTTTTTTACACTTGGGCTATGCCGATCAATCTAAAAAAAACACCAAAAGAGTTCATCGTTTTGAATTAGGGCAACAAATATTTACTCCCCTTAAAAGAACTACTAGAACGCCTGCAGATATAGACCGACCTTATGCAGGCTATACTTATGTTCAATATACCCGTACTTGGTTTAACAACGAAAAAACGGTTTTACAACTAACGGGAACCCTTGGTATCATTGGCCCAGCTTCAGGTGGAGAAGGTTTACAAAATACCTACCACCGTTGGTTACAATATGCACCTTTTTTAGGATGGCGGTATCAAATTAGTAATCAACTGGTCTTAAACACTGGGGTACTTTATGCTCACAACCTCATCGCCACCAAAAAATTTAAATGGATGGGCTGGGGAGCTGCTCAATTCGGCACTGCTTTTATAAATGCATCAGTAGGCACCAAAATGGTCTATGGCTTATTCAACCAAAATCAAAGCAGCCAATTATGGAATGCAGGGGTTGAAAAAAAGGGAATGCCTAGTAAGGAGTTTTATGTTTATTGGAATCCAAAACTTACCGCACAGGGCTATAATGCAACTATTTCTGGGGGAAGTAAAACGGCTGCTGATTCGGCGGTTACGCTCCATCCTAAAACCCTGGTATTTCAAAACACCATTGGATTGGCTTATTCTGAAGGAAGATGGGCGGCTCAAATAGAGTTGGTGCACCAAAGCAGAGAAACCACTATTCAATTAAATAGACACCGCTATTTAGGATTGCAATTGCAATACCGAATCAATTAACTTGCTGGTTTAAAATTGGTATATGCATCCATTATCGGTAACCCTTATTCAAAGCAATTTAGTTTGGGAAAATAAAGCAGCCAATCTGGCTCAGTTCAGCGAGAAAATTCAAACGCAAACCGCCCCTGGTCAATTGGTCATTCTTCCTGAAATGTTTAGCACAGGTTTTAGCATGAATCCTGCTCAATTAGCTGAAACCATGGATGGCCCTACGGTTCAGTGGATGAAGACCATGGCTGCTGAGAAAAAAATTATTCTAACTGGCTCTGCCATAATAGAAGAAGAAGGTCATTTCTACAACCGTTTATTATGGGTATTGCCCAACGGAACTGTGGCTCATTATAATAAAAGACATTTGTTTGCATTTGCTGGTGAAAACCAGTTTTATGCAGCTGGTAATAAACGATTGATTGCAGCCGTGAATGGATGGAAAATCAATTTGCAAATTTGTTATGATTTACGATTTCCTGTTTGGGCCAGACAACAAATTCAGGAAGCCCCTGAGTTTGATTTATTGGTATATGTGGCTAATTGGCCAGAACGCAGAAATCATGCATGGAAAACATTACTCATCGCAAGGGCCATCGAAAATCAATGTTATGTAATTGGAGTAAACAGAGTAGGCGAAGACGCCAATGGAATCAATCATAGTGGTGATACTATGTTGATAGATCCTCTGGGTCAAGTAGTTTATCACTGTGCCCATGAAGAAGCGATTAGCACCCATATTTTAGACCCTCAACATTTACAAGATATTCGCCAACGTTTTCCATTTTGGAAAGACGCCGATCAATTCAATATCTATCATATTTAAGTTAGTTATGAAACAAATTATTGCAGCGAATAAAATTTTTACTGGAACAGAATGGTTAATTAATCATGCCTTGATTATTCAAGATGGTATGGTAGAATCTATATTACCTACTGTTGCGCTTAAAGTAACTGCCACCAAGCAAGTACCACTGCTCATTCCTGCATTAATAGATGTACAAATTTATGGAGCAGGTGGAAAATTGTTGAGCGTTTATCCAACGGTGGAATCTTTACAATTATTAAAAGACTATTGTGTAAATGGCGGTGCGGCTTGGTTTCAGCCAACTGTTGCTACCAATAGCAATGAAGTAATTCATGCTTGTATAGATGCGGTTAGGGAGTTTAAAAAACAACCCGGTAATCGTTGTATAGGATTGCATGTGGAAGGTCCATGGATTAATCCAATTAAAAGAGGGGCGCATTTAAGCGAGTTTATTTATCAACCTACAACTGAACAAGTAAAAGAATTATTGGAATATGGAAAGGGTGTTATTACCATGATTACCCTTGCACCTGAAGTTTGTGATGCATCCATTGTAGATTTAATACAATCATATGGCGTAGTGGTTTCTGCAGGACATAGTAATGCCGATTATGCAACCGCAACAAAAGCTTTTAACGATGGGATTGGAACCGCTACCCATTTGTACAACGCTATGAGCGCTTTGCAACACCGCGAGCCTGGAATGGTGGGAGCCATTTTTAATCACCCCACTGTGTATTGCAGCATTGTGCCTGATGGATACCATGTAAATTTTGAAGCCATTCAAATTGCTAAAAAGCAACTAGGGAATCGGTTATTTGCCATCACCGACGCGGTAACAGACACTGCTACTGGTGCATATCCACATCAATTAAATGGAGATAAATATGAATCGAATGGAATTTTGAGTGGATCAGCATTAACCATGTTGGCTTGTATGCAAAAATTGCATCAATATTGCCATATTGAATTAGGGGAAGCCATTCGAATGTGTTCCTTATATCCTGCGCAAGTAATACAAAAGCAGGGAATAACAGGAATGTTAAAGCCAGGCCAAAAAGCTGACTGGATAGGACTAAATGAGGATTTAGCGTTGATACATTCTGTTGAATGAAGTAATTTTATAGACTCAAAAAATTAAACATCATGAAAAAATTATTGGTATTCGCTTTTGCTGCAATGCTCGGCTTTAGCACAAATGCACAAGAAGCAAGTTGGAAACAAATGGAAGATTTTCACGGAGTGATGAGCAAAACTTTTCATCCTGCTGAAGAAGGAAATTTAAAGCCTTTGAAAACGAATATTGCAGACCTAGTTGCAAAAGCAAAAGCTTGGGAATCAGGTGCAGTGCCGGCAGGATATGATGCTACTGTTGCTAAGCCAATCTTAAAAAAATTGGTTTTAAAATGTTATGCTGTAGAAAATGCTGTTAAAGCAAAAAAATCAGATAAAGAATTAACCACTTTAATTACTGCTACACATGATGTGTTTCATGAACTAAAAGAAAAGTGTAAGCCAGGAGAAAAACATTAATTGTTTTTGCTTTTAATCAAAGCTTGAATTGCCGCCATTTTTGGATCAAATCCCATTCGGATTGCATACGAAGATGGCGGTATTTTTATGTCTGGTATAATGCCACTTCCTTTTGGTCTGTTTTGATCCATTACCATTTTATACAATGGGAGCCTCACTCTTAGCTTCGTGTTTGGTAAAGTAATATTGGGGATATGCAGGGCCGAATTACCATAATATCCACCACCAGATTCCTCTCCTACTATGGTCATATTGTCTTGTCCTTTTAATGCACTTATTACCATCGTAGCTGCAGAAAATGTATAACCTCCTTGCACTAAATAAGTGCTTCCTTTAAAAGCCAAACGTTCTTTTGGTTGATAATAGTGTTGTTCAAATCTTTTGTAGTGAATTGTACCGTCGGCGGCTTTGCTCGCCCCAAAATTCATGGCCAACCAATAGAGCCAGCTTGATTGAATGTATTTACCGTGTTTAAATTTTCTGCTAATTGCTACTACAGAGTCTGCAAGTTTAAATGGGGTTTGTTTTAAGTATTTCGTTAGCGCAATACTATTACTGATTCTTCCTCCTCCATTCTCTCTTAAGTCGAGAATTAAATGTTGAATATTTTCTTTCTTGAGTTTTTTAAAACTGCGCCTAAAAAAAGTTTTTAAATTTCCTTTACTAAATGAAGTCAGTCTAATATAAGCGCTAAGTGTAACAGTATCTATACTTAGGGAACGAATCGACAATAAGCGCAATTGTCTTTTGCTTAAAGTGGTTTGTCTAATTGTTGGCCTAGGTCTATTGCTGCCCGTATCTCTTGGAACTGGAGCAAAATTACCTAATGATATGGTATCCGCTTTTCCCGCTTGATTGATGTATCCAATTAAATAAGTACTGTCTACGCCAAATACCTGTTTATAGCCATCCGGAAAACTACTACTCAATGTTTGGTATTGGTGATTGATGGCATATCCATCTGTAGTTATTTGTTTAAATAAATGATCTCTGTAATACGCAATGGGTTTGTTGTTGATGGCTTGTAGAATAGTTCCGCGTTGAATAATGGAATCTTTAAAATAACCATTGCTCAATACAACAGCACTGTCTTCCCAAAATTTGATTTGTAAAGGGAAACGTGGATATCGATAAGGTGGTAATTGCTTGATGAACTTTTTTGAATAAAGCGCAGTAGTATGACCACATTTTATTAAGGCCACCCATGGTGCAATTTTATTTCTGAATTCAATTTCATTTAAAGTATCGGTAATGCCATTGATCATCATTTCAAAAGCACTGTCTAATTGTTCCTTGGGGGTATACCAATACAAGCTTGGATGATTGGCTTCCAATACTTTTTTTAATATTGTAGCATCTTCTTTTAATTTGCTTGCTGCATACTTTGGTAAATCATTATATGCTTTCTGGGCGTTCAATTCGCCCATTAGTAAAATACTCAAAACCAATACCAGCAAGCTTCTCATGCTTAAGAATTAAAAGCATTCCAACCCTGTGCCTTCAAGTCGTATTGATTGCCTCCTTTAGTTAAGAGTTTTACTCCTTCTTCTAAGTCGGTGATGTATCCAATTACACTGATTTCTTCGTTCAGTACAATTTTATCGTGGTCTTCTTGGGCAATGGTAAAAATTAATTCATAGTCTTCTCCACCATTTAGTGCGCAAACGGTTGGATCTAAGCCAAACTTAAATGCCGCTTTTCTACTCGCATCTGCAATAGGCAACTTCTCTTCATATACTCTTGCTCCTAAATTTGACTGTTTGCAAATATGCAAAACTTCACTACTGATGCCATCGCTAACATCCATCATTGCTGTTGGAACAATTTGGTTGCTGGCAAAAAATTCAATGATGTCTTTTCTAGCTTCAGGTTTTAGTAATTTGCCTACTATATAACTCTCGTCTTCTAAGTCTGGTTGAATATTTGGATTCTCTTGGTAGATCTTTTTTTCCCTTTCCATTAAGGTTAATCCCAAATAAGCGCCACCTACATCTCCGCTCACACAAATCAAATCTCCTTTTTTAGCAGTACTTCTTTTTACAAATTGATCAGGGGCTACTTCTCCAATGGCTGTTACAGAAATTACAAAACCTTTTAATGAAGACGAAGTATCACCACCTATTAAATCAACCCCATATTTTTCACAAGCAAAATAAACACCTTCGTAAAACTCATTCAATGCTTCAACGCTAAAACGATTGCTGATACCAATGCTCAATGTAATTTGAGTAGGTGTCGCATTCATTGCATAAATATCGCTGAGGTTTACTACCACTGCTTTGTAACCCAAGTGTTTTAAGGGAGTATACATCAAATCAAAATGAATACCTTCTAATAACAAGTCGGTGGTCACTACGGTCTGTTTGCCAAAATGGTCAATTACTGCAGCATCATCTCCCACGCCTAGAATGGTAGAAGCATTTTGTATTTCTGCATTTTTGGTTAAGTGTTCAATTAAACCAAACTCGCCCAAATCGGCTATTTCTGTTCTTTGTTCCATAAAATCAATTTAGAAAGGTCCTCCGTTTACAACAGCTACTAATTCATCATGAATATGTCCATTGGTCGCAATGATATGTGGTTGGTAAGGAGAATAATAATCCCCTTTAAAGTCGGTTACCTTTCCACCAGCTTCTTCAACCATTAAAAATCCGGCAGCACTGTCCCAAGCTTGCAATTTGTGTTCATAAAATCCATCGAATCTTCCAGCTGCTACCCAACACAAATCAACTGCCGCACTACCCAATCTTCTTACTGGAACCCCCTTTCTGATTAATTTTTCAAATACCTGTAAGGGTCCATTGGGTGCATCTAAATAAGTATAAGGGAAACCTGTTACCAAGCAACTCTTGATTAAACTGGTTTTATTTCCTACCTGAATTTTTTGATCGTTTAAATAAGCTCCAGCTCCTTTTTCTGCAAAATAAAATTCATTCATAAATGGGTTGTATACCGCGCCCATTATCATTTTACCATCCTTCTCTATACCAATACTCACACAGCATATAGGAATGCCATTGGCAAAGTTTACTGTTCCATCAATAGGGTCTATAATCCACTTATAAGTAGAATCTTGTTTTAATTCACCTGATTCTTCACTTAAAATAAAATGATCAGGAAATTCGGCTTGAATGGTATCCATTATGGCCTTTTCTGCTGCATGATCGGCTTCGGTTACCAGGTTATTAATGCCTTCTTTATTGCTAATGGCAAATGTCCCATTAAAAAAATGTCGAAGTTGAACAGCCCCTGCTTCGGTGGCTTTTAATAAGGTTTGTTTAAGCATGGCGCAAAAGTAACCCAGATTCTGCATCTTTGGAACAATATTGTGACTACCGAACTTTCCATAATCATTGTTAATTATCGGGTATATCCCTATTTAGATGCATGCTTGAGGGCAGTCTCAGCTGCTTTGAGTGAATTAAATGCAGAGATTATTGTTGTAGACAATGATACAGATGAAACCAAACAAATTGTATTGGCGCATGACTTTCCAACAATTCAATGGATTTGTTTAACCCAAAATTTAGGGTTTGCTAAAGCCAATAACTTAGCATTACAAAAGGCGGTTGGAAAATATATATTGTTTTTAAATCCTGATACTGCTATACAATCCAGTACGCTCAAAGATGCTGTTCAATATTTAAATTCTAATTCAGCTGTGGGTGCAGTAGGAGTGCAAATGCACAATGGTGATGGATATTTTTTACCGGAAAGTAAGAGAGATCAGCCAAGTTTAATAGGGTCTTTATTTAAATTGATGGGTCTTGCGATGCTTTTTCCTAAATCGGCTCTTTTTAATAGTTATGCTTTAGGCCATTTAGATAAAAACCAGATTCATTCAGTGCCTGTTTTAGCAGGTGCTTTTATCTTGATGCCAACTGAACTAATTAAAAAAATAGGGGGCTTTGATGAATCTTTTTTTATGTACGGGGAAGATATAGACCTCAGTTTAAGGGTACTTCAGCAAGGATTCGAAAACCATTATTTAGGCAACTTAATCATCACCCATTATAAAGGAGCAAGTTCTAAACAAGATCCAGCGTATCT
Source organism: Sphingobacteriia bacterium RIFOXYC2_FULL_35_18 (assembly GCA_001829005.1). Taxonomy (GTDB): domain Bacteria; phylum Bacteroidota; class Bacteroidia; order Chitinophagales; family Chitinophagaceae; genus Sediminibacterium. The sequence goes on along the minus strand of MIAG01000001.1, from coordinate 331,179 downwards.
GGATCATTTTTATGGTTCAATGATCATTTTTCTAAACAAATACCGCCATTTATATGGAGGCGCTGTTGGGGCTTGGTGGTTAAAAAATTGTATTCGAATTATAGCTTGGATGGCTAATTTCAAGAAAAAAATTCAATAAGGGTTTTCACAAAATATTATATATAATTCATTTAGTTTAGCTTCGTAGCTTAACTGTTAACGAACGCATGTCTATAATTGATCTTAAACTGCCGAATGCAATTTTAAAGGCACTCAGGCTTCCGCAGAACAATCTCCGCAGAGATCAGTTGAGGGTGCTAAAAAAGCTGTTGAAAAAAGCTAGGTTTACTTCGTTTGGTCAGCAATATCGTTTTGATGAAATCTTATTGAGCAAACACCCTGGAAAAAAATTTCAGGAATTGGTTCCAACTTTTAATTACAATAAAATTTACAATGAGTGGTGGCATAAAACCATCAAAGGACAATCGGATATTTGTTGGCCGGGTAAAATCAAGTATTATGCGTTAAGCAGCGGAACCAGTGAGTCGGCCAGTAAATATATTCCTATAACCAACGATTTATTACGTGGCAATAAAATTGTCATGATTAAGCAACTACTCAGTTTGGGTAAGTACGAAAATATTCCCTTCACTTCTATTGGAAAAGGTTGGCTAACCTTGGGAGGCAGTACCGAATTACAAAAAGGGCCTGGTTATTTTGCAGGAGACCTCAGTGGGATAACCGCTAAGAAAGCGCCATTTTGGTTTCAACCATTTTATAAACCAGGTAAAAAAATAGCTAAACAAAAAGACTGGAATAAAAAAATAGCAGAAATAGTTGAAAAAGCACCTCAATGGGATATTGGCTTTTTAATTGGCGTTCCCGCCTGGATTCAGATGTGTGTAGAGCAAATAGTAGAGCGATATCAATTAAAAAATATTCATGAGCTATGGCCCAATCTCGCCTTTTTTGTGCACGGTGGAGTAAGTTTTGAGCCCTATAAAAAAGGTTTCGAAAAAATGTTGGGTAAACCCATCACGTATATAGAAACCTATTTGGCTAGTGAAGGATTTATTGCTTACCAAGACCGCCAATATGCTAAGGGCATGCGATTGGTAACCAATGAACATATTTTTTTAGAATTCGTTCCTTTTGATGATATCAATTTTACTGCTGATGGAGAAATGATTGAAAATCCCGAAGCTTTGATGTTACATGAAGTAGAAGAAGGAAAGGACTATGCTTTGTTGATTAGTACTACTGCAGGCACTTGGCGTTATTTGATTGGAGATACAGTCAAATTTGTAGACAAAGAAAAGTCGGAAATCATTATCACAGGAAGAACCAAACACTTTTTGAGTTTGGTGGGAGAGCATTTGAGTGTAGATAATATGAACAAAGCTGTTCAAATGGCTTCCCAAAAATTCAATATCAGTATTCCAGAATTTACTGTTGCTGGTATACCTGTAGATAATTTCTTTGGACACCATTGGTTTGTAGCATGTGACGATAAAGTAGATCCAAAGCTATTATGTAATTTCATTGATGAATGTTTAAATGAACTCAATGATGATTATGCAGTTGAAAGAAAAAGCGCTTTAAAGGAAATAAGATTGAGCGTATTAAAAGAAGATGACTTTATGAACTTTATGTTGAGTAAGGGCAAAGTAGGAGGTCAACATAAATTTCCTAGGGTATTAAAAGGAACCATGCTAAATGATTGGTATCAATTCTTAGAAAAAAATAAATGAAGTTGAAGCTATATTTTGCCTGCTTTTTAATAACCACTTCATTATTGTGCTCATTGGCAATTGCACAACCAACCACCAAGAAAAATACTTTTATACATAAAGACTTAAGAGCACCAGAAACCCTTCAAGTACTCTTTAAAACAAACAAAGGAAATTTTATTATTCAGTCTTATCGTTCTTGGGCGCCTCTAGCAGCAGATCGATTTTATACTTTAGTAAAAAAAGGTTTTTATACCAATATCTATATTTTTAGGGTAGAAAAAGATTACGTGGTACAGTTTGGAATTTCTGATAACCCTAAAGAAAGTAGTTTTTGGGACAAAGCCCGACTAAAAGATGAGCCGGTAATTCAAAAACATAAAAAGGGAATGGTTGCATTTGCAAGGAGTGAAAAGAATTCTCGCACTACTCAACTGTTTGTGAATATGCAAGACAATGCTAAACTAGACACTACCATGAGAGAAGGGGTACACGGCTATCCCCCCTTTGGCAAAGTAATCAGTGGTATGAATATCTTTTTCCAATTGAATGACCAATATGCCAAAAGGATACTACCATTACAAGATTCCATCTATCGGTATGGCAATCAATACTTGGTTCAACATTTTCCTGGTTTAGATAAAATTATCAGCGCAACAATTATCCGTTAGAATAACACTAATCAGTTATTTTTGTGGACTGACTAAACAAAGGCTATTGGCATGATTGCACCATTGATGAAGGGATTGGTTTTGGGATTGATTCTGAGTATTTCAGTGGGCCCGGTCATTTTTGCCATTATTAAACAAAGTTTGGCCAATGGCCACAAAGCAGGATATACTTTTGTTGCAGGCGTATCGGCTAGTGATATTAGCTTAGTGTTGGTTTGTAATGTTTTTACTTCCTTTTTTACTACAGCCCTTTCTCATAGTAATGCCATTGCAATTGCTGGCAGCATTTTTTTAATTGGAGTAGGAATCTATACTTTCTTCTTTAAAAAAGTGATTGTAGATGAAGACAATAAAATTGAAATCAAGAAATTTCGCAAAAGAGATTTAGCGGGTATATTCTTATCGGGCTATTTTATGAATATGCTTAACCCGGCTGTATTTCTTTTTTGGTTTGCTTGGACAGCTGCTATTACAGGAGATGCCGCAAGTACCCCCAACCCCAATCAATACAAGTGGATTGTTTTTATAACCTGTTTAGTCTTTGTATTACTTTCAGATATTGCTAAAGTAGCTTTAGCTGGTAAATTAAGAGAACGCTTAACCCCAACTATTTTACACCGAATTAATAAATTATCAGGACTAATATTGATTGGGTTTGGTATTGCACTAATTTGGGGCGTGCTCAATTTTGGAGACCAATTAAAATAGATTGTATCTTTTGACTGAAATAATTATCAGTGATTAAAAAAATCTGGAAAAAAACAAAACGCGTATTGCTGATTTTGTTTTTGAGTTCACTCTTGTATACGATTGTTTGTAGATGGGTTATGCCGCCAATCACCATCACTCAGATTGCCAATACTTTTGGTTATGGTCTCAAAAGAGATTATGTATCGTGGAGTCAAATAAATTACTCGGTAAAATTGGCTGCAATTGCTAGTGAAGACCAAGCATTTCCAGACCATAGTGGATTTGATTGGGATGCTATTGAGAAGAGTTTAAAGCCCAAGAAAAAAGGAAAGAAAACAAAAATTCCATTAGGGGGCGGTGCTAGCACTATTACCCAACAAACAGCTAAGAATGTTTTTTTATGGCAAGGGGGATTCATCACCAAGTTTATTCGAAAAGTACCTGAGCTCTATTTTACCAAATTGATTGAATGGGTTTGGGGCAAAGAGCGCATACTAGAAGTATATTTAAATGTAATTGAAATGGGTCCTGGTATTTTTGGAATACAAGCTGCTGCTAAATATTACTTTAAAAAAGACGCTGCAAAGCTTACTCGTGCGGAAGCAGCCATGATTATAGCTTGTTTGCCTAATCCTAAAAAATTTACTGTAAAGCCAATGAGCAGAAGGGTTGCTTGGCGTTATCCGCAAATATTAAAACAGATGAATAATTTAGAAGGAGATGAAGACATCAAAAATTTATTGCGTTAAAGCATGAACTGGTTGATTGCTTTAATGGCTGCTTGGGTTCTTTCGGTATTATTGCCACTAATTAAAGCCCATGGTGTTGGCTGATTCAGTAATAAATCTTTATAAATAGCAAATAATTCTTGTCTGGGTTTTTCATCGGGGTATTCTCTTAGTTCATCTTTTACCCAAGGCAAATCAATATTGCATAATAAATAACCGTCGTATTTTTTTTTAACGATGGTATCTAAAATAAAAAAATCACATTCCCCAAATACATATTCACTCCACACTTTCAAAACATACATATCAGTATCTATGAATAGTATGGGTGCTTTATTGCTATCTAATAATGATTTAGTTGTCAGCTCCTCTAATTTCAATTGACCTTTTGCAATCTTCAATAAATCTGCAGGCGTATAGCTGGTACCATTTTTTAATAAATATTCTCTTGCATATTCTTCACACCATGCAGATTGAAAGTGTGCTGCCAACGATTTACACAACGTGCTTTTACCTGTACTTTCCGGACCTAGAATTACAAATTTCTTAATGGCTTTCATATTGTGCTTTTTTCTGCCAACTCATTAAGCCGGCAATGGCTAAGATCAAGAGTACCACAAATTGCACACTAGTAAATACATAGCCTTTTATAAAATATAACGGAATAGAAGCAATATTTGTTGCTATCCACCAATACCAGCTGGCCACTTTTTTTCTAGCCATTAACCACATTCCAGTGTATGCGGTAGCACTTGCAAATGCATCGGCCCAAGGAATGGCTTCGGGTGCAAAAGATGCTTTTAGCCAAGTGAGTGCAAAAAATATTATCAGATAAAATGAAATAAAAAACATCCACTGTTGTATCTGATCTTTTGAATTGCTAAAAGTTATTTTCAATTGTACTTCTTGGGTATTTTGGTTGATTTTACTCCACCATATCCAGCCATAGATGCTTACGATTGTATAATACAAGTTTACGCTTGCTTCACCATATAGCTGTCCCTTTAAACTCAAGTAAATGTAAATAGTGGTATTAATCAATCCAATAGGGTATACTAGAATATTTTCTTTTCTGCTAAACCAAACACTAGCAATACCCGCACAAACTGCAACAAATTCTAGTAAGCTTGTTTGTTGCAAACCAGTCATGAATTGTTGGTATATATCTGTTATACTCATTACTTGTTGGTAGGGGTAAAATAAAAAATGGAACCATCTTTAAACTGCCATTCTTTGGTTTGTTTAAAATGAGCTCGAATATATTCATCATCTATTAAATCAGGGTTTTTCCCATATTCAAACCAAACAAGATAAATATTTTGATGATTTAAAAAATGATCAATTTCTTGTTGCAAATCTTTATGCGGCAAAGGATTGGCTTTGATATTCGCTAGAAAAAATACAGCATCATTGGCATTTGAATAAATGGGTGCTTGGTAACTGCTGTAATGCGTTTTCATAAACTGAAGCAAGGAAGAACCTCTCCAAAGATCATCGGTGTATCCCGGTATACCAGCATACCCTATCCCTTCCCAATTAAATAAATGCGTTTGATAATGATGATTTGCACCAATTACATACCAGGTGCTAAAAATCATAAGCATAAATGCTTTCTTATATCTCTTGAAAGCAACAATCCATTGGTAAAAACAATGGGCAATTAAAATAACTAAGGGAATATATAATGGAATTAATAACCGGCTGCTTAAAGTTTCAAACCTAGAAACGCTTGCAATAAATAATAAGAAAATACTATAAACCAATATGAACAAACTTAATACGGTAATATCCGATGCAAAAAATTGTTGTTGAATCAGCCGATACAATAATACAACGATTACTATGAATAAAAGTATAACTCCAATGATTAGTATGGTAGTAGAAGAATCATTTTCACTATTCGGAAACCAATACCACAACACATTTATAAAATCTTGCAAATTGGTTTGGAATGTTTTTAAGGAAGATTGTCTTACGCCTGCTATTGTTTGTGTTAGTAGTTTGTTACGGATAATATTGAGCAATGGTAAACTACAACCAACCAACGCGAGTAGTCCAATATGTTTTAGTTTGGTCCTCCAATTAAATTGAATGTAAAATAGAATGAGTAGGCCTCCTGTAATTAATAAAGTAATACCCACGTATCTTATTGAGCAAGTAATTGCTGCAATAGTTCCAGCTATTAGCAACCAATTCTTTTTTTCTGTAAGTAAATATTGGTGAAAGGCAACTATAAAAATCAGTACTAAAAGTATAAACACTGTTTCAGACCATAACATGGTATACACTTCTAATATACCCGGACTACTAAGTATTAAACACAAAATTAATAACCGAAAAAACCCATTTTTAATTTTTGCATGAAGAAGCAAATAACTACTGGTATATAATACTGCTGCTAATAATAGACTATTAAGTATTGGCGCGGCTGTAATCACTTCAGTAAAAAAAACCAACTTAACCAAACCCAATAATAGCGGGTAACCCAGAGGAAAATTTACTAAGGGTAAATTATTGTAATCGGTAAATTGAAAGGAATCCGAAAAATGATTCGCTGTACTTAAATAGGCAACAGAATCCGGGGAAATACCAATGCCACTATGGGCAGTATAAAAAGCAATCCAAATAAACGCAAATGCAGATGCAAGTAATGCATCCCAATGCGTTTTAAAAAAATGGATTAAATAAGATTTCATGTAATGCAAGATACTGCACTACGCTTTCTTTATTCTGCTTCTGCAACAACTTCTTTTACTTCAGGAATCATGCGTTTCATCATTCCTTCTATTCCAGCTTTCAATGTTATCATAGAAGATGGGCAACCTGAACAAGAACCCTGTAACATTAGATTTACTATACCATCGTTATAGCTTTTGAATTGTATAGCACCGCCATCCATTTCAACTGCTGGTTTTACGTAGTTCTCTAGTAATTCTTTTACGCGTTTAACAATATCGTCGTCGTCTGCGCTCACGGTATTGCTCGCTTCTTGCTTTACTTTAGCTACTTCTTCTTCATTAACCACAACACCGCCATTTTCTAAATATTGTTTCAAAAACTCTTTGATGGTTGGAATAATATCCTGCCAATCTTCGGTATCAATTGTTTTGGTAAGCGTGATGAAATTGCTGGCAATAAACACACTTTTGATAAAAGGGAAACTGAACAATTCTTTGGCCAATGGTGATGGAGTTGCCAAGGATTCATCTGCAAAATCAATGCTTTTTCCAGGGTACAATAATTTGTTTGCCACAAATTTCATGGTCTCTGGATTAGGAGTCATTTCTGTATAAATGCTGATGACAGGGTTGCCAGTCTTAATCATAGTATGCTGTTTTACGTAAGTTATTCTTCTGCAAATTTAAAACAATTCGTTTGGAGCAAAAGTTCAATCCTTGGGTTTAGTCCATTCTTGGCCCTTATTTTTCGGATATCGTAAGTTCACTCAATAAATGCCTTCTTTTTGCGTTATTCTATTTGCGCTACTCATGATTTAGATAAGCAGCTAATATTTAGGCATATGCGAATCATTTTCATTTTGATGATTTTTATAAGCGTTTCGGGTCAATTAAAGGCCCAAAACGACCCTTTTATGCTAGGAATGACCCTTGGCGGGGGTGAAATCAATGAAAATCAGCTTCCAGGCAACTTAAACGAGCATTACCAATACCCTTCAGAAGAAGAGTTAGATTATTATTATCAAAAGGGATTTAGGTTAATCACTATTCCTTTCAGATGGGAGCGGGTACAAAAAACCTTAGGCGGAGATTTGGACTATGGAGAGATTGCAGAAATTCGTAAAGTAGTTTCTTGGGCAGCTAACCGAGACATGCAAGTTATTTTGAGCATGTACAATGGCGGCAGATACCGAAAATATGGGGTGGATTATATTGTTGGTTCTTATTCGGTAAGCAGACAAGATTTTGCAGATTGTTGGAATAAAATTGCCAATGCATTTTCAGGATACCCCAATATTTATGGATATAATTTAATGTCTGAGCCTCATGATATGCAAGCATTCGATTGGCAAACATCCGCTCAGTGGGCAATCACTTCAATTCGTATGGCCGATAGAAGAAGCCGTATTATTGTGTCGGGTAATAATTACGCAGCCGCTGAAAGTTGGGCAGATTATAGCGATCAATTAAAAAATTTAAATGATCCACAAGATAAATTGGTCTTTAACGCGCATTGTTATTTTGATAACGACTTTACTGGAAAATATCTTTTTTCCTACGACCAAAATCAAGCATGGGATTCAACAGGTATTCAAAGGGCAATGCCATTTGTGCAATGGTTAAAGCAAAACAATAAAAAAGGAATCATTGGACAATTTGGTGTCCCAGATACCGATGCACGATGGTTAACCATCATGGATAAATTCCTTCAATACTTAAAAGCAGAGAATGTAACCGCACAATACAGCTCTTCTGGTAAAAGATTGAGTGGAAACCCAGTAAGTACATATCCGCTTGCTAGTGTAGAACGCCCACAAATTAAAACCTTACAAAGCTTTTTAGCAGGTGCTGAAATGACATACAAAAAACCCATTGAAAAAAATGAATCAAGTGTTCAAACAGAGCCTAATATGAATCATATAACACCGGTTGAAAAAGTTGTAGATGCACCTGCAGAACCTCCTTCTTCATTTTTATTTTTACCAGGTACAATCTTGTTGCCACAACCCAATGGTGGATTGTATAAGCCCGTGTTAAAATCAACCTCCACTAGAGAAAAAACGGTGCGCGTTGCTAAATACAGGAAACCTTAAGAAACGATTCTAAGTTTAGCGTAGTTCAACATGATCTTCTTTTCTCCATTTTGCGCAAAGTCAATAGTAGCTACTGGATTATGCGCAGAACCTTCCATGGCTTTTACTATGCCAAAACCAAATTTTTGGTGTTCTACTTTTTGACCCACTTCTAAGCTAGAAGTATCGCTGGGTGCAAAATCAGCAGAAGGAATATGTGCCACTACCTTTGGAGCTAATGGTTGAATAGGCATATATTCAGGCTTGCTGCTCGCTGGTTTTTTAGAAGGGGGCGGTCCATATTTATTTGCAGCTTGTTGAGACGAATTTCCAAAACCTCTTTGCATTCGTTCATATGCAGAGCCCCATTCGGAACCTGCGTGATTTCTTGCACCACCGCCAGCATAAGTTTTGTCAATAGATTCTTCGGGCATTTCGTCTATGAATCGGCTGGGTTCATTTTGAACCAGCTGACCAAAACGATACCTTGAATTAGCATATGTGAGCCAAAGTCTTTGCTTGGCTCTGGTAACAGCCACATAAAATAACCTTCTTTCTTCTTCTAACTCTTCTCTGGTATTAATGCTCATTGAATTAGGGAAAAGGGTTTCTTCTATTCCCCCTACAAACACACAACCAAATTCTAATCCCTTAGCAGCATGTATAGTCATCAACTTTACAACGTCATTGTTTTCCTTGTCATCGTCTGCATCGGTTAACAAAGTAATTTGCTGCAAATAGGAACCTAAAGTTTTATCACCCAATTCTCCATCATCGTTACTAGGACTTTCGGTCCATTCTTTAATAGAGTTGAATAACTCTTGTACGTTTTCGTAACGAGCAAGACCCTCTGTTGTTTTATCGTTGAATAGTTCTTTTACTAGACTGGTATGTTTGCCTACTTGAGTGGCTACATCAAAAGCATTTTTATCGGTCAACATGCTTTGGAAATAGCGAATCATGGTAGTGAAATTTTGTAAAGCTTCTAATGTTCCAGATTTAAATCCAAATTCACCAGCTCTACTCACCACATTAAACATGGGAATATTTTGTTCATTGGCAATAATGACCAATTTTTCAATGGTTGTTTTGCCAATTCCTCTAACCGGATAATTGATGATTCTTTTTAAGGCTTCTTCATCATTGGTATTTACAATCACCCTTAAATATGCAAGAATATCTTTAATTTCTTTTCTTTGATAAAAGCTTACGCCTCCGTAAATCCGATATGCAATTCCCATTTTTCTTAAGCTCTCTTCAAAAGACCGGCTCTGGGCGTTGGTTCTATAAAGAATAGCAAAATCTTTATTAAAATAATGATTACGGAGTTTTTGTTCTTGAATAGTATCAGCAACAAATTTCCCTTCTTCATTATCGGTCATGGTTCTTACCAACTTAATCTTTTCTCCTTCTTCGTTTTCGGTCCAAAGATTTTTTGGTATTTGGCCCTTATTATTTTTTATAACCTGATTGGCTACTTTTAAAATCTGCTGACTACTTCTATAATTCTGTTCCAGCTTTACCACTTTCACATCATCATAGTCTTTCTGAAATTGTAATATATTTTCAATAGTAGCACCCCTGAAACTGTAAATACTTTGTGCATCATCACCCACTACACAAATATTTTCATGAGCAGCCGCTAAGAGTTTGCTAATTTGATACTGAACAGGATTGGTATCTTGGTACTCATCTATCAGCAAGTATTTAAACTTATGTTGGTACTTGTGTAATGCTTCAGGAAAATTATTTAGTAACTCATACATTTTCAACAATAGATCATCAAAATCCATTGCTCCGTTTTTGAAACAACGTTTGGCGTATGCAGCATATACTTGCGAAATGGCTGGCCTATTAGATCTTGCATCTTCTTGTTGAATGGCATAATCGGTTGCGTATTCAGCAGGACCTACTAATGCGTTTTTTGCTGAAGAAATTCTATTGCCTACAATATTGGGTTTATAATGTTTATCGTCTAAATGCAATTCATTAATTACTGTTTTTAAAACAGAACGGCTGTCGTCGGTATCGTAAATGGTGAAATTGCTTGGATATCCCAACTTACTGGCTTCTGCCCTAAGTATTCTTGCGAAAACACTGTGGAAAGTTCCTACGTATAAATTTCTAGCTTCTGCATTACCCAAAATTTTCTCAATTCTTTCTTTCATTTCTGCAGCAGCCTTGTTCGTAAAAGTCAGTGCAAGAATATTAAATGCATCTACCCCATTTGCCATTAAATGAGCTATTCGAGTAGTTAATACTTTGGTTTTTCCGCTTCCTGCACCGGCCACAATCATCAATGGCCCCTTTATATGTGTAACCGCTTCCCGTTGAGACTCATTGAGTCCATTCAAATAATCCTGCATACGTATAAATTCAATTGCAAGATAGGCTAAGGATTGCTTTTAAAAACGGTGAATTCCGGTATAGTGAAGAATTAGTTTAAACAGTTCCGAAGGAATAAAGGGTTTTACTACAATATCATTTATGCCAGTGCTTTTTATGCGTTCTTCAATTTCTCTTGGCAAGCTAGCAGTTAAAGCTATAATGGGTGTTTTTACTCCACGATCTCTTAAAATACGTGTGGCTTCATAACCATCCATTACTGGCATATGCATATCCATTAAAATAATTTGGTGTATAGCAGCATCAAATACATCAACTGCTTCTTGTCCGTTTTGTGCAATGGCTACAGTAGCTCCCCATTTACTTAGAAAAGTTTTTGCTACTAAAATATTTACCTCGTTGTCTTCTACTAATAAAATTGACATGCCCGTTAAAGGCTTACTTTCTTCAGTAGGTGCAGGATTATGAATAATTGGTTGTTCAATTATTTTTTGGGGAGCTATGGGGAAATTAATTTCAAAGAAAAAAGTGGAGCCTTTTTCTGGTTCGCTCTTAAGTTGAAGTTGAGCCCCCTGTAACTCTAGTAACCGTTTACTTATGGCAAGCCCCAAACCTGTACCGCCAAAATTTCTAGAAGTACTGGTATCAGCTTGTGTAAATTGGTCAAAAATCATTTGTTGTTTCTCGGTTGAAATTCCAATTCCCGTATCTTCTATTTCTACCAGTAAATGAATATTTGAACCGTCTTTATGAATAACTCCTATCCTTAATTCTACAAAACCCTTCTTGGTAAATTTGATTGCATTGTGAATGAGGTTACCCATGATTTGACTTGTCCTAGTAGGATCTCCTATTAAATTGGTTGATAATTGCTCATCAATTTTTAATCTTAAATCAACGCCCTTGTCTTTTGCCAAAATGCCAAATCCAGCAATTAATTTATTGGCAATATTCTTCAAATCCATTTCAATGGATTCGAACCCAATTTTTCCAGCTTCAATTTTGTTGTAGTCTAAAATATCATTTACGATAGACAACAAATTATTTGCAGAAAATAATAAGACGTTTAATTGTTCTTTTTGTTCCTCCGAAGGTTTTTCCATCAGCATAATATTGGTCATGCCTAAAATGGAATTAAGCGGTGTTCTAATTTCATGAGACATCGTGCTCAGGAAATCATTCTTAGCTTTAAGACCTTGCTCTGCTTGCTTTTTAGCTTCTTTTAAAATAAAAGCAAATCGAAAAGAAAGTACCAGAGATTGTAAAAAGAAGAAAGTGATATAGCCGAAAAACAAGACAAATCTAGGAGGCTGAATTATATTGAAGTACTTAAGGTTGATTAAGAAAAAAATCACCAATAAAATACCCGTACTGAGTAAGGCATATTTAGCACCCAGCTTTTTATTCAAGTATGCTCGAATATAAATATAGAATACATGAATAATGATACTAAACATTACAATCAAGAATGGATTGATTAGCTGAGTAAAAACGCTAGGAGGAAAAATCAATACTACTAAACATAAAATTCCTGCAAGTATAGCTTCCGTATACAATAACCAATTATTAGTTTCCTCAGGAAATAGATACTTTGTGTAAAACATGAAAAATATAAAGCTGGCAAAAAGACTTAAGTATTCTAAGTGAACACCAATTATCCAAGGGAAATTAGGGAACAAGCTATGTAGTACATAATTATCAGAACCTATAATTCTATAGCTATAGGCAATACAAAATAAAGAGAAGAATAAAATCACTTTATCGTGTTTGCCAAAATAAAATAATCCAATAAAGAATAAACCCCCCATTAATAAAGCCCCAGCTAATAATAAATCGAATCCATCTTCTGCAGCTTTATCTGCTTGAAGAATTTGTTTATTACCAATTAGTATTGGTTTATAAGGACCACCTTTTGAATGCCTAAAATTGGCAATTTGTAAAATTAAATCCAATGTATCTGCATTGGGTAATTCAGCAACCTGTTCCAGCCATTGTTCAGTGGTTGTTTCTTTGGTAGTTCCAGGTGCACCTGCAGCAGCAAAAAATTGTCCATTCACAAAAAGTTTAAAAGAACAATAAGTGTCTGGCAGTTTAATTGCCAATTTATGTTCACGTTTATTATTCAGTAAAACCCGCACAGTATAACTGGCATAACCTTTCGCAGAAAGTGTTTTTCCGTTTATTGTTGTATAGTTCCAGTGATTTGGGAAATAGGTGTAATTGGTTGGGCTTGTTAAACTATCAGAAGGAGATAATAATTGATTCCAATAAATTCCCCACTCTCCTGAAATGGGTATGGTGGTTTGATCTAATGGTATATTTCTTAAATCAATTATTCCATTTTGAACAAGTGGAATAGTCGGTTTTTTGGATTGAGCCTGTCCATTAAATACCCCATTGCTTAGTAGCATCAGTAGGAAAAAACTGACCTGAAGAAAGGTTTTTTTGGTAGGCATAGGGTATTATTGGATATACAATTTATGATATATAATTAATATAAAAAAAGCGCCAACCTTTTTTAATTGGGTTGACGCTTTTAAACGAGTTTTAAGAAATTATTGTTATTTCTTTCTTTCTAACAACTTGAAGAATTGGTCTAATTGAGGAATAATCACAATTCTGGTTCTTCTGTTTGCAGCTCTACCTTCGGCGGTGTTGTTATCTGTAATAGGAACAAACTCTCCTCTACCAGCGGCAGTCATTCTTTTTGGATTCATTCCATAAGAATCTTGCAAAATTCTGACAACTGTTGTAGCTCTTTTAACACTCAAGTCCCAGTTGTCAATCATTCCACCTCCTTTAACTAAAGGAATAGAATCGGTATGACCTTCTACTAAAAATTCAATATCAGGTTGCGCATTCAATACTTTCGCTACTTTTCCCAATACTTCTTTAGCTCTTTCAGTTACTTCATAACTACCACTCTTGAATAATAATTTATCAGAGATATCTACGTATACTACTCCTTTGTCAACCTTAATATTTACATCTTTATCGTCTATATTACCCAATACCCCTTTTAGATTCATTACCAATGCCATATTCAAAGAATCTTTTCTAGCAATAGATCCTTGTAGGTCTTGAATATATAAATCTTTAGCACCAATATTTTCCAAAGACCTTCTAATGCTTTCGGCCTGTGCACCAGTCACCACCGAAAGGTCTTTTAGTTGATTCAATACTAAATTGTTTGTTTGCTTAACATAGTCCAACTGTGTATTAGTGGTATTTAAAAGGGCATCAGCAGATTGCTTCTGTGTTTGAAGATTACTGATTTGATTTTTTGACTTATTCAACTCTTCTTCTAGTGTTCTGTATTTTCCTTGTAACTCCGCATATGCACCATTCAATTCGCCATATCTAGCTTCTGCCTGCCTTAATTGTTTAGGGCTTACACAAGAAAAAAGAACAAAAGCGGCCAAGCTGGCCATTGTGTAGAATTTCATTTTCATTGGTCTTTCGTATTAATAATTGGGTGCAAGTTAAGCAAAAACCACTTTTACAGAAGCATTGTACCAATTGTTATAAAAGTCTTTGAATGTTTCGTCCAATACTTTTCGTTTAATCTTGAGTGTTGGTGTTAAAATACCATTTTGAATGGTCCACTCTTCTGCCATAATAATCAATTTGGCCAATTGTTCGTGGTGTTCAAGCTCTTGGTTAATCTTTTCTAGCAATTGATGTAAGTGTTCTTGTAAGCTGGTTTGGGCCAATTGCCTGGCGTGTTCAGATAAAGTGCATAAAAGCAGTGGAGCAGGCATTCCCCATCCTACTACACAAGCTTGTGCAATCATAGCATCGGACAATACCTTGGATTCTATAGGTGCAGGCGCAACATATTTACCCTTACTGGTTTTAAATTGGTCTTTAATTCTACCGGTGATTTTTAAATAGCCAGCTTCATCAACTTGGCCTTCGTCACCTGTTTTTAAATAGTCATCTTCAAACATTTCAGCTGTTAAAACAGGTTCTTTATAATATCCCAACATATTGGCTTCACTCTTCACCAACACTTCATTTTGTTCACTTAGTTTAACAGTTACACCGGGATAAGATTGTCCTACTGTACCAAACTTACAAGCGCCCTTTCTATTAGAATGAGACAAAGCAGAGTTTTCGGTCATTCCATACGCTTCCTGAATTTCCATTCCTAATTGGTAAAACCAATCTAGGACAGTTGGGTTAATGGGCGATGCACCAGTATACAAATGCTTTACTCTACCTAGACCTAATTTTTTGCGAATGGTTTTTTTAATTATTGTAGATACGATTGGGACTTTTAACAGTTTACTCAATTTATGCTGCGGCATTTTACGCAATATTTCTTCTCGAATTTTTTCCCAGATTCGAGGTACCGCTAAAAAAATAGTAGGTTGAGTATATTGAAGGTTTTTTGAAAAAGAATCCATGCTTTCAACAAAATGAATACAACCTCCTGTAAATATGGCACCACATTCTACCAACATTCTTTCGGCAACATGGCAAAGCGGTAAGTAAGAGAAGAACACTTCATCTTTTAAAGGAGGCGTACTTTCTAAAAAAGAATACACAGCAAATGACATGGTATGGTTATTATGCATGACACCTTTGGGAGTACCTGTAGTACCAGAAGTATAAATGATACAAGAGAGCGCTTTAGGATCAAGTGGACTAAGTTCAGTTAATGGCGAAGAAGTACGCACCAAGTCATCCCAATTTAAACAACCAACATTTAAATAAAAAGGAAAACTGATTTGGGTCATTTCTTCAGGAATGCCCATTCTAATTAATTCAGGGTTATCTAGTTTACCAACAAAAATCGTCTTGGCTTCACTATGCAATAAAATTTCATTTACTGCAGTGCTTGTAATATTAGGATAGAGCGGAACAGAAACCATTCCAGCCATATTGATAGCCAAATCGGCCATGATCCAATGTGCACAGTTTTTACTTAGTATGGCTACTTTATCTCCATGTTGTAAACCAGACTGTTGCAACCAAGCAGCCATTGATCTAATTTCTTTACCCGCTTTAGACCATGAAAAATCTTGGTAAACCCCTTTTACAGGCTCAGACAAGAATAATTTATTGGGCTGGCTTTTTTCGAACCTGCAAAAATTATCAATAATGGTTGGATAGGTGTTTGTCATATTAGTTGGGGGCTTGTTGATCTAAATGTTGTAAACCGTATTCAGGTATTTTGCCTTCTTTATCGGCAAAATAATGGATAATATATTGTAAGTCTGCTTCCATATTACCAGTAGGTAAAAAGGGTTCAGAGAAAGTGATTTGTTTTCTTCCAAAATCTAAACCAGCTAAAATAATTGGTACGCCGGCTTTATGGGCAATATGATAGAACCCAGTTCTAAGCTTGTCTACTTTTTTTCGAGTTCCTTCAGGAGATAATGCCAAAACAAAAGATTCACTCCCATTAAATTTTTCAACGACCTGATCAACTACATTGTTGTTGCTAAAACGGTCTACCGGAAACCCACCAAGTTTCCTAAAAAAGAATCCAAAACGACCCTTGAATAACTCAGCTTTGCCTAAAAATTTTAAATGATATAATCTTAATTTACTTCTTACAGCAAGGCCAACTACAAAATCCCAGGCACTGGTATGAGGGCCTACAGCAATTACACATTTTTTCAGGTGATAAGGAAATTCATCACGAATAGTCCATCCCTGCAGTTGCAGAAAAAGGTTCCAGCATACACGCATAGCAATCGATTGGGAAAATCAAGATAGAAAAAAATGGATAAAAGGGGAAATAAAGTTTTGTGCTAATATTTTAAATGACGTGCACTAGCGTATACCGAATGGGTTAAACTATCCCAATTGGCATACCATTGCATGATAACAGTTGTTCCGTCTTTTTTAACGATTCTATTTTCAAAGTTGGTTAACTCTATACCGTTTTTAATTTGGGAGAATGCTTCAAAAGTTTTTCTTCTGTCCTCCTCAAATACAAAGTCTATATGGTCTTTTCCTACCAATTCCCAATCTTCATAACCCCACAATTTTTCGACCTGGCGATTAATTCTTACGTATTCACCTTTTATATTGATTACACATAAAATATCTAATGAAGCGTCTAAAATTTTTCTTAAATCTCTTACAGATTTTTCCAATTGAAGTTCACTTTCTACTTGATCGGTTATATCATTTACTAAAGCATAAATACCTGTGATTGTTTCTTCAATTTTGATGGGAATATAAGTGACCACCCAGGTTAACTGATTATTTTTTACTGTTTGAATTTTGCACCTAAATTTTTCGGTAGCACCCGCTTTAGCTAGATTAAACTTTCTAAAAATGTCTTCCATTTCTTCAGGCAACATAAAAGGGAAAATACTCTCTCCTTTTAATTTAGATTCAGGACAC
Source organism: Sphingobacteriia bacterium RIFOXYC2_FULL_35_18 (assembly GCA_001829005.1). Lineage (GTDB taxonomy): Bacteria > Bacteroidota > Bacteroidia > Chitinophagales > Chitinophagaceae > Sediminibacterium. The sequence continues at coordinate 313,922 of MIAG01000001.1, read as the reverse complement.
TCCAACAAAATAGGCAGTTGCTTATTCATTAAAGTGATATTACCTTCTAAGTCTAATGAAAATACTGCGTTGGGGTTTTGATCAAAAAGCAATTGATATGCAGGTTCGCTATTCATAAAGATCAATTTGAATGCTTTATAGCAGGTTAATTATCCACTGTAAATTTCGGCTATTATAATGGCTATAGCAAATAATCGTAGTTCTAAACAAATAAATGTTTATTTGCAGAAACAATTAATGAATGGCATCAGATAGTCGTAAAATCATCATTATTGCCGCACCATCTGGTTCAGGCAAAACTTCTATAACCCGATTCTTATTGCAGAAATATGCTGCTTTGAGTTTATCCATATCTGCAGCAACAAGAAAACCCAGGGGCGAAGAAAAAGATGGGGTGCATTATCATTTTATTTCTGAAGAAGACTTCAAACACAAAATTGAAGAAAACGCTTTTGTAGAATGGGAAATGGTGTACGAAGGCAGTTATTACGGCACTTTAAAAGCAGAATTGGAGCGGATTTGGAACTTAGGAAAGACCCCTATTTTAGACATTGATGTAAAAGGGGCCATTCACTTGCAAGACCAGTTTCCCAATCGTTGCTTGTCCATATTTATTGAACCACCCTCTGTAGCTGAGTTAAAAAAACGATTAGAGAGCAGAGGTACCGAAACGGCAGAGAGCCTTGCCAATCGAGTGAATAAAGCCAGTTATGAGCTCTCTTTCAAAAATCATTTTCATAAAAATATTTTGAACGATAACTTAGAGCGAGCATGTATAGAAACCGAACAAGTAATCAAAGAATTCCTCGGTTGGTAAGCAACGATAGCCTATACAAGAAATACCTTCATTGACGAATAAGTACTTGCCAAAGAAGGTATTTCTAATTTATGTATCCTGATTTATTTGTAGACTAATCCTCGAATTTTTCTGGTCTCATTTGTGGGAAGAGCAATACGTCTTGAATGGATGCTTGGTTCGTCATCATCATACATAAGCGATCAATCCCTATGCCTATACCTGATGTAGGAGGCATACCATATTCCAAAGCCCTTAAGAAGTCGTAATCAATAAACATGGCTTCATCGTCCCCTCTTTCCATTAATTTAACCTGCTCTTCAAAACGTTCGCGTTGATCAATAGGGTCGTTTAACTCGGTGTATGCATTGGCCAATTCTTTTCCATTAACCATTAATTCAAAACGTTCTACCAAACCAGGTTTGTTTCTGTGCTTCTTGGTTAAAGGGCTCATTTCAACTGGATAATCAATAATGAATGTGGGTTGTACATAGGTATGTTCACTAGTAGCTCCAAAAATTTCATCAATCAACTTTCCTTTTCCAATGGTAGGAGGCACGTCTATTTTTAATTGCTTGCAAACTTCTCTTAATCCTGCTTCATCCATTTCACTTACATCTATACCGGTATTCTCTTTAATAGAATCATGAATGCTGATTCTTTTAAATGGTGCTTTAAAGCTGATTACTTTATCGCCTAACTGTACATCAGTAGTACCATGAATGGTCAATGCAATTTTCTCGAATAATTGTTCGGTAATTTCCATCATCCAGATATAATCTTTATAAGCAGTATACCACTCTAAAACGGTAAACTCTGGATTATGGGTACGGTCCATCCCCTCGTTTCTAAAGTTGCGGCTAAACTCGTACACCCAATCAAATCCACCTACAATCAAACGCTTTAAATAGAGCTCATTGGCAATCCTTAAATAAAAAGGCACATCCAAGGCGTTGTGATGGGTAATAAATGGACGCGCAGCTGCACCGCCTGGGATGGCTTGCAAAACAGGGGTGTCTACTTCAATAGCACCTTGCGCATTTAAATATTCACGAATGGTATTAATGATTTTAGTTCGCTTTACAAAAGTGTCTTTTACATCTGGGTTAATGATTAAGTCTGCATAGCGTTGACGGTAACGAAATTCAGGATCGGTTACTGCATCAAAAATATTTCCTTCTTCATCTCGCTTAACAACCGGTAATGGCTTTAATGATTTGGTGAGTAAGGTGATGGTTTGTGCATGCACAGAAGTTTCACCAGTTTTAGTTATGAATGCATAACCAGTGCATCCAATAATATCTCCTAAATCTAATCCGTGTTTAACAACGTTGTCCCAAAATGATTTGTCTTCTTCTGGACAAATATCATCTCGCTTCACATACAATTGAATGATTCCCTTGCTGTCTTGAATCTTAATAAAGAAAACTTTTCCTTTATCGTTGATGCTCATAATTCTACCTGCTACACATAGATTCGTAAACTGATCTTTGGTTTCTTCGGTGTAATTATTTTTAATTTCTGTAGAGAAACTATTTACCGGATACAATGGTGCGGGAAATGGATCAATACCTGCTGCTTGCAATTTTGCAAGCTTCTCTCTTCTTATTAATTCCTGTTCGGAAAAATGTACTTCGCTCATAAATTCAATGTTGTAATTAGTACAAAACAAAAGTCTCGCAGAAGCGAGACCTTGTATATGGATGGGTTAGTAAGTACAGGGAAACGCATTTCCCTACACAATATTAAAAAGACTTTTAACTTATTCAAAAATTTTTTTAAACAATTTTATTAACATTTTAGTTCCAAATGTGAATTCAGCCATTTTTTACTCCTTCAAAAAAGCAAAATTCAGAATAAAAATATGTGCAATTAAAATGCTTAATCGTTTTTTTAATTTGATGAAACATAGATGAATAAAGCGTTTCATTGATATGCATTTTTTTTAATCATTCATTTTTTACGTTCAAATGAATGACAGAAAATTCGATTTTATTAAAGATTGTTTTCCCTGAGTTGCTAAAAAAAATATTTCGGGAAAGCACAGCATATTACCTTTATTGTTGATTAAAACCAGCCAAATGAAGTTTCCATCTCCAGTATCCGTTTCTTGGATGTCTACTTTTATTAATGCTACTACTGCAGGAAATACCAGTGCTTCCATTTTAGGAATCAATGAAATTCATAAAGTGGAGCAAGGTGATTTGGTATTTGTTGATCATCCAAAATATTATGATACTTGTTTAAATAGTGCTGCTGATTTTATTATCATCAATACTGCAGAAGTAAAAATTCCAAATGGAAAAACAATTTTTGTTGTGGCCGATCCCTTTGAAGCCTACTTAAAAATTGTGCAACATTTTAGTCCTTTTCTTCCAGCATCTGATTCTATAGATGCTACTTTACAATTAGGTGAAAATTCCATTATCATGCCCAATGTATTCATTGGAAAAAATGTAGTGATTGGAAATAATACTATTATTCATCCCAATGTTACTATACATGCAAATACAAAAATTGGAAACAATGTAATTATACAATCAGGATCGGTAATTGGTGGTGATGCATTTTATTATAACACCAAAAAGAACAGACCTGTTTGGTATAAAAAAATGTTGAGTTGTGGTAATGTGGTGATTGATGATGATGTAGAAATTGGAACGGGTTGTATGATTGATCGGGGGGTAACAGCAGAAACTAGAATTGGTCAGGGAACTAAAATTGACAATATGGTTCATATTGGTCATGATGTTACTGTTGGAAAAAATTGTTTGTTTGCTGCTCAGGTTGGTATTGCAGGTGGAACTATTATAGAAGATGGTGTAACGCTTTGGGGTCAGGTAGGTGTAAGTAAAACATTAACCATCGGAGCGAATGCAGTAGTCTTGGCACAAAGTGGGGTGCCCTCTTCATTGGCTGGAGGTAAAACATATTTTGGCTACCCTGCTGAAGATGCTTCAATAAAAAGAAGAGAACTGGTTTGGATCAAGCGTATCCCTGAGTTGTGGAAGAAGGTAATGGAATCATAATTGGTATTTCTGCTTCAATTCTCCACAGATTCGATGAATTGATTCAGATAATGGTGTGTATGTAAAGTCTGGAAATTCTTTCAATAATTTTGAGTTATTGAAGCTCACTTTTGCCCTTGCTGTTTTGGCTGTTTCCTTGGTTAATAAGGGGTCTTTCCCACTGAAAAATGCTTTAATTGCTTCTAATCGCCAAACAATCGCTGCGAGTATTGGGGTAACTTTTTTATGCGGAGGTTTTTTATGAAAGGCGGCTGCAATCAACCCGAATATATCTTTATAAAATGCATTGTGCCCACTTAAAATAAATCGCTCACCATTAATGGAGCTGTTCATAAGTAATACCATTGCTTTAACGACGTCTTTTACATCTATAAAACCACTCATGCCTTCGGTATACCAAGGGAATTCATTATAGGCTGATTTAAAAATGCCCGATGATCCACTTTCCCAATCTCCGTTTCCTAAAATAATTACTGGATTAACTACAACCACTGAAAGTCCTTCACTCATGCCTCTCCAAACTTCCATTTCTGACAAGTATTTGGTCTTACCATATTCACTATTACTAGTTTCTGGCGTCCAATTCATCGTTTCATCAATTGGCTTGTCTTCTCTAATTCTTCCTAATGCTGCAACCGAACTTACAAATAGCAAACGTTTTACTCCTTTAGTTATACATGCATTTACTACGTTCGCGGTGCCTTCAATATTGGTATGCTGCATGGCACCTTTTTTTGCAGGATTGAAAGACACTACCGCTGCACAATGGTATACCTGGTCTACTTGGTCTAAAGATTCTTCCAGTGCCACCACATCTAAAATATCTCCTTTTACCCATTCTACACCAGTAGTATTTGCTATTACTGGAATGGTGTTTCTATACAATGCTTTAACTGATTGTCCTGCTTGAATAAGCTGTTGCAGTAAATGAGAACCAACTAAGCCTGAGGCACCGGTTACTAATATCATTGCTCGCATTTATTACAGGTTCCGCTAATAACCAAGTCTGTTTGTACTGCCCTGAAACCCTTTGGCAGCTTCACTTTTGGAACACTTACTTCATCTATACAATAAGTAGTTCCGCAGTCGTCACAAATAAAATGTACATGGTCATCATGGTGATGTCCTGCTGCGCATTCGTCTTTGCAAAGTGCATAACGAACAGAATTATCCGATGTGGGAATGGTATGAATAATTCCTTTTTCTACAAATGTTTGCAGTGTTCTATATATGGTTACACGATCAAAATCTTCACTGCTTTTTTGTTCAATATCACCATGTGCTAGTGCATTACCTGTTTCCCAGAAAAGAGAAAGTATCTTTTTTCTTGCTTCGGTAATGCTAAGCTGATGTTTTCTTAAAATTGCTGTTATTTTAGCCTCCATTAATTATGCTATGGATTGTTATTAAAAATTCCATTTACAAAATTGCTATTGGCCGATCTTTCTTTAAGCAATTCCTGAATGTCTAATTTAAGTTTTTCTATCTCGTCTTTTTTAAGCCCATCATAAATTTGAGAGCGAACTTTTCCATCCCGATCTACCAAAGCAAAAAATTGGGTATGAATAAATTGGTCCTCAATTTTATCTACACTGTTTTTGGGGTCATCTAATAAATAGGCACTACGTGCAATCTGATAAAGACTGTCTTTTCTACCTGTTACCATCACCCATTTTCTGCTGTCTATCTTTAGTGAGTCTGAGTAATGTTTTAATCTTGGAACAGAATCTGTTTCTGGATCACAGGTATGTGCTAATATCATGAAATCGGGCTCTGACTTGAAGGTTTCATAAATCCCCTTCATATTATTGTTCATTTTGGGGCAGATTCCTTTGCAGCTGGTAAAAAAATACTCTACTACCGTTACTTTGCCCAATAAATCCCTATCATTAAATGGCAGCCCTTCTTGAGTGGTGAACTGAAAAGGCTTTACGTAGCTAATTACGGAAAGCTTTCTTTTCCATTTATCGGTTCCTCTAAAAAGGAAAAAATAAAATGCACCCAATAAAACCAAAAAGAAACCTAGATATACCAGTACTCTCTTGCTCATAGTCTAAATTATTTGGCAAAGGTAAGATAGATTTACAACAAATATTTTGCAACAAAGTTGCATTGTTGTAATTTTGTGCTGAATGAAATTTAAGATGAATTGGGACGCATTGGGAATTGCTACTTCTGTGGCTTGTGCCATACATTGTGCCCTACTACCGCTATTTTTAAGCAGTTTGCCTTTATTTGGGGTTAATATTATTGAGAATATTCGTTTTGAATATTTTATGATTGCATTAGCTTTTGTGGTAGGCATATATGCATTATATCACGGTTTTAAAAAACATCACCATAGTTGGTGGCCAATTAGCTTGTTCTCTTTAGGCATTATGTTTTTGATAGTTAAAGTCAATTTCCACGATTTAGAATTAATACTCTTAATACCTTCTGTAGGATTGATTGTAGTTGCGCATTATCTTAATTTTAAGCTTTGTCGAGTTCATGACCATGCCCATAAGGATGATTGTGCACATTAATTGAAAAGGGCTATCTTTAAGTATAAAGAATATATTTAATGAAAACGGCCCAGCTTCAATATGGTTCAGGTAAGTGGATGGTAGATAATATCCCCAATAATTTTCCAACTGAAAAAGCACAATTAGTACTTGTTTTTGGTTCTGGTGAATTGGTTACCCAACTATCATTATTTAATGATGTAAAATCAAAATTTCCTCAAGCAGATATCGTAAGTTGTTCAACAGCTGGCGAAATATTACACAATGAAGTGTATGATGATTCAGCTGTGGTTACCGCAATTTACTTTGAAAAAGCATGGGTAAAGTCGGTATCGGTAGAAATAAATAAAAATGTAAACAGTTTTGAAACGGGTAAGTCTTTAATGAACCTACTTAATCAAGATGATTTAGTATCTGTTTTGGTGATATCGGAAGGATCTTTTGTGAATGGCTCTGACCTTGTTGCAGGATTCAATGAATTAAATACTAATAATATTCCTGTTACTGGTGGATTAGCAGGAGATGCAGCTCGCTTTGCGAAAACGCAGGTTGGTTTAAATACAGTGGCAAAAGAAGGAACAGTAGTAGCCATTGGTTTTTACGGAACCAATTTAGTGATTGGACATAGTTCTTTTGGTGGTTGGGATGAGTTTGGAAAAGAACGGGTTATTACCAAATCTACCAAGAATGTATTGTATGAAATAGATGGTAAAAAAGCATTGGATTTATACAAAGAATACCTAGGTCCTTATGTTGACGAACTTCCTGGATCTGCATTGTTATTTCCCATTTCGCTAAGAACCAATGACGTTGATAAAAATCTAGTTAGAACTATTTTAAATGTAAATGAACAGGATGGTTCAATGATATTTGCTGGTAATATGCCAGAAGGAAGCAAGTTAAGATTAATGAAAGTTAATTTTGAAAAAGTGATAAATGGATCTTCCATTGCTGCTACAAATACTTCTCTGATGCATAAAGATCAACAAGCAGATTTAGCTATATTAATTAGTTGTGTGGGTAGAAAATTAATTTTGCAAGATCGAACTTCAGAAGAAGTACAAGCTGCGCAGGAAGTGTTTGGTAACCACACTGCTATTACTGGTTTTTATTCTTATGGAGAGCTTTCACCTTTTAATCCTGGTTCTAATTGTGAGTTGCACAATCAAACCATGACCATTACTACATTTACCGAATTATAATTATTGCCACTTAATGTCTTATCATAGTTTACTTCAGAAACAAATTTCACAATTTTTATCACCTGCAGAAGAGGCCAATCCAGCTATTGCAAAACTCTTGACTGCAATCAACAATAGTTATTCTTCATTTGAAAGAGATCGAAAAATTACTGAACATGCATTTGATGTAAGTGAGCAAGAATACCAAAGGGCAACAAAGGATTTACAAGAACAAAATGATATTAGAAAACAGTCGATATCAAAACTTAAAGAAGCCATTCGAGCTCTTGATCCATCAGCACCACAGCAATTTGCAGAAGATAATGATGACCTAATAGATATCATCTCATTTTTAGAAAAACAAATTCTTAAAACCAAGCAATTAGAACAAGATCTAATAAATGCTAAGGAAGTAGCAGAAAAAGCGGCAATGGCAAAAAGTGAATTTTTGTCTGTGATGAGCCACGAAATTAGAACGCCGTTGAATGCAATAATTGGAACCATTATGTTATTGCAATATCAAGAATTAGCAGCTGATCAAAGAGAATTGTTGAATGTAATGGAAATTTCTTCAGAGAATTTATTAAGTCTAATTAATGATGTACTAGACTTTAGTAAACTTGAAGAAGGAAAAATTCTTTTTGCCGAAAGAAATATCAACATATTGCACTTTCTCAAGAACATTAAAATGGCTAATCAAGTTAAAGCCGAGGAGAAGCGCAATAGAATAAAGATTACTTACGATGACGATATACCAGAGTTTTTAGTTTGTGATGATGTACGACTTGGACAAATTCTAAACAACCTTATTTCTAATGCGGTAAAGTTTACTAAAGATGGAACAATTACAATAAGGGTAGAATTGAAAGCCAATAATACACAAGATGTAGATTTATTATTCTCCATAGAAGATACTGGAATAGGGATACCTAAAGAAAAACAACATTTAATTTTTGAGAGATTTACTCAAGCCAATAATAATATTACCAGAGAGTTTGGAGGTTCTGGTTTGGGCTTAACTATTATAAGAAGACTTTTACAACTTCAAGGAAGTGAAATATATATAGATAGTGATTTAGGAGTAGGATCGAAATTTTACTTTACGCTTAAATTTAAAAAGAGTACAAGCGAAATAAGAGAAGAGTCTAAGCAAAATGGCACCGAAAATAAACCTGATTTATCTGGTAAAACAATTCTACTTGTAGAAGACGTTGAATTTAATGTAATGGTTGCACAACGTATGTTGCGCAATTGGAACGCAGAAGTAGACTTAGCAGAAAATGGAGCAATTGCTGTTGAAAAAGTAAAACAAAATCATTACGATTTAATTTTAATGGATATTCAGATGCCAGTAATGGATGGGTATACTGCAACCAGTAATATTCGAAAAATAAATAAACAAATTCCTATTATTGCGCTAACTGCATCAGTTATAACAACAGATATTGAAGCCAAAGCGGTACAAATTGGAATGAATGGTTGTTTATCTAAACCATTTAATCCAAATACACTTTATGCCATTATAGCAAATAATATAAAAGAGCAATAATAGAACTTTAATACACTATTGATGGCTACTTTATCACTTGGCGCTCGTTTGCGCGCTTTATTTTTATTGTTTAAAGAATCATTGAATAGTGAGGGCAAAGACTTTACACAAGGTAGTTTGCGTAAAGCCATTTTTTTGCTAGCGGTACCCATGATTCTTGAAATGTGCATGGAATCTGTATTTGCTGTAGTGGATATTTTTTTTGTAAGCAAGTTAGGGTCAGCGGCAGCTGCAACAGTTGGATTAACTGAATCGGTATTAACAATCATTTATTCTTTAGCCATAGGTTTAAGTATGGCTGCAACTGCTATGGTTGCAAGACGAGTAGGTGAGAAAGATACCAAAGCTGCGGCAGAAGCAGGTGCACAAGCATTAATCATCTGCCTTTGCTTAAGTATATTGATTAGCATTACTGGATTATTGTATGCACCAGAAATTTTAGGTTTAGTAGGTGCTTCAACAGAAATTATTAGTATTGGCTCTACCTATGTTACTATAATGCTTACAGGGAATATTGTAATCATGTTGCTCTTCTTAATTAATGGAATTTTTAGAGGAGCAGGTGATGCAGCGATTGCTATGAAAAGCTTGTGGTTGGCTAACTTATGTAATATTTTCTTATGCCCAATTTTGATTCATTTTTATGGATTAACAGGGGCAGCTATGGCAACTACTACAGGAAGAGGCATTGGAGTTTTGTATCAATTGTACCATTTATATAAGGGAAAGGGACTGATTCAATTGGGCCTCTCTCATTTTAAACCCGTATTTGGTGTAATTAAGTCCATCTTAAATATTGCTTCAACGGGTACTTTACAATTTTTAATTGCATCGGCTAGTTGGATTTTTATGGCAAAAATTATTGCAGGTTATGGAAGTGATGCAATAGCTGGCTATACAATAGCAATCAGATTAATCATCTTTTTTTTAATGCCAGCCTGGGGCTTAAGTAATGCAGCCGCAACATTAGTTGGACAAAACTTAGGAGCAAAACAAATTGAAAGAGCAGAAGAATCTGTATGGAAAACAGCAAAATACAATGGAATATTTATGGGTATTGTTTCCTTGTTATTTATAACTGCTGCACCATTTTTTGTAGGGTTAATGAGTAATCAACCAGTGGTAATTGAAACAGGAGCGAGGGCATTAAGAATAATTAGCTTTGGTTATTTGTTTTATGGAGTAGGTATGGTAATGATGAATGCATTTAATGGAGCAGGAGATAGTAGAACACCCACCATCATAAACTTTTTTTGGTTCTGGGTATTTCAAATTCCCGTTGCTTATTTTTTATCTGGGAGTGCCAAATGGGGAACGAGCGGTGTATTTTGGGCTATTGTAATTACCGAAACTTGTATAGCCATCACTAGTATGATTTTATTTAAGAAAGGAAGATGGAAAAAAATTACCATTTAAAACCAACCCCTTTTTCTAAATATAAATACCATAATGATTGGTACAATAATCATTAGTGTTGTTGCAATGAAAAATCCATTTCGTTCATGAGCATAAGGAATCACGTCGAAGTTCATTCCAAATATTCCTCCTATTACCGTGGCTGGCGCTAATAAGCAAGTAACAATGGTCATTACTTTCATTACTTCATTCAATTTTAAATTGACATTGCTAACATATAAGTCGTGTAAGTTGATCATCATATCGCGATGACTTTCTACTAAGTCGTTGGCTTGTACTATATGATCATATATGTCTTTGAAGTATTTTCTGGTTTTCTCTTCTAATAGCTCGCTATCTGTTCTTACAAATCCATTTACAATATCTCTAACAGGTCCAACATTTCTTTTTAGCACAATTAATTCTTTTCTAAGCGCATTTATTTCTGCCAATGAACGTTTATTGCTACTTCGAATAATCCGCTCCTCAAGCATTTCAATTCGGTCACCTATCTTGTCCATTACTACATAGTAGTTATCAACTATCATATCTATCATAGCATAACATAAATAGTCGGCACCACTAAGCCTTAGTTTTGAATCGGTCATTCTTAGTTTTTCTCTTACCGAGTCAAAAACATCTCTGCTGGCATCTTCCTGATAACTAATAACAAAATCTTTGCCCAGTAAAATACTAATTTGCTCCGTTTCTACTGTACCTGTTTGATCATTAAAATACAGCATATTCAATAAGCAATAAAGTACTGGATTAATTTCATCCATTTTGGGTCTCTGCCCTACACTTAATATATCTTCTGCAATTAAATAATGAATTCCAAAATGATTACACAATGATTCTACTTCCTTTTTTCTTATGCCATCAATATTAATCCAACTAATTTTTCCATTATTATTGAACTGATTACAAGTTTCAATGGCATCAAATGTGAATTCACTTAATGAGGTGGGAGTATAGTCAAATACTTTAACTACAATTTTATCAGCCTCTATTCTTTCTGGAGGTAAAGTTGGGTTCACTTTAAAAATATCCCTTGTTCTCTTGGTATTAAACAATGCCAATGGATTCAGGAATTTCAAATATTGGGATCCAGTCATATATTGAAGTTAAATAAAATGAGGTATTTAATACATTTGCCTACAATTTATCCAATGCCTATTTTAAGCCCTTCACCATATCAACCACCACTTCTTCAGTTTAATGGTCATTTACAAAGTATTTATCCAAGTATTTTTAGAAAAGTCCCATTCGTTTACGCTAGAAGGGAACGTTTAGATTTGCCTGATGGTGATTTTGTAGACTTAGACTGGTCAGTTGCTAAAAAGTCATCGAATAAGTTAGTAATTGTTACACATGGATTAGAAGGAGATTCTACTAGACATTATGTTACTGGGATGGCCAAAATATTTTCGGAAAACGGATACGATGCACTAGGTTGGAATTGTAGAAGTTGCAGTGGTGAAATGAACAGATTGGTTCGATTTTATCACCATGGTGATGCAAATGATTTGCGGTATGTAATTGATTTTGCAATTAATCAATATGGGTATGAGGAAATTGTATTAGTTGGATTTAGTATGGGGGGAAGTTTAACTTTTCGTGCCATTGCAGAGTATCCAGAATGGGTACCCACTCAAGTTAAGAGTGCAATTGGATTTTCTGTACCATGCAGTTTAAAAGGTAGTGTTGACGCACTATCTACGAAGGGAAATAATATCTATTTAAAAAGATTTTTGCGCAAACTTGGAGAGAAAATTAAATTAAAAGCACAATTATTTCCAGGCCAAATTGATGCTACCGATTACGATCAAATAAAAACATTTATTGAATTTGATAACCGCTATACCGCTCCATTGCATGGTTATGATAATGCATTAGACTTTTATGAAAAAGCCAGCGTAGGACCATTATTACACCAAATTAATAGACCTTCTTTGATTGTTCAAGCAGTAAACGATCCTTTTTTATTACCGAATTGTATGCCCATTGAAACTGCCGAACAACACCCCACTTTATTCTTAGAAATGACTGAAAAGGGAGGTCATTGTGGTTTCATGGTTAAAGGAGAATTGCATACTTGGGCAGAAAAAAGAGCATTGGCATTTGCTCAATCATTTCGCTAATTGTTGAGTGGCCTGATCCAAATATTTCTAAAACTTACCGGGTTTCCGCCATCCATTCCATGGTCTTGAATAACCAATGATTCTTTGTCTGCATGCTTTTTGTATGAGGCGGCTCCAATCCACTCCGTACCCCCTTGAATAGTTATATTGTTTTGCACTAAAACTCCATTATGAAATACGGTTATAGTAGCGGGTTGTTGTAAAGTGCCATCCGAAAAAAAGCGAGGTGCATTAAACACAATATCGTAGCTCTGCCATTCACCTGGTTTTTTTGACGCATTTACTAAGGGAATATGTTGCTTGTAAATACTGCCTGCTTGACCATTAGAATAAGTAGGATTATTATAAGAATCCAATATTTGTAATTCATATTTACCCATTAAAAAAATACCGCTATTCCCTCTACTTTGTCCCGCTCCAGCAATGATTGCAGGCGATTTCCATTCTATATGTAATTGGCAACTCCCAAATTTTTCTTTGGTTTCAATATTACCGGAACCCTTTACCACATTTAAAATACCTTGGGCATCCATTTTCCATCCTATTGCACCGCCCCCTTCTTTTTGAAAGGCATTGGTATTTTTACCATTAAAAAGTACAATGGCATCGGAGGGAGCATCACTGGCTAATTTCCCAGGTGTAACCATGGTTGGAACAGGCTCCCATACCTCAGTTTTTTTAGATTCTTTTACTAAGCTGTCTATATTGGGTTTCTGTTGAGCAAAGCTGCTGGTAGCAACACAGCCACTGATGATGGTGGTTAAAAGCAATTGTTTCATAGTCTGAATATCGTGAAAAAAACATAAAAAATTGGTATTTCTACGATATTGTTTATGATTGTTAATAGAGAATTTAGGTATTCATTTTTTCACTATTAAATGTATGAATATGAAAAGGGCCATCAAGGTTTTTATTGCAGACAATCAATTGATGTATAAATTAGGATTGAAAAGTATTCTAAGGTCTTATGATTCTTTGTCATTGGTTGGAGAAGATCAGTATAAAGAGAGCTGGGCAGCAGATATTGGGAAATATCAACCTGATGTAGTATTGATAGATTTAGAATCTGATTCGGCATCTGTTGCAAAAACCGTCTTGCAAATAGCCCCACAAACCGCCATTGTTTTGTTGTCTTATGCAATTACCAATGAAATGATACTTCATTTATTAGATGTTGGTGCAATGGGCTTTGTATCTAAACATGCGGATCCAGATGAAATTGTAGAAGCCATACAAAGTTCTTATTTGCAGAAACCTTATTTCTGTAAAATCAGCTCGGTATGTTTAACCAATATTGTTTGTAAAAATTATCAACTCCCCCATAAAATCACGGCAAACTTTACAGAACGAGAGTTACAAATTATTGAAAGAATTTGTGAAGAAAGAACGAGTAAAGAAATTGCCAGTGAATTGCATTTAAGCAAAAGAACAGTTGAAGGACATAGAACAAGAATCATGTTAAAAGTTGGTGCAAAATGCAGTGCAGGCATAGTTACTTATGCTTTAACCAATGGCATTTACCAACGAACAAAATATGCTTAGTTCCAACCACCACCTAAGGATCGGTATAAATCTATTAAGTAAAGAAACACTGTTTTTTTACTATTGATTTGTTCCAATTCAGCTTCTAAAACGCCTCGCTGAGCCGTAACCACTTCTAAGTAGGTGGCCAATCCACCTAAATATAAATCATTGGATGCAGCCACAGCTGCTTGCAAACCTTTGGTCTCTTGAACTTTGAGTTGGTATATTTTTTTGTATTGTTCAATACCACTTAACTCCGTTTGAACTTCATGGTATGCATAAATGATATGCTTTCTATATGTTTCAAATGCTTGTTGTTGATTAGCGCTTGCCAATTGATAATTTCCCTTCAACATATTTTTACTCAGTACTGGTGTAACCAAGCCACCTAATAACCCATAAGTGAGTGATTGTGGACTAAATAAAACAGAAGATTTAAAACTATTCAATGCAGTATATGCACTAATATTCAACGAAGGTAAAAATGCTTTTCTACTAGCTTCTAATTCTGCACCTGCCGCTTCTAATAATAATTCCGCTTCTCTAATATCAGGTCTGTTCACCAATAATTGAGCGGGTACCCCTATTTGTATATCTTCCGGCACAGCTAATTCTGTAATGGGTTTTCCTCTTTTAATAGTAAAATCATATTTGCCTGAAATTGCGCCCAACATATTTTGGGTTGCTGTAATTCTTTGTTGCATTACATTCAGCATACTTTTGGTACCCAACAACTGAGCGTTAAACTGTTGTACTGCTAATTCTGTTGCTCTACCTCCTGCTTTTTGCACTTTTACAATTTCAACTGCATTTTCTTGAAGTTTGATATTATTTTCTAAAATTTCTAATTCTTTATCTAGTGCCAATAATTCATAGTATAAACCAGCAACTTGCGAAACCACTTGTGTTGTTGCCCATCTTCTAGCTTGTTCAGTAGCTAAATATTTACTATACGCAGCTTTTTTTTGATTGGATAATTTACCCCAGATATCCGCTTCCCAGCTACTTCTAAATCCAACAAATAAATCAGGCATATTCAATGGAATTTGCTGGTCTTTTCTAATATTGGGAGATAAATTCATGTCGTAGTTACCCAATCCATTCATGGTATAGTCACCAAACTTATCTACCCCAGTTGATACAATCGCATCTAAACTTGGTTTTGTGATACCCTGTGCCATTCCAAATCCTGCTTTTGCTGCGGCTATTCGTTGAACGGCAATTTGAATATCGGCATTGAATTGAATAGCAGTATCAATCAATTCTTGCAATGCAGGATCGGGAAAAAAAAGTTTCTTTGAAAGCGTAGCAATACTATTGCTGTCTAAAGATTTTTGAAAAGACGGGGGTAATACTTCCGCTTTATTTAAACTTACTGCCTTAGGCATTGCACAGGAGAATGCAATAGAAACACAAATAATAAAACCAAAAACGACACGAATATTTTTCATAAAATTGGGTTCTATTGATCAGATAATTGTTCAGGATGTTCAACAATTGAAACAGGGACAGGAACTTTTTTCTTTTTAGTAAACTGTTCAGATAACTGAGCAAAAATTACATAAAGCCCTGGTATAATAATTACACCAAAGATGGTTCCAAATAACATACCACCAGCAGATGCAGTACCAATTGAACGGTTACCAATTGCACCTGCTCCCGTGGCTATTACCAAAGGAATCAATCCAGCAATAAATGCAAATGAAGTCATTAAAATAGGTCTTAATCTTGAAACAGCTCCTTCTTTAGCTGCTTCTAAAATAGAGAAGCCTTGGCTTCTTCTAAGCATTGCAAACTCTACTATTAAAATGGCATTCTTACCCAATAATCCAATTAACATAACCAATGCAACTTGGGCATAAATATTGTTTTCTAATCCCAATAATTTCAGTGCAACGAATGCACCAAAAATACCAGTAGGTAAAGAAAGGATTACCGCGAAAGGCATTAAAAAACTTTCGTACTGTGCAGCAAGTATGAGGTAAACAAATAACAAACAAACAATAAATATAGAGGCAGCCTGACCGCTTGATGCAACCTGGTCTCGGGTTATACCAGACCATTCATAACTATATCCTCTTGGTAATTTTTCTTTGGCAACTTTTTCAACCGATTCAATGGCTTCACCACTACTAAACCCTGCACCTGCATCTCCATTTACCATGGCAGATGTGTACATATTATATCGGGTTAATTGCTCTGGTCCATAAACCCTCTCTAGTTTAATAAATGTACCATAAGAAACCATTTCACCTCGATCATTTTTTACATACATATTCATTAAGTCGCTGGGCTTAGCTCTGTAATTAGGATATGCTTGTACCATCACTTTATACATTTGCCCAAATCGAATAAAGTTCGTTGCATAATAGCTACCAATTAATGTTTGTAAATCGGTCATGGCATTGTCTACTGATACTCCTTTTTTGGCGGCCATATCGTAATCAATATGAATCATATACTGTGGAAAGCTTGGATCAAATCCCGTATACGCAGCACCTACCACACCAGCAGCTTTAATATCTTCAATCAATTGGTTGGTTACATTAGCAGTTTGTTGTAAATCTCCTGTACCAGTTTTATCAATCACCCTTAACTCAAATCCACTAGTATTACCAAATCCTGGTACCGTTGGAGGAGGCATGAATTCTATATTAGCGTCTTTTATTTTGTTGGTCTTTTCTCTTAAGAGTGGTATTAATTGAGCAACAGTTTGTTCTCTCTCTTTCCAAGGTTTTAAGTTAATCATCATCATACCATATGATGCACCTGCTGCTTCAGTAATTAAGCTGTAACCACTTAATGTAGTCACGTTTTCAACTGCAGGAATATCTTTTATTACTTTTTCTAACTGAACCAAAACATTCTCTGTTCTTTCTACCGTTGCACCTGCAGGGGCAGAAACATTTACATAAATAATACCCTGATCTTCAGTAGGAATAAAGCCTCCGGGAAGAATACTATTTATACCAGCTGTTCCAACAAAAAATACAAACAATAATGAAATGGTAACTATTTTTCTAGCACTTATCCAACTAACCAAATTCATGTATTTGTTTTCGGTTGCTGAATAGCCTTTGTTAAAAGAGGCAAAGAATCTTCCCAATAAATTTTTTCTTTTGGGTTGCCCATGTGTATTCTTTATCAGTAAGGCACATAGTGCAGGTGTTAAGGTTAATGCATTAATACCAGATATCACAATAGAAACAGCGAGGGTAAGTGAAAACTGTCTATAGAATACACCAGCAGGTCCTGATAAAAATGCAACAGGAATAAATACAGCAGACATTACCAAAGTGATTGCAACCACTGCACTAGCAATTTCTTTAATTGCAGCAAGGGTTGCGTCCATAGCAGAGAGATGCTGTTCTTCCATTTTAACGTGTACCGCTTCCACTACCACAATGGCATTATCAACCACAATTCCAATGGCCAATACCAATGCAAACAGTGTTAATAAGTTAATAGAGAAGCCCATTACTTGCATAAAAGCAAGGGTTCCAATTAAGGCTACTGGTACTGCTAATGCAGGAATTAATGTAGACCTAAAATCTTGTAAGAATAGGAATACGATAATAAAAACCAATACGAACGCTTCAATCAAGGTTTTTACTACTTCTTTAATAGAAGCGTCTAAAAATCGGGAAACATCATAAGCAAAATTGTACTTCATACCTGGAGGGAATGAAGTTTCTTTTAATTCTGCCATTCTTGCTTTTACCTTGGTAATAACATCTTTTGCATTAGAACCTGGACGTTGTTTCAACATGATAGATGCAGATGGTTTACCATCTGTTTTTGAAATCATGCTATAAGTCATTGCACCAAACTCAACATCGGCAATATCTTTTAAGTACAATATTGATCCGTTGTTTTCAGATTTTACAACTACGTTTTTATATTGATTGGGTTCAAAGAATTTACCAGTGTAGCGAAGAATATATTGTAAGCTTTGAGGGGTTTTACCAGAACTCTCGCCCGTTTTTCCAGGGGCGGCTTCAACGTTTTGATTTCGCAAAGCATTAATTACATCCTGAGCGGAAACATTATAAGCAAGCATTCTGTCTGGCTTTAACCAAACACGCATGGAGTATTCTTTTTGTCCCATGATTTCAGCAAATCCTACACCGTCAATACGCTTTAGTTCTTGTAGAATATTAATGTCGGCAAAATTGTAAATAAACTGTTCGTCGGCAGCAGTGTCTTCACTCATCACATTTAAGTAGAGCAACATGCTGTTCACGTCTTTCTCTGTAGTAACACCTGCCTTAATTACTTCTTCAGGAAGCTCATCTAATACAGTACTTACACGGTTTTGCACACTTACTGCAGCAACGTCAGGATCAATCCCAACTTTAAATGCAACAGTAATAAGCGTAATTCCATTGTTACTAGATACAGATGACATATAAGTCATGCCAGGTACTCCGTTGATTGCTCTTTCTAAAGGTGTTGCTACTGCTTTTGCACAAACTTCCGCATTGGCACCAGTATATTTTGCAGTAACTGTTACTGAGGGCGGTACAATATCAGGAAATTGCGTAATGGGTAATGTGAACAATGAAAGTACTCCCAACAAAGTGATGATAATAGATATTACCAATGAAAGTACTGGCCGTTTTATAAAAGTTTCTAGCATGATTGCTTTAGTTGATGGTTAGTGCTGTTTGCATAAGACTGTCTAAATTCATCTTTACGGGTTTTATTTTTGCACCCTGACGAATACTTTGAACACCTTCATAAACGATGTTCTCCCCTGGTTTTAATCCAGCTTCAACTATATAATATTGAGCCACTCTTCTACCAGGTTTAAATGCGCGCATTTGAATGATATTGTCTTTGTCTACAATAAAAACAAATGTTTTGTCTTGGATTTCAAAAGTGGATTTCTGTGGAATGATGATTGCATTCTCTACTGAAGTAGTAAGTCTGGCTTTTCCAGATGCTCCATGCTTTAGTAATTTATTTGGATTGGGGAAGCGAGCTCTAAATGCTATGGCTCCTGTGTTTTCATTAAACTCTCCATCGCTGGTTTCTATTTTTCCTGTATATCCATATTGTGTGCCATCTGCTAATACAAGGTTTACAGGACGATCTTCTTTTAAGCCTTTTGAAACTGCTTTTCTATATTGCAAGTATTCATTTTCCGAAATATTAAAATAGGCAAAAACATTGTGTACATCTGAAATAGTGGTTAATAAAGCACCTGGATCAATCAAGCTTCCCATCTTTAATGGAATTCTGTCGATGATGCCATCAAATGGGGCCCGAATAAAAGTATAAGACAATTTCGTTTCTGCACTGGTTTGTGCAGATAAAGCTTCATCAATTTTTGCCTTAGCGGCACTTACTTTAGATACTGCTAATTCATATTCTGTTTTTGCAATTACGTTTTTCTCAACCAAAATTTTTGTTCTACCCAATTCAAGTTCTGCTGCTTTTGCTTCTGCCATAGCATTAGAAACAGCTGCTTTAGCTTTGGCTAATTCTGTTTTATATTCCAAATCATTTATTTGAAAGAGGGGTTGCCCTTTTCTAACTTCTTTTCCTTCGTCTACTAAAATTTTTTCTAAAAAGCCTTGAACCCTTGCCCTTACTTCTACATTTTGTACTGCTTGTATGTCTGCAACATAGTCAGTTTGTAAAAGGGTGTCTTTTTGCACTACTTCCACAACTGGTAAGGAAGGAATCAAGTCTGCAGTACCTGCTTTTTCATTGTCCTTACAGGCCACAAAGGCAAGAATAGCAAAAATAAAAAAGGGTAAAAAACGATGATTTTGAGCTGAAATACGAGTGTTCATGGCTTATTTTCAGTTAAATAAGCGGCAAATATACGTTTTTAATGTTTTTTTAATGTTTCCTTTTATAGATGGGGGTTGTTCTATTATTTAATCGGTGAAGCTGAACAATTAGGCTATAATAAATTAAAATTGGTGCATCAACTTACTGATTATATTTTTATACTATGAGTTTAGTGGAAAGGATAAAATCGAACCCTGGTCTAAAAAAATTTGTTTATTGGCTATTAGTTCCTAAAACAGCTCCAGGATGTAGGTTATGGGTTCGCTTATTCGTTAATCCCTTTGTTCATAAAATCTCCAGCAAAGCCACTATTAGAAATTATGCAAGGCTGGATCTAGCACCCTGGAATAAGTTTTCATTGGGCAAAAAAGCAGTAGTAGAAGATTTTTGTTGTGTAAATAATATGGTAGGCGATGTATTTATTGGTGAGAATGCGCATTTAGGTTTAAGTAATACACTTATTGGACCTGTTAGCATCGGTAACAATACCATATTAGCCCAAAATATCGTTTTATCGGGCCTAAATCATGGGTATGCAGATCCAGATATTCCTATAAAAGATCAAAAAGAAACTACTGCAACAATTGTTGTGGAAGAAGATTGTTGGATTGGAGCTAACTCAGTGGTAGTAGCGGGCGTAACCATTGGGAAGCATTCAATTGTAGCAGGAGGATCAGTGGTTACAAAAAATGTTCCTCCATATACAGTGGTAGGTGGAAATCCTGCTAAGGTTTTAAAACAATACAATCCTCTAACAAAAATTTGGGAAAAACCTTAGGTATATATATCTTTTTTTATTGTTTGATGCACTGCTGTGCAATTTCAGCCAATTATTAAATTGATACTAATCAACAAAAGATTTTTATATAAAAGAATGTGCAATCTTTGTATTTCTTTCAACGAAATCCATTTGATTCTATGGCTGCCATTATTATTTTTTTAGTACTTCATTGGTATCTTTCTCTTTTTGGACAAACATTTTATTTGCATAGATACTCCGCACACAAAATGTTTACCATGAATAAATTCTGGGAAAAATTTTGGTATATCTATACCTGGGTTACACAAGGCACATCTTATTTAAATGCAAGAGCATACGCCATATTGCATAGAATGCATCATGCATATAGTGATACGGAGAAAGATCCCCATACCCCACATTTTTTTAAGGAAGTATTTACAATGATGTGGCATACAAAAAAAGTATACCATGGGGTATTAAAAGGAACCATGCCAGTTGAACCAAAGTTTGATAAAAATTTCCCCGTTTATCCAATCATAGATAAGATTGCAGATAGTTGGATAACAAGAATATTTTTTGCGCTAGTGTATGTAACCTTCTATTATTTCTTTGCAACAGAATGGTGGATGTTTTTATTCTTACCAATTCATTTTTTAATTGGGCCAATACAAGGAGCAGTAGTTAATTGGGCTGGACATAAATATGGATACAGAAATTTCCCACAAGAAAAAGACCATTCTAAAAACACGTTGATTATCGATTTTTTAATGCTGGGTGAATTATTTCAAAACAATCACCATCATGCAGGAGCTAGACCCAACTTTGCAGCCAAATGGTGGGAAATAGATCCCTGTTATCCAATCATTAAAATTTTTCATTGGATTGGAATCATTAAACTAGTTCCAATAAAAGCTAAGAACTAATTTTTCGACCATATTTCATAGATAGGATCTCCCTTAGAGCTGAGACCACTATGGTGCCATTGTCCATTTTCAATTTTGCCAGAAAAGTTAAGAGAGGCCCCCACTCTAGAGGAATCTCGACTAAAGAATGCTATATTCTCGGTATATTTTCCATTGATAAATTGATAAGTGCCTCCACCTGTACCAGAAAACTCACCGGTTTCAATGTTGATGGCCATCCATTGAAAACGAGTTCCAGTTAATAGTTTATAGGTACGTCTGGCTCTTAGAGGGTTCTCTGTAAATTGGTCACCATTTTTTCTTCCACTCATCCGCCAATTTCCAGCTAATGCATTTTCGCCTTTATCAATTACTTCAAAGTGCTTTTCTCCAAATGCAATCTCTTTAGTTTTACCTACTTCTGCTTTATCTCTTGAATCGAAATGAGTAGTAACTCTAAGCTTATTCCCAATTTTAACGAAAGGGCCACCCCAAGTATAATGAAAGGTTTTGTTGTTTAGATTGTACTTTGTTTCAACAAAATAGCCGTCCATTAAACAGATTATGACTTCATTATCATTTTTAGATTTAAATGCTCCTTTTAAGCTTGGTTGTGCATATACTGATATGCTAAATAAAAAGGCGATAACTAAATAAATCGTTTTCATAAAATTGTGTTAGCTGGTGATTTCTAATTTCATTAATAAATCTGTTTGAATATCGTTTCCTAAAGTGAATAAATGACTGCTGAAAACTTTAAATCCATTTTTCTCATAAAAACGAATAGCTCTTGTATTCAATTCCCAAACCCCTAGCCATATATAAGTTGGATGTTGAGCTTTACCAATTGTAATTGCATGATCCAATAATATTTGGCCAAGTCCTTTTCCAAAATATTCTTTTCGAATATATATACGCTCAATTTCAAAAGCAGCTTCATCAATTAGTTCGGTTTGTGCTATAGACCAATTCAATTTTAAATAGCCGACTAATTTTTCGCTTTCGCTAACAAAGTAAAAAGCAGAATGCAGATTATTTATCTCTTCTAATAACTTTTCAATTGATAGTTGATTAGCTAAATAATTATTTAAGTCTTCTTCGGTATTGTGCTCAACAAATGTTTCACTGAAAGTGGTTCGACTGATTTCTTGTAATTGAATTACATCCTCCTCATTAACTTTACGAATAGTATAATTTATCATAATTGGTTTTGAATAAAAAATTCAATTGCTTGAATTTTTTGTTGTTCAGTCAAATCAATTAGGGCAAGTTTTTTTTCATGCTCTTTATTTAGTTGAACGGATTTTCTAATTTTATTGAAATCGGAATCAGCAATTTGAGCAACAACGGATGACTCTTTTTGCTTCCAAGCTTCAGCGTCAATTATCATATCGGCTTGTCGACCATTTACTCCTAATTGATCAATGATTTTTTTTCTGAATTTGGTCTTGTATGCAGCAACTAGTTGAACCTTAGAGAGGGTGTCGTAGCTCTTATTAAACCGGAGTTGAGTAATAGAACAACCTGCTGCATTCATTCTACTAATTAGTCCTTTTGCTCTATCACCAGTGATGGATAGTGCTTTGTATTTTTTGAGTACTTCCTGATTTACTTCATTTGCAGTAGCAAAAGTGTCGTTGGTGTTGGCTTCAATTTTCAATTTTTGTAAAGTAGCCCAATAATTTATTTGACCAATTTTATTGGCTGTTTCTTCTGAAATACCCAATTCTTTCATTAATAACCCTTTTTCGCAATAGCCAAATAATTCCAATTGTTCTTCAGGAGTCCATTGCTGTGCTTGTACTATAAATGTTCCCAATCCCCAAAATGCCAAAATGCACCATAATTTCTTTTTCATATTCGATTGTTCGTTTAAAATTAAATGATAGCCTTTTAATGTAATTTTGCATTAATGTTCGAAGTATTCTTCTCTCAAGTTAAAGATAAAGTGTTGCTTTCCGAAGCAGAGCAAAAGCTTGTTAAAACATTTTTTTCACCCAAGAAAATCAGAAAGAAACAGTACTTGCTTCAGGAAGGAAATATTTGTAGGCATTTGGCATTTGTAGAAAAAGGACTCTTGCGCTCATATAATGTTGATGAAAAGGGAGTTGAACATATGATTCATTTTGCCTGGGAAGGCTGGTGGATGGCTGATATGCTGAGTTTTTTGTCGGATGAACCTTCTACTTATCATATTGATGCTATTGAAGAAGCAGAATTATTGCTAATTAGTCAAACAGATTTTGAAAAAATGTTATTGAAAGTGCCAGTGATGGAAAGGTATTTTAGAATACTTTTTCAAAATAATATTATATCTAAAGAAAGAAGGTTAATAAGTTCAATTACTAATTCAGCAGAGGAGAAATTTTTACATTTATCCGCAACAAATCCAGCATTGATAAAAAGAATACCACAGCAATTAGTGGCTTCTTATTTAGGTATTACACCAGAAACACTCAGTAGAATAAAGAAAAAATTAGCAAAAGGCAGTTCTAAAACTTGATTTAAATCAAGTTGATTTCTTAACCTTTCTCAAGACCTAGCCTTTCCTATTCAATTAGTTTTGCATTTCAATATTTCTCAAATGCAATACAATAACACAGTAGCTATATTGGGCGCCAATTCAGCAATTGGTCAAATGTTGGCCAATCAAATTGGTGGCAATTATCCTTTACTGTTAATGGATGGCAGCACCGAAAATTTGACCCTGCTAAAACAACATATTTTAACAACACACCCTTCTGCACAGGTGGAATTGATTGCCTGTAGTAAAGATGCCTCTTGGGAGGCAGATACAATAATTATTGCAGCCGAAGCTTCGGCAGATCAGGCTTCCATAGCTTCAAAAATAAATGAAGTAACTACATGTAAAACCGTGATTCAAATTAGGTATGCATCAGCTGACTCGGTCTCTATTCAGCCATTATTACCGTATTCAAAATTTGTTTCGGTAGAGTGGGCAAATACTGCAGCAATTGTAGAGGGGAATGATGAAGTATCCTTATCTATAACTGGAGAGATTGTTCATTTATGTGGACTAAAACCCATTTTTAAAAAGTCACTTATATAAAATATCAATATGAATAGTTCAGTATTATTTACGCCATATCAAATGGCAGGTTTGGAATTAACAAACAAAATGGTGATGGCTCCTATGACAAGAAGTAGGGCCGACAATGCAGGTGGAGTTCCCAATCAGTTAATGGCTACTTATTATGCTCAAAGAGCTACAGCAGGTTTAATTGTTACAGAAGGTGCTCCAGTAAGTAGTGTTGGAGTAGGGTACATTAATGTGCCAGGAATTTATACTGATGAACAAGTAGAAGGATGGAAATTAATCACTCAGGCAGTGCACGAAAAGGGAGGAAAAATATTTATTCAATTATGGCATGTGGGAAGAATGTCTCATCCCGATTTCCACAATGGCGCTTTACCACTTGCACCATCTGCCATCAATCCTAATGAAAAGTCGTACACTAAAAATGGTTTTACCGATACAGTAACTCCTAAGGAAATGACTATTGCGGATATTAAACAAACAGTACAAGACTTTAAAAATGCAGCAGCTAATGCAATCAAAGCTGGTTTTGATGGTGTTGAAATTCATGGCGCTAATGGTTATTTATTGCAACAATTTTTTAACGCTACATCCAACCAACGTACCGATGAATTTGGTGGAACAATTGAAAATCGTGCAAGAATATTATTTGAGATTTTAGATGCCTTCAATGGCGTGATTGATTACAGTAAAGTTGGTTTACGCTTAAGTCCAAGCTTGAATGGATTGTTTGGAATCACTATGGACGAAACCACTATACCTACACATGATTACATCGTAAATAAATTGAACGAGTATGGTTTGGCTTACTTGCATTTAACGGAACCTTTTGTTCCCGTAGATCATTTACCGTTTGCAGTTAAAGAAATCGCTAAGCATTATAGACCTATTTACAAGGGAACATTAATCATCAACAGAGGCTTTAATAAAGAAACAGCTACAAAGGTAATTGAAGCCGGCGAAGCCGATTTAGTAGCATTTGGCGTTCCATTTATTGCTAATCCAGATTTAGTGAATAGGTATCAATTGGATGCATCATTAAATGATGTGGATCAGCAAACATTTTATACGCCTGGTGAAAAAGGATATACTGATTACCCGTTTTATTCAGCAAAATAATTTATATACAATGGAATCATTAAAAGATAAAGTAGCTCTGGTAACAGGAGCAGGAAAAGGAATAGGAAAGGCCATTGCTATTGCATTAGCCAAAGAAGGTGTCAATATTGGCTTAATAGCTCGCACTGAAAAAGATCTTCTTGAAGTGGCGGCAGAAATTAATTCGCTGGGTGTTCTATCTATCATTGCACCAGCTGATATTAGCAATATTAACGCAGTGAACTGGGCGGTGGAAAAAATAGAAAATACATTAGGCCCCATAGATATTTTAATTAATAATGCAGGTACAGGTACTTTTGGTAAGTTTTTAGATTTATCACCTGAAGTTTGGGAACAGCAAGTGAGAGTAAATTTATTTGGTGTGTACTATACCACTAGAGCGGTGTTACCAAATATGATGAAGCGCTTAACTGGAGATATTGTAAACATTTCTTCTACTGCAGGTTTAAAAGGGGCGGCAACAACCAGTGCATACAGTGCCTCTAAGTTTGGGGTAATGGGATTAACAGAGTCTTTAATGCAAGAAGTGCGCAAATACAATATCCGAGTAACGGCCATGGTACCAAGCACTGTAGTGACCGACCTAGCAATATCAGCAAATCTGATCAATAATAACGAAGAGCGATTGATGCATCCCGAAGATTTTGCAGAATTAATTATAGCACAGTTAAAATTAAACAGAAGGGTATTTGTAAAAGACAGTTCTATTTGGTCTACCAACCCTTAAATTTATGCATTGAATCACCATTAAAATGGGGAAAATGCACAAAATCAATTACAATTTATTTATAGCGAGTCTGCTTTTGATACTTCCATTCATGTTGAAAGGACAGTATTCATCGGCAGACTCTTCGCTTAATGCAATCATGAATAGCCATAAAGTGATTGGAATGTCAGTTGCGGTAGTAAAAAAAAACCAAATTGTGTATGCACAATCATTTGGTTTAAAGAATCAAGAAACGCAAACATCATTAAGCAATTTGGATATTTTTAGAATTGCATCTATTTCAAAATCTTTTTCTGCTACTGCTATTATGCAGTTGGTTGAAAAAAGATTGATATCGTTAGATGATGATATGAGTAAATTAGTAGGTTTCATCATTCGAAACCCAAAATTTCCAGAGACACCCATCACACTTAAAATGGTTTTATCGCATCGGTCTTCTATAAATGATAGTCAGGGCTATTTCAGCTTAGATGCTATTAATCCTTCTAAAAATCCAAACTGGGCTAATTGCTATAATAATTATGCACCAGATTCGGGTTATATGTATTGTAATTTAAATTACAATATGGTAGGCACCATTATTGAGAAAATTTCTAGCGAAAGGTTTGATAACTATATAAGTAAGCATATTCTGCAACCCTTAGGTTTATATGGAGGGTATTGTGTAGACTCTTTAGATAAAAATAGGTTTGCTACTATTTATGAGTATCATGCAGATTCAGCCAAGTTTATTGCATCTCCCAATGCTTATGCACCAAGAAGTGAAGAGATTGCCAACTATACCATGGGTTATACTACACCTATTTTTTCTCCTACAGGCGGCATGAAAATTTCTGCTACTGATCTGGCAAAATATATGATTATGCACAGTAGAATGGGTAAAGCCAATGGCAAAAGAATTATTTCTAAAAAAAGTGCGAGGAAAATGCAAACAATGATTTCCGAGAAAGAACAATATGGTTTAGCCCTTTCTAAATCGAATAAATTAATCAACGGAGTTACTTTAACAGGACATACCGGATCTGCTTATGGATTAAATAGTGCTCTATTTTTTGAACCCAATAAACAATATGGATTTGTTGTAATCATCAATGGAAGTGAACAAAAATATATAGATGGATATAATGCAGTACTTAAAAAAACGGTAAATAGCTTATATGAAAATATTGTTTTAAAATAAGCCCCTTCTTTTTGAATAATGCAATATCCATTAATACTTAATTCATTTTCAGCGGATTTAAAATTATATATACCCGACCCTTTATTCATTAAACCCACTTATGAACGACTTTGTTTGAACGATGCAGCAACACTTTTTCCTTTTTGGGCAAAAGCATGGCCATCCGCTATAGCCTTGAGTTCATTTCTTCATCAAAATTTAGGTTTAGTCAACAGCAAAAGCGTACTTGAAATTGGAGCTGGAATAGGTTTGCCCTCTTTCTCAATTGCAAAACATGCTGCCCACTTAACTATTACTGACTATGCAGAAGATGCAATTGAATTGATGCAAAAAAATATTGAGTTCGTTGGGTGTAAAAATATAAAGGCTCTTTTTGCTGATTGGAATTCATTTCCTATTTCTATTGATGCCGAAGTAGTATTATTGAGTGATACCAATTATGCACCTTCCGATTTTGAATCCTTGATTAAATTGATTCATGACTTTATTCATAAAGGGGCTACGATAATTATAGCAAGTCCTGAACGAATTACCGCAAGTCCTTTTATTGAGCAACTCAAAATGAATATCACTCAACAAGATTTAATTGAAATCATATATAATGACGAAAAAACTTTTATAGGTTTATTTGTATTGAAACAAAATAGGAAACAAGAAAGCCACTAAAAAGGCCCAAAAGGAATAATAGGGAATAAAATTAGCAATAACAACTCCAACCATTTCTACAGGTTCTTTTCTTGATACAACTTGAAATAATTTAACGGACACTAAAATAAGGTTGATAAAAATAAGCAGATTTGATCCTAACACCGCTACTCTATTGGGTGTTACACCAAATTCTGTTAATCTAAAGACAATAGCAGAAAGTGCGATTCCATTTACTATTATTGTTAATATTGAAAGCATTAGCAGAATAATAAGGCTAATTTTATTCAATTTATTTTTTGTTGCTTCTGTTACAGAGAATAATATGATTGCCATTACACCAATTAATAAGGCATTAAAAATCAGTAAGAAATTTCTATCACTGTAAATATTTTTCCCAGTAAATAATAACGTTATTAAAAATGTTAATAGGGTGATGAAAACAAATGGAGTAAATAGTTTAGCTATAATTGGAGAAATTTTGTTTACTAAGCTAGGATTGGTAAATACTAAGTATGTTGCTATTAATGGAACAGTTGACAAACCCATGATGACAACATAGTTAAAATAGAATTGCTCAATTTTAACATCAATCAAATTAAATAATCCTAAAGTAATTCCTGAAAATAGTCCACCTGCTAAAATCAGCAATGAACACATGACTAGTAAATCTCCATTGAATTTTAAGTAATTTATTCTTTGGGTAGAATCTTTTAAGTTTCCACCAATAAAAGTATACCCAACCACCGACCATAAAAAAATGGGTAAATGCATACAAGCCAAAATGATTGAGTTATTTGATTCAACTGAAGGAAGAAGGTTAATATACAATACCGAAGCAATTATAGTAATTGCTGGAAAAACTAATTTTTTTGAATTTAATTCCTTTTTCCAAGCAAAAAACATCACCAATATTGGTGCTATAATAAATGAAATATTTTTTGCATAATATTCATCTTCGATCAAGCCAAAAAAACTTGGAATTTTTGCAATTAATCCTGCAAGTATCGAGCCGAACAGCAGAAACAAGATATCTTTTATATTTATTTCTACATTATTTTCTTCCATTTGTATAATCATTATAATGTTTGTTTAATTAATTTTTCTAACGCATGAATATGTATCGTAAATGCCTTCCTTCCTTTAGCTGTAATGAGATAGGTTGTATTGGGCTTCTTGCCAATGAATTGCTTTTTAATACTAACATATTCAAGCTTTTCTAGTGCAGTGATATGACTGGCTATATTTCCATCTGTTATTTTTAGCTGCTCTTTTAGGGTTCCAAAATCAACTGAATCTGCAACTATTAGAATAGACATTATACCCAACCTAACCCTACTTTCAAATGCTTTATTTAAGGCTTCTATGCTGTTTTTCACTTTTCGTATTTAAAGTACATGAATGAGCCATAAACAATATGCAGTGCTCCAAAGCCTATACCCCATAATAGTAAGGCTTCATCTACGTATATCGAAGCGAATAAACCTAGTAGTACCAATAACACACCTAAATATTTTATATCTTCAACAGTGTATTTACTGGCATTTAGTAATGCTAAACCATAGAAAAGTAAGGTTGCTGGAAGTATCAATTCAATATGGTTTTGAGTAAATAGTATGAAACAGTAAGCCCCACCTGCAAACATTGGAATACTAAAATTGATCAGCATTCTCTTTGCAGTTAAGTCCCAAATTTGTTCCCCTTTTTTAACAGCGTTTTTATTCGATAACCAAATAGCAGTTAAGAATGAAGCCAATAATACAACACTAAAGTTGATGATTAGTAATTTTAATAGTTCGGTATCAATTGCTCCATCTCGATTAAGAATACTTAAATAAGAAATTGGTTCAAGTGGTGTAATGCCAAGAATAGTATACGATATGCCAATACAAACAAGTGCCATATTCCCCACTATAATACCCGAGAGCCCACTTAAAGCAGAAAATTTGGACGATCGCTCCATCAATTTTTTGATGTCGTTTATTGCATCTAATTGCTCTTTTTGATTATTCATTTAAAATTTATTAAAAAGTACTTTGAATTACAAAGTAAAAGATAAATTCTGAAAAATTCAAAATAATATATTGTTAAAACAAGAGGGTCTAGTAATAACTAGTTTCCGAAATCGTAAAATTGATTTCCCGATTCTGTTAATGACTATTCATCTACTTTGATAGTTTCGTCGAAATATATACAAATCAATTATGGGTGCTGTTTCAAAAAATATGCGTGTTTATCATCGTTATTTGGGCTTCTTTTTAGCTGGAATTATGGCTATTTATTCTATCAGTGGTATTATTTTAATATTTAGAAACACCGATTTCCTAAAAAAGGAAGTACATAAAATTGAAAAAATAGCGCCTAATCTTAATGAAGAAGCATTGGGAAAAGCTATTAAGATTAAGAATTTAAAAGTAAAGAAAGTACAAGGTGATCAGTTGATTTTTGAGCAGGGCTTATATAATAGTGCAACAGGGTTAGCTGAGTTTAAAGTTAAAGAGCTTCCTTATATCGTTAGTAAAATGAATAATTTTCATAAAGCCAATACGTCTCATCCACTATTTTATTTAAATATTTTCTTTGGGTGTTCGTTGATGTTTTTTGTGATTTCTACATTTTGGATGTTTGCTCCTGGTACGCAAATATTTAAGAAGGGAATATTATTTACGATTGCTGGTGTTTTACTTACGTTAATACTTTTATTTGTCTAAACTTTTAAATATATTCATATTTGAAAGTTTGATCTATGCAATTTTATATAAAAAAAATAACTCTGTTTATTTTTATATTACCTATTTATCATTTGGCTAACTGTCAAAAAAATAATTTTGACTACAAAAAAAATGATACCACAATTATAGTTGATAAGACTTCTAAGGATACTATATTGAGTAATGAAGATGCTGAAAGAGTATTTATAGATGTTCAAATTAAACCAGAATTTCCTGGTGGGATTAACGGATGGATAAAATATTTAGAAAAAAATATTAATAGAGATTTGCCTTACAAAAATGGAGCTCCTCCGGGGCGATATACGGTTTTGTTATCTTTTATTGTAGCAAAAGATGGAACAATTCGTGATATAAAAGCAGAATCAGATCCTGGCTATGGCTCAAAAGAGGAAGCTGTCCGTTTAATGGCTAGAAGCCCAAAATGGAAACCAGCTGTTCAAAATGGAAGAAATGTTATTTATAGACAGAAACAGTCAATAACGTTTATGGTAAATTAGAAGTTATATACCAATTACTCGTTCTACTAACTTAGATTCTTTCTTTAATAAACGCTTAGTAACTTTTAAGTCTTTGAAATATCCAATAGTACCAATATCAACATAAACACCAATTGCACCAATCTTATTTGTACCTAGCATTTTATCTACAATAAAACTAGAATATATTAAGTCATTTATAAAAAGTTCAGCAGTCTCTCCATTTACTTCAATTCTCATAGTAATCCATTCATTCAAAGCAACCGGTGCAGCGCCCTCATATTTAAATGGTGCAATCTTTCGAAGGGTATCAAATTTTGCATGTGGATAAGACATATATTGAACCGTGTGATTTCTAAAAAGCTGATTACTTGCTCTGCCCACTTTTGGTCTTAAATAAATACCTTCAAAAGCAGAGTCGTCCTCTTTAATTCTAAAATAAAGCCCAATAAAACCAGCTATTCCACTATACGGTGCCGGATTTTGAAGTTGGCTGTACACTTTGATTTCAATTGTTCCATTTTCGAAATCATCAAGCCCAATTAGTTTTGCATAATGAGGCTCGTCTACTGTTTTTTCAATATTGGTAGAGTCAAATGGAATAGCATTTAAATCTCGTTCTATTTTAATAACTTGTTGATTTTGAAAAAATGTACTCTCGCCAATCACATTGTGTAATTCAAATTGCTGTTTGCCCAAGTTTACTTTTTTCCACGCACCCACATTCTTATTATTTGATTGTGCATTTGTAAGCACTGATATGCAAAGCATAATAAGTATGTAAACCAAGAAATTGATTTTTCTTTTCGTTAAAGTGAATGTAAAAAGATGCATATTGTATGATTTGCAACAAAGCTAGGTAGTTTGGTATACTTTTGTAACTGAATTAGTAAAAACTAGTAACCAAATGGTAACCACAAATTTTGAACCGAAGTTTATTAATAATCCTTTGAATTGTCCAGTAACAAGAGCCATGAGTATTATTGGTGGGAAATGGAAACCGATTATTTTAAATTGTATAGGGGAAAAGAAAATTCGCTTTGGAAAGTTAAATCAGATCATACCTTCTATATCGAATAAAGTCTTGGCTAGTGAATTAAAAGAGTTAGAACTTTATGGTTTGATTAAAAGAACGGAGTATACAGAAATGCCTCCTAGGGTTGAATATGAACTTACCAAAGCGGGTAAATCATTGATCCCAATACTACATGAATTGGCTAATTGGGGAGATTCAACTATTGCGAAAAAAATAATCAAAGAATTAAATTAATGATCATAGCTGATTACTCTGGAGATTTTCCAATTGCCGCTTTCATTCTTCCAAATCATTAAGAATTTGAAAGTCCCCACTTCTAATTTTCCATTTTCAATATGACTGAATTGGTGTTTCCCAACTTCAATTGCACCATAGCCCTCGATTGGATGTACTTCTAAACTCTCTTTTATTAATGTTCGTTTTAAATCGTACTCTCTATTAAATATTGATTGAAAATTAAAAAACACTTTATCAAAGCCAATTAATCCACCATTGTCTTGGTACCATTCAAGGTCTTTGGTGAAATAGGATTTCATTAATTCTATATTCTTTGAATTGTAAGCTTTAAACAATGCACTGTCAAGTAGTGCTATTTTATTGTATAGGCTTATTTGGGTTTTGGAAATGGCTTTTTCATCTTGGTTTTGTGCGGTTACACTTACACAAGTTGAAACACTAAAAATGAGTAATAGTAAATTTTTCATAGCTAAAACTTTTCAGCAACCCTGATTGCAGATCGAATTGCCCCTTCCATATATCCTCCGAATTTACTGGATGTTTCTGTTCCGCAGATAAATAATCTTTCATCTAAGTATCCCTCTTGAAGATAAGGGTGTCCATTGTTCTGATGGGGTAGTTTTATTGTTTGATTACCCTGTATGATAAACTCATCATTCCAAACTTTATCAAAATAAGCAGTGGGATACGCTGATTCTTTACCAAGCAGTTCACTTAATTGTCTTAATACGTTGGCTTTTCTAGTTTCTTGGTTAAGTGTGGAAGCACCACTATTTAAAAATCCTGTGAATCCAAATTTGTTTTCTTCAAAATTGGTATGATCATACATTTCAGAAATAATATCGGAATGACTATAAAGCATACCTGAATATCCCTTTTCGCGCCAGAATGGGCGCACATATTCCACCGTAAATTTTATTGAACCGGCCATCCAAATCTGAACGGTTGGCAAAAGATTTAATAAATGAGGCGGAATTTCATCTGGTAATTTGATGGAACCTATTAATTGCGGCGGCATGCAAATAATGGTTTTAGCACACCTAAAAGTTGATTTGCTTGTTTTGATTATAAGGTCATTCTGATCTATTGAAATATCTTCGGCTTTAGAATTGAGTATAACTTTTGTTTGAAGGAGTTCTTTTTTCAATTGGTCAATTAAACGCTCGGTTCCACCCACTATTCTAAATGATGGATTTTCAGCTTCTGGAACAGAGAAAAGCTGAGGAGGTTCAAATGAGTTTGTTTGAAACACTGATATCCCCTTTGTGTATTGATTGTATTTGTTAAGTTCTAGTTTACCTAATAAAGACAAAAGTTGAACGTGAGCCTCTGAAAACCAAGTAGCCCCTAATTCCATTGGGGTCCCTAAATTTCCTTTTACTGTTTGAATACGACCACCTAATCTTGGGGAAGCTTCAATTAATGTGATTTCATAATTCTTCTGCTCTAATAAATAAGCTAGCGTAAGCCCTGATAATCCACCTCCAACTATAACAATCTGCTCCATTTTTATCAATCAAAATTAAATGATGTATTAATTCAGCTAAAATTCTTGCTAATCTAGAATCGAACACTTATCGTTTCTCCATCGTTAGTGCGTTGATCAATCACCTGTTTTCCATTCTCGGAAATCGTTACTTTTATTTTTCCTTCTATACGTTCTACACTAATATCAAAATCATGTCCAAATGCATGGATACGTTTCAAATTCATACTAGACCAGGTCGAAGGAAGTCGCGGCGTACAATTAAAACTTTGTAACCCCGTTGGTCTAATACCAAATAACCCTTCAGTAAATATTCTACAATATAAACCGCTCTCAGCCGAAAGATGTCGTTGGTTTCCCTCGGGATAGGCTTCTACTGGATAAGGCACATGATTGCCAAGTAAACGGCGATTCGAATAATAGTGTAGAAAACGCAGTGCCTGATCGGTTTCGCCTGCTGCAAATACTCCTCGCAATGCATACAGCGTTGATCTATCCCAAAATATTTTATCTCCGGCAATACTAGCAAGTCCATCCTTGGTCCATAATTTTGGAGAGAACAATGCACGAATGGTTTCAGTACTACGATCGTAAATACCCATGGTAAGGGGAGCACAGATCCATGCCCTTAAGGTATCGTTTTCTTTATAGTATTTGTAAGTTTCAAATCCATCAATTTTAGCGCCGAAATATTTTTCAATGGCTATTTTTAATTTTGCAGCTTCAGCCCGATACAGTTTCAATTGACTTTTTTCTTTACCGATACTTTCTCCAAGATAAGCAGCAGAGATTAATGCATCGTAGTATAATGCAGATGTAGAAAGGTTGGCATTACCTGCAGGAAGTCTACCTTCCAACTCATCCGAATCTGAATTTACTACGCCCGCTGCATTTAATTTTCGTTTGCAATATTCAAGACACCATTCTATCAAACACCATAACTGTTCTGCTTGTTTTTGATCACCACTTGCAAGTGCATAACGTGCCGCACCATATGCTATCATTGCTCCATCACCACGATCTCCGGCACCATTCCAAATATCAGTTCCTTCAGCTATAATAGAACTTGGTATAGGTTGATACGTAAGATTCATGAATCTTCCAAAATGCTGATAGGCATTGAGCGAAGATTTGTTACCATAATCATAGCCCAGAAAAGGAAAGAAAGGCCCAATGTATTCTGCCTGATCGTTAGCCCAGATAGCAGCATAATAGGATTCTCCTCCTGGTCCGTGCATAGGACCACCCTTGGTCTCAAAAATACTTTCAGCTGCCCTGATTTTTGCAAAGGCAAATGCTCTGTTTAAAACGGTATCGGGAGTTTCCAAAACTAAATTATTCCTTACCTGCTGCACAAAAGACAATCGCTTTGCCATTTCATATTCCGCTTCTATTTGTAGAGTTGGCTCTTTTAATTTTGCACCTGAATATATCAGTGAAAAATGAACAGACTCATTGGGTTGAAGTTGATAAGAGCCTCCATGATACCAGTTAACCTGTAAAGCAAAAGCACCTTCCGTTCCCATTTTAGGGTCAGTTTGATAAATACTAGTTGACTTAGGAATTTCTACTACACATTTTTTTCCTGAAATATTTTTAATCCGATAAACTTCACAATAAACAGGTAGATCTGTTGATGGAAAATATTGTCGTGTTAATTCCAGCGTATTGGATACCCTAGAGTTAACGGTTAGTATACCGTTCAGGCTAATGCTGGTTACTTTTTCAGCGGTAATGGGTCGATAGTTGACCGTTACCATTTCAAAAGCGTCCTGTGCAAATCTGCGGGTTAAACTAGCGTGTGTATTATTCGGAATGGTTCTAAGCATAGGCCAGACCAAACTTCGACTAGCATGGAAAGAACTGTCGGAAGCAACACCGTACCTAAGTACACAAGAAATTTGCTTACCGCTCAATTCAATATGATCGTCGTGTGGAATACGATTACCAATGAACCACTCAATTGAACCGTCTGAATTCATTTGCCAGCGGCGATCGTCTTGCGAGAAGGCTAGAAGAGTAATAAAAAGTTGCGTAACTACAAGAAAAAAAATACGTAGGGAATTCATAAGAAAGAATTATTGATTGGCTAGAATATGAATTTAAAGTACTCTTAATATTGATGCTAATCTGCTGCATTCCAATCCCACAAAACAATATCCCATGCAAAACCACCATACATCAATTCATTGATGACTTGAAATCCTCTTTTTTGATGCGCTTTAAGAGAACGAGCATTTGCTTGAGCAATATCCGTAATGAGGTAAGTATATTCTTTTGAAAGACAATCCCTGAAATGTCCGTATAGCTTTTGCACAAGGTCTTGTCCGCGATATTCTTTTGCAACACATAATTGCCCAACTACTACATAGTTAACATCCCTTAATAATTTTCCGTTGTATTCACATTTATCAATGGCATCAAAAAGACCTTCAACAAGGTCGTGCCCATTTCTAATATCTTTTGTTGCAACCAACGCATAGCCCACAACTTTATCACCATCCTTTGCAATGATGGCAGGAGATGCTGAATTCATCGCCTGTAAATATTCTAGCGTAAAGGCAGCAGTTAGGAAACCTTGATCAATGGCCTCTTCGGAAGTTATGTACTGCTTTAAATTCAATGCTTGTAAATCCCTAATGCCAATTATTTCACTTTGGTTTGAAACCCTTGTCACATCAATCAGTGTAGTATTCATATCCAAGTAAATTAAAGGGTTAAATTTCTTCAACTATTGACGTGCCAGATGAAAAATCACCAGAAGTCCATTCCCAGGTTTCGTGCAAACGAATTTTTCCATCATTTAATAGTTCAGGTTTTGAAAAACACTTTCCTGTCATCATTTCATTCTTATTATTAACTTGATGATAACACAATTCAATACATCCGTTCTCATTAACCAATCCAATTAAATGGCCATAAATTATTTTACCTCCTTTATATTCAGAAAAAATGATATTTCCATCTTGTTTGTAATAAAACAATGTTTCTGAAGAGGTTTCTCCATTGTTAGTATTTTGGATAGATCTAAATACTTTGTTATTGTAGTTAATCATTTCATAATCTTTTTCAAGATAAAGGGTTCTCCTGGCGCTACAACTTTTATGCGTTCGGGATTTACTATTACTTCATAAAGCTTTTTGGGATCTCCATTGAAAGGCGAAAAATCTGGAGAATCAACAGAACCCCAATGACATAGTACAAGTTGAGCATTAGGATAAGCATTGGCTAATTTTACCGCTCCATTAAACGTAAAATGCCATTCACTATCCGAGAAGTCAAATAAAATAGCATCTGGTGATTTCATAGTCAAATGCTCAGGTAATAATCTTGTGTCGCCAGGATGCCAAATTGTTCCATCAGGAGTGTCAATCCAAAAGCCGCAAGCATCTTCATTTTTAAACCAACGAGGACTCATGCCAGGGTATGCATTTTGGTATGCATGATCTGCCGGTGTTAATCTTGCGGTTATATTTTTCACTTTAACTGTATCACCAATATTATGGCCAAATGACTGCAGATTCAAATTTTTCATTAATGAATCTACATATTGGGTCGAGTGATATGATTTAACAACTTTAGCCATCCCAACATTTGTAGGAACACTAAAATGATCGTTATCTGCATGCGTAATAAAAACAGCGTCTAAATAAGGAACCGCATTGGTTTTTATTGGGAAATTAATGAGAAGTGGCATGTCAAATCCCTCTAGTAGTGGGTCAACCATAATAGTAGTTCCTCTACTATTAATAAGAAACCCAGCCATTCCCAACCATCTTATGGTCGTATTTTTTGATTTTTGGAATGCTTCTTTTCCAAATGGTTGCGTCTTAGGCGCTTTAGCCTGATACTTTTTAGCTTTGATTAAACTATCAGTATTTGATTGAGCATTTATAATTAATCCGGAAAATAAAAAAACGGTTAAAAATAGTTTTGATAAATTATACATAACATTAACTTTTAAAATTTATACGTGTTGTCTTTTCTATTACCATACTTCTCCATATATTTTAGATTATTCTCATGATTCTAAAATTACTGAAAATAAAAAGCCACTCAAAACTAAACGATAACACTAAAATGGAATACTTAGTAAAAGACAAAAAACTTGAATTAAAATATCAACCAGGTAAAGGCGCTTGGACCTATCATATTCAAGTTCCCAACACGAAACATATAGTTGGTAAATGGGGTTTTATGAAAGTTGCAGGCACTATTGATAACTATAAAATAGAAAGTATTAACCTAGCCAAACTTGGTGACCAAGACAAACTAATTTCAATTAATAGCGAAATCAGAAAAGCAATTAATAAAACTGGCGGCGACATTGTAACAGTTACGCTTTATTTATTGACTTCAAAGGAGCAAATTACTAAAAAAGAGATTTTAGATACTTTCAAGGAATCAGGGGTACTAAAAGCGTTTAAAAAACTAACTGAGGACGAGCAGAGTGCCATTATTGAAAAAATCACGGCTCAAAAATCGGATGAGAAGCAAGTAAAAATGATATTGAAATACATTGAACAGCTGAATAAATAAAAAAGGGTCATACTATCAAAGTATAACCCTTTTAACTTTATATATGCTCCCCTTACAGACGAAAGATGCAGCTTTTCTCTTATCTAAAGGCTATTATTTGATTATAAAACATGTTGTTAGTTCATTTAATATTATAGGAGCAATAATTAAATATGCCAGTTTAATAGGATGCTTATTTTGACATAAGACCAACCACCAATAATTACAGCTAAAACTCCTGCTACATAATATAGCAATGCTTTATTATATTCTTTTGATTTTGGAGCGTAAATGATCATTAATAACAACAATACAGTTATGTGAATGATTGTAAAAGCCATTTGGTAAAATCCAATTAATAAAGGTTCAATTTTTATACTTGAAAAATGTATTGCCACCATTCCGTATAAGTAAACAAAAGAAAGCAATAAATTCTTTAAGAAAAATAATAATATTTTCTTGTTAGTTACATTATCCATGATTCCTAAACTTAGTCTCTTAATTTTAAATTTAATATGTGCTGGTGTATGATATAATAAAACTTATTACACCAAAGGATCAATATTTTTTAATTGATCTTGATTTCTTGCTCTTTCCCAATTATCCAATAATTCAATTTGATGAAGGGCTGTCCATTCTGCAACAATACCTAAAACACGAGGTGGTAAATAACCTCCGATAATTTCATTGTGTTCAATATCAATAATAGCCTCATAGTCTCCATACACCGCATGGAAATGTGGTGGATTATGATCTCGGTAAAACATTCTAATGATTACTCCAAGGAAATAACTAATCTGTGGCATAAGAAAATTTTGGATGGGAAATATCTCCAAAATCTTTTCCAGTAATATCTAGATATATAGATATGGCGTCAATTTCAAGTTCATCAGACCATGCAATAGAATATCCTGTAGTATATACATTTTCAAATTTTGCTTTATCCTTCAATATTGCAAAAATACCCTTGGAAATGAAATCTTTTAGATTAACAATACCTGTTACTCCATCATCAAAGCTCACCCTGATAGTGTAATCAGATAAATATTTAACCTCTTTAACTTTCATAATACAATTTACAACATTTTAAATAACCCTAAAAGCAAAAAAGCCATCATTGCTGACGGCTTTTGTTTTCTTATGCTCCCCCTTCAGGACTTGAACCTGAGACCCTCTGATTAACAGTCAGATGCTCTAACCAACTGAGCTAAGGAGGAATTTCCCCTTTCGGGGTTGCAAAAATAGGGGTTTCTCTATACTTTCAAAAAAAATACCCTAAAAATTACCAAAAAAGCTTTTTTTAAATCCCACAAAAACTCCGTTTTCATTTTCCTTCACAGGGTAAGTTTTTAAAAAATACCCTTCCCCGCTGGTATTGCGGCCGTTTTGAATAGAAAAACGATACCGGTGTAAGGGGCAAACCACATTCCCCAACCCATCTATAAATCCATTAGCCATAACTCCACTGGCGTGCGGACATTTGTGAGCAAAAGCAAAAATTTGCTGCTCTTTCAAAGCCATAGTGATTTTTTTACCATCTGCTTCTACCACGCACATATGGTTCTCTTGCCATTGTAGT
The DNA here is from genome assembly GCA_001829005.1 of Sphingobacteriia bacterium RIFOXYC2_FULL_35_18. Classification (GTDB taxonomy): domain Bacteria; phylum Bacteroidota; class Bacteroidia; order Chitinophagales; family Chitinophagaceae; genus Sediminibacterium. The sequence continues at coordinate 273,564 of MIAG01000001.1, read as the reverse complement.
TCGCTTGCGTAATCGGCAACTTTAATCCAACTGAATGCTGCTTCTTCCAATTAATAAAGCATTGTTTTGTAGGGATAACGAATCGCATACATTTCTCTAACTTTCTCTAATATAATATCTCTAAGGGCATCTAAATTTTGTTTTTCAGTAGCTGAAACAAATACACAGTTGCCGTTAGTAGCTAAATCCCATTTGTCTTTAAGATCTCTCAATATTTCTTCTTTAACAGAATCCTCTAACCACTCATCAAAGTTCTTTTGCACATACAAATCCATTTTATTAAAAATGGTCAACATAGGCTTTTCAAAAGCTTTTAACTCTTGTAAGGTTTTATTCACCACGCCAATTTGTTCTTCGTATTGTGGATGAGAAACGTCTACCACATGTAACAGTATATCTGCTTCTCTTACTTCATCTAATGTACTTTTAAAGCTCTCCACTAAGTGGTGCGGTAATTTCCTAATAAATCCTACGGTATCGCTTAATAAGAAAGGGGTGTTTTCAAAAACGACTTTACGTGTGGTAGTATCTAATGTTGCAAATAATTTGTTTTCTGCAAACACTTCACTCTTACTTAATATGGTCATTAGGGTACTCTTGCCCACATTCGTATAGCCTACAAAAGCAACCCGAATAAATTCGCCGCGTTCTTTGCGTTGGGTAAAAGACTGTTTATCTATTTCGCTTAAACGTTTACGCAACAAAGAAATCTTATCTTTTACAATACGTCTATCCGTTTCAATTTCTGTTTCACCGGGCCCCCTTGTACCAATACCTCCACCTTGTCTTTCTAAGTGCTTCCACATACCTTTTAAGCGAGGCAACAAATATTGATATTGCGCCAACTCCACTTGCACTTTAGCTTGCGCTGTTCTAGCTCTTCGTGCAAATATGTCTAAGATTAAATCGCTTCGATCAATGGTTTTTACATTCAGCTCTTTTTCAATATTGGATATCTGAGAGCCTGTTAATTCATCATCAAAAATGACAAGGGTAATATTCTTGCCATTTACATACTGTTTAATTTCTTCTAGTTTTCCCTTACCTACAAAGGTTCTGCTATCAGGGTGCGCTAACTTTTGTGTAAATCGCTTTACGGTAGTTGCACCTGCTGTTTCTGCTAAAAAGGCCAATTCGTCTAGGTATTCTTCTGCCTGCTCATTGGTCTGGTCCTTTAGGATTACGCCAACCAGTACTGCTTTCTCCTCAATGGAGATGAGTTGTTTTTTCTCTATCAAATGATCTGTTTATAGTCCACTAATGGAAATACCAATCGTAAATCTGTTCATAGAAGGGCCAACGCCTTCTTTTAACACAGAAGTAATTTGGTAGCTTCCTTGTAAACCTATGATGCCATAACCAATTCTTCCGGTTAATGCAATGGGCGTTCCATTAAAATATTTCTTTGTTACTTCCTTTTGTACAAAACTGTTACCATAAACAGTTTGACCGTTTTTATCTACCAAATTTTTCCCCTTTGTATGAGTTCTTAATAGCGTACCAATTTTAGCACCTATGGCAAACTTCCATGATTTGGCAGGATTCTCAGGATTAGAATAGTACCTTAATTCAACTGGAATTTCTAAGAAAATATTGGTCACTTTAAATTTATCAAAGTGATTTAGGCTATCGGCTATTGTAAAAGGTAAACGGCCAGCATTTGATTTAATGTCTACATTAACATTATCAAAGAAGATATTGCTCGATCCTATACCTGCTCCATAAGCCAAACTCATTCTTTTGTTATTTTTGAATGGCTTATCAAACATTACATAAAAATTGAAATGACGGCTAAACCCATTACCAGTTCTAACACTATCAGGTCTTCCTGTCCAAGTATCTGCTCCATATTGAATCATAAAATGATCTTTTGAGCGCCCACTTAAGTCAATTTTGCTCCAATCTTTTTTCTTGGTTTCGGTAGTTTGAGCTGCGGCACCCAGACCAACCAGCACCGTAAATAATAAAAATATCTTTTTCATTTTGGTTGATTGCAAGATTATTCCCCTTGCAAGGGAGCAAAAATAGTCAAAATGAATCCAACTGATTGGTTAAAAATTAGTCAATAAACCAGAATAAGGGCTTCATTTTTACAAAATTCAAGGTAGAACGATATATAAATTTTATATTTATGCCTCGTAGTAAGCAAAAAAGCACTTGATGAACACGGATTTCTTAAAGGGTAAGCGAATTTTAATAGCAGAAGATGATTTTGTAAATCAAAAGCTGATTACACATTCATTAAATGTAACTGGAGCAACTTTTGATATTGCTGGCAATGGCTTAGAGGCTATTGAAATGCTTAAGCAACAGCCTTACGACCTTATTCTGATGGATATCAATATGCCTGAAATGGATGGGTTTGAAGCTACGCAGATTATTAGAGCCGAAATCAATAAGACCATCCCTATTATTGCCATGACTGGTTGGAGTAGCAGAGCCGAAGGCGATAAATTTACTCGTATGGGCATGAACGCCTGTTTGGCAAAGCCTTTTGGATTAGAAGCTCTATACAAAACATTAGATGAAATTTTTAATGCCCCTCCTCCAACAAAGCCAAGCACTGATAATTTTGGTGTAAAAATGCCAGAAGCTGTTTCAACTGTAGCGGTCGATTTAGAAATGTTAAATGAATTGGCAGAGGGCGATAACGAATACAAGACTACTATTATTAATATGTTTTTAGAAAGTATGCCAGAAAGCATACAGAAAATGCAAGATGATTTAGCAGCAGAGGATTGGGATAATTTATTTAAATCCGCCCACTATGCAAAATCATCGCTTTCAGTAGTTCGTGTTCCCGATATGCATACATTGGCGAATACCATTGAGGTAAATGCCAAAAAGCAGGAAAAACTAGAAACAATTGCACCTTCACTTGAATTATTCAAAAAATATTTTGAATTAGCAAAAGGAGTATTGCATGAAGAAATTCAAAAGCTAAGTACCTGATCATTACATTAATCCAACACTATTTTGAATTTTAGAGATCTCGGTTTAGAGGAAAGATTATTAGAGGGGATTGATGCCATGGGCTATGAAACGGCCACTCCTGTTCAGGCACAAGTGATACAACCCATTTTAGAAGGAAGAGATATTATTGCTTCAGCGCAAACCGGCACGGGAAAAACAGCAGCTTTTTTATTGCCGATTGTTCATAAAATGCTTACACAGCAACATTCTTCGCATCATATTAATGCACTCATAATTGTGCCTACCAGAGAATTGGCTATACAGATAGCTGAAACCATGGAGGGCTTAAGTTATTTCACAGATATCAGTTGTATTGCTGTTTATGGTGGAGGTGATGGGAATTCATTTACAGCTGAAAAAAAAGCATTAAGTAGCGGAGTAGATATGGTGGTATGTACACCAGGCAGGATGATTGCTCATTTAAATATGGGCTATGTAAAAATGCAAGAGGTAAAATATTTAGTATTAGATGAAGCAGATAGAATGTTAGACATGGGCTTCAATGATGATATCATGAAGATTATTTCTTTTCTGCCAAAGCAAAGACAAAATTTATTGTTTTCTGCAACCATGCCGTCTAAAATGCGTGATTTAGCTAGAAAGCTTTTACAGAATCCTGCTGAAATTAATATTGCAGTTTCAAAACCACCAGAACAAATAATCCAACAAGCATTTGTGGTTTATGAACCTCAAAAAATTCCATTGATTAAATATGTGTTGAATAACAGTGACTATACAAGGGTCATTATTTTCTGTTCTAAGAAACAAAATGTTAAGCAGCTAGCTTCAGAATTAAAGCGGGCTAAATTTTCTGTAGAGGAAATTCATTCCGATTTATTGCAAGACAAGCGAGAGCAAGTGATGCAAGATTTTCGAAATAGAAAATTGAAAATTTTAGTTGCAACAGATATTTTAAGCAGGGGAATTGATATAGAAGAAATTGAATTAGTCATTAACTATGATGTGCCCAATGATGGGGAGGATTATATCCACCGCATTGGCAGAACCGCTCGTGCAGCTACATCTGGAACTGCTATTACTTTTATTAGCGAAGCAGAGCAAAGAAAATTTGCACAAATTGAAACGTTATTGGGCAAGCAAGTAGATAAGCTGATTGTTCCAGAACAATTTGGTGCAGCACCAGAATACGCCCCACGCAGTCAAAAGCCAATGGGTAATAGAAGACCTAATCAGGGCGGTGGCAATAGACTTTCATCGCGACCCAATAAACCTAGGCCAAACAATTCAAGGCCAAGCAATCAAGGGCAGAACAATCAGACAAACCCCTAGCGCACAAATTGAATGCAAACTGGTCTTCCAACTGATATTCTATTGCCAGTATCATTGAGTAATCCTGTTGTTTTGTTTCTTTTGAACACCACAATTTCATTGCTGTTTTGATTGGCTGCCAATAAAAAATTTCCTGTGGGGTCTATCGCAAAATTTCGGGGTGCTAATCCAAGTGTAGGCTGCGATCCAACCCAAGTAAGTGTACCATTAGAAGTAACTTTATAAATAGCTAGATCATTGTAATCAACTCTATTGGAAGCGTATAAAAATTGGCCATCGGGCGATAAATGAATATCAGCAGCGCCTGATTTTTTATCGGTCACTTTATCAAACATATTGATTTGCTGTAGTTTTTTTAGTTCTCCCTTTTTAAACGCCAATACAGTTACTGATCCAGTCAGCTCTTGAACAGCATATACTAAGGGTTTGGTGGGATGAAAACTAATATGTCTTGGTCCATCTCCCGGGTTACTATTAAACACCGATAAAGGATTTTCTGATAAAGGTTTGATTGGATTATTTAAATCAACCGCATAAACAGAAATTTTATCTGTGCCTAAATCTTGAACCACTAAAAACTTTTCATCAGGAGATAAAACTGCTGAATGTACATGCGCTTTTTCTTGCCTTGATTTATTTGTGCTGCTACCTAAATGTTGAATGGTTTGTTTTTCATTGCTTAAACTTCCATCTGAATTAATAGCAATGGCGCTTAAATTTCCGCCAGAATAATTAGAAACAAAAACAAAACGATTGCTGCGATCAGTACTAATATGACAAGGATGGTCGCCTCCTGATAACACCGTATTAAGCAATTTAAATTCTCCTGTTGTTTTATTAAATGCATAAGCAGAAACAGCTCCATTTCCTTTTCCTAATTCATTTACCGCATAGACAAATTGATGATTAGTTGATGTGATTAAGAAGGAAGGCTCTTCTGCTTTTTGCTTACTTATTGCTTTTGAAGAACCATCTGCACTAAACTGGTAATAATAAATTCCTTCACTATTACCGGCATTGGTATAAGTGCCAATTAATAAATTATAGTTCAGTTGGTTTTTTTGTGCAAAGGAAAAATACGCACAAACTGATAAGATTAATGTATGGAACATTCTATTTTTCATATGCTAGCTTCTTGGGTATAAATATAAATGCTTTATTGCTAACTGTAGCCGACATCAATGTTACATATGTTACTCATGGCCCATTTTTGCTGTTCTACTTTTGTGTTCTTAAAAAAGAATTATGAAGGTAATAGCAGTTATTTTACTAATTAGTGCATCATTTTTTTCAACTCAGGCACAGGTATCTCCAACTCCTATACAGCTAAGTGAAGCCCTTGAATTGGCTCAGAAAGCCAATCAACAAATACGGTTGGCAAAAATAGATGAGCAGATTGCTGGAGCTAATCTTAAGCAAACCGAAGCTATTTGGTTACCCCAATTAAATCTTTCTTACACTGCAATGAATACCAATAATCCATTGAATGCCTTTGGTTTTAAGTTGCAGCAAGCTAATGTAACAGCAGCCGATTTTAATCCTGCTTTACTCAATAACCCTGGCGCAACCCCTAACTATTTAACGCAGCTTAGTCTTCAACAACCCATTGTTAATATGGATATGTTGTACATGCGAAAAGCAGCAGAAAAGCAAACAGAAGTTTTATCTCTGCAAACAAAAAGAACCGTTGAAGCAGTTAAACTTCAGGTTACACAAGTGTATTTGAATCTTCAATTTTTATATGCTGCAGAAGCAGTTACAAAAACCGCACTTACAACAGTACAATCTATTTACAGCTTTACAAAAAACAGATTTGATCAGGGATTGATGCAAAAATCGGACTTGTTGAATGTGGAAGTACAAGTTAAAAATGCAGAAACTCAGCTGAATGATATTCAATCTAAAATTGCTTCAGCTTCAGATCAACTTGGTTTATTAATGAATCAGCCTAAAGGCATTATTTATACAACAAACACAGTGGTTTTAGCATTGCCTACTTCAATAGTGAAGACTATACCTACCAACAGATCAGATATTAAAGCAATGGAAACCGGATTAGGTATTTATGATATTGCAATTAAAGGAACTAAAATGAGTTGGTTACCAAGGTTGAATGCTTTTGCCAATTACCAATTAAATGATAAGAAAGCTTTGGGTTTTAAAGCTGGTTCTTATTTTGCTGGTGTACAATTGTCTTGGGATATTTTAAAAGGAAATCAAACTAAAAACAAAGCAGCTACTCAAATAATTGAAAAGAGTAAACTGAAAGAGCAATACAATTCAAGACTAGACCAAGAGCAAGTAGCATTACAAAGTGCATTACGTAATCTAAAAGATGCTCAATATAAATATGGACAGTTGCAAAAATCTATTGAGCAAGCAGAAGAAGCATTGCGCATTCTACAAAATAGATATCAACAAGGGTTGGTAAGCACCAACGATATTTTATTGGCACAAACTCAATTGGCGCAACAAAAATTGATGCAAGCTGAAGCAAAGTTGGCAGAATATTCTGCAATTAATTATTATGATTTTTTAACTACAGTACAATAATTTCAAAATAGTATTAAAATGAATTTCAAACTAAAAACACTATCTGTTATTGCATTCATTGCAACCATTACAGTAAGTTCTTGTAGTCAAAAGGAACAAAAAACTGCCACTGTAATTGATAAGCCTATTGAAGTGAAGGTTTCAAGTGCTGGAGTAAAGTCTGCAAATGGAAAAATTGAAGTAACAGGCCAAGTGGAAGGAGTACAGTCTGCTAATATATCAACAAGAGTAATGGGAACCATTACAAGTATGCGTGTAAAAGCAGGTGATCAAGTTAAAGCAGGTCAAGTATTATTCACTATTAATGCTGCAGATATTAAAGCTAAAACAGCGCAAACCGGAGCTATGATTGCTCAAGCAGATGCTGCAATGCAATCTGCAAAAAAAGATTATGAGCGATATACTGCATTATATAAACAGCAGAGTGCAACTGCAAAAGAATTGGAACAAATTACGCTTCAATATAAATCGGCACAAGCCAATTTAGAGGTAATGAAGCAGATGAAAAATGAAGTAAATGCCAATTTATCTTACACTACAGTTACTGCTCCATTTGCAGGAGTCATTTCACAAAAATTAGCTGAAACAGGAAGTATTGCCAGCCCAGGCATGCCTATTTTAACATTAGAACAAACTGGAAATCTTCAAGTAAGTGCATTAGTACCTGAGAATATGATTTCTTCTATTGCTGTAGGTAATGTAGTAGATATGAATATTAATGCTGCTGAAAAAAAGCTAACTGGTGAAATTGTTCAAATTAATACCTCATCTCAATTTACCGGTGGTCAATATGTTGTTAAGATCAGTTTACCTACAGCTGAATCGAAAAAACTGTATTCAGGTATGTATGTAAATATAGAAATACCTATTAAGGAATCATCTATTCATACGGTTCAAAATAATGCTGTGACTGTTCCAGAAAATAGCATTGTATACAAAGACCAGTTAACTGGATTATATACTGCAACAGCGGAAAATACTGCTCTACTAAGATGGGTAAGATTAGGTAAAAAACAAGCTGGTCAAGTTGAAGTACTTTCAGGACTTTCAGCTGGTGAACAATTTATTTTGAGTGCTGATGGTAAATTATACAACGGCGCCCCTATCAAATTAGTAAAATAAACAAAGGCAAAAAATACTAGACAATGGAAAAAGGATTATCAGGTAATATAGCAAAAGCCTTTCTGCAATCTAAGCTCACCATTTTATTAATGGTTGCATTTTTATTGATTGGTGGATATAGCACCATGCTGATGCCAAGAGAGGAAGAGCCTCAAATTCAAGTACCAATGGCGGATATCTTCATTGCCTATCCTGGTGCTAGCCCTAAAGAAGTAGAAACCAAAGTTTCTGCTCCATTAGAAAAAGTAATTTCTAATATAAAGGGTGTTGAATATGTTTATTCTACTTCAATGAGTGGGCAATCCATGTTGATTGTGCAATTTTTAGTAGGCGAAGATGTAGAAAGATCACTGGTAAAGCTCTACAGTGAGATTATGAAGAATATGGATAAGATGCCGCAGGGTGTTAGTATGCCATTAGTAAAAACAAGGGCAATTGATGATGTTCCTGTTTTAGGATTAACCTTATGGGGCGAGCAATACGACGATCATCGTTTAAAACTAATTTCACAAGAACTTTCTAATGAATTAAAAAAATCAAACGATGTAGCTGATATTAATATCATTGGAGGTAGATCAAAAGAAATTAAGGTTGAACTCAGTAAATCATTAATGGCTGCTAATAGGGTTGATTTTTTAACGATATCTAAAGCAATCGGTGGAGCCAATACCCAAAGTGAAAGCGGATCTTTTTATAAAAATGATTCAGCCTTTTCGGTATTAACAGGAAATTTTTTAAGTTCTGCTGAAGATGTTGCTTCATTGGTGATAGGGATGAATGGAGGCTCACCTGTTTATTTAAAGCAAGTTGCAACCGTTACAGAGTCTCCTATAACTGCCAATCAGTATGTGTTTTATGGATACGGTAATGCCGATACCATCGGAATAAAAAAATTCAAGTCTGCTTATCCTGCAGTAACCTTAGCAATTGCTAAGAAAAGAGGCGCAGATGCAATGAAATTATCTGAGAATGTATTATCAAAAATTGAACACTTAAAAAAAGACCTAATTCCATCAGACCTTCAAGTAACCGCTACCAGAAATTATGGCGAATCTGCTTCACATAAAGTATCAGAATTATTATTTCATTTATTTATTTCAATAGTAGTAGTTACTTTATTTGTAATGCTCGCAATGGGATGGAGAGGTGGATTAGTGGTTTTTCTTTCTGTGCCAGTAACATTTGCATTAACGTTATTTAGTTATTATGCAATGGACTATACACTAAATAGAATTACACTTTTTGCATTAGTCTTTATAACAGGGATAGTTGTAGACGATTCCATCATTATTGCAGAGAACATGCATAGGCATTTTAAAATGCGAAAATTGCCACCATTGCAAGCGGCTATTTATGCAATCAATGAAGTGGGTAATCCTACCATTTTAGCCACATTCACAGTAGTTGCTGCGGTGCTTCCAATGGCATTTGTTTCTGGATTAATGGGACCTTATATGAGTCCTATGCCAATAGGAGCTTCTATAGCAATGTTGTTATCATTAATAGTTGCCCTTACTTTAACTCCTTATTTAGGCTATATATTTTTAAGAGAGAAAGAAAAGAAAGATGGTACCAACAATCATCATGCACATACTAGCTTAGAAGCATCTGGAATTTATAAAATTTATAATTCCTTTATACAACCCATGTTAGAAGTTAGATGGAAACGTTGGGCTTTTATTTCAGGAACGGTGGTGGTTTTATTAGCTAGCATGGTACTGTTTTATACCAAATCTGTTGCTGTTAAAATGTTGCCGTTTGATAATAAGAATGAATTTCAGGTAGTAATTGATATGCCTGAAGGAACTACATTGGAAAAAACAAATACGGTTGCAGGAGAAATTGCCGCATATATTGCCAAGCAGCCCATGGTAAAAAATTATCAGGGATATATTGGAACAGCAGGACCAATCAGTTTTAATGGATTAGTAAGACATTATGATTTACGAAGAGGCGATCATGTAGCAGACATACAAGTGAACCTGGTAGATAAATCAGAGAGGTCTATTCAAAGCCATGATATTGCTAAGCAAATGCGTGCGCCAATACAAAAAATAGCTGCAAAATATCATGCGAATGTAAAACTAGTAGAAGTACCACCAGGACCTCCAGTGTTATCAACTTTGGTTGCTGAAATCTATGGTCCAGACTATCAAGAACAAATTAAAATTGCAGCTCAAATTGAACAAATATTTAGAAATACTACCGATGTAGTAGATGCAGATTGGATGGTAGAAGATGATCAATATGAGTATAAGTTTACTGTAGATAAAGAGAAGGCGATGCGCTATGGTGTTGCTACTGCTCAAGTAAATGCAATTGTATCAGGAGGAATTTCAGGAATGCCAGTAGGCGTTATTAGTGCACCTAATAGCTATAATCAAGTCCCCATCAAATTACAGCTAAAAGAGGAAGATAAGTCTGGCGTAAATGAAGTGTTGGCATTAACTGTAACTGGAATGCAAGGGAATGTTGTTCCATTAAGAGATATTGTAATTGTAAATAGACAACTCAAAGAGAAGAGTATTTACAGAAAGAATCAAAAGGAAGTTGTTTATGTAATGGCAGATATGGCAGGAGATTTGGAAAGTCCATTCTATGCTATTTCAAGAATGTCTGATAGTATTCCGCAATTAAAAATTCCTGCAGGGTATACTTTAAAAGAAGAATATACACAACAACCAGAAACTCAAGATAACTATTCATTAAAATGGGATGGAGAATGGCAAATCACTTATGAAGTTTTCCGAGATTTAGGAATTGCATTTGCTGCTGTTATCTTGATTATTTATATGCTGATTGTAGGTTGGTTCCAAAACTTTACTGTTCCATTGGTTATGTTAGCGGCAATACCATTGAGTTTAGTAGGAATTATATTAGGGCATTGGTTAATGGACGCTTATTTTACTGCTACTTCTATGATTGGATTTATCGCACTGGCTGGTGTAATGGTCAGAAACTCTATATTACTGATCGACTTTATCAATATCAGATTAGGAGAAGGAATTCCATTAAAGCAAGCAATAATTGAAGCAGGTGCAGTAAGAACAACCCCTATTCTATTAACAGCTGGTGCGGTAGTATTAGGAGCGGTTATTATTCTATTCGATCCAATATTCCAAGGCTTAGCTATATCTCTAATGGGAGGAACCATTACTTCTACATTTTTAACCTTATTGGTTGTGCCATTGCTTTATTATAAAATGATGCGCAATAAAGTAAAATAAAACTTATGAAATTACTTATTATAACTGCAGTAAAAGAATACAGTAAGTCTGTTGAAAAAATTTTGAAAGACGCAGCGGTCTCCGTTTTTAGCGTTACCGATACCATCGGTGTAAAGAATAGTCCAGATGATTATTTGTTAGACGATTGGTTCGGTTCTGATGATGGCAATAAATATGATTCTGTTTTTATTTTTAGTTTTTGTACCACTTCAGCAGCAGATAAAGTATTTGATTTAATTGAATTATATAATGCTCAGTCAAACGACAATCAATTCCCCATTCGGGCATTTATTGTACCAGTAGATAAATCAACTAAATAAAATAATATGAAAGAAAGAATAATAAGAGCGGTAGCTGGAACATTTGTTTTAACGAGTATATCACTCGCTTATTTTGTACATATCAATTGGTTATTGCTGGCTGCTTTTGTAGGACTAAATCTATTGCAGTCTTCATTTACTAAATTTTGTCCGCTAGACTGTATGTTGAATAAAGCGGGTGTAGGAAAAGAAACAAATGCTGGTTGTTGTAATACGGCTTCTTAAGCAATTAATTGGTTACTTTCAGGTAAATTTTACTTGAATGAATGAACAAGAGCGCAATAGTAGTTTATTAAAAAAGGAACGACTTATTAATAAATTAGCTGTTGATCAACAAAGTTCATTTTTGGCAACTTGGTGGATTGAAATCGCTAATCTAATTAAAGAAGCGGGAGTTAATTGGAACCTTGAATATTTAGAAGTAGTCAACCAAAATCAATATGATTTTTGGATAGAGCAGCTAAAGCGGGAGCCTTGGGCCAACTTTTCTTTTCCTGATTCTGTTATTCAACAGGGAAATATCTATTGGGTGCATGAACTGTTTTATTCAAACTATCCAAGTTCGCTACCTTTAAGGTATTTACCAAAGTTGGAAAAATGGCCAACCAATTGTTCTGATAATGGCGCAACGCTTAAGGAAATTATTGCTAAACTAAACCTGTGTAGTCAACCCATTTATTTGTTTTTTGTAAGAATGAGCCCCGTAATTAAAATGGACTTGTTTGATTTGGCATTAATAGCGTCAAATGATATCATGCCTGACCAGGAGGACACAGCAATAATGGCAATTGACGGTAGTTGGGTAATTTTCAAATCGCTTGAACAGGAATGGGTTTTTGGTCATATATGACCATCAATTCAACTAATTGGACAAAAAAGAAAATTAACCTGGTAAAAATTAACCTCAAATCATTATTTTTGCTGCCCTTAAAGAACAGCAATGTTCTTCGGGCCTATAGCTCAGTTGGTTAGAGCACCTGACTCATAATCAGGGGGTCCCAGGATCATGCCCTGGTGGGCCCACTTGAAAATCAAGCAGTTATGAACGAAAGTTGATAGCTGCTTTTTTATTTCTTAAATGACTTAGAATTATCCCATTATTATTTTCCCAGTGGATGTCTTATGTATCCAATGATTTCTCTAGATTCTGTAAATAAATCTACTAGTTGATATGCAATTAAAAACATGATTGGATAAAATAAATAGGGTCTCTTTTCTGAAAAAGCTAGAACCATATTGGATATTTTTTGAATAAATTCTAACTTGAAAGCAAAAAATAAAACGATTACACCAACGAATAAACCGCCCATAATATCTGAGGTATAATGTAATCCCAAATATATTCTTGGAAGTAAAATGAATAAAATAATATACGATAAACTCAACCAGCCTAGTTTTTGATTGCACTTTAAAATCCCATATCCAAAAACAATAAATAATGTTGCATGATCGCTTGGAAATGAACTAATGTCTTTGTTCCACCAATGATCAATTTCAACTGGTATATTAAAGTTTATATCTTGTTGAGTGTAAGGCCTTGCTCTATATGGTAAAGTAAGCGAAAGTAGAATAGTGGTTACTTCAGCTACAAATGCTGCCATCATTGTAATAATTAACTTGCCCCTATTTAATATCATTTTATTGTTTGTATTATCAAACCATATAAAATAGAATAGGGTTAATATAATTCCACCCTTCAATAAATTATTTTCTGCTATTAAATAAACAAAATGGTCAAACTTGGGATATAAGTAGGCTAATTTATTGAGTAGCCCTGTTAAGAACTTATCTATTTCAAATGGAGGCATAACGAATAGTTTGATATAATCTAATTGATAAAAAATTAAATTTTCTATTTCGCTTCAAAATTTATAGATATTAATGATTATTCTATATATCTATATTTTTTCAATAATTCACACTAAATTATAGCTTTTAATCATGTAAAATTTTGTATTTTAAGCTTAATTTAATTTTCGTATATGCGTTCTAAGAAAAAAAATATACTGCTTGTAGGCTATGATTCTAATATTGGATTAGGAGTACTTGCATGTCTTCGAAATCAGGGATTTGAGTTTTATCTGTTAACCCACAACACTAAAAACGCAGTTAAATATTCTCGTTATATTCAAAAGACATTTTATTATCATGCTGCCAATGATTCATTAAAAGAGAAAATAATTTCAGTAGTCAATCAATACGATATTGATTTTATTATGCCATATGATGAATTGGAAATAAGAGAAGTAACATTACATAAGGAAGAATTAATAAAACATGCTCCTTGTGTTTTGGGAACTGATCCTGCTTATTTTGATATTGGAATTCATAAATTAAATTTAGCTAAATTTTTAACTGAAAAGGGTATTCCGTGCCCGCCTTTTGCAACTTTAGACAATATTGAACAACAGGAGTTATTAATTAAAAATGTAGGATTTCCACTGTTATTGAAGCCAGTAAGAATGGCCAGTGGAAGAATGATTCAGAAAGTGTATGATCAGCAATCTTTGAATAATATTATTGAGGAAAATCGGGATAACCTTTCTAATTTCCTTTTACAACCATTTATTATTGGTTCTGATGTAACCTGCAATGTTATTTGTAAGTAAGGAGAAATTGTATGTTATACTATTCAAGAATCTCCAATAAAGAAAGGTTCAAACTTTTGCAGCAACGATTCGCTTGAATATCATGATGATGCTGAGGTAATTAATTTAGTTGGTAGAATGATGAAAGAATTAAACTGGAATGGTGTTGCTTGTGTAGACATGCGGAGGGACGAAAAAACTCGGAAAGTTTTTATCCTTGAGATTAATGGAAGATTTTGGGCTTCAGTTCTTCCTTCTTTTGTGAAAGCAGGTGTTAATTTTCCAATGGTTCTACTCAAGCTATCACTAGGAGAAAAATTTGAAATTCCAAGGCTAAAATCTGCTATTCAGGTTTCATTTAAAGAATATATACATTCAGTATTGACTTTTGGGAATTTAAAATTCAGCGACACTAAATATAAGAGTTATTTAAATGATCCATTGGCACGATTTATTCAAGTTATTTCTTAAATAATGCGGTTATCTAACTAAATGCTAATACTACGGAACTTCGTATCTTCATTTTCCATTTGCTGAATGTTTTAAATGAACAAACCGTCAGATATAGCTTATAAAGGTATCTCTACTGAAGAAGAGTTTATACATCTAGTAGAACAATTAGCTGTTGGCGTTATAAAGCACCTCCCTGATGCAAGTATTTCACTCGCAAATAAAAAAGCACTTGAGTTATTAGGCCTAACTAAGGATCAGCTTATTGGAAAAACTCCTTTTGATCCATCTTGGCATATTATTAATGAACAAGGGGAAGAAATGCCAGGACAATCACACCCTGCCGCAATTGCACTTTTAACAAAAACACCAGTAAGAAATGTAATAATGGGTGTTTATAGGCCTTTAACAAAAGATCGAGTTTGGATTTTGACTTCTGCTGTTCCTGAATTAGATCAATTCGAAAATATAAAACAGGTAATTGTAACTTTTAGTGAGGTCAGTGAATTAAAACGAAAAGAGATTTTACTCAACGAGAATAATCGTATGGTTAAAGGAATACTTGATTCCTCTTACGATATGATTATTGTGTACAATGAAAAAGGGGAAAAACTATTTTTAAGCAATTCTGTTGCAGAAATTCTTGGTCATTCTATAGATACGCTTTATACTTTACCTCCTTTTTCTTCAGTTATCGAAGAGGACGCAAAGCGAACAGAAGCTGCAATAGAAGAGTTAAAAATTAAAGGTACCATCAAGTATTTCGAAAATAGATTAAAGACAGTTAATGGCGAAGTACTCAATTTTTCTTGGTCGGGAAAATGGGATGAGGATTTAAAATATATTTATCTAATTGGTAAAAATATTACCAATCAAAAAAAGTATCACGAAGAACTTTTAAAATCTAGAAGGCTCTTTAGATTTTCTACAGAAGTGAATGATTTAATATTAAATGCAAAAGAACCATTGGATTTATATAATGGTATCTGTGATATAGCTGTTAATATAGGCGGTTTTGAATTTGCTTTTGTAGGTTTACGAGATGATATAAATGAGAAAATTGTACCCTATAAATATGCCGGCAAAGAAGCAGGCTATTTAGATTTTTTTAAAGAGCATATTTCAATTAAAAATATACCAGAAGGTAATGGACCATCTGGAAGAACAATTAGGGATGGTAAACTCTATTATTGTAATGATATTTCTACTGATCCGGCTATGATAATCTGGCGTGATGAGGCTTTGAAGAGAGGTTTCAAATCTTCACTCACCATGCCTGTTCGAGTAGATAATTATACCATAGCACAGATTGCCATTTATGCGAACAAAGAAAACTTTTTCACTAATGAAGAGCTAGAATTAATGACTCGCATTAATGAGAATATCAACTATGCAATGAATAATTTTGCAATTGCAGAAAAACATCAAACTGCTCAAAATAAACTAGTAACATTATCCCAAGCAATTGAACAAAGTACAACTGCCATAATGATAACAGATGTTAATGGTTTCTTTGAGTATGTAAATCCTGCATTTTGTTTATCATCAGGATATAATTTAAATGAACTAAGAGGAGTTAAAACCAATATTTTAAAATCTGGATTTACTACAGAATCAGAATACCAAAATATTTGGGAAAAGATTTTAAATAAAGAATCTTGGTCTGGGGAATTTTGTAATAGGAGAAAAGATGGAAGCCTATATTGGGTAAAAGCATATATAAGCCCAGTTGAAAATAGTGAGGGTGTTATCACTAATTTTATAGGAGTAGAGGAAGATATAACATTGCAAAAAGAAACACTTTCTACTCTAGAGAATAAAAATAAACGACTAGCTGAAATTGCGTGGGAACAATCTCATTTGGTAAGGGCTCCTTTGGCCCGAATATTGGGAATGATCAACCTTTTTCAAAACGATTTTATTTCTACGGAAGAAAAATCCACTTATTTAAATTATTTAAAAGTTTCTGCAGAAGAACTGGATGCTGTAATTAAAGCGATAGCTATCAAAACAAACGACTAATTCAGCTTGGTTTGTAAATGACGATTTATTATAATTTATTGGTTTTTTAAATTCCTAACTTTAGATAAATAAGTTAGGATGAGTAAAAGTGACAATAGAACAGATATTGAACAGGATTTCATCTTGCTTTTCGAGAATGTTGCTCAAGGTGTTATTTATCTGAACAAAGAAGGTAAAATTGAGGAAGCAAATCCAGCTGCTATAGATCTTTTAGGATTATCACAAGATCAAATTATTGGAGTAGCATCGGGTGATGAACAGTGGGCTACCATAAAGCCTGATTTTTCAATTTTTCCGGGTGATGAGCACCCAGCTATAGTTGCATTAAGAACGGGAAAGCCGGTTTTTAATGTTGTAATGGGTGTGAAACAGGCTGTTAAAAATAAATATGTATGGATTTTAATAAATGCAGTTCCTGAATTTAAAGAAGGAGAAACAGAGCCTTATCGAGTATTTACAACATTTACAGATATTACAGATCAAATTGAATTAGAATCAAAGCTAAGACAGCGCAATAAGCTGCTGCATTTAATATCAACTATTTCTCAGCGCTTTATTAATATTCCATTAGATCATTTAAATAGTGAAATTAATATTGCCATTAAAGAGTTGGGTGAATTTGCCAAAGCCGATAGATTGGCCATTTTCGAGTATGATTATGAAAATGGTTTTGCTTATTACACACATGAATGGTGTGCCCATGGAATTGAATCAAAAAAAGAGGAATTGGCAAAAATTCCATTGAATGAATTTGCATCTTGGATTGAAATCTTACAAAAAGGAAATCCAATTAACATCCCCAATTCAGATCAATTAGAAATTAATAGCCCAATTCGTAATTTATTAGATGCTGGAAAAGTAATCAGCTTATTGGCAATACCATTAATGGATGGTAACGATTGCATTGGTGTAATAGGATTAGAGTCTGTTAATCAGCCACACTATTTTACTACTGTTGAACAAGACCTCTTAGGAATTTTTGCTGAGTTATTGGTGAATGTAAAAAACCGAATTTCAAATGAGCTGAGAATAAAAGAGAGTGAGATAAAATATAAAGAAATTACAGAGAATATGTCTGATATGGTATGGACCATGGACTTAGACTTTAATATTACTTTTTGTAGCGCATCCATTATAAAAATATTTGGCTACTCATCAGTAGAATATCTTGAACTTAGTTATGATAAAATTTATCCAAGAGAAACAATTCAAAAAATTGAAAGCCTTTTAGCCGAGATAAACCAAAATAGACTTGATGGATTAATTAGTGCAAATAAAACATGGACGATTGAGGGTGATTCCTTTAAAAAAGATGGAAGCAAAGCTTGGTTTATTACCGATATAAAACCTCATTTTTCAGAAGATGGAATTTTGAAAGGGTATATTGCTACAACTCGTGATGCAACTACTCGAAAAAAAGCAGATGACGAATTAAGAAAATCACGATATGATTTAGGTGAGCGATTGAAAGAACAAAAAGCAGTTTATGCAGTATCTACTTTAAGTCAAAATGAAGAATTAACACCAGAAGAATATTTTAAAGAGATAGCTAATATTATTGTAGCTGGTTTTCAGGATACTGTTCAAACATATGTTCATATAGTATATAATGGAATTGATTATTTTTCAAATCAATTTAAAGTCACAGAAAATTTTCGAGAATTTAATATTCATGTTTCTACCCAAAATCAAGGGTGCATTAAAATATATATACCAGGATCTTTAGATTTTCTTAATGAGGAAATGGTAATGATTAATACCATTGTTGGTATAATAGAAAAGTACAAACAAATCAAAATAACAAAGCGGGATATTATAGCCTCTGAAGAAAAATTTAGAATTATTGCTAATAATACCTATAACTGGGAATTTTGGGAAGCACCGGATGGGTATTTTATTTATCACTCTCCATCTTGTGAACGTATAACTGGGTATTCGGCAGATGAACTTCTAACTGATTCAGCAATTACCCAAAAACTAATTCACCCAGACGACCTTACTAAATATATTGAGCATAGAAATAATGTTGTTGAAGAAAAGAAATCAGAAAAAGTTAGTTTCAGAATTATCAATCGAAATAATGAAACTAGAATTATTGAACATGTATGCCAACCCATATTCAATGAGCAAGGTGTTTTTTTAGGAACTAGGGGAACTAATTTAGATATTACTGAACGTAAGTTAGCAGAAGAAGCATTATTTGAAAGCAAAGAGATTTACCGTAGTTTGATAGAAAGCTCTGATGCTGCTATAATTATGTTAGATGTAAATGGGAAGTTTTTATTTGTAAATGAAATTGCAGCTAAAATATACGGGAAAACACCTGCTGAGTTTTTAGAAGAAGATTTCACTATTTATGATTTAGCAACTCCTGAGATTGCTAGCCAAAATATGGCTGATGTAGAACAAGTATTTTTTAGTAGGAATGGTATCATTAAAGAATCCACTAGATTAATTAATGGGCACCAGGTTTGGTTCAGAAGTAGTATACAACCTGTTAAAGATTCAGAAGGTAAAGTTTATGCTGTATTTGTTAATGCAACGAATATCACTGAGCAAAAATTAGCAGAAGAACGGGTATTACAAAGTGAATTAAAATATAGAACTCTTTTTGCAGATTCCCCTGATGGGTATTTAATTGTAAAAGATGGAATTTTTGTTGATTGCAATAAAGCAAGCGAATTTATTCTAGGAACTACTAGAGACTATATTATTGGTAAAGAACCGAAAGATATTTCTCCTGAATACCAACCAAATGGTCGCAAATCCGATGAGTTGGTACAAGAAGTAGTAGCTGCAGCTTTTGCTAATAAAACGACACAGTTTGAGTGGGTTCATTTAAAGCCAGATGGAACTCCTGTTTACATAGATATTAAACTCTCTGCAATTGACACACTAGATGAAAAGTTTCTTCTTACTACTTGGAGAGATATTACTGCACAAAGGGAAGCAAAGGAGCTGATTAGTAAATTGAGTAGTGCGGTTGAACAGAGTCCAATCAGTATTTTCATTACTGATCTAGATGGAAATATTGAATACGTAAATCCATTTACGATAACTACAACAGGCTATCAACAAGAGGAGTT
Organism: Sphingobacteriia bacterium RIFOXYC2_FULL_35_18; assembly: GCA_001829005.1. Lineage (GTDB taxonomy): Bacteria > Bacteroidota > Bacteroidia > Chitinophagales > Chitinophagaceae > Sediminibacterium. The sequence goes on along the minus strand of MIAG01000001.1, from coordinate 253,933 downwards.
GATTGGACAGAATCCAAGAATTTTGAAATCGGGCTTTACCAATCCTAAAGTGTATGACGAGCTTTGGAGTACAATCACTAATGGTAAAGTATGGAGGGGGGTGTTAAATAATAGAAGAAAAAATGGTTCATTGTATTGGGAATCCACTACAATTACACCCATAATTAACGAAGTTGGTACAATTACTAGTTTCATTGCTATTAAGGAAGATATTACAGAGCGAATTAAAATTGAACATGAGATTAAGCAACTCAACACCAATCTAGAAAAGAAAATTGTAGAAAGGACCATCGAATTGCAAAACAGTAATGCAGACTTAACAAAAGCAAAAATTGAAGCAGAAGAAGCCAATCATGCCAAAAGTGAGTTCTTATCTAGAATGAGTCATGAACTTAGAACTCCTATGAATGCAATTCTAGGATTTGCTCAATTGTTAGAGATGGGAACTTTAGATGCCAAGCAAGAAAAAGCAGTACATCATATTTTAAACAGTGGAAAACACTTATTGAACCTAATTAATGAAGTGCTTGAAATATCTAGAATTGAAGCAGGTAAAATTTCTATATCTGTAGAAGCGGTAAAACTAAATAATGTATTTAGAGATGTATTCGAAACTTTAACTCCAACGGCTGATGCATATGGGGTAAAATTGATTAATGAACTTGAAGATAAAGCAGAAATTTTTATTTCGGCAGATAAACAAAGGATTAAACAAGTCTTACTTAATTTATTAAATAATGCTATAAAATACCACGATAAAAGGGGTTGGGTAAAATTATTCGCAACCGAAGTTTTAAGAGATAATAAAACCATTATTCGTATTTGTGTATCAGACAATGGTCCGGGAATTGATGCCAATAATGTTAAAAAACTATTTACCCCATTTGAAAGATTAGGAGCAGAAAATAGTGCAGTTGAGGGAACAGGATTGGGGTTATCGGTAGTTCAGCAATATGCTACTTTAATGGGAGGTACTTGTGGTGTAGAGAGTAAGTTAAATGAAGGAAGCACATTCTGGGTAGAACTTCCTAGAACAAACTCTATTGTTGAAGCCCTGAATGTTCATGCTCAATTAGAGCAAGTAGCGCTTAAAGAAAAGACCATCGAAGAGGCAGTAGTATTATATATTGAAGACAACAGTTCAAATATTGAATTAGTGACCCAAATTTTATTAGCAAAGCGCCCAAAGATAAAATTAGTAACTACAGTGTATGGTAAACAAACTTTAGAGCTTGCACTCGAACATAAGCCTAATGTTATTTTATTAGATTTAAACCTTCCCGATATACATGGATCTGAAGTATTTGAAATATTGAAGCTAAATGAAATAGCTAGGCAAATTCCTGTGATAGTAGTAAGTGCAGATGCTATGCCTGCTCAGGTAAATAAATTATTGGAAGCTGGCGTTAAGCAATACTTAACCAAGCCTTTTGATGTCCCTGCTTTTCTACAAATAATTGATCAATATACTAACCATTAAAATAAATTGATTAACTAATGTAGCTAGACTGTTTAGTGTAATTATTATTAGGTGCATAAATAAAGAGTAATGATGCACCCTTAATAGTTTGTATGATATCTCGAACTTGGTTTTGAGGAACTGCCGGACATCCTAGACTTCTACCTATATAGCCCTGCTTTTGTATTAGCTGATCATTTACATAATCTGCACCATGCATTACAATTGCTCTTTGTTTGGCTTTATCATTAATACCTGTTTCTATGCCAGTTAATTGCAACGACATACCATGTTTACCTTTATATATTTCACCGGTAATATAAAACCCTAAACTAGATTGGTAGGAATTATTTTTGTTTGAAAAATTCTTGGCAAAAAGAACACCTGAATTACGGCCATGTGCAACCAAGGTATTGACTACTATTTCCATTTTTTGCATATCAATGATAAAAAGTCTTTTTGCGGAACTTGGTTTACTAAAGTCTGCAATAGTTAGATACCGTTGATTAATTAATTGACCAGCTTCTTTTAATTTCTCATACCCTCTAATGGCATGTTGAACGGCTAATTTATTAATATTAAACTTATCGGAAAGAATCTCAATATTGGATATAAAAGAGCTGGTCTTAAGTTCCAACTTTTTATTATATGCCTGAGTAGTTAAACTGATTAAAAATAGAAATAATAGGATATGCTTTTTCATAGTTAGGGGGTACTAATGAATATTGTAGCAGCATAATGGATGCCGGGTTGCAAAATTAGCCAATACTGGCTTAATCCAAACCTTAAAACTGTTAAAATGGCTACTTATATATTAGCCTGAGCACTTTTGGCAGAAATTTCCCGGACTGTTTTATCAATTTCATTTGCTGAAGTAATCACTATATCCATGATTTCCTCTTGAGTAACCCCAGCGTCATCTTTTATTTCTAATAAAGAAATAGCCCCCATCATTCTTGCTAATGGAGCTCTTACAACATGTGATTGAATCCAAGAGATCTCTCGTAAAGCTTTGTTTTGTAATTCAATGGCTGCAAGATTCTTCTCCAACTCTAGCGTTCTTTCTTTTACTTTTTCTTCTAATATAATATTTTGATTGGTTAGTTGAGATAGCAGAAATACGGTGTAAAGCAGATTCCTAATTCTTAAATCAACTTCGGTAAGATCAAATGGTTTGGTGAGAAAATCACTGGCACCTCCAGATAATGCTTTCTTTTTAGATTCAGGTGTGATATCTGCTGTTAAAACAAGTATACGCATCAAAGGAAATCCTGAAGGAACTTTTTTTAATTCCTCCATAATATCAAATCCAGAAACTTGCGGCATCATCAAGTCTAATAAAATCAATTCTGGTTCATACTCTTTAATTGTTGTGAGGGCTAGTGTTGAGTCGCTTAACGACTTTACATTTGTATACCCCTTCATCATGAGTAAGTTCTCTAATACTTCAATATTAGCCAATGTATCGTCTATGATTAAAATTCTAGCGTCTTTTAAATCTTCTTTCATGTTTTTATTTTATAATTTCATCAACCGCAGCTAAAAAGGATTTTATTTCTATTGGTTTTGTTAAATAGTTAGTAGCGCCTGATGCTTTTAATATGCTTACTTGATTGGGCATCGCATCTGCACTTATTACAATAACCGGAATTTGCTTTGTTACTTCATTTGCTTTTAACTCTAATAAAATGTCTTTTCCATGCTTATCTGGTAAATTTAAATCTAAGAGAATTAAGGATGGCTTTACCTCAATGGCTTTTTCAAGTGCTCCATTTCCTCTCATATGAATCACCAGTTTGATTCCTTTTCTTTTTGTATCAATAATTTCCTGAACCAATTCAATATTTGGCATATTGTCTTCAATATACAACACAACTCCTTCTTGATTATGAATTGCAGTGTGTTGGCTTAAAGTTGCTTCTTTTTGAATGGTATCTAAATGACTTTGACATTGTTGTAATTCTATCCAAAAAGTACTGCCTTTTCCAGGAGCACTTTTAACGCCTACTTTACCACCCATTAAGTCTACCAACTGTTTTACAACAGCTAATCCTAATCCTGTACCTTCTACATTTGATTTTTCTGCACCAATTCGTTCAAATGGAATAAATATCTTTTCTATATCTTTTTCATCAATTCCCCATCCTGTATCGGTAACAGAAATTCTAATTGGCGTATAACCATCCTCTGAAGTTTGCTTAATATCAACAGAAATAGTTACCTCACCACCTTCATTATTATATTTAATGGCATTATTTGTTAAGTTAATTAGTACCTGTTTTAACCTTTGTCTATCTGCTCTAATATAGGTTGGTACAGTATTATTTAATTGAGTATTTAAACTAATATTTTTTTGATTGGCAGAAAATAATAAACTGTCTTTTATTTCATTGATGACTTCATAAACCTCAATAGGTTCTACCGATATGCTAATTCTTCCAGATTCAATTCTAGATATATCTAACACTTCATTAATTAAGTTGAGTAAGTGTTTCCCACTGTCTAAAATATGTTGCACTCCTTTTTCTTGAACAGGAGTCAATTCACCCATTTGTAATAACTGACCAAATCCTAATATAGAATTCATGGGTGTTCTTAATTCATGACTCATCTTAGATAAGAAATCAATCTTTGCTTTATTGGCCTCTTGAGCTTCTTTGTTTGCATTAATTAAAGAGACATTTGCATTTTCTAAATCCAATGTTCTTTCTTTAATTTTTTCTTCCAAATGTAGATTCAAATCTTTTAATTCATCCTGTATACGCTTTCTTTCTGTAATGTCTTCTTTAATAGCAATATAGTGGGTAATTACTCCATCATCGTTCATAATTGGTCCAATAGTTGCCTGTTCCCAATAATACGTACCATCTTTTTTTCTGTTATGAAAAATCCCTTTCCATTCTTTTCCATGCGTAATATTTCCCCATAAATGCTGGTATTCCTCTAAAGTTGTTTCTCCCGACTTTAATACTTTTGGATTTTTTCCTAATAGTTCTTCCTGAGTGTAACCAGTCGTATGAAATGTGTAAGGATTTGCATATTCTATATTACCCTCTAAGTTGGTTATAACAACAGTTAGGGGGATCTGTTCCACCGCTCTTGACAACTTCCTCACTTTTTCTTCAGCAATTCTTTTATCTGTAATATCAATTCCCATGCATTGCATTTCAGTGGGATTCCCATTAGAATCTGTTAAACATACAAAATCCCAAAGAGTTGTTCTTGTTCCTCTATCCTTTGAAGGCTTGTCTAATTCAACCTGGTGAACAGATCCTGGGTTCATCATACAAGCCATCACTGCTTCTTTTGTTCTTTGGTGATGGTAATCACAAATTGATTTTAAAGAATCTCCATATGCAATACCTTCTTTCTCATACATGGAACCAAAGTCTCTTTCAAATGTTTTATTCCAGTAAGTATGTTTTCCTAATAGGTCTGTTCGCAAAACATAATTTGTTTCACTGTTTACAATTTTTTGTAATCGCTCTTCACTTTCTTGTAACTCTATTAATGCTCTTTTTTCACTGGTTATATCTCTAGTAATTCCTAAAATACCGGTTACTTGATTTTCGGTATTCCAACTTGGCTTTATTACTGTAAGAAACCAAAATGTTTCTCCATTTTTTTTTATTGCTTGCCCTTCAAGTTGCCAAATATCTTTATTGGACAATGTTCCATTCTTTAATTTTTCTTTAAAGGATTGGACGATTTCAAAATATTTATCTACTGTTTCAGGAGTATATTTTTCTCTTAATGAACCGGAAAGAAATTCATCAGGAGTGTAACCAAAAATTGTTTCAATCGATGGACTACAGTAGTTCATTTTAAAATCCTTATCTGTGGTCCAAATTAAGTCGGCAATATTTTCTGTTATTTCTCTATACTTTCTTTCGCTTTCTTGAATTTTTTTATTGTAGTCAATTCTAATTTGCATATTAGAAAGCATTTCCGCAAAAATCTTCAATAGATTCTGTTCCTGTTCCGTAAAAAAATGCTTCTTTTTTACCATATCCAATCCAACAAATCCAACACACTTGGCTTCATTCATAATTGGAACAGTCAGTAAGCTTAAAATAGACTGAGCTTCTAATGCATTCCTGAGTGAACTTTCAATTGGAAGTGCATTAACATCTGGGATATGAATACTTAATCCCTTTGTATGTTGGTCTAGCCAATCTTCCATAATAGAAAACGGTACCATTTGCAAATCATCTATATGTGGTTTTATTCCCTTGCTGCACCATTCATAAGTATTGTTGCTTAGCGAATGTTCAAAATCATAATCAAAAATATATACACGATCTGCTTCCAAAAAAAGTCCCAGTTCTGCTAATGATTCTTGTACTGCAACCTCCGGCTCATTGCGTAAACCACTTAAATATGTTTTAGCTGTTTTCATCATTAAGCTTTGTAGCTTAGTTTGAAAACGCAATTTCTTTTCTATGGATATTTGAGAGCTAATATTTGTAACGGTAGTTAATATTCTTTTTAGCGTTACACCGTCTTCCAAGAATTCTGGTTCAGACTCTAGCATTACCCAAGTTGTATGTCTTCTTTTAATTTCATGTATTCCAGCAATTACTTCTCTAACTGGTTTCTTTGTTTTTATTGCAATTACAGAAGGGTACTCTTCTTTTGGAAAAATATTCCCATCATAATCTAATATTAAATAACCCTCTTCTTGTGATCTCAATTTTGTTAGTTGGTCTACTTTCAACCCTAAAATTCTTTCTGCTGCTTTATTTGCATAAATGGGCAGCCCGGTAGGATCAGAATATACAATACCGATATTTATTTTATTAATTATTTTTTCATTTAGAAACTCAAGATCCTCCATACAACAATGAATTTGTAGATTATTGTTTTAAAGTTAGTGAATATATTATTTCTATTATTTTGTTAATCTTATTCAAAACAAGGTTGACTAATTATTACAATTAATTGTGGGCAATTGAAAGACTGTATCTTCGTTTCACATTATGCTATATAAAATATTAACTGTTGCCGGTCTTGCTACTTTTGAAATTTATGCTGCTATTCCAGCCGGATTTGCATTTGGTATTTCTCCTTGGATTATTTTTTTTACCACAGTTGTTGGTGGATTAGCTGGAGTATTTGTTGCTGCATTTTTGGGTAAACAAATTCAACAGTATGTCAGCAAATTCAGAAAGCCCAAAGTAAAAAAAGAAAATAAAAATGCCCTTATCTTTAAAATTTGGGAAAAGTACGGTGTAATTGGCTTAGGCTTTTTTGGTACATTAACTGTGGGCGCCCCTGTTAGTATTGGAGTTGGCACCGGACTAAATGTGTCTATACAAAAATTATTAATTTGGTGTTGTGCAGGAGTAATCACAAGATGTGCATTATTTACGGCATTAGGCCATTATGGTATGAAATTGATTAATTAACAATGAGTAAGCCAATAAAGAACATCATTTTTGATTTAGGTGGAGTGTTTCTGAATATTGATTTCAGTTTAACAAGCAAGGCATTTATTGATTTAGGTGTGTTGCAATTCAATGAAATGTTTACACAGCATTTTTCAAATCCCTTATTTGAATTATTAGAAACAGGTAAAATAGCAGAGGCTGAATTTTATGAGGCTTTTAGACAAGAAACTAAATTGCCCTTAACCAATGAACAGATAAAAAAAGCTTGGAACGCGCTATTATTAGATTTTCCATCTGATAGAATTGATTGGTTAGAAAATATTGCTAATAAGTACCAAGTCTTCTTGTTTTCTAATACCAATCAAATTCATTACAATCACTTTATTGAATATTTCGCTGTTCAATTTCCTGGAAAGAACTTTGATTCTTTTTTCATAAAAGCTTATTACTCCCAATTTTTAGGCCTTCGTAAACCTTACCCCGAATCCTTTCAGGCTATTTTAGATGAACAAGGGTTACATGCAGAAGAAACTTTGTTCATAGACGACACCTTGAAGAATATTGAAGCAGCTCAAGCTTTGGGTTTACAAACCATTCACTTAAAACACCCATTAACGGTATTAGATATAGACCTTTAATTAACTATTTAATTTCTTCGAAGTCAAGGTAATCGTCCTTTTTAACTCCTGTTGCAGCTGCTTGTTTTTGCTGAGGTGGTTCTTGTTGGCGTGCATATTCTTGTTGCTGAAAAGCTTGTTGTTGCTGCATTTCAGACATTTTTCGCTTGATTTGACTGGCTGTTTTACTAACAGGTATAACTAACCCAAAAATAAAACGGTACAGCATGTAAATGGCTAAGGCCCAAAGTAATACTTTAAACATAAGACTATAAAAGTAGGAATTAACCTATTATAGGGCTGTTAAAACACTCCGAAATCGGAAGAACGGCAAAAATTTGGATTTTAGGGTCTAATTGACGTATATTTGCAGCAAGCTAAGAATCAACAGAAGGGAACGACTATCGTTCCCTTCTCCTTTTTTAACATGGCAACAGACAACAATATTAACCTAATTGAGCAGTTTTTACAGTCCATTTTGGCAGAAGAGCCATTGTATTTTCTAGTATCTGTAAAAATTAAACCTACCAATAATATAAAAGTGTTTTTGGATGGGGATAGTGGCTTACCTATTGAGAAATGCGTTTATTTTAACCGCAAACTCTATAAATTCATTGAGGAAGCAGGAATTTATCCAGAAGGGGAATTTTCTTTGGAAGTTTCTTCGCCCGGTATTGATGAGCCGCTCCAATTAATTAGACAATACCAAAAAAACATAGGAAGAACCATTCAAGTGGTTTTCACAGACGATACTATAAAAGAAGGGGTGCTAGAAACCGTTGCAGAAGCAGATATCATGATACAATGTACTACAGGTAAAGGCAAAAAAGCGGTAACTGAACAAGTACTTATTCCTTTTTCAAATATTAAATCAACAACTGTACAAATTAAATTTTAGCAGAATAAAAAAACAGCGTTATGGCCAGTATCAACTTAATTGAGGCGTTTCAGGAGTTTAAAGACGCAGAAAATATTGATCGTCCCACGATGATGAAAGTGGTAGAAGATGTATTCAAAACCTTACTTCGTAAGAAGTTTGGGGCAGACGATAATTTCGATGTTATCGTAAACGCCGAAAAAGGTGACCTTGAAATCATCCGCCGCCGAATGATTGTAGAAGATGGGGAAGTAAATGATCCCTTGGCAGAAATTGCTTATTCTGAAGCTGCCAAAATTGAACCAGACTTTGAAGTGGGTGAAGAATTGTACGAAGAAGTAGATATTCTAGATTTTGGTCGTAGAGCCATTTTAGCCGCAAAACAAACACTAGCAAGTCGTATTAGTGATTTGAAAAAGAATGTATTGGTTAAAAAATATGGTGACCGTGTGGGTGATATTATTAGTGCGGAAGTTTACCAGGTTTGGAAAAAAGAAGTATTGTTATTAGACGAAGAAGGAAATGAATTGATTTTACCTAAGTCTGAGCAAATTCCTCAGGATTACTTTAAAAAAGGGGAGAATATTCGTGCAGTAGTGGCTCGAGTTGATATGAAAAATAATACACCAGTGATTATTTTATCTAGGACCAGCCCCATGTTCCTTGCTAAATTATTAGAGATTGAGGTTCCTGAAATTTTTGATGGTTTAATAGCTATTAAGAAAATTGTTCGTGAACCAGGTGATCGTGCTAAAGTGGCTGTTGAGTCTTACGACGATCGTATTGATCCAGTAGGTGCTTGTGTGGGTATGAAAGGTAGCCGTATTCATGGAATTGTTCGTGAATTGAAAAATGAAAACATAGATGTAATCAACTTTACCACCAATATTCAATTATTAATTCAACGTTCGTTAACGCCTGCTAAAATCAGCTATATGGACTTAGATAATGATAAAAAACAAGCCAATGTATATTTAAAGGCCGATCAAGTGTCTTTGGCTATTGGCAGAAGAGGGGTAAATATTAAGTTAGCTTGTGAGTTAACCGGCTATGAAATTGATGTTTATCGCGAAGACGAAGAAATCACCGATGAATTTGATATTGACTTAGATGAATTTAGCGATGAAATTGAGACTTGGATTATTGATGAATTCAAAAAGATTGGTTGTGATACAGGTCGCAGTATTTTAAAGCTAACTGTGGATGAATTAGAACGTAGAACCGATTTAGAGCGTGAAACAATTGAAGAAGTTAGAAAAGTACTACAAGAAGAATTTGATAGAGAAGAATAAGCAGCCAATAACCACGTATATTTGTCAAGTATGCGTGGCTTAGTTGTAACGCATATTAGGACCCAAAAACAAAGAATGTCAGAACTGAAATTACCGAGACTGTTAGCAGCCGCCAAAGAATTTAACGTTGGTCAGGATACCCTGATCGAATTCTTGGTGAAGAAAGGATTTAACAGAGATGACCTGAAGCCAACTGCAAAGCTTCAGGAAGACCATTACCGTGCCCTTCAGGCAGAGTTCCAAGGCGACAAAGTTGCGAAGAACAAAGCCGATCAAGTAGAAATACCAAAAGGTAGCCAGAGTGAAGCCAAGAAGAAGAAAGACGAAGAGGAAATCACTTTTAGAAAAGAAGAGAAGAAACCTGCTGAGCCTGTTGCCGAGAAAAAACCTGTGGTAGAAGTAGAAGCACCTATTGCTGCAACTCCTACTGTTGTTGAAACTGCACCAAAAGAGGAGCCAGCTCCAGTTGTAATTGTTGAACCCGTTGAAGCCCCTGTTAAAGCAGCTGCTCCAGTTCAAGAACCAATTGTTGAAGCAACACCGGTACCTCCAGTTATAGTGGCCGCTCCTGAACAAGTTGCAGCGCCCGAAGTAATGAAAACTGAAGTGGCTCCAATTGAAGGACCTAAAGTGATTCATAAAATTGATCTTTCCGCCATTGATTCTTCTACCCGTCCTAAAAAGACGGCTAAAAAAGCAGAGCCAATTCCAGAAAAGAAAGCAGATGCTCCAAAGCCTGCTGCCAAGAATACTTCCAACCCAGTTGCTGCAAAACCAGCACCAGTAGTACCTGCGGCAGTTGTTGCTCCAGTAGCCCCTCCTCCACCTCCAGTGGTTGATGCTCCACCAACAATAGAGAATATTCGTGCTGAAAAATTAGAAGGGCCAAAGATTTTAGGTAAAATTGAATTGCCTGTAAATAGCGATACTCGTCCTAAGCCAATGGGTAGAGACGAGAAGCGGAAACGCAAGCGTATACCGGTTGATAAAAAGGGGGAACCCAATAATGCCCCTGCTCCAAAAGATGCAGAAGGTAGACCATTAACTGGTCCTAATCGTCCCATTGTTCCTGCAAGAAATAACAACCCCAATGCTGGAAGTGGCGGCGGTGGTGGATTTAATAGAGGCGGTGGTGGCCAAGGTGGTTTTAACCGCGGTGGTCAAGGTGGAAATAGAGGCAGAAATGATCGCAACGCACCAAGGGTTGAAGATAAGGAGATTGATCAAAAAGCCATTCAAGAGAAAATCCGTGAAACCCAAGCTAAGCTTGCTGGAACGGGCGGTAGAGGCAAGAGCCTGAAAGCCAAATATAGAAGAGCTAAGAGAGACGAAGCTGCTGATGCACAGGGCGATGACATGATGGAAGACAACAAATTGCAGGTTACAGAATTTGTAACAGTAAGTGAGTTGGCTAATTTGATGGATGTAAGCTTTGCAGATGTAATTGGCAAGTGTATGAATTTGGGAATCATGGTTTCAATTAATCAGCGTTTAGACGCGGAGGTAATTGAATTGGTTGCCAGTGAATTAGGTTTTGAAGTAGAGTTTATTGGTTTAGAAGATGCGGACGATTTGGATATGGATGATGAGGAGGATGATGATGAAGAAAAAACAGACCGCCCTCCTATTGTTACCATCATGGGTCACGTTGACCATGGTAAAACTTCTTTACTAGATTATATTAGAAATGCAAACGTTGTTGCGGGTGAAGCCGGTGGTATTACCCAGCATATAGGTGCATACGAAGTTACTTTACCTAATGGCAAAGCCATTACTTTCTTAGATACACCTGGTCACGAAGCCTTTACAGCAATGCGTGCTCGTGGTGCCAAAGTAACAGATATATCTATCATTGTAGTTGCTGCAGACGATGCGGTGATGCCTCAAACAAGAGAAGCAATCAGTCACTCTCAAGCGGCATCTGTTCCAATGATTTTTGCTGTTAATAAGATTGATAAAGACGGCGCAAATCCTCAAAAGATTTACGAACAATTGTCTCAAATGAATATTTTAGTAGAAGCTTGGGGTGGTAAATTCCAGAACCAAGAGTTATCTGCTAAACAAGGCTTGAATGTTGATTTACTTTTAGAGAAAGTATTATTAGAAGCAGAGTTATTAGACCTAAAAGCAAATCCGAATAGAGAAGCAACCGGTACCATTATTGAAGCTTCTTTGGATAAGGGTAGAGGTTATGTAGCTACCATCTTAGTGCAAAATGGTACACTTCGTCAAGGTGACTTGATTGTATCTGGCCAGCATTACGGTAGAGTGAAAGCCATGTTTAACGAACGTAATCAGCGCATTGAAATTGCTCCTCCTTCTACTCCTGTAGTTATTCTTGGATTGAATGGTGCGCCTCAAGCGGGTGAGAAATTCAAAGTATTTGAAGATGAAGCAGAAGCAAAAGAAGTAGCTACTAAGCGTGCTCAAATTTCTAGAGAGCAAGGATTACGCGCTCGTAAGCATATTACTTTAGATGAGATTGGTCGTCGTTTGGCATTGGGTAACTTTAAAGAATTAAATATCATCATCAAAGGTGATGTGGATGGTTCTGTAGAAGCCTTAAGTGACTCTTTACAAAAACTAAGTACGGCTGAAATTGCGGTAAGAGTAGTATTGAAAGGAGTTGGTCAAATCTCTGAAAGTGATGTATTGTTGGCAACAGCTTCTGATGCCATCATCATTGGATTTAACGTTCGTCCTTCTATGCAAGCTAATAAATTAGCTGATACGGAGGGTGTTCAGATTAAGTTGTACTCTATTATCTACCAAGCAATTGATGAAATCAAGAGCGCGATGGAAGGTATGTTGGAGCCGAAGATTCAAGAGAAGATTACTGCAAACGTAGAAGTTAGAGAAGTTTATAAGTTTGATAAAGCCACTGTTGCTGGATGTTTTGTATTGGAAGGAAAAATTGCCAGAAATAGTAAAATCAGAATTATCCGTGATGGTATTGTGGAATATCCGAAAGGGGAAGGCCAAGCTGCTGAATTGGGTAGTTTGAAACGCTTTAAAGATGATGTTAAAGATGTATCTACTAATATGGAGTGCGGATTGACCATCAAAAACTTCAATGACCTCAAAGTTGGGGATATTGTAGAAGCTTTTGAAGAAGAAGAAGTAAAGCGTACTTTATAGTAAATTGACCTTAATAAAGCCTCAAACCTTGTGTTTGGGGCTTTTATATTTTGTTAAAAGCATTGCAGAGCGTGAAAAACCGCTTTGGTTTGATTATTTTTGATACTATGCAAGGGATGAAAAAACTGTTCGTGTTTGCCGCTGTTCTGTTTACTTTTCTTAGTAACACAGTAGAAGCTCAATCTAAAAAAGTGATCGCAGATAAAATTGTTGGTCAAGTTGGAGATAAAATTATACTTCGTTCTGAAATCATTAATACCATTGCTGATGCCAAGCGTCAAACGCAAGGCCAAGAAAATGTGGTGTTGCCGAATGAGTGTCAGGTTTTAGAAAGTCAATTAATTCGTAAGGCTTTATTGTTACAAGCACAAAAGGATTCCTTGAATGTAGAAGATGATGAAATTGAAGCAGAATTAGACAATCGTATTAGACAAACCATTCAACAATACGGATCAAAAGATATTCTAGAAGAGATTGCTGGTAAAACCGTTTACCAATTAAAAGATGATTTTAGAGAAGCTTTTCGTGAGCAAAAATTAGCTGATCAAATGCAACGTAAGATTGTTGACAATATCAAAATCACTCCAACTGAAGTGAAATTATATTACAGCAAAACTCCGCAAGACAGTTTGCCTTTTTATGAAAGTGAAATTGAAGTAAGCCAAATTGTAATGATTCCGAAAGCGAATAAAGACGTAGAGGAATATGTTGCAAAGCAATTATACGATTATAAAAAACAGGCTGAAACCCAAGGTCCAAAGAAGTTTGAGCAATTAGCAAAAAATTACTCTGAAGATCCAGCTGTTAAAGAAAATGGTGGTCAGTACACATTGAATCGAAATGATAAATTTTGGGATCCAGCTTTTTTAGCAGGCGCTTTTAGATTAAAAGAAGGACAAATTTCTCCTGTAATCAAATCTAAGTTTGGATTGCATATTATCATGATGATCAGTCGTTCTGGGGATGAAGCTATAGTAAGGCATATACTCAGAATTCCTCCAATCACCGAAGATGAAATTAAAGAAACCACTGATAAATTAGATTCACTTAGAAATCAAATCAAGGCTGGTAAAATTAATTTTGCTGAAGCAGTTAATAAATATTCTGATGATGATAATAGTAAGTTTAGCGCTGGCTCTTTAGTAGGTAGAGACGGGTCTACTTTTATTTCTTTAGACATGTTAGATAAAGACATGATTAAGCCTATTAGTGATATGAAACCAGGTGATATTTCTTCACCTCAAATTTATCAAGATGAAAGAGGTAGAAAAGTGGCAAGATTGATTTACTATAAATCTAAAAAAGATCCACATCGTGAAAATTTAAAAGACGACTATAACAGAGTTGCTCAACGTGCATTGGAAGAAAAAAAGACCACAACATTAGAAAAGTGGTTTAAAGAGCATATTCCTACGTATTATATTTTGATTGATAACGAATTCACTAAGTGTACGGAACTGGCACAATGGAAGCAAGCTGCTATGAGTGCTGCAGAGGGAAGAAAGCAATAGTTGGAGGGTAAAAAGCAGTAATTTCATAAAACATTGATAATCAACCATTAAGAAAAGCAGATGCTGATCTTAATGGTTTTTTTATGCCCAATTTTAAAAGCTTGAAAAATATATTTGGAAAATACATGTACATACATGTATATTTGCATTGTGAAATTAGAACAAGCCATACAAAGCACTAAATTCAAAAACGAAATGCATAAAGCAAGTTTGAATATTTTGTATACTGCTTGGTGGTTGAAGACACAAATGAGTAAGGTTTTAAAAGAGTTTGGGTTAACGCACGAGCAATACAATGTGTTGAGAATTTTAAAAGGGAAGTATCCTGAGCAGCTGTGTGTAAAGGATATCAGCTGTAGGATGATTGAAAAAAGTTCAAATGTTCCAAGAATTATTGATCGTTTGGTTATTAAGAAGTTGGTTAAAAGAGCCGATTCCCCTACAGACAAAAGAGAAACGGTAACTACCTTAACCCAAGCGGGATTAGCAGTTCTTGCTGCTTCAACTGAAAGTGTGAACCAACTCATGGATGAAATGGTTAAAATGGAAAACAAGGAGGCGGAGCAATTAAATGTATTGCTGGAACGCTTAAGGGGAACGGAAGTATAATTTTTTTAGAAAAATAGATGTATATACACTTAAATAAATAATCATGAAAACAGTATTACACAAAGCAAACACGAGAGGTCATAACAGCTTTGGCTGGTTAAACAGCTTTCATAGTTTTAGTTTTGGCCATTACTATAATCCGGAGAGAATGCATTTTGGTGCTCTAAGGGTTTTGAATGATGATACAGTTGCAGCAGGTATGGGTTTTGGCAAACATCCCCATGATAATATGGAAATTGTATCTATTCCTTTATCTGGTGATTTACATCATCAGGACAGTACTGGTAGAAATGAAATTATTCGTCAACACGATGTACAAATCATGAGTGCAGGTAGTGGCATTGCGCATAGTGAAATGAACGCCAATAAAGACCAGCAAGTAAAATTTTTGCAAATATGGGTAATGCCTAAAGAATTAAATATCACACCAAGATATGAGCAAAAATCTTTTAAGCCTGCAGATAGGACCAACCAGATTTTAACGGTAGTGGCACCTGACAACAAAGATGCTGTTTGGATTAACCAAGATGCCTGGTTTTCATTGGCCAATTTTGATGCAGGTAAAATAGCTGAATACAAATTAAAAAATTCAGAGAATGGTGTTTATGTATTTGTAATTGGAGGCGATGCAACCATCAATGGCGTGGCATTGAATGAGCGAGATGGATTGGGTATTACAGAAACTGACAAACTTAGTATTGAAGCAAATACCAATACAGAGATTTTATTGATTGAAGTTCCTATGAATATAAATGCCGATTAATATGAAAAGAAGAACCATCGAAACAATAGCATACGGGCAGCCAATGGATATGGGCGGATTCCCTATTCGTCAGGCGCTGCCTTCCTCTAAAGCAGATATGTTAGACCCCTTTTTATTGTTGCATCATGCCAATATTAAAGTAGCTGAAAATGTAGATGTGAAAAATGCGGGCGTTGGTCCTCATCCGCATCGTGGTTTTTCTCCTGTTACTTTTATTTTCAAAGGCGGTGTGCATCATCGCGATAGCAGAGGAAATAGTCATATTGTATATGAAGGAGGAACTCAGTGGATGAATGCGGGTATGGGGGTAATTCACAGTGAAAGACCACCTGAAGATATTCATGCACTAGGTGGAACACAGGAATTGATTCAACTATGGATCAATACACCTGCTGCCAATAAGATGGATGCACCAGCATATATACCTGTTACTAAAGAGGATACGCCTGTAGTGAATGATGAAGATGGATTAACCAATATTCAGGTAGTAGCTGGTGAGCTGAATGGGGTGAAGGGTTCGATTGTTCCTCAAACACCAATCAATATGTTCACTATTCGTATGAAAAAAGGCGGTACTTACTTTATTCCATTTGCGGCTTCGCATAATGCATTTATTTATGCATTGGAGGGAACTGTTCTTATTAATGAGAAAGAAGAATTGCCTGCATTTTATATGGCATCTTTTAATAAAGATGGAGAAGGTGTTCAAATAACTGCAGCAGCAGACAGTATTTTATTGATGGGAACAGGGGAACCTTTAAATGAACCCGTAGTATCTCATGGCCCTTTTGTAATGAATAATCAAACCCAATTATTAGAAGCTTTTAGAGATTATCAAATGGGTAAGATGGGAGTTCTGATAGAGGAATAAACACCATCAACTTATGAATAACAGTGTGTTTCAGTAAAAATATTTTCAAAACATTTTTCAACAAATAAAAATTAAAACAAGATGGCAACTTTTAAAATTGACCCAATGCACAGTGAAATCACTTTTAAAGTGAAACACTTAATGATTACCAACGTAACTGGTAGCTTTCAACAATTTGATGCTACACTAGTAGCAGAAGCAGAAGATTTTAGCGATGCTAAAATTAACTTTGAAGCTGCAATTGACAGCATTTCTACCAACAACGAACAAAGAGATACGCACCTTAAAAGTGATGACTTTTTTGCCGCTGCTACTTATCCTACATTAAGCTTTGTATCTACTTCATTTACCCACAAATCTGGTTCTGAATATGCACTTAAAGGCGATTTAACCATTAAGGGTACTACTAAATCTGTGGAATTAGGAGTTGATTTTGGAGGAAGAATGACTGACTTTTATGGCCAAGATAAAGCTGGTTTCGAAATCACTGGAAAAATTAATCGCAGTGAATTTGGTTTAACCTGGAGTGCTGTTACAGAAGCGGGTGGCGTAGTAGTAAGTGATGAAATCAAGTTAAATATGGCTGTTCAAATGGTAAAACAAGCTTAATTAGTCTTGTTTGAACCCAATGGCAGAAAAATCGTTATAAGTATATGCAGATTGAAATAATAACCGGAAGTCCTAGAAAAGACAGTGTTACGTACAGAGTTGCGTTGCATTTACAACAATATTTACGTGAGCATACCGATCATATGGTAGGAATTATAGATGTTAGAGAGTGGAATCTACCTCTTTTGCAAACCGTATTTTCTTCTGTTGAACAAGCTCCTGATCTTTACAAGCCCTTGGCTAAAAGGATGTTTGCTGCTAATGCCTTTATTTTAGTAACTCCAGAATACAACGGCAGCTATGCTCCCGCCTTACAAAACTTATTAGACCATTTTCCTAAACAGTCTAGAAAGGCTTTTGGAATAGTAACAGCGTCTGTAGGTGCTATGGGTGGTATGCGTGCTTCTCAGCAAATGTTATTGTTGGTACCAGGAATTTTTGGAATTGCTTCTCCTCATATGCTGATTATTCCTCATTTAGATAAGAAATTCGACGCTTCAGGCAATTTGATCGATGAAAGTTTCAAACCTGCTATAGATAATTTTAGTAAAGAATTTTTATGGTTAGCGGGTAATCTTCAGCCAGAATCAGTTGCCGAAAAACGGACTGTATATAATTAATTTTTAAAAGGGTGGCGGAGTTGTAACTTCGCCATTCCTTTTTATATAGCACCATGAGCGATGAAATAAAACACGAATGTGGCCTGGCTTACATTCGTTTACGCAAGCCCTTCTCTTATTACCTCCAAAAACATGGAACGGTAACTTACGGCTTAAATAAGCTGTACCTTTTAATGGAAAAGCAGCATAACCGTGGCCAGGATGGCGCAGGATTGGCAATGGTAAAGTTGAATATTGAACCGGGCAATCCTTACTTGCATAGAATGCGCAGTAATGCCCCTCAACCTATTGCCGATTTATTTTTTAAAATAGGGCAAGAAATACAAGAGTTGGAGAAATATCAACCCGATATTAAGCAACATCCGGGTTTAATGAAAGGGCATCTTCCCTTTTTAGGTGAGTTATTATTAGGCCATCTTCGTTATGGAACCCAAGGAAAAAACAATGTAGAATTTTGTCATCCCTTTATTAAGAGAGACTTGATGCCAGGTAAAAATCTTGCGTTAGCAGGTAATTTTAATCTGGTTAATACCGATGAATTATTTGAGCAAATTGGGGTAAATCCAGGCGACTTCCAAAAGCAGAGTGATTTAGCTGCCATGATGGAAGTGGTACACCATTATTTGGTAAAAGAAGATGAAGCTAATCCCAATAATGCCAATATTACGAATGTATTAAAAAACGCAACTCCCATTTTTGATGGTGGATATACGATTGGTGGCTTGTTAGGGAATGGTCATAGTTTTATTATGCGTGATGCACATGGAATTAGACCTGCCTATTATTATATTAATGATGAAGTTATTGTTGCTGCAAGTGAAAGAGCGGCCATTAGAACCACTTTCAATGTGGGTGAAAATGAAGTACAAGAATTAATGCCTGGTACAGCTTTAATTGTGGATGATTTAGGGAACTATCGAATAGAAAAAATATTAGAGCCTAAAGAAAGAAGAGCCTGCTCTTTCGAACGTATTTATTTTTCTAGAGGAAGCGATGAAAAAATTTATAGAGAAAGAATTGCATTGGGTCATCATTTAAGTGAAACGGTTTTAGAACGCATTGCTTACGATTTAAAAAATACCATTTTCTCTTATATTCCTAACACTGCTGAAGTTGCTTTTTATGGCTTGGTGAAAGGCATGGAAGAATACCTCAATAAAATTAAAGTTGAACGTATTTTGAGTTGGGGCAATGATTTCACGCCCGATAAATTAGAAGAAATGGTGAATCGTAAAATTCGCCAAGAAAAAATTGCGATCAAAGATGTTAAGCTAAGAACTTTTATTACAGAAGATGCCAACAGAAATGAAATGGTGCAACACGTGTACGATATCACTTATGGCACTGTTCGGAATAATGAAGATACTTTAGTGGTAATAGATGATAGCATTGTAAGAGGAACCACTTTAAAAGAAAGTATTATCAGAATGCTTTCAAGATTAAGTCCTAAAAAAATAATTGTTGTTTCTTCTGCTCCTCAAATACGATATCCAGATTGTTATGGGATTGATATGAGTAAACTAGGAGACTTTATTGCTTTTAGAGCAGCTATTGCTTTATTGAAAGAGCGCAATATGGAAGAGGTGCTTGATCAGGTTCGCGACCAGATTATTGCCCTTGAAAATAGCAATGAATTGCATACAGAGAATGTGGTTCGTCAAATATATAAGCCATTTACTACACTGGAAATTTCAGATAAAATTGCACAGTTAATTACGCCTGAAGGAGTAAAAGTACCTGTAGAAGTAATTTATCAAACCATTGAAGACTTACATGAGTGCTGTCCTACGAATACAGGTGATTGGTATTTCACAGGAAATTATCCTACACCTGGCGGAAATAAAGTGGTGAATAAAGCTTTCTTGAATTACTTAAGTGGTAAAAATGTTAGAGGATATTAATTAAGGAAGTATATGATTCTCGTAGGCAAAACTTACTAAGTGTGTAAGATTTTTTACATTGAATCGTTTGTATAAAGGCTGTATTCTCTTTTCAATTGCAGAAGCAGAAACGCCTAAAATATCGGCTATTTCTTTAAAGGAGTATCCCTTGGCAACATATACGATTGCCTCTTTTTCTTTACCAGAAATGGTTAAAAACTTTTGTACAGCTTTATTAATTACTTTCTCAAATTCTTCCTTGTCTGGACCTTGTACGTCATAGCGCATCACTATACCAAAATGTAGATTTCTGTTTACCCTGAATCGGCCAATTATATCGTTTACTAAGCCGTTTTCATCAACAGTTAGAATGCCAATTTTTACTTCCATTGGAACCATTGTTCCATTTTTATGAATTTTCTTTAGTTCAACAGAAAAGCTATAGTTTTTTATACCCGTTTTTCTGCTTAAAATGAAATCAATTGTTTTAGCATTGATTTCATGGGAAAATGCTGCATAGCTAGGATCGGTCTGTTTAATTATGGTTTGAAGGGTAATTTCATCGTCTTTAAATCCCAATGTTTCTTCCCATCCGTCAGCATAAATTAGCTTTTTATCTTTGAACGAATAAATATATACGGCTTCATCTGGAAAACGGAGCAAACTTCTTTTATACTGTTTATATGAACTGCTTTCAGGGTTAGCAGGCAAGTCGGTTACAATAGAAGGATCTATTTCAGACGGCTTATTGGATTTGTTCATACCTCAATATACTAAAAACTGAGTAATCACACAGTTGTTTGGAGAGGGCTATTGCGCTAAATTTGCACCAATTAGCTATCGGGGGGTAGTTAATTTTAAGGTCACAGTCCGAAAGGTATGTGGCCTTTTTTATACCCTATAACAGATGGCGTTAATATTCATTCCAGCTCCTACTGAGGCAAACATTACAATATCTCTGGGTTCTAATTCGTGATTGCTGAGTTCCCCTCTTTTTACTAAATCATATAGTGTTGGAATGGTGGCAACTGAACTATTACCCAATTTATGTATGCTCATTGGCATGATGTCTTTTGGAACATCTTTTATACCATACAATTTAAAGAGTGCTTTAATAAAACCTTCATCCATTTTTTCATTGGCTTGGTGTAAGAAAAACTTTTTTACTTCAGTTACTTCTACACCACTTTTTTCTAAACAGGCTTTCATTGCAAGCGGCACATTTTTTATTGCATATTCGTATACTTTTCTGCCCTTCATTTTTATATATCTGACAGCCGGGTCTGCATTGGGTAAATAAGACTTACCCATGGTAATATATTTCAATTCATCATTGCAATGACTTTGCATACTACTAGCAATAATACCCGAGTTGGTTTCATCTCCTTCTACTGCTTCAATAATAGTAGCACCTGCACCATCACTAAATATCATGCTGTCTCTATCATAATGGTCAATCACTCTGCTAAGTGTTTCAGTTCCTATTACCAAACACCTTTTTGCCAAGCCTGCTTTTATAAATGCATCTGCTTGTGTAACGCCCAAAATCCATCCTGGGCAACCAAACAAAACATCGTAGGCAACACAGTTGGGGTTGATAATTCCTAATGCATGTTTAATATGAGATGCCAATGAAGGAACAGCATCCGATTGAATCGTATTTTTTAAAACATTACCAAAGTTGTGCGCAACTATAATCTGATCAATGCTTTCATGATCTATTCCAGCATCTTCTATAGCATGTTTAGCAGCTATGGCACCCATATCGCATGCAGTAAATTCATTACCTGCATATCTACGCTCTTCAATTCCAGTTATGTCTTTAAATTTCTCTACAATTTCAGCTGATGCAGTAGTTATTTTAACATGATCTTCTCCATAAAAATCTTGGGCTGCAAAATCTTTGTTTGTTTTAATATGTGGAGGAATATAGCTGCCTGTTCCTGTAATAACTGTTCGTATTGCCATCGTTCAGTGTTTAAATGTTCTTCTCAAATGTAATCATAAATAAAAAGGGATGGCAAGCCATCCCCATTTAATTTTAAAGCTAACAACTGTTTATAAGTATTGGTCGCCTTTATTACGTTTTACTTCTGCAACATATTCTTTAATGGCTTGCTCTTTTTCTTTTTTACAAATCATCAATACATCAGGAGTATCTACTACTATAAAGTCGTCTAATCCTTGCAATAGCAATAGCTTCTCTTTGGGTGCAGAAACCATACACTTAGTTGCATCAATAACAATTACATTTTCTGATGCAACAGCATTTCCTAAATAATCTTTTTCTAGATTATCATAAGCACTATTCCATGTACCTAAATCACTCCAACCAAATGAAGAAGGGATTACATATACATTGTCTGCTTTTTCCATGATAGCAAAGTCTATGGAAACATTGGTACAAAGCGGATAAATTCTATTAATAGCATCTTTTTCTGCTGGGGTATTGAAGTTTGCCTTTTCTGCATCGAACAATTCATACATTTCTGGCTGATAAAGTTCAAAGGCCTTCATTACATTTTTTACTTGCCAAACAAAAATACCCGCATTCCATAGGAAGTCTCCACTGGCCAAGAAGGTCTTTGCTAATTCAAGATTAGGCTTTTCAGTAAAGGTCTTTACTTTATAAATTCCATCAGCTACCTGCATGGGTTCATGCTGAATATATCCATAGCCTGTGTTTGGATGAGTGGGTTTAATTCCTAAAGTAACCAATGACTTAATATGCGATACAAAATCTAAAGCCTGTAAAGTAATCTTTCTGAAATTTTCATTATCCAGAATCATATGATCGCTAGGAGCTACAATTAAAGAAGCTTCAGGATCTTTTTGTAGTAATTTATATGAAATATATGCTACACAAGGTGCAGTATTTTTTCTACTTGGTTCTGCAAGAATATTGGCAGGGTTTAATTCTGGAAGTTGCTCTTGTACAATCGAAACATATTCATCAGATGTTACTATGAAAATATTTTCATTGGGAATAAAAGCTGCATAACGCTCATAGGTCCATCTAATTAAGGACTTTCCAGTATTTAAAATATCTAAGAACTGCTTTGGATAACTCGCTCTGCTCTGTGGCCAAAAACGGCTTCCAATCCCCCCGGCCATAATGGCTACATAATGGTGTTGATTCATTTGAATGTCTTTAAAATCTAGATGAAAATTAATACGCTGTTACAAGCATAGAAAACGTAGTCAAGGTAAACTTATTGCTTATTTTAAACAATTCCCTCCCTAATTAAATCGTGAATATGTATGATGCCTTTGTAAATGCCATTTTCGGCAACAATGAGTTGACTGATATCATGTTTTTTTAACAATTCCAGCGCTTCAACTGCCAATGCTTCTGGCTGAACAGTAATCGGATTAGTTGATAATATATCAGCTGCACAAATAGTACTAATATCACTTGTTTTTTCAAGCATTCTTCTCAGGTCTCCGTCTGTAATAATTCCAATTAATTGTTGATTTTCATCAACTACTGCAGTAACGCCCATTCTGTTTTTGGTGATTTCTACTATCACTTGCTTTAAAGTAGCACTTGAGAGCACCCATGGTTGCTCGTTTGCAGCTGCTAAGTCGGCTACCCGTAAATAAAGTCTTTTCCCGAGATTGCCTCCTGGATGAAATTTTGCAAAATCTTTATTATTGAATTGATTCAATTTCATCAAACAAACCGCTAATACATCTCCCATCACCATTTGTGCCGTGGTGCTGCTGGTAGGTGCTAAATTATTGGGGCATGCTTCTTTTTCAACAGTGGTATTCAACACTAAATTGGCTTGTTTGGCCAAAAAGCTTTCTGTATTTCCAACCATTCCAATTAATAAGTTCCCAAAATTGTTAATTAATGGAATTAAGACTTTTATTTCAGGACTTTCGCCACTTTTGCTAATCAACATCACAATATCGTCAGATGTGATCATCCCTAAATCTCCATGAATTGCATCAGCGGCATGCATAAATAAAGAAGGAGTGCCCGTGGAATTAAGTGTTGCAACTATTTTTTGGGCAACAATGGCGCTTTTGCCTATACCACTAACAATTAGTCTGCCCTTTGCTTCATGTATTGCTTGGATGATTTTCTCAAAGTCATTATTAATAAAAGCTTTCAAGCCTATCACGGCTGCAGCTTCTGTTTCAATAGTTAGTTGTGCTAGTGCTTGTATATTATTATTCATGCTTAACAAAGGTAAACTTTAACAGCTTAGCAGCGATAATGCATTAGGTATTCATTAACTTCGCTCCCCTTTTGCAAAAATGCCCTGATTTTGTCAAATATGTTGAAATATCAAGGGAAAAATGACAAAAATTGTTTAACTTTTACTAGTATCAACTGTTCTAGATATAGAAAATAGTATACCCCCAATGGCAACCAGTACCCCAAAAGCTCCGTCAAAAACCGTCACTAAAAAAACTGCAGTTAAAAAAGCTGTATCGGTTAAATCTGAAGCAACTCATCAATATCCTATTCATTCTGCTTTAGAACAATATTTTGGATTCAAAGAGTTCAAAGGAACACAAGAGTCTGCCATCAATAGTTTATTAGACGGTAAAGACACTTTTGTAATTATGCCAACCGGTGGAGGTAAAAGCTTATGTTATCAATTGCCTGCATTAATATTGGAGGGTTGTGCTATTATCGTTTCTCCGTTAATTGCTTTAATGAAAAACCAAGTAGACTTAATACGTGGCTATAGTGAAAATGATGAAGTTGCCCATTTTTTAAATTCTTCTTTAAACAAAGGACAAATTAAAGCGGTTAAAGACGATTTAAACAGTGGCAAAACCAAACTTCTTTATGTAGCGCCTGAAACCCTGACAAAACAAGAAAACTTAGAATATTTTAGTGATCTCAAAATTTCTTTCTTTGCTGTGGATGAGGCGCATTGTATTTCGGAATGGGGACACGATTTCAGGCCAGAGTATCGTAGGTTAAGAGAAATGATGGATATTATTAACCCTGATATTCCTGTAATTGCATTAACCGCTACCGCAACTCCTAAAGTACAGAGTGATATTGTTAAAAATTTAGGGTTAAGGGAAGCAAATATTTTTATCTCTTCTTTTAATAGAACCAATCTTTTCTATGAAATTTTACCAAAAATTCAAAAGGATCAAACGGTAAAAAGTATTGTAAAGTTTATTAGCCAACATAAGGGTAAGAGCGGTATTATTTATACCCTTAATAGAAAAACCACTGAAGAGTTGGCAGAGTTATTAGTGGCTAATAAAATAAAAGCGGTAGCATACCATGCTGGCCTAGATCAAAAATTAAGGGCTGATAGGCAGGACCAGTTTTTAAATGAAGACGTTCAAGTAATTGTTGCAACTATCGCATTTGGAATGGGCATTGATAAACCGGATATCCGTTTTGTAATTCATTTTAATATTCCAAAATCAATTGAAAATTATTATCAAGAAACTGGTAGAGCTGGAAGAGATGGTTTAGAAGGAATCTGTGTGTTGTATTATTCTCATAAAGATGTTTCAAAGTTAGAGCATTTGATGCGCGATAAACCTTTGAGTGAGCGTGAAGTAGGTGCGCAGTTAATTGATGAAATGGTTGCCTATTCTGAGAGCGCTGTATGTAGACGAAAAATCTTATTGCATTATTTTGGAGAAGATACCGAAACAGAAAATTGCGGACTTTGCGATAACTGTAAAAATCCTAAAGAAAAATTTGAAGCGAAGGAAGAGGTAGTTAAAGTACTTAAAGTGGTGAATGCTTTAGACGGAAGATTTGTAACTGATTATGTAGTGAATGTATTATTGGGCAAACTAACTCCTCAAATTAGTATGTTCCGCCATGATGCTTCTCCTGTATTTGGAATTGGAAAAGATAAAGAACCGCATCTGTGGAATAGCTTGATTAGACAAATGCTTTTGGAGAATTTGTTAATTAAGGATATAGAAGAATATGGATTAATTAAATCTAGCGATAAGGGGCAGAAATTTTTAAAGAAGCCAACTTCGTTTAAAATGGTCTTGAATAACTTATTTGAAGACGCCAATGCCGATGATGAAGAGGGTGAAGGTGCGGCTCAAACAGGCGCTGCTGCTGATGAAAAATTATTTGTAATGTTGAAAGAGCTCAGACAAAAAGAGGCTAAGAAAAAAAGTCTTCCTCCTTTTGTCATTTTCTTAGAGAGTTCTTTACAAGATATGGCCACTTTATATCCCACCACTTTAGACGAAATGAGCAAGTGTCAAGGGGTAAGCAAGGGGAAGGCGCTTAAATACGGTAAACCCTTTGTTGATTTAATTGCTAGTTATGTTGCAGAGAACGATATAGAAAAGCCAGATGATTTTGTGATGCGCAGTGTGGCTAATGCCGCCAGTAATAAAATTTATATCATTCAAAACGTAGACAAAAAAATACCATTAGAAACCATTGCTAAAAACAAGGACCTTAAACTAGATCGTTTGTTAGAAGAAATGGAAACCATTGCCGCAAGTGGAACAAGACTCAATTTAGATTATGCAATTGATGAATGGTTGGGTGAAGATGAGCAAGAAGAAATACTAGAATATTTTAAAAGCTGTGAAACCTCCTCATTGGATGTTGCACGAGAAGAATTGGCGGAATTTGATTTTAACTGGGAGCAGCTAAAAATTATGCGAATTAAATTCTTAAGTGTTTATGGGAATTAATGCTTTTTGTTGAAATACATTTTAACTCTATTGGCTACATTCTCTCTGATGTTTAAGTAATACAGATTTAAGTCTGCTACATGATAGTTATTGGTAGTATAAAAAATATTTCCAAAAAATTTCGGCTTTGGCGTCCATAATACATTGCCTTCAACTTTTGCAGCAGCAACGGCAGGGGCAATTTTATTAAACTTTAATAATACCCCACCTTTATTTAAGCTTCTGTCGGAAACAAGCATTGCTTCATTCCAAGCAAGTGGGTTGGTTACAATTGCTTTATATTTTTCTTCTAAAATTAAGGGGGGAGTATAGCCTTCTCTATAAGTACGCCAACTTACTATACATCCTGTTTGGTCTGGAGTTACACAGGCTTTAATTTGACTGTATTCGTTTTCAGCAACTGGGAGCCCAATTAAATATGCTGCTACCAATTTATTTTGGAGAAGCTTATTGTCAAAAAATTCTTTTAGTAATCTTTTACCATGTGTGGTTCCCTGGCTATGTGCTGCAACTACAATTGGTTTACCCGAATGATGATTATTTAAAAAGTACTCAAAGGCTGATTTGATATCTGCGTATGCCAATTCAAAAGCAGCTATTGCAGCTGAACTGTCTATTGCATTTTTGGGAAAGTATGCCTGTAAGTTGGCTTGACGATACCTCGGAGCAAAAACCCGGCCCACTTCATTAAATATACTTGCTTGAAATAATATGGTAGTATAGTCTGTTTTGGTGTTTAATTCAATATTGTTAATTGGTGCATTATAGCCAAAAGGTAATTGATCATCTGTATAGGTTGTGGGATGAATAAAAAAAACATCTACAGAACTATCTTGTTGGTAATTAGCTCTTAATGGTTTAGGTACACTGTCTGCAGGATCTTTCTTATACGGATGTGCTGCCCAATAATGTAAGTCACTGTAATCGGGAGTGTTAATATGATCTCTACGTTCATAATTTTTTTCCATTTGTTTATAGGGCACCCCGCAGGCAATTGCTAAAACCATTAGCGATAATAAAAAATTCATCCTTTGTTTCATATATTAAAGGTCCAGCTTTTTTGTGATTTGCTGCCTATAACCTACAGTTATTGATTTTGCTGTATTTTCGTAAAAATTATTGTTATGGCCATACCAGTTGTTGATTTAGCTGAATTTACTCATGGAACACCTGAACAAAAAGCTGCATTTGTACAAAGTCTTGGAAAGGCTTATGAAGAAGTAGGATTTGTAGCGGTCAAAAATCATGGAGTTCCAGACGAATTAATTGCCAACCAATATGAATATGTACAACAATTTTTTGCACTCCCTTTAGAAAAGAAAAAAGAATATGAAATTCCTGGATTAGCTGGCCAACGTGGTTATACTAGTTTTGGAAAAGAACACGCTAAAGGAAGCGATGCTCCAGATTTAAAAGAGTTTTTTCAATATGGTCAAACAGTTGAAGACCATGATGCCATAAAATCAGAATATCCTGATAATGTTCAAGTGGCTGAAATTGCTCCATTAAATGAAACTTTATTTAGTGCGTATAGAAATTTTGAAAAAAGTGGTAAAGCATTATTGCAAGCAATTGCATTGTATTTAGGTTTAGATGAACATTATTTTGATCAATATGTGCATAATGGAAATTCTATACTGAGATGCATACATTATCCACCAATTACCCATGAACCAAAATCTGCAATAAGAGCAGAACAGCATGAAGACATTAATTTAATTACTTTGTTGGTTGGGGCTTCTGCAGATGGCTTACAAATTTTAACCAAACAGGGTGATTGGGTAAATGTTACTTCATTACCAGAACAAATTGTGGTGAATGTTGGAGACATGTT
Source organism: Sphingobacteriia bacterium RIFOXYC2_FULL_35_18 (assembly GCA_001829005.1). Classification (GTDB taxonomy): domain Bacteria; phylum Bacteroidota; class Bacteroidia; order Chitinophagales; family Chitinophagaceae; genus Sediminibacterium. The sequence continues at coordinate 225,803 of MIAG01000001.1, read as the reverse complement.
GCAACGGTTAACCAATAATAAATTGAGGAGTACTACACACCGAGTAGTGAATCCTGCCAGAGAATTATGGCATACCAGCCGTTTTTCTATGCCCTTCTTTTTGCACCCGAGAAGTGAGATGAGTTTAGCTTGTTTAGAAAGCTGTATCAATGAAAATAATCCAAAAGCATACCCAGATGCAACTGCAGGGGAATACTTAGATGAGCGATTAAGAGAAATAGGGCTAAAGAAATAATGATACTTGAATTTGTTAAGACATATCCCCTTTATGAAAGCTGTGTTCATACACAGTATTACTGCTTTTGGCGGTCCTCAAGGTCATTTGGGTATGATGATCAAAACATTTGTACAGCAACGTAAAGATGTTTCTGAAGAAGAGTTACTAGATTATAATGGCTTTTGCCAGATGCTTCCAGGAGCTTCTTCAACCCAGGTTTTAACATTAATTGGTTATAAACGAGGCGGTATTCCATTGGCCATTTTTACGCTATTGATTTGGATTATTCCCGCGTCTATTTTAATGTCTGGCCTATCATTTTTATTAGATTATTATGATAAAATAGCTCATCCAGCAGCCATTTTTAGATTTATACAACCCATGGCCATTGGTTTTATTGCTTATTCTACTTTACGAACATTTAAAGTTGCTATTCATAATACCATTACTTGGATAATTCTATTCATTGCTACCATTGCTACTTTTTTTGCTTTTAAAACACCATGGGTCTTTCCCATTTTGATAGTTTGTGCGGGCATTGCTACCAACTTTAGTGATAAGCGAATTCCGCAAAAGGGAGTTCCTCCCAAGCAGGTCAAATGGGGAAATTTGTTGATTTTTTTAGTTCTCTTTGGTGTTACGGGCTATTTATCTGAAACAGCTACAAAGCAAAACTGGGAAAACAGAAAAGTATATAACCTCTTTGAGAACAATTATCGTTTTGGTAGTTTGGTTTTTGGTGGGGCCGATGTATTGATGCCGTTGATGTATGAACAATATGTAACAAGACCTCAATCTAAGCGCATCTTAGAAAATAAAAGAGATGTACTTAAAATTAATCGTGAAGACTTTTTAACCGGATCTGGAATAGTAAGAGCTATTCCAGGGCCTGTATTTTCAATTGGTGCATTTACTGGAGGTATGGTATTGAAAGATCAAGGATTAAGTAAACAGCTGATTGGGTGTGCCATTGGTGTTATTGCGATCTTTTTACCCAGTGCTTTATTGGTTTTGTTCTTTTTTCCTGTATGGCATAATCTAAAGAAATATGCAGTGATATTCAGGTCTTTAGAAGGAATTAGGGCTTCGGTGGTAGGTATTATGGCAGGTGCAGTAGTCTATTTATTGAACGACCATATTTTGCCAGATTTATGGATTCAAAACTGGTCCATTCTTTGGGACCTGGCAATAGTAATTGCTACATTTTTAGTACTTCGATTAAATAAATTGCCCGCTCCTTTTATTGTAATTAGCTGTTTAATTTTAGGTGCAATTGCCTAATTTTAGTATCTTCCTTTACATCATAAACCTTGCTCATGGTAACCATTGCTTTATACAATTTAAAAGGAGGGGTAGGAAAAACTGCAGCTACAATAAACCTTGCGTACTTAAGTGCAAAACAAGGGTACAAAACTCTGATATGGGATTTAGATCCACAGGGGTCTTCTTCTTTTTATTTAGGGGCTATTGCTAGTGTGAAAAATGAAGCAAAAAAAATATTAACTGGGGAAATGGATTTGGCAACTGCCATTCAACCATCCGCCTACGAAAACCTAGACATCATTCCCGCAGATCTTTCTGCAAGGCATGCAGATATTTTATTGAACGAAATGAAGCAAAGCAAGAAAAAAATTTCTTCGATACTTTCGACCATTAAAAACGAATATGATATCGTTTTTTTAGATTGTCCTCCTGGAATTTCTGTTTTGCATGATGCTGTTTTTGCTGGAGTTGATTGGATACTTATGCCTAATATACCTACTACATTGTCTATTCGTTCTTTTGAATCTGTATTGAATTATTTTAAAGAAAATGAGTTAGACTCATCAAAATTAAAATGCTTCTTTAGTATGGTAGACCATCGAAAAAATCTCCATCATGAAGTCATTAATGAATTTTATAAAGACAAACTCTTCTTTAAAAGTTATATACCCTATTTAAGTGATGTAGAAAAAATGGGTGTTCACGAATCACCTTTAGAAACATTTGCTGCAAGTAGTTTTGCTGCCCAGTGTTATAAAGATCTTTGGAAAGAAATTAAACAGCGTTGCATCAATTAATATGGATAGAGAAATAACTTCATGGTATAGTCCGGCCTTAAACAAAGAGATGCCAATTGCATCATATGGACATTTTGGATTTGCTATTTTATTGATTCCTACTGCAGCAGCAGACTATTTGGAATATGAGCGTTTTCAGTTGATAGATGCCATAGCCCCATTTATTAATTCGGGTAAATGCAGGGTTTTTAGTATCGATAGTATGAACAAGGAAAGCTGGATGAATAATCAGATGCTTCCCGAGCATAAAGCCATTAGACATAACCAGTTTAATGAGTATGTATTTAATGAAGTGGTCCCTTTCATTCGTAATTGCACGAGTGATGAAACAATGATTTATACTTGCGGTGCTTCTTTTGGAGCGCTTCATGCAATGAACTTATTCATGAAAAGACCCGATATTATTAATGGCGCCATTAGTATGAGTGGAGTGTATGATTTAACTGAATACACAAAAGGGTTTTGGGATGATCAAGTATTTTATAATAGCCCAGTGCACTATATACCTAGCTTAAACGATAATTGGTATTTAGACAAAATAAAAGCCAGTCATCATATTCATATCTATACAGGAAGTGGCAATTTTGAAGACCCAGATGCGGCTAAAAAATTTGCCGGTATACTATACACGAAAGGAATTTGGTATGATTTAGACGTTTGGGGCCCAGATATTCACCATGATTGGCCAACTTGGCGCTCAATGCTTCCCTATATCTTGGATAAGAAATTCTAAACTGTAAAAAACTCGTTAATTCCCTTTCGATATATGGTACTCTGCCCTAGCTGAATTAATATTACATATTAATCAACGGCAATTGAGGCATCTTTCAGGAATACTTGGATTTTTAATACTACTGCTTTTAACTGTTTTTACTACTGATGCTCAAGCGCAGTATACAACGGTGAGTGGTAATGTGTACGATATTTCCGCAAGAAGACCGTTGGAGGCTGTAGCCGTTCAAAGTACTTCGGGAAGGGGTACTATCACCGATTCAACTGGTTATTATATTTTAACCGTATTAAAAACCGATTCTATTTGGTTTTCTTTAATAGGAAAATCTACCATGAAATACCCGGTAGATACCATTAGTAACCTAGAGCGGTTCAATGTAATGATTCATGTTCGATCTTTTGATTTGCCTGAAGTAAAAGTTCGAAACAACTATTACCGTTATGACTCTGCAATGAATAGGCAAGACTATGCTAAAGTTTTCAACTTTAAAAAACCAAGCTTGGGTGTTGTATCTAGTCCTAATTATAATCCGGGTGCTACAGTAGGATTTGACTTAGAGGGTATCATCAATATGTTTCGAGTAAAACGAAACAGAAGTATACTGACTTTGCAAAAAAGATTAATAGAAGAGGAAGAGGAAAAATATGTGAACAGTAGATTTTCTAAATTATTTGTAAGAAAAATTACTGGTTTGCAATCTCCAGAATTAGATACATTCATGCGAAGATATCGCCCTACTTATGGATTGGTAAAACTCTTAAACGACCTAGAGTTGGGTTATTATATTGGTCAACAATATGAAGAGTATAAATCTACCAAGTACAATTGGCGTGGAGGATTATATAGAAGAAGGGAAGATCAATAATATTATTTAAAGACTAGCTTTCAATGCTTTTTCTCCCAATAATTGAATTAAAGGTAATAAAGAACCAAATCTTTCATCATTACTAAATCCTTGTTTGTATCTATGATAAATTTGTTGTGCAATCACAGCATTCTTAAATAATCCAAATACATAGTAATAGTTGATATCGCTTAAATCTCTCTTTGTTATCAAAGCATAATAAGCAATTAAATCTGATCTAGATAAATTTCCGGGCAACCAAGTACAATTATATTGTTTAAAAATAGGTTCCTCATTTTGCTCAAACCAATATGCCAGCATGGCCCCCAAATCCATTAAAGGATCCCCTACAGTAGCCATTTCCCAATCTAATACACCTATCACTTCAGTTAAATCGTTATTGAAAATAATATTGTCGTATTTAAAATCATTGTGTAATAGGCTTGGTGCTTGTTCTTTAGGATGATTATTTTGTAACCATTCTGCAACCTGATTCATTGATGCAATCAAATCCGTTTCAGCGTTGTAATATCTTTTGATCCAACCTTCTACTTGTCTATTTACATATCCTTCTGGTTTACCTAGTTGAACCAATTGAGTTGATTCAATATCAATAGCATGAAGCTGCGCTAATGTTTCAACTAATTGCTTTGAACAATGTTCAAATTGAGTTATTGAGATGGCAAGTTTAGGCGCATTATGCGCTCTTAAAATAATACCCTCTAGTTGTTCCATTATATAAAATGGCGTTCCTGTAATTTGCGTATTGGTAGAATAAAGAATAGGTTGGGGTATTTTATTGAAAAATGGTTTTAATAAACTCAATACTTTATACTCTCGCCCCATATCATGTGCAGATTGAATATTGGCACCTGGCGGCGCCATTCGCATCACAAAATTTTTATTTGATGTAGTTAATTGATAAGTTAAATTAGAATAACCTCCAGCAAATCGAGTTATTAAAGTTATTGGAGTCACACCAGGTACAGGTGAAAGTAGTAAATCATTTAACTGATTTAAATCAAATGATTCTTTCTCTGAAAGTGCTACTGTTTTTTCCATAATACCACTATTTATTTTTTCTATTCATTCCATATTTCTTCAGAATACTCAAAGCCAAACTTTGCTTGTGAACTTCATCTGCACCATCCCAAATTCTTGCTCCTCGTTCATGCTGAAACAGATTGGCCAACATGGTTTCATCCGATAGTCCCATTGCTCCATGAACCTGAATGGCTCTATCTAATACTTTTAATACCATATTGGCTACAAAAAATTTAATGCCTGCAATTTGATCACGAGTGGCAGCAGCACCATATAAATCAATATTGTGTGCGGTTCTTAAAACCAATAATCTGGCTGCATCTATTTCAACCCTACTTTCTGCAATAAATCCTTGTATAAATTGTTGATGCCCCAACATTTCTCCTTCTTTAATTTCTCTGGTAGCAGCTCGTTGGCACATCAAGTCAAAGGCTTTCTCTGCAATTCCTACCCATCGCATACAGTGGTGTATTCTGCCTGGTCCAAGGCGTTCCTGCGCTAGTTTAAATCCTGATCCCTCTGTTCCAATGATATTATTAATAGGGATTCTACAATTATTATAACGAATTTCTGCATGGCTTGCCCAGCCTTCTCCCGCTTCACCAAATACGGGAATATTTCTTATAAATTCAAAGCCCGGAGTATCGGTAGGAACGATAAACATACTCGCCCTTTCGTGTGGTGGAGCAGTCGGATTTGTTATTGCCATTACCACTGCAAATGAAGCTCCATCGGCGGATGAAGTAAACCATTTGTGTCCGTTAATAATATATTCGTTCCCTTCTTTAACCGCAGTGGTTGCAAGTCTTGTGGGGTTAGATCCTGCCAATTCTGGTTCTGTCATAGAAAAACAGCTGCGAATTTTCCCTTCTAATAATGGTTGTAGATAGGTAGATTTTATTTCATCAGAAGCAAAGCGGGAAATCATTTCTGTATTACCAATATCAGGCGGTTGCGCATTAAATGTATACTGCCCATAATAAGGGGATAAGGATAATATTTCACTTACTTGTCCAAACTCACATAAGGTTAATCCCATTCCACCTTCATGAGTAGGTAAATGTAAATTCCACCAGCCTTTTTGTTTTACTAATACTCGTTTTTGCGAAAGTATTTTTTCGGTTTCTTTAAATGGCCTAGTAGTATGTTCGCTCTCTAATGGAATTAACTCAGTTTCTACAAATTCCCGAATGGCGGGTAATAAAGTTTCTAAGCGCTTGGTAATAAAAATGGCTTCCATAATAATCATTAAATAGTTACACCGCCATCCGCAGTAAATAAAGTACCTGTGCAATATCCAGATGCAGGGGCAGCTAAAAATAATGCCAGCGCAGCAATTTCATCTACGGATCCCATTCTTGAAATGGGGGCCATTTTTACAAATCGATTTAACCATTTTTCATCTTGCCAAAGTGCTTCAGAAAATTTGGTTTTTATTAGACCAGGACAAATGGCATTCACTCTTATTCCATCAACTCCCCATTCCTTTGCAGTTACTTTAGTAAGCATATTTAATGCAGCTTTTGAAACAGAATACAAACCCAACCCTGGGTCAGGAGTTATTCCTGCAATGGAACTAATATTGATTACCGAGCCTCCGCCTCTTTCTTTCATAATCGGGTATACTAATTTGCCAAGCTCAAAAGGTGCTTTCACATTTACATTCATTATTTTATCAAACGCCCATTCTTCGCAGGTTACTACAGGACCATAGACAGGGTTAGTGGCAGCATTATTTACAAGGATATCAATTCCTCCATATAAATCAACTGTTTTATTAACTAGTACTTTACATGATTCTATATCTCCCGCATTGCCTGCTATTCCAGTACATATACCACCTGCCTCTTCTATGGAAGCAGCTACCTTATCTAGTTCTTCTTGTTTGCGTGAGTTGATTACAACCGCCGCACCACTGGCAGCAAAATATCTGGCAATGGCTTCCCCAATTCCTTTGCTAGCGCCTGTAATTAAGGCAACTTTTCCTTTTAAACTAAATGCTTCATTCAATTTCATACAATTAATTTTTTCTAGATAATGCTTTATTCATGGCTTTCATGAACTGGTCTTTTACTTTCAATCTAAACCAAGTTGGGGCAAGTCTTTTTAGCTTCCACATGGTTCTGGCTGCTTTTGGTAGTATAATATAAAGCTCTTGTTTTCCTGCTCTTATTAATATTTCTTTAGCCACTTCGTTGGCTTCCAAGCCTGATCGTTCTAAAAATGTTTGAGTGATTTTTTTTGTAGCTGCACCGCCTCTTACAGACTGCGCTATATTGGTTTTAAAGTAAGTAGGTTGTATACAAGAAACATGAATACCAAAATCATAGAGTTCACTGTACAATGTTTCACTAATAGCAACAACCGCAGCTTTTGTCATATTGTATCCAGCCATAGTAGGTGCACAGCTGATGGCTGCTGCGCTTGCAGTATTGAGTATATGACCATAACCTTGTTTTTTCATTGCTGGAATAAAATACCAACATCCATACAATACCCCCATCTGATTAATACTTACCATCCATTCGTAATTTTCTAAAGAATAGATTTCAAATTCTGACCCATCACCAACACCTGCATTATTAAATAATAAATCAATCCCTTCGGCATCAAATAAAAAACGTTCTGCTACTTCTTTATATTGGTCTTTGTCTGCAACATCTAATAAGTAAGTGAGCGGTTTTCCTCCTGCTTTAGTTACCAATCCCTCCACTTCTTCCAAAGCTTTTGGATTATTATCGGCCATCCCAATGGTCCAGCCTTCTTCGGCCAGTTCTAAGGCAAATGCTTTTCCTAATCCAGACGCTGCGCCTGTTATAAATGCTCTTTTATGAGGATATTTTTGCGAGAGTGTATACATAGGGCAGGCTTTATTACTTGAATGTAAAAAAAGGATAGCACTTAATGGGCATTTCACCGAATTATTTTAGCTATTCGCCATTCAGCAAATGCTGGTTTAGAAGACCGTATTTAATTCTATCTTTACAGCTTCCAAAAATTGACTCCTTTGAAAAAAATAAGTCTGTTACTAACATTACCCTTGCTTCTATTTTCATGCAAGGATGCGAAAAAAGAAAATACCGATTCAAAAGCAAAACCACCTTCGGCTACCATTGTAGACGTATTAATTGCGGGTGCAGGAAATATTGACAATAATGTGGAAGTGAATGGAGCTATTATACCAATGGAAACAGTCAATATCAATCCTGAGGTTAGTGGTAGATTAACCATGCTCAATGCTCCAGATGGCGGCAGAGTAACACAGGGCGCTATTCTGGCGAGGATTAATGACGCTGATTTACAAGCTAATTTATCTAAAACAAAAGTGTTATTAGATATGGCTCAAAAAACCGAAGAGCGGTTAAGAAAGTTATTGGCCATTAATGGAATTAATCAGTCTGAGTACGACTTGGCTTTAAATCAGGTGACTAGCTTAAAAGCAGACTTACTGGTAACTCAGGCTCAATTAGATAAAACAATAATTAGAGCACCATTTACTGGGGTTTTGGGGTTGAGACAAATAAGCCCTGGTGCGTATGTAACACCGGCAATAACCCTTACTACATTACAGCAAGTAGATCGAGTAAAAATAGATTTTAATGTTCCAGAATTTTATACCAATATGATTCGGGTAGGAGGATCTGTTCAAATTCAAACGAATGAATCAAATCTAAAAAGAAGAGCAACCATTGTGGCAACGGATCCACAAATTAATCCTACAACAAGAAATTTACGCGTACGTGCAGTTTTAGATGGCAATGCCATTGCTCCAGGAACTTTTGTAAAAGTATTTTTAGAAGCAGGCAAAAACAAGAATAGCATTCTGGTTCCTACCAATGCAATTATTCCCGATGCAAGAGCAAAGAAAATAATTGTTGTAAAAGGCGGTGAAGGTGTTTTTGTAGACATTGAAACTGGTTTAAGAGGTACAGGCTATGTAGAAGTAACAAAAGGACTTATGCCTGGCGATAGTGTAGTGGTTACTGGTGTTTTATTTGTAAGACCCAAGCAACCAATTAAAGTAAGATCTGTTAAGCAGTTGAGTGATATTATCAAATAGAAGAAGCAGCCATATCCCATGAATATTTCTGAATTATCATTAAAGAGACCCATTCTTGCAACGGTGATGAATATCCTCATCGTATTGTTTGGAATTGTTGGATATAGTTTTTTGGCAGTAAGGGAATATCCTGCGGTTGACCCTCCAGTAGTTAACGTTCGAACTTCTTATTCAGGAGCTAACTCTGAAATTATTGAGAGTCAAATTACAGAACCCCTTGAAAAAGCCATTAACGGTATTCCGGGTATTAGAAGTATTTCCTCTTCTAGTTCAAATGGGAATAGCAATATTACTGTTGAATTTAATGTTTCAGAAGATTTAGAAGCAGCAGCAAATGATGTAAGAGACAAAGTAAGTCAGGCAGTAAGAAATTTGCCCCAAGATGTGGATGCACCACCTGTGGTAAGTAAGTCAGATGCCAACAGCGACTTTATCATAATACTTGCAGTTCAAAGTCAAACTAAAGGATTATTAGAATTGAGCGAATATGCTGAAAACGTATTACAGGAAAGGTTCCAAACTATTTCTGAAGTAAGCGCAGTTAATTTATTTGGGCAAAAAAGACCATCCATGCGATTATGGATTGATCCAGATAAATTAAACTCTTTTAATGTAACGTTTAGTGATATTAGAACAGCTTTAAACACTGAAAATGTTGAAATCCCATCTGGTAAAATTTATGGTGATAAAACAGAAATAACCATAAAAGCCTTGGGAAGGTTAACAACAGAAAAGGATTTCCGAGATTTAATTATTCGTCAAACGCCTGCCGGAATTATACGTTTATCAGATGTTGCCTATGTAGAAGTTGGGCCTGAAAACGAGGAGTATAGTTGGCGTTTAAATGGGGTTAATGCAGTAGGGTTGTCTATTATTCCGCAACCTGGAGCAAACTATATTAAAATTGCTGATGAATTTTATAAGCGATTAGCCGAGATTCAAAAAATTGAGAAAGGAGATTTTATAATGACTCCTTTAATTGATCAAACCAAAAATGTTCGTGCCTCCATTAAAGAAGTAGAAGAAACATTATTGATTTCATTTACACTAGTGGTATTAGTGATTTTCTTTTTCTTTAGAAACTGGCTAATTGCTATTAGACCGTTGATAGATATTCCTATATCGTTAGTGGCAACTTTCTTTATCATGTATATTTCTGGCTTCTCAATTAATGTATTAACCTTATTGGGAATTGTTTTGGCTACTGGGCTTGTTGTAGATGATGGGATTGTTGTTACAGAAAATATTTTTAGAAAATTAGAAAGCGGCCTGCCAATTAGAAAAGCTGCATTAGAGGGAAGTAAAGAAATTTTCTTTGCAGTAGTGTCTACCTCTATCACTTTGGCGGTAGTGTTTTTACCAGTAATTTTCTTACAAGGATTTGTAGGCAGCTTATTCCGCGAATTTGGAATTGTTGTTGCAGCAGCTGTTTTAATATCAGCATTTGTATCGCTAACTATTACTCCTGTATTAAATGTTTATCTCAATAAAAAAGATGCCGGTCATGGTAAGTTTTATGATATGACTGAACCATTTTTTAGAGGAATGGAAAACGGGTACAAGCGTTTACTAGCTGGTTTTCTAAAAGTTCGTTGGATGGCATGGGTTATTGTTGCTATTTGTGCAGGTATCATTTATTTTATTGGTGCAGGTTTGCAAAGTGAATTGGCGCCTTTAGAAGACAGAAGTAGTATACGTTTTCAAATGAGTGGTCCTGAGGGGGCTAGCTATGGGTACATGGTAGAAACGGGTGACAAGTTGTTGAACTATTTAACCGACTCTGTACCTGAAAAAGATTTTGTGTTTGCTGCAGTTCCAGGCTTTGGTGGAAGTGGTGTGAATTCTGGCACATTGAGAATTAAATTGGTAGACCCAGATCAACGTAATAGATCTCAATCAGATATTGCCAAAGCAATTGGGAAAAAATTGCCAAGTATCAATAACGCCCGAATTTTCCCAGTAGAAGAACAAACGATTTCGGTAGGACTTGGCTCTAGAGGATCCCTGCCGGTTCAGTTTATTCTACAAAATTTAGACTTTGAAAAAATTAAAACGGTCATCCCTAAGTTTTTAGAAGAAGCTAGAAAAGATAAGACTTTCCAAAACGTTGATGTGAATCTTAAATTTAATAAACCCGAATTGCAATTAACGATTGATCGTATTAAAGCAAAAGATTTAGGTTTATCAATTATAGATGTGGCTGATGTAGTATCTAGCGCATTTAGTGGAAGAAGGCTTGCTTACTTTATCATGAATGGCAAACAATATGAGGTAATTTCTCAAGTGGCTTATAAAGACAGGCAAAAACCTGCGGATATTGAAAAGCTATATGTTCGAAATAATAGGGGGGAAAGTATTCCACTAAAAGCAGTGGTTAAATTAGAAGAAAGCTCAAATCCTCCAACATTATATCATTTCAATAGATTTAAAGCCGCAACCATTTCTGCTTCTTTAGCCGAAGGAATGACCATTGGCGATGGGGTAAAAGCAATGCGAAGAATCGGAGATCAATTGTTAGATGAAAGTTTTAAGACCGCACTAAATGGACCTTCTCGTGATTTTGAAGAAAGTTCCTCTAATACTACATTTGCTTTTGGGTTTGCATTAATATTAATCTATTTGGTTTTGGCAGCTCAATTTGAAAGCTTTAAAGATCCATTAACTATTATGATTACGGTACCACTTGCATTAGCAGGTGCTTTATTAAGCTTATGGATTTTTGATCAAACCATTAATATCTTCTCTCAAATTGGTATGATTATGTTGATTGGCTTGGTAACTAAAAACGGAATTTTAATTGTAGAATTTGCGAACCAGAAAAGAGAATTTGGTTTAAATAAAAAAGATGCCGTATTAGAAGCGTCTGCTCAACGATTGCGCCCTATTTTAATGACTAGCCTTGCTACTGCATTAGGAGCATTGCCAATTGCCTTAAGTATAGGTGCAGCAGCAACCAGCCGTATGCCATTGGGCATTGTGATTGTAGGAGGTATTATGTTTTCACTATTATTAACCCTGTTTGTAATTCCTGCAGTGTATACTTTTATTTCTGGAAAGCATGATGCCAAAAAAGTGGATATAACAGATTAATTAAACAATTATGCTAAGCTCTATTTCAGATATCAGGCGCGATTACATGTTGAAGTCTTTTGACGAATCTCATGCAGCCAGTAATCCTTTTGATCAGTTTAAAGATTGGTGGGAAGAAGCAACCAGTGTTGAAATTGATGAAGTGAATGCAATGACTTTAGCCACGGTAGATCTAAACGGAAAGCCTTCAGCTAGGATTGTTTTATTGAAAGGGTATACGCATGATGGCTTTGTTTTTTTTACTAATTATGAAAGTGCTAAAGGACAAGAATTACAGGCCAACCCAAATGCTGCATTATTGTTTTTTTGGAAAGAGTTAGAGCGTCAAATCAGGATTGAAGGACGGGTTGAGAAAATCTCAGAAGCCGATAGCGATGCTTATTTTCATTCAAGACCAGCTGGGAGTAGAATTGGGGCTTGGGTTTCTCCACAAAGTAAAGTAATTCCAGGTCGTTCATTTCTAGAGGAGAATTATCAGAAACTACTATTGCAATACCCTGATGAAAACCAAGTACCTCGTCCACCACATTGGGGTGGGTATATTGTAAAACCTGAGAGTTTTGAGTTTTGGCAAGGAAGAAGTAGCAGACTCCACGATCGTTTAAGGTTCACTCAAAATGATTCAGGAGAATGGGTTAGAGACCGTTTAGCTCCTTAAAGCTCAGCTTATTTACTTGAGTGAAAAATCATTTTGAAGTTGAATAATTACTGCTTGTATGGTTTGATTTAACTGTGCTCCTAAATCAGGAATTTTTTCAATCTGTTCTGCTGTTTTAGCATAGAATTCAATACTCTCCACAGTTTTATAAGCTTGTTTAATTCCTAGACTATAAATGGAAGATTTCATTTTATGTGCCAATAGATAAACTTCATTTATTTGTTTTACTTCAATCGCTTTTAATAAATTAAGCATATCCAAATTAGTGTTTTTTATAAACACTAATATTATCTCTTTTAGAAACGCAATATCGTCTTGGTCTATACCTTGTAATGCAGAGAGGTCGTATAGTTTTTCACTGTTTATTGAATCGGAATTCTTCTTTATTTTTTTAGTAAAGTCTATATGACTGTTTAATTGCAATTGTTTCTTTATGCATTCATATAAACCCGCTTCTGTAAATGGCTTGGTGATATAATCATTAAATCCGGCTTCTGCAAATCGATCGGTTTCTTTCTTGAATGCATTCGCAGTTAGTGCAATAATGGGAACTGCAGCTTTGATGGGATCTCCCATATGTCTAATTAATTGGGTTGCTTCATAGCCATCCACATCTGGCATATGGATATCCATCAGAATTAAATCGAAATCATTTTTTTTGTGTGCTTCAAATGCTTCATGACCATTTGCAACCAATACTACTTCGTGCCCCCATTCTTCTAGAATTTGTTTAACTATAATTTGATTGATGGTTACATCTTCAGCAACCAAAATCCTTTTTTTATCAATAGGTGTAAACACTTCTTCTTCTCTGCTATTTTCAAGCATTGAACTTTCGCCTATTTGGTAAGGGATGCGTATAGTAAAACTTGTCCCTTTATTTAAAATACTTTCTGCTTTAATTGTACCACCTTGCATTTCAACAAGGTTTTTGGTAATGGTCAAGCCTAAGCCAGTACCTCCATATTTTCTGCTTGTTTCTGAAGAAGCTTGAACAAATTCATCAAATATATTAGCTAAATTTTCGGGTGAAATTCCAATACCGGTATCGCTTACTTTGAACTCAAAAACAGGTAAATTACCTGAGTTATTCAATTGAACAGCACTTACTGTAATTCTACCAGATTCTGTAAACTTAAGCGCATTACTAATTAAATTATTTAATACTTGTCCAAGTCTAAAAGGGTCACCTACTAATATTGTTTCGATAGGCACTTGGTTGTCAAAAATCAATTCAAGACCCTTTTCTTCTATTTTGAAAATAAAAGTTTTTAGTGTATTTGAAATTTTTTCCTCTAGTAAAAAAGGAATTTGCTCTAACTCAATTTTGCCTGATTCAATTTTAGTAAAATCAAGTACATCATTTACTATATGCAGTAAATTATCTGCAGATTCAAGTATTAGTTTGGTATATTCTTCTTGTTTGGGATTTAGATTTGTTTTGTACAATAGCCCTCCAATCCCTAAGATACCATTCATTGGTGTTCTAATTTCATGGCTAATATTAGCCAGAAATACTTCTTTAACCCTGCTTGCTCTTTCTGTTTCCTCTTTCGCTTTAATTAATTCTCGCTCTGCCTTTATTCTATTGGTAATATCTTGAGAGAATCCAATAATATATGGTGTACTTGATGTTTCTTCAACCATATAGTTTTGGTAAAGCAAATAAATATGTTCTCCATTTTTGCAAATGATAATGAATACGCCCTCTGCTTTACCTGTTGTTAGTACATTTTGTAGGTACTGTTCATCAAACTGAGTAATCTTATCTTGCGGTACGAATTCCTTAATATTTCTTCCTATTAACTCTTCACTTGAGTAGCCTATAATACTGCAAATTGCAGGATTAACACTCAATAGTTTTCCTTCTAAATCGTGCGTACAAATAAGCGCCTGACTATAATTAAAAAGATCTCTGTATCTCTTTTCATTCAATAGTAACTTGTCTTCAATTTGTTTTCTCTCTGTAATGTTTAGCCCAAATCCTATAACGAGGTTTACTTCATTTTTTTTATTTAAAACAGGGAATAGGTTTCTTAAGTGATATTCAACTTTTCCATCTGCTTGAGTTAACGTTTCTTCCCAAGATAATTGCTTTTTAGAAGCTATAACTTTATTAAAAATTTTTCTCCTCTCTAAAGCTATATCGGCATTTTTATTTCTGTACGTACAATACTCTTCGTCTGTTTTACCGATTATCCATTTTCTTAATTCATCATCTTTAATACCAATAGGATTCACAAATAAATATCTATGAGAAGCATCAAATACTGCAATATCTGTTGGGATACTATTTAATATGCTTTCGTAAAACTTTTTCTGTTTATTAAATTCAGCTTCCGTCTCTTTAATTTTAGTAATATCCATATGGGTACCTAAAATTTTAAGGGGATAGCCTTCTTTATCCTTATCGGTTACAATTCCTCTGTCTAAAATCCATTTATAATTACCAAACTTATCTTTGATTCTATATTCTGTATGATGATGATCTATTTCTTTGCTTCTATATTGCTGATCTTGTTTTTGTAAAATTGCTATATCATCTGGATGAACTGCATTCCACCATTGCTCTGCAATAGTTAAATCAGTATTCTCTAATTCAATGAAAGCTCTTTTTTGGTGTGAAAAGCTGGTTAGATTCTTTTTGTAATCATGCATCCAAACATTGTCTCCCATTTTCTCAAGGGCAAACAATAATTTTTTCTCGTAGTTCTCACTCTTTGCTTCTTCAATTTCTTTTTTAAGAATCAACGCTTGTAATAAATCTATTTGGGCATTTTGAATTGAATAGTCATTTCTTCCAAATGCATTTTCTTCCATTTCTTTGATGGAAGAAAAAGATGGGCTGCCTATAAAAACAAGTAGTTTGGGTTGTTCATTTAGTAAAAATTGACCAGTCAAATGAATGACTTTATCTCCTTTAGTTTGAATGACTATTTTTTCATGTAAGTGTTGAAGCAAATAATCAATTATGGGCCCACTAGAAAAGTTTTCAATTTCAAATTGATTAGTAAACAAATCGTTTAGCGCTAAGGGG
Source organism: Sphingobacteriia bacterium RIFOXYC2_FULL_35_18 (assembly GCA_001829005.1). Classification (GTDB taxonomy): domain Bacteria; phylum Bacteroidota; class Bacteroidia; order Chitinophagales; family Chitinophagaceae; genus Sediminibacterium. Next base: position 210,060 of record MIAG01000001.1, on the reverse strand, counting down.
CATATTTTTCGGATAGATTTTCCGCAATCAACTATTGCGCCATCCAAATTTAACTTAATATGAAAGGGGAATAAGTCGTCTGATTGTTGTTGATTAAATACTAAATCCATTAATACTATAAGATATCCTTCAAGGTACGATTTATTTATATTGATTTTATAAGTCGCCCATTATAAAAAAAGTCTGTAAAAAATATTTCTTACAGACTCTTATCTCGATCATTTAAATATTATTTTCTTGCCATCACTTTCTCTGCAGCAGCTACTATATAAGGGGTATCTAATCCATATTTAGTAAGCAATTCAATGGGTTTTCCGCTTTCTCCAAAAGTATCGTTGGTTCCAATTAATTCAATAGGAATAGGGCAGTTTCTTGCAGCAACTTGTGCAATTGCATCACCTAATCCACCTATGATATTGTGCTCTTCAACCGTAACGGCGCATTTGGTTTTAGAAATAGATTTAATGATTGCTTCAGTATCTAAGGGTTTAATGGTATGTATATTGATTAGTTCAACACTAATTCCCTTCTCTTCTAATATTCTTCCTGCTTCTATAGCCTTCCAAACCATATGTCCACATGCAAAAATAGAAACGTCCGTTCCTTCACTTAGTTGTTGAGCTTTGCCTATAACAAAGTCACTACCGTCTTCTTTAGTAAAATTTGGCCATTTTGGTCTGCCAAATCTTAAATAGACCGGTCCTTGGTAGGAAGCAATGGCTTTTGTTGCTGCTTTGGTTTGATTAAAGTCGCAAGGGACAATAACTGTCATCCCAGGTAACATTTTCATCAAGCCAATATCTTCTAAAATTTGATGGGTTGCGCCATCCTCTCCTAAAGTCAATCCTGCATGGGAAGCGCAAATTTTTACATTCTTTTCGCTGTATGCAACACTTTGACGAATTTGATCGTATACCCTACCCGTGCTAAAATTCGCAAAAGTAGTAGTATAGGGTATTTTACCTCCAATAGTCATTCCAGCAGCAATACCAATCATATTTGCTTCTGCTATACCCACCTGTACAAAACGATCTGGAAAATCTTTTATAAAAGGGCCCAGTTTTAAGGAGCCAGCTAAATCAGCTGTTAATACAACCACGTTTGGATTTTCTTTACCAATCTCATGAATACCTTCTCCAAATCCACCGCGGGTTTCCTTCTCATTAAGTACTTGAATATCTTTCAATTTCATAGTTGAGTATTTTGCTAGAAAGCTGCAAAGTAAACACTTTTTTATATGGCTTCCTGTACATTTCCTGTTCTTTTAAGAACACCCCAGTGTTGGAGTTCTCCTTTAACAGCTTTTCTAAAGGTTTTAAAAAGCACAATTAATAATAACCAACGATAAATCACCCTTTGGGGAATTAACCAAAGAATCTTCCAAATGGGTTCTTTTTCAAAGCTAAATGCGAATAAGGCCAATAAGATATCGATTCCTAAAAAAATGGCATAATACATACCTATTTCACTAGTACTTCCAGTAAGTAAACCAATTAACATTAAAAAGTCTGCAAATGGTGCAAACAATGGAATGATATATTTGAAAAGCAAAATATCTGGTAAAGCTATAAAACCCAATTTTGGATAATTGGTATTGAATAAAGCATCTCTGTTTTTCCAAAAAGTTTGCAATACACCAAAAGTCCACCTGAAACGTTGACTCATAAACTGTTTAAGTGTTTCAGGAGCTTCTGTTAGTGCTATTGCATTATTTTCATTGGCAATACTATAACCACAGCGCAAAATTCGGATGGTTAAGTCACAATCTTCTGCTAATGTATCAGATGTAAATCCACCTGCTTCTTCTATGGCTAACTTACTAAATGCCCCAATTGCTCCCGGCACTACAGTTATGGCATTAAAATATCCAAATGCTTTTCTATCAATATTTTGACTGGTAATGTATTCAATACTTTGCCAACGGGTGATTAAGTTTACTTCGTTTCCTACTTTAACATTGCCAGCTACCGCACCAATTGTTGAATCATTAAAGTGCATCATCAATTTACTCACCGCATCGGTTTTTAATTTTGTATCTGCATCTATACAAACAACATAATCGGCTTGTGTAGCTGCTATACCATGGTTTAATGCAGACGCTTTCCCCCCATTAATTTTATTTAAAATAGTTACTTGCCCAGTATTTTTAAAAGCGGCTTTAACCACTTCTAATGTATTGTCCGTGCTTCCATCGTTTACAAAAATGATATTGAAATTTGGATAATCACAGCGTAATAAATTGTTTATAGAACTCACTGCATTTACTTCTTCATTATATGCTGGTACTATAATGGAAACAAGTGGGTAGTTATTGAATGGCAGAAGAGTTTGTTTCTTTTCTTTTTTTCTAGCAAGGATTGAGGTAGCCAAAACAATAAATAATCGAATACTACCTAACGTTAAAAACAAAAGAAATAATGCGTTAAAAATTTTACCCAAATAATATCCGCCTTCTGCAAGAAAATAATTAAACCTTAATAAATAATTCTCCTTATAGTTGGGAACTGGGGGCATTACGTCATCCCTAGTTTTCCCCATTAAATCTGCTACAGTAGTAAATTTATATCCTTGCTTATGAAAGTATTCAATAATTTTTGGAAGCGCATCTACTGTTGCACTTCTGTCTCCTCCTGCATCGTGTAATAAAATAATATTACCCCGGTCTTTCATTCTTACTACTCGGTTAAAAATACTGTCTCCATTAAAATTTTTATCCTCATCAATTTGCCAATCTAGTGGATCTATATTTTCGCCGATAGTTAGATAATTTTTTTCCCTACTTAATGCTACTGGAACAAGTTCTTCCATGGTTTCAGGTCTACTATCTGCATTAAAAGGAGCCCTAAACATAATGGTACTTCTTCCAGTAATAGCCTCAATCAATAATTTGGTTGCATCCATTTCTAAGTAAGCCCTTTGCTTACTAACGGTTGCCATATTTGGATGGGTGAAAGTATGATTGCTTATTTCATGACCTGAGTTATAAATTCTTTTGACTAGCGGAATATTTTTCTCTGCTTCAATACCAACAATAAAAAAATTAGCCACTACATTGTAGCGATCTAGTATATCTAATATTTGTCTGGTATAAACTGGATGTGGCCCATCATCAAAAGTCAACACCATTTTTTTCTCAGTAGACTTGCCAAATTGCTTTACCACAAACATAGAAGGGAGTGTGTCATAAAATTCTTCTGAAATCAACATCCATTCCTTATCTAATTCTGTTCTTATATGGCCAGGGGTAGGAGTTGAAATCACATCTAAAATTTCTCCTTCGCCCATAAAATCTACATCATTACTTGTTTCAACTTTTGTAAACTCTTCAAAATTGAATTTCTGAACAGAAGTTTTGTTCATTGGTAAATGATAAAAATCCCAAAGTCTACTGTCTTCACTGCCCATGCGCCATAATGCTGTTCCTGCAAATCCATATTCAGTAGAAAAACGAATCGCATTAAAATTAGTGGCAGCATCTGTAAAATGAACTTCTCGTTCATGACCCAGTTTGTCTTTATAAGTAAAGTATAAATTATAGGAATCGTTATCGTAAGTAATTTTACTATTGTTTTCTTTCGCTATACTTAAAGCTTGCTGATAAGTAACATCTGAACCTTCACCACCTTTAGGCCAATCATATCCAAATCCAGCAATACATAAAACCAATTTGGATATCGGAACTTTTTGTACAATTTGATCTACGGCGGCTTCAATCCATTTTTGACCACTAATAGGACCTGGTTTAGTGCTTGAAGTATATTGGTCGTAAGCCATTAAGAATATATAATCTGTATGCGCAGCCAATGCCTCATAATCATAATCTTCATTAAACGGCATTACATCAATAGAAGTTAATAATCCCCCTGCATGAAATCGGTCGGATAATTTTTTTAAGAATTGGGTTAATAGTCTGTTATCGTTTTCAACTAATTCTTCAAAGTCAATATTAATACCTGCGAAGCCCTCTACTTTTATCCATTTATATAAATCGTTAATTAGTTTTTCACTTTTTTTTGGGTCATTTAGAATCCTGCTTACCACTACACCATCCCATTTTCCATTGATATTATTGGTAAGCATGGGCATTACCCTTAGCCCTTTTGTTTTTTTAATTAAATCATACCCTCGTTTGTCTTTTCGAATAATCAATGAATCTCCAGTTGGGTCGAAGAACATCCATTCGGGTAAGATTAAATTGAGCTTATTAATATTTCTTCGTAGAGAAAAAAATGCTTGAGGATCCCAGTCTACATAAAAAGCAGACCTTATGCCCAATGAATCGCTAAATAGTTTAGAGTGAGAAAGCCTTATGGCACTTTCATTTTGACCTGATCCATTACCTGTAGACCATTTATCGTCAATAAATTTTCGGAACCCCTGGTATTTTTTTGCCAAGGAATCTTGATTTTCATCTGAAACTAAAATTCTTTTGAAGACGCTACTTTGAAGTATTGGTACAGTTGGTTCATAGGCGGTTTTAATAGCAATAATAATAGCAATGACCGTAATAAACAATAGGAATAGCAACAAACGAAACGTCCATTTGAAACGTTGCCATCTGGTAGGATTGCTTGTTTGGAAAACCTGTTTGGACCCCTTGGACATTAGTTGCTTGTAAATTTATATATTATATACAAAGTTAATGCCATTAAACGGCAGCAACACTACCAACCAGGTGGTATAAATTTTTAAGCAATAATTAAAGGTTATCCCTCAAATGTGCTGTAGAAATAAGGTGTTTTAGCTTCAAATTCAGCTGCACAAGTATCTACCATCTTATAAACCCTGGTAATACCTAATTGCTTTCTTTTTTCGTACACTTCATCTTCATGACAATTGCCATTCAAAATTTTGGCAATTTGGGCGTCTCCAAATCCCATTTTCTTCGCTTCTTTTAATAAGCTTTCGGGCAAGCTTTCTAAAGTATGCTTCAATAATTCTTTTTCTATGGTACAAATTTCTTGTATTTGGTATAAGAACCATCGATCAATACCGGTTGCTTGAGCAATAGATTTTACTGTAGAGCCTTGCATGAGCGCGTCTTTAATGCGGAAAATGCGGTCCCATTTTGGCGTCTTTATGTATTCTACAATTTCTTCACTCTTCATTAAACTCTTGCCGTAATATCCCAATCCAACGGCTTCGTTTTCTAAGCTTTGACATGCTTTTTGTAAAGCTTCTGGGAAGCTTCTTCCAATTGCCATTACTTCACCTACACTTTTCATTTGTAGGCCTAAAGTATCGTTGGCTCCTTTAAATTTATCAAAATTCCAACGAGGAACTTTTACAATTACATAGTCAAGCGCTGGTTCAAAATAAGCAGAAGTTGTTTGGGTAATTTGATTTTTTAATTCATCTAATGAATATCCAATCGCAAGTTTAGCTGCTATTTTGGCAATAGGGTATCCAGTTGCTTTTGATGCAAGAGCAGAAGAACGACTTACTCTTGGGTTGATTTCAACCGCTATTAACTCTTCAGTTGCGGGGTTTAAGGCAAACTGCACGTTACATCCACCGGCAAAATTACCTAAAGACCGCATCATCAACATGGCTTTGTTGCGCATTTCTTGAAAAGCGGTATCACTCAATGTCATTGCCGGTGCTACTGTAATAGAGTCACCAGTATGAACACCCATTGGATCTAAATTCTCAACAGTACAAATAATGACTACATTGTCATTACAATCTCTGAGCAATTCTAATTCATATTCCTTCCAACCTAATACGGCTTTTTCTACTAACACTTCATGTATGGGAGAAGCTTTTAGTCCTTTCTCTAAAGCAGCATCTAAGTCTTCTTTACCATGCACAAATCCTCCACCAGTTCCACCCAAAGTGAATGAGGGACGTATAACTAATGGGAAACCAATCTCTTGCGCAAATTCCTTGCCTTCCAAAAAGCTATTGGCCACTCTGCTAGGCGCAACTGCCATTCCAATCTTGACCATTAGTTGACGAAATTGCTCTCTATCCTCCGCTGTATCTATCGCAGCAACGTCCACTCCAATTAATCGACAATTGTATTTTTCCCAGATACCTAGTTCGTCGGCCTCTTTACAAAGGTTCAACGCTGTTTGGCCTCCCATAGTGGGCAAAACAGCATCTATATTGTTTTCTTGTAATATTTGTTCAATACTTTCTACATTCAGGGGAAGTAGGTAAACTCGGTCTGCCATCATGGGGTCTGTCATAATGGTGGCGGGATTACTGTTAATAAGTATTACTTTTATGCCCTCCTCACGGAGACTTCTGGCTGCCTGAGAGCCCGAATAGTCAAATTCACAAGCTTGTCCAATAATAATAGGCCCTGAACCTATTATGAGTACCGATTTGATTGATTGATCTTTAGGCATAGTAGTTGTAGAGATAAATTGTGCAAATGTAAGGCTGCTACATTAAAAGTGGCTAAAAAATAACTCGAATTCAAATTTAAATTTAAATAATAGTAATGGCAGTATTAAAAGAAGGAAGTAAGGCCCCAGCATTTAAAGCGCCCGATCAAAACGGGAATATGGTTTCGTTGTCAGATTTTAAAGGAAAAAAACTGATTCTTTATTTTTACCCAAAAGACGATACACCGGGATGTACTTCACAAGCATGTAATTTAAAAGACAATTATAGTGCACTAATTAAAAAAGGATTTCAAGTAGTTGGCGTAAGTGTTGATAGTGTTAAAAGCCACAAAAAATTCGAAGAAAAATATGAACTTCCTTTTCCTTTAATTTCTGATGAAGAAAAGAAAATTGTAGATAAATACAATTTATGGGGAGAGAAAAAATTCATGGGTCGCACTTATATGGGTACAACACGAACCACTTTTTTAATTGATGAAACTGGTGTGATTCGTAAGATAATTGCTAAACCAGATACTAAGAACCATACTGAAGAGGTTTTGGCTGCTTGGGATAGTAATTAATCAAAATATTTTTAATATAGCCAATAAAATGGCTTTTTTCGCGTTAAAGGCATGGAAAAATATGCTTTTTAATGCCCAAAAAGAAAGAGCCACTAAAGCAAATACATTTGTTTATGGTACCCCCGCAAATACCATTAGACGACAATAGGCGTTTGAAGGAACTTTACCGATATGAAGTACTAGATACTTCATATGAGGATGAGTTTAATGATGTGGTACAATTGGCGGCAACTATTTGTAAAACCCCCATTGCGTTAATTTCTTTAATTGATGCCAATAGACAATGGTTTAAAGCGAGGTATGGCTTAGACATGAAGGAATTTCCTAGAGATATTTCTTTTTGTGGTCATACCATTACTTCTAACACTGCCATATTTGAAATTACAGATGCTACACAAGATGAACGATTTATAGACAACCCTTTAGTAATAGGGGAACCCTATATTCGCTTTTATACTGGTGTTCCATTGATTAATTCAAATGGTTTTAAAGTAGGAACCATTTCAGTAATGGATACAAAGCCCGGTGAGCTGAATGAAGAGCAAATTTTTACTTTACAAACTTTAGCCAGACAAGTGGTGAAATTGCTTGATCAAAATTTGTTGAATAAGCAATTAGAGCAGCAACAAGAAAAGCTGCAACAGCAAATGGAAATGCAGAATAGAATTCTGTCGATCATTGCACACGACGTTAGAAATCCAATAGGTGCGGTAAAATCAATTATTGAGTTGAACGCTCGAAAGATTCTTAGCCAACACGATTCAGTTGAGCTAATGAATATGGCTGGTAAACAAATTGATGGAACAGTTGAATTGCTCAACAACTTGGTAGATTGGGGTTCTATGCAAATGCGTGGACAGGGTTTCGAAAAAGAAAAAGTGCATATGCGAACATTAGTGAGCAATATGTTCAAAAGCTTTGAAGTAATGGCATCATTGAAGTCTAATATAATGGTGAATTTGGTAGACGAAGATTTATTTATCAAGTCTGAGATTAATTCGATGCGATTTATACTTCGCAACCTCATCAGTAATGCGAATAAATTTACAAAGGAAGGAGTTATCACTGTGTATGCACACAAGGAAGATAAAGAAATCATGCTCTCTGTTAGTGATACTGGGGTAGGTATGACAGAAGAAATAAAAGCCAAATTATTTGATGGCGAACATTATCAAAGTACAACAGGAACAGGTGATGAAAAAGGCTCAGGACTTGGATTAATTCTTACAAAAGACTTTATTCATATGTTGGGGGGCACCATAAAAGTAGAAAGCACTATCGACAAAGGCACTTCTGTTTACTTGTACTTTAACGATTAGCTAAAAATAGTATAAACCAACCAACTCATTCCGTAGGCCAAAACGGTCATATAAATCAATTGTATGGTTGGCCATTTCCAAGACTTGGTTTCCCTTTTTACAACAGCTAAAGTGCTCATGCATTGCATTGCCAATACATAAAATACCATTAGTGATAATCCAGTAGCTAGGGTATATACTTTCTCTCCATTTGCATGGGTTGCAGCCTGCAGTTTTTCTCTTAAGCTTTGATCGTCTTCTTCATCTACGCTATATAAAGTGGCCATTGTACCCACAAATACTTCTCTGGCTGCGAATGAAGTAATTAAAGCAATCCCAATTTTCCAATCATAGCCTAAAGGAGAAATTGCTGGCTCAATACTTTTGCCTAATAACCCTGCATAAGAGTTGGCTAACTTTTCAGTTGACAATTGTTTTTGAAGTGAATCAGCAGCAGCAGGGTTTGATGCTATTAATGCTGAATATTTTATTTCTGTATTTTCTATTCGATTTCCAGGTCCAAATGAACTCAAAAACCAAAGCAATAAGCTGATTACCATAATTACTTTACCAGCATCGGTAACAAAAATGCGGGCTTTTTCAATCATTGTAATGCCTGCGTTTTTCCAACGAGGAGCTCTATACATGGGTAACTCTAAAATGAAAAAACTTTTTTCTTTAATGTTGATAAAGAATTTCATTACATAACTAACCAATAAAGCCATAATGGTACCAAGAAGGTATAATGCCATCATTACTAAACCCTGTAAACTTAGAAAACCGAGGTAATATTTTTCTTCAATTACCAATGCAATTAAAATGGTATAAACTGGTAATCGAGCGCTACAACTCATTAATGGGGTTACCAAAATAGTCAACAACCGTTCTTTTTTGTTTTCAATATTTCTTGCTCCCATAATGGCAGGAACAGCACAAGCAAAACTGCTAATCATAGGCATAACACTTTTGCCATTTAATCCTACTTTTCGCATTAGTTTGTCGCTCAAAAAACTAATACGCGCCATATAACCCGTGTCTTCTAAAATGGTAATTAATCCAAATAAAATCATGATTTGTGGAACAAAAACCAAAATCCCACTTAAGCCCGCCACAAAACCATTGATTAATAAATTACTCCACCAAACTTCAGGCAAATTACTAGACAACCAACCTGCTAAAGCTGCGAAACTCCATTCAATGCCGTCCATTGGATAAGTAGCCAACCAAAAAATACTTTGAAATAAAAGAAACAATACCGAGAATAAAATTAAGTATCCCCAAGTTTTATGCATTAGAATATTGTCAAGTTTTTCAGTAAACAGCTTCTTCTCAAGCGGTCCTGTTTCTAAAACATTTTTTTGCATTATTTGCCGAATGCGCGTGTATCGCTGCATAATTTCTTCGGCCTGAGTTTTGGTTGTATTAAAATTATATTCTGCTACAATGTTGTTTAATACAATATGATCTTGACTTTTATTTAAAAGTTCGTCATGATTAATTAATTGGTGAATACAAGCATAATCGCTCCATTCTGGAAAGGCTTGCTTTACTTTCGCAACTGCTTCTGGTGCTAAACTTGAAGTGTCCATAAACTCACGAAGCTTAGTGGTTGCTTCGGGCTGCATTTTTGAAATTACTTTTTTCAATTCGCTCAGGCCCTTATTCTTTCTAGGGTTAACAGCAACCACAGGAATACCTAAGTCTGCCTCTAAACCACTGATATCAATTTTAATATCTTTTTTAGCGGCTAAGTCATTCATGGTTAATGCCATGACAACCGGTATTTTTAAATCGATGATTTGAGAACAGAATAATAAATTTCTCTTAAGGTTGCTTGCATCAGCTACTAAAACAATTAAGTCTGCTTTAATTTCTGAATCAGCTCCCATTAGTACTTTATATGCTACCCATTCATCTGCTCTTCTTGGATATAAACTATAAGTACCAGGCAAATCAATTAATTCAGCTTGCAAATTGTCTTCTAAAGAAAAAATCCCCGTTTTTTTGTCAACCGTAACTCCTGGGAAATTTCCTACATGCTGATTTAGACCTGTAAAAGCGTTGAATAAAGAGCTTTTACCGCTGTTGGGGTTACCAACCAATGCTATATGAAGTGTTTTAGTTGCCAAGGTTGCAAAAGTAGGTGCGCAAATCCGCAGTTGGTTACGAGATTGGGAACAGAATTTAGAATTGATTACGCTACTATTACAATTATCTACTTGCTGCTACTTACTTTTGCACTATAAAGTGCTAAATATGAAAAAATGGATGATTGCTCTACTAATCTTGCCAATTACGGTAGAAGCTCAAAGTAAGCGTAAATTAAGAATTGCTGCAGAAAAAGAGCAGGCGCTTACTCAGAACAACTTACAGAAGCATGTTCAATATTTGGCTGATGATAAATTGGAGGGTAGAAGAACTGGTACAGTGGGCGAGAAATTAGCGATGGAGTACCTGGTAAAACAATACCAAATATTAGGGATAGAACCTAAAGGTGCGGAAGGTTATGTACAAGAATTTGAAATTAATGAAGGGCTTCAAATTGAACCCAGTACTTTTTTAAAAGTAAACGGGAAACAGTTGACTTTAAATGAGGATTTTTTTCCTGTTGCATTTAGTGCAAACGCTTCCATAAAAGGATCGCCAGCAATTGCATTATCAGAAACCAATCAACCATGGTTTAAAGATTTAAAAGAAATTTTAGAAGAAAATAAAAATAATCCTCACTTTGATGTAGAAGAAACGATTAAAAAAATTACCAAAGAGGCGGCAGCAAAAAAGGCAACAGCAATTCTATTATTTAATAGCTCCGCTTTAGTTGATAATGTTCAATTCAATAAAAATGATAAGTCTACCCAATTGCCAATACCAGTGATTTTTGTATCAAAAAAAGGGATGCAACAATACTTTGCTGATGCTGCAGCAACTATTCAGTTAGAGCTTTTCGTTTCATTAAATAATAAAGTTCGGAAAGCTAGAAATGTGGTTGCTTTTATTAATAATAATGCACCAAACACGGTAATACTTGGGGCACATTATGATCATTTAGGTTTTGGGGAAGATAAAAATGCCTTGGATGCTGTAAACGAAGTGCACAATGGCGCAGACGATAATGCAAGTGGAACAGCAGCATTACTTGAGTTGGCAAGAAAATTGAAAAAGCAATCACCTCAATCAAACAACTATTTATTAATGCATTTTTCAGGTGAAGAACTTGGCTTAATGGGTAGTAAATATTGGCTTGAAAATCCCACTACAACCATATCTTCTAATTATATGATTAATATGGATATGGTAGGAAGATATGATACAGCCAGAAAATTAACTATTGGAGGCTATGGCACTTCTCCAGAATGGGGAAATGCTATTCCTACTTTAGCGAAAAATCTTTCCTATAAAATTGATAGTGCTGGTACTGGTCCTAGTGATCATGCAAGTTTTTACAGAAAAGATATTCCAGTTTTGTTTTTCTTTACTGGGAGCCATCCAGACTATCACAAAGCAACAGATGATTGGGATAAAATTAATTACAAAGGCATAAATGATATTGTAAATTTAGTTTACAATATTGTTGCATCTACAGACAATAAAGGAAAAATTGCTTTTACCAAAACACGTGAGCAACAAATGGGTAGAAGTACTCGTTTTACAGTGAGTTTGGGCGTAATTCCTGATTATGGATATACTGGTACAGGAATGCGAATTGATGGAGCTAGTGCTGGCAAATTAGCAGAAAAAATTGGATTGAAAGCAGGAGATATATTGTTACAATTAGGAGACTATAAGTTTGTAGACGTAAACAGTTATATGCAATCTCTTTCCAAATTTAAAAAAGGGGATAAAACTAAGTTGATTTATAAAAGAGGATCAGAGGAAATTTCCGTAGAACTGGAGTTTTAAATTTTAATATGAAGCTGCGCTTAGATGTTGATGAATTGAACGATGATTTTTTTGAAGAAACGCGGTTATTGGGAATAACCGCTACTTTAAAAAATTATCAATTTTGTATGCAGTTGAATACGAATTTGGGTTACGACTTCCGATTGAATCCAGAAATCGAAATACACTTACGTAGAAAAGAAAGAAGCTATTATTTCTCTATTTATCAATACAAAGAAGTGAATTCTCCACTCACTCATTATTTGTATCAGAATCAGTTTGATGGCGAGTACTTATTACCAGAGTTTAAGCATATGGACTTTATATGGTTAATGAAGTATGATTTGGTAGATGACGATAAATGCAATTGGATTAAACAAACTGTACGAAATTTAACTGGTGTTCAGTTGGTTGCAGAGTTAACTAATGAGCAAATTAAAAATAAAGGGAATATGGTTTTTTAGGTATTTTATGGTGCAACCATAATCCTCTTTTCAGTGACTTCTGTTACTTTGCCAATTGGTATAATATGATTCTCTAGGCCATTCATCAATAAAAGGGGTACAACTTCTTCTACTGCTAAAGGATCAACTGCAAACAATAGACCTCCATTTGTTTGTGGATCAGGTAAAATTGAAAATGCTTCCATCACATCAACCCCTTTTTCAAATCCTACCTGTTTACTATACGCATTCCAGTTGCGATAAGTTGCATCGGGTACTAGTCTTTTAGCAAGGTATTGTTTGGCAGAATTTATTACGGGCACTTGACTATAATTAATTAAAGCACCAGTATTACTACCTTCCATCATTTCCATTAAGTGTCCAATTAGCCCAAATCCTGTAACATCAGTCATAGCATGAACGCCTTTTATAGCTCCTAAAAGTTGACCAACTTTATTTAATTGATTTAATTGATGAATGAGTATAGTTAAATCGGGCGCTTCTAATTGACCTCTTTTTTGTGCAGTGGAAAGTATGCCTACGCCAAGCGGTTTTGTTAAGAAAAGTAAATCACCAATTTGTGCTGTATTATTTTTCTTTAAATGATCAGTAGTCACAATGCCATTTACCGACAAACCGAAAATCGGCTCTGTAGTATCAACACTATGTCCACCTGCCAAAGGTATTCCGGCTTCTTCGCAAATGCTTCTTCCCCCTTCAATAACCCTTCGAGCAATTTCAGGAGAAAGTTTATCTACTGGCCAGCCTAAAATGGCCAATGCCATAATTGGTTTACCTCCCATTGCATATACATCACTAATTGCGTTTGCAGCGGCAATTCTACCAAATTGATAAGGATCATCAACAATTGGTACAAAGAAGTCGGTTGTGCTAATTAAAGCAGTCCCATTCCCCAAGTCGTATACAGCGGCATCATCTTTACTGCTATTGCCAACCAACAACTCTTTAAAAATACTAGGAGCAATTTCAGATTGAAGAATACTGTCTAAAACCGCAGGTGCAATTTTGCATCCACAGCCTGCACCATGCGAAAATTGGGTTAATTGTACTTCTGACATTCATCAAATTTGGCCAAAATTAACTCCAAAAAAATAGAAAAGGGTAAAAATGCAGAAAGCTGCGTTTATGCCCCGCAGCTTTCTTACCCCCAATTGTTACATGTGTGTGATAAAACATAAAGTTGATTTAAATTTTCATGCCAGTTTAAAAAATTCCATCAAACACCCCATTTCTTTCACGAAACACCCCATTTATTTTGTTAAGCCCCCTTTTATTTTTAAATGCTTCTTTTATATTAAATTGTTCTTTAATTAATAATTGGGATGAAGCGACTTTTTTTATCGGTTTATATGATTTTTTTATTTGGACTGGTGAAGGCCCAATTTCCTTATACCCAAAAATTTACTTATCCTGCTCAATTACCCACTCAGGTTGTTTATGATATGTTATCAGATAACAAAGGATATATATGGCTGGCAACTGATAAAGGGTTATTTAGATTTAATGGTAGAGCTTTTGTAAAAATTCCTTTTGATAATACGAGTATGCAGTCTGTTAGCTATTTACAACAGGACTCAGAGGGGAATATCTGGTGTATGAACTTTTACAAAGAATTATTTTCCATAAAAAATGATACCCTACGCAACTATTATTTTACAGATAAGCGGATAGTTAATGAATCTGTGATTGTTAATTATGTAGCAACCAAGCAGCATATATGGCTAGCTTCTTTAGAAAACTTGTATCAAATAGATAAGTCTACTGGAAAGACCATTAAAAAAATATACTCCCCAGAATACTTAGGTATTTCATCGATTGTAAAAAATGGAGAAGAAATAGTTGCTTATGGTGCAAAAGGTTGGATTTTTAAATACCCAGCTAAAAAAGAAGAGTGGATTAAAACGACTTTTAAATACAACGACACAAGAATGATGTCTTCTGGCAAATTTATTTATGGTGCTCAAATTGGTAAAATGCGATTGCCTGCATTTATTGTTCAAAATGGGGTGCTGAAATTAACAAAGCCATTTAATATTCCTGAAGAAGTGTTGGTATTTCATTTTGCCTCAACATCGGAATCAGAACAATGGATTTGTACTCAAACTGGGGCTTACTTATGGAATATTGAAACGGGTAATGCTAGATTGGTTTTTCCTAATCAAAGTATCACAGATATTGTTAAAGATTATCAAGGGAATTATTGGATTAGCACTTTAGATAATGGACTTTTTGTATGTCCATCTCTAAATAATAAATTGTACACGATAAATCCAAGCGCTGGATTTGATAATATTTCTAAAGTAACTACAATAAATAACGATACAGTAGTTGTAGGAAGCACTAAAGGGATGTTAACCACTTTCAATATTAAAAGTGAAAGTCGATTACATTATAAATTGCCTCTTGCTACTGAAATACAATTTATTACTTACGACTCTATTAATAAAAATATTTTTACTAATAGGGGGATTGTTAATCTTAAGTCGCCGGATCCAGTTAAGGTAGATGATTACGGTAAAAGTATTATAATAGACCATAAAAAAAATTTAATTGTAGCTTCTTATAATAGAACTTATGTATTGAATAATCCACTTGGCAATCAGCCAAAAGAAACCCCAGATACAACTGGCATTCCACTTTATAGTCACTACATGAAAAACAATATTTTCAGACAAGGACTAAGAATACCGGTATTTAGGAATGCAAGAAGCACTAAAATTCTACTTTCAAAAACAAAAAAGTATTTCTGGATTGCATATTATGATGATTTGTATAGGTATTGTTTTAGCGATAGTACGATTGTAGTACGAAAAAAGAATAATCAGAAATTAATTGCTAGAACACTTTATGAAACAAGTGATTATTTTTTATTAGCAGGCACTTCCAATGAAGGATTGTATGTGATTGAACATGATAAAGTAATAAAACGGTTTCATACTGGAAATGGATTAAAAAGTAATAATGTAATAGGCGTACATGAACGAAATGGAAAAATCTGGGTAAATACCGATGAGTCATTACAAATTATCGATATAAAGTCTGGCATTATTACTAACTTATTGGATGAGTATGGTTTGGGTGGATTAACCGTTAATGATTTTTCACTGCACCCAGATAAGTTATTATTGGCCACTACATCTGGTTTGGTTATAAATGATTACAGAGGCAAGCCAGTAAATGGAATTATTTATTTTCCTGCAATCAAAGCAATTTCCAATGGATTAGAATTAACAATGAATTCAAGCTTGCCTGCTGATAAAAATAATATTAGCTTCTATTTTGATGCAATACAATATAAGTCTCCAACTAATTTAAACTATCGCTATAAATTAGTTGGTTTAGATACTTCATGGAAGGCATTAAGCTATAATATTGGCACACTCAATTTTTATAGGTTAACGCCAGGTTCATATGATTTAAATATTCAAGCATATGATATAAACGGAATTTATGAAAGTGACTTGAAATCCTTCCCCTTTAAAGTTCTGAAACCTTTTTGGCAACAATGGTGGTTCATTATTCTAATGACTTGTTTTTCTATTGGGGTTGCTTATATTTTTCTAAAATTCTGGTCTAAACGATTGATGGTAAGACAAGGATTAAAGGAAAGACTATTTAAAAGCCAATTAGTAGCCATTCGTTCACAAATGAATCCTCATTTTATTTACAATGTTTTAAATACAGTTCAGGGTTTATTATATGATAATAGAAAAACAGAGGTAGGTAATTTATTAGGTAATTTTAGTGATTTAATGCGTAAGACACTTCAGGCAAGTGATAAGCAACTTCAGTCATTAAGAGAGGAGATTGAAAATATTACCCTTTATCTTGAGTTAGAGAAAGCAAGGTTTGATAAAGACTTTGAATATACTTTAGAAGTTAAACTGCAAGATGATTCCTCCGATTTAATTATACCTTCTATGTTATTACAGCCATTTGTTGAAAATGCAGTTAAACACGGTTTAATGCACAAGGCTGGAAAAAAAGAGTTGTCGATAAAATTCATTCAATCTGAATATGGGCTCAATATATACGTTGAGGATAATGGGATTGGTAGAAAACAATCTATGCAAATTAATCAACGAAACAAGAATAAGCCACAGAGCTTTGCTACTAAGGCGATTTCGGAAAGAATTGAACTTTTTAATCGCTTATATAAACTAAAAATAACTCATGATGTAGTTGACCGCTATGACGAATTAAATAACTCAATGGGTACTGCAATACATTTATTTATTCCAAACTACGATAAGGAACAAATTAATTTATAGAAAACTACTTTTCAATACATTCATTTCATGATTAACTTCGAATATGATGGAAACAATAAAAGCTATTATAGTAGATGATGAACCCAATGCAAAGAAAGCATTGCGTGGACTGCTTTCCGAAAATTTTGAAGAAGTTGAAATTATTGCAGATTGTAGTGATGTTCCTGAAGCTGTTAAAACAATCAATAAATATAAACCTGATTTAGTTTTTTTAGATATTGATATGCCTGGCTATAGCGGGTTTGAATTATTGGATTTCTTTGACCAACAACAAATTGGTTTTAAAATTATTTTTGTTACAGCTTATAGTGAGTACTCTTTAAAAGCATTTGAAAGTTCTGCAGTAGATTATATTTTAAAGCCAGTTAGGCTAGAGCATATGCGAAGAGCGCTTAAGAAAATTAATTTTCAAACTTCTAATCAAATTCAATACGGGGTATTACGAGATAATTTATCTCAACAGCATGATAAAAAAGTGGTATTGCAAACCGCAGAAACCATTTATGTGGTTAATCAAGAAGATATTATTTTTATTCAAGCTGAAGGTAGTTATACAAAAATATTTACAGCAACACATGGGGTATTAACCTTAACCAAAAAATTATTAGACTTTGAATATTTAGAAATAGATGGTCCATTTTTTAGAACACATCGAAGCTTCATAGTCAACTTGAATCATATCAAAAAAATTGATAAAAAAGAATTTGTCTTAATCATGAGTAATGAATCTCAAGTACATTTATCACAAGATAAAAAGACTGCATTAATTGAGAGATTTTCTTCAAGAATTATATAATCCATTCTACTTTACCATGTGTAAATTGGTGCTGAATGCCTGCCGTTGCAAGTAAGTCGCCGTTACTGTTTACTGCATTAATACAATATTTTGCAGTGATACTTCCTATTTTAAGTTTCACTAAATGGGCTCGCTTGTACAAAACAGCATTGTATTGGTCTATTAATTTTTGGGGTCCTGTTGGTTGAGTTAATTGATGGTATCTTTTATTAAGATGTATGCAAAGTTCTTTCGCTAGTTCTACTGGTTGGTAAGTTTTGCCAGTAATCTGTTTTAAAGAAACAGCTTTCTGTTTAACCCCTTCAAATTCGGTTTGATTAATATTTATTCCGATGCCTGCAATGGCGTAGGTCCAAATCCCCCCGCTAATCTGGTTTTCTATCAAGATTCCCCCTGCCTTTCTGTCACCCCAATAGATATCGTTGGGCCACTTTATGGTTAATTCTGAAGGAATATATTGCGATAAAAGGTCCCAACTAGCTAATGCAATTGCAGCACTTAGGGCAAATTGGTGTCCTATATTAAGAGTGGAAACATTTAGAATGACCGATAAAAGCAGATTCTGACCCAATTCTGACTCCCATTTTTTACCCATTTGCCCCTTTCCGGCGGTTTGCAAATCGGCAAAAAATGCAGCGCCATGCTCAGCCATTTTAGCTTGTAACTGCTCCATGGCATAAATGTTGGTACTGTTTACCCTATTAAGGTGGGTGAACGGTGTTCCAATTACAGTTTTAACAGCTGAACCTGCCAAAGAATTACTATTTTTGACGAAGTTAACATGAAAATTATTCATTAAAAGACCTATCATTTTTGGAACCACTTTCACTATTGAAAACCCGCGAGAAAACTACAGTCACAAGACTGAACAAAAACTCCAAGATATTTAAGACCATTATTCAAGCAATACTTGATAAAAAAGGCGAAAATATCATCAGCTTAGACCTCAGAAAAATACCAGAAGCATCTGCAGATTTTTTTATTGTTTGTGAAGCAACCAGCACTACTCAAATTAAAGCAATTGCCGATTACGTAGAATATCAGTTGAAGCAGATCTGTGGTGAATCGCCTTATAGACATGAGGGGAAGCAAGCAGCACAGTGGGTATTAATAGATTATATTAATGTGGTAGTTCATGTTATGCACCCTGAAGCTAGAAATTTTTATAAATTAGAAGAAATGTGGAGCGATGCCGTTTCGCAAATGCATGAGTCTTGAACTTAACAAAACTTTTAAGGGACTCAAACATTATTATATATCACGCAAGAAGCTATGTCACAGAACAACCCGTTACCGAAAATAAACTCTGAGAAAGGAGATGGTCAGAAGAAAGGCCCAAAATTTACCATTTATTGGATTTACGCAATTATCGCAATTGTTCTCTTATCCATGCAATTCCTAAGGATGTCTCCGGATTTGGCTCCAACCAGTCAGCAAGAATACTTCGACCAAATGTTGATTCCTGGGGATGTTCAAAAAATTGATATTGTAAAAAACAAGGAAAGAGTTCGAGTTTACATTAAACCCGATCGCTTGTCTAAAGATTTTTATATAACTAAATTCAAGAAAGACTTAAGCAAAGAGAAAGGCAAAGTACAAAATGTTCCTTTGTTCGAATTTGAGTTAACAGGGGATGTTAAGAATTTCAAAGACGATCTTAAAGAAATTTATGCTGCTCATCCTGAGTTGGCACGCGTACCAGAAAAAGCGGTAACAGATGCTGAGTGGACAGGACCTATTTTCAACACTATATTATCCTTATTATTCATCATTGGCGCATGGGTACTATTAATGCGTAAAATGGGTGGTGGTGGCCCCGGTGGCGGTGGCCCTGGCGGGATCTTCAATATTGGAAAATCCAAAGCAACTTTATTTGATAAAGGTGCCAAAGTAAACATCACATTCGCAGATGTTGCAGGATTGGATGAAGCCAAAGTAGAAGTAATGGAAATTGTAGATTTCCTTAAACAGCCTAAAAAATATACTTCATTAGGTGGTAAAATCCCTAAAGGGGCATTATTGGTAGGCCCTCCAGGTACAGGTAAAACATTATTGGCAAAAGCAATGGCTGGAGAAGCACAAGTGCCTTTCTTCAGTTTAAGTGGATCAGATTTTGTTGAGATGTTTGTGGGTGTTGGAGCAAGTAGAGTAAGAGACTTATTTAAACAAGCTAGAGAAAAAGCACCTTGCATTATTTTCATTGACGAAATAGATGCCATTGGTAGGGCCAGGGGTAGAAATGCCATCATGAGTAATGATGAGAGAGAAAATACGTTGAATCAGCTGTTAGTAGAAATGGATGGATTTGGAGGTGATACTGGAATCATTATTCTAGCAGCTACCAACAGACCAGATGTGTTAGATAGTGCGTTATTACGTCCAGGTCGTTTTGATCGTCAAATTTCTATTGATAAGCCAGATGTAAAAGGTCGTGAAGCTATTTTAAAAGTACACTTAGGCCCAATCAAAGTATCTGAAACCTTAGACCTACATAAACTAGCAGAACAAACATCAGGATTTGCTGGTGCAGATATTGCCAATGTTTGTAATGAAGCTGCTTTAATTGCTGCACGCAAGGGCAAGGAAGCAGTTGATATGAGCGACTTCCAAGATGCAATCGATAGAGTAATTGGCGGCTTAGAGAAAAAGAATAAAATTATTGCTCCACACGAAAAATCAATTATTGCGTATCATGAAGCTGGACACGCAGTTTGCGGATGGTTCTTGGAACACGCGTATCCATTGTTAAAAGTAACTATTGTTCCAAGAGGAACAGCTGCACTGGGTTATGCGCAGTATACTCCAACAGAACAATATTTATACAATACCGATCAGTTAATGGATCAAATTTGTATGACTTTAGGCGGAAGAGCTGCAGAAGAAATTTTCTTTGGTAAAATTTCAACTGGTGCTGCCAATGACTTACAACAAATTACTAGAATTGCATACAGTATGGTAACGGCTTACGGTATGAATAAGAAAGTGGGTAATGTTAGTTTTTATGATCCAACCCAAGAAAATACTTTCACTAAACCGTACAGTGAAGAAACAGGAAAAATTATTGATGAAGAAGTTAGGGGGATTATAGACGAAGCATACCAAAGAACCCTGAATTTATTGACAGAGAAAAGGGGTGAAGTGGAGAAATTGGCGAAGGAACTCCTAGAGAAAGAAGTACTTCATAAGAGCGATGTAGAAACCTTAATTGGAAAAAGACCATTTGAAGAAAAGAAGTTACTAGAAATAGAAGCAGAAAATATAGCTGCAGCAGAAAAATTAGCTGCTGATCAGCATAATGATACTACTGCATAATGGCAACATCAAGAGATCATATTTTACAAAAAATCAAACAGGCACTTGTTACCAAAGTGCCTGTTCCCTTTTCTACTATTGCCAATACACCTGATTTATTTCAACCTTCATTAAAGGAGCTGGAAATAGAATTTGCAGAAAATTTTTCTGGATTGCAGGGTAAATTTTCTTTTTGTGCCAATGAGCAAGAACTGGCTTCACAATTATTGCAATTAATTTCAGTTCGTAAATGGGAAAAGGTTTTTTGTAAAGAAATTGCTTTTTGTAAAATGCTAGAAGCAAATGGATTTGATAAAGGTTTTACTAATGATATAGCTACTTGTGATGTATCCATTACTGGGTGTGAGTACTTAGTGGCTCGAACAGGCAGTATGATTTTGAGTAGTGCTGCAGTTAGTGGAAGAACAACAAGTGTTTATGCCCCGATACATATTTGTTTAGCTAAAACCAATCAATTGGTTTATAGTATTGACCAAGCTTTAATGGGGATGACTGAAAAGTATGGAACGAATATACCATCAATGATAAGTTTGGCAACGGGACCAAGCAGAACAGCCGATATAGAAAAAACATTGGTGGTGGGCGTTCATGGTCCAAAAGAAGTTTTTTGCTTTTTAACTGATGATTGATTAATATTAATATCATGGAATTAGCTTGCCGTAATTTATTTGTGTATGGTTCGCTTAGAAGCGGCTTCAATAACCCTGCATATACTTATATAAGTAAGTACTTCACTCTCTTGGGTACCGCTTATGTGAAAGGGAAATTATTTCAATTACCAGAATTCCCTGCTGGGGTTCCTACAGACGATAACCATTTAATTAAAGGGGAATTATATGCTATTAAAGTTCCCGCTGAATGTTCATGGGCAATTGCTCAATTAGACGATTACGAAGGCGTACAAGCAGAAGAAGGTGAAATTCCATTGTATAAAAGGGTCTTAACACCAGTACAAATAAATGGCGTAGAAGAACAGGCTTGGATTTATTGGTACAATGGATCTATTGATGGCGGGGTATTGATTGAAGGGGGAGATTTACTGGCTTATCTGCAACAAAAAGGAAAGCTATGATCAACAATATCAGTGCAGATCATAAAGTCTATTTTCTATCTGACTTCCATTTAGGAGCTCCTAATGCTGATGCAAGTTTAATTAGAGAGAAAAAGTTGGTTCTATTTTTAGATTCCATTAAAAATAATGCAGCAGGCATATTTATTGTTGGCGATATTTTTGATTTTTGGTTTGAGTACAAAAAATCTGTTCCCAAAGGCTATACTAGACTTTTAGGGAAGTTAGCAGAGTTAAGCGATGCTGGAATACCAATTATCGTTTTTACTGGTAACCATGATATGTGGATGAGTGGATATTTTGAGTCTGAAATGAATATTACTGTGTATCATGAGCCCAAAACTTTTGTTTGGAATAATAAAAAAGTATTGATAGGCCATGGGGATGGATTGGGACCAGGAGATCAAGGGTATAAGTTCTTGAAAAAGGTATTTACGAATCCTATTTGTAAATGGCTATTTAGTATTCTTCATCCTGATTGGGGTATTGGTTTGGCCAATTATTTTAGTAGAAAAAGTAAAGAAAAAACAGGATTATCGGATGATCATTTTCTAGGAGCGGATAATGAATGGCTGATTGTTTATAGTAAAGAAGTTCTTGAAAAAGAACATTTTGATTTTTTTATTTTTGGACACCGTCATTATCCTATTGATTTTCCACTTACTAATAATAGTCGGTATATTAATCTGGGTGATTGGATTAAGAATTTTACCTATGCAGAATTTGATGGGACCAATATTCAATTGAAAAAGTTTGAATCTTAATTGGGTTTATGGAACAATTTTTGGAAAAAATAATATTAAACAATTCAGTAAAAAGTTATTTAACTGTTTTACTCGTGATATTGGCTATACTTTTTATTAAGCGGATTGTGTCAAAGTACCTAGCCAAACTGATGTTTCGATTAGTTGGCAAAGCCGGTAAACATGTTGCAAGAGAGTCTTTTTTAAATTTAGTAGTACAGCCTTTAGATTATTTTTTATTACTGTTAATTGGGATTATTTCTATAGATCAGTTGAATTTTCCAGATATGTTAAATGTGATGGTCTATAGAATTTCATTGAAAGAATTTTTAGACGCATTAGCTGATGGAATTTTAATAAGTGTATTTATTTGGTTAGGATTAAGAGTGATTGAATTTATTGCTTTAGTTCTAGAACAGAAAGCCAATCTAACGGCTGATATGACAGATAATCAATTGATTATTTTTTTCAAAGATTTTTTCAAAGCCATTTTGGTAATTATTGGAATCTTAATGATTCTTCGTTTTTCATTTAACCAAGACATTAGTAATTTATTAACAGGCCTTAGTATTGTTGGTGCTGCATTAGCTTTGGCCACCCGCGAAAGTTTAGAAAACTTAATCGCTTCATTTATTATTTTCTTTGATAAGCCGTTTATTACAGGCGACTTGGTTAAAGTAAATGGATTTTCTGGAACCATTGAAAAAATTGGATTAAGAAGTACCCGAATTAGAACACTTGAGAAAACGTATATTTCAGTACCCAATAAGCAGATGGTAGATACTATTGTAGATAATATTTCATTACGGTCTCATCGTAAAGCTGAAATAAGAATTGAAGTAGGTTTAGATGCAACTAGTAGCCAGTTATTACAACTTATTAAAGAAGCAAGATCAATCCTTTTATTGAACCCTGTTGAGGGAATTGCAGTTTATCTTGTTGATACTGGAAAGAATGCGCATGTTGTAAATATAGAATACTTGAGTTTGGTTAGTCAACCAATGGAAGAATTTCTTCAACAACGTCAGGACATTATTTTTAAAATTATTTTATTAATGGAAGACTTAAAAATTCAAATGGCGGCTGCAGCAACAGATGTAGTTGTAACCAACAAATCAATTGGATAAAGAAGACTTTAATTCTAATAAGAATTGCTTGAATTTGGTTAGTGATTGAACCAACTGTGTTTCAGTATCTATTTTATTCTTATTATTCTTTAAATAACTTTTAGCACCTTCTATAGAAAATTTTCTTTGCCTTAAAAGCAAATAAATCAGTTGAAGGTTTTTAATGTCTTCTACTCTAAACAGGCGATCTCCTTTCCTCGTTTTTCTGGGCTGCAAAATATCAAATTCATTTTCCCAGTAACGCAATAGAGAAGTGTTTACTTTAAACCAGGATGCAACTTCACTAATAGAATAATAAAGCTTCTCCTTTAAGACTTCTTCAGTAGGAATTTCAATTAGGTCTGCAACCGCATCCATTTCTTTAAAAGATTTTCTTCCCCTTTTGCCAACTTCTTTTATTTTTTCCGATGCTTTAACTTTTGTGGTAACAGGTGGTTCCAAAGTAACTAAAACAGGTTTCGGTTTTGCCTTCTCTGTTTTTACTTTAACAACAATTTGACTACTTGCATAAACAACAGGCTCTTCCGTAGCTGTTTCATTAATTTCAGTGGGGTCAACTTTAATTTGAATAGGGTCTTCAATCTTTATAGGATCTTCAATCTCGATAGGATCAACAGATTGACTGAGATGAGTTGGTAGAGCCTCTTGAATGGGCTGCGTCAATTCTGTTCCTTTTTTTATGGCCTGCTTCTTAAGCTTTGGCGAAGTGCTGGCTTCTACCGGCATTCCAAAAAGGTCCAACTGTTGTAATGGATTTCCCATGGGTTAAAATTACCACCAAAAACTACTTAAATAGTCGCTTCTTAGTTGCTAGTGGATAAGATGTAAGTATCTTGCACAACTATGGCAAATAATACAATTAAAACGATAATTGTTTGTGGAGCGGGTACCATGGGAAGTGGAATTGCTCAAGTTGCGGCTACAGCTGGTTTTAAGGTAATTCAGTTTGACTTAAATGAATCGATGTTGGTTAAAGCTGGCCAGTCGATCAAGAAAAGTTTACAAAAGTTTGTTGAAAAAGGAAAGATTAGCCCTGAAGTAGTAGATTCCGCTCTTTCAAATATTCATTATACCGCTGATATTACTGAATGTAAAGGGGAACTAGTTATTGAAGCAATTATTGAAAACAAGGATGCCAAAGTTGGATTGTTTAACCAACTTTTTATGAATAATGGACCTCAGTTAATGGTAGCATCTAATACTTCGTCTATCTCCATAGATTTGATTGCTGAATCAATCACTTACCCAAGCCAATTAGTAGGAATGCATTTTTTTAATCCTGCTCCAATGATGAAGTTGGTAGAAGTGATTAAAGGAAAATATACCAACCCTACCATAGTTGAACAAATTGCTGATTTGGCTTTGATCATGCAAAAAACACCTGTGATTTGTAAAGACTCACCTGGTTTTATAGTGAATAGAGTTGCTAGACCTTATTATTTGGAAGCCATGCATTTGGTTCAAAATGGCAAAGCAACTATTGAACAAGTTGATGCTGTATTAACTTCAATAGGGTTTAAAATGGGGCCATTTAAGCTCATGGATTTAATTGGGCTAGATATTAATTACAGTGTTAGTACCATCGTTTGGGAAGATTTAGGAAAGCCGCTTAGATTAAAACCAGCAGCAATCCAAAAAGATAAGATTGATCAAGGTTTATTAGGAGTAAAAACCAAAAAAGGGTTTTATCAGTACGACTAATCGAAATTACCAACTAATATTTACCTCATTATCCCAATTCCCCCTAACTACTAGTGGTTTAGAAATTAATTGAACAGTTTCTGGCTGTTTCTTAATTTTTCCAAATACACCTGTATCCCAAACACCATTTTGGTTGGTATCGTACAAAATGCGTAAATCATAACTGCCTGCTCTATAAAGTTTTCTAACCAATTCTAAAGAGTTTAGTGGAATTGATTCTACTATTTTGTCGGATTGTACAAATTGTAAAACCGGTTTTTTACTCAAATTTAAATTGCTGAATCTTAATCTAATACTACCGTATTCGGTTTCCTTTTTTGTTGCAAATCTTAAAGTATCCGATTTTGCTAAACCCATCCCACCTGTATCAGTTACTGCATCTTTTGGTAAAATAATTCTAAACTGCGTCTGCTCTTTCCAAGGATAATTGATGGATACGATTGTTTTACTAGTATCTAAAGAAATGCTTACCTCTTTTAAAGAAATATAGTTAGAATCTGCAAAAAGAATTTTACTACTGTCAAATGATTTTAACGGCTTTAAAAAACGGAGTTGTAAAGGAGATAATAAATCTTGAGATCCATTTTCTAAATTGGTAGTATAGCGTAAACGATTCTCCGTTTTACTATTAGTTACGTTGGCAACGGGTGTAGAAGATCCTAATGCTTTTCGTTTATACGCTTCAAAAGCATAAAGCGTATCATTTAAATTAGTTCCATTAATTAATATAGGTGCAGATTTAAAGGCAAATAATTTGGTACTATCATCATATTTCTTAGAAAAATTATTGGGTAAAACATAAACAGAATAATAGCCTCCTGATAAATTCTTGAATTCAAAATTCCCTTTTCCATTTATTTTGGTGTAATAACGTGGTCTATTCTTGAAAATAGCCGTATCACTGGTTGTATTGTGAAGTACAACTATTAAAGTAGAGTCTACACTTCCTTTTTCTGCAAGCAATACTTTTCCTGAATAAGTAAAATCGTCTATAGTATTTCCTGTTGAAAAAACGTACCTGAATTCTTTTAAAATATTTCCTTCATTTACGTCTTTAATTGAATTTCCAAAATTGAGGGAATAAGTAGTATTCGCTTCTAAGCTGTCCTTGAATTTGATGGTTACATTTCTAAGTTTGTAATCTGTACTTGGAATGTTTTTTAATGTTGGTGAAACTATTAAGTTGGAGTTGATATCTTGAAGCGTAACAAACTCATCAAATGTTAAAGTGATTAATTTCGGAAAAACATTTACTGCAGAATCTTTGGGCAATGCACTAATAAGTACAGGTGGTAAACTGTCTCTATCACCTCCGCTAGGGGGAATAATATTTGCACAAGAAGAGAATAAGAAAATATTCATCAATAAGCTCGTTATAATTAACCCTGTTCTTTCAATTATTCTTATCATATAATCAGTTATAGTTCCTCAGTATTATTTTCCTCGTCTTCTGGTATTATTTCTGCAATAGAGATATTTAAATCGTTATGTTTTACAAACTTACACCAATGACATTCTTCTTTCCCACAACCAGTATAAAAATCATGTTTTTGTATTTTTTCCCAAACCGTTGTAATTTGATTTTTTACAGTGGCAATATCAGCATCAGTAATGGTGATTTTTTCTTTTCGATAGTTTTTCTTGTTGTCTGGCTCTACAAAATCAAACTCGCTACTAATAACTTGCCAAGCTTTTTGATCGTAATTGTCTACCAATATTTTATAAAATACAGCTTGTCTCCAGTAATCGCCCCCATCAGGCTGTTTTTCGTTGGGCCCTAATAATTTATCTTTTGCTTTTTCTACATCTCCTGTTTTGTAGTCTACAACGTTTACCATTTTACCGTTAAACTCCAGTTTATCTAGTTTTCCTTTTAGTGGAACGCCATTGACTATTACATTTTTAATTGTCCGCTCAATTACAACTACTTTATTCCATTCGTTGATATATGTATCAAAATAGTTACTCAAAACCTCTCCACCATATTCCATTCTTCTGTTGAATTGTTCTTTGGTAAAATTTTCTCTATGACGTTTCATATACCATTCAAAGTCTTCAATCAATTCCTGTTTACTTGGAAATTGATTATTGTCTTGCATTAATTGGAAAAACTTTTGTAATGCATGGTGAACAGCTGAACCAAATTCGGTTGATTCTGATTTTCCAGAAGGGACTCTAACTAAATTATTAAAATAAAATTGTAATGGGCATTTTAGGTAATTATTTAAAGCCGTGACATTCATCACAAATTTCTCTAACACACGATCAATGAAATTAGCCTCAATTTTTTCTATTTGTGGAATAACAGTTTCTTGGTATTGTAAAATAGCAAATTCACTAATTATATCTTTGTTCAAGACTTCTTTGTTGAGGGTAAGCTCGTATGCTTCTTGAATTTCTGCAATAAACATAGAGGGTTCTAGCGGCTTACCATCTATTTTAAAATTACTATACGAAATATGTAAAAACTTTTCTGCTCTTGTAAGCGCTACATAAAACAATCTTCTCAGTTCTTCTTCTTCACTAAAAATGGGCTGAGAGGTAAACATAGTATCTGGCATAGAATATCCGCCGCCAGGCTTTCTCTTTTTTTCCCAGTAAGAGGCATTGCAACCAGCTAAGAAAACATATTCAAATTCCAATCCTTTTGAACCATGTGTAGTAAGTAAGTTTACTCCCTTGTCGCTTCCACTTACTTGTACAAGCGGAAGTTTAATTCCCTCCTTTTCCATTAGTTCAATTGCCGTAATAAGTTCTTCTAAATTCAGAGAAGGATTTCTGCTTGTTTCTTCTTTTAAAAAATTGAATAAGCCCGTCAACTCTTGTAACAACCAATGTTTCTCAGGGTGTTGCATAATATAGCTTAGCACACCTGTTTCACGAATGATATTTTCGAAAAGGGTTGGTAATGTTACATTCGGAACATCTCCAATCAATTTTTCTAAACTATTAATTGCTTTTTGAAGGCCATTTATGGGTACACTAAATAAATCTTTGGCAGGTTGATTGGCAAATTCTACAATGTACTTTCTAAGATTTGTTTTATCATTTCCAAAACGTTTATCTGCAACTATTGCGGTAAGCTTAGCAATTTCAATTGGAGGTATGGCAAACCAATTAAAGTGTAATATTTCAAACAACATTTCATCGCCACCAAATGGGGTATCGTGCTCTGCTGCTAAGTATTTTAAGATAAGCGTAATTTTTTTTGCTAGTGGTAAATCAAGAATATTCAAGCTTCTTTTGCTATATACTGGTAGCTGTTTTAGTTTAAAATAATTACTAAGTGCCTCTCCGTATTTATTTTCTTTATAAATGACACCAATTTTACCAGGCTCAATACCTTGTAATAATAATTTTTCTACCGCTATTGTTATACCAATCATTTCTTGTTGCTCTGATTCATAAGCAGAAAGAATTGGAGGATTGGTTAATCCATTAATTCTTTTGTTTGATGCAATTAATTCTTTACTTAATCCGGGTATCTTTTTTACTAGTCTTTCATTATTGCGATCAATTAGGCTTTTGGCTACATTTAAAATTGGTTGGGTAGAACGATAATTTTCTGTTAGTATGACCGTTTGAATTTCTTTGCTATAGGTATCTGCAAATTTTTCCATGTTTTCAATATTAGCCCCTTGAAATCTATAGATACTTTGATCATCATCGCCTACTACAAAAATATTAGGATGGTCCCAATAGCTAATAAGCATTTCTACTAAATGATTTTGCGTTCCACTGGTATCTTGGTATTCATCTACTAAAATATATTGGAATTGTTCTTGGTATTTTGCGAGCAATAATTTATTCTCTTTAAATGCATCTAATACCCAAATAATCATGTCGTCAAAATCGTATCGATTTCGTTTCTTCATGAGCTCTTTAAAACGATTAAATTCATTTACAGCAGCTTTTAGTTTTTCCATTCGCTCTGTAACCAAATCAATTTGTGTTTGTTTGAGATCACCTTTTTTGAACTGCTTATAGGCCCTTTGATAAATAAATTCATCCCTGGTTGGAATATCTTTTAAATAGACATCAATCGCATTATTGATGTATTCAGCTGTCCAGCCTTCTTTTTTCATATTGCTGAACAAATTCTTTAAATTGTTGATTTCAAAATATACATCACCTCTGTATCTTTTTAATGGATGATTTTTTGGGAAACCATCAATTAACTGTTTAAATATTTCTATACTTTCTAATTCTGAAATTGGGTCTAGTTTTGTTTTTTCAAATAAAGAGAGGTTGTCTTGAATTACATCATTGCAAAAGGAATGAAATGTATGAATATTCACTTTATAAGCATCTGGGCCGATAAACCGCAATAGCCTCTTACGCATTGCAACTGCTCCTGCATCGGTATAAGTTAAACATAAAATATTTTCTGGGTTAGCGTCAGTCTCTAATAATATTTTACCAATTCTCGCACTGAGTATTTGTGTTTTACCAGTTCCTGGACCAGCAATAACCATCACGGGGCCTTCAATAGCGTCCACGGCAGCTTTCTGCGCTAAGTTTAAGGATTCATAAACCCCATCAAAGTAAGCATGTTGTTCTTCCTTATTTGTCATTGTATAAAGATACCATGAACCTTATTAGTATAATACTGTTATTATGTTATTATGTCAAAAGTATATAGTATCAAAACCGTTCAAAAAATGCCTATCAGCTTAGATCAAGCTTGGGATTTTTTTAGTAAGCCAGACAACTTGAAAGAAATTACCCCTGCCAATTTAGGCTTCAATATTATTAGTAAACACCATGGACCAACTATGTACCCTGGTCAAATTATTG
Organism: Sphingobacteriia bacterium RIFOXYC2_FULL_35_18; assembly: GCA_001829005.1. Taxonomy (GTDB): domain Bacteria; phylum Bacteroidota; class Bacteroidia; order Chitinophagales; family Chitinophagaceae; genus Sediminibacterium. Next base: position 179,687 of record MIAG01000001.1, on the reverse strand, counting down.
AATATACGGTTAAGCCAATTCTTGGGATTCCCCTCTACTGGATGACAGAAATTACCCATGTTATCGATAAACAGTTCTTTGTAGATGAACAACGTTTTGGCCCTTATACTTTATGGCATCACCAACACCATTTTAAAGCAATAGATGGCGGAGTTGAAATGACTGATATTGTACATTATAAATTGCCGCTATGGTTCTTAGGGGATATTGCTCAGGTTATCTTGGTTAAAAGCCAACTAAGTGGAATTTTTAATCATCGCTACAAAGCGGTAGAAGAAAGATTCGGGGTTTGGCCAGGCGCAGACAACAAAGTTATTTTTGGGTAGTTATTTTAACTCTTTTAAGGCGCTTACATTATTATTGATATCTATAGTGGCTATGTAGAGCTTATTGCCGTTTACGTCTGGCACATTATTCAAATTGATATTAGCTTCTTTGTTGGTTACAATTAGTTGAAGAAGTTGACTGTTTATAAACTTGACTTCTTTGCCCAACGGCACACTAAAAATGCCAAAACCTTTAATTTTTAAGTGACCGTTATAAGTAATAGTAACCGCATTTGATTTTGATGTAATGCTGGGTTGGTCTGGGGCATCGTTATTGATCCATGGCATTGGTGGTACCAATGCAGGGTGGCGATAATAGTTATTCCTTAAACTGTCGTTCCAGCCATTTAAATTCTTTTCAAATGTTTTACTACTAAAATAGATACTACCCTGTGTAGTTGTATATTTTCTTAGGGCCTGAATTTGCTCAGGAATTTGATTTTTATTCTTCCAAGCCTCATTACTTCCACCTCTATAAATTCCGTGCCCTATATAAATATGTTTTCCATATCCATTCTCATTCCACCATTTTAATAGTACATCATAATCTGCTAGTTTATGACCACGTTCCCAATACAATTGTGGGGTAACATAATCTATCCAACCTTTACTTAGCCAAAGTAAAATATCTGCATATAAGTCATCATAATTGGTTTGCCCTGCTTTGGTATCACTTCCCATTGGGTCTTGGCTTTTATTTCTCCAAACTCCAAAAGGGCTGATTCCAAATTTTACTCTAGGATTGGTATTTTTAATGGTGCTGCGAATGTCTAGAATAATACTATCGCAATTACTTCTTCTCCAACTGTCTTTTGAAAGACCGCTACCAAATTTTTCAAATGTTTTTTGATCAGGAAATTCTTTACCAGCAATACGGTATGGATAAAAATAGTCGTCCATATGTATGGCATCTAAATCATATCTGCTTAATATGTCTTTTACTACTCTAACTGTATGTTGTCGTACTTCTGGTAAACCTGGATTGAAATATTTTTTATCTCCGTAAACAACAAACCAATCAGGGTGCATTTTAGTGATATGTGAAGGGGCAACAGACGATTTAAAAACATTAAATACCGCTCTGTAAGGGTTTAACCATGCATGAAATTCCATCCCCCTTTTATGTGTTTCGGCAATCATGAATTCAAGGGGGTCGTAATAAGGATTTGGTGGCAATCCTTGTTTGCCTGTTAAATACTCACTCCAGGGCTCATATTGAGAGGGATATAATGCATCGCCAGTGGGTCTTATTTGCATTACAATAGCGTTCATCCCATTCGATTGGTGTAAATCTAACAATCGAATAAAACTGGCTTTTTGTTCAGCAACAGAAAGATTTTTTTTAGCCGGCCAGTCAATATTTTCAACAGTTGCAATCCAAACTCCCCTGAATTCATAATTTGGAGATGTCTGTGCAATTAAGGTATTTGCAATAAGGATAAATAAGATCGCAAGGATAAAGTGCGTCTGGTTTTTCATACATTAAAGATAAGTCATCTGTTTAAATGCGCTCTCTCATTTTATCTAATAAATCGCTTAATTGTGCTGCTTCGTTAGGCGATAGGTTATCTAAAATAGCATCTAACTCACCATTTTTCTCATCCAATCTTTTTAAAACATCTAAGCCGTTTTGTGAAATTCGAACATCCACTAATCTTTTATCGGTATCACAAACCTTTTTTTCAACCAAATCCTTTTTAACTAATCTTTCAACAATTCTACTTGTATCACTCATTTTATCGAGCATACGTTCTCTTATTTGCAGTGTACTTAATGGTTTTTTACTTCCTCTTAAAATTCTTAGAATATTGTATTGTTGATGGGTGATATCTTCTTCTTGTAACACCAATTTAATTTTTTCAGTAATCCAGTTATTAGAAAAAATTAAATTAATGGAAAGTTTTTGGTAAATACTTCTGAAGTTTTCTTGTTGGATATCTTTTTCTATTCCCATATAATGCATCGTGTAAACGAATGTACAAACATTCCCCCTAATCTTCCCATACACTTAGGCCCTCACTGCAATTTGAACAGATATCTATATTTTTTCTACTATTTAATAGCTCTTTTCTAAATTGATGATAATTGCTGTTTTTCCATATTTCTTTAAAACTTTGGCTTTTTAAATTGCCTAACTGGTGCATGGCGTCTTTATCAAAACAACAGGGTACCACTAAGCCATCCCAGGTAATCACATTTGCGTGCCAAAGCTTCCAACAATAATTTTTTAAACCGCTTTTCACCTTCATTTTCCCAGAAGCATCTTTCTTATATCTACTATATTTATTATTTGTAGGGATCAAGTTATTGGGATCTTCTTGATAATTATATACTTGAGCAGTTTTAAACCTAACTTGATCTACTCCAATTTCTCTACCCAGTGCTTTTATATCAGCAATTTGGTGCTCATTAGGTTTTACCACTAAAAACTGAAAAAATACAAAAGGGGTTTTACTATTTAATTGTTTTTTCCATTTAACAATATTTTTAGCTCCTTCAATCACTTTATCTAGTTTGCCTCCTACACGATATTGTTGATATACATCTTGGGTAGTTCCATCAATTGAAATGATCAATCTGTCCAAACCACTTTCTACTGTTTTTCTAGCATTTTCGTCGTTTAAGTAATGTGCATTGGTAGAAGTTGCTGTATATATCCCTTTTTGATTGGCATATTTCACCATTTCCAAAAATTGGGGATTCAAATAGGGTTCACCTTGGAAATAAAAAATCAGGTAAAGAATGTCTTGGGCTATCTCATCAATTGTTTCTTGAAAAAAGTTCTTTTGAAGCATGCCAGTTGGTCGAGTAAATTCTCGAAGTCCGCTAGGGCATTCAGGGCATCTTAAGTTGCACGATGTTGTAGGCTCAAATGAAATTGAAACCGGCATTCCCCATTGTATAGGTTTAGAAATCAATCTGGAGAGTCTAAAACTGGAATAAACCTTAAATCCATTCCAGAAACGTCTTAAAGTAAGTTTAGAAAGTAAATTGATACTGTCGTTTAGGTTAAAGTAAGGCATTGTTCAAATTTATACATTTCACTATACTAATATATTGGTATGTTAAAAAAAATTAACTTATGCGATAGTGGAATTATCAAATATCATCCGTAACTTAATGCTGCATAAGTATTCAAGCCTTTTAACAGTTCTTTATTAAACAGATTGAATACAGCTGCGTCTTATATACAGAACAAATCATTAGAGAATCATTAACAGATGAATGTTCAAATTGGCACGAGGTTTGGAATTATATAAGAAATACAAAATGATTTAAATTTTTCTCATAAGCAGTTAGTTTTGGTTGAGGCCCCTGTTTCTACAGGGGCCGACTTTTTTAGGACTAGACCTAGATAACTTGATACTAAACACCAAACCTTTTTACTATTGGTCTTGCGAGTAAGAAAATGACACAGCCAGTAAAATCAGCTACAATATCCAATATTTCAAATGATCGCCCTTCTATTAAAGCTGCTTGAATAAATTCTATCCCAATTCCATACCCAGTCATCAACAAAACAATGAGGAAAGCAATCTTTTTTTCAGCGGTTGAAAAATAATGACTCAGCCATAAGTAAGCAGTTGTGCATAGTACAGCAAAAATTCCTGCATGTATAATTTTATCAAAATGGGGAATATTAATCCAATATACACGAGGCACTTTGCTAGCTGGCAAAGTAAAAAGAATCAAACTTATGATAAAAAACAGGCTAAATAAAGTCGGCTTAATAAGCCCACTTCTCCAGAACCTTTCTGAGTTGTTCAATGGTGAATGGTTTGGTTACAATGTCTTTCATGCCTAATGCTAGGTATTCTTCTTCTGCATCTTTAACTGCATTGGCTGTCATTGCAATGATAATTGGAATTTTCTCCTTTCCGCTATTTAATATTTTTTGGGTTGCTTCAATTCCATCCATTTCAGGCATATGAATATCCATAAAAACCAAATCGTAATCATATTTAGCAGTCATTTCAACAGCTTCTTTTCCGTTATTGGCTATCTCAATAATATAGCCGATTTTTTTAAACATTTTAGTTGCCAACAATTGGTTCATATTGTTGTCTTCGGCAACCAACATTTTCAGAGGCTTTATTTCTGTACCACTAATGATGCCAGCAGTATTTCGTTGAGGTTGTTGCTGATTTTTTCTAACTAGGTTTACTTGGACTGGGATAATAAATTTAAAGGTAGATCCTTTGCCTACTTGACTCTCTACCCAAATTCTACCTCCCATTTCTTCAATAATTTTTCTACAAATGGATAATCCTAAACCGGTTCCACTGAATTTTCTAGTAGCTGTTGAGTCTATTTGATTAAATGGAATAAATAGAGATTGAATATTTTCTTCGCTGATGCCTATTCCTGTGTCTGAAACAGCAAAATGAAGTTCCTGCAAAGACTCATCAATATGATTAGCGGTTACTTCCAGTTGAATACTACCAGTATCAGTAAACTTAATGGCATTACCTAACAAATTAATTAGAACTTGTTTAATTCTACTTTCGTCTGCAATAATTTCATTTTCAACAGATGGATGAATAGAAGCGCTAAGTACAATACTTTTTTTAAGAGCCATTAAACGAGGGCTGCTAATTGCTGTTACTTGTTGAACAATATTTTGCAAATTGCAAGGCCCTTCAAATAATTCTAATTTATCTGCTTCAATTTTCGAAATATCTAAAACATCATTAACTATCTCTAAAAGGTGTGTACTGCTTGATTTTAATGAAAGCATTAATTCCTCTTGTTCTGCATTTAGAGGGGTATGCTGTAACAAATCAATGGTACCGATAATCCCATTTAAGGGAGTTCTGATTTCATGGCTCATATTAGCAAGAAACCTTGATTTGGCTTTTGTTGCTGCTTCCGCTTGCTGTTTTGTTTCGGATAAATATTCTTTGGATTCTTCTAAATCATTCGATTTCTTAATTAAATTATTCCGATCTATATCATAAGTACGTTTATATAAGCTAACACTCACTGCAATAATAATTAGATACAGAATGGTAGTAATTATTATATCTATTTGCTTGATTTCATTGGACGGATAAGGTATTAGCCATTCGGGGTTCTTTAATTCTAGTACATACAATCCAATAATTAAAAGTATAGTGATGATTATAAAAGGTAAGTGGAATCTTTTTGGGAGTATCATCATAGCCGCTACAACACTCATTAAGTAAGCGGTTTTAGTAGGCCCTTCTATACCTCCATTGCTAAACCATATTGGTACAAAAAATAAAAGGCTAAATACAATATAAATAACTCCTACTGGAACAAATTTTTCTTGGTATCTGGAAATGTAAAAAACATAATAAGAAATCATTGCCAAACATAGAATCATGGTTAGTAATAAAGTATCTCTTTCGAGTAGAATATTACTAGCGAGGCTAATTATCATGGCAATAAATACCATGAAGGAAACGAGGTTAAATATTTTATTCTCCAGCGAAATAATCGCTTTTTTTAACCCAAGAATTTTTTTGATTCGATCTATGTTCATATAAATTATACGGATTAAAGATAACCGTATTTCGTCACTCTCTAGTTATTCTAGCCAACTTTACCCGCTACGTACATTTCTGAGAGTGTTGGGGTTTCACTGCCCCCTGATTTTTCGAGCGTGATCGCAAACATAGAAGCTGCTGGTATATTTTTCATTTTACAAAGACCCGCACAATCACTTAGAACACCCGCATCAACAGGCTTGCCATCAACAATAGCCCAAAGTTGGTATTGTTTGCCACTTGCTGGCTGAGGTAATTTGTTGGGTAATATATAAACGTCTTTTGATTTCATATCCCAAAAAACAGTCGCGTAATTGGATTCTTTACCTGTAATACCAGGCATAGACACTTTTTGCATATTAGGGTCTGTCATCATTTGCATGCTGTTGTACATATCCAAACTTTTCGTTTGCATAATTTGGTTACTGGCTTGCAAAGTATTTTTCTCTAGAACAAGGGCCTGATATTGTTGAGTGGTTTCTTTGAACTTGCTATAAAAATAGATATTCATGCCACCGCTAATCACTAAAAGAACAATTGATGCAGCAGCAAGGAATCGACTTGGCTGATTCATTTTTATTACTGGTACTTCCTGTAGTGGAGTTGAAAATGCTTCTTTATTTTGAACCGTACTATTTTCTTCAGCAATAAATTCCGATTGTAATGCTGTGAAAATTTGGTTTTTTAATTTCGGTGGAGGAGCCACTGCATTGGTTAATGCATTGGCTTCTAAGGCTGATTCAAAATCAGTTAATGCTTGCTTTATTTCAGGATACTGCAGACATAATTGTTCCAGCTCAGCAGCTTCTGCCGAGCTAGCCATGCCTAACACATAGCTTTCAATTATTCCACTTTGTATGTATTCCTGTGTATTCACTCTTTAATTAATTTATGCAATTCTTTTAAAGCCGCCCTCAGTCTGGTTTTGACCGTACCTAAAGGAATATCGAGCATTTTTGAAATCTCATCCTGGGTGTATCCTTCAAAATAAGCTAATTCAATCAATACCCTCCATTCTGGCCTTAAACCATGTACTGCTTTCCTTAAACCAATATCATCTGATTTAATTTCGGCGCTACCTGCAAAATCATATACGTTTTCAGAGAGCTCTTGGTTTTGTTTGGTTTTTTGGAAGCCTTTACTTCTGGTTGTATCAATGGCAGCATTGCGAGCAATATTCAACATCCAGGTATACAAACGGCCTTTAACGCTATCATAGGAATCAATCTGCCTAAAAATTTTGATGAATACTTCTTGCAAAGTATCCGCTGCGGCTTCTTGGTCACCTACAATAGTGAGTATACTGGTATATAAAGCACCAGAATAGTGATCATACAAGTAACTAAACGCAGCTTCATTTCGCTGACTAAGCAGCAAAATAAGTTCGGACTCACTGTATTGAATTACTTGTTCCAAATATTAATTATAGGATATATTGAATTCGTGTAGGTTAACCTACCAATGCTTCATATGCATCTTTGGTCATCAACCCTTCAAAGCTTGAAGGATCTGTAACCGTCATTTTAATCATCCAACCATCACCATAAGGGTCAGTATTTACCAATTCAGGTTGCTTTTCTAGTAAAGTATTTACCTCTGTAACAGTTCCAGCCAAAGGCAAAAACAAATCACTCACGGTTTTAACCGCTTCAACAGTTCCAAAAACTTCTTCTGCAGCCAAATCCTTACCTACTGTATTGATGTCTACATATACAATGTCTCCCAATTCGTGTTGAGCAAAATCGGTAATTCCGATTGTGGCAATATTGCCTTCAATACTAATCCATTCGTGGTCTTTGGTGTAACGTAGTTCTGCTGGAAAATTCATAACGCGGTATTTTTATAGTGCAAATATTGAATAAAATTTGGAGGGATACAATTAATTATCGGCTATAAAGATATTTAAAACCCTGATTGCTCAAAATAGAGTAGCACATGATCTTTAATAAAATTCTCTTGTTCAGGTAGGCTCATTTCTGGTAATTGTTTTAATTGAGCAAAATGAGGCCATCCTTCTTCATCTTTTCCTTCAACTAAGTAATAGCCACTTTGAGCCAACACAGTACAAACAGCCACGTGCATCAAATCTTGTTTTTGCTCTTTGGATATTTTTTCGGCCATAAATCCAGTTTCCTGAAGACCAATTAAGAACAAAACAGCTTCTAAATCGGGCTTTTTACCAAAACGGTCTAACATTTTGGCCTCTAGAGCCCACCAACGTTGCATTAAGTCATCTGTAATAAACATACCACAAATGTAAACCATCAAGGCATGCCATCATCAACCCTGATAAGGTATATTTGCAGCAAATTCAGGAATATGTTACAGGTAAGTGTATTAAAAGCAGCCCCAGAAAGAGTGAAGCAGTTGTTAGCAAAGAAGCATTTTAAACAGCCAGAACTGGTAGATGCCATCATTCAAACAGATGATGAGCGCAAAAAAGTGCAGGCAGCTTTTGACGATACACAAGCCAAAGTAAATGCAGCATCCAAAGAAATTGGGCAATTAATGGCCAAAGGAGATAAAGAAGGGGCTGAAAACATTAAACAAAATGTGGCCAATTGGAAGCAAACATTAGAACCTTTGAAAGAGCAAATGGCCCAATTAGAAAAGGAGTTGGCCAATCAATTGGTGCAATTACCTAATCTTCCTGCGGATATGGTTCCAGAAGGTAAAACGCCAGAAGAAAATGAAATAGTTAGAACAGGGGGATCAATGCCAACACTAGCCGAGGGCTCCGTTCCCCATTGGGACCTCACTACTAAATTCAATTTGATCAATTTTGAATTGGGCAATAAAATTACGGGTAGCGGATTCCCCGTATATATAGGTAAGGGAGCCAAATTACAACGTTCATTAATTCAGTATTTTTTAGATTTCAATACAGCAGCTGGATATACCGAATATTTACCACCATTCATGGTAAATGCAGACTCTGCTTACGCTACAGGGCAATTACCCGATAAGGAAGGGCAGATGTACCATGCAACCCAAGACGATTTTTATTTGATTCCAACTGCAGAAGTGCCTGTTACTAATGTGTATAGAGATACCATTTTAAAAGAATGCGATTTCCCTGTAAAGATGACGGCTTATTCTCCTTGCTTTAGAAGAGAAGCGGGCAGTTACGGAAAAGACGTGCGCGGATTAAATCGTTTACACCAATTTGAAAAAGTAGAAATCATTCAAATTGTGCACCCCAATAAGAGTTATGAAACCTTGGATGAAATGGTCTTGCATGTTGAAAAATTATTACAGTCATTAGAACTCCCTTATCGCATACTTCGTTTATGTGGTGGAGACATGGGCTTTACCAGTGCCATCACTTACGATTTTGAAGTATACAGCGCTGCACAAGACCGTTGGTTAGAAGTGAGCAGTGTCAGCAATTTTGAAAGTTACCAAGCCAACAGAATGAAATGCAGATTCAAAGGTGCAGATGGTAAAACTCAACTGGTGCATACCCTCAACGGCAGTTCATTAGCATTACCCCGCATTGTTGCATGTTTGTTAGAGAACAATCAAACACCAGAAGGCATCAATATTCCTGCAGCATTGCAGTCTTATTTTGGTGCGGCTACAATTTAATGTTTAATAAACCGATCAAAAAATTCTATTGTTCTCAGCATTTGGTCTACGCGTTGGCGATTATTACCCGTGCGTGTTAATTCATGCGTACCGCCTGGATGCCTTACGTACTCTACGGTTCGGCCCAAGACCTTTAAACTTTTGTAGAGCATTTCACTTTGAATAACCCCAGTTCTTAAATCGTTCTCGCCGTGGAAAATGATAAAGGGAGTATGTATTTTATCTACATAATTAATGGGCGATTCACGGAATAAAGTAGGCCTGGTTTTTTCTTCCCAAGGGTAGCCGCCAAAATAATTAGGCACCAATCTCCATGCATTTCCTTCTCCAAAGAAAGTACCTAAATCGTATACGCCTCTTTGAGCACAAGCTGCTTTAAAGCGTTGATCGTGGCTGATGATCCATGCCACTAAATAACCTGCATAAGAACCACCTGTTACTGCTAATCTTGAAGTATCAATGAATCCTTCTTTTGTTGCCAAGTCTACAGAAGTTAAAACATCTGAAGTTGGCCCTGCACCCCAATCATTAACATTCGCTCTTAGGAATTCTTCGCCATATCCACCTGAACCTCTTGGGTTGCCATAAACAATCGCATAACCCTTAGCAGCATAGTACTGAAACTCATGCCACATAGAGCTTTCACCAGGTCCCCACATAGCAGAAGGACCTCCGTGAATATTTAAAATAGTTGGATATTTTTTGCCTGCTACATAATTAGCCGGTTTCATAATCCAATATTCAACAGTGAGTCCCTTTTCGTTTTTGAATGTTCTTTTTTCTGGGAAACTCAATTGTTTTTTACTGACCCAATCATAATTAAAACTGCTGATGCGTTTTTCGTTTTTACCATTCAGATCAATCGTGTATAATTCAAATGGATTGGCTACTGCTGTTTTTACAAAAACAAGCTTATCTGCTTTCATGGAAAAACTACTGATGCCTGCATCGGTTTCTGTAAGCTGTTCTGATTTTTTTGTTTTTACATTGATGCGAAAAATAGGCGCACCACCATTGCTTTGTGAAGTAAAATAAATATGCTGTTCATCTTTGCTCCAAGTAATACCACCCTTGTTTCTATCAAAGGGCAACATTACTAAATCTGTTACAGTTCCGTTCAAAGGCATCACTGCTAATTCTGGCACATTCACAAAAGAAACAGTACCCACTTGTACTGCCAACCATTTTCCGGATGGTGAAACAGAAGGGCTGGAATAAGATTTACCTACATCACCCAATAGCTGTTTCATACCAGAGCCATCCGTGTTCACCATGAATACTTGACTTTCTAAAGCACGATCTGGATGTTGTGAATTATCGGTATTTCCTGTAAAAATAATTTGTTTGCCATCAGGTGTAAAACTCGCACCCCCAAATCTATGAAAGCCTTGTGTAACGGCTTTAGGCATTGATCCTGCTTCAGCAGCAACAACAAATAAATGTGCAAAAGATTGGTCGCCCGAAGTAGTGGCTTCTTCTTGGAAATTCAATTTATTGATGACTTTGGCTTTTTTCTCTGCCACATTCAAAGCTAAATAAGCCCTTATTTCTTCTGTTGTTCCATCTGGATTGGGTAGGGCTTTATTGGGTTGAAGGAATTGATTCTGTTCAAATCCAGGTTTCTCTGCTGGCCATTTTGGAACCGCTGCAGTTGGGTTGAGTTCTTTGTCTTTTAGCATATCTGCCAATGAAACGGATGCACTAAATAATAGTTGGCTTCCATCTGGGCTAAACTGAGGGCTGCTGGCACCGTATCGAAACTTAGTTATTTGTACCGGCTCACCTCCCGCTAAAGACAATAAAAAGATTTGTGGCTTGCCATCCACTGCTCTTACAAAAGCAATTTTTTTACCGTCGGGGCTCCATATGGGTTGGCTTGCATTTTCTTTATAAGTTAATGCCCTAGGAGTTGAAGAACCATCCGCTGCTACTAAATACAATTGATTGGTGTATTTGTATTCCCACTTACTATTGCCTTCGGGTTCAATACTGTTTAATACAAACACCGCATGTTTACCATCAGGGCTTAAACTGATGCTATTCATTTGTTTGATTTTGTACATATCGGTTATTTTAACCAAATCAGCAGTCTGCTGTGCTAATACCATTAAAGGCAATAGGAAAAGGAACAGTAAAAATTTCTTCATTCGACAGTATTTGAGGCTTAAAATACAAAGAATTTGGTTCAGCTAAGCATTGCTGCTGTATTTTTGCAGTACAATTACCGATATATGAGCGAAATGGTGAATGAATTCAATAGCTATAGAGAGCGAATGAATGAAGTGATTCTGAGCAAGAATAATTTAGTGATGAAGCGTCTTTGGAACTTAGATACCAATACCTATGACGAAGGTGCTTTGGATAAAAAAACCAAAGAAATGTTGGGCTTAGTAGCTAGTATGGTATTGCGTTGTGATGATTGTATTAAATACCATTTAGGGAAGAGTTTTGAATTGGGCGTAACTACCGAAGAAATGTATGAAATTTTTGCTGTTGCCAACATTGTTGGTGGAACTATTGTAATTCCTCATACAAGAAGAGCAGCAGAATATTGGGAAGAACTAATTAAACAATAAACAATGTCTACAGAAACTATAGCAGTACCCACTTTAACCGCAAAAGATTTTGCAACCGATCAAGAAGTGCGTTGGTGCCCTGGTTGTGGTGACTATTCTATTTTGGCGCAGGTTCAAAAAATAATGCCAGGCATTGGTGTTCCCAAAGAAAATATTGTAATCATCAGTGGAATTGGATGTAGCAGCCGTTTCCCTTATTATATGAATACATTTGGCATGCACAGTATTCATGGAAGAGCTACTGCTATTGCTAGTGGATTGAAAGCCACTCGTCCAGAATTAAGCGTGTGGATTGTTACTGGTGATGGAGATGGATTAAGCATTGGCGGTAATCATACTATTCATTTACTTAGAAGAAATTTTGATGTTAATATTATGCTCTTCAATAACCAGATTTATGGTTTAACGAAGGGACAATATTCACCCACTTCTGAAACCAATAAAATTACTAAGAGTACTCCTTTTGGTAGCATTGATCATCCATTTAATCCTTTGGCATTAGCAATGGGAGCAGATGCTACATTTATTGCACGTTCAATGGATCGTGATCCTAAACACTTGCAAACTTTATTAACGCGTTCTCATCAACATAAGGGGGCCTCTTTCTTAGAAATTTATCAGAACTGTAATATTTTTAATGACGGGGCTTTTGAAATTTTCACTGAAAAGTCTTCTAAAGCAGATCATGATTTGTTCTTAGAACAAGGAAAGCCATTGGTATTTGGTGCCAATCAAAACAAAGGGATTCGCTTAAATGGATTGCAACCAGAAGTAGTTGAATTAGGTGACAATTTTAGTGCAGACGATTGTTGGATTCACGACGAAAAAGATTTTTATAAGGCTCAAACATTAATCAGAATGTTTGATGATCCACATCAATCTAATTTTCAATTCCCCCGACCGTTTGGTGTTTTTTATGAAACAGAGCGCCCCTGTTATGAAGATATGATGGCTTTGCAAATTGAAGAAACCATTACTTCTAAAGGGAAAGGAAATTTAGATCAATTGTTGCGCGGTAGAGAAGTTTGGGAAATTAAAGACTAACACTATAGATGGATAAGGTTGTTTCTAAGAGCAAATAATACCAATCCAACTCGGTTGCTTACTTTCACTTTCTCAAATAAATTATCTCTATAACCATCAATGGTTCTAGGGCTTAAATTCATTTTGGCTGCAATCTCCTTTAATGTTAAGTCGGTGGCTAATAACTTTAAGAATTCTTTTTCTCTTTCTGGAAGGTTCAAGAAAATTTGGTATTCGTCATTGGGTTCTTCTAAGCCATTTCTTACAGAATGAACCAAGTTCTGGCAAAGCAATTGATTAAAATAGATACCCTTATTGTAGAGCTCATTCAATGCTCTGTTTAACTCTTTTGGGTCGGTGTCCTTGGTCATATACCCCATTGCACCAAATTTTAGCATCTTAATAATGGTTCGTTCATCGTTAAGCATACTTAAGACCATTACTTTAATGCTGGGATGATTATTGAAAATCCATTCCGCTGTTTCAAAGCCGTTCATTATCGGCATTGTTATATCTAACAACACGATATCGGGTAAGTTGCTTGGATCTAGTTGTTCAATAAAATGACTTCCATTGTTGGCTTCAAACAATACATTGAAATTGTCGAAACCAGCAATAATTCCAGCGAGCCCATTCCTCAAAAGGATGTGGTCGTCTACCAAAACGATTTTCTTCATACGGTTGTTTTAGTAAAATCGGGGGTATTACTAAACAGCAATATGAAGTAACTAAAAAAAATTGAATATAATTTATTAATTATACGATTTTCATACCGTTAAATCACGGTTTTTTTTGGCTAGAACTGCGCTAAAGTATAGTCAGGTGTTCCGTTAATTTTATCCTCCATCTTTATGAAGGGTGACTACTTTGTCAAGATGTATTTTTTAACCAGGGGTTACAAACAAACAGAGGGCGGCTAAAACCGCCTTCGTTTTTTAAGTAACTTTATGTATGCTGCTTCATATACACCCAGATAATCCCAATCCCCGTCATATAAAAACAGTAGTAGACTGTTTATTATCTGGAGGGGTGATTATTTATCCCACCGACACCATTTATGGATTGGGATGTGATATTTTTCAACCAAAAGCAGTAGAAAGGATTGCAAGAATTAAACAAGTGGATCCTGCTAAAGCCCAGCTCAGCTTTATTTGTAACGATTTAAGTGATTTGAGTAAGTATTGCAAAACAACGGATACACCTTTGTATCGGTTGCTAAAAAGTCATTTACCAGGTCCGTACACATTCATCTTGCCGGCTAGTAAAGAAGTACCCAAAATTTTGCAGAATAAAAAAAGCACCATCGGGCTTAGGATTCCAGATAATAATATTGCAAGAACCATTGTTGCAGAATTGGGGCATCCTTTGTTGTCTGCTTCGCTTCCAGGTGAAATGGTTGAAGAATACACAGATCCGGACATTATGTATGAAAACTTTGAAAAACTAGTAGACATTGTAATACATGGAGGTAATGGTGGGATGATACCCTCCACAATTATTGATTGCACTAAAGATCCTTATGAGTTAGTGCGAATGGGGGCTGGAATATGGGATGATGCAAACTAAAAAGGCATTTCTATTTGGGTAGGACTGATATTAAAACTTCTTCTATGGTGTTGGCAAAGACCATTAGCCTCAATAGCTAATCGGTGTTCTAATGTGCCGTATCCTTTGTTACTATTCCAACCGTATTGCGGAAACTGCGCATGAATTTTTTCCATATAGGCATCTCTATAGGTTTTCGCTAAAATACTAGCTGCAGCAATAGAAGCATATTTACCATCTCCTTTCACAATACACAAATGCGGAATTTTTTTATATGCAGGAAAACGATTTCCATCAATCAATAAAAATTCCGGTTTTACTTTTAATTGATCAATAGCCATATGCATGGCTTTAAAACTGGCTTTTAAAATATTGATTCGATCAATTTCTTCTGCATCTATACTTGCTACTGACCAAGCAATGGCATTAGACTCAATTACTTCTCTTAAAATTTTACGCTGTTTAGCACCTACTTGTTTGCTGTCATTTAACAAAGGATGTTTAAAGTTAGTAGGTAAAATAACTGCTGCGGCAAACACAGGACCAGCATAACAACCTCTGCCAGCTTCATCGCAGCCAGCTTCAATTCGGTTTTCTTGGTAAAAAGCGGGTAACATTTGGTAAAACTACTTAAACATCAATCAATTCCGAAGTTTGTGTGTTATACCTTTGCATAAACGCGGAAACACTCAAAATATGATAGCAATAGATCGTTCTAATAGGCAAGTAGCTATTTGGTTATTGATTGGTGTAGGGATGACCATTATTCAAATAGCATTGGGAGGAATAACTAGATTAACTGGAAGTGGATTGTCTATCACGCAATGGGAAGTGATTACAGGCACATTGCCTCCATTAAATGAGGCAGCTTGGTTAACTGAATTTGCTAAATACAAACAGACCCCACAGTTTCAGTTATTGAATTTTGAATTTCAATTGGATGATTTCAAATTCATTTTTTTCTGGGAATGGTTTCATCGTTTATGGGCTCGTTTAATAGGATTGGTTTTTGCATTTGGGTTCATCTTTTTTATTATAAAGAAAGCTTTTAAAAAAGAAATGGTTGGCTCTTTATTAGTATTATTTTTTTTAGGGGCATTGCAAGGATTAGTGGGTTGGATCATGGTTGCTAGTGGATTAACCGGTGACGCGGTTTATGTGAAGCCTACTCGATTAGCGCTGCATTTTATTTTGGCTTTGGGCCTTCTGAGTTATACCTTTTGGTTTGCTTTAAAATTATTGGTTCCTGCAAATCATATTGTAGAAAGTAAACCGATTAGAAAACAAAATCTATTGTTGATTGGCCTATTGATATTGCAATTAATTTATGGGGCTTTAATGGCAGGACATAAAGCTGCTAATGTTGCTGCTACTTGGCCCACTATAAATGGAGCATGGGTGCCAGCTAATTTATTTAGCCATCAACCTTTATTATTGAATTTTATAGACAATACTACGCTGATACATTTTATACACAGAGGTTTAGCTTACCTAATTTTAGTGTTAATGATATTCTGGTCTTTTAAATTATTCAAGGAAGCGAAAACACCTACTTTACAACGTGCCGCAAAGTTTCCTTTAATATTTACTTTGCTTCAAGTAGTATTAGGGATCGCGTCCGTTTTAACAAGTAGTACTATAGTGCCCGGTATTTGGGGAAGTTTTGAGTGGATGGCGCAATTGCATCAACTCACTGGAATGTTGTTATTACTTTCATTAGTAACCATTTTATTTCTAGTTCGGCCTAAAATTTGCTAAATTTAAAAAGCAACAGAAAAACCATTATTGTGTTGCTTGCAAATTAAATGAAGCGATATCTGATTGGCATTTGGTATTCATTTCCAGTACAACTATTGCTGTTGCATTTTCGTCGGTACCAAATATTTTTATTCTTCTGGTATATTTTATTTGCTACAGTGGGAGGCAGCTTTATGAAAACATTTGGTGCCTATTCTTTATTTCTAGCACCTGAATATTTTGGTAATATTAGTCCTTTAAGTACAGCAATAGTAGGTGTAACGTCGGGGGTGTTTATAATGAGCTGGAACATCACCACTTTTATTTTACACAGCGGCCGTATTCAATTTTTGGCTACCACTGCGCAACCTTTTTTAAAATATTGTATTAACAATGCAATAATTCCATTTGCTTTTTTAATTTTTTATTTGGTTGAAGCCTATCAGTATACCATTAATCAGGAATTGTTTGCACTCTCCGATTTTATTGGCCTTGCATTTGGATATATAGGTGGATTTATACTTTCGATTGCTTTTGCATTCCTTTATTTTTTTGGCGCAGATAAAACCATTTATAGAACTATTTCTGTTACCATCACAGATGCCAATAAGCAATACGATTTAATTCCAGATCAACACAAAGCCCCCGATTTAAAGCAAGACTTAAGAGTCGATTGGTTTTTTAGCGCGGCTTTTAAATTGCGTAAGCCTAGAAATATAAAACATTATAATCCTGAATTTTTAGAAGCCGTATTTAATCGACATCATTTTGCAGCCATTATAGCCATTATGATTGCATTTGTTTTTTTAATCTTAGTAGGATTTAGTTCAGACACTAAATTATTTCAACTACCTGCAGCATCGAGTATAACATTACTTTTTGCCATTTTAATTGCAGCCGCTGGGGCTTTAACTTTATTCTTACGCTCTTATACTTTTGTTGCAGTAATTGCAGCTTATTTAATAGCCAATATTTTATATCAATATGAAATCATCGATCCAAGAAATAAAGCCTACGGATTAGATTATGCCAAGGGTTCAGGGAGGCCCGAGTACACAAGGGAATCTATACAACAATTAGCTGCAATTGATTCAGTTGAAAAAGACAAAGCTGCTTTCTTACAAATACTCAATAATTGGAAGCAACAGCAGGGCCAAGAAAAACCCATCATGTATATCATTAATACAAGTGGGGGAGGAACCAGAAGTGCTACATTTACGATGAATACGCTGCAGTATTTAGATAGTCTTTTGCAAGGGCAGTTGATGAAAAAAACAGTATTAATTAATGGAGCGTCGGGTGGCATGTTGGGCGCAGTTTACTTCAGAGAATTGTACCATGAAAAAATAAAAGGGACCCCAATTAATTTGCAAGACAAACAGTATGTAAACAATATTTCTAAAGACTTATTGAGTCCATTGTTTTCCTCATTTCTAACTAGAGATATGTTGGGTCCTGCTCAAAAGTTTACCACCAATGGATTTGAATATGTAAAAGATAGGGGATATGCCTTCGAAGAAAAATTAAAAGAGAATACAGGAGGCATCATGCATAAAACCGTTCGTGATTATGAGCAAGCAGAAGCAACTGCTACCATTCCTTCCGTTTTCTTTAATTCTGTTATTACTCGAGATGGACGAAAAATGATTATTGCATCTAGACCAGTAAGGTTCTTAATGAGACCGGTATCAGATACTACCAATATCCTATCTTTTGATCCTGACGCAATTGATTTTAATAGCTTTTTATTTAATCAAAAAAGCAATGATATCAATCTTTTATCTGCGCTTAGAATGAATGCCACATTTCCCTATGTATTGCCAAATGTATGGTTGCCCACGAATCCTGTTATTGATGTAATGGATGCGGGCCTTAGAGACAATTATGGTCAAGAATCTGCGCTAAGATTCATTTCGGTTTTTAAAGATTGGTTGCAAGAGAATACAGCTAAAGTAGTGCTGATACAGATTCGTGATAGAAGTTTAAGTGATTGGGATAAACCATTAGAGAGTAATTCTTTGATTGGGTTTTTAACCAAGCCCTTTTTAATTTTACAGAATAACTGGTTTAAAATTCAGGACTATTATCAACACGACCAATTAGATTATTTACATAAAGCCTATGGCAATAATTTTTATCGCTTTTCTTTTCAATATATACCTTCAAAAAAAGAAGCCCCAGCTAGTTTAAGCTTTCACTTAACTGCGGCTGAAAAAAGAGATATTGCAAATGCAGTAAATAACCCGCTGAATCAACAAGAGTTTGAGCGATTAAAAAAAGTAATTGAATAAAAAATCACTTAGACTTATTTTCCCTTTGGCTTTATAAGTAAAAATGCTTTTGGAATAATTTCTACTTGTAATTCTTCTACCGCATCTCTTGGTTCACCATCAATATGCAAAGGGGCTAGCTTAGGATTTTTGATATGTAACGAAGGTGTTTGAAAATAGAGAATATTTTTTGTGCTCATGTCTTCTACCAATTGTTGCACTTTATTATTTCCTCGCATTTGTCTTAAAATAGCAAAGGGTAGTTTTGCCTTATTCATTTTCTGCACTATTACTATATCCAATAGACCATCAGATAAACTTGCTTGTGGCGCAATGATGGCATTGTTGCCAAACTGATTACTATTGGCAATGCTGATGAAAAATGCATCGGTAAAAAAAGAAAAATGGTCTAATATTATTTCAAACTGATAAGGGTTAGCCTTAAAAAATTGGATAATACTTTGCTGTGTATAGGTAAATAATCCCCTAGTAGACTTTTGTGCAAAGTCGTGTGCTACTTGGGCATCAAAACCCATTCCACTTAGCATACAAGCATATGTTCCATTCACAGAAAATGCATCTACTTGTTCAGCAGAGCCATTAAAAATCAATTCAATAGCTGCTTTCATACTGGTAGGAATTCCTGCCGCACGTGCAAGGCCATTCCCAGATCCTACAGGTATAATCCCAAACTGAACCCCCGTATCTCTTAATGCACCAGTTACTTGATTTACAGTGCCATCTCCTCCTAAAATAACTACATCTGTAAATTGTTCTTTTACAATATGATCTCTTAGAAATTCATAATTACCCGTTGCATTCGTAGGAAATACACGGTACTCAATGCCTTTTGCAGCAGTTACTTTTTCAACCAGCTCTCTGATTTTATCTTTTTTAGATGTGCCAGAAATCGGGTTGATTAAATAGATAATTTTTCTTGTCATGGAATTCGCTCCTCGGTATTACTACCATTTCATTAATGCACTAGCCCAAGTAAACCCACTGCCAAAAGCAGCCAAGCATACTAAGTCTCCTTCTTTGATCATTCCTTTTTCCCAAGCTTCACAAAGCGCTATAGGAATAGATGCAGCTGTTGTGTTTCCATAGTTCATAATATTATTATAAACCTGGTGATCTTGTAATTTCAGTTTCTGTTGTACAAATTGACTAATGCGTAAATTGGCTTGGTGGGGAATCAACATATTGATATCAGTTGATTGGTAACCATTCTTTGCCAATGATTCCATAATCACTTCAGGAAATTTCACTACTGCTTTTTTAAATACAGCAGGTCCATCCATATAAGGAAAATTCTGTGCGTTGTCGATCATTTGATGACTCATAAACATTTGAGAAATCTCCGCATCATCAAAACTAGCGTAGTCTTTAGTTCCCCAATGATTGGCATGTGATCCAGGATTATACATTGCTAAAATTTCAGCTGATTCTCCATCACTATGTAAATGCGTACTTAAAATCCCTTGTCCCTCTTTTTCAGTTGGCTGTAACACTACTGCGCCAGCGCCATCTCCAAAAATCACCGACACATTTCTTCCACGTGTTGAAAAATCTAAACCAAAGGAATGCTTTTCGCTACCAATCACCAATATATTCTTATACATACCAGTTTTAATAAATTGATCAGCAACACTCAATGCGTAAACAAATCCACTGCATTGGTTTCTTACATCTAATGCGCCAATCTCTTTCATTTTCATAGCTCTTTGTACCAATACTCCACAGCCTGGAAAATAATAATCAGGAGAAAGGGTAGCAAAAATGATAAAGTCTATGTCTTGTGCAGTGATTCCCGCTCTTTCAATGGCAATTTTAGCAGCTTCCACCCCCATGGTAGTGGTAGTTTCTTCGGTTCTATGTGCATACCTGCGTTCCTTGATGCCGGTTCTTTCTTGGATCCATTCATCATTGGTTTCCATGTATTTAGTCAAATCATTATTGGTAACTACATTAGCAGGTACGTACATGCCGATTCCGGCAATTTTACTCAATGGCATATGCAAGCAAATTAGAGGGTTAAAGTTAATGAATCTTTATGGTAGGGGTCTGTGAAGAATCAGTTAATGCTGTTGATTGCTTTTAACTGAAGTACGCTTTGAAGAAATTGTGCAGTTTCTTTTTCAACAGTTATAATATCTTTTGATTGAATAGGCGAAGCCATTACATGATTACCAGTATTAGGAACAGGAATCATTTTTTTCTTTTCCGCTGCTGTGCTTATTTGTAAATACATTGCTTTCATTGCAGCAACACTTACCACTGGATCTTGCTCTTGTTCATTTTTATAGTAATACAAAACTAATATTGGTTGATTCACTTTTGCAAAGTTTTCCTTGGTCATAGTAGTCTCTAATAATTCTTCTAATTGCACTGTTGCTTCTAATCTATATTTTGTGTTCCAGTATTGTTGGTAAAGCGGATTGTCTTTTGTAACGCCCATATAGTTGGAACCCTTTACCAAACGTGCAATCTGTAATCCCCATGGGTTATTTAATAACCAAGCATTGGGATCTTTAATGGCAATATTGGGAGAATATAAAACCAAACCCGCAATTTCTGGATACATGGCAGCCAACTGCAACGCTAATGTACCACCAGTTGAAGTACCCATTAAAATGACTTTTTCACCCAATTGTTTTCCAATGGCATAAGCTTCTTTTGCAGACTCAAATAAACTTTCTGCAGTCATATTAATCAATGCGTCTGTAGTATCAATACCGTGTTCAGACAAGCGCGCTAAATACAAATTACAACCAAATGCTTTCGCAATATTCTGGTGCACTGGATTACCTTCCTCTTGACTTGCACTAAATCCATGCAAGTAAACAATGGCAAAAGGTGTCTTTTGTTTTATGCTATCGTTGGCCCAAACAATTCTTGCTTCATTGTTGGGTCGGGTGTTATGTGTTTTTTCTTTTAGGTCGATTGTAGCTTCCAACTCAGTAGCGTTGCTGGGAACAGTCGGAAGAGCTGCAGTGTAAACAGGAGTAGTAGGATGCGGTCCAGCAAAATAAACAAGACCTAACACCAATACGATACCAATTAACCATTTAAATATGCGCATAAACTCAAATTAAATATTTTTAAGCGACCAAGCCCAGGCCATTAAAAGAGGATGTAAAACCAATAATCTGATCCAACCAATTATTGGGGTCATTTGAAAACTACCTATTTTAAAATTCCCTAATTGAATCATATAAATATGTGCCGGAATAAAGGCAATCAAAATGGCTATAACCCCATAAATAGCCCAATTTCTAGTTGCGGAAAAGCATAAACCAATAGCCAAAATTATTTCGGCAAGACCTGCCAATATATTCAAGGTAGGCGCCCATTTGGCCAGATATGGCGGAAATAATGGGGTGTAAAAGCCCGGATTTATAAAATGGTAACTACCTGCAAAGAGGTAAAAAACAACCATTACAATCAATAAAATCAATTTCATGGGCCAAGCGTTCAAATAAAATTAGGGTTTATTATGCATCCCAAGTAGTATAGTTAACAGAATAATGACCCTTATTTACTTGCTCCCCCACGTTAAAGCCGTACCTTTGCCGCTCAAATAAACAGTATGAATCATCTAATTGATTGATACTGAGTCAAATACACAATAATGGAAATAAGAAACATTGCCATCATCGCACACGTTGACCATGGCAAAACAACTTTAGTAGACCGAATTTTAGGTGCTACTAAGGTATTTAGAGACAACCAGGATGCTGGTGAGTTAATTATGGACAGCAACGATTTAGAAAGAGAGCGTGGAATCACCATCTTTAGTAAAAACGCTGCCGTTACCTATAAAGACTATAAAATCAATGTAATTGATACTCCGGGCCACAGTGATTTTGGTGGTGAAGTAGAACGCGTATTGAAAATGGCGGATGGGGTTATTTTGTTGGTGGATGCTTTTGAAGGACCAATGCCTCAAACCCGTTTTGTATTGCAAAAAGCATTGCAATTGAATTTGCATCCTATTGTGGTGATTAATAAAGTAGATAAGCCCAACTGTAGACCAGATGAGGTGCACGATGCGGTTTTTGAATTATTCTTCAACTTAGATGCAACAGAAGAGCAATTAAATTTCCCTACATTTTATGGTAGTGGAAAGAATGGTTGGTTCAATGATAGCTTAACTCAAACAGAAGATATTTTCCCTTTAATGGATGGTATCATCAAATATGTACCAGCTCCTAAAGTAAATGAAGGAACCCTTCAATTACAAATTACTTCATTAGATTATTCTTCATTCTTAGGAAGAATTGCTATTGGTAAAGTAACCAGAGGTTCTATTAAAGAAGGACAACAAATTGCATTGGTTCAAGCAGACGGCACTTTCAAGAAAATGAAAGTAAAAGAACTATATGTATTTGAAGGAATGGGTAAGCGTAAAGTAACAGAAGTATTATCTGGAGATCTTTGTGCAGTTGTAGGATTAGAAGAATTCAATATTGGAGATACTATTGCAGATATTGAAAACCCAGAAGGTTTACCCATCATTAGTGTGGATGAGCCTACCATGAGTATGACATTCAGCATTAACAACTCTCCATTCTTTGGTAGAGATGGTAAGTTTGTTACATCACGTCACTTACGTGATCGTTTAATGAAAGAGACAGAGAAGAACTTAGCATTAAGAGTAGAAGATACAGACAGTGCCGATAGTTTCTTAGTTTTTGGTAGAGGTATTTTACACTTAGGCGTATTGGTAGAGACTATGCGCAGAGAAGGATATGAGTTAACGGTAGGTAATCCTCAAGTATTGGTTAAAACCATTGATGGTAAAAAACATGAGCCTTATGAGAACCTAGTGGTAGATGTTCCATCAGAATACAGTGGTAAAGTAATTGACTTAGTAACCCAACGTAAGGGTGAAATGCAAATCATGGAATCTAAGGGCGAAATGCAACACCTTGAATTTGAAATTCCTTCAAGAGGATTGATTGGTCTAAGATCTCAGATGTTAACAGGTACAGCAGGTGAAGCAGTAATGGCACACCGTTTTATCGATTACAAGCCATGGAAAGGACCAATTCCTGGAAGAAGCAATGGCGTATTAATTGCGAAGTTCCAAGGAGTAACTACTGCTTATTCAATTGATAAATTACAAGATCGCGGTAGCTTCTTTGTAGATCCAGGAGATGAAGTATATGTTGGTCAAATTATTGCAGAACATATTAAGCCAGGAGACTTAAATGTGAATGCAGTGGAAATGAAAAAACTAACAAACCACCGTGCAAGCGGAAGCGATGATGCAGTTAGAATTGTTCCAAAATTGCAGTTTACTTTAGAAGAGTGTATGGAATATATTCAGCAAGATGAGTGTATTGAAGTAACACCAAAGAATATTCGTATGCGTAAATCTATTTTAGATGAGAACGAACGTTCTAAAGTTTCTAAGAGCATGAAGTCTGAGGCAGTAGGTTAATTACCTATTGTTATTAAAATAAAAAGAGGCACTCAAACGAGTGCCTCTTTTGTTTGTAAAAGGGTTTAATTAATTCTTGCTGATTACAGCGTTTTCAAAGCTGATGGTTTCAAAGCTTACATTATACTGCTCCGATTTCTTAGATTTTACTTCTTCAATTAAGAAAGACAATTTGCTTGATTCGTCTTTAGGGAATTTAAAAGTCTTACTGAAATCTTTGTCAGTATAATTGCCTTTGAAAATCATTTCATTGTTGGCATCTTTGATAATCAAGTTAAATGATGCACCACTTGGGTTGTTGAATTTAACCTGAATCGTGTGTAATTGATTTTTATCAATACCGCTATACTTTACTTCTGCATTGCTTTTAGTAGATATATCATAAGCTCTTACAGGAGATACAGACGCGTTGGCAGATAAAAACATCAATGAAGACACTACAGATCCAAAAACAATTCTCTTAACACTGGTAACGATTGTTTGCTTTTTCATACTTTTCTAATTTTACTGTGAGTAATAAATTCTTCTCAAATGGCAACAGCAAACGAAAAAGCTTAGTGTACACTATACACATTAATACCTTAATGGATAAAAGGTAACCCAAAAAAAGGATTTAAAATTGTAAGTAATTGAAAATGAGTTAGTTAAATTTATTTAACCGGCTTGTTTAAGGTATCCCAAAGTAGGTCTTTCAGCTCTGTTAAGCCCTTATTGGTGACTGAGGAAATGAATAAATGGGGAATATTAGCTGGTAATTCTTTACTGATGGCTGCTTTTAATTCGTCATCGAGCATATCACTTTTACTAATCGCAATGATGAAGTCTTTCTGCAACATTTCCTCATTATAGTTTCTCAATTCTTGACGAAGAACCTCGAATTCTTTTCCATGGTCATCACTATCAGCAGGAATCAAAAATAATAAAACAGAATTACGCTCTATATGTCTTAAGAAACGATGTCCCAATCCTTTTCCTTCTGCAGCACCTTCAATAATACCAGGTAAATCTGCTATACAAAATGATTTGGAGTCACGGTATTCTACCATACCTAATTGTGGAGTCAGCGTTGTAAAAGCGTAATTGGCAATCTTAGGTTTAGCAGCGGTTATAGATGACAGCAATGTAGATTTTCCTGCGTTCGGAAATCCTACCAAACCCACGTCTGCCAATACTTTCAGCTCAATATTTTTCCAGCCTTCAATGCCAGGCTCTCCTGGCTGTGCATGGTCGGGTGCTTGGTTGGTAGGTGTAGCAAAATTGCCATTACCCAATCCACCTCTTCCACCGCGCATCCAAATATATTCTTGACCGTCTTCTAAAATTTCTGCTTCAATTTTTCCAGTCTCTTCATCTCTTGCAACAGTGCCTAATGGAACATCAATAATAATGTCTTTTCCATCTCTTCCGGTACAATTGTCTTTGCTTCCGTTTTCTCCATGCTCGGCTAAAACGTTTTTGAAATACCTCAAATGCAATAAAGTCCAAAGATTACTATTTCCTCTTAAGATAATATGACCACCACGTCCTCCATCGCCTCCATCAGGTCCACCCATTGCAGTTAATTTATTGCGCATAAAATGCCTAACACCTGCGCCACCGTGACCACTGCGGGCAAAAATTCTGATATAGTCTATGAAGTTATTCCTTTCCGACACTTGAATGATTTAGCCGCAAAGATACAACATTGCAAATTGTGTTACTTTTTCAATGTATTCCAAGTAGTATAGAGTGTTTCTTGTTGTGGTCGATTATCGGGTATTGATCTTAATGGTTCGCATGCTTCAAAGTGTTCGTGCATCTCCTTGGGAAGTTGCTGGTACAATTGAGTACCTTTTGATTTCCAAGCAATCATTTCATCTGATACTTGCTTAATTATTTTTGCGGGGTTTCCTACAATTAAAGATCGAGAAGGAAAATGTTCATCTGCTTTTATAAAACTCATTGCACCTACAATGCATTCCTCTTCTAATACTACATTATCCATGATAACCGAATTCATACCAATCAAACAATTGCGACCAATGGTTGCACCATGAATGACCGCACCATGACCAATATGCGCATTCGCTTTTAATAAAACGGTAGTACCCGGAAACATATGAAGGGTACAATTCTCTTGCACATTGCAACCATCTTCAATAATAATAGCACCCCAGTCTCCTCTGATAGCAGCACCTGGACCAACATATACATTTTTACCAATGATTACATTGCCTGTAACAGCGGCTTGAGGATGTACAAAAGAGCTTTCATGTACAACGGGTATAAATCCTTTGAAGGAATAAATCATAAAGATGGTTTTACCACTGGTTTACCTGTTCTGAAACAGTTCCCTTTAAAGATAGATACCAATTGCTCATGTTGATTCAAAATGGTTATTTGATACAATCCTGTTGATCTACCATTGTGCAATTCTTTTGCTTCTGCAATCAAAGTATCGCCCACATGCACGGGCTTTAAAAAATTAATAGAAGTATCCAAAGCAACCGATAAATTATTTCTGTTGTTGCATGCAAAAGCAAAAGCGCTATCCGAAAATGCAAAAGCAATGCCCCCATGCACAATGCCCAAGCCATTCAACATTTCGGGCCTTACCTGCATTTTAATTTTACTATACCCTTCTTGAATGGCTAATACTTCAATGCCTAACCACTGTGAAAACAAATCTGCTTTCATTATTTCATCAACAATATGTTGTGGTGTCATGGTGTTTCGTTTTAGGGTTATTGTCCTTTGTATTGTGGTGCGCGTTTGGCCAAAAATGCATCTACGCCTTCTTTGAAGTCTGTAGTAGCTGCTGCTTTTTGTTGTAAGGTATCTTCAAGTGCCAGTTGTGAAGTAATATCATTGGTTGTAGAAGCATTCAATGCTTGTTTAATATAGCCCAATGCTTTGGTTGGCATTTGTGCTAATTGAAAAGCAATTTTTTTACTTTCTGTTTCAAATGCTTCGTCATCAAATACTTTGTACAGCATACCCATTTGTAAAGCATCAGTAGCAGATACTTTATCGCCTAACATCATCAACGCACTGGCTCTTTGAAAACCAATTAATCTTGGTAAGGTATAGGTTCCGCCGCTATCCGGAATCAATCCAATTTTTGAAAATGCTTGAATAAATGAAGCAGACGATTTGCTAACTACTACATCGCAAGCAAAAGCAATATTTGCACCTGCACCTGCAGCAACTCCATTTACTGCTGCAACTACGGGCTTTGCGATATCTCTAAGGCGTTGTACAATGGGATTGTAATGTTCACTTAAAATGCGCTTCATACCCGGTCCTTCAGGATCAACCACTTCTGCTAAATCTTGTCCCGCACAAAATCCTTTTCCTGCTCCTGTTAAATATATTGCTCTGATTGAATCATCTGTAGCGCACTGGTCTAGAATGCTTTGCAATTGCAAGGCCATGGCTCTATTAAAAGAATTTAATTTATCGGGTCTGTTCATGGTAATAAAAGCAACACCTGATTCAATCGTAAATAATATTGAGTCCATAAAAATGAATTAATGACATTTAAAATAATCGAAGGGCTCTTTGCATTCTTCGCATTTATACAAAGCCTTGCAAGCAGTACTTCCAAATTGTGATACTAATACAGTATGAGTAGAATTGCATTGTGGACAAGGCACTATTAAATTGTCTAAATAAGCTTGGTCAAAACTTTTTCCCATAGGGGGAGCAATGCCGTATGCTTTTAGTTGCTGCTTCCCATTTTCGGTCATCCAATCTGTTGTCCATGCAGGAGATAAAACAGTTTGAATGGTGGTTTGGTATCCTGCAGCATTCAATGCCATTTTAATATGCATGGATATCATATCCATGGCTGGGCAACCTGTGTAAGTAGGTGTGATGGTAACGGTTACTCGCTGCTCTTCTAATGCAACAGCCCTGATCACCCCTAAATCTACCACTGATAATACGGGAACTTCTGGATCTTTAACAGTTTCCAGAATTTTCCAGATGGCATTGGTAGCAATTGAATTATTTACCATTCGCTGTTGGGGTAAGCCCTTTGTAAGTATTGCATTTCTGCTAAAATATATCCAAGGTGTTCTGTATGCATTCCGTTGGCTCCTCCTTTTTGTACAAATGTTTTTGGGGGAATGCTTAGTCCTGCTTCTTCAAAAACAGCGGAAACTTTTTGGTTCCATGCAGTTTGAATAGCTGAATAATTTAAACAAGCTGCTGTTGCAAATTCGGGTTGAATAAAAAGTTCGCCAGTGTAAGCCCAAATATTTTCGATGGCTGTTTGCATTCTTTGTTTGCTCTCTTCTGTTCCATCACCCAATCTTAGCACCCAGTCTTGGCTCCACTTTAAATGGTAGCTAACTTCTTTAATTGATTTTTCTGCAATTGCGGCAACTTGCGTATCGCTATGTTGTAGCAACTGCGTAAATAATTGCAATTGAAATGTGCTTAATAAAAATAATCGTAGCGTGGTTTGTGCCCAATCACCATTCGGTATTTCGGTAATGAGTAGATTCTTAAACTCTCGTACATCTCTTAAATAAGCCAGACTGTCTTCTGTTGCGGGCAACACCATATCATTTCCAGTAAGTGTTACACTTATGTTTGTTGGTTGCTGATTTATTAGTTCAGCCGCATGCTGATAAAAATTCCTAGCTTGACCAATATAATCTAATGCAATATTGGTGATGGCTATATCTTGTTCTAAAATAGGTCCATGACCGCACCATTCACTATTACGGTGTCCAATAATTAGTGCATTATCTGCTAAGTGAAGTAAAAAATCAATCTCGTTTTTCATAGTCGCTATTACATGTATTTTACTTCCTCAGGTAAATCATAAAAAGTAGGATGCCTATATGCTTTATCATTCGCTGGATCATATAAAGATCCTGCTTCGTCAGGATTACTGGCATGAATGTATTTGCTTTCCACTACCCAAAGGCTTACGCCTTCCATTCTTCTGGTGTATACATCTCTGGCGTTTTCAATAGCCATTGCAGCATCTGCTGCATGCAAACTTCCTGCATGTTTATGATCTAGTCCTTGTTTACTCCTGATAAAAACTTCCCATAAAGGCCATTCAGCAGCGTTCTGTTGAGTAGTTGAAATATCGGCTGCTCCGTTTTTGCTTTCGCCGTAGTCGCCGTAATAGAGTTTATTTATTTGAAAGCTCATGATGATTTATTTAGTTGTTAAAATCGCGCATTATTTTTAGGCAGCAGCTTGTTTTTGTTTGGCTTTTTTGTTGGCATAAGCTAATGCAGCGTCTCTTACCCAAGCACCTTCTTCCCATGCTTTTTTACGTGCATCCAAACGTTCTTTATTGCATGGACCGTTGCCTTGTACTACTTGCCAAAACTCATCCCAATTAATTGCACCAAAATCGTAATGACCCCTTTCTTCATTCCATTTTAAATCATTATCTGGAAGTGTAAAGCCCAAAACTTTTACTTGTTCAGCGCATACGTCTACAAATTTTTGTCTGAGCTCATCGTTGCTGAAACGTTTGATTTTCCACTTCATACTTTGAATAGTGTTTGGGCTTTCATCGTCTTTAGGACCAAACATCATTAAGCTAGGCCACCACCATCTATTAATGGCATCTTGAGCCATTTTGCGTTGTGCTTCAGTTCCCTTGCTTAATACATACAATATTTCAAATCCTTGGCGTTGGTGAAAACTTTCTTCCTTACAAACACGTACCATTGCTCTTGCATAAGGTCCAAAACTGCTTCTGCATAAAGGCACTTGGTTCATGATGGCTGCACCGTCTACCAACCAACCTACTACACCCATATCGGCCCAACTAAGGGATGGGTAATTAAAGATGGAAGAGTATTTAGCTTTGCCCGTATGCAATTGATCGTACATCTGATCTCTGCTAATGCCCAAAGTTTCAGCAGCACTGTATAAGTATAAACCATGCCCTGCTTCGTCTTGTACTTTTGCCAATAAAATGGCTTTCCTGCGCAATGATGGGGCCCTGGTAATCCAATTACCTTCCGGTAACATACCAATGATTTCACTATGGGCATGTTGACTAATCTGTCTGATTAATGTTTGCCTATATTTTTCTGGCATCCAGTCTTTTGGCTCAATTCTTACTTCACGATCAATCTTGTCTTGAAAGATTTTTTCTAAATTCTGTTCCATAAATATTGGTTATTTAACATCAAAATCAATTAATACATTTTCTGTTCGTGGATGAGATTGACAGGTCAAAATAAAACCGTGTTCAATTTCTTCCTGCTCCAATCCATAATTCACGTCCATATCTACTTCGCCGTCTACTAATTTAGCTTTGCAAGTGCAGCATACTCCACCTTTACAAGCAAAGGGTAAATCTGCTCCATGTTTTAAAGCAGCATCTAAAATGCTTTCTCCTTCAAATCCTAAATCGAATTCAAATGTTACTCCATCTTGCTTTACCGTAATATGGCTTTTAACTTCTTGTTTACTAGTGGAATTATTACTACTTGCTTTTTTAACTTTAGCACCTGTAGTAAATAATTCAAAATGTATTTTTTTGTTGTCTACTCCGCTTTCTTCTAACGCTTTTTTAACACCAAAAATCATTTCTTCGGGGCCACACAAAAAGTATTCATCAATAGTGGTAGGCTTTAAAATATTGTTACAGAGTTGTTGAAACTTCTCCTGATCAATCCTTCCAAAATGAATGGGTGCATCTGTTTTTTCTCTTGATAAAATATAAACGATGCTAAATCGGCCCATGAATTTATTCTTAAGCGATTCCAATGCTTCTTTAAAAATAATGCTATGCCTATTTCTATTTCCGTAAACCAATGTGAACCTGCTTAATGGTTCGGTAATTAGCGTTGTTTTGATAATGGATAAAATGGGAGTAATGCCACTACCAGAGGCAAAAGCAACATATTGTTTTTTGGCATTGGCATCTAATTCAGTGAAGAATTTGCCCATTGGCGGCATCAGTTCTAGCTCAGTTCCAGCCTTCAATTCTTCATTGGCCCAGGTAGAGAAAACACCTCCTGGAACTTTCTTCACTGCAACCCTTAATTCATTATCTAATGGACTACTACAAATAGAATAAGACCTCCTAACTTCTTCGCCGTTAATGGTTGTTTTAAGCGTAATATATTGGCCCTGCTTAAATGCGAAAGTTGATTTTGCTGTTACTGGAACATCAAATGCAACTGATACGCAGTCTGCAGTTTCTCGCCTTACTTCTTTAACATGTACTGTTTCAAACTTAGACATTCTTTAATCCTCCCACTAAAATGGTAATCATATTATTGGTTAATTCTTCTGCATTAATTTTTTGAGTTGATCTATGCCAACTTTCAATTCCACTAATGGCGTGTAGAATAATCAACACTGCAGTTGGGGCATCTATTGATTTTATTTCTTTGTTTCGAATACCCGTTTCTATAATTGCAGCAAATCTTTTGCGATACATTCTTCGCTGATTCTGAAAATTGGATAAGTACGGATCAGACAAATGCTTCCATTCTCTATCACTTACATATACTTCTTCGTAGTGGTTCACCATTTCGTTGATATGAAAGCGAACCAGCTCTTCTACTTTTGCAATGGAGCTTGTTTTTTTAGACTCCACTTCATCCATATGTTGCATGAATCGATTGGCCACTCCAAAACATAGTTCGTGCAATAGCTCTGTTTTAGATTTGATATGATTATACAAGCTAGCTGCTTCTACTCCAACAGCTTCCGCTAAGTCGCGCATGCTGGCTGCTTTAAACCCCTTTTCTCTAAATAAGGAAGCAGCTTTGCTAACAATAACCTCTTTTCTGCTACTGTTCTTTTCAATTTTTATTCTGGCCATGTAGCGAAGATAATATACTAACATATGTTAGCAAAGAAAATCGTCAATTAATCTAGTTTTGTTAGTTTTTTAATGCTTTTATCGCATTTGGCTTGGGTTATCCGATAAACCATTAATTTCGCTGACTTATTATAAAATCAATTTATGTCTTTAGTAGTTGTTGGTTCTATGGCTTTTGATGCCATTGAAACTCCCTTTGGGAAAAGTGATAAAATTATTGGTGGTGCTGGTACTTATATAGCCTGGTGCGCTTCTAATTATACTCCAGTTAAGCAAATTTCTGTTGTTGGGGGAGATTTCCCTCAGGCAGAGTTAGATATCCTAACTGAGCGTGGAGTAGACTTAGAAGGAGTGCAGATTAAAAAAGACGAGAAAACATTTTTTTGGAGCGGTCGCTATCATATGGACATGAATACACGTGATACTTTAGACACCCAGTTAAATGTATTGGGAAGTTTTGAACCTGTAGTTCCAGATAGCTTCCAAGATTGCGAGTTTTTGATGCTCGGTAACCTTGCTCCCTCTGTACAAAGAAGTGTAATTGAACAATTAAAAACCAGACCAAAGTTGATTGTAATGGATACCATGAATTTCTGGATGGAAATTGCCATGGATGACCTGAAGCAAACTTTAGCAATGGTAGATTTATTAATGGTCAACGATAGTGAGGCACGTGAGTTAAGTGGTGAATATTCTTTGGTTAAAGCCGCTGCGAAAATAATGCAAATGGGTCCTAAGTATTTAATCATTAAGAAAGGCGAACATGGAGCATTATTATTTCATGGCAGCAAAGTATTCTTTGCGCCTGCATTGCCTTTAGAAGAAGTATTTGATCCAACTGGTGCTGGCGATACTTTTGCTGGTGGCTTCATTGGCCATATTGCAAAAACAAAAGACATTTCATTTGAAAATATGAAAACGGCCATTATAGTGGGTAGTGCAATGGCTTCTTTTTGTGTAGAAAAATTTGGTACACAACGTTTAAGAGAAATCAATAAAGCAGATATTGATGCAAGACTAGACGAATTTGTGCAGTTGGTGAATTTTGATATTCAGTTGGGTAATTAATTCAAAGATTGTATATTCGTTTTTAGATGACAATGATTAAAAATATAAAACGTAATAAAAAACCACGCTAAGCGGAAGGTGTTTGTATGTTTTAAACTGATTCATATAACGGGCCTTCCAAATTTGGAAGGCCTTTTTTTTTAACACTAAAACTCCATCAAGGAGACAGGGGGGAACAAAATGAAAGTAGCAGTAGTAGGCGCAACAGGGTTAGTTGGAACTAAAATGTTGCAGGTATTAGCAGAAAGAAATTTTCCGGTAACTGAGATAGTGCCAGTAGCTTCAGAAAGATCGGTTGGTAAAGAAGTTGTATTTAAAGGTAAAGCGTATAAAGTGGTGAGTATGGCGGATGGTATTGCAGCAAAACCTGCGGTAGCAATATTTTCTGCAGGAGGTAGTACTTCATTGGAGTGGGCTCCACAATATGCAGCAGCTGGCATTAGAGTGATTGATAATTCTTCTGCTTGGAGAATGGATCCTACTAAAAAATTAGTGGTTCCTGAAGTAAATGCTGGAGTTCTTACTAGTGAAGATTATATTATTGCGAATCCCAATTGTTCTACCATACAGATGGTTGTTGCATTGCAGCCATTGCATTTAAAATACAAAATAAAACGTGTGGTGGTCAGTACTTATCAAAGTGTAACAGGTACGGGTAAAAAAGCAGTTGATCAATTGTTTAATGAGCGCAAAGGTGTAGAAGGGGAAATGGCCTATAAATATCCAATTGATTTAAATGTGATTCCTCAAATTGATGTGTTCTTAGATAATGGTTATACCAAGGAAGAAATGAAAATGGTATTGGAAACCAATAAGATTATGCAAGACAATTCAATACGAGTAACTGCTACAACAGTTCGTATTCCGGTAGTGGGTGGGCATAGTGAAAGCGTGAATATTGAATTCGAAAATGACTTTACAGTAGAAGATGTAAAAGCCTTGTTGGCGGCTGCTCCTGGGGTAATAGTACAAGACGATTTGCCCAATCAAATTTATCCAATGCCATTATGGGCCCATGAGAAAGATGAAGTATTTGTAGGTAGAATTAGAAGGGACGAATCTCAAGACAAAACCTTGAATATGTGGATTGTTAGTGATAATCTTAGAAAAGGTGCTGCTACCAATGCGGTACAAATTGCAGAGTATATGTTAGCGAATGGATTATTGTAAAACATTCTTTATTCTATAAGCATGCGTCCATTCATTTTATTGTTGTTCTTTATTGGCTGCATTGGCTGCATTGGCTGCGGGAAAAAGTTGGTTTTAAATAAAACTAATTCAAACTTGATTCCAATTACTGGTGAACAGTTTTATCAGGAAGCAATGAAGATGCTGTGGAAGCAACGCGATTCATTTGCAGTAAAAGAAATATTGGCAGGAAATATTCCATCATTTCTTTTGAAATTAATTCCCATTAATGTAACTGCAAAAGACACTATTACAGGAAAGGTTAATCGGGCAACTTATTATGTAATGCCCGATTACCTAAGTGTAGGCACTAATCAAAACTGGGCAAGAATTCCACTAACTCCTATTGCGGCTCAGTTGATTGCAGATAGTTTGCAATGTTTTTTGCCAACCCGTAAAATGGTGAATGATATTTATACTAATGCTGCAATAAAGCTATCTCCTGTACCAATGTACATTCATAGAGATAGTACTGTTACAATGTGGCAGCATCATTTAATTATAGAAGGTCAACGCAAACAGCAAAAGGGATTGATTGCTGGAATAAAAAAAGATGTAGTAATTAGCGACCTATTAACGAGATCTGCTAAAACAAATCGAGTAGCCATTTATGGTTGGCATTTGCCAGATGGAAAACCGATACAACCCTTGTATACAGGTCATGTTAACTGGTATGCCGATTATAGTCATGGTATTAGACTTATATTTCGCAAAATAAAAGTAAATGGGAAATGGATGGACTATACTAAAGTATTGGAACATCCTATACTCAAAAAACTCTTGACTGATGAATCAGTTGGAGATGTCTTCCGATATTAAATAATTGAATATATTGTCTTAATATTTTTTCAATGAAAGCAATTTTTTATCTCTTTGTATCCTTAGTATTAGTCTGTTGTAATAATACTGAATCCGATCAATTAAAGTCTACTACTGATACAATTAGCGTAAAGCAAATAAGCATTTCAGAGGATAGAGCTAATCCTGAAAAAAACCCAATTGCCGTATATGCTGTTCCAGTTGATGATGGAATGGGCAATCTTAATAATTGGAAGTTTGCTGTAAATATTTATGAAACGACTAAAACATTTAATTACAAAGTTAATGTTCAGTACAAAGAAATTCGATCCACTGAGATAATACAGATTCCTAATTTTAATACAATGCCAGCAGTCTCAATCAAGCCTGGAAAGTCTGGATTGGATTGCATGATTGGATTTAACGATTCCAAAGGTTTATTTAAAGAGTATATACAAGTAAGCGTAAAAAATGAACAATTGAAGGTTAAAAAAGTAAATAGTTATGCTGTTCGTTCATATCAACGAAAACTAAATTGATTTATTTACAAACAATTTCATATTAATCTTTATTGTAAATTGTATAGCCAACAATTTATTTATAAAAGATGCGAAGTCTAGCTGTTTGTTTATTCATACTATTTGTTCTAAGTGCTAGTGCACAGAGAAAAGTGGATTCACCAATTGCAGAAAATTCAATTATTTCTCAGCTCTCATTCTATAGTCAAAAGAACGACCTAAAATCACTCAATCAATTATTCCCAAAATATATAGAACAGCTTCAAACACTCAAAGTGAAAGAAGAGTATGAAAAAGTAATCTCAAGCTTTCTAAAGATACGTCAGTTACCCTTTTATAAAAATATTAGTGATTCACTTCAAGCAGTTACTATGATGACTTATGGCATTGTATTAGCAGCTAATCAACAATACAATGAATCATTAGATGTATATGAAGAAATTAACCAAAAATATGGATCTGTTTTAAAAAGAGATATCCCATTGCAAGCACGCCTATACACTGAAATTTCATTTAATCATTCTAGTATGGGTAATCAAAAAAAAGACATTACTAGCGTTGAAAAAGCCATTGATTTAATGGAATCAAATTTTGATAAAATTAAACTGATGGATTATATAGCTGCTTATAATAATCTCTTTTATTACTATGGTGAATATGAAGATAATTTAGGTATTAAAACGACTTTTCAAAAGTTTAATACATTTTATAAAGCACAATTTATTAAGCCATCTAATACACCAGAATATTATTACGCAAAAAGGGTGTATCGTAAAATGCAGGTGAATGTAGCTATAGTAAATGAAGATCTTGTTTTGGCTAATAAAATTGTTCAACAAATCAAAAACGAAATTCAACTTTCTCCCCCAAATGAAAAACTTGCAGATATAAACTATTACTTGTCTTGCATTACTCTTTTATGTGATTACTATAATTATTATTCCGATAATCATAATGAAGGTGTTCGGCTAGGTAAAATGTATTTAGCTGAAGCCATCAAATATGAAGATCCTTTTAGTATGGTTTTGGCTCATTCTAAATTAGCCAATCAGTATAGAGAAATGAAAGAGTATAAACAAGCTATCTATCATGTAAATGCATCCTTGCAAGCATTTGAATTCCCACCTACTAGCATGAGTAAATTTGGATTGGAGACTATGAAAGCCATGAATCTATCTAGTCTTGCAATGCACGACTCAGCAATTGCAATTATGGAAATGAATATCAATACTTTAATTGAGATTCAACTCGGGAAAAAAATACCATTGCTAGAGGTAGATGAACAAAAATTGCTTGATCTGAATAATAATAGATATGTCAATATTTTTATTAGTTCTGCACTCATTTATAATGACGCGTTCAAGAAAACTCGCCAACAATCTTTTATTCAAAAATCTGAGAAACTAACAAAATTAGCATCTGTTTTATTTAATGAATTCTATAGAAAGGGTGCCTTTACGCCCACGCTGAATAATTTGCATAAAAAAATAGTTGAATCATATTTTTTTATTGCACTTGAAAAGTACAAAAATGATCCTGCTTATATCATTAAAATGATTTCTACCATAGAAGCTAATTCTTCTATTCATCTTGCAAAGGAGTTTGAGCAGAAATTGTTGCAGTCTAATACTCCTATTGGTATGCTAAAAATTGATTTAGACGTTTTACAACAACAAAAAGAATTCTGGGTTTCTGAACAAGTTAAAAACGGTAAGCAAAAAAATTATGCAGACAAATTGAAATCAATTGAAACTCAGTTGAATGCATTAAACAAAAAAATCCAAACTTTAAAAAAGGGGTTTGTTGAATTAACTTTAAACGATTATTCTATTGCCAATGTGATGCAATTATTACCTAAAGACGAGGCTATACTTAAGTATTATGTTACGTATAATCATGTATATAAAGCTTATATTACTCATGACAATATTAAAATAGCATTTTTAGGAGAAAAATTACCAATTGAGCAACAAGTTAGTCAATTCGTAAATACACTCAAGAAGCCAAACAAGCAAATTGGTTCGTCTTCAAAAGAATTATATCAATTATTACTTAAAAACGTATCCTCAAAAAATTTAACCATTATCCCCGATAATTTTTTAAATTATTTGCCATTTGAAAGTTTACAAAATCCTTACTCAAATGACTACTTTGTAGCGCAAACCAATATTACCTATAACGCATCTATTGCACTTTGGTACTTGCACAATAAACAAACGCAAACTAATTCTTCTGTTAAACTTGCAACGTTTGCGCCTGTTTATGAAAATACTATTTATAATAATACACAATTTCCGAGTCTGCCCTATGCTAAAACTGAAGCTACTTCAATTGTTAATTTATTTGATGGAAGAGCATTTATAGGCCAGCATGCCACCAAAAATAATTTTCTGATCCAAAATAAATCTTACAGTGTTCTACATTGCTCTATGCATTCTGTGTTATACGATAATGATTTTAATCAATCATATTTGTTATTTGCCAATGCACAGCCAATGTATTTTAATGAATTATATACCAAGGCAATTCCTGCAGAGATGGTAGTATTAAGTGCATGTAATACTGGCGCAGGGAAACTTGTTGAAGGCGAGGGAATAATGAGTTTATCTAGGGCATTTACTTATGCTGGTGTAAAAAGTACTGTAGTTAGTTTGTGGCAAGTGCCCGATAAAGAAACTTCAGAAATCATGCTCTTATTTTATGAAGAATTAAAAAAAGGGCTAAGTAAACATGTTGCTTTAGCTAATGCAAAGCAGCATTTTATCAAAGCTAATCCCCTAAAACGACATCCTTATTTTTGGAGTGGATTTATTTTAATTGGTAATAATAATCATATTGTAGAGGCAACCCCATGGATGATGTATTCGATTTTTACAATAGGCATTTTGTTAGTTAGTATCGTTGTCTTTTTTAATAGAAAAAAGAATAACTAATATTTATTTTAATTTCTTGTACAGTCTTTCGGCTTCTTGTTTAAAGGGTTCTTCTAATTTATTGAAATCTTTAACTATTTCAAGC
This sequence comes from Sphingobacteriia bacterium RIFOXYC2_FULL_35_18, assembly GCA_001829005.1. Taxonomy (GTDB): domain Bacteria; phylum Bacteroidota; class Bacteroidia; order Chitinophagales; family Chitinophagaceae; genus Sediminibacterium. The sequence goes on along the minus strand of MIAG01000001.1, from coordinate 141,278 downwards.
GCTAAATCAGGTTGGTTATTTTGTAAATAAGCTAATGCTAAGTACCATTTAGCAGTTAAGGAATAAGTATTATTGAGTGCAACGGCTTTTTGTAATGTTTCTATGGCGGCAACACTATTTTTCAATTCTATATTACAAATGCCTATATATAAAGAAGAATAGTTTGTTTTTTGTTGTTCTTGAAGAATTATTAAATGTTTTATGGCTTCTTTAAATTCCTGCCGGTCGTAAGCTGCAAAAGCAATTTGTATTAAAGAATCTTTATCGTTCTTGCTTCTTTCTGAAGGGGAAATAATATTCGGATATTCAGTATAAAATTCTTGAAATAATACTGAAGGCTTCGGATTTTGAGTATACTGATAAACTGCAATAAGCGTAAATGTGATGGTAATTGCAGCAGCTATCCAAGTAAAATACTTTCTCTGTAGGGATGGTTTTATAGTAGCTTTTTCAAATTGTTTGACAGTGGCTTTTATTCGGGCTCTTTCGTTAATATGTATGCTATTCTTTAAATTTTTCCTAAATGCAAGCTCTTCAGCAAAATGTTCATCATTATTCAATAATTCATTGAATGCCATTAATTCACTTGCCGTTAGTGTATTGTCAAAATAACCATTTAGCAATCTTTCTTTATCCATGATTGGTTTCAATTAATTCTCTCAATTGTTTAATACACCTTGATTTTTGACTTTTTACTACATCTTTATTGTCATAACCAAGTGCATTCACAATGTCACCTAGTTTTTTTTCTTGATAATAAAACAGTTCAAGAATTTTTTGACAATGGCTCCCTAGTTTTAAAAAATAAATTTGTAATAAATGAACTTGTTGTTCTTTTTGAACATGTTCCAAATCATCCCATTCTACACTAATCTCAATATCAAACGGTACGAACATTATCTTTTTCTTTTTTAAATGCTTTAATAGCATAAACTTTCCTATTCCAATTAAATAGGTGGATATAGCGCAATTTAGCTCTGATAATTTCCCTTTTTTTGCATGTTCAACCAAAGCAACAATTGCATCCTGATAAATATCAATTATATCTTCATCTGGCAGATTGTATTTTTTGGCAAAAGCTACAAAAACACCTTTATTATCCCTATAAACCTGCTCAAGAACCTTATAATTCTCTAAGGATAATTCCGCTTGAATTAAATCATCACTCATCATTAGTGTAAATATCCTTTAAAAGTAAATCCAAAAATAAAAATTGACTTTCTTGTTTACTTTTTTTTCTATTGAGTACTAATCATTGTATTCAAATATTAAAGTCATTCAAAATGAGCCATTTAAAACTTTTAACAACCTTATTTTTTCTTGGGATTCAATTATTTGCCTATTCTCAAGAAGAGAAGAAGTCTATTTTTCAACGAATAAAAGAGAAAACGAAGGCTACTTCTGAGCAAAGGGTCGAAAATACAGGCGATAAAATTGGCAATAAAGTAGGCGACAAAGCTGATGCTGCAGTGGATAGCTTATTGTCTGGGGCATGGTTTAAAAAGAAAAAAAAGACTGATGCTTCTAAAGACGAAAAAAAGAGCGGTAATGAGCAAAATAAAAAAACCGAGCAAGCTGAAGCGGATATTAATAGAGGAGTAGCAAATGGTGCTTTTGCCGGAAATGCAGTAGGTAAATATGATTTTGTTGCAGGTGAAAAGACCCTTTATTTTGATGATTTTTCAAGAGTTGAGATTGGGGATTTCCCAGCTGATATTAACACTAACGCAAGTGGTGAAATTGTCACTATCAATGGTAAAGAAGGCAAATGGTTGAACCTGACAAAGAATGGCAACTTCTTATTTGATGCCATTAAAACCTTGCCTGAAAATTTCACCTTAGAATTTAATGCTGGTATTCAAAATGATCCAAGTAATAATTACAGTGGTTTGGGACTTATATTTTCTACTGTTAAAGAGGATTTATTAAAACAAAACTTTTTTAGTGCCGGTACTTCTGCTTTATTCTTACATCCAGGAGCAGCCGAAGCCTCTGTAAGTGTAATTAGTTCAAATACAAATGGTGTTTCTTTTGACAATCAAATTAAAATGCCTCAATGGGATGTGGCAGACAATCGTTTTGTAAAAGTATCTATTTGGAGACAGAAAGGTCGGTTAAGGGTTTATGCAAATGAAGATAAGTTAGTAGATATACCACGATTCTTTACCGAAAATGATGGTCAATATCAAATGTCTATTTGTAGAAACTTTTTTAATGAATGTTCTGTGTTTATCAATAATATCAAATATTCCATTGCTGCTCCAGATACCAGAAGCAAATTACTTACTGAAGGGAAATTCAGTACAACCGAAATTTTGTTCGACACCAATAGTGATAAAATTAAACCTGAGAGTAATGCGATTATTGCGGATATAGGTAAAATCTTAATCGATAATCCTGGACTTAAAATTAAAATCATTGGTCATACTGACAGTGATGGTAATCCTGCTGCAAACCAAACACTCTCTGTTAAGCGAGCAGAAGCTGTTAAAATGAGATTTGTATATGGCTTTGGTATAGATGAAACCAGAATTATCACTGATGGTAAAGGGTCTTCAGAAGCTTTGAATACCAATAAAACACCTGAAGAAAAAGCAGCCAATAGAAGAGTAGAATTTATTAAACTTTAAAAATGTATTTATGAAAATAGTTGTTACGATTATATGTCAGTTAATATTAGTTACCAGTTTTGCCCAATTTAGACTACATACTAAATGGGTGAATAACTTAACAGTTTCTTCTGGACCAAATCAAGGCTTACCTAGAATAGCAAGAGAATTAATTTTTGCTACACCCGAAGCAAATACCTTAAAAATGATTGATCCGTTTAGTGTGATTCCAAGACCAACTAAGCCCATTAGTTTTGATATGGAAAATGGGGTATATGTAAACAATGTAGGTAGTTTTGATTTTAAGACATATGATCCTGCTAAGCTTCGTTATGTAATTGCATTGCCTTCGATTAGACTTTCTGATATTATAGAAGGAGGTAGAAAAAAAGGAAGAGCAAAGAGGGTTTATTTAGCGTTTTATAAATTACCATTTGATAGTACTAAATTAGCTGTAGTTGAAAAACATACTAATTTAAGTTGGACAATAGATAACAAATCTCCCCGAATTTTTCCTGTTTCAGGTAGTTTAGAAGACTTTGATAAAATCGCAGTTAATATAGATAGCGTTATTTTTACTGCCGCAGCAGGAACAAATACTGGAATTAATGCTAAGTCGGCCAATAGCATTATATCAAAATTTCAGCCTACCCAATCATTACAAGTTAGTCCAACTAAAACTAAAATGTATGAGGACATTTTTAAGGATATTCTTGAACCTAATGATGAAAACTTATTAAACCCACTTAGAACAAGTACTTCTTTCAGATTAACCATAACCCTTATTGAAAACCTGAGGATTGACAATGCTGATGAAGCTGGTTTTAAGAATCTTAATTTAAGCATGACTAATAAAGGGGAATACTATGGCACTTTAAATGCAACAGTTAAGCATCAGTCATCTGTTATCACTAACTTGACTATTTTTGATAGCCCAATTAAAATCTCTGGTGACTCATACGCACACTTCACATATTGGGGCCCCAACGAAAGAAGACCAGTTGCCAATAGTTCATCCATCTTTACTATTCCAAGAGCAAATTTTGAAACGTCGAAACTGTTTATAATTGGAGGTTTATATGAAGGAAATTTAGTTGCAGGACCAGCTGGTAATTATTCAACTCAAAATAATTTTGCAATAATCAGTTCAACCGATAATTCCAGAAATATTTTTCTAAAAGACCTGAAAAATGGCGCCAATAGCTACATCATTAGTAAAAACGGCGTTGACTACTGGAAAATTTATTTTGACATCATTGCAATCAACTAGTATATGAAAAATGTATTAAGCTTACTTCTTCTACTATCGTCTATTTTATATGCTAAAGCACAAAACTTCAATTGCGACTCTTTAAAAAGACAGTTCAATGTAGAGATTGCCAATGCCAAAAAAAATGGCGCTGATAAACAAACATTGGATCAATTAGAAGCCATTAAAAAGCAAACAATTGATATGTTTTGTAATAGTTCAAAAATGGCAGCTCCTGAATATTCTAGTAATAATAATTCAGTGAAGTCGGCTTTATCAAAAAATGAAAAGAGCAGTCAGTTTAAAGCTGCATTTTCAATTAGTCTTAATATTGAAGCCTATGATGCCGAAACACCTATTAAGGCAATTTTTGATTATGCCATCAACAAAGAAGGTAGTCAAATGCTAATTGATCAAGCTGGATTATCTAAAGCAGGAAAGCTTGCAGAACAAATGCAACACGAAGATGGCACACTTGATGCATGGATTATTGAGCAATCAGGAAAAAGTACTTTTTATATTACTTCTAAGGAAGAGGGGAAGATTGCTTTAATCAGCAATCTTCAACAATATATGATTCGCCCAACGAGTAAAGCCCAAATAAAAGTGACACCCTTAAAACTCAAAAGAAAAATTGCTGGCTATGATTGTATGGCCTTTAAAATAGCTGGTCAAGATAAGGGTGAAAAATTTGATTTGACATGTTGGGTAACAAATCTAGCCCTACCATTTAAACATGGCAATTTTCCAATGTTTAGTATGATGAACGCAGGTCCATTGGGTATTCCTGGTAATCCACTCAGAGCTATTTTAGCTTTTGAAGGTAGTTTGGATAATAAACCAATAAAAATATCAGTTTCAAGGATTGTACCAAATAATCAAACCATTGTTTTAGCAGGATATCAAATCTTAACAACGCCAACCATGTAACAATAGTGGGTAAATTTTTGCCCACTTAATCTTCTATCGCTCTATTTAAGAACTGTAACAAGGGTTGCATGGTTGCAAAACAAGTAATAATTTTTTTGATCAATTTTTTATCCGTTAATTCTTCATCCGATACTGGAACAGAAACAATAAAGTTTTTCAGTTTAATATAATCGATTGCTGGGTTGTCTTTTTCGTATCCCTTGGGCTCCCTTATTAAAGACATGCCCTCTTCTCTTGATAGGTCTTCAAATATTTTCTTAAATGTTTTATTTTCTAAAATGCCTTTAAACTCCTCCCAATTATAATCAATCTCTTGTCTTACTTTTTTAATTTGATCCGGCTCGCCACCATACAATCCACCCCCTATAAAGCTTTTACCCCCTGGTTCACAATGAAAATAATAACCTGCTAGCCAAGACTTTTTACCTCCCTTAACAAAATATGCAGCCATATTATTTTTATACGGGTCTTTATTTTTACTGAATCGTACATCACGATTAATTCTGAAAATACAATCCTTATAGGTTAGTAAGCTAAGCTCTTGATCAAATTGGCTGGTATTAGCTAAGATCTGATTAACTAATTCAATAAAATTTTCTTTGGCTGCTTCATAGTCAGCACGATGCAGATTAAACCATTCTCTAGAATTATTCTTTTTTAATTTAGTTAAGAATTGAAGTGTTTTGGGGTTTAACATTTTTATGGATTAATCAGGTTGATGAATTCTTGCTCAGTAATAATTTTAATGGTATTTATTTTTTTAGCTTTTTCTAATTTACTTCCTGCATCTGCTCCCACTACTAAGTAATTTAATTTACTGCTTACTCCGCCTAAAATATTTCCACCCGCAGCTTCTACCATTGCTTCAGCCTGAGATCTCTTTAGTTGTTCGAGCGTTCCGGTAAATAGAAAACTCTGTCCTACAAGGTTACCACTACTCACCACTTCTCTCTTAGTGTTTTCCATTTGTAGCCCCAAGTCGGCAAGCTCATGTAGCATAGCAATATTTTGAGGGTTTCTAAAAAAACCTTGTATGCTTTTTGCCACTTTGGTTCCAACATCTTCTAATTGTAACAGTTCTTCTTCTGTTTTGTTGCTAAATTCTAATAAGTGTGATACTGCATTCGCAAGGGTTTTAGCAGTTGTTTCGCCAACAAATCGAATACCTAGTGCATAAATTAATCTATAGAGTGGTTGCTCTTTGCTGGCTTCAATAGCTGCTTGTAAATTCTCAATAGATTTTTTCCCAAATCCATCGAGTTGAGTAAGGTCATTAAAGTTTAAGCGATAAATGCTTGGGATATCTTTGAGCAAACCAATTTCATAGAATTTTCGAATATTGGCTTCTCCAAAGCTTTTTATATCCATGGCGTCTTTACTAACAAAATGGATCATTTTTTCTACTACTTGTGCGGTGCATTCTATATTAATACATCTCCAAACAGCTTCACCTTCTTCCTTGAATAGTTGACTATTACAAACGGGGCAATTTTTAGGAAAAATGATTGGAGACTCATTTCCGGTTCTTAAATCAGGTAAACTTTTTACAATTTGTGGTATTACGTCTCCTGCTCTTTCAATTAGAACTTGATCACCTTTTTTAAGGTCTTTTTGTTGTATATAATCTTCGTTATGAATGGATATACTTGAAACAGTAACCCCACCTAAAAAAACAGGTTTTAATTTTGCAACTGGGGTTACTGCCCCTGTTCTTCCTACTTGAAACTCTACTTCTGTTAAGGTGGTTGTTGCTTGTCTGGCTTTAAATTTAAAAGCTATAGCCCATCTAGGATGATGGGAAGTCATACCCATTTTTTCTTGTTGATGTATATCATTTACTTTAATTACCATGCCATCAATTTCATAAGGAAGCTCGTCCCTTTTAGCTTCATAAGCGAGGCAATAATCAATCACTCCTTGTATACCTTTTACTACTTTCTTTTCTTCTTTAGGTGATCTAAAACCCATATCCCAAAGCAAGTTTAAACTGCCTGCGTGGCTATTTAATTCAGAAGTAGGAGTGGCTGTTTTATAGGTTACATAACTTACATGGTATAAGAATGCATCTAAATTTCTTTCTGCTACTTCTCTGGGGTCTTTCATTCTAAGGCTACCAGATGCTGCATTTCTAGGATTGGCTAAAATAGGCAAGCCTTGTTCCATTAATTTTTGATTGTATCTGTCAAAAGAGGCTTTGCTCAAAATAACTTCACCTCTTATTTCTATTTGCTCAATGCCCTTAGTAGAAAAAGGGGCAGACAATGGAATTGATTTAATCTGGCGAATATTTGGAGTAATATTTTCTCCAGCTACCCCATCTCCTCGAGTTATTGCTTTAACTAAAAGGTCGTTTTCATAAATTAAGGAAATACTTGCCCCATCAAATTTTGGCTCTACACAATATTCAATCTCATTTTCTTTAGTTAATTCCCTTGCTTTTCTGTCAAAATCAATGAGATCTTCTGCGTTATAGCTATTGTCTAAACTAAGCATTGGAACCAAATGTGGTGTTGTTTCAAAGCCCTGGTTTAGGCTATTTCCAACTCGTTGTGTAGGCGAGTCTGGAGTAATCAATTCAGGATGGGCTTGTTCAATCTTAATTAATTGTAAGTACAGTTGGTCGTATTCATAATCTGAAATGAGTGGATCATTTAATACATAGTATCGATGCTCATGATATTTTAAAAGGTCCTTTAATTCATTAATTTTTTCTGCAGTATACATAAATGGTTCTTGAGCTGTAAAGATAGAAATTACCCCACAACCCTTAACTTTGTGTATTAACGACGCAATTGCTGGAGTATACTCCAAATGTAAGGCCATATGAAGAAAAATTCCGTAAAAGCGGTGCACCACTTAGTGGATACATATCCCAAAGTGCCGCTTACTGTAGACTGTGTCATTTTTGGCTTTGAAGAAAGCAAGCTAAAAGTATTGTTGATTAAGAGCGATTTGGCTTTTTTTCAAGGGAAGCTCTCTTTATTGGGCGACTTTGTTAAAAATAATGAAGACTTAGACGATGCAGCTTATCGTATTCTAAAAGAACGCACTGGAATGAATAATGTCTTTTTAGACCAAGTAAAAGTTTTTGGCAAACCAGACCGACATCCAGGCGGTAGGGTAATCACCATTGCCTATTGTTCCTTATTAAATATTCAACACCATGCACTTAATATTCATGAAAATGAATTAGACTGGTACGATTATGATGCCTTAAAGGAAATGGCATTTGATCATTTAGAAATTGTAGAAGAATGCCATAGCTGGCTGCAAAAAAGAATTCAAGAACATCCATTAGGGTTTAACTTATTGCCAGATAAATTTTCGTTAAGAGAGCTGCAAAATTTATACGAAGCTATTTTAGGAGTTTCCATGGACAGAAGAAATTTTAGAAAAAAGTTTGCCTCTATGGATTTATTAATTGATACGAACGAAATGGAACAAGACGTTTCTCATAGACCTGGGAAACTCTATCAATTTAATTTTGAGAAGTACGAAAAAAAGAAGCGTAAGTGGATTGGGATTGATTTTTAGTATTTCTGCCAATGTTCCTTTACTTTTACTCAAACACTATAGTATGCTATATTCAATGACTGGTTACGGCCGAGCAGAACAATCCATTGGCGAGAAAAACTTTTTGATTGAAATCAAGTCATTGAATGGCAAACAGTTTGATTTAAGATTGAATATACCTTCATTATTAAAGCCCTATGAGTTTGAAGTTCGCAATATTTTAAATGAGGGTCTGCAAAGAGGTAGCGTAGAATGTAATATCTCTATAAAATTAAATGGCGCTAGTAAGCCAGTTACCATCAATACAGATTTAGCAAAAGCTTATTTTCAGCCCGTTGCTCAATTAGCCAACGAATTGGGGTTAGAAACGGGAGATATTTTAAGTACCATTTTAAAATTACCTGATGTAATTACGCCTTCAACAGAAATGCTAACCGAAACTGAGTGGGTTAGTTTTGAGAAGTTATTAAAAGAGGCAATTGCTCAATTAAATCATCATAGAAAGGAAGAAGGTAAATCAATTGAAGCAGATTTGTTGGTAAGACTAAATAATATTGAATCTCAGCAGGCATTAATAACTACTTTAGAACCGCTTAGAAGAACTAAAATAAGAGAGGGTCTGATGAAGGTCTTAGAAGAGAATGTAGGTAAAGAAAACTATGATCCTAATAGGCTTGAACAAGAGCTCATTTATTATATTGAGAAAATAGATATCAGTGAAGAGCAGGTTCGACTAAACAATCATTGTGCTTATTTTAGAACCATTTTGGCAGAAGAGGGTATTTCTAAAGGAAAAAAACTCTCTTTTATACTACAAGAATTTGGACGTGAGATAAATACAACTGGTTCCAAAGCCTATGATGCTAATATGCAAAAAGCGGTTATTTTAATGAAAGATGAACTAGAGAAAGCGAAAGAGCAGATTTTGAATGTTCTATAATAATGACTGCTGATGTATCTTTACTAAAATAATTCATGTGAGAATTTTTATTGGTATTTTCTTGATTTTATTCGTTTTAACTAGCTGTGAATCTAATGGTGTTTTTGAAAAGACCTATTTTTTCCCAGCCCATACTTGGAAGTCGACCAATAAACCTTTTTTCAAGTTCACCATTACAGATACTGTTTCCTTGTACCATATATATGCTGTAGTTCGTCATGAAGATGCTTATAGGTATAATAATTTATGGGTAAAATTTACCACCCAATCACCAGGAGATACTGCTAAGACTCAGTTACTCAATTTAAGATTAGCTGATAATAAAAAGGGTTGGCAAGGTGTTGGAATGGATGATATTTTTGATCATCGAATTCGAATAACACAAGCTCCATTAAAGTTAAGAGCGGGTAGTTACAGTTTTGGTATTCAACAGGCCATGAGGGAGGATCCGCTTCCTCATATTTTAAATGCAGGTATCCGGGTAGAAAAAATTGCAAAATGAATACGCTTAAACCACCCAAATTAGCAGTTGTAACTTTCGTTTATTGGTTTCTACTGTTATATATGATTGCAGCATTAGCTTGGTGGTTTATTGCACTAGAAAAACAAAATACTGTAATGACTGCTATTCGGATTTCGGAACTCTTAAAAGACGATCCACTATATCTTTCTAAGTTATCCGCTATAGAAGAGATGAGCAATAGAAAAACAGCTCAATATATTGGCGAGGGAATTACTTTTTTAGCATTAATATTGGTTGGAGCAGTATATGTTTACAGAGCTACGAGGCGTCAATTAAAATTTTCCGCGCAGCAGCAAAATTTCATGATGGCCATCACCCATGAATTAAAAACGCCTATTGCAGTAGCACAACTAAATTTAGAAACACTACAAAAAAGAAAACTAGAAGAAGACAAACAACAAAAACTGATTGCAAATACTTTACAAGAAGCAAACAGACTCAATACACTTTGTAATAATATTCTTTTTACTTCTCAGTTAGATGCAGGTGGTTATTCTGTAAACTTTCAAGAACTAAATCTAACAGATATTGTAGAAACCTGTGTGGATGATTGTAAAAGCAGATTCCCCGAAAGGGTTATTACAGAAGCTATTGAAGAAAATAGGTTAATGCAAGGCGATCCATTTCTCTTACAAATGCTGGTAAATAATCTCTTAGAAAATGCCTTGAAATATTCTCCAAAGAATATGCCTATTCATGTCTCACTTTCTTTTACAGCAAATAAAAATGTTTTGTCTATAGCAGATTTAGGTCAAGGGATTGCAGATCAAGAAAAGAAAAAAGTTTTTGATAAGTTTTATAGAAGCGGAAGCGAGAATACCAGAAAAGCACAAGGAACGGGACTGGGTCTTTATTTGTGCAAAAAAATAGCTGAAACACACAATGGCTACATTTCTGTGACAGATAATCAGCCAAACGGGAGTATTTTTACTGTACTATTTAAATTACAATAATGACAGCCGAAAAAGCCAATGTACTTGTGGTAGAAGACGAACTTAATTTGCATGAAGCGCTTAAGTTGAACTTGGAAATGGAAGGCTACGAAGTTACTTCAGCCTTTGATGGAAATGAAGCCCTTAAGAAAGTAGAAAATGCTTATTTTGACTTAATTATTATGGATGTAATGCTTCCTGAGTTAGATGGCATTAGTGTTACAGAAAGTATTCGTGTTCATAATAATGAAGTTCCTATCTTAATGCTGAGTGCAAAAAATGCACCTGCAGATAAAGTACTTGGATTAAAAAAAGGAGCTGACGATTATTTAACCAAGCCCTTTAATTTGGATGAATTATTAATTAGAGTAGCTAAGCTAATTGAAAAAAATAAGCGACTTCAAGTAAAAGAGTCAATTGGTGATCAATATCAATTTGGAAAAAACCTAATAGATTTTAAAGCACAAGATGCCATAACTTGGAATGGATTAAGGGTTGATTTGAGTAAGAAAGAAGCTATGTTGCTGAAGCTTTTAATAGAAAATAAAGGAGAAGTTGTTACCAGAGAAAAAATTCTTCAAGTAGTTTGGGGATACAATGTTTATCCCACTACACGCACTATTGATAACTTCATTTTAAGTTTCAGAAAATACTTTGAAGAAGACAGCCGTAACCCAGTATACTTTCATTCCGTTAGAGGAGTTGGATATAAATATACCGACTAGGTCTTAATTGCAATATTCTTAGTTACTTATTCGTTATGAGGGGTACAAAAACCTGCCCATGTCTCTAGCTTCTTTACTTGATTTTCTTGAACCAGTTAACCTTGCTGAAATTTCGAATGATGAGGGGTTTAAAGATACCCAAATTGGAAAACATATTTTGGTGCATGAAGAAGAGTTGCCAGATATATCAGATGCCGATTTAGTGATAGTTGGCTGTGGTGAAATGAGGGGTATGGGGATGCAATACACCAATACAGAAGCCCCCAATAAAGTGAGGGAACAATTTTACAAATTATATTATTGGCATACAGAAGTTACCATAGCCGATTTAGGAAATATCAAAATTGGGGCAAGCTTACAAGATAGTTATGCTGCAGTTAGAATAGTGGTAAGTGAACTATTACAAATGGGTAAAAAGGTGTTGATTTTAGGGGGTTCTCATGATATCACCACCCCTCAATATGCTGCTTATGGCTCATTGAATAAAATTATTGATGCAGTTACTGTTGATGCTAGAATAAATCTAGACATGGATAGTTTGGAGCCTGCAGATATGTTCTTAGTAGACATGTTTACCGGTATTCCTAATCACTTAAGGCATTATACGCATATGGCTTTCCAAAGCTATTTTATGCATCCAAATATGCTGGAAACCATTAATAAGTTAGGTTTTGATTGTTATAGAGTTGGTAGAGTAAAAGAAGCAATTGAAGAGATGGAACCAGCTATTAGAAACAGTGAGCTAGTTAGTTTTGACATAGAAGCCATACAATACGCTCATGCACCCGCTAATAGAGTAACGCCAAATGGGTTAAATGGAGAAGAAGCTTGTACGTTGATGCAATATGCTGGAATGAGTACAATTTGTAATTCAATTGGAATATATGGATACAATGTTGCCAACGACTCTCATGATATGACAGCCATTCAACAGGCTCATATGATCTGGTATATTATTGATGGAATTCATAAAGGAAAACAAGAAGCTACTCTTGAAAATAAAACAGAATTTAATGAATTTACTATGGCATTTGCCGAAGTAGAAACATCTTTTTTGCAAAGCAAAAGAACTGGAAGATGGTGGATGCAATTACATGATGGCAAATTTGTAGCTTGCAGCTATAAAGATTATATGATTGCTTGTAACAATGATATTCCTGAACGTTGGTTAAGAGCAGTCGAAAGAAGTTAATAAATGCCTTATGCAAAAAGTTTTCTATTTCGTTTGCTTGTTAATTTTTTCTAGTTCATGTAAAGTACAAAAGTCTTTACAGAAAGAAAAAGAAGCAAATCTGTCATCTACTGCTTCAACAGTCAAAACAATAGAGCAACAGGCAAAAACTTTTATTTTAGAAAAGCCAGAACTATTTCCTGCTCATGTGGGCATTAGCTTGTTTGATTCAAAAACAGGAGATTATTTATATAATTATCAAGCGGATAAATATTTTATTCCTGCTAGTAATACCAAAATATTTACTTGTTATGCAGCAATGAAAAATTTGGGTGATAGCATTGTAGCATTTGAGTATTTGCCAGACGATGAAAATATAGCACTGAGATTTACCGGAGACCCAAGTTTTTTACATCCAGATTTTGAAGATCAACGAGCATTTGATTTTTTAAAATTGAACGCACCTAAAATAACAGTAGTTGCACCAAGATATAATGCTACGGCTTTTGGGAACGGGTGGGCTTGGAATGATTACGATGCAGACTACTCTCCAGAACGATCTCCCATGCCCATATATGGCAATTTGGTTTACTTTGGAAAAAATGGAAATCGCATTACGGTAACTCCAAAAGCTTTCAAAGATTCCTTGGTTATTTTTTCAAGCACAGAGGATGGACGCTTTACCATTGACAGAGATAAAGACCAGAATAGTTTTACTGTAGTAAAAAGTAATAGGGTATTTAATGGAACAGCCATACCTTTTGTTGTTAAAAAAGAGATGGATCAGTTAATGATTCCTTTGTTAGAAGACACTTTGAATCGGGTACTGAATTATGCCAGTGCAGTGGCTATTGATCAGCCCAATTGGAAAAAATTCTACTCTCAGCCAACCGATAGCCTATTAAAGATTATGATGCATAGAAGTGATAACTTTTTTGCTGAACAAGCTTTATTGATGGTAGGTAATGAAAAAATTGGGGTTATGGATGACCCAAAAATTATTGATACCCTATTAAAGTCAGATATGTTGGGTATGCCACATAAGCCAAGATGGGTTGATGGAAGTGGCTTAAGCAGGTATAATATGATGACCCCTCAAGATTTTATTTGGATATTGAATAAAATGAAACAAGAACAACCTTGGGAAAGAATCAAAACTATTTTTCCTACTGGCAATACTGGCACATTAGGTGGTTTATATAAGGGGTACGAAAATAAAATATTTGCTAAAACCGGAACCCTTACAGGTCATGTAGCATTAAGTGGTTTTATTATTACTAATCAGGGTAGGGAATTAATTTTTTCTATCATGGTAAATGCACATCAATCTGCAGCAGGTACTATTCGAAAACATTTGGAGCAATTTTTAACAACAGTTATTAACGAATATTAATTAGCGCTCAAATAATTGCTCTAAATAATTTCCCTTGTATTCAATATAGGTTGGCTTACCTGTAGGAGTTATATTGGGTGTATTGCATTCAAACAAAGCGTTTACTAATCCACTCATTTCCTTTTGATCTAGTGTTACACCTGTTTTGATGGATTGTTGTTTGGCCATACAACGAACCAATTTCTCTTTTTTACTAAAGTTTATATCGCTGTTAAAATGTTTGAACTGTTCAATCAACATTTCAATGGCGTGTTTTTCATTTCCCACAACAATATCAGCAGGGGTTCCTTGAATTACAAATTGATGCTGCTCATCTTTTTCAATTTGGTATCCAATTAATTGTAAATCGGGCAATAGTTCTTGTAACAAAACACTATCTGAAGCAGCCAAGTCTAAAGGAATGGGAAACAAGCTTTTTTGTGTAGGAGCTTGTTTAGAATGTACTGCTTGACTATACTGCTCATATAATACTCTTTCGTGGGCCAATTGTTGGTGAACCAATAAAAAGCCTGTTTGAGTAGTAGCAATAATATAAGTCAGTTGTAGTTGCAAATAGTGTTGAATTGTTGGAATATTCAATAGTTTTCCACCTGTATAGGCTTCTTCTAAAACTGGTTCACTTGAATAGCCTCCAATCGTTCCTGTTGAATCGGTTTGCTCGCTTGGTTTAAAAAAGTCTTTCCAACTTTTTAACTCAGACTTTTGGCTAGGCTCTATAAAATGTGCTTGGTGTTTTTGAGAAAAAGTTTTGTATAAGCTAGATGAAACGGCAGCTTCCTGATCGTTTCTAGTAAATGGTTTACTCACAGCATCTAAGCCTTGAATATCTGCATTTAATGAAAAATCTAAAGAAGGGGCAATGCTAAATTGTGCCAATGCATGTTTTACAGCAGCTTGTACAAAAGCATAGATTATTTTTTCATCTTCAAACTTGATTTCTTGTTTGGTAGGATGAACATTAATATCTATTTGAGTTGGGTCTAAGTCAATATATAATACATAACTCGGAAAACTATCTTTGGCAATCATGCCCTCAAATGCTGCATTTACTGCATGATTTAAGTAAGCACTTTTGATAAATCGATTGTTTACAAAAAAGTATTGATCGCCTCTGGTTTTTCTGGCAGTTTCTGGCTTGCCAATAAATCCAGAAATATTCATATAGTCTGTTTCTTCTAAAACATTTACCAATTTAGCATTGTAGCTATTTCCTAATATTTGAACAATCCTTTGTTTATGATTACCTGCTTCTAAATGATATACTTCTTGTCCATTACTATTTAAAGAGAAAAATATTTCTGGATAAGCCATGGCTACCCGAATAAATTCATCCATAATATGCCGCATTTCTGCAGCATTGCTTTTTAAAAAATTTCTTCTTGCAGGAACATTAAAGAAAAGATTCTTCATGCTAATGCTGGTACCTTCTGGTGCAACGCAGGGTTCTTGTTTAATAATTTTACTATGCTCTACTTCAACCAATATGCCTAATTCGTCTTCTGCTCTTTTTGTTTTTAATTCCACTTGAGCAACAGCAGCAATAGAAGCCAATGCTTCACCCCTAAAGCCCATCGTTTTAATTTTAAACAAATCATCTATATGGCTTATTTTACTAGTAGCATGTCTTTCAAATGCCATTGTTGCATCTTCGGCACTCATCCCTTTGCCATTGTCGATTACCTGAATCAATGCTTTGCCAGCATCATTTACCAATAATTTAACCTTGGTAGCTCCTGCATCTACTGCATTTTCTAATAGTTCTTTTACCGCACTGGCTGGTCTTTGAATAACTTCTCCTGCCGCTATTTGATTGGCTATATGATCGGGTAATAAATGAATGATATTGCTCACAATAAATGTCTTTCTACGCTACTGTTCTAATGAATAAAAGTTTGTAAAAATAAGATTCCTACTCCATCTGCAAGGAAGAGTTAAGTAAATTTGCACTCAAATTATTTGAATATGCATCCAAAAGCCAATATAGAGAAGAATCCACGTACATTATTACCAAAAGATTATACCGTAACAGATTGGAATGGATTAGAACCTTTTTTCAAAGAATTAAGTGAAAGAACTATAAATAGTAAGCAGGAATTGGAAGGTTGGTTAGCTGATTTAAGTGAATTGGAAGCGGTAGTAAGTGAAGATGCATGTTGGAGACAAATCAAAATGACTTGTGATACCACTGATAAGAGCTTGGAAGAGGCATTTACCTACTTCTGTATGGAAATTCAGCCTAAACTGCAGCAATATGCCGATGCCCTCAATAAAAAATTAGTGAATTGTCCATTTACAGCTGAGTTAGATCAATCAGCATACCATACCTATTTACGTTCAGTTAAAAAAAGCATTGAATTATTTAGAGAAGAAAATATTCCCATATTAGCAGAATTGAGCGTTTTACAACAACAGTACGGAACCATTGCAGGTAAAATGACTGTTGAAGTTGATGGAAAAGAGTATACGTTACAACAAGCAGCTAAATTCCTAGAAAGTAGTGACCGAAAAATTAGAGAGGCAGTTTATTATAAAATTCAAGAAAGGAGAAAGCAAGATGAACAACCCATGCATGAATTGTATAGTTCATTAATTGCTAAGCGTCATCAAATAGCCCTTAATGCTGGGTTTGAGAATTATCGAGATTATAAATTTAAAGAGTTGGGGAGGTTTGATTATACCAAAGAAGACTGCTTTCAGTTTCATGATGCAGTAAAGCAATACGTGCTTCCTTTAGTGAATGAAATTTATGATCGCAAAAAACAAAAGCTACAATTAGATACCTTAAAACCTTGGGATACCGAAGCCGAACCCGCTGGTACCGAGCCTTTAAAGCCATTTACTACTGGTGAAGAATTGTACGAGAAAACAGTGAAATGTTTTGACCAACTCAATCCTTTTTTCGCAGATTGTTTGCGCAAGATGAAAGAGCTGAATCATTTTGATTTAGAAAGCCGAAAAGGCAAAGCACCTGGTGGATACAATTGTCCATTAGCAGAAAGTGGAGCTCCGTTTATTTTTATGAATGCTGCAGGACAAATGAGCGATGTTACTACCATGGTTCATGAAGGTGGACATGCAGTACATTCTTTTTTGGCACATCCTTTAAAATTGTCTGCCTTCAAGGAGTATCCGATGGAAATTGCAGAAGTTGCTAGCATGGCAATGGAGCTTTTTAGTATGGATCATTGGCAGGCATTTTTTGAAAATGAAGCTGATTTAAAAAGAGCGAAAGAACACCAATTAGAAAGAACCATTACCATTTTCCCTTGGATTGCCATCATCGATCAATTTCAACACTGGGTATATGAGCATCCAACACATACAGTTGAAGAAAGAACTGCTGAGTGGATGCGCATTTTAAATGAATTTTCTACCAATAGTATTGATTATACAGGGCTAGATGAATTTAGAAAAATAGGATGGCAAAGGCAATTACATTTATTTGAAGTGCCATTCTATTATATTGAATATGGTATTGCCCAGCTTGGGGCAATTGGGTTGTGGATGCAATATAAACAGAACCCCAAAATGGCATTAGATAACTATATGAATGCGTTGAGTTTAGGCGGTACTAAAACCTTGCCTCAACTATATAAAACAGCTGGGTTAGAATTTAATCTAACACCAGCTTATATTAAGACTTTAATGGAATTTGTAAAGACCGAAATGGATCAGCTAAAATAATAGTAGGTTATTCGGGCTTAGGTCCATTGGGTGGATTATTGCCTTGAGCAGGTCTAGGGGGTCTATTTTGTTGAGGCCCTCTAGGTCCACGCGGCCCTTGCGGATTATTCTGCTGCGGTCTTCGCGGGCCTTGGTTTGGACCTTGATTAGGTCCTTGCCCTTGTTGAGGAGGTCTATTTGGCCCTCTCTGCGGACCGTTCCCTTGTGGTCTATTTTGTTGTGGTCCGTTTTGGCTGCCTCGTTGTTGGTCTCTTCTTCTTCTATCGTTTTTCTCCAAGGATTTTAAACTGATTTGACCAACTAATTCAACAAATGCAGGTTCAGCCTCTTTTTGTTTGCTGTTAACAATTTCAACAGCTTGTAATTCATCTACTCGTTGCCCTTGTTTGTTCAGTCTTTTTATTTCTTTAACTCTATCAATGGTTAAAGGATAATGCTTGGTATTATTAGGAAGAATATACCACATCAAATTTTTGAAAATATCTTTTTTAATCAAATGAGCCGTACCCATTGCAGTATCTAAAGTATCTGCATAATCAGGGAATTGTTGCAATGCATCTAAATAAGTATCTAACTCATAATTTAAACAGCATTTTAATCTTCCGCACTGACCACTCAATTTTGTTTGGTTGATAGAAAGGTTTTGGTAACGAGCTGCAGTGGTATTAACGCTTTTGAAATCGTTTAACCAAGTACTGCAACAAAGCTCTCTTCCGCAAGAACCAATCCCACCTAGTTTAGCTGCTTCCTGACGAATACCTATTTGCCTCATTTCTACTTTAATCTTAAAGTCGCCAGCAAATATTTTAATCATTTCACGAAAATCTACTCGATCATCTGCAGTATAAAAGAAAGTTCCTTTTTTACCATCAGCCTGAATTTCTACTTCGCTCAACTTCATTTGTAAGTTTAAACTACGAGCAATAGTGCGGCTTCTAGCAAGAATTTCTTTTTCCCTGCTTTTGCTTATTTCGAAGCTTTCAATATCCCTATCGGTGCTTTTGCGAAGAATCTTTTTTATTTCAGGGCTGAATTCGTCTACTTGTTTTTTCTTCAACTGCATCCTTACTAATTCTCCAGTAAGACTTACTTCACCCACATCAAAACCACTAACCCCTTCAACGGTTACGTATTCTCCTTTCTCTAAATATTGTAGAGTAGTATTTCTAAAAAATTCTTTTCTGCTTCCTTGTTTAAAGCTTACTTCAACAATTCTGCAATTGCTTTCAGGATCGCTAAAAGGCAAATTCATTAACCAATCGTGCACGTTTAAACGATTACATCCCCCCGTGCTGCAGCCTCCGTTACTTTTACAACCATTTGGCTTCCCTGTTCCACAAGATCCACATCCCATATATATATAATAATAAGAAGTTCTATAATATGTACCTAACTACTCAAAATTAGGGTTTTGTTCTGAATGATATGGTATAGTTTAATAGTGAGTGCTTGAAACAGCATTTTAGCGTGTGCATTGCGTTCTATATAATAAGCAGCTTTGTCCAGTTCTTCAATGATGCATTCTTGTTGACTAACAGAAGCAATTTTATTAAGCCTTTTGGCAAAGTCTTTTTCAGGTTCACCTAGTTTAACCAAGTCTTCTCCAATTACCCTAATACGAATACTCTGTTCTAATAAATGATTAAAATAGCGTAAAAACTGTTTCTGCTTTTCTCTACCCAGTCTACTAATCTCGTCTATAAATTTAAGTTGAGCAGCAGGACCTGTTTTAAGCATTGCATTTAACCACTCTCTTAATAAGGATTGCCAATCTTCATCGGCATGTTGCAAGAGTTGTAATGCTTCTCTATAATTTCCTTCACAAATACCAGTGATTTGTCGGGCGGTTTCTTCATTTGCTTTCGCACGCTCTATTAATGCTTGTTCAATATCTTTATCTTCTAGAGCAGGAATTCTAACCAATTGACATCTACTTAAAATAGTAGCGAGCATTTGCTCTTCGTTCTCTGCTACCAATAAGAAAATGGTATTGGGAGGAGGTTCTTCAATTAGTTTCAATAATTTATTTCCTTCTTTGCCTAAGTATTCAGGCATCCAGACTAATAGTACTTTGTATTTGCTTTCAAAACTTTTTAAGCTGAGTTCTTTAATGATTTGATTGCATTCTTCTGCAGTAATATTTCCTTGTTTGTTATCTGCACCAATACTTTGCAACCAATCGTACACATTTCCATAAGGCATTGTTTGAACAAAGCTTCTCCACTCTTCAATATAATCGGAACTGATGGGTTTGTCACCAGATTTACGAGGAATCACCGGATAGGTAAAATGCAAATCGGGGTGAACTAGTTTGTCTGCACGTAAATAAGCAGGTTCAGTTCCAATTTGATTTGGGTGGATAAAAGCTGGTGTAGGTGCCAAAGCGGTCATTCCACCAAACAGGTCTTCTACCACAGGGGCTTCTGCAGGAAGACTTACAATGTATTGCGCAAAAGCCATTGCCAATGGAAGCCCACCAGCTCCTTCTTTTGCTAGAAATAACAATGCATGGCTAAGCCTATTGTGCTCTACCATTTCAACTAAATGTTGTTTGATGGCATCATGACCTATAATATCTGAAAAAAGCATTGACCAATTTAAAATAGTGCGCAAATAAAAAAGAGAATGTGCGAACATTCTCTTTTTACAAAAATAGCGGATTAAACTACTTTACAAACTTTAATATTTCATCACTATCAGGCTTTACTTTACTTGGGAAGTATTGCAATAGTTTACCATTTTCATCTAATAAAAACTTACCAAAGTTCCAACCAACTTCTGCATCTAAAACACCATTTTCTGTTTTAGAAGTAAGCCATTTGTAAATAGGGGCCATATCACTACCCTTTACACTTACTTTACTTGCCATAGGAAAACTTACCCCATAGTTGGCTTTACAAAAATCTTGAATTTCACTATCGCTACCTGGTTCTTGACCGCCAAAATTATTGGCAGGGAAACCTACAATCACTAGTTTGTCTTTGTACTGGTTGTACACTTTTTGTAAAGCATCATACTGAGGAGTATAACCACATTTAGATGCAGTATTTACTACTAAAATTTTCTTGCCTTTAAAAGAAGAAAAATCAATGGTTTTGCCTTCAATAGATTTTACTTTAAAACTATGAATGCTGTTTACACCAGGGAAGTTAAAAGCGCTTAGCATAATAAAAGCAGCAATGGAAAGAATATATTTCATGAATTTTTATTTATACAACGAATGTAAGTGGAATTTGTTTAGTTAAATGTTAAACGGTATATGCGGCAGTAGCAATACTTATTGAAGTGCCTTGAACTTGAAGTATGGCTCTACTGCAGGCTTCTAAACTAGCCCCAGTGGTGATTACATCGTCTATTAATAAAATATTTTTATTTTTTATCATATTTGGTTCAGAAGCCCAAAAAGCATCTTCCATGTTTTTCCAGCGATTCAAACGATTGCCCTGTGTTTGGCTGCTGGTATAAATGAGTCTGCTAACCGCTTGCGTGCAGAGTTTTTTTGGCCAAACCTCCATGATCCCTTCACAAATAATTCTTGCTTGGTTATACCCCCGCTGAAATTCCTTTTTGGGGTGTAGGGGTAATGGAATTAATAGGTCAATATGGGCAAATCGTTCAGATTGACGCAATTCTCTTCCCATGCATCTACCTAAAAAACGCCCAGCCGCGAGGTTGTTCTTGTATTTTAATTGGGCTATAAGGTGTTGAACTAGCCCAGATTTGTAAAAATAAAAACTTGATCCTCCGGAAATCAGAGGAATTCTACCTGCAAAAACCTGCTCAACAGGGTTGTTTGAACGTTCAAAAAAATGGGTTATTGGAAGGGTATGATTACATGCTGCACAAAGGAATGCATTATGATGAATATAGTCTGCCCCACAACCACTACAAATATGTGGAAAGAACAATTGTTGAAATGCATTGATGTAAGTATTAATTGGAATTGCCATGATGTTAAACTAGACAATCCAATAAATTAAAATCAACGTGAAAGCCGAAAAGAAAATAGTTTTTTAACGGATGTATTTAAAAGAGTTGTTGATATACTTCATCAACTCTACTCAATGCAATTACTTGAATTGAAAATGCTTTAGGGTCAAAACTTTTTTTATTGAATTTAGAAACGATAATTTTTTCGAACCCTAATTTTTGTGCTTCAGCAATTCTTTGTTCAATTCTATTCACTGCTCTAATTTCTCCATTCAATCCAACTTCGCCTGCAAAGCAAATATTTTTTGGAAGAGGGTTGTCTTCATAAGAAGATAATAATGCGCATATTACTGCAAGGTCTGTAGAAGGGTCTTCTATTTTTATTCCCCCTGCAATATTTACGAATACATCTTTTAAACCAAATTGAAATCCACCTCTTTTCTCTAAAACGGCTAATAACAATTGTAATCTTCTTAAATCAAATCCAGTAACTGTTCGTTGAGGTGTTCCATAAACACTTGGAGTAACTAAAGCTTGTACCTCAATTAATAAAGGACGCATTCCTTCTAATGCAGCAGCAATTGCACTACCACTTAATACTTCTTCTCTTTGTGCAATTAATATTTCTGATGGATTAGTAACCACTCTCATTCCTGCCCCACTCATTTCATATATACCTAGCTCAGATGTAGAGCCAAAGCGGTTTTTAAGCGTTCTTAATATTCTATATGCATAATGTCTATCACCTTCAAATTGCAACACCGTATCAACCATATGCTCTAATATTTTTGGTCCTGCAATGGCACCATCTTTGGTGATATGACCAATTAAAAAGACAGGTGTATTGGTTTCTTTAGCAAAGCGTTGAAAAGATGCAGCACACTCTCTAATTTGTGAAACTGTACCTGCAGATGAATCAATTAAATTTGATTGAATGGTTTGAATGGAATCTACAATAACTAATTCTGGTTTTAGTTTTTTGATTTCTTTAAAAATAATATTCGTATCAGTTTCTGTGAGTAGATAAAAATTATCGTTACTTATTTTTAGTCTATCTGCTCGCATTTTAATTTGTTGTTCACTTTCCTCTCCACTGATATATAAAACTTTTAATTGTTTTATTAAAAGTCCGTTTTGTAAAAACAAAGTACTCTTTCCTATGCCTGGTTCACCTGCAACTAAAACTAAACTGCCTGGAACAATTCCTCCCCCCAACACTCTATTTAATTCTGCATCACTGGTTACAATTCTTTTTTCTTCTTTAAAATCAATATCGCTCAGCGCAATTGTTTTGTTGGTTCGTTTTTTTTCAGGATAATCTTCCCAAGTTGTTTTTTCTTTTGCATCTCCACTTTGAATTATTTCTTCTGAAAAAGTATTCCATTGATTACATGAAGGACATTTTCCAATCCACTTGGTGCTTTCATATCCACAGTTGCTACAAAAAAAAGCGGTTTTAATCTTGCTCATAAATGAAAATATAAGGGACTTTTCAGGGAGATATTTTAAACGCAAAAGGGCCAACAATGATGTTGACCCTTTTACTTACTAACCCATTAAATTCTACCACTAAATTACCAAAATAGGCCAAACTGCAAAATTAATTTTTGTTCACACAATCTGTTTTATGCACCGCTGAATCATTAATATTGTTGAATATCAAATAAATACAAATGCTGTAATAAAAATATATAAAAAAAATCTATTCATAAAACTTTTGCTCGTAAGTTTTTATATTTTGAAAGAGGGAACCCGCTTTTAACTGTATTCTTGGTTGTTTTAACCGTTCAACACTTGAACAAACCTTAAAAAAACCTTTAACAATTTCTTTGCAAATGAAATTTATGTTAATTTAGGGCTTCATTGGTTTATTAACCAATGGTGAACTAAAAAACTAATTATGAGAAAAAAACTGCTAGTAGGGCTTTTTGCCCTCTTCTGTGTTGTGGTGGCTCATGCACAAACCACTGTGTCTGGTAAAGTTACCGACGCAGCAAACGGGGCTCCTTTAGGAGGTGTAACCGTAAAAGCAAAGGGTACAGCTGTTACCTCTGTAACAGGTGCCGATGGTGCTTACAGCATTAAAGTTACTTCAAGTGTAAAAACATTGGTATTCTCTTATGTAGGATACAGTGATGTAGAAGCTCCTGTAAGAGGTGTATCTGTAGATGTTGCCTTGAATTCAGCTGTTTCTAACCTTAGTGAAGTAATTGTTACAGGTTTTGGTGGCGCTCAAATTAAAAGAGAAGTTACCGGTAACATTGCTCGTGTAAAAGGTAAAGACATTGAATACATGCCAACCCCAAGTGTGGATGCTGCTCTTCAAGGAAAAGCTGCTGGTGTATTTGTGAACAGCCAATCTGGTAAATTAGGTCAGGCAGTAACCGTACGTGTAAGAGGTAACTCTTCAATCAGTGCGAATAGCCAGCCTTTATATGTATTAGATGGTATTCCAATGACTTCTAATAGCCAAAGTTCTTATGGTGGTGCAACCAATCCATTGGTTGACCTTAACCCGAACGATATTGAGTCTATTGAAGTATTGAAAGATGCATCTGCAGGAGCCATTTTCGGATCTCGTGCTGCAAATGGGGTAGTTTTAATTACTACTAAAAAAGGACGTGCAGGTAAAACACAAGTTACTTTCAACTATCAAACTGGTGCTGCTGAAGCAACCAAGCGTTTGAAAATGTTGAATTCTGAGGAATATGCTACCCTTATTTTAGAAGGAGCTAAATACCGTGATGATTTAGATGGTACGCCAATTACAGACCCTAATAGCTGGACAGCATATGTTAAAGACGGGGTAATGGATTATTACAGTTATGGCAACTGGTCTAAAGATCCTAAAAAAACCTATGACTGGCAAGATGCTGTTTTTCAAAAAGCACCTTACAGACAAGCTGATTTACAAATTAGAGGTGGTTCAGATAAAACCAAATTTTTCTCTTCATTCCAACATTTAGAGCAAACTGGTACCATGATTGGTAACGAATTGCAAAGAACAACTGGTCGTTTAAATATTGACCAAAAAGTAAATGATTGGTTAGATATGGGGGTTTCTTTAAGCCTTTCAAGAACCTATAACAGACGTTTACCAGATGACAATGCATTCTCTAATCCATTGCAGGCAATCGCATTGATGCCAATGAATCCTTTTACCGATCCAAATACAGGTTTACCTTCTGGTACCCCTCCTGGAGATGTAAATATTCCATTGTACTACAACCCAATTTTGTCTGTAAACTATGCTAAGTACACACAAGATGTTTACAGAACATTTGGTAATGCTTATATCAAAGCTTATTTAGCTAAAGGATTAACTTTCCAAACTGAGTTTGGAATGGATTACTTAAGCCAAAATGAGGAAGGTTATTTTCAAAATCAAACAGTTAGAAACCAAACCAGGGCTTCTGCAGGATTAGGTACTAATAGAGGCGCTTTTGTAACAAATTACAATACACAGTCTTACTTCAATTATAGTACAGTAGTTAAGAAGCATAATATTAGTGCTACTTTAGGTACTCAGTACCAACAGTCTCAGGCTAAATATAACTTCGCAGAAGGTACTGCATTCCCTTCTAATTCTTACCAGAAGATTGCAAGTGCTGCAACCATTTCTGGTGGTAGTTCATCTCAAACTGATTTCCGCTTCTTATCTTATTTCTTAAGAACCAACTATACTTTCGATGAAAAGTATATTGTTGCAGCTAGTGCACGTATTGACCAATCATCTAGATTTGGTAAAAACTCAAGATCTGGTTTCTTCCCAGCAATTTCTGCGGGATGGATCATGAGTAATGAGAAGTTCTTACAAGACAGCAAAATCTTTAGTTTCTTAAAATTACGTGCTAGTTACGGAATCGTAGGTAACGCAGAAATTGGAAACTTCCCTCAATTGGGTTTATTCTCTGGAGATGCTGGTTATGCAGGTGCTGCGGGTCAGCGTCCTTCTCAACTTAGAAACGATAACTTAAAGTGGGAAACCACTAAGCAGTTCGACATTGGTATCGACTTCGGTATCTTGAATAACCGTATTACCGGTGAAATTGACTACTATGTTAAGAAAACCGATGGTTTATTATTGAACGTGAATATTCCTGCAACAACTGGTTTCAATAGTCAAGTTAGAAACGTAGGTAAATTAGAGAATAAAGGTTTTGAATTTGTATTGAATACACAAAACTTAATTGGTGCTTTCAAATGGAATACGAGCTTTAATATCGCTCGCAACATTGGTAAAGTAACTGATATTCAAGGTCAAATTATTGAAGGTGGTATCAGCAGCATGAACCGTGTGCAAGAAGGATATGCAGTGGGTGTTTTCTACACACCACAATATGCTGGAGTTGATCCTGCAAACGGAAACGCTTTATTCTATTTAAATACCAAGAATGCAGATGGTTCTTTAAATAAAGGAACAACCAGTGTTTATTCTCAAGCACAACGTATAGTAGCAGGAGATCCGAACCCAGACTATATCTTAGGTATTACCAATAGTTTCTCTTACAAAGGATTTGATGCATCTATTTTCTTTAATGGGGTATTGGGTAACGAGAACAATATCTATGGTATGGGTAGATACTCTTCTGCAAGTATGTTATACGAAGACAATAATACTGCAGACCAGTTAAGAAGATGGCAGAAGCCTGGTGATATCACCGATGTTCCTCAAGTACGTTTGTACAGAGTGAATGGTTCTCAGGCAAGCAGCCGTTATATTGTTGACGGTTCTTATATCCGTTTAAGAACAGTTTCTTTGGGTTACACTTTCAATGCAAAGCAATTGTCTAAATTTAAAATCGAGCGTTTAAGATTGTATGTATCGGCTCAGAACTTGTTAACCTTTACCAATTACACTTATTGGGATCCAGAAGTTAATGCTGACTCTTTCGATTCAAATATTGCTAAAGGAAACGATTTCTATACATCACCACAACCAAGAACTATTTTATTTGGTGTGAACGTAGGTTTTTAATTAATTAATACTAACTATTATGAAAATATTAATCAACAACATGAGTAACTACTTTAAAGCAGCTTTGCTTTTAGGTACTATTACTTTGGTAAGTTGCGAGAAGAGATTGGATATTGCTCCAACGGCAAGTATTGCTGATAACCTTGCATTAAACACAGAAGGTGATGTATTGGTAACCCTAGTAGGTGCTTATGACGGTGCACAAAGTGCTGCAGCCTATGGAGGAGATATCATGGTATTGAATGACCTGATTGGTAATTCAACCAATATTAACTTCACGGGTACATTCGCTGGATTATCTGATGCTTACCAAACACAAATGGTGTCTGATAACTCTTTCGCTAGAGATACTTGGGCAGCTTGTTACAATACCATTAATCGTTGTAATAACGTTTTGTCTGCTGTAGCTAAAGTAACTTCTTCAACTACTAAAAGAAATTCAGTAGAAGGGGAAGCATTAATGCTTAGAGCGTCAATGTACTTTGAATTAGTAAGATTGTATGCAAAGTTTGTGGGCGATGGCGATTATGCAACTAACCCAGGTGTTCCTTTGGTTTTAACACCAACTGGTAACGTAACTGATGCAAACTATCCAGCTAGAGCTACTGTAAAAGCGGTTTATGACCAAGTTATTGCAGACCTAGTTAAAGCGGAGACTTTATTGCCAAATTCTAATGGCAACTACGTTAGCAAATGGGCTGCTGCTGCACAATTAAGCCGAGTATATTTAATGGTAAAAGATTATGCTAATGCAAGAGATGCTGCTAACCGTGTAATTACTGGAAGCGGTAAAAATCTTGCGGCTAATTTTGGTAGCAACTGGTTCACATTCCTTAATAATGCAGGTGCTACTCCAGGAGAATACTTATTCTCTTTGAAAGTAACTGCACAAGATGGCACCAATTCTCAGAACACTTATTTCGGAAGAAACGTAGGTATTGCTGGAACCAATGGTAGAAGTGATTGTAAAATCAGACTAACACATATTAATGCATATGAAACGGGTGATTTTAGAAAAGGATATTTCACATTAAGCGGAGGTAACTATTACACCAATAAACATTTAGATCGTTTTGGTGATGTAGCAATTATTCGTTTGGCCGAAATGTTCCTTACTCGCGCAGAATGTAACCAACGTTTAGGAACCATCATAGGAGCAACTCCTTTGGCTGATATCAATAGAATCCGTAACAGAGTTGGTTTGGCTTCATTGCTAACTGTTTCATTGGCTGATATTACCAAAGAAAGATCATTTGAATTAGCTTTCGAAGGACATACTTTAATTGAAGCTAAGCGTTTACAAACTTCAGTGGGTACTTTGGCTTGGAACGATGCAAAGTTGGTTTTACCAATTCCTAGAAGAGAAACAGATGTAAACAAGAATCTTGTTCAGAACGCAGGATACTAGTCGTTTACTAAGAATAACTTTTGTAATAAATAAAAACCCGGTCATTTTAAATGAACCGGGTTTTTATTTTGGATAAACCTTAAAATTGAATAGTGATCTTAAAAGTATTACAATTGAAAATTGAATCGCTATAGTTTTATTTCTTCTTCGTGTTCATTAAAGAAACGGAACTCTACAATATGATAATTGGTATTGGCTTTAATGCTAATTTTTGTCTTGAATTTTTTATTCCATTTTCTAATGATAGAACTAAAGAAAAGTCCTTTGGTTAAATGAGAATAAACAATTGGATTAACTACCAACGTGAGGTTTTTATGCGCATGGGATGTTAAATAATACAAACGCTTTTCAATCTCATCTTCTAATAAAAGGGTTGAAGTGATTTTGCCAGAGCCTTTACATACTGGGCAAACTTCCGCAGTATTAATGTTGACTTCAGGTCGCATGCGTTGACGGGTAATTTGCATTAACCCAAACTTAGATATTGGAAGAACTGAATGCTTGGCTCGGTCGGTCTTCATAAAACCTTCCATAGCTTCTTGTAATTTTCTTTTGTTATCGGGCAATTTCATATCTATGAAATCAACCACAATAATTCCGCCGATATCTCTTAGTCTTAACTGCCTAGCCATTTCTTCGGCTGCTTCTAGATTAGTTTGAAGCGCGTTTTCCTCTTGATTGTTGCTTACACTTTTGTATCCGCTGTTTACATCAACTACATGTAAAGCTTCTGTATGCTCAATAATTAAATATGCACCACTTGGTAAATTAACTGTTTTGCCAAATGAACTTTTAACTTGCTTTGTTATGCCATAGTGATCAAAAATGGGAAGACCATTTCCTTGGAACAGGCTTACAATATCTTGTTTATCTGGTGCAATCCTTTGAATATAAGATTGGATATCATTAAAAATCGTAGTATCGTTTACAACTACTTTATTAAAGTCTGCACTAAGCAAATCTCTAAGTATACTGGTTGTTTTAGTTTCTTCACTTAAAATCCTAACAGGAGCTACAGCTCCTTTTAATTTTTTCTGAATGCCATTCCAGTTCTCAATGATACTTAATAAATCTTGGTGTAATTCAGCTGTACTTTTACCTTCAGCAGCGGTTCTTACAATAATTCCGAAGTTTTTAGGACGAATTGCTTCCACAATTTTATGTAAGCGCTTACGCTCATCACCAGAATGTATTTTTTTAGAAACAGCTACTATTTCATTGAATGGTGTAACTACTACAAAACGACCAGGCAAAGAAATTTCACAACTTAAACGAGGACCTTTGGCAGCAATGGGCTCCTTTAATATTTGAACTAGCACATTGGGTTTACCATTTAATACCTCATTAATTTTTCCTGTTTTTAAAATTTCAGGTTCGGTTTGAAATTTTGAAAAATCAAATCCATTTGGCTCTTTGTCGTGCATGGCCAATTGGGTGTATTTAATGATTGACCTGGCATAAGGGCTTAAATCGGTGTAGTGAAGAAACGCATCCTTTTCGTATCCAACGTCTACAAATGCAGCATTTAGACCAGGAATGAGCTTCTTTACTTTTCCCAAATAAAGGTCGCCCACAGCAAAGTTCATATCGGTACTTTCGCTATGAAGCTCAACCAATTTTTTATCTTCTAGTAAAGCTATTTCTACACCGGTTGTTCCGGCATTGATAATTAATTCTTTATTCACAGGTTCGCAACTTTAAAATACAGTAATAGGTACCTAATTGCAGGACCTATCATCTACTTAACCTAAACAATGCTGCTGAAGAAGGAGGAGGAGTAAAGTTGCAGAAAATTAGGAGGCAACAGCAAATGGTAGATAAGTATTAAATGCATTGCACCCATTGGTACAATGCATTTAAATATGTGCAAAAGGAGAATTATTTATTCTTCTTCTTATGACGATTCTTTCTTAGACGTTTTTTTCTTTTGTGCGTCGCAATTTTATGACGCTTTCTTTTCTTACCACAAGGCATACAAAGAGATTTAAATAGTTAAAAAATAATTTATTTTTTCAATTCCATGATTCTGTTGTTCAGTTCCTCTTTAGCCTGCGGAATTTTCACCAATTGTTTTGCTTTTTCGTAATAAACAATTGCATTTGGTTTGTCTCCTTTAAGGTCATAACATTCAGCTATATGAAATATGGCTTCAATATTGTCTGGTTCCTTTTGCACAATTAGTAAAAAACGTTCAATTGCTTTATCGTATTGACCGCTTTTTTTACCTCCGAGCGCAAGCATCATCTGCCCATAAATATTTCCAGGGTCCTTTTCTACTACCTGGCGAATCATATTAATCCCTTCCATAGGGTTAGAACTAATATTGCCAAATAGGTAACATGAACCTAGTCCAATTCTGCTTGAATCATTTGCAGGATTGACTTTAAGGGCATTCTCTAAAAGAACTTTCGCATTGTTTGCTAACCATGTTTGCATGGCTGGATCGCCAGACATCATCAGGCGGTCTAAAAACAAGCGGGCGGCAAAGGTGAGGCTTTTTTCAGAATTTTCCAACTTCGCAGCTTCAGAAGTATAATATGCGTATAATTCAAACTTTCTGGCAGAGTCTAACCAGAATCTAGCCATTTCATGAAATGCATGAATTTGCTGCTCTTTTACATCACCTCTGGTGACAGAATTTTCCAAAGCAGTCAATCTTTGGGCCTGAATGGGCGTAATATTAGCCTTAGCTGACGCTAAAATAGTTTTAAAATCAATTTTTTGGGGGGATTCAGCAGAATGGTCGTGTCCATCACCTTCTGTATGGGTTGTGGCTGCTGTTTTATCTGGAACTGTTTTGCCGCCTACGTAAAGCGCAATACAAAGAATCAATGCAATTGCAGAAAGAACGTATTGTTGTTTTTTCACTTTTAGTTCAGTTTCGGCAAAGGTAACTACTTACGCTTGCTTTTTACTTCACTAACAAATTCTTTAGCAGGTTTAAATGCTGGAATAAAATGTTCAGGAATTTCAACAGCCACATTTTTCTTGATATTTCTACCAATTTTAGCAGCTCTCTTTTTTGTAATAAAGCTACCAAACCCACGTATATAAATGTTTTGGCCTTGAGACAGATTTTCTTTTACTTCTTTAAACATTGTCTCAAGCGTCACCAAAACATCTACTTTTGGGATGCCTGTTTTTTCTGAAATGTTATTGATGAGATCTGATTTTCTCATTATTAATTGTTTTTATAATAAGTTGTTGGTTTAAAGTAACAAAAAAAAGGTGAATTACCCAAAAATTAGCCCTTGTTTTTTGTGACATTATCAAATAATTCAATTAGTTACGATTGTAAATTTGATTATATATTAACAAAATGAACGGCCAAATAACCTGATATGCTCATTAAAAATAGCTTAAAGTCGAACTCAAATGCCTTTTTTACGGAACAACTCATGCTATGGGATAAAAAGGAGAATAATAGAAAAATGCCATGGAAAGGAGAAAAAGATCCTTACAAAATATGGCTAAGTGAAGTCATGTTACAACAAACTAGGGTAGAACAGGGATTAGATTACTATAACAAATTTATTGAAACCTTTCCTACGATTGACTTGTTGGCTAATGCCAAAGATGAATCCGTTTTCAAGTTATGGGAAGGGTTAGGATATTATAGTAGGTGTAGAAATTTATTGTTTACAGCCAGATATATTGTTTTTGAATTAGGGGGACAATTTCCAGACAACTATGAATCAATTTTGAACCTAAAGGGAGTAGGGCCTTATACAGCGGCAGCAATCACTTCATTTGCTTTTGACTACCCTTATGCAGTAGTAGATGGTAATGTATTCAGAGTAATTGCCCGGTATTTCGGAATTGAAAAACCGACAGATACCAATGAGGGTAAAAAATATTTCACAGCACTTGCTACCAAATTATTAGATCAATCTCAACCTGGCAAATACAACCAGGCTATAATGGATTTTGGTGCAACTATATGTAAGCCTGCATTGCCTTTATGCAATAGTTGTGTATTGGCAAGCAATTGTGCTGCCAAAATAAATAGTCAGGTGAATCAATTGCCTATTAAACTGAAAACCATCAGCCGAAAAAAGAGATGGATTTACTATATGGTTTTTCATTATAAGGGTAGTATTGGTATAAAACAAAGAATGCAAAAAGATATATGGCAAGGACTAAATGAGTTTTATGCTATTGAAGCTTCAGCTGGTTTAGTTTGGAATGAAGAAACTGTAAATAATTGGTTACAAAACCAAATTGGCATTAGTAAGGCAAGTGTTTTAAGTATTTCATCAGTAAGAACCCAGCAATTAACCCACCAACAGATAACTAGTCAGTTTATACATATTCAATTAACACAGTCTCCAAAGGCTTTAAAGGGTCTTATTTGGATAAATGAGAAAGAGCTCAAACAGTTTGCTTTTCCAAGATTGATAACCGCTTATATGGAAACATTTAACAGTTAAATAGTTAGGAAGATAGTAGGTTAATAAAAAAATGGGTATTTTTAAGAAGCAGTTTTTCTAAAACAATTCATATGCGTGGAGTAAATAAAGTGATGCTTATTGGTAATTTGGGTAAAGACCCAGATATCCAGCAATTAGAAGGAAATATTGGCGTTGCTAAATTCCCTTTGGCCACAACCGAAACGTACAAAGACAGGACGGGAAAGCTGGTTTCTCAAACTGAATGGCATACAGTAGTTCTGTGGCGTGGTTTGGCTGATTTAGCAGAAAAATATTTACATAAGGGAAGTTTAATATACATCGAAGGAAGATTAAGAACCAGAAGTTGGGAAGATAAGGATGGGAATAAAAAATTTGCTACAGAAGTAGTTGCAGATAACTTGATTATGTTAGATAAAAGAGCCGATGGAACAGCAGGCCCAGGTTCTGGTGAGCCAGATTATGAATCTCTTCCATTTTAATTGTTGCAGAAACGATATTTTTGCTTTTTAACCAAATTCAGTGGCTTTGGATTATTATCCTGTAACCGATTTACTTTCTACATTTCAAATACTAGCAGCATTGCAGGCACAAGGCACAACTATTTTAGTAATGGTGTTGCTCTTCTTGTTCTTCCTATCTTTTGTGTTATCTGGTGCAGAAGTTGCATTCTTTTCTTTGACGCATAAAGACATCAATTTATTAAGGTCTAAACAAATACCACCCTACCAAAGAATTGTAGATTTGTTAGAAGAGCCCAAATCATTTTTGGCATCATTGTTAATTGCAAACAGTTTTGTTAATATCACTATTATTATTGTCTCCAATTTACTCATTGATGATTTATTCAATTTTGAACAATATGGAGCGGCCTGGGTAGAGTTTGTCATTAAAGTAGTAGCAGTATCATTTATGTTGGTTTTATTTGGAGAAGTGATGCCTAAAGTATTGGCTACCCAAAACAATATTCGCTTTGCAAAAGACTTCGGGGGCATTGTACAAGCAATGACCTATTTATGCACTGGATTAGGAAAAAAATTGGTTAAATATTCTGATAAATTAGAAAGGGTATTGAATAATAAAAATGGCAATGCCTATAGTTTAGAAGAATTAGATCATGCCATTGATATTACTACTGATAATACCGCTTCTGAAAACGAAAAAAATATACTTAAAGGCATCGTAAAGTTTGGTAATATCTCTGTAAAGCAGGTAATGAAAACAAGGGTAGACGTGCATGGGGTTGATGAAGAAATTAGTTTTGCAGAATTATTAGATATTGTAAGAGACCTGAACTACAGTAGATTGCCTGTGTATAAAGAAGGGTTAGACCATATTACTGGGATGATTCATACCAAAGACTTATTGCCTTATTTAGATGAACCAGCTAATTTTAATTGGAAGAGTTTGTTAAGGCCACCATTTTTTGTTCATGAACAAAAAATGATTGAAGACTTGCTGCAAGAGTTTCAAATGAAGCGAATTCATTTTGCTATTGTGGTAGATGAGTTTGGCGGCACAAGCGGTATAATAACATTAGAAGATATTTTAGAAGAAGTAATTGGCGAAATAAAG
Organism: Sphingobacteriia bacterium RIFOXYC2_FULL_35_18; assembly: GCA_001829005.1. Taxonomy (GTDB): domain Bacteria; phylum Bacteroidota; class Bacteroidia; order Chitinophagales; family Chitinophagaceae; genus Sediminibacterium. The sequence continues at coordinate 107,309 of MIAG01000001.1, read as the reverse complement.
GATGAGTTTGATGAGGAAGATGCTGGTTATAAAAAATTGGATGAGCATAACTATATTTTTGAGGGAAAAATGATGATTAACGATGTATGCAAAATCATGAATATTGACCTCAATACGTTTGATGCACAAAGAGGGGAGAGTGATTCATTGGCAGGATTGGTATTAGAAATAGCGGGTGAAATTCCTCAGGTAAATCAAGTAGTTACTACTGATGAGTTTGATTTTACTGTGTTAGAAGTTGCTAAGAATAGAATTTTAAAAGTTAAGTTGACCATTAAAGAAGGAACAGATGAGTAAAATAGCAGCTAGTTTTTTTTTTATTGCACTTGTTTTTTTCTATGCTTGTAATAGTTCGTTTACACCCAAGCCAACGGGCTATTTTAAAATAGATTTTCCTTCTAAAAAATACCAGCTTTTCCAAGAGCCGGGCTATCCTTATAGCTTTGAATATCCAGTATATGCAAGAATAACTAAAGACAGTACTTTCTTTGGTGAAACCACTGAAAACCCATGGTGGATCAATATTGATTTCCCACAGTTCAGCGGAAGAATTTATATAAGTTATAAGCAAATTGGTGCTCAAAATAATTTTGACACTTTAATAAGAGACGCATTTACACTAACAGGTAAGCATACTTCTAAAGCATATTCCATAGACGATTCATTATTAGTAAATCCTTACAATGTAGAGGGAGTTTTTTTTAAAGTGGGAGGGGATGTTGCTACTGCTAATCAATTTTTTCTTACAGATTCAAGTAGGCATTTCTTAAGAGGAGCTTTGTATTTTGACGCAACACCTAATGAAGATTCGTTGAATATTGTAAACCAGTTTTTAATGGAAGATATTAAACACTTAATCAATAGTTTTACTTGGCGTAAACAGCCATAAATTAAAGGAGTATCTTTAACCAATAAGAATGAATTCATGATAGCAATAGACCAGATACTAATAAGTGATGAAGTTGTAGAAGAGCATTTTGTATGTGATCTTACTAAGTGCAAAGGGGGATGTTGTGAAGATGGTGACGCTGGTGCGCCAATGGAAAAATGGGAATTGGAAAAATTAGATCAATACTTTAATGAGATTCTTCCTTATATGACCGAAGAGGGAAAAGCGGAAGTAGAAAGAGTTGGGAAATACACGTATGATCGTGAATTTGGTTGGGTAACGCCCACTATAAATGGAGGCATATGTGCTTACGGAAAAAAGGATGCAACAGGCACTATTATATGTGGAATTGAACAAGCATATAATGACGGAAAACTCGATTGGAAAAAGCCTTTGAGTTGTCATTTATTTCCTATCCTAATTAAAAAAAGTAAAAGAGACCCAGATGTAGAATATGTAAACTACCACCCCCGTGAAGATTTATGTAAGCCAGGCTGCAAGTTGGGAAATAAACTAAAAGTACCCGTATATGTTTTTTTAAAAGATGCATTGATTAGAAAATATGGGGAAGAATTTTATGAAACATTAGCTGCCACCGCAGCAGAAATGAAAAAGAACAACAATGAGTAATACTGCAGCAACCTTTATTGCGAAGAGCACCATTAAAGCGGCTGACTTAGAGCATAGAAGAAAAATAAACTTCAATATTGGAAAATACAATGCAGTAGTTCCAATTGGGAAGAAGCAGTTTACCGATGTAATGCAGGCAAGGGAAATAGCAAAGAATAAAAAATGGGATGCCATTGAACATTTAGACCAATATTTATTAGAATTTGAAGAAAAAATTACTGCAAGGGGAGCCAAAGTATTGTGGGCCGAAACTGCCGAAGAAGCGTTGACTCAAATAGGGGCTATTTGTAAGGAAAAGCAATGTAAAACCTTGGTGAAAAGCAAGAGCATGGTCACCGAAGAGATACATCTCAATAGTTATTTAGAAAAAAATGGGATAGAAAGTGTAGAAACAGATTTAGGAGAATATATACAGCAGTTAGACGGAGAAGCACCTTATCATATTGTAACTCCTGCTATGCATAAAAGTAAAGAAGACGTGGCGCGTTTATTTGCTGACAAATTAGGAGTTCCAGGTGGGTTAAGTCCTGAAGAACTAACCTTGGTTGCCAGACAAAAATTGAGAGAAAAATATGTTCAAGCAGAAATTGGCGTTACAGGAGCAAATTTTATTTTACCTGATATAGGTGCAATAGCCATAACTGAAAATGAAGGAAATGGAAGGTTGAGTTGTGCCTGGCCTAAAACCCATATCGTGATTGTGGGTATTGAAAAAGTAATTCCTTCTGTGCATGATTTGGCATTATTCTGGCCGTTGTTATCTACTTATGGTACAGGCCAAAAGGTAACAGTATACAATACCATTATTTCAGGCCCCAAGCAAGCCAATGAAACAGATGGACCAGAAGAAATGATTGTGATTTTGTTAGACAATGGAAGAACCAATTTATTGGCCAACAAAACTGCTAGAGAAGCATTGTATTGCATAAGATGCGGAGCTTGTTTAAATGCTTGTCCTGTATACAAAAATATTGGAGGCCATGCGTATGATACAACTTATAGTGGTCCTATAGGAAAAGTAATTACGCCTTATTTAAAAGGATTGGACGAGTATAAACATTTAAGTTATGCTTCATCACTTTGTGGCAATTGTACAGAAGTTTGCCCAGTAAGAATCAATTTGCATGAATTATTATTAGATAATAGGCATGAAGCAGTAGTACAAGGGAATAGCAGTTTGGCTGAACGAATAGCTTGGAAGGTTTGGAAAACAGCTAGCTTAAATAGGGTTTTGATGAATGCTGGAAATGGAAAAATGAAAAACTGGGTAGTGAATAAAGTATTTCAAGGTTGGACAGCACATCGATCGGAGTTAGATTTTAGCGCCAAAACATTTAATGAATTATGGAAAGAGGCTAATCATTCATGATGAGTATGTCAGCATCAAATATCCTTTTGATTTATGCAGACAAGCTTACACCCCGCTTAGAATATATTGTATCTACTTTATTTCAAGAACAAGCAAGAACTACTATTGATCTTGAATATTTTAAAAAGTATGAAGGGCCTAGATTAAATTATTCCTCTACTAATATTTCCTCCATACCCTGCCATATTTATCCTTATGGTTTATTGGAACAAAGCAATATATGCAAACAAGACATTCTTTTCTCCAAATGGAAAGACCATCCCGCTTTTTTTAATACTGAAGGAACTATTCCATTCGATTTGTTTTCAGCAGCTTTTTATTTAATTACCCGATACGAAGAATGGCTACCACATCAAAAAGATAGCTACGGAAGGTACTTACCGGAACAATCATTGGCATATCAAAATGGTTTTCTACAATTCCCTTTGGTTAATTATTGGTTAGATGAATTAGCAAAAAAATTGAATGTTCAAGTAAGCCGTCAATTCTTCTTCAAGCCCAGTTATGATATTGATATTGCATACAGCTACTTGCACCATAGCAGTTTCAGGAATGCTTTGGGTTATTTTAAGCAACTAGTAAATCTGAAATTTAATGAGCTAGTGGAGCGCTTACAAGTGTTGGCTGGTGTTCAAAAAGATCCTTATGATGAGTATGATTGGCTTCATTTATTACACGAAAGCTTACAATTAAAACCAATGTATTTTTTCTTGCTTGCTTCAAAGCGAGATGCATTGCATAAAAATATTTCACCCAATTCAGGAGCAATGCAATTATTGATAAGGGGTCATGCTAAAAAGTATACAGTGGGCATACATCCTTCTGTAATTCAACATAATTCAATTTCAATTACCGGAACAAGAGAACAAGTTTTGGAAAAAGAAATCAAACTGTTGGCAGAAATTATTCAAGAACCTGTAAAGAATTCAAGACAACATTATGTTCATTTGAATTTCCCTGAAACCTACAGAGCCCTTGTAAATTCAGGTGTTGAAGCCGACTACTCAATGGGCTATCCGCAAATAACTGGGTTTAGGGCATCTTTTACAAAACCATTTATTTGGTTTGATTTGGTAGCCAACCAGCCTACTCCTTTAGTGATTTATCCATTTTGTTATATGGATGCCACCGTTATTTTTAATGAAAAGAGAACCGTAGCTGAAGCCACTAAAACACTGGAGGATATGTATAAATTATACCAAAAATACGGAGGTGTTTTTATTCCGATTTTTCATAATAATTTTTTGACTACACAGCCTGAATTTATTGGTTGGAGAAATATGTACGCTGATTTTTTATTAAAATACTGCACAAAATAAAACGCGTGTATTACTAATAAAGGACAGAAAAGATTAGGGTGTTTTTTTATCTAAACCAGACTGCTTTAGTGCCTTTTGTTTTTTCAAACTTTGGTTAACCATATATACCCCAATAATGGTAATGATTGATCCAACAACAATTTCTTTGGTTAAAGGCTCATGTACTAAATAGGAGCCAATTACAATTGCAACAATTGGGTTAACATAGGCATACAGGGCTGCAACCGAAGCTTCAAGATGCTTCATAGTATACAAGAATGCAACTACAGCAATTAAAGATCCCATGACTACTAAATAAGCAATTGCATACCAGGTTTGTGCGGGAAATTGTGAAAATGGAATCAAGTTATTGGTAACTCCGGCAGTCATAAATAATATCAAGGAAGCAAAAATCATTTCCCAGCCAATAGCATAGTAAGGATTGATATTAATTTGCTTTCTTGCAATAATGATGGTACCCACACTCCAACTGAGCATGGCAATAACAGAAACCAAAATGCCTATCCAATAGTTTGGGCTTTGATGGTGAAAAGCATTGTCGTAAAATACAATGGCAATACCACTAATGCCCAAGAGAATTCCTATAAAAGTAAATAACCCTATGCGGGTATTTTTAAAAAATATTTTTTCTATGATTACCACACTTAATGGGTAAAGCGCCGCAATAAGTGCAGCCAATCCACTAGAAATATATTTTACGCCTACTGTTGCTAAACCATTTGCAAATACAAACAAGAGCACCGACATGCCCGCTAGCCAAACCATTTGTTTAAGGCTAGGGAGTTTTTCACCTTTCAATAAAAAGAAACCAGCAAATAATGTTCCTGCAATCAATTGCCTAGTTGCAGAAACTTGTAAAGCAGGTGCATTTTGTACAGCATATCTACTGGCAACCCAACTGGTACCCCATACAATGCTAGTAACAGAAAGTGCTAAATATGCTTTTTGTTTGGTTGTCAATAGAATTAGTGTTTAAAGTGTCTAGTACTAGTCATAACCATGGCTAGTTGATTAGTAACGCAATATTCAACACTGTCTTTATCTCTTACAGATCCACCAGGTTGAATGAATGCTTCCATTCCCGCTGCGTGGGCAATTTGAACACAATCATTAAATGGGAAAAAAGCATCAGATGCTAATACGGCTCCTTTTAAATCGAAATTGAATTGTTTGGCTTTGTCTATAGATTGACGCAAAGAATCAATTCTACTTGTTTGGCCACATCCTTTACCTACCAATTGTAAATCTTTAACCAATGCAATCGCATTACTTTTTAAATGCTTACAAATAATATTGGCAAATACTAGGTTATCTTTTTCTGATGGTGTGCAAGTTCTTCCACCTACTTCCTCCCATTTTTCAAAGTTTCCTTGATCGGTATCTTGAATAAGTGTGCCATTCAAAATAGATTTCTGCATAATGGCAGTTTTAAAATCCTTTTGATTCAGCTGTAATAAAATTCTATTCTTTTTACTTTTTAAAACAGTTAATGCATCTTCATTAAATGCAGGTGCAACCAATACTTCAAAAAATATTTCATTAATGGCTTCTGCAGTTGCTGCATCAATGGGATTATTACAAACCAATACTCCGCCAAAAGCACTTTCTGGGTCGCCTGCTAATGCTGAATCCCATGCTTGTTTAACCGTTGCTCTAGCAGCAACTCCGCAAACATTGGTATGTTTAATTATGGCAAATACTGCTTCATTGTAATTGCTGAATTCTGCAATCAATTGTATTGCAGCATCTACGTCTACTAAATTATTATAAGAAAGTTCCTTACCATTTAATTGTGTAAATACTTTTGATAAGTCTCCTTTAAAACTGGCTTTTTGATGAGGGTTTTCTCCATAGCGTAACACCTGCTCTGCGCCAGGGTTAAAATAATTGCTGATGGCAATGTCGTAGTGCATCACTACTTCAAATGCTTTTGCAGCAAATGCTTTTCTTTGTTCAATGGTTGTTTCCCCTTTTTGACTAATGAGTAATGTTTCTAATTCAGCGTAACTGTCTTTCGCTGCTATAACAGTAACATCTTTAAAATTCTTTGCAGCAGCACGAATCATGGATGGTCCGCCAATATCAATTTTTTCAATAATCAATTTCTCTTCATTCGTACTCTTCAAGGTTTCCTCAAATGGGTAGAGGTCCACTATAACTAAATCTATTTCAGGAATCTTGTATTCTTGCATCTCTTGCAGATCTTGCGCTTCATATCTTCTACCTAAGATACCGCCAAATACAACTGGATGTAAAGTTTTAACTCGGCCCCCTAAAATGGAAGGGTAAGTAGTTAAACTTTCTACTGGTACACAGTTGATTCCCAAATTTTCTAGAAAAGTTTGGGTACCACCAGTAGAATAAATAGTGATGCCTAATGATTGTAATTGACGAGCAATAGGTTCTAAACCATCTTTGTAAAAAACAGAAATCAGCGCAGAATTAATTTTTTTTTGCATAAGTTTTGCTTTCAGCCCGAAGGCAGTTAAATGGGGCAAAAGTTAGAGATTGTATTCAAACGCACCCTGTTCGGGAACTGAATGATGGCGCAAATGTAAGCGGTCTGCCTCTTTTTTCCATAGCTGTATTTTCCACAGTGGGTTGCTGCTGTCAAAAACCAATATGGTTTTAGGGAATCGGCTTGCAATTTTGGTAAAGGGAATGGATGGCCCTCCTAGAAAGATGATTAAATCAATTTCTGGTATCATATATAATTCAGGAAAAGCTAATCTAGGGTGAACCAACAACACTTTCTTATTGCGACTAATCACAAATGGTGCGCGTAACATCATTGTAGTTTGTTGCAGTGGAAGACCTACTCTATAAAGTGTTCGGGTTGGCGAGAGGTAATTATTTTTTAAAATGGTGTTCCGCTCTAATGCGCGGTCTCCCAAATACCGATGCCCCAATCCCTCTAGAATATCTATGGCCGTATATTTTGGCGCATGGTATACTATTAATTTTTGCTGATTTTGTAACTGAATCAAATCAATGGAACGAATAGCAATAAAAAATAATACACCACTACAGCCCAACCAAAATGACACTCGATTTTTTTGCGCTATCCAAACTGCCCAAGCTAAGATAAATATGTATAAGCAAATAGTTTGTGCCAACGACACTTGAATATATTCGTTGATTGCAAAGGGTAACGTAGCACTATTTTGAATGAAGCTATTCATTTGTAAAATCAACCATTCAATGATTGTACCAATTGGTTTTGCAATAATGCTAAATGGCGCAATTAGCAATAAACCGATCAACAAATAAAGTATACATCCAGAGATTGGTACTGCAATAAAATTGGTAAACAAAAATAAATTGGGGAAGCTATTAAAATAATAAAGCAGTAAAGGGAATGTTAGTAGTTGAGCTGCAAAAGTTACACTGCTTAGTTGCCAACAATAGCGTAATATTTTATTTTCAATATATATCCACTTTTCAATTGGTTTTGCAAAAAGCACTATCCCAATTACCGCAGCATAAGACAATTGAAATCCAATATCCCATAAGAATAGAGGTTGATACAATAAAAGGCAGAAAGCAGACGCAGCAAGGGTATTAATGATATGATTGGGCTTATTTTGATGCGCTCCCAATAATAAAAAACTAAACATGACTGCGGCTCTTAATACCGAAGCCCCTGCACCAGTGAGTAAAGTGAAGCCCCATATAATGAATAAAATAGCGCTGCTTTTTAACCATTGCATTTTTTTTAAGTGATTCATTGGTTTAAATAACCAGCGTAAGAGTGCATAAATCATTCCAAGGTGCAAGCCACTTATAGCAATAATATGTATCACACCAGTATTGCTATAAGCATTCATTAATTCTTTATCTAGATTTTTTTTATATCCAATTAATAAAGCTTCAGAAACGCTTCTTTCTCTGAGATTATGAATATACTTTTCTAATGTTTTTAGTACATATTGTTGGGCTTTAATCAAAAGCGAAATTGAAAAAGATAAATTGGTTTCACCAACAATGCTAAAATCTTTACTTGTTAAATAAATCTGGTGGTGTGTTTTTTGACTTGCAGCATATTCCTTGAAATTAAATCCACCAGGGTTACTAGTATTAGCTATGGGCAATGGTTTTTTATGCAAGTGAATAATGGTGCCTGCATTAAGTAAATGAATATTAGTATATGGGTGAAAGTAAATTAGTAAAAGTGTTTCTCCCATTGCCGCAGTAGTTTGATAGCTATTGGGTTTTTTGATGGGGATTCCTTGCAAAATTACCCTTGCTTTAATTTGAATAGTTGTTTTGGTAGCAAGTTGATATACGCTTATCCCTACACCAATGAAGACCACCAGAATCGATAATCCACTGATCCATCTTTTTTTGAAATAAGCGATCATAGAAAGTTGATCTACCATTATCCAAACAATAATAGATCCACTCAAAATCAATAATAGCAACCATTTCGGAATGAATACATATTTCCCCAATAGAATGCCAACAATCAGTGAGAGGGTAATTCTGGTTAAAGTAAATTGCCACCAACTTTTATCCTTAAAAATAGTTGCCATAGAATAAACCTAAATAAAAAGGCTGCAGTTTTTTGCTGCAGCCTCAAAATCAGGTATTAATACCTTATCTACTCAGGTTCATACTACGCTCTTTGTACAGCGTTCTGAAGTAAGGATCTCTTAGGTCTTTAATAAATCGAATGGCTTCACCAGTACTCTTCATTTCAGGTCCTAGTTCTTTATTCACACCAGGGAATTTATCGAAACTAAATACAGGTTCTTTAATGGCATAGCCTTCTAATTTTTTCTCCATAGTAAACTCAGACAACTTAGCAGCACCCAACATTACTTTGGTAGCAATATTCAAATAAGGAATTTGATATGCTTTCGCAATAAATGGAGTGGTTCTAGATGCACGAGGGTTAGCTTCAATCACATACACTTTACCATTTTTAATAGCAAATTGAATATTGATTAGCCCTTTGATATTTAAAGCACGTGCAATTTTTTCTGCGTAAAATTCCATGGTCTCTATTACCAAGGGTGTTAAATTAAAAGCAGGTAAAACCGCGTTACTATCTCCACTATGAATACCAGCCGGTTCAATATGTTCCATTACGCCCATGATATGAAATTCTTCTCCATCAAAAATGGCGTCTACTTCTGCTTCTTGGCACCTGTCTAAGAAATGATCAATTAAGATTTTATTACCAGGAATATGTTTTAGCAAGCTGATTACAGCCTTCTCTACTTCCTCGTCGTTAATCACAATTCTCATCCGTTGTCCACCAATTACATAGCTAGGTCTAACCAAAACGGGGTACCCTACTTTGTTGGCAACCTCAATGGCTTCTTCAGCATTGTATGCGGTTCCGTACTCCGGATAAGGTATATTTAATTCTTTTAATAAATCACTAAAACGACCCCTGTCTTCTGCAATATCCATGTTCTCAAAAGAAGTACCTACAATTGGAATACCTTTCTCATGTAAACGTTTGGCCAACTTTAAAGCAGTTTGACCACCCAACTGAACAATGATTCCATCTGGCTGCTCTAGTTCAATTATTTCCCATAAATGCTCCCAAAATACAGGCTCAAAATAAAGCTTGTCTGCCATATCAAAATCGGTGGAAACCGTCTCAGGATTACAATTCACCATAATGGCTTCGTATCCACATTCTTTTATGGCTAACAGACCATGTACGCAACAGTAATCAAATTCAATTCCCTGTCCAATGCGGTTGGGGCCGCTACCTAAAACAATTATTTTTTTCTTTTTAGAAGGGATTGATTCGTTGGAGTTCAGTGTAGGGTTCATTTTTTACAAGAATTCTGCAAAATTAAGGTCTCTGAACTATTTTGGCAGTTATTTTTTTTCCTTACCTAATTTGTCCTCTAACCACACCAGATGGTCTCATAGTAGAATGTACATTCACATACAGTGCATCATTTTTAATTGAATTGATAATTGCAGTGGTTGGTGAAAATATTTTTGTTACTCCAAAATCCGCAGCACTGCCACAAATTCCTAGAAGAACACCCCCATTGGTTCCAGCAGCACCAGTATGAATATGCGCTGCGCTTAACGCGTCTGCAGATTCTAAATTGGTTACAGTTACTTTGCTGTATAATTTATTGTCGGCAGTTATCCGTAAAAGAGCCATTCCAGTAGCGGTTGTTGTTACAGAAGGAACTTCGTTAGCGCCAGATAAAGCTACACTGCTAGCAAAAGTAACTTCATTAAATAATTGCCCTCTTACTATACCAGATCCCACTTGTGTTGAATGTATATTGAGGTATAAATCGGCAGTGCCTGCTTTTAAACTATCTATCAAAGATGTTCTAATGCCCTTAACAGATGATTTAAGTGAGCTACCAGTAAATGCAGGCATTAAATCTAATACCACTGGACCATTGGTAACAGGGTCACCCGCATGAATATGCGCTAACGTTAAGTTGTCGGTAGCAGAAAAGCCGGTTAAAGAAGCATCTACCATAATAGAATTATCATTGTAAATTTTAATCATGGCCATTCCTTTTTCCATTCTGCCAGCAGGTTGCGGATTTTCATTGGCAGCTGCCAATGACACCATAATTTCCTTTACTACCTGTGCTTCTGGAGCACTGTCATTTTTTTTACAAGAAGCAAATAAAGCAGTTGCTGCAATAATTGATGCGAATAGTTTAAGCTTTTTCATAGTTTTTATTTTTACTTACGATGAATTATTCGCTTTGGTTTTCATCATTCATTTTAAATGCCAATTGTTTAATTTAAATTTGATGAAGCGTCAAATACCATTTACAAAATATTTTACATGAAACAGCTCATTATAATCCTTTTCTCTGTTAGCCTAATTGCTTGTGCCAGCCCTAAAGTATTAGACGTGTCTACAGCACCAGAAGCTGACTTTAGTAAGTATAAAACCTTTGCATTTTATGAACTCACTGCGTTTGGCGATACCATTACCGAAGTATTTAATGACCGTGTTGGCTACTTAAAAAAAGTTATTGCATCAGAAATGGAGCAACGTCAGTTTAAACAAGTGAGTAATAATGCAGACCTCTTGATTAATATTGGAATTGCTATTAAGCTAGAAGTACAAACCAGAGAAACCGATTGGAGAACAGATGGAATGATGAAGTACATGGGGCAACGCAATTACAAATGGGAGGCTAAAGAAATTGAAGTAGGCAGGTATAGAAGAGGAGCGATTACGCTGCATATAGTTGATGCAGCTAAAAATCATATGTTATGGACAGCTACCCTTCGGGGATCATTGCCTGATGATAGTACCAAAGTGGCTGCATTTGCAGACAAAGGCGTAAAGGCATTATTCGGCAAATTTCCAGTGCAGTAAATTGTAGTATCGCGTAAAGAATAATTTTTTTTCGCAAGCTTATCGAACCGTACACAATTCTTCCCAACGCGAAGTGTAGCGAGGGCTCCGAAGTTCTTGACGCATTTTCCAGTTGCGCTGGGTGCCTGCGGTAGCAAACTGAATCATATCGTTGCGCATGGCAAAATTGATATTGTCGATGGTGCTCATGAGTAATCTATTTTGTTGAGGAACTTTTGGTGCAAACAAATTTCCTTGAACGGATTCATCTGGAACAATGCTGCTCAAAATCACGCCAGCTTTTTTATAGATGCATCCTTCTTCAAATAATTGATCTACCAGTTCCACTGCAGGTTTAATCAATTCATTAGTAGCTGCCGTTGCAAGTGGCAAATGAATGTATCCACCTACACTATTTCCATGCCTGAATTTTCCTCCATTGTTTTCTTGTTTGGGTACCACAAAAACATAAATGACCGAAGCAGCACTTTGTTGTCTTCTTAATTTTTCTGCAGCCCTAGTAATATAAGTAGCAATGGCTTCTTTGATATGTTCTTTGCTGGTTACATTTTTACCAAACATACGAGTAGTAGCAATCATTTTTTTATTGAGTAATGGGTCTTTCATTTCAATACTCTTGATGCCGTTTAGTTCTCTCAATAGTCGTTCTCCTACAATACCCCCCATATTTTTTTGTACCCATGTAGCGGGCATGCTGCGTAAGTCAAAAGCCGTATTGATATTGTATTTGCGTAATTTTTCAGCATACTGTCTACCCACGCCCCAAATATCTTCAACAGCAGTTTGTTGCAATGCGTTGGCAATGGTTTCTGGTGTGTCAAGTACCAGAATACAATTGGTGGCCACTTTATTTTTTTTAGCCAATCTGTTGGCCACTTTACTCAATACTTTAGTGGGCGCCACACCAATGGATACTTTAATGCCTGTCCATTGCTCTACGGTATCTTTTAGGTGGAGCGAAAACGCCGCCAACTGTTCCCTCGCAATATGGTCGAGCGTAATAAAACATTCATCTACCGAATACACTTCTACTGCACCAGGGGGCAAGAGCTGCCGCAGGGTTTCCATTACACGCCAGCTAAGATCCCCATACAAATTATAGTTGGAAGAAAAAGTATGAATGCCTTTTTGTTCAATCAATTGTTTGGCTTGAAAATAAGGGATACCCATACTTACACCTGCTTGCTTGGCTTCGTCGCTGCGCGATACAATGCACCCATCGTTGTTGCTGAGTACCACTACAGGCGCGTCTTGTAAGGCAGGCAAAAAAAGTCGTTCACAAGAACAGTAAAAACTATTACAATCAATTATTCCAATCATCTTGTTTAGATAATAAGCATACTCTTGAATGATTACACCGCATGAATAGAATAGGTAACTACTCCCCAAACCTGGGCACGTTCATCAAAACCATTGAGTTGGATATCCGAAAACTTTTTGTTCTCGGCCACCAGGGTTAGTTGATTAAAATTTTTGTGCAATCTTCTCACCAGTAATTCTCCATCTAAAATGGCGATGATGATTTTACCGCTCATCGCTTTGATACTTCGGTCTACCACCAGGGTGTCTCCGCTAAAAATACCTGCGCCCGTCATAGCATCACTGTTCATCCTAAAGAAAAATGTGGCCGGTTTATTGTGTACCAACTGTTCATTTAGGTCGATGCCTCGCTCCATATAATCGTCGGCAGCAGCCCCAAATCCGGTGGCATTGGCAGTGGGCACTTCCCATTGCGTATATTGCTTAGAGCCCTTGTAGGCGGCCCCATACCCGATTTCCCCATCCATAAAATAAATTTTTACTTACTAAATAATTTAGTAAATTTATACTAAAATAGTTATCAATTAAATTTTTGTTTATGCAGGCAGGATATGTTTTGAACAGCGCTCAACAGACCACTATTAGTAGTGAAAGGGAGCAGTATTTACTAATGGCTTATCCTCGTTTTGCCGATGCAGCGGTCCTCCCCATTGAAATTGCGGTATTTGAAGCCACCGAACAAATGGAAGAAACGATTATCCGTTGGATGCATCGAATCATCAGCAATAAAGAACAATTTTCCATTCAAATAGAACAACAAATAGACGATGCCACCGGCAGATTGCAGGTGCGCATTGCAGACACCACACCCTTTCAGCAACTGGCCACGCAATTAAACGTAGTGAGTCAATACATCAGCAGTTACCAGTGCAAGGAAATTTATTTTAGTGTAAGGCCTTATTTACGCATTAACCAACCTTGTTTTGCGGCATTATTTACCATTACCGAATTGGTGCTGATGCGCAAGCGTTATGAGCAAGACGATTATCGCCAAGTAAATGTATTTGGGCTTAAACCCTGATTGATGCCCTTGCTTTGAAGACTTAGCTTTATTTTCGTTAAAACAGCAAGGTTTAATGGAATCAGTTATAGCAGCAATTGAAGCACTTTGTCAGCAGGCAGTAGGGCTGGCGCCCGATCGAATTGAAAAACTACCACAAAGTGGAAGCGACCGAATTTATTTTAGGGTATATGCGGGTGAGCAAACATGGATAGCCACGTATAATATCAATACAAAAGAAACTGCCACATTTGTTTATTTCAGTAAGCATTTTAAGCAAGCTAATTTACCTGTCCCAGCTATTTTGGGTGTGAATGACACCAATACCATTTATTTACAAGAAGACTTAGGAACTGATTCTTTATTGAATAAATTAGAAGCCCACGGGCATGGCGATTATTCGTATCAATTATTTCAGCAGAGCTTGGCGCAATTGGCCAAAGTGCAAGTGTTAGGACATAAAGGGTTAGATTATAGTTGGTGTTTAACTGCAAAAGAATTTGGCAAGCAGGCCATCATGAGTGACCTCTTGTATTTTAAATATTATTTTTTAGATACCCTACAATTGCCTTACGATAAGCAGGCAATGCTAGATGATTTTGATGCACTTAGTACTTATTTAACCAGAACGCAGAATAAGTTTTTTATGTTCCGCGATTTTCAGAGCAGGAATATTATTGTACAAAATGATCAGGTACATTTTATAGATTATCAAGGAGGCATGCAAGGGGCATTACAATATGATGTGGCTTCTTTATTATGGCAAGCAAAAGCAGAATTAAGTGAAGAATGGAAAGATAATTTGCTAGCATATTATATGGATCAAGTAGACCCATTGTTAGAAGAGCCAGTAGACCGAATTACTTTTGTAAGTCAATACAATGGATATGTATTGATTCGTTTGTTGCAAGTATTGGGTGCTTATGGATTTAGAGGTTTATTTGAGCGGAAAGCACATTTTTTAGCGAGTATACCATTGGCTTTGCAGAACCTTAAATTTTTTATTGAGCATAAGCGAGTCGGCATTGTTACACCTGAATTCGACAGAGTGTTAAAGCTAGTGGTAGATCAAAATATGATCAATAAGTTTGTTGCTCCTCAAGCCAATGAAAACACCCCATTAACAATTGAAGTAAATAGTTTTAGTTACAAACGTGGCATACCCGTAGACGATACAGAAAATGGAGGAGGCTTCATGTTTGATATGCGCGGTATTTTAAACCCTGGAAGATTTGATGAGTATAAAAAGCTAACAGGTAAAGACAAACCTGTGCAAGATTTTTTAGAACAGCGAACTAAAATGGATAAATATTTAAATAGTGTTTGGGATTTGATCGATATAACAGTAGAAGAATATTTAAGCAGGGGATTCGCCAATTTGATGATCAATTTCGGTTGCACGGGTGGACAACACAGAAGTGTATATGCAGCAGAACAAACAGCCAGACACTTAAGAAACAAATACAAACTGAAAGTTAATTTAACACATACCAATAGCGCCAATTGGGTTAAATAAAGCATCGTATGAAAGCAATGATTTTTGCAGCGGGATTGGGGAGCAGGCTGAAACCTTGGACAGATAAGCATCCTAAGGCATTGGCCCAAGTAAATGGGAAGTCGTTATTAGAGCGGAATATATTGTACTTACAACAATATGGAATTAAGGAAGTGGTAGTGAATGTGCACCATTTTGCTAGTCAAATAATTGAAGCAATTGAAACCAATGATGGATGGGGATCTACTATTTTTATTTCAGATGAATCAGATGAAGTTTTAGAAACGGGTGGAGGTTTAAAGAAAGCAGCGCATTTTTTTAAAGATGAAGAGCAGTTGGTTATCATGAATGCAGATATTTTAACGAATATGCAATTAGACCAAATGATACAGCAACACAAGCAAACAAATGCATTGGCAACATTGGCAGTATCACAAAGAACCACTTCAAGGTATTTTTTGTTTGGAGACGACAGCAAATTAAAAGGGTGGAAGCACGAAGGAACAGGCGAAGTAAAGCCTGCAGGCCTTGATACCAGTGGCTTACACAGTAGAGCATTTAGTGGAATTCATGTTGTACAACAATCCCTATTTGCAAAAATAAAACAAGAGGGAAAATTTTCGATGGTAGATGTTTACCTAGACTTATGTGCTACAGAAAATATTTATTGTTTTGATCATACCGGTGCATTATTACTAGATGTAGGAAAGCCTGAAAGTTTAACCAAAGCAGCCAGCTTATTTTTTTAATGCATACACCTATTCATTTTGCACTGATTGGTTGTGGCAATATTGCTACAGAACATGCTACACAAATAACCCGTGTAGGAATTTTGGTTGCAGTAGTTGATACCAATCTTGCTAAAGCCAAAAAAATGGGTGATCAATATGGGGTTCCATTTTTTGAAACCAGTTCAGCATTATATACTTCAGTACAAAAATTAGATGTAGTGGTAATAGCTACTCCCAACGGATTGCATGCGGAACAAGCCATTGAAGCAATGCAAGCTGGGTATCATGTTTTAGTAGAAAAGCCCATTGCACTTACAGGAGCAGCCATTCAACAAATGCAATCAGTAGCTAATCAAACCGGAAAACAAATTTTTTCGGTCATGCAGAATCGATTCAATCCACCTGTGAAACTGATTCATGAATTATTGCAAAAGAAAGTATTGGGTAATATTGATCATGTTCAAATAAATTGCTTTTGGCATAGACCGGCCAGTTATTATACAAATAGTTGGCATGGAACAATGGCATTAGATGGAGGCACTTTGTTCACCCAGTTTAGCCATTTTATAGACCTGCTTTGTTGGTTATTTGGAAGGGTAAAAACTGCAGAAGGACAATTTAAAAACAGGAATCACCAGGGATTAATTGAATTTGAAGACGAAGGACATATTCAATTGGAATTTGAGTCTGGAATAAAAGCTAGCATGGACTACTCAGTAAATGAACCTTCTGTAAATAGGGAAGGGTCACTTACTATTTTTTCTTTGAAGGGAATTGTTAAGGCTGGCGGTTCTTATTTAAATACATTGGAGTTTGAAGTTGATGATGTTGAGTTGGCTTCTATATTGCAAATACAATTGGATACAATCAATAAAGAGCAGTTTTCAGCCAACGATTACGGTCAGTATAAAGGCAGCATGCGAAATCATTATCAGGTATACAATAGTTTAATCAACACCCTGTTGCATCAAACTCCTTATTACACAACAATTGAAGAGGCTAAGGACACGATTGACCTGATTAATCTCATATATCAGGCACGATAATTGAATTAACTTGAATAAAATTCAAGTACTATGTTACCTACTTTTAATTTAATTGAGTCATCTGTTAGAGAGGTTCAATTTGGAAAAAATGTAACCGTTGTTGGACCTGCTAATATTTACGAATGCCATATTGGGCACGACTCTTTTGTTGGGCCATTCACCGAAATTCAAAAAGACGTGTATATAGGCGAGCGATGTAAAATACAGTCGCATAGTTTTATTTGTAGTTTAGTCACCATAGGAAATGATTGTTTTATTGGGCATGGCGTGATGTTTATCAATGATTTATTTACAGAAGGAAAACCTGCAGGTGATCAAACAAAATGGCAACCAACACGCATTGGCAACCATGTTTCTATTGGCAGTAATGCCACAATTCTGCCTGTACATATTTGCGACCAAGTGGTCATAGGGGCAGGGTCGGTGGTAACTAAAGATATTACAGAGCCGGGCGTATATGCAGGAAATCCAGCTCGGAAAATTCGGTAGAATAATTTTGAAAATTGTTTCGCTACAAAGTATTTTGCTGTTACACTTTGATATAGATTTTTTTCTTGTCTAGTACATAAACGATGAGCCAATAAAATCCAATCATTAATAAGGCGTAAACCAATGAGCCTACTCTAGGGTCATTGGCAATGGGTTTGCATAAAGTATTGTAAAACCAGGGTAAGAAAGAAGTGTAATGTTTGGTACCATCGGCATCCGTTTCATTTACCCATCTAAACATTCCTAATACTCTAGGTAAAAAACCACTTAAAACAAAAATGAATAAAGGGTTTTTTCCAAATACATCAAAGAATCTACTCCAAGCACCTTTAGCCCCTTTAAACTCAATAGCATAAATCATTACTCCAATGGTTAGTATGGCCAAGCCAGTGGTATAAATGGTGTAACTACTGGTCCATATTTTTTTGTTGATAGGGAATACTAAGTCCCAGCAATAGCCTGTAAAGGTTAAAACAAGACCCGCCACTAATAAACCACTCAACATATCGGTATTCTTCCCTTTTAATTGAATATACTGACCCACCAAAAATCCAAAAATTACTTGCACAATGGCAGCAGGGGTACTCATAAATCCTTCGGGATCAAAAGGAACCCCTTCGCCTTTATAAATATGGGTAACACCTAAAATATCAATATCAATGGGGTTGCCAAACCAACCCTGCAAACTATAAGGGTCTCCATCTGCTCCCAAGGCATAACAAGCGAACCAATAAAGTAATAAAATAGACATCCCAATAATATACGCTCCCTTGGTTTTGCCATAAAAAACGATCACAGAAGCAAAGAAATAACAAAGTGCAATTCTTTGAAGAACACCTAAAATCCGCACATTTTCCCAAGATTTCCCTACCAATTGATCGCCATCCCATTTAATAAATGGACTCCAATGTAGTAGTACCCCAATTCCAAAAATGAGTAAAGTGCGTTTAATCACTTTTTTCCAAAACTCAGCAGCACCAGCAGCTTCAAAGCGCGGCATTACAAAAGCCATTGCATTTCCAACGGCAAATAAGAAGAACGGAAACACTAAATCGGTAGGCGTTACACCATGCCATGGGGCATGTTTTAAAGGCCCAAAAATATGGCTCCAACTACCTGGATTATTTACCAAGATCATGAGTGCCACTGTAGCCCCCCTAAAAACATCTAAGGAATAGTATCTATTACCCATAATTAAACTGTTGTAGCTAAGATAATTCAAATGCTTTAGTGAGCCAATTTATATAGAT
This sequence comes from Sphingobacteriia bacterium RIFOXYC2_FULL_35_18, assembly GCA_001829005.1. Classification (GTDB taxonomy): domain Bacteria; phylum Bacteroidota; class Bacteroidia; order Chitinophagales; family Chitinophagaceae; genus Sediminibacterium. The sequence continues at coordinate 88,441 of MIAG01000001.1, read as the reverse complement.
ATGCATTTAAGGTTGCATATTTGCATCAATTCAGTGTCATGAAAAAAGCATTAATAACAGGGATAACCGGACAAGACGGTGCGTATTTAGCAGAATTACTGCTGAAGAAAGGCTATGAAGTACATGGGATCAAGCGCAGAAGTTCTTTGTTTAATACACAGAGAATTGATCATTTTTATGAGGATCCACATATACCCGATCGTCATATGGTATTGCATTATGGAGACCTTACCGACAGCACTAATTTAATAAGAATTATACAAGAAGTGCAGCCAGATGAAATTTACAATTTAGCTGCAATGAGTCACGTGCATGTTAGTTTTGAAACCCCAGAATATACTGCTAATGCAGATGGAGTTGGGGCGCTTAGAATTTTAGAGGCCATTCGATTATTGGGCTTAACTAAGAAGACTAAATTTTATCAGGCATCTACTTCTGAATTGTACGGTTTAGTACAAGCGGTTCCACAAAGTGAAACCACGCCGTTTTATCCAAGAAGTCCTTATGCGGTAGCTAAATTATATGCTTATTGGATTACGGTTAATTATCGAGAAGCTTATGGTATGTATGCTTGTAATGGAATTTTATTCAATCATGAAAGTCCATTGCGCGGAGAAACATTTGTAACTAGAAAAATTACTAGAGCAGTAGCCAGAATTTCGATGGGGTTACAAGAAACCCTTTACCTTGGAAACCTAGATGCACAAAGAGATTGGGGGCATGCTAAAGATTATGTAGAAGGTATGTGGCGCATGCTACAACAAGAAACGCCAGAGGATTTTGTTTTGGCAACAGGCATTACCACTTATATCAGAGATTTTGTAAAAATGGCATTTGCAGAAGTGGGGGTTGAATTAAGTTTTACAGGAGAAGGGGTGAATGAAGTTGGAGTGATCAGTAAAATAAATAATACAACCACCCAAGGAATGAAATTGGGACAAGCTGTTGTAAAAGTAGACCCACGTTATTATCGCCCAACTGAAGTAGACTTATTAATTGGCGATGCAACCAAGGCAAAAACAAAATTAAATTGGACGCCACAGTATACATTAGCCGAAATGGTAAAAGAAATGGTGGCAGCAGATATTATTGTATTTAAAAAAGAACAGTTGTTGCAAAACAACGGATTCACTATAGAGAAAGAACATGAATAAGAATGCAAGTGTATATGTAGCAGGCCATAGAGGAATGGTTGGAAGTGCTATTGTTAGACAATTAAAAGCAGCGGGATTCACTAATATTATTACACGAACTTCTGCTGAATTAGACTTGAGAAATCAACAAGCTGTAGCCGATTTTTTTGCAACCCAAAAACCAGCTTATGTTTTTTTAGCTGCAGCCAAAGTAGGTGGTATAGTTGCCAATAATACTTATCGGGCAGAATTCATTTATGATAACCTAATGATGGAGAGCAATATTATTCATCAGAGTTATGTTAATGGGGTAGAAAAATTATTGTTTTTGGGCTCCTCTTGTATTTATCCAAAAATGGCGCCACAGCCTTTAAAAGAAGAATACCTATTAAGTGGTTATTTAGAGGAAACCAACCAACCTTATGCGATTGCAAAAATTGCTGGCATCGAATTATGCGATAGTTACCGAGCACAGTATGGCTGTAATTTTATTTCTGCCATGCCCACCAACTTATATGGCCCCAACGATAATTACGATTTAGAAAAAAGCCATGTGCTGCCTGCAATGCTTCGAAAGTTTATCACGGCTAAAGAAAATAACGACCCATCGGTTACTATTTGGGGAACTGGAACACCCAAAAGAGAATTTCTGCATGTTGATGATTTAGCAGAAGCATGTATGTACTTGATGGAGCACTATAATGAAAAAGGATTAGTCAATATTGGAACAGGTATAGATGTTACTATTTTAGAATTAGCCCAAATGGTAAAGCAAGTAACTGGTTATACCGGAGAAATTGTGTTAGACTTATCCAAACCAGATGGTACTCCTCGAAAATTAATGGACGTCACGAAGATTAATCAATTTGGCTGGAAAGCTAGGATAGACTTGCATCAAGGCATTTCAATGGTGTATGAATTGGTTAAAAACGCACCATGGAATAATTAGGGTAAAAAGTTAAACAAGCGTACAAAATAGTACCTTTATATTATTAAGAAATACATTATGTCTAAAAACATTGTTATCACTGGTGGAGCAGGATTTATTGGCTCTCACGTTGTAAGATTATTTGTAAATAAATATCCTGAATACCAAATCATCAACCTAGATGCCCTTACTTATGCGGGCAACTTAGAAAATTTAAGAGATATAGAAAACAAGCCCAATTATCGTTTTGCCAAAGTGAATATTTTGGATGTAAAAGCGGTGGAGGAATTGTTCGATCAATACCAGGTGACCGATGTAATTCATTTGGCGGCAGAGTCGCATGTAGACCGCTCTATTGTTTCCCCTTTAGATTTTGTATACACTAATGTAATTGGCACGGTAAATTTATTAAATACTGCTAAGCAAAAATGGGCAGCAGATTTAAACAATCATCGTTTTTATCATGTATCTACCGATGAAGTTTATGGAAGCTTAGGTGCCGAGGGATTGTTTACTGAAGAAACTGCGTATGATCCACGCTCCCCTTACTCAGCAAGTAAAGCCTCATCTGATCATTTTGTAAGAGCGTATCATGAAACCTATCATTTACAAACGGTAATATCTAACTGCTCGAATAACTATGGACCATTTCATTTTCCGGAGAAATTGATCCCCTTATTTATCAATAATATCATACAAGGCAAACCATTGCCTGTTTATGGAGATGGATTATATACCCGTGATTGGTTGTATGTAAAAGATCATGCAATTGCCATTGATATGGTTTTTCATAAAGGTGTAACAGGAGAAACTTATAATATTGGCGGATTTAACGAATGGAAAAATATTGACTTAGTAAAGTTATTGTGTACCCAAATGGACGAGAAACTGGGTAAGCCAGCAGGTACCAGTGAGCAATTAATCACTTATATTAAAGATAGACCTGGCCACGATAGAAGATATGCCATTGACGCATCTAAAATAAATCGTGAATTGGGTTGGAAACCAAGTGTTACCTTCCAAGAAGGATTAAGTGAAACCATCGATTGGTTTTTAGCCAACACAGAATGGTTAAACAATGTAACCAGCGGCAACTATCAACACTATTATGAATCTATGTACAGCAATAAGTAATCATGCAAATTGAATATACCCCCATTGAAGGTTGCTTTATTATTCACGACACATTTTTTGGTGATAGTCGTGGTTATTTTTTTGAGAGTTTTAATAGAAATACTTTTCTAGAAAAAACAGGAGTGGCCATTGATTTTGTTCAAGATAACCAATCCAATTCCTCTAAAGGGGTGTTACGTGGATTGCATTATCAAAATGGTGAATTTGCCCAAGCTAAATTGGTAAGGGTGTTGAGTGGATCGGTGCTGGATGTTGCTGTAGACCTCCGCAAAGATTCTAAAACCTTTGGTCAGCACGTTGCAGTAGAATTAACGGGCGAGAGCCGAACCCAATTTTTTGTGCCACGCGGGTTTGCACATGGATTCATTGTATTAAGTGAACAAGCCACTTTTTTTTATAAAGTAGATAATTATTACCATAAAGCATCAGAGGGCGGAATCATATACAACGATCCAGATTTAGCCATCGATTGGAAATTATCACCAGATGAAATTAAGTTATCCGAAAAAGATTTGACTTTGCCTTTATTGCGCGATACAGTAAATACTTTAGAATTTTAATTCAACGCTTAATACCAATATTATGAAAGGAATCATTTTAGCAGGCGGATCAGGAACTAGGTTATATCCTATCACCAAAGGAATCAGTAAACAGTTGATGCCTGTTTATGATAAGCCAATGATTTACTATCCCTTATCGGTATTGATGTTAGCAGGAATAAAAGAAATCTTATTCATTACTACACCACAAGATCAAGACCAGTTTAAAAGACTCTTGGGAGATGGTTCAGAAATCGGATGCAGTTTTTCTTATGAAGTACAGCACGAGCCAAATGGGTTGGCACAAGCTTTTGTAATTGGAGAAAAATTTATCGGGAACGATAAAGTTTGTTTGATATTAGGCGACAATATTTTTTACGGTGCAGGCTTTAGTAAGTTGGTACAAAGTTTCAATGATGTAAATGGAGCAGCTGTTTTTGCTTACGAAGTAAATGATCCAGAGCGTTATGGTGTGGTAGAATTTAATGAACAAAAGCAAGCGATTTCAATAGAAGAAAAACCCAAGCAGCCTAAGTCTAATTATGCAGTGCCTGGCTTATATTTTTATGACAACAGTGTTGTAGAAATAGCTAAAAATATAGCTCCTTCACCTAGAGGTGAATATGAAATCACCGATGTAAACAGGGTTTATTTAGAAAAAGGAACTTTGCAAGTAGGTATCATGAATAGGGGTACCGCCTGGTTAGATACGGGTACTTTTGATTCATTTGCTGACGCTTGCGAATTTGTTCGCGTAATAGAAAAACGCCAGAGCCAGAAAGTAGGTTGTATTGAAGAAGTTGCCTACAGAATGGGCTTTATTGATAGAGCGCAATTGATGCTTTTAGGGGAGAAATATGCTAAGAGTGGGTATGGGGAATACCTAAAGCGTTTAAAGGTTTTGTAAATCTTTTAAACAAATCTGGATTCGCAGCGTTACTATGGTATGAATGCCTTTACAATCAAAGATTTAGAAAACCTGTCGGGTATTAAAGCGCATACCATCCGTATTTGGGAACAGCGGTATTCGTTCCTAAACCCACAGCGCACAGAAACCAATATCCGTTACTATTCAGGTGATGAGTTAAAGACCGTACTCAATATTGCATTATTGAACAAGTATGGGTTTAAGATCTCTCATATCGACAAGATGAGTATCGCCGAAATGCGCGATAAAACACTCTCTTTAAACCAAGCTCAAGCTCAAATTGAGCGAATGGTAAATGAGTTAATCAGTTGTATGGTTGATATGAAGATTGAGGAGTTCGAAATGCTTTTAGATGGTTATATCAAATCTAAAGGAATTGAGAAAACAATCCCACAAATCATTTTCCCTTTCTTGGAACGCATCGGAATATTATGGATAACCAACCATATCAACCCTGCGCAAGAGCATTTGGTAACCAATATCATCCGTCAGAAATTGATCATGGGTATTGAAACCTGTCAATCAGCTTTAAACCCCAAAAAGACCGTATTGGTATTCTTGCCTGAAGGAGAACACCATGAACTAGGGGTCTTATTTACTTATTATCTATTTAAAAGCAGGGGAATTAAAGTGATTTATTTGGGTGCCAATGTTCCCTTAAAAGATGTGGAATATGTGGCCACTTTAAAAAAGCCCGACCTTTTATATTCTCATTTAACCTCAGTGGCCAATAATTTCAATTTTGAAAAATTCCTTGTAAATGTGCAGAATAGAATACCAGAGTTTCAGGTAATTGTTTCAGGTGCATTAACCCAAAATTATAAGAAGCGAATTCCAACAAATGTATCATTTAAGAAGTCGTTAACCGAAGTTATGGAGTACATGACTGCGCTATAACATAAAAGTCTAATGTTTAAACAGCAATCAATCAACCCGCTATCAGCGGGTTTTTTGTTTCACATTTCTTTAGTAAAAATTAAACAAAAATATCTTTGCATACCGAATATTATGTTTAGCTTTATGCTCTAATAAATTAAACAATACGCCATGTCTACGCTAGATTTCAATCAAATGCTGGTTAATAATGCGGATTTTTTGAAACCATTTGCGGTTACCTTAACACGCGATCAAGAAGCGGCCAAAGACCTTTACCAGGAAACTTTGTTTAGGGCATTGGCTAATAAAGACAAGTACAATGTTGGCACAAATATTAAAGCATGGTTGTATACGATTATGCGTAATATTTTCATCAACAACTACAGAAGAAAATCTAAGCAAGCAACTATTTTCGACAATACTCCCAACGAATTCTTACTAGATTTTAATCAGGGTGCTGTTGCCAATGAAGCCATTGCTGGAATAAATATGAAAGAGGTAAAACAAGCCATTCATGATTTACCAGAGATTTTCAGAAATCCATTTTTGTTGTATTTCGATGGCTACAAGTACCATGAAATTGCAGAGATGTTAGAAGAACCTTTGGGTACCATCAAAAGCAGAATCCACTTCGCAAGGAAACTGCTAAAAGCGCATGTACAGCGTTTCTAAGAAATTTCATTAACTTACGTTTCAAGTGAAGAATAAGCAAGCGATCGTTATCGGAAGTGGTTTCGCGGGCATGTCCGCGGCTTCCTTTCTAGCCAGATCGGGCTGGAATGTTACCGTACTAGAAAAGCACGAATTACCAGGTGGGAGGGCTAGAAAGTACACAGCCCAAGGATTCACCTTTGATATGGGACCAAGTTGGTATTGGATGCCCGATGTATTTGAGCGATACTTTGAACAGTTTGGAAAAAAAGTAAGCGACTATTATCAACTTACCCGATTAGACCCTTCTTATAGGGTATATTGGCCAGATGATGTAACAGATATACCTGCTAATTACCAAGAATTAAAAGCCTTATTTGAAAAATTAGAACCAGGTGCAGGGAAGCAGTTAGACTTGTTCATGAAAGAAGCTGCTTACAAATATGAAGTAGGGGTAAACAAGTTGGTTTTTAAACCAGGGCAATCACTTACTGAATTCTTAGATATTGATTTAGTAAAAGGAGTTTTTAAATTGGATGTGTTCAATTCAATGAAATCTCATGTGGGCAAGTATTTTAAGAATCCCAAACTGGTTGAATTAATGGAATTCCCTGTTTTGTTCTTAGGTGCTTTACCCGAACATACCCCAGCATTATACAGTTTAATGAATTATGCTGATATCAAAGGAGGAACCTGGTATCCTAATAAGGGTATGTACGAAATTGTTCAGGGGATGTATGATTTAGCGGTTTCATTAGGAGTTAATTTTAGGTTTAACCATAGTGTAAATCAAATCAACGTAGAAAATGGTATAGCAAAATCGGTTTCTTGTATGGCTAATACACCCGCAGGAAAAGTAATGATTGAGCTTGAAGCAGATGTTATAGTTGGCGGAGCAGATTATCACCATGTTGAAACAGATTTATTGCAACCTAAATACCAAACCTATACTCCTTCCTATTGGGATAAACGCGTAATGGCCCCTAGCTGTTTGCTGTATTATATTGGATTAAACAAACGCTTAACTGGGGTTCCTCATCATTCGCTATTTTTTGATACCGATTTTGGACTACACGGTAAAGAAATTTATACTACCAAAGAATGGCCAACAGATCCACTGTTTTATATGTGTGTACCTTCAGTTACAGACCCTACTGTGGCGCCAGAAGGTTGTGAAAATTTATTTTTATTAATTCCTGTTGCAACTGGCTTGTCTGGTGATACAGATGAATTAAGAGAAAAATATTTTAACTTGATTGTAGAGCGGATTGAAAAACAGATTGGCCAGTCAATCAAAGACGCGATTATTTATAAAAAAACCTTTGCTCAAAGCGATTTTATTAGCGAATACAACGCTTTTAAAGGAAATGCATATGGTTTAGCGAACACTTTACTACAAACTGCTGTTTTAAAGCCGTCATGCAGAAGTAAGAAAGTAAAAAACCTTTTCTTTACAGGGCAACTTACCGTTCCTGGGCCAGGAGTACCTCCTAGCTTAATTAGCGGTGAAGTAGTGGCTAAAGAAATTTCGAAATTATATGATTAAACTGTTTCACCAAGTAAGTCAAGAATGTAGCAGAATTACTACAGAGCTGTATAGCACTAGTTTTTCTTCGTCAATTCGTCTCTTGCACAAAGACCTTAGAACACCCGTATTCAATATTTATGGGTTTGTAAGATTTGCAGATGAGATTGTAGATACATTTCATGACTTTGATAAAGAAACATTACTCGCGGAATTTAAAGCAGAAACCTATAAGGCAATTGACCAGAAAATTTCTTTAAATCCCATTTTGCACAGCTTTCAATTAACGGTGAATGAGTTTAAAATTGATCGCCAATTGATTCATGCTTTTTTGCATAGCATGGAAATGGACTTGGGTAAGAAGCAATACGACAAATCGGGCTATGAAGAATATATTTATGGAAGTGCAGAAGTAGTTGGTTTAATGTGTTTATATGTTTTTTGCAATGGCGATCAAAGCAGCTACGAACACCTGAAACCCTATGCTTGTAGCCTAGGATCAGCATTTCAAAAAGTGAATTTTTTAAGAGATTTAAAAGCAGATTTCGAAGGATTAGATAGAATGTATTTTCCTGGATGCGACTTCAGTAATTTTACTCAGGCAGATAAGTTAAAAATAGAAGAAGACATTCAAAGAGATTTTGATCATGCTTATGAAGGCATATTACAATTACCATTGAAAGCCCGTTTTGGGGTTTATGTTGCGTATAAATATTATTTGAGTTTGTTTAAAAAGATCAAGAAGCTTCAGCCACAAAAAGTTCTAGATACAAGAGTTAGAATACCAGACCACGGTAAGATGTTTATCTTGGCAAAAGCGGGTATTAGAAGTCAATTAAATCTGCTCTAAATACATGTTAGAACAAGTGATTCTGGTAAATGAAGCCGATCAGGAATTAGGCTTTATGGAAAAAATGGAAGCACATGAAAAAGCGGTGTTGCATCGAGCTTTTAGTGTTTTTATATTTAATGATGCTGGTGAAATGTTGTTACAACAAAGAGCGAGCAGCAAATACCATAGTGCTAATTTATGGACGAATACTTGTTGCAGTCATCCCAAGCCAGGTGAACTAACCAAGAGTGCTGCACATAGGAGATTGCAAGAAGAAATGGGCTTTGATACTCCCTTAGAAAAAGCCTTTGATTTTGTTTATAAAGCCCCATTCGACAATGGGTTAACCGAATACGAGTTCGATCATGTATTTGTAGGTCGGTATCAAGGAAATATTCATCCCAATCCTTTAGAGGTTAAAGACTATGCTTTCCGTACATTTGAAAACATCAATCAACTAATTGCAACAGCACCTACGGAATTTACCAGCTGGTTTTTAATTGCTTTTCCTAAGGTACAAGCTTGGTGGTTGCAGCAAAATAAATAAAGGATATGAGTAATACCATCCCAACTAAAAAAGCAATCGTAATTGGAGCAGGTGTTGCTGGTTTAGCAGCAGCTATTCGTTTGCAAGTGATGGGATACGGGGTTAGCGTTTTTGAAAAGAATGATTATCCTGGAGGCAAGTTGAGCCATTTTGAATTAGGTGGATATCAATTTGATGCTGGTCCTAGTTTGTTTACACGTCCTCAATTAATAGAAGAGTTATTTGAATTTGCAGGCGAGCCTATTGAAGACTATTTTAGTTATGAAAGGGTGCCTATAGCTTGTAATTATTTTTACGAAGACGGAACAATCATTAGCGCTTTTGCAGATCATGAAAAATTTGCAGCTGAATTACAGGCCAAAACCAATGAGCCCGCAGAAAATTTGCACAGGTATTTGAATAAGTCTGCTGACGCATACAACCATATTGCCGGAATATTCTTACAGTATTCACTACATAAATTACAAACACTTTTTAAAGCACCCATTTTTAAAGCCATTCAAACGGTAAAATGGCCTTATCTGTTTAATTCGTTAAACAGTTATAACCAACGATCATTTAAATCGCCCAAGTTGGTTCAACTATTTAATCGGTATGCAACATATAATGGAAGCAACCCTTATAAAGCGCCAGCTATGCTCTCTTTGATTCCACATTTGGAACACAATGAAGGAACTTTTTATCCTAAAGGGGGAATGATCAGTATTACCAATGCATTGTATCAATTAGCTTTAAAGAAGGGGGTAGAATTTCATTTTGGAAATGGGGTTGAAAGAATTATTCGTACACAAGGAGTAGTAAAAGGAGTGGTAGTCAATAATGAAAATCATTTTGCTGATATAGTGGTAAGTAATATGGATGTATATTTCACGTACCAGCAATTATTAGGTGATCAGATTAAAGCAGCTAAAGTTTTACGACAAGAAAGAAGCAGTAGCGCTTTTATATTTTATTGGGGCATTAATAAAAATTTCTCGCAATTAGATTTGCATAATATATTTTTTAGCAATGACTACGAGAAGGAATTTGAATCGTTGTTTAAAACAAAAAAACCATTTGAGGATCCAACAGTTTACATCAATATAACCAGTAAAAGAGAACCATCTATTCAAGCCCCAATAGGTAAGGAGAATTGGTTTGTAATGGTGAATGCACCTGCTAATAAAGGGCAAGATTGGGAGTCTATTAAAGACTTCTATAAGAGCGCAGTACTCAAAAAATTGAGTAACTTATTAGGAGAAGATATTGAACCACTTATAGAAGTCGAAGAAGTATTATCTCCAGTAAGCATAGAATCTAAAACAGCTTCTTATATGGGTTCTTTATATGGAACCAGCTCTAATAGCAAAACTGCGGCATTTATGCGACACCCTAATTTTAGCAATACCACAAAAGGGTTGTATTTTGTAGGTGGGAGCGTTCATCCAGGAGGAGGAATCCCACTCTGTTTGTCAAGTGCAGCCATAATGGCCAATCTGGTAGACCAACAGCAAAAATTAAAGCATTAAGCGAACATGTTATACGCAAAGCCAAGAATACCACTGTTTTTAGCAATATTATTTCATATTACTGGTGTGATAGGGATTCTGTTTACCCCATATAAAGATTGGTTCATTAATAATACACCTTTCACTTTGTTGTTAATGGGTGTATTGCTTGCAGCAAGTCAAGAGCGGCTAGAAAAAGGATTTGTAGGATTTTTTTTATTAGCTTTTGCAACAGGAATGGTTACTGAAATGATTGGGGTAAATACAGGAATATTATTTGGAAACTATACTTATGGAAGGGTTATGGGGCCAAAGCTAATGGGCGTGCCATTTTTGATAGGAATGAATTGGTTTGTGATTGTTTTTTGTTGTGGGTCTTTAATGCAACAATTGAATAAAGTAATGTTGGCAAAATATGAAGCACCCATTCCAAGGTCAATTATCAAATGGTCGGTTGTAATTGACGGTGCAGTGATGGCTACTTTTTTTGATTGGTTAATGGAGCCAGTTGCTATTCAATTAGGGTTCTGGACATGGGAGGGAGGTGCCATTCCTATGTTAAATTATGCATGTTGGTTTGTAATAAGTGCTATTTTATTGGCTATTCAACAACAGCTGAAAATAAAAGCACAAAACCATTTTGCCATACATTTGTTGATCATACAGGCTTTATTTTTTCTATCACTTAGAATTTTCTTATAAGATGATTTATGTATTAGTGACCTTATTGGTATTTGTTGTAATGGAGGGGATTACCTGGCTAACCCATCGATATGTAATGCATGGATTTTTGTGGTATTTGCATGAAGACCATCACCAAAAAGGTCCGGGATTTTGGGAAAAGAACGATGCTTTTTTTGTAATTTTTGCCATACCCAGCTGGTTATGTATTATGTTGGGGAGCATGAATCAAAATTATTGGGCTGTTAGCATTGGAGCAGGAATTGCTCTATATGGCTTCGCTTATTTTTTAGTACATGAAATCATTATACACCAGCGCATTAAATTATTTACCCGCAGTAATAACCGATACATTAGGGCTATTAGGTGGGCGCACAAAATGCACCACAAACATTTGCACAAAGAAGAAGGTGAGAGTTTTGGGATGTTAATCGTTGCTAAAAAATATTGGGATAAAATCAGGAGAGACGAAAAGTTAAAAGCAGTATAGTCTTTGCAAAAACAATACGACTATATTATAGCTGGAGCAGGTTGTGCGGGCATGAGTTTATTGATGCGAATGGTAGTTGACCCATTTTTTGCTTCAAAAAAAATATTAGTAGTTGATGCAGATGCTAAGCAACAAAACGATCGTACCTGGTGTTTCTGGGAAACAGCACCTGATCTTTTTGAGCCGATAGTACATCATCAATGGAAAAAACTTGATTTTTATTCCAATCATTTTTCTTCTGAATTATCCATTGAACCGTATACTTATAAAATGATAAGGGGGATTGATTTTTACAACTATGTAAAAGCCAGTGTCTCTAAATCACCCAATATTGAATGGCGAAATGCCACAGTTAACAAATTAGTAAATACCACTTTTGAATTTGTAGGCTCAAACGAAATAGCGGGTATTGAATTGGTAGATGGTGAAATCATTTATGCGGATTATGTATTCAGCAGCATTTTATTTGAACCCATCAAAGCAGCTGCTACAGAATACCATTTTTTACAGCATTTTAAAGGATGGGAAATTAAAACAGCAACAGATTGTTTTGATTCAAGTAAAGCCGTATTCATGGATTTTAGGGTATCGCAAGAACATGGAACCACTTTTATGTACGTGTTGCCCACTTCTCCAAATACAGCATTAGTAGAATACACTTTATTTACCGAACAGCTCATAGAAGATGCAGCCTATGATATGGCGCTTAAAAAATACATTGGTGAAAAATTGCAAATAAACGACTACCAAATATTGCACGAAGAAAAAGGCGTGATTCCTATGACCACCAAAAAATTTCCTTATTACAAAGGTGGAAATATATACATTGGAATTGCAGGCGGACAAGCCAAAGCAAGCAGTGGGTATGCATTTAAGTTTATTCAAAAAAGAACAGCTGCTTTGATTGATGCCATCAAAAAAGGTAAAGATCTTTCTTTTGGGAAATCGTTGAAAGATTCAAAAGGACATTTGTACGATGCTGTTTTATTGAATGTGTTACACAATCGTAAAATGCCAGGAGATGAAATTTTCGCATCTATTTTCAAAAAGAATAAAGCAAGTAATGTATTGGCTTTTTTAGATAATGAAAGTAGTTTAATGACCGATTTGAAAATAATGAGCAGTGTTCCAACAGGTATATTCTTACCTGCTGCTTTTCATGAGATGAAGCAATTGATGTAATTTCATGCAATGGCAAATATTGTAACCATTACATTGAATCCAGCACTAGATAAAAGTATTTCAGTACCCGAACTGGTTCCAGAAAAAAAGTTACGTGCACTATCTGCAAAAGTAGAGCCGGGCGGTGGCGGTATCAATATTTCAAGAGCTTTGAAAAAATTAGGAGTGGCTTCCGAAGCAATTATTTTATCTGGTGGATACACAGGAAAAACATTAGAAGCTTTATTGTCTAAGGAACAAGTTGCTTTTACTGCTATAGAAACCGAAGGGGACACTCGTGAGAATTTTGTGGTGTTTGATGAAGATAAAAAATTGCAATATCGATTTGGAATGCCAGGGGAGCGTGTTTCTGATCAGGAGTTAGGATTGTTAATGCAAGCCATAGGAAATTGCGCACATGTTGATTATGTTGTATTGAGTGGAAGTTTACCTCCCGGAACATCAACTACAGTATTTCACGAAATAGCCATTATTGCGCAACAGTTAAATGCAAAATTAATTGTAGACACATCAGGTGATGGATTAAAAGCCGCAGTTAAAGAAGGCTTGTATTTAATCAAACCCAACTTGCGCGAATTAGCATCTTTAGTAGGTAAAGAATGGATTGATATGGCTGATGTTATTGTAACAGCCCGTCAAGTAATTGTAGCAGGTGCTTGTAAAGCCATGGCAGTTTCAATGGGAGCAGATGGCGCTATGTTAATTACAGCCACAGAACATTATAAAGCGGCTGCACCTCAAGCGCCTGTATTGAGTACAGTAGGGGCAGGGGATAGCATGGTGGCAGGCATGTTGGCAGCTTTAACTAAAGGATGGGGATGGGAGCAGGTTCTACAATACGGTGTAGCCGCAGGTTCTGCAGCTACTTTACATAAAGGAACAGAGCTTTGCTCATTATCAGATACCGATCGCATTTTTGCAGAGATCAAGAAGAATTAATTTGCTTCAATTACATTTGCAACAATTATTGGTCTCGTAGTACAATGGATAGTATAAGAGTTTCCGAAGCTCCAGATCCAGGTTCGATTCCTGGCGAGACCACAAACCCTCGCAGCGAAAGCTGCGGGGGTTTTTAGATTGCGAACGTTACGAGTTTACTCGTATAAGTGAGCAGACTAAAAACCCGCAGGGCAACCGAAGGTTGACGTGCGAAGGGTTTGAGTAAGTTCAATACGGGAGGAAGGCGGTCTTCGACCGACAATCTTGGCGAAGACAAAAATGGAACAGACTAGGCAACCGAAGGTTGCCGTAAAGGCTTTGAGTAAGTTCAATACGGGAGGAAGTCAGCTGAACGAAGTGAAGCTGACAATCTTGGCGAATAAGGAAGTCAGCCGCAGGCTGACAATCTTGGCAAAGACAGGAAGATGTCCTGGCAACCCCCGATACATATGCACCCCATATTTGATAAAATATTCTCTCTCAATAAATTCTACCGCATTTGATAATTGTATAGCTTACGACAGTTTAACGATTATAAATAAGCTGTATGAATGCATTGCACCAAACCGATTACTTGGTATTTCTATTCTATTTTATTCTTGTTGCTGGATATGGTATTTGGGTATACCGAAGAAAGAAAGCAAAGGAAGCCAGTTCTAAAGACTATTTTTTAGCAGAAGGATCTTTAACCTGGTGGGCCATTGGCGCATCGTTAATTGCTTCTAATATTTCAACGGAGCAATTCATTGGAATGAGTGGAAGTGGATTTAAAATGGGTTTAGCTATTGCTAGTTATGAGTGGATGGCATCGGTAACATTAATAGTAGTGGCCATTTTCTTTATGCCTGTTTATTTGAAAAACAAAATATTCACGATGCCGCAGTTTTTGCAGGTACGTTACAACGATACCGTAGCAATGATTATGGCCGTATTCTGGTTGCTATTATATGTATTTGTAAACCTTACTTCTATTTTATTCTTAGGCGCATTGGCCATTAGTAGTATTTCCGGAATCTCTTTCACGGTATGTATGTTGGCACTCGGATTTTTTGCAGTACTCATTACATTGGGGGGAATGAAAGTAATTGGATACACCGATGTAATACAAGTATTCTTTTTAATCTTAGGAGGATTGGCAGCTACTTATATTGCATTGAACTTGGTAGCAGAGCAAAACGGAACAAGTGGAATACTCAATGGCCTAGCAGTATTAAGAGAAAAAGCAGACGACCATTTTCATATGATTTTGAAGCCAGATAATCCAAGCTTTACCGACTTGCCAGGTCTTACTGTTTTGATTGGAGGATTGTGGATTGCCAATTTAAATTATTGGGGATGTAATCAATACATCACACAGCGTGCATTAGGAGCCGATTTAAAAACAGCCCGCAATGGTTTGTTATTTGCGGGGTTCTTGAAATTGATTATGCCTGTAATTGTAGTGTTACCGGGTATTGCAGCTTATGTGATGCATCAACAAGGCTATTTTCAAACAGAGTTATTGCAAGATGGAGAAGTAAACCCCGACCGCGCATATCCAGTATTATTAAATTTATTACCGGTGGGATTAAAGGGGCTGTCATTCGCAGCACTTACCGCAGCAGTGGTTGCTTCATTAGCAGGAAAAGCCAATAGCATTGCAACTATATTCACTTTAGATATTTACAAAAAGAAAATCAACACAGCAGCAGGAGAGCAAAAGATGGTGAATATTGGAAGAATTTCTATTGTTGCTGCAATGATATTAGCAATGATAGTAGCACCATTTATGGGCATAGATAAAAAAGGAGGATTCCAATATATTCAAGAGTATACAGGCTTTGTATCACCGGGAGTATTTGCGATGTTCTTCTTAGGATTCTTCTGGAAGAAAACCAGTTCTAATGCTGCATTGTTTGCAACTATTGGTGGATTTGTACTATCCATCATTTTTAAATTCATGCCCAATTATGTAGACCTTTCTTGGTTGGCCACTTCTGGATATGCGGTAGCGAATGGGGAAGGTGTATTTGAAATTCCATTCTTAGATAGAATGGGAATTGTATTCTTGATTTGTTTGGTGGGAATGTATTTTATTAGCATGAACGATATTAGAAAAGGTGTTCAAACCAATGGATTAGAAGTAGACAGAAGCATGTTCAAATTGCATCCAGCATTTGTGGTAGGCGTTTTAATATTATTTGGAATTATTGCCGCATTGTATACCATACTTTGGTAAATAGCATTACTTACCAAATGCTGCAATATTCGTACTGAATATTTTAACAGCAATAGCAATCAGGATTACGCCAAAGAATTTTCTTACGGCTAGTAATCCTGATTCGCCTAGTGCACGTTCAATCACTTTGAGCAATCTTAAAGTAATGTAAACAACCACCAGATTAATCAGTATTCCAAACAAGATATACATTTCATCGAAGTTGGCTTTTAATGACATGATGGTGGTAAGGGTACCTGAACCAGCAATAATAGGAAATGCAATGGGTACTACACTTCCACTTTTTGCATTGTTGTCGCCTTTAAAAATTTCATGTCCTAAAACCATTTCAAGACCTAGTAAAAAAATGACAATTGAACCTCCAACGGCGAAAGACCGAATATCTAATCCAAGAATTTTTAGAAAAGGTTTGCCAGCAAATAAAAACAAAATCATTAAGGCGCCAGAAATCAATGTCACTTGAAGCGAACGAATACCTCCGCCCATTTTTTCTTTTAATGAAATAAGCAAGGGAATAGACCCTACAATATCAATTACCGCAAAAAGGGTAAATGTAACTGTCAGCAGTTGATCTACTTGAAATTCCATGCGCATGTTTTTTTAAAGATACCAATTTTACTAAACAGTGGGTCTATGCCATTCTTTGCCTTGTCTAGAGTAATTATAGAGCAATTCATGGGTCATGCTATCTTCTGTTACTTGAATTTTTACCACACAACCATAGTGTAAAGTAAACGCGTCAAAAGATTCTTTTAATGGGGTGGAAGTAATATGAGACAGGATACTTCTGAGTACACCACCATGTGCCACTATCACTGCTGATTCTTGTTTGGAAACAATTTCATTAAAACGCTTCACTACTCTATTGTGTAAGTCTACATAACTCTCTCCTTTAGGAACTGCTACGTTTACAAAATCATCCATCCAAGGTTGTATCTCTTCTTTTGGTATATCATTCCAAGGAAGTAATTCCCATTGGCCACAATTGAGCTCCATTAAATCATCATGAACATCAATTGCTAATCCATCAAATAAAGCATCAGCCAGCTTTTTACAACGTTGCAATGGACTACTATATACTTTTATTTCATCAGAAGGCAAATGAGGTTTAATGGCTTCTACTTCTTCTAAAAAAGTTTCGGTAATATCTAAATCGGCCTGTCCGTAGCAGATACCTTTTTCTACTTTAGGGGTGGTATGTCTAATTAAATAAATTTCCATAAGAGTAAACATCCTAAATAAAATGCAATTTCACAAACCTGTTGTGTGGCACCTAAACAATCCCCAGTATAACCACCAATCCATTTCATAAAATAATTACCTGCAAATATTTGAACCAAGTAAGCTGGAACTTGAACCCAAAGAATAAAAAAGAATAACCAGCTGGCGAACCCATAACTAAATAGTAAAGAATCTAGTTGATCAATTGGGCTATAGATTAAAATAAAAACAAGGGTAAGGGGAATTAAAGAACCCAAGGCCAGTATGCCCATTTCTGCTTTGGTTAGTATTCGATCTGCCAAAGGTTTTGATTTACTGGTATCGATGTCTTGAACATAGGGTAGTTTTTGCATGATAGTGGTAGCCCAAAATCGACTATTGGCATGAGCTGCTATTAAAGCAACTGCAACCAATTCAATAGGAAAAAATTGCATTAATTCTAGTAGTAATAAAAATTTTAAAGACAGGATCAAGATTAATCCAACTACCCCGTAAGTGCCTAGACGACTGTCTTTCATGATGGTCAATATTTTTTCTTTGGTCCATCCTCCGCCAAAAGCATCGCAACAATCTGCAAAACCGTCTTCATGAAATGAACCCGTTAATAAAATGGTGGCAATCATTGAAAACAAAACAGTTAGTGCAGGAGAAAAAAGCAGATCGGCCAATACCAATACAATCGCACCTACTATTCCAACTACAATGCCTGCCCAACTAAAATAGCGGGCTGAAGCTTGCAAGTGCGCTTGTTTAAATGGAAGATTGCCCACAGGGATGCGAGTAAAAAACATCAACGCTGTTTTAAATAGAAGCCACTGGTGTTTCATGAAAAAATTTGAATGAAGATAATTATTCTGACGCAGTGCTTACACCAGCTTGTTCAAAAGAAGCCATCTGATTTAAAAAGGCAACAGCCGATTCAATTAATGGGATGGCCAATGCTGCACCTGTTCCTTCCCCAAGTCTGAGGCCTATATTCAGCAAGGGCTTCGCTTTTAAATACTGCAACATATTGGCGTGACCTTGCTCATTGCTGTTGTGTGCAAAAATGCAATTATTCAATACAGTAGGTTCCATTTGTACAGCAACCAATAAAGCTGCAGTAGCAATAAAACCATCTACCACAATGACCATTTTTTCTGAAGCTGCAGCTAAGTATGCACCCACCATCATAGCAATTTCAAAACCACCCACTGCACTTAATAATAGCAGGGGTTCGTGCCTTAGTGAATTTAGTTGATGCAAACTGGCAACCTTTTCAAGGGTATTTATTTTAGTATTCAATTGGTCGTCATTGGAACCAGTACCCCTGCCTACACATTCGGCCAGAGGAGTACCCGTAATCGCATGCATAATTAAAGCAGCTGATGAAGTATTGCCTATTCCCATTTCGCCAAATCCAATACAATTGGTACCATCTTTTGCAACAACTGTAACCAGTTCTTTTCCTTTTTTAATACAACTCAAAGCCAAATCCATAGACATTGCTGGAGCAGTTAAATAATTGACTGTGCCCATACCTTGTTTAGCTTGAATAAAATTCGGTTGTTCAAGATGGCTCAAATTCGCATTTACACCCGCGTCTACAACAATCAACTGCAATCGATTCATTTGGGTAAATACATTTATGGCTGCACCCCCATTCAAAAAGTTCAAGACCATTTGTGCAGTAACAGATTGTGGGTAAGGATTCACCAATCCTGTTTCGGCTATGCCATGATCAGCTGCAAAAACCATAATGGTAGGTCTTGCAATAAAAGGTGCTGTGGTCTGCTGAATTAAACCTACTTGTAATGCAATCTCTTCTAGCAAACCCAATGCACCCAAGGGTTTGGTCTTGCTATTTATTTTGTTTTGCAGCTGATCTTTAAGCATAGTGTTTATTATAGATGGATACTAATACCTGAGTTAATTAAAAATGGAATACTATTAAACCCTCTTAAATCGGTGAATTTCTTGCCCGTGATATTTTGTGCGTCTACAAATAATTTTATTTTTTCGCTAAAACGATATTCTGCATAAGCACCCAAAATAAAATATTCAGGTAACAATACATCGGCCCTTCTAAATCCACCAATATCTGATCGGCTGCCTACATATTTTCCTATGATAGAAACAGTTGCTTTTTCATGCGTATAGCTTACGCTCATATTGCTTTGAAAGCCTGGTCTTCTTAGTCCATAAATATAGCCAGTGTCTTTAAAATTGGTTCTGCTTTGTGTAGAATCGATCATGCTTAGGTAACTAAAATTCATATTCATTTGCAAACGATTACTCAATCGAATACTGGTTTCGTATTCAACCCCAAAAGCGGTTTGCTTTATGAAATTGTAATACTTGTTGCGCACATAATCGTAGTCTATTCCATTATTGGTATTTCTATAAAAAGCCACTAACCTGCTGGTAAAACCCGTATAGCTATGCGAAAATCCTGCTTCAATAGTAGTGCTGGTTTCTGCTTTTAAATCTCTTCTTCCACTAAATGAATCAAATAGTTGAAACAAGGAAGGGGTTTTAAATGCAGTAGCTACACTACCAAATAGGCGCAGCTGTTCTGAAACCGCAAATGAAGGATTAAAAGTAAAAGTGCTGCTGTTCCCGTAAATAGAGTGTTTATTCAACCTAAATCCTGCATCTGCAAAAAACCCTTTCTGGTTATTGAATTGTAAAGAACTGTACACAGATGACTGATGAATACCCGTGTCTTTAAAACCCGACTTAAATGGGCCAAAACTACTTACCGATTCAAACTGATTATTCATGCTGGCAAAACGGTATTCAACACCCTGCAATAAAGAGAATGATTGATTTAATTTAAACGAAGCGTACAATTCTGCAAACTGTGTTTTACCAAAATACTTGTTGCGTTGATAAAAACTAAATACTGCTTTATCTGCACTATCTCTTTCATATCCTCTATTGGTTTGACTGAATTGATAGTTGGCAGTTACCTGCAATGATTTGGTTTTATACACCAAACCAAAGCCCGTATTCAATAAATTGTTTTTCAATAGATACTGCTTATCATCACTAAATACACCTGCATCAATGCTGGCCTGGTATTGGCTGTACATTCCAAACCCTTTCAATAATAATTGGTTGTTTACGGCATATTGAACTGCAGCACTGGTACTATTGCCCTTGTATCCGTCTGCGTCATAGTTTCTAGTGCCAATAGTATCACTGGCTGCACTAAACCCATTGGTACGAATACCGGCATTACGCAAACTATAAGTTAGTTTTTTGTACTTACCATACAGCTGCAAGTTGTTTTTAAAACTATTTAAATTACCTGCAGTTAAAGTAGCTTTTACATTGATGGGTTTGTTTACATTTTGCTTTACAGTAATAATATTAATTACCCCTGCAACCGCATCACTTCCATATACGGTACTTTGGGCACCTCTGCATACTTCAATTCTTTCTACATCATTAATAGAAAAAAGGTTCAGGTCGAATTCATTGCCAATTTGCGAAGGATCATACACAGGAATACCATCCATTAGTATCAACGTTCTACCGCTATTGGCCCCGCGCATAAATACGGTTTGATTGGTGCCCGCATTGTTCAGCGCTCCGTTGATGGTGATACCAACGGTTTCATTCAATACTTGGCCCAACGATTTGCCCGAACTTTTAGACAATTCAGCTTGTCCAATTACGGTAATCACTTTACCTGTAGTACTTTGTTTTTGTTCCTGCTTATTGGCAGTTACCACTACTTCGTCTAGCACACTGGTGCGTAAACTGTCTTTTTGTGCATACAAGCCAGCGCTTGATAGCAGGGTTAGGAGGAGCGTTAATTTTTTGCTCATTGTCCATTTAATTTAAAGGTCAACAATGAGCTTCCAGGAAAATAAAAAAACGGCGAAAAATAAATTACTGCTGCAGCAGCACTTTAGATTCCATGCTTTTCACCCGAAAGCCGTGAATACTTGTTTGCTATTGGCAGGTCTTCTGGCTTCCCACCCTTTGAATGTCCTTCCCATCTCTTTATAATCGAGACAGTGGTTGTAGTGATTCAAAAGTTTGCCTTGCGGCGCGGGTTACAGCTACGGGGATAGCGCCGGAGTTACACCGACTTCCCTTTTAATCATCTGACTGAGGCAGATGAACCAGTAACGCAGCAAATGTATATATTTATCCTTATGAAAGGGAACCAGCAATTAAATGTTTTTAGTTTCACCATGATTGTGGTGGGCTTAGTAATAGGGATGGGGATTTTTAGATCTGCTGCAACCAGCGCCCAGCATGCCATTGAGCCCTCTGTATATTTTGCAGCTTGGTTAATTGGCGGTTTCGTAGCCCTCTGTGGCGCGTTAACTTATGCAGAAATCGGGAGTAGGTTTCCGGTAACTGGGGGTTATTATAAAGTGTTTTCTTATGCCTATCATCCCAGTATTGCATTTGCCATCAACTGTATTATTTTAATTAGCAATGCTGCTAGTTTAAGTGTGGTGGCTATTATTGGAAGTGGATATATTGCTAAACTTTTTCCTGGTACACCTTGGACAGATGTAGACAAAGCCTTGTTAAGTGCAGGAGCCATCATTTTATTTTACATTATTAATTTAAGAGGGCTTAAAATGAGTTCTCGTGCGCAAAATATTTTAATGGTCATCAAAATCAGTATGATCTTGGTATTGATTGCGGCTTTGTTTTTCCCATATGAATCTTCTACAGCCGCAGCGGTTGCTGAGTCTGCATCAGCTACAATCCCTCCAACCCCTCAAATGAGTTGGATACAGAGTTTGGGGTATAGTTTAATTGCAGTTTCATTTACTTATGGCGGGTACCAACAAACCATCAATTTTGGAAGCGAAGTAAAAGACCCTGCACGCAATATTCCTAAAGGAATATTTTTTGGAATTGCCATCATTATAGGGCTGTATTTGTTGGTTAATTTTAGCTATTACCAAATTGTAGGTTTTGAGCAAATGAAAGGAGAAAAAGAAATTGCTTATGTGGTTATAGATAAAGTATTTGGTGAAAGAGGTGCAGCTATTTTTTCTTTCTTTTTGTTCTTTGGTGTATTGGCTTATGTAAATGCCCTATTGATGAGTAATCCTAGAGTCATGTATGCCATGAGCGATGAAGGAACCATTCCAAAAATATTTTCAAAGCAAAACGAAAAGAATGGGGTATTGGTAGTATCGCTAACGGTGTTTACCCTTACCTGTTTGCTGATTTTATTTTTTGCCCAAACCTTTGATGCTATTTTAAATTTTACCATTTTCCTTGATTGTTTTGGTATGGTGGCTTCAAGTGCAACCATTTTTAAATTAAGAAAACAAACCAAACATTTAGACGGTACGGGTATTTATAAAATGAAGCTCTTTCCAATATTGCCTTTAATATTTATGGCAACCTATTGTTTTGTTGGGGTGAGCATAGCCATACAAACACCCAATACCGCTATAATTGGCACGGCTGTACTGGCTGCATTTATGGCTATTTACTTCATTACACAACGTTTTAAAAAGCCAGTATAGGGCTATAAGCTGCCTTTCATACTAATTTTAACACAAAACCATCCCTTTCCTTTCCGTCTGTCTAAATTCTGTGAAAGCCTCGCCGAATAACTTATTTTTGTTCTATGAGGAATTTACTATTACTAATGGTCGGTTGTTTTACGTTCGCTGGGCAAATTGTTGCTCAGGGTTCAACAGACAAATGGAACCTTCAGCGTTGTGTAGAATACGCTGCAAAAAACAATATTTCGGTAAAGCAAGCCGATATACAGGCAAGACTGGCTGCATTGGAAGTGGAGCGGACCAAATTGTCTCAATATCCATCGGCAAGTGCCAATACCAATTTGGGTACCCAGTTTGGTAGATCCATTGATCCTACTACCAACTTGTTTACAACCACACAGTTGTTGTTCCAACAAGTAAATTTGAATGTGAATGCCACTGTATTTAACTGGGGAGCTCTAAAAGCAGATCGTCAGGTTGCGGGGTTTAATGCACAAGCAGCAATAGCCGATATTGAAAGAATCACCAATGATGTATCATTAAGTATAGCTACATTTTTTTTGCAAGTAGTGGCGGCTAAGCAACAAATTGCTATTGCTGAAGTACAAGTTGGCCAAACCCAATCTCAGTTAGGTTTTACCCGCAAGCGAGTAGAAGCAGGGGCGTTACCAGAATTAAGTGCTGCTGAAATTGAAGCACAACTAGCAAGAGACAGTACTTCATTAGTTAGTGCTAATGCAACATTTCAACAAGCCGTAATTCAGTTGAAAGCTGCCATCAACTTAGATATGTCTGTTTCATTTGATGTAGAAATACCAGCAGTAGATAATATTCCATTGCAACCATTGGGAGAATTGGATCCAGCATTTTTATACCAATTGGCGTTGAATAATCAACCCGCTCAAAAAGTAAGCGACTTAAGAATTAAGTCGGCAGAAGCATCTATTAAAAGAGCGCGCTCTGCATTTTATCCAACCATTTCTGCTTTTGGTGGATTGGGGTCTAACTTTGCTAATGCCGCTACCACTATTACTGGTGCAAATGTGATTGGTACAAGACCTACTACTAATTTTGTAACGGTGAATAACCAGAACTATCAAGTATTTCAGCCAGATATTCAGTTGACTTCTTCTAAAAGAAACTTCTTTCAAATGTGGAGCGGTTGGGGTGGACAACTAGAACAAAACTTTAGGCAAAACTTTGGGTTAAACGTTCAGATTCCCATTTTTAATGCAGGTTCAGCTAAATTAGGCTATGAGCGTTCTAAATTAAATTTAAGAACAGCACAAGTATCAAGACAACAAGCAGATTTAACCTTGCAGCAAAATATTTATCAAGCACATACCAATGCAATGGCTGCTATTCAACGTTTTCATGCGAGCGATAAATCGGTAGAAGCATCTCAAAAAGCTTATGATTACGCACGCAAACGTTTTGAAGCTGGTTTGTCTAACACGTTAGATTTGATTACTAATCAGAATAATTTGCTAAGAGCAAAACTAGATAGATTGAATAACCAGTTTGATTATATTTTTAGAATTAAACTACTAGAATTTTACAAAGGTCAAGGCATTAAATTATAAAAAACAAATCATGAGTAAGAAGTTAATCTGGATTATTGTAGGCCTAGTAGTAATCATAGGCGTTATCATAGGCCTAAAGAAAGCAGGAGTAATAGGTAAAGAAGAAGGAATAAAAGTTACTGCTGAAGCGGTACAACGCAGAACAATTATTGAAACAGTAAATGCGAGTGGAAAAGTATATCCTGAAATTGAAGTAAAAATAAGTCCCGACGTAAGCGGTGAAATAGTTGAATTAACTGTTGCTGAAGGTGACACTGTTAAAAGAGGACAAGTGTTGGCTAGAATTTATGCAGACATATTAAACTCTCAAAGAGATCAGGTGGCTGCAGGCGTTAGTCAGCAACAAGCACAGGTTTCAAACACAACCGCGCAGTCTGCGGCAATTAAAGCCACATTAGATCAAGCTGAAACACAATACAATCGCCAAAAGAAATTATTGGATGAGAAAGTAATCAGCCGCTTAGAATTTGAACAAGCTGAGCAAGCAGTTAAAAGTGCAAGAGCCAATTACAATGCTGCAATGGAAGGAATCAAAAGCGCAAAAGCGGGTGTGCAAAGTGTTCAAGCGCAATTAAACAGAGCCAATAAAGATATTGGAAGAACATTAATTACTTCACCAATGGATGGGGTGATTAGTTTGTTGGCTATTAAAAAAGGAGAGCGTGTTGCAGGTAACAGCTTTAACGTTGGTACCGAAATGATGCGAGTGGCAGATATGCGTAGTTTTGAAGTAAGGGTTGACGTGGGTGAAAATGATATTCCTAAAGTTAAATTAGGCGATACAGCTATTGTAGAAGTAGACGCCTATACCAGCAGAAAGTTCAAAGGCATTGTATATAAAATTGCAAATCCTAGCACAGGTAATACACTTACTGCCAATGCAAGTGCCGAAGTAACCAACTACAAAGTGCATATTCGTTTATTGCAAGAAAGTTATAAAGACTTGGTTATTCCTGGTAGATCTTTTCCTTTCCGTCCGGGTATGACTGCAAGTGCTGATATACAAACAAAGAGTAAATACAATGTACTGTCTGTTCCTTTGAATGCCGTTACCACAAGAGATAGTAAAGAAGACCAGAAAGAGAAAAAAGACGAGAAGAAAACCGACAACAAAGTAGCTCAAGTTGAAAAAGTAGAACAAAAATCTGTTTCTTCTGATGACTCAATTGAAGAAGTGGTATTTATTTTGCAGGCAGATAATAAAGTGAAGAAGGTAAAAGTAAAAACTGCCATTCAAGATTTGAACAATATTGAAATTACTGAAGGTCTGAAAGAAGGCGATAAAGTAATTACTGGTCCTTACTCTATTGTAAGCAAGATGCTAAAGGATGGCAACTTGGTTACTGTTGTAGAAAAAGACAAGTTATTTGAAGAAAAGAAAAAAGATTAATTTTTTAGATAATATTTCAACAATGGACGGCTAATTACCGTCCATTTGTTTTTCTGTATGTTTGCTGAATTATTAGCGATAAAACAGCCATATGCAGTTTGGAATTATTGGAGGTGGAAGCTGGGCAACTGCTTTAGCTAAAATTCTCACCGATAGCGGCAATACCATTCATTGGTTTATCCGAAACGAGGATAGTATTCATTATTTTAAAAAGAGAAAACACAATCCTCATTACTTAAGCACCGCTTATTTTAATCCCGCACAGTTACAATTGACTACTGATATTAATGCGGTAATTGAAGCCTCAGATGTAATAGTAATTGCCGTTCCTTCTGCTTATGTGGAAGATGCTTTGATGCAGGTTTCTGCAGAAAAATGGGTGGGTAAAAAAATTGTTTCTGCCGTAAAAGGAATTACGCCTACTAAGAACCAATTATTACACGAGTATTTAGCAGAGACTGTTCAGTTTCCATTGAACAATTATTTTACTTTATTAGGACCCTGTCATGCTGAAGAAGTAGCTGCGGAAAAATTATCTTATCTCACTTTTTCAGGTGCCGATGAAGTAGAAACTGCTGCCATTGCTGCATGTTTTAAAACTGATTATATTAATACGGTAGTGAATACCGATGTAGTAGGAGTGCAGTATGCAGCGGTAATGAAAAATATTTATGCTTTAGGTGCAGGTATTGCGCATGGCTTAGAATATGGCGATAATTTTCTGAGTGTATATATTGCCAATTGTGCCAACGAAATGGGCGGATTTTTAGAAAAGGTTGCCCCTGGAACCTGTATCGAAAAAAATTATACGGCTTCTGTTTATTTGGGAGATCTATTGGTAACCTGTTATTCTTTATTCAGTAGGAACCGCACATTTGGTAATATGTTGGGTAAGGGGTATTCAGTTAAATCGGCACAACTTGAACTCAATATGTTGCCCGAAGGCTACTTTGCCAGTAAGTGTATTCATAAAACCAATAATACGATTTTAGCCAATATGCCTATTGCCAGTGCCATCTATTCCATCCTATGGGAACAACTGCCAGCAGAAGATGGGTTTAAACAAATTGAAAGTTTTTTAATATAGTTTTAAACAAAATATATTAAAATATGTAATTAATAGCTAAACTATCAACAGTGCCAGAAACGATTATAAGAAAAGTAAGAGAACAAAGAAATTACACCCAAGATTTTGTAGCAAAACAAATGGGTATCTCTCAAAATGCATACAGCAAAATCGAGAATGGTTATACCCAACTTACCGTGAAGCATATCAAAGAGTTGTCTAAAATTTTAGAGGTTTCATTAATGGAATTATTGAGAGACGACTTTGAAATACATAAGCCCAATCATATTCATACTGAAAGTATAAATAAAGACAATTTGTTAATGGCCATCAATCAGATTGCCGACAAGTTGAATGAGAAGCATCCACAGAAACACGATTTCTATCCAATTGTCATGAGTTTATTGCAAACAGTAGATACAACCGTTGACAATATTCACTAAGATTAATTGGCTTCCTCCTCTCTAAATAAGTGCGCAGCAATTCCATCTGCCATAAACTTGCCAGCAGATGAAAGGCATAAGTGTGGATGATTATACACCAACAAGCCGTCTTTTATATTGTGGGCGGCATCTTTTAAAATGACATCAAAAGTTTCTTTGCCAGCAATAGCATCCAATCTATTTGCATCAATACCCTCAATGGTTCTGAGGGCAGTCATGATGTATTCATTCGTTTGTTGAACAAGGGTTAGTTCTTCCTTTTCGAAAGGAACGGTACTTTGGGCTAAAGATTTAATATATAAAGCATTATTACTAATATTCCACTGCCTGCTTAGGCCGTTAAAAGAATGGGCAGCAGGTCCAATCCCTAAATAAAATTGTCCTGACCAATAATTGGAGTTGTGTATACTTCTTTTGCCAGGCAGTGAAAAATTGGAAATTTCATATTGTTCAAATCCAGCAGCAGCAGTCATTTCTTGTAAAATGGCAAAATGAGCAGCTTGGTGTGCAGCATCTACATTGGGTAGTTCTTGCTTATTAATTTTATGCGCTAGTGCAGTTTTGGGTTCTACCGTTAAAGCATAACAGGATAAATGGGGAACTCCCATTTTAATGGCAATTTCAAGATTCTGTATCCAATCTTTATTCGATAAACTTGGTCCACCATAAATTAAATCAATCGAAATATTTTGAATTCCTGCTGATTGTGCTAAACCAATACAAGCCAATGCTTGATCAGCATTGTGCGCGCGCCCCATCCATTGAAGATCTTCTTCTCTGAAAGACTGAATGCCGATACTCAAACGATTAATGCCTAATTCAACCCAATAATTTAGTTGCTCATCATTAATATCATCAGGATTAGCCTCCAGTGTTATTTCTGCATGAGGCATTAAATTGAAGTGCAGTTTAACTGCATCCATGATTTTAGCTAAATGGGCTCGATTCAACAATGACGGGGTACCTCCCCCAAAATAAAGGGTTTCAATGGGTTCAGAGAGATAGGTTTTTTGTAGTTCTATTTCATGAATAATTGCTTTAATCACTTGATCAATCAATTGATGATTGGTAGAAAAATGAAAATTACAATAGTTGCAAGCTTTTCTACAAAAAGGGATATGAATATAAATACCTGCCATTTGCTATTTAAAAATTAAAATTAGCATTGTTCTGCTAACCTGAACGTTTAATCATTATCAATCAATAATTTTGTAGGAATGCAGCTGCGACTTTTTTTGATTTTATTTTTTGCAACAATGGGGCTATTGGTTTCTGCGCAGCAGGATACAAGCCTCTTGCCATTTCATCCATACCTACCATTAAATAAGCGCGCTATTTATATGGTGGTAGATTATCACCAAAAAGAATCGAAGGACGCGCTTTTTTATACCCTGGTTGTCTTGGTTTTTTTATTAGGTTTTATAAAGTCGGCCTTTCCTAAATATTTTCAAAATCTATTCAAACTGTTTTTTCAAACTTCATTAAGACAAAAGCAAACTAAGGAACAGTTAACACAGGATAGTTTTGCATCCTTGCTCATCAACTTACTTTTCTTGCTATCCACTGGAATGTTTATCACTCTGGTAATTCAATACAACCAGTGGGCAAGTTTGCAATTTTGGTTGCTTTATGCATATGTTACTGCTGTTTTGGGTATTATCTATTTAGGTAAATACCTTTTTATTTCATTTGCAGGCTGGGTTTTTAATAATAGCGCATCTGCTGCATCCTATTTATTTTTGGTTGCAGTTGTAAACCGAATAATGGGAGTGGTATTGCTCCCCCTAACTGTATTATTGGCTTTTGCTGACCCAACAATTGGCGGGATTGTTGCCACCATCTCTTTCGGTGTTGTAACATTGTTATTTATTTACCGGTACCTGGTGTCATTTGGCCTTCTTAGAACTGATCTTCAACTGAATCCTTTTCATTTTTTCCTTTACCTTTGCGCCGTGGAAATTTTACCAATGGCCCTGATTTATAAGCTATTGGTAGAAAATATGGGCTGATATTTTACATTTGCAAAATACAAGAGCAAGCAATGAGCAAAAACGGATCTAAGCAAGAAGTAAATTCGAAAACAGCCAGAAAGATTCTTATTTCACAGCCAAAGCCAGAGAGTGAAAGATCTCCTTACTTTGACTTAGAAAGAAAGCACAATGTTGAATTGGTATTTCATCCATTCATTGTGTTAGAAGGAATTCCTGCTAGAGATTTTCGCAAACAAAAAATTGATGTGCAGCAATACTCTGGCATCATTTTCACCAGCCGTAATGCCATCGATCATTTCTTTAGAATGAGCGAAGAATTAAAATTGAGTATTGCTCAGGATACCAAGTATTTCTGTATTACTGAAGCGGTGGCCCTCTATTTGCAAAAGTTTATTCTTTATAGAAAGCGTAAGGTTTTTTATGGTGCAGATGGTACCAATAAGAGCATGTTAGACGTAATTAACAAGCATAAAGAAGCCGAGAAGTTTTTATATGTATGCAGTGAAAACCAACAGGACAGTGAAATTTGTAGTTGGTTAAAAAACAATAAATGCGACTTCCAGTTGGCATATATGTACCGAACCATCAGCAATGATATCAAGCCCGTTTTACAAAAGAACGATTATGATATGATTTGCTTTTTTACCCCAAGTGGAGTAAAAAGCTTATTGGATAATTTTCCTGACTTCAAGCAAAATGGTACTGTTCTCACCGCATTTGGTAGCAATACTTCAAAAGCTGTTGTAGAAGCTGGCTTCAATCTAGAAATTCAAGTACCCAGCCCACAACGACCCAGCATGGTGGCTGCTTTAGACCAATTTTTAGCTGCTGCGCCGGTAGTAAAGTCTGCCAGTAAAAAAGCCCCAACAAAAAAATCAGCAAAAGCAACAAAATAATTGTTTAAGAAG
This sequence comes from Sphingobacteriia bacterium RIFOXYC2_FULL_35_18, assembly GCA_001829005.1. Taxonomy (GTDB): domain Bacteria; phylum Bacteroidota; class Bacteroidia; order Chitinophagales; family Chitinophagaceae; genus Sediminibacterium. The sequence goes on along the minus strand of MIAG01000001.1, from coordinate 58,275 downwards.
AACCCCTCTAATGAGGGGTTTCTTTTTATCAACAGGCAACATTTGGCCTTTTTTTCCGTTCTAAACTATCTTTAGCAATTATGTAACAACTTTATAAGTAATTTGCTTTGGACAGGCCCTATGAACAAACCTATTTTACTAGAAATTAATTAGTTACTATTGATTGTAAATTTTACTTAAAAACCAATAAGACAAGGCACTTTTAGTAGTACCAAGTCATTTGAAACATATATTTGCTCCTGTCAAAATCAATTGTGGTCATGAAAAGACATTTTTATTTGGTTATTACGGCATTTTGTGCGTTAACTGTTACCTCGTGTGGCTTAATCAAAGGGAAGGGTGCCAAGAAGGGATTGCCAGACGATGGCCAACTTCATGGGGTTTCGCCTAATGCAAAGCAGAATATGAATCCTCCAAGGAATATGGTGTATATACAACCAGGGACCTTTCATATGGGACCAAGCGATGAGGATATCAGCTATCAATATACTACTAGAAACAGACAAGTGTCTATTCCAGGTTTTTGGATGGATGCCACAGAAATCACTAATAATGACTATCGCCAGTTTGTAAACTGGGTGAGAGATTCTCTTTCTTTCAAGATTCTATTTGGACAAGGGATTAATAAAGATGATGATACCATGGCAGTAGATTGGGCCAAGGTAAAAACCATTAAGTGGGATAGAAAAACAGTGGAACAGTTAAACGAATTAAACCTAGCTCCAGACAACCGTTTATATGGGAAGCCAGAAATTGATCCTGATAAATTGATTTATAGAATAGAATATTTTGACTTAGCAGAAGCGGCAAAAAGAGAAAATGCAGGACAGCCTCGCAAAAACTTTATTGTTAAGCGCAATCAAAAAGTATATCCAGATACATTGGTATGGATGAGAGATTTCTCTTACTCTTATAACGAGCCAATGACTAAAAGATATTTCTCTCATCCATCATTTGGAAACTATCCAGTGGTTGGTGTTACTTGGAAACAAGCCATGGCTTTTTGTAGCTGGAGAACGCATTATCAAAATGCTTATTTAGGTAAAAAGAACTTGGCATTTGATGGAGACTATCGTTTACCATCAGAAGCAGAATGGGAATATGCAGCTCGCGGTGGAAGAACCAATTCTATGTTCCCTTGGGGTAACTATTATACCAGAAATAAGAAAGGATGCTTATTGGCCAACTTTAAGCCCGGCAGAGGTAATTACGCAGAAGATGGAGGTTTCTATACAGTAAGAGCAGATGCTTATTGGCCCAACGATTATGGCTTATATAATATGAGTGGTAACGTTGCAGAGTGGACTGGTTCTTATTTCTATGAAGGGTCTTATAATTTCCTTTCTGATATGAGTCCTGATGTTCGTTATGATGCAAAGGATTCAGACCGTCCTCGCGAAAAGCGTAAAGTAATTAGAGGTGGTTCATGGAAAGATACCCAATACCAAATTCAGGTAAGTACTCGTAACTATGAATACCAAGACACGGCAAAATCATATATAGGTTTCCGTTGTGTGATTGATTTGGCTCCAAAAATGAAAAAGTAAAAAATAAACTACAAAAAATAAAGTTATGGCTTCAGGTGTTTCTCCTACAGTTAATCGCGCGGTAAACGTTGTTGTATCTCTTGGTGCAGCCGTGGTGATCTTTGGTGCAATGGCAAAAATACTTCACTTATCTTGGGCAGACTGGGCATTAAAAATTGGTTTAACAACCGAGGCTTTGATATTTATTATCTATGCGATATTGCCTCCTCCAGATATGGGTGCACCTGCAGTAGCAGCAGATGCGGGTAATCCTGCATTAAAAAGCATGGAAAAAATGTTGGCTGAAGCCGATATTACTCCTGCCAACTTAGGAAAGTTAAGCGAAGGCTTTAAGAAATTAGGAACCACTGTAGAGAAAATGGGAGAAATCAGTGATGTAGTAAAATCTACTGGTGATTTCTCTGCTAACTCAAAAGCAGCAGCAACTGCATTGGGTTCTGTAGCTACAGCAGTAAATGGTGCAGTACATTCATTGTCTAGCTTTGAAGCAGCAGCTGAAAGCAATAAGCAGTTTCATATGCAGGTTCAAGGGTTAACTAAAAACTTATCTTCTTTAAATACTATTTACGAATTAGAATTACAAGAGAGCAATAATCACCTTAAAGCATTAAACCAGTTTTATGGTAAGTTATCTGCGGCTTCTGAGGCAATGAATAATACTGCAGAAGATGCAAATAGAGCAAAAGAACAAATAGCAGCATTGGCCAATAACCTGACCAAATTAAATCAGGTATATGGTAGTATGCTTACTGCAATGCAGGGTAGATAAGCTGAATAGTAAACTGAATTGATCAAACGTATTTAGATAAACAAAAGATAGTATGTCATTACCCAAGGAACCGCGGCAGAAGATGATTAACATGATGTATCTCGTGTTAACGGCTTTGCTTGCTTTGAACGTTTCTTCAGAAATATTGAATGCTTTTAAAACCGTAGACAAAAGCCTGATGACGGCTACTGGTGTTGCGGAAAAAAAGAATTCAGAGATTTTTAAATCGTTCCAGAAAAAAATTGAAGACCCAACTACTAGAGATAAAGCAGAAGTATGGTTGCCAAAAGCACAAAAAGCAAAAACACTTTCTGATGAAGTGTACAACTATATTGAATCTTTAAAAGCAGAATTAAAAAGAGAAGCAGGCCTCAAGATGGTGGATGGTAAGGAAGATTTTAAAGAAGATGATTTGGATGCGGCTACTCGTTTGTTTGTTTCTGCACCCCCATCGGGAAAAGGAAAGGGCAAAGAATTATTTGATAAGTTAGATAATTTCAAAAAACAATTATTAGCCATTGACCCTGAAATGGCTGCTGCTATTGGTGCCAACTTGCCTTTAAGTTTACCAGCAGTAAAAAATGAAAAAGACAAGGAAGAATGGGCCTATACTTTCTTTCATATGACACCTACTGTTGCGGGTATCACTATGTTAAGTAAGTTTCAAAACGATATTAAGAACAGTGAATCACAAGCGGTTGAATATTGCCATAAAGAAATTGGTGAAGTAGAATTAGTATACGACCAGTTTCAGGCAATTGCTAATGCGAATGCCAGTTATGTAATGCCTGGAGAAGAAATTATTATTAATGCTGGTGTGGGTGCTTTCAATAGTGCTTCTCAACCAAAAGTATCAGTAGATGGTGCATCTGCAACACCTACACCTGATGGCTCATTCGAATACAAGTTTAGACCAACAGGTAGTGGTTCTAAAAATGTAACCATTTCATTTGTTAAACCAGACGGTACAACGGCTTCAGTAACCAAAGAAATTAAATACACCGTAGGTGTTCCTTCAGGATTAGTAGTATCTACCGATAAAACCCGTGTATTTTATCAGGGCTTAGACAATCCATTAAGTGTTACTGGTGGAAGTGGAGACGAGAAAGTGAATGTATCTATTGAAGGAGCAGGAATTGGATTCCGTAAAGCCGGTCCTGGTCAATATATAGTTACTGCTTCTGCATTGGGTTCAGCCACTGTGAATGCAACTGATGGTAAGAATACCCAGAAGATTGTAATACCTATTAAGCGTGTTCCCAATCCATTAGCAACAGTCGGCGGTAAAGCCGGTGGACCAATTGCTGCTAATGTATTTAGAGTACAAAAAGGGGTGGCCGCAGAATTAAAAGATTTCGTGTTTGAAGGGGTTAGATATGAAGTGGTATCCTTCACACTTATTTGCACAGGTCGCGGCTTTGAAGAAAGCGGATTTGGTATTGCTGAAGTAGGTGGTCAATATTTTAGTGCTGAAGCAAAAGCTTTATTAAATAAATGTCAGGCTGGATCAACGGTGGTGATTGACGAAATTAAAGTGAACGGTCCAGGTGGAACTAGATTATTGGATCAAAATATTTCATTTACTCTACAATAATGGTGCGTATGAAAAAGATTGTTTATTCAGGATTATTGATGACTGCTGCTTTGGTAGTAGCAATTGGTGCGATGGCGCAGTCTAAATATAAGAAACCTGCAACCGCTAAGCCAGCTACAACTACTGCAAAGCCTGCAGCAACCAAAACAGCTGCAAAAAAGCCTACATCAAAATATGCAGCTGCTAAAACCAAGATCAATCAGGTAAACCCTGCTGCAGATACTACAATAACACCAACAGAACCTGTTACGGGAACTTCTAGATATAGAACTACCAATAATAATACAGCACTAGGAACTGGTACCACAACTACTAATCCTTCTGCCCCTGTTACATTTAGTTTTGATACTACGGTTCAAGGAGGTTTTGATGCAAAGCCTGAAGTTTCGTTAAGAAACAATTACGCAATGCTTAGAACGCAGGTGAGAGATCGTAAACCTTTGGAATATGAAGACCTGCGTGAAGACGATGCGGTATTCAGTCATTTTATTTGGAGAGAGATTGATGCTAGAGAAAAAATCAATCAATCATTTATGTATCCAGGCAAAGATGATAATGGTGACCAACGCTTTTTCTCTTTATTATTAAGTGCAATAAAAAATGATAGTGTAACTGCGTTTTCTGCAGACAACGATCGATTCACCACCCCGCTTACCACTTCTCAAGTGATGTCGATGGTAAGTGGTGCTTTAGATACTGTTGATGTGGTTGATCCTGCAACTGGAGCAGTTGAAAAAGTAATCACTAAGAAACCTAAGTTTAGCCCTGACTCTGTATATACATTCAGAATTAAAGAGCAAATCATATTCGACAAAGAAAGCAGCAGAATGTTTACGCGCATTTTAGGAATTGCTCCTATTGCTAAACAAGTAGTAGCTGGTAAGTCTTTACCAAGGGTTTTATTCTGGGTATATTATCCAGACATTAGAGCATCTTTAACCAAATTTGATGTGTACAACCCAAAGAATATTGCTGCTAGAATGACTTGGGAAGAATTATTTGAAAGCCGTTTCTTCAGTAGCTATATTATTAAGAGCACCATTAATAACCCAGGTGACAAATCTTTAAGTGCATTCATAAAAGATCCTTTGTTCAGGTTGTTAGAAGGAGAGAATATCAAGGCGAAGATTATGAACTACGAGCAAGATTTGTGGGCTTATTAAGTCTATTTAATATCATTTGTTTCCACAAAAAGGGGCCTTCGGCCCCTTTTTTATTTTCAAAATCTTATTAACAGTAAATGGATAAAGTTTTTTTTATATTTTATAAAGGAAACTGTAATTTCACCTCGGTTTTTCATAGGATATTGGATTTTAAAAACGGGGCTGGATTTCTATCCTGGCCCTTTTTTTATTCCTTACCCTTAAAATACTTCGTTAGAATGGTTGCTCTATTAACGCCAACCACCATTGCCAGCGCTTGTTCAGATTGAAGTTTAATATTTTTTACCGATTTAAAATTTCGCAATAATTCATCAATGGTTGCTTTTCCTATACCAGGCACTTGTTCTAACTCATTTTTGAATGTGCCTTTTGAACGTTGGTTTCTATGAAAAGTGATGCCAAAACGATGCACTTCATCTCTAATTCTTCTAACTAATTTTAATGAGTCGCTACTCATGGGCAGTTTAAATGATTCCGAATCTCCTGGGAAAAATATTTCTTCTTCATTTTTTGCTAAGCCTACAACGGTAGTTACACCTACTATGTTGAGTTCTTTAAAAGCCTCCATTGCAGAGCTTAGTTGCCCCTTTCCACCATCTATAATCACTAATTGAGGAAATGGCAGGGCTTCTTCTTTTAAGCGTTTGTAGCGCCTGTAAACCACTTCTTTCATGGTAGCAAAATCATTTATGCCTTCAACTGTTTTTACATTGAACCTGCGATAGTCGTTTTTAGAAGGGATGCCATTTTTAAAGCAAACCATTGCACTTACCGGAAAAGCACCTTGAAAATTAGAGTTATCAAAGCATTCTATATGAATGGGTACTTCATCTAATTGTAAGTACTGCTGTAATTCGTACAATACCTTTTTTTGCTCGTCATCTGTTTTGCCCTCCAATCGTAATATTTTTTTCTTTCGCAACTCTTCTTTAAAATAAGCGACGTTTTTTAAAGAGAGGTCTAATAATTTTCTTTTATCACCCGCTTTAGGTATGGTAATGATAATTGAAGGATCAGGATATTCAATCGGGAAGGGAACAATCAGTTCCTTGGCCATACTATTAAATGTGTTGCGCAATTCTCCAATTACCCAAACCAAAACTTCTTCTTCTGTTTCTTCTAATTTGGTTTCAATGGGAACAGAATGGGTTTGAACAATGGTACCATTTTGAACCATCAAATAGTTTACATAAGCTTTGTTATCGTCCTTGGCAATACTGAATACATCAATATTGGTTAAATGCTTGCTTACCACTACCGAAGAAGATTGATAGTTTTCTAAATGATCAATCTTTTTTCGAATTAATTCGGCTTTCTCAAATTCAAGACCCATTGCATATTGCTGCATTTCTTCTTTAAACTGCGCAATCACCGAACCAAGATTTCCTTTTAGAATATTGCGCATTTGTTGAATACCGTTTTGATAATCTTCCAAGGATTGCAAACCTTCGCAAGGCCCTTTGCAATTGCCTAAATGGTATTCTAAACAAACTTTAAATTTTCCCGCTGCAATATTTTCTTTACTTAAGTTGAGCTTACAACTTCTTAATGGAATATATTGCTTTACAAATTCTATCAGCTCTCTTACTTTACCAGCAGAAGTGAATGGTCCAATATATTCTGACCCATCATTAATTTTTCTACGGGTTAAAAATATTCTTGGAAATGCTTCCCGTTTTACAACTATATAAGGATAGGTTTTGTCGTCCTTAAGTTCAATATTATACTTGGGTTTATATTCCTTAATTAAAGCGTTCTCTAATAAAAATGCATCTTGTTCAGAATCTACAATGGTGAATTCAATTTGATGAATTCGTTTAACCAATTCATGCGTTTTATATCCAACAAAACTTTTACTAAAATAGGAGCTGACTCTTTTGCGTAAACTTTTTGCTTTTCCTACATACAAAAGCGTATGCTCTTTATCGTAGTATTTATAAATACCGGGTTGTAAAGGAATCGTATGGGCTATTTGTTGAAAAGCTTCTTGCGTCATTATTGATCTTGGTTTTTCCAACTAATTTCCTTGATGCTACTTTCAGTATAGCCTTGTTGCGTTCTTTTAGAACTATTTATAACAAATTGCTTATTGGCTATCCAACTGAATTGTTCCGTAATGGTAGTATCTGCGGATTGTTGAATTACTCTTATAAACAAACGCTTGGGCAAATTGGTTTGCTGATTCAAAAGCAGATCAATGTTTTTGATAGGGGCTTTAGAACTGCTGTAGTTGATGGTATAACTTTCAGTACCAAGGTCTTGAAAAACAGATTCTATGAATAAATTTTTATTTGCTGTAAACCACTGGGCCTGTTGTAATACAATTGAAGCAGCAGAAAGAAAATCGTCTTTGCTTATTTTGCGTGAACTGGTATCGATGCCTTTGGATATCTTTTCTACAATAGTAAAATTGCGTAAGTCTACATATTTCATTTCGTCTGAAATAAAATTAGCAATCGGATAATATTTGGCAGTATCCGCCACTACTTTATTGCTCAAGCTATCGGCGGGCTTATTGTTATTACAAGCCATAATCCCCCAGTATAAAAAGCAAAATGAACCAATGCGAAGAAAAATATTCATGGAGCAAAACTATCCAAAAACCAGCAATTAGCGTTGCTTAGTAAATGCCAAGCGAATACCATAATCCATTAGGTATTCTTTAATTGGATAGCGATTGGTATAAGTTGGCAAGTGTTGGTACCTGATTTGAGGACCTAACTGCCAAAGGTTGGAACCCGATTTAAAGTTGACATGAATACCTGCACTGGTATTGATATTCCACCTGCGTACAAAATCATTGCCATCGGCATAATTTTTAAAATCGGTAGAAAGTAAAAATACATTTGAGTTAAAAGAATAAGTGGGTTGTACGGTTGCTTCTGCACTAATACCAAATTGTTTCCCTTTTATAATATCCCATTGAACACCTACGGGCAATGCAACTTGAAAACTCTTATTGTCTAATTGTTCTTGTTTAAATCCACCAGCATTATTATAATTCGAGAACATGTTGAAGTTTTCTACGTTCCCATTGTTAAGTAACGAAACAGTGGCTAAACCGGTATTGGCCCTGAATGTTTCAATATGATAGTGGCGAATATTTACTTGAATACCTGTTTTAAATTTCAATCTTGAATTGATATTATATAATGCCGCTAATCCAACTTCTAAGCCCATTCCAGGACGATGACGAACTACTTCATTTACCCCAGCAGTATAGTTTAAAGCCAATGGTACGTTTTGTGAAGCCGCTATATTATTTGGCTGATAAATTTCTTTAACCTGTGCATCGGACAATGAACGATAACTGGTTGAAGGAGTTATGTAAAATTGAAATCCTATGCGCTTATTCGGGATAGGTACACTGATGGTATTATTTATTGGCTGTGTTCTTTTTTCATCATTCAAATTAATACTCAATGCATTTTCTTCTGCAGATTTAGCCAATTGCAATTGACTGATTCCACTAAGGGTAGCAGCCGTACTAGAAATTGTTTCTGTTGCATTTAGTTTTAATGCTAAAGGAAGTGCTTCAACATTTTCTTCTATTTCTTTCTTTGTTTCATTTTTTACTACCAATACTTCATTCATTGCAGGAACGGTAGTGATTACACTATTATTAATGGTAGTAATCCCCATCTGCCAATCTGTATTAGTTCCAGTTGGAACAGTTGCAATAGGTTCTCTTAAATGCGTAATTGTTTGCTCTGTAATATGGTTGGGCTCTATGGCATGATAATAAGCTTCTTCCGGAGCAGGAGCATGCATGCGTGTTTCAACGGGTGCAGCAATTGATTTGGTGGGATTATTGCTGACTACAAAACGGAAACGGTCTGCAGAGGGTGCAATTAATAAAGTGGAAATAGTTAAGCTAACAATTACTAATAAAGAGATTACCGTAAGCGCAGGCCAAGCAGGATTACCATGCATTTGAGTACGGATATTATTCCACGCTTCATCTGCAGGATACATGCGATGATCCTTCAGCTCTTCTTGTAAGAATTGCTCAAATTCGTTGTCTTGGTAATACTTGCGATCCATATACTAAATGCTACTTCTTAAAAGCAGCCGCCCAATTGAAACGTTCTCTTGGTTGTTCTATAATTCTTTTCTTAATTAAAATACCTTCTAACATCACTTTTGCCCTGGTGTATTGACTTCTGCTGGTGCTTTCTTCTATATCGAGCATGTCTGCAATCTCTTTATGACTATAGCCTTCCATTGCATATAAGTTCAACACCGTTCTATACCCCAAAGGCAATTGTCTAATACATTCTATAATTTGTCTTGCCTGCATTACTGAAGGCATGGTTTCTTCTTTTACTTCTAAATAATCTGCTTGATCAAGATCAATACTGTTGCTGAACTTTTTATTCTTCTTTAAAAAATTAATACAAGTATGAACAATGATTCTTCTAATCCAACCTTCAAATGCACCCTTGTTCTGAAATGTATGTATTTGCGTAAAGATTTTAATAAAGCCTTCTTGCAACATGTCCTCTGCATCTTCTCTGCTATTGCCGAATCTATAACATACACTCAGCATCTTAGGACTGTATCGATTGTACAGTTCCCGCTGCGCTGAGGGGTCATTATTTATACAGCCTACCAGAATGGTTTGCTCGGTCATTTGGGGGTTTATTTCCCTAAATATAAGACAATTTTAATGTTAAAAAGCTGCATAAAAGCTTTATTTAGCGTCATACTATTACCAATTCTGCATATGGATAGCCAATTTATACCCCCACCACTTACTGGACTTACCCCTTACACAGGTAATTTTACCCAGCTTGAATTACAGCATCTATTAAAGCGAACCATGTTTGGGGCGAGTAAGGATGACCTCACTTATTTTAGTGGCAAATCATTGGCGGTTGTATTAAATGAACTACTGAATCCAATCACTACCGCACCAGCACCCCCAATTAAAGAATATGCTACATCAACCTCAGCATCTGCACCCGATACAGCCATTGCACAAGGAAGCACTTGGGTGGGCGATTTAAATAATGATGGAACAGTTCAAAGCCAACGCAGGGCTTCTTTTAAAAAATGGTGGATGGGATTAATGATCAACCAAGACCGATCTATTTTAGAAAAAATGACGCTGTTCTGGCATAATCATTTTGCTACAGAGTCGAATGATATTGGTAACGCGCAATATATTTATAGGCACCATCAGTTATTGAGAACCCATTCATTGGGAAATTTTAAAGTGCTAACAAGAGCCGTAACAGTAGATTCAGCCATGCTGGTTTATTTGAATGGACAATTGAATACAAGAACAGCACCCGATGAAAATTATGCCAGAGAAATACAAGAATTATTTTGCTGTGGGAAGGGACCAGACTCATTATACACAGAAGCCGATGTTAAAGCAGCAGCAAGGGTTTTAACGGGATGGAGGAACAATAATACCACCATGACTTCTTATTTTGATGCTACCCGACACGACACTACTCCTAAAGCATTTTCTTCTTTTTATAATAACACTGTCATTGCAGGAAGAACGGGTGCAACTGCAGGTGATATTGAATTGGATGAAATGCTGAACATGATTTTTAATGTGCAGGAAGTAGCTAAATATATTTGCCGACGTATTTACAGATGGTTTGTGTATTACGATATTGATGCATCAGTAGAATCCAATATTATTACCCCATTGGCCAATATTTTTAGAAGCAATAATTATGAAATAAAACCAGTGCTTCAAGCATTATTGCAAAGCGAACATTTTTTTGATACATTATCACGCGGATGCCAAATTAAAAGCCCAGTAGATTTAGTAGTGGGCATGTGTAGAGAATTTAATATTCAATTTCAACCGAGCAGTGATTATGTAACCAACTATGCGCATTGGAATTATATGGTTACATGGGTGAGCAATATGCAACAAAATATTGGTGATCCGCCCGATGTAAGTGGCTGGAAAGCGTATTACCAAGAACCACAGTTTTACCAAATTTGGATCAACAGCGATACGCTTCCAAAACGAAATCAGTTTACCGATACCATGATTGTAAGTGGATATAGTTTTGGAGGAAAGCGAATACAAATTGATGGTATTGCATTTGCTAGAACCCTTAGCAATCCTGCAGATCCAAACGTTTTAATTAACGATTTAACTGCGCATATTTTTAGACTCGATATTTCCGATGCATCTAAAACGCAATTAAAAAGAGATATTTTATTAAGTGGACAAAGCAGTGATCATTATTGGACCGATGCTTGGAATTTATTTATCAGTACACCAAGTAACACTGCTAATGCAACAACAGTGCGCAACAAAGTACGCGACCTCATCAAATATTTAATGAACCTGGCCGAATACCAACTCGCCTAAAACCAAATCTATGAAAAGGAGAGACTTCTTAAAAAACACCGTCCCTGCTGGTATTCTGCTGCCCTCGTTAGTGAGTGGCTTTTCATTCAAAGTATTTGGTGCATCTTCTGTTTTTGCAGCAGCACTACAAATGCAAGCTGAAGAGAATGATCATATTTTAGTCATCATACAATTGAACGGCGGTAATGATGGATTAAATATGGTGGTGCCAATTGAAAACTTTGCCAACTATGCCAATGCACGTCCCAATATTTTTATTCCAGAAAATAAAGTGCTAAAGTTAGCAGGAGTAGATAAAGCAGGATTGCATCCAGCCATGACTGGATTACAAAGTTTGTACAACGATGGAAAAGTAAATATTATACAATCGGTGGGCTACCCACAACCTAGTTTCTCCCATTTCAGGGCCACAGATATTTGGATGAGTGCAAGTGATTCAAACACAGTAGTGAATAGTGGATGGGCGGGTAGATACCTTGATTATCAATATCCTAATTTTCCAACAGGATACCCCAATGCAACCATGAAAGATCCATTGGCCATACAAATAGGATCGGCTACCAGCCTTACTATGCAAGGGCCTGCAGTGAATATGGCCATGAGTATTAGTAACACCAATAATTTTTACAACTTAATTAATGGAGTGCAAGATCCAGCACCAGCTACACCAGCAGGAAAAGAATTAACTTATATAAGACAGATTACCCAACAAACACAACAGTATGCAACAGTTATAAAAGAAGCAGCTGCAAAAGTGCCTACGCAATCAACTTATCCAACCAACAATTCTTTGGGTGATCAATTAAAAATTGTAGCTAGATTAATTAAAGGTGGATTGCAAACCCGTGTGTATATGGTAAGTACGGGAGGCTTTGACACGCATGCATCACAAGTAAATGCTGGCGACACTACAACTGGAAATCATGCAAATCTATTAGCAAGAGTAAGTGATGCCATTAAGGCTTTTCAAACTGATTTAGCATTTTTGGGAGTGGATGATAAAGTAGTGGGCATGACATTCTCAGAATTTGGAAGACGCATCAAGAGCAATGCAAGTAGCGGCACCGATCACGGCGCAGCCGCACCCATAATTGTATTTGGCAAACAAGTGATTGGGGGCATAACAGGTAATACCCCCAGTTTTGGCGCAAGCGTAGGAGTGGGCGACAACGTTCCTTTCCAATACGATTTTAGATCGGTGTATTCTACGCTCTTGAGTAATTGGTTATGTGTAGACGACAACGATTTACAACAAATCATGCTCAAAAATTACCAGAACCTTCCTTTGGTAAGTGGAGCTGCATGTAAGAAACCACAGCCATTGGCAACAGAGCAATTGGTAAGTAATTATCCCAATCCATTTACGTCAAGTACCGTTATTACTTTCAAAACAGCCGGCGGACATACACTGATACAAATTATTGACACAAGCGGAAGAGTGCTAGCAGTGTTAACCGATAAAGAGTATCCAGCAGGAACTTACACGGTTACATTCAATAGTGGCTTTTTACCAACCGGAGTCTATTATGCCCGCTTCCAAAACCTTTCCGTACAGCAAGTAAGGCCTATGCTAAAAGTCAGGTAAGATCCATTTATAAAAAAATTTGCAACAATGATGTAAAAATTCAAATGCATCCCTATATTTGCAACATAGTAGCAAAAATAGAAGCATATGAAATCAATTGTGTTGACCATGTTTTGTTTAGGTTGGATTACAGCCACCGCTTTAGCCAATGGTTCATTAAAAGGTAAAGTGACCGATGCGCAAACGGGCAAGCCATTGGTGGGAGCGTCCATTTATTTACATGAGTTAAAAACGGGTACCATCACAGGGGCTGATGGAAGTTATCAGACAGCCCAAATCCCTTCAGGAAAATATTTGGTTGAAGTAAGTTTTATGGGGTACAGCGCATTCTTAAAAACGATTGCCATTTCCCAAGATCAGGTTTTAGACATTGCATTAAAGCAATCAGTAGTAGAGCACGAAGCGGTAACTGTTACAGGGGTTGCATCTGCTGTTAGAATTTCACAAAATCCACAAGCCATTTCCGTTATCAGAAAAACCGATTTGATGCGTGGAAGTTCAACCAATATTATTGATGCATTGAGCAAATTAGTGCCAGGTGTGGGCGCATTGAGTACAGGTCCTGCAATTAGCAAGCCCATCATCAGGGGATTAGGATACAATAGAGTAATTACAATCAACGATGGAGTTAGACAAGAAGGACAGCAATGGGGAGACGAACATGGAATTGAAATTGATGAAGCCAGTGTGCAAAGAGTAGAAGTATTGAAAGGGCCAGCCTCTTTATTATATGGATCAGATGGAATGGGAGGAGTAGTTAATATTATTACGAACGTACCAGTAGAACAGGGCCGCATTAGAGCCAATTACAATGTATCAACCAATAGCAACAATGGATTGATCAGCAACAATTTTAATACTGCAGGTCATTTTAAAAATGGATTTAATTACAATATGTATGGTTCATTTAAAAGTGCAAAAGACTATCAAAATAAATACGATGGCAGGGTATTAGGAAGCAGATTTAATGAGCGAAACTTTGGTGGATATATTGGCATCAATAAAAGTTGGGGATACAGCCATTTGATGGTTAGTAATTTTAATCAAAACCTTGGATTAGTAGAAGGAGATAGAGATGATGCAACTGGAAAATTTATTTTGTTTGCAGGTTCCCCACTCGAGAGAATTGCAACTGATGCAGATTTGAATTCACGCCAGTTACAAACTCCATCACAAGGCATTAATCATTTCAAAATTGCATTAGATAATAATATTGCATTGGGATCAGGCAGACTTCAATTGAATATTGGCTATCAAAGAAACCAAAGAAAAGAATTTGGAGACCCTGAAGCGCCCACCAGTCCTGAATTGTATTTTGATTTGCGTACCATAAATTATAATCTACAATATCATTTTGCAGATATGAACGGATGGAAGACCAGTATAGGTGTAAATGGAATGCAACAACAAAATCAAAACAAAGCAGATGAAGTATTGATTCCTGAATACAAATTATTTGATGCAGGGGTATTTGTGTATACACGTAAAACATTCAATGATAAATTAACATTGAGTGGAGGACTAAGAAGCGATTATAGAAAATTAAACAGCGAAGGATTTACTGAAGGAACAGAAGTGAAGTTTAATACTTTCAGCAAAACCTTTAGCAATATCAGTGGATCTGTAGGATTAAGTTACAATGCATCTGAAGCAGTAACACTAAAAGCGAATTTGTCAAGAGGCTATAGAGCGCCTTCTGTATCTGAGTTAGCGAGTAATGGTACACATGAGGGAACGAATAGATACGAACATGGTGATCAAAATTTGAAGAACGAAACTTCTATACAAGCCGATGCGGGTATTGAAGTAAACACCCAACATTTTAGTTTTCAAGTAACAGCGTTCTACAATAGCATCAGCAATTATATTTTCTATGCTAAGTTGAATAGTGTGTTTGGCGGAGATTCTTTGGTAAATGTAGATGGAGAAGATATGATGGCATTTCAGTTCAGACAAAACAATGCAAGATTGTATGGCTTTGAAACCAAGATAGATATACATCCACATCCATTAGACTGGTTGCACTTGGCGAGCACTTTCTCTTATGTAGCAGGTAGATTCAATACCCCTTACGAAGGAAACAATCGCTTGCCTTTTATACCACCTGCAAGATGGACCACTGAATTAAGAGGTGATTTTGGAAAAGCAGCCAATGGTGCATTAAGAAATTTTTATGTGAAGCTAGAGTTGGATAATATGTTTACACAAAACCGAGTGTTCACTACTTACAATACAGAAACTGCTACACAAGGATTTTCTTTACTCAATTTCGGAATTGGTGCCGATATCCAAAGCAAGGGAAGAACATTTGCTACCATCAATTTAGCAGCAAATAATATTACCGACGTAGCTTATCAAAATCACTTAAGCAGATTAAAATATACAGCAGATAATTTAGTAACAGGCCGTGCAGGTGTATTTAATATGGGCCGCAACTTTACCCTAAGATTAAACATACCACTAGAGTGGAAATTAAAATAGTTTTTTTTTGTTGGTTTGGTTTTACAAAGATGAAAGAGCGTCCTTCGATAGAAGGACGCTCTTGTTTATTAACGACCGATAACGTGGTAGGCGATTTGGTAATTTAAACCTGTTGATATTGGTGTTGTAGCAGAAATAATAAAAGTCGTTGTTGTTGTATTTGATGGCATGCAATAAATATTTGTATCAAGTAATCTAGAGGCTGTAGATCCTCCATTTTGCATAGCTTGAATAATTACAACCGGAGCAGTCTCATATGCACTGCCAAATGTTAAAGTAATAAAATTTCCTGCCCCAACACCACCGGATGTTGAAAAAGTAATTACACCTGCAGCATCGTTTCCAACAAGGCTTAATGTGCTAACACTTGGATCGCTTGATGAAATTGTTGTTGCTACTGTTCCTGCTTTCCCTACAAATTTTGTGGCATTCATTGATCCAGATGTATTTACCTTGGTTATTGAGGTGTTCCCAAGTTGCATTGTATTATTCCCATTACCTACTGCGTTATAACCAATTACGATTTCATTTACACTTACATTAGAAAGTGATCTAGTATTACTTCCAATCATAACACCTTGTGAAAAAGTGTTAACTGTATTACCATCAATAAATGTGCTACCATAATTTCTTCCTGCAATATATCCTAATACAGTTGCATCTTCACCATCAGTAACACTTTCTATCGCTGATCTACCAATTGCTGTATTCCTATTGCCTGCAGTATGTAACCTAATTGCGGCTTGGCCAACTGCAGTATTACTTGTACCTAAATTTACATTTAAAGCACCTTGGCCAACCGCAGTATTGTTATCACCATCGGCATTATTTTCTAATGCACCTTGGCCTATTGCTGTATTATCTTCCCCATTTATAGTTGTGAATTTAAGAGATCTAAATCCAATTGAAGTATTATTAGAAGTATTGGAGGTTGCTGTATTATTCAAACCAGATTCATATCCAAAACTTGTATTAGTAGTAACTGGATTAATTTCTCCTGCCCAAATATCGTTGACTTTAAATCTTAATGGTGCAAAATCTCTGGTACCTAAAAAATGCGTTCCTGCTGTCAGACCAGTGTTTCCATTTGTTGTCCATCCAGAATAACTTGCCCAAGATGGAATACCTGATGCTAATGTTAATACTTGTCCATTACTCCCTGCGGGCAATGCAGTTGCATTTCCAAGTGAATTTCTAAATATAATATCACCAGTTGCGGACATGGGAGATAAACCATTAAATGTGTAAGTAGGAATATTTAAAGCGCCAGTTGAATTATCATAAGTTGCGGAACCACTACTTCCCGTTGTAGTCAAAGCTAATGCGGTTCTTGCTCTTGAATTAGTAAAGTAAAGATTTGTCGAGCCTTCAGTTACTGCATCTGAATTAAGCGTTTGCCAAGTTTTGTCTCCTCTCCAATATTGCGTAGCAGTCCCTGCTGTAATGCTTGGTTCGCCACCTAAACCTCCAATTGTATAGTTGGGTATATTTAATGTGCCACTTGCATAAGTTGCAACCCCACTATTATTATTAGTTGTTAAAGTGATTGCATTCTGAGCTCTTGCATTTGTAAAGTAAAGATTTGTTGAGCCTTCTGTTGCTGCATCAGAGTTTAAGGTTTGCCATGTTTTATCACCTCTCCAATATTGAGCAGTTGTCCCTGAAGTAATACTTGCTTCGCCCCCTAGTCCTGCGAGTGTGTAGTTAGGAATAGTTAGTACCCCTGTAGCATTATTATAGTTGGAAGCTCCGCTAGTACCGGTAACACTTAAACTCAATGCAGTTCTTGCTCTTGCATTTGTGAAGTAAAGATTTGTTGAGCCTTCAGTTGCTGCATCTGAATTTAGCGTTTGCCAAGTTTTATCACCTCTCCAATATTGGGCTGTTGTTCCGGCCGTAATACTTGGTTCGCCACCTAAACCTCCTATCGTATAGTTGGGAATATTTAATGTGCCACTTGCATAAGTTGCTACCCCACTATTATTATTGGTTGTTAAAGTAATTGCATTCTGTGCTCTTGCATTTGTAAAGTAAAGATTTGTTGATCCTTCCGTTGTTGCATCAGAGTTTAAGGTTTGCCAGGTTTTGTCGCCTCTCCAATATTGAGCAGTTGTTCCTGGAGTTATACTTGCTTCGCCGCCTAGCCCTGCAAGTGTATAGTTAGGAATAGTTAGTACACCAGTAGTATTATTGTAGTTGGAAGCTCCACTAGTGCCAGTAACGCTTAAACTTAATGCAGTTCTTGCTCTTGCATTTGTGAAGTAAAGATTAGTTGAACCTTCGGTAGTAGCATCAGAGTTTAGTGTTTGCCAGGTTTTATCGCCTCTCCAGTATTGCGAAGCAATTCCTGCAGTAATTGCAGCTTCTCCACCTAAACCTGCAATTGTATAGTTTGGAATATTTAAGGTTCCTCCAGTATAAGATGCTACCCCACTATTATTATTTGTTGTAAGTGTAATTGCATTCTGAGCCCTGGAATTTGTGAAGAATAAATTAGTTGATCCTTCGGTTGTAGCATCAGAGTTTAGTGTTTGCCAAGTTTTATCACCTCTCCAATATTGAGTGATACTTCCAGGAGTGATTGCTGTTTCACCACCTAGTCCACCTAATGTATAACTAGGAACATTCAAAATACCAGTTGCAGGGCTATATACTGCAGAGCCACTAGTGCCAGTTGTGGTTAAGCTAATAGATGATCTTGCTTTTGCTTGAGTAAAATATTCATTTGTTCCTTCAGGAACAATGGTAGTATTTAATGTTTGCCAAGTTTTGTCTCCTCTCCAATATTGTAATGAATTACCAGCAGTAATGCTTGGTTCTGCCCCTAAACCTGTTACTGTATAATTGGGGATATTTAAAACACCTGTTGTGTTATCATAAGTAGATAATCCACCTGTACCAACTGTTGTTAAGCTTATTGAAGTTCTTGCTCTTGCAGCAGTAAAATATTGTCTACTTCCTTCTGCAATATCTGATGTACTAAATGTTCTGTCAGCCGATAAGTCTAAACCATTAATTAATCTGCTAGTAGGTACACCACCTAAACCATTTAATGTGTATGCAGGTATATTAAATGCACCTGTTGAACTATTATAAGTTGCAGCGCCATTGCTTCCACTAGTAGTAATGGAAAAGGCATTTCTTGATCGGGTATCTGTATAATAAAAATTAGTTCCTTCAGGTACAACCGATGAATTAAGCGTTTGCCAAGTTTTATCACCTCTCCAATATTGCAATGTAGTGCCTGGGACAATTGTATTTTCTCCACCCAATCCTGCAATGGTGTAATTCGGAATATTCAACACATTCCCGCTCAAAGTGGCTACACCACTGGTTCCTGTAGTAGTAAGGCTGGCTATTCTATTGGTATATGCTGCATTAAAATTGGTGTAATCGGTACTACTGATTAAGCCTCTAGCAAAAACAGAGGCGGTGGGAATATTAAATGTATGTACTGATCCTACTGAACTAATATTAAAATCTACACCAGTGGTTCCTGTAGCAAATGTTTGAGAGCCTCCTAATGTTAATGGCAATGTATTGAGTGTAACACTGTTATTAGTGAGTCCTATATTTCCATTTGCATACGTGATATTGGTGCCCGCACTTAATTGATTTCTTACATCAGTTTGAAAATTACTTAAGGTAAGATCTCCTCTGAAATATTGTGCTGCTGATCCTAATGGAATAGCGTTTTGTTTGTTGTTGAAAATATTCCAATCACCTACGGTGAGTAATCCACTAGTGATAGCAGTTGCAGTAGGAATGGGGTTAGCAATTACATTGGTTACCAAACCTTTGTTGTTTACTGTAATAGAAGGAATAACTATATTGGTTCCATAAGTACCTACTGCACTATTTACTGTTGCAAGGGTTAAAGGCAATACAGGAGCGGTTCTGCTACTAGTAGAAACACCTGTTGCATCTCCGGTTGCAGTAACAATAATGGGTTGATTCTCTGTTAAATAAATATTATTGTCAACCGATCCATCGGCTTTTAAAAATTGTGCAGCTAATCCACCTGCTCTAATGATGCGAGCCGCAGTGATATCATTGTTGAATGTTTTATTTCCTCCAATGGTTTGTGCATTGGGTGTGATTAATCCTCTATTAGCAATAGACGCATCCGGAAAATTAAATGTATGGGTATTACCTGCGGAAACAATATTGACATCAATACCATTGGTGCCGATGGCAAAATCTTGTGCGTCACCCAAGTTTAATATCAAGCCATTCAATGTTACTCTGCTGTTAACTAATTTAATATTTGCAATGGTGTTGTCTTGAATTTTTGCATTAGTTACTGCTTGGTCTGCCAGCTTAGGAGTTGTTACATTTAAGTCTGCAATTTTTGGAGTAGTGATTGCTTGATTGGCAATTTTTCCTGTAGTTACAGCAAGAGGGGCAATGATGGGATTGGGGTAGGTTGATCCCAATAAGTCTCCGCCTGCAGGGCCAACAGGGTAAGCGGCGTTGGCAAACAATGCATAGGGTACAGCTTGTAATTGTGAAGTGCCTGCTTGAAAATAATTGGTTCCTCCTTCAGGATCAATTTCTACTTGTAAATATTTATTGCCACTGATCCAATTAATAGATGCCATGCTTCCTAAAACATTAGTTGCTCCAGGGCTTCCTATCACCACGGTAAACAAACCAAATTGATTGGTTCTAATATTTCTTGATTCGGAAAAAACAATCGATCCATTCGGAGACCCATCTCGTATACTCAATCGAATACCTACATCTCTAAAAGTGAGCGCAACGCCATTGGCATTTCTGGCAATTGCTTGGTAGTTTAGTTGTTGTGCATCGGCTTGCATCATCCCAAATACTACCAACATCAACATAATCACAAAAATTCTCTTACACATAATTTGATATTTACTTACCGTAATTTTAATATTTTAAACACACTGTGTTTTTTTAATTGGCCCTTGCTGTATAGTGAAAGCATCAAGTAATAGGGTCCTGATGCATATTTGCTGAAATCGATTTTTTGGTTAACGGGTAATGTTTTGTATTCAAATTCTCTTACACCATGCGTATTGCCTAATAAATCTAGAATTCGTAAGACCACTCTACCTGTATCGTTGCTGAATAAGTCAAATTGTAGTTGAGTGCTTACCGGGTTGGGATAGTATTTTACTTCTTCTTTGTTCCATCCTTGAATGGGTACAGTTTGTAAATCCAAGGGTACAAAGGGTTGTAGCACTCCTTGTGTAAGCAAGTACATTCCTCCATTAACAGAAAAAGTTTCAATAAGGGTAGATTCACCTACACTCCATACTAAACTAAAATTGGGAATAGTGGGGGCTCCTCTAAATACATAGTTGCCACCAGTGGAATTAAGGGTTCCAGGTTCTAATAGTTGAGCCTGCGCATTAAATGCCAGCATCAACAATGCAGTCAGTTTTATAAATTTCATAACCGGGGGGGTCTGAGTATTTTATAAACGCTTTTATGAACGTTTTAGTTTCAGCAAGATAAAATATATCTATTCCCTGCTGCCCCTGATTTTAAACGTTTTTAAAGGATTTCATGTAGGTTTTCAACTACATGATTGTTTCAAAAAACCCTTTTACTTACGCACGTTAGTAAGGCAAGTTTTGATATGGTTAAAATATAAATTTGTAACTTGAACTATATGGACATAAGCATCAATACTCCTGCACTTTTATTCCCTGCAATTAGCTTAATTATGTTGGCATATACCAATCGATTTCTAGCATTGGCAACACGAGTAAGAAGTTTACACGGTGAGTACAATAAAACGGAAAACAATAAAGTGGTACACGGACAAATTAAAAATCTCCGTTTTAGAATTAAGCTCATCAAGCAAATGCAAGCGCTGGGAGTGATGGCATTTTTAAGCTGCATCATCTGTATGTATTTTATTTATATTGAATGGATGATCATGAGCCATTGGGTTTTTGCCTTCAGCTTACTCAGTTTTTCTTGTTCGCTGGCTTTATCACTCTGGGAAATTCAATTAAGTACCAAAGCCCTCGAGCTAGAATTAAGTGATATGGAGGGATTAGAAGACCCAACCGTTATAGAATACATCAAGAGCAAGTTTGATAAAGACAAGGATTAGGAGTATATTTGACTTCTAAATATCATGATAATTAGAACTATTACCTCTAAATATCATGTAATATAGTAAGTAATTTATTGGCATATGTTCACAAGAAAGCAAGTATTTGAGGGAGCTGGTAAAGAAAGCCTTTTCCTTTGGGGTGCCCGTCAAACTGGCAAAAGCACCCTTTTAAAATCGCTTTTCCCTAATGCTATTTGGTTTGATTTACTTAAATCTGACATATATAGAAGATATCAAGCAAACCCTGCTCAGTTTCGAGAGACCATATTAGCAAGTGAAACAAATAATATTGTAATTGTTGATGAAATTCAAAAAATTCCAGAATTACTAGATGAAATACATTGGCTCATTGTGAATCATCCCATTCAGTTTATATTGAGTGGATCTAGTCCAAGAAAAATTATAAGAGCAGGTTCAAATTTATTAGGGGGTAGGGCACTTCGTTATGAACTATATCCGCTATTGCAATCTGAAATTCCTGATTTCGATTTAATTAGAGCTTTAAACAATGGGTTGTTGCCAAGGCATTATTTATCAGACAATCCCAAAAAGTTGATAGATGCTTATATAGGTAATTATTTAAAAGATGAAATTATTGCTGAAGCAAAAATTAGAAATATCAATGCATTTACTCAATTTTTAGAAGCAGCTGCTTTTTCAAATGGGGAAATGGTTAATTATTCAAATATAGCATCCGAATGTGGTGTAAGCTATCATACTGTAAAAGACTATTTTCAAATTTTAGTAGATACATTAATTGGTCGATTCGTGCCTGCTTTTCAGAAAAAGCCTAAGCGTAGAGTTATTGTTGCACCTAAGTTCTATTATTTCGATATTGGAATTGCAAACAACTTATTAAAGCGTGGTAAAATTGAAATGGGCAGTGAGTCTTTTGGACATGCATTTGAACATTTTATTTACCAAGAGTTGTATGCACACAGCAATTATGCTGATATAAATTACCCGATTTCATATTGGAGAACTACTTCACAAATTGAAGTTGATTTTATATTAGGCGACCATGAAGTTGCTGTAGAAGTAAAAGGAACAGATAATGTTCAATCTCGTCATATAAAAGGGCTCAAAAGTTTTTCTGAGGAGTATAAAGTAAAGAAATTAATAGTCGTAAGTAACGATCCACTTGAAAGAAAAATGGGCGATATAACAGTGATGCCATGGAAAGTTTTCTTAGAAAAGTTATGGGCTAATAAAATTATTTAATTACTCATTCTCCACTCTAAGCATAATCTCCAGCAATGCAATATTCTCCTTGTCTATATAGTATTCAAAGAAACGCTTATCTGCTTGGCTTCTGATATTGCAAACCAGTTCAGTATCGCCATCTTGTAAGAAGTTGAATTTTTCATTGATGCTTTTCATTACATCACTCCTTACTTTTTTCTGCAGGCCTACATTCTTGTCTTTGATGCCCAGTACATAATTGATCTCTGCAATAGTAGTGGTGCTGTTTTGCTTAGATTTCTCTAGTAATAAATTAAGCAATTGCTTCTCTGTTTCATTGAACTTTATTTTTACAGCAGAAGAGATAGGAACCTTATTGGCAGCATCTTCGAGGAGTTTTTTTCTTCTTTTTTGAACTTCTTTTCTTCCTGCTGCTCCACCAAAAAGAACAATCAGAATAATCCAAAAAGTAAAGAATCCATTGTTTTTCTTCCAAACTTTAAAATTCGCTTTCTCAAATTTTGAAGTATCTACTTTTACAGAATCATATAGCCAAGTCTTTCCATTCAAATAGTAAATGGTTTGGTTATGATAATAGGCAAGATGATTGTTATTAATTCTTTCTAAGCTTTGTGCAAGGCTTGGTTCAGTATATTCTTTAATGATATTTTCTTCAAAATTGATTTGATATACTTTGTGGTTAAAACAGATAAGTTGACCAGAATCGGTGGCCAATACCCATTTTGTTTTTTGTAACATGTCAAAATAATCAGGATGGGTTTTGCCCAATTTTTTCCAAGTCTTAGATGATAGATCTAAGCGATAAACATTTTTTACTATTTCATCATCTTTATCAATTGATTTAATACCTGAATTGATAATGGTTTGATATGGAATAAATAAATATTGCGTTTGGGTATTAAACCAGGACAGCTGACCAGAAGTTCCTAGTTGGTTGGCGTATGGCAAATGAATTTCCTGATCAATAGGCTCAGCATCCCATTCTTGATCTTTTTTATTGTATTTTCTGAGAGTGCCACTGGAGCGCCAGAATCCATATCCCCCAATATTGTATATCTCCCTTTGATGGGTAAATAGAAAAGCTTCAATATTATAATTATAGTTTTCGGTATCGTCTATACGCTTAAAAGTTAAAACGGAGTCATTGGGATTGTCCAATTTGTACAAGAACCCAGACCCGTTAAAATGAATAAAAAAGTCGGGGCCGCTTTTAAAAAATTGGTAACGCCTGGTTTTCAGGTGCTTGAACTCGGGGTTTACAAAATTGAATTCAGGAGACCGTAATGGTTGAATAAGTGCTTCTCTCCGAATCAAATCAGTAAAAAACGGTGAGTTCTTGAGTATTAATACGCTATCAATCTCCTCGGAAAACACGGAACCTGAAACAAGTAGCCCTATTAATAAAACAAGCAGTTTTTTCATTTGATTGCAGGAATTGGTCGAAATCTTCTGCAAAATATAGGAAATAACCTATTTGTTTACTGGTTACTTAACCTTTATTATTAGTTAGGGGGATTATAATCGTTTATTTAGTGTCAGATTTTGACAATCTAGCCAGCCACTGACCAGTGAAGTTTCCGGGGGGGGATTGCACTAGAAGGTGGTTGGCTTTTTTTCAAGCTTAGGCCAATAACCTATCCCTTCCTTTCTCCAATTTGTTGGCGCCACATGGCGTAATACAATCCTTTTTCAGTTAGTAACTCGGCATGGCTTCCAGTTTCTACCACTTTGCCCTTTTCTAGTACATAAATGCGGTCGGCATGCATGATGGTACTTAAGCGATGGGCAATCATGATGGTGATTTGCTCTTTTAAAGCAGAAATAGAACGGATAGTATTGGTAATTTCCTCTTCGGTAATACTATCTAAGGCCGATGTGGCTTCATCAAAAATCAAGAGTTTGGGTTGCCTAATTAAGGCTCGGGCAATGGATAAACGTTGTTTTTCGCCTCCACTTAATTTTAATCCGCTTTCGCCAATTAATGAATCAATGCCATCGTTGGCTTTGGCCAATAGGTTATCGCAGCTGGCTTTATGTAATGCGGCTTTTATTTCTTCATCAGTGGCATTGGGCGCCACAAACAATAAGTTCTCTTTTAAGGTACCCGCAAACAATTGAGTGTCTTGGGTTACAAAGCCAATTTGATTGCGGAGTTCTTCCATATCAATCTCATGGCCATGTATGCCATTGTAATCCACGGATCCCTCTTGGGTATGGTATAAGCCTACTAATAATTTAACCAAGGTACTCTTGCCCGCACCGGATGGTCCTACAAAAGCAATGGTTTCTCCTTTTTTTGCCTGAAAGGATATTCCATCCAAAGCGTAGAATCCTGCAGTTTGGTGTTTAAAACGAATATCATTGAATGCTAAATGGCTAATTGGGCCAATAGCTTTAGGACTGGCAGGCTTAGGTTCTGATGGCTTTTGCATCAACTTGTGAAAATTATTCAAGGATGCTTCAGCTTCGCGATAACTTAAAATGATATTGCCAATTTCTTGCAATGGTCCAAAAATAAAGAAAGAGTAAAATGTTAATGTCATCACTTCTCCTGCTGTTAGCTTTCCTTGAAATACCAACCACAATAAAGTGAACATAATAATTTGTCTGAGTAAGTTTACAAATGTGCCTTGCACAAAACTGAGTGATCGAATACTTTTTACTTTTCTTAATTCTAGCCCTAAAATTTTGTAAGTGTTTTTATTGAGTCGGCTAATTTCTTGTTCGGTTAATCCCAAACTTTTCACCAACTCTATATTGCGCAAACTCTCTGTGGTTGTGCCCGCTAGAGTAGTGGTCTCTTTTACAATATCTTTTTGTATGGCTTTAATGCGCTTACTTAAAAAGCTGGTAAGCAAAGAAAGAAATACAATCCCCACTGCATAAATGGGCATGATGCTCCAATGCAATCGGAATGAGTAAACAGAAATAAATACAATACCTACTAAAATGCTAAAGAGCACATTAATAAATGCGATGATAAATTTTTCTGTATCAGTTCTTACTTTAGAAAGAATAGACAAGGTTTCGCCACTTCTTTGATCTTCAAATTCTTGATAAGGCAACTGCATCGAATGCTTTAATCCATCCGTAAAAATTTTAGCACCAAATTTTTGAACAATAACATTGCTCATATAATCTTGAAAAGCTTTAGCAATTCTTGAGATCATTGCTACACTAATCAATATGCCTAAAAAGCCCAATACGCCCCAAATAAATTCAGATTCGGTTCGAGTGCCTGTTGCAACAAATTGTTTTTGTTCATTAAAGTAACCGGTTTGCAAAGGATGCATTCCATATTGGTCTAATAGCTTTCCAAAAAAGTATGGATCGAGCATGCTGAAACTCTGGTTGATGGCCGCCAATAGCAATGCCAGACCAATCAGCCATTTATAAGGTTTGAGGTATTGTAGCAGTAATTTCATGATAGGGGCAAAGTTACCATTTGAGGCATTATCCACCACTGTTAATAATAAGATGATATGGATTTGCGGTAATAAGGGCTTTTAGTTGGTAACTTCAGAAAACCCTATTTTATGCGTTGGAGAAAATTCAATGGAGAAAACATCGTATTACCTATTAAAGATGCGGTAGAAGAAGCCATCAAAAGAGAAACCGCAAATGGCACTAAACTAAAAGTTTGTATTGGCACCGACAGCCAGGTTAAAGGAGAAGACACCGAGTTTGCAACTGTGATTGTATTCTTGCGCGAACACAGTGGTGGCTTTATGTACATCCACAACGAAAAAACCAAACAGCGGTATCATTTAAAAGAAAGAATGCTTACCGAAGTGGCCAAGAGCATTGAAATTGCCTACGAACTTTGCCCTTTGTTTATTGAGCATCATATTGAAATGGAAGTGCATGCCGACATCAATACCAACCCCATGTTTAAAAGCAATGATGCATTGCGTGAAGCAATGGGATATATATTGGGAATGGGTTTTGCCTTCAAAGCCAAGCCAGATGCATTTGCCAGCAGTTGTTGTGCAGACAAAGCAGTGAACTAAAAAAACCTTATTAAAAGTTCTGTAATAATGCCCGCAAAGATGCGGCTAGCAGGGCTTGTTTTTTTACTTCAAATAATGGTGCCTTATCTTTTGGTAAGCGCATGGAATATTCTTTTCCTGCAGACAAAGCTTTTTCAAATCCGGGGTTCCATTTATTAAACTGTTGAATGTCTAAACTAAGCTCGTTGGCAATCACCAATGATTGATACCTGCCAGTAATTTTGATTTCTGTAGAGTTGGCCAATTCTTCTGCACTTAATAAAGAAGTATTTCCGTTTTGTGGCGTATTCTCTTTCTGGTATTTGGTTTCCGCTGCGGTCATGGTTGTCCATCCACCACCACCTTCCATTACATAATGCGTTGCAATAAATTTTTTTACATGATTGCGAGTTTCTTCTGGTAAATGATATTGTAATTGCCAAAAATCTCTACTGCCGGTTTTGCGTATAGCTTGCTTAACCCTTCCTGCGCCTCCGTTGTAGCCTGCTACGACTAAGAGCCAATCGTTAAACTGCGCAAATAATTCGCGCATAATTTTAGCTGCCACATGGGTGCTCTTGTTGTAATCCATGCGTTCGTCTGGATTGCGCACACTTAATCCAAAACGCTTTGCCTCAAAGTCCATGATTTGCCAAGGGCCTGCTGCACCTGCCCAGGAAACTACTCCTGCACCTAAATTACTTTCGATAACGCTGAGGTATTTCATTTCTTTAGGAATGCCATATTGCGCCAATACTGCATCGTACAAATCAAAATAGGGCTTGCCCCATTGCTTCATTTTTTCTAAAGATTTGGTATGCTTACGCATATATTCTTGCACAAAGGAAACCGCTCTGGGATTGAGTTGTGCGGCATAAGGCTTGGATGCATCAAACTTATTTTTGAATAAAGACTTAAATCCAAATTTATCGGTCGTGCTGTCTTTTTGTGCATGAGTACTAATGGTTGGAAGCATGCACAATCCTAATAATATTGCTTGCACATAGATGCGCAATAGATTTTTTATTGGTGGATTATAACTGCCCTTTTTCATGATTTAAGCTTCATCAATTGAGCACTCAATTGTAATAGATTCATTTCATCAAAAGAACGCGTCATGAGTTGCAAACCAAAGGGCATTCCATTGGGATGTGTAAACAATGGAATGGAAATAGCGGGTATACCAACTAAATTGGGATACACCGTGTAAATATCTGCTAAGAACATTTCAATGGGGTCATCCGATTTTGCGCCAATAGCAAATGCGGTTGCTGGAACAGTTGGAGATAGGATGGCATCGTATTCGCTGAAAATGGCATCAGTACGTTGTTTCAACAATTGACGAACTTGTTGTGCTTTGGTAAAATAAGCGTCAAAAAATCCTTCACTCAATACAAATGTTCCAAGTAATATTCTTCTTTTTACTTCTTCTCCAAACCCCTCAGAGCGAGAAGCTTTGTACATTTCGGTTAAATCAATTCCTTCTTTATTGGTTCTATGACCAAAGCGAACTCCATCGTATCTAGATAAATTGCTAGATGCTTCTGCAGTAGTTAATACATAATAAGTGGGCACTACGTATTCCAATAAATTAAAATCAATCGGTTCAACTGTATGCCCTGCTGCTTGCATGCTTTGTATGAATGACAATATTTGTGCTTGTATTGCTGGGTCTAAGGAAGGATGATACAGTGCTTCTTTAAAATAAGCTAGTTTATATTTTTTTGCACTGCTGTCTGATTCGCTCGCAGCAATAGACATTCCACTCGCAACTGCTTGGCTATAGGGTTCTACTGGTCGTTGAGAAACCGTACTATCATATTCATCGGCACCCGCAATTACTTCCAATACCAATGCGGCATCTTCAACTGTGGTAGAAAAAATTCCAATCTGATCAAAGGAAGAAGCATACGCAATCAACCCATATCTCGAAATTCTTCCGTAGCTGGGTTTAATTCCCACTACGCCACAAAAATCTGCTGGTTGTCTTACAGAGCCGCCTGTATCGCTGCCCAAACTAATCATGCAGAGCCCTGCTTGCACGGCAACTGCCGATCCCCCCGATGAGCCTCCGGAAACTTTATTGTTATCGGCTGCATTG
The DNA here is from genome assembly GCA_001829005.1 of Sphingobacteriia bacterium RIFOXYC2_FULL_35_18. Lineage (GTDB taxonomy): Bacteria > Bacteroidota > Bacteroidia > Chitinophagales > Chitinophagaceae > Sediminibacterium. The sequence goes on along the minus strand of MIAG01000001.1, from coordinate 29,400 downwards.
AGCACCGGACCGAATGCAGAATTTTCATTGCTGCTGCCCATGGCAAATTCATCGCAGTTTTGACGACCAATAATAATGGCTCCCGCGGCTAATAATTTTTCGGTAACAGTGGCGTTGTAAACGGATTCAAAATTGCCCAACATTTTTGAGCTCGCAGTTAATGTATGCCCTTTATGGGCAATCACATCTTTTAGCCCCACTACCACACCGTGTAATGGACCAGTCAGCGCTCCACTGGCTGCTGCTGCATCTAACTGCATTGCTCTTTCTACTGCTTCGGTTTCATACACTTCCAAAAATGCATTTAAGTGTGCATGTTCAGCGATGGCCTTAGTATAAAAAAGAACGGCCTCCACACAAGTGGTTTGGCCGTTTTGCAATGCTGTATGAAATGCTTTGATTGTAGTAAAACCAAACATTACGCGGTTGTGCTGTCTTTTTCTTTAATGCCTTCTTCTAATTCTTTCTTCACGTTGTTCTTGGCGTCGTTAAATTCACGGATACCTTTACCAAGACCTCTCATGAACTCAGGAATTTTTCTTCCACCAAATAAAACTAGGACTACGATACCAATGATCAGTAATTCCTGAAAACCTAAACTTCCCATAGTATATTATTTAATGCCGTAAAGTTAAGGCAAAACTGTACCACAAACCCAATAAAAAAAGCGCCTCGATAATTCGGGACGCTTTTTTATATAATTTATCGTTCTACTAGAAACGTTTTTCTTTAATACGAGCACTTTTACCGCTTCTTTCACGTAGGTAAAACAACTTCGCACGACGTACTTTACCTTTTTTGTTTAAGATAACTGACTCAATATTTGGAGATTGGATGGGGAACAAACGCTCAACACCTACACCATCAGAGATTTTACGTACGGTAAATGAAGCAGTAGCTCCTACACCTTGTAGTTTAATAACATCTCCGCGGAAAGACTGGATACGCTCTTTACCACCCTCTACAATCTTATAGTTAACGGTAATATTATCACCAGCTTTGAAGCTAGGTAATTCTCTTTTCGTGGTCAATTGTTCGTGAACAAACTGTACTGCTGCCTGCATAACATTTATTTTTATCGGACGGCAAAGGTAATGGGAATATTTTAAAAAATGCAAATTTTCATGAATTTTCTATCGAGCTACGTTTACAGCCCTCTTTTCCCTAATTACCGTCACCCTAATTTGACCTGGATAGGTCATTTCTGTTTGTATTTTTTGTGCTATTTCAAAACTGAGTTTATCGCTGTCTACATCGCTTACTTTATCTGCTTCTACAATCACGCGTAACTCACGTCCTGCTTGAATTGCATACGCTTTTTCTACCCCTTGGTAAGCCAATGCTAGGTTCTCTAAATCTTTAATTCTTTGCAGGTATTGCTGCATAATTTCCCTTCTAGCACCAGGTCTTGCACCACTGATGGCATCACAAGCCTGAACAATCGGAGAAATCACGTACAACATTTCCATTTCATCGTGGTGAGCCCCAATTGCGTTTACAACCGCAGGGTTTTCGCCATATTTCTCGGCCAATTTAGCCCCTAATAATGCGTGACTCAATTCGGTTTCTTCATCAGGAACCTTGCCTATATCGTGCAATAATCCCGCTCTTTTAGCCAGTTTAGGGTTCATGCCTAACTCGGAGGCCATAATCCCACATAAATTGGCTGTTTCACGGCTATGCATCAATAGGTTTTGGCCGTAAGAAGAACGGAAACGCATTTTACCTACAATTCTAATTAGCTCTTTGTGTAAACCATGGATGCCCATTTCAATCACAGTGCGCTCTCCAATTTCCATTACCTGGTCTTCTAATTGACGACGGGTTTTCTCTACCACTTCTTCAATACGTGCTGGGTGAATACGTCCATCGGATACCAAGCGCTGTAAACTCAATCGGGCAATTTCTCTTCTAAGTGGATCAAAACTGCTGAGTATAATGGCTTCCGGCGTATCATCCACAATTAAATCAACTCCAGTAGCGGCTTCAATGGCGCGGATATTACGACCTTCTCTACCAATGATTTGACCTTTTATTTCGTCGGTTTCTAAGTTGAAAACGGTAACGGTATTTTCAATAGTATGCTCTGCAGCGGTACGTTGTATAGACTGAATAACAATCTTGCGAGCTTCTTTATTGGCTTTTTGTTTGGCGTCTTCAATAATTTCTTGTTGCAATGACAAAGCCTGTGTGTGCGCTTCCTGCTTTAAGCTTTCAATTAACTGGGCTTTAGCGTCCTCAGCAGTTAAGCCAGCCACTTTTTCTAATCGGCGGATATGCTCTTCTTGGTGCTTTTCTAATTCTGTTCTTTTGATATTAACCAACTCAATCTGACGGTTCAAGTTTTCTTTGATGGCGTCGTTTTCTTTCACCTGCTTTTCAATGCTGGCTTCCTTTTGGTTAATGGTAATTTCTTTTTGCTTGATGCGATTTTCTACTTCGCCAATCTTGCGATTGCGCTCATTTACATCGCGCTCGTACTCCGATTTTAATTGTACAAACCTTTCTTTTGCCTCTAATTGCTTCTCCTTTTTAATGGTTTCTGCTCTTAGTTCAGCTTCTTTTAAAATGGTTTGTGCCTGTAATTCGGCGTCTTCTACTTGTTTTTGGGTGTTTTTTGCAAAAATGACTTTACCCGCTACAACACCCGCTACTAGGGCTACTACAGCTGATATGATGGAAATAATTATTGGATCCATGTTCTTGGCAAGGGTTTAAAACGTTCACAATTCTATTTAACAGATCAAATCTCATTTATATATAATAAGTAATTGACTTGCTACGAAGATAACAAGAAGATAGGAGATTTTTGAGTACAGCAATAAATTAGGGGTGATCTTCCAATGCTTTATCAATGGATTGTGCCAGTTCTTTAATTTGTTTGGCGGTTTCATCGGCCAATAAAGCCAGTTTGGCATTGTCTTTTTGCTCGGTTGCAAACCAAAGCAGTACCATGGCTAAGTAGTCTTGGGTGTCTTTGCCTGCAAAATCTGTTTTGAATTGGGCTATTTTTTCGTTGATGGTTTGGGCAGTCTTGCGCACCATTTCTTCGTCTTCCGCTTCAATTTTTAATCGGTAGTTCCGGTCGGCAACAACAATATTTACAGGTATTAATTCAGACATGGTATTAAGCGTGCAGCAACGCCAGGCATTTATCTATTTCTTTAAGATAGGTATCGATTTGTTTTTGCAATTTGAGTTTTTCTTCGGGATCCCAGCTGCCTGAACTCATTCTGGCTGCTGCCAATTTTTGTTCCAATACAGATAAAGCAGCTGTATTACTCGCTTGCAACTGTTGAATGGTGCTCAACTCTTTTTCAAGTCGTTGGTTCTCTTTTTGAACCTGGCGATAGGCTTTCAACAGTACCTGCAGTTTTTCTTGCAGTTCAGTAATATGTTCATTCAATACAGCCATAGTAGAAAATTAGGCGTTATTTTCTGATTTCAGCATTTATTTCCTTTTCAAAACACTTGATCAATTTATTCATCATTGCATCAATCTCGTTATCAGTGAGTGTTTTTGTATCGTCGGAAAAAGTGAAGTTAACTGCCATTGATTTTTTATCGGCACCGAGTTTATCGCTTTCGAACACATCAAACAAATTCATCTGTTGCAGCTTATTTATTTTAAGCCCTTGCACTGCTTTTTCAATTTGCTCGTAACGGGTTTGTTTGTTTACCACCAATGCTAAGTCTCTTTGTACAGCTGGAAACTTATTCACTTCCTTGTACACTACTTTTATTTTCTGTACCGCTTTTACCAAATTGGCGAAAGGAAGATCAAGCATATAAACGGGCTGCTTTAAATCAAATTGATTCAATTTGTTTTTGCCTACCATTTGTAAGGTTCCCAACATTTGTTTATTAGCGTAAATAGCAACGGTATCATCCGTTTCAGCCAATTCTTCCATGCTAATATGTTGTAGGCCACACCACTGTAATACAGCAGTAGCCAATCCTTTCATGCTATAAAAATCTATAGGAGTTGTTTTGTTTCTCCAACCTTGTTCCGCACTATTACCTGTTGCGAAAATGCAAAAATGTTCTTCTTCTTTAAAGCCTTCGCCGTCTACTAAATAAGTTTTACCAAATTCAAATAACTGCAAATTGGTATTTCTTCTATTCACATTGTAAGCAATAGTTTCTAATCCACTCTCTAACATAGATGGGCGCATCACGTCTAATTCTGCGCTCAAATTATTCATCATTTTAACCACATTACTAGAATGTGCTTCGTCAAAATATTTACTATTCGTAATTGAATTGGTTAATATTTCTGTGTACCCTTTACCTACTAAGAAATGGGCAATTTTTTCTTTTAAGTTTTCTTTGATGCCCAGTTTTTCTACTGAAGGGCTGATGCTGATCATGGTCGGAATGTCTACATTGTCTAAACCATCTATGCGTAAAATTTCTTCTACTAAATCGGCTGGAATGCTGATGTCTGGCTTGCTGTAGGGTACTTCTACCATTAGCTCGTCTAATCCCTCTTTGGCTATTTCAAAACCCAATGAAGTTAAAATTCGCTTCACTTTATCGGCATGATAATTCTTGCCACTTAATTTTTTGAGATAGTGATTCTTAATGGTTACCGTTGTTTTTGGTTTAGGGTTAGGGTAAACATCTATAAGGTCACAAGAAATGGTTCCGCCTGCTACTTCCTTAATTAAGAGCGCTGCACGTTTAAGCACATTGGCCGTATTAGAGATATCAATCCCCTTTTCAAAACGAGTTGCTGCATCGGTTCTTAAACCATGGCGCATAGATGTTTTGCGAATGGTAGTTGAATGAAAACATGCACTCTCTAAAAAGATGGCCTTAGTTTCATTGTTTACACCACTCTTGCTTCCGCCAAATACACCTGCAATACACATACTTTCGTTGGCATTGCAAATCATCAAATCTTCTGCATGTAAACTTCTTTCTTTATCGTCAAGGGTAGTAAACTTTGTTCCGGTGGCCACATTCTTTACAATGATTTCATTGCCTGTAACGGCTTTCAAATCGAAAGCGTGTAAGGGTTGGCCTGTTTCGTGTAAAATATAATTGGTAACGTCTACAATATTATTAATGCTTCTTACCCCAATAGCAGTCAACTTATTCACCAGCCATTCAGGGGAAGGTGCAACGGTAACACCTGAAATAGTTACCCCTGCATACCTTGGGCAATCATTGGTATTTTCAACGGTTACTTTTATGGGTGCATCATTGTTATCGGCTTTAAATCCATTGGCATAAGGTTGCTTAACGCGGGTTTCTTTTTGATGGTGCGTTAAGTAAGCAGCCACATCACGGGCAACGCCTAAATGACTCATGGCATCCATTCGATTAGGCGTAAGTCCAATTTCAAAAATATAATCTGAATAAGGTTTAAAGTATTCTGCAGCAGGGGTGCCTGGTGTTAAGTGGTTCGGCAATACCATAATACCATCATGGCTGTAACCCAATCCCAATTCATCTTCTGCGCATATCATCCCCTGGCTTTCTTCGCCCCTAATTTTAGCGGCTTTCATGGTCATGGGTTCGCCTGTCATTGGATAGATGGTTGCTCCCACCGTTGCCACAGCTACTTTTTGCAATGCTGCTACATTGGCTGCGCCACAAACTACTTTCAATGGTACTTCTTTACCAATATTGATAGTAGTCAACTTTAGTTTATCTGCATTGGGGTGCTGCTCACAAGTCAATACCTCTCCAATTACCACTCCCGCTAATCCGCCCTTAATTTTCTCATATTGCTCCAAACTCTCTACTTCTAAACCAATAGAAGTAAGGATTTTAGACAATTGAGCAGGTTCTATTGCATCTGGTAAATATTCACAAAGCCAATTGTAACTGATAGTCATAGTAAAGCGACGATGGTTAAAAATGCGAATTTAAGGTATTCGGCGTAAGTGAGCGAGATTGGGCTTTATGTACGATTTTTGCAAAATCATCAATCATTTCAAAATGAAGCAGGTAAACACTTTTTTTAAATCAATTCTCCTAGTGCTTATCATATTACTAGCTTTTCAACAAGCAAATGCTCAATCTAAAGAAACCATCACTAGACTAGCAGTATTGGAAGTTGATTCTGCTTATTTAACTGAGTACAAATCTTTTTTAAAAGAAGGCGTGGAGCAAGCACTAAAAAAAGAACCCGGGGTGCTCACCATTTATCCAATGTCTGAAGTTTCGCGCCCCACTCATTTTACCATTTTAGAAGTATATGCCAGTAAAGCCGCATATGAATTGCACTTAAAAACACCTCATTTTTTAAAGTATAAAAATGGCACTTTGCATATGGTTAAATCGCTTCAATTAATTAATGTAGACCCACTAACTCCGCAGTTTACAATTAATCAAAAGCGAAAAGAGTAAGAAGTTGACTCAGGTATTCTTTTGTTTTAAAATTAACCTGAGAGATGTGTCTTTGGTAAAATAAGCCCAAACCCAATTAATAAAAATGATGAGTTTGTTTCTTACGCTTAAAATGAGCATCAAGTGTAAGAACATCCAAACTAACCAAGCAAAATATCCTTTGAAATGGTAAAAGGGTAAATCTACTACTGCTTTGTTCCGACCAATGGTGGCCATAGATCCGAGGTCTGTATACTCAAATTCTTTTTGAGGAGTATTATTCGCTTGGCGCTTCAGATTTTTTGCCAAGTTCTTGGCTTGATTGATTGCTACATTGGCTAATTGTGGATGACCTTTTGGGTACTTGGGTGTTTCCATTAAAGCAATATCTCCAATTGCATAAATATTTTGACTGCCATCAACTAAATTGGTTCTGTTAACTGCTATTCTATTTCCTTGTTTCATAGCGGTTGAAGGCAGTCCAATTATTTTGTTACCAATTACCCCCGCTGCCCAAATAACTGTTTTTGATTGCAGTGTATTTCCATTACTTAATTCAAGTGTAAGCCCATCATAATTTTTGACAAATGTTTCTGTAATGATGTGAACGCCCATTTCTTCTAGGTATTTTCTAGAAGTCTTTTTTGCAAGTTCACTCATGCTATTTAATGTATCCTTACTGCCCTCTATTAAGTTGATACTGAATTGCCCAAAGTTGATTCCTGGATAATCTTTAGGTAAGATATCTTTTTTTATTTCTGCAAATGCTCCAGCTAATTCAACCCCTGTTGGTCCTGCGCCCACAATGGTTAAATTTAATAAAGCAGCTTTGTCTTTTTCTTCTGCAGAAATAATGTCTTCAAAGGTTTGAAGGATATGATTTCGAATTTCTATTGCATCATTAGTTGTTTTCAAAGTAAAACTGTGCTGCCTTATTGTTTCGTTCCCGAAAAAGTTGGTGGTACAGCCAACTGCAAGTACTAAAAAATCATAATGGAATACCCCAATTGAAGTTTCAATTGTATTAGCTGAACTATTTATTGAAAGTAGTTCTGCTAAACGGATTTGAAGGTTTTTCTTGTATTTAAAAATATTTCTTAAAGGGAAGGAAATGCTTGCTGGTTCTAACTGGGAAGCTGCTACCTGATAAAATAGTGGTTGAAATTGATGGTGATTAATTTTATCAATTAATAATATATCAAATAGCTTCTTATCTAAATTTTTAATGAGTTGTACTCCTGCAAAACCACCCCCCACAACAATGATTTTCTTTTTTGTATTTAGTTCCAAAATGGATCGGTTGTATTGTCAATAAAGGATTCACTCGTATGTAATGCTTCTGTCATGGTAATTTGTTCTGGTGTTGCTTTTGCTTGAATTTGATTAAAAAGAATCCGCTCTTCAAATCGAATATGGTTTACCAAATCAATGGCTATTTGTTTTAATGCCATTTCTAAATTATCTGTTTCGTTAAAAAGTTGAGCAAGTTGTTGATGTTCTTGAATTGCTTTTTGTATTAAAATATTGTCATTACCTAATATGGGAAATACGTACTTTTCTTCCTCTTGAAAATGTCGTTTCAAATGTGCTGTATAAAACCAATCAGTATATTTTTTTATACGTTCAGCTGGTATTTTTTTAGAAAAACCTGTCTTTATTTTCCAGGCCAGTAGTAATCCATGGTGGTGTTCACGGCTTAATTTTTTTAAATATTCGGCACGATTAATTGGTTTTGCAGGAGATGCATTTTTTTCTAGCTTAGCTACAATTTTGGAAGTAGCCCCATCCGCATATATGCCATATGCATTTAATAGCGTTCCTTTCAAGTTGTGCTTTATAGAAGAAATGGCAAATACAATCATTTCGTCTGCAGGATCAGTATCTCCTTCAAAACGATAGGTTTCTACAATTTCAAACTCTTCGGGAGATAGCTGTGTCATTGTATTGGTGCATATTAAACAATCTGCATCTTCATGTATATTGAAGTCGTGTGTAAAGCCCCGCTTTGCTAAGTCGTTTAAGGCTTCACTTACTGTATCGTAATTGTATACTTGTATCATAGGTTATAAAGGTAGACTAAGTTTTAGCCATTTGTCTTTATACTTAGTTTATTCCCTTGAAACCAGCCCTATTTTTCTGAATTTTCTTTGTTAACCAAGGAATGTTAATTTCTCCAAATAATAGAGGAAAACTTTTGAAAATGGGGGATAAGCTTAGTACTTTGTGTGAATAGACGGGTAATTGCTGTGGATAAGCAGGGAATTAGCTGTGGAATAAATAGAGCCCAAAAAAATTTCCAGTACCAATTCCATACCATTATATTCGCTCCCCCTTACTCAGCTGTTAACAATTCGGTAACACTGGTTTGGAGGAATCATCTGGAGTTTTTAAAAGAATAAGCAAAATTGAGCATGGAGATTACTAGTTTAAATAAAGACAGAAAAAGAAGAAAGCCAGCTATAGATCTAAGCACTATGGTATATGGTAAAGTACCCCCTCAAGCAAAGGAATTAGAGGAAGCTATTTTGGGTGCATTGATGTTAGAGAAAAGTGCTTTTGATACGGTATCGGAAATTATTAAGCCTGAGTGTTTTTATGTAGACGCACACCAATATATTTTCTTGGCTATGCAAAGCCTGCAACAAAAATCTATACCAATAGATATTTTGACGGTGGTGGAAGAATTGAAAATGCAGGAAAAATTAGATTTGATTGGGGGGCCTTATTTTGTTACCAAGCTCACCAACTCAGTAGTTTCTACTGCGAATATTGATGCCCATGCTCGTATAGTACTGCAAAAATTTATTCAACGTGAATTGATTAAAATTAGTGGTGAAATTATTGGAGATGCTTATGAAGAAGGTACAGATGTTTTTGATTTATTAGATGAATCAGAAACCAAAATGTTCAATATCACCAATAACTATTTAAAGAAAAACTTTGAAGATATAGGAGGTGTTTTAATTGAGGCCATCACTCGTATTGATGAACTAAGAACTAAAACAGATGAGATTTCTGGGGTACCTAGTGGCTTTGCTTCATTAGATCGAGTAACTTATGGTTGGCAGCCTACCGATTTAATTATTTTGGCTGCGCGTCCATCAGTAGGTAAAACAGCTTTTGCCCTGAACCTCGCTCGTAATGCTGCTTTGCATCCAACTAAACCTGTAGGAGTTGGTTTCTTCTCCCTTGAAATGAGTGCTGCGCAATTGGTGCAGCGTATTTTAAGTGCGGAAAGTGAAATCAAAATGGAAAAAATTAGTCGTGGTAAATTGGAAGACTATGAGTACCAGCAATTGCATAGTAAAGGGATTAAGAAATTAGAGAATGCACCTTTGTATATTGATGATACGGCTGCCTTAAATATCTTTGAGTTTCGTGCAAAAGCCCGTAGAATGGTGAACAAGCACAATGTGGGTATTATCATTATTGACTATTTGCAATTGATGAGTGGAAGTAACGATAGAGGAGGCAATCGTGAGCAAGAAATCAGTAATATCTCTCGTAATTTAAAATCGCTGGCCAAGGAATTAAAAGTGCCTATTATTGCACTGAGTCAGTTAAGCCGTGCTGTCGAAACCAGAAAGGAAAGTAAAATGCCTCAGTTGAGTGACCTTCGTGAATCGGGAGCCATTGAACAAGATGCGGATATGGTAATGTTTATTTATCGTCCTGAATATTACGAAGTAAACAACAATGAAATGGGCGAAAGCATAAGCGGTGAAACCCATATTCGAATTGCCAAGCATAGAAATGGTTCTTTGGAAACCATTAAACTTCGTGCGAAATTAGAGATTCAGAAATTTGAAGATATGGAAGCAGAATCTGGTCCTAGTAATTGGAAATCAGTAGGCCCAACTGCCGCCTCTCAGGGAAATGGAGAAACAGCATTCTTTATTCAAAAAGGAAGTAAGATGAATAACTCTGCTGATTTTGATGAAGGCATAGACAATGATCAACCTTTCTAGTAAAATCCTTATGTCTATTCCTTTTTTTTACGAAGCACTATTGCCACCAAACCCAGGTTTGTTCACGCTTTCTGAGGAGTCTAGTAAGCACTGTAGTATTGTTTTGAGAATGAAAACAGGAACTACCATTGCATTAACCAATGGTCTTGGTTTAAAATGTTTAGGTGAAATAGTTACTGCTGATAAAAAAAAGACGGTTGTTCAATTGTCTGCTTTTGAACAAATGCCTTCACCCAATCCTCAAAACAGTATTGCTATTTCTTTTGTAAAAAATGCAGCTAGAATGGAATGGTTTCTAGAGAAAGCCACAGAAATTGGTATTAGTGCATTCTATCCTTTAATTGCAGACAGAACTGAGCGAACCCATTTTAAAAAAGAACGTTGGGAACAAATTTTGGTATCGGCTATGTTGCAAAGTCAACAAACGTATAAGCCTGTTTTACACGACCCTATTCAGTTTAAACAACTGATTCAACAACCGCATAATGGCCAACTACTTTTAGCACATTGTGAGCCTGGCGAGAAAAAATCCATTCAATCGATTGACCAGTCTGTAAATACTTTGTTGCTCATTGGTCCAGAGGGGGATTTTACCCCAAGCGAAATTGAAATGGCCGCTAAAGCTGGGGCTTCCATGATTGGTTTAGGAAATACTCGACTCAGAACTGAAACTGCTGGAATTGCAGCTGCTGTGCTTTTACAACATAGATAATCCTCTTACAATTTGTACCTTAGCAGCATGCGTAATCAGTTGGTATGTTATTTGGGTATTCTGGTATTTCTTTCTTTTTCTTGTAATTCGGGTTCAGCAAAGAAAAAAATTACAAGAGATAGTACCATTACTCTCGCTACTTCCTATAATCCACTTTTTTTAGATAGCATTTCTTTGGTCCAATTTATTTCTACAAATAGTTGGGTGAAAGAATTTGAGCAACAGTTGGTTGATTTTTATACTGATCGAAATTTTGAATATGCTTGGTTCGATTCTACTGGACTATCTGAGCAAGCACACCATTTTTACAATTTGCAAAACGATCATATTACGCGTTTATCGGATAGCAGTTTATTTAATAAACAGTTTCAACGGCTGTATCAGGTTTATGCCAACAAGCCTGCAAATGCCATTAGAGAAAATAAAGATGTACTAAATACAGAACTACTTTTTACTGCACAATTTTTTAAATATGCAGCCAAAGTATACAAGGGAGCCGATATTAATTTAGCAGATTTAGGATGGTATATTCCTCGAAAAAAAGTGAATCTGCATGCACTACTTGATTCTGTAATAGAAAAGAAATCGAGCATACCTATTAATTATGCACCGGTGAGTTTGCAATATCCTAGAATGGAGCAATGGTTGTATCGTTTATTGGATATGCAAAAAAATGAAGTACTCGATTCTTTGCCTAATTTAAAAAAATCCTTGAGAACCGGTGATAGTAGTGAATTAATTGGACGCATCAAAAAGCGATTAACTTTTTTGCAAACAGACCCTCTCACCAACAATAATATATATGATACCACCATGGTATTGGCTGTTAAAAAATTTCAGGAACGACATGGAATTGATGTAGATGGAGTTATTGGGAATAAAGTAATTGCCGATTTAAATATCCCACTTAAAAAGAGAGTAGAGCAGTTACTCATTAATATGGAGAGGGCTAGGTGGATGCCGCCGCAACAAGACAGCACGTTTGTTTTAGTGAATATCCCAGAATTCAAATTGCGTGTTTTTGAACAAGGCAAAATTGCACTACAAATGAATGTAATTGTGGGTTCATCTGCCAATAACACTGTTATTTTTAATGGCAACTTACAGTATGTAGTATTTAGTCCTTACTGGAATGTTCCAGAGAGTATTGTTCGCAATGAAATTTTACCTGCTATCAGAAGAAACCCAGGTTATATTGCTAAGCATAATATGGAAATAACCCAATACATTGGAGGGCTCCCCCAAATTCGCCAAAAGCCGGGTGCTAATAATGCATTGGGTAGGGTTAAGTTTTTGTTTCCGAATAATTTCAGCATTTATTTACACGATACTCCAAATCGAAATTTATTTACACAAACCAATAGAGGATTAAGCCACGGTTGCATAAGAATTGCGGAACCTAAAAAATTTGCTGAATTTTTATTGCGTGATCAACCTAATTATACCAGCAAATCCATTGATAGTTTAATGTATTTGGAAAAAGAAAAATGGGTTACTTTAGAAAAGAAAATCCCCGTTTTTCTGGTGTATTTTACTGCATGGGTAGATCAATCTGGTGAGTTGCATTTTAGAAGAGATATTTACAAGCACGATCAAAAAATGGCTGAAAAATTATTTCAAAAGTAAAGCAAAGGGTATGCAAATAGTAGAAGTAAAAGATGTAGAACTAGGCAAAGATTTTTTGGCAGTAAATGCAATCATGAATGCGGAAAACCCCTGCTATATCCGTGCTTTAGACAATGAAGTGAATGAAGTGTTTGATCCTGCAAAAAATAAAAATTTTAAATGGGGGCAAGCTAAGCGTTGGGTTGCCTATACAGATAATGGAGATCTGGTTGGTAGAATTGCAGCCTTTACCAATGACAAATACCTTAATAAAGGAACTGATTTCAAAACAGGTGGAGTTGGATTTTTTGATAGCATCAATGATCAAGCTACAGCCAATTTATTATTTGATACAGCCAAAGAGTGGTTAAGCTCAATGGGTATGGAAGCCATGGATGGTCCAATCAATTTTGGTGATCGTGATAAATGGTGGGGCTTAATGGTGGAGGGCTTTAACAAAGAACCCATGTATGGGATGTCATTTAATCCCGCTTACTATGAAGCCTTGTTTGAAGGATATGGTTTTAAGAATTACTACAATCAGTATTACTATTACATGAATGTAGACGATCCATTGCCTGAAAAATTTCCAGAACGGTATGCTAAGTTTAATGCTAAGCCAGATTATTCAGCCAAGCACGTAAAGTTGAGTGAACTAAATAAATATGCAGGTGATTTTGCAACTGTTTACAATGCAGCATGGGCACAACATGGAGAGGCTAAAGAAATTACTAAAGAACAGGTAATGAAGCTGTTTAATAAAATGAAGCCCATCATGGATGAGCGAGTGGTTTGGTTTGCATATTACAAAGACGAGCCCATTGCCATGTTTATTAATATTCCCGATTTAAATCAATATTTCAAACATTTTAATGGACAGTTTGGACTATTCCAAAAATTACAATTATTATGGATGAAATGGAGGGGCACCAATAAACGATTAACCGGATTGGCTTTTGGGGTTGTGCCAAAATACCAAGCATTGGGGGTAGACAGTTACTTAATCTATGCAGCAGGGTTACATCTACAAGGCAAAGGTTGGTATGAACAATATGAAATGGGATGGGCGGGAGATTGGAACCCTAAAATGGTGAATATTTACAAAAGCCTTGGAGGAACGCAGAGCCGAAGAATGGTTACTTTCCGTTATATATTCAACGAAAAATATCCTTTTGAAAGGCACCCCGAGATGGATTATAAATAAGTTATATTGCAGCAATTTCTATGGATAATTTTATAGTATCAGCACGTAAGTATCGTCCCCAAAACTTTAATACAGTAGTGGGGCAACAACATATTACCACTACGCTAAAGAATGCCATTCGCAATAATCAGTTGGCGCATGCATTTTTATTTTGCGGACCAAGAGGAGTGGGTAAAACAACCTGTGCCCGTATCTTGGCTAAAACCATTAACTGTACCAATCAAACAGCAGACGGCGAAGCTTGTAATACTTGTAATAGTTGTGTATCTTTTGATGCAGGTACTTCCATGAATATTCATGAATTGGATGCGGCCAGTAATAACTCGGTGGATGATATTCGCGCACTAGTAGAACAAGTACGTTTTGCTCCACAAGCAGGAAAATACAAAGTATATATAGTAGATGAGGTTCATATGCTCAGTTCAAGTGCATTCAATGCATTTCTGAAAACACTGGAAGAGCCACCTCCTTATGCTATTTTTATTTTAGCTACTACAGAGAAGCATAAAATTTTACCGACCATTTTAAGTCGGTGTCAAATTTTTGACTTCAAAAGAATAACCAACAACGATACGGTTGAACACTTACAAGAAATTGTAGACAAAGAAAAAATCAATGCAGAGAAAGCAGCACTGCAAGTAATTGCTCAAAAGAGTGAGGGCTGTATGCGAGACTCATTGAGTATTCTTGATAAAATTGTCAGCTTTACCAATGGTACGGTTACTTATCAAAATACACTTGAGCATTTAAATATTTTAGATGAGGATTATTTTTTTCAACTGCTAGATTGTATGCAAAAGCAGGATATGGCAGGAGCAATGCTGCTGTTTGATCAAATTAATCGCAAAGGATTTGAAGGTGATTTGGTATTAAATGGTTTTGCAGAATTTATTCGTAATCTTCTGGTATGTAAAGATGCTAAGTCGGCTTCTTTATTAGAAGTAGTAGAAGGAATGCAGGCCAAATATGTTCAAGTTGCTGGTCAAACCTCATTAAGCTATTTAGTGAGTGCATTAAATATTTTAAACGACACTGAAGTCAATTATAAAATGGCGCGCAATAAGCGCTTACACGTGGAGCTTGCATTAATTAAGCTCAGCTTTTTGCAACAAGCCATAGAACTCACCACCGATAAGGGAACTGTAGTTAAAAAAAAACGACTTGACGGACCCATTGCCTTTAAAACAAAAATGATTCAGTCGCTGGCACCACCAGCACCACCTGTATCTTCTAGGCAACCTGCTGTGAAGCCCGCTAGCAATGCATCGCAGCCAATTATAAATGCGGAACCCGGTAATACAAATACTTCAGCTGGTGCGAAATTGTTTGTTGCGCAAACCGCTGCACCCGCTCCCGTTGGTACAATTAAAACTGGGCCTAAGAAATCTTTATTAGAAGCACTCAAAGAAAAAGCGGGCAGTAATTACCAAATTGAAGAAGTTAAAGAAGCCATGCCTTTAACTGAGGAAAGTCTTCGTGCTTTTTGGGATGCTTACATAGTTCAATTGGAACAACAATTAAAACATTCTGCGGTTGGTACATTCAGAATTGCCAGTTTAGAAATTGAAAGTGATATCCATTTTACCGTTCGCGTTTCTGCAGTTACTGCACAGAAATTTATTGAGAGTGAAAAAATGGTTTTGATAGATCAGTTACAAACGCAGTTCAATAACAGAGCCATTAATTTTACCATCTTAGTAGAAGAAGGGGAAAGAGAAGACGTGCCATTGCATATGCGATTAAACAGTAAGCAAAAATTTGAACGCATTGCTGAGCAGTATCCATTGGTTAGAGAACTGCGCGATAAGCTACGATTGGAGATTGATTATTGATCCTTATATTTATGTTCCAATAATCAATCTATGTTAAAGTCTTATTTCTTTATCCTTTTGGCATTATGCTCAGTTGGTGTATTTGCACAGCCTCATTTTTCTACACTTACTTTTGAAGAAGCTGCTAAAAAAGCTGATAAGGAAAATAAATTAGTAATGCTGGTAATTACATCGGAAAAATGTGTTCAGTGTAATGACGTTGCCGAAGCAGGATTGGTGGCTGCAAAGAAAAGTATAGATAGCAATTGTATTTTAATACGTCAACCTCGTTTTCCTGTTGAGTTGAATGTAGCAAATTCTATTTATATAGTACCTAAAGATTTTTTTGGTATTATTTGGTTTGATGCACAGTTGAACATTTTACAAATATTACCTTCAAGCTCTACAATGGCATATCCCTATATTCAAGGTATTCAACGTGCCATTGCAGAAATGCGTTCGAATACTGGTTCGTTTAAAGAATTGAAACACAATTACTATAATAAAGTTGGTGATTTTGTAGTGATTCGTAAGCTTGTAGATAAAGTATTAAAGATTGGATTTGAACCTCATCCCGATCTTATTGACGAACTCACACAAAAAGCACCTGATGATTCAGCAACTGCTATTACTTTTCTTCAATATGTTTTGAGATGCGCACCTATTGTTGGTTCTATTGCACAAAAATTTGTAGAAAAGCAAAAAGATAATTACATGATAGCTTGGTATAATATGCCTTTGAGAGAACGTCAGGTCATTAATAGTAGAATTACCTTTAAGTCTATCAATAAAGCAATTGAAGATAAAAACCTCCCTTTTGCGTATCAAGTTGCTGCATTTAGGCAAAATACTTTTACTACCGATAAACCTGAAGAAGGGCCTAAAGCCAATATGCAACTAATGCTTACCTATTATAAAGGCGTTAATGATACTGTTAATTATATGCGTAATGTATTTTCTTTTTATGAACGTTACTTCATGAATATAAAGCCTGAAGATATTCGCAAAGAAGATTCATTGGCGCAAATAAAGTTGCTCAAAACTGCTGGTTCGGGAATTCCTCCTGAAATTTTTGCTCAAATTCCCGATAGCATTCGTATTAAATTAAATAAAAACGCTCCTGTTCAAGGCGTACAACGTAATATGATACAATTTACACCCCGAGGACAATTTTATGCCAATGCGTTGAATGAAGGCGCATGGGATGTATATACTTTTTCTAAAAATCCTGCATACTTAAGTAAGGCCTTATTATTAGCTAAACGAGGATTAGAGTTTTTTGAATCAGCAGAATTGATAGATACTTATGCAAGGTTACTATATAGAACAGGCAATAAAGTGGAAGCCATTAATTGGGAAGAAAAAGCCATTAAACTAAGATCTACTATGCGTTTTTCTACTGCAGCATATGAAACAGTATTGAATAAAATGAAACAGGGCGAAGTAAATATCGATTAAGGTTTTCTTTATTTATTTTTTATTACAAGTTGGGCATACAATAATGATCTGCTCGGCAAACTTGGGGCTGATACTGTGCTTCTTGCCATTTACTTCAATATCAATTTGATTATCGTAAGCTTGTTTTGCTTTTACCTTGATGGGTTGGTTAATAGATAGGCCTAATTTATCTACGTATTTTAAGAATTCTGCTGAATTATCTTTTACACCTACCATTTTACATTGATGCCCTACTAATTCTTCTATTAAGGTTTTACGGGGAAGAATACTGAGCTCGCCCTTTGCATTGGGAATAAGATCACCATGTGGATCTGCTGATGGATAGTTTAGAAACTGATCTAATTTATCAATTAATTTTTTGCTTTGTATATGTTCTAACTGCTCTGCAACTTCATGCACTTCGTCCCAGTTAAATGCTAACTTCTCGTGTAAAAAAGTTTCCCATAATCGGTGCTTTCTTACAATCTCAATAGCTCTTTTTTTACCCTCTTTGGTTAAAGAAGATTTACCATAACGTTCGTAATGAATAAGCTTTTTATCCTTCAGTTTCTTCAGCATATCGTTTACCGTAGCGGGCTTTACGCCTAAGTGGGTTGCAATTTCATTGGTACCTGCTTCGGTTTTATCGGCCATTTCAATGGTCAACTTAAAAATCCCCTTTAGGTAATTCTCCTCCGTATAAGAAAGTACTTGCATGCCCTAAAAATAAGTGAAAATCTAAATAAAATTTGTTAGGCTAGTCTAACAATTATACTTTTACGTTCAGAAAGATGAAATTTTCGGCAATTATATCGGTCATATCATTGGTAATAGGCAACAGCTTTAGCACTATGGCACAGCTGCCTGCCGATACTTCTCGCTTGCTCAAACCCATGCAAGCAGAGTTGGCTGAAGTAGTAGTTACAGGCACTTTAAAAGAAGTGAAAAGAGTGGAAAGCCCAGTTCCTGTTGAAGTATATTCAGCTGCTTTCTTAAAGAAGAATCCTGCCTTTCATATTTTTGAAGGGCTACTCCATGTGAATGGAGTAAGGCCGCAAAGCAATTGTAATATTTGTAATACAGGCGAAATCAGAATCAATGGACTACCTGGTGCTTATACCATGGTATTAATTGATGGAATGCCCATAGTAAGTAGTTTATCTACCGTTTATGGTTTATCGGGTATACCTGCTTCCATGGTTGAAAGAATTGAAATAGTAAAAGGACCAGCATCTACTTTATATGGGAGTGAAGCCATTGGTGGACTCATTAATGTGATCACTAAAAAAACAGGAACCGCTCCTCATATATCTGCAGATATGATGGCTACCACTTGGGGGGAAGTCAACACCGATTTAGGTTTTACTAGCAATGTGGGGAGCAAAGCGACCGTGTTAACAGGCATTAATTATTTCAATTACAGTAATCCCATCGATAACAATAAAGATGGATTTACCGATTTGACTTTGCAGCAACGCGTCTCCCTTTTTCAAAAATGGTCAATTCAACAAAAGCAAAACAGAACCTTGAATCTAGCTGCTAGATATTTTTATGAAGATCGTTGGGGCGGGCAAATGAATTGGAACAAAGGTTTCAGAGGAACAGATTCTGTTTATGGAGAAAGCATCTACACCAACCGTGTTGAATTATTAGGCAATTATCAGTTACCCACTACTGAAAAAATTAGTCTTGCTTTTTCGTTGAATCACCATCATCAAAATAGCATGTATGGCAATACTTTGTATATGGCCAAACAACAAGTAGGTTTTGCGCAAATGGTATGGGATAAAACAATTAGCAAGCATGATTTCTTATTAGGTACTGCATTACGTTTTACTTATTACAACGACAATACCCCTGCAACAGGTTCAACAGATCGCACTAAAATGGGAACGTCCCCACAGCGAATTATTTTACCAGGCATTTTTGCACAAGATGAAATTAGTTTTAACAATCAACACAAATTATTAGTAGGGCTTCGCTACGATTATAATTCGGCGCATGGAAATATTTTCACGCCACGCATTGCTTATAAGTACACGATTAACAATCAACAGTTCCTTCGATTGAATATGGGAACTGGTTTTAGGGTAGTGAATTTATTTACAGAAGACCATGCGGCATTATCAGGCGCTAGAAAAGTAGTATTGACTGAACAACTCAAACCAGAACAATCTTTCAATATCAATTTGAATTATATCCATAAAATCTATGGAAAGGGCACAGCTGCCACAACCCTTGATTTTAGTGCGTTCTACACGTATTTTAACAATCGAATTGTAGGCGACTTTGAAACTGATCCTAATCAAATTATTTATTCCAATTTAAAAGGACATGCCATAAGCAAAGGCGTTTCTGCCAATGCAGATATTGCGTTGAACAATGGAATCAAACTAAATATTGGTGCTACTTATATGGATGTAGCATTGTACAATAACCAACAAAAAGAACAACAAATATTAACTGAACGATTTTCTGGTACTTGGTCTTTGTCTTATCGTATTCCTTCCATTCATTTAGACATTGATTACACGGGCAATGTTTACAGTCCTATGCGTTTGCCTTTGTTAGGACCGCTCGATCCACGGCAGTCTTACTCCCCCTGGTATAGCTTACAAAATATCCAGTTTACTTTTCATTATTGGCATGGTTTTGAATTGTATGGTGGTGTAAAAAATCTCTTGAACTTTTTACCCACTCGGTATAGCCCATTTTTGATTGCAAGGGCCAATGATCCATTTGATAAAGCAGTACAGTTTCAACCTAATGGACAAGTTAGAGCAACCGCAGACAACCCCTACGCACTCAGTTTTGATCCTACTTATATGTTTGCGCCTAATCAGGGTATTCGAGGTTTTTTAGGAATACGTTACACCATCAAATAAAGCCTTCGTATCTTTATTGCATGGAACAAGAACAAGCAATTGTAAAAGACGGTGTAGATATTTTAATAAAGCCATTGGGCCCGATTGTAATTACTTCTAAATCTTATATTCATAAGCCTGATGGTACGGTGGATGTAAAAGAGAAAGTATCGCTTTGTGGTTGTGGTATGTCTATGAATAAACCTTATTGCGATGCTTCGCATAAGCAGTTGATTAAGGAGAACGAATAATGAAAAAAACATTGGTCCTTGGTGCGTCTGAAAACCCCGCCAGGTATAGTTTTGAAGCAGTTACGCGTTTGCGTAAACATGGGCATGAAGTAGTGGCTGTGGGAAGAAAAGCCGCTGTGGTTGCAGGAGTGCAAATTGAAACAGAGCCACCGGTAATCAATGATATTGATACGGTTACTTTATACTTAAACCCAACTGCGCAAAAAGCCTACTACGATTTTATTTTGTCGCTCCATCCCAAGCGCATCATCTTTAATCCCGGAACGGAAAACGAGGAACTCGAAGAACTTGCTCAACAAAACGGCATTGCTGCTATAGAAGCATGCACATTGGTGATGTTGAATACGGGTCAGTATTAATATTTTAAATCGAGTAAGGTAACTTTCCCATCCATTGTAGCCGCTACTAATTCATTGGCATTGCTAAGGTTGATGGTATTGACCATTGAATTATCAATTCGGTAACGCCATAATTTTTCTCGGGTATAAGGATCTATTCCATACACGATGCCATTCTTGGTACCAAAATAAACTTTGCCATCTTTTTCAATAGGCATGTTGGGCACATGTTCATATCCAAAGCCAAAATCTTTTTTCCAAGCCAATGTTTGCAATGTTCTTCCTGTTGGAAATACCGCAAATCCATCCGACATAGTTTTGCAATACAACCATTTACCATCAGCAGAAATACCAATTGATTCTCGTACACTTACTTCCTTTGTTCTCCATAAAGTATTGCCATTGTTTAAATCGATGGCTGTTAAAAAACGATCGGGAGCAACTATGTATACAATATCATCTTGCACCACAGGAATACAAGAAGCGGGTGCAAAATTCCGCACCATTGAACCATTGTTCCATTTCCATGAAAGGCTTCCTGTATAAGCATCTAATGCATATAAGTGACGATCCCAAGAACCAAAAATAATTTTACCATTACTGAATACAGGGGTACTCACCACTGGTCCGTCTAACTCCCCAAAACTCCAACGCTGTTTGCCAGTGGCAAGGTCGATGCACCTAAAATGATGATCACTTCCACCTATATAAACTTTGTTGTCATGAATTAAAGGAGAGCCTAATACAGCAGTTTCCGCTTTGAATTGCCAAATGAGTTTTCCATTATTGGAATTTAAACAATAGATACTGCCATCACCTGAAGCAACTACTACTTTATTTTGTACAATAGCAGGGCTTGAATAAATAGCACCCTTTGTTTTATAAGACCATTTCTTTTTTCCTGTTGATTTTGAAATGGCATCTATGCTTCCTAAACTATTTCCAAAAATGACTAAGCTGCTAGTAACTGCAGGTGTTGAAATTACATTGGCATCAGATGCATATACCCAACGAGCTTTTACAGATGGAAAGCTATCGTTCATGGAATAATCAGGGCGATAATTTTTTTTGTTGGGGCTAAAATCTTTCTTGGTTAAGTCTATGCCTGTCCATGCTTTTTTAGTTTCAATGCCAGGTGTGCGTTCTGCAAAAATCATAGAGTCTAATCGTACGTCTACCAAATTATATCCGCCATAAGCCGCTTTGGCCCTAAGATTGGACCTGCCCACTACTGCTGGTAAATCTTCATACTGCATTCTTCTATTGGTATGCCAATGTCCATTCAATACGGCCAATGTGCGATGGTTCTTTAAACGATCTACTGCTTCATACCAATTATCTAAATCTTTGTCTAATGGATAATGATTTAAAAAAACAACGGGTTGATTGGTTTGTAATTTTTTTAATTCTAGGTCTAACCAATTCACTGCATCACGTGGAATATGACCATCACTCATTCTAACATAAGGACCCGAAGCGCAACCAATAAATTGAATGCCATTGAAATTAAAACTGAATTTATCGTAGCCGAAAATTTTTCCAAAACTAACGCCACCACTCTCACTCCAACCAGTATCATGATTGCCCGCTATGATATAATAAGGTACTTTTAATTCAGCTAGTATTTCTTTGGCTAATTTAATTTCTGCATCCGTTCCTAATTCGGTAATATCTCCAGTGAGTACAACAAATGCAATATCATTCATGCTATTGATATCAGCTACCGTTCTGCGTAAATCTTCTTCAGCACTTCCGTTAGGAGACCCAATATGTGTGTCTGATATAAACGCAAAACGAAAAGGTTTCCACTGTGCATTTACTTGCACCATTGCAATCAACAAAATGAATAATAGCCACCGTTTTTTCATGGGCGAAAGTTAGGTATAAACACCAATAATTATACCAGCACAAATGCTGATTTTGTGCTATTAAAACAAGAACATGTTTGTTAAAGCATTTGGCAGTTCGGTGCAAGGGGTAGATGCCATCACCATTAGTATAGAAGTAAATGGAAAAGTGCAATCACTAAGTACATTTTAAAAGGGAGTCACTTTCTAGCAGGAAATGGCATACAAGCCGACATACTAAAAAGATTATTAAAGAAGAATGAAAATGGGAGCTTAACTATACCTCAATATATTCTTTATGATAAGTTCAAAAATAAATATTACATGAATTTATCAAGGCCTAGTTCAAAGGATATTTTATACGAAGAAGTTAAGAAAATTGTTTCTCTTGCAAATTAGTCAACTTCTTGATCAAATTAATCTTTTAGAAATCTTTGGAATTTCTATGGTTGATTTTTTTCAAATTTCCGCCCTTTTTAAATTTATGAATATTACTAAAATCATTGTATAGAAGTGGCAACAGGCTAATAGTATTTGCCCTTATAAAAACTATAATTCAAGCTTACCTAATCTCTTTGAAAATTGAATAGTATACTGTATTTTTTTAAACTCATCTTTTGTTATAAGTTCTCTTTGACTCATTATTAAAGCATATTTCTTTAAATGTAATTTTAAATTTTTCTTAAGTATTTGAGATTGGCTAATTAAAGCGGGCAAAAAGAACTTCGGTCTAGGTATAATATACGACAAAACGAGGCTGTCTAATAAAGTAAGATCTTCTACTCGCTTATTAAAGTAGAACATAGCTGCATTTTTAATTCCATATAAAGCCGGGCCCATTTCTATTCTATTGAAATATAATTCAAGAATTTTATCTTTTGGAACATGAAGCTGATCTTCAATAATCCACGTAAGAATAATTTCCTCCATTTTTCTACTAAATGTTTTACTATTGTCAAGATAAAGATTGCGAATCAATTGCATAGTAATTGTACTGCCCCCTCTTGCTAATTTTCTGGTTTCTATATTTGTAGCCAACGCAAAGCCAAAACAGTCGATATCAAACCCATTATGAAATAAAAAATTGGGATCTTCAGTTGTAATAATAGTTTTAAGTACTATGTCAGGAATATCAACTATGGATATGAATTCCTCGTCCATTTCATTAAATAAAAATGTTTTTATATTGTTATTATTGTCAATTATTGTGTGAGCTTTGTTGTTTTGCAAGTAATTAAATTCGTGTATATTTTTACTATTAACTTCATAAACACCAGTTTCATTATATTTAAATGAATAATTCATTGGTTTATTAGATGCATAAACAAATTGTAATTGAAAAGTTTTTCTACCAGAAATCTTAATATTTTTCAGCTTAGGGAAGCTTAGTCTTTGAAAAATCGATAGTATTTGTTGTATAGCTATTCCTCCAGTATTTATATTAATTGCAACTGTTTTAGCAATAAAGTTTCTTGCAATCAAGGTTTCTATTATGAACTTTTTGATTCCTATTTCATTACGTATTATTACTTTAATGCCCACTAAAGAAGGAATAACACTTATTCTGCAGCTACAATCTTGCAGGCTAATGTCTAGTGAACCATTATTGTAAATATTAATTTGTTGAGTGTAGAATTGTAAGGAAAAAGGTGAAGAAACTTTAATAGTAAACTCTTTCAACTCAATTGAAAAGCTATTGATTTTATTTACTTGTAGTATATCTAGAACAAACTTAGTAGGGAATAAATATTCAATAGAACTTACATTCAAATGAAATATACCTTGGTTGTTTATTTTATCAATCAAATATTGCTCTATTTTTCTTATCCCTTTACCATTTTTTAAAATGGTAAGAAATAGCAATAAAAAAAAGTACAACAAACATTTAAAGTATCTCATCATATTACTTTATCTGTAGATAGTTTAATAAGCTCAATATCTGCCAATGCAGGATCATCATCTAGTAAATATTCATAATCATATCCCTGTTTTTTCGCTTCTTTATCTTGGGACTTATATAAATCATATTTTCTTTGTCGTGTTTCTTTATCCATTAATCCATAATGCAAAATTAGAATTGGCACAGATTGAGTGTTTTTCAAGAAAGGTACAGCAGTAAAATATATTTCTCTATTACTGTAAATTTGCATCCAACCCTTATTCCGAAACATCCTACACCGAGACATTATCCCATTACTACCTTCAGGTATATCAACTCGATATTTTTCGGCTGAGTCCCATAAATGCACACATTTAAATTCAAGAACATTTGCTTGGGTTCTTTGTAATATATCCTTTAAATTATCATATTTATGGTGAAGTCTTTCATCTGCGTCTAAAAAAATGAGCCAATCAGATTTGAAGAAAAATGCCATCTCTAATAACAGATTTCTATTCTCTAGGTCATTAAAGCCTTTATTTATATTTTTCTTCTGAGCTTTACATAGTAGTTTTGGTGTAGTTGCAATTTCAAAGGTTTTATCTGTACTTCCATCGTCTAATAGTATTATCCCGTCGAAATGTTCTGAAAAATGATCCAATGCTTCTTTAATGATGAGAGCTTCATTTTTAACTTGTAATAAACAGATAATGTTATGCTTATTTTTTATTTTTTGTGGAGGATAAACTATAAGCTTTTTAAACTTATTGCTTATTAGTTTTATATTACTTGAAAGCCCATTAACAGGATCTACAGAAGGCTTATTTTTTTCTATTTTAGTATGATTTTCAAAGTGTTTTATTGAAGGTTTGATAAAGGTTTTGGGGAAATAGTTATTACAGACTTCATCTCTTTTAATTTCTAATTTTCCAAACTGTCCCAATAAGACTCGAACACTGTCAAAAAACTGATTGGTGTTTGAGTATACGTAGTTTTCTAATTTTATCTGCTGAATATCTACCTTAGATAGCAATAATGATTGTGCCATATTCTGTTTCTGAGTATTAGTTACTCCCACAGAAAAAATATAACTATTAGAATAGTTTTTTTTTAGTCGGAGTAATTCAAGCAATGAAACATTCGATGCAATATTTTCAGGAGTTATTAGTAAAATATTATTAAAAGACGATCTTCGAATCCCATTATGATAACAGTCTGTAATTGAAACTGAGTCTAAAAAAATAACTGATAAATTTGCAGGCAAGGCCTGAGAAATCCAACTTTCTATTTTAGCTCTATTTTTCGTCTTGGTAACAATTATTAACTCTACAAAATTACCAGTTCTAAAGAAGGTATCGTTTTGAATCCAAGTTTTATGCATTCTAGAAAGTGTAAGCAACGGTAGTATTATACTCACTTCCATTTGAGCTGAAAGCTCCAAATCGCTAACTCTTAGCATAAAGAATAATTATTTTTTTATCCCACAATACAGATACCATTAGCCAGAAGTCTTTTATAGGAATTGCTGCTTTGTTATAAGCTTCCTTAGAGGACCTCTTTTCTAAAAGATATTTAAAAAACAACGCCTCTACTTCGTTAAATGATGCCATAACATCGTTTATATGTTGTCGAACTAAGAAAGTTTTCTTGCCATTTGTAAGTATTTGAATATTACTAGCTAACTGCATATCCAATTGCCATCTCCTTTTGATATCACTAATCCAATACTCAATACTAAACAATTCTAAATGATTATATAAAGTATCGTAATCGGGAATTTGATTCTTTTTTATTAGTGCCTGTATTTGCTTATTTTGGTTTATTAATATCCTACTATGTTGCACTTCAAGTATTTCTTCAGCAAGTAATTCAATAGGTATCTCCTCATTATATGCACCACCAGGCCTTCCCATAAACCCCTTTTTTAACAGAAATTCGAAATTTTCAGGTGTGATATGACCGCCCAGTCCATATGTACCTACTATAATTACGGGTAAACCTGATTTCAGAAAATGAATTGTCGAAGAGCCAAAACATAGAATTACTTCTGTTTCTAGTTGTTGTTGCTCCTCTCTTAAAACAAATTCAATTCCTTCATTCGATATTTGCTTTAAGTATTCAATATCAGTCTTGCCACAATAAATCGTTCTTTGAATAGAAGACATTTTATTAAATAAAGAAATAATACGCATGAGAAAGTATAATTCCTCATTATCTCCACTATTTGAAATATATGTTACTCTTAGTTTGCTCTTTTTTTCTAATGATTTCTTTACTTGAAGTCCATTACAGTTATCATAAGCTTTGTAGGTTAATTCTTCTGGGAAGCCTGATTCATGAGGCTTTAACAACCAATTAGTTGTAAGTACATAACTAGTTGTTAGATTCTGAGGAGGGAAAAATGTTAAGTATTGGTTCTGAACGGTTACTATAGGCATACCCAAAATTCATTAAACTGAGTCCGATAATATTAGACTCTGCTTTTTGAAATTGCATTTATTGTTAACCAAAAAAATATAAAAAATGAAAACAATTTCTTTCGAAAAAATGAGCTTTGAAAGTTCAGACATCCTTACTCGTTTGCAAATGAAAAAAGTAAAGGGTGGGCATGACAGTTTTTGTGAGTGCACTTGTACTTACGGTTCAGGTCAATGGCATTATACTGCTCATAATGAGCCGAATAGCCCTGCCCAACCGTCTTCACAAGCTATAATGAATGATCTTACAGTAAATTGCGAAGAAGGTATTGGAACTTGTACAGGTTGTACAAACTTTTAAAAAAAAGGCTATCTTAGGATAGCCTTTTAAATTTTTACTTTTTAAGTTAGTTTATGAAAATCAATTTGATTTACTTTTTATTCGGAGTACTATTAGTTTCAAACTGTATTGGTCAAAAATCGTTAATAAATATTCGAATTCATGGATCTAATAATAATACAATTAAATATAGTAATTATATACATAATGATTACTTTTTGGATTTAGCATATTATGAAGGTAGTATAACAAAACATATGGATTCAACTATGCAAATAGAATTAGATCGAAATTCAGAAATCTTTTTTAGATTACTTTTTAATAATCAGAGAGGTGCAATATTGGCTGTTAATCCAGGTGATACAATTGATGTTGATGTTACAATAGCAAAAGATTCAGATTTAAAAAATACTGGCAAACCTAGTTATAAAATTAGTTTAGCAAAATCAAATTATGTGGCTCATAATATTTATAGAGATAGATTTAATCCTATTTCAAAAACATTTCCTTCAATTGACAGCATAATAAATGAATCTAGTAACGAAAATATTTTTGAATTGTATGAGAAGTATAAAGAAATTTTAAATCAGAAATTAAAGGTTTGGGATTCATTATTAATATTGAAAAAAATTTCATCACCAGTTTATAATTTATATTTTTCTGACACAAAAGCAGGTATGAATCGTTACCTTGTTAGGTATTTTTTAAACAAAAAAGCAAGATCAAAATCAAGTTCCATGCTAAATCTTTACGATTCTTTAATTCAAAAGATATTTATAGAGCAAGGGGCTTCAGATAAGTATTTATTAAAAACTTATATAGGGAGTAGGTTTCATGAAACATATTTAACAGAAAAAATCAAAAGTAATTTAAAAATAAAAGATACTTTATTAAAGAAAATCTATGAAAATTATTTCTTTTTATTTGATAGTACTTACAGGGAAAACGCATGGGGAAACTCAGTTTTATTACCAGCAATCATATCCCCTTATAATGAAAATTTGTCAAATAAAGCAAATGCTATAGTATTTGCTAAGTACTACCCAAATTCTATGTACTTGAAAAAAATGAATGCCATTTATGACTCAATAAAAATGGTTCGACAAAAAGCATATAGCCATCAAGAAATAATATTAAAAAATTATAATTCATTAAAAGAGATTTTCAATTTTCATAAAGAACGATTTTTCTTTATTGATGTTTGGGCTACTTGGTGCGCACCTTGTATTGGTGAATTTGCTTATACAAGTCAATTAGAAAAACAATTAGACTCTTTAAAGATTAAAAAAATTTACTTATCTATTGATGAAAGAAGGGATTCAACGAAGTGGAAAGAAATAATAAAAAAATATTATTTAAATGGCTACCATTATATTGCAGATAAGAAAATCCAAGTTGAAATTTTAGAACATCTTTTACAAAGGAAAGAGTCAGGAGGATTGAATATACCTCAGTACTTTATTTTCGATAAACTAAAAGATAAATTCTATATGAATTTATCAAGACCAAGCTCAGAAAGCGTTTTATATGAGGAAATATTGAAAATAGTTAAAATGGAATAGACCCAATTATTCAGTTTAATATTTCGATTAAATTGCATAACTACTTTGCATTGATTAACTTAATAAAACAATTAATTTTAAGCTAGTTACTTCGCAAATATTAATCTTTCAAAATATGCGCCAGTTCATTGATTGAATAGTTTTTTGGTAATTTATAACCGTTAATAAAAACAATAGGGGTAGCTGAAATATTATGGTGGTTGCACCAATTGCTCATAGTTTTAATACAATCATCAAGTCTTTCGTCTTCTAAGTTGTCTACAGGGTATTTTTCAGCAAAGGCATCATACAGTTTTACCGGTGCTGTGTACCAGTCATCTAATGCATGGTTTAATGAATGATTTGCTTTGCCAGAGTTGGCGATGGCTAATAAATGTTTCGTTGGTAAATACCGCCTGTCTTTAGTATTTAAAGGTGTATTAAATATAATTTGTACTGATACATCTTTAAACTGCGCCAATAATTGCTCAAGTTTTACATGCATTTTGGCACAGGGGCCGCAATGCGGGTTGCATATTTTTACAATTCGATGTTTTGCATTTTGATCTCCAATTATGATTCCTAAGTTTTTAGGCAGTTCTCCAATCTCATCCTGCTTTTCTAGAAGTGTATTAAAAATAGCGGGGTCGTTTTTAATTCGAGATAGCGCTGATGTTGCAAACCGGCTCTCTTTGGCTTTTTTAATTGTATCGGAGATGAAGTACCACATTACCAAAGGAGCAATAAATAACAAAGCTAGGCTCAATAAAGCAGTTCCATTATTGAAAAGTATATTTGATAGGTTAACATGGTTCGAGTTTAGCAAATAAATACTTGTAATTCCTTC